>NZ_FPKU01000004.1 GCF_900119845.1 Devosia enhydra
GGGATGCACTTCCTAGATCTACTGTTTGTTTTTGTCGCTTGGTTCAGAGAGCAAGTTTGGATGCTGTTCATCGCGATTGAGCGGTGAGGCGTCCGGATCTTTCGACATCGTGAAGAGATGGCTCGCTGCTTGTTTGACCCGCACCCCGGGGAGAGACAGCGCGCCACGTGAATTCTGGTTTTTTTTGATCTGACCGATCAAAAGCCACGCCGTGATGGCGTGGATTATCGTTCGGTCCCGTGACTGCCCGTACCTTTACAAGAGGGGTCGGGCGGGTTGCGGGCATTGATAATGAGAACGATCAAGTGCCTTAAGAGCATCTAGTGGATGCCTTGGCGCATGCAGGCGATGAAGGACGTAATACGCTGCGATAAGCCTCGGGGAGCTGCGAATAAGCTTTGATCCGAGGATTTCCGAATGGGGCAACCCGACCATTTAGGTCACCCGAAAGGGAGCTAACCCAGGGAACTGAAACATCTAAGTACCTGGAGGAAAGGACATCAACCGAGACTCCGTTAGTAGTGGCGAGCGAACGCGGACCAGGCCAGTGGCCTGTGGGTAAGAACGGGAAGGACTTGGAAAAGTCCGCCATAGTGGGTGAGAGCCCCGTACCGGTAGAAAGCCCATAGGTCCTCGAGTAGGGCGGGACACGTGAAATCCTGTCTGAACATGGGGAGACCACTCTCCAAGCCTAAGTACTCGCATGCGACCGATAGCGAACAAGTACCGTGAGGGAAAGGTGAAAAGCACCCCGACGAGGGGAGTGAAAGAGTTCCTGAAACTGGATGCTTACAAACAGTCGGAGCCCAAGGTTTGTCCTGGGTGACGGCGTACCTCTTGTATAATGGGTCATCGACTTAGTCTGTCTAGCAAGCTTAAGCCGTTAGGTGTAGGCGCAGCGAAAGCGAGTCTGAATAGGGCGCGAAGTTAGACGGATTAGACCCGAACCCGAGTGATCTAGCCATGAGCAGGCTGAAGGTAAGGTAACACTTACTGGAGGGCCGAACCCACGTCTGTTGAAAAAGACGGGGATGACTTGTGGCTAGGGGTGAAAGGCTAATCAAACTCGGAAATAGCTGGTTCTCCGCGAAAGATATTTAGGTATCGCCTCGGACGAATACCTTGGGGGGTAGAGCACTGGATGGGCTAGGGGGTCTCACCGACTTACCAAACCTAACCAAACTCCGAATACCCAAGAGTACTATCCGGGAGACAGACGGTGGGTGCTAACGTCCATCGTCAAGAGGGAAACAACCCTGACCTACAGCTAAGGTCCCCAAGTCGTGGTTAAGTGGGAAAGCATGTGGGAATGCTTAGACAACCAGGAGGTTGGCTTAGAAGCAGCCATCCTTTAAAGATAGCGTAACAGCTCACTGGTCAAGCGTTCCTGCGGCGAAGATGTAACGGGGCTCAAACCACGCACCGAAGCTTAGGGTTTGCATGTTTACATGCAAGCGGTAGCGGAGCGTTCCGTAAGCCGGCGAAGGGAGACTCGTGAGAGCTCCTGGAGGTATCGGAAGTGCGAATGATGACATGAGTAGCGATAAAGAGTGTGAGAGACACTCTCGCCGAAAGTCCAAGGGTTCCTGCGCAATGCTAATCAGCGCAGGGTTAGCCGGCCCCTAAGTCGAGGCGGAAACGCGTAGACGATGGGAACCACGTTAATATTCGTGGGCCTGGTGGTAGTGACGGATCGCGCGGGTCTGTATCCCCTTATCGGATTGGGGATGCAGTGAGCCGGTTCCAGGAAATAGCTCCACCGACATAGACCGTACCCTAAACCGACACAGGTGGACTGGTAGAGCATACCAAGGCGCTTGAGAGAACGATGCTGAAGGAACTCGGCAAATTGCACGCGTAACTTCGGGATAAGCGTGACCTCATATTGGGCAACCGGTATGGGGTGGCACAAAAGAGGGGGTGGCGACTGTTTATCAAAAACACAGGGCTCTGCGAAGTTGCAAAACGACGTATAGGGTCTGACGCCTGCCCGGTGCCGGAAGGTTAAAAGGAGATGTGCAAGCATTGAATTGAAGCCCCGGTAAACGGCGGCCGTAACTATAACGGTCCTAAGGTAGCGAAATTCCTTGTCGGGTAAGTTCCGACCTGCACGAATGGCGTAACGACTTCCCCACTGTCTCCAGCATCGACTCAGCGAAATTGAATTCCCCGTGAAGATGCGGGGTTCCCGCGGTCAGACGGAAAGACCCCATGAACCTTTACTATAGCTTTGCGCTGGCATTCGTGTCGGCATGTGCAGGATAGGTGGTAGGCTTTGAAGCCAGGGCGCTAGCTCTGGTGGAGCCGCAAGATGAGATACCACCCTTATCGTCATGACTGTCTAACCGCGATGTAACAGCATCCGGGACAGCGCATGGTGGGTAGTTTGACTGGGGCGGTCGCCTCCCAAAAGGTAACGGAGGCGCGCGATGGTGGGCTCAGACCGGTCGGAAATCGGTCGTCGAGTGCAATGGCATAAGCCTGCCTGACTGCGAGACTGACAAGTCGAGCAGAGACGAAAGTCGGTCATAGTGATCCGGTGGTCCCGTGTGGAAGGGCCATCGCTCAACGGATAAAAGGTACTCTGGGGATAACAGGCTGATACTGCCCAAGCGTCCATAGCGACGGCAGTGTTTGGCACCTCGATGTCGGCTCATCACATCCTGGGGCTGGAGCAGGTCCCAAGGGTATGGCTGTTCGCCATTTAAAGTGGTACGTGAGCTGGGTTCAGAACGTCGTGAGACAGTTCGGTCCCTATCTGCCGTGGGTGTCGGAATATTGAGAGGAGCTGTCCCTAGTACGAGAGGACCGGGATGGACGCACCTCTGGTGGACCTGTTGTGGCGCCAGCCGCAGTGCAGGGTAGCTATGTGCGGAAGGGATAACTGCTGAAAGCATCTAAGCAGGAAGCCCCCCTTAAAACGAGTATTCCCTATCAGAGCCGTGGAAGACCACCACGTTGATAGGCCGGATGTGGAAGCGCAGCAATGTGTGAAGCTGACCGGTACTAATAGCTCGATCGGCTTGATCGTTCTCATTAATCAATGCCCGCAGCGCCAAACGGCACTGCACCAAAGGATCATCAAAACCAGAATTCACCAGTTGTGTTTTTCGCCGATCTGGTGGTTATCGCGCGGGGCCCAGAACCCGATCCCATCCCGAACTCGACCGTTAAATCCCGTCGCGCCAATGGTACTAAGTCTCAAGACTTGGGAGAGTAGGTCGCCGCCAGGTCTGCCAAAAACACAACACAATCTCTTCTCTGACAACCCAAAAGCCCCCGGATAAATCCCGGGGGCTTTTTTGCGTCCACAGCACGGGGCGAGGGGGCGTGCTGCTTGAGCTGAGTGCAAGTTGCAGCAAAGCCGTTCAGCCACTCGCTTCGCACTGACTGCCACACACGCCGGCACCCGATGCAATGCGATGCAAAAGCGCCTATCTAGAAGCCTCGCACAAGGAGACGTTCATGGCCCAGATCGCTGAAAAGACCTATCCCGTCACCCGCTCCGATGCCGAATGGCGCGCCATGCTGTCGCCCGAGCAATATTACATCATGCGCGAGCATGGGACGGAGCGGCCCGGCTCCTGCGCGCTGCTGCATGAAAAGCGTGCCGGGACCTTCTGTTGTGCCGGCTGTGACAGACCGCTGTTCGAAGCCACGCTGAAATTCGAGTCGGGCACCGGCTGGCCCAGCTTCAATGACCCGGTGCCGGGCTCCGTAGAGACCACTACGGATCGCAGTTTTGGCATGGTGCGCACGGAGGTGCATTGCGCCACCTGCGGCAGCCATCTCGGACATGTGTTTCCCGATGGCCCGCCGCCCACAGGACTGCGCTACTGCATCAACGGCGTGGCTTTGAATTTCTTGCCGAAGGCGGCGGGCTGAACCTCAGCCGCGCGCGTGCAGGCGGACCCAGATGCCGCCCTGAGGGCGCAGCGTGATCGAGGGCAACAGCTTCACCGGCCTGTCGGTCAGGCGTTCGACGTCGAACCGCCGCACGATGGTGGCGAGCAAAAGCATCGCTTCCATCATGGCGAAGCGGTTGCCGATGCAGACCCTCGGACCTCCGCCGAAGGGGAAATAGGCGAAGCGCGGCAGCCGGCGGCGGAAGTCGCCGGCCCAGCGCTCGGGGCGAAACTCGAGCGGCGCTTCGTAATAGCGGGCGTCCCGGTGGGTGACCCAGGGGCTGAGGATGATTGTCGTCCCCTTCTTCACCTCATAGGGACCGATCCGGAGATCCTCGCTCGCCTCGCGGCCGATTGCCCAGCCGGGCGGCAGGAGCCGCATGATCTCGATGACAGCGTGCTCGATCTGTCGAAGAGCCGGAATGTCCTCGTGGGTCACCGGCCGTTCGCCGCAAACCTCTAGGACTTCCCGTGCCAGCGCAGACTGGATGTCGCGATGCTGGCCGAGCAGATGAAAGCCCCAGGACATCGAAAGAGCCGATGTCTCGTAGCCGGCCAGCAGCATGTTGCAGATCTCGTCGCGCAATTGCCTGTCCGTGAGGGCGCCACCGGTCTCGTCGCGGCCCTGCATGAGGAGGGCCAGAAAGCCATTGGCCTCCTTCTTGCCCGAGCGATGATCGGCAATGACGCGGCCGACGACGCGGTCGATGATGCCGATGCCCTTCATATAGCGGACATGGCCGGGCAGGGGCACCCAGTCGGGAATGACCACCGGCCTTGAAAACCGGGCGGCGACTTCATCGATCACCCAGTTGCCGGCCTGCTCCATGTCGTTGACCTCGGCTTCGATGTCGGCATCGAGCAGGGTCTTGGCGGCGATGCGCAGGGCCAGCGTCATGGTCTCCTTGTGGAGGTCGATCTCCTGCCCGTCACGCCATTGGGCAATGGTTGCCTCGGTGATGGCCACCATGTGCGGCGCATAGCCGGCGAGCGGCTGGGTGGCGAAGGCCGGGGCTGCGAGCTTGCGCTGGCGCTGCCAGCTTGCGCCTTCGGCAGTGAAGAGCCCGTTGCCCAACAGGGCTTCGAGCTGCCGCCAGAACACGCGGTTCTTGGTGAATTTCTCATGCTGCTTGACCAGCACCTGCTCGATCAGATCGGAATTGTTGATCAGCAGGGCCGGCCACGCCCCGACCTGCAGGCGGGTGACATCCCCGTGCTCCTTTGCGCTGCGCTCGAAGAAGCCGAGGGTGTCGCGGCTCATGTCGACGAGATGGCCGATGAGCGGCAGGGCACGCGGCCCGGTGGGCTCGATGGTGGTCTCGGCAGGGTTCAGACTGTCGATCGCTAGCGTCATGATCCGCGGCCCGTGCGCTCAGGGATGATGCCGCAACTTTAACTCAAAATTTACCTTTCGGCAGCGCGAACTCAGAACACGGTTAAGGACGGCCGGCCGTTCATCGCGCAGCCGCCTCTTCACAAGCCAGTGACCGGCCATGCCCCCGACTTGGTGTTGCGCTTAACGGCACATTAATGCGACGGCCGCAAAATGCGGCTCATGTCGTCGGAGGGATGATCGCGCGGGGGGCCGTGGCTCGACCATCCTTGAACGGCAGAGTGTTCGATTGCGTTGAATGAAGAGGCCCAGATGTCCGGCGTACCCAAGCTCCCTCTCCTCGCAAAGTCCCTTATGGCAGCCCTCTCGCTTGTTGGCCTGAGCCTGCCGATGGCGATGCCGGCTTCCGCATCGCCGGCGTCCTTCGTCGCCGATCTCTGGCCCGATGCGCAGGCGCGCGGGGTGAAGCGGACGGTGTTCGAGGCCTCGCTCAATGGCTTCCAGCCCAGCCCGCGCATCGTCGACCAGACGCGCAAGCAGCCGGAATTCGCTGAATCTGTCGGGGCCTATGTCGGCAAGCGGGTGACGGACCGGCAGGTTGCCACCGGGCGCAAAATGCGTGGCGAATGGGCCCAGACGCTTGCGGCGGTCTCTTCCCATTATGGCGTGCAGCCCGAGCTCATCCTTGCCATCTGGGGCATGGAGACCAATTTCGGCTCCTATATGGGCGGCAACAACACCATCCATGCGCTCGCTACCCTCACCTATGAGGGGTACCGCAAGGACTTCTTCCGCAACGAGCTGCTGACGGCGCTGCAGATTGCCTCGGATGGCCATATTTCTCCCAAGGAGATGGTCGGCTCGTGGGCCGGCGCCATGGGCCACACCCAGTTCATGCCCTCGAGCTTTGTCAGCTATGCGGTGGACTGGAACAGGGACGGGCGCACGGATATCTGGAACTCCATTCCCGATGCGCTGGCGTCCACGGCCAATTACCTCAAGAGCCATGGCTGGACCGCCGGGGAGACCTGGGGCTATGAAGTCCAGCTACCGCGCGGCTTCGATTATGGCCGGGCCTGGGGCCTGGGCAAGATGCCGATCAGCGCGTGGCAGGCCATGGGGATCACCCGGGTTGCCGGCCGCGCCTTTCCGCGCCAGCAGGATGAGGCGCGCCTCTATATGCCCGCCGGCGGCAATGGGCCGGTGTTCCTGCTGCTGCGCAATTTCGATGTCATCAAGCGCTACAACAATTCGGACAGCTATGCGCTGGCGGTCGGACATCTCGCCGACCGGGTGCTGGGCAGCGGCAGCTTCGTGGCCGGCTGGCCCGCCGACGACAAGGGCCTGACGCGCCCGCAGCGGCTCGAACTGCAGCAATTGCTGTCGCGGCGCGGCTTCGATGTGGGCACGCCCGACGGGGTGATCGGTCCGCGCACGCGCCAGGCGATCATGAGCTATCAGGCGCGCAATGGCATGCTGGCCGATGGCCATGCCTCCGGAACATTGCTGACCAAGCTGCGCTGACGCCCAACTTAATCCTTCACACTCACGCGACCGGCCGGGTAAATTCCCGGCCGGTCACATTGTTTTCGGGTTCGCGGCCGATAAGTCGCCCTGGTCCACCATCAAGCATCGCGATGACGCAGTGATTTTGACGCAGCCCTTTCGTACCGCTTTCGCCGGCCTCGCCATGGGCCTGATGCTGCTTGCCTCCAGCGCTGCGCAGGCGCAGATCGACGTGATGGCGCCCTTCAACATGGCGCAGGCCATGGATGAGGAGCCGGTCAAGCTCGGTGACGGGGTGGCTTATGCCGATGGCCAGCGCAAGAAGCTCGATGTCTATACGCCCAAGAACCCCAGCGGAGCGGCGCCGGTGGTGGTGTTCATCTATGGTGGGGCGTGGCGCAATGGCAACCGTGCAGACTATCAGTTCGTCGGCCGCGCCCTGGCCTCGGCGGGCTTCGTTACCGTCATCCCCGATTACCGGCTTTTTCCCGAGGTGAAGTATCCCGACTTCATCGAGGACAATGCCCAGGCCCTGCGCTGGGTGCAGGATAACATCACCAAATATGGCGGCGATCCGCAGCGGGTTTTCCTCGCTGGCCATTCTGCCGGTGCCTACAACGCCGTGATGCTGGCCCTCGACAGCTCGTTCATGCGCGAATATGGCGTCGACCTGCAGATCCGGGGCGTCGCGGCCCTGTCTGGGCCCTATAATTTCTACCCCTTCGAATATGGCGAGGTGCGCGACACGTTTGGCGAGGCGCCCAATCCCGAGGGCACGCAGCCGGTCAATCTCGTGACCGGCAATGCGCCGCCGATGTTCCTTGCCACAGGTACGCATGACCCCATCGTGCGCCGGCAGAACACCGAGGTTCTCGCCGAGCGGCTCAAGGCACAGGGCATCTGGGTGACCGAGCGCTATTATGAAGGCTTCGGGCACATGGAGCCGGTGTTCGCCATGGGCAAGATGCTGCGCTGGCGCATGCCGGTCTTTGCCGACATGGTGGAGTTCTTCCACCGCTTCGGTGCCTTCCCGAGCGGAACGCCGCGTCCCAATTTCGTCCCGGAGCCGCCGATGGCTGCGCCCGATCCAATCCTCGCGGTGATCGACGAGCTCGATACGATCCTGCAGCCGATCTCGGATGGGGCAGGGGATGGTGCTGCGCCGGCGAGCGAGACACCGAGCGTTCCCGCGCCCGATGCAGCTGCGCCGGCCAATACGGTCGTGCCGCCGCGCTGAGCGGCCTACTTTTCCCGGTCGTGGCGCCTCCGGGCGCCGCGGCAGGGATTGTTATTTGGGTGTAATGACGACGGATGCGGCCGATCGTTCGGCCCGGCCGTGGAAGACCGCTTCGATATTGTTGCCGTCCGGGTCGAGCAGGAAAGCCGCGTAATAGCCGGGGTGGTAGGAGCGCTCCCCCGGTCCGCCATTGTCGCGGCCACCGGCAGCAAGTCCCGCTGCGTGGAAAGCCGCAACCTGTTCTGGCCCGTCAGCCTGGAAGGCGAGGTGGATGTGGCTCTTTGCCTGACCGGGGCGGGCGGGGGAGACGAACAGCTCGTCGGTGGTGAAGAAGTGCTCTGTTTCGCGCTCGATGGCGATGCCGAGCGCCGCAAGTACGGCCTTGTAGAAGGCGAGGGACACCGACATGTCGGCGACCACGATGTGGACGTGGTCGACAAGCCGTCCGCGATGGAACTGCATCGTCAGCTCCTCAGAAAAAAGGGGCCGCAGGATCCCTGCCGCCCCCATGCTTGCCCTTATTCGGCTTCGTCGGCCGGGGCGGAATTGAGCTGGCCATATTTCTCGAGGCCGATGCGATTGAGCAGCTCGAGCTGGGTCTCGAGGAAGTCGATATGGCCTTCCTCGTCGGCGAGCAGTTCCTCGAACAGGTTCTTGGAGACGTAATCGCCGATTTCCTCGCAGAGCTCGCGCGACGCCTTGTAGGCCTTGCGCGCGTCATACTCGCCGGCGAGGTCTGCCTCGAGCACTTCCTTGATGGTCTGGCCGATGCGGAGGGGCGCCACGCGCTGCAGATTGGGATGACCCTCGAGGAAGATGATGCGCTCGATCAGCTTGTCGGCGTGATGCATCTCTTCGATCGACTCGGCGCGCTCCTTGGAGGCGAGGCGCTTGTAGCCCCAGTCGTCGAGCAGGCGGTAATGCACCCAATACTGGTTCACGGCGCCGAGCTCGAGGAACAAGGCCTCGTTAAGCCGCTCGATGACCTGTGCTTCGCCTTTCATATCGACCTCCTATGCGCTTTCTGCGTGGTGCGGCAACCGGCAATGGTTGCGTGGCCGGCACGGTCCCCGCGACAGCCATTTCTTGGTGGTACTCTTCGGTGACCTTGGTGATAATGTCTACAACATTCGGCACGCAACCGCTGCACTTGCAGCGTTTTTCCAGCGCTCGATAGACCTTGGCGGGCACGATCAGGGCCCAGGGATCGTCCTTGAGCATTTCCCGCACGACAGCCTTGATATGGCGTTCGGCGATGACATTGCACTGACAGACCAGCATGAGACGAGACTTTCAAGATCCTGCGGAAGGCCGCTTGACGGGGCGCATCAAAGGCATCGGAAACCTGATTGTCAATGTCAGATAAGAACAACCCGATCACAATCGGGCGCTCGGCACCAGGCTCTTCGCCTCGCGCCTTGGCCGTGCCATAAGCCCCGGGGCTCGGGGAATGCGAATGGTGGAGGCAGGTTCAGTGATGGCGCAGAATGTGACGCGCGCCGCGTTCCGGCCGCCCCTTCCCATTGTCTGGCTCAAGCTGGCCGCCGGGCTGCTGATTTTGGGCAAGCTTTATCTCATGGCCATGGCCGGCCCGTTCATGGACGAGGCCTATTACTGGATGTGGGGCCAGCATCCGGCGCTGTCCTATTACGATCATCCGCCGCTCAATGCGTGGATGCAGGGGCTGGCCGGCGCGCTCTTTGGCTGGAACCGCTTCTCGCTGCGCATCATGGTCGGGTTGGCGCTAGTCGCCGATATCGCCATCCTCTGGATCTTCGCGCGGCGTCTCGGTGGTGCGGCAAAAGAGGGTGTGTTCTGGACGACGCTGGTGCTGTTGCTTGCGACCCCGATCTATGTCGCGGTCACCGCCGTGGCCCTGCCCGATCACCTGATGCTGACCTTCGGGCTGGCATCGCTGCTATTCTTTCACGCCTATCTCGCCGATTGGCGGGTGGATCGCCCGACGCCTGAGCGCGATCTCTTCATCGCCGCGCTTCTGCTCGGGCTTGCGGTGCTGAGCAAATATAATGGCGCCTTCATCGGCTTCGGCGTTCTTGCCGCCATCGTCTTCATCCCGAGGCTGCGGCCTTTGCTGCGGCGCTGGCAGACCTATGCGGCGGCCGCGCTGGCGCTTTTGGTGCAGTGGCCGGTTCTGGCCTGGAACATGGAGAACGGCTTTGCCTCGTTCGGCTTCATCCTGGCCGGCCGGCATGAGGGGCTGGCGCAGCGCGCCGATGGGGTGGTGCCTTTCCTCATCAGCATTCTCGTCTTTCTCTCGCCCTTTGCGCTCTGGCCGATCGGGAAGTTTCTCGCCAAGGCTGGGCTGGCCAAAGGCGAGGGCGTGGCGCGGGCCATCGTCGTGGTATCGACGCTGGGGATTCTCGCCGTCTCGCTCGTCACCACGGCGTTGTTTCATTGGAACCTGCCGGCCTATCTGGCCCTGCTGCCGTTTCTGGCCTTTCACTTCCGGCCCGCCTGGCTCTATGCCGCCCATCTTCTCTACGGGTCGGCGCTGCTCCTGGGCCTCATCGTCAATTATACCATCATGCCCATCGGCGATGTCCGGCAGATCCGCGACGAAGCCTCGGCCTGGGTCTATGGCTGGGAGGAGACGGCCGATCGCGTGGCAGCGCTGCGCGCCGAGCACGGCGCGGGCTTTGTCGCGACCCCCGATTACACCACGGCGGCACTCCTGGGCTACGCGATGGCCGACCCTTCGGTGACAAGCCTGTCGCCGCGCCGCGACCAGTTCGATTTCTGGTTCGACGATGCGCTGCACAAGGGCACCGACGCCATCCTCCTCGCCGACAACTGGCGGCCGCTGCGACCGGAGATCGAAGCCTTGTTCGAAACCCTCGAGCGGCTCGAGACCCGCGAGGTCGAGCGCTTCGGCAAATGGCTCAACACCCACACACTCTATCTGGCGCGAGGCTATCGTGGAGAAGAGTGAGCCTCGAGAGCTTCTGCCCGCCGGCCCGGCGCGCGCATTTGCGCTCGGCTTTCTCGTCGTCAAGCTCGCGCTGCTGGCCAGCGCCGCGATCTTCATGGACGAGGCGTATTACTGGCTCTGGGGCCAGCATCCCGGTCTCTCCTATTTCGATCACCCCCCGCTGGTCGCGTGGGTCCAGGGCGTGTCGGGAGCCCTGTTCGGGTGGACGACGCTGGGGGTGCGGCTGCCCGTCGTGCTCTCGCTGGTCGGGACGCTGTTTGTGCTCTCCGCCATCGCGCGGCTCCTGACGCCCGAGCGTGCCGAAGCCGGCTTCTGGCTTTCGGCCCTCATCTATCTGGGAACCCCGATCTATTTTGCCACCACCGGCTTTGCGCTGCCCGACCATCTTCTGGCGCTGTTCGGCCTGGCGAGCCTTTACGGCTTCTGCCGCTTTTCGGGAGAGTGGCGGCAGGATGCGCCAAGGGGCTGGTTCTGGCTCTATTTCGGGGCGTTCTGCCTCGGGCTTTCGGTGCTGAGCAAATATAACGGCGCCCTGATCGGCGTCGGCTTTGCGCTGATGATCCTCGCAACGCCCGCCTTCCGGCCGTTGCTCAAATCGCCCCATCTCTATCTTGCCGCCGGGCTGAGCCTTGCCATGCAGGCGCCGGTGCTTGCCTGGAACCTCCAGAATGGCTGGGCCTCGTTCGGCTTTATCGTCGGCGGGCGGCGGGGATTACCGGAATTTGGCGACCTCTCGGGACTGACCGGTTACCTCCTCACCATCATCGTCTTCCTTTCGCCCTTCCTTTTGTGGCCTGCGCTGCGCTTTGTGGGTGCGCGCAAGCGTCCGGCGGGCGAACATCCGGGCACGCGGCTGCTGGCTTGCGTGGCGGCCGTGTCGACGCTGACCTGGCTCGTCGCGTCGCTCTTCACCGACATTCTTTTTCACTGGAATCTGGTCGGCTATCTGGCGCTGGTGCCGGTGCTGGGTCTCTGGATAAGGCGGCGCTGGGTGCTGCTTGCGCATCTCGCCTATACCGGCGTGCTCGCGATGCTTGCCATGGTCAACTATGTGCTGCTGCCGATCCTCGCCATGGTCTCGCAGGCCGACCAGACTTCGGGCTGGTCCTATGGCTGGCAGGATGTCGGGGCCCGTGTCGCTGAGCTGCAGAGGGCGCATGACGCGCGCTTTATTGCTGCCACCGACTATGCGCTGGCCTCCCCGCTCGCCTTCGCCCTTGGTGATCGCGACGTGACGAGCCTGTCGCCTGCCACCGAGCAGTTCGACTTTTGGTTCGACGGCGCGGCGCATGCTGGGCAGGACGCTATCCTCATCGCCGATCGCTGGCGGCCCCTGCTCGATGAAACCCGCGCCCTCTTCACCGAAATCGTCGAGATCGAGCAGGTGGGCGTCTCGCGCTTTGGCGTCGACGTCACCAACTATCGGATCTATCTGGGCAGGGGGTTCCGGGGGGCTCCGGCGAGCCCTGCCTTGCCGTGATGGCTGGGCCGGCATATGACTGAGGGCAGAGCCGCAAGCGGAGCCGTGTCATGCGCAAAGCCCTACCCCTGGTCATGGTCCTTCTGGCCGGCACCGCGGCCCTGACGTCGGTTGCCTCGGGCCAGGAGGCCGCCAAGGCTCTCTGTGCCAATGAGGCGGCGAGCCCGTTCGAGCCCGGTTACGAAGCCGTCGGCCACGAGATCGAGGCTATCGACGCCGAAACGGCGGTGTCTCTCTGCGAAGCGGCCGCGACGGAAAGTCCCGAAGATGTCGAGGTCAAGGCCTGGCTCGGGCGCGCGCTTTATGCCGCCGGCACCACCGAACGGGCGGCCACCCTTCTCGAGGAGGCGGCCAACGCCGGCAATGCCGTCGCTCTCGGACTGTTCGGCGACATGCTGCTGAGCGGGGACGGCGTGGCGATGGATGCCGAGCGCGGCAACATGCTGCTGCGGCAGGCCGCCGAGGCCGGCTATGCACCGGCCGAAAACAGCCTTGGCTATTCCTATGACGTTGGCGATGGCGTGGAGCAGGATCTTGCCGAAGCGGCGCGCTGGTATCGTCGGGCCGCCGAAGGCGGTCTGGCGCGCGCCATGACCAATATCGGGATCATGTATTCGGAGGGCCTGGGGCTCGATCGCGACTATGTCGCGGCTGCTGCCTGGTTCGAGCGGGCCGTGGACAAGGACGATATCAACGGCATCTACCAGCTCGGCCGCCTCAATCAGCAGGGCCTCGGGATGCCGGTCGATCACACGGCGGCCGTCGCGCTCTATACGCGCGCCGCGGATGGCGGCAATGCCTTTGCCCGCACCAATCTCGCCCGGCTGACGGCCGAGGGTCTGGGAACGCCGCGCGATCTCGCGGCGGCGATCGCGCTTTACCAGCAGGCCGCCGACGAAGGCGCTGCGCTGGCCCAGCACAATCTTGCAGTGCTTTACGAAACCGGCAATGGCGTGGCCCGCGACATCGACCAGGCCCTCGCGCTCTACCAGATGGCGGCCGATAATGGCGAGGGCCTCGCCTCGGCCAATCTCGGGCGCATCTACCTTCTGGGCGAGGGGGTCGAGGCCAATCCCGAGCTGGCGTTCAACTGGACGCAGCGTTCGGCCGATGCCGGCAGTGCACTGGGCCAGAACAATCTCGGCCATTTCTACGAAAACGGCATATCGGTTGCACCCGATCGCGATCGGGCGCTTGAACTGTACGGGGCTGCGGCAGCGCAGGGCCTTGCCCTGGCGCAGGACAATCTCGCCCGCCTCGAAATGACGGTGTGGGAAGAGATGCCCGATGCCACAGATGGCGACATCGGTGAGCGCGATGCCGATGGCTATCGCCTCAAGGCCTCCAAGACCGCTGACAAGATCAGCAACCGGTTCTGACGCTTATTCCTCTGTCGGCAGCTCGGCCGGCGGGGCAGGGGCGCGCATCTCGGCATCTCGTCGTGCCGCGATGAGCGTTGCCGCGGCCGCGACGCTGCGTGCTGTCGAAAAGAACTCGCGGTGCACGAGAAAGCCCACTGTGACCAGCGTGGTGGCGATGGCCGCCCAATCGGCGGCGAACCAGGCGATGGTGGCGACCGCGAAATAATAGGCGCGGATACCGTTGTTGAAGTTCTGCGCTCCCATGGCGTTGAGGCGCGTGATCGCGTCGATCTCGGCATCGGTGATCTGGGCGCGGTGATCCATGGCCCCGATCATGATGCAGAAATGGTTGAACTGCCTGAGCGCGAGGGTGAAGGCAAAGAAGGCGCCCACGAACAGCGCCAGCATGACGAGGAACTGCACCTGCACGTCATGAACGGAATAGCTGCGCGGCAGGCCGATGCCGTCGAGCGCGGCCAGCAGTCCCTCCATCTGTCCGAAGGCGGTGAAGACCGCGAGGACCAGCAGCACCGAGGTCGAGGCCAGAAAGCTCACCGACCCCATCAGATTGCCCGACAGGATGGCGTCGAGCGGCGATTCCCGGCGGCTGGCATTGACCACCCAACGCCGCCTCTGCATCGACATGATGACCGAAAGCGACGGCACCCGCTTTTCGATGAGGCCGATGCCCCAATTATAGGCGAACCAGCAGAGCAGCGGGAAGAGCGAGGCAAACAGCGTCACGGGGTCTCTCCGTCGTCCTCACGGCGATCAGGCGCCGGCCATGGGACAGGAGCCCGCGGAGCCTGTCCAGTGCGCCGCGGGGCAGGGCAGCTCTGCGCGATCGGGGCCCTCAATCCTCTTCAACGAACACTTCGGCCCGCTTGCGCCTGAGGCTGGGCAGCAGCGCCAGGATCACGACGCCCAGCGCCAGCGCGAGCAGAACGGCCGAGATCGGCCGGGTGACGAAGACGCTGAAATCGCCGCGCGAGATGATCATGGCCCGGCGGAAATGCTCCTCGAGCAGGGGGCCCAGCACGAACCCCAGCAGCAGCGGTGCAGGCTCGCAGCCGAGCCGGATCAGCACGTAGCCCAGAAGCCCGAAGAACACGATGCCATAGACATCGAAGATGTTGTTGTTGATCGAATAGCAGCCGATGCAGGCGAAGATGACGATGGCCGGAAACAGCACGCGGTAGGGGATGGTCAGCATCTTCACCCACAGCCCGATCAGCGGCAGGTTGAGCAGGACCAGCAGCAGATTGCCGATCCACATCGAGGCGATGATGCCCCAGAACAGCGCCGGCTCGTCGTTGATGACATTGGGACCGGGCGTGATGCCTTGGAGGATGAAGGCGCCAACCATCAGCGCCATCACCGGATGGGCCGGGATGCCGAGCGTCAGGAGCGGGATGAAGGAGGTCTGGGCGGCGGCGTTGTTGGCCGATTCCGGGCCCGCGACACCCTCGATCGCGCCCTTGCCGAATTCCTGCGGGGTCTTGGAGAGGCGCTTTTCCGCTGAATAGGAGGCAAAGGCCGAGAGGATATGGCCGCCTCCGGGCAGGATTCCGAGTACAGAACCCAGAGCGGTTCCTCGGAGCACAGGCGCGGTGATGCGGCGGAAATCGTCGCGCGTGAGCCAAAGGTTGGTGACCTTCTTGACCATCACCTCGCGGTTCTTCTCGCTTTCGAGATTGCGCAGGATTTCGGCGACCCCGAAAACACCCACCGCCACGGAAACGAAATTGAGGCCCGAGAACAGCTCGCGGAACCCGAAGGTGAAGCGCGGCGTGCCGGTGTAGATGTCCTGCCCCACCATCCCCAGCAGCAGGCCGAGCACGATCATCGCCAGCGCTTTCAGGATCGAGCCATGGGCAAGGGCAATGGAAACCAGCAGGCCCAGGACGATCAGCGCGAAATATTCCGGCGGCCCGAAACTGAGCGCCGCCCGCGCCAATGGCGGGGCGAAGAAGGCGAGGAGCAGCGTTGCCACCGAACCGGCAAAGAACGAGCCGAGCGCCGCCGTTGCAAGCGCCGGCCCGGCGCGGCCCTTGCGCGCCATCTGGTAGCCATCGATGGCGGTGACGGCTGACGAGGATTCCCCGGGCAGGTTGATCAGGATGGCGGTGGTGGAGCCGCCATACTGGGCGCCGTAGTAGATGCCGGCGAGCATGATCAGCGCCCCCACCGGTGAGAGCGAGAAGGTTATCGGCAGCAGCATGGCAATGGTCGCCGTGGGGCCGATGCCGGGCAACACGCCCACCAGCGTGCCCAGCAGCACGCCGATGAAGCAGTAAAGGATGTTCATGGGCTCAAGCGCGGTGGCAAAGCCCAGCCCCAGGGATGCGAAAATATCCATCTCCGCTCTCCTAGAAGCGCAGCCAGGGGCCGAAAAGCGGCACGGTCACCCGCAGGCCAACCGCGAACACCAGCGTGCATAGCACCGTCATGCCCAGGGCAATGATCAGGGCCGCCAGGATGTTGTTCATCCGGCTCGCCAGGGCGGTTATGGCAACCGTGATGAAGACCGTGGGCACCAGCCCCAGTCCCCTTATGGTCAGCCCGAAAAAGACCACCGCTCCAGATATGAGCACGATGGCTCGCCAGGGTGGTGCGTGCTGGTCGACATTTTCGCCGCCGCGCAGGCTCTTGAGCAGGATGGCGAGGCCCAGGGCCACGAGGACACCGCCGAGTGCGACGGGCATGAAGCCCGGGCCCATGCGGAAAGGCGTGCCTAGAGGGTAATTCAGCGCCTCGAGGGCGAAATATGAGCCGAGCAGCACGAAGATGCCGCCCGCGATAAGGTCATCCCTGACTATGCGAGCAGCCACTTGCGCCCCCGGGTTCGCGGCAGATGCTCCGGCCCGTGGGCCGGAGCGTGATAAAGCCTCTCGATGGGCCTCAAGATCAGTTGGCGAAGGCGCCGGCCGCTTCGATGATCGGCTTCCAGGTCGCGATCTGGCTGGTGAGGGTTTCCGTGAGTGCAGCCGGGGTCGCCTCTTCGGCCGAGACCGGGGTGGTGCCCAGTTCGGCGAAGCGCTGGATCACCGTCTCGTCGGCAAGGGCCGCCACGAGCGCCGCCTGCAGGCGGTCGACAACCTCCTGCGGCAGCCCCTCAGGCCCATAAAGACCATGCCAGACCGACACTTCGAGGGCCGGCAGGCCGCCTTCAGCAGTGGTCGGCAGGTCCGGCAGGTTGGCGAGCCGCTCCGGAACCGTCACGGCATAGGCCTTGATCTCGCCAGCAAGGATCTGGTTGGTGGTGTTGGTGGTCTGGTCGCAGGAGAGGTCGATCTGGCCGCCCAGAAGGTCGGTCATCATCGGGCCCGTGCCCTGATAGGGCACGGTGGTCATCTGGGCACCCACGGCCTCCATCAGCAGCATGCCGCACAGGTGGCTGGCAGCGCCGATGCCGGCATTGCCATAGGTCAGGGCCTCGCCCTCGGCCTTGATCTTTTCCACGAGATCGGCCAGCGAGGCGGACTCGAAGTCCTTGCGGGCGATCACCGTCATCGGCACTTCGGTGATGAGGCCGATGGGGGTGAAGTCGGTCAGAGGATCGAAGGGCAGGTTGCGATAGAGCGTCGGCGCCGTCGACATGCCGATATGGTGGATCAGCAGCGTATAACCGTCGGCTTCCGCGTCGGCGGCCTGGCCGGCGCCGAGCGTACCACCCGCACCGCCGACATTCTGGATCAGCACCTGCTGGCCCAGTTCGCGGCTCATCACCTCGCCGACGAGGCGCGAGACCGTGTCGGTGGGGCCGCCGGCCGCGAAGGGAACGATGATCGTCACCGGGCGGTCGGGATAGGCCTGGGCCAGTGCGGCGACAGGCGCCAGCATCGTGCCAAGGGCAAGCGTCGCGAGAATATGGCGATGTTTCATCAAGGTCTTCCTCCCGGGAGTGCCGCCGTTTATCGGCGGACATTTCACACCATCACAAGTTGAGCCGGGCCTGCCCAAGAAAGCAAGACGAAAAAAGTGGCGGCCAATACGCCGGTGATTGGCGCCGCTCCACGCTGAACCATAGGGTGGCTGCATCCGTAGCCGCTCTGACAAAAATGGAGCGCGACGATGGAAAAGGTTCTCGTCTATGGCGCGTCGGGCGGCATCGGTTCGGCCATCGCCCGCGCTCTTCATGCACGCGGCATGTCGCTGCACCTCTCCGGACGTTCGGAGGAGACGCTAAGCGCCCTGGCCGACGATCTTTCCGCAAGCTTCACCGTCGCCGATATCGCGGATCCGGCCGAACATGCCCGCATCGTTGCGGAGGCCGGCACTCCGCTGGCGGGGCTCGTGTATGCGGTCGGCACCATCACCCTCAAGCCGCTCGCCCGGCTGACAGTGCAGGATATGCTGCGTGACTACGAGCTCAACGCCATGGGCGCGGCGCTGGCGGTGCAGGCGGCGTTGCCGGCGCTCAAGGCCAGTTCGTCCCCGGCCTCGGTGTTGCTGTTTTCATCGGTCGCGGTCGAGCAGGGCTTTGCGTCGCATGCGTCGATTTCCATGGCCAAGGGGGCGGTCGAGGGGCTGGTTCGCGCGCTCGCTGCCGAACTCGCGCCCAAGGTGCGGGTCAACGCCATCGCACCATCCCTGACGCGCACGCCGCTCGCGGCGCCGCTCACCGGCAGCGAGCAGATGGCCGCCGCCATCGCCCAGATGCATGCCATGGGCCGCCTCGGAGTGCCCGAGGATATCGCCGCTCTGGCAGCGCTTCTTGTTTCGCCCGACAGCGGATGGATCACCGGGCAGGTCATTGGCGTTGACGGCGGACGCTCGAGGCTGCGAACGAAGGGCTGAACCATGCCGAAAATGCGCAAGAAGGCGGATCTGCCGCGCAAGACCTGTGCTGCTTGCGGGTTGCCCTTCGTCTGGCGGCGCAAATGGGCCGCGGTATGGGATGAGGTGCGCTACTGCTCTGACCGCTGCCGCAGCGCCGGCAAGCACGCCGCGGCGCGAGGCTAGGGATTGGGCACGGGAACGCTTCGCCTCATCCTTGGCGACCAGCTGACGCGGTCGATCGCATCGCTGTCCGGCATAGATGCCGACAAGGACGTGGTGCTGATGGTCGAGGTGATGGCCGAAGCCACCTATGTGCCTCATCACAAACAGAAGATCGCCTTCCTCTTCAGCGCGATGCGCCATTTCGCCGAGGTGCTGCGTTCCGAAGGGATCAAAGTCGATTATGTGCGGCTCGATGACGAGGACAACAGCCAGAGCTTCGATGGCGAGCTGAGGCGCGCCGTAGCACGGCACGCGCCCGAACAGGTGGTGGTGACCGAGCCGGGCGAATGGCGCGTCTGGCAGATGATGCAGGAGTGGACCGAGACCCTGCCGGTGCCCCTCGCGATCCGGGCGGATGACCGCTTCTTCTGCTCGCGCGGCGCTTTTGCGCGCTGGGCGGACGGCCGGCGGCAATTCCGGATGGAGTTTTTTTATCGCGACATGCGCCGCCAGACCGGGCTCCTGATGGAGGGCGCCAATCCTGTCGGCGGGCAGTGGAATTTCGACCACGACAATCGCAGGCGTCTGCCGGCCGACATCGACGTACCGGCTTTGCCGCGTTTTTCGCCCGATGCGGTGACGCGCGAGGTCATCGCGCTCGTTGGCGATCGCTTCGGCGACCATTTCGGCGCGCTCGACGGCTTTGGCTGGGCGGTGACGCGCGAGGATGCGCTCCGGGCGCTCGATCATTTCATCGGCAATCGCCTGCCATTTTTCGGCGATTATCAGGATGCGATGCGGCGGGGCGAGGATTTCGTCTTCCATGCCGCCCTCTCACCCTATCTCAATTGCGGGCTCCTGACCGCGAGGGAGGTCTGCAACCGCGCCGAGGCGGCCTATGAAGCGGGCGAAGCGCCTCTCAACGCGGTCGAGGGCTTCATCCGGCAGATCCTGGGCTGGCGCGAATATGTGCGCGGCATCTACTGGACGCAGATGCCGGGTTACAAGGATGGCAACCGGCTTGGGGCGAAGCGCAGGCTGCCCGATTTCTACTGGAGTGGAAAGACCGACATGGTCTGTCTCGCCGAATCGATCCGCAACACCAGGGACAACGCCTATGCCCATCACATCCAGCGCCTGATGGTGACGGGCAATTTCGCCCTGCTCGCCGGGGTCGACCCGAAGGAGATCGAGGACTGGTATCTGCTGGTCTATGCCGATGCCTACGAATGGGTGGAGTTGCCCAATGTGCATGGCATGGTGATGTTCGCCGATGGCGGGCTTCTGGCCTCCAAGCCCTATGCCGCCTCCGGCGCGTATATCCACCGCATGTCCGATTATTGCGGCAGTTGCCGCTATGACCCCAACCTCAAGACCGGCGAGGCGGCCTGCCCCTTCAATCCGCTCTACTGGAATTTCCTGATCGAGAACGAAGTCGCTCTCAAGGGCAACCCGCGCATGGCCATGCCCTACAAGACGCTCGAGCGGATGACGCAAGACCGCCGCGCCGAAATCCGTACGGATGCAGACGCCGTGTTCAAACGACTGGGCCTGAACTGACGAGGCTATCGAAGCGCCAAGTCTTTGTAGGAAGAGCCACGCTTTGACGTGCGCACGCAGGGCTCTGCGCAAATAAAAACCCCGCCGAACCTGAGTTCGACGGGGTTTTTCATTTGGTTGCGGGGGCAGGATTTGAACCTGCGACCTTCAGGTTATGAGCCTGACGAGCTACCGGGCTGCTCCACCCCGCGTCAATCACTGCAACTTTCGTCGCCGCGCAGGGGGTATATAGAGGCTCCCCACGGCCGGCTCAAGGGCTAAAGCGTTCCGCGTGACGCTTTTTTGACGGGGGGCGAAATCGAGCCGGAAAAGCCTCGTTCACACCACGCGCCCCGCTCGTTATGGTGCCCACGTTTTCAATCGCCTGTCGTTTTCCAGAGGAAATTCCATGCAACACAAGCCTTTGGGCCGAACAGGCCTCGTCGTCTCAGCTTTCGGGCTCGGCACCATGACCTGGGGCGTGCAGAACAGCGAGGCGGAGGCCCATGCGCAGCTCGACTTGGCGCTCGAGCGCGGCGTGACGCTGGTGGATACAGCCGAACTCTATGCCGTGCCGCCTTCAGGCGACACCTATGGTCTGACCGAGGCCTATATCGGCAATTGGCTGGCCGCCCAGCCCTCGCGCCGCGATCGCATCGTGCTCGCCAGCAAGGTGGCCGGCCCCGGTCGGCCCTGGATACGGGACGGGCGCGACCCCGATTCGGCCGATCTGCGCAGCGCGCTCGAAGGCAGCCTGCGGCGTCTGCGCACCGAGCGGATCGATCTCTACCAGCTGCACTGGCCGAGCCGGCATCACTACCACTGGGAAGGCGGATGGGATTATGCGCCCCACACCATCGATCCCCCAGCAGCCCGCGACCGGCTGGCACAGGTCTTGGAGACGCTTGGCGGTTTCGTCCGCGAGGGCAAGATCGGACATCTGGGCTTTTCCAACGACACCGCCTGGGGCGTGATGCAGGCGCTCAAGCTCAGCGAAACCGCCGGGCTGCCTCGGCTTGCCAGCCTCCAGAACGAATACAGCCTGCTGCGCCGGTCCTTCGACCTTGACCTTGCCGAAATCTGCCATCTCGAAGATGTCGCCATGCTGGCCTATTCGCCGCTGGCCGCCGGCGTGCTGACGGGCAAGTACAATGATGGCAGTCTCCCGCCGGGAACGCGCGGAGCGGTTCAGGGCGGCATGTACCGGATCAACCCGCAATCAATCCGGGCCACCGAGCGCTATGGCGAGATTGCCCGGCGGCATGGGATGACGCTGGCGCAGATGGCGCTGGCCTTCTGTGCCTCGCGGCCGTTCATGACCAGCGTGCTCGTGGGCGCCACCAGCATGGCCC
Organism: Devosia enhydra; assembly: GCF_900119845.1. Lineage (GTDB taxonomy): Bacteria > Pseudomonadota > Alphaproteobacteria > Rhizobiales > Devosiaceae > FPKU01. The sequence continues at coordinate 21,608 of NZ_FPKU01000004.1, forward strand.
AGCTCGAAGAAAATCTCGACGCTGCCGATATCCGTCTCAGCCCGGACGTGCTGGCCGAGATCGATGCCGTCTTCAGGAGCGATGCGCGCCCGATCTGATGGGGTGAGGTGAGAGGGTTTGCCCTCTCACGCCTCGGCGCTTTCCTTGGAGGCTCTTCAGAGGCCGCTGCCATCATTGATGGCGATGGTGATGCCGCCCACGATCTGGTGGTTGACCAGATTGGTCGAGAAGGTGGCAACGCCGCCCCCCAGCACCGTATCGTTGACCGAATAGGCGACCTTGTATTCCCCGAAGGCACGGACGCCGGGGAACACTTCGTAGCTCGCACCGGCCACCAGCTGGATGGCCGGACCGGCGATCTGGGCTTCGCGCGTCGAGGTTTCCCCGATGATGGAGCCGGCGGTCGTGTCGATCTCGACATGCGGCACGGCGATGCCGGCACCACCCCCGACATAGACGCGGGCGGCGTCCCAATCCCATTTGTGGAAGACGTTGGCGGTGATGAGGTTCAGCCCGTCGGTGAATTCGAGCCAGCTATAGGTGTCGTCGACGCCCGATTCGGCGCGCTTTGCCACCGCCTTGGCATGGGTATAGTCGATGCCGAAGCCCCAATCGGCGAGGCTTTCGGACCAATAGGTGAGGCGCACCGTGTAATAGGGCGCGGGATCGAAGGAAGCGCCATCCCAGGAGAGGGTGTCGGTGCGCGAGTCGAACGGCGACGACGAACTGGTCAGCGTCGCGATGGAGTGGGGGCTCCAGTTATAGCCCAGCGCGCCGCTGAGCTCGATCTCTCCGCCCAGCGCAACAGCCGGCCCCATCATCGCGACGAAGGACGCCGCCAGCCAAACGCTCCGCATGAAATGCCCCCGAACCCTCTTCATCGGTTCGACACTAGTCCTGCCCCGGCTTGGGCGCAATTGTTTCGCCCGGATTAACGCCCCTCAGATGCCCGCCTGCAACAGCCCGAGGTTTCCGTGGGGTGCAAGGTCGGATTAGACTGGCCCGGCAATGGCGCGAAGAGGGGCTTGAACCGATGGCCGGGGTGATCAGGGTGGGCGTGGGCGGCTGGGTTTTCGAGCCCTGGCGGGAGAATTTCTACCCCGAGGGGCTGCGGCAGAAGGATGAGCTCGCCTATGCGGCCAGCCGGCTCGGCACGATCGAGATCAACGCCACCTATTATGGCAGCCAGAAGCGGGAGAGCTTTGCCCGATGGGCCTCCGAGGTGCCGGAGGATTTCCGCTTTTCGGTCAAGGGCTCGCGGTTCTGCACAAATCGCCGGATTTTGGCCGAGGCGGCAGGATCGGTCGAGAAATTCTTCGCCCAGGGCGTCGGGGCGCTGGGGGAAAAGCTCGGGCCCATCAACTGGCAGGTGCCGGCAACCAAGCGCTTCGAGGCCGAGGATTTCGAGGATTTCCTCAAGCTCTTGCCCAGGTCCATCGATGGCGTGCCGCTGCGCCATGCGATCGAGGCGCGCAGCGAGACCTTCGCCGATGCCCGCTTTTTGTCCCTCGCCCAGCGCTATGGCGTCGCGGTGGTGATGGCCGCAGACAGCGACTTTCCGCTGCTGGCCGCCCATACGGCCGATTTCGCCTTCGTGCGCATCATGGGCACGCGCGAAGGTGAGGCGGAAGGCTATCCGCCCGAGGCTCTCGACGGATGGGCAAGGCGCCTCGAGGTGATCGCACGCGGCGAATTGCCCGACGATTTTCCCCGCATCGACGGTGCGCCGCAGGGCAATGGCGCGCCGGCCGAGGTGTTCGTCTACGTCATCGATGGCAACAAGCCGGCCAATCCGGCCGCTGCCATGGCGCTGATCGCGCGGCTCCCGCCCGTCACTTGACGATCAGCACGGGGATCTTGGAGCGGCTCAGCACATCGGAGGCCTGGCTGCCCATCACCAGCCGGCCGAGCCCGCGCCGCCCGTGGGAGGCCATGACGATGAGGTTCTGGCCCTGCGCTTCGGCCGTGTCGAGGATCGCATCGCCCGCATAGCTGTCGGGGACATAGATGGTCTTGCAGGCAATTCCCGCCGCTTCGGCCTTGCGCCTGGCCGAGGCGAGGATCGCATTGGCCTGATCCTTGTTGGCCTTGATCAGTTCGTCCATTACCTCGGCGCTCGATGTCCAGGCCATGCCGGCCCCGGTGCCGATCATCAGGGTGGGCTCGGTGGCGGTTATCACGGTGAGATCGGCGTTGAGGGCCTTGGCAAGGGCCACGGCGTGATCGACGCCCTTCTCGGCGAGTTCCGAGCCATCGGTTGCAACCAGTATGCGCGAATACATGGCAGTCTCCTTTCACGAGGGAAATCAGTGGCGCGTCGGGCCGTTCCATTGGCTCAGCAGCGGCAGGACGAAGGCCTTCTCAAATGTAAGATGCCGGCGCAGCCCTTCAAAGAAGCCGCGCAGCATGTAGCCTGCGGCGCTGGGAGGCAAGGTGGGTGCGCCGCGGCCCAGGCTCATCAGGGCCTCGTAGACCTCCTCGGCAAAGCAGGCGTCCGAGAGATGCTCGAAGCGCAAATGCTCGAGTGTCTCGTCGAGGCCGTCCCGCGTGCCGGCCGCGCCGAGGGTCGTGAGGGTCGGAAAGAGCCGGTCCTCCTCGAAGGCGCGGCTGCGCGAGAGCACGTTGAGCACCGCACGGGCCGCCTGCAGGCAGGCCTCCCGGTCGACGGCATCGGGCAGTCCGTCGGCAATCGCCTCGAGTTCGTCGCACAGCGCAAGCTGGTCGCTCTGGCAGGTCTGGAATTCCATGAGGATCGCGAGGGATGGCATCAGAGGCCTCTTGGGTCGAATGGCGCCAGCCTGCCGTCGCGCAGCGAAAGGACGGTATCGACGGCTCCGGCGGGCAGGCTGGCATGGGTGGCGAGAATGACGGTCCGGCCGCCGGTGGCGGCACCGAGGTCGGCCAGGAATTGCGCTTCGGTTTCCCGATCGAGCCCGGCCGTCGGTTCGTCGAGGACGAGGATCGGCGCGTTGGTCAGCAGCACGCGGGCGAGCGCAAGCCGACGGGCCTGGCCGCTCGACAGGGTCTGGGCGCTTTCGCCCAGAAGCGTATCGAGCCCCTTGGGCAGGCTGCGGACGTGATCGCCGAGCCGCGCGGCATCGAGCGCGGCAAAGAGCGCCGCGTCATCGGCTTCGGGCGCGGCGATGCGGAGATTGTCCCGAATGGTGTCGGCAAAGATCGGCGCATCCTTGCCCAGCAGCGCGATCGCGCTGTGCAACGCGTCCTCGGCGATATCGCAAAGCCGGATTGCCCCCAGGCGCACGTCACCGCGGTCGGGGTCGCACAGCCTCAGAAGAAGGTGCAGCAGCGTTGTCTTGCCGGCGCCGCTGAGCCCGATGATGGCCGTGCGCGAGCCCGGGGCAAAGATATGGGTCGCGCCCTTGAGCACCGGCCTTTCCGCGTCGTGCCCGAACCAGACGCCGTCAAGGCTCAGCGTCAGGTCGTCGCCTCGGGGCTGGGGCACGAGCGGCGGATCGACCGCCGGGCGCAGCGCAGCCATGGCCGAGAGCCTCTGCGCCGCCGCACTTGCCGCTCCAAGCTTGGCCACGGCGCGCACGCCCATGGCGCTGGCCTCGAAACTGCCGAGCCCCGCCAGCAGCAGGCCCACCAGCACCGGGGCATCGATGCCTTGGCTCGCGAAGCGCTCGAGCCCGAGCAGCAGCACCCCCAGCGTGGTCAGCCCCGCAAGGCCCTGGATCGCGGCGGCGGAGAGGGCCTGCCATGTCCCGATCCGCCGGCGTGCCACGCCCAGCCCCGCGACACTGGTCGCAAAGCCCTGACGCGCGTGGGGAAGTGCGGCAAAGGCGATCAGGTCCTGCCGGCCATCGAGCGCATCGAGCAGCCCGATCCGCGCAGAAGCCGTGGCCGCAACGAGCGCCGCACCGGGCTTTTGCGTCAGGAGCACGAGGAGCGCCGGGATGCCGAGAACCGCGAGCAGATAGCCCGGCAGGTAGACCCAGATCGCTTCGGGCAGGAAAATGGCCATCCCGGCAATAACGAGCCCTCCCGCCAGCACTGCCGTCACGAAAGGCCCGATCGCCACGAGGAACACCGTGTCGAGCGCGTCGATGTCGGCGGTCAGCCGCGAGACGAGGTCGCCGTGGCGCAATCCCTGTCCCGGCAGGGGCAGGCGGGGAAAGAGCGCGGCAAAACTCCAGCCGCGCAGGTCCGAAAGCAGCCTCAGCGTCGCATCATGGCCTGCAAGCTTTTCGCCATAGCGCGCGAGGATGCGGATGAAGGAGAGCCCGCGCACCAGAGCCGAGGGCACGAAGAGATTGAAGGCCGCGCCCGCGGTCGTGAGGAAGGCTGCCGTCAGGAACCATCCCGATACGCCCAAAAGGGCGATGCCTGCCAGAAGCGTGATCAATGACAAGACGAGCGCGAGCGCCATCCGCCGCCAGCGCGGCGCGGCAAGGGGCACAAAGGTCAGCAGCGCTTTCATCATGCTCTCTCCCGGCGGGGCTCGGCGACGGCGCGGACCGGCGCGATGCTGGGCAGCAGCCTTTCGCCGGCGAGCCTCAGGCTGCGCTGCATCGCGCCAGCCAGGATCGGAGAATGGGTTGCGACCAGCAGGGTGCGCCCGGTGCAGAAATCGACGAGACCCTCGATGACCCGCCGCTCCGTGACGCTGTCGAGATGCGCGGTGGGTTCGTCGAGCAAAACCACCGACGGGTCGAGGAGGTAAAGCCGGGCCAGCGCGACGCGGCTGGCCTCGCCGGCCGAAAGGCCCAGCCCGCCTTCGCCGATGCGCGCATCGAGCCAGTTGGGCAGCAGTCCGGCAAAATCGGTGACGCAGGCCCGCAGGGCGGCCGCCTCCACCTCCCTTTCGCCAGCATCAGGCCGGCCGAGGCGGATATTCTGGGCGATGGTGCCGGCAAACAGCCGCGGCCTTTGCCCCAGCAGCGCAAGTTCGGCGCGAAGCTGTGCCTCCGGCAGGCTCGCGAGCAGCCTGTCCCCCAAAAGGATCGTGCCATTGGCTGGCCGCAGCCGCGCCAGGGTCTCGAGCAGGGTCGATTTGCCCGAACCCGAGGTTCCGAGCAGGGCCACATGCTCGCCCGGCGCGATCTCGACGCTCGTATCGAGGAGCAGCGGCACGCGGCCATCCGGGGTGGTCAATCTCAGCCCCGACACCGCAAAGCCGATCGCCTTGTGCGGCGCGGTGGTGCGCGCAGTCGACGTTGCCGGGCGGATCGTCTCGCCTTCGGGCACCGCCTCGAACTGCCGCTCGATCTCGCCGAGGGCGGCGAGGGCGGCGGCGCGGTCGTGGTAATGCGCGGCCAGCACGCGCAGCGGCTGGTACACTTCGGGGGCCATCAGGAGCAGGAAGAGCCCGCCGGCAAGCGACAATTCGGGATTGACCGTCAGATAGCCGATGAAGGTCAATCCCACATAAAGTGCGATGCCCGCGACCCCGAGGGCCGCGAAGAATTCGAGCACCGCCGATGAGAGGAATGCGATGCGCAGCACCGACAGGGTCCGGCGACGCAGTTCTTCGCTGGCCTCGACTATGGCGTGGGTTTCGGCTTCGGCCCGGCCCATGAGCTTGAGGGTCAGGATGCCGCGCAGGCGGTCTGCAAAGCGGCCCGAAAGCCGGGTCAGCGCGCCGGCCTGGGCCTTTGTCGCCGCTTCGGCACCCCAGCCGGCAAGGGCCATGAAGACCGGAATGAGCGGCGCGGTGAGCAGGAACAGCAGCCCTGCGACCCAGTCGACCGGCATCACAACGGCGGAGAAGGCCAGCGGCAGCACGCTCGCCGCAACCATGGCCGGCAGGTAGCGGGCGAAATACCCATCAAGCGCCTCCACCTGTTCGAGGGCCGTGGCCGCGAGCGCGCCGCTGCTGCGGCTGGCGGTGAAATCGAGCGGCTTGGCCATGAGGTCATCGAACAGTGAAAGGCGCAGCATCTGCTTGATCGCTTCGGCCGCTTGGATGCCCCAGCGCTCGCCGGCAGCGGTGATGCCGGCGCGAATGAGCATCAGTGCAAGGGCAAGGCCGACCAGCGGCCAGAGGCTCGCGAGCAGCTCGCCTTCGACCAGGGTGCGGCCCAGAATCTGAGCCAGCACAAAGGCTTGCACGACCAGAAGCACGCCGCCGAGCAGCGGCGCCGCCATCGCAAGGCGCAGCGCCGGGCCGTCCGTGTGGCCAAGACGCGAGAGCGTCCGGCGCTGGGCCTTGCGGTCATCTGGGTTCGAACTGGTCATGTCGCTATCCGGTCCTGGGATGCGACCGGTTCTAGTCCGGGGCGATTCCGGGGGCCTTGATCCAGGTCAAGGCCGGGTGGGGCGGGGAGGATTATCGGGGAGAGGATCCCCCAGCCGGGGCACTTCAGAGGGCAGGCCGCCATGATAGACATGACAGTCGTCGAACTGTCGCGATGGCAATTCGCCATCACGGCGATGTATCACTTCATATTCGTCCCGTTGACGCTCGGACTTTCCTTCATGATGGCCATCATGGAGAGCGTCTATGTGATGACGGGACGCGACATCTGGCGCAAGATGACGCTCTTCTGGGGCACGCTGTTTGGCATCAACTTCGCCATGGGCGTGGCCACCGGTATCGTGATGGAATTCCAGTTCGGCATGAACTGGAGCTATTACAGCCATTATGTCGGGGACGTGTTCGGCGCCCCGCTCGCCATCGAAGGTCTGATGGCCTTCTTCCTCGAGGCGACGTTCATCGGCCTCTTCTTTTTCGGCTGGGACAGGCTCTCGAAAGTCGGGCACCTGACCGTGACCTGGCTGACGGCCCTGGGCGCAAATTTTTCGGCGCTGTGGATCCTGATCGCCAATGGATGGATGCAGAATCCTGTTGGATCCGTGTTCAATCCAGACACGATGCGCATGGAAATCACGGACTTCGTGCAGGTGATTTTCAACCCCGTGGCGCAGGCGAAATTCGTGCACACGGTCTCGGCCGGTTACGTCACCGGCGCGGTGTTCATCTTCTCGGTTTCGGCGCTTTTTCTGCTCTGGGGCCGGCACAAGGAACTGGCGCGCCGCTCGATGGCGGTGGCGGCAAGCTTCGGGTTGCTCTCGGCGCTGTCGGTGGTCGTCTTAGGCGATGAGAGCGGCTATGTCGCCACCGAGCACCAGAAGATGAAGATCGCCGCGATGGAGGCGATGTATCACACCGAGCCGGCGCCGGCCGGCCTCACGCTCTTTGCCATTCCCGGCCGCGAGCCGGGCGAGATGGCCTTCGAGGTCAAGCTGCCCTGGGTGCTGGGGCTGATCACCACGCGCTCGCTCGACATGGAGCTGCCCGGCATCACCGAACTCGTCGAGCACGCGGCCGGCAGGATAGAGACCGGGCTCATCGCCTATGAGGCGCTGCAGGCAATCCGCTCCAATCCGACCGACGAGGATGCGCGTGCCACCTTCGACGATCACTGGGCCGACCTTGGTTATGCGCTGCTGCTCAAGCGCTATCGCAGCGACATCGAGAATGCCACGGGCGAGGAGATCGCGCTTGCGGCCTTCGACACGGTGCCCGACGTGTGGCCGCTGTTCTGGAGCTTCCGCATCATGGTGGGGGTGGGCTTCTTCTTTATCGCGTTCTTCGCGTACTGGTTCTGGAAGGCCTCGACGGGCCGGCTCGAAACCAGCCGGCTGGCGCTCAAGATCGGCGTCGCGGCCCTGCCGCTGCCCTGGCTCGCCATCGAACTGGGCTGGCTCGTGGCCGAATATGGCCGGCAGCCCTGGGCGGTGGAAGGCGTGCTGCCCACCTTCTATGCCGCTTCGAGCCTCAATTTCTGGGATCTGGTGATCTCGCTCACCTTCTTTGTTTCGCTCTACACCGTGCTTGCGCTGGTGATGGCGTGGCTGATGATCAGGGTGATCAAGGCCGGACCGCCAGAAAAATCGCTGCTGTCGCCCGACCCCGAGATCTTCGACGCCCCCGCGCGCGGCGCCGTTCCCCAAGCAGCCGAATAGGTGACATGATGGATGGTCTTCCCCTCGACTACGAAACCCTGCGGCTCATCTGGTGGACGCTTCTGGGCGTGCTGCTGATCGGCTTCGGCATCATGGGCGGCATGGATCTGGGCGTGGGCGCGCTGCTGCCCGTCGTCGCCCGCACCGATGAGGAGCGGCGCGTGCTGCTCAACATGAGCGGCCCGACCTGGGAGGGCAACCAGGTCTGGCTGGTACTGGGCGGCGGCGCCATCTTCGCCGCCTGGCCACCGCTCTATGCGGTGAGCTTTTCGGGCTTTTACATCGCCATGATCGTCATCCTCCTCGCGCTGATCCTGCGGCCGGTGGGCTTCAAGTTTCGCGGCAAGGTCAAGGATGCGCGCTGGCGGCAGGTGTGGGACTGGGCGCTGTTCGTGGGCGGCTTCGTACCGGCACTGATCTTCGGGGTGGCGGTGGGCAATGTGCTGCTCGGCGCTCCCTTTACCCTCGATGATACGCTGCGCCCGCTCTATACGGGCCATTTCTTCGGGCTCCTGACCCCCTTCGCATTGCTGGCCGGGCTCGTCAGCCTCGCCATGCTGGTGACGCAGGGCGCGACCGTCATCGCGCTGCGCACAACAGGAGCCGTCGCCGAACGGGCGCGGACCTATGGCCAGCAGACGGCGCTTGCAAGCCTCGTGCTCTTTGCACTCGCCGGGCTCTGGGTGACGTTCGGGCTTTCGGGCTACCGCATCACCAGCCTCATCGAGACAGGCGGACCCTCCAACCCGCTGGGCAAGACGGTGGAGCTGGTAACGGGCGGCTGGACGGCCAATTATGCCGCCCATCCCTGGATGCTGGTGGCCCCGCTCGCAGGGCTTCTCGGGGCGGCGGGGGCCTTCCTCCTGCTCAGGGTGGGCCGGCCGGGCATCGCCTTCCTCGCGTCGAGCCTTTCGATCTTCGGCATCATTGCGACGGCCGGCGTGTCGCTCTTTCCGTTCCTCCTGCCCTCTTCGGCCAATCCGGCGGCGAGCCTCACGGTGTGGGATGCGTCGTCGAGCCAGCTGACGCTGTTCATCATGCTGGCGGTGACGCTGGTCTTCATGCCGATCATCCTCGCCTATACCGGCTGGGTGTTCCGCGTGATGGCCGGGCCGGTGACCAGCGAGAGCCTCGAACGCAACCCCAACGCTTACTAGGAGCTTCAGACCATGTGGTATTTTGCCTGGATACTGGGCGTCGGCCTCGCCTGCACCTTCGCCATCCTCAACGCGATGTGGTTCGAGATGCGCGAGGACCGCGACAGGTCATCCAACTGAAATGCGAAGGCCCGGGAGCGATCCCGGGCCTTTTCACGTCCGCGCGCCGAACCATCTACCAGTTGGTATAGGAGCCATCGCGGCGGAAAAGATGCGGGGCTTCCCAGAACTTGAAGCTTTGCTTGGCGATCAGGTCCTCATTGACCTCGATGCCCAGCCCCGGCGCATCGGAGACCACATAGCAGGCCTTTTCGAGCTTTGGCTGAACCGGGAAGAACTCGGAATTGTCAAAGCCCAGATGCGTTTCGGCCGGGCTGGCGCGGCATTCGAGCCAGGAGAAATTGGCCACCGCAGCGCAGAAATGCACGCTGGCGGCCGTGCAGATCGGCCCGAGCGGGTTGTGAGGCATCATGTCGACATAATGCGCCTCGGACCAGCCGGCCACTTTCATCGCCTCGGTCAGGCCCCCGACATTGCAGATGTCGATGCGGTTGAACTGGTGGATGTCGCGTTCGATGAAGGGCAGGAACTGCCATTTGGAGGAAAATTCTTCGCCGATGGCGAAGGGAATGTCGGTCATACGGCGCAGCGCCTCATAGGCGGAGGGGCTCTCGTCGCGGATCGGCTCCTCGATGAAATCGAGGGTACCTTTGGGCATTTTCTGGCAAAAGCTCGCCGCCTCGGCCACCGACAGGCGGTGGTGGTAGTCGATGCCCAGCACAACCTCGTCGCCCAGGGCCTCGCGCGCCTTGGCCATCCACTTGGCCGTCTTGGCGATATGCTCGCGCGGCTCGTAGAGATCCTTGTGCTCATGGCCTGAGGGCGAGAGGCGCATGGCCGTCCAGCCATGCTCGACCAGCATCCGGGCCTGGTCGATCATCTCCTCGCCCGGCTCCCCGAACGTGGTGGCAAAGGTGGGGATGCGGTCGCGCTGCCGGCCACCCAGGAGCTCGTAGACCGGCACCCCGAGCGCCTTGCCCTTGATGTCGTGGAGCGCGATGTCGATGGCCGAGATCGCGGCCGTCAGCACGCGGCCCCCCTCGAAATACTGGCTGCGATACATCTCCTGCCAGAGCGCGCCGATCTTGAACGGATCGCGCCCGATGAGGAATTGCGTGTAGTGCTCGATGGCCCCCACGACCGCCTTCTCGCGGCCCGAAAGGCCACTCTCGCCCCAGCCGAAGACCCCCTCATCGGTCTCGACCTTGACGACCAGCTGGTTGCGGATGCCCACCCAAACGGCATAGGGGCGAATGGCGGTGATCTTCATCGGATACGTCCTTGCGGGGATGGGGGTTACCAGTGCCAGAGGGTGCCGTCTTCGAGACGGTTCACCGGCAGGTAGGCGCGCTTGTAGGGATATTTCGCCGCCAGCTCTTCGTTGATGTCGACGCCGTGGCCATGCGCCTCGCCGGGGTAGAGATCGCCCTTCTCGAAGCGCCAGGCATGGGGGAAGACCTCGAGCATCTCCTCGGAATAGCCGGCATATTCGAGGATGCCGTAATTGGGCGCCCACATCCCCAGATGCGCGTTGGCGCCGAGGCAGATGGGCGACATGTCCATGGCGCCATGGGCGCCGGTGCGCACATTGTAGATGGCGGCGAAGTCGGCGATCTTGCGCATGGGCGTGACGCCGCCGGCATGCACCGTGGTCATGCGGATATAGTCGATGAGCTGCTCGGAGATCAGCAGCCGAGCATCCCAGATGGTGTTGAACACCTCGCCCACGGCAAGCGGGGTGGTGGTGTGCTGGCGGATGAGGCGGAAGCCTTCCTGATGCTCGGCTGCCACCGCATCCTCGAGCCAGAACAGGCGATAGGGCTCGAGATCCTTGCCCAGCCGCGCCGCCTCGATGGGGGTGAGGCGGTGGTGGGAATCGTGGAGCAGTTCGACATCCCAGCCATAGGTCCTGCGCAGGGCTTCGAAGAGGCCGGGGATGTAGTTGAGATATTTGCTGGTCGACCATACCTCCTCGCGCGGCATGGCGTCGAGATCGGCATCGTTGGTGACCGAATAGGGGCCGGTGCCATAGACATGGGGCATGCCCGGCAGGCCGGTCTGGGCGCGGATGGCGCGGTAGCCCAGCTCATGCTTGCGCCCGAAATTCTCGACCGCCTCCTCGATGGTGGTGCCCTGGGCATGCGAATAGACGAGCAGCCTGTCGCGCGAGGCGCCGCCCAGCAGCTGATAGAGCGGCATGCCGGCGGCCTTGGCCTTGATGTCCCAGAGCGCGGTATCGATGGCGGCGATGGCCGCCATGGTCACCGGGCCGCGCCGCCAATAGGCGCCGCGATAAAGATACTGCCAGATATCCTCGATGCGGTGCGGGTCGCGCCCGATGAGGGTGGGCACCACATGCTCGGTGAGATAGGTGGCCACGGCCAGTTCGCGGCCATTGAGGGTGGCATCGCCCACCCCGTGTAGCCCCTCGTCCGTGACGATCTTGACCGAGACGAAATTGCGCCCCGGGCAGGTGACGATGACGCGGATATCGGTGATTTTCATGAGAAGGCCTGTGCCTGGTAACGGAACCGGCCCGAGAGCCGGCGGTTGTCGGGGTCGGGGTTGGGAATGGCCGAGAGCAGGGCGCGGGTATAGTCGTGGGTGGGCCGGGTGGTGACCTCTTCGGTCGGCCCGGTCTCGACGATCCTGCCGCGATACATCACCGCGACGCGGTCGCACATGTAGCGGATGACCGACATGTCGTGGGAGATGAAGATGAAGGCGAGCCCGAGCTCGTCCTGCAGCTTTATCATCAGGTCGAGCATCTGGGCGCGCAGCGACACATCGAGCGCCGAGGTCGCCTCGTCGGCCACGATCAGCCGCGGCTGGACCGCGATGGCGCGGGCGATGCCGATGCGCTGGCGCTGGCCGCCCGAAAAGGCGTGCGGATAGCGCTCGCGCCAGGCCGGTTCGAGTCCCACCTGCTCCATGAGCCCGATGACGCGCTCCTGCCGCTCGCGGCGCGGCACGCCGGCGAGACGGAGGGGCTCGGCGATGATGTCGGCGACGGTCTTGCGCGGATTGAGCGAGCCGACCGGATCCTGGAAGATCATCCGCATCTGGCGGCGCACGGCCTTGAGGCTCTGCCGGTCGGCGGTGCGCACATCGACATGCCGGCCATCGGCGAGCTTGAGGTCGATGGTGCCGGACTGGGCCTCGTAGACGCGCAGCAGGCAGCGGCCCATGGTGGTCTTGCCCGAGCCCGATTCCCCCACGATGCCGAGCGTTTCTCCCGGGCGGACGGTGAGCGAGACATCGTCGAGCGCCTTGACGCCGTTGCCGAAGACCATCGAGAGGTGCGAGACGGCGAGCAGCGGTTCGGTGGCGGCGGGGGCAGGGCGGTCGCGGCGGGCCTCGGCCTTCTGCTCCAGGCGGACGACCGATCCGATCAGCATGCGCGTATAGGGGTCCTGCGGGGCGTGAAACACCTGGGCTGCGGGCCCGCGCTCCATGACCTTGCCGCGATACATCACCAGCACTTCGTCGGCGATCTCGGCGACCACGCCCATGTCGTGGGTGATGAACATCACCGCCATGCCGTGGGCGGCCTGAAGCCGTTTGATGAGATCGAGGATCTCGGCCTGGGTGGTGACGTCGAGCGCGGTGGTGGGCTCGTCGGCGATCAGGATCGAGGGATTGCAGGCGAGCGCCATCGCGATCATGACGCGCTGACGCATGCCGCCCGAGAACTCGAAGGTGTACCGGTCGATGGCCCGCTCGGGATCGGGGATTTCGACCTGACGCAAAAGCTCGATGACGCGGCGGCGGCGCTCCTCGGGCCGCGTACCGAAATGGATGCGCAGGCCTTCCCCGATCTGCACGCCGACCTTGTGGATGGGCGAGAGGGAGGACATCGGCTCCTGGAAGATCATCGCGATCTCGCGGCCGCGCACCGAGCGGATCGGCTTGCCGCGCGGATCGAGGCCGGCGAGGTCGACGCTCGTGCCGTCGGGCCGGTTGAGCACCATGGTGCCCGAGACGATGCGGCCGGGCCGGTCGACGATCTGGAGGATGGATCGGGCGGTGATCGATTTGCCCGAGCCCGATTCCCCAACCACGCAGAGCGTCTTGCCGCGATGAAGGTCGAAGGACACGCCATCGACTGCCTTAACGAGCCCCGTGCGGGTGGGGAAATGGGTGGCGAGGTCGCGGACCGAGAGGACCGGCGTTTCGGGGAGCGCGCTCATGACTGCTGCTCATAGGGGTCGGCGGCATCGCGCAGGCCATCGCCGAGGAAGTTGAGCGAGAGCACGGCGAGCACGATGGCGGTGCCGGGCACAAACAGCAGCCAGGGTGCCTGCGCCACGGCGCGGATGTTCTGGGCCTCCTGCAACAGCGTGCCCCAGGAGACGATGGGCGGCTGCAGGCCGATGCCGAGGAAGGAGAGGGCGGTTTCGGCCAGGATCATCGTGGGGATGGCCAGCGTCAGGGTCGCGATGATGTGGCTCATGAACGAGGGCACGAGATGGTTGGTGATGATGCCGAGCTCGCTCATGCCATCGAGCCGGGCGGCCGTGACGAAATCCTCGTTGCGCAGCGACAGGAACTTGCCGCGCACCTCGCGTGCAAGGCTCGTCCAGCCGATCAGCGAGACGATGACGGTGATGACGAAATAGGTCTGCAAAGGCGGCCAGGAGACGGGTATGGCGGCTGCCAGCCCCATCCATAGGGGGATGGTGGGAATGGAGCGCAGGAACTCGATGACGCGCTGGATGACGGTATCGACGACGCCGCCGAAATAGCCCGAGACCCCGCCGATCAGCACCCCGAGCACGAGGCTCACCGCCACGCCCACGAGGCCGATCGAGAGCGAGATGCGCGAGCCATGCACCACCCGCGAGAAGATGTCGCGGCCGAGCCGGTCGGCCCCGAAGAGGAACATCGAGGCGCGGGGCCCGGGCTCGAGGGGGCCGATCAGCTTCCTGTCCATCGGGATGACGCCGAACAGCGCATAGGGCTGGGTGGGCACGAAAAGGCCGATCCGCACCGGGTTCTCCGGATCGCTCGAGAATTCCCGCCGCATGGATTCCGTGTTGAGCGTCATCTCCAGCCCATCGACATGCGGGGCAAACCCGCCATCGAGGAAAAGCCCGAGCGCCTGGGGCGGGGCATAGGTGAAGCGCGCATTGGTGGCGTTGGGGTCGTAGGGCGCGATGAAATCGGCAAGCAGCGCGACGAGATAGAGGAACAGCACCACTACGAGGCTGGCCACGGCCAGCCGGTGCTTGAGGAATTTGAGCCAGAACAGCCGCCATTGGCCGGCAACGGCGATCTGCTGGCTTTTGGGATTGATGTCGGCATGGTCGAGGCCGGAGGGGGGCAGGTGCGCGGTGTCGGTCATGAGAGGCGGATCCGCGGGTCGGCGATGGCAAGGAGGATATCGGAGACCAGCGTGCCGATGACGGTGAGCACCGAGATCAGCAGGATCAGCGATCCGGCCAGGTACATGTCCTGGGCGAGCAGCGCCCGCAGCAGCAGCGGCCCGGTGGTGGGCAGGCTCATGACCACCGAAACGAGGATCTCACCCGAAATCACGGTGGGGAGGACCCAGCCCAGCGTGGAAAGCATGGGGTTGAGCGCCATGCGCACCGGATAGCGCAGCAGCAGCTCGAGCTCTGACATGCCCTTGGCCCGGGCGGTGACGACATAGGGCTTGTTGACCTCATCGAGGAGATTGGCGCGCATGACGCGGATCAGCGCCGCGAGGTTGCCCGTGCCGATAACCACCACCGGCAGCCAGATATGGGCGAGGAAATCGACGAATTTGCCCCAGCTCCAGGGCGCATCGATATAGGCGGGGGAAAACAGCCCGCCCACCGACTGGCCGAAATAGGTGGCCACCACATACATCGAGACCAGCGCCAGAAGGAAATTGGGCACCGCGAGGAAGAAGAAGGCGAGGAAGGTGGCGGTGTAATCCGTGATGGA
Source organism: Devosia enhydra (assembly GCF_900119845.1). Lineage (GTDB taxonomy): Bacteria > Pseudomonadota > Alphaproteobacteria > Rhizobiales > Devosiaceae > FPKU01. The sequence continues at coordinate 36,685 of NZ_FPKU01000004.1, forward strand.
ATATTGCCGCACTGCCGAAAGGATGCCGATGGGCACGGCAAGGGCCCAGCAGAAGATGACGGTGATGCCGGCGAGCAGGAACGAGAAGCCCAGCCGGTTCCAGATGACATCGGCGACGGGCCGGTTGAGATCGAAGGAAATGCCGAAATCGCCGGCGGTGATGATGCCGCCCACCCATTTCCAGTACTGCACCCAGATCGGCTGATCGAGCCCGTAGCGCTCGCGCATGGCGGCGAGCGTGCCGGCTTCCACCGCGCCGCCCTGGCTGGCCCAGTCGGCCATCAGCGTCGTGAGATAGTCCCCGGGGGGCAGCTGGATGATTATAAAGGCGACGATCGAGACGGCGATCAGCGTCGGGATGACGTAAAGAAGGCGCTTGAGGAGAAACGTCAGGAACATGGTGCGCCTCCTTTCGGGGTTGGTGTGGCCGGGCGCTCGTCCCGATGAGCCCGAAGGGCTTCGGCATGCGGGGCGGGGGCTCTTCCCGGGGGCTTCCCTTCCGCCCCCGCCAGCCGGGGGCCGGGTGGCGGGGGCGGCCGGGGAGGAGGCTTATTCGGCGAAGTACCACTGGGTGAGGGTGGGCGCCGGGTGCCAGAGATTGCCGGTGATGGGGATGCCATCCACGACGTTCCGCAGGCGGTTCGAGACCATCATGTATTTGGGCTTGGGGCTCGAGATGCCGACATGGAAGAACTCGTCGGCCGAGAGCGACAGGAAGGTCTTCATCTTGGCCAGGCGATCTTCGTCGGTGACGGCGCGGGTGACGTCGTCATAGGCGGCCATCAGGGCCTGCACCGAGGCCGGGGGCTCCTCTCCGGTCGAGCGATCCGAGTACCATTCGGACCAGCGGGTGGCAAAGAAGATGTCGGCCTTGAGGAACGGCATGTAGCAGCGCACGTCGGTATAGGCTTCCGACAGCCCGCCCACGCAGTTCCAGATATAGGCTTCCTGCTCGTTCGCGTACCACATGGTGTTGAGCCGCGCCCGATCGGTGGTGCGGATCTGGATGTCGATGCCCACATCCTTGGCATAGCCCTGCACGAGCTGCATCACGTCGGGATAGGAGAGCCCGAACACGTCCGCCACCATGAAGTTGATGGTGAAGCGGTTGCCGTCAGGCCCGAGGCGATAGCCCTCGGCGTCCTTGTTGGGCATGATGGTGTCGAGAATCTCGTTGGCCTTGGCCGGGTCGAACTCGGTATACTGCTTGGACATGCGCTCGTCATAGAGCTCATGCTCGGGCTGCGGGGCCACCTGGGCCGGGGTGCCCTGGCCCACATAGATCAGGTCGATGATCTCCTGCCGGTCGATGGCATGGGAGAGCGCGATGCGGAAATCCTTGTCGTTGAAGATCTCGTTCTTGACCGGGTCGGCGATGTTGAGGTTGAGCATCAGCACCGCGTCATTGGCCGGCAGGTCCTTGACGTCGACGAAGCGATAGTCGCCCTGCTGCTGGCCATCGAACAGCACCGAGCGGAAGGTGGCGTTGTTGATGTGGCGGAAGGCGAAATCGAGCTCGCCCGAGGTCATGCGCAGCACCATCAGCTGCGGATCATCGAGCTTGGCCCACTCGATGCCCTCGATATAGGGCAGCTGGTTCCCCTCGGGATCGACCTTCCAGTAATAGGGATTGCGGGTGACCGCGACGCGCTCGCTGTCGGCATAAGGAATGGTGAGCACCCAGGGATTGAGGGTGGGCAACTCGAGATTCTGCCAGAAGGGCGGCTGGAAGGTCAGCGACACCTTGGAATTGAAGAGCGCCACCCAGTCGGCCGCGGCCGGATTGGCGGCGAGCAAGGCGGGGATGCCGTCCTTGTTGTACTTGTCGTGGAACTGGCTGAGATAGTGCTTGGGGTAGATGACCGGGTGATGGCCCTGGCCATAGGCCAGCTGCTGCAGGAAGAGCCCATAGGGCTGGCTGAACTTGAACTCGACGGTACGGTCATCGATGCGGGTGACCTTGACCGGCTCGCCGCCCGCCACGAAGACCGGGCTCTTAGACGGGGTCAGTGCCTCGTTCATGAACACGTCTTCGTACCAGAACATGATGTCGTCGACGGTGAAGGGCGCGCCGTCAGACCACTTCATGCCCTCGCGCAGGGTGAAGGTGAAGGTGGTGGCATCCTCGGATGCGGTGAAGGCCTCGGCGATCGAGGGGCCGACGCTGGTCCAGGTGGGGTCCCAGCGCACCAGCACTTCGTTGGCCACGGTGCGGGTCAGGTTGTAGTGGTCGCCATTGGCGAGGATGGTGGTGCGCAGCGTGCCGCCATAGGTCCCGATGCCATCGATCATGGTCTCGACGAAGGGATTGGCGGGCAGGCGCTCGGCAACCGGCGGCAGGGTGCCGGCCGCGACCTCGTCATCGAGGGTGGGAGACTGGGTGTAGGTCTGGGCGAGGGCGCCGCCCATCAGGGCCAGCGAAAGGGCCACGCTGGAAATTGCCGCGATCAGTCCGCGACGCGTCGGGCTTAAAATCATCGAACTCCTCCTTTTCGGGCCGCTCGCGAACCGAGGGCCGGCGGCCCGTGTACGGGCCGTGCGCATCAGAATGGGAGGATGAAAGGCCGTGCGCGGGCCATGTGATGGCACGCGGTCCCTGCTGACCCTCCCGGAGCGGCGCGGTTAAGCCCGCGCTCGATGGATGAACGCTCGCAGATCGTACATTATCTGTCAATGCAGGTGTATGAAATCCTCAAACCAGCACTTGGCGCGGCCCCGCGAGTCCGGGTAAAAGCCCCTCATGACCGCTGTGCTCGCCAAAGTCCCGAACCCTGCCATCGAAGAGGCGACGCCCTTCGAGGCCAACAGCATCTACGAGCTGATCCGCGAGGATATCCTCGGGGGTCGGCTGGGGGCCAATGAGCGGCTCAAGGTTTCCGCGCTGGCGGCGCGCTACGGGTCCTCCACCAATCCGGTGCGCGAGGCGCTGCAGCAATTGCGCGGCGAGGGCTTCGTGGTGATCGCGCCCAATCGCGGGGCGCGGGTGCGCGAGATCGACGAGAATTTCGTGCGCGATATCTTCGAGATGGAGGTGCTGATCGAGCCCTATCTCACCAGCTGGTTCGTGAGCCTTGCCACCGATGGCGACATCGCCGAGCTCGAAGCCATCCAGGACGAGATCGAGGCGCTCAATTTCTCGGACCAGTCGCGCCACAACGCGCTCGATACCCGTTTCCACCGGGTATTCTACGACCGGCACTATAACCGCCACGCCGTGGACCTGTGGTGGAAGCATCGCGAGATCCTGGGCGCGATCAGCCGCAATTTCCGCTTCTCGCTGCACAGGAAGGCGGCGATCCTCAGCGAGCATCGCGAACTAATCGCGGCGCTCAAAGCCCATGATGCCATCCTGTGCGGGGAGATCATCGCGCGCCATGTGCGCGGCTCGGGCCTGCATATCGTGGAACAGATGCGGGCGCAGCGGCCGCGCTGAGAGCACGGACCGGCCGGGTCAGCGCTCCGCAGGAATGAGCCCATCGATGGACAATGTGGAACGGCTCGGGCGCTGAAATCCGAGGATTTGTCGCGTTGACGCGGGGCCGGTGGCGCGACACAACAGGCCTTGTTCCAGATCGTGCAAGAGTGCTTTGCCCATGAACAGCGCCCCCCGCATCCAGTCGCTCGCCCGCGCCGACGCCATTCTGGGGCGGGTGATGGCGGCAGGGCGGGAAGGGGTGCGGCTCGCCGAGCTCTCGGCTGCGGTCAAGCTCAACAAGACCACGGTGTTCAACCTCGTGGGCACGCTGGTCAGCCTGGGCTATGTCACCCAGGACAAGGACAGCCGCGCCTATCGGCTGGGGCCGCGCAGCCTGATGCTGGGGCTCTCGGCACAGCGGCAGAACAGCCTGCTCGATGTGTCGCGCGATGCGCTGGAGCGGCTTTGCCGGGATACGCGCGAGACGGTCAACCTCGCCGTGCCGATGGGGGATACGGCGATCATCGTGGATAGCCGCGAGGGCGGGCACCAGATCCGCCTCACCTCCTATTCGGGCACGCTGGCGCCCTATCACGCCACGGCGGTGGGCAAGGCGATCCTCGCCTTTCTCGATCCGGCGCGGGCGGCCCTGGCGCTCGAAGCGCCCATGACCCCGATCGGGCCGCGCACCATAACCGACCGGGCAACGCTTCTGGCCGAGCTCGACCGCATCCGGCAGACGCGGCGTTCGCTCGATCTCGAGGAGATGGAGCAGGGTGCCCATTGCGTCGCCGTGCCGATCTTTGATCCCCTGGGCGCGGTGTGTGCGGCCATCAGCGTCTCGGGCCTGCGCGACCGGCTGGGGGAAGCCGAGCTTGCAAAGGTCGCCGACATGATCGCGGTCGAGATCGCCGGCATCGAGAAGCGGCTGGGCATGGCCGGCTGATCGCGCCGCGCCAGCCCCCGCGACAGCGCCGCCGGTTGCTGCTAAACGCCTGGGGGCACCGCAGCGGGCGGATTTACAAGGCAGAGGGCTAGTCGAAGGTCATGGCGCGGATCGATATCGCCCAGCGGGTCTACAACCACACCTGGAAGCTCGATCCGATCGTGCGCAGCCTGCTCGACACGGATTTCTACAAGCTCTTGATGCTGCAGATGATCTGGGGGCTCTACCCCAAGGTCGAGACGACATTCCAGCTCATCAACCGCACGCGCGGCGTGCGGCTCGCCGAGGAGATCGACGAGGGCGAGCTTCGGGCCCAGCTCGACCATGTGCGTACCCTCAAGCTGACAAAGAAGGAAAAGATCTGGCTCGCGGGCAACAGCTTTTACGGGTCGCGGCAGATCTTTGCGCCCGAATTCCTCCACTGGCTCGAGGATTTCCAGCTGCCCGACTACGAGCTCAGCCGGCGTGACGGGCAGTTCGAGCTCCGATTTGCCGGACCCTGGACCCACACGACGATGTGGGAAATTCCGGCGCTCGCGATCATCAACGAGTTGCGCAGCCGCGCCGCGATGAAGGCGATGGGTCCGTTCGCGCTCGATGTGCTCTATGCCCGCGCCAAGGCCAAGATGTGGTCCAAGGTCGATCGGCTCAAGGCTTTGCCCGAGCTCAGGATTTCCGATTTCGGCACGCGGCGGCGCCACAGTTTTCTCTGGCAGCGCTGGTGCGTGGAGGCGCTCAAGGAGGGGCTGGGCGAGGCGCTCACCGGCACCTCCAACGTGCTCCTCGCCATGGACACCGATCTCGAGGCTCTGGGCACCAATGCGCATGAGCTGCCGATGGTGCTGGCGGCGCTCGCGCCCAACGATGCGGCCCTGCGCGCCGCGCCCTACCAGGTGCTGCAGGATTGGAACCAGTATTATGGCGGCAATCTGCAGATCGTCCTGCCCGACGCCTTCGGCACGCGCGCCTTTCTCGCCGATGCCCCGGCCTGGGTGGCGGACTGGACGGGCTTTCGCCCCGACAGCATGCCGCCCATCGAAGCAGGCGAACTCATCATGGCGTTCTGGCAGCATCACCGCCACGACCCGCGCGACAAGCTGCTGATCTTTTCGGACGGTCTCGATGTCGAAACCATCGAAGAGACCTATCGGCATTTCGAGGGCCGGGTGCGCATGTCGTTCGGCTGGGGCACGAACCTGACCAATGACTTCCAGGGCTGCGATCCGGGCGGCGGGCACGGGCTCGACCCGATTTCGCTGGTCTGCAAGGTGGTGGAGGCCAATGGCCGGCCGGCGGTGAAACTGTCCGACAATCCCGAAAAGGCCACCGGCTCACCCGAGGAGATCGCCCGCTATCTGAGGGTGTTCGGGGCCGCCGGCCGGGTCGCGCATGCGGTCAAGGTCTGACAGGGGGGAGCGACGATGAAGGCCGCAGTGTTCAGGGCCTATAACGGACCGCTTGCAGTCGAGACCGTGCCCGACCCCGACTGCCCGCGCGATGGCGCGGTGGTGCGGGTTCTGGCCTGCGGGGTCTGCCGGTCGGACTGGCATGGCTGGACGGGCATGGATGCCGATGTCGCCCCGCCCCATGTGCCGGGCCATGAATTTGCCGGCGAGGTGGTGGCGGTGGGCCCCGATTGCCTTAGCTTTGCGCCGGGCGACCGGGTGACGGCGCCCTTCATCCTGTCCTGCGGGGTCTGCCCCGACTGCGTGGGCGGCGAGCCCACCATTTGCAATGCCCAGCATGTGCTGGGCTTTTCGGCCTGGGGCGCCTTTGCCGAATTGCTGGCGGTGCCGCATGCCGATTTCAACCTCGTGCGCCTGCCCGAGGGGCTCGATCCGGTGGCGGTGGCCGGCATGGGCTGCCGGGTGACGACGGCCTTTCGCGGCCTCACCGATCGTGGCGGATTGCGGCCGGGGGAGTGGCTCGCCATCCATGGCAGCGGCGGAGTGGGGCTTTCGGCCGTGATGCTCGGGGCGGCGATGGGGGCGCGGGTGCTGGCCGTGGATGTCAATCCCGACGCGCTTGCCATGGCCAGATCGCTGGGCGCGACGGCTACTCTCAACGCCGCTGAGACCGATGATGTCGGCATCGCCGTGCGCGAGGTGACCGGCGGGGGCGCCGATCTTGCCATCGACGCGTTGGGGCGCAGCGAAACCTTCCACGATGCCCTGCGCGGGCTGCGCAAGCTGGGGCGCTATGTGCAGCTGGGCATGCCGACCGGACGGCACGAGAGGGTGGAATTGCCGCTGCTCGAACTGATCTACTCGCGCCAGATTTCCATACACGGATCTCGTGGCATGGCCGCAAAGCGGTTCCCGCCGCTGCTTGCCATGGTCGCGGGCGGGCGGATCGATCCGGGCCGGCTGGTGACGCGACGCATCGGCCTTGCGCAAGCGGGCGCGGCGCTTGAGGATTTCACCCACAACCGGGCGGTGGGCATCACCGTCATCGACATGCAAGGAGACGGCCGATGAGCGCAGCCCCCTATATCCATCTCGACCTGCCGGGTGCGACGGCCCAGTCTCCTGCCCTCTTTCTCTTTCACGGCACGGGCGGGGACGAGCACCAGTTCACCGATCTGGCCGCCGAACTGCTGCCCGGAGCCCGCCGCATCGCGCCGCGCGGGGACGTGTCCGAGGGAGGAGCCGCGCGCTATTTCCGCCGCCTCGCCGAAGGCCGCTACGACATGGCGGACCTCAAGCGCGGCACCGACAAGATGGGGCAGTTCGTAAATGAGAGGCTCGGTGCCTCAAGGCCCGCGCTGGTGGCGGGGCTGGGCTATTCGAACGGCGCCAACATCCTTGCCAGCGTGCTCTTTGCCCGCCCGGCGCTCTTTGACCGCGCGGTCTTGATGCATCCGCTCATTCCTTTCACCCCGCCCGACCAGACGGGGCTTGCAGGCCGGCGCATCCTGATCACGGCGGGTCGGCGCGACCCGATCTGCCCGGCGCCGGCGAGCCAGGCGCTGGCCGACTGGTTTTCGGCGCAAGGGGCGGAGGTCAGCCTTGTCTGGCATGAGGGCGGCCACGAGATCCGTCGCGAGGAACTGCTGGCAGCGCGGGACTTCCTCGCGGCGCCGTAAGGCGGGGCGTAGGAAGCTTAAGGAAGTGTTGAGGCTTTCCCCGGCATAGTTGGAGGGCTTCACCCAAGGGTCCGCTTTTGATGCGCTGCGCCAGTCCGGGAGCCGAGGCGTGATCGCGGCGCTCGGTCGATTCTACCCGCAGGGTCTGCGGACGCGGATGCTGGTTCTCACCCTCCTCGCTTTCGTGGCGGTGGGGGTGCCGGCCTATATCAGCTTTACCTGGATCGTGCAGTCGACCATCGAGCGGCTGGGCACGCTGTTTGCCGAAAAGCAGGTGCTGTTCGACCGCTATCGCGGCATGGGCGCGCTGTTGCAGGAAGTGACGCTGGCCGAAACCCTCGCCCGCGCCCCGATCATCCTCGACTGGGCCCGGAACGAGGCCGACCCCGAACGCCGGGCGCGCGGGCTTGCCGAACTGGAGCATTACCGGCTGGCCTTTGCCGACAAGAGCTATTTCTTCGTGGTCGCCGGATCGGGCAATTATTATTTCAACGACGCGCAGAACGCCTATGCCGGGGACCAGCTGCGCTACACGCTCTCGCCGGACAATCCGCGTGATGGCTGGTTCTACTCCACCATGGCGCTGGGCGATGGCTGCCACCTCAATGTCGACCATGACGATGTGCTGCGCGTGACCAAGGTTTGGTTCAACTGCGTGGTGCGCGATGGCGACGAGGTTTTGGGCGTGCTGGGCTCGGGGCTCGATCTCACGAGCTTCATCCGCGAGGTCGTCGACATTCCCCAGACCGGAGTGGAGGCAATGTTCGTCGATCGCAACGGCGCCCTGCAGGCGCATCGCGACGAGCGGCTGGTGGATTTCCACAGCCTCACCAAGCAGATCGGGGCCCGCAAGACCATCTTCGCGCTGCTCGACCGGCCGCAGGACGAGGTGGCCCTCAGGGCCATGCTCGAGGACGTGACGACGAGCGATGTCGAGGTCGAAAGCCGCATGATGCGGATCGGCGGCCATGACGTGCTGGTGGGGGTGGGCTATCTCGACCGGCTCGGCTGGTACAACATCACCTTCATGGATGTGGACAAGATCATCGACCGCCGGCTCTTCGTGCCCATCGGGCTGCTTTTGGCGGCCGTGGTGCTGGCAGCGAGCCTGACGGTGGCGTTCGTCTTCAAGCGCATCGTGCTCGATCGTCTGAAGCTGGTGGAAGCTCGGGTGGCGGCGATCAAGGCGGGTAATTTCGCCCATGCTGATTCAACCCATGCCGACCCGGCCAGCGATGAGATCGGGCGGCTCAGCCGCGCCTTTGCCGAAATGGCCCATGAAGTGGGCGGCAATACTCAGATGCTGGAGCGCGAGGTGCGGCGGCGCACCGAGGCGCTCGAGGCACTGGCCTTTGTCGACCAGTTGACCGGTATCGCCAATCGCCGAGGCTTTTCCGACCGTTTCGCGGCCGTCAGCGCCGAGCGCAAGGGTGCGGCGCAGCTGGCGCTGCTCCTGATCGATGTCGATCACTTCAAGCGCATCAACGACAGTTTCGGCCATGCGGCGGGCGATGCAGTGGTGGTGGCGGTGGCCCAGCGGCTCAAGGATGTGGCGCGCAGCCGCGACGGGGTGGGGCGCTGGGGCGGGGACGAGTTCATCGTGCTCATCCACGATATCGGGGCGCAGAGCCTCAAGGCGATCGCCGATGCCGTGCAGCGGGCCATCACCAGCGCCGCTATCGACCTGCCCGGCGGGCAGACGGCGCAGATCACCGTCAGCGTCGGGGCCTATCTCGTTGTGCCCGATGAAAGCCTGGAAGCGGCAGCCGACCGGGCCGACACCGCGCTCTATCGCGCTAAGGCCGAGGGGCGCAATCGCGTGGTGATCTATGACCCGCAGCGCCATGGCGGCAGCCCGATGCGGCTGACAGCCTGATCGATCGCTCCGGGGCTGACCTCAGGCCTGCGGGATGGTAGCCTTCGCACCAAACCCTGGAAAGGACGCCGCCATGAACAAGGCTTTCCTCGTTCTCCTCGCCGGGCTGGGCACCGGCTCGGCGCCGCTGCTGAGCATGCCGGCGGGCGCCGCCAGCTTCGATTGCGGCCGCGCCACCACCGCCTTCGAGCGCGCCATCTGCGCCGATCCAGAGCTCTCGGGCGATGACGAAGTGCTGGCGGTCGCCTATGCCACCGCGATCGGCGGGCTTTCGGCCGATGCCGGCGCGACGATGCGGGCGGGCCAGCGCGAATGGCTCGCTTATGTCGAAAGGGCCTGCACGCCCGACGGGCAGCCGCTCGCTGCCGCCTATGACGATGACGGCCTCAACTGCCTCAAAAGCGAGTTCACCAGCCGCATTTCGGGGCTCGAGGAGAGCCGGATGATCGGGGGCAAGCGCTTTTACCTTCTCGAACGGTTCAAGACCGAACCGCCATCGGGCGAGGAGGAGTGGAACAAGGTGAAGACGACGCGCGTGTCGGTTGCCCGGATCGACGGGACCGACGCGCTCGCCGAGGCCTTCAACGCCTATGTCGCCGGCGAAACGGCGGACTGGTTTGCCGCCATCGATGCAGAGGCGCAGAACGCCGCCAATCCCGAGGCTGAGGCCGAGGAGGGCGAGGACGAGTTCGACGCCGATACCGATACCACCCTCGTCGTGGATCGGGTGGCGAGCCGGATGATCAGCCTCGAAGCCACCGAATATTGGTATGGTCATGGCGCCGCGCATGGCAATTACGCCATTACCTATCGGCACTTCCTCTCCGACCAGATGCGGCCACTCGAAGCCTCGGACATCTTTGCGGGCGAGGACTGGGCGACGCCTCTGGCCGGCATCGTCTCGGCGGCTCTCAAGGCGCAGATGGGCGACGGGCTCTGGGACGATTACGAGACGGCTGTCGCCGAGGCGGTGGTCGATCCCGCGCGCTGGCGGTTCACCGAAAGCGGCATGGAGTTCCGCTTCCAGCCCTATGAGGTCACGGCCTATGCCGCAGGCGCGCCGGTGGCGAGCGTGCCCTGGCATGATCTGCGCGACATTCTCACCGAGGACGGGGAATATCTGGGCAGCTTCTGAGCCGACTTTCAGCCGCAGGGCGGTCAGGGCGCCAGAAGGTCGGCCCAGTCCTTGTGGCGGCGGAACTGTAGCACGGCATAGGAGCAGAGCGGCCGGATCTTGAGCCCATCCGCGCGCGCGGAGGCGATCGCCGCATTCATCAGCGCCTCAGCGATGCCCTGGCCGCGATGGCTTTCGGGCACGAAGGTGTGGTCGATGCTGATCACTTTGTCGGGCCCATGCCGATAGGTCATCTCGGCCTCGGCTCCGTCATCGAGCCCGGCATACCAGCGGCCCCTGTGGCCATCGTCCTCGCGCGTGATGGAAAGCTTGGTGGACATCTGCGGCTCCTTGTTCCTGGCGACACGGAAAAATGTGGTTCTGGCGCATGCACTTGTCCAGTCCCTCGAATGGACTGGCGGATTGACTTTGCCGGGCCGGGGCGGAGAATGGCGCGCCTTAAGGCATAAGGGGGGACTGAAATGGGACTGCCGGTTCATCACATGATCGCTTCGGGGCCGCGCCCGGTGGCGCCATTCAGCCACGCGGTGGAGGCCGATGGCTGGGTGTTCGTCACCGGCCAGATGCCGACCGATCCGGCCGCCCCCGATGCACCGCTGCCCGAGGGTATCGAAGCGCAGACGCGGCGGGTGCTCGATAATCTGAAGATCGTGCTCGGTGGTATCGGGCTCGGCTTCGAGCATGTGACGATGGCGCGCATCTACCTCACGGAGTTCGAGCGCGACTACAAGACGATGAACGAGACCTATGTGGGCTATTTCACCCCCGACAAGCTGCCGGCGCGCACCACCATCGGGGTCACCGGGCTGGCCGTGGGCGCGCTCGTGGAAATTGACCTCGTCGCGCGCAGACCCTGACGTCTCAGGAGATCTGCGCCAGCGCCCAGCCGGCGAGGGCGCAGAGCACCACCACGAGCCAGGGCGGCAGTTTCAGCGCCGTCAGCGCCGCATAGGCGGCAATGGCGAGGGCCGCGTCGCGCGGGCCCATCACCGCGCTGGTGAAGACCGGCGTATAGAGCGCCGCGACCAGCAGCCCCACTACGGCGGCGTTGGCGAGCGAGAGCCCGCCGCGCAGCCGCGGCTGGTGCTTGAGCGCCTGCCAGTAACCCAGAGTGCCGAAGACGAGAAAAGCCGAGGGCAGGTAGATCGCGACAAGCGCGATCGTCGCGCCCCAGAGCCCGCTGGGCGGCCCGTAGAGCATCGCCCCGGCATAGGCGGCGAACGAAAACAGCGGACCGGGCACCGCCTGAGCGGCGCCATAGCCGGCGAGGAACGTCTCGCGATCGATGAGGCCGGGGCCGACGAGTTCGCCTTCGAGCAGCGGCAGCACCACATGGCCGCCCCCGAACACCAACGATCCGGTGCGATAGAGGCTGTCGGCGAGGCGGAGATCGGGGCTGCCGGTCAGCGTCGCGAGCAGCGGCAGGGCGACAAGCCCCAGCACAAAGAGCCCGAGCCACGGCCAGTCACGGCCAACGGACGGGCGGATCTGCGGCGTCGGCTCCGGCATGGCACGGGGCGCCATCATCATGCCGAGCCCCAGCGCCAGCGCGATCGCCGCGACCTGCGTCAGGTTGCTGGGGATCGCCAGAACCGCGATGGCGGTGAGGCTGGCGACGATGAAGCGGCCCCGATCGGGGACGAGCGATTTGCCCATCGACCACACCGCCTGCGCCACCACGGCGAGGGCGGCGATCTTGAGCCCGTGCAAAAGCCCGCTTTCGGCCCCGCCAATGCTGGCGAGACCCCAGGCGAAGATCAGCAGCAGGATGACCGAAGGCAGGGTGAAGGCGGCCCATGCGGCGAGCGCGCCCCAATAGCCGGCGCGCAGTTTGCCCAGCGCCAGCCCGACCTGGCTCGATGCAGGCCCGGGTAGGAACTGGCAGAGCGCCACGATATCGGCATAGTCGGCGTCCGAGAGCCAGTGCCGGCGCTCGACGAATTCGGTGCGGAAATAGCCGATATGGGCCACCGGCCCGCCAAAGCTGGTGAGTCCCAGCCCGAGGAATGCGAGGAAGACCTCGCGCACCGTGCCGCGCTGCATCACCTCAAAGGACAAGGGCGCCTCCCGTTCAGGACGCGCCCTTGCCTCAAGCTCGTGTCACAGTCAACCGCGTGAGCGGTCAGCCGGCATAGGCGAAGGTCGTCTGGCTCTGCTCGCCCAGGCCTTCGATGCTGAGACGCATGGTCTGGCCGGGCTTGAGATAGACCTGCGGCTTCTGGCCCATGCCGACGCCCGGCGGGGTGCCGGTGGTGATGATGTCGCCCGGCTGCAGGCTCATGAACTGGCTGATATAGCTCACAAGATGGGCGACCCCGAAGATCATCGTCCTGGTCGAGCCGTTCTGGTAGCGATGGCCATCGACATCGAGCCACATGCTCAGGTTCTGCGGGTCGGCGATCTCGTCGCGCGTCACCATCCAGGGGCCGATGGGGCCGAAGGTGTCGCAGCCCTTGCCCTTGTCCCAGGTGCCGCCGCGCTCGATCTGGTAGGCGCGCTCGGAGAGGTCGTTGACCACGCAATAGCCCGCGACGTGGTCCATGGCATCGGCCTCATCGACATAGCGGGCCTCCTTGCCGATGACGACGCCGAGCTCGACTTCCCAGTCGGACTTTTCCGAGCCGCGCGGAATGGTGACATCGTCGAAGGGCCCCACGATGCAGCTCGTGGCCTTCATGAAGATGATCGGCTCCTTGGGGATCGGCGAATTGGTTTCGGCCGCATGATCGGCATAGTTGAGGCCGATGGCGATGAACTTGCCGACCTTGCCGACGCAGGGACCGACGCGCTGGCCGGCATCGAGCTTGGGCAGGCTCATCGGGTCGACGGCGGCGATGCGCGCGAGACCCTCGGGGGTCAGCGCCGCGCCATCGATATCGCCCACGATGCCGGTGAGGTCGCGGATGGTCCCGTCGGTGGCGAGGATGGCGGGCTTTTCGGCGCCCTTGGCACCGACACGCATGAGTTTCATCGGAGGTCTCTCCCTGGACAGTCTTGAATAGGGTGGGGCAGCCGGAATGCGGCGGCGGGCCGGGACATATCGAAGCCCCGGCCGGGCCTGTGCCACGGGACCGGCTCCCGCAGTTCGGGACATTGCTTTAGCGCGCCTTGGCCCGATGTCGAGGGCAGGGCGCGCAAAAACCGTTCGGCGCGGCCATAAAGCCGGTCATTCGGGCCGGATGATGCCCTTTTTCAGCAGGATATTGCCATAGAGCCGGCGCTCGCCGGTGGCGACGATGGCATAGGCATCCTTGACCCGGTCGTAGAAGGCGAAGCGCTCCATGGCTGCAAGCTTCATCTCTGGCTCGTGCTTGGTGATGATGGCGTCGAAATCATCATAGATCGGCTCGCGATGGCCCGGCGTGCTGCCCACGACTTCCATGCCCAGGGCCGCTTCGTCCACGAAGGTATCGAGCGGCATGAGCGTGAGGATGGCATCGAGCACGTCGGTGGCCGAAAGCCCGTCCATCCGCACGATCTCGGGCCCGGCGCTGTCGGCCGGATAATTGGCATCGACGATGGCGATCTCGTCGCCATGGCCCATGGCCCGCAGGATGCGCAGCAGGTCCGGCCCGATGATGGGGGGGATGGATTTGAGCATGGATTTCTCCCTTGAGCCTGCCGGATCAGCCGGCAGGATATCTGGTTGACGCGGTGTCTATGGCGGCAGGGTCGCCATCGGCGAAAGGCTCGGGATGGACGCGGGCGAAGGCCACGAGTTCGGCCACCACCGAATCGATATGGGCGCGCATCGCGACGGCACCCGCCCGCTCGTCGCCCGAGGCGATGGCCCTGACGATGGCGCGGTGCTCGGAGCAGGAGGTCTCGAGCCGGCGCGGGCTCAGCACCAGGCGGCGGGCGCGATCGATATTGGCGCGGGCGCTGTCGATGGTGGCGCCGAGCCGGGAAAAGCCGGTGGCGTCCATCAAGAGTTCGTGGAAGTCGAGATCGTGCGCGTGGAACAGGGAGCGGTCATCGGCCTCGACGGCGCCCTGCTGGAGGGCCAGATTGCGCTCGAGCGCCGCCACGAGCCCATCCCCGCCGCTGCGCGTGGCGACACGCACTGCCTCGGCCTCCAGCGCCTTGCGAATGAGCATGAATTCGAGAACGTCGGCGATGCGGATGAGCGAGACGATGGAGCCGCGCTGGGGCAGGATCTCGACCAGACCCTCGGCCTGCAACCGGGCGAGCGCTTCGGACACCGGGAAGCGCGAAACTCCGAGCCGGGCGCAGATCGCCGGCTTGTCGATGGCGGTGCCCGGCGCAAGGTCGAGCCCGACTATGGCGCGGCGCAGCGAATCGGTGACGTGCTGGGTCAGCCCGCCGCGCTGGGGGTTGCGTGAGGGGTCGAGAAAACCATATGTCGTCGTGTCCGCTTTCATGCTAACATGTTAGTCGGTGAGCTGCCGCAGGGCAATCGCGCAGGTGCTGCGCACCGGCCCCGTGCACAGTCTCGTCCTCCCGAACTCGAGCCCGACGCCAGAGCAGCCATGAACGAAATGATGTCCCGCCCCTCCGCTCGCACGCTGGTGCTCAACCCCACCGACAATGTGGCGGTGGCGCTCGTCAATCTCGATGTGGGCGCGACGACGCCCGAGGGCGTGACGCTTGGCAAGCGCGTGCCCAAGGGGCACAAATTCACCACCCAGCCGGTGGCCAATGGCGCGCCCATCCGCAAGTTCGGCCAGATCATCGGCTTTGCCAGCAAGGATCTGCCGGCAGGCGAGTGGGTGCATGAGCACAATTGCAACATGGGCCCCGAACTGGGCGCCTTCGAGCGCAATTACGATTATTCCGCCGCCGTGCCGGTGACCGATTACGTGCCCGAGGCGCAGCGCGCCACGTTCGAGGGCTATCGCCGCGCCAATGGCAAGGTGGGCACGCGCAACTATCTCGGTATCCTCACCTCGGTGAACTGCTCGGCCACCGTCGCCAAATTCATGGCCGAGGCGATCAACCGCTCCGGCATTCTCGAGGATTATCCCGAGATCGACGGCGTCATCCCCTTCGTGCATGGCACCGGCTGCGGCATGGCCGGCAAGGGCGAAGGCTTCGACATCTTGAAGCGCACGCAATGGGGCTATGCCTCGAACCCCAATCTCGGCGGCGCGCTGCTGGTGGGGCTGGGCTGCGAAGTCTTCCAGATCGGCCGGATGAAGGAACTCTACGGCATCGAGGACAATGACACCTTCCAGACCATGACCATCCAGGAACGGGGTGGCACCAAAAAGATGATTGAATGGGGCGTCGAGCGCATCAAGGAGATGCTGCCGATCGCCGCCCGGGCCCGGCGCGAGACGGTGCCGGCCTCCGAGCTCATCCTCGCGCTGCAATGCGGCGGGTCGGACGGCTATTCCGGCATCACCGCCAATCCGGCGCTGGGCATCGCGGTGGATATCCTCGTGCGCCAGGGCGGCACGGGCATCCTGTCTGAAACCTCCGAGGTCTATGGCGCCGAGCACCTGCTCACCCGCCGCGCCGTGACGCGCGAAGTGGGCGAAAAGCTCATCGAGCGCATCCATTGGTGGGAGGATTACTGCGCCCGCAATGGCGGCGAGATGAACAACAATCCCTCGCCGGGCAACAAGGCGGGCGGGCTCACCACCATTCTCGAAAAGTCGCTCGGCGCGGCGGCCAAGGGCGGCAATACGGCGCTGACGGCCGTTTATGAATATGCCGAGCCGGTGACGGCCAAGGGCCTCGTGTTCATGGATACGCCGGGCTTCGACCCCGTTTCGGCGACGGGTCAGGTGGCCGGGGGCGCGAACATTCTTGCTTTCACCACAGGGCGCGGTTCGGCCTATGGCTGCAAGCCGGTGCCCTCGATCAAGCTTGCCACCAATTCCGATCTCTATGCCCGCATGACCGACGACATGGACATCAATTGCGGCGACATCGTCGAGGGCACGATGAGCCTCGAGGAGAAGGGTCAGGAGATCTTCGACCTGATGCTGCGCATCGCCTCGGGCGAAAAGACCAAGTCGGAGCTCCTGGGCTATGGCGACAACGAGTTCGTGCCCTGGCAGGTCGGCGCGGTGATGTGATCGGGCGTTGACGCTGTGACGGGGGCGCAGCGGATGCGGGTCGTGTTCCGGCACACCATTCCGGTGCGCAACTGGCTCTTTCTGCTCGTCGCCGTCGCCTCCCTCTCCTCGCTGACGCTGGTTTCGGCACTGGCGAACGACCAGCTGGCTGCCGTCGTCGCCATCGTGCTGCCTGTGGGGCTGGGGGCGCTCGCCTTCGCGCTCGGCATCAGCGCGCTTGCCAACCGCCATACAATCTCCGAACTGGCGATGGATCGCGAGCGCCTCAGCCTCAGGCGCTGGGGGCTCTTCGGGCACACCGATGCCGAGATCGTGCCGCACGAGACCCTCACCGACTGGCGGCCGGAAACCCGGATGGGCGTCTATCACAGCCTGAGCTTTGCCCGCGCCGGAGAGCGCTGGCGCCTGCCGCTCTACAATGCGCAACTGGTCGATTTCGACGGGCTCGCCGAACTCGCGCCCCTTGCCGTGGCCGAGCATCTGCGCCGGCATGGCCGGTCCCTGCCGCCGGTCATCGGGGCCTGAGCGTTCTGCCGACGCTTGACTTGCGCCCGATCTCGCCTACCTTTGGCGACATGAGTATCATCCGGCACACCGACGCCGCCATGACCGGCTTCGAGAAAGCGCAGACCGCCAAGAGCGGCGCGCCCTAAGTCTTGCCGTGCGCTGGCGGGACTTAGGGCCCGCTTGCATCCAACGCTCATCGACAGGCTGGCAGACCCTTCGGACCGGGGGGTCGCTCGCGCATATCCCAAGCATTCACCGCCTGGCCGCTTTGGCGGGCGAAGACGAAAGACATCATCATGACTGAACCATCCCTTTCCGCCCGCAGCGACAGCCGGCCCCGACGCCCGGCCCTCGTGATTGGCAATGAAGACCATGAAAAGCTCTTGGCCCTCGGGCTTGCTGGAGCCGGCAGCGAGGCGGGCGACGACCTGCTCGACGAGGTCGAACGCGCCCGTGTCGTGCCGCAGGCCAAGCTGCCCGCCGACGCGGTGCGCATGGGCGCCCGCGTCACCTACAGGGCCGGTGCGACCACCCGCACGGTGACGCTGGTTTATCCGGCCGACGCCGATATCAGCGCCGGGCGCGTCTCGGTGCTGACCCCCATCGGCACGGCCCTGATCGGCCTGCGCGCCGGCCAGAAGATCGGCTGGGAAGACCGCAACGGCCACCCCCAAATGCTCGAGATCGTGTCCGTCGAGGCCCCGGTGGGCGCCAACTAAGGGGCGCCCGGACCTCGCCCTTCGAGACGCGCCTTGTGGCGCTCCTCAGGGTGAGGTCCTCTCCGGCCCTCAGGGTGAGAAAGGCTGCCTATCCATTCGACCTCAGGTGCGGTCCTCCGATCCCTCCGTCCTCATGCTGAGGCGGCTCGCAGAGCCGTCTCGAAGCGCGAGGGCCCGCTCATGGCCGTTGGCAGCCGCTCACCCCCACAAACACGGAGTAAACCTCGTGAGTAGCGGTGAAGAACAGCTGGTTGCGGCGGGGACCGCCGAAGCAGAGGTTGGAGACCATCTGCGGCGCCTTGATGCGCCCCAGAAGCGCGCCGCCCGGCTCGTAACAATTGATGCCGGCCCCGGCGCTGGCCCAGACATGTCCCTCGACATCGACGCGGAAGCCATCGAAGAGATCCTTTTCGAGCGACGCGAAAACGGCGCCGCCTGAAAGGCGGTTGTCCTCCGAGACCGCGAAGGCGCGGATATGGCCGGGGCCATCGGGATCATGGCTGCGGCCCGAATCGGCGATGTAGAGCGTTGATTCATCGGGCGAGAAGGCCAGCCCGTTGGGCTTGACGAAATCGTCGGCCACCACCGAAAGCGACCCCGTGGACGGATCGAAGCGGAAGACGAAGCAGCCGGACTGCTCGGGATCGGCCTTGTAGCCCTCATAATCGGACAGGATGCCGTAGGTCGGGTCGGTGAACCAGATGGTGCCGTCGGACCTGACCACGACATCATTGGGCGAATTGAGCCGCTTGCCCTGGTAGCGATCGGCCAGCACCGTGATCGTGCCGTCCCATTCGGTGCGGATCAGCGCGCGGGCGCCATGCGAGCACGAGACCAGCCGCCCCTCGCGGTCGCGCGTGTTGCCGTTGATGTAATTGGCATCGGCCCGGAACACCGAAACCCCGTGATCGGGCAGGTAACGCAGGAGCCGGTTGTTGGGAATGTCGCTCCAGACCAGATAGCCGCCATCGGCGAACCAGACCGGTCCTTCGGCCCAGCGGCAGCCGGTGTGGATACGCTCGAGATCGGCGATCGGCACTGTCAGGCTGTAGAATTTCCTGTCGAAATACGCGTAGGCATCCCCGACCAGCGCCATGAGCGGCCCCCTTCCTGCCGTTGGGTTCACAAGCGATGAAAGCCTGTTTCGCTTGAGGCGGCAAGGGCGGGTGGCGCGCAGCGCGTCCTGCCCGTGACGGCTGATTGACGACTGGCATCTCATATATTAGTGCTGACGCCGGCTCAAATCGGGGCGCGGCAGACGCCGCGGCGGACCATGGCATCGGCTCTCGAGCGCGCGCTCACCATCGACGAACTCAAGACGCTCGCGAAAAAGCGCGTGCCGCGGCAGTTCTTCGACTACGCCGATTCCGGCGCCTGGACCGAGAGCACCTATCGGGCCAATGAGGATGATTTCCGCAAGATCAAGTTCCGCCAGCGCGTGGCCGTGAACATGGAAGGGCGCACCCTGCGCACCACCATGCTGGGCCATGACGTGGCGATGCCGGTGGCCATCGCGCCCACCGGATTGACCGGCATGCAGATCGCCGACGGCGAGATCAAGGCGGCGCGCGCCGCCGAAAAGATGGGCGTGCCGTTCACGCTCTCGACCATGAGCATCTGCTCGATCGAGGATATCGCTGAGCACACGAGCACGCCGTTCTGGTTCCAGCTCTATGTGATGCGCGACAAGAGCTTCATCGAGCGGCTGATCGACCGGGCCAAGGCGGCCAGATGCTCGGCGCTGGTCCTCACCATGGATCTCCAGATCCTGGGGCAGCGCCACAAGGACATCCGCAACGGGCTCTCGACCCCGCCCAAGATCACGCCGCGCTTCGTGTTCGAGATGATGCGCAAGCCGGGCTGGGCCTTCGGCATGCTGGGCACGCAGCGGCGCACCTTCCGCAACATCCATGGCCATGTCGATGCCTCGACCGACCTGACCTCGCTGTCGAAATGGACGGCCGAGCAGTTCGATCCGACGCTGTCGTGGAAGGATATCGGCTGGGTCAAGGATCGCTTCGGGGGCCCGGTGATCGTCAAGGGCATTCTCGATCCCGAGGATGCGCGGGCCGCCATCCGTGCGGGCGCCGATGCCATCATCGTCTCCAATCATGGCGGCCGCCAGCTCGATGGGGCGCCGTCCTCGATCCAGGTTCTGCCCGAAATCGTCGATGCGGTGCACAATGATGTCGAGGTCTATCTCGATGGCGGCATCCGCTCGGGGCAGGATGTGCTGAAGGCGGTGGCGCTGGGCGCCCGCGGCACCTTCATCGGCCGGGCCTTCCTCTACGGGCTGGGCGCGGGCGGGGAAGCCGGCGTGACCCGGGCGCTCAGGATCATCGAGCGCGAGGCGGATATCACCATGGCGCTGATGGGCGAGCGCGACATCCACAATGTGGGCGCGCACAACATCTATTCGAACGATCTGCTGCGCCGGCAGGGGCAATAGTCGGGCAGCCGACGGTCCAGCACTGGACAGTTGCCGCGCCCCCTGCTTTTGTTGTCCTCGCAAGCGCGGCACCGGTTTACCGGGAAGACCTCATGAAGAGCCGGCCGCGCATAAGCTCCGCATCAAGCGGACACTCCTGGAGGACGCAAGTGAAGAGACGCGAATTTTTCAAGTCTGCCGGTGCGCTGACTGCCGGCGCCGCCGCTGCGACGGCGCTCGCTACCCCCGCCATTTCGCAGGGCAACACCACCTGGCGCATGGTCACCACCTGGCCCAAGAACTTCCCGGGCCTCGGTGTCGGCGCGCAGCGCCTTGCAGACCGGATCACGGCCGCTTCGGGCGGTCGCCTCACCATCCAGGTCTTTGCAGCCGGCGAGATGGTGCCGGGCCTGCAGTCGCTCGATGCCGTGATCGACGGCTCGGCCGAAATGAGCCATGGCGCCGCCTATTACTGGCAGAACAAGAGCCAGGGGCTGAGTTTTTTCACCGGCGTGCCCTTCGGCATGACCAGCCGCGAACTCACCGGCTGGGTGCGCTACATGGGTGGCCAGGAGATCTGGGACGAGATCTACGACCAGTTCGGGCTCCAAGGCTTTCTTTCAGGCGATACGGGCACGCAGGCCGGCGGCTGGTTCCGCAACGAACTCACCGGGCTGTCGAGCGTGCAGGGCCTGCGCTTCCGCACTCCGGGCCTTGGCGGGCAGGTGTGGTCGCGGCTGGGTGCCTCTGTGACCAATCTCGCGGCGGGCGAAATCTTTGCCGCCCTGCAGTCGGGCACGCTGGATGCGGCTGAATTCGTCGGTCCCTACAACGATCTGGCGCTCGGCTTCTACCAGATCGCCAAGAACTATTATTTCCCCAGCTTCATCGAGCCGGGCCTCGCCACCGAACTCGTGGTCGACAAGGCCAAGTACCAGGCGCTGCCGGCCGATCTCCAGGCCATCGTCAAGGATGTCTGCCAGGCTGAATATGACGCCGTGGCCGCCGATTTCGCCGCCAACGACCCGCGTGCGCTCCAGGCGCTCATCAACGAGCATGGCGTGCAGGTGCGGCAGTTCCCGGACGAGATCCTCGAAGCCGGCGCCAAGGCGGCCAAGGACGTCCTGACGGAAATCCGCGAGAGCGGCGACGCTCTGACCAAGAAGACGGCGGAATCCTTCGTCTCGGCCTTCAACATCGTGCGCCAGAAGACCGACGGCACCGATTCGCTGTTCCTCCAGGCGCGCGAGCGCTTCTTCACGCTGGACTGAGATCCGGCGAACAGATCCGGCCCGGGGCAACCGGGCCGGAACCCTTGGGCTCAGCTGCGCATCAGGGGCACGATGTTGTGGGCTTCGCCTTTATCCTCCAGTGCGGGGAGCAGGCGCGCCAGATCCTGCGCGAAACCCGGTACGGCAAAGCGGACCGAACCGTCGGGCAGGCCGAGCAGCCGGTCGGCCGCGATCCCCACCATGAGCAGCCGCCGGTCGAGCGCATCGGCAGCGGCATTGCGCTCTGCGAGCGTCTTGGCCACCACCAGCCGCGCCATGAGGTCATGGGTCGAGGCATTGAGCAGCACCAGCAACTCGGCCGCCGTTTCGGCATCGGGGGTGTCGAACACCTGATCGGCGACGCCTTCGGCGATGATCCGCCCCAGCACGGGGGCGATCTTTTTCATCACGGCCAGATGCAGGCGGTGATAGAGCAGCAGGTTGTCGGGACGGAAAATCCGGGCGAATGCCAGCACGACGCGCTGGCCATCGCCGCTTTTCCAGCTGCTGGCATGGGCAAAGTAGGCATCGAGCCGCTCGAAGGCGTTGAGGCCGCGATCGTTCAGTACCGCATCGATCTGGCTCAGCGAATCATCGACGATCCGGACCGCAATGGCCTCGAGCAGATCCTCCTTGGCGGCGAAGTGATGATAGAAGGCGCCCTTCGAGAGCCCCGTGGCGGCGATCACCTCGCTGATCGTGGTGGCTTCATAGCCCTTTTCGAGAAAGAGCCTTAGCGCGATCTCTACCAGTTCCTGTTGCCGCTCCGCAGACGTCTTGACCGTTCGTGTCACCCACACCCCCTGTGCCCCCGCCGACTGACCGGCGGTCGGTCGAGAATTAGGGCAGCGCACGTCCTCGCGCAAGCGCTGGGCCTTTGCGCATATCGGGCGCAGTGATTGGGGGTGGCACTCAGAGCGGCCAGAAGATCAGGATCGCCGGTATTGCCACCACCACAACAACGGCTTCAAGCGGCAGCCCGACGCGCCGGTAATTGCTGAACAGGTAGCCGCCCGGCACCGGTCAATCTTCGATAGGCTTGGGCCGTTCCGGCGCTGCCGGGCCTCAATTGTAGATGAGGCGCGGCAGCCAGGTGGCAATGGGGGGGAAGATAAAGAGCAGGGCCACTGCGACCAGTTGCAGGCCCACGAAGGGGATGACACCGCGATAGATCATGCCCGTCGTCACCCGTGGCGGCGCAACCCCGCGCAGGTAGAACAGCGCAAAGCCGAAAGGCGGGGTCAGGAAGCTGGTCTGCAGGTTCACCCCGACGATGACGCCGAGCCAGATCGGGTCGACACCCAGCGTCAAGAGCACCGGAGCCGTGATCGGGATCACGATGAAGATGATCTCGAAGGTGTCGAGGATGAAGCCCAGCACGAACATGATGGCCATGACCACGATGGTGGCGCCGATGGCGCCGCCTGGCATGGAACTGAGGAACTCGTGCACGAGGTTTTCCCCGCCCATCAGGCGGAAGACGATGGAGAAGACGGCCGCGCCGAACAGGATGATGAACACCATCGAGGTGATCGTCGCCGTCGATATGGAGGCATCGCGCAAAAGCGTAAAGCTGAACCGGCCACGCGCCGTCGCGAGGATCATCGCGCCCACGGCGCCCACCGAGGCGGCCTCGGTGGGTGTGGCGATGCCGCCGAGGATCGAGCCGAGCACGGCCAGGATCAGCAGCAGCGGCGGCGCCAGCGCCACCGCAACCTCGCGCAACAGGCCCTTGCGCTCGGCCTCGGGCACCGGGGTCGCCGGGCAGGAGGCGGGGTCGGTCACTGCCTTGAAGATCATCCAGCAGATGTAGAGCGAGACGAGAAGCAGACCCGGCAGCATGGCCCCCGAGAACAGCGCGCCGACAGAAACGGGTTCGGGCGCGAAATTGCCCTTGGCCATCTGCACCTGCGCGTTGATCGACGAGAGCATGTCGCCCATGAAGATCAGCACGGTGGAGGGCGGGATGATCTGCCCCAGCGTGCCCGAGGCGCAGATGACGCCGGTAGCGAGCTTGGGATCGTAGCCGGCACGCAGCATGGCGGGCAGCGAGATCAGCCCCATGGTCACGACGGTGGCGCCGACGACGCCCGTCGAGGCGGCCAAGAGCGCTCCCACGAGGATGACCGAGATGCCCAGCCCGCCGCGCAGATTGCCGAAGAGCTTGCCCATGGTGGTGAGCAATTGCTCGGCGATGCCGGAGCGTTCGAGCATCACGCCCATGAAGATGAAGAGCGGCACCGCCACCAGCACTTCATTGGTCATGAAGCCGATATAGCGCGAGGCGAGCGCCCCGAAATTTGAGGGATCGAAGAGCCCCAGCGTGTGCCCGACCGCCCCGAAGATCAGCGCCGTGCCGGCCAGCGAAAAGGCGACAGGAAAGCCCAGCAGCAGCACGCCGATGACGCCCAGGAACATCGTGCCGGCGAGGATTTCGCCCAGGAGAACGGCGCTCATTTCGCGGTCTCCTCGGTACGGTAGCGCAGCGTTTCGGGCAGCAGATGCTCCTTGCCGGCCAGCACCAGGATCGAGCGAGCCGCCATGGCGAGTCCCTGCATCCCCACCACCACCGCAAAGACCAGGATGAAGGTCTTGAGCACGAAAAGTCCCGGCATGCCGCCGATATTGGAAGACCCCTCGCTGAGGCGCCAGGAACGCGACACCGGCGTCCAGCCATAAGAGGCGACGACATAAACGAAGGGGAGGAGGAACACGAGAACGCCGAAGAGGTCGATCAGCGCCTTCCGCCGCACCGGAGCCGGCCGGTAGAAGATGTCGACCCGCACATGGTCATCCCGCAGCAGCGCAAAGCCAGCCACCCCGGTGAACATTGCGCCGGCGAGCCAGACATAGAGATCCTGTATCCAGAGATAGGAGACGCGGAAGGCGTAGCGCTGCACCACGACCGCGAAGCAGACCAGCACACAGGCCAGAGCCAGCCAGGCCAGGGTCAACCCGATCACCCTGTTGGCCGCGCCGACCGTCCTCACGAAGACAGCTAAAGCGTTCAAGACTTCCCCCGACATACAGAAGGCCGCCCGTTTGGCCCGGACGTACCGATTTTGCGCTAAGCGACCATGCTGCGGGCTTGCGGTCAACGAATTTCTCCCGCTCGCCCCCCGGAACGGGCCGCTTGCTGGCCGGGCCGCCGCCGTTGTAACCATCGCGGAGCGGGTCAGCAGGAGGAGTGCGGTCATGTTCGTCGTCGCCGGGGAAAGCCTGATCGACCTCGTTTCGGACCCCAGGGGCGGGGACGGTCTTGTCAGGATGACCGCCTATCAGGGTGGGTCGGCCTATAATTGCGCCCGCGCGCTGGGGCTGCTCGAGCGCGAGACGGGTTTTCTCTGCCCGATCAGCGACGATGATTTCGGCGGCTATCTGCTCGAGCCGCTCGCGGCGGCCAAGGTCGCGGCGCTGATGCCCGAGCGCGTAGATGCCGCCTCGACGCTTGCGGTGGTGACGCTCAACGCAAAGGGGCAGGCCAGCTACCGCTTCCACCGCGGCGCCGATCGGGCCTTTACGCGCGAAAGCCTGCTCGCGGCGCTGCCCGAGCGTCCGACTGTGTTCGAGGTCGGTGGCTTCTGCACCATCGCGCCGGCCGATACCCCGGTATGGCTCGCTGTGATCGACGAGGCTGCCGCGCGCGGCGCCATCATTTCCATCGACCCCAATGTGCGCCCCTCGCTCGTCGATGATTTTGCTGATTACCGGGCGCGGCTCGACCGGTTCTTTGCGCGCGCGCACATCATCAAGATGAGCATCGAGGATCTCGAGCGGCTCGATGCGTCGATGAGCGTTGAGGCGCATGCCGCGGCCTTCCTCGCGCAGGAAAACTGCCGGCTCTTCGTGCTGACCCTCGGGGAAGGGGGCTCGCGCGCCTTTTCCCGCAGCGGCTCGGCGGAGATGGGCGTCTATGCCCCGCCGGTCTTCGGGGACACCGTGGGCGCCGGCGACAGCCTGATGGCGGGCATCCTCACCTTCCTGCATCGCAACGGGCACCTGGTGCCCGACCGGCTCGCGGGGCTGGATACCGAAACGCTCCACGCCATGCTCGCCTTCGGCGCCGTCGTGGCCGGGCTCAATTGCGGCCACAAGGGCTGCCAGCCACCCACGCTCGCGGAAGCCGAGGCGGCACTCGCCGCATGGCGCCGGGCGGGGTGAAGAGGGGCAAGATCGGCGCGATCCCGGACATCGGCGAAGAGCCGAAGAGGTCGGTTCTGGCTAGTCCAGAAGCTCAGGCTTCACGTCGCGCGCCGCGTGGAGAATGCGGATGACCTCGATATGGTCAGGCAAGATGCGGTAATAGAGAACGAAGGTCTCGACCGGAAAGGCGCGAAGCCCGGTCCCCAGGCCGGGGCGAGCGGCCCCGGACTGCGGTTGCTCGGCCAGCATGGATGCCACTTCGTCGAAACGATGCAGCATGCGATCGGCAGCAGCCAGGCTGTCCTCGGCGATATGAAGCCAGATATCGAGCCGGTCCGTGCGCGCGAGGGGACGGTGCCGGATATCAAGCGGCATCGTGCTTGGCTCGCTCGGCGAGGATGCGTCGGCCTTCTTCGATCAACTGATCGGCGCTTTCCCAAGGCACAGCGTCGCCGCTCGCCTCCCCCTCCGCGATCGCCTTTTTCAGCGCTTCGAGCTTCCAGGCGCGCAGCGCCTCGCGCTCTTCGAGCAGGCGCATGGAATCGCGCAGGACTTCGCTGACGCTGGCATAGCGGCCCGATGCGACGAGTTCGCGCGCCAGGGCTTCGTAATGCTCGCCGATGGTGTAGCTCGAGGGCATGGTCGTCTCCATTCGCCAGTATCATTTTATGATAGTGGCGAGCGCAGCTGGCTTCAAGCCGAGGCGCGGATGGCGTGGGCTTCCTCGAGCGTCATTTCGGTATGGTGCTCCCAGGACGGATCGGGCTCGGGGAAATCGATGCGGAAATGGCCGCCCCGGCTTTCCGTGCGCTTGAGGGCGGAGGCGGCGACCAGCGTCGCCGAGGTCGTCATGTTGAGATAGGCGCGGGTGACCTTTTCGGCGTTGGCCTCGAGATCGGCGATGCGCCTCAGCGCGTCGCGCAAGCCTTCGGCATCGCGCTCGACCCCGACGAGACCCGACATCACCGCGCGCAGATCACGCACCGCCGGCAGGTTGCGCAGCACGAGCTCGGCGGCTTCGCCATCGGCGTCGTTCCAGGCGATGCCGTCGAAGGGCGCCAGCGTGCGTACCGGCTCGAGCCCGCCAATGTCGGCGGCGATGCGCGCGCCATAGACGATGGCTTCGAGCAGCGAGTTCGAGGCCAGCCGGTTGGCCCCGTGCAGCCCGGTGCAGCTGGCTTCCCCGCACACCCAGAGGCCGGGCAGGGAGGCGCGGCCGCGCTCGTCGACCTTGACGCCGCCCATGTGGAAATGCGCTGCCGGCGTCACCGGGATCATGCCATTGACCGGATCGATGCCGGCATCGAGGCAATACTTCGCCACCGTGGGGAAGCGGGTCAGAATGCTCTCGCCCAGTGCCGCGCGGGTATCGAGAAACACCTGCCGCCCGGCCTTGATCTCGCGGAAATTGGCGCGCGCCACGACATCGCGCGGCGCCAGCTCGGCATCGGGATGGAGGGCGGGCATGAAGCGCTCGCCGAGGTCGTTGACGAGGATCGCGCCTTCTCCGCGCAGCGCTTCGGTGGCGAGCGGCGCCGGATCGGCCCCGGTCAGGATCGCGGTGGGGTGGAACTGCACGAATTCGGCATCGGCGATGATCGCGCCGGCGCGAGCCGCCATGCCCATGGCGTGGCCGCGCACGCCGGGCGGATTGGTGGTGACCGCATAGAGCCCGCCCAGCCCGCCGGCCGCCAGCACCGTGGCGCGGGCGCGGATGAATACCGGCTCGGTATAGCGATCGCCGAGCTTGCGGCAGAACACCCCGACGATGCGGCCATCGGCGCGGGCGAGGTCGACGGCGGTGATCCCCTCGACGACGCGGATCGAGGGCGTGCGCCGCACCTCGGCCACGATGGCCTGCATGATCGCCCAGCCGGCCCGGTCGCCCTCGACCTTGACGATGCGATTGGCCGAATGGGCGGCTTCGCGGCCCAGTTCGAAATTGCCGAAATCGTCGCGGTCGAAGGGCGTGCCCCAGCGCGCGAGGTCCTCGATGCGCGCCGCCGCCTCGGCGGTCACCGATTCGGCGATGCCGTGATCGACAATGCCGGCCCCCGCCATCTCGGTGTCGAGCGCATGGGCGAGGGGGGTGTCGCCCGCCCCGATCGCCGCCGCCACCCCGCCCTGTGCCCAGGCCGAAGAGGCCCCGGTGCCCAGGGGGCGCGGCGAAAGCACGGTCACCGGCCGCGGCGCCAGCTTCAGGGCGCAGAAGAGCCCTGCAAGGCCGGCCCCCACGATCAGCGCGCCATCCGCATTGAGGGTGTTGTCGAATGTGGGCATGGGCCAGCCGTGTTTTGACGTAGGTTTGACTTACGTAGTGATCCCGATAGTGTCCGGTGCATGGCACAAAGCGATGATCCCGGCCATCCCGACTATTGGCTGCGCTTTCTGTCCGAAGCCCAGCCTCTGTTCGAATCTGCGCCGGCAGCGCCGCCCTCGATCGAGACGCTGCGCAGCCTTTATACCCATGTGCTGCGCGCCTATCACCATACCTGCGCATTGACCGGTCGGGCTTATGAGCCGGCCACCGACTTCCTGCACGACCATCTCGAAATCGTCGCCATAAAGCCGCTCGGTACGGGCGGGTTGCTGCACGCCGATAATTTTCTCGCCCTCGAGCGGGTGGCAGCAGCGGCCTTTCGCGACGGGCATCTGACGATCGGCCCGGGCCTCCAGATCATCGCCGATCTCGCAACGCTCGACCCCGAACTGCTCGAACGGCTGGCGCCCGGCGGCAGGCTGATGCTTCCCGCCGCAGGCACCGCCCGCCCCGATCCTGCCGCGCTCGCCTTTCATCGCGAGCATATCTTCATGCGGCGATAGCGAGGGCTCAGTCGCCCTTGCGGCTCAATGCAATCATGCGTTCCACCGCGAGGCGGGCGGGGCCGGCGATCTCGGCTGGCACGGTCACCTCCTCGCTCATGGTGTGGAGCGACCACAGCACGTTCTCGAGATTGATGCGCTTCATGTGCGGGCAAATATTGCAGCCGCGCAGAAAATCCACCCCGGTGGTTTCCGAGGCGACATTGTCCGACATCGAGCATTCGGTGACCATCACCACGCGGGGCGGGCGCTCGCGCTTGACATAGTCGATCATCGCCGCCGTCGAGCCGGAAAAATCCACTGCATCGATCACCTCGGGCGGGCATTCGGGGTGGGCGATGATCTTCGCCGCCGGATAGGCGTGGCGCAATTCGGCGATATCTGCGGCGGTGAAGGTTTCGTGCACCTCGCATGCGCCGGCCCAGGTGATGATCTTCTTGGCGGTCTTCTTGGCGGTGTTCTGGGCCAGATACTGGTCGGGGATCATGATCACCTGGTCGCCCTCGACCCGGTTGACGATGTCGAGCGCGTTAGAAGAGGTGCAGCACACATCGGTCACCGCCTTCACGGCCGCCGAGGTGTTGACATAGGTGACCACCGGGGCACCGGGATATTGCGCCTTCATCGCCAGCACGTCCTCGGGGGTGATCGAGGAGGCGAGCGAGCAGCCGGCGCGGCTGTCGGGGATCAGCACCGTTTTCTCGGGGTTGAGCAGCTTGCTGGTCTCGGCCATGAAATGCACGCCGCACTGCACGATCACCTGCTGGCGCACCTTGGTCGCCTCGATCGCAAGTTGCAGGCTGTCGCCCACCACATCGGCCACCCCATGATAGATCTGCGGGGTCTGGTAATTATGGGCGAGGATCACCGCGTCCTTGGCCTTCTTCAGCCGGTTGATCTGCACGATCAGCGGGGCATAGAAGGGCCATTCGATCTCGGGGATGCGGTCGCGCACCCGATCGAACACGGCTTCGGTCTCGCGCTTCACGGCCGGGGAGAAGGCCAGATCATAGCTGTCGGCGAGAATTGCGCGCGCCTCTTCCACGGGGGTGAGGGCGTTGATCAGCTGCACCATCGGACTTGCCATTTCCCGCGACGCCGGGACGCTCCGGCGGCTGGAACTTAAGGACCCGCCCCCGCCATTTCAATCCTTCCTGTCCCCCTTATGGGCTTGATCGGGCAGGGGCAAACTCCTAACCCTTCTGGGACGTGAAGGCGGGCCGTGCAATTGTCCCGCATCGGCATCCGACCCCGGGAGACCAGCATGGCGCAGGACAGCGCGACCCTTCGAGAGACCCTCACCCTCGCCCCGGTCATTCCGGTGATCATCCTCGATGATGTCGACAAGGCCCGGCCGCTGGCCGAAGCGCTGGTGGCGGGCGGGTTGCCGGTGCTCGAAGTCACGCTGCGCACGCCCAATGCGCTGCGGGTGATTGCCGAAATGGCAAAGGTCGCGGGCGCCGTGGTCGGCTCCGGCACGGTGCGCAGCCCCCTGCAGATGGAAAAATCGGTCGATGCCGGCTGCCGCTTCATGGTCTCGCCGGGGGCGCCGATGCGGCTGCTGGAAGCGGCCGACGACGTCGCCATTCCGCTCTTGCCCGGCATCGGCACGCCGACCGAGGCGATGACGGCGGCCGAGCACGGCTATTCCTTCCTCAAATTCTTCCCCGCCGAGGCGCTGGGCGGCGCCCCCGTGCTCAAGGCCTTCGCCTCGCCTCTGCCCGACATCACCTTCTGCCCCACCGGCGGCATCGATGCCGAAAAGGCCAAAACCTATCTCAAGCTGCCCAATGTCATTTGCGTGGGCGGCAGCTGGGTGATGCCCGCCGATGCCATCGAATCCGGCGACTGGGCCCGCATCGAACGCCTGGCCCGCGAGGCGGCGGCATTGAGGGGGTGAGGCGCGGCGCGGGGGGTGCGCCATGAAGACGAAGTTTGATGAGGTTTCGGAAAAGTATTATGTGGGCAAGCCGCACTTCAGGGCGAAGTGGGCAACCCCTATACTATTTTATCTTCCGGTCTTATTGGGTATTTTGACATTTGTCTGGCCAGAGCCGTTTTTCGATTTCGTCCTATGGTCTCGCCTCTATCATTTTTCGCCCGTAAAGTTCTTTGATAACGGCGCCAGGCTATTGGAAATATCGGTGATAGTTTTCGGGGAGGGTAGAGCAAAGTCATTTTTTGCAATGTATGTGTTTACAAGCTATCTGTTTATAGTAAACTTTTTGTCTGTATTATTTTTGGAAATTTCGAAAAGAGCGCATATTTTTCTTAAAAATAACATAGCATTGGCTTGTTTCGGAATCGCATTTTCGGGATTTGCGCTTCATGCTCTTTATTTTGGCGGTTACGAATCATATGTCAGGCCCATGCGTTCTTGGGCCAGAGACAGTTATTCCGAAGCTGCAACCTTATCTCATGTTGCTCTCGGAGCGCATGCGCTCTTGATTTTGACGGCGTGTGGGGTGCCGCTAATGCTCTTGGTCAGCTTCAAGATAATCCGGCAGTGGACCCTCGGTGTGGATCATGAAGGCCGCCCGCTCGGGCCTGACAAATGAGCCTCGGCATGGTTGTCTATGCCGGGACGACGGGCAAGGAGTGGCCATGACAACGCTTCCGCGACGCGCGGACCCGCCGGGCCTCTCGCTCCTGCGGGTCACCATCGCCGAGAATTTCCATCTCGGGCCCGGCCGGGCCGATCTGCTCGAGGCCATTGCGCGCACCGGGTCGATCTCGGCGGCGGGCAAGGCGATGGATATGAGCTACAAGAAGGCCTGGAGCCTCGTGCAGGCGCTCAATGAGGGGTTTGGGGCCCCGATGGTCGAAACCGAGCGCGGTGGCGCCGGGCAGGGCGGGGCGCAACTGACCGAGGCCGGCAAGAAGGTGCTGGCCCATTATCGCGCCATGCAGGACAAGACGCGCCGGGCCATCGCCGAGGACCTTGCGGCCATCCAGGCCGATATGTCCATAAAGAAATAACGCTTGATTTTCCGTCGCTGTTGCGGTTGCCTCGATATGGTCATACAAACATATCGAAGGAGGACCTCATGATCCGTGCTCTCGGGCTCGCGCTTTTATGCGGCATTGCCAGCGTCGCTTCGGCGCAGGCCGAAACCGTCAACGTGGCGGTGGCGGCCAATTTCACTGCCGTGGCGGAAGAGCTCGCGGCCCTGTTCAAGGCCGAGACGGGCCATGACGCGGTTCTGAGCTTCGGGGCCACCGGCCAGCTTTATACCCAGATCACCCAGGGCGCGCCGTTCGGGGTGTTCCTTTCGGCCGATGATGTGCGCCCGACCCAGGCGGTCACCGAGGGCCATGGGGTGGATGGCAGCGTCTTCACCTATGCCATCGGGCAGTTGGCGCTGTTTTCCACCAGCCTCGATCTTGCCGATGGCGAGGCGGTGCTGCGTGCCGGCGCCTATGAGAAGATCGCCATCGCCGATCCGGCAGCCGCCCCCTATGGCGCCGCCGCCATCGAGGCGCTGACGGCGCTCGACCTGCGCGCCGCCATCGAGCCCAAATTCGTCACCGGCGCCAACATCACCCAGACCCTGCAATTCGTCGATACCGGCAATGCCGAACTCGGCTTCGTCGCCGCCAGCCAGGTGGCCGGGCGCGACAGCGTCTGGATCGTGCCGGCCGACCTGCACGCGCCCATCCGGCAGGATGCCGTGCTGCTGAGATCGGCCGCCAACAACCCGGCCGCCGCCGCCTTCATCGATTTCCTCAAATCCGATGCCGCGCGCGAGCGCATCGCGGCGGCCGGCTACTCGGTGGAGTAAAGCCTGCCCGTGATCGACCCCAGCGCCATCTGGCCGCCCATTCTCCTCACATTGCAATTGGCCACGCTGGTCACCCTCATCCTGCTGGTGGTCTCGACCCCCATCGCGTGGTGGCTGGCGCGGTCCGATGCGAAATGGAAGGAGAGCGTCGCCGCCGTGGTGGCGCTGCCTTTGGTGCTGCCGCCAACGGTCTTGGGCTTTTACCTGCTGCTTGCGCTCGGCCCCAGCGGGCCGGGCGGGGCGCTGGCCGGGCTCTGGGGCGGGCGCACCATGGCCTTCACCTTCACCGGGCTCGTCATCGGTTCGGTGATCTTCTCGCTGCCCTTCGTGGTGCAGCCCCTGCGCATCGCCTTCGAGGCCATTGGCAGCGAGCCGGTCGAGGCAGCGCGCAGCCTTGGCGCCACCCCGCTCGAAGTCTTCCGCGCTGTCGAACTGCCGCTGGCGCGGCCCGGCTACATCACCGGGGCGGTGATGGGCTTTGCCCACACGGTGGGCGAATTCGGCGTGGTGCTGATGATCGGCGGCAACATCCCGGGCCAGACCAAGGTGCTGTCCATCGCCATCTATGACTATGTCGAGCGCCTGCAATGGATGGAGGCGCATATCCTGTCGTTGGGCATGGTGATCTTCGGATTCGTCGTGGTCTCGGCCACCATGCTGGTCGATCGCCGCACCGCCCGGGCGTTCTGAGGCAGGGGCTCGGGGCCTCCCGTCAGTCCCGCGTCAGGGTCAGCAGCTCCACGAAGCGCCCCAATGCCTTGCGCACCGCCTTGCGGCGGCGGGGCGAAAGCTCTTCGAGCAGCGCGCCTTCGAGTTCGTCCCAGGTGTCGCCCAGCACGTCGCGCATCTCGGCGCCTTGAGGCGTGAGCCCATAGGCCACCGCCTCGCCCTCGAGCGCGTGGCGCACAACGAGGCCCTTCTGTTCGAGCCTCGAAAGGCGGCCCGTCAGCGCCTCGCCATCGATGCCGGTCGCCTCGGCGAGGGTCGGCAGCGTCAGGGCGGTCCTGGCATCGAGCGTGAGCAGCAGCGCATCGTCGCCCGGTTCGAGCCCGCGCTCGACCAGCGGCACGAGCAGCGCGCGGCGGGTCAGCTGACCGGCCTCGATCAGCCTGTAGAGGGTCGAATGCGAGCGGGACCTGGGCATGATGGGGAAAATAGCGCCAACTCCTTACCGTTGCGACAACATTGCCCGAATCGGTGCGGCGGGTAACGATGATCGACCAAGATTGTTCACTGGCCCGCAATGGGCTAATGGGCAAGGGGCCCAAGCGGAGGAGGCGGCAGCGCGGTGACCACCTATTTCGCCGAAGAGTTGACGGCGCCCGAATTTGCCGCCTTCGTCTCGGCCGGGACGGTGGGCGTGCTGCCGGTCGCCGCGATCGAGCCGCATGGGCCGCACCTGCCCCTTTCCACCGATTGCGACATCGCGCGCGGCCATCTCGCGCAGATCGGCGATGCGGTGGGCGAGGACACCCCCGTTCTCGTGCTGCCGCTCCAGACCGTCGGGTTGTCGATCGAGCATAGCGGCTTTGCCGGAATGTTTTCGCATGCCCCGGAGACGCTCCTCGCCATGTGGGGCGATATCGTGCGGCCCTTCCACGCCGCGGGCGGGCGGCGGCTCATCGTCATGTCGAGCCATGGCGGGAATTCCGAGCTGGTGGGGCTGCTGATCACCCGGCTGCGGGTCGAGTTCGGCATGCTGGCCGTGGCCGGATCGTGGCTGCGCTTCGGCCAGCCCGAGGGGCTCTTTTCCGAGCGCGAGCTGGCCTATGGCATTCATGGCGGGGATATCGAAACCTCGCTGATGCTTCATTACTGGCCCGAGGCGGTGCGCATGGACCGGCTGGCCGATTTCCCCTCGCGCGCCGAAGCCTGGGACGAGACGAGCCAGAAGCTCAAGGTGCATGGCCGTATCCGGCCCGGCTGGCTGACGCGCGACCTCAACCCGGCGGGCGCGGTGGGCGATGCGTCCTCCGCATCGGCAGAGAAGGGCGCCGAGAGTGCCCGCCATGCGCTCGAAGGCTTCGCCGAGCTCGTGGCTGAAGTCGCCCAGTTCGATCTCTCGCGGCTTGGAGCCCGGCGATGACGCAGGATCTGGCGCGCATCAGGGCCTTCGTGCAGGTGTTTGATTCGGGCGGCTTTTCCGCCGCCGCCCGCCAGCACGGCCGCTCCAAGGCGCTGCTCTCGAAATACGTCACCGATCTCGAGGATTATCTCGGCGTGCGGCTGATGAACCGCACCACCCGCAAGCTCAGCCTCACCGAGGCGGGCGAGGCCTATTACCGCGAGGCGAGCCAGCTCTTGCAGCAGCTCGACGACCTCGACGCCTCCATTCTCGACCAGGCGGCGGCCCCGCGCGGGCTTTTGCGCATCTCGGCGCCGCGCAATTTCGGCGAAACCATCCTTGGGCCCGCGATCTTCGCCTTTCTCGCCGATCATCCCGAGGTGACGCTTGATTTGAGGCTCGAGGATCGCTTCGTCGATCTCGTCGAAGAGGGCATTGACCTCGCCCTGCGCATCAGCGCCTTGCAGGATTCCTCGCTCATTGCCCGCCGCATCGCCTCGATGCGCCACATGGTGGCGATGGCCCCGGCGCTGGTGGCCTCCCATGGCATCCCGAAGCGCCCCGAAGACCTGCGCAACCTGCCCTGCATCGTCGATACCAACCTCCAGGGCCAGGCCAACTGGCGCTTCGTCGAGGCCGGGCAGACGATTTCGGTGCATGTCTCGGGGCCGGTGCGGGTCAATTCTCCGCTCTCGGCCCATGATGCGGCGGTAGCGGGGCTCGGGCTGGCGCTGGTGCCGGGCTATCTCGCGAGCCGCGCCATCCGGGCGGGCACGCTCGTGCCGGTGCTCGAGGATTTCCTGCCCCAGGGAGCCATGCTGCAGGCGGTTTATCCGCATCGCCGCCATCTTGCCGGCAAGGTCAGGGCGCTTATCGACCATCTCGTCATCTGGTTCGAGAAGAACCCGTTCTAGGACCGCTGCCCGTGCATTTCGGCCCGCTCGCCCGCCTGTCCGCCCGCTGCCTCCGCGCGCTCCTGCTTGCCCTCGGCATGGTGCTGGCGGGCATCTCGATGGCCATGGCCCATCCGCACATCTTCATCGATGCCGAAGCCGAGCTCATATTTGCCCAGGATGGCGGGCTGGTCTCGGTGCGCAACCACTGGACCTTCGATGCCGGCTTTTCGGTGTGGATGGTGCAGGGCCTGCCCACGGACGCATCAGGCAACGTGCTGCCCGAGGAGCTTGCGGCCATCGCCCGCGAGCATATGGAGGGGCTGGCGCAATACCGCTTCTACACCTTTGCCGGGGAGGGCGAGGACGATCTGCGCTTTGATCGCTGGCACGACGAATCCCTCGTTTATGCCGACAATCGCGCCACGCTGTCCTTCACCGTCGATCTTGAGCGCCCCCATTACATCGGCAGCACCCTCGAACTCGCGATCAACGACCCGGAATATTACGTCGCCATCACTTTTGCCGGCCCGGAGACGGTCACGCTCGTCAATGCGCCTGATGCCTGCCTGATGCGGCTCAGCCCGCCACGTGAGATGTCCGAGCGACTGGCGGCCGAACTCTTTGCCCTGCCGCCCGACGTCACCGAACTCCCCCAGGATCTGGCGATCGCGCTGCGGGGCGTGCAAGGCGCCATCCTCGTTTCCTGCGATGGCGGCGTGCCGGCGCCTGCCGCCACGGCGCTCGAAGCGGCCGAGCAGGTGGCCGACGCTTCGCCCCGCGCCCAGCCCTTCGGCGGTCCTCCGCCCGAGCCGGGCTTTGCCCTGCCGCGCACCGGCGTTCTGGGCTGGATCGATGCCCAGCAGCGCAGCTTCTACCAGGCACTCTCGGGTGCGCTCGAACGGCTGGCAGAGGACTATACCGCCTTCTGGGTGCTGGGCGGCCTGAGCTTTCTTTATGGCGTCTTCCACGCGGCTGGCCCCGGCCACGGCAAGGTGGTCGTCACCTCCTACATGCTGGCCAATGAAAGCCAGCTCTCGCGCGGCATCCTCCTCTCCTTTCTCGCCGCCATGCTGCAGGCGCTCGTCGCCATCGCCATCGTGCTGATCGGCGCCGCGATTCTCGGGGCAACCAGCACGGCGCTGGGCGAAACCACGCACTGGATCGGCCTCGCTTCCTACGCCCTCGTGATGCTGCTCGGCCTCTGGCTGATGGCGCGCAAGATCTTCGGCTTCGGCCACCACCATCACGGCCCCGTCGCGTCTCACGAGCACCACCACGATCATGACCATGATCATCACGACGATCACCATCACGCCCATGATCACCACGCGCATGACGATCACCCGCCCCATCATGCCGTGGTGCCCCAGCAGCTCTCCGGGGACTGGCGCGAGCAGGCCGGCGTCGTGATGGCCGCGGGGCTCCGGCCCTGTTCTGGCGCGCTTGTGGTGCTGGTCTTTGCGCTCTCGCAGGGCCTGCTGCCTGCCGGTATCTTCGCCACCGTGCTGATGGGTTTGGGCACGGCGATCACCGTGGGGGCGCTCGCCTCACTCGCCGTGGGCGCCAAGGGGCTGGCGCGGCGGCTCTTTTCGGGCAGCGGCTCGGCGCTTGCGGCCGGAATCATCTGGTGGGCGGAACTCCTTGGCGCGGTGATCGTCTTCGGCTTCGGGCTCGTACTGCTTCTCGCCTCGATCTGACCCCGCGCACAGGTCCGATGGCAGGGCGCGACACAACGCACCTTGCCACGGTCTCTTGCGTGGCTATGGTCGGCGCAGCTTTCAAACCTCCAAGATCCATGGTGCGGACTCGCATGAACGCCCACCTTCCTCCGGGGCATCCCCCCGTGCCCACGCCCCGCATCGGGGTCCTGCTGCTCAATCTGGGCACGCCCGATGGCACCGACTACTGGTCGGTGCGGCGCTATCTATCGGAATTCCTCTCCGACCCGCGCGTCATCAACACCCCGCAGCTGGTCTGGCAGCCCATCCTCCAGGGCGTCATCCTCTCGATCCGCCCGCAAAAGAGCGGCGCCAATTACGCCAAGATCTGGGACAAGGAACACAATGACAGCCCGCTGCGGGTGATCACCAAGCGGCAGGTGGCGGCCTTGCAGCAGAGGCTGGCCGACCATCCCGAGATCATGGTCGAGTATGGCATGCGCTACGGCAATCCCTCGACCGCCGCCGCGCTCGAGCGCCTGCAGAAGGCCGGCTGCCAGCGTATCCTGCTGGCTCCGCTCTATCCGCAATATTCCGCCACGACCACCGCCACGGCCAATGACAAGGCCTTCGATGCGCTGCGCACGATGCGCTGGCAACCGGCGGTGCGCACCCTGCCGCCCTATTTCGAGACCGAGGAGCATATCGCGGCGCTGGCGCGGAGCCTGACGGAGGGTCTCGCCGGGCTCGATTTCGAGCCGGATGTGGTGCTCACCTCATATCACGGCATGCCCGAGACCTATCTCAAGGCCGGCGACCCCTATCACTGCCAGTGCTACAAGACGACGCGGCTTCTGGCCGAGCATCTTGGCTGGAAGCGCGAGCGGCTGATGGTGACCTTCCAGAGCCGGTTCGGGCCGACCAAATGGCTCCAGCCCTATACCGACCAGACGCTCAAATCCCTGCCGGGCAAGGGCATCAAGAAAGTCGCGGTGATGGCGCCGGCCTTTTCGGTCGACTGCATCGAGACGCTCGAGGAAATCTCCATCGGCGGCCGCGAGGAATTCGAGCACGCCGGGGGCGAAAAATTCGCCTATCTGCCCTGCCTCAACGACAGCGAGCCGGGCATCGACATGCTCGAAGCGCTGGTGCGGCACGAACTCTCGGGCTGGATCTGACTCAATCCTCCAGTCCTCTTGGTAAGGGGCCCCGCAGGGGCGTCTCTAACCACGAGCGCAGGGGGATGGCTTCCCGCCCCTGTCGTCCCTGCGGAAGCAGGGACCTCCGTTTGCGATGCTTGCGGGGGGAAGCTGGATTCCTGCTTTTGCAGGATTGTGACGGTGAGCACGAAGCGCCCGGCCCCCGCCCTTCGAGACGCGGCTCTGCCGCTCCTCAGGGTGAGGTCCTCCGATCGCTAAGCCCGCAAGCAGAGGTCCTCCAGTCCTCATGGTGAGGAGCCCCGCAGGGGCGTCTCGAACCATGGCAACTGTCCCGGTCAGCCGCCGCTGTCGCCACCGCGTTCGCAGGAATGAAACGGTGGGCGACTGGGGCGTCAGCTGATATTGCCGCAGACCATGTCGGCGAGGTCGGCTTCGAAGCGGGCGCGCATCACCTGGTGGGGCAGGGCCATGCGCACCGCCACGAACACGTCGTCGCCATGCGATTCGACGATCAGCAGCCCCTCGGCGATATCGAGCTGCTGGGTGGCGAGCAGCCGCGTCTGGGCGCGGTTGAAGATGCCGAGGTCGAGATTGCGCCCGATGCCGTCGCGATTGGTGGTCGAATAGATCGCGGCCCCCGCCCGGTCATAGACCGCGAGCGACCAGAAGCCGGCCGGCAGCACGCCCGAGACGACGCCCGGTCCTTCGCGCAGGTCGATCCGGCACACCGCATAGGCGAGTTCGGGATCGAGCCGGAAGGGGTTGGGCTCCCCGGCCCGGGCGGCGGGCAGGATCACGACCTGCCCCAGCGCATCGAGCCGCTCGACTTCCGACCAGAGGTCGTTGGTCGCCAGCCGCGGCAGCGCCAGGATCACCCCGATATGGATGACCGCGCCCAGAACTACCCCGAAGACGAGCCACAGCAGCGTGCGCATGCTCAGCACGCCTCCCGCGTGATGGCGGGCAGGCCCGAGGGCGTGCCCGCAGTGCCCCCGAGCGCCGCGACGTCATAAAGCGTGAGCACGATTGCCATCGGGCCGGCGCCTGTCGTCTCGATCCAGTTGCCCGGCCTGAGCAGGGGCCCCACATGCAGGACCGGCGCGCCGTCATTGCCGCGCGCCAGCCGCGTCGAGTTGAAAGCCGCCGGCCCATCGGATCGGGCGACCGGCACGCCTTCGAGCGTCTCGGGGGTCAGTGTCCAGAAGGCTGCCGTGGGCGTCGGGCCGGCGATGGTGTAGCTGCAGCGCCGGTCGAGCGGTTCGCCGGCACTGTCGAGATGGGCCACATACTGGATGCCTTCGCTCTGGCCCAGTTGCAGCGCCCCGGTGCGGGCGAGAAAGGCGTGGCTGTAGGGATCGGGATCGGGCGCGCCGGCGCGCGGCCAGAACACCCAGGGCCCCACCTGCTGGGCGCCCAGCAGCCGTCCATCGGTCAGGGCGTACCATGAGAGCCCGAACCCCAGGCCGAGCGCTATGGCCGTCATCAGCAGCAGGTGGAGCACGAACCGCAAGGGTCAGAGGCTTCCGCTGCCGATTGCATCGGCCGGCGGCGCGATCCGCACCGTGGCGGCGAGCGTCGGGGCGGGCAGGGTGTCGATGGCGCTGCGCAGGGCCTCCGCCATGTCGACGAGCTTGTCGGCCGCGGCGGGCTTGAGGCCGGGCGGACGCTCTGCTGCCGGCACCGCCCCACCCGCCTCGGCATTGGCGATCACGAAGGGCGCCGGGGTGAAATCCACCCCGAACAGCGGCTTGATCTCGATATTGGTGTGGGCATAGGCCATGAATTTCTGCCACGCGATGGTGGGCAAGAGGCCGCCGGTGAGCTCTTTGGTG
Source organism: Devosia enhydra (assembly GCF_900119845.1). GTDB lineage: Bacteria > Pseudomonadota > Alphaproteobacteria > Rhizobiales > Devosiaceae > FPKU01. The sequence goes on from NZ_FPKU01000004.1 coordinate 76,470, forward strand.
GTGCGGTAATCATCGTTGCCGAACCAGACCGCGGCGACGTAATTGCCGGTGAGCCCCACGAACCAGGCATCGCGATAGGATGTGGTGGTGCCCGTCTTGCCGGCGGTGGGCACGCCCTCGATGGCGGCGCGCCGGCCGGTTCCGCTCGTCACCACGGCGCGCATCATGTGGTTCATGTTGGCGACGGTGGTCTCGGAGAGGATGCGTTCGCGCGGCGCCTCGGGGTCGGCCTCGTAGATGGTTTCGCCGCGTGCGGTGGTGATGCGGGTGATGCCGAAGGCCGGCGTTTTGTAGCCGCGATTGGCAAACACCGCATAGGCCGAGGTCATGTCGAGCACCGAGACCGACGCCACGCCCAGCGCCAGCGACCGGGTGACGGGGAACTCGTTCTGGATGCCCATGCGCCGCGCCAGATCGGCGATGGGCTGGCGCCCGGTCTCGATCGAGAGCCTCACCGGCACCGTGTTGATCGAGGAGGCGAAGGCCGCCTCGATGGTGGTCGAGCCACGATAGTTGCGGCCGTAATTTTGCGGGCACCAGTCCCCGATGCACACCGGATTGTCGGAGATGCGCGAAGCGGGGGTATAGCCCTTGAGCTCCATGGCCTCGGCATAGACGAAGGGCTTGAAGGCCGAGCCCGGCTGCCGGTTGGAAACGATGGCGCGGTTGAACTGGCTCTTGCCATAGTCGGTGCCGCCCACCATGGCGCGAATGGCGCCATTGGGCTCGGTCACGACCATCGCCGCCTGGTCGACATTGTATTGCGGGCCCTGCTCGCGCACCACCGACACCACCGCTTCCTCGGCATAGGCCTGTAGCTGCGGATCGATGGTGGTGCGCACCACGAAGCTGGGCGAGGGGTTGTCGATGGCGAGCTTCTTGGTCTCCTCGAAGGCCCAGTCGAGGAAATAATTGGGGGAATTGAGCTCGGTGGAGCGATTGACCGGCGTTGCCGGGTTGCGCCGCGCCGCCGTCACCTGCCCTTCGGTGAGGAACCCCGCATCCACGAGGTTGGAGAGCACCTGGTTGGCGCGCCCGCGCGCCGCGGCGAGGTCGACATGCGGGGCAAAGCGGGTGGGCGCCTTGTAGAGCGCGGCCAGCATCGCGGCTTCGGCCAGCGTGATCTCGGTCACCGGCTTGCCGAAATAGAATTCGGCCGCCGCCGCTGCGCCGAAATTGCCGCCCCCCATATAGGCGCGGTCGAGATAGAGCTTTAAGATCTCGTCCTTGCTGTAATGGGTCTCGAGCCAGAGGGCGAGAAAGGCTTCCTTGATCTTGCGCTCGAGCGTGCGCTCGGAGGTCAGGAACAGGTTCTTGGCCAGCTGCTGGGTGATCGAGGAGCCGCCCTGCAGCGAGGAATCGCCGCCCGTATTGGAGGCGAGCGCGCGCATCGTGCCGATCACGTCGATGCCGAAATGGTCGTAAAAGCGCCGGTCTTCGGTAGCCAGCGTCGCCTTGATCAGAACGTCCGGCATCTGCGAGAGCGGCACGGAGTCATCTGTGCGGATGCCGCGCCGGCCGATCTCGTTGCCATAGCGGTCGAGAAAGGTGACGGCGATGTCCTCAGCCTTGTTGAACTGGCCCGAGGCGGTGGCATCGAAGGCCGGCAGCGCCAGGGCCGTCATCAGCACCGCGCCGATGGCGGCAAAGCTCAGCCCGTCCGAGGCGATCTCGACAAAAAACCGCTTGATTCCACTGACATGGAAGATCGAAAAGAAATCCTGGACGCGGGTATAGCCCCGCCCCAGGGACTGCCAGAACTCATAAAGGGTGGAGTCGAGCCAGGCATCCGCATCGAGCATGCGGGCCTTCTTCTTGCGGGTCTGCTTCTTGTAGAACGGATCCTGCACCGGCACTCTCCGGACCTGTCGGACGCGCGGTCTCGCGTGCCCCCGCTCCGATGACTCTTTACAAACACGACGCCAAAGGCAAGGCGTTCGCTGGAATATGATGACCGCCAGCCCAAAGCAAGGGCGGGCCGAAAGGATGCCCGAGCATGGCCTTCTGGGAAGAAAAATCCCTCGCCGAAATGTCCAAGGCCGAATGGGAAGCGCTCTGCGATGGCTGCGGCCGCTGCTGCCTGTTGAAGCTCGAGGACGAGGAGACCGGCACGATCTTCACCTCGGATGTGCGCTGCCGCCTGCTCGATGGCGAAACCTGCCGCTGCACGGACTATCCGCGTCGGCAGGCCAAGGTGCCCGACTGCATCAAGCTCAGCCTCGAAAACGTCACCGCCATCGAGTGGATACCCACCACCTGCGCCTATCGACGCCTCGCCGAGGGCAGGGGGCTTGCCTGGTGGCATCCGCTGGTCTCGGGCGATCCCGAAACCGTCGTGCAGGCCGGCGTCTCGGTGCGCGGGCGCACCTTTGCCGAGGCCGACATTCCTCCCGATGAGTGGGAAGAGCACATCGCCGACTGGCCGGAATACGATCCGCCCGATGCCCTCTGAAACCCCAAAGCGGCGCCCGCGCATTCTCGCCCTCGACGCCGTGCGGGGGCTCGCCATCATCCTGATGGTGGTGTTCCACCTCTTCTGGGATCTCTCCTATCTCGGCTTTTATGGCGTCGATGTCACCACCGATCCTGCCTGGGTCGGTTTCCAGCGGGTGATCCTTTCGAGCTTCATGGCGCTGGTGGGCATCGGGCTCGTGCTCGGCCATGGCGAGGGGATCAGGTGGCGGGCCTTCTGGCGGCGCTTCGGCTTCGTGGCCGGCGCGGCTTTGCTCGTCACCGCCGGCACGTTCTGGCTCTTCCCGCAGACCTTCGTCTATTTCGGCGTGCTGCATGCCATCGCGCTGTTCTCGCTCCTGGGGCTTGCCTTCCTCTTTCTGCCGCTCTGGCTGGTCATCGGGCTCGGCCTCGCCATGCCCGTGGCAAGCGCGCTCTACCACGACCCGATCTTCACTGAGCGGGCCCTGTCATGGATCGGGTTCTGGCCCGTCTCGCCGCCCGTCAACGATCTGGTGCCGGTCTTTCCATGGTTCGGGGTCGTGCTTCTGGGCATCGCCCTTACGCGGATCGGCAAGGCGAAGGGGCTCTTCGAGCGGCTGGCGATCTGGAAGCCGGGCCGGCTCGGGCGCGGGCTCGCGCTGCTCGGACGCTGGAGCCTCCTCATCTATCTTTTGCACCAGCCGCTGCTTCTGGGCGGGCTCGTCCCCCTCTCGCAGGCGCTCGATCCGGGGGCGCAGCAGCGCGCGGCGACCTTTCTGTCCAGCTGCGAAACCGCCTGCCTCAACACCGGTGGGGGAGAAACCTATTGCGTTGCCTATTGCTCCTGCGCGCTTGACCAGATCGCCTCGGGCGATCTCTGGGACGTCATAGAGGCCGAGATCCGCACCCCCGATCAGGAGGCGGAAGTGGGCGCGCTCACCCGGCTCTGCTCGGCCATGGCGACGCCGCAATAGGGCATCGGCACGACGGGATCACGCGCTGCATTGCCGGCCGGGCGACAGGGCCGTAAAATCGCTCAAAGCCCGGAGCGATCGGCGGCGTCTCAGGGTAAAGGGCGGCAGAGGAGCAGGGCGCGATGGATTTTCTCGATGGCATGAGCATCACCCTACTGGCGCTGGGCGGGCTCGCGATCCTCGTGCTCATTGCCGGGGTCAAGACGGTGCCCCAGGGCTACAACATGACGGTGGAGCGCTTCGGGCGCTACACCCGCACGCTCAAGCCCGGCCTCAACCTCATCGTGCCCTTCATCGATGGCATCGGGCGCAAGATGAACATGATGGAGCAGGTGCTCGACGTACCCCATCAGGAGGTGATCACGCGCGACAACGCCACGGTCACCGCCAATGGCGTCACCTTCTACCAGATCCTCGACGCGGCAGCGGCCGCCTATGAGGTTGCGGCGCTCGAAAACGCCATCCTCAACCTCACCATGACCAATATCCGCTCGGTGATGGGCTCGATGGACCTCGACGAACTCCTTAGCCATCGCGACGAGATCAATTCGCGCGTGCTGCGCGTGGTCGATGCGGCGGTGTCGCCCTGGGGCATCAAGATCACCCGCATCGAGATCAAGGACATCGATCCGCCCAAGGATCTGGTGGAATCGATGGGCCGGCAGATGAAGGCCGAGCGCGAAAAGCGCGCCCTGATCCTCGAGGCCGAGGGCAAGCGGCAGGCCGCCATCCTCCAGGCCGAGGGCGAAAAGCAGGCGCAGGTGCTCGAGGCCGAGGGTCGGCGCGAGGCTGCCTTCCGCGATGCCGAAGCCCGCGAGCGTGCCGCCGAAGCCGAAGCGCGCGCCACCCAGATGGTGTCCGAAGCCATCGCCAAGGGCGATGTGCAGGCGATCAATTATTTCGTCGCTAACAATTACATCAAGGCCCTCGAAGGCATTGCCCGCTCACCCAACCAGAAGATCCTGATGATGCCCATCGAGGCCTCCAACGTCATCGGTGCCATCGGCGGCATCGCCGAGATCGCGCGCGAGGCTTTCGGGGAGGGCAAGCCCGAGCGGCAGGGCACGAACCGCCCGCCCGCGACGGGCCGGTGAGGCCATGGTGATCCTCGAAACGCTCTCCAGCCTCGGCGGCTGGGCCTGGGTGGTGGTGGGCGTGGTGCTGCTGGCGCTCGAACTCGTCGTGCCCGGCGGGGTGCTCGTCTGGCTCGGGGTCGCGGGCATCGTCACCGGGCTGGCGTCGCTCTTCCAGCCCATCGGGCTGCCCTTCCAGTTCCTGCTCTTTGGCGGGCTGTCGCTGGTGCTGATCGCGGGCTGGCTGCGCTATCAGAAGGGCCGCACCGTGCCCACCGACCGGCCTTATCTCAACCGCCGGGCTGACCAGCTCATGGGCCAGGTTGCCACACTCGATGAGGCGATCGTCAATGGCTCGGGCCGGCTGGGGCTGGGCGATACCATCTGGCGCATTGCCGGCCCCGACCTGCCAGCCGGCCATCGCGTCCGCATCATAGGCGCCGAGGGCGCGACGCTCAGGGTCGAGCCGGTCGACGCGGGCTGAACGTGATCGCGCCGCTCAACGGGCGCGGCGCAGCGCCTCGTAGCTCTCCGCGGTGATGAAGCCATCGGCCACCCGGCCGGTGCGCGCCTGGAAGCGGGCATAGGCCGCCTGGCTGATCGGCCCCAGCCGCCCATCCACCACCCCGTCATAAAACCCGAGCCGCTTGAGATCGGTCTGGATGGCGATGCGCTGTTCGAGATTGGGGAAGCGCGTCGCGCGCGGCCAGTCGGTGGCCAGCGGGCCCGAGCCCTTGAGCCGGTCGGTCAGATGCGCGACCGCGAGTGCATAGCTGTCGGAAAAATTATAGCCCTTGATGACGAGATAGTTGCGGGTCATCAGGAATTTCGGCCCGTTGCGCCCGGTGGGCACATAGAGGAACACCTCCTGCCCGAGATCGCCGAAGCGCCGCCCCGCCACCCGCGTCACGCCGCGCTCGGCGAAGAACCCGACCGTCCGGAAGGTCTCGCGATCGGCGAGGAGATAGTCGAAGCCCTCGGGCAGCTCGACCTCGAAGCCCCAGTCCTCGCCCGGCCGATAGCCCAGCCCGCGGAGGAAAGCGGCGCTAGTGGCCAGCGCATCGGCGAGCGAGCCATGCAGGTCGATGCGTCCGTCGGCATCGCCATCGGTGCCGAAGCGCACCACGTTTGAGGGGTTGACCTGCAGGTGCCCGATGGCGCCGGCCCATGACCCGATCAGCGTCTCGCGCGTCAGCGGCCCCCATTGCAGCAGGGTGAGCGCCGCGATCAGGTCGGCCTTGTCCTCGAGATAGCGCGTGCGCCGCTGATGCACGAGGGTGGCGAGCGAGCGAATGATCGGGCGGATCAGGCGGCGATTGTCGAGCACCGTGCCGTAATCGGTCTCGATGCCCCAGATGGCGCCCAGAAGGTACGGGTCGACGCCCGTCTGCCGCCCGATGCGTTCAAAGAGCTGGCTGTTGCGCCCCATCGCCGCCTGCCCACGCGCGATGCGGCTTTGGGTCACGCGGGTGTCGATATACTCCCACACCGGCGTGGTGAATTCGGGCTGGGTGGTGACGAGGCGCGGGGTATCGGGGTCCGGCGTCAGCCCAGCCATGGCATCGCGATAGACATCCGAGCTGATGCCCGCCGCCACCGCTTCGGCCTCGAAGCCCCTGATGAATGCGGCAAAGCTCTCGGTGGGCTGGGCGAGGGCGGGCCCGGCACTCAGCAGCATGGCGAGGGCAATGAGCCAGAAGCGCGTCATGATGGTCTCCTCGCGGGCGGGCAGGGGTGTCGCCGGGGAACGAATCCCCGATCAGCCATGCCGGTTGCGCTGGCTCAGATGCTGCTCCCAGCGCAGCGCCGAGGCAATGATGGCATCGAGATCGTCATGGGCCGGCACCCAGCCCAAAGTCTCGCGGATCCTGTCGGCCCGCGCGACGATCGCGGCCGGATCGCCCGCCCGGCGCGGCCCCTGCTCGATGGTGAACTCCACACCCGACACCCGCCGCACCGCCTCCAGCACCTGCCGCACCGAGGCGCCCTTGCCATAGCCGCAATTGAGCGTCGTCGAGGCCCCGCCATCGCGCAGATGCTCGAGCAGCAGCGCATGGGCGTCGGCCAGGTCGGTGACGTGGATGTAGTCGCGCACCCCGGTGCCGTCGGGGGTGGGGAAATCGTCGCCAAAGACCGCGACCTTCTCGCGCTTGCCCAGCGCCGCCTCGGCCGCCACCTTGATCAGATGCGTCGCCCCGGCCGTCGACTGGCCGGTCCGCCCCCTGGGATCGGCGCCCGCGACGTTGAAATAACGCAGCACGCCATAGGTCAGGGGATGGGCGGCCGCGACATCGGCCAGCATCATCTCGGTCATCAGCTTGGAGCGGCCATAAGGCGAGACCGGCGCGAGGGCTGCGTCTTCGCCCACCGGTTCGAGCCCCGACATGCCATAGACGGCGGCGGTCGATGAGAAGATGAAATGGCTGACCCCGCCCTCCACCGCCGCTTCGATCAGCGAGCGGGAGGCGCTGGTATTGTTGCGATAGTATTTGAGCGGATCGGCAACCGATTCGGGCACGATGATCGAGCCGGCGAAATGGATGATCGCGGAAATCCCGTGGCTGGCGATGAGGCTCCGTGTCAGGGCGCCGTCTGCGACATCGCCCTGAACGAACTCGGCGCGCGGGTCCACCGCCCAGTCAAAGCCCGTGGTCAGGTTGTCGAGCACCACCACGTCCTGCCCGGCATCGCACAGCCGCAAAACCGTATGGCTGCCGATATAGCCGGCGCCGCCTGTCACGAGCACGCTCATCGCAGCCCTTTCGTTCCGCTGGATTAACGGTGGGTATGCTAACCGGGCGCGGTTGCGATAGGATTACCGCAAGACGTGAGACTGGAGAGATGACTTGAACAGAAAAGTGCGCACCGCTGTCTTCCCCGTAGCCGGGCTGGGGACGCGCTTCCTGCCGGCGACCAAGGCGATGCCCAAGGAAATGCTGACCGTCGTCGATAGGCCGCTGATCCAGTATGCCGTCGATGAGGCGCGCGAGGCCGGCATCGAGCATTTCGTCTTCGTCACCGGGCGCAACAAGGGCGTCATCGAAGACCATTTCGACAAGCAGTTCGAGCTCGAGGAAACGCTCGAGGCCCGCGGCAAGCTCGAGGCACTCGCGGAATTGCGGCGCGACCTGCCGCAGGCTGGCCAGTCGAGCTTCACCCGCCAGCAGGAGCCGCTGGGGCTCGGCCATGCGGTGTGGTGCGCCCGCGACCTCGTGGGCGACCGTCCCTTCGCGCTGCTTTTGCCCGACATGCTGTTCAAGGGTACCCCGGGCGTTCTGAGCCAGATGATGGCGGCCTATGAGGAGCATGGCGGCAACGTGCTGGCCGTCGAGGAGTGCAAGCCCTCCGAGGTCTCGTCCTATGGCATCGTCGGGCGCGGCGCGGGCCCCGATACCGGCTTCGAGATCAACCAGATGGTGGAAAAGCCCAAGCCCGAGGATGCGCCCTCCAACCTCATCATCTCGGGCCGCTACATCATCCAGCCCGAGATCTTCGCGCTGCTCGCCAAGGGCGTGCGCGGGGCGGGTGGCGAGATCCAGATCACCGACGCCATGCACAAGCTGATGGAGACCCAGCGCTTCACCGGCGTGAAATATCAGGGCCGCTCGTTCGACTGCGGCTCCAAGATCGGCTTTCTCACCGCCAATGTCGCCTATGCCCTCGACCGGCCCGACATCGCCTCGGCCTTCATGGCAGAGATCAAGGAACTGGCCGCCGGGCTCAAATGAGCCCCGGCCGCCCTATTTGGTGAAGGTCAGGCCCACCACCGCCCGGTGCTCGACATCGGGCGGGTTGAGGCCGCGAATGCCATTGATATAGGTATAATCGGCGGTGATGGTGGTGCGCGGGTTGACGATGTAGTCGGCCCCCACCCCCAGCGCGTATTCGCTGTCGGGCTCGGTGCCGCCCACCTTTTGCTCCCAGTCATAGCGGGCCGAGCCGCGCAGGGTCAGTGTCGGGTTGAGCGTGTGGGCGACGCCGACCAGCAGGTTCGCCTCGATCGGGGTCGTCTCCGCACTCGTCACCGTTTCGTCGCCCAGCCCGAAATAGGCTTCGGCGGTGACCGTGGTCAGCACGTTGGGGGTATAGGTCAGGCGCGCCTCATACTGGGTCGACGCCACGTCCGAGAGGCTTTCGTCGGTGAAACGGCGCAGCCCGAGCCCCACGGCATATTCGATTTCGAGATGGTTTTCCCAATTGGCAGTCACGCCGGCCTTGGCGACATAGGTGTCGTTGTCCTGCCGCACCCCCAGCGTGGGCGAGGGGGTGTCGAACATCTGGCGGCTGCCGCTCACATCCCCGAACACCCCGATGATCGGGGTGAGCGCGTAGCCGAGCCTGAGCCCGCCGCCGGCCCGCCAGTTGTTCTTGTGGTCCATGGAGAGGCTCGACCCGTCCGAAAGCCCGTTCGGACCATAGACCGAGCGTCCGCCCGTGCCGCGCGCGGTGAGCGTGAAGCGCCCGAGATCGCGGATGATGGCGCCTTCGCCGTCGAGCGCAATCTCCACCGAGGCATTGGCCACATCATCCTGCTGCCAGGGCTCGTTGATCGAGGATTGCCCGACATTGAGATCGAGCCCGCCTTCGAAGCGCGTCAGGCTGTCGAGCTTGTAGGTGCCATCCACCGCGCCCCAGAGATAATTGATCCGTGCCGGCTCGTCGGTTGCCTTGGAGAGCTCTGCCCCGGCGCCCAGCGTGTAGCTGCGCCGCCCTCCCTCCATGCCCATGCCGACGCTGGGCAGCACGAGGGTCTCGAAGCTGCTGCCTTGGTTGTCCACCACATAGGCGCCGCGCAGGCCGAGCGACCAGTAGGTATAGGCCGGGCCGGCCTCGAGCGGCGCGACGTCGCTGGCGCAGGCGATGCACGAGCCGGGCGCGAGCAGGTCCGGGTTGGAGGTGGCCGAGCCATCGCCAAACCCCTGGGCCTGCGCCACCGGCACCGCCGCGAGCGTCAGCAGCAGAAAAAGGCCTGCGGTGGACATGGGGGCAGAAAAGGCGGGCATCGGCGATCCTTGGTTGGGCCCACATTCCCAGAACATGGTTAATGAAGGCTTTGGTGCGGCCGCCCCGATGCGGCGCCGACGCTAGTGGTGTGATGTCGCCAACCTCCCGGTAAGGTTAATCCCCGATTAGCCAATTGCGCCTAACTATGCTCCCCAAAGGCGCCCGTATCAGGCGCATTCCGGGGTAGGTCATGGATCTCGCAACCATTATCGGCATGCTGGTGGGCGCCGGCGTCATCGGCTACGCGATCTATCTGGGCGGCTCGTTCATGGCTTTCGTGGACATGCCGTCGATCCTCATCGTTATCGGGGGCGGGCTTGCCGCAACCCTCATCCGCTTTCCGCTCGCGGGCATCGGTCGCGCGCTCCTCATCGGCTGCAAGGTCGCCTTCACCCAGGGCAAGGTGGAATCGCGCGACGTCATCGCCCGCATCGTGACCATGAGCGAGACGGTGCGCCGCAGCGGCCCGCTCGGGCTCGACGGCTTCGAGGACGAGGATGCCAATCTCAGGAAGGGCGCCCAGTTCATCGCCGACGGCTATGAATCCACCTTCATCCGCGAGGCGATGGAACTCTCGCGCGACCTCTATCTGGGGCGCCTGACCGAGGGGCAGCGCGTCTTCAAGGCGCTGGGCGATTCGGCGCCCGCCTTCGGCATGATCGGCACGCTGGTGGGCCTCGTGCAGATGCTGGGCAACATGGAGGATCCCTCCACCATCGGCCCGGCCATGGCGGTGGCGCTGCTGACCACGCTTTATGGCGCCGTGCTTGCCAATCTCGTCTGCCTGCCGATCGCCGAAAAGCTCGCCGCCCGCCTCATCGAAGAAGAGATCGCCCAGACCCTCATCATCGATGGCGTGCTACTGGTGCGCGAACAGGTCTCGCCCAGCGTGGTGCGTGAAAAACTCGTCGCCTACCTGCCCGACCAGCAGGGCCGGCAGGCCTTGGCCGAGGCGGCCTGACCGCGATGGCGCGCAAGTCGCTCGGCCCCAGCGAGGTTCCGGCATGGCTCGTCACCTTTGCCGACCTCATGTCGATCCTCGTCTGCTTTTTCGTGCTTATCATCTCCTTCTCGATCCCGGACGATGAGACTCTGCAGGTGGTCGCGGGCTCGATGAAGGATGCCTTCGGGCTGACCCAGGTGCGCAGCCCGGCCGGCGTCTTCGAGCGCGAGGGTAATCCCGAGCGCGATTTCCTGCGCCGCACCTCAGCCGATCCCAATCAGCAGGACAGCCAGTTCGCCACCGAGGAGCAGGATCGGACGAGCCCGCAGCAGGGCGCCGAGATCCAGAGCAATCGCGTCGCGCCCAATACAGTCGAGGATGACCAGCGCTTCGCACTCGCCGCCGCCAGTATAAGGCAGGCCTGGGCCGAAAATCCCGATCTGGCACAGGCCGCGCCCAATCTCATCGTGCGGCAGACGGAAGAAGGGCTCGATATCGTCATCGCCGACCAGCAGGGCCGCCCGATGTTCCCCGAGGGGTCGAAATTCCCATACGAGGCGACCCGCAAGGCCATCGCCGCCATCGCACCCATTCTCGCCCGGCTGCCCAACGCCATCCGCATTTCCGGGCATGTGGCCACCGGGGGTGCCTATGCCAGCGATCGCTACGGCCCCTGGGAGCTCTCTTCCGATCGTGCCAATGCGGTGCGCCAGATGCTAGGCGAGTTCGGGCTGCCGCTGTCGCGCATCTCGGCGGTCGCCGGGCGCGCCGATACCGATCCGTTCTTCCCCAACGATCCCTATCTTGCCGCAAACCAGCGCGTCTCGATCCTCGTGATGTTCGACAAACCGCCGGTTCCGGCAGGGCTTTCGCCCTGAGCGCCTGGGCGCTAACCCACGATTAACCCTGTGCCTTAAGGCGGGTTTATCGCCCTGCATGGCAGTCTCGCCCGGTCGGTTCGGGGAGCGTCTCAGGTGGATATCGCAACAATAGTCGGCATCGTCGGCGGTGTCGGGGTGCTGCTCGCGGCCATCCTGCTCGAAGGCTCAAACCCGATGTCCTTCCTCCACGTGCTGCCCGCCGTGGTGGTCATCGGGGGCGCAACCCTCGCGGTACTGGTGCGCACCACGTTGTCGGGCTTTGGCACGTCGCTGTGGCTCGGGGTCAAGAGCGCGCTCTTTTTCAAGCCCGCCTCGCCCACCCTTCTCATCGATGCCATCGGGGAGCTGGCCGACACCATGCGCAAGCGCGGGCCGATCGCGCTCGAGGAAGCGCGGGTCGAGGATCCGTTCCTGCGTCGCGGCATCCGCATGATCGCCGATGGCTATACCGCCGAGGCGATCCGCGTGTCGCTCGAGCGCGAGCGCGATCTCGACTATGAGCGCCTCGAAGGCGCCCACAAGGTCTACAAGGCGCTGGGCGATGCCGCCCCCGGCATGGGCATGGTGGGCACGCTCATCGGGCTCGTCTCGATGTTCGGACACATGGACGATCCCAAGAAGATCGGGCCGGGCATGGCCATCGCGCTGCTCGCCACCTTTTACGGCGCGGCCATTTCCAACGTCATCGCGCTGCCCATCGCCGACAAGCTCGCCTATCGCGCCGACTGGGAGGGCACGACGCGCTCGATGATCATCGATGCGCTGGTGATGATCCGCGAGGGCAGGGCGCCGCCCACCATTCGCGAGGAACTTTCGAGCTATCTGCCCCTGCACCAGCGCGGCGACGTCCTCGCCGAGGCCGCCTGAGCATGTCGCGCCTGAGGCGTGGCCATGGCGGGGGTGGCGGGCATGGCGGCAGCTGGGTCATCTCGTTTGCCGATCTCATGTCGCTGCTCATGGCGTTCTTCGTCATGCTGCTGAGCTTTTCGGTGCAGGATCAGGAGCGGCTCAATGTCGCTGCCGGCTCGGTGCAGCACGCCTTCGGCATCCAGCCGGTGGTCAAGCTCTCGGGCATGGTGGAGCGCGAGGGCAATCCCGAGCGTGATTTCCGCCGCCGCGTCGGGGCCGACGAGACCGCCGCCAGCAGCGAATTCGCAACCACCGAGCATGATGGCGGCGAGATGCAGGGCCCGCAGGTCCTCTCCAATCCCGACCTGCCCAATGATCGCGATCAGGAGGCGGGCTTTGCCAGTGCCGCCGCCAGCATCCGCCAGGCCTGGGCCGACCAGCCCGAGATCGCCCGGGCCGGTCCCTCCGTCATGGTCAATGCCACCCCCGAGGGCCTCGATATCGTCATCGCCGACCAGACGGGGCGGCCGATGTTTCCCGAAGGCTCGAAATATCCCTATGAGGAGACGCGAAAGGCCATCGCGGCGATCGCCCCGGTGCTTGCGGCGCTCTCCAATCCGGTGCGCATCGTGGGCCATGTCGCCACGGGCGGCCGCTATGCCGAAAGCCGCTACGGCCCATGGGAGCTTTCCGCCGACCGGGCCAATGCGGTCCGCCAGATCCTGGGCGAATTCGGCCTCTCCGATGCCCGCATCGATGGGGTGACGGGCAAGGGCGAAACCGAACCGTTTTTTCCCAACGATCCTTATCTTGCCGCCAACCAGCGGGTTTCGATCCTCGTTCTGGCCGACGTGCCCCCGGTGCCCGCCGGCCTTTCTCCCTGACGGCGGATCGGTTCAAGCCTCTATCAGGTGCCTTAATCCGGCGCGCAAGATAGGGTAGGGTATCGCCATGACCGCGCGCAAACTCATCGCTGGCCTCCTCGTGCTGCTCGCCCTTGCGGGCATGGTGATGGCAGATCTCGGCCCGGCCATGGCCCAGCCCGCCCTCGCCCAGCCCGGTTATGGCGACCGCATCGAGGTCGCCCAGCTCTTCGGGCGCCAGCAGCAGCAACAGCCCCAGCAGGCCCAGCCGCCGCGCCGGCGCACGCTCATGGACATGCTGTTCGGCGGGCGCGAGCAGCAGCAACAGCAGCAGGTCCAGCAGCAGCAACAGCAGCAGCGCCAGCAGCAACAGCAGGCGCCCCGCCGCGCCAGCGCCCCCGCTGCCCTGCCGCCGCCCAAGCCGACGGTGGAAAAAGCCGAGGGCGCCACCCGGCTCGCGGTGTTCGGCGATTCCATGGCGGTCGACCTTGCCAAGGCGCTCGAGCGGCTCTTTGCCGAGGACCCCAATCTGGTCGTGCTCGACCAGGGCGTCGGCTCGTCCGGCCTCGTGCGCGCCGATTATTTCGACTGGCCGGGCGCCATCCGCGACGCCATCGCAAAGGACAGCTTCGATCTCGCGATCTTCACCATCGGCATCAACGATCGGCAGAACCTCACCGTCGACGGCGAGGCCGCCCGTCCGCTCACCCCCGAATGGGCCAAGGCCTATCAGGAGCGCGCCCAGGCGGTGCTCGACCTCTTTCGCGCCGCCCGCAAGCCGGTGATCTGGGTCGGTCTGCCGCCGATGGAGCAGCCCAGCTATGCCCAGGCGATGAGCGAGATCAGCTCCATCCATCGCCTCGCGGCCGTGGCCAGTGGCGCCGAATTCGTCGACATCTACGAGCGCTTCGTCAGCGAGGACAATCGCTACACCGCCTTCGGCCCCGATCTCAACGGCAACCGGGTGCGGATGCGCAAGGATGACGGCATCCATCTCTCCGCCGCGGGCGCCGACAAGGTGGCCTTCTATCTCGACCAGGCGATCAAGCTTTTTTATCGCGGCGGGGGCGGGGTCTCGATCGAGGTCGCCGACGTGCTCGCCGGTACCGAGGCGCAGGCCATGCTGCGCCCGCCCTTCCAGGGGCTGGGCCAGATCCGCCTGCTCGAAGTGGCGGGTGCCGTCATTTCCCTCACCGCCGCGCCGCGCCGCGCCAGCGAGCTCTTGACCCTGGCCGCCGCGCCCGAGCCGGGTGCGGGGTTCGATCTCGACATGCTGGTGCTGGCCCCCGTGGGGCGTGCCGACGCCTTCGGCGTGGGGCGCGAACCGGTCGCCGAAACCGCCGAAGCGGCGAACTGAGCGGTCCCCCGCCGCCCCCGTTTGCGGGAGGCGCTTGCCATCGCGGCCTCAGATGATATTGCTCGGCATCCGGGTTAGCGATCCTACCATCTTGGGGGAGTAGGACTTTGCGTATCCTTGCCTTGCTGAGCGGCCTTTTGGCGGCCGGGGTCTGGCTCTATGTCGGGCTCGTGCTGGGTGACCAGCTGTCGCCTTTCCTCGCCCTGTGGCAGCCCGATGGCACCGAGCAGATGGCCGCGCGCGCCATCTGGTTCGGCGTGCCGGTGCTGGCGGTGCTCGGCGGCTTTCTTGCGCTCGCGAGCGGCTATGGCGCCGCCCTGCTGCTGGCGACGGCCGGCGCGGGCTGGTTCGCCATCGGCTCGCTTGGCGGGGCGGGCGGCCCCGGCCTTGCGACGCTCATCCCCATGGGCCTTTCGGCCTTCGGCGCCATTCTCGCCATCCTGGGCCGCAAGCCACCCGAGCCCGAAGGCCCGCCCTTCATGCGCCGCGACCGGGGCGTGCCGGTCCCCGACGATGGCGACAGGCCGGCCCGGGCCGGCGGTGCCCTCGTCTTCTTTGTTGCCCTCAACACCGTGCTGGTGCTCTTGGTCGCGGGGTCGGTGGGCTATTTCGTCTATCGCGACTATGTGCTCGAAGCCCGTCCTCTGCCCTGGCAGACCGGCACGGCCGTAGCCGTCGCCACCACGCCGGCCGCACCCACCCCGTCCGGTCCCGCCCCGGCGGGCGCGCGCCAGCAGACCGCCGTCGCACAGCCCACCGCCATTCCCGTCGCCGCCGCGACGACTGATGTCTTTGCCTATTGCCGCACGGTGGGCACGGTCGATTTCCCCGATCACCGCTATTCCGGGCCGCTCGTGCCGCCGGTGGTGGCCACCGCCATCGGCGCGCCGCCCTCGGCCTCGCCCGATCGCGTGCGCTGGCGGTGCCTCGATGGCGCGGTGATGGCCTGTGGCTCCTATGACCGGGTCGCCTGCGCCATGACGCCCTCGCTCAATGAAATGCTCGAATTCTGCTCGCGCCGGCCCGGCACTCGCAATCTGCTTGCCCCCAACGGCACCTGGAGCTGCGAGGGCACGCGGCCGACCATTCCCCCCGGCGACAACTGGCCGGTGGATGCACGCGGCTTTTTTCCCGGCGCCTGGGTCAATGTTGCGGCGAACCGGGCAGGTGCCGCCCCTGGCTGAGGACTGTTGCGTATGAAACTGACCATTTTCGGGGCCGGCTATGTCGGGCTCGTCACCGGCGCCTGCCTTGCCGAAGTGGGCCATGACGTGCTCGTCTGCGACGTCGATCCGGCGCGCGTCGACGCCCTGAAGGCCGGGCGCATCCCGATCTTCGAGCCGGGCCTCGAACCGCTCGTGCGGCGTAATCTTGCCGCCGGCCGCCTCGGCTTCACGCTTTCGGCCGCCGATGCGGTTGCGCATTCGGATCTGGTGATGATCGCGGTGGGCACCCCCCCGGCTGAAAATGGCGACGCCGATCTTGGCCATGTGCTGGCGGTGGGCGAAGCCATCGCCACCCACATGACGCGGCCTGTCACCGTCGTCACCAAATCCACCGTGCCGGTGGGCACGGGCGATCTCGTCGAGGCGCGCATGCGTGCCGTCCTTTCCGCTCGCGGCGGAGCGGAATGGGGCGACGACGCCGTCAGCGTCGTCTCCAACCCCGAATTCCTCAAGGAGGGCGCGGCGGTGGGCGATTTCATGAAGCCCGACCGCATCATCGTGGGCGCCGCCTCCGAGCGCGCCACGGCGCTGATGCGCACCCTCTACCAGCCCTTCAACCGCAATCATGATCGGCTGATGGTGATGGACCGGCGCTCGGCCGAACTCACCAAATATGCCGCCAATGCGATGCTCGCGACCAAGATCAGCTTCATGAACGAGATGGCGGGGCTTGCCGACAGGCTCGGCGCCGATATCGAGGCGGTGCGGCTCGGCATCGGCGCCGATCCGCGTATCGGCTACCACTTCATCTATCCGGGCGCCGGCTTTGGCGGCTCGTGCTTTCCCAAGGATGTGCGGGCGCTGCGGCGCTCCGGCGAGGTCACGGGCTATGAGATGCCGCTCGTTGCGGCCGTCGAGGCGGTCAATGATCGGCAAAAGCACGTGATGTTCGAAAAGCTCGCCACAGCCCTGGGCGGCGCCGAAGCGATCAGGGGGCGCACCATCGCGGTGTGGGGGCTCGCCTTCAAGCCCAATACCGATGACATGCGCGAAGCGCCCAGCCTCAGGCTCATCGATGCTGTGCTCGCGGCTGGCGGAACAGTGCGCGCCTATGACCCGGCGGCGGGGACGGCGACGCGGGCGCTCTATGGCGAGCGGGCCGACCTCGTCATCACCTTCGATGCCCAGGAAGCGCTCGATGGCGCCGATGCGCTCTGCCTCGTCACCGAGTGGCAGGAGTTTCGCGTCCCGGATTTCGGCGCGATGGAAACCCGCATGGCCGGGCGCATCATCATCGATGGGCGCAACCTCTACGATCCTGATGATCTGGCCGCCAGAGGCTGGCGTTACAGCGCCATCGGCCGTCCGCAGCGCGTGCCGGCGGCGGGCTGAGCTGTTCCGGGTCACGGAACCGGCGGGGGAATCCTATACTCTCCTATTGTGAGTTGGAATTTTCCTATCGCGGGGTTCAAAAAGTGGTCGGCACCGCTTGCCCCCTGTTTAGAAGTATGACAATGTAGACCACATAGGACAACATTGTTGTCCAATTATGAGGGTGCCCGGTCTCCCCGGAGCGCCCCGAACGTTGCGCCGGCTGGCCCGCTTGTCGTGAGCGGAAACGGAGCGACGGGGACCTTGGGTCCCAAATGGGCGGCCATTTGGATGCAGAGCCGCTCTCCAGGAATTCGGATTGCGCTTTTGTGTCGAGCCGTACCCCTTGTGTACGACCCGGACGACGGCGTGCCGAGAAGGGATTAGACTGAACGCGGCCGGCTTGAAAACGGCGCATAATCGAGGACGAGCGACATGACTGATGATCGGATGGGCGAAATCCAACCCCTGGCAACCGCGTCGGCCACTCGCAAATTCACCCGTCCCGTGGCTGCCGGGCTGTTCGATCCCAATCGCGAGCACGATGCCTGCGGCGTCGGCTTCATCGTCAACCTCAAGAACAGCCCCAGCCACAAGATCGTCCAGAACGGCCTCGCCATTCTCGAAAATCTCGAGCATCGCGGCGCCGTTGGTGCCGATCCGCTGATGGGGGACGGCGCCGGCATCATGGTGCAGATCCCCGACCGCTTCTTCCGCAAGGAAGCGGCGCGGCTGGACATCGATCTGCCGGGGCAGGGCGAATATGCCGTCGGCTTCATCTTCATGCCGCAGGACGCCGCCCTGCGCGCCAAGATGGAGCGCGTCGTCGAGCGTGCCATCGCCGATGAAGGCCAGATCGTGCTGGGCTGGCGCGATGTGCCCTCGGACAATTCCTCGCTCTCCAAGGCGCCCGAGATCGCCGCGACCGAGCCGTTCCATCGCCAGGTGATCATCGGGCGCGGTTCCGACATCGCCGACGCCGATGCCTTCGAGCGCAAGCTCTACATCCTGCGCAAGGTCATCTCGTCCAAGATCTATTCGGCCTATGCCGGCGAGCCGACCGATTTCTACGTCGTGTCGATGAGCTGCCGCACGCTGGTCTACAAGGGCATGTTCCTTGCCGCCCAGCTCGGCGCCTATTATCGCGACCTGCACGATCCCGATTTCGAATCCGCCCTGGCGCTCGTGCACCAGCGCTTTTCGACCAACACCTTCCCCTCCTGGCGGCTGGCCCACCCCTATCGCTTCGTCTCGCACAATGGCGAGATCAACACGGTGCGCGGCAACGTCAACTGGATGGCGGCCCGGCAGGCCAGCGTCACCTCCAAGCTCTATGGCGCCGATATCGCCAAGCTGTGGCCGATTTCCTACGAGGGCCAGTCCGATACGGCGTGCTTTGACAACGCGCTCGAATTCCTGCTGCGCGGCGGCTATTCGCTGCCCCATGCCGCTATGATGCTGATCCCGGAGGCCTGGGCCGGCAATCCGCTGATGGATGAGGACCGGCGCGCCTTCTACGAATATCACGCCGCGCTGATGGAGCCGTGGGACGGCCCCGCCGCCATGTGTTTTTCCGATGGCAAGCAGATCGGCGCCACGCTCGACCGCAACGGCCTGCGTCCGGCCCGCTATATCGAGACGGCGGACGACGAGGTCATCATGGCCTCCGAAGCCGGCGTGCTGCCCATCCCGCAGGATCGCATCAAGCGCAAGTGGCGCCTGCAGCCGGGCAAGATGCTGCTGATCGATCTCGAGCAGGGCCGCATCGTTTCCGACGACGAGATCAAGGCCGAGCTCGCCAAGGCCCATCCCTATCGCAAGTGGCTGGCCCGCACCCAGATCGTGCTCGAGGACCTGCCCCCTGTGGCCTATGAGCCCAAGGACAGCCCCGTGCCGCTGCTCGACCGGCAGCAGGCCTTTGGCTACACGCAGGAAGACCTGAAGCTCCTGCTCACCCCCATGGCCGCAACCGGCCAGGAGGCCGTGGGCTCGATGGGCACCGACACGCCGATCTCGGCGCTCTCGGACAAGTCCAAGCTGCTCTACACCTATTTCAAGCAGAACTTCGCGCAGGTCACCAATCCGCCGATCGATTCGATCCGCGAGGAGCTGGTGATGAGCCTCGTCTCGTTCATCGGGCCGCGGCCGAACCTGCTCGATCTCGAAGGCTCGGGCAACCGCAAGCGCCTCGAAGTGCGCCAGCCCATCCTGACCAATGAGGATCTCGAAAAGATCCGCGCCATTGGCGGCATGGAAGACAATCCCTTCCAGTCCAAGACGCTGGACATCACCTATCCGGCCGCCTCGGGCGCCGAGGGCATGAAGCGCGCGCTCGACGAGCTGTTCTCGGATGCCGAGATGGCCGTGCATGCGGGCACCAACATCATCATCCTCTCCGATCGTGCCATCGGGCCCGACCGCATCGCCATTCCGGCGCTGCTGGCCACTGCCGGCGTGCATCACCACCTCATCCGCAAGGGCCTGCGCACGTCGGTGGGCCTTGTGGTCGAGACCGGCGAAGCCCGCGAAATCCATCATTTCTGCGCGCTGGCCGGCTATGGCGCCGAAGCCATCAACCCCTATCTCGCCTTCGAGACGCTGCTCGCGATGAAGGAAGACTATCTCCCCCCCGAGGTCGATGAGCACGAGCTCGTCTATCGCTACATCAAGGCGATCGGCAAGGGCATCCTCAAGGTCACCGCCAAGATGGGGATTTCGACCTACCAGTCCTATTGCGGCGCGCAGATCTTCGATGCGGTGGGGCTCACCACCGAGTTCGTCAACCGCTACTTCACCGGCACCGCCACCACCATCGAGGGCGCCGGCCTCAAGGAGATCGCCGAGGAGACGGTGCGGCGCCATGCCGAGGCCTTCGGTAATTCCCCGGTGCTCGAGGATTCGCTCGATGTGGGCGGGGATTATGCCTTCCGCCAGCGCGGGGAGGCCCATGTGTGGCGCTCCGAGACCGTTGCGAGCCTGCAGCACGCGGCGCGCGGCAACCTGCCCGACAAGTATCGGGAGTTCTCCAGGCTCATCAACGAAGACGACCAGAAGCACCTCACCATCCGCTCGCTCTTCCGCATCCGGAGTGCCGAGGAAGATGGCCGCACGCCCGTGCCGCTCGAGGAGGTCGAGCCGGCCTCCGAGATCGTCAAGCGCTTCTCCACCGGCGCGATGAGCTTCGGCTCGATCAGCCGCGAGGCGCACACCACCCTGGCGATTGCGATGAACCGCATCGGCGGCAAGTCCAATACCGGCGAGGGTGGCGAGGAGCCCGATCGCTTCCAGCCGCTGCCCAATGGCGATTCCATGCGCTCGGCCATCAAGCAGGTGGCCTCGGGCCGGTTCGGCGTGACCACGGAATATCTGGTCAATTCCGACATGATCCAGATCAAGATGGCCCAGGGCGCCAAGCCCGGCGAGGGCGGCCAGCTGCCCGGCCACAAGGTCGATGCGGTCATCGCCAAGGTGCGCCATTCCACCCCGGGCGTCGGGCTCATCTCGCCCCCGCCGCACCACGACATCTATTCGATCGAGGATCTGGCCCAGCTGATCTTCGACCTCAAGAACGTCAACCCCACCGGCCAGGTGTCGGTCAAGCTCGTCTCCGAGGTCGGGGTGGGCACGGTTGCCGCCGGCGTCTCCAAGGCGCGGGCCGACCATGTCACCATCTCGGGCTATGAGGGCGGCACGGGCGCGTCCCCGCTGACTTCGCTCAAGCATGCTGGTTCCCCATGGGAGATCGGGCTTGCCGAAACCCACCAGACGCTGGTGGGCAACAAGCTGCGCGGCCGCATCGCCGTGCAGGTCGATGGCGGCCTGCGCACCGGGCGCGACATCGTCATCGGCGCGCTTCTGGGTGCCGACGAGTTCGGCATGGC
This sequence comes from Devosia enhydra, assembly GCF_900119845.1. Lineage (GTDB taxonomy): Bacteria > Pseudomonadota > Alphaproteobacteria > Rhizobiales > Devosiaceae > FPKU01. The sequence goes on from NZ_FPKU01000004.1 coordinate 97,265, forward strand.
CACCGCTCCGCTGATCGCGGCGGGCTGCGTCATGATGCGCAAGTGCCATCTCAACACCTGCCCTGTGGGCATCGCCACGCAGGACCCGGTGCTGCGCAAGCGCTTCACCGGCAAGCCCGAGCATGTCATCAACTACCTGTTCTTCGTCGCCGAGGAAGTGCGCGAGCTGATGGCCGCGATGGGCTATCGCCGCGTCAAGGAAATGGTCGGGCAGATGCAGATGCTCGACAAGCGCGCCGTGGTCGACCACTGGAAGGGCAGGGGGCTCGATTTCTCGCGCCTCTTCCACAAGCCCGAGGCCGATGAAGGCGTCGCCATATATCACTGCGAGACGCAGGATCATCCCATCGTGGACATCCTCGATCGCAAGCTGATCGCCGAGGCGATGCCGGCGCTCGAAAATGGCACCCCGGTGCACATCGAAACCACCATCGCCAGCGTCAACCGCTCGGCCGGTGCCATGCTGGGCGGCGAAGTGGCCAAGCGCTACGGCCATGCCGGCCTGCCCGAGGATACCATCGCCATCTCGCTCTCGGGCACGGCGGGGCAGAGCTTCGGGGCCTGGGTCACCAAGGGCATCTCGATCGATCTCGTGGGCGAAGCCAACGACTATGTCGGCAAGGGCCTATCGGGCGGCCGGCTCGTCGTGCGCCCCGCCGACAATGCGGGCTTTGTGCCCGAGGATGCGATCATTGTCGGCAACACCGCGCTTTACGGCGCCATCACCGGGGAATGCTATTTCCGCGGCGTGGCCGGCGAGCGCTTCGCGGTCCGCAATTCGGGTGCCATCGCCGTCGTCGAGGGCACCGGCGATCATGGTTGCGAATACATGACGGGCGGCGTCGTCGTGGTGCTCGGGCGCACCGGGCGCAACTTCGCCGCCGGCATGTCGGGCGGCGTGGCCTATGTGCTCGACGAGGACGAGAGCTTCGAGAGCCGCTGCAACATGTCGATGGTGGCGCTCGAGCCGGTGGTCGAGGAGGAGGAGCTGCGCGAGCGCGAGTTCCACCAGACCGGCGACCTGCAGACCAAGGGCGTCGTCGAGATCCTCTCGGATCTGGGCAAGCGCGATGTGGAACGGCTCTACAGCCTCATCCTGCGCCACAAGCGTTTCACCGGGTCGCGGCGCGCTGCCGAGATCCTCGAGAACTGGGAGGCCTGGTTGCCCAAGTTCCGCAAGGTGATGCCGGTGGAATACCGCCGCGCCCTCGCCGAGATGGAAGCGCAGCAGTCGGCCGAACAGCACGTCGCCGCCGAGTAAGGGGAGAACAACCAATGGGCAAGATCACAGGTTTCCTCGAGATCGACCGGCGCGACCGCAAATACGCGCCGGCGGCCGACCGCGTCCGCCATTACGAAGAGTTCGTCATCCCCCTGGGCGATGCCGGCACCCGCGAGCAGGCGGCCCGCTGCATGGATTGCGGCGTGCCCTACTGCCACAATGGCTGCCCGGTGAACAACCAGATCCCGGACTGGAACGACCTCGTCTATCGCGGCGACTGGCTGAAGGCGCTCAAGAACCTTCACTCCACCAACAATTTCCCCGAATTCACCGGCCGCATCTGCCCCGCCCCGTGCGAGGCCTCGTGCACGCTCAACATCCCCGATACCCCGGTCACCATCAAGACCATCGAATGCGCGATCGTCGACAAGGGCTGGGAAGAGGGCTGGATCACCCCGCATCTCAACCCGGTGCGCACGGGCAAGCGCGTCGCCGTCATCGGCTCGGGCCCGGCCGGCATGGCCTGCGCCCAGCAGCTGGCACGCGCAGGCCATGAGGTGCATCTTTACGAGAAGGCCGACGGCATCGGCGGGCTGATGCGCTACGGCATTCCCAATTTCAAGCTCGACAAGCGCCTGATCGATCGGCGTGTCGAGCAGATGGTTGCCGAGGGCGTCGTGCTCCATACCGGCGTCAATGTCGGACACGATGTCAGCATCGACGAGCTTGCCGAAAGCCATGACGCTGTGGTGATGGCCGGTGGCGCCGAAAAGCCGCGCGACCTGCCCATTCCCGGCCGCGAGCTCGAAGGCATCCATTTCGCCATGGATTTCCTCGGCCAGCAGAACCGCCGCATCACCGAGGAAAATCTCGACAATGCCAGTCCCATCCTTGCCGGCGGCAAGCATGTGGTGGTCATCGGGGGCGGCGATACGGGCTCGGACTGCATCGGTACCTCCAATCGCCAGGGCGCCCTCTCGGTCACGCAGATCGAGATCATGCCGGCCCCGCCCGAGAAGGAAAACAAGGGCCTGACCTGGCCAAATTGGCCGATGAAGATGCGCACCTCCTCGAGCCAGGAAGAGGGCGTGGTCCGCGATTTTGCCGTGGCCACCGTGCGTTTCGAGGGCGAGGACGGCAAGGTCAAGGCCCTGCACTGCGCCCGCGCCGATGAGAAGTTCCAGCCCATCCCGGGCACCGAATTCGTCCTCAAGGCCGATCTGGTGCTGCTCGCCATGGGCTTTGTCGGCCCTGTTCAGGATGGCATGGTCAAGGCCTCGGGCGTCGAGCTCGACAAGCGCGGCAATGTCTTTGCCGATACGCTCTCCTACAAGACCAGCCGCGAAAAGCTCTTCTCCTGCGGCGACATGCGGCGCGGCCAGAGCCTCGTCGTCTGGGCCATCCGCGAAGGCCGCCAGGCCGCCCGCGCCGTCGACCTCCACCTGATGGGCAAAACCGAACTGCCGCGGTAAGGGAAGTACAGAGGCTGCGGCGAAATCCGCTGCCTCGTCATCCCTACGAAAGTCGGGATCCAGTGAGGTCTCTCGTACACTTCACAGAGGTCCTCATCCTGAGGAGCCCCGCAGGGGCGTCTCGAAGGACGAGGGCCGGGCACACCGAACATCCCGTCCCGCCTTCATCCCATATGCCTCGGCTCCTGCGTCCCCTCTCCCTTCGGAGGCTTCTCCCCTCAAATCGCTCCGGGGGAGCGATTTGAGGGGAGAAGGCCATGAGAGCTATGCTCGAATGGCGTGAGGGTGAGGGGGCCTTGCCGCTTGCGAGATCGCAAGGCCCCCTCACCCGGCGCTCCGCGCCGACCTCTCCCCCAAGGGAGAGGTGAAGGGCGCCCATGGTTCAAGACGCGCCTTTGGCGCTCCTCACCATGACAGCTCTCCGGCAGGAGCGTGAACGCATCGAACTTATCCCCGCCCCCACCTACCACCCCCATAATGCCCCCCATCTCCCACCCGGGCGGTGTCGCGACGAACGATCGGGGTGGGATGCGGGTGCGGGGCCGGTCGCGGGCCTGCAGGCCGTCGATGATGTGTATGGCCAGAGGGCCAAGGCCAGGACGGGAGCTCAACACTCCCGGGACCCGGGGACATAGCCCAAACGCCCCGTTCGCATCCCGACCCAGCCAAAAATCCCGAACACCCGGCGAGGCGCAAGTCTCACCCAACTGCGGACCACCCGCTTCGAGGCGAACCGCCTCGCCGGGCCGCCCAACCTTTCCCAAACCCGGATGGGCCACGCCCTGCCGGCGCGTCCGCATGCAAAAAAGCGCAGGCCTTTCGACCTGCGCTTCGATCAGTCCCTGATGGACTTGAGGCTCTGTCCGGTCAGTTGACCGTCTTGTCCTCGATGGTTTTGGTCGCCCCGTTGCCGCCGGTGCCGATGGCGATCTGGCGGGCCTTCTTGCTGTCGGGCAGCTCGCGCTTGAGCTCGAGATGGAGCAGCCCGTTCTCGAGGTTGGCGCCGGTCGCCTCGACATAGTCGGCCAGCTGGAAGCGCAGCTCGAAGGCGCGCTCGGCAATGCCGCGATGGAGGAATTCACGGGCCTTGTCGTCGGCCTCGGGCGCCTTGGCACCCTTGATCACGAGGCTGTTCTCCTTGCTCTCGATGACGATCTCGTCGCTGGCAAAGCCGGCAACGGCCACCGAGATGCGATAGGCGTTCTCGCCCAGGCGCTCGATATTGTAGGGCGGATAGGTCTTGGCTTCCTGCCCGACCAGCCCGTCGAGACGGTTGAACAGCCGATCAAAGCCGACGGTGGAGCGATAGAAGGGGGAAAAATCGAAGGTCTGCATGTCACATTCTCCATTGAGCAACGTGTTGCGGCGCTAAGGCCTTTTCGCGCTCCCGTGAGGTGGCAAGCGCATCGGCCGCGTCGGTCCCCGGTTATGCCCGGCGGACAGCCATGATTTAGGATCGGCCTTTTGCGGTTCAAGGGGCCGCATCGCTGAACGGGAAATGAATGGGGCCATCAAGCGGGGTTCATCGCGGCTTTGTTACCAACAGAACTGTGCACACTGTCTGCTGCAGCGATGCACTCGGGGGGACCCCAGTCACCCGCCCCCCGCACCGGGGCCCCCAGGAAAAGGCCGGTTGCCCATGGCGCCGGCCTTTTCTGCTTTCATCGGCAAAGGCTTTTCACTTTTAGGCAAAAAGGCATTAGACGCTTGAGGGAGCGGCTGACGAAAGCCGGCTTTCCGGCCTGGATGTCCTCATGACCGACACTGCCCTTCCGCCAAGCCTTGTCAGCCACCCGGACAATCCGGTGCCCGAGGGCGCGCGGGTCGGCCGGTTCGCCGCCGAGGATGGCGTTGCCCTGCGCTATGCCTATTGGCTGCGCTCGGATGGGCCGCATCGGGGCACCATCTGCCTGCTGCACGGGCGCACCGAGTTCATCGAGAAATACTTCGAGACCATCGCCGATTTCCGCAAGCGCGGCTTTGCCGTCGCCACCTTCGACTGGCGCGGACAGGGCGGTTCGCAGCGCCTCGCGCGCAATCCGCTGCTCGGCTATGTCGATCGGTTCGAGGATTACTGGGTCGATCTCAAGAGCTTCCACCGCTCGGTGCTGCTGCCCGATACCCCGCCGCCCTATTATGCAGTGGGTCATTCCATGGGTGGGCTCGTGGCCCTGCATGCAGCGGTGCGCGACCGCATGATGTTCGATCGGCTGTTCCTTTCGGCTCCCATGCTCGGGCTCGATCGCCAGAGGCTATCGCTGCGGGGTACCGCAAGGCTTGCCGATGCGCTCTGCTTTTTCGGGGCCGGCCAGCTGCCGGTGGGGCGACGGAGCGAGCGGCCGCCCTCCGAGCGCGCCTTTGCCAATAATCCGCTGACCTCGGACTTTCGCCGCTACATGCGCAGCGTAAAGGTGCTCGAGGCCGAGCCGGGGCTGGCCATCGGGCGGCCGGCGGTGCGCTGGGTGGCGGCGGCGATGCATGCGATGGATCAGGCGGGCACCGACAGCTTCCCCGTCGCGGTGAAGATCCCCACCCTGATGCTGGCTGCGGCGCGCGACAGCGTGGTCTCGACGGTCACCACCGAGCGGCTGGGCCTCAGGATGCGCACCGGCCGGCACGTGCTGGTGCCGGCGGCCCGGCACGAGCTGTTCATGGAGGCCGATGCGATAAGGGCGCAGGTGCTGGCGGCGTTCGACGCCTTCATCACCACGCAGTCGCGCTGATCTCAGCCGCCGTGGCGGCGAATGAGCGCGAGGGTTTCGGCATGCAGCGCCGGTGTGGCGGCGGCGATGCAGTTGCCGCCGGTTTCGGCCGGGCCGCCCTGCCAGTTGGTGACGATGCCACCGGCATTCTCGATGATGGGGATGAGCGGCGCGATGTCGACATTCTTGAGTCCCGCCTCGACCACGAGGTCGATATGGCCGCTGGCCAGCAGGCAATAAGCGTAGCAGTCGAGCCCGTAGCGGCACTGAAGCGCCGCGTTGCGCACCGCGGTCCAGACATCGGCGAGCCCGTTGCTGAAGAGCTCGGGTGTAGTCGTCGAGAGCTTGGCCTTGGCCAGTTTATCCACCCCGCTTGTGCGCGCCACCGCGTTGGTATCGCGATGTACGTAGTGGGTTTCACCCGGCATGCCGATCCAGCTTTCACCGGTAAACGGCTGGGCCATCAGCCCGGCCACGGCGCGGCCGCGATGGGTGAGGCCGATGAGCGTGCCCCACACCGGTACGCCCGAGATATAGGCTCGCGTGCCATCGATAGGGTCGATGATCCACTCAAAGGCGCTGTCGGCCGCCTTGGGGTCCCATTCCTCGCCCGTGATGCCGTGGTCGGGAAAGGCTTCCTCGATCACCTTGCGGATGGCGGTTTCGGCCATCAGGTCGGCCTCGGTCACCGGGTCGAAGCCGATGGCAAATTTGTTCTCGACAGCGAGCGGGGTGCGAAAGCGCGAAAGCGTCAGCTCGGCAGCGGCCTCGGCGGCGGCAAGAAGCGTCCTGAGCACGCGGTCGGCGTCGAGCCCATCGGGAAAATGCGGTGTCATCGGTCTGGCCCGGTTCTTCGGCCCTGTCCGCCGCATGAATCATTTATGCAACAGCGCTGGCCCCACGAGGCCCTTCTATCCCGGAACTGGTTAAGAGCGGCTTGTCCCTCGCGTCAAATCGGTTCAACGCTTTATGGGCATGATGGATGGGCGAGTGCACATCCGGCCGCCGCGCCCCCAAGGTGTTTCGCGGCCGTGCGCTTCCATCGTTTCCTCCCTTGACTCGGGCCGCTCGCGCGGCCCGTTTTCTTTGCGGGGGCAGGGGATGGCGGGCGCTATTCCGCCGCGGCCTTCATCGGTTCGGTGGGCCGGCAGATGGCCTGGAGATCCATGCCGGCCAGCGCCAGGATCAGCCGCTCCATCAGCACGCGCGTCGCCGGAAAGCCCTGATGGGGCTCGAGTGTCACCTCGTTCATGTAGAGATGCCGGCTGATCTCGATCTGCAGCGCATGCAGCCCATGGCCGGGCCGGCCATAGGTGCGGGTGATGAAACCGCCCGCATAAGGCCTGTTGCGGGCCACGCGCAGCCCGGCGGCGGTAAAGGCGGTTTCGACGAAGTCGACCAGCGCCGGGGCGCAGGTGGTGCCGTAGCGGTCACCCAGCACCACGTCCGGGGCCAGCCGATCGCCCTGCCGATGCAGCCGCGGCATCGAGTGGCAGTCGATGAGCACGGCGATGCCGAAGCTGGCGGAGGCCTCGCTCAAAAGCCGTTGCAGCGTCGTGTGATAGGGCTGGTAGATGCCTTCGATCCGCGTCCGCGCATCCTCGAACAGCAGGGGCTCGCGATAGATCGGCTTGTTCTCGGCGACGAGCTTTGCGATCGTGCCAAGGCCCGCCGCCACCCGCGGGCTACCGACATTGGCGCGCTCGGGCAGGGCATCGGCGAACATGGCCGGGTCGAGTTCCCAGGGCTCGCGGTTGACGTCGAGATAGGCGCGGGGAAAATGTGCCCTGAGCAGCGGGGCGCCGACATGCGGGGCGCGGGCGAAGAGCGCGTCGACAAAGGCATCCTCGGACTGGCGAATCGACAGGGCATCGAGCCGGGTCATGGCAAGGAAGCGTTCGGGATAGTCGCGTCCGGAATGGGCGGAGTTGAAAACCAGCGGCGTCGCGAGCCGTCGCGGCCGTATCGTCTCGAATGCCGGCCTGTCCCGGAAGTCCGAAAACAAGGGCTGATCTCCTCTTTTGGCGCCAATGTGCCGAGGCGGTGCTGCTTTGTCCAGTCACGGCAGGGGGATGCGACAGCCGGCCCCGCATGGTTGCCAAGCGGTAAACTTAGATTAAGCATCTCTTTGTATTGATCCGGGGTGACGACTCTCCCGAGGCTTGCGATGAAGCGAATCCTGCTCGCCGAAGACGACAATGACATGCGCCAGTTCCTGACGCGTGCGCTCAAGAATGCCGGCTATGATGTCATCTCGTTCGACAATGGCCGATCCGCCTATGAGCGCCTGCGCGAGGAGCCTTTTTCCCTGCTGCTTTCCGATATCGTGATGCCGGAAATGGATGGCATCGAGCTGGCCCGGCGGGCCACCGAGCTCGATCCGGACCTCAAGGTGATGTTCATCACCGGCTTTGCCGCAGTGGCCCTCAACCCCGACAACGAGGCGCCGCGCGACGCAGCGGTACTCTCCAAGCCCTTCCATCTGCGCGATCTCGTGGGTGAGGTCGAGCGCATACTGGCGGCGGCCTGACTGCATCGGCAAATGCCCGTTCGGGGCACTTGACCGCTGCCGGGGTTTTGTGGTCTATGCGGCGCGTCGGCGTCGCTTGCGGTGCAGATTGGAAATGGGGCGTGTAGCTCAGCGGGAGAGCACTACGTTGACATCGTAGGGGTCACAAGTTCGATCCTTGTCACGCCCACCATTCCCTCCCTTGATCCGCATCGGGGGAGCGCCGGAAAGCCCGGCAGACATGATCCGGTTCGCCGGTACGGGTGCGTAGCTCAGCGGGAGAGCACTGCCTTCACACGGCAGGGGTCACAGGTTCAATCCCTGTCGCACCCACCATTTTTTCCTTTATTTTCAACGCGTTGGCTCTGTCTGCGTCGTGGGCGCAGGCGGTCCCACACTCACGTCCCACATTGGCGTTCGCGCCTCGATCAGTGGTCGCGCGAAGGAGGGGCACCAATGCGGCAAGAAATTAGTTCGAATCGAGCCGATTTTGCGCGTTGTATGGTGGCACCGGACAATCGCTCGACGCGCGCAAAAGTGCGCAAGTTTGCGCGCCTGAATGACCTGCTGTGGCACGTTGTGGCATATTTAGCTGTTCTCGCATTCGCTTCTGCGGAGGCTGCGCATGCCCAAATGTCGGACCAAATGTCTGGAATCGGCACCTGGGCCTGCGCAGACTTCATACAAAATGTCGGCGAAACCGACGTTCAGATAGCCGCGCATGGCTTCGTCATTGGTTTCGTGTCCGGCCTCAATGTTGCGCAGATCGTGGATGGCAAGCCTTACTATAGCCTCCAGGGGGTCGGCATGTTGGAAAGCTTGGCCCCAGTGCTCGAATTCTGCAGGTCAAATCCCCGGCAGCCCTTGATTGCCGGCGCCGACGCGCTTCTACTCACGCTATCGAAAAAGATGGCGCGTTAGCTCTTGCCTGGCGGACTTTAGTCTAAGTGCCACGCATTATCGTTTGTTTCTCCTCAAAATAATAGTGCGCCTTGGGTCACCCTCGCCTCTTGCAGTGTACACGTGGTGACCGCCGAGAGGCGAAATCTGTCTGACGCAATGTCGGTCGTTCGATTTGTCAGAATTTTGTTGAAAATCGCGGCCGACAACACCCCGATTGACAGACGCGAGCGAGGCGAACGACATTCGTGGTCCGGAGGAACGATCATGTTGTTGACGTCGAAGGAAGCGTGCAGATACCTAAACTGCAAAGAAAGCGTTCTGAATAGACTAACAGGAGAGGGGATTATTCCTTACTACCAACTGGGGCGAAGACGCCTTTTTGCGGAAGAAGACCTGGCTCATTATGAGGAGGATTGGAAGGCCGGCAAAGTTGTATCGCCTCAAGAAATCGCTGGCAGTCGCCGCTATTTAAACTTTCGCATGTGGATGCAGGGCGCCGCGAGGCGCAGTGAGGTTGCCCTCCTTCGGGAAAAAAAGAAGCGCGAGAATGGAAAATAGCTGGTTGCTCCTTGAGCGCGAAGTCGCAGAGATCCTACGGTGCTCTACTTCGACGGTTAAGCGTCTCCGGTTTTCCGGTGCACTTCGCTATCTTGTCGGCAGACCCGTTAGGATATGGCGACAGGATCTCGATGCTTATCTTCGATCGGCTAGGCGGGGTGGCGAGCGCAATCCGGAAGAGAAGCGACGAAGGGCGGAGGCAATAAAGCAGGCTGTGCGCGGTTCGTCTTGAGCGACCTGGAAGCGCAACCTGGGGCGTCTACCGGCCCATGATGATTTCCTCCAACCGGAGATCGTCGTCTTGGTCGGCTGCCACAGCTCCACCGGTCGCGCCTATAGCGGTTCGGGTGAGGACCCGGGCAAGGCGGCTTTCCTGTTTGGGCGTGATCTTGTGCGCCGGGGTCAGTAACGCCTCAAAAAGTTCCCGGTCCCCAGTCACAGCCTGCCGGATCAGCACTTCGGCGCGGTCGAGCGTCAGATTTTCGAGGATCCGCCGCATCCGCTGGGAAGCGAAGTGCGCGGTCAGCAGAGATGCGCCACTCGCGCCCTTGCCCGCGTGGGCGCCCATTCGCGCAGCGACGGCGCGCGCCATCAGACTGATGACGGGGTTCGGCTCGCCCTCCATTACCGCCCCGATGTTGGGTAGCCGACCGCGGGCAGTCTCAAGCCGAGAGAGCTCATTGATGATCTGCGACAGGCGCGAGCGCTCCTCAGCGCTCAGCAGGCGATTTGCGACGCCCACCATCTGCCGTTCGTTGAGCGCGTTCTGCAAGGCGCGCCCCGACAGGACAGGCTCGCCCGTGTCGTCGAAAGAGCCGCTGCGGGCCCGGGTCATGAGCTCATCAATGAGCGCGCTCTTCAGGCCGGCCACGGCACCGCCGGAGGGATCGCGGGCGGCGTGGGCAAGAAGCTGATCAGTCGCAGCCTCAGGGTTGGGGGCGTTGAGGATGGAGCGGATCTCTTCATTCGGCCTCGCATTCGCGAAAAGAGCTGGCCCCGATCGGCGCGCGTCGAGCATGGAAGCCGCTTCGTCGATCCGCTGGAAGAGAATGCCGGCCTGCTCGGGCGGCAACAGCAGGCCAATCTTCTCCCGGACGGCCGGCGCCGACAGCTTCCGCAGTGCCTGCTGAGCCTGCGCCGTTCCAACGTCAGGGGTTGCAAGGGTGGCGCGGACATTGGCCAGCGCCTCGTCTAGGCTAGACCGGACACCCTGCCGCACAAAGGCCAGTTCGGGCCCGGTCATCTCGTCGAGCATCGCTTGGGCGCGGTCGCGGTGCATGGCCGGATTGAGGAGTTCCTGCCCAAGCAGAAGCGCCTCACGCTGACGGATCGGCGTGGCCGCCGTCTCCAGCGCTTCGGCATAGGCGGGATTGGCAGCACGCAATGCACCGCGGATCTGCCCCGACAGGTTGCCCATGATCCGGCCGACGTCGGTTTGTCCGCCAAGAGCGCCTTGGCCATCTCCCGATCGGGCCATGTGGTTGAGCGCTCGCGTGATGTAGTCGATCTGCCTCGTGTCCGGCATGCGCTCGAAGGTGACAGCGCCGGTGTCGGAGATGCGAGCCATGATCTGGGAGGACTGCACACCTTCGCCCGCCATCATGCGGTTCGCCAAAGCGATCGTGCCCGGTGCGGCCTGCTCCACGCGCCCGATCAGCATCTCCAGGTCGCGCCCGGGCTGCGCTGAGTAATCGATGGGCTCAGCATATGCCGCGTCATAAGCGCTCGATCGCGTGGGCGCACTAGCTTCGCGCAGGGCAGTTGAAGTTCGGTCCACGCCCAAGGGTCGGCCCAGGGCGGCGTCGAGTGCTTGGCCAACCCCTTCGATGTTCTGGTCAAGCGCAGAGCCCATATAGTCGCGAGCGGTACCGGCGCTGCCGCCGGCTGCAGGCTCCCGAAGTGCCTCTCGCAAGACGCGACCACTTTCGGCCTCATCGTTGCGCATGATGAGGTCGACTGTCGGGTCCGTGTCGCGGACAACTTGCTCGAGGGACATCAGGCGGCGCTCACCGGTGGCCACGGCCGGCGAGAGTTCGGAGATGGTCGGCGCGTTGAGGCCTGCCACTGCCGCGGCAGGATCTTCAACGAGATCGCCCATGCGGGAACGTGCCCGCTCCATCGCACCAGCATGAGTGAAGGGTGCAATCTCGCTTTGCACGAACCGCGTGGCTGCGCTGACAACAGGCACACGCTTGGCGGCTTCAGCGACAGCGAACGGGCCGGCTCCGGCCGCCAAGCCTCCGGCGAGCGCGCCGATCATTGGCGCGACGGGATTATCCGGAGCAACGTTCTCTGCCGCATCCGCGCCGACGGCAGCGCCGGCACCGGCGGCCAGCTCGCTGCCGATGGCACGCACGGGCGCTTGGATGAAGGGAGCCACGATGGCATCGCCGAACGTCTTGGCTGCGCCACCGGCGCCCTGGGAGAGCTGCCCAATCCCTTGCGCGACCCGGGCGCCACCGACAAAAGGTAGAAGTGCGCCTGCTGCGCCGCCAACACCCAGCAGGGCATTCTCGGCCAGGCCTTCAGCTTGCTGCCCTTCAGGCAGCGTGCTGATGCCCAAGCCGTTCAGCAGCCGCTCGATACTGGCTGCTCCTCCGATGGGTTCCGAGATCGTTGGAAGGCCCGCACCCGTCAGGGAATTGATACCGCCGATGCCGGCGTTCATGATCGTCGCGACCAAGTCGACTGGACTGCCGATGCCCCCGGCCACGCCTTCATTGACCAGTTGCATCGGGCCGGGTCTTGCCGCTGTTCCCGGCGCAGGGGCAGGGCGCCGCGAAGCGTCTGCGGCTGCAGCTGCGGCGGCCGGCTCGACCATTGGCGCCGATCGCCAGCCATCGGCCGTCGCGGGCCCGTTCTCCAGGAGTGGTGCGTCGCGCCAGGGCATCATGGCTTCCTTCGCAAATTGCCTTCGGGGTCACGAAACGTGGTGCCGCTGGGGAGCGCCTCGTAATCCGCATCGGATCCTACGCGTGGAGGCTCCTGAGCGGCGCCAGCCGGCGCGCCAGGGCCCGCACCAGTGTTGCGTGAGAAGGAGGTGAGCGCCCCCTGGATCCTGCCGATGCTCGCCTGCAGGCCGGCCCTACGAGCCTCGAGTTCCTGGCGATTGGTGGGTGACAGGTCCCGCTGAAGCGCCTGCTCTGTCAGCTGCAGTTCGCTGCCAAGATGCTGGTCTAGAGCCGTGAGCTTGCTCTGTGCCGCTCCCGGGCCTTCAAGCGGGTTGCCCGCATCGGGAGTGAGGTCCTGGATCTGCCGCAGCAGCCACGAAGGCGGCTGCCGGTTGTAGGCGGTGCCGATGTCGTTGAGCAGCGTCTCGCGCAGCACCGCAAAGCCGGACTGGGTCTGCTGAACCGCAGGATAAGCAGGTCCGAACCCCGCAACGTCAGTCGCGCGGTTGACCAGGCCCGTAAGGGCGCCCGAGAGACCGAAGGACTGATCGGCCGCAGGGAAGCGCGAGGCGGGACCGCCCGGGTCGATAGAGGTCGTTTCTGATCCATCCGGCGCAGCGTTGATGGATCCTCGCGGCACCGGCCGGCCCGTTGCCATGTCGACCACTTGCACTTCGCCGGTGACCGGATGCCGGTCCGCTCGCAGCCTGCCGTCCACGATGCCGATCGCGACGCTTTCGGCTTGCCGCGGATCCGCGAAGGCGCCGGTGCCAAGGAAGTCTGCTTTCAGGCGCGCGATGCGGTCCTGGGCGGCAGAACTTTCCCCGCCCTTGGGCGCCGGCTGCGCGCCGGAGCGCACCGCTGCGCCGGGCGACATGAACTGCGGCTGCCCGTTGGCGCCGATAGCCTCCACGGGCGCACGCTGACCCATGATGGTGTCGAGCATCATGTCGTCGGTGAACTGTCCGCCCTGGCGCAGGCGCTCGTTCTGGGCGGCCGTCCACTCGGTCTCGCTGAGCGGCGAGCGCGGCCCCGCAAACTCCGGAACCACCGGGCCCGCGACGCCCCAGTCCTGCGGGTTGAAGCCGGGCCGAAGAGCATCCTGCGAGACCGGCGCCATGGCGCCCTGCATGGCGGCCTCGATCAGGGCGCGCTCATTGTCGGCCGCGTTGTTGGCGCGCGACGTGCCGGCTTGCGTGTCCAAGCCATAGCGGGTCGTGGCGTTGTTCTGGTCCTGGGCATATAAGCTCTGTGTGGGATTCCAGAGGCCAGCAGCCATTGCTCGCCGATCGAATTTTGCCTGGTCGAAATTGGTGGATCCTGCAGCACTGTAGAGTTCCGAAAGTCGCGCAGCCTCTTCCCGTTTGGCATTGGCCGTCGCATAGCCGGCGAGATCGCTTCCGCTTGGCGGTGCGAAGGCTGCAGCGAGATTGGAAAAGGCCTGCCCGATATTGGGGTCGTTGTAATAACGCGAGCTTCGAATGGGCATGATGACCTCTCAGTGATAGGCGTGGGGCGCCGCGTCGGCTGCTCGCCAGATCTGGCCGAGTGTGAGGGCGCGCAGCAGCGGTTCTCCGCGCTGAAGCAGCTGCCGGCGGTGCAGGAGAATTGATAATTGGGCGGCGAGCATCTTTGTGTAGCTGATGCGGTCGGGACCACATTCGTCGACGGCCGGGAAGAGCAGGGCCGCGGCGCTTCCCATCCCAAGGCAGACATCTAGGGTGGCGATCGAGCCGGCGACGTCCGATGCGACCAAGGGCGCGAGATCGAAGAGCCATTGCCGCATCTGCCCGGCAGTTTGGCTATCGAGGTGATAGCCTTCGAACTCGGCTGCATAGCCGATAAGGTAGAGCGCCCGTTGCACGTGGTCCAGTCCTGGCGGGTGTAGGTGGGCGCTAGCCAACTCTCGCGCTGCCGTTTCAAATAGCCGCGCGTTGGTTGCCGGGGCAGGCTGATCAGGCATGGCATTGTCATGGACGGCATTGGCTGGTGCAGAAGTCATGCGGCACCTCTCGTTGCATAGGCATGCAAGGTGTTCCGCTGGTAGAATTCAGCTCTCGCGCTTACTTCTGCCAACAAGCAAAGATTGTGCGCAGCGTTGCGAAGGTGACGGCTCAGCGCCAGCATGTCAGCCCGTATCTCCGCAGAGTATCGGGCCCGCTCCATCGGGGTTTCGGCCCAGTGGGAAATCAATCCCTGCGTGGCCTCAAGCCCGCGAAGCGCGAGTGCCCGTTCCGCCGATCGGGGAAACAGCGACAGAATTTCGGGCTGGGCCGCCTCTATAGCGTCGATCAGCCGATCCCGGTCCTCGGTCCCCAGCGAAGGCAAGGCTCGGCATTTCAATATCTCGTGCAAGACGCATAGGGCCGTCGAGAGGTTGAACGCGACATCCTCTCCTTCTCCGGCCAGCCGGAGGTAGTGCAGCAGCATTTGCCGCCTGTGCTCCGAGGCGGTTGAGTGGGTGTCAGAGGGCCCGATGCTGCGGAAATGCTTTTCGCTCATAGCCAGAGGCTACGTCAGGTGCGACCGCGAAAAAACGTGGAGCGCTTTGCGCGAAATCGCGTCGCTGGGCGAAGATATAAGCTTGGCCGTGCTGCTTCGGCGCTATGTCGCCGCGTCCTAAGGCCCCTACTGTGCTCGGCGTATCGCGCAGGGCATTAATTGGACGGCGGGACAGGTTGGGTGATGAAGCGCAGAAAGGCGTCGCCGAGAGCGGTCGTCATCTTTTGGCCCACGCCCTGCTTCGTCATCATGGCATTCAGGCTTCCTTGGGCAAAACCGTTAGTCTGCAAGTCACCCAGAATGAACTCGAGCGCGTCGCCCGCCAGTCCCATGGTGGCAAATTCCTCAGCGTAAAGGCCCTTAGGAGCACCCATATAGAAGGACTGATAAGCGCGCTGAACGGAGGGTCTGGACATAGGGTCTGACAGAAGTTTCAGGACGTCGATGTGCCCGACAGAGAACTGGTCCAGAGTAGCTAAAAAGCGGCCGCGCACAGCATCGTCGAGTTTAAACCCCGCGGCGGTATTTAGCACCGTGTTCGCAAAGGCGGCACGCTTGGTTTCGCGATGCGTTTTGATGGCCAACGGCGTGGTCTCGATTATGGCAGAGATAAACTCTTCGCTTTCGACTAGCCGCGTCGGAGCCGCGGCCTCAAAGCGGCCCTCGAGGTCTTTCAATCCCTCTGCCAAGCGCTGGTAAAATTCAATCTGGCGTTTCAGCAAAGGGTCAGGGATCGTCCGTTCGGCGAGCTTCTGCGCGCTATAGCCGAGACCAGGAAAAACAATATCCAGAAATCCGAGTGCCGTTTGGCTAACGTGCCAGCCTAGAGCGGTGCGATCCTTTTGAGGATAGCGCCAAGGGTCTTCATCGTCTTCGCCATCTCCCATCTTGTCCTCCTTAGATTTCGATTGTCACAGATTCCCTTGGGCTGGCGCTTATTGCCCTGCTCTTCCGAGGGCCAAGCCGATCTCAGAGATCGCCCCTGCGGCGACGGCGATCCCAGCTACAAGCATGCCTCGATTAATGGCTTCGCCCGTGGTGCTGGCGATGCTGTAGCGCCCCATCAGCTCCATCGGGATAAACTCAAGAGCGAAGGCAAAGCCCAAGGCCGTTTGAAACAGGCCGAGGATGAGGCCCAACCAGGCCCCCATTCTGAGCAAATGGCAGAAGATCAAGGGTCGGTAATCCTAGTGGCAGTGCACGTAGCCAGCCTTGTTGTCCATGTGACAGCACTGGCCCTGCGGTGAACTCTTTCGGCAACCGCCGCCATGAGCCTGTGCAACCACTGTACTGGCAAGCACTGTCGCAACGACCACCGAAATAAAAATGCGCATCGAGATCCCCCATCGAGTGTTGATCGATAAGGTGGTGGTCCTAGGCGTGCGTCAAGAAAGATATCGATGATCACCCAGGCGAGGCTTTGGAAATCCGGGAGCGCAGCAGCCTAGGGCGCTGAGCGACTGCGCGAAGAGACTTTATCGCGCAAGGCTGGATCGGTGTCCCGTCGCAGAGCAGATCACTCCCGTGACCGGACCGTTACCCAGGCGGGCGCATGATCGCTGGCGCCCGGCATGCCACGGACGTCCCGATCGACATCGGCCGAGACCAGGCGACGGGCCACCTGCTTGCTCAGCAGTAGATGGTCGAGGCGCAGTCCCGCATCCCGTTCCCAGCGCTGCCGCATGTAATCCCAGAATGTGTAGATGGTCTCGCGTGGATGCTTCTTGCGCAGCGCGTCAGCCCACCCTTGATCGAGCAGGCGCTGATAGAGGGCCCTGCTCTCGGGCTGCACGAGAGCGTTCTCGTCATAGGAACGGGTCGGGTAAATGTCCCTCGGCTCTGGCACGATGTTGAAGTCGCCGGCCAGCACCACTGGAACCTTCATTGCCTCCAGCTCGGCGGCCCTCGAGATCAGCCGCTCGGTCCATGCCAGCTTGTAATCGTACTTGGGCCCGGGTCGCGGATTGCCGTTTGGAGCATAGAGCGACGCGATCAGAACACCGCCGACGGCCGCCTCAATATACCGGCTGTGACGATCGGCAGGATCGCCCGGAAGCGACGTCGCCGTGACGATAGGCTCTGCGTCTCGTGCCAGTATAGCGACACCATTCCAACGCGGCTCACCGACCCACACCGCGCCATAGCCTGCCGCCTCGATTGCTGCGGCTGGGAACTGCTCATGGCGCGCCTTCAACTCCTGCAGGCAAACGACGTCCGGCTCGGCCGCCTTGAGCCAGGCGAGCAGATTGTCCAGCCGGCGGTTGATGCCATTGATGTTGAACGTCGCAATCTTCATCGCCAAGGAATGGCCGGCAGGCCCGACGGTTGCGTTTCGTGCGGCAGCCTTGTCGTAGGAACGTTTCAAGAACACCCTATGGCCGGGAAGGAGATTCGTATGTCCCGACGCAAAGGCGAGCTCACCACCGGGATGATCGACCGCGATTTCCCGCACCAGGTCTGCATTCCGGCTTCACTGGCACAAGGCCCCGGAACAGGACAGTTCTGCACCTATCATGAGCTCAAGGTCGCGCCGCGCAGGCATTCGGTGGTGTGGCGCGACGAATGGCATGTGGTCTATTGCTTCGCCCGTGCAGATCATGCCGCCATGTTCCGGGCGGCCTTCGATGGCTACCGAATGGATCCGAAAGATCGCGGCCACAAGATCTGGTTCCGCTGGACACCGAAGTCTGAACCGCTCACCTATACCCAAGAGCAGATGATCGCGGACGGGAGCATGTGCAATCTCTACAGCCACACCAGCAACCGGCAGGCGATCATCGACCTGGCGCGGGCTTGGCGCACCACGCCGGAGATTGGCAATCTGCCTCCCCAGCCCGGCATCTTCCCGGACTACGCGGCGCCGATCGTACGCAACACCGGCGAAGGTCGAGAACTGGCTATGGCACGATGGGGGCTCCCCTCGCCCCAGTTCGCACTCAAGGGTCGCAGCACGGATCCAGGCGTGACCAACGTGCGCAATGTCGCAAGTCCGCACTGGCGCCGCTGGCTGGGAGAGGTCAATCGGTGCCTCGTGCCTTTCACCAGTTTTTCGGAATACGAAACCTTGGCTGACGGTAGGAAGGAAGTCGTTTGGTTCGCAATCGACGATCGCCGGCCTCTGGCGTTCTTTGCCGGCATTCACGTGCGCGCCTGGGCCTCCACCCGCAAAAAGGCAGAGGGCGAGGTCACGGCTGACTTGTTCGCCTTCCTCACGAGTGAGCCTAACGCCGAGGTGGCGCCGATCCACCCCAAGGCCATGCCCGTCATCCTGACGACGGACGCCGAGCGCGAGGCATGGATGACAGCGCCATGGGCTGAAGCAGCGGGGCTACAGCGGCCGTTGCCCGACGGTTCGCTGAGGATCGTGGCGAGAGGGAGCAAGGAAGATGGCGTCGTTTGAGGAGATCATCGACGAACTGTTTCCCGACTACCAGGTGGTTACGGTTAGGTCGGACTGGAAAAAGTCGACGCCCGAAGAACATGAGGCGGCGCGCCGGCACCTCGAGGAGCTCGATCGGCAGTTTGAAGCGCGGAAAGCCGCGCAGCAGCAGGGTCGGAATGGATTCGTAACAGCCGGATTGACCCGGTCATGCGAAACCAGTTCAGCGTGCATTAGGAATGCATCATGGCGGACGACAAGAGAAGACGGGCACGCAGGATCGGAAGCGCGTAGCTGCTAACCATCACTGCGAGGTCGAGGATTTCGCGCAGAAGTACCGCATCAGCGCTGCCGATGGGCGAGAGGTTAATTCGGAAGGCCGCGGGCAGCCGCGACCAGGCCAATGAGATCGATTAAGCGATGAAATGGCGTTGAAGTGCGCGCTCCCGATTATGTGGCTCACCCATCGTTGGCTCATGGGAAAAAGCCAAAAGCAGGCTGCCATTTGTCGGTGAATCTGGTTAGCTCTCGACTTCCGAAGATGAGTAGCAGCCAGTGGTTGTGCCGATCAAAGCAGAAGCCGAACCGAAACGGCAGAAGGCGGGCAAGCATTTCCGCCTTCCTTGGGTTAAGGCGGACCCGAGGGAGGTGCTTGTTCATTGCAGCTGGCAGGAGCTAAAGGGCACCTACAAAGTCTCGGAGAGGGATGCGCCGGTTAAGCAAGCTAGGTATGAGGCCGCCAAACGTCGTTTCGATCACGCAGCAGCGGCAGAAATAGTGGGGGAGCTGATAAGCGACGCAATCATCGACCGGGTGATTGATGCGCTCATCACGACGAATATGCCTCCACTGATCGTGGTGCCACACCCGGAATATGATCCCGACGAGCCCAAAAGCTCTCCACTGCCGATCACAAATGCGTTGCCTTTTGCTATCGCGGGCCGTTTGGCAGCCGAACTGGATTGCGAAATTGACAAGGAAATCATTGAGGTAGCGCGTCCAGGCAGGACCGCGTTAAACAGATTCCAACGTTTTCTGTGGCAGCCTCGCTTTCAGGGTGCGGTTAGGTCAGATCGTGCCTATATCCTTGCCGACGATACCTGCACACTAGGCGGCACCTTCGCCGCTCTTCGGCATCACATCGTTGAGCAAGGCGGAACGGTCATCGCCGTGACGGCATTGTCACTAGGGAATGGCGATTGTGTTCCATTTCCTATTGCCGACAGGACCAAGGGCGTGCTTTTGTCGAAATATGGTCCTGAGTTGTCAACCCTATGGAGAGAGGAGATCGGACATGACGAACAATCTCTTACAGAGGGCGAGGGGGCTTTTCTCGTCGATTGGGCCGAAAAAGAACACCCCGGCCGAGACCAGAGCGCCCTACTTCAGCGACTCAGAGATCGCCTCGCTCAAGCAGCAGGCAACGGCGGCTAAGGATGCTGCTATCGCTGAGCAGAAGCAACGCGGCCAAAAGATCAATCCCCGCATAATCGCAGCGAGGAAGGCCGGGGCGACGATTTAGCTGGGTCTAGCATCCTTTGTTTTCGAAGGCGCCTTTGCGGGCGCCTTTGTTGTTTTTGCATTGCGGCGGTGCGGGGTACAGTCCGACATCTGTGACTGTGGGCTGCGCAAGCTGGTGTCCTGGTCATTGAAACGCCGGAGATGGAGTGACGGAACTTAAATGAATGTTCACGATCCCCTTAAACTGCTCGAGTACCTCTTAAGTCTCGGCAGAGAGACCGAATGGCTGGAGTTCAAACGCAACAACGCGGATCCCGATAACATCGGCAGATACGCGTCCGCCCTAGCAAATTCGGCCATGCTGGTAGGAGAGGAACATGGCTACCTCGTTTTCGGGATCGAGGATGTGACCATTGAGCCGGTCGGCACGGAGCTAAGACTTCGGCAACTCAAGGTTGGAAACGACACTTTTCTATATTGGCTTAGTCGGCGGCTTGAGCCTCATATAACGGTAGACATCTGTGAATTTGATAATGACGGCAAACATTTTGAAATACTGATCATTCAACCTGGTTTCCAACAGCCAGTGCGGTTTAACGGCCAAGCGTTTGTGCGGGTTGACACCTCGCTCCAGCCTTTGAATCAATATCCTGATCGCGAACGGTCAATCTGGGCAGCGGCCTCTCGTTTCACCTTTGAAGAGGCAGTCGCCAAGCCGAACCTGTCGACCCAGCAGATACTCAAGGACTTCGAACATACTTCGCTCTTCGAAGCGCTCGGACTAGGCGCCAGGTCGCCGGCTGGCATTGTCGCCACTTTAGAGAGCGAGCAACTCATCAAGAATAACCGACAGGGCGGTTACGACGTCACCAATCTTTTCGCCCTTGTAGCCGCATCAGATTTGAACGAATGGTCAACAGTCGCCAACAAGGCGCCAAGGGTTGTTACTTACAAGGGAAGTAGCAAAATCACAGCCGAGGCAGACGTGACAGGATCTTTTGGATATGGTATCGCGTTTCCTAAAATGCTGGCATATATTATGGATCGCGTTGAACAGAGTGAAAAGATTATTCATGGCGTCAGAAGGAAGCAATTCGCGATTCCAGAGATTGCTGTAAGAGAATTACTTGCGAACGCGCTTATACATCAAGATATGACCAACTCTAACGATGGGCCACTTGTAGAAATATATCCAGATCGGATCAAAATAATTAATCCTGGAACGCCTCTGGTCGATCCAGACCGATTTATTGACTCGCCTCCGAAATCTCGAAACAAAAGGCTTGGTGCGCTGTTGAGGAGGATGGGGCTCTGCGAGGAGAGGGGTAGCGGCGTAGACCGAGCTTTGGCCGCCATTGAAGACGCAATTCTGCCCGCACCCCTATTCCAAGTCGTCGAGGGATTTACCGTTGTCACCGTCTATGGCGCTAAGGCCTTCGCGGACCTTTCCCGTGAGGACCGTGTACGCGCCTGCTACCAGCATGCCTGCGTGGAATTCGAGGCGGGGCGGCAGATGAGCAATAGCTCGTTGCGCAAGCGGTTTGGTCTTACGGATCGCCAGTACCCACAGGTCTCCAACGTCATTAAAGAGGCGTTAGAGTCGGGAAGGATCCGACCGCTGAATGACAATCAAGGCAATCGATATGCGCGATACCTGCCATACTGGGCTTAATGTAATTCGCTCGCTGCAAACCCAACTTTATCCAAGGAAATCATAGGTTTGATATGTATCGCACTCAGCAGATGGCTTGAATGCGGTCGGACCAGCAACGGCCCGGCAAGACCTTGGAGCGTAGTGCCCTTCACTGAGCTCCGCTCTATGACCGCCGAGTAAGGGTCGATATAAGCTCACAGCTCAAGCCGGCACCACCGCTCCGGCAATCACCTGCCCCAGATACTCCGCGGCGCTGACGACAGCCTTCTCCGCCTGATAATCGACCCACTTGCGCTTTCGTCGGGTCATCGGCGCGTGGCAGAACGCGTAGTTCCGGTGTCGCTTCACGCTCCGCCGTAGACGCCTCGCGTTGAAGTGCTCCGGGCACACCTTCCCGCGCAACTTCTCCGGGATCCTCGGGGACGACCAGCCAGGCCTGGGCAGATGCCCATGCGCCCTTAGAAGGCCGGCGAGCGCGTCTCAACGAAAGCCAACCCGCCCCGATACCGATGGGTTGCCAGGGTCTTCTAATTACCATCGGTTCACGGGCCCGAGACGCTCAAATCGGCCGAGTCAGTCGACCCGCCGCTCAGACGCAGTCGGCACGGGCCCGCTTCCATAAGGCGGCGTCGCCTTCGTTTAGCACAGCCAGCAGCGCGAGCTTTTCTCGACGATAGACCCGCCAGAACGCCGGATCCATAGCACGGATGGTGCGCGTGTTGTCGATCAGATCGGCCAGCTTGATCGTCTTCGCTTCCGCAGGGGCCCGCGCGCTGTGCTCGAGGTCTTTCCGCTTGCGAACTGCCCGGTTCCCGTCCTGCAGCTGCGAGACATCCGTCAGCCATCCCACGAGCTCGCCGACGTCGTTCCCGAACTCGGCCTCTATTTCCTCAATCGTCACAGGCGTGTCTTCCACGACGTCGTGTAGGAGCGCCGCGGCAATCATGGCCTCGGTGTGCGGCACCGAGCGAACCAGCTCTGCAACCGCTATTGGGTGAACGATGTACGGCTCGCCCGTATACTTGCGCCTTTGATCGATCGCTCCATGCGCTGCGGTTGCGAAGGCGAGCGCCCGTTCTTCCAGCCATGACCCCATCTCGCACCTCTTCGACCCCAAGCCCCCAATATGCCCGGGGCATTGGCTCTGCGCGATACGGAAAAGGGCCTCCGCTGCGTTCAAAAGTTCCAGCGAGGCGCGATTTTGTACGGCCGGGGGCTGAGCCTGTCGCTCGCTGCGCCGGACTGCCGCCAGGGGGTGGGTCGGGGGCCGGGTGAGGGTCTTCCCATGATGCGAACAGACACCCTCCAGCGCGCCCTCGAGCGCCCCTCGGACTCATCAGCCTGCCATCTTAGTTCAGGCGCCCGTGAGGACGAACGGCATCGACTGGCCAAGCTATCACAGCGCTGGAGGCAGGGCATTGTCTGAAGACGCGCCAGCTGCTCCACGCTCTGCCGGCCGGGCTGGCGTTTCGCAGAGGCCACACATCCGGCCGGCATAAAGCCGCTTGGCAAAGGCGCTGTTCACCGCTCGACGCTGTCCGAAAGGGTATAGGCATGCGAACAGCGAAAAAAGTTACGAAAAGGATGTCCGATAGGATTGACGATGAAAATCGGACATGCTTTCATCGGGCATCAACACAACGGACATGCCTAGGGGAATGAAATGACCGAGTTCACTTACTTCTTCCGCTCCAGTGTCGCCCTCCATGACGCCATTCGCCACAACGACGCTGAGGCGAAGGCTGACGCGCTCGAAGACCTGATCGCCATTTGGCTACACTCGCCAAATCTCAAACTCCGGGCCCGGTGCGCGTCCTTACTTCAGGCCAACGGTATGCAGGCCGACATGGATGAACTCTGCACGCTATGGGCGACTTTTTAGTCGCCCTCCCACCTCGGAGAACTGCCATGCGCACCATCTTCTATGCGCGCGTTTCGACGCGCGACCAGACCATAGGGCACCAGAAAACCCAGGCCGAAGCCGCCGGCTATGTCATCGATGAAGTTGTGACAGACCATGGCGTGTCGGGGGTGTCGACAAGGCTCGCTGAGCGCCCCCAAGGGCGCCGGCTTTTCGATCTTTTGCGGGCTGGGGACACGCTCCTTGTCCGTTGGGTCGACCGATTAGGTCGCGACTATCAGGACGTCAGCGACACAATCCGTGAATTCATGCGGCGCGGGGTGCTGATCCGGACAGTCATCAATGGGCTGGTGTTCGATGGCACCACGAAAGACCCGATGCAACAAGCCGTCAGAGACGCACTAATTGCGTTCATGGCCGCGATCTCCCAAGCCCAGGCCGACGCGTTGCGAGAGGCGCGACTGGCCGGCATTGCCCATGCCAAGGCGCTCGAGGATGCGGGCCGAAAGTATCGCGGGCGCAAACCCAGCTTTTCAAAGGCGCAGTTCCAGACCGTGTGCCGCATGCTGGACGAGGGCGAGGGCGCGTCAGCCATTGCGCGCGCCACCGGGCTGACACGTCAAACCATCCTACGCATCCGGGCCGATCGGGATGGGGCTGCCGCTGCTCTGGCGCTCTGGGACGACTAGAGCCCGACGGGCTTTAGATCTGGCACCAACCCAGAGAAAGGCGAGGCGCACTGTGGCGAGCCCAGAGGCCTTGCCGCTCTGGCGGCTGGCCTGCCGCAGTGGCGACTAGGCGAAGATGCCCTCATCCGTTTCGGCCGGGAGGCCTTTCGCTCGCCGCTCGAGCAAGGCGATCTCCTGAGCCAGTTCTTCAGAGCTCATTTCGTGCGGCTCCTTCGGCCTGTCGTTGGCGTCCTTCCGATCGAACAGCCCGGCCACGCGGAAGAGCGTTGCGGACGCGGTGGCCCGTGCAGGGGCAGGGGCTTTAGGGTCGCGACAGATGGCAAGGGCCGCTTCATAGGCCGCCGTAATGCCCTCAGTTTGGACGCGCTCGAGCAAATCGCGGCGAGCCTCATCGACGCTGTTTCGTCTCATCCGAAGATCCCCAGTTCTTCTATGGTGGCTGCGGTGTCTGCACGCTTGGCCATAAGCGCGGCGGCCTGCTCTTCGAGGCGCCTAATCTTCTCGTCCAGCCGCAGGAGCTCCGGATCGGCGCTGTCTCTCCCGGCCGCATGCGCCAAGGCCGCCTTGGCCTCCTGAGCCTGCCGCTTGCGCTCCCTGTATGATATGCGCGCCGCCTGAGATGGCTGCCTCGCCTCATGCCACTTGCGATAAGCGGCGCGCTCGGCTGGCGTCATGGTGGCAAGGCGCTGGGCCCTCTTCTGCCTGGCTCGCTCAAGATCGTAGAGCTTGCGGTTCAGCTTGTCCTGCCCGCCTGGCGTCTTGCCGTCAGAGAACACCGGCTTGTGCCAGTCCGCACCCTTCGGCGTCTTACCCCCGTGGAAGCGGCAGCGCCCGTTTGCCAGCGCCACCATGCGGCAGGGGCCGCCATGCAATTTCGTCTTCGCCCCGCAACGGGGCCGCGACCAGAACTCCAAAGCCATGGCCCGGGCGATCGGTCTCTGACGTTCCCGCCACTCGCGGGTTTTCCAAAGCGGGTTGCCTTTCTGGCTCACAGCGCACGCTCCGTCGCAGTTGATGTTTGAGGTATGGCAATCTGGACCGGCTGAGTCCCTGACGCCTGGCCTCCGCGATGCTTGCCCATTCGATAGACAAGATGGCTTCCATAACTTTCGGCGCTGTCAGCGCCGAAGCTCAAGCGGGAGGAGGGCGCACCCCTTGCGGGTGCGGTGCGCCCTCTATAGAGCCGCAACACCCGCAAGGCCGCAACCGTTGATTTCATTGGGTTTTTTCCTGCCTTGCAGGTTGCGGGGTGACCCGCAACGACCCGCAACGAGGCGCTTTCGCAACAAATCATTGAAATTGAAAGGAAAATCGTTGCGGGCCGCAACGGAGCCGCAACGGGCTGCAAGCTCATTTGGCCACCGCCTGCGGCTCTACGATGGTCCGCTGTAATTGCCACGGCGCGTTGGTGAGGTGCCCCTTTTTCGCGGCCCGTACTCGGACAATTTGTCCTCTGTGAGAGGTTTGCGCCCCAGGTCCTGCAAGATTGGTGGAAAGCACATGCGTGATCTCTTGGCGCGAAGTCGCGACGGAAAGGCCGGCCTCACGCATACGATCGCCCGCAGGGAATATGATCTCGGACAGGCCGACGGTGTCCCTGTCGTCCATTAGCTGGCTGACGATCTCAGCGATTGCAGTTGCCTTGCTTTCGTCCCTCGGGCGGGCTTTGACAGCGGCAATCAGGGCCTTGGTGTCGACCACCTCGAGCACTGGCGCCTCGTCCCCAGCGATGCGCAGCGCCTCGGCAGGGTTGGCGTCGAAGAGGGCCACGGCATCTGCTGGTCGCATGCCGCTGCCATTGCCGACCGGGCAGCTCTTCCGCTTGAAGACGATCGGATCGGGCGGTTTGCGATCGTGAGACACCTTCGCGTAGTCCAGCCGGATAAGCCCATCGCGAGACGAGACGCCCCAAGCCTTTTCTTCGTCTTCGCCTGTCACGTGCACCAATGTGAATGCGCTGCGAACCTTGCCCACCGCGGCGAAGCCACCGCGCCCGGCCCCCATGTCGCCCTTGGCGCTGCGCGTGTGTTTGGCCGTGTGATGGATCACCATCACTGCCGTCGATAGACGCGACGCCATCCGCGCCAGATACTGGAAGACGGCGTCTTGATCGTCGTTGCTGTTTTCGCTGCCTCCCGTCACCAGGCTAATCTGCGGATCCAGGATCGCGAGCACGGCACCGTGGTCTTGAATGGCCGCCTCGAGCTCAGCAGCGCCGGGCGCCAGCTTCAATGCATCGCCGTCCTTCCGGCGCTCCATCAGGGTCAGCTTCTGCTGGTCAATTCCGGACCATAGGATGATGGGATGGGGCATGGCGCCATCCACGCCGTGGTGACGCTGAGCTGCGGCAAGCCTTCGCTCCATCTCGTCCAGCCGATCTTCAGCGTTGTAGACAATGACGGGCCCCGGCCGGTGCAGCCGCTCCATGGTGATCGGGCGGCTGGTGGCATCTACCCCGCGCAAGATGTCCTCGCGTCCCGTGGCGATCGCCAGAGCGTCCCGAAGTGCAAAGGTCGACTTGTTCACACCAGGTTCGCCAACGCACTGCGCCACGTCTCCGATCGGCAGTCTGGGTTGGATCAGCCAGCGGCGAACCGGAAGCGCAGCGGGCTCGATGCGGCCGGATACGACCTTCAACTGGACCCGGTTCGAAGTGGGAAAATCGCTGGTGTCTTCAGGCTCATCGCCGAGATCCTCGAACCAATCTGACGGGTCGAGCTCGGGTCGTAGCTCCGGAGAATTTACCCAGCACCGCGCAATATCACGCTTCGGATCTTCGCATTCATCGATACGTGGCTTTCCTGGGCTGGTCGCATGCTCCCATACCCAAAGCAGTGCGCCGAACTCATTTATATTCAGGCCGGCCCGTTTCGCCCGGCTGGCCAGCTCGAAACGGGCGCCTGATGCGGACTTGTCGCGGCCCGAGGGCATTCCAGATGTCCAAAGGCGATCAAGCGCGCGATCACGTCGCCTGGCTTCTCCGAAGCGCACGCGCAACTCCGGGTCAAGTTCGGGATAGGTGTCCGCCTGGCCGATAGCGTGAATATCGATCTCGGCCATCGCGGCCTGAATATGGGGGTTCTTGTCGCGCTCAATGTTTGGCAGCGCTGGGGGGTAGACGCGCGCGATCTGCTCGATCGTGAAGCGCCCACCGCTGTTCTCGAGCAACATTGCCCGTTTCTCTACCTGCCCCCTAAGCCGCTTGGCGGGCGATGGAATGTTGAGCGTGCCGGGAAGGCGCATGATGCGATCGATATTCTGCACCGCATCGCCGTCCAGAGCCTGACTTATGCCGGCACCCAGTGCTTCAGCCTCTTCGCCACAGTCTGCGGCGCTCATCTTGTCCGCGAGGATCCAGAACGCCTGCACGCCACCGCCGCTGTCGACCAGCAGGGTAGGTGGGCACTGCTGGCCCTTCAGCGCCTCAGCCTTCGCCAGCAAGCTCGTCCGCTCAGCCTTAAAATGCTCGGCAGGGTCCGCCCCCGCTTCCGGTTTGGCTGGATCGAGATCCAGGCAGACAGCGCGGATCTGCGAGATATGCCTCTTGGCAAGCTTACCGTCCGGCGCCCCGGTCATTGGCTCGTTGACACTGAAATAGAGGTTCCGGCTGCCGTTATGAGCTCGGATGTAAGCTTCGATTTCAGCCCACTGCCCAGGCTCAAAGGTCCGGCCAATCAAGGGAAGCTTGTCCGTAGGATCTATGGCCACGATGTTGTGCCGCCCGTCGGGATCCATATGCTTAAGGAACACGATCGCGTCAGACGCGTCCGCGGCGATCGGTGGGCCGCTGGAAGCCGGCTCGGGCTCATGGGCGGTAACAGGAGCTGATGGCGCCGCGCATATGCGGGCTGCACGTTGTTGGTCAAAGCCGCCCGCCAATTGCGGACGCTGAGCCACTGTGCTATGTATTTCCATGTTCTGTGACGCCTTATTCGGCCGGCTGCCCATGCCAGTGGGCGCCGGCTGCTTTATTTGGTGTTGTCGACGGCGAGGTAGATACTCGGGCGCTTACGCTTTTCGCGCAGCAGCGCGTACAAGCTCTCAGCGGTGATGGCCTGCCTGCCGTTGATCTCCGTGGGGACAAGAGGGCCGAACTGGCGATGGTCGCGTATCCACGTCACCGAGCGACCTGCTATCCGTGCCGCATCTTTTAGAAGAATGGCGGCATCTGAAGACGGCGGGTTGTCCCGTCGAAGAGTTCCCATGGTTCACCTTCGCGATTTGGCGGTTCTGGCACGGTGCGCAAGTTAGGACCGCGAAGCTAGCGTGCTTTTCGTGGGCACTTTCACGCTGCTCGGCGGGCTTGCAGCAGTTTTGACCACTCTTTGATCGCTCGACTGTCGAGCGCGCAGACGGCCGAGATCGACAATCGGGCGGTCGGATCTTGTTCCGCCTCGCGGCGCCAATCGAAGATAAGGCGCGATCGCGTAGCTTTTCGCAGGTGGTGGAGGGTCAAGTGCTCGGGTTTGTAATAATCTCGCGCTCGCAGCCAAACCCCGTTTAGTACAGACCACTCCTGCGCGATTTCTTCTAACGCCGCTGTTTGGACATCCGCTGCCTGCTGAAGTATGCGGGCTCCGTCTTTGAGTACAAAGCTGTTTAGTGCGTTTCGAATGTGGCTGGCGCTGAGATTGCGCTCTCTGCCCATACCTCGGTTCATCAAAGCAGCCGTCATGCCCATAGCCTTCCACGGCTGGCTGGCATCTGGTACGGTCAAGAAGGCCCCGGTAATAATTCGTACAACCGTACTGCGCATTGGTCGCCAGTCTGCATGCGCCAAGCCCGAAGGGCTCTTCCCGTTGTATCGAAGCGCGGCGACTTCATTCCTAGCCAGCGATCCTAGTGCAGCGACAGCTGCGTAGTGACGAAGAAACCGCTGCCCTTCCTCGCTTGCTATGCTTTCGGAAGGTACGAAGGCCTGCAGTAATTGCCGCCCTACATTCTCGTATGCGGCTCGCAGGAACTCGGTGCGCTGTGCGCTATATTCCAGTATAATACTTTCTGAACCATCCGCCGACGGGGGCAAAGGTAGAGGCTCGCCTGTATAGATGCGCCGCTCGGTCTCAGAGAACAGCTCGCTAAGATAATAAAAGTGCGTCGAGGCTGCCTCTTCTGGATACACCTTTTTGCTCATGTTCATGACATCCAGTTCTGCGCCGCGCGGGCCGATCGCTTCGCCCTAGCTGCTGCGCCTTGCTGCGATGGCGTCCACGGCTCTGCGCTTTCCATGAAGCGGATCAGGCTGTCGGTGGGGACCATGGTACGGCCGCCCAGCCGTTTGAATTCCAGCCGCCCTTCGGCCTGCGCCCGGTAGAGCGAAGCGGCCGATAGGCCCGCAATCTCACAGGCCGCGTTCATGTTCTGAAGGGGGCGGGATCGCCAGTCGAGGGTTTCATGCGCCATTTTTCACTCCGAGTTGCTACGGAGTGCAAGTAAGGCATAGTCAAAACTGTTGTAAAGCCGGAATTTAATGCAGGTGCGCAAAGTATTGCCATACAACCTGTATGGCAATACTTGCTTTCTGAGGCGCCAAAACGGAGTAGTCCTAGATAACGCTTTGTTTTGAATATCAAATTTGATAATACAAATTGTCCGATTGGCGCTCAGAACGAGATTTGAGCCCTTCGAGATAAATCTTCTGTGACGTCGACGATGAATGCGGAGTAATGGCGCTCCACCATCTCCGAGCTGGTGTCATGCAAGGCCGCAACGAGGCGAACGGGCAAGCCAGCGCGCAGCCCCCGGACGATTGACGAGTGCCGCAGTGCATAAGGGATGGTGCCTTCTGGCATCTCAGCCTTAGCGCATGCCAATGTCCACGGCTTGTCCATCTCGTGCGCCGTGCCCCAGGCGCGGCGTCGGTCCTTTTCCCATCTCACAGAGCCGATCTTGCGATAGCCCCACCTCTCAAGCAGGGGCGCATCAACCGGCCGCCCGTCTGCTGCCGGGCCCAAGCGGGCCATCACATCGTCAGCTAGAGGGATTGCAACTGGAGGCTTTGCTGTCGCAGCGCGCCCCTTCTTTGAGCTCGGCATCAGGATGCGGCGCTGCTGTTGCTGCAGGGAACCAACGGTAGCCGCTGCCAGCTGCGAAAATCTGGCTCCCGTCGCCGCGGCTAGCAACACCAAGCGGCCGAAATCCCCATCGGGGTCCACGTCGAACGAGGCCGCAACGAGACGCTGGACCTGGGCATCAGAAAGGATCTGCTTTCTCGCTTCACCGGTCACCGTGTGGGCACGCGTGCCGATCCTGATCTCGTCGAGCAGGTTGGCGGGAAGTTCCCGCCGCCTCTCCTCCACGGCCGCGTTCAGCGCCGCGCGGAGATCGTTCAGGAGCCGGTTGACCGTCGAAGCCGCCAAGGGCTCTATCTCCCCGTCCTCTGACTTCGATTTTGCCAGTCCTTCCCGCCACTCTGCGATTGTGCCGGCCCTAAGCCGGGAGAGTGGAGTGGCTGCGAACTTGCTATCTGCCAAAACATGCTTGGTAAGCCGGCCGGTGGCGTTCTTGCCGTCACGGGCAGAGCGGCGCTCCCGCACCTTGCCGTATGCCTCCACCGCCGTTCGGACGGTGGGCCCGGTCGCGTCGCCCGCTCTCGATGCGGCTATTGCGTTGGCCTGCCGCTGGCCCCAGTCCAATGCGGCAGTGACGGCCTGCCGAAATTTGAGGGCGCCCGCCGGAGCGCCGTCGTCATCTGCCAGTCCCAGGCGCTCCTCGAGCCGCTTCTTGTCCAGAATGATCTTTGCAACCCATACCCCGGCGCCGCTCGCGCCCTTACGGTATCCGAGCGACACGCCGCCTCGGCCGCCGCTCACGCCCTGCCAGTATGGGTTCTTTCGAGGCGCCAACTTGGCCCGCTTGGCGATAGTGTCGATCTCTGAAGCCATGTTTCCCACACATACGTCCCACAGTGCCGTGTGGGATAGCATGCAAAGCAGAAAGGGCCAACGCTTGAAAAGCCCGGGATCCCGGTGGATTATGGCTCTATCTTTTATCCAAGGCGCGAGGTATGAGGTTATGTATTGCCTTCACACGGCAGGGGTCACAGGTTCAATCCCTGTCGCACCCACCATCGGTCGATCGCCTGACCCAGGCATTCAGCCCCTCTTTGTGCCTGTCTTACACCCCTTGGTGAGTTGACGGCGCGCGTAACGGCCTTATGCTTAAAGCACTTTTTGCGTGAGGTCCGATGGGCGCCTATATCGTCAGACGCCTTTTGCTGATGATTCCGACGGTGCTCGGCATCATGGCGATCTCGTTCGTCGTGGTGCAGTTCGCGCCGGGCGGGCCGGTGGAACAGGTGCTGGCGCAGATTTCCGGCTCGAGCTCTGGCGCCCTTGGCCGCGTCACCGGCACGGCGGGGGGTGATTTCGAGGGCCAGAGCGCGGCAACGCCTTCGCCTCAGGGCGAGGCCAGCCAGTATCGCGGCTCGCGCGGGCTGTCGCCCGAATTCGTGGCATCGATCGAGCGGCAGTTCGGCTTCGACAGGCCACCGCTCGAGCGGTTCGGCAAGATGCTGTGGGATTATCTGCGCTTCGATTTCGGCCGCTCCTATTTCCGCGATATCGCGGTGGTCGACCTCATCATCGAAAAAATGCCGGTCTCGATTTCGCTCGGGCTCTGGATGACGCTCCTGAGCTACGGCATCTCGATTCCCCTGGGCATCGCCAAGGCGGTGCGCGACGGCAGCCGGTTCGACGTCTGGACCTCGGGCGTCATCATCATCGGCTACGCCCTGCCGGGGTTCCTGATCGCTATCCTGCTGGTCGTGCTGTTTGCCGGGGGCAGCTTCTGGTCGATCTTCCCGTTGCGCGGATTGACGTCGGACAATTTCGCCAGCCTGCCCTGGTACGGCCAGATCCTCGATTATGCCTGGCACATGACGCTGCCAGTGGTGGCGATGGCTTTCGGGGCCTTCGCGACCTCGACGCTTCTGGTCAAGAACTCGTTCCTCGACGAGATCCGCAAGCAATATGTCACCACCGCCCGCGCCAAGGGGCTGACGGAGCGGCGGGTGCTTTACGGACACGTCTTCCGCAACGCCATGCTGCTGGTCATCGCCAGCTTTCCCGCCGCGTTCGTCGGTGCGTTCCTGGGCGGATCGCTGTTGATCGAGACGATCTTCTCGCTCGACGGGCTCGGGCTCCTGGGCTTTGAATCGGTGGTCAACCGCGATTATCCGGTGGTCTTTGCCACGCTCTACATCTTCTCGCTCATCGGCCTCGTGGTCGGGCTCATCTCCGACCTCGCCTATATGTGGGTCGATCCGCGCATCGATTTCGAGGGGCGGGGCGGCTGATGGCTGAGGCTGCGCTGGAGCGGCGTCCGCGTCTTTCGCCCATCAACCAGCGGCGATGGCGGGTCTTTCGCGCCAATGGCCGCGGGTTCTGGTCGCTCATCCTGTTTGCCCTGCTGTTCTTCGTGACCCTCGGCGCCGAATTCGTCGCCAATGATCGCCCGATCGTTGCGAGCTACAAGGGCGAGCTGCTGTTTCCCGCCTTCGTCGATTATCCGGAAAGCAAGTTCGGCGGCTTTCTCGCCTCCACCGCCTGGCGCGATCGCTTCATCATCGAGGAAGTCGAGGCCAATGGCTGGATGCTCTGGCCGCCGATCCGCTTTTCCTATCGCACGGTCGACGAGGCCCTGCCTGTTCCGGCGCCCGCCCCGCCCTTCTGGACAATGGACCGCTCCGAACTCTGCCAGCGCATGCCGCTGGGCGTCGGCGACCCGGGCTGCACGATGGGCAATTTCCACTGGCTCGGCACCGACGATCAGGGCCGCGACGTGGTGGCCCGCCTCATCCACGGCTTCCGCATCTCGGTGCTGTTCGGACTGGTGCTGACCGGCCTTTCCAGCGTCATCGGCGTCGCGGCCGGGGCGGTTCAGGGCTATTTCGGCGGCTGGATCGACCTTCTAGCGCAGCGCTTCATCGAGATCTGGACGGCGATCCCGGCGCTTTATCTGCTGCTGATCATATCGAGCGTCATCGCCCCGAGCTTCTGGGTGCTGCTGGGCATATTGCTGCTGTTTTCCTGGGTGGCACTGGTGGGCGTGGTGCGGGCCGAATTCCTCCGGGGGCGCAATCTCGAATATGTGCTGGCGGCCCGCGCGCTGGGCGTGCCCGATCGCACCATCATGTGGCGCCATGTGCTGCCCAATGCGATGGTGGCGACGCTGACCTTCCTGCCCTTCATCCTCGGCGGATCGATCACGACGCTGACCTCGCTCGACTTTCTCGGCTTCGGACTGCCGGCGGGCTCGCCCTCGCTCGGCGAACTCCTGGCGCAGGGCAAGAACAACCTGCAGGCCCCGTGGCTCGGCATTTCAGGCTTCGTGGTCATCGCGCTCATGCTCTCGCTGCTCGTCTTCATCGGCGAAGCGGTGCGCGATGCCTTCGATCCACGCAAGGCGCTGCGATGACCATGGCGGCGCCCCTGCTTTCGGTCGAAGGCCTCGCGATAGACTTCCGCGATGGCGAGCGGATAACCCCCGCCGTGCGTGGCATCGATTTTTCCATCGCGCCGGGCGAGACGCTGGCGCTCGTGGGCGAATCAGGCTCGGGCAAGTCGGTGACGGCCCTTTCGATCCTCAAACTTTTGCCGCCCAGTGCCGAAGTTTCGCCGGCCAGCCGCGTGCTGTTCGAGGGGCGCAATCTGGCCACGGCCTCCGAGCCGGAACTCCGCGCCGTGCGCGGCAACCGCATTGCCATGATCTTCCAGGAGCCGATGAGTTCGCTCAATCCGCTGCACACGGTGGAGCGCCAGATCGGCGAAATTCTGTCGGTGCATCGCGGGCTGGGCCGGGCGGCGACCCGCGCCCGCACCCTTGAACTGCTGGCGCAGGTCGGCATTCCCGATGGCGAGGCGCGGCTTGCGAGCTTCCCCCATCAACTCTCGGGCGGGCAGCGGCAGCGGGTGATGATCGCCATGGCGCTGGCCAATGAGCCGGCTCTGCTGATCGCCGACGAGCCGACCACCGCCCTCGACGTCACCATCCAGGCCCAGATCCTGTCCCTGCTCAAGCAGTTGCAGCGCCAGCTGGGCATGGCGATGCTGTTCATCACCCATGATCTGGGCATCGTGCGCCGCATGGCCGACCGGGTCTGCGTGATGCAGAAAGGCGAGATCGTCGAGACCGCGCCGACGGCACGGCTCTTTTCCGCCCCCACCCATCCCTACACACAGCATCTGCTCGATGCCCAGCCGCATCCGGCCCCGCTACCCCTGGCGGCCGACGCCCCCGTCCTCGCTGCGGTCAGCGATCTCAAGGTCTGGTTCCCGGTGCGGCGGGGCCTGTTCCGCCGGGTTGTGGGCCATGTGAAGGCTGTCGATGGGGTGAGCTTTTCGGTGCGCGAGGGCGAGACCCTCGGCATCGTGGGGGAATCGGGGTCGGGCAAGACGACGCTGGGGCAGGCGCTGCTCGGGCTCGTGCCCTCGACCGGCGAGATCCGCTTTGCCGGCGCCCCGCTGCCCACCGGCAAGAAGGGCCTGCGCGCGGCGCGACGGCACATGCAGATCGTCTTTCAGGACCCGTTCGGCTCGCTGAGCCCGCGTCTGCCGGTCAGCGATATCGTCGAAGAAGGCTTGCGGGTGCATTTTCCCGCTCTCGACGCAGCCGAGCGCGACGCCAAGGTCGTGGCGGCGCTCGCCGAGGTCGGGCTCGATCCGGCGCAGCGCTTTCGCTATCCGCATGAATTTTCGGGCGGGCAGCGCCAGCGCATCGCCATTGCCCGGGCGCTGGTGCTCGAGCCGCGCCTCATCGTGCTCGATGAACCCACATCGGCGCTCGATGCCAGCGTGCAGGTACAGGTCATCGCGCTTCTGCGCAGCCTGCAGCAGAAAAAGCGCCTCGCCTATGCCTTCATCTCGCATGACCTGCGGGTGGTGCGTGCCTTGTCGCACCGGGTGATGGTGATGCAGGCGGGCCGGGTGGTCGAAGAGGGCGATGCCGAGAGCCTCTTTGCAAGGCCCAGGGCCGACTACACCCGGCTCCTGCTCGCGGCCGCGCTCGACCCCTCGTCGAGCGGGGACGACGACAGGCCCCGGACGGGCTATACTCCCCAAAACTCGGATGGTTCGGAGACCCCATGATCAAGCGGCTGCGTGCATGGCCCCTCGCCCTTTTGACCGCCGGCCTGCTTCTGGCCGCCTGCGACTCGAGCCCCCCGCCATCCCCGCCCGCCAACACCCAATCGGCTCCGGCGACGCCGGCCAACGCGCCAGCGCCCGCCAACAGCACGGCATCGGCTCCCGTCATGCCGTCGAACAGCCCGGCGCCCCCGGCTCCGGGAAATGCAGCGCCGGCAAATGCGGGCCCGGCCGTTCCGCTGGCTCCCGCCAATGCGATGAGCGCGCCACAGCCAGCCGGTCCGCAGACTGCCCCTGCCACAGCGGGTCCGGCGAATGCAGCGCCCTCCGCTCCTCCTGCGACTGCTGCGCCGCCCTCCGCCGGCCCCCAGGCCGACACGGTCGTGCCCGAGGTTTCGCGCATGGCTGTGCCCGCCGCGGCCGCTGCTCCGGCAGGCGACCGCGTCTGGCGACATGCGGTGTCGCTGATGGGCGAGCCGAAAATGCCGGAGGGCTTCGAGCGCTTCCCTTACGTCAATCCCGAGGCGCCCAAGGGCGGGCAGGTGCGGCTTTCCGAACTGGGCAGCTTCGACACCTTCAATCCGCTGCTGCCGCAGGGCGAGGTGGCGAGCGGGCTTGGCCTCGTTTTCGAGCCGCTGATGCGCGCCTCGGACGATGAGGTCTCGACCATGTATGGCGGGCTCGCCGAAGCGCTGTCCTTCCCCGATGATTTCTCGTCGGTGACCTTCCGGCTCAACCCACGGGCGCGCTGGCACGATGGCGAGCCGGTCACGGCCGAGGACGTCGTGTGGTCGTTCGAGCAGGCCATCGCGCTCAACCCGAGCCAGGCCAACTACTATTCCCATGTCGAAAGCGTCGCGGTCACCGGACCGGGCGAGGTCACCTTCACCTTCGACGAGGTGGGCAATCGCGAACTGCCCTATATCGTGGGGCAGGTGCTGGTGCTGCCCAGGCATTGGTGGGCGGCGACGGGTCCCAACGGACAGCCGCGCGCCATCGGCGCGTCGACGCTGGAACCGCCGCTCGGCTCGGGCCCCTACCGCATCGGCGCGTTCCAGGCGGGTCGCTCGGTCGCCTTCGAGCGCGTCCCCGACTATTGGGGCGCCGACGAGCCGGCCAATATCGGGCAGAACAATTTCGGCACCATCCGGTATGAGTACTTCCGCGACACGACGGTCATGTTCGAGGCCTTCAAGGGCGACCAGTTCGACTGGTGGACGGAGAACATCGCCCGGCGCTGGGCGCGGGAATATAATTTCGCCGCCGTCACCGAAGGCCGCGTCGTCCAGGAGCTGTTCGAAAACCCCTATCGCAGCCTCGGCGTGATGGTCGGTTTCGTGCCCAATCTGCGGCTCGAGAAATTCCAGGACCCGCTGGTGCGCGAAGCGCTTTCCTATGCCTTCAATTTCGAGGAGCTCAACCAGATCCTGTTCTTCGGGCAGTATGAGCGCATCAACTCCTATTTCTACGGCACCGAACTGGCGTCGAGCGGCCTGCCGGAAGGCGAGGAACTGGCAATCCTGCAATCGGTACGCGACGGGGTTCCCCCCGAGGTCTTCACCGAGTCCTACACCAACCCGGTCGGCGGCGATGCGAGCCAGCAGCGGACCCTGCTGCGCCAGGGTCTCGCGCTCCTGACCGAGGCGGGTTACCGGCTCGACGGCAATCGGCTCGTGGATGCGTCTGGCCGGCAACTGGCGTTCGAGGTGCTGCTCAACGGACCCACCATCGAGCCCGTCGCGCTGCACTGGCAGACCAACCTGCGGGCCATGGGCATCGAGATGACCATCCGCACCGTCGACAGCGCCCAATATGTGCAGCGCGTGCGCTCGCGCGACTACGAGGTCATCTATGGCAGCTGGGGGCAGTCGCTGTCTCCAGGCAACGAGCAATATGACTATTGGGGCTCGGTCTCGGCCAACGCGCCCGATACGCGCAATTATGGCGGCATCGCCGACCCTGCTATCGACGAGCTGATCCGGCAGGTGGTCTTCGCCGATGACCGCGAGACGCTCGTCGCAGCGACGCGCGCGCTCGACCGGGTGCTGCTGCACCATCATTTCGTGCTGCCCACCTACACCTTGCGCAGCGCGCGCGTGGCGCGGTGGGACCGGTTCAGCCACCCCGAAATCCTGCCCGAATACGATATCGGCTTTCCCGCCACGTGGTGGTGGGACGAGGCCAAGGTGGCGCGCACGGGCGCCCCCCGCTAGCAGCTAGGCGAGACGGACAGGCTGACAAGGAGAAGCGATTTCCGTCTCACGAAACGGGCGCGGGTTTACAGGCGAGAGGGGCTGAGGCCTGCTAGGGGCAGCAGGCTGGCAGGGCGACCGGGGAGGGGCGCACTGCCGGCGTCACCCTCGATGGAGACCCGATATGAGCAAGCCCGTCGCGTTCGATCCGGCCCTTTCCGGCGCCGCTGAGCCTTTCGCACTGTCGCGCCGCAGCGTGCTGCGCATGGCGCTGATGACCGGCGCGATGCTGGCGGTTCCGGGCGTCTTCGCGCAAGGCGCCAGCCCGCAGCGCGGCGGCACGCTCACCATCGGGGCCGATGCCGATCCGATCGGGCTCGACCCCACGACGCTCACGGCCTTCTCGTCCTTTGATTTCACCTCGCTGATCTATTCGGGCCTGCTGCGCTGGACTCCCGACATGCAGATCGAACCCGATCTGGCGGTGAGCTACGAGCAGCCCGACGATACGACCTATGTGTTCAAGCTCCGCGAGGGCGTCAAATTCCACAACGGCCAGGATTTCTCGGCCGAGGACGTGAAATACACCTTCGACCGCATTCTCGATCCGGCGACCGCGAGCCGCCTGCGCACGCAATATTCCAACGTCACCTCGGTGACGGTGATCGATCCGCTGACGGTCGAGTTCAAGCTCGCGACCACCGATGCGGCCTTCCTCAACTACCTTGCCACCAATCCTGACGGGGTCGTGGTGCCGCGCGGCGTCGAAGGCATCAACGAGAACCCGGTGGGCACGGGCCCCTTCGTCTTCCAGTCCTACCAGCCCAACCAGCAGCTGACCCTCACCGCCAATCCCGATTACTACGAAGAGGGGCAGCCCTATCTCGAGACAGTGATCTTCCGCTTCCATCGCGACCAGTCGACCCTGACCTCGGCGCTGCGCTCCAAGGCCATCGACATGACCTGGCTCAAGGATCCGCGCGTTGCCGGGCAGATCGCCCGCACCTCGCCCGATCTCGTTTCGGCGCCGGGGCAAACCTCGCGCACCTTCCCGGTCTGGCTCAACATGAAGGACGGGCCCTTGACCGATGTGCGGGTGCGTCAGGCGCTGAGCCTTGCCACCAATCGCGAGGCCTGCGTCGCGGCGGTGCTCGGCGGATCGGGCAAGGTCGGTGCCATGCTGCCCGAAAGCCAGGTCGGGGGCTATGACGGGGTGTCGGAGCTGCCCTACTACAAGCATGATCCCGAACAGGCCAAGGCGCTGCTCGCAGAGGCGGGCTATGCCGATGGCATCGATCTTGGCGAGTATATCGTGGTCGCCGCCAACCCGCTCGATGTGGCCTGCGCGCAGATCCTGCAGCAGCAATGGGCGGCCGCCGGCATCACGGTGGCCATCAACCCGATGGAAACCGCGCCGCTCCTCGCCATGTGGACGCAGGGCACCTATCCGACTTTGCTCTCGGTTGCGCTCTCCTGGTCGCCCGATCCCGATGCCATCCTGCAGCGCCTCGTTTCCACCGGGGCCTTCGGGCAGGCGCAGGGCATGGCCGATACCGAGCTCGATGCGATGATCACCGCCGCGCGCGCCGAGATCGATCCGGCAGCCCGTGCCGAAAAGCATCAGGAGATCCAGCGTCGCATCGCCGAAAACGCCTATGTGCTGCAGATTTACCAGTATCCGCTGCGCTGGGAACTGTGGTGGAACTACGTTCAGGGCTATGAGCCGCTTGCGGCCAATATCCGCTCCTATGTCCGCACCGCCTGGCGCAGTGCCTGATGCCCTTGAAAGACCACACCGGCGTCGGCGGGGCTGACTAGGCCATGGCCCGCATCATCCTCGTCCGGCTCGGCTGGACGGTCGCGATCCTCCTCGGGGTGTCGCTCATTGCCTTCATGCTGATGCGGGCGCTGCCGGGCGATTTCGTGCTGGCGGCGGCCGGCACGACCTCGGTCTCTCCCGAGGTGCTGGAGACGATGCGGCGGGATCTGGGGCTCGACCGACCGTTGCTCGAGCAGTATTTCGCCTGGCTCGGCAGTGCGCTGCAGGGGGATCTGGGGCGCTCCTTCGTCACCCGCGCCCCGGTGATGCAGGAAATCTGGCCGCGCTTTGTCGTCACCATCCAGCTGACCCTCGTGGCGGCCATCATGGCGATGCTGATCGGGGTGACTACCGGGCTGCTCTCGGCGCGGCTCAAAGGGCATTTCGACTGGCTGGTGCGGGTGATCAACGGGCTCAGCCTCGCGATCCCGAACTTCGTGGTGGGAACGCTGATCGTGCTCTTGGCAGGGCTCTATTTCCCGCAGATCGCGGTCTTCGGCTACACGCCGTTCCTCGTCGACCCCGTCGCCAACATCAAGAGCCTCATCCTGCCCGGCTTTGCGCTGGCGCTGGCCGTGTCGGTGACGATTTCGGAAAATACCCGCGCGGCGGTGCTGGAAGTGGCGAGCCAGGATTTCGTGATGGTGGCTCGTGCGAAGGGGCTCAGGCGCTCTACCGTGCTCTACAACTATCTGGTGCGCAACGCGCTGACACCGATCATCACGGTGACCGGACTTCAGGTCGCGACGCTGCTGGGCGGGTCGATCCTCGTCGAAACCATCTTCGCCATTCCGGGCATGGGGCAGTATCTGTTCGATTCCATCACCAATCGCGACTACCCGGTCATACAGGCCATCGTGCTGATGGCCGCGGCCGTCGTGGTCTTCGTCAACATGCTGGTCGACATCGCCTATGCCCGGGCCGATGCGCGGGTGGCGT
Organism: Devosia enhydra; assembly: GCF_900119845.1. Taxonomy (GTDB): domain Bacteria; phylum Pseudomonadota; class Alphaproteobacteria; order Rhizobiales; family Devosiaceae; genus FPKU01. Next base: position 137,102 of record NZ_FPKU01000004.1, read on the forward strand.
TGTGAGCGGCCCGGCGATCGCTGCCGCGCCGGCGCACCGCAAGGTTGGGTTCGCGAGCGGCTATCTGCTGCTCGGGCTGGGGCTCGCCATGCTGGCGGTGATGGTGGTCGTCACCGTGCTGGCGCCCTGGATCGTGCCCTACAATCCCACCCTCACGGCCGGCATCTCGCTGGCCCCGCCCAGCCCCGAGCACTGGCTGGGCACCGACATCATCGGCCGCGACATCCTTTCGCGCCTGATCATGGGCGGGCGAACGACGCTGCTGATCACCGTCGTCGCGGTTACCCTGGCGCTTGCCGCCGGGCTCGTGCTGGGGCTGGTTTCGGGCTATCTCGGCGGCGCCGTCGACGAGGCGATCATGCGCATCCTCGATGTCATCTTCGCCTTCCCGGTGTTCCTGCTCGCCATCGCCGTGGTGGCGGCGCTGGGCCCCACCATCCCCAACCTGATCCTCACCATCGCCATCGTCTACACCCCCGCCATGGCGCGGGTGGTGCGCGGGCCGGTGCTGAGCGTCAAGCAGTGGGACCATGTGGAAGCTGCGCGCAGCATCGGGGTTTCCGATACGCGCATCGTCACCCGCCACATCCTGCCCATCGTCATTTCGCCCGTCGTGGTGGAAACGAGCCTGACGCTGGCGCAGACCATCTTCACCGTCACTGCATTGTCGTTCCTGGGGCTCGGTCCGCCGCCGCCCGATCCCAACTGGGGCGGCATGCTGTCGGAATCGCGCCAGTTCATGGAGCTTGCCCCGATGACGGTGATCGCGCCGGCCGCCGCCATCGTCTTTGCCACGCTCACCTTCATCATCCTCGCTAATGGCCTGCGCGAAGTGCTCGATGTGGGGAGCCGGAGATGAGCGCCGAGCCCTTGCTGTCGGTTGAAAATCTCACCGCCTCGATCGCCACGCGGCGCGAGGTGGTGGAAGCGGTGCGCGGTATCTCGTTTGATATCGCCAAGGGCGAGGCCGTCGGCTTTGTCGGCGAGAGCGGCTGCGGCAAGAGCGTCACCGCGCGCGCCATCATGCGGCTCGCGGCCGAAGGCACGCGGGTTCGGCTCGGCGGCGCGATACGCTTCAAGGGCCGCGATCTTCTGGGCCTCAGCGAGGCCCAGATGCGCGATGTGCGCGGGCCCCAGATCGCCATGGTCTTCCAGGACCCCATGTCCTCGCTCAACCCCGTCATGACCGTAGGCAGCCAGATCGACGACATGCTGATGCGCCACAAAGGGCTCGGCAGGCGCGCCGCGCGGACGCGGACGGTGGAGCTCCTCGCCTCGGTGGGCATCCCCGATCCGGCCCGGCGCGCCGATGATCATCCGCACCAGTTCTCGGGCGGGCAGCGCCAGCGCATCATGATCGCCATCGCCATTTCCTGCGATCCCGAGCTGCTGATCGCTGACGAACCGACGACCGCGCTTGATGTCACCGTGCAGGCGCAGATCCTGAGGCTCCTGATGGCGCTGCGCGAGGAGCGGGGCATGTCGCTGATGCTGATCACCCATGATTTCGGCGTCGTTGCCGGCATGGTCGAAAAGGTCAACGTCATGTATCGCGGCGAGATCGTCGAGGCCGGCAGCGTCGATGCGCTGTTTGGGGCTCCGCAGCACGACTATACCCGCGCGCTTCTGGCTGCCGTGCCGCGCCTCGACAGGGCAGGGGGGCTCGGGTGATGGCGCGTGACTCGAGGCCAGAGGGGCCGATGCCCGAGGGGCCGGTGCTCGAGGTGCGCGACCTCTCCGTCACCTTCCCGGCGCGGGGCGGGGCCGCGCCCGTCATGGCCGTCGATCGGGCGAGCTTTTCGATCGCGCCCGGCGAAACGCTGGGGCTCGTCGGGCAGTCGGGCTCGGGCAAAACCACAACCGGCCGCGCCGTCCTGCAACTCCAGAAGGCAAGCGGGGGGTCGGTGCGGCTCCTCGGTCGAGAGCTTTCAGGCCTGTCGCGGGGCGACCTCAGGCGCATGCGTCGCCATATGCAGTTCGTGCAGCAGAACCCCTATTCGAGCCTGCATCCCCGCCTCACCATCGGGCAGATCCTCTCCGAGCCGCTCGAGGTGCATGGCGCCGTGCCGCGCGACCGGATGGCCGAGCGGGTGGCCGAGCTGCTCGATCTCGTCAATCTCGATCCGGCGATGGTCTCGCGCTATCCGCACGAGTTTTCGGGCGGCCAGCGCCAGCGGATCGTCATTGCGCGGGCGCTGGCGGTCAATCCCGATTTCGTCGTCTGCGACGAAGCCGTCTCGGCGCTCGATGTGCGCACGCAGGCGCAGATCGTGAGGCTTCTGCGCGACCTTCAGGAACGGCTCGGGCTCGCCTATCTCTTCATCGCGCATGATCTTGCGCTTGTGCGCGAACTCGCCCACCGGGTGGCGGTGATGTATTCGGGGCAGATTGTCGAGATCGGCCCCTCCGATCGGGTCTATGCCTCGCCCGGGCACCCCTATACGCGCATGCTGCTCGATGCCATTCCCGTGCCTGATCCGGGGGTCCAGCGGGCCCGCCTGCGCACCGCGCCCAGGGAGATGACCTTCCTCGACCGGACGGCCGGCCCCTGTCGCTTCGGGGAGGATCACGCGGCGACCGGTTCGGCCCCGATGCACGAGATCGGGCCCGGCCACTTCGTCTCGTGCCGCTTCCATCCGGCAGAGACATCCACCGGTCCGGCGCATGCGCGATCTTGACTTCGGAGCCGGTTGCGGGGATAAGCCGGGCCAGACGTGCCGGCCTTGCGCTGGCGCGTAGACTATCCATGGCAATCGCAGCCCGAGGCCAGGCCGGATCGTCCGGCTCCCACTTCCGGGAAAGTCCGCGTCCACAAGGCGCGGCGCCGCAGGGCGCGGACAAGCAGGGACCGGCGTTTGAAGCGCCGGCGAGCATATGAATTTTGCAGTGATCAAGACCGGCGGCAAGCAGTACAAGGTTGCCGCCAACCAGGTGATCAAGGTCGAGAAGCTGGACGCCGAGGTCGGCGATATCGTCACGTTCGACCAGGTTCTGGCCGTGGGCAATGGCGACGAAGCCACTTTCGGCGCCCCGCTCGTCGCCGGCGCGCTGGTTGCGGCCGAATATGTCAGCCTCGACAAGCAGCGCACCGTCATCGTCTTCAAGAAGAAGCGCCGCCACAATTACCGTCGCCGCAACGGCCATCGCCAGCTGCTCTCGACAGTGCGGATCACCGAGATCCTAACCGGCGGGGCCCAGCCCTCCGCCAAGGCCGCGGCGCCCAAGGCTGCCGCCGCTGCTTCGGCCGAGACGAAGGCCGCAAAGCCGGCCAAGGCCGCAAAGGCCGAGGCTTCGGCCGCGGGCTTCAACGATGATCTCAAGCTCATCGGCGGGGTCGGCCCGGCACTCGAGAAGAAGCTGAACGCCGCGGGCGTCACCAGCCTCACGCAGATCGCCGCCTGGGGTGCCGACGATATCGCCAAGTTCGACGCCGAGCTCAACTTCAAGGGCCGCATCGAGCGCGACGAGTGGGTTGCCCAGGCCCAAGATCTGGTTGCCGGCAAGCCGCCGCGCGCCAAGGTCGATCAGGACAGCGCGGCCGCCAAGGCCGAAGACAAGCAGTAAGGAGCCCGCATCATGGCACACAAGAAAGCAGGCGGCTCGTCCCGCAACGGTCGTGACAGCGCCGGTCGTCGTCTCGGCGTCAAGAAGTTCGGTGGCGAGAGCGTCATTCCGGGCAACATCATCGTGCGTCAGCGCGGCACCAAATGGCATCCGGGCACCGGCGTCGGCATCGGCACCGATCACACCATTTTCGCCGTGATCGATGGCACCGTATCGTTCCGAACCCGCGCCAATTCCAAGAGCTTCGTGTCGGTCATTCCGGCAGAAGCCGCCGAATAGCCGGCACGGACCCTTAGGCCCCTGCCGGAGACCAGCTCCCCGGCATGCCGCCCAGGCCACAGACGCATCTGGATTGCAGCAAAGGGGAGCCGGTCAGACCGGTTCCCCTTTCTCGTCTGGAGACACATCATGGCCAGCATCGCCGCACGTAACGCCGCCGCAGCACTCACCACCCGCAATCGCTTGTCCGCCTTTGCAGCTCTTGGCGCATCAAGGCCGGCGCGATGGCAGCAGGCGATGCCGGCAAAAGACCATCCCCACGCTCTTCGGCAGCCCGTCGTGCAATCGCGGCTGGAGCAACCAAGATGGATGTGACGCTTGAGACGCGGCGGCTGGTGCTGAGGCCGCCCCACCCGGCCGATGCAAGGCGCATGGCGAGCTTTCTCGACAATTTCGCGGTGTCGGGAAACCTCTCGCGCGTGCCGTATCCCTATCGGCTCGCCGATGCGCGCGATTATCTGGCCCGCTGGCAGAAGGACGCGCCGGCCGAGGAAACCAATTTCGTCATCGATCTGGATGGCGAGTGCTGCGTCGGCCAGATCGGCTTCCATGGCGACGCGTTCGGCCCGGTGGTCGGCTACTGGCTGGCGCAGCCCTTCTGGAGCCGCGGGTTGATGAGCGAAGCGGCCAGGGCGGCCATCGCGTGGTATTTCGAAACCACCGGGGCGCTGGAGCTGCGGTCGGGGGTCTTCCACTTCAACCGCGCTTCGCTCGCCATTCAGCGCAAGCTGGGCTTCGTGGAAACGGGCATCTCCATGCGGCACTGCCTTGCGCGGGGCGAACAGGTGCGCCATATCGACACCATTCTGACACGCGCCGCCTGGGCGGAAAGAGACGGACAATGAAATTCCTCGACCAAGCCAAGGTCTATGTCCGCTCCGGCGATGGCGGTGCGGGGGCGGTCGCGTTCCTGCGCGAAAAATTCGTCGAGTTCGGCGGCCCCAATGGCGGCAATGGCGGGCGCGGCGGCGATGTCTGGGTGGAATGCGTCGATGGGCTCAATACCCTCATCGACTATCGCTACCAGCAGCATTTTCGCGCCGGCACGGGCGTTCACGGCATGGGCAAGAACCGCACCGGGGCCGATGGTAACGACGTGGTGCTGCGCGTGCCGGCCGGCACGCAGATCTTCGAGGAAGACAACGAGACGCTGATCGCCGACATCACCGAGGTCGGCCAGCGCTTCCGCCTGCTTTCGGGCGGCAATGGCGGCTTCGGCAATGCCCATTTCAAGACCTCGTCCAACCAGGCGCCGCGCCGCGCCAATCCCGGCCAGCCGGGGGTGGAAAAAGGCATCTGGCTGAGGCTCAAGCTCATCGCCGATGCCGGTCTTCTGGGCATGCCCAATGCCGGCAAATCGACGCTGCTCGCCGCTGTCTCGGCCGCGCGCCCCAAGATCGCCGATTATCCCTTCACCACGCTCCACCCCAATCTGGGCGTCGTGGGCGTGGGCGGGCGTGAATTCGTCATGGCCGACGTGCCGGGGCTGATCGAAGGGGCGAGCGAAGGCGCCGGCATCGGCACGCGCTTTCTGGGCCATGTCGAGCGCTGCGGGGTGCTGCTGCATCTGGTCGATGGCACGCAGGAGGATGTGGTGGGGGCCTATCGCATCATCCGCACCGAGCTTGCCGCCTATAGCGAAGTTCTGGCCGAAAAGCCCGAGATCGTCGTGCTCAACAAGATCGACGCCCTCGAGGCCGAAGAGGTCGCCGCCAAGCGCAAGGCGTTGCGCAAGGCGAGCGGCGCCGAAGTGATGGCCATGTCGGGCGCTACCGGCAAGGGCGTCGAGGCGGTGCTGTTCCGCGTGCTCGCCGTCATCGATGGCGGCCCGGCTGCGGCCGAGGAAGAGGCCAGGGCCGAAGCGGCCGGGCCCTGGACACCCTGATGGGCGCGGCCGAGGCGATGAGCGGGCTCGATGACGCGCTGGCCCCGTTCCGGCGCATCACCATCAAGATCGGCTCCGCACTGCTCGTGGATGGGGCGACGGGCAAGCTGCGCACCGCGTGGCTTTCGAGCGTCGCCGCCGATGTCGAGGCCCTGCGGCGCGATGGGCGAGACGTGGTCATCGTCTCCTCGGGCGCCATTTCGCTGGGGCGTCGGCTGCTCGGGCTCTCGGCCCGGTCGCTGACGCTCGACCAGAGCCAGGCGGCCGCCAGCGTCGGGCAGATCGCGCTGTCGCGCGCCTGGCAGGATGTTTTGGGGGAGCACGGCATCGTCGCCGGACAGATTCTTCTCACCCCCAATATCACCGAGGAGCGGCGCTATTACCTCAATGCGCGCACGACCCTCGTGACGCTTCTGGGGCTCGGCGCCGTGCCGATCATCAACGAAAATGACAGCGTCGCCACCTCCGAAATCCGCTATGGCGACAATGATCGCCTTTCGGCCCGCGTGGCGACGATGATCGATTGCGACCTTCTCGTGCTGCTCTCGGATGTCGACGGGCTTTATACCGCCCCGCCCGCCAGCGATCCTGATGCCCGCCACCTGCCGCGCGTGCCCGAGATCACGCCGGAGATCGAGGCCATGGCCGGCGGCGCCGCCAGCCATCTTTCGCGCGGGGGCATGACCACCAAGATCGAGGCCGGCAAGATCGCGACCAAGGCCGGCACGGCGATGATCATAGCAAAAGGTACGGAAGCCCATCCGCTGGCCGCCCTGCGCATGGGCGGGCGCCACACGCTGTTCGATGCGGCGCAGAGCCGGGGACAGGCGCGCAAGCGCTGGATCATGGGCACGCTGGAGTTGCGCGGCGCGCTGCATGTCGATGCCGGCGCGGCCCGTGCCCTTGAAGCGGGCAAGAGCCTCCTGCCCATCGGGGTGACGAGGGTGGAAGGCGATTTCGGCCGGGGCGACGCGGTTGCGATCATCGATCCCGAGGGCCACGAAATCGCGCGCGGGCTCGCCGGGCTCGACAGCGAGGCGGCCCGGCTCGTCCGGGGTCGCCGCTCGACGGCCATGGCCGGCCTCATCGACAGCGTCGACCGCGCCGAACTGGTGCATCGCGACAACATGGTGCTGCTCGCCGGCAGCGAAAGGAGCAGCCCGTGAACGCCCCGCTCGATCTTGCGGCCCTGATGGCCGAAATGGGTCGCAAAGCCCGTGCTGCCGCCTCCGTGCTCGCTCAGGCTTCGGCTGAGGACAAGCAGAAGGCCATTCACGCCGCCGCCGATGCCCTTGATGCAGCGCGCGCAAAGGTGCTCGCGGCCAATTCCGAGGATATGGCGGCAGGGGCCGAGCGCGGCATGAGCACGGCTTTTCTCGATCGGCTGAAGCTCGACGACAAGCGTATCGACGGCATCGTTTCGGCGCTGCGCGTCGTCGCCGACCTGCCCGATCCTGTTGGCACCACCATCGCCGACTGGAGCCGCCCCAACGGGCTCAGGATCTCGCGCGTGCGCACGCCTCTGGGGGTCATCGGCGTCATCTTCGAAAGCCGACCCAATGTCACCGCCGATGCCGGGGCTCTCTGCCTCAAGTCGGGCAATGCCGTGATCCTGCGCGGGGGTTCGGACAGCGTGCGCTCATCGGGCGCCATCCATGACGCGCTTGTTGCGGGTCTCGTTGCGGCGGGGCTGCCGGACGACGCCATCCAGCTCGTGCCCACCACGGATCGCGCCGCCGTCGGCGAGATGCTGAAGGGGCTCAATGGCAGCATCGACGTCATCGTGCCGCGTGGCGGCAAGACGCTGGTGGCGCGCGTGCAGGAGGAAGCGCGGGTGCCGGTATTTGCCCACCTCGAGGGGCTCTGCCACACCTATGTCGATGCCTCCGCCGATCTTGCCATGGCGGTTTCCGTGGTGGTCAACGCCAAGATGCGTCGCACCGGCATCTGCGGCGCCACCGAGACGCTGCTGATCCATCGCGACATCCTCGACACGCATCTGCTGCCCATTCTCACCGCCCTGCGCGAAAAAGGCTGCGAGGTTCGCGGGGATGCCGAGGTGCTGGCGCGCCTGCCCGATGCCGTGCCGGCGACAGAGACCGACTGGCGCACCGAATATGAGGATGCGATCATCTCGGTGAAGGTCGTGGCCGATGTGGGCGAAGCGATCGCCCATATCGAACACTATTCGAGCCACCATACCGAGGCGGTGATCGCCGAGGACCCGGCGGTGGTCGAGCGGTTCTTTGCGGGCATCGATTCGGCCATCCTCATGCACAATGCCTCGACCCAGTTCGCCGATGGCGGCGAATTCGGCTTTGGCGGCGAGATCGGCATCGCCACCGGCAAGATGCATGCGCGCGGGCCGGTGGGCGTCGAGCAGCTCACCAGCTTCAAATATCTGGTGCGCGGCACCGGGCAGACGCGGCCCTGAGTGAGCGGTCCAAGCGCGTGATCGGGGCAGGCGGCTGGCAGGCGATGCGGCCGCCGCCCGCCTTTCCGGGCATGCGGATCGGCCTCTTTGGCGGCAGCTTCGATCCCTTTCACGAGGGGCACCGCCTCGTCGCCATGGAGGCGCTGAAGCGGCTGCGGCTCGATACCGTGTGGATCCTCGTGACCCCGGGCAACCCGCTAAAGGATCGCAGCGGCCTGCCGCCCTTGGCCCAGCGGATGGCCGATGCGCACAGGGTGATCGACCATCCGCGCATCCGCGTCACCGGGTTCGAGGCCGCGCGCGGCTTCACCTATTCCTACGAGACGGTCGCCTGGCTCAGGCGCCGCTATCCCGGCGTCGATTTCGTGTGGATCATGGGAGGCGACAGCCTGCGCAGCTTCCATCGCTGGCAGCGGTGGCGCGACATGGCGCGGCTCGTGCCCATCGCGGTGCATGCGCGGCCGGGCTCCGTGCGCATCGCGCCCCGGTCGCGGGCAGCCCAATGGCTCGATGATGTCCGTATCCCTGAAGACGAGGCGGCGACGCTTGCGGGCAGCACGCCACCGGCCTGGACCTATCTCACCGGGGTGGTTTCGGGGCAGTCCTCGACCGCAATCCGGGCGCGGCGGCTTGCGCTCGGCGGATCGAGTGACTAAATCTTGCGTTTGTGGCACAAAGCGTGACCACCAGAACGGGATTACGACGATCGCGACCGATTCTCGATCTACCGTCAGAGAGCCAGCCAGAGGACTGTTGAGCAATTAATGACCCGTGCCGAAAGCACACGGGCGAAGGCATATCGTTGATGATGCCCTCGTCAAGCGACACTACCGAAGCCATGCCCGCCGCCGCCGGCCCGCGCGAAGCCTCAACTTCGGCCACCCCGGTTCTGGATCTCGTGCTCAAGACGCTCGAGGATGCCAAGGCCGAAGAGACGGTTTCCATCGACATCACCGGCAAGTCGCCCCTGACCGACCATATGGTCATCACGTCGGGGCGTTCGCATCGCCATGTCGGGGCGGTCGCCGATCAGCTGGAGCGCGCCCTGCGCGAGGCCGGCTATGGCAAGCCGCGGGTCGAGGGCCTGCCCCATTGCGACTGGGTGCTGGTCGACGCCGATGATGTGATCGTGCACATCTTCCGGCCCGAAGTGCGCGACTTCTACAATATCGAGAAGCTCTGGTCGGCCGAATTCACCGACTGAGCCGGCTCTTACACGTCGCCTCGTCATACCGGCGAAGGCCGGTATCCAGTTCTGGCGCGAAGGAAACTGGACCCCGGCCTTCGCCGGGGTGACGCCGGCTTCTCAATCGAACAGCCTCAGTGCCGGAAGTGCCTCATCCCCGTGAGCACCATCGCGACACCGGCCGCATCGGCCGCGGCGATGACCTTGTCGTCATTGACAGAGCCACCCGGCTGAATCACCGCCGTGGCACCCGCCGCGATGCAGGCTTCGAGCCCGTCGGGGAAGGGGAAGAAGGCGTCCGACGCCACGACCGAGCCCTTGGTCAGGGCGCCATCGAGGCCGGCGGCGGCGGCGGCATCTTCCGATTTGCGATGGGCGACGCGGGTGGAATCCACCCGGCTCATCTGGCCGGCGCCTATGCCTACGGTCGCCCCGTCGCGTACATAGACGATTGCGTTGGACTTGACGTGCTTGGCTACCACCATGGCCAGCTTCATGTCGGCAGCCTCGGCCTCGGTCGGGGCCTTTTTCGTCACCACCTTCCACTCGGCATCCTCGACATTGCGATTGTCGCGGCTCTGCACGAGCAGCCCGCCCGCCACCGAGCGCACCACGACGCCATCGGCGCGAGGATCGGCGATGCCACCGGTGAGGAGCAGCCGCAGGTTCTTTTTCATGCGGATGATCTCGATAGCCTCGTCGCTGGCGTCGGGGGCGACGATCACCTCGGTGAAGACCTTGACGATCTCCTCGGCGGCGGCGCGGTCGAGCGGCCGGTTCACCGCGACGATGCCGCCAAAGGCCGAGACAGGATCGGTGCGCAGCGCCTTGCGATAGGCCTCGACAACGTCGCCGCCGGTAGCGACGCCGCAGGGATTGGCGTGCTTGATGATGGCGACGGCTGCGGTTTTAGCGGGATCGAACTCCGACACCAGCTCGAAGGCAGCGTCGGTGTCGTTGATGTTGTTGAACGACAGCGTCTTGCCCTGAACCTGCCGGGCTGTGGCGACACCTGGCCGATCCTCGCCCGTGGCATAGAAGGCGGCCCATTGATGCGGGTTCTCGCCATAGCGCATCATCTCGCGCAACTGGCCCGAGACGCTGCGCCAGGGGATGTCCTTGTAGTCGAGTTCGCGGGCAAACCAGCTTGAGATCGCCGCATCGTAGGCCGCGGTGCGGGCATAGGCCTTGGCCGCGAGCTTGCGGCGCAGGGCCAGCGGTACGCCGCCCTCCTGCCGCAGTGCCTCGAGCACCGGAGCGTAGTCGTCGGGGTCGACGATCACGGTCACATGGGCGTGGTTCTTGGCGGCCGAGCGGATCATCGCCGGCCCGCCGATATCGATGTTCTCGATGATCTCGTCATAGCCGGCGCCGCGCGCCACGGTGGCTTCGAAGGGATAGAGATTGACCACCACGAGGTCGATCGGCCCGATGGCGTGGTCGCTCATCGCCTGTTCGTGGGTGGCATTGCCGCGAATGCCGAGGATGCCGCCATGCACCTTGGGGTGGAGCGTCTTGACCCGCCCATCCATCATCTCGGGGAAGCCGGTGAGGTCGGCCACGTCGCGCACAGCCACCCCGGTCTCGGCGATGAGCTTGTGCGTACCCCCGGTCGAGACCAGTTCGACACCCAATTGGGCGAGCGCCTTGGCGAAATCGGCCATTCCCGTCTTGTCGAAAACGGAAAGCAGGGCGCGCGACACGGGCGCGGTGGAGGAATCGGTCATGGCAGCCTGCCGTGCTCTCTTGAGGATGGGGAGGCGCTTAGCACGGGAAAGGCGATGAAGAAACCATCGCGTCGCGTCTTGCGATCATTCCTGCAGGGTGAAGACCCAGCTCACTTCGGCGCCATCGGCCACCAGCGTCTCGAGTACGATCTGCCTCGTGCGGTGGAAGCCGAAATAGGCCGACTGGCGCACCGAATCCTCGATGCGCAGGTCGGCGCCTTCCAGAGGAAGCTCCAGACCATGCCGGAGGCCAGCTGCAATTGCAGCATGTCGTCGGCTTCGAAGACCTCAGTGCCCTGGCCCAGATGGAAGCGGATGGCGCAGGCGCCCGAGATGCGGCCGTTGCGGCCGCGCGTAAAGCGGTCCTGCCCGACAAGCGTCTTGCCCTCCGGCATCAGGGTCAGGCGCCGCTCGACGGTGACCCCGAACCGATCCTGCCAGCCATGGCTCACGAGCGACAGCGTCTGTTCGGGAACGTCGATCCTGAGGTCGGGCGCGGCGCCGACGGGCATCAGCCGCCCGGTCATCGGGCCCGATGTGGCGATACTGGCGGCCGAAACCGCGTTGATGGTGGGGGCCGAGTGGGCAATGCCCTGCCGGAAGATCGAGGTGTCGCCTTCAAGATCAGCCGGGGCTGGGCCGCAATTGCCCACCACCAGCTCGCGGCCATGGCTGAACTCGAACGCCAGCGCACCGGCATGGGCTTCGCAGGCAAATTCGGGCTCGGGGACAAGCCCGCTATCGGCGACCACGATCGAGCGGCCTTCCACGAGCCTGCCGAACCCCCCGAGCGCCACGCTGGTGCGGGCCCGGGTCGGGCTCTGGGCCTGCACCGCCACGATCTGGTCATGCGGCAATTGCCCGGTGCCGTTGAAATAGCCCGGTTCGCCTGTGCCGAGCGAGATCGCGTCCATGGCGCGGAACATCTTTTCGATGCTGTCGCTCAGCGTATGGGCATAGGCTTGATGATGCCGGTTGAGTGCCTGGTCGATGGTGATCAATTCCATCAGCACCATCAGCTGGATCTTGGCGCTGCGCGAGCGATGCAGCCCATCCTCGCAGAACTGCTGGTCGATGAGGCGGGTCACGCGCCGCAGCCGCGCCGGCAGTTCCTCGCGCCGGCGTTCATCGGCGACCGCGACGCCGGCAAGCGCGATGGCTGCCAGCAGCGCGTCGACCGGGTCGGTTGCGAGAACGCCGCGCAGCTTGAGCGACTGAATCTGCATCGAGAGCGAACGGCCGATGGCATTGACCTGATCGGGCCGGGCGGCTTCGACGAGAATATTGTAGTGCCGGATCCAGTTCAGCACGCGGCGGGCGCAGAGCGAAGGCTTCCAGCTGTCGCGGCTGAAGCGGCCATCCCGGCCGATCCAGTCCATCGCCAGGGTGGTGGCGAAGCGCCGTTCTTCTTCGGTCCGCGAGTCGCGGAAGTGGCGCAGCCAGGCGAAGGAATGCAGGTCATCGAGCCAGTCGGCATGCCCTACCGGCATCCCGAAAGGGGAAACGCCATGGGTATCGATGAGCTTGGAGGCGAGCAGGTAGCGGCCTGCCATCATCTCGAGCACCGTCTCGCGGTCGCTCGGCCGGATTTCGCCCAGCGTACCGACCAGATCGGCATCGGACGGGCCGGTCCAGCTCCAGCGGACGACAGGGGTGGTCGCGGCCCAGTCAGCCGTACCGAGCAGCCAGCGGCGTGCGACAAATCGCATGGAATTCGCCAAGAACGCCGCCCTCACGCCTCACAAGACTGATCGATCGTCTCCCCGGCGCGTGGCGCGCAATCGGAGACCCTTCTCTTGCCCGCCGCGCTCCTGTTCGTCAACCGCGCCTGAAGCGTGCGACATGGAAGCCGTCGAGCGTGCCGCCCTTTTCCCCAACGATGAGGCCGGGATGGGAGCGCAGTGTCCCATCTGCCTGCAGCGCACCAGCTGGCCATTCGCCTTCGCCTGCGGTGATGGGCATGGGAACGAGGCCGGCCGCCTCGGCGGCCTCGCGCTGCGCATCGCCCTCTTCAGGTTCGAGCGAACACACGCAATAGACCAGAACTCCGCCCGGATTGAGGCATTTGGCGGCCTGCGCGATCAGCCTGCGCTGCAGCGCGGCGCGGTCGGAAATGTCGGCGGGGCGCTTCTGCCACAAAAGCTCGGGGTGTCGGCGGAAGGTCCCGGTGGCCGTGCAGGGGGCATCGAGCAGCACGGCGTCGAAGCGTTCATCGGGTTCGAAGGCGAGTGCGTCGGCGGCGATGATCTCGGCCTCATAGCCGAGCCGATCGAGATTGCTTTTGAGCCTCTCGAGGCGCGTTTCGTCGGCGTCGAGCGCCGTGACACGGTAGCCCGCCTTGATCAGCTGCGCCGTCTTGCCCCCGGGTGCGGCGCAGATATCGAGCACGCGCGCGCCGGCTGGCAGGTTGACAAGGCGGGCGGGCAGGGCGGCCGCGGCGTCCTGCACCCACCATCCGCCCTCGGCAAAGCCGGCAAGCTCCGCCAAAGGCCTGTCGCGTTCGGAGAGCCGGATGGTGTCGCCATAGAGCCGATCGGCACCCAGAGCCATGGCCGCCGCCTCTGGATCCTTGGCGGTGATATCGAGAGGGGCGCCTTCGATCAGGGCCTGCGCGAAAGCGGCAATCGCCGCATCGCCATAGGCCTTGGCCCAGCGCTTGCGCAGCCATTCGGGGATCAACAGCTGAGGGTCGAGCCCGGTGAACTCGGCGGTTCTGGCCTGGGCCCTGCGGAGCACGGCGTTCGTCAGGCTCGCAAGATGCCGGCTGCGCGGATCGCGTCGCATGGCTTCGACCCCCAGATGCACGGCACTGTGGGCGCCGGTCTCGGGCATGAACAGAAGCTGCGCCAGCGCCAGCCGGAGAATGGCGGCGAAATTGCCCGATTTCTTGGGCATGCCGCGTTCGAGCAGCGCGGCCAGCACATGGTCGAGATGACCGTGGCGCCTCAGCGCTACCGTCACCATGCGATTGGCGAGGGCACGGTCTCGGGGGTCGGCAATGTCGGATTGATCAAGGGGCGCGAAATGCGCCCCTGCGAGAACCTCACCCAGTCGATCGGCCGCCTTGATCCTGAGACCGAGGCCGGGAGGCAGGCCTGGGGCGGCGCTCAACCCCAGGGACCGGAATTGCCGCCACCATTGCCGCCTGTGGGCGGGATGCGCCAGCCGCTCTGCGTGCCGGGCGTCGAGGCCGGGCGCGGGGCTGCGGCGCGCGGGCTTGCGGGCGCCGCCGCGACGCGACCAACCCCCGCTGCGGCCAGCTTCTGCAACTGCGCGATGCGGTTGGCGACGTTGGGATGGGTGGAAAACAGATTGTCCATGCGGGCGCCCGAAAGGGGATTGGCGATATACATATGCGCCATGGCCGGATTGCGCTCGGCCGCGACGTTGACAGTGCGCTGGGCCATGCGCGTGATCTTGTCAAGCGCCGAAGCCAGCGCCAGCGGATCGCCCGAAATCTCGGCGCCATCCTTGTCGGCTTCATATTCGCGCGTGCGGCTGATCGCCATCTGCACGACCATGGCCGCGAGGGGGGCGAGAAACACCATCAGCAGGGCCCCGATGCCGCCCAGCGGATTGTCGCGATTGTTTCCGCCGCCAAAGAACAGCCCGAACTGCGCCAGCATGGAGATCGCGCCGGCCAGCGTTGCGGTCATCGTCATGATCAGCGTGTCGCGGCTGCGGATATGGGCCAGCTCATGGGCCACCACGCCGGCGACTTCGCGGGTCTCGAGCGTGCGCAGGAGACCGGTCGATACCGCGACCGCGCCATTCTTGGGGTCGCGGCCGGTGGCGAAGGCGTTGGGCTGGTCGCTCTCGATCACGTAGATGGCAGGGGTCGGGATACCGGCCCGCTGCGACAGCGTATCGACCATATGATAGAGATCTGGCGCCGATCGCCGGTCGACAGGCCGCGCGCCCTGCATGCGCAGCACCATCTTGTCGGAATTCCAGTACGCAAAGAGATTGGTGCCGGCCGCCACCATGAAGGCGATCGCCATGCCGCTCGTTCCGCCGATGAAATAGCCGACGGCCATGAACAGGGCCGTCATGCCCGCCAGAAGCACCGTCGTCCGCAGGAAATTACCCATCTGGTTTGCGTTGACCTCTCGATCGCTGAAGGCGCCTTCTTGTCGCGCCCGATTGCAAATAGGATGGGGTGCCACAAGGTTCCGCACAAGACCCAGCCTCGCGACCATACCAAGGACAATACAGATGACCGATGCCCTGCAGGATCCTGACGATCAGCATCCAGACGATCAGCCCGCACGCCCGCCGCTGAGCCCCGCTGCGCAGCGGGCACTCGATGAAGCGGCCGCCCGTCGTCGCGCGCTCGACGCGGCGATGGCGCAACGGCCCGAGGAAAAAGGCGGGCGCGGCGGGCTCGACCCCATCCGCTATGGCGACTGGGAGATCAAGGGGCTCACGGCTGACTTCTGACCGTCCCGCGCATCACCGCGGTGGCAGCCACTTTTTTTCGATCCGGCAGGCGACCGTGTAGGCCGGGTCAAAGACGTTGCCCACATCATAGCGCACGACCTGCCCCATGAGGTGGCTGGCCGCTGTGGCCGAAAGCCCGTAATCGCTGGTCAGCCAGTCGAGCATATCGGTGGTCGCGTGCTGCAGCGCCTGGTCGAGCGGCCGGGCATTGCCGACCGAAAAGATGTGATCGGCATCTTCCCCGCGCGGCCACACGAGGCGACGGCCTTTCTCGACGCTCAGGCACACCTCGACCTCGAAGCTCGTCTCGATGCCGGTGCCGACGATCTCTCCATCGCCCTGCACGGCGTGGCCGTCGCCGAGAAAGAACAGGGCACCCGGCACCGCCACCGGAAACCATGCGGTGCTGCCGGGCCCGAAGCGCCGATAGTCCATGTTGCCGCCATTGCGGTCACTGGTGGCCGTCGAAAAGGCCTGCCCCAGCGCCGGCGCGACGCCAAAGCACCCCAGCATGGGTTCGAGCGGCAGCACCAGATGGTCGAGCCCTGCCACGGCTTCGTCCAGTTGCACGGTGCCGGCCTCCGCGTCGATCCGCCAGTTGACCCGCTCATTGGCCGGCAGGCTTCGCACCCGATCGGGATCGACGACATTGGCGGCGAGCGACGACCGCGTCCAGCCGAGCGGCCGGCTGGGCGTCATGCGGATGATATCGACGCGAAGCGCGTCGCCGGGTTCCGCGCCCGCGACCGCGATCGGCCCCACCATCGGATTGGGTCGTGACGCACGCGCTACCGACTGCGCATCGGTGCCCGCAGCATCGAGCGTCGGCACGATCAGGATATCCCCCGAGGCGACGGTCAGAACGGGGGGCAGTGTGCCCAGAACGTTCGACCAGCGGTCGGGCGTGAAGCGGTGCGTTGCCATGTCCTGTCCTTGCTCGTCCTGCCGGTCGCGCACGCTTCGCCTGACTGTCGAGCGGGACTTGCAGATGACGCGGTTTCCGGTTCCATGCTGAAAGAAGATTGCGATTCGATGCAAATGGAGTGGTCATGAAACGCACATTGCTGCCCGTCCTCGTGGTACTGGCGCTCGCGGCGCCCGCACTGGCCCAGCCCGTCGATCAGTGGAAGGTCTATGAAGAGGGCGTTGCCCTGCTCGAAGGCAAGAACGGTCCGGCCGACCCAAGGGGCGCGGCGGAGCGCTTCGAGCAGGCCGCCAAGCTCGGAAATGCGTGGGCGCAGTTCAAGCTCGGCGAGCTCCTGATGGATGGCAATGGCGTCGGCAAGGACCAGAAGCGGGCGCTGGAGCTCTTCACCACCGCAGCCGATGCCGGCAATCCCTGGGCCCAGTTCAAGCTCGGCGACGTTTACGTCGAGGGTACGCTCGTCACGAGGGACGAGTCCAAGGCGCGTGCACTCTTTGAATCGTCGGCCAAGGAAGGCAATGCCTGGGCCCAGTTGCGCCTCGGCGAAATGTATATGGACGGACGTGGCGGCCCCAGAGACCGCGCGCGCGCCGTGGCGTTGCTCGAGGCGTCGATGGAGCAGGGCAACACCTTCGCGATGATGGTGCTGGGCAATCTGCTGCTCGACAGCTCGCCCAGCCGGGGCAAGACCTTGCTGCGTCAGGCTGCCGATGCTGGAAACGAGGTTGCACTGCGCCGGCTGCGGCAGCTCAACACCGGTCTTTAAGATCCTCTTAACGCAACATGTGTTGCAATCATGCATCGTTGCGAGAAGGTCACACCATTTGCGTCGCCGGTGATTGCGAATCCGGAGCCTAGGTCGTAGGCATTGCAGTGCAATTCCATGGGGGCGTGGGGCATGCTGCACTTTAGTCCGGCTCAGGCTGGACAATTTTCCGATGAGGACAGGAGCGGCCATTCGGTCGCTCGCGTCGTTTTCGGGCAGCGTGCTGAACCCAGCCTCCGGCCGGGCGCCGTCAAATTCGCCATTTCGATTTCGGTTGTCCTGATCGTCGTGCTTTTGGGGCACGTGGCGCTCAATCCGCGGATCGATGAGGTCACCAAGGGCCTTTATATCGTCCTGTTCTGCGGCCTTTATTATTGCTGCCTCGCCTATCTCATCAATCGCTACGGGGCGGCAAAGCGCGAAGTGCTGGCCGCTGCTGCGCCATCATCGGCCATGCCTCCCGAGGATGGTCCCTCGGTCACCGTGCTCGTGCCCTCGTTTCGCGAGGAGCGGCGCGTTCTCCTCGCCACCGTCCTGTCGGCAGCACTGGCGCGCTATGGCGATCGCCGCGTGGTGGTGCTGCTTGATGACCCCCCGTTCGATGCCGCCCGTCCCTCAAGCCTCAAGGCCGTCGAGGATGCTCGTGCATGGCTCGCTGAGCCGATGGCTGGCCTGCGGGTGGCGGAAGGGCAGTGGCAGGAGCGCAAAGCGGCTGGCCTCTTCGATGCCGCCGCCGAGGGCGTTGCCATTGCTGCGACCTATCGTTCGGCGTCAGCATTCCTCGACGGGCTGGCAGAGCGGCTCAAGCGCGATGCCGAAGCGGAATTCGTGCATGTCGATGGTTTCCTGATCGAATCCGTCGTCCTGTCCCTCAGCCGCCACTACAGCGGCGAGGCTGATGCCATCGCTGCAGCCGAGCTGAACTCGGCAATGGCGGATCGCCATTACCAGAGGCTGGCACGGCTCTTTTGCGACGATATCTCGGTCTTTGAGCGCAAGCAGTTCATCAACCTGCCGCATGCGGCAAACAAGGCGATGAACCTCAATGCCTATCTGGGCCTGATGGGCAATGCCTACCGCTTCGAGTCCGGCCGCGAAGGAACATCGCTGGTGCGGATCGGGGCATCGGAGCCGGCCGATCTCATCGTCCCCGAGCCCGATTATGTGCTGACGCTCGATGCCGACAGCGTCATCCTGCCCGATTATCTCGTAGCGCTGATGGGCGTCATCGAGGTCGATCCGGCGATCGGTGTCATCCAGACGCCCTATCGCGCCTTCCCCGGCTCCCGATCGGCCGTCGAGCGCGTCGCCGGCGCGACCACGGACATGCAGTATCTGGTGCATCAGGGGTCGAGCCATTTTTCGGCCGGCTTCTGGGTTGGTGCCAATGCCCTGTTGCGCCGCTCCGCGCTCAAGGCCATCGCAACCGAGCAGCGCGAGCGCGGCCATGCGCACCAGGTCTTCATCCAGGACCGGACGGTGATCGAGGACACCGGGTCCACCATCGATCTTCTGGGCAAGGGCTATCGGGTCCACAACCACTTCGAGTCGCTCGCCTATAGCGCCACGCCGGCAGATTTTGGCTCCCTCGCGGTTCAGCGTGAGCGCTGGAGCAATGGTGGCCTGATCATTTTCCCCGATCTCTGGCGCCAGGTCGGCTTCGGCGGGTTGCGGCGACGTGGCCTCGAACTGGTGTTGCGCAGCCATTATCTGCTCTCGCCCGTCGTGGGCAACACGGCCGTGTTCCTGCTGATGATCCTGCTCAGCACCGACACGCGCAACCTGCTGCTGATGCCCTTGGCCATGGTGCCGTATTTCGTCATCTACGGGCTCGATCTCAGGCGCAGCGGCTACCGGTTCGCCGATATCTTCTCGGTCTCGGCGCTTAACCTCATGCTCCTGCCTGTCGGCTTTGCCGGCATCTTGGCCTCGATCATGCAGATGGCGACGGGGCGCAAAGGCCGGTTCCGCAGAACCCCGAAGGTTGCCGGGCGCACGCGCGTGCATTGGTTCCACATCGTGTTTTCGGGCGGACTCGTTGCTCTCATGGGGTTTTACCTCTTCGATGGCATCGCCTCGGGCGCGGCTCTCGAAAGCATCTTCCCGGCGATGAACCTGGCCTTGCTCGGCTACGGGTTCGTGCGCTTCATCGGGCCGGTGCAGGCCGTCGGTGATCTTGCCGCCGCTGCATTCGAGCCGTTCCGGCCACTGCTTTCCACGCAGCGGACCCGCCGGCACCTTGCCGCCGGCGCGCTCGGGCTCGTGGCCTCGCTTGTTCCGCTTTCGCTCGGGCCGGCCTTTTCGGGGCAGGACAGCAGCGCCCTGCTCTTGCGCGCCGATGCGGCCACCCCGCTCGACCAATCGCGCCTCGGCCCCGAAATCAGGCCCCTCGCGTTGCCGCCGCCGCGGGAGAGACCGCGATGAAACGACCCTTTTCTCCGCCTTCGCCGCCGTCTGCTCAGCCGCTCTTCAAACGCCCGATCCGCAGGATCCAAGACGAAGGAAACGACACAATGAATCGTCGCTCGGATGGCCTGCGTGTGAGCACTGTCAGCCTTTCCTCGGTGGCTCTCCTGTCCTCGGCCAGCCTCGCGGCGCTGATGCTTGGGGTGGCGCCCCTGCGCGCCGATGACGCGTGCGTGCTTTCGGCCGGCGTGCTCACCTGCTCGGGCGACCAGAGCGACGGCATCAGGCGGCTTGAAGGCAGCACCCGCTTTGACACCCTCGTGGTCAATTCCCTCAACCGCGACATTGCTCCGGCTGAGTATTCCGGCATCAGGATCGACTGGGACGATCCCATCGCTGCCGAAGTCGACACCGGCAGCTTTGCCATCCGGGCCGGCGGGCAGGGCGCCAGCGGCATTGTGCTCAACAATTACGGCACCGGTGGCGCCAGTCTCGATTTCAAGGGCACCGTCGTGTCATCGAAAGGCGCCGGCATCAAGATCATGGCCCCCGGCGATGCGTCCTATATCGGCACCGGCAGCGTCTCGTCCGATGGAACCGGCATCACCGTCAAGAGCGAGTCCGACGGATCGGCCAGCCTCGATCATACCGGCGCCATCACCTCGCAGACCGGAAGCGGCGTCCTCGTCACCGGCTCGGACGATGTGTTCGTCAAGACGCGCGGCGTGATCGAGGCTGACGACAATGCCATCTTCGCCAAGTCCTATGGCAACGATCAGTCGACGGTGACGGTCGACCATGCCCAAGGGTCGCTCACGTCCTATTCCGGATACGGCATCTATGCGCTTTCCGCCTTCGACGGGGTTACCGTCACGGTCGTGGGCGATATCTCGTCCATGGCGGATGGCATCTATGCCAAGGCCGCGGGCGTTGCCGGCGATGCCATCGTATCGAGCACCGGCACGATCATTTCCGATGCCGGGCTGGGCATTTACGCGCTGTCGGCCTATGGCAAGACCAGCGTGACCAGTCGCGGCAATGTCACGTCGTTTTACAGCGGCATCTACGCCAAAGCCGACAGCAGCGCGGACGCCGTCATTGACAGCGAGGGCGATGTCCTGTCCGAGACCGAGGCAGGGCTGGTCGCCATCTCCGCCAATGGCAATGCCAAGATCGACAGTACCGGTGCCGTGACCGCTGAGCTGGATGGCCTTTATGCGCGTGCCAATGGCGATGTCACCATCGACACCAATGGGGCGATTTCGTCCACCAATGGGCGCGGCATCGATGCCGAAAGCGGCAATGGTGGTGTCGTCGTCACGAGCGTGGGGGCCATCGGCGCAAAGCTCGAAGCCATTCGCGTCAAGACCGGCAGCAATGATGTGACGGAGCTGGCCTCTGTCAATTCGACCGGAAACCTCAAGTCCTCGGCCGATCGTGGCATCGAGGTCATAGCGGCACACCAGTCGATCGACATCGTTTCGCGCGGCGCCATCCAGTCGGCGCTCGAGGGGATCCACGCCACCGCGGGTGGAGACAGTGCCACCATCAGCATCGACACCATCGGTGCGATCACCTCGTCGAACGATATCGGCATCTTCGCCGAAGCGGCCAAGGGCGGCGTCGAGATCGTCTCGCAGGGCTCGATCGGGTCGAGGAAGGCCGGCATTCATGCCGTCACCGGCAGTGATACCGCCAGCGTCAGCGTCGATACCGACGGCAACATCACCTCGCTCGATGGCGTGGGCATCTATGCCAAGTCGGCGCGCGGCTCGGTGGATGTCCAGTCCGAGGGCGTGATTGCCGCCAAGCAATCGGGCATCCATGCCGAAAGCGGCGGCGACGAGGATGCCGAGGTCACCGTGACCAATATCGGCAAGATCACGTCAACCAACGCCTACGGCATTTTCGCGACTGCAGCCCGGCTCAAGGTTTCCGTCGACAATACCGGTGAGATCGTCTCCAAGAAGGATGGCATCCGGGCCATCAGCACCGGCGGATCGGTCGAAGTCGATCAGACGGGCGACATTTCGGTGACCGAAGGCGCCGGTATCTATGCATACAATACCGGCGATACTGTCAGCGTCATCATGGATGGCGACATCACCGGGGGCGCCTATGGCATCTTCGGCATGAACGAAGTCACCGACGTCTCGATCACGTTCAAGGCCGATGGCACGATTTCGGGCGCATCCGAGGCGGGCGTCTATCTTTACGGCATCACCACCACGAGCTTCGACAATTACGGCACCATCGATGGTGGCGCGGGCGTTGTGGTCGAAACCGATGGCTGGGCCACCAACACCGTCAACAATTACGGCACCATGATCGGCGATTTCGACATGGTGAAGGGCCTCACGAACCGGCTCAACAACATGAGCACCGGGCTCATGGAGCTCGGTACGGCCGTGACCCTCAACAGCGCCGGCATCCTGACCAATGCGGGCACGGTCGCACCGGGAGGAAACGGGGTGATCACCACCACGGTCCTCACCGGCAATTTCGTTCAGACCGGCACCGGCCTCATGAACATGGATGTTGATTTCCTGACCAACGAAGCCGATCTCATCGATGTTTCGGGAACCGCCACTCTGGCCGGCCGGCTGGGCATTGTCGTCGCCGATGTGGGCGATCTGGTGCCGATGACCTTCACGCTGCTGACGAGCCAGTCCTACGGCACTCCCGACCTTGATTTCGAGCATAACCTGGTGCTCACCAACATCGCGCTCGATGCTGATGTGCTGTTCGAGGGCGGAACCGATGTGCGGGTTCGGGTCAATGGCCTCGATTTCGGCGGCGGGCCCGATACCAGCGGCTTCAACACCGACATCACCGATGCGCTGACCAGCAGCTTCGAGCAGGGTTCGCCCGATCTGGCGCCACTGTTCACCGCCCTCGTCAATATCCAGGACGTCGAGGAGTACGCGGAGGCCATCGAGCAGCTCTCGCCCGAAATCACCAGCCAGTCCAATGGGGGAACGCCGTCCAGCGTTCCGGGCTTCGCCGATCGCCTGCTCAGCTGCCGTGTTCAGGATGGCGCCTATGCCTTCAACGCGGAAGGCGAATGCGTGTGGATGAGCTCGTCGGCCACCCGGTTCGATCGCGATGCGACCGCCGACAGCCTGAGCTATCGCCAGACGGCCATGGCTCTTTCCGCCGGCGCGCAGAAGGCATTTTCGCCTGAAATCCGCATCGGCGGCGCGGTGGGCTATGTCCATTCGAGCGGCGCCAACAGCGGCGGGAGCACGGCCCGTTCTGATCGGCTCCAGGCCGGCGTGGTCGTCAAGTATGACCGGGAGGCCACTCTTCTGGCCGCCGGGCTGACAGCGGGCATCGGCGCCACGGATACGACCCGCCTCGTCACCATCGGCAATCTCTCCGAGACGCTCGAAGGCGAAAGCACCAACGGGTTCGTGGCGGCACGCCTGCATGCGGCCCACACCTTTGCGAGCAAGACTGCCTATCTCAAGCCGCTGGTTGATCTTGACCTGATTGGCACCTCTTATGGCGGCGTCGTGGAAACGGGCGGTTCGTCTGCTCTTGCCATCGATGCCAGCACCCATCTCACGGCGATTCTGGCACCGGCACTCGAGATCGGGGGTGAGTTCGATGTGGGGATGGGGGCCGTGGCGCGTCCCTTCGTGCGCGGCGGCGTCAGCTATTCGAGCAATCCCGATATCGTCACCACGGCCCGCTTCGCCGGTGGCAGCCCCGATAGCTTCACCACCACCAGCAACAGCGACGCGCTTCTGGGCAAGCTCTCGGTGGGTGTGGATTTCGTCAGCGAAAACAATGCGTCCATGCGGTTCTATTATGATGGCGCCTATGGCGAAACGACCCGTCAGCACAGCGTCGGCATGAAGGCCAGCGTCGCGTTCTGACCCGATCGCCAGACCCTTTTTGAAGCGCCGGGGATCGATGGTCTCCGGCGCTTTGCTTTGTGCACAGGGGGCGTTGACTCTCGGCTTGATGTGAGTCCAAAATAGAACAAAACAGGAACTAAAGGCATGGACCGATCTCATGATGTTCGTGCCCTTCGAACCGTTCTGGCCCGCCTCGATCCTTCGGTCGGGGACGGGGGTGCCGATGCTTTGCCGCGCTTTGCCCTCGGCGTTCCAGGGCTCGATGCGGATCTGGGCGGCGGGCTGGTGCGGGGTGGGCTGCACGAAGTGTTTGCCCAGGGGCCGATGCCGGCGGCTGCCGGCTTTGCCGCCGGGCTGGCCTTGCGGGCGGCTGCCGGCAGGCCGCTGGTCTGGATCCGGCAGGCGCATGTGGGTGCCGAAGCGGGCGAACTCTACGCCCAGGGGCTGGCCGAAATGGGCATCGATCCTAGCCGGATGGTGCTGGTGCGGGTCAAGGATATGGCGGGAGTGTTGCGGGCGGGGAGCGAGGCGCTCGCCTGCAAGGCCCTTGGTGCGGTGGTGATGGAATCATGGGGACAATCGCGTCATCTCGACCTCACGGCCACGCGCCGGCTGGGGCTTGCCGGGGCCGAAACGGGCGTCACGCCCCTGATGCTGCGCGTCGCCGCCGATCCCATTCCAAGCGCCGCGCAAAGCCGCTGGCAGGCCGGCGCTGCGACCTCGCGCGATCTGCCGGGATTGCCTGGCCTGCCGGCTTTTGCCGTGGAGCTCTTGCGCCTGCGCAGTGGGGCAAACGGGCGGGCCTGGCGTTTGGAGTGGGATCATGAGGCCCACAGCTTCCGCGAGCAGGCGCTATCTGGCGGTGTGGTTTCCCTTCCTCTCGACAGACCGGCTGCACAGGCAGGCGGCGCAGTCTGGCGGCAGGCCGGATGACGCTCCTCTCGTCATCGTCGGCAAGAGCGAGAATGCCCTGCGCATCGTCGCCTCCGACCTCGCGGCGGTAAAGATCGGGCTCGTGCCGGGCCTCAGCTTTGCCGATGCCCGCGCGCGCGTCCCGCAGATGCAGGTGGCCGATCACGATCCGGAAGGCGATGCGGCCCTCATCGAACGCATCGCCGACTGGGCCGATCGCTACACGCCCGTGCTGGCGATCGATCCGCCGGACGGGCTAATGCTGGAAATCGGGGGCTCGGTGCATCTCTTCGGTGGCGAAGCGGCGCTCCACGCCGATCTTTCCGCCCGCCTCGAAACTATGGGCCTTGCGCTGCGCAGTGCCATCGCCGGCACGCGCGGTTCGGCCCGCGCCATGGCCCGGTTCGGGCCGGGGGGCATCGTCCCGCCGCGCCAGGAGGCGGCTGCAACCGCGCGCCTGCCGGTCGAGGCGCTCGAAGTTGAGCCTTCAACGGTGCTGGCGCTCAAGCGCGCCGGAATGCGCCGCATCGCGGACCTGGCGGAGCGGCCGCGCAAGCCTCTGGCGGCGCGTTTTGGGGCAGACCTCACAACCCGTCTGGCCGGGCTTCTGGGCGAAACCGATACCCCGCTTACCCCCCGCCGGCACCTGCCGGCCTTTCTCGCCGAGATGCGTTTTGCCGATCCCATCGGGCTTCTCGAGGATATGTCGGCCGCACTCCTGGCGCTTTCGCACGATCTCTGCATGCGGCTCGAGCGGCAGGGGCAGGGCGGGCGGGCCTTCGAGGCGAGTTTTTTTCGGGCCGATGGCACGGTGCGCAGGCTTTCGCTCCTTGCGGGCCGGCCGCTGCGAAAGGCCGAGCCCCTGCACCGGCTGATCATGATGCGCATCGAAGGCCTGACCGATCCCATCGATCCCGGTTTCGGTTTCGACATGATCCGGCTTTCCGCCCTTGCCGGCGATGCAGCGCCGCCGATCCAGTCGCGCCTCGATGGTTCGGAAGAGGCCGAGGCGGCGCTGGCCGAACTCATCGACCGGCTGGCGGCGCGCTTTGGCGCCGATGCGGTGGAGCGGCTGGTGCCCGGCAATGCCAATGTGCCCGAGCGCGCGGGGTTCGCCGTGCCGGCGCTTTCGGACATCAAGGGCGCCGGGCCGTGGCGAAGGCCGATGCAGGGCGCCCCGCCGATGCGGCCGCTCTTTCTCTTCTCTCGCCCGCAGGCGGTTGAAGTCGTAGCCGAAGTGCCCGACGGTCCGCCTCGCCGCTTCCGCTGGCGCAAGGTTCTGCACGAGGTGGTGGCGAGCGAGGGGCCCGAACGCATCGCGCCCGACTGGTGGCTGCCGGGCAAGGACCGGCGCACACGCGATTATTTCCGTGTCGAGGACAGCGTCGGCCAGCGTTTCTGGCTCTTCCGCTACGGGCTTTATGGGCGCGAGACCACCGATGTGCGCTGGTTCATCCATGGGGTTTTCCCGTGAGCGGCTTTGCCGAACTGATCGCGGCGAGCAATTTCTCCTTCCTGCGCGGCGCCTCGCATGCGCAGGACATGGTGCTGGCCGCGCTGCTCTTAGGCCATTCGGGCCTGGGGCTTGCCGATCGCAATACCGTGGCCGGCGTGGTGCGGGCCCATGCGGCGCTGTGCGACCTGCGCGAGGGGGTGCTGCCTTCCAAAAAGGAGCGGGAGGGCTCGGGCCCCGGCGAATATGTGCGGGTGGCGTCCGACGCTAACCTGCCGTTTTCGCTCGACGAACTGGTGCGACGGGCCGGAGACTTCCGCCTCGCCGTCGGCACGCGGCTGGTCTTTGCCGATGGCACCCCCGACATCGTCGCCTATCCGCAGAACCGCGCCGGCTGGGGCCGTCTCTGCCGGCTGCTCTCCAAGGGCAATCTTAAGGGGGAGACCAAGGCCAATTGCGTTCTGAGCTTTCCCGACCTGCTGTTTTCCTGCGAGGGACTGCTGCTGATCGTCGTGCCGCCCATGGGCGCGCCGCCCGAGGCCATCGAGCCGATCCTTCCGGCACTGCGTGCCGCGGCGCCCGGTGCCCTATGGATCGCCGCAACCTTGGCCCATCGTGGCACCGACCGGCGCCGGCTGTTGCGGCTTAAGGCCTTGGCCGGCCGACACAATCTGGCACTCATCGCGAGCGTCGATGCGCTTTATCACAGCCCCGACCAGCGCGATCTTCAGGATGTGATGACCTGCATTCGCGAAGGCGTCACGATCGAGACCGCCGGCACGCTGCTCGAGGCCAATGCCGAGCGGCACCTGAAATCGGCAGCCGAGATGGCCCGGCTGTTTCGCGACTGTCCAGAGGCGCTGGCCGAGCCCGAACGGCTCCTCTCGCGGGTTGAGTTCAGCCTCGACCAGCTGCGCTACACCTATCCCGAGGAATCGACGCCGCCCGGCCATACGGCCCATCAATGGCTTGAGAAACTGACATGGCAGCGCAGCGCGATCCGCTATCCCGATGGCATTCCGGCAAAGGTTGAAAAGCTTCTGCATCAGGAGCTGCAGCTGATCGCCGAGCTCGACTATGCCCATTATTTCCTCACCATCAATGATATCGTCCGAGTGGCCGAGGACAAGGGCATATTGTGCCAGGGGCGTGGATCGGCTGCCAATTCAGCCGTATGTTATGTGCTTGGAATTACATCGGTCGATCCCAGCGTCAACGACCTGCTGTTTGCGCGTTTCCTGTCCAAGGAGCGCAAGGAGCCGCCCGATATTGACGTCGACTTCGAGCATGAGCGGCGGGAGGAGGTGATCCAGCACATCTATGACTATTACGGTCGCCAGCGCGCGGCGATTGCCGCCACGGTGATCAGCTACAGGCCGCGCAGCGCCATCCGCGAGGTGGGCAAGGCGCTGGGGCTGTCAGAAGATATCACGACGCGGATCGCCTCGACCGTCTGGGGCAGCTGGTCGAGCGAAAAGCTCCCCTCCGACCATATCCGGCAGGCCGGGCTCGACCCCGACAACCCGATGATCTTCAAGGCGGTGCAACTGGCGACGCGGCTCCTGCGCTTTCCGCGCCATCTCTCCCAGCATGTTGGCGGGTTTATCCTCACCCAGGGGCGGCTGGACGAATATGTGCCGATCGGGCCTGCTGCCATGAAGGATCGGACATTCATCGAATGGGACAAGGACGACATCGACAGGCTCGGGATGATGAAGGTCGATGTGCTGGCGCTCGGCATGCTCACCTGCATCCGCAAAGGCTTCGACCTGATCGCCGCCCATCACGGCCGACGGCTCGACCTGGCGGCGATCGGGCAGGATGGGGACGACAAGGAGCCGGTCTACGAGATGCTGCAAAAGGGCGATTCCATCGGGGTGTTCCAGGTCGAAAGCCGGGCCCAGATCAACATGTTACCGCGCTTGCGCCCGGCGAAATTCTACGACCTCGTCATCCAGGTCGCCATCGTCCGACCCGGCCCGATCCAGGGCGACATGGTGCATCCCTATCTGAGGCGCCGGGACGGCATCGAAGAGCCCGAATATCCTTCCCCAGGGCCGCCGCATGATCCAGACGAGCTCAGGAACGTGCTCAAGCGCACGCTCGGGGTCCCGCTTTTCCAGGAGCAGGCGATGAAGATCGCCATGGTGGCGGCCGAGTTTTCCGATGTGGAGGCCAACCGGCTGCGCAAGGCCATGGCCACCTTCCGCCACAACGGCACGATGGGCGAGTTCCAGGCCCTGATGGTCGATCGCATGGCGGCGCGCGGCTACGATCGGGCGTTTGCCGAGAGATGTTTCAACCAGATCAAAGGCTTCGGTGAATATGGCTTTCCCGAGAGCCATGCCGCCAGCTTTGCCCGGCTGGTCTATGTCTCGGCCTGGATCAAGTGCTATTACCCCGCCGCCTTTGCCTGCGCGCTGCTCAATGCCCAGCCCATGGGGTTTTATGCCCCGGCCCAGATTGTGCGCGATGCCGAGGACCATGGCGTGCCGGTGCGGGCGGTGGATATCAATGACAGCCTCTGGGACAACCGGCTGGAGGATGGCGAACCGGACTGGCCGTCGCTGCGGCTTGGCTTTCGGCAGATCGACGGGTTCCGGCAGGACTGGGCGAACACCATCGTTGAGAAAAGGGGCACAGGTTACGCAAGCCTCGAGGATCTCTGGCGAATAACCGGCCTGCCGCATCGCGCCATAACGCTTCTGGCCGATGCCGATGGCTTCCGATCGGTGGGGCTCGACCGGCGGCAGGCGGCCTGGGAAGCGCGGCGGCTGCCCGATGACGAGCCGCTGCCGCTGTTTGCGGCGGCCGATGCGCGGGAGCTGGCGGAGGAGCCGGATATGGACCTGCCGGCGATGCCTTTGGCCGAGCATGTGATTGCGGACTACCAGACGCTGCGGCTCTCGCTCAAGGCGCACCCGCTGGCCTTCCTGCGAAAAACCCTTTCAGAGCAAAGGGTTGTGAGCTGCGAGGGGCTGGGTGATTTGCGCGATGGAGCACGGATTCGCGTGGCGGGGATTGTGCTGGTGCGGCAGCGGCCGGGGAAGGGGAATGCGATCTTCATGACGCTGGAGGATGAGACGGGGATTGCCAACTGCCTGATGTGGGCCAACCGTTTCGAGCGCTACCGGCGGGCGGTGATGGCGGCCCGGCTGGCCATTGTGGAAGGGCAGATTCAGAAGAGTTCACAAGGGGTTATCCATGTGATGGCGAGCGCGGTGATCGATGCCTCCCCGCTGCTCGACCAGCTGTCGGCCACCCACAGGGCGGCGCCGGAATGGACGCGGGCCGATGAGGTGAAGCACCCGCAGGTGCGGCGCGGGCACCCGCGCGACACACGCATCATCCCTAAATCCCGTGACTTTCACTGACAAACACGTGCGAAACACGTGACATCACGTTCCCGGCGCCTGTTGGGGCTCAAATGCGCAAAATTATTCCTCTCAGGTGACGGTGAACTGCCCCATCATGCCGGCATCCTCATGCTCGAGGATGTGGCAGTGGAACATGTAGGGGAAGCGCGCGGTGGCTTCGTGATCGAAGCGCATGATGAGGCTGGAGGCGCCGCCCGACAGCAGCACCGTATCCTTCCAGCCCGAATTCTGCGCCAAAGGCGGGCCGCCGCCGCCCGAGGATTCCACCTGGAAATGGACGCCATGGATGTGGAAGGGGTGCTCGACCCCGCCGCCGCCCGAAACGATCCAGCGCTCGATGGTGCCGCGCCTGATCTCGAAATCCATGCGGTCCATGCGATAGGCGCGGCCGTTGATGCGGAAATCATCGAAGATGAGCCCGCTGACCGCCGGACCCTGCCCGTGGATGGGCACGCCGGTGGGGCCGGTGGCGGTGGCGTGCCCGGCATGGCTTGCATGCCCGGCATGGCCGGAATGATCCATGCTGCCGCTGGGCTGGTGGCCGGGCGACTGCACCTGGCCCGATGAATTGCCGCCCATATCGAGCGAGATCTGCCGGGTGATGATGCCATCGGGGGCAACCAGCGGCGCGATGGCGTCGCCGATGCGATCGGGCACGCGAGAAATGCGGACGGGCAGGGTATCGTCGATCGCAAAGCGCAGCACGGTCATCGACAGGCCGCGGGCGCTCATCAGCACCGGGGCGGGGCCTTGCGAAAAATCGACGAGGATCTCGGCCCGCTCGCCGGGGGCGAGGGGCAGATAGGTCATCTCGATGGGGGCCGGCAAAAGCCCGCCATCGGTGCCCACGAGATGGAAGGGGCGGGTATCGTTGAAATGGAGCGAATAGATGCGGGCGTTGGAACCGTTGACGAGCCGCAGGCGGACGAGGCCCGGCGGCACGCCGGCGATGGGCGAGGGCTGGCCGTTGACCAGCACGCGATTGCCCAACAGCCCGTTGAGAATATCGGCATAGGTGGGGTTGTAGATCATCCGCCCTTCGGGGTCGAAGCGCCGATCCTGCAGGAGCAGCGTCAGGTCATCGACGCCATAGGTGGAGGGCAGGCCGCGCGCGTCGTCGCGCCCATCGGTATAGTGGATGACCCCGGCGAGCCCGGAATAGACATGCCGCGCCGTGGCCCCATGGATATGGGAATGGTACCAGAGCGTGGCGGGGCCCTGATCAAGGCTCATGGGGGTGATGAGCTGCCGGCCCGGCGCGATGGCCGTGTGGGGGCCGCCATCATGCTCGCCGGGCACCAAAAGCCCGTGCCAGTGCACGGTGACGTCTTCATCAAGGCTGTTGTCGAGCGTGGCTTCGAGCCCGCCCGAGCGCATCAGGATGGTGGGGGCCAGAAACCCCTGGTTGAAGCCCCAGGTGGTGCTGGGCGCGCCGCCGGCAAAACGGGTGAGCCCGCTCTGCGCGGTGAGCGCCACGCGGCCCGTGGCGGTGGTATCGAGCAGCGGCGGCATCAATAGGCGCTGGCGCGCCGGCAGATCGGTGGCCGCAACAGCCTGGCCCATGGACAGCCCTGGCCGCATGCCCATGGCAAGCCCGAGCCCGCCAAGGCTGGCTGCGCCGGCCAGCGCGAGCAGGCGCCGTCGTCCTATCCTCATCAAATCCCCTCCCGCCGCCTCTCCCCAGGCGACGGGGCAGGATGGCGCAATTTTTCGCGGCGAGCTAGGGGTGGGGGGCCGGCTATCCACTCTTCAAATTCGAGGCAGGGAGTGCCCTACAGCGGCTAGCAGAAGATCTAGCCAACGAGCCTTTTAGCCAAGCTTTCCAGCGTGATGGTTTCGAACTCCGCGCCGCTAATCGCATGGACCTCGGCAGACAAGATAGGATGAGGGATGCCACCTCGGCTCCAGTCAATCTTTTTGTCGAGAGTTACAAGTGTAACACGCCGATATGCTACGCCATCCTTCTTTAGTTCCGCCAAGCCAAGAAGTAGGTCTGCCCATACGAAAAAATCACCATCGCCACCATCTTTAAAACCAGGTGGCGTTTTCGTTCTCTTGCGTACTTCGGCCGACGCTGCAATAAGCGAGCGGCTGACAAATGGAACGCGTGCCTTTTCTAACAAAAGATCAACAAAAAGCTTGGTTTTTCGGGCCGTGTTGTCATCAAATATATATCCATATTCATCGTCAAACTCACCTATTAATTTTCTGAATCTTTCTGAATAATCGCCAAAACGCTCGTCAAAATCCCCAATTGTATCACTCAAATCCTTAAATTTTTTCTGAACAGCTGATGATATAGAATCGACACCAAGGAACTGGTTATTCCAAAACTCCTGTATAACTTGGCCCGGAAGTATCAATTGTCCAGAAAACTGAGACCTTAGGTAGTCTACAATATCATCACACTTACTGTGTTTGCTCATCCTCAGTAAGACGTTCGCATCAAACGCGACCACAGTCTCCGCATGATCGCGCTCGATCAGCTCGAATTTCAGAGCTGATGAAAGCGACTGCAACGCCTTGATTTCCGTGGTCCTATCGAGCAGAGCACAAACTTGCGCAACGCATTCTTCTCCCCTCCCCGCGGCATTAAGCATCGTACCAGATCCGGCCAGCCTCATTAGCCAACTCCGACCCCACCCTCTCGACCGCTGGAACATCCCACTTCACCAATTGCTCTAGAGTTTCTGTCCACTCTCCAGCCGCGGCTTCATTCAGCATGGTGTTTCTGAACGTCGCCCAATCCAGTACAAATCTAGGCCGTTTCTCGACCTTTGAGATTATAGTGTTTCCAATGGTTGACGCCCAATAGCTTCCTTCGTCCTCGCCCATATCGTCAAACTCAGCTGACTTTGTCCAAATAAAATGAAGAAATCCACTCGGATCCGGCGTAATAGTTTTTTGTATAATTGAACGCCGAAGAAATGTTAATACATTTTTATTTAACGACCTCTTCTTTATCTGACTTACAAATTCGTCACGTGTCGGATTTAGATCTCTAAGAAGGTCGATCATAACCGTCCAGCTTCTCGAATCATGAATCGCCTTAGCGGCCTCACCTAACCTTCTCTCAACATTGCCAGTGCCGAGATTTCCAACCACGATGCGTCTAACAACCAGTTTTAGGATCCATTCCCTGCCAGCCTGCGCGTCTGGAACATCAGCGCATGCTAAAAGGATTGGCCGTACAGTTAACACGTTCAAACTATTTAGAGCTGAAAATACCCCTAGGGCATCGAAATCAGCCGGACCTGCGGATGTGGGGTCTATCATTTGCATATACAGCGGCAGATTTCTCTCTAGGTGCGACATTATCTCATTAGGTCGAGGTGGGGTACGATCGCCCATTTGCCTTCGATTGGCGAGAAATCCATAAAGATCTTTAGGTAGAATATAGCCACTTCTAACTGTAACGACGTGCCTAATATACTGTACAAAATTATTAGCGCCTTCGGTCGAGAACTGTTTTGCAATCAATTGCCATTGGTCGTAGCGGGCAACCTCGTCGCCACCCGCCTGACTCAAAATGTAATTCTTAAGCAAATCGGCGGTAGTTAGATCTCGGCCGCGAGTGTTCACTACTTCATATACTTGATAAGCGGCTTCAGCAGTGGGGTGCAGAAAGACAGCAAAGTAGAGCCGATTTGTAAGGAAATCGGTCCATTTACCTAGTCGTTTGAAAGGATCAATTCGCAAATCCTCTCGGAGATGCCGCGAGAGTAAATCATAAGATGCGCAAATTTTTGCAGAAACGGATGAATCGTCATCAATATCTGGCGGCCGATTCCCCGTTTCCAGAATTATCTTGAACGTATTATCATCAGCCTTGTCTGTGAGCTTTACCCTGCGAATTTCTTCATCGGTCTGATAGTCGATCGAGCGTAAAAAGCTTGCTCGTATGCGGTCGGCCAGTGCCTTGCGGTCGCTTCGAATTGCCTCGTGAAATATGGCATTTGCAAGAAGACTTAGGGTTATTATACGTTGCTGCCCGTCTACTACTCTTTTTCGGCCTGAATCCTCATTCTCCTTTGGAGTTGTAAGAATAATAAGGCCGAGAAAATATGACTCAGCGTCTAGGCTGCTTCTGAGATCAGACCAGAATTCGTTAACTTCATCGTTTCCCCATGAATATTCTCGTTGGAAGCGAGGAATGTCAAATATGTTGTTAGAGAAAATTGCTCCAGCGTTGCTTGCGCTAGCATTAAGAGGTGTATCCAATGGTTCCTCGCGAACAACCCGATCAGAAGTCTATCATTGCATGCCGAACTTCGTCGAGCAACCATACACAGGTGCAAACCTGTTCACCCTGCGAACTACGAATTTCCGCGATAGGTCTCCTTAGTCCGACTGCTAGGGCTGAAATAATCAGATAGTCGTTTTTAATAGCTTGAGCGCCCGATGCAGTGATACGCCAGCGCGCTTTACACCGCCGACACACTGCTACCACCCGGCAAGCTGTCCACTGCCGTAGGCCCCTCAGGATCCCCTTATGACACGCTCGCCGCGCCGGAGTTCTCGTTCGCAACATCCTTCGTCGACCGTGAAGGCTCCGGCTTCGCGGCCCGGTCCGGCTGCGCCGG
Organism: Devosia enhydra; assembly: GCF_900119845.1. Lineage (GTDB taxonomy): Bacteria > Pseudomonadota > Alphaproteobacteria > Rhizobiales > Devosiaceae > FPKU01. The sequence continues at coordinate 170,902 of NZ_FPKU01000004.1, forward strand.
TTGGCGGCGAGGAAGAGGCTGCGGGGGCGGGAGGGCTTTTTCTTGTGGCGGTGCCGGGGCTGGAGGCGCTTCTGGCCGAGGAGGCGCGGGGGGCGGGGTTTGCGGGGGTGGAGGTGGTGCCCGGCGGGGTGAGCCTTCCGGGGGGCTGGCCCGAATTGATGCGCGCCAATCTCGTCTTGCGCGGGGCGACGCGGGTGCTCTGGCGCATCGGGCAGTTCCGCGCGCTGCATCTGGCGCAGCTCGACAAACGGGCGCGGCGGATCGACTGGGCGGGCCTCCTGCGATCGGATGTGCCGGTGGCGGTGGAGGCGGCGTGCCGGCGCTCGCGCATCTATCATGCCGGGGCGGCGGCGCAGCGCGTGGCCACCGCGATCAGCGAGGCGCTGGGCGCGCCCATTGCCGAGGATGCGCCGGTGCGGGTGATGGTGCGGATCGAGGATGATCTCGTGACCCTCAGCATCGATACCACGGGCGCCTCGCTGCACAAGCGCGGCTTCAAGGAAGCGGTGAACCGCGCGCCGATGCGCGAGACCATGGCGGCGCTGTTTCTGCGGGCCTGCGGGTTTTCCGGGCAGGAGCCGGTTTATGACCCCATGTGCGGCTCGGGCACCTTCCCCATCGAGGCGGCCGAAATCGCCGCCGGGCTGTTGGCGGGGCGGGCGCGGGGCTTTGCGTTCGAGCATCTGGCGGGGTTCGATGCCGGGCCCTGGGCACGGGTGCGGGGCGGGGCCTCGGGGGCGGCCGGGGCGGCGCGGCCGGGGCTCGTGTTTTCAGGCTCGGATCGAGATGCGGGGGCCATCCGCATGAGCCTCGAGAATGCCGAGCGCGCCGGGGTGGCCGGGCTGACGCGGTTTTCCGTGGCCGAGATCGGCGAGATCGTGCCGCCCGAGGGGAAGCCGGGGCTGGTGATCGTCAACCCGCCCTATGGCGGGCGCATCGGCGAGAAGGGGCCGCTCATCGGGCTGCATCGCGAGATGGGCCGGGCGCTCAAGGCGCGGTTTTCCGGCTGGCGCGTGGGCATCATCACGGCCGACCGGCAACTGGCCGAAGCCACCGGCCTCACCTTCCTGCCCCCCGGCGAGCCGGTGCTGCATGGCGGGATCAGGGTAACGCTCTATCGCACGGGGGTGCTGGGGTAGGGGCTCTTCACCTCTCCCTTTGGGGGAGAGGTCGGCCGAGGGGCGGGTGAGGGTGCCTTGCGATGGCGCGTGGGGCAAGGCCCCCTCACCCTGGCCCTCTCCCCGGCGGGGAGAGGGGACGATGGAGCCGAGGCAATTGTGCTCGGCCCTCGTGCTTCGAGACGCCCCTGCGGGGCTCCTCAGGGTTAGGGCCTCCGTTGTCAGGGTTAGGGCCTCCGTCGTCAGGGTTAGGGCCTCCGTCGTCAGGGTGAGGGCCTGCCCCCCGCACGATTGGCGATGAGGTCGTCGACGACGGAGGGGTCGGCGAGGGTGGAGGTGTCGCCGAGCGAGGAGACGTCGTTTTCGGCGATCTTGCGCAGGATGCGGCGCATGATCTTGCCCGAGCGCGTCTTGGGCAGGCCGGGGGCGAACTGGATGATGTCGGGGGAGGCGATGGGCCCGATTTCCTTGCGCACCCAGTTGCGCAGCTCGACCATCAGCGCGTCGGATTTTTGCGCCCGGGCCATCAGCGTCACGAAGCAGTAGATGCCCTGGCCCTTGATGTCGTGCGGATAGCCGACGACGGCGGCCTCGCTGACCTGCGGATGAGCGACGAGCGCGCTTTCGATCTCGGCGGTGCCCAGCCGGTGGCCCGAGACGTTGAGCACGTCGTCGACGCGGCCGGTGATCCAGTAATAGCCATCGGCGTCGCGGCGCACGCCGTCGCCGGTGAAATAGCGGCCCTTGTAGGTCTCGAAATAGGTGGAGACGAAGCGCTGGTGATCGCCCCAGATGGTGCGGGCCTGGCCCGGCCAGCTCTCGGTGATGCAGAGCACGCCCTCGGCCTTGGTCTCATCCTGCACCTTGCCCTCGGGCGAGAGCACCTGCGGCGCGATGCCGAAAAAGGGCTTTGTCGCCGAGCCCGGCTTGGTGGGGGTTGCGCCGGGGAAGGGGCAGATCATGTGGCCGCCGGTTTCCGTCTGCCACCACGCATCGACGATCTCGCAGCGGCCCTTGCCGACGCGATTGTAATACCAGAGCCAGGCTTCGGGGTTGATGGGCTCGCCCACGGTGCCGAGCAGCCTGAGGCTCGGCATGTCGTGCCTGTCGACAAAGCCATTGCCGGCCCCCATCAGCGAGCGGATGGCGGTGGGGGCGGAGTGGAAGATGTTGACCTTGTGGCGCTCCACCACCTGCCAGAAGCGGCTGGCATCGGGCCAGGTGGGGATGCCCTCGAACATCAGAGTGGTGGCGCCATTGGCGAGCGGACCATAGACGATATAGCTGTGCCCCGTGACCCAGCCGACATCGGCGGTGCACCAGAAGACCTCGCCGCGCCTGTAGTCGAAGCTCAGCTCATGGGTGAGCGCGGCATAGGTGAGGTAGCCGCCGGTGGTGTGCAGCAGGCCCTTGGGCTTGCCGGTGGAGCCGGAGGTGTACAGGATGAAGAGCGGGTCTTCGGCATTCATCGGTTCGGGGTCGCAGACCGGTTCGACGCCCGCCGCCGCCTCGTGCCAGAAGACGTCGCGGCTGCCCTTCATGGCGATCTCGCCGCCAGTATTGCGCACGACGAGCACTTTCGAGACGCCGGGGCAATCCATCAGCGCCTTGTCGACATTGGCCTTGAGCGGCACCGACTTGCCGCCGCGCCGGCCTTCGTCGGCGGTGATGACGAGGGCGGAATCGCAGTCATTGATGCGGCCGGCGAGCGAATCGGGGGAGAAGCCGCCGAACACCACCGAGTGGATGGCCCCGATGCGGGCGCAGGCGAGCATCGCATAGGCCGCCTCGGGGATCATCGGCAGATAGATGGTGACGCGATCGCCCTTCCTGACGCCCAATGATTTGAGCACATTGGCGCAGCGGCAGACCTCTTCGTGCAACTGGCGATAGGTGATGTGCTGGGCCGCATCGCCGGGATGGTCGGGCTCCCAGATGATGGCGGTGGTCTCGCCATGATCGGTGAGGTGCCGGTCGATGCAGTTGGCCGAGACGTTGAGCATCCCATCCTCGAACCAGCGGATCGAGACATTGGGATAGGCAAAGCTCGTGTTCTTGATGCGGGTGGGGAAGCGCATCCAGTCGAGACGCCGGGCCTGTTCGGCCCAGAAGCCATCGGGATCGGACAGCGAGCGGGCATAGTCCGCGTCATAGCGCGCGGCCGTGACGAGAGTGCGCGCGACGGCCTCGGGATGGGGCGCAAAGACCTGCGGCGCGGCCGGGGTGTGGGCAACGGTCAAGGCGACCTCCTGGGGATCGCGGGAAAGCGGAGTGGGCCGGATGCCTCAGATGGCGAGGTATTCCTGCCGCAATTCGGCATTGTCGAGCACGTCCTGCGCCGTGCCGGTGAAGGCGACCTCGCCGGTATCGAGGATCACGGCGCGATCGGCGAGCTTGAGGGCGGCCACCGCATTTTGCTCGACGATGATGGTGGTGATGCCCAGCGTCTTGATCTCGTTGAGGATGCCCTCGATCTCGTGGACGATGACGGGGGCGAGGCCCTCATAGGGTTCATCGAGCAGGAGGAGCTTGAGATCGCGCGCCAGCGCGCGGGCAATGGCCAGCATCTGCTGTTCGCCGCCCGAAAGGGTGGTGCCCTCCTGCCGGCGGCGCTCGGCCAGCCGCGGAAAATGACCGTAGATGCGATCGAGCTCCCAGCCTCGGCCGGGCGCGACCTGGGCGAGGGTGAGGTTTTCCTCCACCGTCAGCCCCTGGATGATGCGCCGATCCTCGGGCACGAGCTGGATGCCGGCGCGGGCCGCCTGGAAGGCCCGCATCTGGTGGAGAGGCTGGCCATCGAGCCAGATCTCGCCGGCCTGCAGGGCGGGATCGTCGAGCCGGGCGATGGCGCGCAGTGTCGAGGTCTTGCCGGCCCCGTTGCGCCCGAGCAGAGCGAGAATTTCGCCATGGCGGATCTCGAAGGAGACGCCCTGCACGATATAGCTCTCGCCATAATAGGCGTGGATGTCGCGCACCGACAAAAACGCGGCCGAAGACGGGGAAGCTGCCTTGGCGGGGCCTGGCTGCATGGTGGTTGGGTTGGCGATGGCGTTCATCAATGCGCTCCCCCGAGATAGGCTTCCTGCACGCGCGGATCGCCGCGCACCGCCTCGGGCAGGCCCTCGGCGATGATGCGGCCGCCGGCGAGCACGGTGATCTTGTCGGCCAGCGAGAACACCACATGCATGTCGTGTTCGATGATGATCTTGGTCATCCCGCGGCTCTTGATCTTTTTCAAAAGCTCGATGGTGGTGTTGGTGTCGTGCCGGCTCATGCCGGCGGTGGGTTCGTCGAGCAGCAGCAGGCGCGGCTTCTGGATCAGGCACATGGCGAGCTCGAGCCGCCGCTTGTCGCCGCGCGAAAGGGCCCCGGCATGGGCCTCGCGGCGGCCCACGAGCCCCACATCATCGAGCATGGCGAGGGCTTCGTCGCGGATTTCGGCCTCGCTCTCGACCGAGCGGAACATGTTGATGCGGAAGGCGCCGTCGCGGCGGGCGAAGGCCGGCGTCATGACGTTCTGGAGCACCGAGAGATCGGCGAAGATCTCGGGGGTCTGGAACACGCGGGCGACGCCGAGCTGGTTGATCTCGTGCGGCTTCTTGCCGGTGAGAATGGTGCCATCGAAGACCACCGCGCCGCTGGTGGGGGCGAGGCGGCCGATGATGACATTGAGCAGTGTCGACTTGCCGGCCCCGTTGGGGCCGATGATCGCGTGGGTCTTGCCCTCCTCGACCTGGAGGTCGATGTCGGCCAGGGCATGCAGGCCCCCGAAGCGCTTGTGGACGTCTGCAACGTGCAGAACGACGTTTTCGGGGGTCTTTGTCGCGGCAGGCGCCTTGGGCTGAGCCGGCTGGGCGGTCGGGATGGTGGTCTGCATCATCGGCTCCTATTCGGCGGCCTTGGGGGCGAGGCGACGCTCGCGGGCAGTGCCGTCGCGATCGGCCTTGCTGAAGCGGGCGGCGATGCGGCGTACCCCCTCCATGATGCCGCCCGGCAGGAACACCACGATCAAGACGAAGACGAGACCCAGGGTGAGGTGCCAGCCATCGCCGACGAACTTGCTCGAGACGGTGACGGCGATCTCGCGGGCGCCTTCGGGCAGGAAGGAGAAGAAGGCCGACAATATGTTGTCGTTGAAGGACGAGAAGATGTTTTCGAAATATTTGATGATCCAGGCGCCCAGCACCGGGCCGACCAGCGTGCCGACGCCGCCCAAAATGGTCATCAGCACCACTTCGCCCGAGGCGGTCCAGCGCATGCGCTCGGCCCCCGCGAGGGGATCGGTGACCACCAGCAGCGCGCCGGCGAGACCTGCCAGCATGCCCGAGATAACGAAGGCGGTGAGCGTATAGGGCCGCGTGTTGAAGCCGGTATAGTTCATGCGGTTCTGGTTGGACTTGATGCCCTTGAGCATCATGCCGAAGGGCGAATTGGTGATCCGCATGGCAAGGAAGAAGGTCGCCAGGAGGAAGATCGCCGAGAAGAAGAAGCCGTTCCACCCCGAAAGCGAGAAGCCGAAGAGGCTCGGCACGGGCTGGGCCACGGGGGCTTCGAAGAACAGCCGGTCGAGCACGCGCGGATCGGCAATGGCCATGCGCAGGCCGGTCTCGCCATTGGTAATCGGGGTCAGCACCGAATAGGCGAGGTTGTAGCTCATCTGCGCAAAGGCGAGGGTGAGGATGGAAAAGTAGATGCCCGAGCGCCTCAGCGACACAAAGCCGATGGCGAGCGCGAAGACGCCGGCGATCACCACCGCGAAGATGATGGCGGGCAGCGCATTGGTCGAGAGCAGCTTGAACGACCACATGGCGGCATAGGAGCCAACCCCGAAAAACGCGGCATGGCCGAAGGAGAGATAGCCGGTCAACCCGAACAGGATGTTGAAGCCGATGGCGAAGATGCCGAAGATCATGAAGCGCTGCAGCAGGTCCGGATAGGCCGCCCCGAAGGGCTGGGCCAGGATCGGCAGCAGCAGCACCACGGCGGCAAAGCCGAAGAATAGGATGAGATCCCTGCGGGACATGAAGGTGGTCATTTCAGGCCTCCATCATGCCGCGCCGGCCGAGCAGCCCGCGGGGACGCAGCAGCAGGATGACGACGGCAACGAGGTAGATGATGATCTGGTCGATGCCCGGCACGATCGCCTTCACCTGGGTCATCGAGGCGAAGGATTGCAGGATGCCGAGCAGGAAGCCGGCAGCCACGGCACCGGGCAGCGAGCCCATGCCGCCCACCACGACCACGACGAAGGAGATGACGAGGAAATCCATGCCCAGCGTGTAGTTGGGCGGCAGCAGCGGGGTGTACATCACGCCCGCCATGCCGGCGACGACGGCGGCGATGCCGAACATGATGGTGAAGCGCCGGTCGATATCGATGCCGAGCAGCCCGACGGTCTCGCGATCGGCCATGCCGGCGCGCACCACCATGCCGAAGGTGGTGAATTGCAGGAAGGCGAACACCGCCCCGATGATGAGCAGCGAGAAGACGAAGTAGATCAGCCGCCACAGCGGATAGGTGATGACATTGGCCTGCATGCCGAAAAAGGCGCCGATATCGGCAGCCCCGCGCAGATCGGTCGGCATGGGCTGGGGAATGGGGTTGGGCCCGAAGGTGGCCTTGACGATTTCGGCGAGCACGATGGCGAGGCCGAAGGTGACGAGGATCTGCTCGGCATGCGGGCGCTTGTAGAAATGCTTGATCAGCCCGCGCTCCATGGCAACCCCGATGATCAGCATCACGGGGATGGCGAGCAGCAGCGAGATGGGCACCGAATAATTGACCAGCACCGCGCCGAAATCGCCGAACCAGGCCTGCACCACCGGCGCGCGCACTTCGAGCGGCTGGCCCCAGGGGGAGAGCCGGGTCGGATCGAGGGTGACGGTTTCGAGGGTGAGCAGGCGCCGGAAGGCGACCGCGCAGAAGGCGCCGAGCATGAACAGCGCGCCATGGGCGAAGTTCACCACGCCCAGCGTGCCGAACACCAGGGTGAGCCCGAGGGCGATCAGCGCATAGGCGCTGCCCTTGTCGAGCCCGTTGAGAAGCTGAAGAAAAATGACCTCGAACATCGCCGGGTTCCCGATTGCCGCGGGGGCGCCGGCCCGAGGGCCGATCCTGCGCCGCGTGCCCGGCGCGCGTGCTGCCGGGCCCTTTTATGAGAAAAGCCCGCCCTGCCTTGCGACAGGGCGGGAAGGTCTGCCTGAGATCAGGTGCAGAGCGGGGCCGGTTCGGCCGGGCCCAGATCGCCGCCGAACATGGCGGGATCGTATGTGGAGTCTTCGCGACTCACTTCCTGCACGACGTTGAGCACGTCGAACTGGCTGGTGGGGTTCTCGTTGCCGCGCACCACGAGCACCGACTTCATGCACTGGTGGTCTTCGGCGCGGTAGAGCGTCGGGCCATTGCCCATGCCGTCGAACTCGTGGCCCTCGAGGGCCTTGATGACCTCGGGCGGATAGAAGGTGCCGGCGCGTTCCACCGCATCGGCATAGAGCAGGGCCTGCACATAGGCGGTGTGGGCGGCCTGGGACGGGGGCGAGCCATAGGCGGCGCCAAAGGAGCGGGTGAAGGCCTGCGAGCCCTCATCCTGCAGCGCCCAGTGCCAGTTGGAGGTGCCGAAGATGCCCTTGACGTTCTCGCCGGCGCCCTTGGCCATGAGCTCCGAGATCAGCGGGGTGACGATCTCGAAATTCTTGCCGTTGGCCTGGCGGTCGCGCATGCCGAACTGCACGGCCTGGGTCAACGAATTGACCATGTCGTTGCCGTAGTGGTTGAGGATCAGCACGTCGGCGCCCGAATTGAGCACAGGCGTCAGGAACTGGCTGAAATCGCCGGCCCCGAGCGGGGTCAGCACGGTCTGCACCGTTTCCCAGCCCAGCGCTTCTGTGGCGTTCTTGATCGATTCCTGCTGCGTCCAGCCCCAGGTGTAGTCGGCGGTGAGGTGATAGGCGCGGCGCTCGTTGCCATATTCCTTGCCGAGCACGGGGCCCAGCCCGATGCCGGACTGGTAGGCGTTGAAGAAGTGGCGGAAGCCGTAGCGGCGCTTGTCCTTGCCGGTGGTGTCGTTGGAGTGGGTGAGGCCGGCCATGAAGATGACGCCCATCTCCTGGCAGAGGCTCTGCACCGCGATGGCCTCGCCCGAGGACGAGCCGCCGGTGATCATGATGGCGCCGTCGCGCTCGATCATGCGAGTGGCGCCAGCGCGCGCCACGTCCGACAGGGTCTGGCTGTCGGAGGTGACGTATTCGACCTTCTTGCCCAGGATGCCATTGCCCTTGAGGGCGGTGGGCTTCAGCACATTGATGAGCCCGCCATCGCCCTCGCCATTGAGGTGCTTGATGGCCAGCTCATAGGCCTTCTGCTCGTCGGCACCCTCTTCGGCATAAGCGCCGGTGAGCGGCAGGTTGAGCCCGAAGGTGACGGTTGCGCCGGTGGGGTTGTTGCAGAATTCCTGCGCCCAGGCACCCTTGGAAAAGATCAGCGGCGAGACGCCGGTTGCCAGGATGCCGGCCATGCCGGTCTTGATGAGCCTGCGACGGCTCATCCCATTGCTGGGTCGAAACATTGATGTCCTCCTCATGGAGCGGGGACCGGTTATCCCGAGTGTTCTCACCGCCTGGACGGGACTATTCGACGGCTGGAAAATGACTTCAATAGCCCATTGTTAAGTCAGCGTTTTTTTGTAAATTGTTGAACTGAAGCGCCCGGATGTCCGTCAATGTTTTGACAGATGCGGGGCAGGGGAGGGTCTGGGCATGCGCGCGCCGATGGGCATCCGCATCTCGTCGCGGCGCAAGGGGCTGGGTCTGTCGCAGGCCGGGCTGGCCCGCACCGTGGGCATTTCTGCCAGCTATCTCAACCTCATAGAAGCCAACAAGCGGCAGGTGGGCGGGGCGCTTCTGCAGCGCATCGCGGCAGCGCTCGATCTTGATCTCGACGAGCTGACGGGAGAGGCCGAGCACCGACTGCTGCACGAGGTGGTGGAGGCCTTTGCCGACCCCGTTCTTGCCGGCAGCGGGGCCGGGCCGGAGGCGGCGCGCGACCTCGTCGCCACCCGGCCCGACATCGCGCAGGTGGTGGCGCGCCTCCACCGGGCCCATGACGCGGCGATGGACAGCGTCGCCTCCTATGCCGACCGGCTGCGCGCCGACCCGCTGCTGTCGCAGCTTCTGCACCGCATCCTCTCGGGCATCACCGCGATCCGGTCGGGGGCAGAGATTCTCGAGACGGTGCCGGATCTGTCGGAGGACGAGCGGCAGCGTTTCGTTGCCACCATCGCCCGCGAGGCGCGGGGTCTCGGCGCGGTGGCGCAGAACCTGATCGGGCAGTTCGACCAGACCTCGAACGCCGCCGATTTCGCCTCTGCGCGCCGGGCGGTCGACGACATGATCTTTGCCCAGGGCAATTACTTTCCCGGGCTCGAGGCGGTGGCGGAGGGCCTGCGGGCGCGCATTGCGACGGCTGATGGCGGGCTGGCCGAGGCGGCGATGGTTGATCGGCTCGCTTCCATTCACGGGGTGATGGTGGAGCGGGTGGCCGAGGGGCGCAACGGGCGCGCCTTCGGTTTCGATGCAACGCGCCGGGCGCTCTGGTTCCGCAACACGGTGACGCAGTCCACCCGCCGGTTCCAGATGGTGCAGCTGCTCGCCGAGCTCGAGGAGGCGGCGGTGCTCGATGCCGAGAGCCAGAGGCCGGGGCTGGGCTCGGCGCTCGCGACGGGCGGGGCGCGTCGCTATCTCGCCGCCTATCTCGCGGGAGCGACGCTGTTTCCTTATGAGCGGTTTTTGGCCGATGCGCAGGCGGTGCGCTACGACATCGACGCGCTGGCCGAACGCTTTGGCGCGAGCTTCGAGCAGATCGCGCATCGGCTGGTGACGCTGCGGCGTCCGGGTCGCTCCGGCCTGCCCTTCGGGTTCCTGCGCGCCGATCCGGCGGGGCGGCTCTCCAAGCATTTCCCGCTGCCCGGGCTGTTGCTGCCCAATAGCGGGCATGCCTGCCCGCTCTGGGCGATCTATGCCGCGTTCCGGTCGCCGGGGCAGGTGGTGCGGCAGGTGGCGCGGTTTGCCGATGGCTCGCGCTTCCTGTTCGTGGCCAAGGCGGTGTCGCGGCGCAGCGCCGGGTTCGCCGACCAGGCGCTGCCGCACTCGATCCTCATCGTCACCGACATCCTGCATGCCGACGAGACGGTCTATGGCGACGGGCTCGATCTGGGCGACACGCGGCTCGACATGCCCGTCGGCCCCACCTGCCGCCTCTGCACCCGCACCGAGTGCCCCAGCCGCCAGGAAGCGCCCTGGGCCCCGGGCGGTGAACGCGTGCCGCCCTCGCTTGTGGCGGGGTGACCTCTGCTGGTGTGCCCGGCCCTCGTCCTTCGAGACGCCTCTGCGCCGAGCCATTCGCGCATAGCGCTCATGGCCTTCCTGCGCTCCGGTCGCTCCACTGGAGCGCCCGGACCCTACGGGTCGCTTGGAAGCCTCAGGATGAGGACCTGCGTAAATTACGGGAGAGACCTCATGGTGAGGAGCGGCTGCAGCCGCGTCTCGAACCATGGGGGCGGGGAGCGCTGAGCAAGCGACCCGCCGGGTTCGCGGCTCCTCTGTATGACCATCCAGGTCCCCCAAATAGAACCGAAATAGTTCTGCGCCACGACCGGGCTTGGCGAATGGCGCGCATTGGGCTTAACTGGTGGGGGTACCCCTTTGGAGGAAGGGGTGGAGGAAAGATTTGGGCACAGATATTCTGGTCGCCGAGGATGAACCGGGCATCCTCGAGGCGCTGAGCTTTGTTTTGCAGCGGGCCGGGTGGACGGTTCAGTCCGTTACCGATGGCGATGCGGTGCTGTCGGCCGTGCGCCGCGAGCGGCCGCGCGTCCTCGTGCTCGACATCATGCTGCCCAAGCGCTCGGGCTTCGAGGTACTCAAGCAATTGCGCGCCGACGTCTTGACCCGCGCCCTGCCGGTGCTGGTGCTGACCGCACGCGGCCAGCAGCAGGATCGGCGCATTGCCGAGGAGCTGGGAGCGGACCGGTTCGTGACCAAGCCCTATTCCAATGTCGAGGTGGTGGACGCGGTGCGGGCACTGCTGGTCGACCGGACCGAGACCGGGGCGCGGTGAGGAGAGCCGGCCCGTGACGCGCCGCAAGCTCGTGGCCGCCGCCTTTTTCTTCACCCTGTTCGGGGTGCTCGGCTTCCTGCCCCCGATCATCGCGCTCTTCCGCTTCGATGCACGGCCCTTCGGGGTGCCGGTCGAGGCGGTCTATGTCTTCGTGCTCTGGGGCTTGCTGGTTCTGGGGGCGCGCTGGTTCAGCCGGGCCCTGCCCGAGGACGGGACGCAGGCCGCCCAGCGGCCGGGCGAGGAGCCATGAGGCGCGCCGCGCGGGCGGTCGAAACGCGCGGAGGCCCGCTGCCGTGACGCTGACCGCCGATCTCGTGATCGCCACCGCCGTGGCCTATGTGGGCCTGCTGTTTCTCGTCGCCTTCATCGGGGACAGCCAGACGCGCAGCAAGCCGGGCGGGCTCTTGCGCTCGCCCTTCGTCTATACGCTCTCGATCTCGGTCTATTGCACGAGCTGGACGTTTTACGGCGCGGTGGGATCGGCGGCGCGCAACGGGCTCGAATTCGCCACCATCTATCTGGGCCCCACGCTCGTGTTCATCGGCTGGTGGTTCATCCTGAGGCGGCTGGTGCGCATCAGCCACGACCAGCGTATCACCTCGATCGCCGATCTCCTGTCGTCGCGCTTCGGCAAGTCGAGCCGGCTCGGGGTGCTGGTGACGGTGCTCGCGGTGATCGCGATCGCGCCCTATATCGCCTTGCAGCTCAAGGCGGTGACCTCGTCGATCGAGGCGATTGCCGGGGCCTCCGAATATGGCCGAGGCAGCCTCGAGGGCTGGGACGAGGTGGGGCTGGCCTTCGGGGTGGCGGCCGGCATGGCGCTCTTCACCATCCTTTTCGGCACGCGCAATGTCGATGCCAAGGAGCAGCATCATGGCGTGGTGGCGGCGATCGCGCTCGAGGCGGTGGTCAAGCTCACCGCGCTGATCGCTGTGGGGCTTTTCGTGCTCTATGCCGGTGGCGGGCTCGAGCCGATCTTTTCGGCCGCCGCGGCTTCGGGCCACGATATCCATGCCAGCCAAACCTTCGGGGATCGCTGGATCGCCTCGCTGCTGCTCGCGGCCGCCGCCATCATCTGCCTGCCGCGCCAGTTCCAGGTGACGGTGGTGGAAAATTCCGACGAGAGCCATCTGCGCACCGCCAGCTGGGCGTTTCCGGCCTACATGCTGGCGATGAGCCTCTTCATCCTGCCCATCGCGCTTTACGGGCTGTCGACGCTGCCCTCGGGGTCGAACCCCGACATGTTCGTGCTGACCCTGCCGCTCGCCGCCGGGCAGGACGGGCTGGCGCTCTTTGCCTTCATCGGCGGGTTCTCGTCTGCCACCTCGATGATCATCCTTGAATCCATCGCGCTCTCGATCATGGTCTCGAACCATATCGTGGTGCCGGTGATGCTGCGGCTGTCCGCCGATGACGGGGCGGGGGACGGGCTGGGGGTGCGGCGGCTCATCCTCAATGCGCGGCGCATTTCGATCATCCTCATCCTGCTGCTGGGCTTTTCCTATTTCTACCTGACGCGGGGGTCCGATGCGCTGGCGCCCATCGGGCTCATCTCGTTCACAGGGGTGGCGCAGTTCCTGCCCGCGATCCTTGCCGCGCTCTTCTGGCGGGAGGCGTCGGGCAAGGCGGCGATCGCGGCGATCGCGACGGGCTTCGTGGTCTGGCTCTGGGCGAGCTTCATGCCCTCCTTCGCCTCCTCCTCTCCGCTCGTGGCCATGATCATGGCCGAGGGGCCGTTCGGCATCGACTGGCTGAGGCCGCAGGCGCTGTTCGGGCTCGACCATCTCGATCCGCTCGCCCATGCGGTGTTCTGGAGCCTGTTGCTCAATTCGGCGGTGCTGGTCATAGGTTCGCTGCTCACCAGCCAGTCGGCGCTCGAACATGTGCAGGCGACGCTGTTCTTGAACGCGACGCGGCGGACCCCGACCGAGACGAGCCCGCTGCGCGGCTCGGCCACCGCCGACGACCTGTTCCTCGTGGCGCGGCGGGTGCTGGGCCACGCGCGGGCGGTGGCGCTGTTTTCGGAGGAGGCGCGCCAGACCGGCATGCCGTGGACGACGCTGGAGCCGAGCCCTGCTTTCATCCACCGGCTCGAACGCGAACTGGCCGGCTCGATCGGTTCGGCTTCGGCGCATGTAATGCTCTCGAAAGTCGTCTCGGGCGATGCGGTGTCGCTCGAGGAGGTGATGCAGATGGCCGATGAGACCCAGCAGGCCATCGAGCATTCGCAGGCGCTCGAACGGGCCTCGGCGCAATTGCGGGCCACGGCCGAAAAGCTCGAAAATGCCAACCGGCAGCTGCGCAAGGTGGATCTGCAAAAGGACGAATTCCTCAGCCAGGTGAGCCATGAGGTGCGCACCCCGATGACGGCGATCCGGGCGTTTTCGGAAATCCTGTTGAGCGAAAAGGACCTCGATCCGGTCTCGAGCCGGCGCTTCATGTCGACCATCCACCGCGAAAGCCTGAGGCTGACCTCGCTGCTCGACGAAATCCTCGATCTTTCGGCGCTCGAACGCGGCGAGCGCATGTGGGAGGCGCGGGTGGTGGATGCCGAGGCGGCGCTCGATCAGGCGCTGCGGGTCTGCGATGCGCTGGCGCGGCAGAACGGCACGCGCATGGCGCGGGGCGAGCGGGCCGGCAGGGCGATGGTCTCGGCCGATCCGGACCGGCTGAGCCAGGTGCTGATCAACCTGATTTCCAACGCGATCAAATACAACACCACCCCCGATCCGGTGGTCGAGGTGCGCTCCTTTGTGGGCGAGGGGGTCTACAGCATCGAGGTGGTCGATAACGGGCCGGGCATTCCCGAGGAGGAGCGGCCGCGCATCTTCGACAAGTTCTATCGCGGCCGGCAGGGCGAGGCGGTATCGTTTTCGGGCGCCGGGCTGGGGCTGCCGATCAGCCGCGAGATCGTGGCGCGCATGCAGGGCACGCTGGAGCTGGTGGATGGACCGGGCCCCGGCGGCGCCTGCTTCCGCGTGCGTCTGCCGCTGGCGCCCGCAGAGGCCGAACCGGAAATTGCCACGTCGTGAGATTGCGGCACGCATCAAAGCGGCTTGCGTCCCATCCATATATCCAGTAATCTGGATGTATGGATACAGAAGATGCACTCGCGGTGCTTGCCGCGCTGGGTCAGGCCACCCGCCTTGAAACCTTCCGCCTGCTCGTGAGGCATGAGCCCGAGGGGCTGCCGGCCGGCGAGCTGGCGCGGCTGGCGGGCGTGCCTCAGAACACCATGTCGGCGCATCTGTCGAGCCTGGCGCGGGCCGGGCTTGTCTCGGGCCAGCGGCAGAGCCGCTCGATCATCTATCGGGCAGACCTCAAGAGGCTTGAGGGGCTGACCCTGTTTCTGCTCACCGATTGCTGCGGCGGGGACCCTGCGCTCTGCGCGCCCATCGTCGCGGCGCTTACCCCCTGCTGCACACCAAAGGATGGCCAGGATGTCTGCTGACCGCGTCTATTCGGTCCTGTTTCTCTGCACCGGCAATTCCGCCCGCTCGATTTTGGGCGAGGCGCTGCTCAATCATGTCGGGGCGGGGCAGTTCCAGGCCTATTCGGCGGGCAGCGCGCCCAAGGGGCAGGTGCATCCGATGGCGCTCGAGGTCTTGTCGCGTGCCGGCATCTCGACCAACGGGCTGCGCTCGAAATCCTGGGAAGAGTTCGCCGTGCCGGGCGCCCCGAAGATGGATTTCGTCTTCACCGTCTGCGACAACGCCGCCGGCGAGGCCTGCCCTATCTGGCCGGGCCAGCCGATGACGGCCCATTGGGGCATCGAGGACCCGGCGGCCGTCACAGGCCCCGAGTTCCAGCAGCGGGCGGCGTTTGAAGAGGCCATGGGCTTCATGCGCAACCGCATCGCCGCCTTCGTCAACCTGCCGCTCGCCTCCATCGACCGCATGGCGCTCTCGAGCAGACTGCGCGGCATCGGCGCCATGGATGGCGCGACCAACCGGGCAGAGACGGCCTGAGCATGTCGGTTTTCGAGCGCTACCTGACCCTCTGGGTCTTTCTCTGCATCGTTGTGGGGGTCGGGCTGGGACATTTCCTGCCCAATCTCTTCCAGGCGATCGGCGGGCTGGAATTTGCCAGCGTCAACCTTCCGGTGGCGGTGCTGATCTGGCTGATGATCATCCCCATGCTGCTGCGCATCGATTTTAGCAGCCTGTCGCAGGTGACGCGGCACTGGCGCGGCATCGGGGTAACGCTGTTCATCAACTGGGCGATCAAGCCGTTTTCGATGGCGCTGCTGGGCTGGCTGTTCATCGGCTGGCTGTTCCGGCCGCTGCTGCCGGAGGATCAGATTTCCTCCTATATCGCCGGGCTGATCATTCTGGCGGCGGCGCCCTGCACGGCGATGGTGTTCGTGTGGTCCAACCTCACCCGCGGCGAGCCGCTCTTCACGCTCTCGCAGGTGGCGCTCAACGACGCGATCATGGTGATTGCCTTCGCGCCCATCGTCGCGCTGCTTCTGGGCCTTTCGGCCATCACCGTGCCCTGGGCGACGCTGGTGCTGTCGGTGGTGCTCTATATCCTCGTGCCGGTGGTGATCGCGCAGTTGCTGCGCCGCCATCTGCTGGCACGGGGGCAGGGGCGGCTCGATGCTGCGCTCAATCGCCTGCAGCCGCTCTCGATCATGGCGCTGCTGGGCACGCTGGTGCTGTTGTTCGGCTTCCAGGGCGAGCAGATCATCAGCCAGCCGCTGGTGATTGCACTGCTTGCCGTGCCGATCCTGATCCAGGTCTATTTCACCGCCGGGCTGGCCTATATCCTCAACCGGGTGGCCGGCGAGCAGCATTGCGTGGCCGGGCCCTCGGCGCTGATCGGGGCCTCCAACTTCTTCGAGCTGGCGGTGGCAGCAGCGATCAGCCTCTTCGGCTTTTCCTCGGGCGCGGCGCTTGCAACCGTGGTGGGCGTGCTGGTCGAGGTGCCGGTGATGCTTTCGGTGGTGTGGATCGTCAACCGCTCAAGGGGCTGGTACGAGCGCGGCGCGCGGGTGCGGCTCAAGGCCTGAAGCCTCGCGAAAAGCCCCGCCGGCCCGGTCACGTTTGCGCCCGGCGCCGGCAAATTCCGCCGCGCGAAACCGGGCTTTCTTTACTTGGCTGGGGACGCATGCTTTTTTCGGCTCACTGGACGACAGAGCCAAGACGAAAAGGCAGAGCAATGGACGTAGGCGGAGAACAGCAGGCCCGGGCGTTGAATTCATTGAGTTTCGACGAATCGTCGTCGGTGATCTCGAAGAATTCGCGTTATGTCGCCGGCGGCGTCAATAGCAACTTCCGGCTCGGCATGGCGCCTGGTCCGCTGGTGTTCAAGCGCGGTGAAGGGGCCTATCTTTTCGACGTCGATGGCAACCGGCTGATCGATTATTACTGCGGCATGGGCGCCATGGTGCTGGGCCACAGCCCGGCCGGCGTGCAGGCCGCGGTGAAGGCCCAGGTGGATGAGGGCATCCTGTTTGCCGGCCAGAGCGAGGTGGAATTCGAAGCCGCCCGCATGATCTGCGAGCGCATTCCCTCGGCCCAGCGCATCCGCTTCGGGTCCTCGGGCTCCGAGGTGGCGCAGGCGGCGATGCGGCTGGCCCGCGCCGCCACCGGGCGCAGCAAGATCATCAAGTTCGAAGGCCATTATCATGGCTGGTTCGACAATGTGCTGTGGTCGACCGCCCCGGCGCTCGCCGATGCCGGCCCGGCCGAGGCGCCGGTGCCCGTCGGCGGCAGCAGGGGCCAGAGCCGGCTCGATCTCGAGGATCTCGTAATCCTTGGCTGGAACGATCTGGCGGCGCTCGAGGCCCGTGTCTCCAAGGGCGACATCGCCGCGGTGATGATGGAGCCGGCCATGTGCAACCAGGGCGCCATCTCCCCGGCGCCCGGCTATCTCGAAGGCGCGCAGGCCATCTGCCGCAAGCACGGCACGCTGCTGGTTTTCGACGAGGTGATCACCGGCTTCCGCCTCGGGCGCGGCGGCGCGCAGGAGCGGTTCGGGGTCACGCCCGACATCTCGCTTTTTGCCAAGGCCATCGCCAATGGCTTCCCGGTGGCGGCGATCGTCGGGCGGGCCGATCTCATCGACATGTTCGCGACCGGCGGGGTTCTGCATGGCGGCACCTTCAACGCCCAGCCCGTGGCCATGGCGGCGACGGTGGCGACGCAGGCGGCGCTGACCCCCGAGCATTACGAAAAGAGCAGCGTCTTCGGCGTCAGGCTGCGCGAGGGCATGCGCGAGGAACTGGCGGCCGCCGGCATCAAGGCGCAGGTCACCGGCTTCGAGCTGATGTTCCACGTCGCCTTCGGGCTCGACGCACCGGCCAAGACCTATCGCGACCTGGCGCGGGCCGACAAGGCCGGCTATGCGCGCTTTACCCTGGCACTCCTGAAGCAGGGCGTGCGCGCGCTCGAACGCGGCGCGTGGTTCGTCTCTTCCGAGCACAATGACGATGTGGTGGACCAGACCTTGGCCGCCGTGCGCATCGCGGCGCGCGAAGTGGCGTCGACGCTCAAGGGCTGACGTTTTTTCGGCACGATCGACTGGGTTTGGGGATGGGGGCGATGCGGTCGCCCCCATTTTCTTTTGAGCGGTTCAAGCCTCAGCTGCGCCCGATGAGCCGGGGCCAGAAGAGGCCGGTCCGGTTGCGATAGGCGACATAGTCGGCCGCCATGCCGGTGCGGGCGAAGAGATTTTCCTCGAACCGCGCCGCCACCGTATAGGCGATGACGACGATGACCAGCGGCACGAGCCCCAGCCAGCTCCAGGCGGCAATGGTCCAGCCGGCCCAATAGAGAATGTAGGAGGTGTAGAAGGGGTGGCGCACCAGCGCATAGGGCCCGGTCGACACCAGCGTCGCGGGCGCGCCCTCATCGAAGACATAGCGCAGGCTGGCGGCGCGCGAGGCCTTCACCGCCCACCAGAAGAGCGCGAGGCTCAGGAGTTCGAGTCCGAGCCCCAGCACCTGGGCGGACGCGGGCTGCTCGACCGTCCAGGTGAGGACGAGGAACCAGAGCGCGCAGAGATTGGCCATGATGGCGATGCCCATGGCGCCGCGATTGATGGTTTTGGACACGAAATGGCCGCGCAGCGCCCAGATGTGCTGGGCGAAAATGGCAAGGCTCACGGCCGTTACAAGAAGATCGAGCGCCAGACCCATGGCGTTGCTGCCCCCGCATCAGGAATTGGTTAACCATATCGCGAAAGCCGGTCTTAGGCGCTGGCGGGTCATGGTGGCGCGATAAAGCCAATGCGCGTGAGCTTCCATGACAGCCGGCGACTTCACGATCCGTGCCCTCGATATCGACCTTAGCGTTCGCCAGTCGGCGGGGAAAGGCTTGCCGATCGTGCTCGTGCACGGATCGGGAGCGTCCAAGGCGGTGTTCGACCGGCAATTCTCGAGCCCCCTGAGCGATCTCTTCCGTCTCGTGGCCATCGATTTGCCGGGGCATGGGCTGTCGGAAAATTCTCCCGATGCGAGCCATTATACGCTGGGCGGCTTTTCGCGCAGCGTCGGGGCGGTGATCGATGCGCTCGGGCTCGAGCGGGCGCTGATCTTCGGCTGGTCTCTGGGCGGGCATGTGGCGATCGAGCTGGCCCAGAGCCATCCCGCCATTGCCGGGCTGATGGTTTCGGGCGCGCCGCCCTTCGGCAAAGGGCCGATCTCGCTATTGCGCGCCTTCCAGATCCATCGCGACATGCTGCTGGCGGGCAAGGAGATGTTCACCCCGGCCGATTGCGAGCGCTGGCTGCGCATGTGCTACGGGCCCGTGCCCTATCCGGCGGCGCTGAGCGATCTCAAGCGTACCGACGAGCGGGTGCGCCCGACCATCGCGCAATCGCTGCGCAAGCCCGAGGGGCCCGACCAGAAGACCATCGTGGAGGACCTCGCCGTGCCGGTGGCCTTCGTCAATGGCGGGCGCGACCCCATCGTGCGGCTGTCGTTCTTTGAGAGTTTCGAGATGCCGACCCTGTGGCAGGGCCCGCATGTGATCGCCGAAGCCGGGCATGCCGCCTTCCGCGAGGCGCCCGAGACCTTCAATGCGCTGCTGCACCGGTTTGCCATGGACGTGACCATCGCGGAGCTGCGGCAGGACCGCGCCGAGCGCCAGAGCGCGCGGGGACGGGGCTGAGCGCCAAGGCCGGCGTGGGTCGTGGCGTCCCAGCAGCGACTGGAGGATAGGCCATGGCCCATTTCTGCCTCATCGCGGTAACCGCGCCCGACGAGACGCTGGAGGCCGCCATGGCGCCCTTCAGGATCGAGGATGATGAACAGGGCCGCAAGCCGCATTTCACCTTCAAGGCGGCCCCCGGCGGTCCGCCCGACCCGGAGACGGGCCACTCGGGCTTCTGGCACAATCCGGATGGCCGGTGGGATGGCTTTGTGCGCGGTGGGCGCTGGTGGGGGCTGGTCTCGGCAGGGCCGTGGGGCCCCGAGCACTTCGATGAGGCTTCTTACGAAACCGCCAACAGCTGCATGGGCGCGGTGCTGGGCGAACGGCTGCTCGACCGGCCCGAGCGGCTGGCCGAAATCCACGCGCTGCTGATCGACGGGCGCTGGACGGAGGCGGGGCGCTTCCAGTCAATGGGTGCGTGGCGGGCCTTCGTGCGGCAGGCGCTGGGGCAGGTGCGCGCCGATGCGCAGGTGAGCGTCATCGACTGCCACTGCTGAGGCTTGCATTAGCCGAAATCGTATCGGCCGCCGTCGCGGGTTTCGGACCAGCCGAGCTGGCGGCGCAGGATATCGATGAACATCATGGTGTAGAGCGGCGGGATGCGGCCGCGCGCGATCATCAGCGAGATGGTGGCGGGCTTGATGATGCCGCCGGCCAGCGGCACCCAGACCAGCCGCTTGTCCTCGAGGTCGCGCTCGACGCCCATGGCGGTGAGGAAGGCGATGCCGATGCCGGCGCGCACCAGCGCCTTCAGCATGCCGGGGCGTTCGGCGGTGGCCACGATGCGGCCCGGCGCGCTGCCACCCTGGAAGAGAATCGACAACCCTGAATGCAGCATCCAGTCGCGCCCCGGCACCACGAGCGGGTAGGGGGCGCAATCGGAAAGCGTCACCCTGTCGAGGCTCGACAGCGGATGGCCGGGCGGGCAGATCACCCCGAGCGGGGAGGTGACGGAGGCGACGATTTCGGCGCGCACGTTGTCCGAGACGTCGAAGGCCAGCGCCACATCGGCATCCTTGGCGAAGAGCTCGGAGGTGATGCGGTGGTTGTCGCCCGAGATCAGCGAATAATCGACATGCGGGAAGCTCGCCTGCAAGGTCTTGAGGGCGGTGGGGATGACCTCCTCGGTGAAGCTTTCGGCCGCCGCGATGCGGATGGTGCCGCGCACCCCGTCGCGCAGGCCCCCGACCTCCTGGCGCAGAAGCTGGGCCTCGCGGTTCCAGCGGCGGACATAGGCGAGCACGACTTCGCCGGCGGCGGTGGGGCGGATGCCGCGCGGCAGGCGCTCGAACAGCGGAATGGCCAGCTCCTCCTCGAGTTGCAGCAATTGCCGGTTTACCGCTGATGAGGCGACATGCAGCGTCTCGGCCGCCTTGCGGATCGAGCCGTGGCGCACGGCTTGATCGAAATAGATGAGCCCGGTGCGCAGCATGGCCATGGCGGACATCCTCCCGTTACGCTTTTCGGAGCGCGCTAAAAATTCGTGCGGTCAGCGCAAAAATTGCTGCTGGTCGGAGGCCACAATGCCTGCTTAGCATGGGTTTCGGCAAGTGCCGCAGGTCGCTCGATGTCAATCGGGTGACGGGCAGCGCGCGCTTGAAACGCGCAGTACGAGAACGAGGCGACAGGTGGCATCAATGTTGCTCGACCCAGACGCTCGCGGGCAGGCCGGCAGTACGGCCGAGGCTATCGGCATCGAGAATGTGTCGATGTCGTTCCAGGGCCGGCAGGGCCCGGTGGAGGCGCTGCGCGGCATAAACCTCACCATTCCGCAGAACCGCTTCATCTCGATCGTCGGGCGCTCGGGCTGCGGAAAATCGACGCTCCTGCGCATCATTTCCGGGCTCATCCCGCAAAGCGCCGGCACCATCAGGGTGATGGGGCGCTCGACCCAGGACTACCAGAAGGAGAAGAAGTTCGGCTTCGTCTTCCAGGAAGCGAGCCTTTTCCCCTGGAAGACGGCGCGCGACAATGTGCGGCTGCCGCTCGATGTCATTGGCATCGGCACGCCCGCCGAGCGGGCGGCGCGGGCCGACGACCTCCTCAGGCTCACGCGGCTTGAGGGCTTTGCGGATCATTATCCGGCCCAGCTTTCGGGTGGCATGCGGCAGCGCGTATCGATCGCCCGCGCGCTCTCCTACGAGCCCGAAATCCTGTTGATGGACGAGCCCTTCGGGGCGCTCGACGAATTCACCCGGCGCGAGATGCATGACGAATTGATCCGCATCTGGCAGACGCGGCCGGTGACCGTGGTGTTCGTCACCCATTCGCTCTCCGAAGCGCTCTATCTCTCGGATGCCATCGTGGTGATGGCGCCCCGGCCGGGGCGGATCAAGGCCGTGGTACCGGTGGCCCATCCGCGCCTCGCCGACCCCGACATGCGCCACCATCCCGATGTCATTGCCCAGACCCGCGACCTCGAAAGGCTGATCCATGAGCAGTGATGCGATGGCGGCGCCCGCCGCATCCTCCGGGCGGGGCAGCGCGGCGCTCGCCAAGCTGCGCGAACTGGGCCCCTCCATCGGGCTCTTCCTCCTCGTCGGGGTGATCTGGGAGGCGTCGGTCAAGCTCTTTGCGGTGCCGGCCTATCTGCTGCCGGCCCCGAGCGTCATCGGCACGCGCATGTGGGCGACCCGCGTGATGCTGTGGGAGAACCTCGCCTCGACCATGACGGCGGCGGTGCTGGGCTTCATCCTGGGCACGGCCATCGCGGTGGGGCTCGCCATCGTCTTTTTGTATTCGCGGACGGCGGAACGGGCGCTCTTTCCCTGGGCAATCACCATCAAGACCATCCCGATCCTCGCCATCGCGCCTCTGCTCACCATCTGGCTGGGCTTCGGGCTGGCGCCCAAGGTGGCGATCGCGGCGCTAATCTGCTTTTTCCCCACCCTCGTCAACACCGTCAAAGGCCTCAGGACGGTCGATCGCAACGCGCTCGAATTCATGGCGGTGATCGGGGCGAGCAAGGGCCAGACCTTCCGCCACGCCCGGCTCTTTGCGGCGCTGCCCTATACGTTCGCGGCCGCCAAGATCAGCTCGAGCGCCGCGGTGATCGGGGCGATCGTCGCCGAGTTCACCGGCGCCAATCTGGGCATCGGCACGCTGATCGTCACGGCCGGCTACCAGATGGATTCGGCGATGCTGTTTGCCGCCATCATCACCTCTTCGCTTGCGACCATCGTGCTGTTTTACGCGGTGATCCTGCTCGAAAAGCTCTGCCTCTACTGGCCCGAAGCCAGAATGGACGCCTGATTTTTCCCATCCCCCTCACGGAGACGCTCGACCCATGAAACGCACGGTTACCGCCTTCGCCATGCTCGGCCTTCTCGCCGGCACCGCCCTCACCGCCCAGCCTGTGCTGGCGCAGGACATCAGCTTCCGCCTGCCCTGGATCCTCAACGTGCAGGGCGCCGGCTATGTGATGGCCAAGGAGAAGGGCTTCTATGAGGAGGAGGGGCTCAACGTCGAAATCATGCCGGGCGGCCCCAATCTCAACTCCACCGCCCTCGTGGCTTCGGGGGCCAACACCTTCGGTTCCAACGACGTCAATGGCGTGATCTTCGGGGCCAACCAGGGCATGGATCTCGTGATCGTGGGCGCCTGCTTCCAGCGCCATCCGGCCGGGGTGATCACGCTCGCCGAGGCCAATATCAACGAGCCCAAGGATCTCGTGGGCAAGACGCTGGCCTATAACGAAGGCGGGCCGTGGACGCTGACCCAGGCGATGCTCGCCAAGGCCGGCGTGGCGCTCACCGACATCAACCTCGTGGTCTCGCCCTCGACCGAGCTTCTGATCAACAAGACTGTGGACGCCAAGACCGGCTTTACCGTCAACGAGCCCATCGCGGTGGAGCTTGCCGGCCTGCCGACCAAGGTGCTGCTGCCGTCGGACTATGGCGTCAACACCTATGCCGAGGCGATCTTTACCACCAAGGCCTATGCCGAGGCCAATCCCGAAGTGGTGCGCAAATTCCTCGCCGCCACCCGCAAGGGCTATGACTACGCCTATGCCAACCAGGAAGAGACGGTGGCGGCGGTGGTGGCGATCAACACCCAGCTCGACCCGGTGCAGCAGGCCGAGCAGCTGAGGCGCCAGGAAGCCTATGTCTATACCGACTTCACCAAGGCCAATGGCGCCTGCGCCTTCGATGGCGCGGTGGTGAGCGACACCATGGACGTGATGAAGGAGTTCGCCGGGCTCGAAACCACGCTCGATCCGGCAACGCTCTTCACCACCGAATACCTGCCGCAGTAAGGCGGCAATCTTCCCCCGAACACGACACCTGAAGCCGGGGCGGCGCCAGCGCCGCTCCGCACCCCCTTCTGCGCTTTGGAGATATCAATGAACCACCAACACACGCCCATCCATCCGGGCGGGGTGCAGATGCATCTCAAGACCAAGCCGGGCGATGTGCCCCGCTATGTGCTGACCCCCGGCGATCCCGGCCGCGTGCCAGTGATCGGGGAGGCGTGGGACAGCTATGAGGAAGTGGCCCATTTCCGCGAATATCGCACCGCGCGCGGCACGATCGATGGCGTCGATATCGCCGCCTGCTCGCATGGGGTGGGCGGGCCTTCCACCGACATCGCCATCGTCGAATTGTCCAATTGCGGCGCCGATACCTTCATCCGCGTCGGCTCGTGTGCTGCGCTCCAGCCCGAGATCGCCCCGGGCGACCTCGTGATCGCCACGGGCGCATTGCGGCTGACGGGCACCGTCGATGCCTATGTCGACAAATCCTACCCCGCCGTGGCCGACCACGAAGTGCTGATGGCGCTGATCCAGGCGGCGGAGGAGCTGGGCGAGACCTATCATGTGGGGCTCGCGGCCAGCGTCGACAGCTTCTATGCCGGGGAAGTCAACCCGATGCCCAAGGGCTTCTGGCAATCCAGGATGGACAATACCATCGAGGACCTGACCCGCGCCAAGGTGGCCAATTTCGAGATGGAAGCGGCGACGATCTTCACGCTCTGCCAGCTCTTCGGGTTCCGCGGCGGCATGATCTGTTCGGTGGGCGCCAACCGCGTCACCCGCCAGCGCGCCGACTCCGCCGATTCCATCAAGCGCTGCGCCAGGGTCGCGACCCGCGCCGTGCGCATCCTCGCCGGCTGGGATGCGCTCAAGGCCGAAAAGGGCAAGGCGCATTTCTATCCGGGGCTGGTTTCGGGTTCATGACGCCGATCATCTTCGATACCGATCCGGGGGTGGACGACACGGCGGCGCTGCTCTTCGCCCACGCCCATCCCGCCATCGAGATCGCCGCCATCACCACGGTGTTCGGCAATGCCGATATCGAGACGGTGACGCGCAATGCCGCCCATATCGCTGGGCGCTTCGGCATCGGCGCGCCGGTGGCGCGCGGGGCTGGCGTGGCGCTTCGTCGCGAGAGCGGTCCGCCGCCGGCCCATGTGCATGGCGACAACGGGCTGGGCAATGTCGCTCTGCCCGCAACCCCGCTCGCCCCCATCGATCCGCGTCCGGCCCATCGGCTTATCATCGATCTCGTCCGCGAGAGGCCCGGCGAGATCGAGATCGTGGCGGTGGGGCGGATGACCAATCTGGCGCTGGCTTTGGCCGAGGCGCCGGAGATCGTCGATCTGGTCGCCGGCATCACCATCATGGGCGGTGCCTTCGGGGTCGATGGCCCCAACGGCAACGTCACACCGGTGGCCGAGGCCAATATCATCGGGGACCCGCATGCGGCCGACATCGTCTTCACCGCGCCCTGGCGGGTGCGGATGATCGGGCTCGACGTTACGCGGCGCACCATCATCACGCCCGAGGGCTTTGCGCGATTGCGGGCCGAGGGCGGGGCGGCCGGCGCCTTCATCGCCGATGTGTCCGAGCACTATATGGGCTTTCACGCCCGCTTCGGGGTCACCGGCTGCTATGTGCATGACAGTTCGGCGATCGCGGCGGTGATTGCGCCCGAACTCTTCACCTTCCGAGAGGGCCCGGTGCGGGTGGTGGCCGAGGGGATTGCCGAGGGCCAGACCATCCAGCGCGATCCGGCGGTATTTTATCCCCCCGGCGCGTGGGACGGGATGCCGAGCCAGCAGGTTGCTGTGGAGGTGAAGGCCGATGCGGTGGTTGCGCTGATGCTCGATACGCTTTGCGCAGCCGCGTGACCGGCTTGCCAATCTGGAACGAACCGACGATCCTCCGTCCGCACATTTCGGCCGGAGGATCGCTATGCCGCTCTACGCCCTCGACGGGATCGCACCGACCCTGCCGGCCGGCTTTTGTTTTGTGGCCCCGACGGCGGTGCTGGTGGGCAAGGTGATCCTCTCGGACAATGTGGGCGTGTGGTTCGGCGTGGTGGCGCGTGGCGATAACGAGGCCATCACCATCGGGCCCGACACCAATGTGCAGGAAAATGTCGTGCTGCACACAGACATGGGCTTTCCGCTCACCATCGGGGCGGGTTGCACCATCGGGCACAAGGCGATGCTGCATGGCTGCACGATCGGCGAGAACACGCTCATCGGCATGGGTGCGACGGTGCTCAACGGGGCGCGGATCGGGCGTAACTGCCTTATCGGCGCCGGCGCGCTCATCACCGAGGGCAAGGAGATCCCCGACAACAGCCTCGTGGTCGGCGCGCCGGGCAGGGTGGTGCGCCAGCTCGACGAGGCAGGCATCGAGAAACTGCGCCGCTCGGCGAAAAGCTATGTCGAGAACGCCCGGCGCTTTGCGTCGGGGCTGGTGCTGGTCAGCGATGGCAAGCCGGAATTCGAGCCCGCCTGAAAAGCCTCAGGGCGGGGCTGAGTAGTAGGTGCACTCGACGTCAAAGCAATAGTCGAGCAGTTCGCCCTGCGCGACGAGGCCGGCGATGTCGGGCACATCCCAGGTGACGCCGGACCGATCCCGCGCCTTGAGGCTCTGGGCCCCCATGTCGACGCGCACGCCTGCCATCAGCCGGTGATCGACCGCGATGCGGGTGTCGGAGGGGATCGACTGGTGGTTGATGCCGATCTCGTAGCTGCCGAAATAGCTCAGCGGCGAATCGTCGGGGCGGAAATCGCCCGAGACCTTGACCGATCCGATGGTGGTGGGCACCTGCACGGAGGGTCGGTTGAAGGTGTAATAGGTGATCTCGCCCGCCCCATAGAGGGCTTCGGCGGACAGGCGGATGTTCTCGGTGGGGAAATAGCGCAGCACGCCGCGCACGAAGGCGAAATCGCCATAGTCGCGCGCCACTGCACCCGAAAGATTGGGCGGCTCGCCCATGTCGAAGGCCATGCCCGCCTGCCCGTAAAGGGTAACATCGCCGAGATAGGCCTGGGCCTCGATGCCGGCGAGCCCATAGGGCACTGATGTGGTGTAGCCGTCGCTCCAGCGCACGGTGGTGCCCTGCAGGGCCCCGAAGACTGCGGCCGAGGCGCGGGCCGGGTCGCGCCAGGCCAAGTGCAGCGCGCTGTTGTACCAGCCCTTCTGGATCGAAAGATCGGGCGCGATATCGAGGGTGCCCGACGCCATGATCTCGAAATCGGCCTGGAGCGCCACGGCAGCGCCAAGCCAGTGATGCAGCTGCCCACCGGCTCCGGCAAGGAACGTATCGGCATTGCCGAAATCATTGCCGGAATTGTCGAGCCGCTTGCCGAGGACCCCGCCAAAGGCGGAAACGATCCCGCTCGTGGGGGTGACCCCGACGGGTTGGGCCAGCGCGCCCGAAATGGATGCCAGCGTGGCAAGACCCGCCACTAGAGCGCAAAACCGCTTCGTCATGTCCCCCACCATCACACGGCGCGACAGCGGCACAAGGTTAACAGAAGCTTGCAACCTATGCGAAGCGATTTATCGCCCGTGCCCCCGGAGTTTTCGTCGATACCCCGGGGCGGCGCTGCCTCAGTGACCCAGCACCTTTTCCATGGCGCGCTTGTCGTTGCGCAGCGAGAGCGTGTCCATGATGGTTTCGCTTGCTTCGTTGAGGCCATTGATCTCCACCGCGATACCGGCGCGGCGGAATTTCAGCACCGCCTTGTCGATGGCGTTGACCCCGGTCAGGTCCCAGATATGGGCGTGGGTGAGATCGATGCGGACCCGCGCGACGGGCTCGGCGAAATCGAGCGCATCGAGGAAGCTTTCGGCCGAGGCGAAAAACAGCTGGCCGCTGACGGCATAGACCCGCTCCTGCCCGTCTGGCGAAAGGGCGGAGGTGACGGTAAACTGGGTCGCGACCTTCCAGGCAAAGAACAGCCCCGAGAGCAGCACGCCGACACCCACCCCCAGCGCCAGGTTGTGCGTGCCGACAACGGTGATGACCGTGGCGAGCATCACGAGGCTGGAGCGGCGCGGATGCTTGCGCAATTCGTTGAGCGAGCCCCAGCTGAAGGTGCCGATCGAGACCATGATCATGATGGCCACGAGCGCCGGCATCGGGATCAGCCCCACCCAGTCGCCCAGCACCAGCAGCAGGAACAAAAGGAACGCGCCGGCCGTGAAGGTGGAGAGCCGCGTGCGGCCGCCCGATTTCACATTGATCACCGACTGGCCGATCATGGCGCAGCCGGCCATGCCGCCGAAAAGGCCGCTCATGATATTGGCGATGCCCTGGCCGACGCTCTCGCGGTTCTTGTCGCTTTTTGTGTCGGTCATCTGGTCGACGATGGAGGCGGTGAGCAGGCTTTCGAGCAGGCCCACGGCCGCAACGGCGATCGAATAGGGCAGGATGATGAGCAGCGTCTCGAGGGTCAGCGGCACATCGGGGAAAAGCAGCACCGGCAGCGCATCGGGCAGGGCGCCGAGATCGGCGACGGTGCGGGTATCGATGCCCATCAGCATGGCTGCTGCCGTCAGCACGAGAATGCAGACAAGCGGGGAGGGAATGGCGCGGGTCAGGCGTGGAAAGAGGTAGATGATCGCAAGCCCGGCCGCGATCATCACATAGCTCTGCCAGGTGACGCCGATGAGTTCGGGCAGTTGCGCCATGAAGATCAGGATGGCGAGGGCGTTGACGAAGCCGGTCATCACTGAGCGCGACACGAAGCGCATGATGGCGCCGACGCGCAGCCAGCCCGCCACGATCTGGATGATGCCGGCCAGCACCGTGGCTGCGAGCAGGTATTGCAGACCATGCTCGCGCACCAGCGAGCCGAACAGCACGGCGGTGGCGGCGGTGGCCGCGGAGATCATCGCCGGCCTGCCGCCGGCAAAGGCGATGACGATGGCGATCACCACCGAGGCATAGAGCCCGACGCGCGGATCGACCCCCGCGATGATCGAAAAGCCGATGGCCTCGGGAATGAGGGCCAAGGCGACGACGATGCCGGCAAGGACATCGGAGCGGACATTGGAAAGCCAGTCGCGGCGAAGCGTTTGAACAAAGGTCATGAGAACATCACGATAGAACCAGCAACCGGCGCGCAGGGCGGGCCGGACAAGAACGGGGTTTGCTGGAGTGTCCGGCGGATCGGCGGCCGGAAGAGCCACCCGGAATCGCACCGGGTCCGAGATGATTGGCCACGATGTGCCAGATCGGTGGCGCGGGATCAACCCGTCGCGGCGTCGAACCGTTCCTCAGACGATGAGGCGCGCGACGGGCAGTCGCAGCCGCGGCGGCGTCCTGCCGCGCGGGGGCACGCCGATGCGAAAGAGCGAGATCAGGCGATTGCCGTCATGGATGCCGGCATTGCGGCGGATCTCGGAGGCCGCCTCCGGCTGGGCGAGCAGCGCCGGCATCGGCCAGGCCTGGAACCCGAGGTCGGCCAGTTCGAGCAGCCGGTAGAGCCAGGCCCGGCCCGCGGCGAGTGGGGATTCGAGGCTCGGGCGGGCAAAGAGCAGGATGGCGGTGGCGGTCTCGCTGCGCTGGCTTTCGGCAAAGAGCCGCTCGGTGAGGCGCAGGGCGTCGGCCAGCGGCGCGGCGCGGGGCGAGAGCGCCAGCCGCGCCAGCCGGGTGCCCAGTCTCGAAAGCCCGAGCGCGCTGGCGGGAATGCCATCGACCAGCGGCTCGTCGGGCGCGCCGAGGCGCAGCCAGCGGCGGAATTCGGCGCGATAATCGGGCTCGCCCAGAAGCCTGAGCAGGGCCCCGTCATTGCGCTCGGCCAGCCGGCCGATCTCGGCGCGGTCGAGCACCAGCACCAGCCCCTCATGCAGGCGGGCCCAGTCGAAAAGGTCGCGGGCCTGGTCGGGATTGGCGCGGGCGAACCCGTCATGCCAGGTAAAGCGCCTGTCCATCAGCGGCGCGAGGGGATGGGGCGCGGTGCTCTCGCCCAGATGCAGCCGCGCCACCGGTTCGAGGCCGGGCACGGGCGAGGCGGGCGCCCCGCGGTCGAAATGCTGGGTGCGCGCAACCCCGAGCCCGAGTTCGGACAGCGCCAACACCGTGGCTTCGAGCGCCGCGCCGCAGGCGAGCCGCATGTCGAAGCCGCGCGGGTCGGCGATCGACAGGCGTCGCGACGGGTCGGCCAGGATCCATACCGTGCCCTCGGCATCGAGGTGCCAGCGGGCGGGCTGGGTGTTCATGGGTGAGGGCGAAAGGCGCGCGCGCTCCACCACGCGTTCGAGCGCCTTGGGCTTAAGGCGCACCGTCATTGCGGGCGCCCCGTGCTCTGCATGGGGATAGGGCCTTCGGGCATGGATGCTCCGCAACCGGCTTGCTCCCGCTGCGGCGCGGCCCGGACTGCCGGGAGGCCCCGAAGGGAAGCGGTTGGTCGGCTGGAGAAAACAGTCTCCATGAAAGAGTTTCGCACAGAGGCGAAAGCAAATTGTTAACGCTGGCACGTCTTGGCCGCGATAAAGCTTCATTCGCCAAACCCGATAAGAGGCCATTAAGATGGCGGCCCCTAGGGTCATTGTGCGGCACCTTGGGCTGTAACGGAGCATGCCATTGCGCGGCTGGGGCGCTACGCTTGACGACTGGCGGCGCTGGGCGGGAACGCCCGGCGGGATGGGTGCCTTTGTCGCGCTGCTCGTGGTGATCGGGGCGGCGCTGTTTGCCGACCATCAGAACCGCGTTCTCTACGAGGCGCAGGTGACGGCCGAGGTGCAGGGCCAGTTGAGCCTCGTGCGCGCCCGGCTAGAAGGCAACATCATCAGCAATATCCAACTCGTGCGCGGCTTCGTATCGGTGCTGGCAACCGAACCTGAAATGGATGGCGCGCGCTTCGACAGGCTCGCTGCCTCGACGCTTTCGGTGGAGAGTCAGCTCCGTCACCTCGCCGTGGCCCCGGACATGGTCGTTTCGATGATCTATCCGCTTGCCGGCAACGAGGCGGCGATGGGCGCCGCTTACCGCGACATTCCCGGACAATGGGATGCGGCGCGGCGGGCCCGCGACAGCGGCGAGATGGTCCTGGCCGGTCCCGTCGATCTATTGCAGGGCGGGCGCGGACTTGTGGCGCGCTTCCCGGTCTTCGTGCCGCGCGAGATCACCGGGGCCGAGCCGCGCTTCTGGGGCATCGTCTCGGCCGTGATCGATCTCGACCGGCTCTATGCCGACAGCGGCATCGGCGCGCTCGCCGGAACGCTCGACATCGCCATCGTGGGCGGGGATGGGCTCGGGGCCGGGGGCGCGCAGTTTTATGGCGATCCCAGGGTGCTGGCGAGCAACCCGGTGGTCGAAACCGTCACGGTTCCGGGGGGCGCCTGGCAACTGGCCGCCATTCCCGCAGGCGGATGGCAGAGCGTGCCCGAAAGCGCCTGGCTCTTGCGCCTTCTGGCGCTGATCGGGGGCACCATGGTGATCGGGCCCATCGTGGTCTCGAGCCGGCTGCTTGAGGAGCGCCAGCAGAATGTGGGGCGGCTCAAGGCCAGCGAGGCCGAGCAGCGCCGCCTGTCGCAGCGCCTGGGGCTGGCGCTCGACAGCTCGCAGGTGGGGGTGTGGGAATACGACATCGCCTCGGCGACGCTGCTTTGGGACGGGCGCATGAACGAGCTCTACGGCCTGCCCGCCGATGGCGAGCGGCGCGATTATGCAAGCTGGCGCGGGGCGCTCCATCCCGACGACGCGGCGCGGGCCGAACGCGAGTTTGCCGAAGCGATTTCCGGGCGTGGCCCCTATAATTCGCAGTTCCGCGTGCGCCATACCGATGGTTCGGTGCGCCATCTGCGCGCCATCGGGCGGCTCTTCGAGCCCTATCCGGGCGAGCACCGCATGCTCGGCGTCAATTGGGACGTCTCGACCGACATGCTGCTGCATGAGGACCTGCAGCGGGCCAAGCAGCTGACCGAAGCGCGCAACGCCGAGCTCGAAATCGCCAAAGCGCGCATCGAGCACAATGCGCTCCATGATTCCCTCACCGGCCTGCCCAATCGCCGCTATCTCGACGAGGTGCTGGCGGGTGGCATCGCGCGCTCCGACACGGTGGACGACCATGTGGGGCTGCTCCATATCGATCTCGACCGCTTCAAGCAGATCAACGATACGCTCGGCCATGCGGCAGGCGATGCGATGCTGGTGCATGCCGCCGCCGTGCTCAAGCAGACCGTTCGGGCCGATGATTTCGTGGCGCGCATCGGGGGCGATGAGTTCGTCGTGCTCTGCGTCACCGATGGCGGGGATGCGGCGCTGGCGGCGCTCGCCGATCGCATCCTGGCGCGGATGCGCGACCCCATCGACTATCGCGGGCATGAGTGCCGCTGCGGGGTGAGCGTCGGGATTTCGAGCGAACCGCGCACCCATGCCGACGGCCAGCAGATGCTGGTCAATGCCGATATCGCGCTCTATCGCGCCAAGCGGCGGGGGCGCAACCGCTACGAGTTCTTCACCGAGGCCCTCCAGGCCGAGGTCATCACCAACAAGCGGATGGCCGACGACATTCTCAAGGGGCTCGAGCGGGGCGAATTCGTGCCGTATTTCCAGCCCCAGTTCGACGCCTGGACCCTCGACATCAGCGGCGTGGAGGCCCTGGCGCGCTGGAAGCACCCCACCGAGGGGCTGATCGCGCCCAACCGCTTCCTGCCCGTGGCCGAAGACCTCAACGTCGTGGCCACCATCGACCGGATGATCCTCGAACAATCGCTCAAGCATCTGGCGAACTGGCAGGCGCAGGGGCTCAACATCCCCACCGTGTCGGTCAACGTCTCGGCCAAGCGGCTGCAGGAAGAGGGCCTGACCGACGGGTTGCGCGACCTCGGCATCAAGCCGGGCACGGTATCGTTCGAGCTGGTGGAATCGATCTTTCTCGACCAGACCGAGGATATCGTCCTGTGGAACATCGAGCAGATCAAGGCGCTCGGCATCGATGTGGAGATCGATGATTTCGGGTCGGGCTATGCCTCGATCGTGAGCCTGCTCAAGCTCAAGCCGCGCCGGCTCAAGATTGATCGGCAGCTGGTGATGCCCATCGTCGACTCCGATGCGCAGCGACATCTCGTGGCCTCGATCATCGATATCGGCAAGTCACTCGATATCGGCATCGTCGCCGAGGGCGTCGAGACCATGGCGCATGCGGCGATCCTGCGGGCGCTGGGCTGCGAGTTCCTGCAAGGCTATGCGCTGGCCAGGCCGATGGCGGCCGAAGCGCTGCAGGGCTTCGTGGTCGGGCAGTCCTGGCGGCCGCAGAGCTGGCGGGCGGCCCGGCAGGGCGTATCGGCCTGAGGCAACGCCGCGCCGGCGAAAATTCCGCCGCGCCTCATTGTTTTGCCGCAGTTTTTCGGTCTCTCGGCTTGTGCGGCCGATGGGACTGGACCATCCTCGGGTCTCCCGCCGCTCGCCCGCGCCGTCGCGCTCCCGGAGCCTGCCATGCCCCATGAGACCCCGCTGATATCGACGATCGTCGCGGGGCTGGTGCTGGCCTTCGTGCTGGGCGCCATCGCCAACCGGCTGCGCATGCCTCCGCTCGTGGGCTATCTGATCGCCGGGGTGGTGGTGGGGCCCTACACGCCCGGTTTCGTCGCCGATGCCGAACTCGCCACCGAGCTCTCGGAGATCGGCGTCATCCTCCTGATGTTCGGGGTGGGGCTGCATTTTTCGCTCAAGGACCTGCTGTCGGTCCGAGCCATCACCATACCGGGCGCGGTGGCGCAGATCGGGGGCGCAACGCTGCTCGGGCTCGGTCTGGCGCTCCTGATGGGCTGGAGCGTCGGGGCCGGGTTGATCTTCGGGCTGGCGCTCTCGGTGGCGTCCACCGTTGTGCTGCTCAAGGCGCTGCAGGACCGGCGCCTCATCGACAGCGAACGCGGCCGGATCGCGGTGGGCTGGCTGATCGTGGAAGATCTCGCCATGGTGCTGGCGCTGGTGCTGATCCCGGCCATTGCCTCGGTCTCGGGGGCGAGCGAGGCCGAGCTGCACGACCCCTTCGTGAGCTTCGTGGAGCGCACGCTCAATACCGAACTCGGCATCGTCGGCATCCTCGCGGTCACCGTGGTCAAGATCGCGGCTTTCGTGGGCTGCATGCTGGTGATCGGGCGGCGGCTCATTCCGCTGGTACTGCACGCGACCGCCCATACGGGCAGCCGCGAACTCTTCCGGCTCGCGGTGCTCGCCATCGCGCTGGGCGTGGCGGCGGGGGCAGCCTATCTCTTCGGGGTGAGCCTGGCGCTTGGCGCCTTCTTTGCCGGCATGATCCTTTCGGAGAGCGAGCTCAGCCATCGCGCCGCGCAGGAGAGCCTGCCGCTGCGCGATGCCTTTGCGGTGCTGTTCTTCGTCTCGGTGGGCATGCTGTTCGACCCCTGGACGCTGGTCAACAATCCGCTGCCGGTGCTGGCAACGCTGTTCATCATCCTCATCGGCAAGTCGGTCTTTGCCTTTCTCATCGTGGTGGCCTTCAAGCGCCCCGTGGGCACGGCGCTGACGATCTCGGCGAGCCTTGCGCAGATCGGGGAATTCTCCTTCATCCTCGCGGCGCTGGGCGTGGGCCTCGGCATTCTCCCGCCCGAGGGCCGCGACCTGATCCTGGCCGGCGCCATCATCTCGATCATCCTCAACCCGGCAATGTTCTGGGGCATCGACATCATCCGCCCGATGCTGGAGGGGCGGTTCCGCCTGCAACCTGCCGGACCGGTCGAGCCGAGCTTTGCCGATGCGACCCTCACCGGCCTCGACGTCACCCCCGACGGGCCGGTGACGCGCCAGCCGGTGCCCGACCATGTGCCGTCCCCGCAGGACGAGGATATCGAAAAGACCTCCGCGCCGACGCGGCTCATCGGACACACCATCGTGGTGGGCTATGGGCGCGTAGGGTCGGTGGTGAGCGCCGGGCTCAAGGGGCGCGGCGAGCCCTTCCTCGTGATCGAGGATGCCGAGGGACGGATCAATGCCGCGCGTGCCGAGGGCATCGAGGTCATCGTGGGCAATGCCGCCTCGCGCGGCGTTCTCGCGCTGGCCAATGTCGAGGGCGCGCGCACGGCCATCGTCGCCATTCCCAATGCCTTCGAGGCGGGGCAGGCGGTGGAGCAGGCCCGCCGACTCAACCCCGCGATCCGCATCATCGCGCGCGCCCATTCGGATGAGGAGCTGAGCCATCTCGACCATCTGGGCGCCGATACGGTGATCATGGGCGAGCGCGAGATCGGGCTCGGCATGCTGGGCTGGCTCGATGGCAGCCATGAAGATGCCGTCGCAGGCCGTGAACCGCCCACCACACCCGGTCCCGAGCCCGTGGCGGCCGCGATCCTCCCGGAGGCGGAGGCGCCCCCGAGCGCGGTGATCGCGCCAGTCCCTGCCGAGCCGGAGCCGATCATGGCCCCGCCTGCATCCACCTTCGAACCCGAGGCCCCGCCCTCATCGCTGACGCACTCGGCGGCGGAACCTGCGACGGCCGACGATGGTGCAGTCGATCTTACGCCGCCCGAGGTCGTCGCGATGCCCGCGCCGCCGCCGGTCGAGCCACGCGCCGTTCTGCCCGGCGTCGATGTGCCCGGACTGTCGCCCGACCCCCTCGTGCCGCCTGCGCCGCCCTTGCCGGTTGACGTGCCGGTCGAGAGCGCCGATAGCATCGGTCCGGCGGAGCCGGTCGAGGATGACACGGCTGCTCCCCGCATTCCTCCCGTCAGATCCGAACCAAGGGACCCCTGAGGCGCCGGCATGATCTCGCAAAAGGCCAAATATGCGATGCGGGCGCTGGTGGCGCTCAGCAAGGCACCGGCAGACCAGCCGTTGCTGATTTCGGATATCTCGCGCGATCAGTCGATCCCCAAGAAATTCCTCGAGCAGATCCTGCTCGATCTCAAGCGCGCCGGCATCGTCATGAGCCGGCGGGGCCGGCTGGGCGGCTATGTGCTGCTGCGCTCGGCCGAGCAGGTGACCTTTGGCGAAGTGCTCCGGCTGGTGGATGGGCCGATCGCGCCCCTGCCATGCCTCTCCAAGATCGCCTATCGGCGCTGCACCGATTGTGCCGCAGAGGCCGATTGCGAAATCCGGCACGTCTTTGCGCGCGTCACGGCCGCCACCCGCGCCGTGCTCGATTCCACCACGTTGGCCGATGCGGTGCGCAGTATCGCCGCCGCCGATACCGGCCTGCCCGAAAGCGCGGGCGCCTCGCCCGCCGTCGAGATCGCCGGACCCGAGACGCCGCGCCCGCCGCGATCCGAGCCCCAGACCCGCGCCGAGCCTGTTGCCCGCGCCGAGCCTGAAACCCGGCCGGACAAAATGCCGGCCTGACAAGGCTCCTGTACATCTCCCTTTCCGTGCAACCCCGGCCCTGAAACGAATTTTTCAGCGCCGGGTGGGAACGCGCATTTTCATCGCTTGTTAATCTCGATAGAGTCGATAGTGTATCGGCAGTTTCCTCGAGGAGGCCGCGATGAACCGGACTGTTGCGTTTTTTGCCTATGGCGCGCTGGCGCTGTCCCTGGCGCTCGGTTTTATCGTCACCACGCTGCAACCCGACACCATGATGCAGCTGGCGGGCACGAGCTCGCATATCTCTGCGCGTCTCGACTGAGGCTTGCGGGCGGGGCAGGGGCCCTGCACACTCACCGGCATGGACCGGACCGAACGACTCTTTTCCATCATCGACGAGCTGCGCCAGCGTCGCCACCCCGTGACAGCGGCGGAGCTCGCCGCGGCGCAGGGCGTGTCCGTGCGCACGCTTTATCGCGATATCCAGGCCCTGATCGGGCTGGGTGCGCCCATCGATGGCGCCGCCGGCTTGGGCTATGTGCTGCGCCCCGGATTCTTCCTGCCGCCGATGAGTTTTGACGCCGACGAGCTCGAGGCGCTGGTTCTGGGCGCGCGCTGGGTCGAGGGCCGCCCCGATGGCGAACTCGCCGCCGCTGCGCGCCGCGCGCTCGGCAAGATCGCGGCCGCCGCCGATGCCGATCTGCGCGATCGCATGGCCGAAACCGGCCTCTGGCCCATGCGCCACGGCCCGCCCCGCGCCGATGCGCCGGTGCTCGGGATGCTGCGCGGCGCCATGCGGCGCGAAAAGGCGGTGCGGCTCGGCTATGAGGATGAGGCGGGGCGCACGAGCGCGCGGCTGATCTGGCCGATCCAGCTGGCGTTTTACGACGAAAAGCAGATCGTTGTCGCCTGGTGCACGCTGCGGCAGGATTTCCGCAGCTTCCGCATCGATCGCATCCAGACCGCCGAGGAAACCGCCGAGCGCTATGGCCGCCGGCGCGCCGTGCTCGCGCGCGACTGGCGCGATCGCTTCTCGGATGAAGGCTTCACCCACCACCCGCCGATCTGAGGGGCTTCGCGACCCGCGTCTTCGAACGCTGTCAGGTGAGCGCCGCTTTGCCCTTGCCATCCCGGGCCGATGGCTCTAAGGTTCGCTCCACATCACAGGGGTGCTCCGGACTGCCGGGGCTGAGATTGCGGAAGCACGTATCCGCGGACCCTCAAGCTGATCTGGGTAATGCCAGCGGAGCGAGGAGAGCCATGTTCATCGGCGCGCAGATTTCCCTTTATCCCATGACGTCCGATTTCGTCGGGGTCATCACCACTTCCCTTTCGGCGCTCGACCCGTGGCGCGGCCAGCTGCGCATCGAGACCGACGATATCTCGACGCTTCTGGTCGGTCCGCCCGAGGCGGTGCTGCCCGCCATACGCGATCTCTTCGTGGCCGCCGCCAAAACCGGCGTGCATGTCACGCTCCACGCCACGCTCTCGCGCGGTTGTCCCGGCGAGCCCGACGATCCGATGTGCCACACCGCCGTGCTCACCGGCCCGCTGGCGCCCATCGAGGAGCGCAAGGCCCTGGCCCATGAGGCCGTTGGCCGCGCGCCGGTGCTCGACCAGGCGGTTTCGGCGCAGTTCTCGCTCTACACGCTGGGCATCGACCAGCACATGACCGAGATCTATGGCTGCATCGATTTCCTCAAATCCTCCGGGGTCTTCGATCGCTCCAAGAATTTCTGCACGCGCCTCCACGGCGATGCGGGGGCGGTGATGGCCACGCTCGAGCAGGCCTTCCTGCGCTTCGGCCCGCCCCAGGGCCATGTCACCATCGACCTGACGCTTTCGGCCAACAGCCCCAGCCCGCGCTGAGCGAGGGCCGCGTCATGTCGAGCCTTTCGCGCCTTGGCCGGGCCCTGCCGGCCGTCATCGCCATTGCCGGTCTTGTGCTGGGGTGGGAAGCTTATGCGACGCTGTCGGGCATTTCGCCCACCGCTCTGCCTCCGCCTTCGCGCGTTCTGATGCAGGCCTTCGAGCACCGCGCGGTGCTCTGGGCCAATACCCTGCCGACGCTGCAGGCGACGCTGTTCGGCTTTGCCGCCTCGCTCACCGCCGCCTTTGTCTTTTCGGTGCTCATCGACTTTTCGCTGACGCTGCGGCGGGCGCTGCTGCCGGTGTTCATCATCAGCCAGACCCTGCCGATGATCGCCATCGCGCCGCTCGTCGTGCTGTGGTTCGGCTTCGGGCTCGGGCCCAAGATCGGGCTCGTGGCGCTCGTCACCTTTTTTCCCATGCTGGTGGCGCTGTTGCAGGGCTATCGCTCGACCGAGCCGGAACTCGAAGAACTGCTCTCCTCCATGGGCGCCTCGCGCTGGCGGGTCTTCCTCACCGCGCGCCTGCCGACATCGCTGCCCTATTTCTTTGCCGGGCTCCGTGTCTCGATCACCTATGCCGTGGTTGCGGCGATCTTTTCCGAATATGCCGGGGCGGCGCGGGGGCTGGGCATCTACATGCTCAACGCCAAGAACAATTTTCGCCCCGACCTCGTGCTCGCCGCCGTTCTGGTCAGCGCCAGCCTCACGCTTTTGCTCTTCGGGCTGACCGTGCTCATCGAGCGTCGGGCGCTGCCCTGGACGCGGCTGGGGGAGAGGAGATGACCCCGCGCCTCGCCATTTCCGGCCTCACCCGGCGCTTCGGCGATCTCGCCGTGCTCGATGGCGTTACTCTCGATGTGGCGCCCGGCACCTTCGTCTCGCTGCTCGGGCCCTCGGGTTCGGGCAAATCGACGATCCTCAAGCTCCTGACCGGCGCGCTCACCCCCGATGCCGGCACCATCGCCTTTGATGGGCGGCCGCTGTTGGAAGCCGGCCGCCCCTTCGCCTTCATGCCGCAGCGCGACGCGCTGATGCCCTGGCGCACCATCATCGACAATGTCGCGGTGGGGCTCGAGATCGCCGGGCTGTCGCGCAAGGCGGCACGCCAACAGGTGGCGCCCTTTTTCGAACCCTTCGGACTTTCGGGCTTCGAGCGGCATTTCCCCGCGCAGCTTTCGGGCGGCATGCGCCAGCGCGCAGCCCTGATGCGCACCATCGTGCAGGACAAGCCGATGCTGCTGCTCGACGAGCCCTTCGGCGCGCTCGATGCCCTCACCCGCGTCGGCATGCAGCGCTGGCTCGAAACCATGTGGGGCCGCCATGCCTGGACGGCGCTGCTGATCACCCATGACGTGCGCGAGGCGGTGCTGCTGTCCGATCGCATCTATGTGCTTTCGGCGCGCCCCGCCCGCATCGTGCACCAGATCGACATCGACCTGCCGCGCCCGCGGGCCGTCGGCCCGGATGTGGCCGCCATCGAAGCGCGCCTCCTCGACCACCTCCTCACCCAGCACAGGGATTGACCCATGCGCCTCCTGCTCCCCGTCGCCATCGCCGCCTTCATCGCCACCCCCGCCCTTGCAGAGGAGGTGACCGTCGCCCTCGACTGGACGCCCAATACCAACCATATCGGGCTCTACGTCGCCGAGGCGCTGGGGCTTTACGAGAAGGCCGGGCTCGATGTGACCATCCTGCCCTATTCCGATACGGCCTCGGGCACGCTGGTCGCCAACGGCATCGCGCAGTTCGGCGTTCTGAGCGCCGTGGGCTTTTTCACCCAGAAGGCGGCGGGCGCCGATCTCGTCGCCACCTATGGCGTGGTGCAGACCGAAACCGGCCGTGTCGTCTTCCTTGCCGACCGCGAAGAGATCCAGAGCCCGAAAGATCTGGACGGGCTCGTCTATGGAGGCTTCGGCAGCGCCTGGGAGGAGGCGCTGATTTCCACCATCATCAAGGCCGATGGCGGGGAGGGCAGCTTCGAGACGGTGACGCTCGGCACTTCGGCCTATGACGCCCTCGCCAACCGCGCGGTCGATTTCACCCTCGAAGTCTATACCTGGGAAGGTGTGAAGGCCGAACGCGACGGCCCGGCCCAGCGCGCCTTCCGCTATGCCGATTTCGGCGTGCCCGACCAGCACACCACCTTCATCGGCGCAACCGGCGCCTGGCTTGAGGCAAATCCCGAAACTGCCACCGCCTTCATCTCCGCCACCCGCGCCGGCTATGCCCATGCGGTCGAAAACCCCGACGAAGCCGCCGACATCCTCGTGGCCGCGAGCGATGGCTTTCTCACCGACCGGGATTTCGTCCGCGCCTCGCTCGAGGAACTGATCACCGGCAACTATCTCAAGGGCGTCGACGGCGCCATCGGCACCATCGACGCCGGCAAGATCAACGCCATCGGCAGCTTCTTCTTCGATGCCAAGATGCTGCGCGACGGCAACGGCACCCCGCTCGCCGATAAGCCGGATTTTTCGGCGTGGTACTCGAACGCCTATCTGGGTGAGTAGGCGGATCCTTGAGCCCTCAGGGTCCTCACCCTGAGGAGCCTCGCCAGAGGCGTCTCGAAGGGCGAGGGCCGCCCGCTCCGCGCTCCCCGCCCCCCAGCCCCTCACTCCGCAGGCGGGCGCGCCGGGACGATGTCGGGTTCGGGCGGGGCGTCTGCGGTGAGCTTGGTGCGGATGCGGCCCAGCGGGTGGAAGAACTTGCCGCCCGCCATCAATATCGCCGGCAAGACGAAGAGATCGCCAAGAACGGCCAGCGCCAGCGTGATCACGAAGAGCGTGCCAAAGAGCGCCACCTGCGGCAGGGCCGAGAACGCCACGATGGCGGTGCCGGCGCACAGGATGATGGTGGTGGCCACGATCGCCCCGCCGATGCGCAACAGCGTATGGCGCACCGCATCGACATGGTCGCGACCCTCCTCCCGTCGCCCGTGCAGATAATGGGAGAGGAAATGCACCGTGTCGTCCACCGCGATGCCGAAGGCGATGGTGAGCGCGATCACCGTGGTCAGCTGCAAGCCGGCGCCTGAGAAATAGAGCCACGCTTCCGTGCCCAGCACTGGAAACAGGTTGGGAATGGCCGAGGCCAGCGCCACCCGGAACGACTGGAAGGCAAAGCCGATCAGCGCCAGGTTGACGATGACGCTCAGCGTCAGGTCAAGCTGCAGGCTGCGCACGATATTGTCTGTGGCAAAGGTGGTGAGGATGCGAAAGCCCCCCACCTCGGCATCGGGCACGCCGGCTTCGTAGAGCCCGCGCTCGATCTTGGTCACGAGGTCCTTGAGCACGTCGGATTCGATGATCGTGGGCATGAAGCCGGTGATCAGCGCCTGCGAGCCATCGGGCGTGATGAAGCGGTTGCGCAGGAACGGCCCCACCGCATCGAGCACGGTTTCGCGTGAGAAGCCGGCATCGGTGTAATGGGTGAAGCTGGCCGCCGAGATCACCTTGTTCTCGCCCAGCTCGGCCTCGAGCAGGTCGTGCACGGTCTTGACGCGCAGATAGTCGGCGTCGCCCAGATCGGGATTGTTCTCGAGCAGCGGCACGCGGATATAGATCGGCGCCACCCCGCCGACGCCGGCATCGATCTCCTCGGCCGCCGAGAGCGCCGACGAATTGCTGGCGACGAAATCCTCGAAGGAAAAGCGCGGCTGGATCAGCGTGTAGGGGATGAGCAGCAGCACGGTAACGACGATCGCTAGCACCGCGATGGGCCGGCCGAAGCGCGAGGCGAGGAACCAGGAGGCCGGCAGCGGCGCCGTCAGCACGAAGCTCGGCGTCTTGGGCATCTTGAGCCCCAGCCGCACCGCCGTCTTGAGCAGCAGCGGCAGGAAGGTCATGACCGACAGGAACAGGAGGAACGACCCGATCGTGCCGGCGATCGAGAATTCGCGGATACCCTGGCCCGCCGTCAGCGACAGGGAGGCAAACGAGACGAGCGTCGTCAGCATGGTGAGCGCGGTGGCCGGGCCCACGAGGCGCACCGTGGCTTCGACCGCCTTGTTGGGGTCCATGCCGTCGCGCCAGTAATTGAGCCAGTTGAACACGAAGAACATGCTCTCGGCAAAGGCGATCACCAGCACCAGCGTCGTCACGATGATGGTGAGGAACGAGAACGAGCCGAAGACCATCAGGATCGTGCCCATGGTCCACATCACCGCCACGAAGGGGGTGAGCGACACGAGGATCGCCGCCCAGATCGAGCGCAGCGCCACGAGCGCGATCAGCGCGCCGAGCGAGAAGCCGTAGACGGTGAACTTGACCTGGTCGTCGACCGCCGCGTTCAGCATCTCCGATGTCCAGATCGGCGGGCCGGTCAACTCCACCTGGATATCGGCCGACTGGTAGCGGGCAGCGATGCCGCGCAACTCTTCCAGCATGCCCTTGGTGCCGCCATGGGCGGTCATTTCGGGGTTGGGGAACATGATCATCACCAGCCCCGAAAGGTCGGGTGTGATGAGGTTGCGCATCATCGGGTCGTTCTGCTGCAGGTCGGAAAGCGCCGCTTCCACCTCGGCGCCTGTCGTCATGCCCTCGGGCACCGCCGGCACCGAACCGCCCGCGCCATCGGGCCGGCGCAGCGAGAAGGGCGAGAGCGTGCCCACCGCATAGCTCGAGAGCTCGATGTCGAAGGCCAGTTCGCGCAGCCGCTCGAGCACCTCGGGGTCGCGCAGTTTGGGCGAACTCACGAGGAAATAGATGTCGTTCTCGAAGGTCCCGAAGGTCTCCGACAGCGCCGCATAGGCGTCGTATTCATGGCCCGAATGGGCATAGACGCGCAAAAGATCGCCATCGACATTGGCCTTGGGCACGAAGGCTGCCGTGAGGATGGTGAAGGCGAGCACGAAGATCGCCATCAGGCGCGGACGCCTGATGGTCAGCAAGCCGAAAACCTCCAGCCCGAAGCCG
This sequence comes from Devosia enhydra, assembly GCF_900119845.1. GTDB lineage: Bacteria > Pseudomonadota > Alphaproteobacteria > Rhizobiales > Devosiaceae > FPKU01. The sequence goes on from NZ_FPKU01000004.1 coordinate 213,578, forward strand.
ATTGAGCGATCGAAGAGGATATGGTCGCGCACTCGGCGCAGGGCGGAGGCGATGGTCATGCGCGTTCGCCGCTCCGCATCGATTCGATGGCTTCGCGCTCGCCCTGCAAGGCAATGCGGCATAATTGCCAGCTCAGCCACAGCGCGGGGATGGCCAGCACGATGCCGAAGCCCCAGAGCAGCAGGCTTGCATTACCCACGAGATGGCCGAGGGAACTCGCCAGCATCCAGGCGAGCACGCCATCGGCGAGCCAGAGATAGACGAGGATGAGCAGGATGGCGGGCAGGGCGCCCGCGAGCAGGCGGCCGGTGGTCGGCGCCGGAGGAGAGATATGAGGCATGATGATGCCGCTTTCGCTTGAGCGTCCGTTCCGGCGGCTTGGCGCAGGCTTGGGGACGCAAAGGTCACTGATCGGGGAGACATCGGGCCATGGTGGGCCCGTCGATCAGGCGCGCAGCGGTGGCGCGCAGGCGAAAAACGGCACGAAGAGCGCCGGATGCACGGCGATCGCGGCCCGCAGCGCCGGCGGACCGGCGGCTTCGAAACAGGGCGGATAGGCCGTTTCGGGCGGCAGCAGCGCCAGCGGCTCGTCGCCATCGGCGCTTCGCGTCGTCGAGCGCGTATCGAGCCCCGGGGCCAGCGGCTTGAGGCTCGTGAACGAGCCATCGATGGGCCGATAGCTGTTTTCGGGCACGTAATGGTCGCCCGCCACCGGCAGCATGCGGGTTTCCGCATTGGCCGGATGGGTGACGCCCAGCTGCGCGATCGCCAGCGTGACGATGAGGGCAAGCAGCAGCAAGAGGCGTGAAACCAAGCGCGACGATGCCGCCCCCGGCCCGAGGCTGGGGTCGATATCCGGCACTGGCGCGACACTGCGGCTCATGGGCGGAAACTACGCTGCTCCCGGCCGGCCCACAAGCGCCTCATCCCTGGTAGCCGATGCGGCGCGAGATCAGGTTGGCGTGATAGGTGACGATGCTGGCGAGCCCCGGCACGTCCTCGTGGCGGATCTGCAACGCCGGTCCCGAGACCGAAACCGCCGCGAACACCTTGCCATGCTGGTTGCGGATCGGCGCGCCGACGCAGCGCAGCCCCGGCTGGTGCTCGCCATCATCGATGGCATAGCCGCGCTCGCGGGTGGCGGCGAGGTCGGCCCGCAGCGCCGCTTCGTCGGTGATGGTCTGCTCGGTGTAGCGGGTGAACCCCATCGCCGCGAGGCGCGCCAGCATCTCCTCGGGCTGCCAGGCGAGGATCGCCTTGCCCACGCTGGTGCAATGGGCCGGCGCGTTTTCGATCACCGTCAGTGGAAAGCCCGTGTCGCTCGAGGGCTCGGCGCGGTTGATCACCACGGCGCGCAGCCCGTCGAACACGGCGAGATGGATGGCCTGGTCGGTCAGGCGCTTGAGCGAATCCACGATGCCGCGCGCTTCGCGGTTGAGATCGAGATTGGCGAGATAGATATTGCCGAACTCAAAGAGCCGCACGCCCAGCCGGTAGCGGTCGCGCTCGCGATCCTGCTCCACGAAGCCCACTTCGCGCATCGACGCGAGCAGCCGGTGCGTGGTCGAGCGGGGAAAGCCGGTTTCGGCACAGATCTCAGCCAGCGACAGGGCCCTGTTGGTGGTGGAAAAGCAGTCGAGCACCGCCACCACCTTCACCAGCGATTTCAGCCCTTCATCGCCCGAGCGCGACGGCTTGGTCACAGCTCCGGCCGGCTTGCCCGCGATCTCGTCCACCGTTTCGCCCCTGGCGTCTCATCATCGTCCCGAGGCTGCCCGGGCGCTGTCCCGAATAGCGGAATAGCGCCCGGATGGCAAGGCTCGTGGGGGTCGGTGAATTGCCCGAGAGACGTCAGGGAGGCGACCGCTTTGAGTTGCCCGAGAGACCTCATGGTGAGGAGCCCCGCAGGGGCGTCTCGAACCACGAGGTCGGGCAGCATTGCACTTTCCCACCTCCGGGTCATTCCCGTGAAAGCAGGAACCTCTGTTTCACGATGCCGCCTCTCAAACGGAAGGTCCCGCTTCTGGAGCAACGGCGGTGAAGGAAGGAGAGATGGGGGCACCCGGCCCTCGTCCTTCGAGACGCCCCTGCGGGGCTCCTCAGGATGAGGACCTCCGTGAATGTGCAAGAGACCTCATGGTGAGGAGCGGCCATAGCCGCGTCTCGAACCACGAGGTCGGGCACCGGATCGTCGCGGCCCAACAGGCCCCCAACCCTCAGAGCCCCATTTCGCCCTGCAGGGCATCGATGCGCTTTGACGCCTCGGCCTTTGAAAGCCCCTCGGCGAACGCGTCGGGCTTGTGCGCCTGCTCCGAGAGCGTCTTGAGATAGGACGCCTGCGCATCCGTCATCGGATCATCGCCCGTGGTCCAGTCATCGGGATCCTTCTCGAGATTGGAATGCGGACCCGGCTCGACCTTGGCATTGGCATCGGACATGTCAGAACTCCAGATATGCAGATGTTCTCACAATGTTCGCATTGCGCAGGGGTTCCCTCGCCCCTAATGCGCCCCGTCCCAGTCCCGCGCCGCGTGGGCATCCACGCGGATCGGCACGGTGAGGTGCACGGCCGGGACCGCGGCGTTTTCCATCACCTCGCGGATCACTGGAATGGCGGCGTCCTCGGTGCCTTCGGGCACTTCGAAGATCAGTTCGTCATGCACCTGCAGCAGCATGTCGGCGGCGATGCCGGCGCGCTTGAGGGCCGGTTCCATGCGGATCATGGCGCGGCGGATGATGTCGGCGGCCGAGCCCTGGATCGGGGCGTTGATAGAGGCGCGCTCGATGAAGGCGCGTTCGGAGGGGTTGCTGGAGGTGGCGTTGGGGAAGGGGATGCGCCGGCCGAACAGCGTCGTCACATGCCCGTCCGCCTTCACCCGCCGCTTCTGGGCGTCCATATAATCCTTGATACCGGGGAATTTGGCGAAATAGGCCTCTATATAGGCCCGCGCCTCCGAGCGCTCGATCGAGAGCTGGTTGGCAAGCCCGAAGGCCGAGATGCCGTAGATGATGCCGAAATTGATCGCCTTGGCCCGCCGCCGCACTTCGGACGGCATGCCCTCGATCGGCACGCCGAACATTTCGGACGCCGTCATGGCATGGATGTCGAGTCCCTCCTCGAACGCATCCTTGAGCGCCTGGATATCGGCGATATGGGCCAGAACGCGCAGCTCGATCTGCGAATAGTCGGCCGAGATCAGCATCTTGCCCGGCGCCGCCACGAAGGCGGTGCGGATCTTGCGGCCATCCTCGGTGCGCACGGGGATGTTCTGGAGGTTCGGCTCGTTCGATGAGAGCCGCCCTGTCAAAACCGCCGCCTGGTGGTAGGATGTGTGCACGCGGCCCGTGCGCGCGTTGATATAGCCGGGCAGCGCGTTGGTATAGGTGCCCATGAGCTTGGTCAGCTGGCGCCATTCCACCACGGCGCGGGCGAGCGGCACCCCCTGCAGGGCGAGGTCCTCGAGCACGTCGGCGCCGGTGGCCCATTGCCCGGTCTTGGTCTTGGTGCCGCCGGGCAGCGCCATCTTGCCGAAGAGGATTTCGCCCAGTTGCTTGGGCGAACCGAGATTGAAGGGCTCGCCCGCCAGCTCCTGCGCCTCGGCCTCGAAGGCGGCGGCGCGCTGGGCGAAATCGCCCGAAAGCCGCGCGAGAATGCCGCGATCGACCGAAATGCCGCGCCCTTCCATCCGCATCAGAACCGGGGAAAGCGGCCGCTCCAGCGTCTCGTAGACGGTGGTGGCGTTTTCGGCCACGAGGCGCGGGCGCAACACGTGCCAGAGCCTGATCGTCATGTCGGCATCCTCGGCGGCATAGCGGGCCGCTTCGGGGATGGGCACCTGCGCGAAGGTGATCTGGCTCTTGCCGGTGCCGATCAAATCCTTGATCGGGGTGCCCGAATGGCCGAGCCAGGCCTGCCCCAGCGCTTCCATCGAATTGTTGCGCGCCCCGTCGAGCGCATAGGCCATCAGCAGCGTGTCATCGATGGGCGCAAGCGTGATGCCGTAGCGCACCAGCAACCCCATGTCGTATTTCACATTGTGCCCGATCTTGAGGATCGAACGATCCTCGAAAAGGGGCTTCAGCGTCGCGAGGGTCTCGCGCATGTCGAGCTGGCCCTCGGCCCGCCCGCCCCCGAACATGTCGCTCTCCCCACCGGCATGCCCGAGCGGAATGTAGCAGGCATGGCCGGGCCGGGTGGAAAGCGAAATGCCCACGAGGTCGGCCTGCTGGTTGTCGAGCCCGGTGGTTTCGGTGTCCACCGCCACATGGCCCATGGCGCGTGCGTCCGCGATCCAGTCTGCCAGCCGCTCGCGGCTCACCACGATCTCATAGGCATCGGTGGCAAAGGGCAGGGCGCGGATGCGCTCGGCCTCCGCCGCGGCAAGGCGCACCGGCGTATCCTCGCCCGACGCGCCGGCGACGCCGGTGCCGGCCGAAACCTCCGAAGGGGCGGCTCCGGCCGTGGTGGCGCTCGTGCCTGTGGGCGCGGCATTGGCGGCCCTCAGTTCCGGATCGGCCTCCCAGGCATCCGGGTCTGCCCCGATCAGCCCGGCGATGCGGCGGGTGAAGGTGGAAAATTCCATCGCTTTCAGGAACGGGAAGAGCTTGCCGGGCGCGATCGGCTCGCGCACCAGCGCATCGATGGGCAACTCCACCGGCACATCCTGCGACAGCGTCACCAGCCGGCGCGAGACGCGCGCCAGCTCGGCATTGTCGATCAGCTTCTGCCGCCGCGCCGGCTGCTTGATCTCGGTGGCGCGGGCGAGCAGGGTTTCGACGTCGCCATAGGTGTTGATGAGTTCGGCCGCCGTCTTCACCCCGATGCCGGGCACGCCGGGCACATTGTCCACCGCGTCCCCGCACAGCGCCTGCACCTCGACCACCTTTTCGGGGGCAACGCCGAATTTCTCGAACACCTCGTTGGGCCCGATCCACCGGAGGGGCGGCTGGCCGGGCCGGGGCAGGGTATCGAGCATGCGCACCCGCCCCTCGGCATCGATCAGCTGCATCAGGTCCTTGTCGGAGGAGACGATGGTGGCCCGCCCGCCGGCCTGTCGCGCCATCACGGCATAGGTGGCGATGATGTCGTCGGCCTCCCAGCCCTCCATCTCGATGCAGGGGATGGAGAAGGCCCGGCTCGCGGCGCGGGTGAGCGGAAACTGCGGCACCAGTTCTTCGGGCGGGGGCGGCCGGTGCGCCTTGTAGTCGGGGTAGAAATCGCTGCGGAAGCTCTTGGCCGAATGATCGAAGATCACCGCCATATGGGTCGGCGCGTCCTCGCCCTTCAGATCTTCGGTCAGCTTGTGGAGCATGGTGCAGAAGCCCGAGACGCAGCCCACCGGCAGACCGTCGGATTTGCGCGTCAGGGGGGGCAGGGCGTGGAAGGCGCGGAAGATGAAGGTCGAGCCATCGACGAGGACGAGATGCATGAAGGCGATTCCGGGCTGAGCGCAGCGTTTGGCGAGAACTTTAGAGCATCATCGCCGCCCGCGATATGGCCGAGGCGCTGCGCCGGAGAGATCGATCCCCGACGGCATCTGCCCTGTCGTCAGCGTGCCGTTGCCCGCACCAGCTCCGCCCAATCGTAGCGCTCACCCAGATAGGCCGACCCTTCCTTGGACAGATGTCCGCTATCGCGGTAGATGAAGCGACCCTCCTGCACCACGTCGCAGAGCCCGTAAGAGCAGATCATGTCCGAGAGCCAGATGATCGGCAGGTCGGGCTCGATCGCCTCGAGAAAAGCCAGCGCGTCCGGGCGCGGCGACTTGCCCAGAAGCCTTTGCAGCGAGACAAGCAGGGTCTGGTCGCCGTGGCCGTCGCGGGTGAAGAAGTCGCAATGATCCTCGCCATAGCCAAAGAGCGCCGCGCCCGTCAGGCAATTGCCGACATTGAAGCCGGGGGATGGCGTGGGTGAAATCAGCACCACGCGCGCCCCCGTGCGCCGGATTCGCTCGAGGGTCGCGGACGTTGCCGCGATGATCCGGGAGATCCGCTCGGCCTCGGGGACCTCGATGCCGTCGCGGCCGATCGCGCCGTCCTCGACGATGCCGAAGGGCGAGGACAGCACGACATACCGGACCGAAGGATTGGCCTCGAGCCACGCCATCACCTGGTCGTTGAAGGCAAAGCAGCCAGCCCGCCAGTCAGCATCATAATCGGCCCGGAACAGGCTCATATCGAGCAGCGGCGCACAGGAGGATTTCGATTGCTGCTGGAGCTTTAGCCCCGCTTCGCTCGCGATCAGGCCCGGTGCCAGGTGCATGGCGTAACTGTCGCCCCAGAGCAGGAATTCCGGATCCTCTGCCGTCCGGCAGTTCGGCGATTCCGAGAACTTGTCCTCGCAATCGTGATGCAGCCCGAAATTGATCGCCACGCGCGCTTCAAGGGCCGGCACGTCCTGCTCGATCGTCGCAAACCGCATCGGCGCGCCGTTCTGGAGATGGCCCCAGAGCCCGAAACCGCCAAGCGCCAGAAGACCCACGGCAGAAGACGCAAAGATGGTCGCCCGGTTGAAAATCTGGCGCGCCCTGCGCTGCCGGAACGGCGTCTCGACCAGCAGCCAGGTGAGATAGGCCAGCACGAAGCTCGCGATACTGAGCCCGATCATCATCGTGTCGTCGGTGCGCGGAAAGCGGATGCGCGCAAAGGCGAACAGCGGCTGGTGCCAGAGATAGGCGCTGTAGCTCAAAAGCCCGATGCCCACGAGCACGCGGTTGGACAGGAGCCGCCCGACGAGGGTTTCCTGCCCGGCAAAAAGGATGATCATCGCCGTGCCCAGCACGGGTATCAGGGCCCAGAGCGAGGGAAACGGGATCTGCCCGTCAAACAGCACCGCCGCGCCCGCGATCCCCATCAACCCCAGCGCAGCCAGCGCCCCGCGCAGGCGGGCACTCGCGACCAAGGGCTCGGGCCGCGCCAGGGCGAAGGCGCAGAGCGCGCCGATGCCCAGTTCCCAGGCGCGGGTCGGCAGCAGGTAGAAATTGGCCGATGAAAAATGCCGCCAGCCATATTCCGCGAGTGCGAGGCTGGCAACGCTCAGGAGCACGAGAACCGCGAGCGTCGCCTTGCGCGAGCGTGGCAGCAGCCCCATCAGCAGCAATGGAAACAGGATGTAGAACTGCTCTTCCACAGCCAGCGACCAGGTGTGGAGCAGCGGATTGAGATCGACGGCCGGCGCAAAATACTCAGCACCGCCGATGAAGAAGATGTTCGAGTAAAACAGCGCGACTGCGATCAGGGCTTCGGAAAAATACTTGAACTCCGCCGGCAGCATCCAGAGCCAGGCGAAGGGGATGCAGCAGGCGCACACGAAGATGAGGGCGGGCAGGATGCGCCGGGCGCGACGCTCGTAAAAGCTAAGGAGCGAGAACCGCCCCTCCGAGATTTCCGTCATCAGGATCGTCGTGATCAGGTAGCCGCTGATCACGAAAAACACGTCCACCCCGACAAAGCCTCCCGAAAACGGGAAGAAGCCGGCATGGAAAAAGATGACAGGTAGAACCGCGACGGCGCGCAGCCCGTCGATCTCGGCGCGATATTTCATCTGATGTCTGAACTGCCCCAACCGCGCGCAGTCTGGGTCCTAATGCCGGAGAGTTCAAGAGCGGGCGTCGGCCTCCGCCGCACGCCCGCCTTATGGGAGCTACTTCTTCTTGCTGCGTTCGGAAATGAAGTCGGTCACCGCGAACAGCACGCCCGAGAGGACGAAGGTGAAGTGGATGGCGATCTTCCAGGCCAGCTGGCTGTCATTATAGCTCTCGCTGACCAGGAACGCCTTCAGAAGCTCCACCGCCGATATCGCGACGATGGCGCCGATCAGCTTCAGTTTGAGATCGGCAAAGCCCACCTGGCCCATCCAGGCCGGCCGGTCCTCGTGATCATTGGTGTTGATCCGCGAAACGAAACTCTCATAGCCGCTGAAGACGATGATGAGCAGCAACACCGCGATCAGGGCCGTGTCGACCAGCGTCAGGATGGAGATCACCACGTCATAGTCGGACGTCGTCCAGATATTGAGGACCAGATCGAGCAGCTCCTTGAGGAACTTGAAGAGCAGCACGACCATCGCCACCAGGAGGCCGATAAAGAACGGCGCCAGGATCCAGCGGCTGGTAAAGATCAGTGTTTCGATGGCCCGTTCCAGTGCCGCCATGATGCGCTTTCCTCAAGACCGACAGGTTAAAGACCAGGCGTGCCGGCGACGCTGAGGCCCTTTGGCAGGGGGCCGGATCCAGTGCCGCGCACCTCTAGAGCGATGCCGTTCGGCAGGCAAGCGGAGAGGTGGGGCAGGGGCCCCATGTCCACACTGCCAAAAGCCCGCGCCAATCACACCACCAGCCCTGCGCAAGCCTTGCGCCCTTGCCTTCCGGCCGCGAAAGGCCCAGTTACAGCGTCCAAGAAGGAACACCAGCTCATGGCGCGCAAGCCCAATTACGATTTCGAACGCAGGGAACGCGAGCGGCTCAAGGCGCTCAAGGCTGCGGCACGCGCCGAAGCCAAGCTCAAGCCGCCCGTGGATGAGGCCCAAGCCCCGTCCCCCGACGACGAAACGCCCGGGCACTAGCCCGTGGCGCCCCAGGATCCGGCACGCTCGGCCCTGCCGCCGTTTTTTGCCGACCAGATCGCCGAAAGCGAAATCGCGCTCCATCCCGCGCGCATCGATGGCGTGCATCGCGATCGTCTGAGCGCGCTTATCGCCGGCACGCAGGTGGCCCTGACCCTGCCGCCCCGCGCCGATACCGGCGCCTTCGCGGTGGGCGACTGGGTGCTGGTCGAGCCCCTGACGCATCTGCTTATCCGCAGGCTCGAGCGCAAGAGCCTGTTACAGCGCCCCGCCGAGGGCCGCAGGCCGACCCAACTGGTGGCGGCCAATATCGATACGCTGTTCATCGCCGCCTCCTGCAACGCCGATTTCAATATCGCCCGGCTCGAACGCTATCTGGCGCTCGCCAACGATGCCGGCACCGATCCCGTCATCGTCCTCACCAAATCCGACCTTGCCGAAGACCCAGGGACCTTCATCGCGCAAGCCACCGCGCTCCAGCGGCAACTGCCCGTCGTCGCGCTCAATGGCAAGGCGCCCGATGCCGTCGCAATGCTCGCCCCCTGGTGCACGCCGGGAGCCACCGTGGCGCTCGTCGGCTCGTCGGGCGTGGGCAAATCCACCCTCGTCAATGCGCTTGTAGGGCAGGCCGAAGCGCCCCAGCAGACGGGCGCCGTGCGCCAGAGCGATGCGCGGGGCCGCCACGTCACCACGTCGCGCTCGCTGCATGCCATGGCCGGGGGCGGCTGGGTCATCGATACGCCGGGCATGCGCAGCCTGCATGTGCAGGATGTGCGCGAGGGCATCGATACCCTCTTTGCCGAAATCACCGAACTGGCGCCCGCCTGCAAGTTCCGCGACTGCAGCCATGATCACGAGCCCGGCTGCGCCGTACGCGCCGGCGTCAAGGCCGGTACGGTCGACCCCGAACGCCTCGCCCGCTGGCGCAAGCTGCAGGACGAAAACCGCGCACCGGCACGGCGTTGACGCGGCGATCCCTCACCCTACGCTATACCGCGCGAAGCTGACGCCATTGTCGAAATTGCGCTGCTCGGTACGGGTGAGCTTGAGCACGCTGTCGCGCAGCGGAAACATCGGGGTGCCACTGCCCACCAGAACCGGCACGGTATAGATGTTGATCTCGTCCACCAGCCCCATGGCGAGGCAGTGGGCGGCAAGGCCGGGGCCCGAGACCCCGATCCTGCCCTCGGTCGACGCCTTGAGCGCGCGCAGCGTCTCGGCATCGAGCGATCGCAGCAGCCGCGTGCGCGGCGTCGTCACTGTTTCGAGCGTGGTTGAAACCACGATCTTTTCGGCTTTCTGCCAGGCGCGGCCGAAATCGCGCTCGGCGGGTTCGGCCTTCGGATCGTCGGCGAGCTTTTCCCAAACCGCCATCATCTCATACATGCGCCGGCCATAGAGCGCGATGGTCTCGCGCGCCTGCTCGGCCTCGGCGAAGCGGTGCACCGCCTCGTTGATCTGGCCCCATTCGAAATCGCCTCTGGCATCGTTGATGAAGCCATCGATCGAAGCCATCATCGAGTAGACGACGTCGCCCATACTTCGCCCTCCTCTCAGGCCGCCTGCGGCAGGCCGGGGCCGGCGGCCACGTCGCGCCGGGGCGGGGGGAAGGCGAGCGCGATGATCGCCGCCATCACGCCCACCGCCGCCGAGGCGATGTAGAGCCAGTGATAGGTGCCATAGGTGTCAAAGAGCCATCCCCCGCCCACCGGGCCGAAGGCCATGCCGATGCTCGAGACCATGGTGGCCGCGCCCAGAACCGTTCCCATCACATGGGGCCCGAAATAATCGCGCGCCAGCACCGAATAGAGCGGCATCACTCCGCCATAGGCCATGCCCAAAACCACCGCCAGCATGTAGAACTGGTTGATTTCGCTGACATAAATATAGAAGTAGATGCTGATGGCCTGCAGCGCGAGGCCCGCCACCAGCACGCGCTTCACCCCCAGCCGGTCGGCAGCGATGCCGAAGGCGAGGCGCCCGAAGAGCCCGGCGATCCCCTCGACACTGTAGATGCTGGCCGCCGCCAGCGCCGAGGCGCCGCACAGCATGGCATAGCTCACCGTGTGGAAGATCGGGCCCGAATGGGCCGCGCAGCAGAAAAAGAACGTCGCTGCGAGCACGATGAATTGCGGTGTCCTCAGCGCCGCAAAGGCGTTGCGCGGCGGGGGCTCCTGCGGGGCCACATCGGTCCCGGGGCTGGGCGCCGCCGCCTGCGCCTCGGGGGCGCGGCGGATGAGCAGGCCCGCCGGCACGATCAGTGCCGTGGCGATGATCGCGGTCAGCATCATCGCGGTGCGCCAGCCCTGCGCCTCGATCAGCACGGTGGCCAGCGGTGTCACGATCATCGGCGCCACGCCCGCGCCCAGCGATACCAGCGATACGGCAAGGCTGCGGTTCTTTTCGAACCAGCCCACCGTCGTTGCCATCAGCGGGGCAAAGAACGCACCGCCCGAGGCCCCAACCAGCCCGCCATAGGCGATCTGGAACATCAAAAGATCTGTGGTGCGCGAGGCGAGGAACAGCCCCACGCCCAGGATCACGGCCGCGATCATCACCACCGGCCGCGCCCCGATCCGGTCGGTCAGCATGCCCCAGATGAAGCCGGCCACCCCCATCACGATGAACCCGATGGTCATCGCGCCCGAAATCCCGGCCCGCGTCCAGCCGGTCTCAGTGGCGATGGGCGCCAGATAGACGGGCAGCGCGAACAGCGCCCCCATTGCCACGCAGGTGATCAGCGCCCCCGCTGCCACGATCACCCAGCCATAATGCCGTTCCATTCCCGCTCTCCTCCCGAGCCCGTTCCTGCCAGCACGACGAGGCAGGATGAGGCAGATCGACAGGAGGCGCGATAAAAAACCGCGCCGGACCGATTGCCGATCGCAATCAGCCTAGCGCGGTCAAAACCGATTGTAAATCGCAAGTAGAATTGCGGAGGGCTGACTGCTACTCCGGCCGCTTGCGGGCCCGCGGCGCATCGCCGGCTCCCGATCCGTCCGGCTTGCTGCGCGGCTTGGGCTTGCCCTTGTCCTTGTCGGGCCGGGTCTTGTCGGCCTTTTTCGGCTTGGCGCTTGCCGTCTTTGCATAGGGCTTGCTGCCCGCCGGCTTGGCCCAGTCCGAACGCGCCGGTCCGGGATTGTCGGAGGGCTTCTTCTCGTATGGCTTTTTGGCGTAGGCCTTTTTTTCGTAAGCCGGCTTGTCCGAAGCAGCCTTGTCGAAGGGAGTCTTGTCGAACGACGCCTTGCCATAGGGCTTCCTGACGGGGCGCTCGTCGGCAGCCCTCTCGGTCGGCGCGTCCGAAGCCCAGGGCCGCCCGGCCCCCTCGTCTGCGGCGCGCGGTTCGCGCGGCTTGCGGGCCGGGGCTGCCGCTTCGGGCGCACCCTCCTGCTGCGGGCGGATGCGCACGCCTTTTTCCAGCGCGCCCTTGCGTGACACCTGCTCGGCAAAGTCCGGCGCCGCATCGGCCGCGATCTCGAAGCGCGTCTCGGTCTCGTCGATGCGGATGGCGCCAACCTCGCGCTTGGTCACCCCACCGGCCTTGCAGATCATCGGCAAGAGCCATTTGGGGTCGGCCCGGTGCTTGCGCCCCAGCGACAGGGTGAACCACGCGCCATCGGCAAAATCGCCGCCCCGCTCGGGCCTGCCACGCTGATGGCTCCGGTCCTGCCCGCCGCCCTCGAGCGCGTCCGACCAGTCGAAGCGCTGGCCCAGCTCCAGCCGCTCGCCGCGTTCGGGGCGCTCGGTCCGCTCGGCGCGGTCCTTGCGCGTCCGCTTCTCGCGCGTCAGCGTCAGGGGCAGCACGGTAACCTCTTCGGGTACCGGCCGGCGCTTGAGCTCCTGGCGCACGAAGGCGGCCGCCAGCTGCTCGGGGCCCACTTCGGCGAGGAGCTTTTCCACCAGCGCGGCTTCTGCCTCCTCGGGCGGCGCCTCGGTACGGGCGGCGGCCACGATGTCGGTCTGGTAGCGCGTTTCGATATCGGCGATGGTGGGCGGGGTGCGCAGCGTCGCGGTCAGCCGCGCGAGCGAAAGCACGCGCGTTGCGGCGGCGCGCCGGTGCTCGGGCACGATCAGCACGCACACGCCCTTGCGCCCGGCCCGGCCGGTGCGGCCCGAGCGGTGCAGAAGCGTTGCCGGATTGCCCGGAATGTCGGCATGGATGACGAGCCCCAGATTGGGCAGGTCGATGCCGCGGGCTGCCACGTCGGTTGCCACGCACACCTGCGCGCGCCCGTCGCGCATCGCCTGCAAGGCGCTCGAGCGCTCCGACTGCGCCAGTTCGCCCGAGAGCGCCACGGACGAAAAGCCGCGATTGGCGAGCCGCGCGGCCAGATGCTTCACCGCCTCGCGCGTGTGGCAGAACACCAGCGCGCTGTCGCTCTCCGAGCCCAGCAGCGTGTTGATGATGGCGTGTTCGCGCTCGTCGCGCGCCACCAGCATCATCTGATACTCGATATCGGCGTGCTGGGCGTCGGGCGCGCTCACCGCCACGCGCACCGCATCGCGCTGATAGGTGGCCGCCAGTTCGGCGATGCCCTTGGCCACTGTGGCCGAGAACATCAGCGTGCGCCGCTCCTCGGGAGCAGCGGCCAGAATGAATTCGAGATCGTCGCGAAAGCCCAGGTCGAGCATCTCGTCGGCTTCGTCGAGCACGATGGCGCGGATCGCCGAAAGGTCGAGCGCGCCCTTGCTGATATGGTCGCGCAGACGGCCAGGCGTTCCCACCACGAGGTGCGCGCCGCGCTCCAGCGCCCGCCGCTCGGCGCGCAGGTCCATGCCACCGACGCCGGTCGCCGTGCGCATGCCGGCGGCCGCATAGAGCCAGTCGAGCTCGCGCCGCACCTGCATGGCCAGTTCGCGCGTCGGCGCGATCACCAGCCCCAGCGGCGCGCTCGGTGCGTCGAAAACACCGGCATCGCCCAGAAGCGTCTGGGCGATGGCGAGCCCGAAGGCCACCGTCTTGCCCGATCCCGTCTGCGCCGAAACGAGGAGATCGGCGGTTTCATGGGCCGGGGCGAGCATCGCCTCCTGCACCGGGGTCAGCGTCGTATAGCCCTGCGCTTCAAGCGCGGTGGCGAGCGCTGCGGGAATGCTGGCCGGCAGCGGGGCCGGCGCGTCTTCAGTCGTCATGGATTAAACCTTCGTGAACGCGCGGCATACCAGCTTATGCGGGGTTTGGGCAGCCTTTGATTGCATCGCGTTCCTGCGATGAGCGCAGGTCGCGCAGATCATAAAGAGATCACCACCGCGCCGCGCTTGCGCCCGCTATCGACGCGGGCATGCGCCTCCCGCATCTGCGCAAAGGCAAAGACGCTGTCGATCACCGGCCGGATGCGGCCGCCCACGGCCAGCCCCACGAGGGTTTCGAGATCCTCGCGCCGTTCGTCGGCAGGTCCCGAAATGGCCCGCCGTCCCTGCCAGGGCCGCGCGATCATGTCGCCGATGCCCCCCGCAATGGCAAGAAACCGTCCGCCATCCTTGAGCAGGTGGCGCGTTGTCTTGAAGCTGGTCGCGCCCACGCAATCGGCGATGATGTCGAACCGGTCGGGCAGGGCGGCGAGATCGGTCTGGGCATAATCGAGCGTCCGGCTGGCGCCCAGCCCCGCAACGAGGTCGCGATTGCCGGCGCTGGTCAGCGTCGTCGTCGCAAGACCTCCATCCACCGCCAGTTGCAGCAGCAGCGATCCCACCGCGCCCGAGGCGCCGATGATCAGCATGGTCTCGCCCGGCCGGGTCTCGGCGCGCCGCATATAGGAGAGGGCGGTGCTGCCGCCAAAGGGCAGGGCGGCCGCTTCGGTAAAAGAGAGCGCCTCGGGCAGCCGCACGATCCGCCCGTCGGCCGGCATCAGGCGAAACTCGGCATGGCAGCCCATCTCTCCGCCCGGAAAGCCCAGCACCCTGTCGCCGACCTTGAACCCTTTAACGCCATCGCCCAGCGCCGCCACCTCGCCGGCAAAATCGGTGCCGAGCACCCCCTTGCGCGGGCGAAACAGCCCCAGCGCCGGCCGTCCGAACACGCCCATGCCCGGCGGCAGGATCAGCGAGCGCACCCGCCAGTCGCCGGCCGATACGGTGGTAGCGCGAATGCGCACCAGCACCTCGCCACGCCCGGGCCTTGGCGTTTCGCGCTCGATCAGCTCAAGCACCTCGGGCCCGCCATAGCCCTTTGCGATCCACGCCTTCATCTTGGCTCCTCGCCCTCTGCGGGCCGGTATGAAAACACCGCGGTCAGCGGCACCCCGAAGGCTGCGGCGATGCGGAACGCCACTTCGAGCGAGGGCGAGTAGCGCCCGGCCTCGATGGCGATGATGGTCTGGCGCGTCACGCCCACGGCGTCGGCCAGCGCCTGCTGGGTCATTTCGCCATGGCTGAAGCGCAATTGCCGCATGACGTTCTCGATGCGCGGTTCGCCCTTGCCCATCGTGTCACTGCGTCCGGTAATAAAGGAGCAGCGAGGCCGCCTCGGTGCCCCCCGCGAGAAGGAGCGCCCCGAACAGCCCGTGGATCGCGAGAACCGGCGAAACCCCGAGCGCGATGGCCAGAAGCGTCAGCGCTCCGCCGGCCGAGGCGATGTAATAGGCATTGCGCATGGCCTTGGCGGCAATCAGCAGGTCGCGCTCGTCGGCCTTTTCGTCACGCAGCTTTTCGCGCGTCGCGATGCCGACCCCGATCACGGCGGCGATGATGCCGACGATATTGACCCCCACCAGCACCCCGATCGCGATCACCATCTGCATGGCGGCCGGGGCCAGTTCCGCGGGCAGGCCGGCCAGAACCGTGAAGGCCAGCCAGCCGAGCCCGGCGAGCGTGCTCACCAGCGCCACCACCGCATTCCACTCCCGAAACCCCATGGGGCACCCTCCATCCCTCGGGGAATGGATATCGAGGCACTGGACGGAGATGTAAAGTATTCCTTACATCGTGTCGGGTTTTTCTGACGCTACCCCCGCCGCCCCGCTGGGCTCTCCTCGGGCCGGAGCAGAAGCCGCCAGATCGCGGCGCCGAGCGCGCCTCCGGCGAGGGGGGCGAGGAGGAAAATCCAGACCTGCCCCAGCGCCTCGGTCTGCGCAAAAAGCGCGGCCACGAGCGAACGCGCCGGGTTCACGCCCGTCCCGGTCACCGGCAGGAGCACGAGGTGGATGGCAATCAGCGCGCCGCCCACCGCCAGCGGCGCCGCGATCCGGCTCTCGCGCCAGCAGGCGGAGAGGAAGACCAGCGCGAGCATCGCGGCGCCCGTCATCTCGGCGATCACCGCAGACGTCAGCCCATATCCGCCGGGCGAATTGATGCCATAGCCATTGGCGGCAAAGCCCCCAGCGACGAACCCCGGCGTACCCGATGCGATGAGGTAGATCGTCCCTGCGCCGGCCAGCGCCCCCAGCGATTGCGCCGCCCAATAGGGCAGCAGCCGGTTGCGCGGCAGGTGTCCGCCTATCGTGGCGCCGAGCGAGAGCACGGGGTTGAAATGCCCGCCCGAAACTTGCCCCAGCGCCAGCATCGCGCTCATCTGCGCCAGCCCGAAGGCCAGCGCGATGCCGCCATAGCCGATGCCGATCTCGGGCAGGGGCGCGGTCAGTACCGCTGCGCCGAGCCCGATGAAGATGACGAAAAAACTGCCCAGCCACTCGGCCAGAAGGGCCCTGAACATCGCGTTCGCCCCTCCCGGCGCCGCCTCAGCGCAGCCCGGTTTCCTCGAGCAGGCCGAGCCGCTTGGCTTCGTAATAATAGCCCCGCGAATAATGCCGGATCGCGGCATTCTCGTTCTTGCCGCCCACCAGCCACGCCCCGCGCAGGTATTTCACCGCATAGCGCAGGTTGGTGTCTGCATCGAGGAGCCCGCTCGCCGGCCCGCTATAGCCCATCGACCGCGCCGTATCATGGCGGATCTGCATCAACCCCCAATAGGGGCCGTTGCGCGCCTTGGGGTTGAAGGTGCTTTCGCGCTGCACCACCCGGCGCACCAGCGAGACCGGCACGCCATAAAGATGGCTGTAATGGCCGATGAGCCGGTCGATCTCGCCGCGTCCGCTCGTGGAGGGCGTGGCGGCGAAGGCCAGCGGTTCGGCCGATCGCGTTGCCGGCGCGGGCGCCAGCGATGCCGTGGCGATGCGGGCGGCGCCCGGCCCGAGTGCGGCCGTCTTGCCCTGCGGCATGGCAAAACCCACCGGGAAACTGGCCGAACTGCAGCCCGAAAGCACGATGGCAAGGCCGCAAAGGGCCGCCAGTGTCGCCCTGGACGAGCGCTTTGCGCGGGACTGCGCTGTGGATAACGAAGCAGAAACCATGCTGCGTTGTAGCAGAGGCCGAAGCGGACGAAAACTGTGACAGAATCGCAGCACTGCCGTTGTGCCCATGGGCGCGATTTCCCAATGGCGGCAACCTCGTGTATGAGTGTCCAGACCTCTCGTCTCAAGAACCCCTACCTCTTGTTTGAAGAAACAGTGTGCGACGCATCAGGACCGGACCGGGTTTGAACGTTTTGGGATGGGCCGGCCCGCGCCTCAGGGGTAGCCTCGGCAAGGCGCGCGGCTTTCTGCCCGCCCCGCGCCGCCCCCGCGAGCATGCCCCGGGTGCCGGTCCGCTCCTGATCGTGGGCTGGTCCGAGCTCGTGCCGGCGCTGCTGCGCCAGTTTGCCGGCAATGCCCGCCCGGTAACCCTTCTCGCAGACCGTCCTGCCGCCGAGCTGCGCGACAGCCTTGCGCTGCGCCTTCCGCCGCGGCTTCTGGCGCAGGTGCAGCTGGCCTCGGGCGATCCGGGCGATCCCGCCATCCTCGCGCATCTCGATGTCGAGGCGGCCGAGACCATCCTCCTCCTTCGCCCCGTCGCGCGCGATCCGCTCTCCACACAGTTGCGCACGCTTCTGGCGCTCTTGCCCTTGCGGCGCGGCAAGGCCGGCATCCTCGCCGAAGTCGATGGCGCCGCCGCCTCCGATGCGGTGCGCGGGCTGGGGCGCGGCACGGTGCAGCCGGTGCGCGCCCGCGCCCTTGCCGCCCGCATCGCCGCCCATGCCGGCAGGGTGCCGATGCTGGGCGAAGTCTACCAGACCCTGCTCGGTGCCGGCCTGCCGGCCATCAGCGTCGGCGATCATCCTTCGCTCGAGGGCATGCCCTTTTCCGAGGCGACGCTGGTTTTTGGCGAGGCGGTGCCGCTGGGCATCCTCGATGCCTCGGGCCGCGCTTTCCTCAATCCCTCCCCCGGCACGCCGCTCGGCGATGGGCTCAGGCCCATCCTGCTGGCCTCGGGCGAGGGCGATGCGCATGTCTCGGCCCTGCCGCTCGATATCGACCGGGCTGCGCTGCGCGCCCAGTCCACCGCCCCGCGCGATCCCGAGCGCATCCTGCTCCTGGGTTGGAGCGATGATGTGCCAGCCATTGCGCGCGATCTGCGCCGCGCCGTGCCGCCGGGCTCGGTGCTGACGGTTGCCGCCGATGTCGAGGGCCTGGCCGACAAGGTCGCCGCCCTGCCGCTCAGCGACGGGCCGCTCTCGGTCGAATATGGCCGGCTCGATCCCACCGATCGCAGCGTGGTCGCGAGCCTCTCGGCGGGCGGCTACAGCCGCATCATCGTGGCGAGCGAAGAGGGCACCGCCGATGCCCGTGCCCTTGCCACGCTCCTTGCACTGGGAGCCCGGCCGGCGCCCGGCGTCGTCGCGCTCTTTGCCGAGGAGCGGCACGAGCCCCTCGTCGAGGCCACCGGCTCGCCCGCCGAGCGCATCTATCGCGATCGCCTCGCAGCATTGGCCTTTGCCTTTGCCGCAAGGCCCGGCCCCGCTGCCGCCATTCTCGATGATTTGCTTGATGCCCATGGCATGCAGATCGCCCTGCGCGATCCGGCCGAACTGCTCGATCCCGACCGCCCGGTCAATTTCTTCACCGTCACCGAAGCCTGCCGCCGGCGCGGGGAGCTGGCCATCGGCCATTTCATCCACCGCGATCCCGATCCCGATGTGCCGCCCACCCTCGTGCTCAACCCGATCAAGGCGCGCCGCGTCAGCTATCGGGCCGGCGACCGCATCGTGGTCTTGCTTCAGGGCTCGGTATAGCCCGAGACCCTGACGCTGAGCCCATCGGTCGGCGCGGGGAAGACGAGGATCACCGGCTTGCTGCCGCCCGCGGGCAGAAAGTCGAGCGTCGCCGTCGCCGTCGTCTCCCCGAGCGTGCCCTCGATCTCCACCCCGATGGCCGCCTTGCGCCCGATATTGTGCGCCTCGACCGTCACCGCCTCGCCGGCAGCCGTTTGCGTCCGCTCGGTGATCGCAAGGCTGATCGAGGCATGCCCCTGCCGCTGCATCAGCCCCTCATGGATGAGGTGAGAGCAGAGCCCCAGCACCAGGAGGGCCGAAAGCGCCGCCGCCACCCATTCGATCCGCCGCCCCATCCGCCGGGCGCGGTCGTCGGTCGATCGGGTCGCCTTGTTGTCGGTACCGCCTGCCATCATCGCCTCACAGGATCAGCCGCGCCGCCGCCGCCCCGATGGCGGCGGGAAAGCCCAGCACCACCACGGCGCGGATCGTCGCGTCGAGCCCCAGCCCATCGATGCGTCCGAAGGTCCAGAGCACGTAGAGGGAAATGGCGAGCGCCAGCCCGTAGCCCACGAGGGTGAAGCGCAAAAAGGCGCTCCACCAGGGCGTCTCGGGCGCAATCTCGCTGCCGCCCTTGAAGCCTGTGGCAAACACGAAGCCATGCATGGCCAGAAGCGACACCCCCACCAGCACCAAGAGGTGCCAGGGGCTCATGGTGATCGCCAGCATCTCGATCTCATCGGTCGGGGCGACGTTGAGCCCCAGGAACAGCGCGCCCACGGCCATCACCACCAGTTCCCCGCCATAGCTTTCCGAGGCCCGGTCCTCGCTTTCGCGCACGCTGTCGTCGCCGAGCTGGCTGCGCCCCAATAGCGCCCCGAGCGCGGCGGGCAGCACCTGCACCGCCACCTTGCCGATGATTTCGTTGGGGCTCATGCCCGGCCCGATCATCGCCAGCACCAGCAGCACGAGCGTGCTGACCGTAATCCCCAGCCCCAGCGCGATCAGCACGTCGCGAAAATCCTCGCGCCAGCCCCGCGTGCGCTCGAAGCCCGAATAATGCGACAGCACGAGGAGCAGCGGCAGCGACAGCCCGATCAGCAGCAGCAGGCGGAAGCGGTCGGCAAGGAACCCCAGCTGCCACATCTCCATGGTCATCAGCATGGGCAGGCAGAAGATCAGCGCCCCGCCGGCCGCGCGCCCAAGCCCGGCCAGCACCGGATCGGCAGATGCTGGGCCCTCGCTCTCGGTTCTGCCATGCACGCGTCTGGCTCCCGGCCTTATGCCAGATCCTCAAACGCGGCCCTGATCGCCGCGGTTCCGGCCCCTCAGGCCAAGGGCACCAGCATGTCGCGATCGGCCAGTTCCATGCCGAAGCCCGGGGCGTCCGAAACCTTCAAAAGCCCGTTGCGGGGCAGGTCCTCGCCGGTGAACAGCTCCCCGAACACCGGGCCGATGGCGCGGCCATCGGGCGATGCGGCGACATATTCGCAAAAGGCCGGGCCGGTCTGGCTGGCGATGAAATGATAGGAATAGGGCCCGCTGCCATGGGGCACGACCGGAATGTCATAGGCCGCCGCATGGGCCGCGATGCGCATGAGTTCGGTCAGCCCCCCGACCCACATCACATCGGGCTGGAGGATGTCGATGGTGCGCTCCTCGATGAGGCGGCGGAACCCGTAGCGCGAATATTCGTGCTCGCCGGTCGTCCATTTGAGCGTCGGGTGTGCCTGGCGGATCTGCCGGAACCCCTCGACATCCTCGGGGCTCAGCACTTCCTCCCACCAGTGGATGTCGAGCCCCTTGCAGGCCTCGGCGAGCGCGATGGCGTAGGAGACGGTGAGCGACATGTAGCAATCCACCATCAGCGGATAGCCGGGCCCGACGCTCTCGCGATGCGCGGCGAGAAAGGCGACGTTCTTTTTCAGCCCCTCCTCGCCCTCGAAGGGGCTGTGGGGCAGGGGCACCTTGGCGCCCCAGAAGCCCATGGATTTGACCGCATCGGGAGCGGGCGAGGTGCAGTAAAAGCTGATCTCGTCCCGGCTGAGCCCGCCGATGAGATTATAGACCGGTTCGCCCCGAACCTTGCCGACGAGGTCCCAGAGCGCCAGGTCGACGGCGCTGATCGCCATCACCGGCAGGCCCTTGCGGCCATAGGGCAGCGAGGCGCGATACATCTGGTCCCAGAACCGATTGATGTTGCGTGCGTCCTCGCCCAGCAGGAAGCGCGAAAAATGGTTGGCGATGAGCCAGGCCGCCGGATGCCCGCCCGATCCGGTGGCGATGCCGACATGGCCGGCCGCCGTCTCGATCTCCACCACCAGCGAGCCCAGAACACCGATGCCCCAGCTCGTGCGCCGCTCGCGATATTTCGCATAGCCCGACATGGGGTTCGAGATCAGGCTGTCCACCAGCCAGTGCGTCTGCCCGCCCTGCTGGAAATAGTCCCCCCCGCGCCGTTTCTGCGACACGGTGAAGACGCGGATATCGACGATGCGGAAGGGGTCGCTCACTTGAGGTCGAACACCTTTTTGAGCTGCACCTGCACCGGCATGTTGTCGGGGTGGGTGGCCATGATGTCGGCCATGAAGGCCCACCATTTCTTCATGATCGCCTGGTCGGGCAGGCGGTCCATGCCATGGTCGTCGGCGCGGATCAGCGTGCCGAACAGATGGTGGCTCTCGGGGTCGAGCCAGATGGTGTAGTCCGAGATCCCGGCTTCCTTCAAAGCCGTGACGAGTTCGGGGAAGATCTCGTCATGGCGCTTTTCATATTCGGCGGCCTGGCCGGGGTTGAGGGTCATGCGAAAGGCGATGCGTTCGGGCATGGATCAGCTCTCCTTCTGGCCTTGCTGCATGGCGAGGATGGTGGTGTCGCGCACATGTTCGAGGTGGATGGCATAGGCGGCAACCGCCGCCTCGGCCTTGCCCGCCATCACCGCCTCGGCAACATCGACATGCTGGGCGACGCTTTTTTCGATCACCCCCGGCAGCGTCGAGGCGAGCCGCCGCACATCGAGCCCCACGTCGTAAAGGCTCTGTGCCAGCGTTGTCAGCAGCCGGTTATGCGCGCCGTCATAAAGGGCCTGGTGGTATTCGATATCGAGCAGGCGGAAGGCCACCGGGTCGGCATGGAAGGCGCGGCCGTCGACGGCGAGCTTCAGGATGCGCTGCCGGTGCTCGGCGCTCGCCCGTTCGGCGCAGCGGCGCACGAGGTCGAGATCGACCACGGCGCGCGCCTCGAAATGTTCCCCGACGTCATAATCCTTGACCGAGAGCATGACGTTGAACGGCGCCACCAGCCGCGAGGGCGAGAGGTCGGTCACCGTATAGCGCCCGCCCTGCCGGCTTTCGAGCACCCCCATCAGCGTCAGGGCCTTCAGCGCCTCGCGCAGGGGCGGCCGCGAGATGCCGAAGGCGATGCCCATCTGCGCCTCGGTCGGCAGCCGGTCGCCCGACTTCAGATTGCCGCTCTTGATCATCGAGAGGATGCGGCCCGCCACCTGCTCGGAGATCGAGCGCCGTTCGAGCGCCGGGCCGGCAAAGCCCGCCGGCGCGCTCGTCCGGTTCGCCTCGAGCAGGAGGCTGGCAAAGGCATCGCCTTCGCTCACCAGTTCCCCCATGCTCGCGGCGCGCTTCTTCATGGCGGTGCTCAGAGCCCCAGCCGATAGAAGCGGTTGGCGTTGTCGCGATAGATCATGCGGGTCTCCCCTTCGGTGAGGCCGAGAGCGGCAAAGGCGTTGTCGAGCACCTCCACCCATTGGGTCATGGTGGTGGCCGACAGGCAGATGGGATAGTCCCCGGCATAGATCGTGCGTTCGGGCCCGAAATGCTCCAGGGTGGCGGCGATATAGGGCCTGAGGTCGGCTTCCGTCCAGCCCGGCCCGGCATAAGGGGGCAGGTCCGAGAGCTTCACATACATGTTGGGAAAGCGCGACAGGTCGGCCATGTCGGCCTTGAACTGCGCCAGCGCCCCCTGCTTGATCCC
Organism: Devosia enhydra; assembly: GCF_900119845.1. Taxonomy (GTDB): domain Bacteria; phylum Pseudomonadota; class Alphaproteobacteria; order Rhizobiales; family Devosiaceae; genus FPKU01. The sequence goes on from NZ_FPKU01000004.1 coordinate 236,149, forward strand.
CGGCTTGCCGCAATGGTCGAGGATCATCGGCACCCCCGGGCTCACCCGCGGCACGAATTCGCGGATGATGTCCATCTGGGTGTAGTTGGGGTTGATGTCGAAGCTCCAGCCGAAGCGTTCGAGCAGGTTCACCCCGGCGATGAAGTCGGGCGAGAGCGTCAGCGCGCGGGGGTCCTTGTCGAACTCCATGATGCGGCGGATGCCTTTGACGGCGGGGTGCCTGTCCCGCATCGTCTCGAGCATTGGCAGGGCCTTCTCGCCCCATTCGAGCGGCGCCATCGGCACGATGCCGCGGATGCGCGGGTCGCGCCTGGCTTCGTCCTCGACAAAGGCGATCTCATCGAGATACTGCCCGCCGCCGTCCCAGAAATCGGCATAGCATTCGAGGAACACCATCGCCTCGATCTCGAGGTCCCCGCAGGCGGCATGGTAGTCCTCGACATGATAGGGATGCCCGAAAAGCTCGCTGCCCTCGAAGGCAGAATAGCGCAGCCGGGTCTGGTCCCACACATGCAGATGCGCGTCGATGATGGGGAAGGCGGGCATGGCTTGTCCTCAGGCGGTGAGCTTGAAGTTCTGGTCGGGGGTCTTGAGGGTGAGCCCGAAGCCGGGCCGGTCGTCGGCAAGGTCGATGCTGCCATTCTCGGCGATCGGTTCGCCATCGAAGATGTACCAGAAGAGCTCGTTGCCCACCTCCACCGGCACCTTGGGGAAATATTCGGCGATCGGGCCGGCATAGGTCGACATGGTCACATGGTAGTTGTGCATCTGCCCGGCATGGGGGATCACCACCACGTCATGGGCCTCGCAGAGATCGGCGATCTTCTTGGCGGCGGTGACGCCGCCCACCCGGTTCACGTCGAACTGCACGATGTCGTAGGATTTGAGGTCGAGCGCCTGGCGGAACCCGTAAAGGGTGTATTCGTGCTCCCCGCCCGAAATCGCCACCAGCCCCATCGCCTTGAGCTCGGCATAGCCATGCAGGTCGTCGGCGATGACGGGTTCCTCGACCCAGCGCAGGTTGAAGGGCGCCACCGCGCGCAGCATGCGGCGGGCATATTCGAGCGTCCAGCCCATGTAGCAATCGGCCATGATGTCGACATCGGGGCCCACCGCCTCGCGGGTCGTGCGCACCAGATCGACATTCTTGGCTATGCCGGCCGGCCCGTCCTTGGGCCCCCAGCCAAAGCGCAGCTTCACCGCCGGAAAGCCTTGCTCGGCATAGGCCTTGGCCTCGGTGTAAAGCGTATCGAGCGGCTGCGAATAGAGCCGGCTGGCATAGACGGGAATGCGGCTCTTGGTGCGTCCGCCCAAAAGCTTGAACACCGGCTGGCCGAGCAGCTTGCCCTTGAGGTCCCAGACCGCGAGATCGACCGCGCTGATCGCCGTCATCCCGATGCCCTTGCGCCCGAAGGGCAGGGTGCGCCGATACATCGACTGCCAGATATATTCGCTGTCGAGCGGGTCGGTGCCGATCAGCAGCGGCTTGAGATAGGTATCGATCGTCGCCTTGGTGGCATGGGGCGCAAGCGCGGCATTGCCGATGCCCACCGTGCCATCGTCGCAGGTGATCTCGACCACGAGCCAGCCCAGGAACCGGAACCCCGCGATCGAGCCGGTGACATCGGCGACCAGATCGCTGGCCGTGGTGCAGAAATGCGGCGGCATCGGAGCCACGGGGCCCACCCATTCCCAGATGGTGGTCTTGACGTCGGTGATGCGGGCCATGAAGGGCGGTCCTTGTCTTTGTCGAATGGGGTCAGGGCAGGGGGCCGAGGGCGTCGGCGAAGCGCTTCGCCCAGGCGATCCCGCGCGGGGTCGGGGCATGGGCCGGTCCGCGCTGCGGGCCGGGGTCGAGCCCCAGCCGCGCCGCCGCGATCAGCTTGCCATAGGTCAGGTAGAGCGGCAGGGTCTGCATGATGAAGGCGACCGAGGGCAGAAGCCGCTGATAGGCCGCTTCGGCCACCGCCTCGTCGCCCCGCGCCATCGCCTGTTCCACCATGACCTGCAGGTCGATGGTGTCGAAGCCGGGGATCATGCCCACCGCGCCGGCGCGATAATTGTCGACCAGTTCCAGCCCCGCCCGGCCGTTGAACACCGCCATCCGGCCTTCGAGCCGGTCGACGAGTTCGCCCACCGTCACCGCCGCGCTCTCGGCCTTGACCACGCTCACATTGGGGTGCGCGCGGTTGAGCGCCACGAGTTCATCGGGCGTAAGGCCGATCCCGAGGAATTCGGGCGCATTCTGGATGCCGACGGGCACCGATACGGCATCCGCGATGGCGCCGAAAAACGCGATGATGTCGGCTCCCGAAGCCGGCGGGCGCGGGGGTTGCAGGATGATCCAGCCGGCGCCCGCCCGTTCGGCAAAGCGCGCCATCTCGATCATGTCGGGCAGGTTGGTCTCGCCCAGCGTCACCGCCACCGGCCGCCGGCCGGCCGCGTCAGATATGGCCCACTCGATCACCGCCCTGCGCTCCTCGCGCCCCAGCTTGATCGCCTCCTGCCCGAGCCCCAGCACGGCGACGCCCGAGGCGCCGACGGCCACCGCCGCCTCCACCTGGCGCTTGACCGCGTCGCGGCAGAGCCGGCCGTCCTTCGTGAAGAAGGCCATCAGCATCGGGTATGTCCCGGCAATGCGCATGGGCGAAATCGGGCTCCTCCCTCGCGCCATCCTCTTGTCATCGGGCGCTGGGGCCCGCCGGAATGGTCGCGTGATGGAAAAAGGAATGGCGAGCGAAAGGGAACTTGTCAAACTAATTTTTGTCTGACAAGTTACCGCTCGTTCGGAGCCGCCACCAAAGAGCGGCCCGGCCAAATGGGAGGATCGGACCGCAATGGCCATCTCGCGCTCAACGCGTCGCCGCATCGGCAAAACCGCGCTCGACCTGCCGGTCTTCGGCTTCGGGGCCGCCCATATCGGCGAACTCTACGGCACGGTCGACGAGGCGGACGCCCGCGCCACGCTCGATGCCGCCTGGAAGGCCGGCGTGCGCTATTACGACACCGCCCCCTGGTATGGCCGCGGCCTCTCCGAACACCGGCTCGGCGGCTTCCTGCGCACCAAGCCGCGCGCAGAGTTCCAGATCACCACCAAGGTGGGCCGCACCCTGCACCGACCGAAGGACCCAAAAACCTTCGATCGCGCGCCCTGGACCGGCGGGCTCAATTTCGAGGTCCGCTTCGATTACTCCTATGATGGCATCATGCGTTCCTACGAGCAGGCGCTGCAGCGCCTCGCGCTTGATACCGTCGATGCCCTCGTCATCCACGATCTCGACGCCGCCTATCACGGCGAGCATTTTTCGGCCCGGCAGAAGGATCTGCGCGAGAGCGGCATCAGGGCGCTGGTCGAGCTCAAGGCCTCGGGCGACATTGCGGCCTATGGCATGGGCATCAACACAAGCGAGGCCTTCGATACGGTCGCGACGCAGGTCGAGCTCGATTTCTGCCTCGTCGCCATGCCCTATACCCTGCTCGACCAGTCGAGCCTTGAGACCGGCATGGCGCGCTGCCTCGAAAAGGGCATGAGCGTCATCATTGGCGCGCCCTTTGCTTCGGGCATCCTCGTCACCGGCTCGGGCGGCTCGGCCAAATATGGCTATGCCAATGCTTCACCTCAGGTGCAGCAGAAGGTCAGGGGCCTAGAGGCCGCCTGCGCCGAGCATAATGTCGCGCTGCCGGCCGCGGCCTTGCAGTTCGTCCTCGCCCATCCCGCCGTGGCCTCGGTTATCCCGGGCGCCGCCCGCCCGGCCGAGGTCGAGCAGAACCTCGCCCATCTCGAAACCGCGATCCCGTCCGGCTTCTGGGCCGATCTCAAGACGAGGGGGCTGATCGATCCGGCCGCCCCCGTTCCGGCCGAGCGCTAGGACAGGGCCGATGACCGGACCAGCAGCACTCTCGCAGACCCAAGTGCCGCTGATTTCGGCGCGCGGCATCTCCAAGCAGTTCGCCGGCGTCGAGGTGCTGCGCGATGTCGATCTCGACCTCAGGGTCGGGGAAATCCACGCGCTTCTGGGCGAAAACGGCGCCGGCAAATCCACCTTCGCCAAGATCCTCGCGGGCGTTCACCGCCCCACCACCGGCACCATCGCGCTCAATGGCGAACAGGTGGAGGTCGCCAACCCCGTCGTCGCCCAGCGCCTGGGCATCACGCTCATCCATCAGGAGCCGATCTCCTTTCCCGACCTCTCGGTGGCCGAAAACCTTGTGCTCGGCCGCTCCGAGGATGGCTGGTTCTCCCCCGTTCCCTGGGCGAAGATGACGCGCGACGCCCGCGCGCTCATGGATTTGCTCGGCGTCGACATCGACGTCACGCAGCCCATGCGCGGCCTCTCCATCGCCGACCAGCAGATGGTCGAGATCGCCCGCGCCCTCGCCTCCGACAGCCGCCTCATCATCATGGACGAGCCCACCGCCCCGCTCACCCCGCGCGAGGTGGAAACGCTGTTCGGCATCGCCCGCCGCCTGCGCTCGGAAGGCCGCACTATCGTCTTCATCTCGCACCGGCTCGAGGAGGTGCGCGCGCTCTGCGACCGGGTCACCATCTTCCGCGACGGCAACAAGGTCGGCACCCACACCATCGATGAGCTGACCGATGCCGACATCATCCGCCTGATGATCGGCCGTCCCTTGAAGGAATATCTCCACAAGCCGCGCACCGAGATCGGCGCCGTGGCGCTCGAAGTCGAAAACCTCACGCTGCCCGGCCGGTTCGAAGCCATCAGCTTTTCGGTCCGGCGCGGCGAGATCGTCGGGCTCGGCGGCCTTGTCGGGGCCGGCCGCACCGATGTGGCGCGCGCCATCTTCGGGGTCGCGCCGGCCCTCTCCGGCACCATCCGCATTAATGGCAAGCAAGCCACCATCCGCGAGCCCGACGACGCCATCGCGCTCGGCCTCGCCTTCGTGCCCGAGGATCGGGCCCAGGCCGGCATCTTCCGCTCCCTCTCGGTCGAGCAGAACATCACCGCCGCCGTCCCGGCCCGCATCGCCCCGCGCGGCTTCATCCGCCGCTCGGTCGAAAAGGCGCTGTCGAGCGAAGCCATCCGCTCGCTGCGGGTGCGGCTCGCCTCGGCCCGCCAGCCCATCGGCGAGCTTTCGGGCGGCAACCAGCAGAAGGCCATTCTCGCGCGCTGGCTCCTGACCGATCCCACCGTGCTCATCCTCGACGAGCCGACACGCGGCATCGATATCGGGGTCAAGGCCGAGTTCTACGATCGCATCGGCGAGCTTGCCGCCAGCGGCCGCGCCATCCTTCTGATTTCCTCCGAACTGCCCGAATTGCTGGCCCTGTCCGACCGCATCCTCGTCATGTCCGAGGGGCGGCTGACCGCCGAATTCCCGCGCGCCGAAGCCAGCCAGGAAAAGATCATGAAGGCCGCCGTGCCCCGCTCCGCCACTCTGGGAGAAGCCGCATGAGCGCCCTGCGCAGTCTCCTGCTCCGCCGCGAGGCCGGCATCCTCGTGATGATCATGCTCTTCTGCCTCGCCGTCGGGCTCTACAAGCCGCAATTCCTGACCGGCAACAATCTCCGCGTCATCCTTCTGCTCACCCCGCTGATCATGATCGCGGCCATGGGGCAGATGCTGGTGCTGGTCGCCCGCCATGTCGATCTCTCAATGGGCTCGATCCTCGGGCTCTCGGCCATGGTCACCGGCATGATGTTCCGCGACATGCCGCAGATCCCGTGGATGCTGGGCTTCGCCGTCGCCATCGGCACCGGCGCCCTGCTCGGGCTCATCAATGGCGCGCTCGTCACCCTCTTCAGGCTTCCCGCCATCATCGTCACGCTGGGCACGCTCAACCTTTATCGCGGGCTGACCTTCATCATCTCCAATGCGCGGCAGGTCGACCGGCAATATATTCCCACCGAACTGAAGGCGATGAGCCAGACCTCGCCGATCTTCGGGGTGCCCTCGATCATCTTCATCGCCTTCGGGGTCGCCATACTCGCCTACTACTTCACCATGCACACCCGCGTCGGGCGGCAGGTCTTCGCGCTCGGGTCCAATCCCGTGGCGGCGCCGCTGCGCGGCATCAAGGCCAATCAGGTGACGCTCTTGGTCTTCACCATCTCGGGCGCGCTCGCTGGGCTCGCCGGCATCCTCTATGCCAGCCGCTGGGGCTTCGTTAATCCCTCCAACACCGGGGCGGGCTTCGAATTCCAGGTCATCGCCGCCGTCGTCATCGGCGGGGTCTCGATCAATGGCGGGGTCGGCTCGGTGCCCGGCGTTGTGCTCGGCGTGCTGCTGCTCGGCTGCGTCTCGGCCGCCCTGCCGCTGCTCGGCATCCCCGGCGCGGCGCAGAATGCCATCTACGGCACCGTCATCCTCATCGCGCTGCTGATCGATCGCACCGTGCGCCAGCAGGGCGTCCTCGGCCTCAGGAGGCTGCCGGCATGAGCGCCGCCGAAACCTCACCCCCCGCCAACGTCGCCGGCCGCGAATCCGCCCCGCCGCGCCCCCTGTGGCATCTCGTGCTGGTTCGGCCCGAAACCCTCACGCTCGTGCTCCTCATCCTCGGGGTCATCGTCGCGAGCCGGCTCTCGCCCTATTTCCTCGATATCGGCTACATCCTCAGGAGCTTTGCGCTCTCGGCCGAAATCGCGCTCGTGGCGCTGGTTCTGACCATGGTGATCATCGCGGGCGAAATCGATCTGTCGCCCGCCGCCAACATGGCGCTCTCGGCCTGCATCTTCGCCTGGGCCCAGGCCTCGGGCGTGCCCATCCCGCTCGCCGTACTGCTCGGGCTGCTGGCCGGGCTCGCCATGGGCGGGGTCAACGCCTTTTTCGTCATCGTCATGCAGCTGCCCTCGATCATCGTCACCATCGGCACGCTGATCCTTTATCGCGGGCTGGCGCAGATCCTTGCCGGGGATCGCTCGATCCGCATCGCCGAAGGTTTCATCGGGGTCGACCGCATCCTCGTTCTCGGCGTGCCGCTGCCGGTCGTCGTCTTCGTGCTCGCCGCCATCGTTCTGGCGCTGGTGCTCGGGGGCACCATCTTCGGCCGCCAGATCTACCAGATCGGCACCAATGAGGTGGCGGCCCGCCATGCCGGCATCCGCAGCCGGCGCATCAAGCTCATCCTCTTCCTCATGATCGGGGTGGTCGCGGCCATCGCCGGCATCATGACGGCCTCGCGCCTTGGCTCGGTGCGCTACGACCTCGCGCTCGGCAAGGAGCTCGAGATGGTGCTGATGGCCATGCTCGGGGGCACCTACATCTTCGGCGGGCGCGGCACCATTCCGGGCACCTTCCTCGCCGCCTGGCTGCTGGTGGTCGTCTCCACCGGCATGACGGTCGCCAATCTCCTGCCCGCCATCCAGATGACGGTGCTGGGCATCCTGCTCATCGTCTCCATCATCGCCACCAATTTCATCTATTCCCGCACCCAGAGGTAGCGGGCGCATACCCCGGATCAACCGGGCCGAACGAGTAATCAGGAGGACTGAATGAAGACCACTCTCGCCATCCTCGCCGCCGGGCTCATGCTCGGCACCGCCGGGGCCACCTATGCCCAGGATGCGTTCTCGATCGTCTATATCGGCAAGAACACCGGCAACCCCTATTTCGACAGCATCACCGGCGGCTTCGTCGATGCCTGCGTCGAGATCGGCTGCCAGTTCGAGTTCGTCGCCCCCGCCACTGCCGAGGCCACCTCGCAGATCCCCTTCATCGAGGCGCAGATCCAGCGCGGCGTCGATGTCATCGCCATTGCGCCCAACAGCCCCGACGCGCTCAACCAGGTGCTCGATTCCGCCAAGGCCGCCGGCATCCTCGTCATGACCGTCAATGGCGATCTCGTCGGCAACGAAGAGCATCGCGACGCCTCGATCCTCCCCGTCGATTTCACCAAGACCGGCCCCAACCAGGTCGAGCTCGCCGGTTCGCTGATCGGCTATGAGGGCGAGATCGCCATCCTCTCGGCCACTACCGAGGCTCCCGACCAGAACACCTGGATCGCGGCGATGAACGACACCCTCGCCAACGATCCCAAATATGCCAACATGAAGCTGGTCGCGACCGTCTATGGCGATGACCAGCCCGAGAAGTCAACCGCCGAGATGGAAGCGCTCCTGGCCAATTATCCCAACCTCAAGGCCGTCATCGCTCCCACCACTGTCGGCATCGCCGCCGCCGCCCAGGTGGTGCAGTCGCGCGGCATCGCCGATCAGGTCGCCGTCACCGGTTTGGGCCTGCCGAGCGAGATGCGCGACTTCATCAAGGACGGCACCGTCGAGGCCTTCCAGCTCTGGTCGCCCTATAACGAAGGCGTGCTCGCCGCCTACTTCGCCAAGGGCGTGCTCGATGGCTCGATCAAGAACGAAGTCGGCGAGACCTTCGAGGTTCCCAACCTCGGCACCATCACCATCGACCCCAACAACATGATGAATACCCAGGCCGAACTGACCACGTTCAACGCCGAGAACATCGACGACTTCGATTTCTGATCGAAATTCACGTGTCCGGCACCCGTTTCGCGCGGGAACGGACAGGATTTCACGGTGCTGCGTGTGGAAGAGGCGGGGAAACCCGCCTCTTTTCGCATCGATGAAACCGCACGGGGGTATGGCACGTACTGCGAAGGTGCGGTCAGCATCGCGCCGTTCTTGCATACGGGCATAAAAGCCCTATCTGCCGTCTGTACTGGAGACTTTCCCGATGTCCTCTGCCGTCGTCGAAGCCAGGGGCGTCGGCCTCGTCCTCCCGGGCGCCGAGGGCCACCCGCTCACCATCCTCAACGACGTCTCCTTCACCCTCGGGGCAGGGGAGGTCGGCGCCGTCGTCGGCCCCTCGGGCAGCGGCAAGACCTCGCTGCTGATGATCCTCGCCGGGCTCGAACGCCCGACCTCGGGATCGGTCCGGATCGCGGGCACAGACCTTGCCGGGATGGACGAGGATAAGCTGGCTATCTTCCGGCGCCGCAAGCTCGGAATCCTGTTCCAGAACTTCCATCTCGTGCCCTCGATGACCGCGCTCGAAAATGTCGCGCTGACCCTCGAGATCGCTGATCCGACCCGCTCCTGGACAAGCGTTGAGACCGAAGCGCTGGCCGCCCTCGACGCCGTCGGCCTCTCCGCCCGCGCCGGGCACCGCCCCTCCGCGCTCTCGGGCGGCGAGCAGCAGCGCGTCGGGCTCGCCCGCGCCATGGTCGCCAAGCCCCCGCTGCTCCTCGCCGATGAGCCGACCGGCAATCTCGATCAGGAGACCGGCGCAAAGGTCGTGTCGCTGATGTTCGACCTGGCGCGCCGCAACGGCACCGCCATCCTGCTCGTTACCCATGATCCGGCTTTGGCCGCCAAGGCCGACCGGCGGTTTGCCATGAGCCTGGGCGTCCTTGCCGAGGATATCCCCGCATGAGCGTTCTTGCTGGCTGGCTCAGGATCGCGCTGCGCGACCTGCGCGGCGATGTCAGGCGCTTCGGCCTCCTGCTCGCCTGCCTCGCCCTCGGTGTCGCGACCATTGCCGCCGTCGGCTCGGTCGGCACCGCGCTGCAGGCCGCGCTCGATCGAGACGCGCGCACCGTTCTGGGCGGAGACATCGAGGCCCAGCTTTCCTGGCGCCGGGCCGATGCGGCCGAGCGCGCCCTCTTTGATGAACTGGGGCAAGCGAGCGAAGTCATCGAGGTCAGCGGCCGCGCCTCGGCCGAAGGCGGCACCGCCTTCCTTTCCATCCGCGGCGTCGATGGAGCCTGGCCTCTCTTGGGCGCGGTGGAAACCCGACCGGCACAGCCTTTGCAAGAGCTTCTGGCGCAGCGAGCGTTTTCAGGCGAAGCGGGGACCGGTTCGCCGTCCGGAAACGCGGCAGAACAACGACTTGGCGAAAATGCCTTCGGGCTGGTGGCCGGCAGCCTGCTCGCCGATCGGCTCGGCCTTGCCATCGGCGACACCCTGACCGTCGGGGGCGCCAGCTTTGTTCTCACCGGTCTTCTCGACCGTGTTCCCGATCAGGTCAGCCAGGGCATCCAGATCGGTATTCCGGCCCTCATGTCGGTGGAGGCGCTCGAGGCCACCGGCATTCTGGCGCCCGGCGTTCTGGCGCGCTACCGCTACAAGATCCTGCTCGAAACCGAAAATCCCGTTGTCGCGTCGGCACTTGTGCAGTCCCGCTTTCCCGAGGCGCGCTGGCAGATTCGTACCCCGCGCGAGGCGATCGGCGATCTGGCGCGGTTCTTCGACATCTTCTCGCGCTTCCTCGTCATCGTCGGTCTCGCTTCGCTTCTCGTCGGTGGGGTGGGGGTATCGAACGCGGTAACGGCCTATCTTGCCGAACGCCGCCGCTCCATCGCGACACTCCGTGCCATCGGCGCCACCGGGGCGCAGGTGATGGTGCATTTCCTCGCGCAGGTGATCATTCTGGCAGGTCTGGGCATCGGTTTGGGTCTCGTGCTTGGTGGTCTGCTCAGTATCGTCGCATTGCCCATCGTCGGGGATTTGTTGTCCATCCCCCTGGATGCAGGGCTTTATCCGGGCCCGCTGCTGACCGCTGCCGCCTTCGGCGCGCTGATCGGGCTCGGCTTTGCCTGGCTGCCCCTGCAGGCGGCCCAGCGGATGAAGCCGGCCATGCTCTTCCGCTCCGCCTCTGGCGGCGACATGCCGTCCATCGCCTGGCGCGACCTGCTGCGGCCCGCCGTCGCCATTCCCATGATCATCGCTGCCGCGCTGACCTATCTGCTGGCCGCCACCACCCTCGGCCGCCCGCTGCTGGTGTTGTGGTTCGGCGTCGGTGCGGCGCTGAGCTTTGCGCTCCTGCGCGCTGCCGCGGCTCTCCTGCAAATGGGGCTGCGCCGCGTTCCGCCGCTGCCGGGCGCCCGCCTGCGCAATGCGCTCAAATCCATCCACCGCCCCGGCGCGCCGGCCCCTACGGTCGTGCTGTCGCTAGGGCTCGGGCTGGCGCTCTTGCTGATGATCGCGCTGGTGGATTCCTCCATCCGCAACCGGCTTGCCGGCGAAATCACAGCCGATGCGCCGAGCTTCGTGCTGATGGATCTTTTCCCCGATGAGGCTGATGCGGTTGCACAATTTGCCGCCACCGAGCCATCCATCGAGAGCTTCCAGTCCTCGCCGATGCTGCGCGGCGCGGTGACCGCCGTCGATGGCCGTCCGGTCGCCGAACTGCGGCCCCTGCCGGACGAGGTGTCCTGGATCTTCGAGGGCGAGACGCCGATGACCTGGGCCCGCGCGCAGCCGCAAGGCACCGAGCTGGTCGCCGGCGACTGGTGGCCCGAGGACTGGTCCGGCGAGCCCCTGGTCTCGGTCGGGCGCATGCTTGCCACCCCGCTCAACCTCGAGGTCGGCGATACGTTGAGCGTCAGCCTCTTCGGCGAGGAGATCACCGCCCGCATCGCCAATATCCGCGACATGACGGCCGCCGCCGGGCCGATGAACATCAACATCATGCTCTCGCCCGGCCAGGTCGAAAACTATCCGCAAAGCTATCTCGGGCTCGTCAAGGCCGTGCCGGGACAGGAGGACATCGTCCAGGGGCTGCTGGTCGACCGCTTCCCCGAGATCATCTTCCTCGCCATTGGCGATGCGCTCGAGACCGTCACCAATATCGTCTCCAGCCTTTCCGATGCCGTTGCCGTGGTCGGGGGACTTGCCGTCATCAGCGGCATTCTGGTGCTGGCCGGTGCGATGGCGGCGGGGCGCCGGCAGCGCGAGGCCGATGCGGTGATCATGAAGGTCTTGGGTGCGCGGCGCGGCGACATCATTCTCGCCTTTCTTGCAGAATACGGGCTTCTCGGCCTTCTGGCGGCAACGCTCGGCACCGGCATCGGGGTTGGCGCCGCCTGGGCGTTTCTCACCTATGTGCTTGAAAGCCCGTTCAATCTCGACATCGGCCTCATCGCGCTCGTGCTCGCCGTGGCGATGATCATCAGCATCGGGGTGGGCATGGCCACCACCTGGTCGGCCCTCTCGGCCCGACCCGTGCGGCACCTCCGCACGGCCTGAAGCCTCTCAGTTTCGGGTCTGGAGAGCCGCGCCTTCGGGTGCGGTTGACCGTTGACCACGTCGTACCTTTTGACATATGTCATATGTCATCAGAACCGGGACCCAGAGAAGGCCATCAACACAATGTCGGACCTGTTCAGCGTTAAGGACAAGGTGATCATCGTGACCGGAGGGCTCGGCCAGCTTGGCCGCTCCTTCGTCACCTCCCTGCTCGAAGCAGGCGCCAAGGTTGCCATCTATTCGCGCCGCGCCGTCGAGGAGGCCCAGCTCGCCGAGCTGTTTCCCGCCAATCGCGATCGCCTGCGCGTTTATGTGGCGTCAGTCACCGACAAGGAAGCGCTTCAAAAGGCCACCGACGCGCTGGTTGCCGAATGGGGCGTGCCGCATGGCCTCGTCAACAATGCCGGTATCGATTCCAAGCCCTCGGGCTCGGCCGACCAGAACGGGCCGTTCGAGACCTATCCCCAGCACTACTGGGATGACATCATCGACACCAATCTGACCGGCGTCATGCTCACCACCCAGGTGGTGGGGGCGAAGATGGCCGAGGCCGGCCGCGGCTCGATCGTCAATATCGGCTCGATCTACGGCATCGTCTCGCCCAACCAGGCGCTCTACGCCTATCGCGAGGCGCGCGATGGCGTGCCCTTCATCAAGGCGGTGTCCTACGCCGCCTCGAAGTCCGGCCTCGTCAATCTCACCCGCTATGTGGCGACCTATTGGGCGCCCAAGAACGTACGCTGCAACCTCATCTCGTTCGGCGGCGTGAAGACGGGCAATTTCGACAAGGAATTCGTCGACAATTTCATCGCCCGCGTGCCGCTCGGGCGCCAGGCGGAAGTCGCCGAGTATAATGGCGTCATCCAGTTCCTGTGCTCGGATGCCTCGACCTACATGACGGGCTCGAACGTCGTGGTCGATGGCGGCTTCACCGCATGGTGACACGCACCGCCCAGCCTCCGGCGGACCGCAGCCGGCTCTACGTCTCGGTCGTCTCCGACATCGAGGCGCAGATCCTGTCCGGTACGCTCAAGGTGGGCGATCGCCTGCCGGCCGAGGCCGAGATCGCGCGACGGTTCGCGATCTCGACCCGTTCGGTGCGCGAGGCCTTGCAGATCCTCGAAACCAAGGGGCTGGTGCGCCGTCGCCATGGCGAGCGGGCTGAAGTGGTGCGCGACGATGTCGGGCAATATCTCGATTCCCTCGCCTCCACGGTCAGCGCGCTGGCCTCGCGCGAGCCGGCCTATTTGAAGAAGCTGATGGACGTGCGTGCCATGTTCGAGCTCGAGGTGGTGGGGCGGCTGGCGGCAGGCGAGGGGACGCTGGGCGGGCCGATCGACCAGGCGCTCGCCGACATGCGCGCCTCGGTGCCCGATAATGACTTCCTCACCTTCACCGCCGCCGACGCCGCCTTTCACCGTGCCCTGGTGCAGGCGCTGGGCAATGAGGTGATGTCGACGCTCCATGCCAATCTCCACGGCATCGTCGCCGAGGTCATCCGCGTCTCGTCGAGCGTGCCGCGCAAGACCTCGAGCGAAGGTCTCGCCGAGCACGAAGCCATCTATGAGCGCATCCTCGCGCGCGATGTCGAAGGCGCGCGGGCGCTGATGGCCGAGCATCTCGAAAATTCGGGCAGCTATCTCCAGCGCGCCATGGCGGCCGCGCATCCCAATTCCGAAGCACAGGAAAACTGAAATGTCCTATGACTACAGCGCCGTCGACTGGGACGCGATCCGGCGCCTCTCGAAATGGTATTCGGGCGACATCCATGACGTCATGGATCCCTTCGGCTTTTACGGCTATCTCGAGGGCATCTCGCTTTATGGCGTTCTGAAGCCCGGCCAGGTCGTGGTCGGCCCCGTCTCGACCGTGCTCTACGAACCCTCGACCCGCACCGGCCAGCCGCAGGATGTCTATCACGGCGCCATCGACCGGGTGGTCAAGGGCGGCATCCTGTTTGTCGACAGCTCCTGCGCCGAAGGCTCGGGCACGGGCGAATTGATGTCGACGGGCGCCAAGACGGCAGGGGCTGTCGCCACCATCGTCAACGGCACCGTTCGCGACCTCGCCGAAGTGCGCAAGCTCGACTATCCGCTCTTTGCGCGCGGCATGAGCCCGGTGGGCGTGTCGGGCCGCATGGAGCCCGCCAAGGCGCAGGTCGAGCTTAACGTGAAGGGCGTGCGCGTCCGGCCCGGCGACGTGGTCTTTGCCGACATCACCGGCTGCGTCGTCATTCCCCACGAGCTGGTGCGCGAGGTGGCCGATGCCGCCGACCGGAACGGCGAGGGCGAGGCCCGCTGCCGCGAGCGCATCCTTTCGGGTGAAAAGCTGCAGAGCGTCTGGCCCGTGGGCTCGACCGGCCCGGTCTGAAATCAAGCGGCCGGCGCTCCTTGCGGAACGCCGGCCTGTCGCTCGGGAGGAGCGTTTTCGTGGCGGTTCTATTGCAGCATCGACGGATCGATGATGCGCCGGTGCCCCCTCATCCGGCGCTGCGCGCCACCTTCTCCCCGCGGGGGAGAAGGCAGAGCGGCTGTGGCGCGATGGTGCCACATCGCCCTCTCCCCTCGGGGGACTGGGAGGCGGTGGCGCAGCCAGTAATCGCTCCAGTGGAGCGATTACAGCCGAACCAGGTGCCCGAAGGGCGGGTGAGGGGTCTGGCCGCGCTCACCGCCCCAGCGGGGATCACCTCAAGCCGCGTTGGCGCGGATGTCGACCAGCTCGAGCACCGGACCGAGGGCGGCGTCCATCTTGGCCTTCTGCGCATCGGTGACGCGCTCCATCGGCGCGCGCGGGTGGAAGAAGGGCAGGCCCTGGCGGGAATGCACATACTTCACGCAGGCCGGCAGGTTGTCGTGGCGCATCGAATTCCACAGCGCGTTGAGGCGGAAGTGGATGTCCTTGGCGGTGGCGTGGTCGCCACGCTGCACGGCATCGAAGAGCTTTACGGTGACGCCCGGCACGGCGCAGGTGAGGGCCGAGATGGCGCCATGCGCGCCCAGCGAGAAGGCCGGGTAGAGCAGGGCATCGATGCCCGAAAGCACGAGATTGTCGGGCTTGGCGGCGAGCATCAGGTCCGAGACCGACTTGAGGTCGCCCGAGCTCTGCTTCATGCCGACGACGCCGGGCACGCGGTCCATGATCGTCAGCATGGCGTCCACCGAGAGGTAGTTCCACGGAATGACGTTGTAAATCAGGATCGGCGTCTGGGTCTCTTCCCAGATGGCGCGGAAATGCTCGACGGTGGCTTCGAGGTCCGGCTTGAACAGGTAGTGGACCGGGGTCACCTGCAGTGCGGCGATCTCCATGCCCTTGAGCATGTTGACGCGGTTGATGGCCTCGCGGGTCGACTGCACGATGAGGCCGGCGACGAACGGCACGCGGCCGGCGGTGACGTCATAGGCTTCGGTCATGGCCGAAACGAACTCGTCGGTGGAAAGCGTATGCCCCTCGCCGGTCGAACCGCCGACCACGAGGCCGCGCACGCCCGAGGCGATCATCAGGTCGACCTGCGGCTTCAGCGCGCCCTTCACCAGGTTGCCCTTCTCGTCGAACGGCATGGCCAGCGGCGGCAGGATGCCGGTCAGGGTGTCGCGCACCTTGCGTGCGATGGGGTTGCTCATAGTCTTTGTCCTCCTGCGGTCGCCGCGCCTTCGCGCCCACACCGCCATGCCTTGGCCCGACGATGTCGGCCCGCTGTTGCCCGCGCAGCCGCGACCAGCTGTCGCGCGCTGCCATTTATCCCGAAATGCGGAATGCACTTCCATCCGATCTATACGGTCGGGCATCGCGTGCTGTCAAGCGGACGGGCCCGTTACGAACGTAATTCCGGTGCTTTTTACGGCAGTTTCAGCGTGAATTGGCCGCGTCCGATTGGGCGTTGCCACGCTCTGTCCGCCATGATAGTTCCGAAATGTGGTATATGCAGCCCATATGCCACCCCCATCACCGAGGCCGCGTCAGTCGGCAATATCTGGGAGGTTTGACATGAACATTTTTGCCAAGGCCGCGCTTGCCGCGCTGGCCGTGACCATCAGCGCCGGTGCCGCGCTGGCGCAGTATCCGGATCGCCCGATCACCATGATCGTGCCCTTCGCCGCCGGCGGCGGCACCGATGCGACCGGCCGCATCATCGCGACCCTGCTCGAGGAAAAGCTCGGCCAGCCGGTCAATGTCGAGAACCGCACCGGTGCGGGCGGGCTCGTCGGCCATGAGGCGCTCAAGGCCGCTGCCCCCGATGGCTACACCATCGGCATCCTCACCACCGAGCTTTCGATGTTCCAGCCGGTGGGTTCGGGCCAGATCACCTATGAGGACTTCACCCTCATCGGGCTCTACAACGCCGATCCGTCGGCGGTTTATGTAAAGGCGGATTCGCCCTACCAGACGATCGCCGACCTCGTGGCGGCCGTGAAGGACAACCCGACCCCGCTCCGCGCCTCGGGCGCCACCTATGGCGGGCTCAACCACGTCACCTGGGTGAGCCTCGTGCAGGCGGTCGGCGCGCCGGTCGAGAAGGCCATGTGGGTGCCCACCGACGGCGCTTCGGCCTCGCTGCAGCTGCTCGCTTCGGGTGCCATCGATGTGTCCGTCTCGCAGCTGCCTGAAGCGCAGGCGCTGGTCGATGCCGGCGAAATCCGTCCGCTGGTCTATCTGGGCAGCGAGCGCAACGCCAAGGCCGCCGACGTTCCGGCCATCACCGAAGCCCTTGGCTTCGAATTCGCCATCTCCGGCTGGCGCGGCCTGGGCGCTCCCAAGGGCATTCCCGATGACATCCGCGACCGTCTGGTCACCGTGTTCGAGGAAATCGTCGCCAGCCCGCAGTTCAACGAAGTGATGGACGGCCGCAATTACGGCGTCGTCTTCGAGGGTGGTGCCGATTTCGACGCCTATCTCAAGACCCGCGCCGAGGCCTTCAACGCCGCCATCTCCTCGGCCGGTATCAAGGCCAACTGATCGCGAACGCAATCGTGACCGGCCGCCCATGCGCGGCCGGTTTTCCCAAGGAGCATTCCATGCCGAAACCGGGCAGTCGCGCCGATGTGGTGCTGGGCCTCATCTTTGCAGCATTGGGCGTAGCGGTCTTCACCCTGGCGCTCAGCTATCGCAACATGCCTGGCATGCCGGTGGGGGCGGGGCTGTTTCCGCGCATCGTGGGTGGCGGAATGGTCGTGTTCGGGGCCGTACTCGCGCTGCAGGGCTGGTTCACGCGGCCCGCGCTGGTCGCCGCCGACGCCCCGGCAGAGGATGAACATGCGCGCACTGGTACGCTCGACTGGACCTATGTGGGTCTCGTTCTCGGCGCCATCGTCGCGACCATCTTCCTGATGCCGGTGCTCGGCTTCCTGCTGACCTCGTTTGTCTTCTGCATCTTCATCGTCAGGCTCTCAGGCGGCAGCTGGCTCAGCGCCATCATCTTCTCGCCGGTGATGACCTATCTCACCTATCTCGCCTTCTATAACGGCTTCCGCGTGCCCCTGCCGCGCGGACTTCTGGGGTAAGCCATGGACGCCATGCTCGCCGCTATGGGTCTCGTCTTCAATGTCGAGACCCTGTTGACCATCCTCCTGGCTTCCATCTTCGGCCTGTTCGTGGGCGCCCTGCCGGGTCTGACCGCGACCATGGCGACGGCGCTGCTCGTCCCCATCACCTTCTACCTGCCGCCCATCCCCGCCATCGCCACCATCATCGCCTCGACCGCGATGGCGATCACGGCGGGCGACCTCACGGGCACGCTGCTGCGCATTCCGGGCACGCCCGCATCGGCGGCCTATGTCGAGGACAGCTACCGCATGGCCCAGAAGGGCGAGGCGGGCATGGCGATCGGCATCGGCATCATCGGCTCGGTGCTGGGCGGGCTCTTCGGCTTCGTCGTGCTGCTGTTTTCAGCCCCGGCACTGGCCAAGTTCGCCCTCAATTTCTCGAGCTTCGAGTATTTCTGGCTCGCGGCGCTCGGGCTGACCTGTGCTGCGCTGATCTCTTCGGGGGGCATGGCCAAGGGCGCGCTGTCGCTGCTG
The DNA here is from genome assembly GCF_900119845.1 of Devosia enhydra. Taxonomy (GTDB): domain Bacteria; phylum Pseudomonadota; class Alphaproteobacteria; order Rhizobiales; family Devosiaceae; genus FPKU01. Next base: position 254,119 of record NZ_FPKU01000004.1, read on the forward strand.
CTGGGCCTGTTCATCGCCCAGATCGGCGTTGATCCGCTGATGGGCACGGCGCGCTTCACTTTCCAGGTCACGGAGTTGGCCGGCGGCATCAGCTTCATCCCCGCCATGATCGGCATGTTCGCCTTGGCCGAGATCATGCGCACGGGGCGCAATTTCAACGTCAACGTCCCGCAGATGAACATCCGCAACCCCTTCAAGGGGGTGATGGCGATGCTGTGGAAATATCGCAAGAACCAGGTGCGTGGCTCGATCATCGGCAGCCTGCTGGGCGCGCTGCCGGGCGTCGGCGGCGATCTTGCCGCCTGGATCACCTATTCGCTTGCCAAGCGCACCTCCAAGACGCCCGAGAAATTCGGCACCGGCCATCCCGAAGGTCTCGTGGAAGCAGGCGCCACCAACAACGCGGCGCTCTCGTCGTCGTGGATTCCGGCCATGGTGTTCGGCATTCCCGGCGACGCAGTGACCGCCATCGCGGTGGGCGTGCTGGTGATGAAGGGCATGGAGCCCGGCCCCTCTCTGCTCACCGTCAACCCGCAGAATTTCTACGCCGTGATGCTGGTCTTCGTCATCGCCAACATCCTCATGCTGCCGCTGGGCTGGCTCGCCGCAAAGGGTTCGCGCTGGATTTTCGAAGTGCCGCGCGCGCTGCTCAATGCCGGCATCTTGCTGTTCTGCATCGTGGGTTCGTTTGCCATCAACAACACGATGTTCGGGGTCGGCATCATGGTGGCCATGGGCATCATCGCCTATGTGCTCGAGCGCTATCGCTTCGCCATCGCGCCCATCATTCTCGGCATCGTGCTGGGGCCGCTGCTCGAGAACAATTTCCTCACCTCGATGATCATCACCAACGGCAATCTGATGGGCTTTTTCTCGCGTCCCGTCGCGGCCTTCCTCGGCGTTGCGACGCTGCTGATCTGGGGGATCGCGATCTTCGGCGCCCTGTGGAGCTATCGCAAGACGCGGCTGGCCGCTGCCTGACAGCCTGACCTGCACCGGCCCGCTCTCTCGTCGGGCCGGTTCGCTGGCGAGTTGGGCCCTGAACCAAAGTGGCGGTTGCGGCGCTGCCGCCACTCATATATCAGATGCCAGTCATGCGCATCGATCGCCCCAAATCCCTGACCCAGCTCGTCGTCGAGGAGCTTCGCACCCGCATCATCGAGGGCCGGCTGGCGCTTGGCGCGCCGCTTTCGGAAAATGTGCTGGCCGCCGAGCTCGGCATGTCCAAGACCCCGGTGCGCGAGGCGCTGCTGCAATTGCGCAGCGAGGGGCTGATCGATGTGCTGCCGCAACGAGGCAGCTACGTCTTCCGCATTTCGACCCTCGATGTCGGCGCGATCAGCGAGCTGCGCCGCATTCTCGAAATGGCGGCCGCCGAACTTGCCGTTGTGCGCAATGGCCCGGCCTTGGCCGCCCGCATGCAGGATCTTCTCACGCGGATGGGCCCGGCCCTCGAGCGCGACGATCGCCTCACCTATCACCGGCTCGATGGCGAGTTCCACGAGGCCATCGTGGCGCTTGCGGGCAATGTCTTTCTTGCCGAAGCCTATGGCCAGATCGCGTTCCGCATCCAGGCCCTGCGCTCGCGGCTTTCGAGCCATGCCGATCTCAACCGCTCGTCGCTCGAAGATCACGGCGCCATGCTCGCGCTTGTCGAGGCCGGCGACGGCGCCGGTCTGGCGGCAGTGCTGGCTCGCCATGTGGCGGCGACCGAACAGGCCTATCTGAAGCTGCTTGAAACGCGAAACCTGCTCGAGGAGGGTCCCGATGGGGCGTGAGATGGATGCCGCCGGACTCAAGGTCATGGCCGAGCCGCTGGAGCAAGCGGTGACGGCGGCCTTGCGCGATGCGGGCGCCAGCGAGGCATCCCTATTCGACGCCACCAAGGCGATGATGCACGCCTCGCGCCACGGCGTCGACAGCCATGGCGTGCGCCTGACCGAGCACTATTGCAACATGCTGCGCGGCGGCCGCCTCAAGCGCGACCCCCAGCTCACCGTGACCCGCAGGGGCGCCAGCAGCGCCATCGTCGATGGCGATGACGGGCTCGGCCATCACGCCGCCTATCGGGCCATGGCCGAGGCCGTGGCGCTGGCCCGCGAGGCCGGCATCGCCGGCGTCGGGGTCAGGCGGTCCTCGCATCTGGGGGCGGCGGGCGCCTACGCGCTGGCGGCGGCGGAGGCCGGATGCATCGGCTTTGCCACCACCAACACCGATTCCATGGTGGCGCTGTTCGATGGCGCGGCCCGCTTTCATGGCACCAATCCCCTGGCCTATGCGGCGCCGGTTCCGGGCAGCCGGCCCTGGCTGCTCGATATGGCGACATCATCGATCCCCATGAACCGGGTGCTGCTGCATCGTTCGCTCGATGCGCCGCTGCCCCAAGGCGTCGCGGCCGATGCGCAGGGCGCCGTCACCACCGACCCTCATGCCGCCGAGATGCTGCTGCCGCTTGGGGGCACCGATTATGGCTACAAGGGCGCGGGGCTGGCGGGGCTGGCGACGCTGCTTTCCGCCGTGCTGATGGACACGACCCTCGATCCCGATTTCATCCCGATGTATGGCGGCAGCGATATCTCGACGCCGCGCAATATGGGACACTTCTTTTTCGCCATCGATCCTGCGCGCTTTGCCGGCAGCGATGTGTTCGCCGCCAACATCACCCGCTATCTCGGCGCGCTGCGGTCTGCCCCGACGCGCGAAGGCGGGCGCGTAATGGCGCCGGGAGATCGCGAATGGGACGAAGCCGATCGGCGTGTGGTCTCAGGCATTCCGGTCGACCCAGATACGGTGCGCTTCCTCAGGCTCTGAAGGCCTGCGCTCAGACCCTTGGCCTCAGCGCGCTCCAGATGCCGACCGCCGTGCCCACGAGCCCGAAGGTGAGCAGCACGGCGCTGAGCGGAAAGATATCGCCGCCGATGCCCATCGACATCGCGCCGAGCGTCGCGCCGCCGAAATTGGCCGAACTCCACCAGGTCAGCACGCGGGCGCGGTAGGCATCGTCGACCGAGACCTGCACGATGGTCTGGCTGCCGATGCCGATGATGGTGGTGAAAAACCCCGAGGCCACGAAGAGAATGGCCATCACCCAGTTCGATTGCGCCAGCCCGAGCGCCATGATCGAGAGCGTGTTGAGCGGCAGAGACAGCGCCAGCCAGAGGCCGATGCGCGTGGGTGCGGGCGAAAGAAAGCTGTAGAACAGCGATGCGGCAACCGCTCCGCCCCCCGCCAGCGAGGTGAAGAAGGCGAGATCGCCCGCAGTGCCGCCCAGGAGCTTGCCAACGATGGCGGGCATGATCTCGACGGCGCCACGGCCCACCAGCGATGAAATGACCGCGATGCCGATGGCCCACCAGATCAGCCGCTGGCCGCGCGCATAGCGCAGCCCGGCCATCAGCTGTGCGGCAAGCCCGCCCATGTCGCCGGTCGGCCGTGCGCGCACGAGCAGGGGCAGGAAGGGCAGCACGATGGCGATGGGGAGGTAGGTGCTGGCATTGACCAGAAACGCTGTCTGCGTGCCGGCGGCGGCGATGACGATGCCGGCAAGGGCAGGACCAACCACGCGCGAGGCGTTGTAGGCCATTGCGGTGAGGCTGACGGCGCTGACGAGGAATTGCCGCGGCACCACCTGGCTCACCAGCACCAGCCGCACCGGATGGTAGAGCGCGCTCAGGACGCCGATGACGAGCGACAGCGCCGCCACCGGCAGGATGCTGACGCCATCGAGGCTCGCGAGGATGAACAGCCCCACAGAGGCGCAGCCGAGCATGATATTGAGGATGATCGAAGCGCGACGGTGATCCCAGCGCTCGGCCAGAACCCCGATCAGCGGCCCGAAAAGTCCGGTCGGCGCCGTCACCGCCACCGCGACGAAGCCGGTCCAGAAGCTTGAATGGGTCAGCTCCCAGGCGAACCAGCCCAGCGCGACCTTTTCGAACCACATGCCGAGATAGGAGACCAGTCCCGCCGCGAAATAGATACGGAACGGCTTGTGGCGCAGTGCCGATTGCGGTTTCAGATCCGGGGCGGGCGTGGTCATGCCGGAGCAAACTCCTCTGCTCTGGCTCTAACTCCCGCCGCGCCCCAAGCGCCAGCACAATCGTGAAAAAACTGCGTTGCCCGGCGCGGTTGCCGGCCTCGTGTCAGACCTCGCCCCAGATGGCCTCTGCCGTGCGGACAACGAGGTCGAGCTTGCGCTTCTGGTCGTCCTCGGTGACGTTGTTGCCCTCTTCGGTCGAAGCAAAACCGCATTGCGGGGCGATGCCGAGCTGGTCGAGATCGGCATACTTGCCGGCGAGTTCGAACTTGCGCTTCAGATCCTCGAGGGGCTCAAGATCGGGCACCTTGGTGGTGATGAAGCCGGGCAGCACGCGCTTCTTGCCCTTGGGCAGGAGCCGCAGCGGCTCGAGCCCGCCGGCGCGGTCGGTGTCGTATTCCATGAAGTAGATGTCGACGCCGGTCTGGTTGAAGATGGCGTCGGCCGCCGGATCATAGGCGCCTTCGGCCACCCAGGTGGATTTGAAATTGCCCCGGCACATATGCATGCCGATCAGCATGTCGTCGGGCCGGTCGGCAATCGCTTCATGCATCATCCAGGCATATTTGCCGATCAGCCAGTCCGGGTCGATGCCAGCCTCTTTCTTTGCGGCGCGGATCTTGGGATCGCACAGATAGGCAAAGAAGATGTCGTCCATCTGCAGATAGCGGCAGCCGGCGGCATAGAAGGCCTTGACCGCCTTGTTGTAGGTCTTGGCGATGTCGGAAAAATAAAGCTCGATGTCGTCGCGATAGGCCTTAACCTCGACATCCTCGGCCGCGACGCGGAAATGCACGCAGGAGGGGCCGGGGATCGAGATCTTCGGGGTGACCGCGGTATTGGCGGCGACGAAGCGGAAGTGCTCGAGCATCGGATGGTTGTCGGGAAAGTCGAGGCGGTCGGTGATGACCGGTACGTCGGCCTTGGTCACCACGCCGTGGAACTGGATGCCGCCGCCCTCGCGCTGGATGATGTCGAGCCCGTCCAGCATGCCCATGAAGTCGAAATGCCACCAGGCCCGCCGGAATTCGCCATCGGTCACGGCCTTCAGGCCCGCATCCTGTTGCAGCTTGATGGCGCCCTTGATGGCCTCGTCCTCGATCGCCTTGAGCTCGTCGGGGCCGATCTTGCCCTCCTGAGCCTGCTTGCGGGCCGCTTTCAGAGCGGAGGGGCGGAGCAGGGAGCCTACATGGTCGGCGCGATAGGGGGGCGGTGTGATGGCCAAGGTCGATCCTCCTGATGTTTGCGCCATCTGCCCTGCGATTCCCCGCCATGGCAAGGCTTGACAGAGAGAATGTATACAGCTTGTACTGGTGCGAGCCGATCTGGGAGGAGACGCGAGATGGTGAAGCCGGCCTTTCCGCTCAACGCATGGTATGCCGCCGCCTGGGACGTGGAGGTGAAGCGCACGCTGCTCGCCCGCACGCTCTGCAACAAGCCGGTCGTTCTCTATAGAAAACAGGATGGTAGCGCAGTCGCACTCGCTGATGCCTGCTGGCATCGCCTTCTGCCGCTCTCGATGGGCGAGCTGCATGGCGACAATGTCATCTGCGGCTATCACGGGCTGGAATATGACGACACCGGCCGCTGTGTATACATGCCGTCTCAGGACACCATAAATCCATCGGCCTGTGTCAAATCCTATCCTCTGGTCGAAAGGCACCGCTTCATCTGGCTGTGGATGGGCGACCCGGCGCTTGCCGATCCCGCGCTGGTGCCGGATCTGCACTGGAACGATGATCCGGAATGGGCGTCGGATGGCAAATACATCCATGCGCGCTGCGATTACCGGCTGGTGGTGGACAACCTCATGGACCTGACCCATGAGACCTATGTCCATGGCTCCTCGATCGGCAACCGCGCCGTGGCCGAAGCCCCCTTCGATGCTACCCACACCGATACGACCGCCACCATCACCCGCTGGATGATCGATATCGATGCGCCGCCCTTCTGGCGCGGGCAACTGGGCAAGCCGGGCAATGTCGACCGCTGGCAAATCATCAATTTCGAGGCGCCCTCGACCATCGCCATCGATGTGGGCGTCGCCCCGACCGGGACGGGCGCGCCCGAGGGCGATCGCAGCCAGGGCGTCAACGGCATGGTGCTCAACACCATGACGCCCGAAACCGACAAGACCTGCCATTATTTCTGGGCCTTCGCGCGCAACTACAAGCTCTCGGAACAGGCCCGCACTCATGGGCTGCGCGAGGGCGTATCCTCGATCTTCCGCGAGGATGAGCACATCCTCGAGGCCCAGCAGAAGGCGATCGACGCCAATCCCGACCATGTCATCTACAATCTCAACATCGATGCTGGATCGATGTGGGCGCGTCGGCTCATCGACCGGATGATCGCCGAGGAAACCACGCTGCGGCAGGCCGCCGAATGAGCGCCGAACCCAGCGAGCGCGCCAGCCAGTCGCACCGGGCCTTGATGGGCGTACGCGACCTCGTGATTTCGGGCGAGATCAGGCCGGGCGCGCGGCTCTCCGAAATCGCCGTTGCGCAGCGGCTGGGCCTGTCACGCACGCCGCTGCGCGCTGCGCTGGCGCGTCTGGAGCAGGAGGGGCTCGTCGAGCAGATCCCATCGGGCGGCTATGCGGTGCGCAGCTTTTCGCGCGAGGAGGTGATCGACGCCATCGAGCTGCGCGGGGTGCTCGAAGGGACGGCGGTGCGCCTTGCAGCCGAACGCGGCGTGGCCCCGGCGCGAATGACCGAGCTGAGGCGGCTTCTCGTCGAGATCGACCGGGCTTTGGCTGGCGATCTGGCTGACATGCAGTTCGACCGCTATGTCGAGCTCAATGCCGCCTTCCACGACCTGCTCTCCGGCCTTGCGAGCCTCACCATCAGGCGCGAGATCGAGCGCGTGACGCGCCTGCCCTTTGCATCGCCGTCGGCTTTTCTCGACAAGCAGGCCGATGTGCCCGAGTTCCGCCGCTCGCTCTATGGCGGGCATGCCCAGCATCGCGCCATCGTCGCTGCCATCGAGTTGCGCGAAGGCGCGCGGGCCGAGGCGCTGGCGCGCGAGCATGCGCGGCTGGCGCGGCAGAATCTCGAATTCGTGCTCGATCAGGACCGCAGCCTCATTCGCCGCGTTCCCGCGCTCGCCCTCGTTTCGCTCTAGCTGGGAGCCGATCATGCGCAATCGCATCGAATGGCGACAAGGCAGAGTGGTCTCCACCGATCTCGTGGCCGAGGACGTGCGTCGCATCGTCTTTGCGGTGGATGGATCGCTGCCGCGCTTCGATCCCGGATCGCATACCAATCTCAAGGTGACGATAGCCGGCGAGCCCGCGATCCGCACCTATACCGTGGTGCCTGCCGGCCCCGGCCATCTTGCCGTCGCCGTCAAGCTTCACCCGCAAAGCCGGGGCGGGTCACGCTTCATGTGGGGCCTCGCCACAGGTGACGCCATCGCACTGACGGTGCCGGAGAACCGCTTCGAACTCTCGTGGCGGGCGGACCATTACCTGCTGCTGGCGGGCGGTATCGGCATCACGCCGATCTACGGCATGGCCAAGGCGCTGGCCGCGCGCGGAGCGTCCCTGCGCGTCGTCTATGGGGCACGCTCGCGCGGGCTGATGGCCTTTGCCGAGGAGCTGCAGGGTATTCTGGGCGACCGTCTCGTGCTGCGCAACAATGCCAAGGGCGATCATATCGACCTCGCTGCCGAGTTCTCCGCCCTGCCGGCCAATGCCGAGTGCTATCTCTGCGGCCCGATCGGGATGCTGGAGGCCGCCAAGGCTGTCTGGGCGGCCTCTGGTCGGCCGGTGAGCCGCCTGCGCTACGAGGTGTTCGGGGACAGCGGGCTACATCTCGAAAAACCCTTCACCGTCGAGATCGCCAATCGCGGCCTCTCGGTTGCGGTGCGTCCGGACCAGACGCTGCTCGATGCGCTGCTCGGGGCAGGGGTCGATATGATCTATGATTGCCAGCGCGGCGAATGCGGGCTCTGCGCGGTCAAAGTGCTCGAGCGCGAGGCCGCGATCGACCATCGCGACGTCTTCCTCAGCCCCGAGGAAAAGGCCGAGAACCATCGCATGTGCGCCTGCGTCTCGCGGCTCACCGGCGGTCGCGCGGTCATCGATATCGGTTATCGCACGAGCCCCTGAAGCGGTACTGCGCAGGAGGGTGCCTGCGGCGCGGCTTCATCTTGACCCCGGCAGCGATCCGGGCGAGACAGGCGGTCAGGTTCATTCTTGCCGGGAATGACATGGCCATACCCCGCCGCTTTCTGCCACCCACTTCGTTGCTGGTCTCGTTCGAGGCCGCGGCCCGGCTTGGCAGCTTCACCGCTGCCGCTGCCGAGGTGAATCTCACCCAGAGCGCCGTCAGCCGGCAGATCCGCCAGCTCGAGGAGCAATTGGGCGCCGAGCTCTTCGTGCGCGAACGCCAGACGGTGCGGCTCACCTCGCTGGGCGCTACCTATGCCGGACATATCCGCGATGCACTCAACCGCATCAGCTCGGCGACGCTCAATCTCAGGGCCAATCCCGGCGGCGGCATGCTCAACCTTGCCATTCTGCCGACCTTCGGCACCCGCTGGCTGGCGCCCCGCCTGCCGAAATTTCTCGAAGCCAATTCCGGCATCACCATCAATCTATCGACCCGCATAGCGCCCTTCGATTTCGATCGAGAGCCCTTCGATGCCGCCATCCATTTCGGCGCGAGCGACTGGCCCGGGGCCCAGCATTTGCGGCTGAGGGGCGAGACCGTGGTGCCGGCCTGCTCGCCGAGCCTCAAGGAACGCTATCATTTCGAGCAGCCGGCCGATCTGCGCGCCGCGCCGCTGCTGCACCTCACCACCCGCCCCGACGCGTGGGAGCGCTGGCTGGCGAGGCACGGCGCGCCGGCCGACAATGTGCATGGCATGCTGTTCGACCAGTTCGCGACGGCCGCGCAGGCCGCCATCGCCGGGCTCGGCATCGCATTGCTGCCCGATTTCCTGATCGAGGCCGAGATGGCGCGGGGCGATCTCGTCAAGGCGCTGCCGCTGCCGATGGAAAGCGCGGAAAGCTATTTCCTCGTCTGGCCGCTGGAGCGCGCGCTGCACCCGCCGCTGGTCGCGTTCCGCCGCTGGCTCGCCGCCGAAACGGGGCAGGAAATCTAGCCTGGAGCGTTTCGAGGCGCGTTGATACCGGAAGGGGGCAATCATGGCGGCACGCATCCTGATCACAGGCGGACGCGGCAATCTCGGCACCAAGCTCGCCGCGCATCTGCGGTCTCACGGCTATTCCGACATCATCGCCTTCGACAAAGCCGAAGGCGCCGATCTGTCGGGCGATATTTCGATCTATGACGAGGCCTGGGCCCAAGGCTTTGCCGGGGTCGACTGCGTCTTCCATTTTGCCGCCGCCGGTGCCCCGACCGAGGTGTGGGAGGATGTGCTGCCGATGAACATCATCGGCACGCAGAACGTGCTCAAGGCGATGAAACGCCACGCTCCGGGTGCGCGGATGGTGTTTGCCAGCACCAATCACGTGATGGGCGGCTACCGGTTTCGGCAGGGGCCGGTGACCGAGGCGATGCCGCCGGCGCCCTTCACGCCCTATGGCGTCTCCAAGCTGATCGGCGAGCAGCTTTGCCGCGCCTATGTCGCAGAGGGGCACGGCTCGGCCATCGCGCTGCGCATCGGCTATTGTCAGGTTGGAGAGAACATCCCCGGTCCGCACATGCATATGGGCAGCTGGGGGCAGCAGATGTGGCTCTCGAACCGCGACATGGTGGCCGCCATGCAGGGGGCGCTGGACGCCGCGGACCCCGGCTTTGCCATCCTCAACCTCACCTCCAACAATCCCGGCATGCGCTGGGATTTGTCCGAGGCGCGTCGGGTCATCGGCTATGTCCCGCAGGATGGTCATGACCTCGTGATGACGCCCGAGGTCGCCGATGACGATGCGCGCAGCCGGGCGGGCGTGCTGCACTCATGGCAGGCGCTGGTCGACCTCAAGCCTTGGCTCGGATTCTGACGCAGGCTTTTCGATCATCAGGTTCAAGACTTTGGGCGGGGTCTCTCGACACGGTGACCGCCCTGCATCGTTATCGCCGGCTTGCCGGACAGCAGAAGGACTAAGCCGATGAGCCGCTATGTCAGCGAGACCAAGACCATCCTGGAACGGCTCGGCGTTCCGGCCGGCGCGCTGGGCGGCCAGCTCGTCGCCCGCTCGCCGCTCGATGGCGGGCCGATCGGCGCGGTAAAGCCGACGACGCCGGAAGCGGCCGATGCCATCATCGGCAAGGCCGCCGAGGCCTTCGCGCTCTGGCGCAAGGTGCCCGCGCCGCGCCGGGGCGAACTCGTACGGCTTTTTGGCGAGCAGTTGCGGGCCAACAAGGACGATCTGGGACGGCTGGTTTCGATCGAGGTGGGCAAGGTGCCCTCCGAAGGCCTGGGCGAAGTGCAGGAGATGATCGACATCTGCGACTTCGCGCTTGGGCTCTCGCGCCAGCTTTATGGCCTCGTGATCGCGAGCGAACGGCCCGACCACAGGATGATCGAGCAATGGCACCCCGCCGGGGTGGTGGGCATCATCTCGGCCTTCAATTTTCCCGTCGCGGTCTGGGCCTGGAATGCGGCGCTGGCGCTTGCCTGTGGCGATGCCATCGTCTGGAAGCCGTCCGAAAAGGCGCCGCTGACGGCGCTCGCCTGCCAGGCGCTGCTGATGCGGGCGATCGCCCAGTTCGGCGACGCGCCCGAGGGGCTCTCGGGGCTGATCATCGGGGAGCGCGACCTGGGGGAATTGCTGGCCGAGGATCACCGGGTCGCGGTGGTCTCGGCCACCGGTTCGACCCGCATGGGACGCGCCGTGGGCGAAGCGGTGGCGCGGCGCTTCGGGCGCAGCATTCTCGAGCTGGGCGGCAACAATGCCTCGATCGTGGCGCCTTCGGCCGATCTCGACCTGGCGCTGCGGGCCATCGCCTTTGCCGCCATGGGCACGGCGGGGCAGCGCTGCACCACGCTGCGCCGCCTGGTCGTGCATGAAAGCGTCTATGACGCGCTGCTGCACCGGCTGCGCACGGTCTATGGCGCGGTGGCAGTGGGCGACCCGCTCGCGGGCGAAACGCTGGTGGGGCCGCTGATCGACCGCTCGGCCTTCGAGGGCATGGAGCGGGCGCTCGATACGGCGCGGGCGGCCGGTGGCACGGTGACAGGGGGCGGACGCGTGGCGGTGGAGGGGGCGGAAGCCGCCTTCTATGCCCGGCCGGCGCTGGTGGAAATGCCGGGCCAGACGGGCCCGATGCTCGAGGAGACCTTCGCGCCGATTCTCTATGTGGTGCGCTACAGGGATATCGAGGAGGCCATCGCGCTCCAGAACGGGGTGCCTCAGGGCCTCTCCTCCTCGATCTTTGCCACCGACATGCGCGAGATCGAGCAGTTCCTGTCGGCTGCCGGGTCCGATTGCGGCATCGCCAATGTCAATATGGGGCCATCGGGTGCCGAAATCGGCGGAGCCTTCGGGGGCGAGAAGGAAACCGGCGGCGGACGCGAATCCGGCTCGGACGCCTGGAAGGGCTATATGCGCCGCCAGACCAGCGCCATCAATTATGGCCGCACCCTGCCGCTGGCGCAGGGGGTGAAGTTCGATATCCCGGGGTAGGGGGCCTTGAGCGTCGAGATGCTTCTCTCGTGGGCCGGGAAGCTTCGCAAACGGACGTCCCTGCTTTCGTAGGGACGGCCAGTGGGGATGAGCTGTCGGCGCGGAGAACCGTGCCCTTAGCCCCGCTCGATGCAGAGGGCGATGCCCATGCCGCCCCCGATGCAGAGGCTGGCGATGCCGCGGTTTGCGTTTCGCCGCTGCATTTCGTGGAGCAGCGTGACGAGCACCCGGGCGCCCGAGGCGCCGATGGGGTGGCCGAGCGCGATGGCGCCGCCATTGACGTTGACGCGGGCCGGATCGATGTCGAGATCGCGGGTGACCGCGAGGCTCTGGGCGGCGAAGGCCTCGTTCAGTTCCCAGAGCTCGACGCTGTCCGTGCTCCAGCCGGCGCGGGCGATGGCGCGGCGCGAGGCCTCGATGGGCCCGAGCCCCATGACCTGCGGATCAAGCCCGCACTGGCCGAAGCCGGCGATGCGACCGAGGCTCGAAAGCCCGCGCGCGGCCCGCTCATCGGCGCTCATCAGGATCAGCGCCGCGGCGCCATCATTGACGCCAGAGGCATTGCCGGCCGTCACCGTGCCATCGGCGGCAAACGCGGGGCGCAGGCGCGCGAGGCCGGCAAGATCGGTTTCGGGGCGGGGATGTTCGTCGGCGGTCACTGCCACGTCACCCTTGCGGCCCTTGACGGTGACGGGCGCGATCTCGGCTGCAAAGCGGCCGGCGGCGATGGCGGCGGCGGCCTTCTTCTGGCTCGCCAGCGCGAAATCATCCTGGTCGGCACGGCTAAGGCCATAGCGGGCAACGATGTTTTCCGCCGTGATACCCATGGGATAGCCGTAAAACGCATCGGACAGCCCATCGCTCATCACGGTATCGACCAGCGTCATGTCGCCCAGCTTGCGGCCGGGGCGGATGAGGGCGGCGTGCGGGGCCTGGCTCATGCTTTCCTGCCCGCCCGCGACGACGATGCGCGAGAGCCCCGTCATGATCTGCTGGGCCCCGAGCATCACCGCGCGCAGGCCCGAGCCGCAGACCTGGTTGACCGACAGGGCTGGGGCGGCATCGGCGATGCCGGCAAGGCGCGCCGCCTGCCGGGCCGGGTTCATGCCGGCCGCCGCCGTCAGCACCTGCCCGAGGATGGTTTCGTCGATATCGGCGCCCGAAAGCCCGGCATCGGCGAGGGCGGCAGCAATGGCGGTGGCGCCGAGCGCATGGGCGGGCAGGCTGGCGAGCGCGCCATTATGGGCCCCGATGGGGGTGCGGCGGGCAGCGACGATCTCGATTTCGGGCAGGCTCATGAAAGTGGCTCCGGGCGCGGCGGAAGAGGCTGACACTCATCTAGCCGCTCGCGCGGCGCGCCGAAACCGGTGGCGCTTTCCACGCTGCCGTATTTCTACGCATGGCCTCATGCATTTCCCGTCGCGGCGGGCTGAGGGCGCGCCGTGGCCGGCTTGCGCGCAGGCCCCGGCTCGCGCATGGTTCACCTCAACAACAGGAGAGGAGACGCGCAATGAGCGACGCGCCCGCAGGCTTCAAGCCAAAGAAATCCGTGGCCCTTTCGGGCGTGGTTGCCGGCAACACCGCGCTCTGTACGGTGGGGCGCAGCGGCAATGACCTGCATTATCGCGGCTACGACATCCTCGATATCGCCGAAAGCTCGGAATTCGAGGAAATCGCCTATCTCCTCGTGCATGGCACGCTGCCGACCGAGGCTGAACTTTCCGCCTATCGCGACAAGCTGATCGCGCTGCGCGGCCTGCCCGATGCGGTGCGCCGCGCGCTCGAAACGCTGCCCGCTTCGGCCCACCCGATGGATGTGATGCGCACCGGCGCCTCGGTGCTGGGCTGCGTTCTGCCCGAGGCGGAAGCCCATGATGCGCCGGGCGCGCGCGACATTGCCGACCGCCTGATGGCCTCGTTCGGCTCGATGCTGCTCTACTGGTACCATTTTTCCCATAATGGCCGGCGCATCACCATCGAGACCGACGATGCCTCGATCGGCGGGCACTTCCTGCATCTGCTGCACGGCAAGGCGCCCGATGCCGAGGCGGTGCGGGCGATGCATACCTCGCTCATTCTTTATGCCGAGCACGAATTCAACGCCTCGACCTTCACCGCGCGCACCATAGCGGGCACGGGCTCGGATATGTATTCGGCCATCACCGGGGCCATCGGGGCGCTGCGCGGGCCCAAGCATGGCGGGGCCAATGAATATGCCTTTGCCGTGCAGAAGCGCTACGCCACGCCCGACGAAGCGGAGGCCGATATCCGGCGCCGGGTGGAGGCAAAGGAAGTGATCATCGGGTTCGGACACCCGGTCTATACCGTCTCCGACCCGCGCAACGAGGTGATCAAAAAGGTGGCGCGCTCGCTCTCGGAAACGCGCGGCTCAATGCGCATGTTTGAGATCGCCGAGCGCATCGAACAGGTGATGAAGGCGACCAAGACCATGTTCGCCAATCTCGACTGGTACAGCGCTGTTTCCTACCACATGCTGGGGGTGCCCACCGCGATGTTCACCCCGCTCTTCGTGGTGGCGCGCACTTCGGGCTGGAGCGCCCATGTGATGGAGCAGCGGGCCGACAACAAGATCATCCGTCCCTCAGCCAATTATGTCGGGCCCGAAAACCTCGCCTTCGTTCCCCTCGACCAGCGTGGATAGCCACGATATTGGCATGACCCTAAAGGCGGGGCCGCATCGGCCTCGCCTGTTGTTAGAGAGGATATCGGCATGGATGCGGCTGCGCTCAGACTGGCAATGATCGGCACCGGCCATTTCGCCCGCCGCCACCTCGAGATGATCGGGCGCGACAGCGATGTGGCAGTGGTCGCCCATCTGGGCACTGGCGGGCCATCGGGTCCTGCACTGGCGGCCGATTACGGCGGAGAGGTCTTTTCGGACCTCGATACGCTGATCGCGACGGCGCGGCCCGATATTGCCATCGTCACGGTGCCGCCCCACCAGCACGGGGAGATCGAGGCCAGGCTGATTGCGGCCCGCATTCCCTTCCTTGTCGAAAAGCCCATCGCCACGGACCGGCAGACCGCCGAGACCATCGCGGCGGCGATCGAAAAGGCCGGGCTGGTGGTGGGGGTGGGCTATAATCTGCGCGCCATGGATGTGCTGGGCGAAGTGCGGCAGGCGCTCGCGGCGCATCCGGTGCGCATGGTGATCGGGGAATACCTGACGCGGACGCCCGGGCCACTCTGGTGGCGGCGCAACGCCACGAGCGGCGGCCAACTGGTGGAGCAGGCGACCCATCTGGTCGATCTGGCGCTGCACCTGCTGGGGCCGGCGGTGCCGGTGGCCCATCGCGCCAATCCCGCGCCGACGCGACATTTCGAGGATGCGGACGTCGCTTCGGCGCAGGCGATGCTGGTTGAGTTTGGCGATGGCACGCCGGGCGTCTTCACCACGGCCTGCGTGCTCGACAAGACCGAAAGCCTGAGCCTGCGGTTCATCGCCGAACACCTGCTGGTCTCGATCGACCTGACGGGCGCGACGCTGACCGAAAACGGCGAGACGCGGCGGCTGTCGCTGGTGGAAAACGCCTATCGCATCCAGGATCGGGCGTTTCTGGCCGCGGTGCGGGCCAACGATCCCTCGATCCTCACCTGTTCTTATGCCGACGCCCTGCGCACCCACAGGCTGCTGATGGATGCCACAGGGCGGTAGGGGCTGCGTTTTTCCTTCTCCCCTCGAGGGGAGAAGGAAGAGGCCTTAGCCGATCTTGTAGAAGCTGTCGGCGTCGATGCCCAGGCGCTCGAGGTCGGCGCGAGCGGGGCGGCGGCGGCCTTCGATGGCACCGGCAACAGCGAAGAGCGACTCGGCGCTGGCCACGAAATTGCGGGCGCGGTTCATGAAGCCGTTCGACTTGGTGCTGGTCATTTCATCTCTCCTTGCGTGTGCCGTTTATTTGGGCCCTTATGGCCAAAGGACAAGGGATGACGGTGCAAGGGAGCCATGCAGCGGGGTCAGGATTGGCGTGAGAGGGTACTGCTGGGGCTCCCTGATCTCCTCGCGCCTTCATGGTGAGGAGCGCCAAAGGCGCGTCTCGAACCACGAGGGCGGAGAGGATGGGGCCCGGACCTCGCCCTTCGAGACGCCTCTGCGAGGCTCCTCAGGGTGAGGTCCTTTGATAGTCCCCACATGTCGGCTTTTGCACCATTCCGCCACAACCACGGTGTCATTCCCGCGCAGGCGGGAATCCAGCTTGCGATGGCCAAGATAGCGCTTGGACGTCAAGAGAGGCTGGATTCCCGCCTGCGCGGAATGACACCGACGACTTTCCATCTCTACTGCCGCGCCGACGCCTCGAGGGAGAGGCGGGCCGATGCGATGTGGCGGCGCATGAGGAATTCGGCGAGTTCGCCATCGCGGTCGGCGATGGCGCCGACGATGCGCTCATGCTCCTGAAGGGCACGCAATGCGCGGCCCGGCACGATGCGGTGCTGCATGCGATAGAGCCGGAAGAGCGTGTAATACTCGTTGCAGAGTAGATCGAAGAGCTGGTCGTTGCGGGCCAGCCGCGCGATCTCGAAATGAAAATCGGAATTCGCGGTCGCCTGCCAATAGACCATGGCATCGGGCCGCTCGAGCGCCGTACGGTGTTCGGCCATCATGGCTTCGAGCCCGGCGACGTCCGAGGGCGTGGCCCGCTCTGCTGCCTCGCGCGCCGCCAGCCCTTCGAGCACCTCGCGGATCTTGAAGAGCGCGACGGCCGCCGGCAGCGATGGGGTGACCACCCGCACGCCCTGGCGCGGGGCGCGCTCGACGAGCTTGCGCTCCTCGAGCCGTCTGATCGCCTCGCGCAAGGGTCCGCGGCTCACCCCGAAACGGGCGGCGAGGCGGGGCTCGGAGAGTTTTTCGCCCGGGCCGAAATCGCCCGAGACGATGGCTTCGGAGAGGCGGGCAAAGAGCGCATCGGCGAGCGAGCGCTCCTCATCGACGAGCGCCGCGCCCGCCTCGCCGGTCATGTCAGCGCCCGTCTCCGGCATAGCGCTTCTCGAGGGCGTCGAATTCGGGCTTGCGCACCAGACGCTGCCGCTCCTTGAAGCTGGCCACCGGCCCATCCTCGCCCAGCCGGCCATCGGCCTTGAGCTGGCCGAGCGCCGCCTGCATGCCGTAGATCGCGCCCTGGAGCGCGACATTGGCATAGAGCACGAGCGAAAAGCCCATCTGCCCGAGCTCGTCGAACCCGATGATCGGCGTACGCCCGCCCACCACGAGATTGACCAGTTGCGGCGTGCCGGTGAGCCGGGCCGGGATGGCGCGGATCTCATCGACGCTTTCGGGGGCCTCGACGAAGGTGATGTCGGCGCCATCCTCGATGAAGGCCTGGGCCCGCTCGATGGCCGCGTCAAAACCTTGCGTCGCGCGTGCGTCGGTGCGGGCGAGGATCAGGAGGTTCCCGTCCTCGCGCGCATCCACGGCCGCCTTGATGCGGCTGCGTGCCTCGGTGAGGTCGACCACGTCCTTGCCCGAGAAATGCCCGCAGCGCTTGGGATTGACCTGGTCTTCAAGCTGCACGGCCGTAGCGCCGGCCCGCTCCAGCGTGCGGATGGTGTGCCGCACATTGAGCGCATTGCCAAAGCCTGTATCGGCATCGACGATGATGGGCAGGTTGGTGGCATCGCGGATGGTGGCCACATGCTGGGCGATCTCGGGGAGGCTGACAAAGCCGAGATCGGGCATGCCCAGATAGGTGTTGGTGAGCCCGGCCCCCGAGAGATAGATGGCCTCGAAGCCCATATCCTCGATGATGCGGGCCGCCAGCGCATTGGCCGCGCCCGGCAGCAGTACCGGCCCGCCACCGAGGCGGGCGCGGAACGCCTTGTTGATCTCGCGCGCGCCCATGGCCTACTCCAGCCCGCGATCGAAGATGCCTTCACCGGTCGGCCGGCTGGGGCTCACCTGCCCCTCGGGCAGCGACGGCATCAGGGCATCGAGTTCGGTACCCTTAAGGCCGGCCACGCCGCGCACGGCGGCATAGAAGGCTTCACGCGCCTCGGTGGGCAGCATGTCGCTCGCCAGCGTTTCGAACTTGCCGCGATAGTCGGGCCAGGTCCAGGGATGGGCGCCATTGGGATGGGCATCGGCAACGCCCCGCTCCTCGGCGATGACCGTGCCGTCTTCGAGCGTCACCACGATGCGGCCGCCAAAGGCTCGCTTGTCCGGATCGGGATCGAGATAGCGGGTCGTCCAGTCGGGCTTTTCCACCGTGGTGATCTTGTGCCAGAGCCCGGTCTCGGCGGCCCGACGGGCGCGCTCGCGGGTGTAGCTGTCCACATGGTGCCAGCGGCGATCCTCGAGCGCGACGGCGAGGATGTACATGATCGAGTGGTCCAGCGTTTCGCGGCTGGCCTCGGGATCGAGCTTTTGCGGATCGTTGGCGCCGGTGCCGATCACATGATGGGTGTGGTGGCTGGTTTCGAGCAGGATCGACTTGACCTTCGAGAGATCGCCGATACGCGGAGCCAGGTCGATGGCCAGATCGATCAGGGCCTGCGCCTGGTACTCGGCCGAATGTGCCTTGGTGTAGGTTTCGAGAATGCCGCGCGGGCTCTCGCCATCGGCGGGCAGATAGACCGAATAGGCATCGGACTTGCCGCCCAGCATCCAGGCGATGACCGAATCCTCGCCTTCATAAATGGGCGAGGGCGAGCCTTCGCCGCGCATGGCGCGATCTACCGCCTCGATGCAGAGCTTGCCCGAATGGCCCGGCACATAGGCCTTCCACGACGAGATCTCGCCCTTGCGCGACTGGCGGGTGGAAAAGGCCAGGTGCACCGTCTGGTTGACGGCCTGGAAGATCTGCTCGACCGGCAGGCCCAGCATGGCGCCGATGCCCGCCGTGGTGCCGGGCGCGAGATGGGCGATGTGGTCCTTCTTGTATTTGTGCAGCGAAATGGCCTTCACCAGCGCCACATGCACCTCATAGGCGACCGCGATGCCGCGCACGAGCGCCTCGCCATCGAGCCCCATCTGCTGGGCCACGGCCACGAGCGGGGAGATGGCATCGCCGGGATGGGCATAGTCGGCGGCAAGGAAGGTGTCGTGATAGTCGAGTTCACGCACGGCGGTGGCATTGGCCCAGGCGGCCCATTCGGCATCGACGCGGATCGAGGGCGACAGCCCGTAAAGCGTTGCGCCCTTCTTTCTCGGATGGGCCAAAGCCATGGCGCGCGCGGAGGCGACGGGCCGGCGGTTGATGGCGGCGAGCGCCACGCTGGCATTGTCGACGATGCGGCACGCAATCATCTCGCGCACATCATCCTCGATGGGCCCGACATTGGCGGCGAAGCGGGCGATGGCCCAGGCCAGCTGCTTGTCGCGGGGCAAATTATCGGCCGAGGGGTGGACCTTGACGTCGTGCTTGATCATTGAACTCAACATAGGCTGCAAGGAAAGGGGCGTGCGGCTCCGGCACGCAGCCGGAGCCATCCGTCAGGCGTCGGCCTTGAGCCGCTTGAGGAGCGGCGGCAGGGCGAAGATCAGGACGGCGATGGTCATCACCGTCGCAGAAACAGGGGTGGAAACGAGCGCGACCGGATTGCCCTGCGAGGCGGCAAGCGCGGTGCGCAGATAGCCCTCGGCCATCGGCCCGAGGATGAGCCCGATCAGCACCGGAGCGATGGGGAAATCATAGACGCGCATGACGTAGCCCATGAGCCCCACCAGCGCCATGATGGTGAGATCGACCCAGGACTGCGCCAGCCCCCACACCCCGATCATGGCAAACACGAGAATGCCGGCATAAAGCTGCGGGCGCGGAATGCGCAGCAGCTGCACCCAGAGCCCGACCAGCGGCAGGTTGAGTACCAGCAGCATGCAGTTGCCGATATAGAGCGAGGCAATCAGGCCCCAGACCAGCGCCGGATTGTTGGAAAAGAGGTTGGGGCCCGGCTGCAGGCCATAATTCTGGAAGGCGGCGAGCAGCACCGCGGCGGTGGCCGAAGTGGGCAGGCCGAGGGTGAGGAGCGGCACGAGAATGCCGGCGGCAGCAGCGTTATTGGCCGCCTCGGGACCCGCCACGCCTTCGATGGCGCCCTTGCCGAATTCGCCCGAACGCGAGAGCTTACGCTCCAGCGTATAGGACAGCATGGTGGGAATTTCGGAGCCCGAACCCGGCAGCGCCCCGAGCGGGAAGCCGATGGCGGTGCCGCGCAGCCATGGCGCCCAGGAGCGCTTGAAATCATTGCGGGTGAACCAGGACTGACCCTTGATCGAGACCATGGTGCCCGGCACCGAGCGATAGCGGCTCGCCACATAGAGCATTTCGCCCACGGCAAAGAGCGACACCAGAACCACGGTGAGCTCGATGCCTTTCAGGAGCTGCATCATGCCGAAGGTGAGGCGCGGCTGGCCGGCCATGGCATCGATGCCCACGACCCCGAGCGCGATGCCGATAAAGAGCGAGATGAAGCCACGGGTGCGCGAGCGGCCCATGACGACCGCGACCGAGCAGAAAGCCAGGACGGTGATGGCGAAATAATCGGCCGGGCGGAAATAGAAGGCGAGCTCTGCGATCGCCGGGGCGATGAAGGTGAGCGCGAGGGTGGCGATGGTGCCGGCTACGAACGAGCCGATGGCGGCGGTGGCGAGCGCCGCGGCGCCGCGCCCGGCCCGGGCCATCTTGTTGCCCTCGAGCGCCGTCATCATCGAGCCGGCTTCGCCCGGGGTGTTGATCAGGATCGAGGTGGTGGAGCCGCCATACATGGCGCCATACAGCACGCCGGCGAACATGATGAAGGCCGATTCCGGGGCCAGCGTGATGGTGACGGGCAGGAGCAGCGCGATGGTCAGCGCCGGGCCGATGCCGGGCAGGATGCCGATGGCGGTGCCCAGCACCGAGCCGATCAGCGCCCACATCAGGTTGACGGGCTGCAGCGCAACCCCGAAGCCCTGCATCAGGAGTTCGAATGTCGACATCGATCAGAACCCCAGAAAGGCAAAAAGCGTGTTCGACCGCTGCCCGAAGAACGGGCCCAGCTGCAGGCCGAGGCGGCTGAACAGGAACCAGGCGAGCGCCCCGATGATGGCGCCGGTGATCAGATTCACCACCCAGGCGCGCGAGCCGAAGGCGCGGCAGACCAGCGTGAAAGCGATCATGGCGGTGATCGGCAGGCCGAACGGCCGCATGATGATGATGGGCAGAACCACAGCGAGCAGCGCGATGAGGAACGCGTTGCGGTCCATCGGCGCATCGGCGGCGGCATCCTCGGCATCCTGCGGCTCGAAGCGCTCGCCACGATGGATCTGCACCATGAGGATGATGCCCAGGATCAGGAGGCCCGCGCCCGCGATCGTGACGAAGAGGCCCGGCCCGATGGCGGCATAGCGCGCGCCCTGGGGCAGGAAATAGGCGTTATAGAGCCAGAGCGCGCCCATGGCGGACACGAGCGCACCCAGCCAGTAGGGGCGGCGATAGGGGGCAGCCTTGCGGCCACCCCCCTCATTTGTCGTCTGGCCTTCAGTTGACAAGGCCGGCATCCCGCAGGATCTGGCCCTGGGTCTCGGTCTGCTCGGCGATGAAGGCGCCGAACTCTTCCCCGCCCAGATAATAGTCGTCCCAGCCCTGGGTCGCGAGCACCTGCTTCCAGGCATCGGACTCGGCGAGCTTGGCGAAGTTCTCGACCCACATGCTGTAGTTGTCGTCCGGAGCGCCCGGAGCGGCCAGGACGCCGCGCCAGTTGGCGAGCTCGACGTCATAACCGGCTTCGGCGAAGGTCGGCACGTCGGGCAGGCTCTCGCGACGCTCGGCCGAGGTGACGCCGAGGATCTTGATGCGGCCCTGCTCGGCAAACTGGCTGAACTCGGAGGTGCCCGAGATGCCGGCGACGAGCGTGCCGTTGACGATGCCGGTCACCGTCTCGGCGCCCGAGGTCTGCGGAATGTAGTTGAGGTCGGCCACCGGCACTTCGGCCGCCTGGGCAAAGAGCGCGAGCGCGATATGGTCGACGCCACCGGCCGAGCCGCCGCCGACGGGTGTGCCGCCCGGATTGGCCTTTAGGGCCGCAGCCAGCTCTTCGAGCGTATCGATGTCGGAATTGGCCGCAACCGCGATCACCAGATACTCGGCGGTGAGGCGCGCGACGGGGCGGAATTCGGCGAGGTTGATGGGCGAGCTGTTGAGTTCGATGGCGCCCACGGTGATGGCGCCGAACACAGCCAGCGCATCGGCCGAACCGGTCGAGGTCGACAGGAACTCGGCGAGCCCGATGGTGCCGCCGGCGCCCCCGGTATTGGTGAAGTTGACGCCGCCCGTATAGATGCCGGCCGCGTTCATCGCCGCGAAGGCCTGGCGGCCCGTGGTGTCCCAGCCGCCGCCGGTGCCGGCCGGCAGCATCACATTGACCTGCGCCTGGGCGGCGCCGGTCAGAAGGCCGAGCGCCAGGGCGGCCGGCAGGACTGCGGATTTAAGGTTCATCGTTTTCCTCCTTGTGCGCCCGCACGCTGCCCCGCCGCATTGCATCGGCCGGGGTGGCAGGCGCTGTCTTGGTCCAGCCGCCGCCATGCCATTAGGGGCATTGTGTCGACAGAACTGGTGGCAGACATGACCAAATCCGCTAAAGCCTGTCAATAAGGCGCGCGCTGGAAACGAATGTGTCGACAGATTTCTCGGGTCAGGCCGTCGGCGGCCGGGTGCGAAACCCCAGCGGGCCGGCGACCAGCGCGGCGCCGGTCGAGACCATCAGCACGCGCACGAGGTGGTGCACGATCACGAAGGCGACCTCGATGTTGAGGGCGAGGGCCACGAGCCCCATCTCCATCAGTCCGCCGGGCGAATAGGCCAGCAGCACCTGCACCGGATTGAGCCCGAAGAGCGCGCCCATGCCCCAGGCGAAGATCATCGTGACCGTCAGCATCACCGCGGTGGCGCCGATCGACGTCAGGATCATGCGCAGCAATTCGCCGGCTCCGACGCCGATGAAGCGGCAGCCTATGGCGCAGCCCATGACGATCTGGGCAAAGATCACCAGTTCCACCGGCGGCTTGAAGGTGGTCCATCCCGCCAGATGTACGATGAGGCTGACGATCATCGGCCCGAGCATGTAGGGGGCCGGAATGGGCGCAAACCGCGCCACCACGAGCCCGAGCGCGGCGGTGATGAAGAACCAGAGGCCCGCCATCGGCGTCAGATCGGCAAAGGTGGCGGCATCGGCAGCCGGGCGGGCAAGGTTGGCGCCCGTCATCATCTGCACGATGAAGGGTACAGCGAAGATCACCAGCATGACGCGTGCCGCATGCACGAGCGCGACCTTGCGGGTGTCGGCCCCGGCGCTCTCGCCCAGAAGCACCATTTCGACGAGCCCGCCCGGCATGCCGCAGAAATAGGCGGTGCGCATGTCGTAGCCGGCCACGAAGCGGAAATAGGTGATGGTCACCGCCCCGGCCGCCGCGAGGAAGAAGGCGAGCCCCACCAGGCTCGGCAGCCAGCCCAGGGCGCCGGCCATCATCTGCGGGGTGAAGGTTGAGCCCAGCATCACCCCGATGATCACCGACATCGGCGGCCGCACCTTTTCGGGCATGCGGATCGGCAGGTTGAGCAGCGCGCCGACGACGCAGGCGGTCAGGGCGCCCAGAAGCCAGGGCAGCGGCACGTGCAGGAGAAAGAACAGCGCGCCGCCACCGGCTCCGAGCCCGAGCGCCAGCGCCATGCGCGGCAGGAGTTTCGACATCGGCAGGGCGGGCTGGGTCGTTGGAGCGGGCAAGAGGCGGCCTTCGGAATAGCGAAGCGATTTCGCCTTCTAGAGCGTTCCAGCCGAAGTGGAAACCGGTTCGCCCGGATCGGCCGCTTGCCTCAGCCCGAAAGCGCCACCGTACCCTCGCGCTTGAGCGTGCCCCAGCCCACCATGCGGCCGCGAATGGCGAGGATGATGGCCTTGGCGAGCGCGAAGTTGAGCAGATGCCGGTAGAACAGCCGCTGTACCGGCAGCATCAGCATGAGCTTCTTGTCTTCCTTCCATTCATCGACATAGGCGGCCAGGCCATAGATGCCGTCGAGCACGGTATAGAGCAGCCAGGACTGGATCATCATGAGATTGTGGTCGGGCATCGACTGGCCGGGGTTCATCCCCATGTGCCAGAGCCCGGTGGAGACCGCCCAGATCAGCGCCAGATCGAGCAGCGGAGCGAGGAAGGGCAGCGTGAGCTGGAAGAGCACCATCTGCGGAATGACCAGCCAGCCCACCGCCTTGTTGGGCGAGGTGACGAGCAGCCCCTTGTTCTTCCAGATGACCTGCAGGGTGCCAAAGGACCAGCGGAAGCGCTGCTTCAGAAAATCCCTGAGCGAGGCCGGCGCTTCGGTGAGCGCGATGGCGCGCGGCTCATAGACGATGCGATAGCCCTCGCAAAGGATGCGAACGGTGAGGTCGGCATCCTCGGCCAGCGTGCGGTCGCAATAGCCATCGACCGCCAGCACCGCATCGCGGCGCCACGCCCCGACGCAGCCGGGCACCACGGTGATGGCGTTGATGACCTCGAAACCGCGTTTGTCCAGGTTCTGCGAGGTGATGTATTCGATCGCCTGGCATTTGGTGAGGATGGTGTGCCGGTTGCCCACCTTGGCATTGCCCGCCACCGCCGCGATGTCGGGCGCGGTGAAGCCGGCGATCAGCCAGGAGATGGTGTCGCGGCCGAACTGGGTATCGGCATCTAGCCCGATGAAATAGGCGCCATTGGCGCGCGCGATGCCCAGATTGAGCGCCGAAGCCTTGCCGCCATTGGGCTTGGTGAGCGCCACGACGCGGGGATGGCCGGCATAGTGCCGGGTGACGAGGGCAAAGGTGTTGTCCTTCGAGCCATCGTCCACCACGATGATCTCGAGATTGGAATAGTCCGAGGCCAGCAGCGAGCGCAGCGTCGCAAGGATCACCGCCTCTTCGTTATAGGCGGGCACGATGACCGAGACGAGCGGGGCCGGGTCGGGCAGCACCAGCCTTCGCTGGGGCCGGGCGAAAGCCGAGAGCGCCAGCACGACCACCATGCGGCCGATACCGATGATCATGGTGACCCCGATGATGGCAAAGAACACCCCGCCGGCCCAGTGATAGGTGCCCACGACCGGCATTACGAGCGCGCGGTAGAGCGGGTGGGTATCGGCCCCGACCGGCCGGTTGAGCGCCTCGGGCGGCACTCCGAAATAATCGGCCAGCGAGACGAATTCATAGCCCTCGGCGCGGGCTTGGTCGATGATTTCGGGCAGGGCGGCGATGGTCATGGAGCGCGGGCCGCCGCCATCATGCATCAGCAGCATGTGGCCCTCGCCCGAGCGGATGGCGGCGAGTGTGCGGGCGACGATACGGGCGGGGCTGTCGGCGGCCCAGTCGACGGAATCCACCGCAGCGTTCACCGAGATGTAGCCGGCTTCGAGCAGCAGATCGAAATTGGCCTGCTTGATCGGGCTCGGCGGCTCGCGATTGATGAGATAGGGCGGCCGGAAGAGGCGCGAATGCACCCCGCCGGCGCTTTCGATCAGCTCCTGCGTGCTGTTGAGTTCGAGCCGGAACTGCTCGGATGAGATCTCGGCCATGTTGACGTGGCTGAAGGTGTGGTTGCCCACCTCATGGCCGGCGGCAATGATGCGCCGGAGGCCCTCGGGGTGGCGCAGCACCGCATCGCCGACGACGAAGAAGACCGCCGGCACCTGTTTTTGCGCGAGGATATCGAGGATGGGCTGGGTGTTGGCCGGGCTGGGGCCATCGTCGAAGGAGAGGACGATGCGGCGGTCCCTCGGGCTCTCGAAATTGTGCAGGGTCTGCCGGGTGGGGAAGCGGGCGACGCGGACGTCGCTGATGAGCCCGTCCTCGCGCGCATGGGCGATCTGGCGGGCGCCGATGCTGGCGGTGCCTGAGATATAGGCCAGCTCGCCGCTCCCCTGCGTTTCGGGGACGGAGGCATAGGCGAAGGCCTCGGCGGCGTGGCTCGACAACTCGCCGCGTGCGTGGAGGGCGGCGGCCAGCGTCCAGACCTGCGGGTCGCCCTCGCCAAGCCGGTCGATGCCGATACGGCGGGCTCCGGCGGCATCGAGAATGGCGAGCTGGTTGAAGAGCGTCGCGGCATCCGAGAGCCAGACGCGGCTGGTGGTGCCGTCCCCGGCACGGAAATCGAAGCGGCCAGTGCGGCTCGCGGCATCGAAAAGACTGGTGGCGCCCACCGATTCGGCCAGAGCGACGGCGGCTGAGAAGTCGAGCTGTTCGGGCGCTGCGGCCTCACCGCGCCAGAGGGTGGCGTGGCCGGGGAGGGTGAAGACGAGGCGCCCGGGCGCCACTGCATCGAGCCAGCGTTCGGCGTTAGCTGCCAGCCAGTCGAGCGGGGCGATGGGTGCGCCGCCTGCGGGAACCGGAGTACCGAAGGCATCGAGCACGATGAAATCTGCGGAAGTAATCAGGGACGGTTCGGCGCCATCGCCCAGATTGCGCCTGACCCCGATCTCGGCGCCCTCGGGCAGGGTTGAGCGCAGGATGTCGAGAAAGGCGGCGTGATCAGCCGTCGCGGCATCGGGCAGGGCGGTGAAATCGATGAGAAGGCCCGCAAGGTCTTCGGCCGCGAGCGCCGCTGCGATTTCGGTGGCGAGCGACTGCCGGCCCGCAAGGGTGGAAAGGCGGGTAGCGAGTGCCGCACCATCCCAGGGCGCGAGGAGCGGCAGGATGGCGAGGCGCGGATTGAGGCGCAGGAGTTGGTCCCGCGTGGCGCGCGCTTCGGCGCCGAGTGCCAGGTGCAGCGGCTGTGCGGGATCATCGAGCCGCAGCCAGCCCGGATGCAGCACATCGATATGGCTGGCCTCGGCCATGGCGGTGGCAAGCCCGGCCTGGGTCGCCTCGGGCCAGAGCGCGTGAATGCGGCGGGCGCCGGCACCATCGGCGCCGAGCCCGAGCGCGCGGACAGGACGGCGGCGCAGGGTTTCGGGCCCGACCGGTTCGAGCGCGCCGCGCACGGCATCGGGCAGGGCCGAAGGGGTCAGCGGCAACGGCACGGCCGTTCCGGCAACCGCCGGCAGCAGGGGGCCGCCCATGGCTTTTTCTTCGGAGGCCGGGGCGGTCACTTCCGCCACAGACTCCCTACGTGAATTAGCTACGAAATGGTCAGCCATCATCGCGCGATCGAAGTCGAAAACGCGATCGACCGGGCCATTGGCCAGTATCCGGCTCGAAAAGACCCAAGCGGTTGCGCCGACTACGACGAGAATGACAAGGGATATGAAAAGGAAGAGGCGCCAGCGCAGGCCGGTCTCGTTGTAAAAGATTGGGCGATCGGAAGCAGGCGCAGCTCTGGTCACAGGACGACTTCGCAAAGGTTACGGTTCTGGCAATGAGTAACCTTTCATTAACACTGTCGTTCTGGGCGCGCGCTGGTAACCCTTTTTTAACCCTAACTGATAAAAGGCAATGGAATGGCAGCGCCCGCGTCTCCGGGGAGCGCGGGCGGTAAAAGGCTTTGGAAAACAGTGGTTTAGACGGCCGTAGCCAAGGGCTGTCGCTCACGCATCAGGCGCTCGGCTGCCGCCATCATCAGCGGGCCGACCCCCTTGGAATCGTCGGCGACTATGGGCTCCGAGAGATAATAGCCGACGCTGCCATCGCGATTGCGACCCGAAAAGCCGCCGAGCCCTGCCATGTAGCAGATCTGCTGAAGCTCCGTGCGGCCCGAGGGCGAGGGGGCAAGGGCATGCCGTTCGAGCCCGGCCAGCGCCCTGAGCCCCGGTTCGGCTGAAAGACCCCGAAGTCCCAAGCGAGTTCCCGCGATGTAGAAATAGGCGAACATCGCAGTGGCTGAGGATTCGGGATAATTGCCCTCAAGATCGGGCAGGTCGGTGACCTGCAACCAGCGGCCATCGGGCTGCTGATGCTGGGCAAGGATATCGGCCAGATCGGTGCAAGCAGCGGTGATCGCCCCGGCATCGGGGCCAGCCAGTTCGGCGACATCGACCAGCGCCATGGCCAGCCAGCCCATGGCGCGCGACCAGTAGGCACGCGAGAGCCCAGTGACCGGATCGGCCCAATCCTGCACTCTGCCCGCATCGTAGCCATGGCGATAGAGGCGGGTGCCGGCATCGCGCAGAAGGATTATGGCGCTCTCCATCTGCGCGATGGCGTCGCGGTAAAGCTGCCTGTCGCCGACCAAGAGGGCATAGTCGAGCTGGAAGGGCAGCGCCATATAGAGCCCATCGAGCCAGACCTGCTGGGGATAGACCAGCTTGTGCCAGTAATTGCCGCCGGGGGTGCGCGGCTGGAGGGGCAATTGCGCGGCCAGAGCGTCGGCGCCGATGCGGTAGCGAACATCGCCCAGCCGGCGATGCAGAAAGAGCAGGGCGCGACCGGCCTGCACATTGTCGAGATTGAAGTCCTCGGGGCGATAGCCGGCGAGATGCCCATCGGGGTCAATTTGCCCATCGACGAGGCGCTTGAGATGGGCAAACCACGGGCCGCCCGGATCGGCGGCATCGAGCAGGGCGAGGCCGCGATAGATGCAGCCATCCTCATAGCACCAGGCGCCGCCCTTGTAGTAACGATAGTCCCGCGCGAAGGCGTCGAAATAGGCCATCATCATGGCGGTGTCCCGGAAGGCTCGGAGAGGAAGGTGACGCCGGAAACCTCCGGCGCCGTGGCATTGGCGATGACGATGCCGGCATGGCGCAGATCGGGCAGGTCGCTGGCCATGTCGGGCGGGCCGGCCTCGGCCTCGGGGGCGAAGGCGACGACATAGTCGGCGATGACGAGACGCTCGACCGGCGCTTCGGTCAGCCCCAGCACATGGGCGGCGGCGTGGTGGACGTTGCGTGCCGAAACGCGGGTGAAGCTTATGTCCGAGATCGCGGGCGTATCCTCGCCGATCGGGGCGGGCGTGCGGGACTGGACCTGGGGGCTGCGGCCATCGGGATCGCAGAAATAAAAGCCGTTGATCGAAAGGGGGGTCAGAACCCCATCCATCTCGACATCGGCGAAGCTGACATGGCGCACATGGCCGCCCCGGCCGCGCCGCGTCTTGATGCGCAGGCCGCGATCGGTGTTGACGAAGCGGCAATTGGCGACGCGCACATCCTCGACCCCGCCGCTCATTTCCGAGCCGATGACGACCCCGCCATGGCCGAATTCCATGAGGCAGCGACGGATCTCGACATCGCTGGTCGGGCGGTGCGGATAGGCATGGCTGCCGCGCTTGCCGGCCTTGATGGCGATGCAGTCATCGCCGACTGAAAAATGCACGCCCAAGATACGGATATGGCGCGAACTCTCGGGATTGAGGCCGTCCGTATTGGGGGACTCCTTGGGGTTCTCGACGAGGAGATCGGCGGCGAGCACGCCTTCGCAGTCGAGCGGATGGATGGTCCAGGAGGGGGAGTTGCGCACCGCGATGCCGGTGATGGTGATGTCGCGGCAGCCCGAGAAGAACAGGGTGCGCGGGCGGCGCAGGCCGTTGCGCGTCTCCTTGGGCCAGTCCCACCAGTCACCGGCGGCGGCATTGCCGTCGATCACCCCTTCCCCCGTGATCGTAAGGTTTGTGGCCCCGATGGCGGTGAGGAGGCTGGCATAGGTCGCGGCCGGTTCGCCTTCCCAGCTGCCGAGCATGCGGCCGGAGGCGTCGTAGGCAGGCAGGGCCGGATAAAGCCTGCGGTCGGCGAGGCCTTTGAGCGTTGCGCCCTTTTCGAGCAGCAGCGTCAGATGGGATTTGAGGAACAGCGGACCGCTCGCCCAGGGGCCGGGCGGGATGACGACAGTTGCGCCTTCGGGCGCCGCGGCGATAGCAGCCTGGATGGCTGCGCTGTTGTCGTCGGCATCGGGATTGGCGCCATGGTCGCGGATCGAGACCAGCGCGGTTTCGGCCATCGTGCGCAGGGGCAGGGGCTCGTATTCGTGGCTGGCGAGGAGATAGGGGGTATCGGGCGCAAGGCCGCAGAGCGTGAAGACATGGCGGTCCGTATGCCCGCGCGCCGCCACGACGCCATCGCGATGAAGCGTCCAGTCAAGGGGCGACGGCAGGGCATAGGTACCGCCTTCGCGCATGAGTTCCACCACGGCCGTCCGCGTTGCCGCATGGACGAGCCTCAGCCGATCAGGTTTCGTCATGATGCAGGGGACCGGAGCCTTGCCGCTCCGGCCCGCTCTCCTTTGAGGGTCAGATGCGTGCGAGCACGCCGTTGATGCTGTCGATGATCGTCTCTCCGGCCTCGTCGGCGGAGAGGAGGCCATAGGCGAACTCCTCGAGCGTCGACTGGAAGATGTCGCGGATCTCGGGATGCTCGTTATAGGGCGAGACGGTGGGGCCTTCGGCCTCCATCACGAGGCGGTTGGCGGCCACCACGTTCTCGTCGATGCCGCCCGAGGCCAGAAGCTGCTCGGCCGCCGCCGCATTGGCCGGCAGTCCGCGATGGCCGGCCATGATGGCGATCGCGCCCTCATCGTTGACGAGGCAGTTGAGAATGGTCGCGGCCGCTGCGGCATTGGGGGTGCGGGCCGAGATCGACCAGACCATCGAAGGCTTGCGATAGACCCCGTCGGTCAGCGCGTCGGAGACCTTGAGGATCGGCACGGAGACCAGTGTCTGTCCCTTGGTCAGGGGGCCAGCATATTGGGAATAGGTGGAATCCCACTGATAGGCCCCGCCGATGCGGCCTTCGATCCAGTCGGCGCGCTCCTGGAGGTTGGTATTGCCGCTGCCGGCCGCATCCTGCCAGCTCTGGATGGTGCCGGTATCGACCAGCGACTGATAGAAGGCGATGCCCTTGGCCAGCTCGGCCGGCGTCCAGGCCACGGTGTTGGTGGCCGGATCGATGAGGTCCTTGCCGGTCATCTGCGTGGTGACGAGCGAAACGATCAGCAAGGCGTCGAGCCCGGCGGCATAGAACGGGTAGGCGTTCTGGCCGTGCACCTCCTTGAATTTGGGCGTGGCGGCGATCAGTTCGTCCCAGGTGGTGGGAATGGCGAGCCCGGCCTTCTCGAAGGCGGTGGCATTCATGAAAAAGACGCGGCCGGTAGTGGAGACCGAAAGCCCGTTGAGCTTGCCATTGGTGGTGCCGGCGGCAAGGTCCGCCGCGGTCCAGTTCGAGGTGTCGAGTTCCCCAAGCGTTGCGAGATCGGCAAAGCCCGAGCCATCCTTGCTCATCAGGGGCAGCCACGGCCAGTTGATCTGCATGATGTCGGGCTCAGTGCCGCCCGCGAGCTGGGTGGTCACCTTCTCCTGATGGCCCCCGAAGCCGCCATATTCGGCCGCCACGGTGTGGCCGTGCTTGTCGCCGCAGAACTTGATCGCCTCCTGCGTGGCGGCATGGCGGGCATCGCCGCCCCACCAGCTCATGCGCAGATCGACCGCGCCGGCGCTGACGCTCGAGCCCAGAACGGCTGCGAGGCCGAAAATGATCGAAACCCTGGTCTTCATGGTGTCCTCCCTTGTGTTTGCAGTCACGCGCGGCCGAGGCTGATGGTCTGCCCCGTTTCCGAATCGAACAGATGCAGCAGGTCCTCGGCCGGCCGCAGCCAGATGCGGTCATCCCTGAGCTTGCTGCGATCGAAGGCCTCGCCCGGTACCACCGAGACGAGGTTGAGCCCGCCCACCGCGACATGCAGGTAGACTTCGTGGCCCATATATTCGACATGGGCGACCCGGCCTGGCAGGCCATCGCCATTGGCTCCCACCGGCTGCAGGTGCTGCGGGCGGATGCCCAGTTGCACCGCCTTGCCGGTGCCGGGGGCGATGCGGGCGCCCAGCGCGGCGCCATAGCGCAGCGTGTGGCCGGCAATCGTTAAAGTGGGCGCATCGGCCGATCCGCCCAGGGTCGCCGGCACGATGTTCATCTCCGGGCTGCCGATGAAACCGCCGACAAAGGCATTGGCGGGGCGCGAATAGATGGTCACCGGATCATCGACCTGCATGATGCGCCCGTCCTTCATCACGCAGATGCGGTCGCCCATGGTCATGGCTTCGGTCTGGTCATGGGTGACATAGGCCACCGTCGAGGAGAGTCCGTCATCCTTGAGCGCCCGGTGCAGCTCGATGAGCCGCACGCGCATCGAGGCGCGCAGCTTGGCATCGAGGTTCGAGAGTGGTTCGTCGAAGAGGAAGACCTGCGGCTTCTTGATGATGGCGCGCCCCACCGCGACGCGCTGCGCCTGCCCGCCCGAGAGCTGCTTGGGCAGGCGCTCGAGCAATTGCTCGATCTCGAGCAGCTTGGCGGTCGCGGCCACGCCGCCCTCGATCTCGGGCTTTTTGCGGCGGGCGAGCTTGAGCCCGAAGGCGAGGTTGTTGAACACCTTCATGTGCGGATAGAGCGCGTAGTTCTGGAACACCATGGCGATGCCGCGCTCGCCCGGCACGATGTTGTTCACCACCCGATCCCCGATGCGGATTTCGCCCGAGGTGACGGTCTCGAGCCCCGCGATCATTCGCAAAGTGGTGGATTTCGCGCAGCCCGAGGGGCCGACAAAGGCCATGAACTCGCCGTCGCGGATGGAGAGGTTGATGCCGTGCACGGCCTTGAAGCCATTGCCATAGGTCTTTTCGAGATTGACGAGATCGAGGCTTGCCATGTGCGTCAGCCCTTGGTTCCGCCGGTTGCGACACCGCGGATGAAGTGTTTCTGGGCGAGGAAAAAGACCACCAGCGAGGGCGCCAGCGAGATGACCGTCATGGCCAGGATCTTGTTCCAGGAGAAGGCTTCGGTGGCGTCGATCGAAAGCTGGAGCGCCAGCGAGATCGGGTATTTGGCCACCGAGGAGATGTAGATCAGCGGCCCCAGGAAGTCGTTCATGGTCCACATGAACTGGAAGAGGCAGACCGAAACGATGGCCGGGGACAGCATGGGAATGACGATGAAGATCAGCGTCTGCAGGGTGTTGGCGCCATCGATGCGGGCGGCTTCCTCCATGTCGCGCGGAATGGCGCGCAGGAACTGGATGAGCATGAAGACAAAGAATGCATCGCCCGCCAGCGCCGAGGGCACCCAGAGCGGCAGGTAGCTGTCGAGCCAGCCCAGATCGCGGAACACGAGATATTGCGGGATGCGGGTCACGACATTGGGCAGAAGCAGCGTGGCGATGAGGGTGGCAAACAGCAGGCGCTTGAAGGGGAATTCGAAGCGCGCAAAGCCATAGGCCACGAGCGTCGCCGAGATCGCCGTGCCGATCACCTTGGGCAGGACGATGAGGAAGGTGTTCCAGTAGAACTGCCCGAAATTATAGGGCGTCGAGGTCTTCCACCCCTCCACATAGCCGTCGAGAGTGGGCTCGAACGGAATAAAGGAGGGATTGGTGAAGATCTCCTGGTTGGACTTGAACGATGCCCCGATGAGCCAAAGCAGCGGATAGACCATGATGAAACCGACCACGATCAGGATCGTGTAGCGGACCGTCGAGGAAATCTTCTCCATCCGGCGCGTCGCGGCATTGGCGCGGGCGCTGTCGGCGGTATCGGGGAGGGCGATGGTGGCAGTCTCGGCGCTCATGTCAGCTCCTCCTGTCGCCGGCGTAGTAGACCCAGCGCTTGGATGACCAGAAGGCCAGCAGCGTCAGCACCATGATGATGGCAAACAGCACCCAGGAGATCGCGGAGGCGTAGCCCATGTTGAAGCGCCGGAAGGCCGAGTCGTAGATGTAGAGCGGCAGCAAATAGGTGGAGCGCAGGGGCGCCCCCGTGCCGTCGGTGATGATGAAGGGGCCGTTGAACTCCTGGAACGCCTCGACCGTCTGCATGATCATGTTGAAGAAGATGACGGGCGTGATCAGGGGCAGGGTGATGAAGGTGAAGACCTGCCACTTCTTGGCGCCATCGATGGCGGCCGCCTCGTAGAGCGACTGGTCGATCGATTGCAGCGCGGCAAGGAAGATCACCATGGCCGAGCCGAACTGCCAGACGCGCAGCAGCGTGATGGTGAAGAGCGCGTATTTGGGATCGCCGAACCAGTTGACCGGCTCGGCCCCGACCGAGAGGAGCACCATGTTGACGATGCCAGTATCGGCGAAGATGTAGCGCCACAGCACCGCGATCGCCACCGACCCGCCGAGCACCGAGGGGACATAAAAGGCGGTCCGGAAGAGATTGATGCCCCTGAGCCGGTAATTGAGGATAACGGCGATAAAGAGCGCGAAGGCAAGCTTCAGCGGCACCGTCATGAAGACGTAGGAGAGCGTGACCCCGAGCGAGCGCTGGAAGGTGCGATCCCTGGTAAAGAGCTCGACATAGTTCTGGATGCCGGCCCAGACGGGCGCCGACATGAGGTTGTAGGTGGTGAAGGACAGGTAGAACGACGCCACGAAGGGGATCGCGGTGAAGATCAGCAGGCCGATGATGTAGGGCGTGACATAGGCGAGCCCCAGATATTTGCTGTCTCCGCCCATCGGGCCTCCTCTCATGCCGGGGCGCCTGCCGCAAAGGGGCAGAGCGGGAGCCGGCCTCCTGCGCAATCGTGCATGAATATACGAGCATCACGGCCCCGTACGCGGAAGGCCGGTCTGTCGATATCCAGAGATTACGATCGTCTTCCCTGCCGAATACCGATCTTTCTTGCCGGTTCTTTCGGTTGACCTGATATGAAAGCGTCACGCCGCTTGGGGGAATTGACGGTTCGGGAGAAAAGGATGGATGAAATCGAAGGTGCTGGTGGCGCCAGCGTGCTGGGGGGCATACCCTCGGATGCGCTGACGCTGGGGCTGTCGCGATCGACCATCAAGATGCGCCACACCGCGAGCTGGCGGGTGGAAAAATCCAACGACGTCCATGATCTGGTGGTCTGCCTGACCGGCTCGGCACGCTATGAACTCGACGGGGTGTCGCTGGTGCTGGAGCCGGGGGACGCGATGCTGATCCCCGCCGGCAGCCGCTTCGTGGGCTGGCTCAACGATGGCGCGCTCTATACCGGGCTGGCGCAGCATTTCACGCTGACGCTCTTTGGCAATGCCGACCTCATCGGCCAGATGCAGCTGCGCCCCAAGGCGCGCTTTGCCCGCTGGGACCTGGTCGAGCCGATGGTGCGGCACTATCTGGCGATTGCGCCGGCCTCTTCGACGACGCTGGTGCAATATCCGATCTTCATGTTCATCCTGCTCGATTATCTCGAGGCCGCCTTCGTCAGCTGGCGCGAGCAGGCGCTGGCCGGCAGCGCCAGCCCCGATGCGCTGTCGCTGCACATCATGCTGGTGGCGGCGCGCATCGCCGGCGATCCGCTGCGCGAGGGGGTTCTGGAGGAATGCCTCGCGAGCCTGCCCTACAATCTTGATTATTTCCGCCGCGCCTTCCGCCAGCGCATCGGCTACACGCCGGCCAAATTCGTCGAGTTCAAGCGCCTCGAACGGGCGATGAACTGGCTGGCCGCCGGCCATTCAGTCAAGCAGGCGGCGGCCCGCACCGGGTTTTCGGACGTCTATTACTTCTCACGCCAGTTCAAGCGCTATTTCGGCACCTCGCCGTCTTCCTACCGGCTGCTGGTCAAGTCGCGGGAGGGGCGGCATTTCGTCGAGGAATCAGGGGTGGTGATGGGGCTGCCTTCGGCCTTCGATCCGGAAAAGGCGCTGGGGCCGTGAGTCCCATGCCATTGCTCCAAGAGGAGAGCATTGACCGGTGTGGCTGGCGCAAATAGGGTCCCGCCGACTTCGTCGCCCGGACCCAAAGCGCCATGACCGATACGCTCGAGCCCACCCTAGACCCCCGCAAATCCTTCCAGGGGCTGATCCTGACTTTGCAGCGGTACTGGGCGCGGCAGGGCTGCGTGATCCTGCAACCCTATGACATGCAGATGGGCGCCGGCACCTTCCACCCGGCCACGACGCTGCGGGCGCTGGGCCCGAAACCCTGGAACGCCGCCTATGTGCAGCCCTCGCGCCGGCCCAAGGACGGGCGCTATGGCGAGAACCCCAACCGGTTCCAGCACTATTACCAGTTCCAGGTGATCCTGAAGCCCTCGCCCGACAATCTTCAGCAGCTCTATCTCGACTCCCTCGCCGAGATCGGCCTTGATGCCAAAATCCACGATATCCGCTTTGTCGAGGACGATTGGGAGAGCCCGACGCTGGGCGCCTGGGGGCTGGGCTGGGAATGCTGGTGCGACGGGATGGAAGTGAGCCAGTTCACCTATTTCCAGCAGGTGGCCGGGTTCGACTGCAACCCGGTGGCCGGCGAGCTCACCTATGGGCTCGAGCGCATCGCCATGTATCTGCAGGGCGTCGACAATGGCTATGAGCTCAATTTCAACGGCGGCGAGGGCGACCGCAAGGTGACCTATGGCGATGTCTTCCTCCAGAACGAGGAAGAGTTCTCGCGCTACAATTTCGAGGCCGCCGACACCGAGATGCTGTTCCGGCACTTTGCCGATGCCGAAAAGGAATGCCGCGCCCTGCTCGAAAAGGGCGAGGTCGACGGGCGCCATACCCTCGCCGTGCCGGCCTATGAGCAGGTGATCAAGGCCAGCCACAGCTTCAACCTGCTCGATGCGCGCGGGGTGATCTCGGTGACCGAGCGGCAGAGCTACATCCTGCGCATCCGCGAACTGGCCAAGGCCTGCGGCGGCGCCTGGCTCAAGACGGCAGGCGGCGGGGCCTGAGGCTCCCTCCGCCGGGGTCGCATCCAGTCAGCTGGGCACTAGCGTGCCGATGGAGCGCTTTTCGACGTAAAAGCCGTAGAGCGTGGTGAGGATGCTCACTCCTATGATGGATTTCAGCCAAAACGACCAAGCAGTCCAAGCCAGACTAGCGATGTGATTGGCCGTATGAGGGCCTGCTAGACCTGCGCCGATAAGGTCCAGCAGAAAGTTGGTCAATCCCCATCCGATGGCCAGAGCAACAATGCTGCCAGACTTTCCGCTGGTTAGCGCCCAGGCCTCGCTTACCTTGAGGCGCTGTTTCAATGCACTGGCAGGCAATATCAACCCGACGCGAAAAAATATAAGCAATCCGATAGTCCAAATCATTGCGGTGATGACAAGCAAGAGTGGCGCAGTTGCCCCGCTTGCAATCACAAATCCCACCGGTACCATCATCACGACCATGGCAAGCCAGCCGATTAGGCCAACGATGACGCCAGCGATGAAATAGGCAAGGACGCGCTCGCCTGAAAAATTGGGCACCAAACCTGACGGAGCCTCATTAAGCAGCACATATCGGTGCCAGGCGACGGCGAACCACAAAAATGTCGCCGTTGAAATGACGATAAAAACGAAGCCGGGCAGCAGCCATATCCCTTGCGCGAATATAAACCCCAGAGCGGCAAGCCCTGTGATCGCTTGAACGGCAAGAAGTACACCCCCCACCCGCAGCGCCATGCCGAAATCTGTGAAAACGAGCTTCACTGAGTGAATGAAAAGCTTAAGGCCGACCAAAATTGCCCCCGGTCTGGCGTTGAACAACAGTCGTGAAGAAAAGCCCGCGGTCGTGCGCTGGCTATTTCGTCAATCAGTGCTAGGCGCAATGTTCGGGCGACGCAATATTCATTCGCGCGGGCGTCAATGGATTTCCCGCTAAAGTCTTTGCGGTCAGGATTTTGCGCGCAACATCCGCTTCAGGCTATCGTTCTTGAAATAGAAATGTTCGGCGAGGGCGCCGATCACATGCAGCCCCACCAGCACATAGATCAGCGTCGAGATCGTGCCGTGGAAATCGGCCGCTTCTTCGACGCCGCGGAACCAGGCGACGGCGCCACTGATCGGCATGATCAGGATGATGGCGTAGAGCGCCCAGTGGGTCGCGAGGCCGAGCCAGACAAGGGCTGCTGGCTTGTCGTGATGAGGGGCCGGCGCGCCGCGCGTGACGCGGATCAGCAGCCGCGCGATCGCGAGGACGAGGATGGTGATGCCGATGATGACATGGACTTGCGCGCCCGAGGCATCGGCCGGGGCGGCCACGGTGCCATCGATGCCGGCATCGAACGCCGCTTCTATGCCGGGATGGATGAAGAGCTGGTAGATCACCAGCGCCGCGATGATCCAGTGCAAGGCGATCTGAAGTCTCGAATAGCCCAAGCGTCTGGCCATGACGATCGTACTCCCGTTGACCCGGTCAATAGGGTGGCAGTGGCGCAAGGCGCCTGCAAGGTGATAAATGGACTGAAGATACTCACGCCTTGCGGGCCGAAGGCCAGCCATAGAGGGACCCATGACCAGCCTCATCATTCTCGCACTTGTCGTCGCGGCGGCAGTCTATGCCGTCTATGTCTACAACGATCTCGTGCGCAAGCGGCAGCTCTCGCGCGAGGGCTGGTCGGGCATCGACGTGCAGCTCAAGCGCCGCACCGACCTCATCCCCAACCTCATGGAAACCGTGCGCGGCTATATGGGCCATGAGCGCCAGACGCTCGAGGCGGTGGTCGAGGCGCGCGCCAAGGCAACGAGCGCCGCGTCGTCCGGTCCCGAAGCGCGGGCGCGGGCCGAAGGCGAGCTCTCGGCGGCGCTGGGGCGGCTTTTGGCGATCGCCGAAGCCTATCCCGACCTCAAGGCCAACACGACCTTCCTCGAATTCCAGAGCGCCCTGCGCAGCGTGGAAGACGAGATCCAGATGTCCCGCCGCTACTATAACGGCACGGTGCGCGACCTGAACGTGGCAGTGGAATCCTTCCCCTCCAACGTCGTCGCCAATGTCTTCAAGTTCGACAAGGCCGAGTATTTCGAGCTCGACAACGAAGCCGAGCGCGCCGTTCCGCAGGTGAAGTTCTGACCTTGCGCGGCTTTGTGCACGAAGGGGCTCGGTTGCGGGGGACGACGGCGATCCTTACGAGGGCCCTTCTGGGCGTGGTGCTGGCGCTGCTGCTCGCCCTTCCGGCCGAGGCGCAGACCGAACAGATCACGGCGTTTTCGTCCGATGTGACGCTGAGCCGCGATGGCACGGTGTCGGTGATCGAGACCATCGACGTGGTGGCGGGCGGGGACGAGATCCGGCGCGGCATCTATCGCGACATCCCCATCACGCTCGCAAATGACGATGGCACGCGTCAACGCTCGGACCTGACGGTGACTTCGGTACGCCGCAACGGGCAGGCAGAGCCCTTTTCGGTGGAGCGGCTCGACAGCGATTTCCAGCGCATCCGCATCGGTTCGGCCGATGCGCTCTTGCCGCGCGGGCCGCAGCGCTACGAGATCCGCTATGAAATGACCCGCATGGCGCGGCGCTTTGCCGACCATGACGAATTATACTGGAACGCCACGGGCAATTACTGGGTGTTTCCAATAGCCAGTGCCGTAGCGCGGCTGCACCTGCCCGAGGGCGCGGTGATCGCGCGCAGCATCGGCTATACCGGGCCGCCCGGATCGCAGGAGCAGGCGGTTACCATTACGCAGCCCGAGCCTGGCGTGGCGATCTTCCGCGCGCAGCGCGGGCTGGGGCCGGGCGAGGGCATGAGCGTGGCGGTGAGCTTCCAGAAGGGCATCCTCACCGAGCCCGAGGGGGCGACGGCGGCCTATTACTGGCTGTCGGACCGGCGCGACCTGATCTTGCCGCTTGCGGCGGTGATCCTGGTGCTGGGCTACAACCTTCTCGCTTGGGGCGCGGTGGGGCGCGATCCGAAAAAGGGAACCATCATCCCGCTCTTTCACCCGCCTAAGGGCTATTCGCCGGCGCTGGTGCATTACATCGCCAATTGGGGCTGGGCCAAAAGCGGGTGGACGGCGTTCACCGCCGCGATCTTCAATCTTGGCGTCAAGGGTCTGGTGTCGATCGACAATTCCGGCAAGGCGATGGTCATCCGCCATCTCGGCAAGGCGCCGTCCGAGGCGTTGCCGCCCGGCGAGGCGGTGATCGATGACCTCCTAGCGCGGCGCGGTACCATCACCGTCGACAAGACGGATGGTCCCGAACTGGGCAAGACACGCAGCGAATTCCTGCGCCGCATCGAGGCGGAGAACCGGCAGGTCTATTTCCGCAACAACAGCATCTATGTGGTGATCGGGGTGATGATCTCGATTGCGGCGCTGGCGCTGATGCTGTGGCTGGGCGTGCTCGAGCCTGAATTCATGTTCCTCGCCATCGCGGCGGGTGTCGGGATCGGTGTGCTGGCGGGGTTGCTGCGCGCGTTCTGGAGCGGCAATGGCGTGGTGCGCATCATCGTCATCGCCTGGCTCGCCATCGCGGGTGGCAATGTCCTGGGATCGGTCTCGGGGATTTTCGCCGGGCTGCGCATCGATCCGCCGCTGGTGGCGGCGGCCAGCATCGTAATCATCAATGTCGCCTTCGCGGTGCTGATGCGGGCCCCGACCGTTCAGGGCCGCAAGCGCATGGACGAGATCGAGGGGCTCAAGATGTATCTCGAGACGGCCGAGAAGAACCGTCTCAACATGCGCGACGAGCCGCCGCTGACGGTCGAGCGCTTCGAGCGGCTCCTGCCTTATGCTATCGCGCTGGGCGTGGAAAAGCCGTGGTCGCAGCATTTCGAGGCGGCGCTGGCGCGCAACGAAATCCGCGACGTGACGCCGGGCTATGCGCCGGCCTGGTATCGCGGGGACAGTTTCGGTGCGAGCTCGTCCGGGTTTTCGACCGCCATGTCATCGATGGCCGCCGGCATGAGCGCCGCGATGATCTCGGCGCAACCGGCCTCGTCATCGGGCTCGGGCTTTTCGGGCGGAGGCGGGGGCGGCTCGGGCGGCGGTGGTGGCGGGGGCGGCGGGGGCGGCTGGTAAAGCCGCCGCCCGGTCAGGCCCCTGTGCTGGCGGGCCTGCCGCGCTTGTGCGGCAAGCCCCTCGCGGCAGCGTCAGGGCTTGGTCAGGCCTTGGCGGCCAGCGCGATGGCGTCGAGGATGACGCGACGGGCCTCGGCGAGGTTGCCGATCTTTTCGATGCGGGCCCACTTGCCGGGCTCCAGATCCTTGTAGTGGGTGAAGAAGTGCTTCACGCGCTCGAGCTGGATGGGCTGGATATCCTCGATATCCTTGATGTGCTCATACATGTGGGTGAGCTTGGAGACCGGCACGGCAAGGATCTTCTCGTCCTTGCCGCCATCGTCTTCCATCATCAGCACGCCGAAGGGGCGGCAGCGTACCACGGCGCCCGGCACCAGCGGGCGGGTGTTCATCACGATGACGTCGAGCGGATCGCCATCCCCGCACAGGGTATGGGGCACGAAGCCGTAATTGCCCGGATAGCGCATGGGCGTATAGAGGAAGCGATCGACGAACAGCGCGCCGGAGGCCTTGTCGATCTCGTATTTGATCGGCTCGCCGCCCAAGGGCACTTCG
Organism: Devosia enhydra; assembly: GCF_900119845.1. Taxonomy (GTDB): domain Bacteria; phylum Pseudomonadota; class Alphaproteobacteria; order Rhizobiales; family Devosiaceae; genus FPKU01. The sequence continues at coordinate 294,892 of NZ_FPKU01000004.1, forward strand.
ATGATGACGTTGAGGTCGTCGGGCGGGTTCTTGCCGATGGGAATGGCGTCGATGTTCATGGCGCTTCCGGACGTTAGAGGCGGTAAAGGTGGCCGGGTTCTGCCTAGGATGGGCCGCAAAAGCAAGCCATATTGGCGCACTGCCACCCATGCACAGGATGGAGAGCCCCGTGCCCTACGCAACAAAATCCGCCATCGCCGGCCTGTTTGCAGCCCTTGTCGCCGGGGTATCGGCCACGCCGGCCCAGGCGGCCTTCGAGAGCGCCTATACCGATATCGATCTCGACCAGTGCCTCTTGCTCGATGCCGATGATTTCGGCGCCAGCTGGGCCTGCCCGGGCTATCGTGGCTATCCGCTGATGATCACCGAGGGCGATCTGCGCTTTTCGCTGATCTACGGGTTTGGTGCCCGCAGCGGGGACGGGCAGACCCTGCCGCCCTTCAACCGGCTCGGCGAAAGGCTCGAATGGCGCCTGTCCAACGCCATGGGGCGCTGGCTGCCGGTGGCCACCATCGTGCGCTATCATACCGCAGATGGCGAGACCGGCGAGGATAGCGGGCAGGTGCTGGTGGTGACCCAGCTGGTGGAGGGCAATACCTGCCACATCGCCTATATCGATGCGCGCGCCAACACCAATGCCAATGCGCTGGCGCGGGAAGCGGCAGACGCATCGGGCGATTTCGACTGCGCCTCCGACGAGGTGGAGATCATCGGGCGGTTCGAGGCCTGGTAGTGGGGGCGGCCGGCAGAGTGAGCCGTGCGCGGGTGCCGCCGCCTTCGGCCCGTTCGAGCCGCACCGACCCGCCATAAAGGGTCGCGAGATCCGAAACGATGGCGAGCCCGAGGCCGGAACCCGGGCGGGTCTCGTCGAAGCGCTGGCCGCGCTCAGTGGCGCGCAGCGCCTCGGCGGGCGCAAGGCCCGGACCGTCATCGACGACGACCACTTCAAGCATCGCCTCGTCGGCCCGCGCGGCGCTGATGGTGATGCGCTGCACGCCCCATTTGCAGGCGTTGTCGATGAGATTGCCCAGCATCTCGTCGAGATCCTGCCGCTCGCCGGCAAAGGCGAGGTCGGGCTCGACGGTCAGCTCGAGCGCGAGCCGGCGATCGGCATGGATGCCGCGAAACACCGGCAGCAGCCCTGAAAGCGCCAGTTCGAGATCGGCGCGCGACCCCGTGCCGCCCTCCGCCGCGGCGCTGCGCGCCCGGGCCAGATGATGCACGACCAGCCGGTTCATGGTCTCGGTCGCCTCGGGAATGCCGGCGACCGGCAGGCTGCCGCCGCGCGCCTTTTCGAGCGCGCTGGTGATGACGGCGAGCGGCGTCTTCAATCCATGCGCGAGGTTGCCGACATGGGTGCGGGCCCGCGCCAGCGTGGTGCGGCTGGTTTCGAGCAGGCGGTTGATCTCGTCGACCAGCGGGGCGATCTCGGCATGGCGGGCGGGCGGCAGGGTCTCGATCTCGCCGGCGCCAATGCGGGCCAGTTCCGCGCGCAGCTGGCGCAGCGGCTTTAGACCGATACGGACCTGGATGACGATGGCGAGGGTGAGGCCCAGTCCGAGCAGAACGAGCGAAATGACCAGCGGAGTGAGGATGCCGGCCAGCCGCGTCTCGATCTCGGCCTGGGGCAAAGCGGCGGTGATGACGAGGCGCTGCGCGCTGCCCGGCACGCTGAAGCCGCGGGTGGCAAGCCGCAGGGCTTCGCCGCGCGGGCCCAGGCCCGCTGCGCGGCCGATGGTTTCGCCCGCCGGGATGGGTGGGGCAACAAGATCGGAGGTCCAGAGCGAGCCCGAGCGGATGAGCGTGCCTCCGGCATCGCCGACCTGCCAGTACCAGCCCGAATAGGGCTGTTCGAAGCGCGGATCGGCGACGGCGGCATCGAGGCTCAGGCGCCCGGTATCCCCATCATAGGCGGTGCTGGCCATGACCGCGACCATCGCCGCATCGAGGCTTGCATCATAGGTCTCCTCGACGAATTGGCGCAGCAGCCCCGAAATCAGGATGCCGGCCAGCGCGAGCGCCACGATGCTCGCGCCGATGGCGAGCAGCGCCAGCCGCAGCGCGAGCGAGGCGCGTCTCACGCATCGGCCCCCGGCTCGGGCACGAGGCGATAGCCCTGGCCACGGATGGTCTCGATATGGCTGCGCCCGATCTTGCGGCGCAGCCGGCCGATGATGACTTCAAGGGAATTGAAGTCGCGCTCGGTGTCACGCTCGTAAAGATGCTCGGACAGTTCGGTGCGCGAAACGACGCGGCCGGTGTGGTGGATGAGATAGGCCAGCAGCCGCTGCTCGAAGGCGGTTAGGCGGATCGGCAGCCCATCGAGGGTGATGAGGCCCATCTGGGTATCGAGCGACAGCGGCCCGCAGTCGAGCACGGTCGTGGCATGGCCGGCGGCGCGGCGGATGAGCGAGCGCAAGCGGATGATGACTTCCTCGGTGCGGAAGGGCTTGGTGAGATAGTCGTCGGCCCCGGCACGGAAGCCGCGCACCTTCTCTGACCATTCCTCGCGCGCCGTGAGGATGAGCACCGGCATGGCGCGCTTGGCGCGGCGCCAGCCTTCGAGCACCGAAATGCCATCGAGCCCAGGCAGGCCCAGATCGAGCACCACCGCGTCATAGGTTTCGGTCTGCCCGAGGAATTCGCCTTCGGTGCCGTCGGCTGCCCCATCGGCGGCAAAGCCTGCGGCACGCAGATCATCCAGCAGCGCCTCGCGGAGGCGGGCATCGTCTTCGACGACCAGAATGCGCATGAACCGATGCCCCTTTAGAAGCCGTTGGCGCGGCGGCGGGCGGCAACGAGGCCGCGCCCGTCGACCTCGAGGATGTCGCCGTTTTCGGCATCCACCCTGATGGCGAGGATGTCCCCCGCCGGGGTGAGGAGGCGGAAGGCATAGACCGAGCCGGTCATCTCCTCGGGGCGGGCGGGCACGAGTTCGGCCCCGATCACCTGGCCCGAGAAGCGGGCGGTGGCGGCGGCGATGGCCTCGATGATGGTGATGCCCGTGCCTTGCGCGCGGGCAGGCGTCGAGAGCCCGAGGAGGCCGGGGGCAAGCAGCAGCAGGGCCAGGGCGATGGTGCGCAGCGTCTTTGTCATGACATCCCTTAACCCGATGAAGCTGAACCGAAATTGAACCGGGCCGTTTCGGGTGGGTTCAAACCGCCTCATATAGGGTCACCGGCATCTGCAAAGGAGATCGACATGACCAAGAAGACATTCATCAGTGCCGCCCTCATTGCCGCGCTCGTGCTCCCCGCCGGTATCGCCATCGCTCAGCCCGCTGCGCCGGTGCCCCCCGCAGCCACCCGCCCGGCCTTCGATGCCGATGCGGCGCGCGCGCTGCTCGAAGGGTTCGGGCTGACCGACATCCGGCTCGATGACGATGATGACGGGCATTTCGAATTCGATGCGCGCACGGCCGAAGGCTATCAGGTCGAGATCGAGATCGGGCGCGATGGCGAGATCCGCAAGATCGACCTCGACGATGATGACGACGATCGTGGCAGCGCCTCGCTGATCGCGGCGCTGCCGGCGGGGGTGCGCGAGGCGCTCTCGACGCGCGGCGTCGTGGCGCTGCGCGACTATGAGCGCAAGCCGCGCCATTTCGAGATCGAGGGCGTGACCGGCGAGGGCCGCGAGATCGAGATCGAATTGCGCAACGACAACCGCGTCGGAGCGGTGAGTGTGTCCGATCCGCGCGGCGCCCAGCAGCCGGCCTTCGATGAAGCCGCCTTCACCGCCGCCGTGGTCGCGGCCGGCTACCAGGTCTCGAGCGTGTCGCAGCGGCCGCGCCATGTCGAGGTCGATGCGGTCAATCCCGAGGGCGAGCCAGTGCGGCTGCATGCCGATTTCGACGGCACGGTCTACAAGGAGACGCTGGTGCGTGGCGCGGGCGGGCGCTCGTGACCCCGGAGGCCAGCGAGAGCCGCATCGCCCGGATCGAGGCGATGCAGTCCGACATGGTGCAGCGGCTGGGGCGGCTCGAAGCGCAGGAGCGCGCCGCTCCTCGGCCGGGGCCAACTCCGCGCGGCATCAACTGGGCGATGGTGGGCCTCGGGGTCCTGGGGCTCATCGTGCTCTTCTGGGTGGTGGACGAACTGCCCGGACCGCCCTTCTGGCATCGCCTGTTCTGAGTAGCCGTTTGGCGCGCGATGCCGGAGCGCCCCGGGGGTTCGAGCCCCGGGGCGGCTTTTGTTGCGAACTGTATCAGGCGCGCGCCATCTGGTTGCGCAGCACCGTGCGCTGGCGGGCCGAGACGCCGATGAGTTCGGCGATGCGCCAGACCATGTTGTCCTCGAGCTCGTGGTTCCGGCCATCGGCGAACACCACCTGCCACATCATGCGCACGATCTCGACGCGCTCCTCTTCGTCGAGCTGGGTCAGGGCCGAAGTGAATTTGTAGAAATCCACCGCTTCGGCATCGTGCTTGAGCGCCTCGCGCATCAGCTTTTCGACATCGGGCTCGGCGAGCCCATAGTGATCCTGCAGGGCCCCGCGCACGGCGCGGCGCTCTTCCTCGCCCATCGTGCCATCGACCGCAGCCAGATGAACGAGCAGCGCCGCCACGGCCAGCCTGGGCTGGTGGGAAAGGGTCTCCACCTGCGGCCCGGAAAAGATGCGGCTCAGGGCTTCAAACATGCGGGCGATCTCCGTGCGTATACCGATGACAGGTAAGGCCTCGATGGTGCGAGGGAAAGCGTGCGGTGGCAAGGCTCACGATCATGTCAGGCCGACACCTGCGGATCGAGTGCGTCGATGCGCGTCGCGAGCCCGATATCCTTGTCGGTGACGCCGCCGGCGTCATGGGTGCTGAGGCGGATCGAGACGCGGTTGTAGACATTGGACCAGTCCGGATGGTGGCCCGACTTTTCGGCGATCAGCGCCACCCGGGTCATGAAGGCGAAGGCTGCGCCGAAATCCTCGAAGCGGAAATCCTTGCCGATGGCGTTCGCCGCGGCGTCATAGCTCCAGCCGTCAAGGCCTTCTAGGGCTTCGCTGCGCTGGTCGTCAGAAAGTGTGTCGGGCATATTTTTTGCTCCTGCCTGATGCGCCCGCCGCAAGCGACAGCGCGCGGACAATCTTGAATTCGCCTGCCGCCATCACTGGTTAAGCGGGTTTTGACGTCAACGCATGCCAACGCCGATCATTGCATCTAAAGCCCTCACTTTTAAGCGATTTTAACCCGGAAGCGGGCATATGGGGCGGCATCGGAGACGCTGTTGCTGCACTCGGCGCGCAAATCAATGCCGGCGATCGACTACGTGTCGATCGTCAAGTCGGTCTACAAGGACCGACGCTCCCTGGTATCGGGCGGTATCGCCACGGTGCTGGGCGTGAGTGCCTGCGCGATCAAGACGGGCTCGCTGGTGCTCTATGCGCATGCGGTGCTGTTCGTCGTCGTCACCGTTTTGCGCTACATCGATTTTTCTCAGTTCCGCAAGGTGCAACTGGGTCCGACCGATGTCGAGACCGCCGCCGTATGGGAGTTGCGCGCCACCTTCTGGGCAGGCGCGGTGGCCTTCGCCTATGGCAGCTGGTGCTTTTCGAGCATGGTGCTGGTGGGCGACCCGGTGGTCGAGCTCCTCGCCTTCGTGACCACCACGGCCGCCATGGTCGGGGTGGTGACGCGCAATTTCGGCCTCGACCGCATGCTGACGCTGCAGCTGATCATCGCGATCACGCTGATGAGCTCGGGCCTCGTGCTCAAGTTCAACGTCTATTATTTCGTGCTGCTCACCATGCTGCTGCCGATGCTCATCTCGATGCGGTTCCTCGCCGCCGACGTGCGCAACGTGCTGCTCTCGGCGGTGCATGGACGGGTGGAGGCCAACCGTCTGGCCGGGCAGCTCGATACCGCGCTCGAAACCATGCATCACGGGCTCTGCATGCTCGATCAGGACGGGCTCATCACCGTGGTCAACGACCGGGCCGAGATGGTTTTTGCCGGTTTCGTGGCCGGCAACTGGAAGGGCAGGCCCTTCGCGGCGCTGATCGCAGCGGCCGCCGCACGCGGAACCGTGCCGCAGCGGGCCGCCGAAAAGCTGCTCGATACCGTGGCCCAGCACGGGGTGGGCAAGGTCATCCTCAGGCTCGCCAATTCGGAATATTGCGAGGTCACCGTCTCCTCGCGCGCCGATCGCACGGTGCTGCTGTTCGAGGACATTACCGACCGCGTGAAGGCCGAAGAGCGCATCAATTACATGGCCCATTACGATGCGCTGACCGGGCTGCTCAATCGCGGCTTCTTCTCCGAGCAGGTCAATGCCGATCTCGACCGGTTGCGCGGCCTGCCGCCGGGCAACGCGGCCATGCTGATCATTGTCGATGTCGACGACTTCAAGCATGTCAACGACACACACGGCCATATGGTAGGCGACCGGCTGCTGGTCGATACCGCCGAGCGGCTCAAGCGCGTGCTGGGACGTGGCACGATGATCGCGCGGCTCGGCGGCGACGAATTCGTGGTCTATCGCAGCGGGCCGGCGGGCGCCGACAATCCCGAGGCCATCGCCGCCCAGCTCATCGAGACTTTCCAGGAGCCGTTCCTCATCATGGGGGAGCGGCTTGCGGTCAATATCAGCGCGGGGCTCGTGGTGCAGACGGACCTCGACGGCGAGGATCTCGATACCTTCATGGTCAAGGCGGACCTCGCGCTCTACAAGGCCAAGGCCAATGGCAAGGCACAGGCCCAGCTCTTCCACGAGCAGATGGATACCGACTACCGCTATCGCCAGCGGCTCAAGGCGGATCTGGCGGTCTGCGTTGCGGCCAACGGGCTGACGCTGGTCTACCAGCCGATCATCGATCTGCGGACGCGGCGGGTGGTGTGCTGCGAGGCGCTGGCGCGCTGGAACCATCCCGAATTCGGCGCTATCCCGCCCTCGGTGTTCATTCCCATCGCCGAAGAGACCGGGCTTATTTCCGACATCACGCGCTTCGTGCTCGCCTCGGCGGTCGCCGAATGCCGGAACTGGCCCGACGACATCGCGGTGTCGGTCAACATCTCGGCGCGCGATTTCCGCCATACCGACGTCAAGGGCATGGTGGAGGCGACGCTGCGCGACTCCGGCCTGCCGGCGCATCGGCTCGAAATCGAGGTCACCGAAACCGCGCTCATCGAGGAGCGTGACGCGGCCACCAAGATTCTTTCGGCCTTGCAGGCGCAGGGCATCGGCATCGCGCTCGACGATTTCGGCACGGGCTATTCCTCGCTCTCCTATCTCCAGGCGCTGCCCTTCACCAAGCTCAAGGTGGACCGCAGCTTCGTGGTCGATGTGGTGCACAATCCGCGCGCCCTGAAGCTGCTCAAGAACGTGGTGCAGCTGGGCAAGGATATCGACCTCAAGGTCACAGCCGAAGGGGTGGAGACCGAGGAGCAGCTGGCGGTGCTCGCGGCGCACACCAAGGTCGACCACATCCAGGGCTATCTCTTCGGCATCCCCCTGCCGCGCCGCGACGTGGCTGAACTGATCGACCGGCTGGCCGGCGTCTCCTATCGCGCCCAGCAACCTCGCAAACTGGTTAACCAGCCCTAAACGCCCGCAGCATCTGCGGGTTTTGTCCTTTCCGAGCAGCCATCCGGCATGCGGATGGATACAAATTGATTAAAAACCCTTCCAAAGATGCCTAACGGATCGTTAAGGTCTGCGTGGTTGGTTGGGGTTGTGCTGATGAGTATCGCGTCCCAGGAAGCGGGTCAGGCTTCGCGTTTCGCCCTCGGGCTGGTCGATATGCTCGACCGGGTCGAATATCGACGGGTTTCTCCCGAGCAGCAGCTCGATCCCATCTATCGCCTGCGCTACGAAGCGTATCGGCGCGAGGAGTTCATCCAGCCCAACGCGCAGGGCATCGTGCGCGACGAGTTCGACGAACTGCCCAACGCCTATGCTTATGGCGTCTATCTTGACGGGCAACTCGTGAGTTCGGTGCGCTTCCACTACATGACGCAGGATTTCCGCACCGCGCCGAGCCATTCGGTGTTTACCGACGTGCTCGATCCGCTGCTCGACGATGGCGCGACCTTCATCGATCCGGGCCGCTTCACCGCCGACCACGAGGCGAGCCTCGCCTTCCCGGCGCTGCCCTTCCTGACGCTGCGCGTGGTGGTGATGGCGACCGTGCATTGGGGGGTGGACTACTGCCTCTCCTCGGTGCGGCCCGAACACGTGGCGTTCTATCGCCGGGTGTTCAACTCCAAGAAGCTCTCGGCCGAGCGCTACTATCACGGGTTGAGCTTTCCCATGGTGCTCTATGCCTCGCATGTGCCGAGCACCATCGGGGGGCTGTGCGAGCGCTACCCGTTCTTCAAATCCACCGAGATGGAACGCCAGCTGATGTTCGGGCCCAAGGCCTCGACCGGCATGATCCTGCCCACGGCGCGAATGGCGCATATGCTATCGCAAAGGCATCAGGCGCTGGCCTGCTGAAGTCCGCCCGCAGGTGACGTCGTCGGCACGCGGTTGACGCCACCGCCGCCTGTGCTAGCCTTGAAATCGATTTCAGGTTTCGGGGGCAAGCATGGGCGGTTCGGGCGATGTGCGGGGCAGGGTGCTGCGCGGGACGTTTTTCCATGCGCCCAGTCCGGATGGCTTCGAATGCTGCGCTGATGCGATGCTGGTGATCGACGCGGCCGGGGCAATTGCAGACGTGCTGCGGGCCGGCAGCGGCGAGCACGCAGCGCTGGCAGCGGACGAGAGCGGGCAGGTGATGAGGCTGCCCGAGGGCAGCGTGATGCTGCCCGGTTTCGTCGATTGTCATGTCCATGCCCCGCAATTTCCGCAACTGGGGCTGGCGCTCGACGTGCCGCTCGAAACCTGGCTGATGCGCTACACCTTTCCGCTCGAGGCGCGTTATGCCGACCTCGATTTCGCCGCCCGCGCCTATGGCCAGCTGGTCGATGACCTGCTGGCCGGCGGCACCACGACGGCGCTCTATTTTGCCACCGTGCATGTGCCGGCGACGCGGCTCCTCGCCGATCTCTGCATAAAAAAGGGCCAGCGGGCGCTGATCGGCAAGGTGGCGATGGACCTCGACACCTGCCCGGACTTCTATCGCGATGCCGATGCCGACGAAGCGGTGGCGGGCACGCGCGCCATCATCGACCATATTCGCGCCCATGCAGGCAATAGCGAGGGCAGGGTGCTGCCGGTGGTGACGCCGCGCTTCATTCCTGCCTGCACCGATGAAGCACTCGAAGGGCTCGGGCAACTCGCGGCGGAGACGGGCGCGCATGTGCAGACCCATTGCTCGGAGAGCGACTGGGCGCATGGCTATGTGCGCGAGCGGCACGGGATGAGCGATGCCGAAAGCCTCGATCGCTTCGGGCTCGTGGGCCGGCGCAGCATCGTCGCGCATGCCAATTTCCTCTCGGGCAGCGACATGGACCTGCTGGTCCAACGCGGGGCGGGAGTTGCCCATTGCGCCCATTCCAACGCCTATTTCGCCAATGCGGTGTTTCCGCTGCGCCGGGCGCTCGAAAAGGGCCTGCACGTGGGGCTGGGCACCGACATTTCGGGCGGGCCTTCGGCTTCGATGCTCGACGCGCAGCGCATGACGGTCGCCGCCTCGCGCATGCTCGAGGATGGCGTCGACGCCGGACTGCCGGCCGGCGAACGCGGTTGCAGGGACAGCCGCGTCGACATGGTGACGGCCTTTCACCTCGCGACGGCTGGCGGGGCCGAGGCGCTCGACCTGCCGGTGGGGAGCTTCGAGATCGGCCGGAAATTCGATGCCATCGCCATCGATACCGAGGCGGCCGAAGGCACGATCCGGCTCTTTGACGGGAGCGCGCCGTCCGATGTGCTGGCGGGGGTGCTCTATCAGGCTTCGCGCGCCAATATCGCCCATGTCTGGGTCGATGGCCGGCTGGTGCGCAGCCACAGGGATGCCGCGCCCCGCTCTAAGCCGGGCTTGCGGGCGGGCGCGTTTGCGGCCATCTAGCGGCCATGCGCCACGCCTTTGCCGACACATTGCCCATCGATGCCGTTCTGCCCGAGCTCGCGGCCGCGCTTGCAGGCGCGGGGCAGGCGGTGCTGGTGGCCCCGCCGGGCGCGGGCAAGACGACGCGCGTGCCGCTCGCTTTGCTCGATGCGCCGTGGCGCGGCGATGGCCGCATCATCATGATGGAGCCGCGCCGGCTCGCCGCCCGCGCCGCCGCGACCCGCATGGCGGGTACGCTGGGGCAGGCGGTGGGCGAGACGGTGGGCTATCGCGTGCGGCTCGAGGCGAAGGTATCGGCGCGCACGCGGATCGAGGTGGTGACCGAGGGCGTCTTCACCCGCATGATCCTGGCCGATCCCGAGCTTGCGGGCGTTGCGGCGGTGATCTTCGATGAATTCCACGAGCGCAGCCTCGATGCCGATCTGGGCCTGGCGCTGGCGCGGGACGCACGCGAATTGCGGCCCGACCTGCGGCTGGTGGTGATGTCGGCAACTCTCGATGGGGCGCGGGTTTCGGCGCTTCTCGCCGATGCGCCGGTGATCGTCAGCGAGGGGCGGGCCTTTCCGGTCGAAACGCGGTACCTTTCGCGCGACCCCGACCTGCGCATCGAGGATGCGGTGGCCGGTGCGGTGCGGCTGGCGCTGGGTGCTGGCCCGGGCAACTGCCTTGCCTTTTTGCCCGGCGAGGCGGAAATCCGCCGCACGGCCGAGCGGCTGACGGGCACGCTGCCGGCGGGCGTCGAGCTCTTGCCGCTCTACGGGCAGTTGCCGCCGGCCGAGCAGGACCGCGCGCTGCGCCCGCCGCCGGACGGCATGCGGCGCGTGGTGCTGGCGACCGCGATCGCAGAGACCTCGCTGACCCTGCCCGACATCCGCATCGTGGTCGATGGCGGGCTGCGGCGCGCCCCGGCCTATGAACCGGCCACGGGCATGAGCCGGCTCGTGACGCGGCCGGTGTCCCGCGCGGCGGCGGACCAGCGGCGCGGCCGCGCCGGACGCACGGCGCCGGGGCTCTGTTTCCGGCTGTGGCATCAGGGGCAGGAGGCGGCGCTTGATGCCTATGATCGGCCCGAAATGCTCGAAGCCGATCTGTCGGGCCTCGTGCTCGACCTGGCGCTGTGGGGGGTAAGCGACCCCGGCCAGCTCGGCTTTCTCGATCCGCCTCCGGCACCGGCCTGGGCCGAGGCGGTGGACCTCCTGCAACGGCTCGACGCGCTCGATGCGAAAGGGCGGATCACCCCGGCCGGCCGCGATCTCCAGAAACTGCCGCTGCACCCGCGGCTGGCCCATATGGTGATGGCGTCGGGCCCCGAAGGGGCGGCGGATGCGGCAGCGCAGCTGGCGGTGCTGCTGGGCGAGCGGGGGCTGGGCGGGGATGGCGTCGATCTTGGCCATCGGCTCGACCGCATGCGCGGCGAACGCGGCCAGCGGGCGGATGCGGCGCGGGGCATGGCAGCGCGCTGGGCGCGCCTGGCGGGCACTGCCAAAGAGAGCGGCAGCGCTTTGGCCGGGCGGCTGCTGGCGCGGGCCTATCCCGACCGTGTGGCGCAGAATGTCGATGGGCGCGGGCGCTTCCGCCTCGCCAATGGCCGGCAGGCGAGCCTTGACCCCGCCGAGGCGCTGGCACGGGCGCCGTTTCTGGTGGTCGCCGATCTCTCGGGCGCGGCCGGCGATGCGCGCATCCGGTCGGCGGCGGCGCTGTCGCGCGAGGACATCGAGCAGCTCTTTAGCCATCGCATCGTCGATGAGACGGTGCTGAGCTTTGATGCCGGCGCAGCGGCAGTGCGGGCGCGCCGGCAGGTTCGGCTCGATGCGCTCAAGCTCGCGGACCAGCCGGTGGCGGTTGAGGATATCGCGGGCGCCGCGACGCTTCTGGCCGAGGGCATCGCCCGGCTCGGCATCGACCGGCTGCCCTGGACGCGCGACCAGCTTGCACTGCGGGCGCGGATCGGCTTTCTGCGCGTAACGCTGGGCGAGGACTGGCCTGATCTCTCCGATGACGCGCTCGAAAAAACCGCTGCCGAGTGGCTGGCGCCGTTCATCGCCGGCCGGCTGTCGCTTGGCGAGATCACCGCCGCCGATCTGGGCAATGCGCTCGATGGGCTCGTGCCCTATGGCATGCGCCAGGAGATGGAGGGGCTGCTGCCTAGCCATTACGATGCCCCCTCGGGTTCGCGCCTGCCTATCGAGTATGGCGGGGAGAACGGCCCGACGCTCTCGATCCGCGTGCAGGAGCTGTTCGGGCTCGACAGGCATCCGGCCATCGCGAGGGGCAAGGTAAAGCTGCTCCTGGTGCTGCTGTCTCCGGCGCAGCGACCGATCCAGACGACGCGCGACCTGCCCGGCTTCTGGCGCGGCTCGTGGCGCGACGTGGTCAAGGACCTCAAGGGCCGCTATCCGCGCCATCCCTGGCCCGACGATCCGCTCGTTGCGCCACCCACCGCCCGCGCCAAGCCCAGAGGCACGTGATGACTGAGGCCATGCCGCCGCTCGGCGCGATGCCCGAAAGCTTCGACTATCATCCCCCCACCGAGCCGTGGCTCAGCATCATTCATCTCGATGATGACCTCGTGGTGCTCGACAAGCCCTCGGGCCTGCTCTCGGTGCCCGGGCGTGATCCGGCATTGTCCGACAGCCTCGCCAAACGCGTGCAGGCGCGGTTTCCCGGTTCGGCGGTGACGCACCGGCTCGACAAGGACACCTCGGGGGTCCTGGTGATGGCCCGCAACAAGCGCGCGCTCGCCCATGTGGGGCAGGAATTCGAGCAGCGCCGCGCCCGCAAGGCCTATGTCGCCCGCGTCTGGGGCGATGTTGCGGGCGAAAGCGGGGAAATCGACCTGCCGCTCGCCACCGACTGGGAGAACAAGCCGCGCCAGCGCGTCGACCATGAGGCTGGCCGCGCGAGCCGCACCCGCTGGCAGGTGATCGGGCGCGAGGCGGGCGTGACGCGGCTGCAGCTCGAACCGCTGACCGGCCGCACCCACCAGCTGCGCGTGCATCTGCGCGCTATCGGCCACCCGATCCTGGGCGATGTGTTCTACGCCACGGGCGAAGCGCTCGCCGCCGCCGACCGATTGCAGCTGCACGCCCACTGGCTCGAATTCGCCCATCCGGGCGACGGCCATGTGGTGCGTTACGAGGCTCCCCTGCCGTTTTAGGGCGGCGGTGGCGTGCGCGAACCTCGCCCATCGAGACGCCCCTGTCGGGGCTCCTCAGGGTGAGGGTCTCATGAGTTTTGGACCGACCTCATGGTGAGGAGCCCCGCAGGGGCGTCTCGAACCACGAGGGCGGGTAGCGCGGAGTTGGCGACATCCCCACCTGGTCGTTCCTGCGGAAGCAGGGACCTCTGTTCACCGGGCCGCATCGCAAACAGAGGTCCCTGCTTTTGCAGGGACGACGTTGGGGGCAGGGATGGGGCCCGAACCTCGCCCTTCGAGACGCCCCTATCGGGGCTCCTCAGGGTGAGGTTCTCGTGATTTCAGCATGAGGTTCTCATGAGTTTTGGACCGACCTCATGGTGAGGAGCCCCGCAGGGGCGTCTCGAACCACGAGGGCGGGTAGCGCGGATGGGGGTGGCGGTGAGCCTGCCCGAACCCCGCCCTCAATCGCCGAGGATCTGCGACACCGCCGTTTCCAGCTCGGTGATCTTTTCGGGTTCGAGTTCGGGCGGGGCGAAGCGGGATTCGATGAGCGACAGGGCCTCGGAAAGCGAGCTGACCCGGGCCGAGCGCAGTTGCGCCAGCGCCGAGAGCATGGCGCTGCCGTCGCAATGGGTGGGATCGTAGAGCCAGGCGGCGGCTGTGGCGGCGGGTGAGCCCGGCCCGATGCCGCAGCGGCGCTCGGGCGGGGAATCGCGCCAGAACAGCGTCAAGATATCGGTGAGGGCCGAGGCATCATTCGCGAAATAGGAATGGGCCAGCATGTCCTCGCCCAGAGTGGACATATCGATGCTGTCGACCCAGGCAGGAATGGGCGTGCCCGGCCCGCCCTCGCCGGCGCGCGGGGCATCGCCATGCAGCTTGCGCGAGGCCATCAGCGCCCAGTCCTTCTGCGAGGTATAGAGCGTCATCCGCCGCACGGCGGGCCTGATGGTCTCGGCCATCTCGGCAAAGAGCCCGGCATCGACATCGGGCGCCGTGAACAGCACCTGGTCGAACGCCGGGGGCTTGTCCGCATTGCGCAGCGCGAACAGCTCGAGCGCCTCCACCAGCGCGCGATTGCCCATGGAATGGGCGATGAGGTGGATGCGGGTGGCCCCGGTATCGGCCACCACCTGATCGAGGAAGCCCGAGAGCCGCCGTGCCGAGAGCTGCACAACCGCCGCATCGGCGAGATAGGCAAACAGCGAGCCCTGCGAAGGCCAGGAATAGAGGATCGGCAGCCCCTCGAAATTCATGTCATAGGCCATCTGCGCGGTGCGGCGGGCCGCATCGGCGAAGGTGACGTTGAAGCCATGCACGAAGACGAAAGCCTCGTTGCTGCCGGTGATCTCGAGGTGGTTCTGCATCTGCGCGAACATGTCGGCGGATACAGCCGGGGTCACCGATTTCAGCACCACATGGCGCGTGAGGTCTTCGGCCTCGAAGGTCCAGACCGTGGGCGCTTCGAGCGCGCCGGGCTTGTGCACCAGCGGGATCGAGACATCGGCCCAGCCATAATCGAGCTCACCGCGCTCGGACCCGTAGATCTCGCTGGGGCGCTCGCTGTCCGTGCGGGCGCGATCGGTGGCGTAAAAGATGCGCACCAGCGAATGCGCCGGCCGAGCATCGGCGGGCGCAGTGGCATCGCCGAGACTGGCTGAAAACGGCGTCAGTGCTTCGATCTCGGCGCGATAGCGCAGCCGCAAGCGGGGCTGGGCGATGGCCTCGATGCGCTCGGCGAGTGCGGCATGAAGCGGGATGGCATCGAGCGCGAGCCCACGCATCAGGTCAGTGCGGATGGCATCGGAATGGGCCGCGATCGCGGCAGCCGTGTCGCCGGCGCGCCAGAAGGCATCGCCCGCTGCCTCCAGCGCGGCTGCCCGCTCGGGCGACTGCGGGCCCAGGCGTTCGGCGCGCTGGGCGGCAATTTCGAGCCAGAGCCGGGCCGCCTCCGCGTGGTTTTCAAGCCGGGCCTCGAACGCGGCCCGCGCGACGAGAATATCGTCACGATCCTCAGCGCGCGTCGTGGCGGAAAGAGCGGTGTCGAAGGCCGTCCGCGCCGCCATCTCGTCGCTGCCGGCGATGGTTTCCACGAGGCTAGCGGCATCGGCGGCATCAAGGCCCTGCGCCGCGGCGCTGCCGGCAGCCAGGCTTGCGCTCAATAGAGCGGCGAGCAAAACAAGCACAGCGGATCGCAGTCTCATTTCACCTCACGGACATGGGGACCGGCTAGCGGCTCGACCCGGCGGACTATACCCCAATCGACGCCCCAGGCCAGTGCCACCTTGGGTTGACGACGTCGGCAGCGCGGCACGCTGATGCTAAAGGGTGTGGACAAGAGGCTAGAGAGACTGTGGGCCTCTGAGTGCGCGTGCGCAGGCGAATGCCCGCCATGATGGCGCGGGCGCCAGCGGGCAAAGTGCGGGATCTTCGTACGCGTGCGCAGGAAAATGCCGACCCCGCCATCGTCAGGCGAGCCTCAGATATCAATGGCTCCCTAAAACGGCGCAGGGCGCAAGGCTTCATGTTTTTGCGGGTTCGGAAAGTGAACCGCTATTGGCTGCGTCTGAACGCTCCGACGCCCCAACCCGCTCCCCGCGATGGCGATGTCATGCCTCCGTGCAAAGAGGGTAAGCCGCGTCAGCCTGCGGGTGGTGCGCCGGGAATTGACGGGCTGGCGCACCTGTGCAGGGTTCACGGTTTTCCGGTTGCGCAAACGCCTCTTGTCGAGTAGTTTCCGCCCGTTCGCGGGTCCCCCCGCCACCGGCCTGCACCCGTAGCTCAGCTGGATAGAGCGCTGCCCTCCGAAGGCAGAGGTCACAAGTTCGAATCTTGTCGGGTGCGCCAAGACTTGCATCGGTTGTTGAGCCGATGGGCAGGTTCGGATTTTGAATGCTTTTCGTGCACCCGAGTTAACGCCAAGCGCGCAAGGGTGCCTTGGCAGATTGGTGTTTTGCCTACACCCATGCGCGTCTCTGGGCGGGGCGCCCTATACGCTAGAGCAATGGATCGCACCGAACTGCTGCGGCGGCTCTATCTCGAACTCCACTGAGGCGGAAGGGATAGGACCCAGGCAACGATCGAGCCGCCGCGTTACCCGCCCTGGACGGAGCGGCGATAGGCGGCGGGCGTGGTCTCGAAATGTTTCTGGAAAATCCGCGTCAGATGCTCCTGATGCGTGAAGCCGCAATCGAGGGCGATCTCGGCGATCGGCTTCCTCGTCTTGGCGAGCAGGTGACGGGCGCGCCTGATGCGGACGCCGATCAGGTAGCGGTGCGGGGGCAAGCCCGTCTCGGCTGAAAAGATCCGCGCCAGATGGCTCTGGCTCCGGCACGCGGCCGCTGCGATCTCCGCCAGCCCGATGGATCGATCGGCATGGGCCTCGATGAAATCGATGGCGCGCACCACCTCGGGCGACAGGATGCGGCCGGTCGGCGTGGTCCGCCAATGCGGCTTGATGCCGAGATGGACCGCCATGATGTGCGAGGCGATGCAGCGCGCCAGATGGTCGGTGAAGAGCGGCTCCGCATCGCCTGACAGCATGGCGCCCAACCCGGCCATGCAGAGCGCGGTCAGCATGGGCTCGGCCTCGATCAGCCTGCCTTCGAACGGCACCTTGGATGGATCCTTGTCCGTCACCTCCATCGCGACGTCGTTCCAGATCGCCTGCCTTATATAGAGGTGGATCGTATCGGCAGTCTGGCAGAGCTCGGCGTCGAAGGGCGCGTCGGGCGCGACCAGCCGTACCGACCCGGCCGGGGCGTAGACCTGCCGGGAGCGGCTGAGGTCCATGTAGCCAACGATTTCGTCGCGATGAAAGACGACCAGAGGGTCACGCGCGGTGAACGAGCCGCGGAAGGGCCGCTCGGTCTGCGATGACATGTAGAGCGAGCGCCACCCGAGCCCGTCGCTGCTCCTCCTGTTGCTGACGCCCGCAAGCGCCAGCATGCCATGCGTCTCCGACACCCCGAAGGGGCGCATCGACATCCTCCACTGCGTGACCATGGTCTTTTCGATCTTTCTGGGCCAGCACCCAACTCTACCCGATTGCGGGCCTTGAGCAAGATGGCGCGCCGCCTGCGACATCCGCAGGGTTGGCGCCTGCCGCAGTCGTTCCAGCGGCAATCGGAGCGGGGTCGTGCCGAGGCGCGCGCGGTGCAGAAACCCGCCTGCTTTGGGCAGGCTCGCCACAGCGGGCCGGCGCTAGCGTCAAGGCTTTAGAGGACCAGCCATGACTGCCAAAGCAAGCCTTAGAGATCATCCGGCACCGGCAGCGTCGGGGGCCGAGCCCAGCCGCCGTGCCTGCCTCGCCACGATCCTGCGGATGGCCGGGCTCAGGGCGACGCGGCAAAGGATGGATCTGGCCGACCGGCTGGTTGGTCGCGACCGGCATGTGACGGCCGAGACCCTCTATCTCGAAGCCTCTGCTGCTGGAGAGGACCTGTCGCTTGCGACCGTCTACAACACCCTGCGGCAGTTCCAGGGCGCGGGGCTCGTCCGCGAGATCGCCGTGGAGGGCCTGCGCAGCGTCTTTGATACCGACACCTCACGGCACCACCACTTCTATTTCGCCGACGAGGACAGGATCATCGATATTCCGCCCGGTCACCTGCTCGTGCCCGATCTGCCCGAGGGGCCCGAGGGCTATGAGGTCGACCGCCTCGACATCATCGTCCGGCTGCGCCGCCCGTCGCGATAGAGCCTTTTCACCGGGTCCCTAAAACGGCAAAGCGCTTGAGGTCTTCTTGTCTTGCCGTTCCGCGCGGCGAACCGGTGTCCGCTCGCCTCGTAACGCAATGCCACGGCCGCCCGGACCCCTGCGGGATTCGGGCGGCCGTTCGGCATAAGCGCCGGGAGGAGCGCTCAGAGGAAGGCGAAGGGGTCGTCGGCCACCGAGGTGAAGCCGATGAGGCGGCCAAAGACGATGACACCCATCCAGAGGCCGATCGACAAAAGGCCGGCCAGGCGTGCGGAATTGGGCGGCGCAGTCCTGTCCCACACCGAGACGCCCCGCGCCGTGACGAGTTCGAACACCAGCATGTTGAGCCCCGCTGCGATGAGCAGGATCATCTTGATCTGGAAATTGATGTTTATGTAGATGCTCGTGGCGTTGGGCAGGAACAGCAATATGCCGGTGATGACGGCGAGCACGAAGCCGCCCCAGGTCAGTTTCAGCAGGTCGTGAGCCACGCGCGTGAACGGCCGGTTGGTCGAGGCGACGCCCAGAAGCCTCAGGTCCACGATCAGGATGGTGCCGAAAACCAGCGCGATGGCGATGACATGCACCGATTCCACGATCGGATAGGTCGGGCCGAAGGTGTTCACGAACTGGGAGAGCGCAGAATTCTCCAGCGCCGAAAAGAAGCTTGAAAGATCCATGATCGTTCTGCCTAGACCGAACTGATGGGAGACAGCGATCCCCAGACCAGGGGGTCGTAAGCAATGAAGCGGCCAAGGAAGATGATGGCGACCCAGATGCCGATGGTGACATAGGCGTTCCGCCTGAGCCCGCTTTGGGCCGGCTCGTCGGGATGGGTGAAGGCCTCGTCGGTATGGACGGCGCGCAGGAAGCGGACCGATATCGTGATGGCGATGACCAGGAGGATCATCTTGAGCCAGAACGAGATGGCCATCAGTTCGCGCAGCGGCTCGGCGAGGATGAGCACGGTGCCGGTTGCGGCCAGAACGGCCAGCGCGCACCAGGCCCATGGCGCGAAGCGGTTCGCCGTGCTGCGGATCGACACGCCGCCCCAGGTAATGCCCACGATGCGGAGCGCGATCATGAGCACGGATATGAAGATCACCGCGATCGCCATGATGTGGATCGACTGCATGGTCGGCACCACCCAGGGTGAGGTGGCCATGGCCAGGCTGAGCGGGGACTGGCCCAGTTCGATAAGGAATTCAACCATTTCGCGGGCATCCTCCATTGCCCAGATCGGAAAGGAGGCCGGAAGATCGCTCTCCCGGCCTCCGTGGCGACAGTCTTATTTGATGCCTTCGCCGGCTTTGGCTTCCTCGAGCGACTTGTAGCCCTTGGCGATCCAGGCCGGCCAGTTGGCGATGCGCTGGTTGGCGCGGCAGCCGGCGTCGGAGGGGTTGTAGGCCGTGCCATCGGCGGTCACGAACACGCCGGCGGCGCCGCCATTACGGCCATCGCGCAGCGGGCAGCTGACGACGCTGATCTCGTCGCCGGTCTTGAAGGTGTCGCCGGTCATCTGCGGGGAGCGGCCGAGCAGGGACGGCGGGGCCGCGCCTTCAAAGGCCCAGACCACGCCCTCGGCGTCCTCGATGATCATGAAGGTGTGCGGGCTGTTGAAGGCCCAGCGCACGACCTTGCCCTGGATCACGTCCTCGACGTCCGGATTGAACATGGAAAAGCTGTGGTGGGCGTAGGCCATGGTGACCGGGGCCGCGATTGCCGCTGCGGCCAGAGCGAAGGCGAGAAGCTTGTTCATTGGGGGTTACCTTCCTTCTTACTGGTTGGCCGGCTTTTGGCCGAACACGGTGTCGAAATCGAACTGGTCCGGAGACTGGGTCTGGCCAGAAAGGTCGGCCGGCAGGTCGGGATTGCGCATTTCGTGCCACGAACGACCCTCTTCACCCGGCAGGCGGATGCTGGTGGTGTCGTTCTCGCCGCGCACCTGGGCGCCGGTGTTGCAGTCCCAGTGACGCATGCGGTAGCCGGCGTCCTCGATGGCCGCGGCCTTGACCCAGGTGTAGACGCCGCTCAACGGCTTCAGCAGGCTGACGGGATCATAGAAGGTCACCTGGGCGATGAGGCGCTGCATGCCGTTGGCTTCGGTCACGAGCTTGTAGACCTCGACGATCTCCATCTCGTTGGAGAAGGGCGGATAGCCGCGGAAATAGTCGGCCGGCCACATGTCGTTGGTCCAGACCACGAGCGTGTCGTTGATCCAGAAGCCGATGCTGTCGCCGGTCGGGGAATGCGCACCGTCGATGTTCTTGTGGTCCTGGTCGACATAGACGCGGCGGGTTTCGTTGGCCAGGTCGTTGAGCCACCAGGACTGGTCGGGGGTGTTGACCCATTCGCGCACATAGGGCTCGAGCAGCCAGCGGGGCACGCCGGTCGCTTCGCAGGTGGTCAGGCGATCGTAGGGCTGCTCGTTGAACGGGATCATGTGCTCGCGGCGCTGCTTGAAGGCCGCTTCGTATTCCGGGGTCAGCACGCCCTCGGCAACGACGCCGCCGGCGGTGAGGCCGGGCGGGATGGGGCCGACAAAGAACGGCGACACGCCGCCGCGCAGCGCGATGCTGTTCCAGCTGGCTTCCCACAGGCCCTCCCATTTGGGCACAGACTCATAGGTGTGGCGGGTGCCGCCATTGGCCTGGCGCTTGAGATAGTTGAAATGCTCTTCGGCCGTCTTGAAGGCGCGCGGGGGCGGCACCACCGCCACGGCGAGCGGGTTTGCGGCCGGTGCGGGTGCCGGCGCGGCAGGCGGGGTCGGCGTTTGGGCAAGGCTCAGGACCGGCGCGCTCGCAGCCAGCAGAAGTCCAAGCGCAAATGCGCCAAAGACCTTTTTCGTCTTCATGTTCTTTCCTCTCCTCGGCCGAAACTGTGCACTGGCGGATGGCCAGCCGTCCTCCATCCCCTCCATGGCGCTGAACGGGGCAGCGCCCACTGCGGTCTCCCACCCGCAGTCGTCCACAGCGATTGAAGCGTCTGCCTGATATAACCAGAAGTGATATTTTCTTTGGTTTGGCTATATCGATCCGCCGGTTCACGACCCTGGCGGCGGCGATCTCCGTCCTGCTGCTAGATCCATCATTTCAGGGCTCCTGTTCGTATCCCTGCACGGATCTCATCGATCACTTGCATGAAACGATCACGTTATCGTGCCCCTCAAGATATCGGGTTTGGTAATGTCTTCCGGCTGCCCGTAAGGCTCGCCGTCACGGTAACCGCCGTCCACGCCAAGAGAATCCAGACCGGTGGCACGCCCAGATAGATCCAGATGTCGGGGTTCACATTGTCGAGGATCGCCGCGAGCGGGGTCTGGGTGCTGCGTTCGGCCTGCATGCTTACGAGCCACAGCGGCTGGATCAGCAGGGCAAAGAGCGCAGCCGCAAAACCCAGCCCGAAAAGGGCAGCGGGCTGGGTGCCAAGGCGCCGCCGCTCCAGCCACCGCCATCCCATCAGCCAGACATAGAGGCCCGCCATCAAAAAGGGCGGGCCCTGCAGCGAGCCCGGAGACAGCATGAAATGCAGCACGGCCAGCAGTGCGGCGAGATAGACGAGGCCATGCAGCTGCTTCCAGCGCCGACCCATCGCCCTGATGACGCGATCAAACGAGGTCAGGGCGAGCGCCAGCAGCAGTAGTGCAGAAACGGTCGCGATCCACAGCGTGGCGCGCCCGGCAAGCTCTCCGCCCAAGGCGGCCCAATCCCAGAACCTCAGCCCGAACCAGGCCACGATGTGCAGGAGGCAATAGGCGAAGCTGGCAACGCCCAAAAGCCGGCGCAGCTGCGCCAGGCGCCCCATCCCAGTGATGCGGCGGATCGGCGTTACCGCAAGGCACCCCAGCAGCAGATAGGTGCACCACAGGCCCGAATGGTAGATGAGGTTGACGTAAGGGGACGGAAAGTCCCAGCGGCCGGAGGCGAATTCGCCCAGCATCCACACCGCCGGGATAGAGGTGCCGACAAGCGCGGTGAGCTTGAGGAGCGAAAACCGGCCCGCCGGATCGAACCACGGCATGGCGCGCCAGAACGCATGGAAGACACCGGCCATCATCCCCTCCCGGACAGTCGGGCCAGCCTAGGACGATTGCGGGGGGCGGGACTGTACGATCCGGCTCGCTCGCTGCACGTTTCGAGCGCTTCGCCGGGTGCGTTAGGTGCAGCCTTTTCCAATGATTGTGCAGGACGCTTCTCCGGCCGCCATGGCCATCTTGGCGCAAAAGGAGGGTCTGAAATGCGTCGCCAAAGCCTGATTGCAATTGCCCTTGGAGCCCTTGTGCTCGCGGCCGGAACATTGCCGCCGACACTGGCGCAGAATACCCCCGCGCCGAACGCCCCCGCGCCGGAGATGACCGCGCTCACCTCGCAGAAGGATACGACCCTGGCCCGCCGGTTGCTGATGAACAGCATCGGGGCCAACAACGACATCGTGCACGACATTCTCGATGGTGCGCTGCCGGCAGACGATCTCGAACTGCGTGGCCGGCTCGATTCCATCGCGGCCATGCTCTACGCCATGCCCAGCCTCTATAGGGCCGCGCCCAATCCTTATACCGAAGAGGGCGAACGCGAGGACGCGACCCATGTCTCCCTAGCGAGCGAGGCGGTCTGGGAGTATTTCGAGGATTTCCAGCTGCGCTCCGAGGAGGCCTTCCTCAAGGCGCGAGAGGCCGCCCAGGCCCATCCGGAGGACATGCTGGCGCGCGTCGAAGAGCTCGAGATGATGTGCGAAAGCTGCCACGAATCCTTCCGCAAGCCTTTCGAATATTTCGATTTCGATCGCGTGCAAGACTTCGTGAAATGATCGCCGGCCGGAGCGCCGGAAGGCGACGCCATCCTGCCGGTCGGTGTGCAGCGCTCGCCGGAATCGGGCTTCTGGCCTCCGCCATGCCGGCGCTCGCCCATGGCGTTGCGGGTGGAGACGCGCAGTTTCTCGAAACGGCGCAGGGCGTGCAGTTCTGGCCCTATCTCTATCTGGGCGCCAAGCACATGTTCACAGGCTACGATCACCTGCTGTTCCTGCTCGGCGTCATCTTCTTTCTTTACCGGCTGAGGGACGTGGCGATATATGTCACCATGTTCAGCATCGGCCACTCGGTCACCCTGCTGCTGGGGGTTCTGGGCGGGCTGCGCCTCGATGCCCATATCGTCGACGCCATCATCGGATTTTCGGTGATCTACAAGGCCTTCGACAATCTGGGCGGCTTCCGCCGGCTGTTCGGCCATTCCCCCGACCAGAAGGCTGCGGTGCTGGTCTTCGGGCTCATCCACGGCTTCGGCCTTGCCACCAAGCTTCAGGATCTCAGCCTTTCGCCCGAGGGGCTGGTGCCCAACATGATCGCCTTCAACATCGGGGTTGAAGTGGGCCAGCTGGCCGCCCTGGCCTTCATTCTCACGGCCCTCCAGCTCTGGCGCACAACACCGTCATTCACGCGGCAGGCGGCGCTGATCAACGTGCTGATCATGGCGGCCGGCGTCGCGCTGGTTGAGATGCAACTGGTCGGATACTGGAGCGGCGCATGAGCGCGGACGGACTTTCCCCCACCCCACCGCCCTCGGGCGCTCGGCTTGGCCTGCAGGTGCTCGGCGCCCTGGCGCTCGGCACAGTTCTCACCCTCACGGTCGTCCTGCCGGCCGAATATGGCATCGACCCCACCGGCTTTGGCGCCCTCACCGGGCTCAACCGGATATCGCAGCCGCCCGAGATGGTGGTGGAGACGCGCTTCAGCGCCCCGCCCGAAATCGCCCGCCCCGAAGCTCTGCCGTTCCGGCAGGACGTCGTCACCATACCCATCGGCGCTTTCGGGCGGACGCTGGGTGCAACGGAATACAAGGTGACGCTCGAGGAGGGGCAGACCCTCGTCTATTCGTGGAAGGCGTCGGTGCCGGTGGTGTTCGAGTTCCACGGCCACACCACCCCCACCGATGGCAGTCCGGCCCAGGTGATGGACTATGCCAAGGGGACCGCAACCGAGGGCAATGGCGCCCTGACGGCGCCGCTCAGCGGCATCCATGGCTGGTACTTCGCCAATCCCACCTTCGAGGATGTCAGCGTCGAACTGACATTGGCCGGCTATTACACGCTCGAGCCGGGCCTTATCGGCATTCACTGACGCGCCAGCATCGCGTCGAGGGCGCCGATCAGCGCCGGCCCGAGCTCGTCGATGGCATCGATGCGGCGGGCCGAGCGATAATAGGTCTGCACATCGTGCCTCACGCCGATGGCGGTGAGTTCGATCTGGCCGCTGCGCTCGATCTCGCCGATCACCTCGCGCAGGTGGCGGTCGAGGATTTCCTTGTCGGCATTGGCCTCGATGGTGGCCTGGTCGACCGGTGCGCCGTCCGAGATGACGAGCAGGATACGGCGCTGTTCGGGCCGTGCCAGCATGCGGCGGGCTGCCCAGGCGAGCGCCTCGCCGTCGATGTTCTCCTTGAGCAGGTCCGCCGACATCATGGCGCAGAGATTGAGCCGTGCGCGCCGGTAGGGCTCCTCGGCGCCCTTGTAGATGACATGGAGCAGGTCATTGAGGCGGCCGGGGTTTTCGGGCCGGCCGGCCCGGATCCAGTCCTGCGCCGATTGCCCGCCTTTCCAGCCCATCGTGGTGAAGCCCAGCACCTCGGTGGTCACCGCGCAGCTTTCGAGGGCGGCGCAGATGAGGTCCGAGGCGATGCAGGCCAGCTCGATGGTCTTGCCGCGCATCGAGCCCGAATTGTCGATGAGCAGGGTGACACAGGTGTCCCGGAACTGCGACTCCTCCTCCTGCTTGTAGGCATCGGCGAAGCCGGGATTGACCACGACGCGGTCGAGGCGCGAGGCATCGACCAGCCCTTCCTCGAGATCGAATGTCCAGGATCGGGTCTGGCGCGCCATCAGCCGTCGCTGCAACTGCGTCACCAGCCGCGCCATGCTGCGGCGATTGGCACTGCGGCGCTTGTCGAGCCCCTCCTGCGCCTGCCGCATGGTCTGCTGGGGCACAAGGTCCTCGGCGCGTGCCACCTGGTCGTGCCGCGTCGTGTAGGCGCGGTAGGGCAGGGCCCGGGCCAGCCGGGCAACCTCGACGGGCGGCCAGATCGAGGGGGCATCCTCGTCTGCAGTCAGCGCATCGGGGCCGGGCTCGAAGCTCTCGTCCTCGCTTTGGCTCTGGCCATGCTCGAGGTCCCCATCCTCCGGCCCGCCGCCGGCGCGGTTGCTGATGTCGCGCCGGATCGGCCCTTCGCCCTTGCCGTGCAAGGCGGAATAGAGGGCGTCGATGAAGGCGCGCGCCGCCTCTCCATACTGCGCCTGCCGGTCCAGCACGGCGCCCAGCGCCGCGATCTGGGGGCCGAGGCGCTCATGCATCCAGCGGTCCCACATCCAGAATCCCGAAGTGGCGATCGACGCCTCGGGGCGGCCCACCAGAGCGTCGCCCACCACCATCCGGATCGCTTCCTCGAGCGGCACCAGCGAGGCCAGATGGGCGCCGAGGAGATCGGAGCGGGCGAGCCGCGCGCGGTGTGCGGCTGCGAGGTTATCGCCAACCCCCTGCAGGCGCCGGGCTCCCAGCGCCTCGCAGCGCAGGAGCTCGAGAAGGTCGAAAAGCCGCGCGTCGCCGGGCTTGTCGGGCCGCATCGCCCCGTGGATCTCAGCGTCGTGGAAACGCAGGAAGAGCGCGGCGGAATCGATCCGGCCGCGCAGGGCCGGCATGTTGTCCGCGCGCAACTCCTCAGGCGCCGCGCGCAGTCCGCCCGTGCCATCGGTCTCCCCGATCTGCACGTCGATATCGTCGCGCCCCGACAGCGAGCGCGCCGCCGCCGAGAGCTGGCCGGCCAGCTCCAGCTGGTGCCGCTCGCCGTCGCGCTTTTCGCGCAAATCGGCGCGCGAGCGCATGGAATCGGGATCCGACCACAGGGCCAGCCATTCCGCGCCGTTGCGCACCTGGCCCTTCTCGTCGCGCTTGAGGATGGTCGAGCGGATGTCCTCGCCTGCCATTTTACGCCTCCCTTTCGCTTTTCATCCTAGCGGCGCGGAGGGCGATGGCGGGGTTTTTCCGGCGAGGAATGCGCAGAAGGTTGCCCGCTTTGTGCAGGCCCCCAACCGGCCCGACTGCCTAGTGTTTTGGACAGTCGCTATTACGCCGCCAGAGTTTTCGAGGAGGTTTCGCCGTGGGTCAGTACACCACAGATTTTGGCTCCATCCATTCCTACAAGAAGGGCGGCGTCACAGCCATCGACGACGATCCCAAGCGCTATGTCTTTTCCAATATGTTCGAAGTGGCCGCCAAGTCGGCGCCCTATGAGCGTGTCGCGGTTGCCAAGAACTTCGAATACGTGATCGAGAGCGCCAAGGCCGAGGGGGAGTCAGGCTGGTATACTGCGGCCCATGACGAGTTCGTCATCGCCATGGATGGCAAGGTGCGGGTCGACTTCGTCAAGCTGGCCGATCCCGATGCCCTGGTCGACCCCGAAAGCGAAGGCGCTGTCCATATCGAGGGCAAGCCCGAGGGCGCCAATATGGGCTATGTCGTGCTCGGTCGTGGCCACATGGCCATGCTGCCGGTCGGCTCGGCCTACAAGTTCAGTGCGCCCGAAACCTGCACCATCCTCATCCAGTCCATCGACGGCGCCGTGACCCAACATAAATGGGCCCAGTTCTGCCAGAAGTGATCGCCATCAAGGAGACCCTGCCATGGCTATGAAAGAATCCGCCTTCGCCGGCACCGACGAAGAGATCAGCAATCCGCGCGGCCTGCCGATCACCGGCAATTTCGCGATCAACCCCGCCGACAACATCACCGGCTACAAGTCCTTCCAGGCCGGCTCGTTCAAATTCCATCGCGACGAGTATTTCTGCTACGTGACCACGCCCACCGGCGTGCACACCATGCCCGCCGACGCCTTCCTGCGCGCGCTGATGCGCGACGTGGCCTGGGGCTTTTTCTACGGCACGGTGAATTTCGACCAGGTCTTCGGCACCACCAATTATTATGGTGAGGTCGACATGTTCATGGGCGCCACCAACGAGGCCTATACTGCCGCCGGCCGCGACTTCGTCGAGCGCTTCAAGGCCGACAAGCTGATGGACGTCTTCAAGCAGATGGTCTCGGACTGGACCAATGAAGGCTACGACCCCTTCGCTGCGCCCATGGAGACCGGAGTGCCGTGGGGCATCAAGAACGGCGACAATGACGAGGCCGTCAGCCGCGAGCGCGTGACCGCCCGCCGCATGGTCGGCCTGCCCGGCGATACCCCGGTGCGCACCGATGCCAATGGCTATCCGGTCAACCGCATGTTCGCCGACGTGGTCCAGGACCAGCCCGAGGTGCATGCCGAGCCCGGCTTCGAGCACGAGGTGTCGGCCTACAACCTCTTCGCCTATCTGTCGCGCTCGGATGTGACGTGGAATCCCTCGGTGTGCTCGGTGGTCAAGGATAGCCTGTTCTGCCCCACCTCGGAGGAGTACATCCTGCCCGTCGAGCACGGCAATGACCGCTGCGAGTGGTTCATCCAGCTCACCGACGAGATCACCTGGAACGTCAAGGACGGCGCCACCGGCCGCCCGCGCGCCATCATCAACATGAAGGCGGGCGATTGCTGCTGCATGCCGGCGGACATCCGGCACCAGGGCTTTTCGGCCAAGCGCTCGATGCTGCTGGTGTGGGAAAACGGCTCGCCCAAGATCCCCGAGCTGATCCGTCAGGGTCTGGCTCCGGACGTCGCCGTCGAGTTCTAGCCCGGTCCGGGCGAGCCGGACCCGGTTCGTCCGGACCGCGAGAGAACGAAGAATGGAGCTCTCCGGCGGTGCAATGCACCGGCGAAAAGCTCTCGGAACGGGCGGTCGCTCCCACTTCCGCCCTGCGGCCGGCTTCCGCCAACCCCGGAAACCGGCCGCTTACATCCTGTCCCTCGTCCCAGACAACCAGCGGTAGAGATCGTGCAGACCAAGCTCTTCATCGGCGGCGAATTCGTTGATGGCCTCGCCGGGGGCCTGATCCCGGTCTTCAATCCGTATTCGGGCGAGATCATCTGCGAGATCGCCGAGGCGCGGGCCGAGGATGTCGATCGCGCTGTCCTCGCCGCCAAGGCCGCCCAGGGCGCCTGGGGCAGGGCCGATGCCGCCGATCGCGGCAACCTCCTGCTCAAGCTGGCCGATGCCATCGATGCCCATGCCGAGGAACTGATCCAGCTCGAAGCCCTCGATACCGGCCATCCGGTGCGCGATGCGCGCAAGCTCGACGTGCCGCGCACCTCGCGGTGCTTCCGCTATTTCGGGGGCATGGCCGACAAGTTCGAAGGCTTCGTGCCGCCGGTCTATCCCGGCTTCATCAATTACGTGCAGCGCGAACCGGTGGGCGTCGTCGGCCAGATCGTGCCGTGGAATTTCCCGCTGATGTTCACCAGCTGGAAGATGGCGCCGGCGCTCGCTGCCGGCAATGCCATCGTCATCAAGCCCAGCGAGCTGACCCCGCTCTCCACGCTCCGCATCGCTGAACTGATGCGCGATGTCGGCTTTCCGGCTGGGGTGGTCAACGTCGTGCCCGGCTACGGCCATACTGCCGGTGCGCGCATCGCCGAGCATCCCGAGATCGGCAAGGTCGCCTTCACCGGCTCTACCGCAACCGGCCGCCGCATCGTTCAGGCCTCCGCCGGCAACCTCAAGAAGGTGCAGCTCGAACTGGGGGGCAAGGGCCCCAATATCGTTTTCGGGGATGCCAATATCCGCGCCGCCATCGGCGGATCGGCCTTCGCCATCTTCCACAACCAGGGCCAGGCCTGCATCGCCGGCTCGCGGCTCATCCTGCACAAATCCATCGCCGACGAATTCCTCGACGGCTTCACCAAATTCGCGCGCTCGATCAAGCTGGGTGATCCGCTCGATCCCATCACTGAAATGGGCCCGCTGACCTCGAAGCAGCATCAGGAACGCGTGCTGCAGTTTTCGCAGGTCGCCAAAGACGAAGGCGGCGAGATCCTCACCGGCGGCCGCAGGCCCGATCGCGACGACCTTGCCAATGGCTATTTCGTCGAGCCCACCATCGTGCGCGCAAAGCCCGGCGACCGGGTCAGCCAGGAGGAGGTGTTCGGCCCCTTCGTCACCGTCACCACCTTCGAGGACGATGAGGAGGCGCTCGCCATCGCCAACGGCGTGCAATACGGGCTGGGCTCGGGCCTCTGGACCGCCAATCTCACGCGCGCGCACAAGTTCGCCCGCGACATCCGCGCCGGCATGGTCTGGGTCAACTGTTACAAGGTGGTGCATCCCGGCTCGCCCTTTGGCGGGGTGGGCGAAAGCGGCTATGGGCGGGAGATGGGCTTCGAGGTGATGCGCGAATACACTCAGCCCAAATCGGTCTGGATCAATTTCGATTCCAAGATGCCGCCGCATTACGACCGCTAGCGTTCCAAGGCGAGGTGGATACCGCTTCGCCGTCCGGAAACGCGCCACAATAATGACCTGGAGCTTTGCGCCGGTTCAGCGAACCGGCGAAAGGCTCCAGTCGCCAGCCAGCACCAGGGGTGGACCATGGACTTCGTTTATAATGCCAATCCCTCCCGCGTGATCTTCGGCGAGGGCAGCCGCGCCAGGGTGGCCGAGGAGCTCGACCGCCTCGGCATCGAGCGGGCCATCATCATCTCGACGCCCGACCAGTCCGCGCTGGCGGCCGAGATCGCAAGATCCATCGGCGGGCGGGCCGGCATCATGTATCCCGGGGCCGTGCAGCATACGCCCGTCGAGGTGACGGAATCGGCCCTGCTCGCCGTCAGTTCCGTGCGCGCCGATGGCTGCCTCGCCATCGGCGGGGGCTCGACCACGGGGCTCTCCAAGGCCATCGCCTATCGCACTGATCTGCCGCAACTGGTCATTCCCACCACCTTCGCCGGCTCGGAGATGACCCCGATCCTCGGGCAGACCCAGGCCGGCCGCAAGACCACGGTGTCCGATCCCAAGATCCTGCCCGAGACCGTCATCTACGATCCCGAGCTGACCGTCACCATGCCCAGCTTCATCTCCGGTCCTTCGGGCATGAACGCCATCGCCCATTCGGTCGAGGCGCTCTACGCCAAGGATCGCAACCCGATCATTTCCATGCTTGCCGAGGCCTCGATCCGGGCCCTCGGCAGCGCGCTGCCGGTTCTGATGGAGGAGTCCCGCAACCTCAAGGCGCATTCCGAGGCGCTTTACGGCGCCTGGCTTGCCGGGGTCTGCCTCGGCGCCGTCGGCATGGCGATCCACCACAAGATCTGCCACACGCTGGGCGGCACGTTCAATCTCAACCACGCCGATATCCATGCGCTGATGATCCCCTACACCTCGGCCTACAATCGCGAGGCGGCGCCCGATGCGATGGCTGCCATCGCCCGAGCTCTAAGCGCGGCCGATGGGCCGAGCGGCATTTATGCGCTGACCCAGCGCGCCGCGACCAAGCGGTCGCTCGCCGAAATGGGGCTGACCGAAGCCGATCTCGACACCGCCGCCGACCTCGCCCTGCAGAACCCCTATTACAACCCCCGTCCGGTGACCCGCGAGGGCGTGCGCGCCATGCTGCAGGCGGCGTTCGAGGGCAGGGCGCCCTGAGCTCGCCATGCCCTATTTCTGTGTTCATGCCATCGATCGTCCCGGCCGCCTTGCGGACAGGCAGCGCCTGCGCGAAAGCCATCGCGCCCGCCTGCGGGTGCATGACCATCCCGTGGTCGTGCGCATTGGCGGGCCGCTGCTCGGCGACGATGGCGAGATGATGGGCAGCATGCTCGTCATCGAGGCCGCAACGCGCACCGCCGTTGAGGCCTATCTGGCCGGCGACCCCTATGTTGTCGAAGATCTGTTCGCCAGCGTCACCATCAGCGGCTTCAACTGGGGGCTGGGCCAGCCGGAGCCATCCCATGGCTGACGCGCTCTCCCGCCCCGATCCGCTGCTCTGGCGCACCCGCCCGCGCGCCCCCCAGCCCGGCACCGTTCTCGCCCCGCTCGATGAGATTGCCGATGGCACGGCCCGGGAGTTCGTGTTCGGCCGGGGCACCACGGTGTTCTCGATGTTCGTCGTGCGCCGGGGCGATGCGGTCTTCGGCTATCTCAACATCTGTCCGCATTATTCCTCGCCGCTCAACCATCGGGCCGGGCATTTCCTCAACGAGGATGGCAGCCGCATCCGCTGCACCATGCATTTTGCCGAATTCCGCATCGAGGACGGGTTTGGCATCGCGGGGGCCGCCCAGAACTGCTGGCTCGATCCGGTGCCGGTGCATGTGGAAAACGGCACCATCGTGATTTCCCGACCCGGAGACCTGCCGTGACCGAAGACCTGTCGCCCACCGCGCGCCCCGACATCATGGTATCGATCCGGGACGCCTTCGGCATCGATGTCGATGGCAGCGTGCCCGGCTTCAGCCGGCCCGGCGAGCACGTGCCGGTGGTCGATGCCAGCTATCGCTTCGATCCGGCCACCACCATGGCCATCCTCGCCGGCTTCGAGGGCAATCTGCGGGTGCTGCTGCAAGGCCGGCACGGCACGGGCAAATCGAGCCATATCGAGCAGGTCGCGGCGCGCCTCAACTGGCCCTGCATCCGGCTCAATCTCGACAGCCATGTCAGCCGCATCGACCTCATCGGCAAGGACGCCATCGTGCTGCGCGACGGCAAGCAGGTGACCGAGTATCGCGAGGGGCTCTTGCCCTGGTGCTATCAGCGGCCGGTTGCCCTGGTGCTCGACGAATATGATGCCGGCCGCCCCGATGTGATGTTCGTCATCCAGCGTGTGCTGGAGGCTGAAGGCAAGCTGACCATCCTCGACCAGAACCGCGTCATCCCGCCCAATCCGTTCTTCAGGCTCTTCGCCACGGCCAATACGGTGGGCCTCGGGGATGTCACCGGGCTCTATCACGGCACCCAGCAGCTCAATCAGGCGCAGCTCGACCGCTGGAACATCATCGCCCGGCTCGACTATCTCGAGGAGACCGCCGAAGTCGAGGTGGTGACGAGCAAGGTGCCGTGGATGGCCGAAGCCGGCCGTGCCCAGATGCTCATGCAGATGGTGCGCATGGCCAATCTCACCCGCACCGGCTTTGCGGCCGGAGACGTGTCGGTGGTGATGTCGCCGCGCACCGTCATCTCATGGGCGCAGAATTACCGCGTCTTCGGCGATATCGACTTCGCTTTCGAGACAGCCTTCCTCAATCGCTGCGACGAGGCCGAGCGGCCCCTTTACGGCGAATATTACCAGCGCGTCTTCGGGCGCGAGCCCAGCGGCCGGGCGCCCGAGGCCTGGCAGCGCGTGCAGGTCCCCGGTCAGGAGGGCGCGCGCGGGAACTGAGCCGTGGCATCGCGCACGGCGTCCATCATCGCCATCACCGGGGCCCCCATCTGCTCGTTGGCCCGCATGGTGATGCCGACCGGGCCGCGGCTGGCACTGGTGTCGAGCGCCAGCGCCACCAGCTGGCCGATGTCCAGATCCCGCGCGACGACGCTGTGTGAGATGGTCCAGATCGCGTCGTTTTCGAGGGCGAAGGCCCGCGCAAAGCTGTTCGACACGGTTTCGATCTCAAACCGCACCGTCCCCATCCCGCCTGCGATGAAGAGCGAATCCACGATGGGGCGGATGATGGCATTGGCCGGCGGCAGCAGCAGCGGATAGGGTTCGAGCTCGCGATAGGCCAGGTCCGGCCGCTGGGCGAGGGGGTGCTGGGGCCGCACCGCGAAGGTGAGCTGCTCGGAATAGAGGTGCTCGAAAACCAGGCCCTTCATCACATCCGGACTCGGCAGCCGCCCCACGATGAAGTCGAGCTTGCCATCGCGCAGCATCGCCAGCATGTGCCCGCTCGGGCCGCTTTCGACATGAACCCGGCAGGCAAAGGGGCTGCGCCTGAAGCTGGCGACGGCGCGGGGCACCACGTCGACCTCGACCGTGGGCAGCGCTCCGAGCCGCACGACGGCCTGGCTCGATCGGGCCAGATCGACGCTTTCTATGCCCTCGCGTATGGCGGCGGCCGCGGCCATGGCATGGCGAGCGAACATCTCGCCCTGCCGGGTCAGCACCAGCTTGCGGCCGGTGCGGTCGAACAGGGCGGTCTGCAAGAGCGTCTCGAGTTCGGCGATGGATTTCGAAACGGCCGGCTGGCTCAGCCCCAGCGCCTGGCTGGCCGCCACCACGCCCCCTTGCCGGTTGACCTCCAGAAAGCAGCTGATGTGCCGCAGCTTGATGCGCGGATCGAGGAGGCTGGTGCTCATCATATTCTTCCTGGATATACATATCCCGGAAATCATCATTTTACCTGCCGGGTTCGGCGGTCAATATACCCTGATCGGTTATGGCAAGGGAAATGGAGCGCGTCCTGAGGTTCATGCCGTCCAAGCCCGACACGTCCATGTTGGACCGGGCCGTACTCAAGACATCCGCCGGCGCTGGCGATGGTCCGGCGCAGCGCCTGCCTGCAGAGCGTATGGCCGGCCGCGCGGTGGATCGGGCAGGGCATTGCTGCCGGATCGGGGGAGGTCTACCAATTGATCATCTGGCGGGGCCAACCCGCCGTCTCAGTAGCCTTGCTTTCAAGGCAGGAGCCTCCAGACGGCCGCAGAGCCGGGAGGTTCAAGTGGGAGAGAAGACATGTATGCTCGACGGCCGTTCGGCATAGAAGAAACGCATGGAATGCTGGCGCAACCGAGTGCCAGGATCAAGGCGAACAGCGACGGGCGCGACTGGACGTCCCTGTTCGCGTCGGTGCAGAGGGAGACCCCGTTCCGCGGCGTCTTCCACTCATCGCGAGACCATCTGCTCGTTCTGCATCGGGATGGTCCGGTGCAGGTGGAAAGCCTGTGCGATCGCAATATCGGCAAGCGCGTCGTGCCTGCCGGGGGCATCCACATCATCTCGCCGGGTGTCGATTTCGGCATCAACCTCACCGGCTCGATCGAGACCGTGCATGTCTATGTGCGGCGCTCCGTGATCGAGGAGGTGGCGCTCGAGACGGTGGACGGGGACCCCGCTCGCATCGAGATCCCCAGCAGCATCGTGGAATGCGATCGTGCGCTGCAGTCGCTCATAGATGCCTCGGCCTATGCGGTGGAGGACGAGAGCCTGGGCTCCTCGATGTTCGCCGACTACCTGTCCAGAACGATCGCCGCCCAGCTCATCCGCGCCTATTCCAAGGCAAAGCTCAAGGGCGGGGGCCGGGCATCGGCGAGCGGCAGCATGTCGCCCACCCTGTCGGACGCGGTGGACTACATGATGGCCAATATCGACACGGCCATCAATCTCACCGACATCGCGCGGGCGACCAATCGCAGTCCCAGCCATGTGGCGCGGATTTTCCGCACCGAGCTGGGCATGCCGCCCCACCGCTATCTCATCAACCTGCGCGTCGAAAAGGCCCGCAGGCTGCTCGAGAAGACCAGCATGTCGATCGCCGAGATCGCCTATGAATGCGGCTTCGCGCACCAGGAACACCTGACCCGGCTCTTCCGTCGCTATTGCGAAACCACCCCCGCAGCCTATCGGCGTTCCAAGCGGAACTGATCGTTTCGTGCAAGTTCGGCGCGGCGGTTTGCAGGATTGGCGCCTGCCGCGCCTCTAAACTCCAGTTCGCAAGAAGAAAATTCTCGCGATCCTCGGCGCCAGCGGAGGGGGCGGTCTCAATCATCTGGAGGGAAGAGAAATGTCCAAGTCGACAATGTCCGTGCCGGTCAAGCGGCGCGTGTTTCTGGGTGCCACGTCCATCATCGCCCTGATCGCGATGGCCCCGGCGGCCATGGCGCAGACGCAGACGATCAAGATCGGGTACGTGACGCCCCAGACCGGTCCGCTGGCCGCGTTCGCCGAGGCCGACGACTTCGTCATCAAGCAGGTTCAGGATACCCTCGCCAACAGCCTCGAAACCGCGGGCGGGCCGGTGAATGTCGAGATCATCGTCCGCGACAGCCAGTCCAACCCCAACCGTGCGGCCGAAGTGGCGCGCCAGTTGATCGTTTCGGACGAAGTGCAGCTCATCGTCGTGGCCTCGACGCCTGAGACCACCAATCCGGTCTCGGCCCAGTGCGAGATCGAGGGCATTCCCTGCATCTCCACCGCCGCGCCGTGGCAGCCTTGGTTCATCGAGCGGCAGGCCAATCCGGGTGATCCGGCGACCTGGGAATCCTTCGATTACACCTATCACTTCTTCTGGGGTCTCGAGGACGTCATCGCCACCTATCAGGGCATGTGGAACCAGCTCGACACCAACAAGCAGGTGGGTGGCCTCTTCCCGAACGATGCCGACGGCAATGCCTGGGGCAATCCCGAAGTCGGCCTGCCCCCGGCCCTGAAGGCGGGTGGCTACACCATCACCGATCCGGGTCGCTACCAGAACCTCTCGGATGATTTCACCGCCCAGATCGACGCCTTCAAGGCTGCCAACGCCGATATCGTGACCGGCGTCGTCATCCCGCCCGATCTCACCACCTTCTGGACCCAGGCCAACCAGCAGGGCTACAAGCCCAAGATCGCTTCGATCGCCAAGGCCATCCTGTTCCCGGTCGCTGTCGAGGGCCTCGGCCCCATCGCCAACAACCTCTCCACCGAAGTCTGGTGGTCCGCCTCCCATCCCTTCACGTCCTCGCTCAACGGGCAGAGCGCCGGCGAGCTTGCGGGGGGCTACAGCGAGGCGACGGGCCGGCCTTGGACGCAGCCGGTCGGCTTCATCCACGCGCTGTTCGAAGTGGCCGTCGATTCCATCAAGCGGGCCGAGGATCCCTTCGATCCCGACGCGCTGGCCGAGGCGATTGCCGCGACCAATCTCGACACCATCGTGGGCCACATCGAATTCGGCGCCGAAGGCCTGCCGCCCGTGGTTGCCGCCAACGTCTCCAAGACCCCGCTGGTGGGCGGACAGTGGCGTTATCAGGATGATGGCAGCTTCGAACTGGTGATCGTGGAAAACGCTGCGCATCCGGAAATTCCGCTGGGCGGCACCATGGAAGCCATCGAGTAATCCGATGATCCTCAGACTTGCCGGCGTTTCCAAGCGCTTCGGGGCCGTCGTCGTGGCCGACAAAATCGATCTTGACGTGGCTCGTGGCGAAGCCCTCGGCATCATCGGAGCCAATGGCGCCGGCAAGTCGAGCCTGTTCAACCTCATTACCGGCGTCGTCACACCTGATGCCGGTACGGTGAGCCTGGGAGGCCGGGACGTCACCAAGGTGTCGCTGCGCAACCGTTGCGTTGCCGGCATCGGCAGGTCGTTCCAGATTCCCCGGCCCTTCGAGAGCCTCACCGTGTTCGAGAACCTGCTCGTCGCGTCCGAATATGGCCGCGAGCACGGCCATCGCGGCGCCAACGAGCTCTGCGGCTCCATTCTTGAGCGAACGGGGCTCGCCGCGCAGGCCAATACCCTCGCGGGCAAGCTGACTTTGCTCAACCGCAAGCGCCTCGAGATGGCGCGGGCCCTCGCCACCCAGCCCGACATCGTGCTGCTCGACGAAATCGCCGGCGGGCTGACCGAGGCCGAGTGCCACGAACTCGTGGCCTTCATCCGCCAGCTCAACCAGGAGGGCGTGACCATCGTGTGGATCGAGCATGTGGTGCACGCGCTGCTGTCGGTGGTCAGTCGCCTCGTGGTGCTCGAGTTCGGCCGCAAGATCGCCGACGGCGAACCTCATGCGGTGATGAACGACCCCGAAGTGCGTCGCTCCTATCTGGGCATAGACGATGAGGTCGCCGCATGACGGCCCTGCTCGAAACCCGCGGCCTCGAAGTGTTCTACGGCGATTTCCAGGCTGTCTTCGGCGTCGATTTCGAGGTGGCGGAAGGCGAGACCGTCGCCATCATCGGCGCGAATGGCGCGGGCAAGTCCTCGTTTCTGAAGGCGCTGGCCGGGCTCGTCAAAAGCCGGCCCGACGGCATCCTGCTCGATGGCCGGCCGGTGGGTGGAAAGCCGGCCTACGAAATCGTCAAATCCGGCGTGGCGCTGGTTCCCGAAGGCCGCCGCCTCTTCCCGTCGATGTCTGTGGCCGACAATCTGCGCATGGGCGAAAACGGCCGCAGCGGCGATCGTGGGTGGACCTACGAGACCGTGTGCGATCTCTTTCCCATCCTGCGCGAGCGTGCCGACCAGCTGGCGCCCACTCTGTCGGGCGGGCAGCAGCAGATGGTGGCCATAGGCCGGGCGCTGATTTCCAATCCCCGCGTGCTGCTCTGCGACGAGATCAGCCTCGGGCTGTCGCCGGCGGCGGTCAAGGACGTCTATGCCGCGATCACCGAGATCAAGAAGCGCGGCACCACGATCGTCATCGTCGAGCAGGACCTCAACGCTGCCCTGGGCGCCGCAGACCGTATCTATTGTTTCCTCGAGGGCAAGGTCAGTCTGACCGGGCGGGCCGATGAATTCGACCGGTCGCAGATCCTCGCGGCCTATTTTGGAAGCTAGCGGATGGATTATCTCAACACCATCGTGCAAGGCGTTCTGCTCGGCGGGCTTTATGCCCTCTATGCCGCCGGGCTGTCGCTGATCTTCGGGGTGATGCGGCTCATCAACCTCGCGCATGGCGATCTGATCGTGCTGGCGGCCTTCGTGCTGCTCGCCATGGTCAGCGCCTTGGGCCTGCCTCTGCCGGTTGCGCTGCTCATCCTTTTGCCCTTCGCCTTCGCGCTGGGGTGGGGGTTGCAGCGCTTTCTCCTCAACCGCACGCTGGGCGATGACATCCTCCTGCCGCTGCTGGTGACCTTCGGGCTCCAGATCCTCATCCAGAACGGCCTGCTGGTGGCCTTCAGCGCCGACAGCCGCAAGCTGTCGCTTGGCGCGCTCGAGACGCAGTCGGTCAATCTGCTCGGCCTGTCGGTCGGGCTCGTGCCGCTCATCACCTTCGCCGTCGCGGTGGTCGTGCTGGGGGCGCTGAGCTACATCTTCTACGGCACCGGGCTGGGCCGCCGCCTGCGGGCGACCTCGGATTCCACCGAGGTGGTGCAGCTGATGGGCGTCAATCCCCGCGTCATCTTCGCCATCGCGATGGGCATTTCGTTCGTGGTGCTCACCATTGCGGCGTTCTTCATGGGCGTGCGCTCCAATTTCGATCCGAGCGTCGGCCCGGCGCGGCTGCTCTACGCCTTTGAGGCGGTGGTGATCGGCGGGCTCGGCAGTCTCTGGGGCACGCTTGCGGGGGGCATCATCCTCGGGGTTGCCCAGGCGATCGGGGCCCGCATCAATCCGGAATGGCAGATCCTGGCAGGGCATCTGGTCTTCCTCGTGTTCATCATTGTCCGGCCGCGTGGCCTGTTTCCCAAGCAGTAGCGTCATGTCTTCACCCCAGCCTGCCGCAGCACCGGAACCCGCCACAGGCCGCTATCGCGTCCGCGTCGCCACGCGCACCGCCAAGGCCTTCTGGCTCGTCGCCATCGTCATCATCGCCGTCCTCGTCTTTGCGCCCGCCTTCGCCTCGCGGCCCATGCTGCAGGATCTGATCCTCGTGTTCCTCCTCGCCTCGCTGGCGCTGTGCTGGAACCTCATGGCCGGATATGCCGGGCTGATCTCGGTGGGCCAGCAGGCCTTTGTCGGCCTCGGGGGCTATGCGCTGTTCGCGCTCATCATCGTGGGCGGGTTCGATCCGCTGCTGTCGATCCCGGTCGCGGCGCTGATCGTCGCCCTCTTGTCGATCCCGGTCGGCACGCTGGTGTTTCGCATGCAGGGCGCCTATTTCGCGGTGGTGACCTGGGTGGTCGCCGAAGTCTTCCGCCTGCTGCTGGCCCAATGGCGCGAACTGGGCGGGGGCACCGGCACGTCCCTGCCACGGTCGGCCACCAACGACATGATCGGGCTCGATTTCGTCGCCGAACTCTTCGGGGTGCGCAGCGCGGCGGCGCGCGAGATCATCATCTACTGGGCGGCCTTGTTCACGGTCGTGCTGGTGGTGGGGGGCTGCTACTACCTGCTGCGCTCGCGCGTCGGGCTCGCGCTCCGTGCCATCAAGGATGGCGAGGTGGCGGCGCAGAGCGTCGGGGTCAGCACCACGCGCATCAAGTTCGCCATCTACCTCTTCGCGGCCTTCTGCGCCGGGCTCGTGGGGGCCATCTACTTCCTACAGACCTCGCGCATCTCGCCCGATGCCGCCTTCTCGCTGCTCGACTGGACGGCCTACATCATCTTCATCGTGGTGATCGGCGGGCTCGCCACCATCGAGGGGCCGATCATCGGCGCCATCCTCTTCGTTCTCCTGCGCAACACGCTGTCGGGTTATGGCCCCTGGTACCTCATCGTGCTCGGTGTGCTGGGCATCGGCGTCATGCTGCTGGCGCCCAAGGGCATCTGGGGCAATTTCTCCCAGTGGACCGGCATCCACCTGTTCCCCACGCGCAGGCGCATCGAGATCGTTTCTCAAGCTTCCAAGGATGCCAGATGACAGCCAGGGTCAGTGCAATGGCCGACCACGAGGCCCTTAACCCGCTGACGCGCCAGGTCGTCGCAAGCTTCGAGGCCGCCCCGGATCCGCGCCTGCGCCAGGTGATGCAGTCGCTGGTCATGCACCTTCATGCCTTTGCCGAGGATGTGCAACTGACCATGTCTGAATGGGAGGCCGCCATCGGCTTCCTGACCCAGACCGGCCAGAAATGCGACGACAAGCGGCAGGAATTCATCCTGCTCTCCGATACGCTCGGGCTTTCGATGCTGGTCGACGCCATCAACCACAAGACCACGGGTGGCGTCACGGAAACCACGGTGCTCGGGCCGTTCTACGTGCCCCCGCTGGCCGAGACGCCCTCGGGCAGCGACATTGCCGGGGATACCGAAGGCACGCCGCTGCATGTCGTGGCGCAGGTCACGA
The DNA here is from genome assembly GCF_900119845.1 of Devosia enhydra. Lineage (GTDB taxonomy): Bacteria > Pseudomonadota > Alphaproteobacteria > Rhizobiales > Devosiaceae > FPKU01. Next base: position 334,428 of record NZ_FPKU01000004.1, read on the forward strand.
GCCCCGATGGGGCGCCTGTGGCGGATGCCTGGGTCGATGTCTGGCAGGCCGATGATGACGGCTATTATGATGTGCAGAAGCCGGGGCAGACGGAAAACCTGCGTGCCCGTTTCCGCACCGATGCCGAGGGCCGCGTGTCGTTCTGGTCCATCGTGCCGACCTCCTATCCCATCCCCACCGATGGGCCGGTGGGCAGGATGCTGGGCGCAGTGGGGCGTCATCCCTATCGACCCGCTCATGTGCATTTCATGATCGGCAAGGATGGCTACGAAACCCTCGTGACGCATCTGTTCATGGCTGGCGACGCCTATCTGCACAGCGACGCCGTCTTCGGGGTCAAGGACGAGTTGATCGTCACCCCCCTCGATGTCGCTGAGGGCGCGACGGAGGCGGGCGATCGCGTCGGCCCGCATAAGCGGCTCGACTATGTCTTCGGCCTGCGCCCCAGTGCCCCAGCGGCCTGACGGGCGGGCGATAGACCACAAGGACGGCGCGGTCCTCGTTTTCGGCGCAAGCCGGGGTCTGGGCCGGGCCACTTGCCTCGCGCTCGCGGCAGCGGGCTTCCCGGTCGTTCTGGGCTGCCGCAATCCCGGCGATGGCGAGGATGCGATGGCTGAGATCGTCGCCTCGGGCGGCCGGGCCCTCTGCGTCGCCGTCGACGTGACCGATCATGCGAGCGTGTCGCAGGCGGTTGCCACCGCCTGCGACTTCGCCTCCGGGCTTGCGGCCATCGTCAACAACGCCGCGATCGTCACGCCCCTGGCGCGGCTCCATCTCGGCGATCCCGACGCGTGGGCCGAGGCCATGCGGGTCAACGTGCTCGGCCCCTACAACGCCATCCGCGCCGCCTTGCCGGTGCTGCGTCGGGGCGGCGTGATCGTCAATCTTTCGAGCGGCGCCGCGCATCGCCCCGTCGAAGGCTGGAGCGCCTATTGCGCCTCGAAAGCCGCGCTCGCCATGCTGACGCGCAGCGTCTTTGCCGAATATGGCGACGTCGTTCGCGTCTATGGTGTGCAGCCAGGCCTGCTCGATACGGACATGCAGGCAGAGATCCGCGCCTCCGGCCTCGGGCCGCCGAGCCGCCTGCCGCGCTCGGCCCTTGCCGATGTCGCGGGCGCCGCCCGTGCGATCGCCTGGCTGGTGCGCACGGCGCCGGCCGATCTCTCTGGCACCGAGATCGACGTGGATGGCGTCGCCCTGCGCCGGCGGATGGACGGGGGCTGAGCGCTGACGCTAGCGCGGGCTGCCGAACCGGGGCGGCGCGCCGGCGGCAAGGTTGGCCAGCATCGCATCGAGCATCATGGTTTCGGCATCCAGCGCTTCATGGCCTCGGCCGGGAAAGAGGTCCGCCCGCAGTGCCAGCTTCTGCCGCCCCATCTCGAACATCGCCTCGGTTGTTGCCGAGAGGGGTATCCAGGGGTCGGCGTCGCTGCCGGTGAGATAGGCCGGCAGGTTGGCCGGCGCCCGCGCGGGCCGGTCGCATTGTGCCGTTCCCACCCGGCATCCGGTCAGCGCCACCAGCGCGTCGGGCGGATCGTCGCCCATGCAGACATATTCGAGCGACAGGCAGGCCCCCTGCGAGAACCCGCCCAGCAGCAGGGGCCGTCCGGGGTAGTCGGCCCGAAGCGCAGCGATCTCGTGCCGCAGCATGCCGAAGGCCTCGTCCATCTGCGCCCGCGTCTGCGGGCTCAGCGGATCGATGGCCCTCGCATCGTACCAGGCACCCCGCGGGGCCCGCGGCAGCGCAAAGGCGATGCCCGGGGTGTGCAGCCGCATGAGCACATGCTGCTCCATCTCCTCGGGCGACTGGCCGCGACCGTGGACGAAGACGCACAGCGCCTTGACCGCGGCGCCGCTCGCACCGCGGCGCAATCCGGTCGCCTGAGGCATCAGACGAAGTCCGCCTGTTCGAGGCCGGCCCGCAGTTCGTCCTCGCGATCCTTGAACCAGGGCGGAAACACCAGCGTCTTGCCGATCGCGCCGGCCGGTTCATCCTTGGTCCAGCCTTCCGGCGTGGTCCAGGCCAGTTCGAAGAGCGCGCCACCGGGCGAGCGCACATAGCAGGACTTGAAGTAGTTGCGGTCCTTCTGTTCGGAGATGTCGGTGAAGCCGAGACCCTCGATATGGGCGCGCAGCTTGAGCTGGCTCTCCTCGTCGCCGGTATTGAGCGCCAGATGGTGGATGGTGCCGCCTGACAGCGTCCAGGTGCCCTGCGGGCTGTCGCGGTCGGTGATCACTTCCACCCGCTGGATGACGCCATTGGCATCGGGAACGCGATAGACGTCGCCTTCGGCCGTGCTGGCCTCCAGTTCGAGGGGCAGGGCGATGGTAAGAAAATCATTCATAGCCGAGGTGTCGGTCACCGCCACCACGCTGCCATAGATGCCCTTGATGCCGTGGTCGCGGCCGATGCCGAGCGCGGCATTGGTGATGGGTTCGCGCGCATCGCTGTCGCTTTCCACCAATTCATGGGGAATGCCGCAGGGATGGTTGAACACCACGCGGTCCGCGCCGAAACGGGTCACCTTGGTTGCCGTTATGCCCCGCCCGTTGAGGCGGTCGACCCAGAACGCCGATGCACCCTTCGGGATCGCCTGCAGGATGGCGCGGGACTGGTTGGTGCCGCGCCGGCCATAGACGCCGGGCTTGCGGAAGGGGAAAGTGGTGATGATGGTGGAGGCATCGCCATCGGGCGAGCCGTAATAGAGGTGATAGACCGGCAGCACGCCATCGAACAGCACGGTGCGCTTCACCGAATGCAGGCCCAGGGTCTTGGTGTAGAAATCGAAGTCTTCCTGCGCACCATCCGTCGACAGCGTCAGATGGTGATAACCGCTGATCTTGCTCATGAGCGTTCCTCCCGAGGCATTGGGTGCCGGCCCGATGGGCCTCAGCACAAGGTCATGGCGGACCGTCCCGGTGGCGCAGGGCGCGCGGCCGTGCTGCCGCAGGCCGGGTTGGGTCCGACATCTCCATCCGAATGTGGCATGGGGCGGCTTGCCGATTGATGAGTTGTGCGCAGATCAATATAGCAGTGTGCTATGAAGCTGAACGAGCGCCACCTGATCCAGTTGTCGGCCGTCGTCGATGCCGGTGGCGTTTCCGAAGGCGCGGCGCTTTTAGGCATGACGCAATCGGCGGTGAGCCGTTCGCTCTCGATGCTCGAGGCCCGCATCGGCGAGCCCCTCTTCGTACCGGGTCGCAGGCCATTGCAGCCGACAGCCCTGGGCAGCCAGCTCGCGATCCATGGCCGCGCCATCCTCGCAGCGTCCCGGCGCGCCACCGATGCGGTGCAGGGCCATCTCAAGGGCACGAGCGGGGTCGTTCGCGTTGGCGGCGTGCCGTTCTTCATGGATGCCCTGATCAGCCAGATGCTCGCCGAATTCCACCGAGAGGAGCCTGAGGTCAGCGTCCAGCAGAGCTATGGCAACCTGCCCGATCTCGTCTCCGGCCTCAGCGCCGGCCTCATCGATCTGGGCATCGTTCCGGTGGGGTCGACCCATCCCGGCCCGCAATTCGAGTTCACCGAACTGCTGCGCGGCCGCAACATCGTGGCCTGCCGGGTGGGGCACCCCTTGCTCCGCCGCCGCCTTTTAAAGGCCAATGACCTTTCGGCCTATCCCTGGATCGCGCCCCTGCCGGGCTCGCCTCTGCTCTCGGATCTGCAGATGATCCTGATGAGCATCGGCGTGCCGGAACTTCACATCCGCTATTCGGGCGGGTCCCTGATGAGCGTCGTCAACTTCCTCGCCGATTCCGACGCTCTGGCGGTCCTGCCGTTCTCGGTGCTGTTTGCCATGCGCAAGGACAATCGCGTCGCCGTCGTGCCCTTCGCCATTCCGCAGCCGGATCGCAATCTGGGCATTCTGAGGCTCGTCGATGCGCCGCGCGCCCCCGCAACGGACCGGCTGGTGCTCCACCTCGTCGCAGTCTTCGACACCCTGCGCCACGTCATCAGGCGCCACGAGGATGCGCTGGTGTGGAGCGCCTGACCGACCGGAAGCCCGGTCGGGGCAGGGCGCCTCGACCGACATCCGGGCAGGGACAGCAGGCCTCAGTCGCCGCTCACTCGGCCGCTGCCGCCGCGCTCGCCGCGTCCTCGTCGCGCGTCATCATCCGGCGGGCCGCGTCGCAGACGGTGTCGCAGAAGGTGCGGAACGGGTCGAGGCTCAGCAGGTGGCGCGGCATGATCAGCACCACCTCTCGGGCATATTCGCCCAGGTCGAAATATTTGAGCCGGTTGCGCAGCCCCGGGGGCAGGTTGCTCAAGAGCGACATCGGCACATGCGCCGTGGCGAGGCCCGCCGCCACGATATCGAGCGAGACCTGATTGGTCATGCTGCCGAAAAACGGCGAGGCGAACGGCAGGCGGTGGCGATACCAGTCATCGCTCCAAGCGCCCCAGGAGAGTGCGCTGCTGATCTTCACATAGCGCGAAAGCGCCGCATAATCGGGCCGCGTGAACTGGCTGCCGGCAAGGATGCGCCCGATGGAATCGTCGGGCGCATCCGACGGCACGATCCACACGATCCTGTCGCGCCAGAGCCGCTCCACATGCAGCGACGAGCGCGAGCCCCCGATGCTCGCAGCGCTCACGACCCCGCAATTGAGCCGGTGCGTGTTGACCATCTCAACCACTTCGTCGGAGCTCGCGCCCACCAGATATTCGACGCGCGAAATCTGACCGGTATCGAGCGCCGCCCGCGCCGTGAGCGCGGTGAAATGGCTGCGCAGCGACGGTGTCGTGCCAAAGCGCAGGCTCAGATTCTTTTCGTCGAACATCACCCTGTGCTGTTCGGCCGCACCATCGAGTTCCCCCATCACGTCGGTGGCGACGCGGAACCAGAATTCGCCGGCCGCCGTCAGCCTGATGGCAGCGGATTTGCCGCGCACGATCAGCTGGGTGCCGAGCTCTTCCTCGAATTTGGCGAGATGCTGCGACAGGGTAGGCTGTGACAGCCCGATGCTGCGCGTCGCCTGGCTGATCGAGCCGGCAACCACCACGGCATGCAGGATCTGCAACTGCTTGAGCGTCAGGTTCAATCGTGGCGTCCCGTATCCGCGCGCCCCGGGGCGCGCGTCCGTGCACGAGGTTGTGCGGCGGCCATGTCATCCTCCTCCTCGGGCACCTGCGAGCCGGCCTTCGGACCGGCTTCTTGCAGCGAGGGTTCGTCCGGAAGGGCGGGCGTGAAATTTCAGGCGCCGGTCCGTGGTGGTACGCCGAGTTGCAGCGCGGCGCAACCCGGAGCAGGAACCCTTCGAGGGTCTGGGCGCTTCCGCTGCGGCGTCGCTTGGATTAAATCGCCGGAATGACATCGACATGATCACATCGCCATGTCGCTGTCGCCATCATTGGAGCCGATCATGACAGCCCTCAGACTTGTCCCCTTCCTGCTGCTGGCCGCCCTGCCGACCGCCGCGCTGGCCGAAACCGTCGAAGCCAACTGCACCGGAATGTTCGACCTCGACATCTACCAGATCGATCTCGACCTGCCCCGGCAGGAGATCGAAGGGCTGGGCGAGGCCGACGTGACGGTCACTGACGAATCCATCGTCGCCAAGGGCGGGTTCGGCGAGTACCGCTTCGATCGCAAGGTCGGCACGCTTTATGTCGATGGCAGCGATTCGGGCATCTACTGCACCTATTCCACGCCCAAGGGCTGAGGGCCGTCGCATCGAGCCATTGGCAATCCCAATGTCTCGTATTGCATCGTCGTGTGACGATGGGAGTTGAGACAGCCCTGCATTTGTTAGAAGACTTCCAAGGAGCGGACCTCGTCATACAAGCCACGGGGACGGCCCTCAGGGGCGTCCCAGGCCGGAACGACAAGACGAAGTCCTTGATTTGTCGCCTGAAATGGCTCGGCCAAAACCGTGCTCGGGGGACCTACTTTGGAGGAGCTGCATGGCAATCACTCTCAACATCAATGGCAATGACGTCTCGATCGATGCCGATCCGCAAATGCCGCTGCTCTGGGCCATTCGCGAGAAGGCCGGGCTGAGCGGAACCAAGTTCGGCTGCGGTATTGCCCAGTGCGGTGCCTGCACCGTGATCATCGACGGCAGCGCCGTGCGCTCGTGCAACATCCCGGTGGCCAGCGCCGTCGGCCGTCAGCTGCGCACTATCGAGGGCGTGTCCGAGAACAACGACCATCCCGTGCAGCTGGCTTGGCAGGACCTGACGGTTCCGCAGTGCGGCTACTGCCAGTCGGGCCAGATCATGTCTGCCGTGGCCCTGCTCGAGCGCACCCCTGAGCCGTCCGATCGCGAGATCGACCAGGCCATGGCCGGCAATATCTGCCGTTGCGGTACCTATCCCCGCATCCGCGCCGCTATCCACCGTGCGGCCGAGCTGGCCAAGGCATAAGGGAGGGCAGGTCATGAATCAGATGAAGTTTACCCGTCGTAATTTCCTCCAGGTCAGCGCCACCGCGGCCGGTGCCATGGTCATCGGCTTCCATATGCCCTCCAAGGCGATGGCACAGGCCGAAGGCTCTGCCGGCACCGAGATCAATGCCTGGCTCAGCATCGATGCCAACAACATCGTCAGCATCGCCACCCCTCAGACCGAAATGGGGCAGGGTGCGTTCACCTCCGTTCCCATGATGATCGCCGAAGAGCTCGACGTTCCGTGGGAAAATGTCCGCCACGTGTTCGCCGATGCCAACCGGCACGTGAACAACGAGAACCTCTACACCACCACCTCGACCGGCGGTTCCACCACCGTGTCGCGCCGGCATCCCTACATGATGCAGGCCGGTGCTTCGGCGCGTGAGCGCCTGCGCCAGGCTGCCGCCACGCGCTGGGGCGTGCCGCTCGACCAGGTCGTTGCCAAGCAGGGCGTGCTCTCTGCCGGCTCCAACCAGGGCACCTATGGCGAATTTGCCGCCGAAGCCGCGGCGATCACGCTCGAGCAGGAACCGGCGATCAAGCCGTATGGCGACTGGTGGCTGCTGGGCACCGACGTCAAGCGTCTCGACATCCCGCTCAAGACCAATGGTTCGGCGGTGTTTGCCACCGACGTCGAGGTCGAGGGCATGGTCTATGCCGCGGTCGCGGCCTGCCCCGTGCCGGAAGGCAAGGTGGTGAGCTTCGATTTCGACGCCATCAAGGATATGCCGGGCGTCATCCAGGCGGTCGAGCTCAAGCAGACCAAGGATACGCCGACCTTCACCGACCTGCGCAGCGCCGTCGCTGTGGTGGCCGAAAGCTGGTACCAGGCCAAGAATGCCCTGGCTGCCATGCCGATCGTGTCGGATTTCGGGCGCGGCGCGGCGATCAGCAATGAGAGCCAGAATGCCGAGGCGCTGAGCCTCCTGGCCGGCACCGGCGTCGTCCTCAAGGACGAGGAAGGCAATCCGGGCAAGGGCTACGACAAGGGCGTCAACCAGGATGCCGTGCCGGGCCTGCTCGAATCGGCCACCAAGCTGGTGGTGGGCGAGGTCTATCACCGCCCCTTCGAAGCCCACGCCACGATGATGCCGCCCGCGGCCGTCGCGGACGTCAAGGAAGATCGCGTCGACGTCTGGACCTTCACCCAGGATATCGGCCGGTCGCTCAACGAAGTGGCCGACCAGCTCGGTCGCGACACCACCAATGTCTTCCTGCACCAGACCTATCTGGGTGGCGGGTTCGGCGGCGGCTACAACATGGACGTGCATCGTCAGGCTGCCGCGATCTCGGCCGCCATCGGGCGCCCCGTGAAGGTCATCCGCAGCCGCGAAGAGGACATTGGCGGCGATTCGCAGCGTCCTCCGGTATGGGGCACGTACAAGGCGGCGCTGGGCGACGATGGCCTGCCGACCGCGCTCATGACCCACTTCGTGGGTGAAGAGAAGATGCCGAACTTCGCCCGCTCCAGCGTGGCGAACATGCCCTACATCATCCCGAACCGCCGGCATGAGCTGAGCCAGGTGCAGAGCCACGTTCCGATCGGCTATCACCGTGCTCCGGGCGCCAATTCCAACGGCTTCATCATCGAGCAGATGGTGGACGAGCTGGCCCAGGCCGGTGGTTGGGATCCGCTCGACTGGCGCATCAAGCTGACCGAGGGCAACGAGCCCTGGCAGCGCGTGCTGCTGGCCATGAAGGAAAAGTCGGGCTGGACGACCGATCTGGGCGATGGCGAAGGCATGGGCTGCGCGGTTGTCGAATCGCACGGCACCATCGCCGGCTGCGTGGCCACGGTGTCGGTCAGCCGTCGCGGGCAGATCTTCATCGACAAGCTGCAGTACTTCCTCAACAGCGGCTACACGATCAACCCGCTCAATGCCATCGAGCAGGCGGAAAGCTCGGCCATCTGGGAATTGAGCCATGCTATGTTCGGCGGTCTCGACCTGCGTGATGGCCGGTTCGTGAACACCAATTTCGACTCCTACCAGATGCTCCGCATGCCGGACACGCCGCCGGTTGTGGAAGTCCAGCTGGTGAACTCGGAAGATGGTTGGTGGGGTGGTCTCGGCGAGCCCGCCGGTCCCCCGACCCCGCCGGCGATCGCCAACGCGATCTTCTACGCCAGCGGCACCCGCATCCGCACGACGCCCTTCACAAAGGCGACGATCTGATCGCATCCTCGAAAGCAGGACCCTCGAGGGGGTCCTGCCATCGAACGAAAAAGGCGCCCGCGGGCGCCTTTTTTTATGCTGGACGTTGGGAGTGGGCAGGAGCCTTCGAAGAAGCCTCCCGCTCCTGCCTCGCGGCCGTCTTCAGCCGAAGAGCCGCCCGGTCAGCGTCTCGTACCAGCTTACGGCATAATCGGCTTCGGCCTGCCGGAAGCCATCGGCGACCTCAAGGGGGCTGTTGCCGCCCGAGCCCTCGACCGATTTCAGCAGCCCTTCGCCATTGACGCGATAGACCCCGGCGACCGAGATGCCGTAATCGGGGGCAATGAGGCTGTAGCAGGTGTTGAGCAGCACGCCCTGCGGCGGCGCTTCGCTGCGCAGCAGCGCAGCCACGACATGGGCGCAGACGTTGCCCTGCACCGAGGCTGAAAAGCCGCTCTTGGGCATGTCGCCCACGATCGCCGCATCGCCCAGCACATGCACGCCCGGAACGATCTCGGATTCGAACGTCGCCTGGTCGATCTGGCACCATTCGCCCGATCCCGTCAGGCCAGAGGCGATCGCCACCGCCGCGGCCCTTTGGGGCGGAATGAAATTGACCACGTCGCCCACAAAAGTCTCGAACGGCGTCTCGATCTCGAGCGTCGTGGGATCGACCCCGAGCACGCCGCCGCTTTCGGCAAACGGCACGTGCCGGATCATGCCGGGATAGCGCTCGGCCCAGGCCTGTTCGAAAAGCGCCTGTTTCGAAAAACTGTCCTTGCCATCGACGATGATGATCTTGGCAGTCGGATTGTTGCGGCTGAGATAGTGCGCCACGAGGCTGGCCCGCTCATAGGGGCCCGGCGGACAGCGATAGGGATTGTCGGGCACCGCCATCAGGAAGGTGCCGCCCTCGCGCATCGCGGCAAGCTTGTCGCGCAGCAACTCGGTCTGCGGCCCCGCTTTCCAGGCATGCGGCATGATCTCGGCGGCGGCCTCGTCATAGCCGGGCACCGCATCGAATTTGAGCGCTATGCCGGGCGAGACGATGGCGCGGTCGAAGGGCAGTTCGTCGCCCCCCTCAAGCACCACCACGCGGCGCTCGCCGTCGATGCGCTCGGCCAGCCCCTGGCGGATGATCACGCCCTGCGCTGCGAGGCTCTCATAGCCGAAGGTGATGGCCGACATGGGCCGCTCGCCGGCGATGACGAGGTTCGAGAACGGACAGGTGGAATAGCTCTCGCCTTCCACCACCAGCGTTACCTCGATGGCCTGGTCGATGGCCTTGAGTTCGCGGGCAGCCGCGACGCCGCCGAAGCCGCCTCCTACCACGACGACTTTCGCGCTGCCGCTGGCGATCGCGGGCGCGGCGAGCAGGCCGCCGGCAAAGGCGGAGGTCAAGGCAATGGCTTCGCGGCGGTTGAACCGGTTCATTGCGCGGCTCCTTCCAGCCCTGAAACATAAGTGGCGAGCGCCTCGATCTCGGCCGGGCTCAGCGCCTTCACGAAGCGGTGCATGATGGTGGTGTCGCCCGCGCTCTGGCCCATGCGCGTCATCGCCTCGACCAGTTCGGCCGCCGGCCGGCCCTCGATCGGCGGTATGGCCGTCGCGGCGGTCGCATCGGCGTGGCAGGCCCGGCAGGAGAGATAAGTCAGCGCCTCAGGTGAAGACTCCGCTCTTGCCGGGCCGGCCATCAGGGCCAGACCCAAGAATGCCAGCATCCTCACCATAACCGGTCTCTCTGTTGTTGCGTATGCCGGACCAGACTGGCACGGTGCCGCATTGGAAATCCAAATCGCTGATATCCGCCGATCCAATACCCATGGCGTCTACATTGCAATGAATTTGCCGTGCTCTCGCGGCACCAACGCGGTCAGACCAACCGCAACAGCAGGATCTGACGTATGAAATTGACGCGGCGCTCGATGTGCCTGGGCGCGTTATCGCTTGCCGCGTTGGCTGGCGTCTGGCCTGCTCTTGCGACGGAAGCCGATGTGCGGGCCGCCATCGCCGATGATTTCGGGGCGCTGCCCGAGCTCGAGACGCTGCCCGATGGTGGCATCGCCATCGAGCTCCCCGAATTCTCGGATTCGGGCAAGTCCGTGCCGCTGACGGTCACTGTGCCCGCCTCGATGACGGGTGATGACTATCCCGAGATCGTCGCGGTCTATGCCGCGCGCAATCCTCGCCCGCGCGTCTGCCGGGTGTTCTTCACGCCGGCCTGCGCCGAAGCCCGCTTTTCCACCCGCATCCGCATCGATTCCTATCAGGATGTGACCATCATGGTGCGGATGGCGGATGGCCGGGTGTTCCGCGCCGTCCGCAAGGTCGACGTGACCTATGGCGCCTGCGAGGACCCGATCGCCAACGAGCAGTTCCCGCCCGGCTGGTCGCCCAGCATGCGGGTCTCCGTGCCCAAGGTGGTGATCACGGGATCCGAGGCCGAGATCCGCACCATCATCGGCCATCCGATGGAAACCGGCTTCCGCCACAATATCCAGGGCCTCCTGATCCCCGTGCGCATCGCCGAAACCTTCCGCTGCATGCGCGATGGCGAGACGCTGTTTTCTGTCAAGCTCGAGCCGGCCATCGCCGCCAACCCCTATTTCGCCTTTTCGCTCAAGGCCGAGGCCAGCGCCGATCTGCGTTTCGAATGGGATGATACGACCGGTGAGGTCTATTCAACCACCGCCGAGCTCGTCGTTGCCTAGCCCGAGCGCAATCCGGCGCGCGCCGGCACGGAGCCGGCACGGATTTGTGCTGGCGGGCGCCGTGCTTGCGTTCGGAGCCTGTGCCGTCCCGTCGCTGGGTTGGGATACGGCCCATCTCAACCAGTTGCGCGGCTCCAATTCCTGTCCCGGCTGCGATCTTTCGGGCAGCTATCTGGCGCGGGCCGACCTTCGCGCGGCCGATCTGGCGCGTTCGGACCTTGAAGGGGCGCGGCTCGATCACGCCATCCTCATCGGGGCGCGGATGGCGGGGGCGCAACTGGCCGGAGCCGACCTGCGCGGCAGCAATCTGTTTTACGCCGATCTCTCGGGCGCCGATCTCAGCGGGGCGCGCCTCACGGGCGCCAATCTCGCGGGGGCCACGCTGGCCGGCGCCGATCTGGGCGAGGCCGATCTGGGCGGCGCCAATCTCTTTCGTGCCGATCTCACCGCCGCAAGGCTCGCCAACAGCGACCTTGCCAATGCCAGTCTCGATGGGGCCAACCTCACGGGCGCGGTGATCGAGGGCGCAAAACTGGAGGGGGCCCGCCTTTGCCGGGCGAGGATGCCGGATGGCCGGATTGCCGATGATGCGCAGTGCTGAACAGACCCCTGCTGCCGGGACGCTGAGCCCGGTTCGGCTCGCAACAGCGCTGAGGCTCCTGCTGCTGGTGATGGCCCTCTGGCTCTGCCAGATGGTCGCGGCCGCCGCCCAGTCCGAAGGCTCGGGCGGCCCGCTGCTCGATCGGCTGACCCCCGAGGTCGTGGAAGCAGTCTTTCCCGGCATCACGCGGGTCGAGCTCGTCGAGGATGACGGGCCGGCCGCCGCCGCCGCCTATGCCGGCGAGGAGATGGCCGGGTACATCTTTTCCACCCTCGATGTGCTGCGCGCCCCGGGCTATTCGAGCACGCCCTTCGATGTGGTGGCCGGCGTGGGCCTCGATGGCCGCGTGACCGGGGCCGTGGTGCTCTTTCACCGCGAACCTTACCTCATGAACGACGAGCGCCGCACGGGCCAGCTCGTGACCTTCCTCCATGCGCTTGAGGGGCTCGAAAGCCGGCTGGGCGCCACTGGCGGGCTCGAACCGGGCTTCGTGGCCGGCGCGACGATCTCGGCGCGCGCGATGCGCAATGCCGTGCTCGAAGGCGCCGGCATGGTGCTGGGCTATCGCACCGAGATGGTGGTGGTGACCGAACCCACCATCGACACCATCAATTTCAAGCCCATGAGCGCCGACGAGCTCACCGACATGGGTGCGCTGGCGCGGGCGCGAATCACCAATGCCGATCTTGCTGCCGCCATGGAACAGGCCGGGCTGGGCGATTACCTGCCCGAGATCCCCACGGTCGGCGGGCCCAACGATCTTTATGCCGATATCGTCTTCGGCTACGCCAACCCGCCCAAGATCGGCCGCAACGGGGTCACCGCCGAAACCTTCGACCAGCTGGTCAACGGCACGCCCGAAGGTACCATGGCGATCTATGCCGGCTCGCTGGGCGGTGTGTTCGACCATCGCGGGGCGCGCTTCAACAATCTCTCAGCGGGGCTCCTGCTCGAGCGCATCAGCGTCGAGCAGGGCGGCAAGACCTTCCGCCTGCACAAGCCCGACGTCATCTTCTCGCGCGGCAAGATCGCCGACCTGCTGCTTCTGCCCCCCGATGCCCAGTTCGATCCGATGGCCCCCTGGACGGCGCAGATCTACGCTTCGGCGCGCCTGCCCGATGGCAGCCTCAGGCAGTTCCAGCTCGCCGATCTCGACTATTCCCTGCCGCCCGAGATGATCCTGATGCCCCCCCCGGTGCTGGCGCCGGCCTGGGCCGAGCCGTGGATCGAGGGCTGGCCGGAGATTGCCATCCTCGTGGTGGCGCTTTCGGTGCTTACAGCGATCCTCGTCTTCCAGGGGCAATTGACGCGGCGGCGCAAGCTGCACCTCTGGGTGCGCAACGGCTTTTTGCTGTTCACCCTCGTCTGGATCGGCTGGATCGCCGGGGCGCAGCTCTCGATCGTCCATGTCATCAACTACATCAAGGCGCCGTTCTCCGATCTGGGCTTCGCGTTCTACCTCGCCGAACCGCTGATCGTGATTCTCTCGATCTACACGGCCGTCTCGCTCGTGCTTTTGGGGCGCGGGGTGTTCTGCGGCTGGCTCTGCCCATTCGGTGCGCTGCAGGAATTGCTCGCCAAGGTCGCACGCGCGCTCAAGCTGCCGCAGTGGAACCCCTCCGAGACCCTGCAGCGCCAGCTCTGGTGGGGCAAATATGCCTCGCTCGCGCTGATCCTCGTTCTGGTGTTCGTGGCGCCCGACCTCTCCTCGATCGCGCAGGAAATCGAGCCCTTCAAGACCGCGATCACCGCCATGTTCGCCCGGGCGCTGCCCTATGTGATCTATGCCGTGATCCTTCTGGGCATCGGGCTCTTCACCGAACGCGCTTTCTGCCGCTTCCTCTGCCCGCTGGGGGCGACGCTGGCGGTGCTCGACAGGCTCCATCTCATCGAGATGCTGAAGCGCCGGCCCGAATGCGGCAATCCCTGTCATCTCTGCGAGCGGTCCTGCCCGGTCAGGGCCATCGAAAAGTCCGGCAAGATCGTCATGGCCGAGTGCTTCCAGTGCCTCGATTGCCAGGTCGAATATTACGACGACCATCGCTGCCCGCCGCTCTCAAAGATCCGCAAGCAGCTCGAAAAGGCCAAGCGCGGTCCGGCCCCCGCGCGTCCGGCCGTCGTGGCGCGGAAGGCGGCGTGATGGCGGGGCGCCTCAACCGGCGGCACGCCCTGCGCATCCTGGGCGCGGGTGCCGTGCTCGGGCTGGGCGCTGTCGGTCTGGGCACCATGCGCGGCCAGCCCGAGCCAAAGGTCTGGCGCGGCGAGGTGCTGGGCGCAGTCTCGGCGATGACGCTCTGGCATCCCAATCCACGCGTTGCCGAGCGCACCATCGGCCGCATGCTGGTCGAGATCGACCGGCTCGACCGCATCTTCAGCCTCTACCGCAAGGACAGCGAGCTGGTGCAGCTCAACAGCGAGGGGCGTCTCGCTGAGGCCTCGGCCGATCTGGTGCTCGTTTTCGAGGAGAGCCTGCGCATCGCCCACCTCTCGAACGGCGCCTTCGACCCCAGCATCCAGCCGCTCTGGCAGTTCAAGGCGCGCGGCGGCGGGAGCAAGGAGGAACTCGGGCAGGTGCTGGGCCTCGTCGACCACGCCGCCATCGATCTTGGCGCCCGCAGCATCGGCTTTGCCCGGCCCGGCATGGCGGCCACCCTCAACGGCATCGCGCAGGGCCACATCACCGACCGCATTACCGATCTCCTCGTCAATGACGGGTTCGAGCAGGCGATGGTGGAGCTGGGCGAAACCCGGGCCCTGGGCTCGGCGCCCGGCGGGCGGCCTTTTGCCGTCGGGCTCGTCGACCCGGCGGATCCGCGCGCCATCGCCCGGCAGGTGGAGCTTGCGAGCGCCGGGCTCGCCGTCTCGGGCGGCTATGGCCTGCGCCTTGATGCCGAAGGCGGCAACCACGTCATCGATCCGGCGACGGGCACTAGCCCCGGCGATCTTACGCAGGTGGCGGTCATCTCGCCGCGCTCGATCTGGGCCGACGCGCTCTCCACCGCCATCAGCGTTGCCGGCGAAGCCGCGGCGCCCCGGCTCCTGGCTGCCTATCCCGAAAGTCGCGCCATCCTCTGGCGCGCCGATGGCACGGTCGTCGAGGCTTAGAGCGTTCCGAGCTGAAGCGCTCAGCTCTCGGCATGAGGCGCGATGGCCGCGAGCGCCATGGCGCGGAACATATCGTCTCCAATGGCGCGCGCCGCACTCAGTGCCCCCGGCACATCGCCGGCCTTCGCCCGTTCGAGCGCGATTGCAACGTCCAGGTCGCCCCGGTCGCGGCGCCGCGCATGCGCGTCCGCCACCGCGATGGCCTCGGCGACCTCGCCCTTGGCCGCAAGTTTCACCGCAACGTCGCGCACCGCGATGCCGCGGTCCTCGGCATCAAAGATCATCGCTGTGGCCGCGATCGCGTCGTCCACCCGCCCGGCATCGGTCATCACCATGGCGATGCGCGACAGGGCACGGGTGCGGAATTCGGGGTTGCTGATGAGCCCGACGGTGGCCTTGGCCTCCTCGAACAGGCCCTGTTCGGCCTGCCGCTGCGCCACCGATACCAGCCCGCCGGCATCGGCATAGGCCGAGACGATGCCCTTGGCGAGGTCGAGCGCTTCGGCGAACTCGCCCTTGCGGGCCCGCGCATCGGCGATGGCGATCAGCACCTCGAGGTCGCCATAGGCCATCTCGATGCGCGCGGCGGTGGCGAAGGCGCCATCGATGTCGTCGTTATCCGCCTGAATGGCGCCGATCCGCGACATGGCGCGCGAGCGCCCGGCAATGTCGGGAATGGCAAAGGCTGTCTGCAGCGCGGCGCCGATATCGCCGCTCCGCGCCTGCAACTGGGCGATGCTCGCCAGGGCCTCGTAGAACCAGTACTGGTCGAACTCTCCGGCCCGCGACACGAGCCCGGAGGCGACCTTGAGCCGATGCTGGTCGGGGCTGAACCAGTAGTCCGTGGCAATGCGGCTTGCCGCCCGTATCGCCCCGCCATAATCGCCGGTGCGCGCGATGGCGGCGGCGATCTCGGCCTGGGCGCGCGAGCGGCGGAAGGGGTTGTCGATGGCCACGACCTTCTCGAACGCCGCCTCGACATCGCCGGCCGCGGCAGTCGCCGCCGCCACCGTCTCCAGCGCCCTGACGCGGACCCAGTCGGGCCGCGCATCGGGCACGGCCAGCGCGATGGCATGGGCGCGATCGAACTCGCCATAGGCGGCCATGTCGATGGCAATGGCGCTCAGAAGCTCCGCCTCGACGCGCCCGCCGCTGATCTCGGCGGCAATGGCGAGGGCCTCGTCGAAATGGCCCAGCCGCGACTGTGCCACCGCGATCGCATAGGCCGCCTCATCCTGCTCGTCGGCTCGCGACAGCGCCCCTGCAGCCCGCTCGGCCTCCTCCAGGATGCAGGCTGAACTCAGCGCCGAACATACATCCGGTCCGTTCTGCGCCAAAGCGGGCGCGGCGGCCGCACACAGGGCGACAAGGCCCAGCAGCATCGTGATCGGCATCGAACGGCTCATCGGGGACAACTCCTGCACCTCAGATTCCACCTGCATCGCGCCGCAAAGGCAATGGCGAACTTGCCGCACCCGGGCGATCCCGCGCGCATGAGCCAGGGCGCTCCGCCTCATAGGCTGCGCAGGGCATCGCGAGTATTTCTTCGTATATCTGTTATCGTTATCAGTCAAAATCTCGGCGACCACAAAAATATCGCTGTTAATGATCGATTAATCACATATCATCGCTGCCGATAGGCTCAGTCATTCGGGGGCGATGAGGGGCGGTCATGTATTTCGCACATACCACGGACGCCGCGTCCAAAAGCGATTGGGAGCCTTTGCCCGATCATCTGGCGGACGTCGCAGACGCGGCCGGAGCCGCGGCTGCACCTCTGGGCCTCGAGGCTCTCTGCCGCGTGGCCGGCCTGCTGCATGATCTGGGCAAGTATAACCCGGCCTTCCAGCGGCGGCTCGAAGGGGCGACCGATCCGGTCGATCATTCCACCGCCGGCGCGGCGCTGGTTCAGCAGCTTTATGCGGGGCGCGAGAGCGTCTTTGCCCAGCTGATCGCCTATGGCATCGCCGGTCACCATGCCGGCCTGCCCGATGGCAGCGGGGCAGGGGCCGGCACCCTCGTCGATCGGGTCGGCCGCTTCGAGAGCAAGACGCTCGATGCGGTGTGGACAAGCGAGATTACGCTGCCCCGGCAACTCGAGCGGCCCGATTTCTGCTGGATCACGTCCGCGCCCAACGAAACCCACGAAGAGAAGAAAAAGAAGCAGCAGCGCTTCGCCTTCCAGCTCGCCATGCTCGGCCGGATGATCTTTTCGGCGCTCGTCGATGCCGATTTCAAGGCCACCGAGGCCTTCTACTGCCGCATCGAGGGGCGCGCGGTCGATCGCGACTGGCCGGCCCTTTCGGCCCACCGCGATGATCTGATCGCCCGTCTCGATGCCCGGCTTGCCCAGCTTTCGGCGCGCGGCAGCCCGGTCGCCGATACGCGCAGCGCCATCCTCGCCCATGTGCGCAACAGGGCCGAACTCGCGCCGGGGCTCTTCACTCTCACCGTGCCGACAGGCGGAGGCAAGACGCTGACATCGCTGGCCTTCGCGCTCGACCACGCGAAAATCCACGGGCAGCGCCGCATCATCTACGCCATCCCGTTCACCGCCATCATCGACCAGACCGCCGGCCAGTTCCGCGACATCCTCGGCGCGGACATGGTGCTCGAGCATCATTCGGCGCTCGAAACGGCAGGCGAGGGGGCGGCATCGAAGGCCGACAGCGAATTCGCCGATCGCGGCAAGCTCCGGCTCGCCATGGAGGATTGGGCGGCCCCGGTGGTCGTCACCACCACCGTGCAGCTGTTCGAAAGCCTCTTTGCATCGCGCACGTCCTCGGCCCGCAAGCTGCACAACATTGCCCGAAGCGTCATCGTGCTCGATGAGGCGCAGACCCTGCCGCGACCGCTGCTGCTGCCGACCCTGCGGGCCATCGAGGTTTTGGCGCGCGATTATGGCTGCACCATCGTGCTGTGCACCGCCACCCAGCCGGCCCTTGACGAGCGGCACCTCACCGACGGGTTGCCGCTCGAGGGGCGCGAGCTTGCGCCTGATCCCATCGCCCTGTCGCGGCAGCTGCGGCGCGTCACCCTGCGCCAGGCCGGGCCGCTGCCCGATGCCGAACTGGTCGAGGAGCTGGCGATGGTCCCGCAGGGCCTGGTGATCGTCAATTCCCGCAAGCACGCGATGGCGCTTTTCGATGCCGCGCGGGCCGAGGGGCTCAATGGTCTCCACCATCTCAGCACCCGCATGTGCGCGGCCCACCGCAAGCCTCTGCTCGACACGATCCGGGCCCGGCTTGCGGACGGCGCGCCGTGCCGGGTGATTTCCACCTCGCTCATCGAGGCGGGGGTGGATGTCGATTTCCCGCGCGTCTGGCGGGCAGAGGCCGGGCTCGATCAGGTGGCGCAGGCGGCCGGCCGCTGCAATCGCGAGGGCTGTCGGCCGCTGGAGGAGAGCATCGTCACGCTGTTCGAGGCGCCCGACAACGCCCCGCCCCGCGAGATCACGCAGTTGAGCGCGGCGCGCAAGCGCATGCAGGACAAGTATGACGACCTCTTCTCGCCCGACGCGATGACGGACTATTTCCGCGAGGTCTACTGGCAATTGGGGCCCGAGCGGCTCGACAGGGGCGCTGTCGATGGCCAGTCCATCCTCGGCAAGTTCGTCCTTGATGCCGGGCGCGCCGACTTCTCCTATCGCAGCGCGGCCGAGAATTTCCGCATGATCGAGAGCGGCATGGTGCCGGTCATCATCCCGCTCGACGACGCGGCGCGGCGCGCCATCGCCGAGCTTGCGGTGGAGGCCATTTCGAGCGGCCGGCTGGCCCGCGCCCTCCAGACCTATACCGTTCAGGTGCCGCCAAAGGCGCGGCAGCGCCTCATCATGGCTGGCCGCGTCCGGTTCGAGGCCCCGCATCTGCGCGCCGACCAGTTCGCCGTGCTCACCGACATGAGCCTATACCGGCCCGAAACCGGGCTCGTCTGGGAGGATGCGGAGTATCTGGGCACTGAAGCGCTTTTGCAGGTCTGAGGGAGAAGAATGACCCACGGTGTCCGGTTGCATGTCTGGGGGCAGCATGCCTGCTTCACGCGGCCCGAGCTCAAGGTGGAGCGCGTCTCTTATGACGTGATGACGCCTTCGGCAGCGCGCGGCATACTCGAAGCGATCCACTGGAAGCCGGCCCTGCGCTGGGTGGTCGATGCCATCCATGTGCTCAAGCCCATCCGCTTCCAGTCCATCCGGCGCAACGAGGTGGCGCACAAGGCTTCGGCCAGCCTTGCGCGGCAGGCGATGAAGCGGGGCGATCTCGATGGGCTCGGCATCGTGGTGGAGGAGAGCCGCCAGCAGCGCGCCGCCGTGGTGCTGGTCGATGTCGCCTATATCATCGAAGCCCATTTCGAGCTGACCGCCAAGGCCGGGCCGGACGACAATCCGGGCAAGCATCTCGACATGTTCAACCGCCGCGCCGCGCGCGGGCAGTGTTTCCACCAGCCGGCGCTGGGCACGCGCGAATTCGTCGCCCATTTCGAAGGGCTGGCGCCCGATGCCCCGCTGCCCGAAGGGCCGGGCGAGAGCCGCGATCTGGGGATCATGCTCTGGGATATCGACCATGGCGCCCCCGGCAAGCCGTCGCTGTTTTTCCGCGCCAAGCTCGAAAACGGAGTGATGCGGGTGCCCCCGCCCGGCTCTTCGGAGGTGCTTTCATGAGCCTGCTGGCTTCGCTCGCCCGCGCCTATGACCGGATGCCGGAGCTTCCGCGCCCCAGCTATTCCACCGAAAAGATCGGCTTTGTCATCGGGCTCAATCCCGATGGCACGATCGCCAGCGTCTCCGACCTGCGCGATGGCGAAGGCCGCAAGAAGACCGCGCGGATGATGCAGGTGCCGCAGGGCGCGAAGAGGACTGCCGCCATCGTGCCCAATCTGTTGTGGGACAAGACGGCCTATGTGCTCGGCGTCACGGCGGGAGAGGGGCGCCGCACGGCCGATGAGCATGCAGCGTTCAAGGCTCGCCAGACCGAGGTTTTCGGGGCGAGTGACGATGAAGGACTGGTCGCCTTCCTCCGTTTTCTTGACCGATGGACGCCCGACCAGTTCGTGTCGCCAGGCTGGCCCGAGGAGATGAAGGACGCCAATGTGGTATTTGCCCTCGAGAGCGAGCGCCTCGACAGGGTCTATCTCCACGATCGCGCCGCCGCGCGCCAACGGCTTGCCCAGTCGGCGATCTCGGCCAAGGGCCCGCAGGACGGGCCCGTCTGCCTGATCACGGGCGCCCCCGCTCCGGTAGCGCGGCTGCATCCGGCCATCAAGAACATCTGGGGTGGGCAATCGAGCGGTGGTGCGATCGTTTCGTTCAATCTCGAGGCCTTCACCTCCTACGGCCACGAGCAGGGCGACAATGCCCAGATCTCCGAAGAGGCGGCGTTTCGGTACACCACCGCGCTCAACGCCATGCTGGCGGGCAGGCGCAATCGCGTGCAGGTGGCCGATGCCTCCACCGTTTTCTGGGCCGATGCCAGCGGCTTTGTCGCCGAGGCCGCCGAGGATGCGTTCGGGCAGATGTTCAACGGGGTGGACGAGGCGCGCCAGGGCGACAAGGTCGGGCAGGTGCTCGAACGGGTGCGCGCGGGCATCCCGTTCCCCGAAGCCACGGCGGGCCTCGTGCCCGATCTGGCGCATGGCGTGCGCTTCCACGTCCTCGGCCTTGCCCCCAACGCCGCCCGCATCGCCATCCGCTTCTGGTTCGAGGACGATTTCGGGGTGCTTGCCGAAAACTATCGCCGCTATGTCGAGGATCTGCGGGTGGAGCCGGCTGGGCGCGATCCCTATCCCCCGCTCTGGCGCTATCTCAACGAGACGGCGGTGCTCGGCAAGCGTGAGAACGTGCAGCCCAACCTTGCCGGCGAGATGATGCGCGCCATCCTCACCGGCGGGCGCTACCCGATGACGCTGCTGTCGGCAGTGCTCACCCGCATCCGCGCCGATGGCGAGATCAATGCCCTGCGGGTGGGGCTTTTGCGCGCCGTGCTCAGACGCAATTTCAACATGGAGAAGGAGGCTCCCGTGGCGCTCGACCCGGACAACAGAAACAAGGGTTACCTGCTCGGGCGGCTCTTTGCCCTTTATGAATATGCGCAGACGGCGGCGCTCGGGCGCAATGTCAATGCCACCATCAAGGACAAGTTCTACGCCTCGGCGTCGGCCTCGCCCCGTCGCGTGTTCAGCCTGCTCGAGCGCGGTTCGGTCAATCACCTCAGCAAGGTGGGCAAGCAGCGTCCCGGCCAGCGGGTCAATCTTGAGCGCGCCATCGGCGAGATCATGGGGGCGATGACCCCCGGCGAGGATCCATTTCCCGCATCGCTGCCAGCCGAGGACCAGGCGCTTTTCGGCCTCGGGTACTACCACCAGCGCAACCAGCAATTCGTCAAGCAAGACAGTTCCGCCCCGGGGGAGGGCCAGCCATGACCGCCATCACCAACCGCTATGATTTCGTTCTGCTGTTCGATGTGACGCGCGGCAACCCCAATGGCGATCCCGATGCCGGCAATCTGCCCCGACTCGATCCCGAGACCAATCACGGCCTCGTTTCCGATGTCAGCCTCAAGCGCAAGATCCGCAACTATGTCGAGATCAAGGGCGGCGGCCAGCCCCCGCTCGCCATCTATGTGCAGGAAGGCTCGATCCTCAACGAGCAGCACCGCAAGGCCTATGTCGCGCACCGGCCGGGCGATCCAAAAGTCGGCAGTGAAAAGAAGCTCAACCCCAAGGACGATATCGAGGGCAGGGCGATCACTAGTTTCATGTGCGAGCAGTTTTTCGATGTCCGCACCTTCGGCGCGGTGATGTCGACCGGCATCAATGCCGGTCAGGTGCGCGGGCCGGTGCAACTGGGCTTTGCCCAGTCGGTCGAGCCCATCGTGCCGCAGGAAATCTCGATCACCCGCATGGCCGCCACCACCCCGGCCGAAAAATCCCAGCGCGCCGATGGCGCCGAAGAGGGCAATGACCGTACCGACAATCGTACCATGGGCCGCAAGTTCATCGTGCCTTACGGGCTCTACCGGGTGCACGGGCATGTCTCGGCTCATCTGGCCGCCCGCACGGGCTATTCGGATGACGATCACGCCCTGCTGATCGAGGCGTTGGGCGCCATGTTCGAGCACGATCATTCGGCCGCGCGCGGCGAAATGAGCAGCCGGCGCCTCGTGGTCTTCAAGCATTCGAGCCCGCTCGGCAATGCGCCGGCCCACAAGCTCTTCGAGCGCGTCAGCATCGGCCGCTCCATCGATGGCGAGGCGCGGCCCATAGATCGCCGCCTCGACAACTATCCGGTTGCCCGCGCCTATTCGGATTACGCCATCACCATCGACCGCGAGGGGTTGCCGGAGGGGGTCGAGATCCTCGATCTCATCTGAGCCATGCCGGCTGGCGGCGATACGCCCGGCCTGCCCGCCGGGAGCGAGCCCATCCCGCTCTCGGCGCTCCAGCACGCCGTCTATTGCCTGCGGCAGGCGGCGCTCATCCATCTCGAGCGGCTGTGGGAGGAAAACCGCTTCACCGCCGAAGGCCAGGTGCTGCACCAGGTCGCCGACAAGCCGGGCGGTCGGCATGTGCGCGGCGTGCGCCGCCAGATGGCGCTGCCGCTCGCCTCCCTCAGGCTCAACCTGTCGGGGGTCGCCGACGTGGTGGAGTTCCATCGCCAGCCCGATGGGTCGGAGGTTCCCTTTCCCGTCGAGTTCAAGCGCGGCAAGCCCAAGTCGCATCGCGCCGACGAGGTGCAGCTCTGCGCCCAGGCCCTCTGCCTCGAGGAGATGTTCGATAAGCCCGTGCCGATGGGCGCGCTCTATTACGCCGAAACGCGCCGGCGAACTGAGGTCGCCTTCGATGCCGAACTGCGCGGCCTGACCGAGGAGACCGCCCGCGCGCTGGCCGGGATCTTTGCCAGCGAGCAGACGCCGCCCGCCCGCTACAAGGCCAGCCTCTGCCGGGCCTGTTCGCTGATCGAAATCTGCCGGCCGCGGGCAGGGGAGCGGTCGGCGCGCGCCTTTCGCCGCCGCCTCGTCGAAGACCTTGCGGACGCGCCTTCAGCCGATCCCGAGGCGTCGGCCCATCCGAGGGAGGGCGGCGCATGAAAAAGCTCCTCAACACGCTCTATGTCGCGACCGAGGGGGCCTCGCTCTCCAAGGATGGCGAAAACGTCGTCGTCCGCCTCGATGATGCCGAGCGCGGCCGCGTACCGCTGCACATGCTCGCAGGCCTCGTGGTCTTTGGCCCCGTCTTCGTGTCGCCGGCCCTGATCGGGGCCTGTGCCGAGCGCGGGCTGACGGTGACGCTGCTCGATCGCCAAGGGCGGTTCCAGGCGCGCATCGAAGGGCCGGTCTCGGGCAATGTGCTGTTGCGGCGCACCCAATATCGCCGGGCCGAGGCCCCGGAGGAGATCGTCCGGGGTTTCCTCCTCGGCAAGCTGGGCAACCAGCGGGCCGTGCTGATGCGCGCCCTGCGCGATCATTCCGAAACGCTCGACCCCGAGGCGACGGCGGCACTCGCCGATGCGGCGCGCCGCATCGCCCTCATCATGGCGCGGATCGAGTTTTCCGAACTCGATCTCGATGCCCTGCGGGGCGCCGAAGGCGATGCCGCCGGCTGGTATTTTTCGGTTTTCGACCATCTCATCCGCGTTCCAGAGCCGGCGATGCGGTTTTCGGGGCGTTCACGCCGGCCACCGCGCGATGCGATCAACGCCCTGCTGTCCTTCCTCTACACGCTTCTCGTCCACGAGTGCCGCAGCGGGCTCGAAGCGGTGGGGCTCGATCCCGCCGTCGGTTTCCTCCATCGCGATCGCCCGGGCCGCCCGAGCCTCGCGCTCGACCTGATGGAGGAATTGCGCCCGATCTTCGCCGACAGGCTGGCCCTTGCCCTCGTCAACCGCCGGCAGATCGGCCCGGCCGATTTCGAAACGCGCGACGGCGGCGCCGTCTGGCTTTCCGATGCCGGCCGCAAGACCGTGCTCACCGCCTGGCAGGATCGCAAGAAGGACGAGCGGCGCCATGATTTTCTCGACGAGACGGCCCCGCTCGGCCTCGTCCCTTTCCTCCAGGCCCAACTCCTCTCGCGTCATCTGCGCGGCGATCTCGATGGCTATCCGCCCTGGGTGTGGAAGTAGCGGGCGTCGGAGGATGGGAGTGGAGCGGCTGGTAGGTGAGGCGCTGCGATGATGGTTCTGGTCACCTATGATGTCAGCACCCAGTCGCCCGGCGGCGCCGGCCGCCTGCGCCGGGTGGCCAAGGCCTGCCGCGACCATGGTCAGCGCGTGCAGTTCTCGGTCTTTGAGATCGAAGTCGATCCCGCCCAATGGGCTACGCTCAAGGCCCGCCTCGAAGCGATCATCGATCCGGCCATCGACAGCCTGCGCTATTACCATCTGGGCGCCAAATGGCAGCGGCGGGTAGAACATGTGGGCGCCAAGCCCGCGACGGATCTCGGCGGCCCGCTCATCCTCTAGCCGGCGGTTATGCGATGTGAAGGCCAGTCAGCCGTCTGGATGCGCAAGATGAGCAGGGGGGTGCTGTCGGTGCGCCCCTTGGCGCTTCTTACTATTTGCGCGAAGCGGCGCAGAACGCCCGGCCTATGCTGTGTCGTTCCCCAGACGGCAGACTGGTATCGACTTCGCCGGCAAACGCTGTAGTCTGCCACGAGGCGTGGAGACAGCCTGTCGTTTGTCCTAGCGACATGATAGAGGCCGGCGCTGTCAGCGTTCCCACCGGACGGGTGCCGCAAAGGCGCCCGCCGCCCCCGGTTCCGCGGCCCTGAAGAAGGCAACCGCGACGCTGCAGATCGCGCCTCTCCGGCGCGACCAGCCCCTGAAACGTCCAGGGCCGATCCTCCCCCATGTCCAAGCAGCGCCCGCCAGCGCGAACCCCAAATGTGCCCATCAACCCCGGCAGGTTCGCACCAAGCGCAACCCGTTGAAAACGCTGGCCTCTGCCATAGTCCCCCACCGCACCCATCCCCAACCCTCCCGACCGCCGCCGGTTTCGCGCTCAACTCCGCCTTTTCTCTTCTTGCTCAATCCATTAGACCCTACCCCGTCGCCCCTCCCACAGGGGCGTGGATCGAAACCT
>NZ_FPKU01000003.1:0-365644 GCF_900119845.1 Devosia enhydra
TGTGGTCAAGGGCTTCATCTATGGCACCGATCGCGGCAGGATCGGCACGCTGGCCAAGCCCGTGGCCGAGGCGGCCCATGAGGGCGACCCGGTGGCGCTTCAGCTGATGAGCGAGGCCGGCGCCGAGATTGCCAGGCTCGCACAGGCGCTGATCGCGCGGGCCGGCCAGAAGCCCGTCGCCATTGTCGGGGGCGTCGTCCTGCTGCATCCGGCAATCAAGGCGGCGATCGCGGCCAACCTGCCGGGTCCTCCAACCTATCCGCAGATCGATGCGGCGCTGGCGGCAGCGCGCATCGCGTTTGATACCCTTGCCTGAGAGGCCATCGATGTCGACCACCGAAACCGCATCCGCCCGCTTTTCCGGCATCGAGGACTGGTCGCCCGCCGAACTGGTCGATGGCATCGTCGAAGGCCAGTTCGCGGCCATCGCAGCTGTCAAGGCGGCATCCGCCAGCATCGCGGAAGCCATCGAAAGGTCGGCCGAGCGGCTCGAACAGGGCGGCCGGCTGATCTATGTCGGCGCCGGCACGTCTGGCCGCATCGCGACGCAGGACGCGGCCGAGTTGCCGCCCACCTTCAACTGGCCCTATGAGCGCGCCGTGCCGGTGATGGCGGGCGGGGAAACCGCGCTCACCCACGCCGCCGAAGGCGCCGAGGACGACGGGCCTGCCGCCCGCGAAGCGCTCGCAGGGCTCGGCCTCTCCGCAAACGACGTGGTGATCGCGGTTGCGGCCAGCGGACGCACGCCCTTTGCCATCGCCGCGCTCGAGATGGCGCGCGAAACCGGCGCCCTCGCGATCGGCATTTTCTGCAATCCCGGCGCGGCCATGGTGCCGATTTCGGATATTCCGATTCTGCTTCATACCGGCCCCGAACTCATCGCCGGATCGACGCGCATGAAGGCCGGCACGGCCCAGAAGGCCGCGCTCAACTGCCTCTCGACCGGCGTCATGGTGCGGCTCGGCTATGTCTATTCCGGCCTCATGGTCGAGATGCGCGCCACCAATATCAAGCTGCACCATCGCGCCATCCTGATGGTCGCACGCCTCACGGGCGCCAGCGAAGCCGAAGCCGAAAAGGCCTTCGCGGCATCGGGCGACAGCATCAAGCTCGCAACCGTGATGCTCGCCAAGGGGCTTGATCGGTCCGGCGCCGAGGCGCTCGTCGCAGCCGCGGGCGGCAATCTGCGCCGCGCCATGCAGGGCTGAGCCGATCCGGCTCAGTAGCGGTCGGGGCGCGGCTCGAGCAGGTCGCGGCCCACCCTCAGATAGTCGGGCGAGAAGATACCGACGCGCGCCAGCCGCGCCAGGTCGCGAATGAAGTAGGATTTGCCGTTGGTCTCGAGCAGCCCCTGCCCGCGCAATTCGCGAAGGGTGCGATTGATGTGCACGGTCGAAAGCCCCAGCGCATCGCCCAGTTCGGACTGGGTGACCGGCAGTTCCAGCCGGCCATCGGCTGCGAGCCCTACCGCTTCGAGGCGCAGATAGAGTTCGCAGAGCAGATGCGAAACGCGTTCGATCGCGGCGCGCTGCCCCACATTGACCAGCCATTCGCGCAGGATCGCGTCCTCGACCAGCGTCGACCACCACAAGGCCCGCGACAGCCGCGGGCGCGTATTGACGAGCGAAAGGAGCCTGTCCCGGGTGATCGAGGCCGTGGTGGTTGGCGCAAGGGCAGCCACCGCATGGTCTGCCCGCTCCACCACCAGCACGCGCAGGTCGCAGAAATCGCCCGGCACGAGGAAGGCGACGATCTGGCGGCGCCCGTCCGGAAGCAGCTTATAGCGGCACGCGAACCCTTCGAGCACCACGCTCAGCCCATCGATCACGTCATCGGCGCGCAGGAGATCGGCGCGCGGACGCGCCGTGCGCGCGTCGGTGAGCGAATCGAGGATGGCGCTTTTGTCATCGTCGGATAGTCCGACAAGCGCATTGAGCCTGCGCATGAACGGCGCGGCGATGAAATCGGATGTCAGGTCGCCTAGCACTTTTGTCCAGAAAGAGAGAAATGCAGCGGCCTCTCAGGCAGCACGCCGCAGACTGACGCTCTCCCGCGTCCTGTCGTCAGTCACGCGTGGCCGATAAAGCCATGGCGGATTTCAGAATTTGCCGAATTAACATGGATTAGTAGCCCGACCCTTCCCGCGTGTTTCCGGGAAGGGTCGAACAGGTCACTGCGCGCTGTTGGCAGGCGCAGGGGTAGAAGCCGCAGGAGCGCCCATTGCGTTCGTCGGCGCGGCATCATTGGCCGGGGTAGATGCCGGCGCAGGTGCCGTGGTGTTGGTGGGCGCGGGCTCAGCCGGGGCGGCCGAATTGGCTGGGGCGGCCGAATTGGCCGGGGCGCCCTCATTGCCGGGGGCCATGCTGTTGGCAGGGGCCATGCTGTTGGCCGGCGTCGATGTCCCGCCTGCCGGGGGCGCTGCCATGCCATTGCCCGGAGCCGTGCCGGTCGCATCGGTCTGCCCACTAGCCTCAGCGTCCGTTCCCTGGTCCGCGATGAGATCGGCGAGGAGCGCATCCGCGCTTGCATCGCAGGCGGTGAGGACGGCCTGGGCCGAAAGGGTGAGCCCGCCCACAGCCGGCGCCGTGCCCTCGGGCATAGCCGGAGCGGAGGTATCCATGGCATTGCCCGGCGTGGCCGCACTTCCGGTCGCGGGCGCAGCATCACCCACACGCTCGCCTTCCACATAGCCGGCGACGTAATAGACCAGCGCGGCGGCATGCGCCGGCGTCAGTCCCTCGAGATCCGCGCAGGTCAGTTCAGCGGGTGAACCCGCCGCCGCCTGCTGCGCCAATGCTGGGGCTGAAACGCCCAACAGGGCCCCAGCCGCCAGAGCGACCGATATCATGGATCTGCGCATCGTCGTGAACCTCCTGCCATCGTGACGTCGCGGCCGTGCCGCCGATGCCCACAACAATCCATGGAAGCGCCGAGAGTTCCGGCCGTGGCGAGAGCACCGAATTCAACGGGCTTAACAAGTGTTAGTGCCGCGCCTCGCCGCAACTCGCACAGTAATGGCTCCCCTGGAGGACATGGTCATGACCGAAGCGACACCAAGAAAGCGGGCCATGCGTGACGAGGTGCGGGTCACCCGTCAGGCTTTGCGCCTTGTTCTGCCCATCAACCGCCAGATCGGCGCGTGGCAGGCCGCCGCAGTGCGCCTGACTGCAATTGCCAGCCGTACCGCCGCCAGCGGACGCTACAATCCCGGCATCGAGGAAGAGATCGAGACCCTCGCGCAGAACGTGGCCCATCAGCAGAGCCTTCTGGCAGCCGAGATGGCGAGCCTGCCCGAGGATGTGGCCGGGTCGGGCCGCCTGCTCGACACGGCCCGCGCGCTCAACACCACGATGGTCTCAATTGAGAAGGCACGCGCCGTGCTGCGACAGGCCCGCCCCTCGGCCGGTGCGATACCGGCGCGCCCACTCAGTTCCGGGCCGATGCCACGGCCGCACGCAAGCCCGTCCTGACCCGGTCGCGCCCGATAGCAACCCCCTGCAAGGCCGGTCGACTGCGGCGCAAGCTTCAGGCGCAGGAACCTTCCGCTCGCCTCCCGGGTTCTGGCCCCATCCCCCGGGAGCGAGACCTTGAACCCTTTCATTCTCAAGATGGAACGCCGCGACAGCCTCTCGGCTGAGGAGCGCGCGGTTCTGGAAGAGGCGGTCGCGCGCGTACGTGTTCTCGGCCCCCACGAGGACGTTGTGCGCGAAGGCGACCGCCCCACCGACAGCACGCTGGTGCTCGATGGCGTCACCTGCCGCTACAATCTCTTGGGCGATGGAAAGCGGCAGATCACAGCCATTCATGTCACCGGCGATTTCGTCGACCTGCACAGCTTTCCGCTCAAGGTGATGGATCACGGCGTGGCGACGCTCACGACCTGCCGCCTCGGCGTGGTGCCGCATGCGCGCCTCAAGGCGATCACCGAGCAGTTCCCCCACCTCACCCGCGTGCTGTGGCTGAGTACGCTGATGGATGGCTCGATGCATCGCCAGTGGATCGTCAGCATGGGCCGCATGCCGGCCCTCGGCCAGCTGGCGCATCTGCTCTGCGAACTCTACCTCAGGCTAGAGGCCGTCAACGAGGCCTCGGAGCTGCGTTTCAAGCTGCCGCTGACCCAGACCGACCTCGCCGATACGCTCGGGCTCACGCCGGTGCACGTCAATCGCATCGTGCAGGAACTGAGGCAGAGCGGCGTCGTTGTGTGGCGAACGCCGGACGTGCAGATCCTCGACTGGGATCGGCTCGTGCGCCTGGCAGAATTCGATCCCCGGTACCTGCACCTGCATCATGAACCCCGCTGATCCTCCGGAGATCGCCCTCGAGGCGCGCGAGATCCTCAACGATGGATCACGCCGCATCGGCTACCTGGTCTTCTGCGATGGCGCGCTGGCCGCCGTCTTGATCGAGGTCACCGAAGAAGACACCGGCGCCATTCCCGGCTGGTATCTCGAGGCCGGCTTCGGGCCGTGCAGCAGCCTGCGCGTCGTCGATCCGCCCATCTTTCCCACCCTTGAGGACGTGGCCCCCTGGGTCGTCGCTCAGATCGAACAGGCCATGAATTGACCACTCAGTCCAGCCGGCAGCCCGCGCTGCTCGCCACCTATCGCCTGCAGCTCTCGGCGGATTTCACCTTCGCCGATGCTACTCAACAGGCAGGCTACATCGCCGGCCTCGGCGCGAGCCACGTCTATCTCTCGCCGATTCTCACGGCCCGCAAGGGCTCGACCCATGGCTATGACACGGTCGATCATGCCACCATCAACCCGGAACTGGGCGGCCGCGAAGGCTTTGACCGCATGGTCGAGGTCTTTCACGCGGCGGGCCTTCGCATTCTCCTTGATATCGTGCCCAACCACATGGGCATCGGGGGCAGCGACAATGCCAGGTGGCTCGACCTGCTCGAATGGGGTCGGCGTGGTGAGGGCGCGCGCTGGTTCGACGTGGATTGGGAGAGCGGCGAGCCCGCCCTGCGCGACACGGTGATGGTGCCCGTGCTCGGCGATGGTTTTGCGGGCGCACTGGCTGCGGGCGCGATCACGCTCAGGCTCGATGCCGGGCATGGCGAGATCGCCGCCTGGGCCCATGAGGCCCACAAGCTCCCCCTCGCGCCCCCCAGCTATGCCGGCCTTCTCGACCGCGCCGGGCTGGGTGCGCTGGCACGATCCTTCGGCTCCATAGAGACTGCGGCCGAGCCATTGGCCACGGCCCCGTACGCGAAGCGGGATCTCGCAGATGCGCTGCGCGATGGTCCGACCCTGGCAGCGCTCGAGGCCGTGCTTGCCGACATCGCCGCCGACCGCAAGGCCGATGGCGCGCTGGCGCGTCTTCTCGGGCGCCAGCATTTCCGGCTCGTGTCCTTCCGCGCAGCAGGCGAAGCGCTCAACTATCGGCGCTTCTTCATCGTCAACGATCTGGGCGGCATCCGCATCGACCGGCCGGAGGTGTTCGCCGCTGCCCACGCGCTCGTCTTCGAACTCGTCGCGGCCGGACAGGTCGATGCGCTGCGCGTCGATCATGTCGACGGACTGGCGGATCCGGCGGGCTATCTCGCCCAGCTTGCCGCTGCCTGTCCCCGCCCCGTGCCGATCTATGTCGAAAAGATCCTCAGCGGCGACGAGACGCTGCCCGCCGATTGGCCGGTGGCCGGAACGACGGGCTATGAGTTCGCCGCCGGGATGATCGCGCTGCTCACCGACCCCGCCGGAGAGGCGCAGCTGTCGCGCGCCCATGCAGCCTTCACGGGCGATGCGTCATCCTTCGTTGAGCGCGAAGTCGAGGCCAAGCATCACATGCTGGCTGCCGACATGCAGGCCGAATGCCTGCGGCTGTCGCGGCTCATGCACCGTGTCGGGCAGAAGCAGCCGGCCCATGCCGATCTCTCGCTCGGCGCGATCAAGCGGGCCCTCGAAGCCCTGCTCGTGGCGATGCCGGTCTATCGCATCTATCCGGGGCAGTCAGGCGTCTCTGCGTTCGACAGGGCCGCCATCGCCACCGCGCGCGCCGAAGCGCAGCGGCTCTATCCGACGCTCGACCCTGCCGCGCTGCGCTTTGTCGCGGCACTGGCACTTGGTGACATCGCCGACGGTGCCAGCCTCGAAATCGCCCGGCGTTTCGGCCAGCTGAGCGGGCCCGCCATGGCCAAGGGGCTCGAAGATACCGCGCTTTATCGTCATGCGCGGCTGATCTCGCTCAACGATGTGGGGGCGCGGCCAGACCGTTTCCATACCGGTATCGGCTGGTTCCACCGCTTCAATGCCGCGACCGCCAACAACCATCCGCAATCTCTGCTCGCCACCAGCACCCATGACAGCAAGCGCGGCGAGGATGCGCGCGCCCGCATCGCGGTTCTGAGCGGCCTTCTCGAGGACTGGTCGGAAACCCTAGCCAACATGCGCGCCAGCCTTGCCGCCGCCGGAGCCCCTGTCATCGACGACGAAATGCTGGCCTATGTGCTGCAATCGCTCATCGGTGTCTGGCCGATGGACGAGCCGACCACCGGTCTCCCCGAAACGCTCTGCGACCGGCTGGTGGAAGCAACGCGAAAGGCGGCGCGCGAGGCCAGGAGCCACACGCATTGGACCGCGCCCAATGCCGAGTACGAAAACCGCCTCGCCGCCCTCATCCGTCATCTGCTCGATGACCGGCCGGGCAATCGCGCTTTCGAATTGACGCGCGGGCTCCTGGCCCGCATTGGGAAGCCGGGCGCTGCCAATGCAATGCTGCTCACGGCCCTCAAGCTCACCGTGCCAGGCGTGCCGGACATTTATCGCGGGGCCGAAGCGGGCGACCAGAGCCTCGTTGATCCCGACAATCGGCTTCCGGTCGATTTTTCCCGGCTCGCAGGCCTGGGCAGCGGCGACGGCGCGAGCTTCGCTGCCCGAAAGCACGCGCTCACCCGCACCCTGCTGCGCCTCCGTCAGCGTCATCCCGCGCTCTTTGTTTCGGGCAGTTACGAGCCTGTCGTAGTGGAAGGCGGCGAGCCCGGGCGCTGCCTCGCCTTCATCCGCAGGCACGAGGAGACGAGCCTCCTCGTCATGGCTGGTCTCTGGCCATGGCGTGGCGATCTCGAAGGGCTGAAGCTCTCGACCCCTCAGGCGTTCGAGGGCACGACCTGGCAGACGATCATTGGCGCGGGACCGTCCGATCCCACGCTGCCCTTGACGCTTCCGGCCGATCTGCCGGTGCTGGTCGGGCTGTCCGCCCGATAGGGGTTCAGCCCTTGCGTGCGCGCGGCTTGCGGCTCTTGGGCGCCGCTGCCGCAGCAGGCTCGTCGGGTTCTACCGTACCCTTAGCCGCCTCGGAGGCGATTTCTTCCATCGCAGCCTCGGCGGCGGGTTCGGCCGTCGCCCGCATGGTGCCGATCGCAGCCTTGGGCTTGCGCGACGCGGCCTTCCCGGTCGCGGGCTCAGCGGCCGGGGTGGCGTCCAGCTCCCGTGCCGCCTGGTCCCAATGGTCGCGATCCCTGCCATGCGGACGGCCTTCGGCCACCCAGAGATCATAGGCGCGTCTGCGAATATCCTCGTCCGAGGCCTGCCCCATCGCGGTGTCCTTTCCTCCTGTGGAGTTCGGAGCCCAAGCTAGCGGGCTCCGCGCCCTCCTTGTCAATATCCGGGCCCTGCGGCTGCCGCACGGCGCCCATGCCCGTCACACGAGCACAACAGCGCATAAGAATGGCGGTTCCCTGCAACCAGATGACGCTGGCTAGATTTCACACTCAGAGAGGCGCGCCGCGCGTCAACCGGACGCGGCGGCATGGGGAACGGAGATGGTTTTTCCGGTTTCCCGCTCCGGCCAACGAAGTGGCAGCCGAGCCCCTGTCCCGCCCGTTGGCGCGCCTTCTCTCCCCCTCCTGATTGCAGAAATCACGGGGCTTGACAGACGCAGGTTATTGCATAACTAATCGGTTTATTAACTGATGGGTTATGCAGTGACCGCCGACCTCGACCTTACCTTCGCCGCCCTTGCCGATCCGACGCGGCGCGCCATTCTGGCGCGGCTGATGGAGGGCGAGGCTTCCGTTGCCGAGCTGGCCGAGCCCTTCGCGATGAGCCAGCCGGCGATATCCAAGCATCTCAAGGTGCTCGAGCGGGCCGGCCTCATCTCGCGCGGCCGGGATGCGCAGCGGCGGCCGGCGCGGATCGAGGGCGAAGCGCTCGCCGAGGCCACCGGCTGGCTCGAACGCTACCGCGCCGTGTGGGACGCAAATTTCAAGCGCCTCGACGGCCTTCTCTCCCAATTGCAGGCGGGCCCGCGACCGGGCGACAGCCAGAACTGACGTCTTCGAAAAGGAGCCTTGCCAATGTCCGCCCTGACCGCAACGCCCGATGGCGATCGTGCCATCATCATCCGGCGCAGCTTCAACGCCCCGCCGCAACTCATCTATGATTGCTGGACCGTTCCAGCGCTGCTGCGCCGCTGGCTGCTTGGCCCACCGGGCTGGACCATGCCGGTCTGCACCGTCGATGCGCGCATCGGCGGCACCTATCGCTATGAATGGCGCAAGGAGGAGAGCGGCGCGACCATGGGCCTTACCGGCACCTTCACGGCGCTTGAGCGGCCGTACCGCCTCGCGAGCTCGGAACTCTTCGACGAGGACTGGACGGGCGGCCCGGCGCTGGTCGAAATCGCCCTCGAGCCCGTCGCGGGCGGCACCGAGATGATCCAGACCATCACCTATGCAAGCGGAAAGGCCCGCGAGGGCGCGCTCTTTAGCGGCATGACCGAAGGGATGGAGGCCGGCTTCCAGCGTCTCGATGCGATCGCAGCCGAAACGCCGGCCTGACCCGCAGCAGCCGTCCGCGCCCGCTACTTTTCCTCGTCCGAGAGAATCGCGAATTCGAGCGGCAGGGCCGTGGTGTACTTGATCTGCCCCATGGCAAAGGACGAGCTCACATCGGTGAGCGCGATCTTGGAAATGAGCTTCTTGTAAAACGCGTCATAGGCGGCAATATCGGGCACAACCACGCGCAACAGGTAATCGACGTCGCCGCTCATGCGATAGAATTCGACGACTTCCGAGAACTCTTCGACGGCCGCGGCGAACTTGCGCATCCAGACTTCATTGTGCTCATTTGTCTTGACCGAGACGAAGACGGTGACGCCTGCATTGATTTTGGTGGGGTCGAGGATCGCGACCCTGCCTTTGATCACCCCGTCTTCTTCCATCTTCTGGATGCGTCGCCAGCAGGGCGTGGTTGAGAGCCCGACCTTGCGCCCGATCTCAGCCACCGGGATGGTCGCATCCTTCTGGAGCAGCGCGAGGATTTTTCTGTCGATCTTGTCCAATTGTCCGTGGCCTTATGAAATCAGTTTGCGCAGGAGGGCTCCAAACCGCCCCAACGGCGCAAAATAGTACCGCGAGCGCATTCAACGGATTGTGTATCACCGTGTCAACTGGCCGAAAAAGCCGATGAGCCGATCGAGCCAGCTTTCAGCCGCCATGGCCTCCGGTCCCTCGTCGCGCCAGCGCCGCGGCGTCACGAATTCCCCGCCCCAGATGCCTTTCCGGTCGGCCCGCGCCGCCCGTTCCGCATCCCCATAAGGCCCCGAATCGAGCGCCAGCCCTTCGGCGACGAGAACGAGGCCGATATCCCGCCCCTCCACGGTGCAGGTCGCGAGCAGCCGTCCATAGCGGTCCCGCTCATCGCCTTCGCAGAGCGTGGTGCTGGCAGAAACCAACGCCGACAGCCGGCGCAAGGCCTCGGCGCCGCAGGCCCAGTCCCTGCCGTCGCCGTCCTTGCACATCTGGTCGCGCTCCGGCGCGTCGAGACCAACAAGCCGCACCCGCTCGCCTCCGATGGCGAGGCTATCGCCATCGGCCGCCCGCGCCAGCCCCTCGATCCGGTCGGGCGGCGGCGCCAGCACCGCAGCGGCGAGCGCGACGAGAGCCAGAGCCGCGATCGGCGCCAAGCGGCGGATGAGGCTTCGCCGGCCGTTTCGCCGCGGGAAGCCCGGCTTTCGGTAGAAGTTGCGGGCCAGTGCTTCACCCTCCCTTAACCACGCCGCAGCTACGGTCGGGCTTGGTATCTCGGCCAGCGTATCGGCCGTGTTCTCGCGTAACATGAGTCCCGCCGCATGCCGCTCGAAACGGCTAAAAAAGCTGCCGAGGCACGCCTTCCCTCCGGCCGCGAGGTGCGCAGGCGTTCGCACAAGGCCGTCGCGGAGGCGCGGCAGCGCCTGACCTCGAGTTCAGGCACGCGAGCCGCCTTCGATTTCGAACTGCTCGACGAATACGCCCGCTCCCGTATCTCGGGCGCGCTCGCCATGCCGGTGCTGATCATCATCCTGGCGGCGTTTTCGAGCCTCTGGGTGCCGCCCCTGCTCGCCGGGGTCTGGGCCCTGCTCGTCATCGGCGCCAATTGCGCCGTGGTTCTCCTCTGCCGGCGGTTCAAGCGCATCGAGCCGGGCCGCTTCAACGCCTGGCGCTGGACCACCAGCTTCGTCACGGCCGAGACCGCCTATGGCATCGCCTGGGCCATGCTCGCGCTGATGAGCCTTGCCGGTCCCGACCAGAACCTCGCCGTCGCGCTCTTTGCCATGGCGCTCGTGGGCATTGCCGCCAATGCCGTGTCGACCCGCACCCTGCCCGCCGCCACGATGATGGCGACCATGCCGGTGGCGCTGACGGTCGCCATCACCCTTGCGGGGCTAGGGGGCACGCTCAACCTGTCGCTGGCGGCGCTGGCCATCGGGGGCGAGATCTTCTTTGTCTACCTCGCCCGCCAGCTGCACGCCTCCGAGCTTGAGACGGTGATGCACCAGGCCGAAAAGGATGCGCTGATCGCCGAACTCGAGGAAGCGCAGGAAATGAGCGAGGAGGCCCGCCGCCATGCCGAGCAGGCCAATATCGCCAAGAGCCAGTTCCTCGCCACCATGAGCCATGAGCTGCGCACGCCGCTCAACGCCATCATCGGCTTTTCGGAGGTGTTGAAGTCCGAGCTGCTGGGCCCCCACAAGGTCAAGCAGTACAAGGATTATGCCGGCGATATCCATGCCAGCGGCCAGCATCTGCTCAACCTGATCAACGAGCTCCTCGATCTCTCACGCATCGAGGCGGGCAAATACGAGCTCAACGAGGAAGTCGTGTCGCTTGTCGACATCGCCGAAGATTGCCGGCGGATGATCGAGCTCAAGGCGCGCGCCAAGAGCATCGAACTCACAGTGTCTTACGGCAACAACCTGCCGCGCCTCTGGGGCGACGAACGCGCCATCAGGCAGGTCATCCTCAACCTCCTGTCCAACGCCGTCAAATTCACGCCCCAGCACGGCAAGGTCTCGCTTGTGGTCACCCGCAGCGGTGATGGCGGCCAACTGGTCGCGGTGCGCGACAACGGGCCCGGCATCCCCGAATCGGAGATCGAGACCGTGCTCTCTTCATTCGGCCAGGGCTCGCTGGCCCAGAAAACCGCCGAACAGGGCGCCGGGCTCGGCCTGCCCATCGTCCAGAAGATCATGGAGCTGCACCAGGGTCGCTTCGACCTCTTCTCCAAGGTGCGCTTCGGCACGGAGGTGATCGCGACCTTCCCCCGCGCCCGCGTGATGGATGCGCTGGCGCCGGTCGTCGAGACCGAACGCGGCCTCCGGATCTATTCAGAGGCCCGCTGAACGGTCCCTTCCGGGGGCATTCCGCCGCCCTACTCCCTGCCGCTTACGCCGGCCTGATCGAAGGTCGCCATGCTCGTGTGCAGGTTGAGTGCCGTCTTGGCGATCACAGCCGCCAGTGCCGCTCCGGTCCCCTCGCCCAGCCGCATGCCGAGATCGAGCAGTGGCGCCTTGCCCATCGCCTCGAGCGCCCGCGCGTGCCCGGACTCTGCCGAGCGGTGGCCGAAGAGGCAATGATCTAGCGCCGATGGCGTGATGGCATGGGCGACTGCCGCTGCGGCCGTCGCAACAAAGCCATCGATGATCACCGGGATCTTGTGGTGGCGCGCCGCGATGATGGCGCCCAGCATGGCAGCCAGCTCGCGACCGCCGAGCCGTGCAAGGGTCGAGAGCGGATCGGTGAGCCCGGCCCGATGCAGCGCCAGCGCCCGGTCGACAGCCTCTGCCTTGCGCGCGAGCCCGGCGTCGTCGACGCCCGTGCCGCGCCCCACCCAGTCCGCCCCAGTGCCGCCGAAAAGCCCCGCAAGCAGCGCCGCCGCAACCGTGGTGTTACCGATCCCCATCTCGCCGATGCAGACGAGATCGGGCCGCCCGGCAATCGCTTCCATGCCATAGGCGATGGTGGCCGCGCACATGCGATCGTCCATCGCCGGCTCCACCGTGATGTCGCCGGTCGGCAGTTCCAGCGCCAGCTCGAACACCCTGAGGTTGAGCTCGTGCTGGATGCAGATCCGCGAGATCGCTGCCCCGCCATCGGTGAAGTTCTTCACCATCTGCGCGGTGACATCGGCGGGATAGGCCGAAACGCCCTGCGCCGTCACCCCGTGATTGCCGGCAAACACCGCAACCATCGGGTTGTCGAGCGTCGGGGTCGGCTTGCCCTGCCAGCGGGCGAGGAAGGCGACGATGTCCTCGAGCCGCCCCAGCGAGCCCTGCGGCTTGGTCAGGAGCGCATCGCGCCGGCGAACCGCCGCCTCGGCCTCCGCATTGCCCTCGGGACCGAAGGCGATGAGCTCGAAGATATCGGCATAGGGCGCCGGCAGGGGAGAAGTGGAGCTGGCATTCATGTCAGGGGCTCGACCTTGTGCTAGGAGCAGTCGCGTCATGGACCGGACGCGGACGAAAAGCAATTGAACGACGACGTACCAACCCGTGGCGAGCCGCCCCGCGACGACAGGACGCTGGGAGAAACGGCACTCGGCCTGCGCGACGACGTCATCATGGCGCTGCGCTTTTTCTCCCGCCTGCCGACCGGGGACAGCCCCCACCTGCCGCCCGACCTCAACCGCATTGCGCTCGGGCTGCCCTTTGCCAGCCTCCTGATCGGGCTTGTCCCGGCCCTTCTGCTCCTCATGCTGGCGCTTCTCGGCCTGCCCCCCCTTTTTGCGGCAGGCCTCGCCATCGGGCTGCACCTGCTCTTGTCGGGCGCGATGAGCGAGGATGCGCTGGCTGACGCCGCCGACGGGCTCTTTGGCGGCATGACGGTGGAGCGGCGCCTCGAGATCATGCGCGACAGCCGGCACGGCACCTTCGGGGTCGCGGCCCTCTGCCTCCTCCTCGTGCTCAAGCTCGTCGCGCTGGGCACCATCGCCTCGGGCAACGCGCTCGAATCGGCCGCGCTCTGGCTCGGGGCGGGCGTGCTTGCGCGCTCGATCGGGCTCTTCCTCGCCCATGCCCTGCCGCCGCTGCGCCGCGACGGGGCTTCTGCGAGCGCCGGCCAGCCGCGCCGCACGCCGCTCCTCATCGGCCTCATCTTCGCCCTCGGCATCGGCTTTCTGCTGGTCGGCCCGGCGCTCGGCCTCATTCCGCTGATCGTCAGCGTGGTCTTCGCAGCAGGCGCCGTATTCGCCTGGGGATTGGCCTGCCATCGCCTCGTCGGCGGGCAGACCGGCGATCTCGTGGGGGCGGCACAGGCGCTGGCAGAACTGGCGATCTTTACCGCCTTCCTGCTGTTCGCCTGATCACCGTTGCGCGCCTGCGCTTGAAAAGCCGCCCAACCATGCCTTTATGTTGGAATCACAGTGTGAGGCCGGAGTTCAACGCAGTGCTTTTCATCGGTGTGGCGCTGCTCGTT
This sequence comes from Devosia enhydra, assembly GCF_900119845.1. GTDB lineage: Bacteria > Pseudomonadota > Alphaproteobacteria > Rhizobiales > Devosiaceae > FPKU01. The sequence goes on from NZ_FPKU01000003.1 coordinate 13,679, forward strand.
GCGGTCGGGCTGGCGTTCGTCATCAGTTCGGATGCCGGCAGCTATGTCGGGTTGACCGAACAGCAGACCGGCGCGCTCATTCCCCTTGTCATCCTGCTCATCGTCTTTGCGGGCGGCGCCTTCGGCCGTCGCCAGCGGCTGGGCGAGATGGTGGGCAACCTCCTCGCCTGGGGCGGCATCTTCACCGTCGTGCTCGTCGGCTATTCCTATCGCGATGACCTGCAGGGCGCCGCCGCGCGCGTTTTCGGCGAGCTGATGCCGGGCCGCGCCATCATCGACCAGACGACCGGCAACGTCACCTTCCGGGCCGGGCGCGACGGGCATTTCCTCGTGGATGCCTCGGTCAACGGCGCGCCGATGACGCTGCTGTTCGATACTGGGGCAAGCGCCGTGGTGCTGACCCATGCCGATGCCGAGGCCGCAGGCATCGATGTCGATGCGCTGCGCTACAACGTCCCGGTCTCGACCGCCAACGGCACCGGCCGGGCGGCCAGCATTGTTCTCGAACGCGTCGATGTGGGCGGCATCGCCCGAAACCGCGTCCGTGCCTTCGTAGCCGAGGATGGCGCGTTGCAGACCAGCCTTCTGGGCATGAGCTTCCTTGAGACGCTCAGGCGCTACTCGGTCAGCTCCAACGCGCTCGAGCTCGAGGGCTGAGCCGGCACAGCCGGTCCCAGCACAGCCAGCGCATCGCGCAGCAATTGCGGGCAGGCATCGCGGCGCGCCGCCTCGACGCTCAGCATCTGCCGAAATTTTCGTGCGCCGGGCCGGCCATTGGCGAGGCCCAGCATGTGCCGGCTGATCTGGTTGAGGCGCACGCCCTGCCCGCGCTGGGCCTCGGCATAGTCGGCCATCGCCGCTATCACCGCTTCGAGCGTCGGGGCGGGCCCGGATGAACCGAACAGCGCGCCATCCACCTCGGCCAGCAGCATGGGGTCGTGATAGGCGGCACGGCCCAGCATCACGCCCGAGCAGTGGCGCACATGCCCCTCTGCCTGCGCAATCGTCTCGATGCCGCCATTGATCATCACCGGCAGCGGGGCCAGTCGCGCCGCCAGCCGATACACCCGTCCATGGTCGAGCGGCGGAATGGTGCGGTTTTCCTTGGGCGAAAGGCCCTTGAGCCAGGCCTTGCGGGCATGCACGTAAAGCGCGTCCACCCCCGCCCCGACCATCAGGTCGGCGAACCGGTCGAGCGGCGCCTCGATATCCTGTTCGTCGATGCCCAGCCGGCACTTGACCGTCACCGGCACCGCCACGCCGGCCTTCATGGTCGTAACGCAGCGCGCCACGAGCTCGGGCTCTGCCATCAGGCACGCCCCGAACCGGCCCGACTGCACCCGGTCGGACGGGCAACCGACATTGAGATTGATCTCGTCATAGCCGAAATCCGCGCCGATCCGCGCCGCCTCGGCGAGTTCCTCGGGGTCAGAGCCCCCCAGTTGAAGCGCCACCGGATGCTCGGCCGAATCGAAGCCCAGAAGCCGCTCGCGGTCACCATGGATCACCGCCGGGCTCGTCACCATCTCGGTAAAGAGCAGCGCCTCGCGCGACAAAACCCGGTGCAGGAACCGGCAGTGCCGATCCGTCCAGTCCATCATCGGGGCGACGGAGAACCGGCGGGAGCGGGCGAGGCGGCTGTGGCGCGAGGGGGCGCCGTCTGGGGCGATATGGGGCTGCATGCGCCTCCCCTATACCATCCTCGGCAAAACCGGAACCTGCGGCACGCTCACTTGCCCGTGCCGGCAGGGGTCACTCCCGCGAGAACAGCGATTTCGCCACCGGCGAGAACCGCGCCACCGCATCGGGGTCGAGCTCGACGCCCAGGCCCGGCCGATCCGGAATGGCCAGCATGCCGTCTGCATCGAGCGAGAACGGGGTGGCCATGATCTGGTCCACATAGGCGCTGCCCCCGATATATTCGACGAGGTCGACATTGGGCAGCGCGGTGGCCAGCTGCAGGTCCGCGGCAATGCCGAGCGCCGTATTCCAGCCATGGCCGACATAGCGCACGCCGAAATCCTGCGCGAGCCAGGCGATGCGCCGCTGCTCGGAAAGCCCGCCCACTTTGGTCACGTCGGGCTGCACGATGTCGAACGCGCCCTGCGTCAGGAACGGGATGAAGCCCTGCCGCCGCGTCAGCACCTCGCCGCCCGCGATCGGCAGCCGGCTCGATTTGCGCAGGGTGATGAAATCCTCGAGCGCGTCGGGCTTTACCGCTTCCTCGAACCACGCCACATCATGGGCCGCAAGCATGTCGGCGGTGCGCAGCGCCCATTTGAGCCCGTTGGGCCAATAGGCGTCGCTGGCGCCTGCATCCACCATCAGCTTGCCGCCTTGAGGCAGCGCGCCCTTGGCGGCCGCCACGATGGCCTCGTCGAGCCTGAAATCGTCGCGCCGCCCGAACGGACCCCAGCCGATCTTGAAGGCGCGGAAGCCCTGCTCGCGATAGCGGACGATCTCCTCGGCCATCAGCCCCGGCTCTTCCATTAAGAGCGAGCAATAGGGCATCACCCGCTCCTGGTGCCGCCCGCCGGCGAGCCGCCCGATCGAGAGCCCGGTGGCCTTGCCCAGAATGTCCCACAGCGCGATGTCGATGCCCGAGATGGTGTGGGTCAGCGTGCCGCCGCGCCCCATCCAGAAGGTGTTCTGGTGCATCTTCTCGCTGACGCGCTCGGGCTCCAGCGCATTCTCGCCCAGAAAGAACGGCTCGAGCACCTTGACGCCCGCCTCCACCAGCCGTCCGTCGGTGAAGCAGCTGCCATAGCCGATGATGCCCGCATCGGTGTGCACCGCGATCAGCGCATGGATCGAATCCTCGGCGCGGATCTCGTTAGACCACCCCCCCTTGGGGCTCTCGCCGAACAGGGGCGCCGCGACGATCTTCTCGATCCGGATCGGGCCAAGCGCTCGGGGGGGCGTAACCGGCATCGTCAACTCCTTAGGCCTCGGCTCAATGGCGATATTGACACCAAGCGATATAGTATACAATCATACGATTCAAGCGCTGTGAGGGAGTTTCGCGGGTGGCTGTGCAGGACAATACGAGCCGGATCCGGTGTCCGATCGATTTCGACAAGAACGGGCGGCAGGCCGGCTATTGCCGCGCGCCGCTCTCGCGCAACACATCCGGCTGGGGCACGATCGAAATTCCGATCATCGTGGTCAAGAACGGCACGGGACCCACGGTTCTGCTCACCGGGGGCGTGCATGGCGACGAGTATGAGGGGCAGATCGCCATTTCGCGCCTTGCCGCAAGCCTCGATCCCGCCCGCGTGCAGGGCCGCGTGATCATGATGCCGGCGGTCAACATGCCGGCCGTGCAGACCGATACCCGCCTCTCCCCCATCGATGGCTGGGACATCAACCGCTGCTTTCCGGGCAATCCGCGCGGCACCTTCTCGCAGATGCTGGCGCATTTCCTCGACAGCGTCATCCTGCCTATGGCCGACATTTCGGTCGACATGCACACGGCCGGCCACTCGGCCGATTCGGCACCCTCGACCAACATGCACTACCTCGCCGACCCGGTGATGCGCGACAAGACCATGGCCGCCGCGGCCGCGTTCGGCGCCCCTTTCAACACCGTCTTTGCCGGGGTGGACGAAGGGGCCACCTTCACCTCCTGCGTCGAGCGGCGCGGCATCATTTCGCTCGGCACCGAGCTTGGCGGCTGGGGCCGCGTCAATATCGAGGGCGTGCGCATCGGCCGGCGCGGCATCGACAATATCCTGAAGCATATGGGCGTCATCGAGGGCGAACCCGACACCGTCCAGCGCGATGGCTCGACCACGACCCGCCACATGCAGGTGCGCGATCCGTCAGCCTATGTGTTTGCACCCCGCACCGGCCTCTTCGAGCCCACCCACGATGTGGGGCAGGATGTCGAGGCGGGTGAGATCGCTGGCTGGCTGCATTTCGTCGAGGATGTCGACACCCCGCCCATCGAGCTGCGCTACGCCAAAAGCGGCGTGCTGTGGATGGGGGCAGGGCCCGGCCGCGTCACCCGCGGCGATTCCGTCTCGGTGGTGATGGAAGACTATTCGGACGACTGGTCCTGACCCCTCTTTTTCGCGCGGAGCCCTAGCCATGCCCAAGATCCTGATGCTGGACATGAAGCAGGAGATTTCCTCCTTCAATCCCCTGCCCTCGGGCTTCGAGAATTTCCTCGTCTATACCGGCGATGCCTTCTACCGGCATCGCGGGCTCAATACCGAGCTGGGCGGCGCCTTCTCGGTGTTCGACGCGCGTGAGGACATCACCCTCATCCCCACCATCGCGGCGCGGGCCGGCAGCGCCGGCATCCTCTCGGCCGAGGGCTGGAAGACGCTGTCCGAAAAGATGATTGCCGAGATCGCCCCCCATATCGATGGCGCCGATGCCATCTATGCCTCGCTGCATGGGGCCATGGGGGCCGAAGGCGAGCTCGACCCGGAGGGCTGGCTCCTCACCGAGATCCGCCGCATGGCCGGGCCCGACAAGCCTATCGTCATCTCGCTCGACCTGCATGGCATCCTCACCGACAGGATGATCCGGCAGGTCAACGGCATCACCATCTACCACACCTACCCGCATGTCGATTTCGCCGACACCGGCATGCGCGCGGCAAAGCTCCTGCTGCGCATTCTCGATGAGGGCATCCGCCCGGTGCTGGCCCGCGTCGTCGTCCCGGCCCTGGTGCGGGGCGATGAACTGATCACCGCAATCGGCTGTTATGGCGATTTGATCCGCGAATGCCAGCGCATCGAGCGCGACGGCACGGCGGTGGCCGCCGGCATCATGATCGGCAATCCCTTCACCGATGTGCCCGAGCTCTGCACCCAGGTCATCGTCCAGACCGACGGCGATGCCGAGACCGCCCAGCGCGAGGCAGTGCGGCTGGCCGAGGAATTCTGGCCCCAGCGCTTCCGGATGCAGGGCAAGCTCATCGGGCTCGATCGCGCCATCGCCCAGGCCAAGACGATGAAGGGTCCGCTGATCTTTACCGATGCCGCCGATGCCACCTCCTCGGGCGCCACGGGCGATTCCAACGCCATCATCGCCGCGCTCGAAAAGGCCAGCTACAAAGGCAAGGTGCTGGCCCAGATCGTCGATCCCGCCGCTGCCGCCGCCGCCCACAAAGCGGGCGTGGGGGCCACCATCTCGGTTACGCTGGGCGGCGCCATCGACACGGGCCGCTACACCCCGATGCCGGTAACCGCGCGGGTCAAGCTCCTCTCGGATGGGCAGGCGCGGCTCGAGACCATGAAGACCCCGCTCGATGCCGGCCCCACCGCCGTCCTCACCTTCGGCAATTTCACCATCGTCGTCTTTTCGAAGTCGATCAGCCTCTTCGATCGCGCCATGTATTACGCCAATGGCTGCAACCCGCCCGATTACGACCTCATCGTCGTCAAGTCGCCCCACACCGAGCACCACATGTTCGAAGCCTGGGCCGAAAAGAACTTCAACATAGATGCGCCGGGTGCCACCTCCGCCGACCTCAAGAGCCTCGGCCACACCATCTGCGCGCGCCCGATGTATCCCCTCGACCCCGATGTCACCTTCACCCCTGCCCCGGTGATCTACTGGGGCTAGTGCCAAAGCCTCGACCGTCGTTCCGGCGAACGCCGGAATCCCGTTTGCGCCCGCGCCCCGGATCTGCCGGTGCGCCGTCAGAGTGAGATGCGATCCCTCGCACCTGCAAAGAGACCCCCATGAAAATCGACGCCGTAGACTTTTTCTATTTCGCCATGCCCGAGGTCACCACTGCCGCCGATGGCAGCCAGGATGCGCTCGTGGTCCGGGTCTCGGCGGGCGGCTATGTCGGCTGGGGTGAATGCGAGGCGGCGCCACTGCCCACCATCGCGGCCTTCGTCTGCCCCATGAGCCACGGCGCCTGCCGGCCCGTCTCGGCCTCGGTGCTGGGCCACGCTCTTGATGGCCCCGAGGATATCGACGCCATCTCGCGGCTCGTGGCGCGCGACAGCATGGACCTGCTTCAAGCCCAGCACACTCTCTCCGGCATCGAGATGGCGCTGTGGGACATTCTGGGCAAGGCACGCAGCGAACCCGTATGGAAGCTGCTCGGCTACCAGCGCTCCGAAGCCAAGATCCCCTATGCCTCGCTGCTCTTCGGCGATACCCCGCAGGAGACGCTCGAGCGCGCGAAAAAGGCCCGGTCCGACGGCTTTTCGGCCGCCAAGTTCGGCTGGGGCCCCATCGGCACCACCTCCGCGCAGGATGATGCCGACCAGTTCGTCGCCGCCCGCGAGGGGCTGGGCACCGATGGCTGGCTCATGGTCGATGTCGGGCAGATCTTCGCCGAAGACGTCGACGCCGCCGCTGCCCGCTTGCCGGCCCTCGAAAAGGTCAAGGCGCACTGGTTCGAGGAGCCTTTCTATGGCTCATCCTACGAGGCCTATGCGGCGCTCGGCGCGCGGGGTTCCAGCGTGCGCACCGCCGGCGGCGAGGCGGCGCACAACCTCGCCATGGCCCGCCATGTGATGGATATCGGCAAGGTCGGCTTCGTGCAGATCGATTGCGGCCGCATCGGCGGCATCGGCCCGGCCAAGATCGTGGCCGATCTCGCCGGCGCCCGCGGCATCACCTATGTCAACCACACCTTCACGACGCATCTGGCGCTGTCGGCCTCGCTGCAGCCCTATGCCGGCGTTGCCAGGGATCGCATCTGCGAATATCCCGCCGATCCGAGCGCCTTGGCGCAGGCCATCGCCACCAACCCGATCCTGCGCGACGCCAATGGCGAAATCCGCGCCCCCGAGGCCCCGGGCCTCGGCATCGATGTCGATCTCGTGCGCCTCAAGCCCTATCTCGTCGACACCGAGATCAGCGTCAAAGGCCAGGTCCTCTACCGCACTCCGGCGATCTGACCTGCTCCCTCTCCACCTGCGCCACACTGCACCTCCCCCTCTAGGGTGAGGTGAAGCGGGAGGCTGGATCGGGGCTTGACCTCTCCACGCGCACCGCCCTGCACCTCCCCCTTCACGGGGGAGGCTGGGAGGGGGTGCGGGTCTATCCTACAACACAGCGTCCGCAGCTCCACCCATTTCACCTCCCCCGTCGAGGGGAGGTGAAGGGGCCCTACCGATGATTGCGCTGGCGCGGGTCGATGATGTCGCGCAGGCCGTCGCCCATGAGGTTGAGGCCGAGCACGGCAAAGGCGATTGCGAGGCCGGGGAAGACGGCGATCCACCAGGCTTCCTGGATATAGGTGCGCCCGTCGGCGATGATGTTGCCCAAGGACGGTGCCGGAGGCGGCGGGCCGACGCCGAGGAAGGAGAGGATGGCTTCGGCGATGATCGACACGGCAAAGACGAAGGTCAGCTGCACGATCAGCGGGGAAAGAGCGTTGGCGAGGATATAGCGGAAGATTATGCGCGCGTGGCCCGCGCCCACCGCCTGAGCCGCCTCGACATATTGCATGCCCTTGACGACCAGCACCCCGGCCCGCACCACGCGGGCGGTGCGCGGCGTGAAGGTGACCGTCAGCGCTATGATGACGGTGATCTCGGAGGGGCCGAGCGCCGAGGCGAGCGCGATGGCCAGCAGTACGCCGGGAAAGGCCATCAGCCCGTCGAGCCCGCGCATGATCAGCGCATCGAGCCAGCTGACATAGCTCGCCAGCGTGCCCAGCAGCGTCCCCAGAATGCCGGTGAAGAGCACCACGGTGACGCCGATGAACAGCGACACCCGCGTGCCATAGATCACCCGGCTCAATATATCCCGGCCATAACCATCCGTGCCGAACCAGAATTCGGCCGAGGGCGGCATCAGGATGAAGCGGTAATTGTTGCGGTTGGGCGCATAGGGCGCGAGCAGGTCGGCAAACAGCGCCACGGCCGAGAACAGCACGAGGATGATCGCGCCGATGAGGAAGGAGCGGTGCGCCACGAGGCGTTTGAGGAACACCCCGAAGGCGCGCCAGCGCGCTTTGCGCATCTGCCGGCGCAGCGATCCGCCATCCTCGGGAAGGGTCTCGATCTCAGCGGTCATCGCGCACCCTTGGATCAAAGACGCCGTAGAGCATGTCCACCACGATGTTGACGAAAACGAAGACGCAGGCGGTGACCAAAAGCCCGCCCTGGATGACGGGGAAATCGCGCCGCTGGATCGACCCGATGATCAGCCGCCCGACGCCGGGCAGCGAGAACACCTGCTCGATGACCACCGCGCCCGACAGCAAGACCCCGGTGGTGACCCCGACCACAGTGATGATCGGCACCATCGCATTGCGGAGCGCGTGCTTGAAGATCACGGTAGGCCCGCGCATGCCCTTGGCGCGGGCGGTGCGGATGTAATCCTGGTTGAGCACGTCGAGCATGGAGGAGCGCGTCATGCGGGCGATCACCCCCATCTGGGTGATGGCGAGGGTAAAGGCAGGCAGCGCCATGGTGCGCGCCCAGCCCCAGACATCCTCGGTGATGGGCACGAAGCCGCCGGTCGGCAGCCAGCCCAGCGACACCCCGAAGAGGATGATGAGCACGATGCCGAACCAGAAATCGGGGATCGAAAGGCCCACCAGCGCGGCGACCATCGCGGTCTGGTCGAGCCAGCTGTTGTGGCGCACGGCGGCGAGGATGCCCAGAAGCGTGCCGATGATGGTGGCAAAGACCAGCGCAAGGGCAGTGAGCGAGAGGGTGACCGGCAGGCGCTCGAGCACCGCATCGACCACCGAGCGCCCCAGAAGATAGGAATAGCCCAGATCGCCCTGGAAGAGATTGCCATACCAGGAGAGCGCACGTTCGAGGATCGGGCGATCGATGCCCAGCTGGGCCCGGATCTGCGCGATCTGCTCGGCGGTTGCGTCGGTGCCGCCGATTTCGGCCGACACGTCGCCGGGCACCAGCCACATGATGAGGAAGGTCATGAGCGAGACAACGAGCAGCACGGGTATGGCGCTCAGGAGCCGTCTGACGAGGAAGAGGGCCAAGGGGATCGAGCCTCGCGCTTTTCAATAAAGCCGGCGGAACCCGAAGGTCCCGCCGGATGAACGCTATCAGAGGGTCAGTTTTCCAGCCACACGTCGTAGACGCGCGGGAAGCGGAAGGTCTTGAAGCCCTTGACGTTGGAACGCGTCGCCTGGAGCTGTCCGGTATCGCCGAGCTTGATGATGCCGAAATAGGTGTAGAGCTGCTCCTGGATCTTGGCGAAGGTTTCCTTGCGGGCCTCGGGCGTCGCGCCGGCGATCAGCTCCTGATAGAGCCCGTCGAGCACCGGATCGTTCTTGACGAAGTGCGGGCGCGCGCCGGTCAGCGTCGAGACGATGGCCGCGGGCCCGAGATAAGGCTCGATGCCCATGGTGAGGGTCCAGCCGTTCCAGCCGGTATCCTGCATGCGCAGGTTGAGCGCCGTCGGCCAGTCGACCTGGTTGATCACGGCATTGATGCCGGCGGCCTTGAGCTGCTCGGCGATCACCACGGCCGAGCGACCATGGAACGGGATCGAGTTGTCGGTGAGGATGGAGAACTCCTCGCCATTATAGCCGGCCTCGGCCAGAAGAGCCTTCGCCCGCTCGACATCGCCCTGGTTGTAGTAATTGGCCCCGATATCCCCGACATTGTAGATCGAGTTCGGGTAGGTCCAGCCATGGTTGAGCTCGAACACGCCTTCGGCGGCGATGCCCACGATCTCTTCCATGTTGAGCGCCACCTGAACCGCCTCGCGGAACTTGACGTTGTCGGTGGGCGCTTCGTTGACGTTGAGGATGAGCGTGCCGAACGCCCATTGCAGGTTTTCCTGGATCTCGATGTCCGCATTGCCTTCGAGCCGGCGAGCGGCCGGGGCGGGAATGGCTTCGAGGATATGCACTTCGCCCGCTTCGAGCGCGGCAACCTGCGCACCCGGCTCGGGAATGATGCGGAAGGTCACCGTGTCGAGATAGGCGGTCTTCTTGCCGCCGAACCCGTCCATGCCCTCATGGTCCATGTCCTGGGAATAATCGGCGAATTTCTCGATGGTGACGTGGCTGTCGGGCACGTATTCGGTGATCTTGTAGGGGCCCGTGCCCACGAGGCTGGTCTTGCCCGGCTCGGCGGCGCCATCTTCCTCGGGAATGATGACGGCGGGCGCGCGGGGCGAGGAGAAGGCTTCGAGGAAGGTCGGGGTCGGCGCCTTCATGGTGAAGGTGACTTCGTAGTCGCCCGTCACCTCGATGTTGGCGACCGGCTCGAGCAGTGTGCCGGTGGCGCCGACCTTGCGGTAGCGTTCCATCGACGCCTTGACGTCGCTGGCCATCATCTCGTCGCCATTGTGGAACTTGACGCCCTGGCGCAGCGTGAAGACATAGGTCAGCCCGTCTTCCGAGATATCGACGCCCTCGGCGAGGATGGGGATGGGCTCCACATTCTCGTTGAAGCCGTAGAGCGTCTCGTAGACGTTCATGTTAATATTGCGCGACGCGCCGGACGAGGTGTTCATCGCGTCGAGGCTGGGCGGATTGGAGCCCTGAACGACGATGAGCTCCCCACCCATCTGCTGGGCCAAGGCGGCGCCGGCCGGTGCCATTGCGGCAACGGTGGCTACGCCCGATACGGCGATTAGTCGGATAAGAGCAGTCACTCGGTGATGCATGTCCATGGTCCCTCTTGCTCCCTTGCTAGGCTCCGGCCGGGCAGCGGTGGCTTGTGGCCCTGCGACACAGCCGTTATACAAACTGGTACGCCAAGATCGTATAATCTTATAATCGTATACGATGTTAGCTGAACCTCGTTGTCAAGGACATTGAACGCAATGCCGACCGCCCCAGGCCGGACTTTAACCAGCACCCAAACAGGCACCCGTCTCGCCGGGCTCGCCCCGCTCAGCGCCAAGAGCCTCGTGGACCAGGTGGTCGATGCCATCGTGGAAGCGACCGCCAAGGGCATCTTCCTTCCCGGCGACCGGATCGTGGAAGCGGAGGTTGCCCGCTCGCTCAATGTCAGCCGCATTCCGGTGCGCGAGGCCTTGCGGCTGCTCGAGAGCCAGGGCGTCGTGGTTTCCGAACGCTATCGGGGCATGAGCCTGATGAGCGTCGACATCGACCGGCTCGAAAAGATCCTCAAGGTGCGCCTCGCCCTCGAAAAGCTGGCCGGCGCCGAGGTGATGGAAAAGCTCAAATCCGACCCCGGCGTGCTCGCCCCGCTCGAGAAGGTGCTGGCCGACATGCATGCGGCCGGCGAAGCCGATGACGGGTTCCGCGTCGCCAGCCTCGATACCGAATTCCACCTCTGCCTCTGCACCCTTTCGGGCAATGAGGTGCTGGTGCGCACGCTCGAGCCGCTCTCGCGCCAGCTCACCATCATCTTCGGTCTCTCGACCATGAAAAAGGGGGTGATGAGCATCGTCGAGGAGCATGACGAGGTGGTGGCCGCGCTGAAATCAGGCGACCGCGAAGCCTTCGACCGGCTGATGGAAATCCACATCCTCGAATATTCCCGCGCGGTCGACTACGAGCATCTCGTGGAGCAGTTGCGCATGCTGGAGCGGCGCAACAAGGCGGGGTGAGGATCGGGAGATTGCCGGCGCGCTCCCAATGCGGGCGCCCGGCCTCGTCCTTCGAGACGCCTCTGCGAGGCTCCTCAGGATGAGGCCTGCGGTACCACTGCGCTCTTTCGCCCTCATTGTGCATAGTCCCGCGCGCTCCACTCTCTCGCCCTCATCCTGAGGTGCTTTGCGCAGCAAAGCCTCGAAGGACGAGGGCGCTGCACCCGCCACCCCGCATCAACCCTTGCAAATCGTATAATAGTATACAATCATCGCTGACCTAGACGCTGCCGAACCGCCTCCGGCTTTCGCCGGATCGCACAGATAGGAAGGTCCGCCCCACCCGATGCCGCTGCCCAAACCTACCGCCGTCCCGCCTGCCGCCCCGCTGCTCGAGGTCGAAAACCTGAGGGTTTCCTTCGGGACGACCGAGATCGTGGGGGGCATGAGCTTTACGCTCAGGGCCGGCGAGACGCTCGGCATCGTGGGGGAATCGGGATCGGGCAAGTCGATGACGGCGCTGGCCATCATGCGGCTCCTGCCCTTCGGCGGGACATTGACGGCCGATCGCCTGCGGCTCATGGGCGAGGATATTCTTACCGCCGACGAGGGCCACCTCGAGAACCTGCGCGGGTCGGCCATGGGCATGATCTTCCAGGAGCCTATGACCGCGCTCAACCCCGTCCTGACCATCGGTGACCAGCTGATGGAAACGGTGCGCCGCCATACCGGCATCGGCCGCCGCGAGGCGCGCGACCGCGCCATCGAGGCGCTGCGCCGGGTGGGCATTCCCTCTCCCGAAACCCGCGTCGACGATTATCCGCACCGGCTTTCGGGCGGCATGCGGCAGCGCGTGATGATCGCCATGTCGCTGATCTGCCGGCCCAAGCTGCTGATCGCCGACGAACCGACCACCGCGCTCGACGTCACCATCCAGGCGCAGATCCTCGACCTGATGGCCGATCTGCAATCGGAATATGGCATGGGCATCATCCTGATCAGCCATGATTTGCGCGTAGTCTCGGCCTTCACCGATCGCGTCATGATCATGTATCTGGGGCGCGTGATGGAGGATGCGCGCGCCAATGTGGTGTTCGATGCGCCCCGCCATCCCTATACCGAGGGGCTCCTCGCCTCGATCCCGCCCGTCGATCGCGACGAGGTGCGCCTCAAGGCGATCGAGGGCATGGTGCCGCCGGCCTTCGCGCCACCGCCGGGGTGCCGGTTCGAGCCGCGTTGCGCCTATGCCCGCCCGCCCTGCAGCACTGCCGAACCGCCGCTTGTCGATCTCGGGGACAACCATCGCGCCGCCTGCATCCGCAATACCGGCTACCAGTTCAGGCAGGTGCCGTAATGGACGCTGTTGCAGAGACCCGCCCGCCCCGCCCCCTGCTCGAAGTCGAACATCTGGCCCGGCACTTCACACTCGGGCGCCGCGGCCTCTTCGGCGGTAACCAGCGCATCCTGCGCGCCGTCGACGATGTCAGCTTTTCGATCGGCAAGGGTGAGACGCTCGGGCTCGTGGGCGAAAGCGGCTGCGGCAAGACCACCACCGGCCGGCTGATCCTGCGACTCATCGAGCCCTCGGAGGGCGTCGTGCGCTTCGATGGCCGCGACGTGCGGGCGATGGGGGCCGGCGAGTTGCGGGCGCTGAGGCGCGACATGCAGATCGTTTTCCAAGACCCCTTCGGCGCCCTCAACCCGCGCATGACAGCCGGTGAACTGATCGTCGAGCCGCTGGTGATCCATGATGTGGGCGACACCGTCTCACGCGAAAAGCGCCTGCGGCAGCTTCTCGACCGGGTCGGGCTCGCCACCCATCACGCGGCGCGCTTTCCGCATGAATTTTCAGGCGGCCAGCGGCAGCGGCTCTGCATCGCGCGCGCGCTGTCGCTCGATCCGGCCTTCATCGTCTGCGACGAGGCGGTGTCGGCGCTCGACGTGTCCGTTCAGGCGCAGATCCTCAACCTGTTGCAGGATCTGAAGCACGATCTGGGGCTGACCTATCTGTTTATCTCGCATGACCTCGGCGTCGTGCGGCACATCTCCGACCGGGTGGCGGTGATGTATCTGGGCCAGATCGTCGAGATCGGCCCCAAGGGCGCGATCTTCAACGCGCCGGCTCACCCCTACACGCAGGCGCTGCTGGGCTCGGTGCCCACCGCCGACAAGGGGCGGAAATCCTTCTTCACCATCAAGGGAGACGTGCCCTCGGCCGCCAATCCGCCCAGCGGCTGCCGCTTCCACACCCGCTGCCCCATCGCCCAACCCGTCTGCTCCACCACCGCCCCTCCTCCGGTCACCGTGAGCCCGGGCCATACGGCCAACTGCCATTTCGCCAAGCCGGCCGCATCCTGACCCCGCTTCGCCTCCCCCCTATACGGGGGAGGCCGGGTGGGGGTGGCGCCACAGGCGCTGCACTAGGGGCTCCTCGCGCGCTCTGCAAAAAATAGTCCCTTTTTGCAGGTCGATCTTCGTGGCTGGCCACGCCCCAAAGGCGTAAACAGCCGCCGTTCGTTGGAGGATCGAAGATGACCGAGAAAGCCCTGGCCCTTGCCGCACCCAAAGAGCTGGTCTTCGAGCCCTACGAGACCGCCCCGCTCGGACCCGACGAGGTGCGCATCGCCACGCTCCATTCGGGCATCAGCGCCGGCACCGAGCTGACCCAGTATCGCGGCACCAGCCCGTTCATGCAGCGGCAATGGGATGTCGGCATGCGGCTTTTCCGCGATGCCGAAAAGCCCAGCTGGGAGTGGCCGGTGCGCAATCTGGGCTATGAGGAAGTGGGCGAGATCGTCGAGACCGGCCGCGAGGTCACCCGCCTCCGCCCCGGCCAGCGCGTTTTCGGCACCTGGGGCCATCGCACCGCCCATGTGATGAGCGAGACCGACGCCATCGCCCGCCTCATGCCCGGAGGCGCCGATCCGCTCATCGGCATCTTCTCCCATATCGGCGCCGTGGCGCTCAATGGCGTGCATGATGCGCAGATCCGCATGGGCGATCTCGTCGTGGTCTTCGGGCTCGGCGTGCCGGGCCAGATCGTTTTGCAGGGCGCCCGCGCCTCTGGCGCCACCGTTATCGGGGTCGATCCCGTCGCCGCGCGCCGCGATCTGGCGCTGACACTCGGTGCCGATCGCGTGCTCGACCCCACCGCCGGCTCCATCGCCGAGATCGTCAAGAGCGAGACCGGCGGGCGCGGCGCCGATATCTGCATCGAGGTCTCCGGCGCCCCCCGCGCGCTGGCCGAAGCTATGCGCACCGTGGCTTATGCGAGCCGCGTCGTCGCCATGGGCTTTTTCCAGGGCGAGGCGCGAGGGCTGATGTTGGGCGAGGAATTCCACCACAACCGCATCGAGCTCGTCTCGTCCCAGATCTCGGGCGTCGCCCCCGCCATCAGCCATCGCTGGAACAAGCTCCGGCTGTGGCAGACCGCGGTCCGCCTTCAGCATGAGGGGCGCCTCAACCTGCTGCCGCTGATTTCGCACAGCGTGCCCTTTGCCGAGGCCCCTGCCCTGTTCGCGCGGCTCGATGCTGGCGAACCCGGCCTCATGCAGGCCGTGCTGGATTTCGAGGCCCGCAGATGACCACCCCCTTCGCCTTCGATCGCGAGACCCTCACCCTCGCCGGCGCCGGCATCCTGATCGAGGGTCTCGTGCCGCTGCTCGATGGCGCCGTGTTTTCCGCCACGCCGCCTTCGCTCACCGGCGCCGATTGCGTCTGGCAGCGCAGCGATGGCCTGCGTTTCGTGCTCTCGATCACCTCCGAGCAAGGCCGCACCCGGCTCGACATGCGCGTCGAGGGCTTTGCCGGAACGCTGGCCCCTTCGGCCATCGGGCTCAGGTTCACCCGCATCGCCAATGTGCAGCGCTATCTGCGCAATGGCTATATGAGCTGGGATGGCTCCTATTTCGTCGAGCCCGACGCCGTCCGCAGCCTCACTCCGCCCGATCCCACTCTGCTCGAAGCCTATGCGATGACGGCGCTGGTGCCGCGGGGACAGGCTCAAACTGCCGTTCTCGGCTTTCTCCGTCACGACCGCTTCCAGTCGCGCCTGCGCTTTTCCTTCGCCGATGGCCCGCTCGGGCTCGATATCGAAACCCTCATCGATGGCGTGCCGCATGAGGGCAAAGTCGCTGCCGAGACCCTCGTGCTCTTTGCCGGCGGCGCCGATATCGAGGCTACGCTGCGCGACTGGGCCCGGCAGGTTGCCGAGGCCTCGCCCCTGCCTCCGCGCCTCCCCGCCCGGCGCCTCACCGGCTGGTGCTCCTGGTACAATCTCTACGCCTCGCTCAGCGAGCCGGTGCTGCGCGAGCATCTCGGCGCCGCGCGCCGCTTCCGCGACGAGACCCAGACGCCCTTCGACATTTTCTTGATCGATGATGGCTTCACCCCCGAAATGGGAGACTGGCTCGATTTCAAGCCGGGGCTCGAAGGGCTGCCCCAGTTGCTCTCCGATATCGCCGCCGAAGGCTTCACCCCCGGCCTCTGGATCGCCCCCTTCATGGTGGGCAATCGCTCGAAGCTCTATCGCGAGCATCCCGACTGGGTGGTGAAAAGCCGCGCGACCGGCGCGCCGCTGGCCCCGATGACCTTTTATGGCGAGTTTCGCTGGCACAAGCGCAGCGAGGAATATTACGTCCTCGACGTCACCCATCCCGAGGCAGAAGCCTATATCCGCTCGGTCTTCCGCATCTGGGCGAAGGAGTGGGGCTGCGCCTATTTCAAGACCGATTTCATGCATTTAGGCGCCATGTATGGCCCCGAGGCGGCGCGCTGGCATCGCGACGGCCTCTCCCGCATGCAGATCTGGATGACCATGGCGCGCCTCATCCGAGAGGAGATCGGCGAAGCCCAATGGCTCCTCTGCGGATCACCCCTCTGGGCTCCGGTCGGGCTCTGTGATGCGCTGCGCATCGGGCGCGATATCGGGGTCACCTGGCACGGGCATTATTCCGCCGAATCGCTGCTGCGCGACCAGGCCAGCCGCAATTTCGCCAATGGCATTCTGTGGCAGGCCGATCCCGACTGCATCCTTTTGCGCGATCGCTTCCACCAGCTCTCCGATGCGCAGGTGCATTCGCTCGCCCGCTATGCCGGGCTTTCGGGCGGCGTGCTGATGACCAGCGACCAGCTTGACGAAGTCCCCTCGGCCCGCCGCGCGCTCCTCGCCGAGCTGGCCGACGATGGCGAACCCTTCGCCTGCGATTTCCCGGAACTGGGCCGCGCGAGCCTGCGCTACCGGCCCGGCCACGCGCCCGATGGCAGCCCGCGCGCCATCGCCGAGGGCGATCCGGTGCTGGTGCAGCGCGTCCGGGCCGGCGATGGCACGGTGCGCATCAACCTCTTCAACACCTCAGACCGGCCCACGACGCGGATTTTGTGCCAAGAAACCACAGGGCTCTCGGGCCATCTCGCCGCCACCTGCGATGGCGAGGGGCCGGCCCCGATCGCGACCGCCGAAGGCTGGCACATCGCGTTTTTGCCCTACCAGTCCCGCCTCGTTACCGTGACGGCCCGGTGAGTGCGCAACGCCCCTCCGTCAGGTCGCGATGTTGCGATTGCGCACGGGCCGCACCTGCGGGGCGGGCGGCAGCAGCGCCCTGATGTCGACAAAGGGAAAGATCGGCTCGAACCGATAGGCCTCGGCCTGTTCGGTCTCCCCGCCATTGGCCTGTGCTGCCCGGAAGCGGTTGAGGAGGCCCGTGGCCACCACGAAGCGCTCTGGATCTTGCGAAGCATGGGCGCGGATGGCGCGCGCCTTCATCTCGGCATGGGCGGTGATGTCGACATAGTGGGTCGGCGCGAACCCCACCCCGCGCAGATTGTCGGCATGGATGACCGGCGCGGTAAAGGACGCCGCGATGCCCACCGCCTCCGAAAGCGCGCGGTGGTCCCCGTGATAGTCGTTGCCCGCATGGGTCACGATGATATCGGGCAGAACCTCGCCGATCAGCCCCTTGAGCCCACCCACCAGCCCCGCATCGGGCACCAGCGCGCCATCGGGAAAATCGAGAAAGCGCGGCGCAACGCCCAGCAGCGCCGCGGCTTCGGCCGCCTCGCGCTTGCGCGTCCGGCTCATTTCGGCGGGATCGCCCGTTCCGCCCTTGGCGCCATCGGTGGCAATCGCGATCGTCACCGTCGCCCCCGCCACGGACCATGCGGAGAGCGCGCCGAACATGTAGATTTCGACGTCGTCGGGATGGGCCCCGAGCGCCAGAACCCTCAACCCACTGCCCAACGGAACCTCCTGTCGTGAACCACGGCGTCATCCTCGCATTCGTCACCTACGCCACCTTTTCGTGGGGCGATGCCATCGTCAAATCGCTTGCCGGAGGCCCGAGCGTTTTCGAGATCGGCTTTTTCACGGCCCTTGCGGCCAGCGCCGTCATCTTCTTCACCAAGCCCAAGGGCGAGCGCTGGCGGCATTTCTGGCGCATGAAGCACCCTTACGCCGTCAATTTGCGCGCCACCTGCTCGCTTCTGGCCGGGGTGCTGGGCATCTACGCCTTCACCCATATTCCGCTCGCCGAAACCTATGCGCTCATTTTCCTCGCCCCGCTTCTGACCACGCTCGCCTCGATGGTGCTGCTGGGCGAAAAGATCGGGCCCTATCGCTGGCTGGCCGTCATCACCGGGCTCTGCGGCACGGTGCTGGTGGTGCAGCCCGGCTTCAAGGCGCTGGAGCTGGGCCATGTCGCGGCGCTTGGCGTCGCGTTCCTCGGGGCCATGACGGTGATCATCCTGCGCACCGTGGCGGCGGACGAAAAGCGCACCTCGCTTCTGGGCATGATGCTGGCCTATGCGCTGGTGTTCAACTTCTTCGCCATGCTGCCCACCTTCAGCTGGCCGAGCTGGCAGGAACTCCTGACCATGCTCGCCGCCGGCGCCATCGGGTCGATCGGCCAGGTGACCCTCATCGCGGCCCTCAGGCAGGCGCCGGCCAACCAGGTCGCGCCGGTGCAATACAGCCAGATCGCCTGGGCCGTGGTCATCGGGGCGAGCTTTTACAACGAGGTTCCGAACCTCCTGGCGCTGATCGGGCTGGCGATTCTGGCAGCCTCGGGGCTCCTGACGCTGGTGCGCGAAAAGGTGCGCGACGTGCCTGTCATTGCCGACAAACCCTGATCCCGGCACGCTTTTCATCTCCATCCAGCATGGCAGCCCTGCGCTTCACGCAGGGCATTTGACTCCTATACGCGCTCGCGCTAGAATTTAAAACGTTTGCAAAGGAATAGATCTTCATCGCCAACGTTTGCGATGGAATCGGGTCGTTTGGAGGATCGATGCGCGCCAAGACGCTCAAGGAGTTGGCCAGCCGGCTCGACGTGTCGATCACGACCGTCTCGCGCGCGCTTGCCGGCCATGAGCAGATCGCCGAAAAGACCCGCGAGCGCGTCGTCAAGGCGGCGCAGGAACTGGGCTACGTGCCCAACCGCGCCGCGCGCCAGCTCGTTTCGGGGCGCTCGGGTTTCGTGTGCATGGCCCTGCCGATCCGAGGCCCCAATTTCGTCGACAGCTATTTCGGCGATTTCGTCATGGGGCTGGGCGAAGGCCTCGTCGCCGATGGCGTCGATCTCTTTCTCGCCGCCGCCCAGCCGGGTCAGACCGAGTTGCAGGTGCTGCGCCACGTCGTGGAAGCCGGCCAGGCCGACGGCATCGTCCTTACCCGTATCGGGGAGGAGGATGAGCGGGTCGCCTATCTCAAGGCGCGCGATTTCCCCTTCGTCGCCCACGGTCGGCTCAAGGCCGAAGCCACAAGCTACAGCTGGCTCGATGCCATGGTCATCGAGTTCCTCGAAAGCCAGAAAGCGACGTAAGCACTGCCATTCGGCGCGAAGGCCTCATCGCGCCGAAAGTCGGTTCCAGACGGCATAATGGGTCGAATGGAGCCGCTGGTGTCGCCGGCCGGCGCGGTAGATGACCAGCCCACGCTCGGGCATTATCGACAGGATCTGGCCGCTCTGGCCACCGAAATAGGTCAGCCCGCCGTTGAGGGTCTCGCCGGGCCGATCGAGCACATCCTGAAACATCCCGAACCCATAATGCCCCTTGGCGCGCAGGGTCGGATCGATGTCGAGCCCGAGCAGTGTGCGCCAGTCGGCGTCCGGAAGAAAGGGGTCGGCTGGCGTACCATTGGCAGCGATGAAGGTGCCGATGCGTATCCAGTCGCGCGCCGTCGCATAAAGACAGCAATAGGCTGAGACCATTTCAGTTGAGGCCGGCCGGCGCCAAAACGCGCTGGTGGCTCCGGCCGGCTGCCAGATCTCTTTGGCCAGTATGGTTTCGAGCGGCGCGCCATAGATGCGCTCCAACACCGCGCCCAGAAGCGCCGTGTTGATGTTCTGATAGGTCCAGACCTCTGGCCCTCCGTCCGACACGGAAAGCCCTGCCAGTTGGGGCATGAGCCCCTGATAATGCAGCCGGGCGAGCGGGCCCAGCGGATTGGGCAGGGTATCGGTATCCTTGATGCCCGCAGCAACGCCGAAACTGTCCCGGCCGATCTCGAACTGGATGCCGGCCCGCATCGTCAGCAAGCGGTCCAGCGTAACCTGCGAGAGGCCCGGGGCCTCGGGCAGAAACTCGCCCAGGCGTGCCTCGCGGCCGGAGATGCGCCCGTCGGCGATCGCTTTGAACACGAGCGCGGCCACGAGGCTCTTCACCATCGAGTAGGAGTTGAGCCGCGTTTCGGCGGTAACGCCATCGGCATAATGCTCGATTTCGAGCCGGCCATCGCGCGCCGCCAAAAGCGCAACCCCATCGCTGTCTTCGAAGAGCTCCAGCAGCTCTGCGCCATAGGATCCGGGGCGCACCGCGATCCGCAACCGATCCGCATCGGGCGCCCCGCCCACTTCCGCAAATGTTGAACGGCCAGACCAGATGAGGTCCGGCGCCCCCTCCAAAATCATCTGTGGCATGTAGGGCGCGTAGGCAAGAATGCCTGCCAAGCCGGCGACGAAAGCCAGAAGCACACCCGCGAGGATCCGTTTCATCGCCCTGCTCCGGTCAGATCGGGCAAAGATTCGCGCCTCACGTGCACATTGTTGCCATCAATGGGCACATTCCTGCCCGGTGTTAGGAATTCGGTTACCCTGCGCCGCCGCAATCTGTCGCAGTTCGGCACACTGAGGGCGGCCAAGGCGCCAGAAACGACCCTCTCGGAACCTACAGCCCACAGCCCTCTCGCCTCGCAACCTTCTGTATTTCTTACATTTTTAAAGATCGCTCAGATATCCCCGTTCGCTCCAACTGTCGCAGAAATCACACAGTGGGGGCAATCTCGTCGCGCCTGCTCATCCTCTGCCACAGTCGCGCGTTACCCAGCCAGTGTCCAACCAACTTGGTACGAGTGTTATGAAACATCTGATCGTTGCGGCTTCGGCCCTGTTCATTGCGTCCCCGGCCCTTGCCGCCGACCTGTCCATTCCCTACACCCCGGCTCCGGTCGTTCCGGTTGCCATGCCGGCGTCGGACTGGTCGGGCTTCTATGCCGGTATCCATGCCGGCTATGGTTGGGGTACCACGGACATCGAAGGCGCCGACTTCGACGCCTCGGGCTGGCTGGCCGGTGGCCAGATCGGTTTCCGCCAGCAGATGGACGTGTTTGTCCTCGGCCTGCAGACCGATCTGTCGGTTGCCAATCTCAGCACCGATGAAGACCTGATCGCCGGCGGCACGGCCGACTGGTATGGCTCGACCACCATCCGCGCCGGCGTTGCGGCCACGGACGCGGTGCTGGTCTATGCCCTGGGCGGTATTGCCTATGCCGGCGTCACCGCCACGGACGGCGTCGAGGACATTTCCAACACCCATCTCGGCTGGACCGCCGGTGTGGGCGCGGAAGTGGCGCTGACCGACAATGTCAGCGTGTTCGGCGAATACGCCTATTCCTCGCTGGGCAGCCAGACCTACGAGTTCGCTTCGGGCGACACCGACGTCAGCTTCGACACCCACATCGTCAAGGCCGGCCTGAACTTCAGCTTCTAAGAAGCGGTTCATCGTCAAAGAAAGAGGCCGGATCGCGTCAGCGGTCCGGCCTCTTTCATTTCAGCTACAATGCTGGGCGCGCAGCCGGCATGGACCGGGGCACCCGGCCCCGATCAGACCTCGGCGATGGTGTCGACCGCGACCTTGCCGGTGCGGCGATCTTCGGCGGTGTCGAACGAGACCTTCTGGCCTTCGTTCAGCCCGCGCAGGCCGGCGCGCTGCAGCGCGGTGGCGTGCACGAACACGTCCTTGCCGCCATTGTCCGGCTGGATGAAACCATAACCCTTCTGATCATTGTAGAATTTGACGGTGCCCGTCTGCATCGGAGGAATTCCCTGCCTAGTCGTCTCACATCTGGACCCACTACCCTCGCCTGAGAACATGGGTCCGGCCAGTCGATGATTGGAGTCTTTGAACGCGCGCCTGGCCCGATGTCGGAGGCGATACGGCCGAATGCCGCCAAATCTCGATGGCCATAAATTTACTGGCGGTCCGGCATTTTGACAAGTGGCCGGACATTGACAGGAGCGCGGATTTAACGCAATTAGGAACCATTCGCAAATAACGCCGATGGTGACGTGATGCCCTCCTGTCCCGCATGGCTCTCCGGCCTCCTCCTGGGGCTGGCAACGCTTGCGCCCCTCCCCGCACTGGCCCAGAACAAGGTGCAGGTGGTGACCACCTTCACGGTGATTGCCGACATCGCCCGCAATGTCGCGGGAGACGCCGCCGATGTCGAGGCGATCACCCGGCCGGGTGCCGAAATCCACGATTACCAGCCCACCCCGCAGGATATCGTCAAGGCGCAGCGCGCCGATCTCGTGTTGTGGAACGGGCTCAATCTCGAACGCTGGTTCGAGCGCTTCTTCGAAAATGTCCGCGACGTGCCGCAGGTGGTGGTCTCGGATGGCATCGCGCCGGTCTCGATCTCGGGCGGGCCCTATGACGGGCGCCCCAACCCGCATGCCTGGATGAGCCCGGCCAATGCGCTCATCTATGTCGAGAACATCCGCGCCGCCCTCGTGCAGTACGATCCGGCCAATGCCGCCACCTATGATGCCAATGCGGCGGCTTATTCGGAAGAGATCCGGGCCATCGACGCCCCCCTGCGCGCCCGGCTCGAAACCATCCCCGAGGCCGAGCGCTGGCTCGTTACCTCCGAGGGCGCCTTCAGCTATCTCGCCCGCGACTATGGCATGAAGGAGCTCTATCTCTGGCCCATCAATGCCGACCAGCAGGGCACGCCCCAGCAGGTGCGCGCGGTGATCGATGCGGTGCGCGCCAACGCCATCCCGGTCGTCTTTTCCGAAAGCACCGTCTCCGACGCGCCGGCGCGGCAGGTGGCGCAGGAAACCGGGGCTGCCTATGGCGGGGTGCTGTACGTGGATTCCCTTTCCACCGCCGATGGCCCCGTCCCCACCTTCCTCAGGCTGCTCGAAGTGACCGTCGACACGATCGCCAGGGGGTATGGGCGATGAGCCTTTCCCCCGACGTTCCGCACGAGGCGTGGAACCTCTCCGCCCTGCCCTCGATCGCGGTCGAAAACGTCACCGTCGCCTATCCCAATGGCACCGTGGCGCTGCGCGATGCCAGCTTCCGCATCGGCGGGGGCAGCATCTGCGGGCTGGTCGGGGTGAATGGCAGCGGCAAGTCGACGCTGTTCAAGGCCATCATGGGCTTCGTCACCCCGCGGCAGGGCAAGGTCACCATCGCCGGCAAACCCGTCGCCGAAGCGCTGCGCAACAATCTGGTTGCCTATGTCCCGCAGGCCGAGGAGGTCGACTGGAACTTCCCCGTCCTCGTCGAGGACGTGGTGATGATGGGCCGCTACGGCCATATGGGCTTTTTCCGCCTCGCCTCGGCAAAAGACCGGCAGGCCGTCGATGCCGCGCTCGAAAAGGTCGGGATGACGAGCTTTCGCAAGCGCCAGATCGGGGAATTGAGCGGGGGGCAGAAAAAGCGCGTCTTCCTCGCCCGCGCGCTGGCCCAGCAGGCGAAGATCATCCTGCTCGACGAGCCCTTTACCGGCGTCGATGTCACCACCGAACAGGCCATCATCGCGCTGATGGGCGAATTGCGGGCGGCTGGTCACCTCATGCTGGTCTCCACCCATAATCTCGGCAGCATTCCCGATTTCTGCGACCAGGTGGTGCTGGTCAACCGCACCGTCATCGCCGCCGGCCCCACCGCCAAGACCTTCACCCAGGCCAATCTCGAAAAGGCCTTTTCCGGCGTGCTCCGCCACTTCCATCTCGGGGGCACCGACCTTCACGACGATGACGATGCCCGTCGCGTCACCGTGCTCACCGACGACGAGCGGCCGGTGGTGTTTTACGGCGAGGCCGGGCGCAACGGCGCTGCGACGGACAAGACCGGGGGCGAGGGCAGATGATCGAGCTCCTCGCCCCTTTTTCTTATGACTACATGGTCAAGGCCATCTGGGTCAGCGCGCTTGTGGGTGCGCTCTGCGCCTTCCTCTCGGCCTATCTCATGCTCAAGGGCTGGTCGCTCGTGGGCGATGCCTTGGGCCATGCCGTGGTTCCCGGGGTGGCAGGGGCCTATATGCTCGGCCTGCCCTATTCCATCGGCGCGTTCTTTTCGGGCCTTCTCGCCGCGCTCGCCATGGTCATCGTGCGCCAGCGCTCGCGGCTGAGGGAAGACGCCATCATCGGCATCGTCTTCACGAGCTTTTTCGCGCTCGGGCTGTTCATGGTCTCGCTCAACCCCGTCTCCGTGAACATCCAGAGCATCGTGCTCGGCAACATCCTCGCCATCAGCGACGACGACGTGCTCCAGATCGTCATCATCTCGGCCGTCACCTTCGCCGTCCTCGGCGCGAAGTGGAAGGACATGATGCTGGTGTTCTTCGACGAGAGCCATGCGCGCAGCGTCGGCATCGATCCGCGCCTGATGCAGGTGGTGTTCTTCACCCTCCTCGCCGCCGCCACCGTTGCCGCGCTCCAGACCGTCGGGGCCATCCTCGTCATCGCCATGGTGGTGACGCCGGGGGCTACGGCCTATCTCCTCACCGACCGATTCGGGGTGCTGCTCATCCTCTCGATCGCGCTCGGCGCGCTCACCGCCGCCATCGGCGCCTATCTGTCGTTCTTTCTCGATGGCGCGACGGGCGGGGTCATCGTCACCCTCCAGACGCTGATCTTCCTCCTCGCCTTCCTCTTTGCCCCCAAGCATGGACGGCTGGCCGCGCGCCGCCGCGCCGCCAGCACGGGAGACGCCGCATGAGCGCCATCATCGACTTCTTCGCCCTGCCCCTCTCCTTCCCCTTCATGCAGCGCGCGCTGATGGTGGCGGTGATGGTGGGCGCCGTTTCGGCTGTGCTCTCGAGCTATCTCGTGCTCAAGGGCTGGTCGCTGATGGGCGATGCCATCTCGCATGCCGTGCTGCCGGGCATCGTTCTGGCCTTCGTGGTCGGCCTGCCGCTCTCGGTCGGCGCGTTCGCCGCCGGGCTCTTTTCGGCCATCGCCACGGGCTATCTCAAGGCCAACAGCCGGGTGAAGGAAGATACCGTCATGGGCATCGTCTTTTCCGGCATGTTCGCGGTCGGGCTCGTGCTCTTCACCCGCATCGAGACCGACCAGCACCTCACCCATGTGCTCTTTGGCAACATGCTGGGCCTGACCCAGGCTGACCTCATCGAAACCGCGCTCATCACCGGCTTTGCGCTCATCGTCGTGCTCGCCAAGGGTCGCGACCTGCTGCTCTATTGCTTTGATCCCCAGCACGCCCGCGCCATCGGCCTGCCGGTTTCACTTCTGCATTACGGGCTCCTGGCGCTTCTGGCGCTCACCATCGTCGCCGCGCTGAAGGCCGTCGGCATCATCCTCGTGGTGGCGATGCTGGTTGCGCCCGGCGCCACCGGCTTCCTCCTCACGGGGCGCTTTCGCACCATGGTGATGATCGCGGTGGCGGTTGCGGTGGGGTCGAGCGTTTTCGGCACGCTGCTAAGCTTCCACATCGATGCGGCCACCGGCCCCACCATCGTGCTGATCCAGACCGGTGTCTTCCTCTTGGCGCTGCTGTTCTCGCCGCGCGGCGGGCTCTTGAGGCGACCGGCCCTCACACCTTCGGATCGACCGGCACCGTGACCGGGCGGGCCAGCTGGCGCTCGCGCAGCCAGATATAGAGCCCGCTCGCGATCACGATGGGTGCGCCGAGATAGATGGTGACGTCGGGCGGCTGGCCAAACACCAGCCAGCTCAGCAGCGACATCGGGAAGATGTGAAAGTAAGAGAACGGCGCCAGCGTCGAGGCCGGCGCGAACCGGTGCGCGATGGTGAAGATCTGGTGCCCGATCAGCGCCACGACCCCGATCGCAAAGAACGCCAGCCAGACGCTGGGCTCCGATGGCCAGACCCAGCCGCCCAGCACGAAGGGCATGATGCAGAGGCTCGCGACCAGCGCGGCGTAGAACTGCTGGGTCGAAACCCCGTCCACCCCCGCCAGCTTGCGGGTAAGGATCTGGTAGAAGGCGGTCGAGAGCGCCGCACCCAGCACGAGGATCGAGGCGGGATGGAACGCTTCGGTGCCCGGCTGCACGATGATCATCACGCCCCCGAGCCCCACGAGAATGGCCAGCCAGCGCCGCCAGCCCACCGTCTCGCCCAGAAGCGGCACCGAGAGCGCGCAGAGCATCAGCGGCATGGTGAACTGGATCGCCGAGGTCACCGCCAGCGGCAGATAGGCGACCGCGAAGAAATTAAGGATCGTCGCGCCCATCAGCGCCAGCCCGCGCATCACCTGGATCACCGGCCTGCGCGTCACCAGCAGGGCGGTGCCGGCGCTCGGAAACACCATGGCCGAGATGATGATCAGCTGCGCTGCATAGCGGATGAACGCCACCTGCAGGCTCGGAATGCCGGCCAGCACCATCCATTTGGCGCAGGTGTCGATCAGCGAGAAAAAGCTGAAGGCGAGAATGACGAGGCCGATGCCGAGGAGAACGCGTTCCTGGCGCGGAGCAATGATGGCGGACATGAAAGCCGTTCGAAATCGGCCGCAGGCGGAAGGTCGCGGCCCGTAGGCCCCGACCGTTGCGTCAACCCCGCTGTCCTGTCAACCGCCGAGGCTGCATGGGTGCCATTGGGCCGGGGCTATTTCAGCCACGCCTCGTAGTCCGACACCAGCAGGTGCAGCGGCTCCTCGTCTTCCTCGATCCCCCCGAAGCGGGCAATGCGCGGGTCTTCGAACACGTTGTCGGTGCGGTCGTCATTGACGGTCGAGACCTCGCCGATGAACACATCCCCGCCCTCGCCCCAGAAGGCGTGCCAGTGCTCGTTGGGCATCAGCGTCACGCTCTCGCCGGGCAGAAGCTTGAGATGGGCGCCGGGCGGTAGCTCGCGGCGGATGCCGTCGGTATAGACCACCGTGCCCTTGTTTCGATCGCACTGCCCGTCCGTATCCCCGAACAGCTCGATCACCAGCGTGCCGCCACCGCGATTGATGATGTCCTCTGCCTTGAGGTTGTGCCGGTGCATCGGGGAATACTGGTTCTCGCGCGAGATCATCGCCTTTTCGGCATAGAGCATGCCCCGGCCCTTATCGAGATCGGCGGCATTACCGTTGCGCACGGTAAAGAGAAACAGCCCCGTCTTGTCGAACTCACCCAGGCCGTAATCGGAAATATCCCAGCCCAGATTGGCCTTTATGATCATCTGCGCGTCGTCCTTGCGGGCGCGGAATTCGGCCGGGCTCCAATAGGCAAAGGGCGGCAGCACATAGCCGAAGGAGCGGATGAAGGCGTCGCTTTCGCGCATGATCTGGTTGACGCGGCTGCGCTTGATCGAGGGCTGGCTCATCTGGGTCTCCGGGCGGCGCGGGTTTGATCCCTGCTCTCTAGCGCCCCGCCCGCCGGTGCGAAAGCCTAATCCTCCTGCTGCCCATCGCCCGAGCCGCCGGCAAGGAACCCGCCCGATTGCCGGGCCCAGAGGCTGGCATAGGTGCCATTACGCTCGAGCAGCTGGGCATGGGTCCCCTCCTCGACGACCCGGCCCTTGTCGAGCACGATCAGCCGGTCCATCGCCGCGATGGTCGAGAGCCGGTGCGCAATCGCGATCACCGTCTTGCCCTGCATCAGCTGGTCGAGCTGGCCCTGGATCGCCGCCTCCACCTCGCTGTCGAGGGCCGAAGTCGCCTCGTCGAGCACGAGGATCGGCGCGTTCTTCAAGAGCACGCGGGCGATCGCCACGCGCTGGCGCTGCCCGCCCGAGAGCTTGACCCCGCGCTCGCCCACATGCGCCTCATAGCCGGTACGGCCCTTGAAGTCCGAAAGCCTGGCGATGAACTCGTCGGCTTCGGCCATCTCGGCGGCAGCCGCCACCTCCTCGTCCGTGGCATCGGGGCGCCCATAGGCAATGTTGGCGCGCACCGAGCGATGCAGCAGCGAGGTGTCCTGCGTCACAACGCCGATAGCCGCGCGCAGGGATTCCTGCGTCACCCCGGCGATATCCTGCCCGTCGATGGTGATGCGCCCGCGCTCGACATCGTAAAAGCGCAGCAAGAGCGAGACGATGGTCGATTTGCCCGCCCCCGAGCGCCCCACCAGCCCCACCCGCTCGCCGGGGCGGATTGTGAGGTTGAGGTCCTCGATCACCCCCGAACCCTTGCCGTAATGGAATGACACGCCTTCGAACGCGATACCGCCCTCGCTCACCGCCAGCGCTTTGGCATCGGAGGCATCGACCAGCTTCAAGGGCTGGCCCACGAGATCGGCCGAATTCTGCGCCGTGCCGAAATTGCGCATCAGCCCGTTGAGCTGGGTCATCATGCGGCCCAAGAGCGTATAGAGCCGCAGCACGAGCCCGAGCGTAAAGGCCACCCCGCCCACGGTGATCAGCGCCTCGGTCCAGAGATGGATGGCGAGCACGGCGATGGTGGTGATCATCACCCCCGAAAGCAGTGCCATGGCGACGCGCACCGCCGTCACCATCGCCGTCATGCGCGAGACGGCGGCGAGGAAGCGCTCGAAGCCGTTCTTCACATAGCGGTTGTCCTCGTCGGCGGTGCCGAAGAGCTTCAATGTCTGGATGTTGGAATAGCTGTCGACGATCCGCCCGGCCAGCGCCGACCCGGCCTCGGCCGTTGCCGCCGAGAACTTGCGCATGCGCGGCACGAAATAGCGCGCGAGCACGGCAAAGATCACGATCCACACCGCCACCACCAGCCCCAGCCGCCAGTCGAGCTGGGCCACGAGCACGATGGTGGTGAGCGTATAGATGGCGATGAACCACACCACCTGGATCAGCGAGACGAGGAAATCGCCCACCGCACCGCCGCTCTGCGACACCTTGGTGGCCACCGAACCGGCGAAGTCGTTCTGGAAGAACGACAGGCTCTGGCGCGATACATGCACATAAGATTGCCAGCGCACCATGTTGTAGAAGCCGACATTGACCGTCTGCTCCTCGATCAGCGCCGACGCCCAGGTCACCACCAGCCTGATGCCCAGCACCACCACCAGCATGAAGGCCAGCTCGGGCCCATGGGCGGCGATCAGCCCGTCCCAGCCATCGGCCTGATTTGAGGCATCGAGCAGGTCCACCAGCCGCCCGACGAAATAGAACAGCGCCGCCTCGACCAGCGCCACCGCACCGCCCAGCAGCAGCATCACGAAGAAAGGCAGCTTGGCCTGGCGCAGGAAATGCCAGAAGAATTTCAGCGCATCGGCCGGCGGCTGCGGATTTTCCGGCGTCCTGAAGGGATTGATCCAGCCCTCGAACAGGGCATTGAGGCGGTCGATGGGGGACATAGGGCAAACCTGGCGGAGGGGTGGCAAGTCTAGACCGATTCCCGCCGCGTGCAGCCACAAACACCCTGTCTGCAGACGGCGCCGGTCGCCTCCTGCCGGACGACGACGATGCTGCCCGAACAGGCGCCGGAGCCCGAAGGTTCCAGCGCCATTCTGCCGTCAACGCAGGCTTGAAGGCCTTGGGCGGATCACTGCGCCGCTTCGGCCGCGTCGAGATCAAGAAAGCCGCCCGACTGCCGCTGCCAGAGCCGGGCGTAATGCCCGCCCAGCGCCAGCAATTCGGCATGGGTGCCCTGCTCCACCACTTCGCCCTTGTCGAGCACAATCAGCCGGTCCATCGCCGCGATGGTCGAGAGCCGGTGCGCAATCGCGATCACCGTCTTGTTGTGCATCAAGAGCTGCAACTGCCCCTGGATGGCGGCTTCCACCTCGCTGTCGAGCGCCGACGTCGCTTCGTCGAGCACGAGGATCGGCGCGTTCTTGAGCAGCACCCGGGCAATGGCGATGCGCTGGCGCTGCCCGCCCGAGAGTTTCACGCCGCGCTCGCCCACATGCGCCTCGAGCCCCTTGCGCCCCTGCGCGTCGACGAGCCCGCCTATGAAGTCATCGGCCTCGGCCAGTCGTGCCGCCTCGAGGATTTCGGCCTCGGTGGCATCGGGGCGCCCATAGGCGATGTTCTCGCGCACCGAGCGGTGCAGCAGCGAGGTATCCTGCGTCACCACCCCGATATTGGCGCGAAGCGAATCCTGGGTCACCGTCGCGATGTCGATGCCATCGATGCTGATGAGCCCGGCCTCGCGGTCGTAAAAGCGCAGCAGCAGATTGACGATGGTCGACTTGCCGGCGCCCGACCGGCCGACGAGCCCGATCTTCTCGCCGGGCCGGATATGCAGGTCCAGCCCCTCGATGACGCCCTTGTCCTTGCCATAGTGGAACGAGACCCGCTCGAAGCGGATATCGCCGCGCACGGACGGCAGCGGCTTTGCGCCCGCCGGATCGGAAACGACGCGCGGCAGCGAGATCGAGGTGATCCCGTCGCGCACGACCCCGATATTTTCAAACAGCGCCGACATTTCCCACATCACCCACTGGCTCATGCCCTGGAAGCGCAGCACCAGCGCCGCAGCCACCGCAATGGCGCCGGGGCTCATGGTGCCGTTCATCCACTGCCAGATGCCCACAAAGAACACCGCGAACAGCAGCGAGCAGTTCATGAAGGTGATTGTCGCCTGCAAGAGCGTCACCATGCGCATCTGCGAATGCACGGTGGTCAAAAACCCGTCCATCGCCTCACGCGCATAGGCTTCCTCGCGCCGCGAATGCGAGAAGAGCTTGACCGTGGCGATATTGGTGTAGCTGTCGACGATGCGGCCGGTCATCAGCGAGCGGGCATCGGCCTGGGCCTGCGAGACCTTGCCCAGCCGCGGGATAAAGTAGCGCAGCAGCAGCACATAGCAGCCGATCCACACGACGAAGGGCAGTGCCAGCCAGGGGTCGCTCATGAAGGCGAGCACGACCGCGCCGATGAAGTAGACGACCACGAATACCGTGACGTCGAGGATCTTCATCACCACTTCGCGCACCGCCAGGGCGGTC
This sequence comes from Devosia enhydra, assembly GCF_900119845.1. Classification (GTDB taxonomy): domain Bacteria; phylum Pseudomonadota; class Alphaproteobacteria; order Rhizobiales; family Devosiaceae; genus FPKU01. The sequence continues at coordinate 44,487 of NZ_FPKU01000003.1, forward strand.
TGCATCAGCTTTGCGCCGATGCGGCCGGCAAACTCGTCCTGGAAATAGCTCATCGACTGCCGGATCAGGTAGCGATGCGCCATCCAGCGGATGCGCTGCGGGAAATTGCCCAGCAGCGTCTGGTGGATGATGAGCGCGTCGATCACCTGCAGCCCGGGGATCAGCACGAGCAGCACCACCGCCATCCCGAACAGCGTCCACCCCTCGTCGGCGAGGAAGGTGTCGGGGTTGGCCGCGCCGAGCCAGTCGACGATCGAGCCCATGAAGCCAAACAGCATCACCTCGAGAATGGCGATGGCCGCACCCAGCACGGCCATCAGCGCCAGCCAGCGCTTGGCGCCATGGCTGTAATGCAGGCAGAAGGCGAGCAGGCCCTTTGGCGGCTGGGCCGGGTCGGCAGAGCTATAGGGGTCGAGCCTGCGCTCGAACCAGTCCATCAGCGGGCGGAACATGGAAGGCCTCTTCGGCATTCGGTCAGGAGGCGGGATGGCTACAACCTCAACCGGGGTCGAGGTCAAGACAATTGTTGTGGCTCATGATGCCACATCATCGTGACAGCTCCAATTGCTGCCGAAATTGGCAGTGACCGTGGCGAGCCTCTTGAGCAGGCACACGGGAGATGACGGAGCCACGATGAGGGGTGTTGCGCGCCGCTCCCGATCGTATCAAGACTGCCAGCCATATGGCGGCGGATGGAGACAGGCATGCGGACGGAAGACGAGCGGATTATTTTTCTAAGGGACTATGCCCCGCCACACTACTCCATCGAAAAAGTCGATCTGGAGGCCCTATTCAAACAGGATTCCGTGCGAATTCGTGTGCTGCTCACGGTGGTTCCGGCGCCCGATACGCCTCCGGGCACCCCACTTATCCTCGATGGCAACGAGCTTGTGCTGCGCTCCATCGCCATCGATGGCCTGCCGCTGGCGCTCACCGCCTATGAAGCAACGCCCGACCGGCTGGTCATTCACGAGCCGCCCAACCGCCGCTTCGCGCTCGAGACCGAGGTCTTCCTCGACCCTGAGAAGAATACGCGCCTCATGGGGCTCTATCGCTCCAATGGCGTCTGGTGCACACAATGCGAGCCTGAAGGCTTTCGTCGCATCACATATTACCTCGATCGCCCCGATGTCCTTGCGCGATTTACGGTTACGATGCGCGCCGATCAGGCGCTCGCTCCTGTACTGCTCGCCAATGGCAATTTGATTGAATCGGGCGAAGAGAGCGATGGCATGCATTATGCCATCTGGGAAGATCCTCATCCGAAGCCTGCCTATCTCTTCGCCATGGTCGCGGGGGACCTCGGACGCATTACCGACAGCTTCACGACATCTTCAGGACGAAAAGTCGATCTCGCGATCTATTGCAGTCACGGTAAAGAGGATCAGTGCCGCTACGCCATGGATGCGCTGAAGCGCTCCATGGCCTGGGACGAGCGCCGCTTCGGACGCGAATACGACCTCGATATCTTCAACATCGTCGCCGTCTCCGATTTCAATTTCGGCGCCATGGAGAATAAGGGCCTCAACATATTCAACGACAAGCTGGTTTTTGCCCGACCGGAGACCGCAACGGATGCCGATTACGACAATGTCGAGCGCGTCATAGCGCATGAATACTTTCACAACTGGACCGGCAACCGCATAACCTGCCGCGACTGGTTCCAGCTCTGCCTCAAGGAAGGCCTGACCGTCTATCGTGATCAGGAATTCACCTCCGACGAACGCTCCCGCGCAGTCAAGCGCATTCAGGATGTTCGCACGTTACGGTCGGCACAGTTTCCAGAAGATGGTGGACCGCTGGCTCATCCTGCGCGGCCCGACCAGTATCGCGAGATCAACAACTTCTATACTGCCACGGTCTACGAGAAGGGCGCCGAAATCGTGCGCATGCTCGCCACTCTTCTTGGTGAGGACCGCTTTCGAAAGGGCATGGACCTCTATTTCGAGCGCCATGATGGCGATGCGACCACCATCGAAGCCTTTCTCAAGTCGTTCGAGGATGCCAACGACGTGGACCTTGCCGATTTCGGCCGCTGGTACACCCAGGCAGGAACGCCAGCAGTCTCGGTCTCCGAAAATTATGACGAATCGTCAGGCACTTACCAGCTGACGATCAGCCAGAAGACCGATCCCACCCCCGGCCAGCCCGACAAGGTCCCGATGGTCATGCCGATCCGCTTCGGCCTTGTCGGCCCCAATGGCGGGGACATGGCCTGGCAGTCGGTTGCAGGAGGCCGGGTAGAGGGCGACCTGATCGTGCTCGAAGGCGACAGCGCTACCCTCAGCTTCACCGGGCTCGGCGCGAAGCCGGTCGCCTCGCTGTTCCGCGGCTTTTCGGCCCCCGTGCGCCTTACATCCGCGCGGCCGGAAGCCGACCTGCTCTTTCTCGCCCGCCACGATGCCGACCCCTTCAACCGCTGGCAGGCGCTGCAGGATGTCGCCATGGGCCTGATGCTGGCCGACCTTGCCGGCCGGCCCTGGGTCGACCAGCAGATCACCCCGCTCGCCGCCGCCCTTGCCGATACCGCGCAGTCCGACACCCTCGATGACGCCTTCAAGGCGTTGGCGCTCACCCTGCCGGCCCTCAACGAAGTGGCCCGCAGCAAGGGGCAGGATGTCGATCCGGCAGCCATCGAAGCCACGCGCGAGCGGCTGATCACCGATATCGTGAGCCGGATCGGACCCGATCTCGAGGCGCTGTATCACGCCAAGGCCTCCACAGCGCCCTTCTCGCCCGACGCGACGCAGGCTGGCCAGCGGGCCCTGCGCAACGCCGCCCTGGCCCTTCTGGTCAAGGGCGGGGCGCCGGTCGGCCCCGGCCTTGCGAGCGCGCAGTATCATGCCGCCCAGAACATGACCGACCGGCTAGCGGCGCTGTCTGCCGCCGTATCGCGCTGGACGGCGGATGCACCGGGGCTGCTCGGGGACTTCCGCACGATGTTCACCGGCGATCCGCTCGTTTTCGACAAGTGGTTGACGCTCAACGCACTTCCCACCCATGACGAGACGCTCGACCGGATCAAGGCGATCCTGTCGGACCCCGACTTCCCGCGCAACAACCCCAACCGCCTGCGCGCGCTGGTCGGGGCGTTCGCCATGAACAACCTGGTGCAGTTCGCCCGCCCCGATGGGCTCGGTTTCCGCTTCGTGTGCGACTTCGTTTCAGACGTCGACCAGCGCAATCCGCAGGTGGCCGCACGGGTTCTGACGGGCTTCCGCATCTGGCGCAATCTCGAGCCCAGCCGCCGCGCCGCAGCCGAAGCAGCCCTGCGGGATCTGGCCGAAAAGGGCGGGCTCAGCCGCAACACGGCCGACATCCTGACGCGGACTTTGCAGGGTTAACGAGGTGCTAACGGGGTAGAATTTTTCTTCCCCACCCTAAGTGACTCAGGGGACTCGCGAAAACCTCCCCACCCGGACGATCGGGTGGGGACGGCCTCTGGACAGGCGATTCGCGAGGATTCATTGTGAGCCTGCGCACCAAGCGCAGTCGGAATCACGATCTATCGAGGAGAATTGGATGCGGTCGGCGGAGACATCCGGCGTCGAGGCAAAGGGATTCGCCCTTGCCAGAATTCCGGCCATTGTCGCGGGCAGCATGCGCAGCCTTCTCGGCGGCGGGGGCGGCCTGTCCCCGGTCACACGCGCCGTAACGGTCACGGCGCTGCTCGCCGCGACGCTCTTTACCGCGCAGGACGCGATCCGCATTCTCAGCCATTCGAGCCCGAGCCCCCAGGGTACACTCGTCGCCAGCGTCGTGGCCGCCGGCGCCGTCACCCCCGATGCCGACGACCGACACGGAATGCTGGGCGTCGCCAGCCGCGGCGGCGTCGCCTTTGGAATGGCATTCCTCGCCATCGCCATGACCCTGCGCCGGCGCGAAACCCAAGAGTCCCAGGCCCGCTCCGCTGCAACGGCCGAGGGCTCGGTGGCCGACCTGCCCTTTGGCATGGCGTGGTGGGGCGATGACGGGCGGTTGCAGGCCTGCAATGCCAGCTACACGGCCCGCCTGAGGCTGGGCAGCGAGAGCAGCCGGCCTGGCACCCCCTATTCGAGCACGCTGCGCCGCTTGGGCGAAATCGGGCCGGTTCGCACGCTGACAGAGTCCGAGGCCTGCCGGTTGCTCGAACTGAGGCGCGCCGATGGCACCACGCTCCTGATCGACGAACGCCCCCTGCCCGGCGGCGGGTTCATCACGCTCGTCAGCGATCACAACGAAGCGCCCAACACCGAATTGCTGGCAAGCCTGCGCGAGGAACAGCGGATCCTTGCCCGCCGCTTCCATGAAGAAAAGCTGCGCGCCGAGGCGGCGAGCCGGTCCAAGACCGCCTTCCTCGCCCATCTCTCCCACGACATCCGTACCCCGCTCAACCACATCATCGGCTTTGCCGAGATGATGGCGCACCAGACTTACGGGCCGCTGGGGGATGACCGGTATCTGAGCTATGTCGACGGCATCAGGGCATCGGGCGAACGGCTGCTGGGCTATTTCGGCGCCATTCTCGAACTCGCCGAGCTCGAAGGCGGTCGCAAGGCCCTGCGACAGGAGGCCGTGCCGATCGACGCGCTTGTGCAGGGACTGGTCCGGCGCCACCGGCTCGGCGCGGCAAGGGCGGGCGTCGTGCTGGAAGGCGGCATGCCGAGCCGGGCGCAGATCATCGGCGATCCCTTCGCCATCGAGCGCATGCTGGCCAATATCCTCGACAACGCGCTGCGCTTTACCCCTGCGGGCGGCAAGGTGACGATCGCGGCTCATGCCGCCGAAGACGGCATCGTGCTCGAAGTCACCGATACAGGCATCGGCATGGACGATGCGCGGCTCGAAATGATCCGCCAGCCCTTCGCCTTTGGCGACGCCGCCCTCACCCGCCAGCAGAGCGCCGTGGGGCTAGGGATCGCCATCTCGCGCGCCATCGCGGAATTGAGCGGCGGCCACATGGCCATCGACAGCCGGCCTGGCCTTGGCACGACGGTCGCCATATCGCTGCCGCTGGCGCCCGCAGCCGCGCTTACGGCCGAAGCCGCGGAATAGTCTCAGCCGACCGGCCCATAGCCCGGCGGCAGGGCGCGGGCGCGGGCGTACCAGCTCTCGGCGGCGGTTGCGACTTCGCCCTGCATGGCCACCAGATCATCGGAAAGCCGCTCGAAGCTGGGATAGGCGGTGATCTGGGCCAGGCGCTCGCGGAACGCATCGGTCCACCCCTCATCCTTGAAGGGATCGGCAAGAGCCGCGCTCATCACCTCGAGAATGGTGGAATAGACCCCGTGGATTTCGGCGAGGCGCTCGCCCTGGGGCACGAGGCCCGTCTCGCCCATGCGCCGCAATACCCGGGCCGGTTCGACCTGCGGCGCTGCGATGACGCGCCCCGCAACCAGCTGCCCCGATTGGGCGATGAACTCGAGATCGACGAGGCCGCCGGTCGCGAGCTTGAGGTCAAAGGGATGGCGCGGCGGTCGCTCACGCGCCATCAGCGCGCGCATCGAGACGATGTCCTCGATGGTCTTTGCCGGGTCGCGGGGCTCGGAGAGTGTGGTCTCGATCACGGCCGCGATGTCGGCCTCGAGCCCTGCCTCGGCGTGGATGACGCGCGCCCGCGACAGCGCCATATGCTCCCAGGTCCAGGCATTGTCCCGGTGGTAGGCGGCAAACCCCTTGAGGCTTGTGGCCAACGGCCCGGCATTGCCTGACGGCCTCAGCCGCATATCGACCTCGTAGAGCACCCCTTCGGCCGTCGGGGCATTGAGCGCCGCCACGAGCCGCTGCGTGAGGCGGGCAAAATACTGGCTCACCGCCAAAGGCCGGTCGCCGTCTGACTCTTCGACATCCCCCGCCACGTCGTAGAGCAGGATGAAGTCGAGGTCGGATGCCACCGTCATCTCGCGACTCGCCATCTTGCCGAAGGCCAGCAGGCCGGATCGGGCGCCGGGCACATGGCCGTGACGCAGCGCGAATTCACGCTTCACGGCGGAAAACAGCCGGCCGACGAGTGTTTCCGCCAGACCCGTATATTGCTCGGCCGCGCGCCCCGCGGTGATCGAGCCCGACAAAAGGCCGGCCGAGATCAGGAATTTCTGCTCCTGCCCGATGATACGGGCGCGGTCGATGACATCCTGATAGTCCCGGGCTTCGGACAAAAACGCGTCGACCTTGGCGACGAGGACGGCAGGGCGGTTGACGTCATCGGCAAAGGCCGGGTCGATGAGCCCGTCCATCACATGGGCGCGGTGGATGACGGCTTCGGCCATGCGCGGCGCAGACGCCATCAGCGAAACGAGCAGCGCCCGCAGATGCGCGTGGTTGCGCAAAAGGGCGAAGAGCTGGACGCCCGATGGCAGGCGAGAGAGGAAATGATCGAAGCGCGCCAGCGCCGCATCGGCGTTTCGAGCCGTCGCGATCGTCTTGAGCAGCGAGGGCAGAAGTTCGGTCAGATGGGCGCGCGCCGCGGCAAAGCGCGTGGCGGGATAGCTTCCATAGTGCCATTTACGCACCGTCGCCGAGGCCTTGGCCGGCTCGGCAAAGCCCATACCGGCCAAGGTCTCGATGGTCTCAGGATCATCGTCGGAGCCGGTGAAGACGAGGCTGCCGCCTTCCGCGCCGAGGCTCTCGCCTTCGGTAAAGAGCTCGGAATAGTAGTCCTGAACGCGCGCGAGGGCAGCGACGTATTGGGCTTCGAACTCGGAGGTGTCGGCAAAGCCCATGAGCAGGGCGATGGTCGCGATCGCCTCCGGCGCCTCCGGCATCTGGTGGGTCTGTTCGTCGCGCAGCATCTGCAGCCGGTTTTCGACGGCCCTCTCGAACCAGTAAGTAGCGATCAAGTCGTAGGCGGCGGCCTGCCCGATCCATCCGGCTTTTGCGAGGGCAAGGAGCGCCTCGCTGGTGGAGCGCACGCGCAGCGATTGGTCCCGCCCGCCGGCGATCAACTGCTGCGTCTGGGTGAAGAATTCGATCTCGCGGATGCCGCCCCGCCCGAGCTTGACGTTATGCCCTGCGACACGTGCCGCCCCGACATTCTTGACGATGTTGATCTGGCGCTTCATCGCTTGGATGTCGGCGATCGTCGCGAAATCGAGATGCCGGCGCCAGACATAGGGTGCGAGTTCGCGCAGGAAGGCTTCGCCCACGCTCCGGTCGCCGGCGCAGGGACGCGCCTTGATCCAAGCCGCGCGCTCCCAGTTCTGCCCGCGGCTTTCGTAATAGGCGAGCGCCGCATCGAGCGACAGCGCCACAGGCGTCGAGCCCGGATCGGGCCGAAGCCGTAGATCGGTGCGAAACACATAGCCATCGGCGCCGCGATCCTGCATCAAGGCGGCAAGCCGCTGGACGATGCGGGAGTAGATTTTCGTGGCGTCCATGGGATCGGCGAGCACGCTGCGATCGGCATCGAAAAAGGCGACGATGTCGATATCGGAGGAGTAGTTGAGCTCCCTTCCGCCATGCTTGCCGAGGGCGAAAATCGCAAGGCCGCTGCTTGCGCTGCTGGCCTCGACGCCGGGGGCCAGATGTCCGCGGGCAGCCGCGAGCCGCATCAGCAGATCGAGCCCGGCATCGAGGGCCGCATCGGCGAGGTCGGCAAGTGCCGCGGTCGACTGCGCTGTTGTCCAGCTCCCGGTGACTTCCGCAGCCGCCGCCAGAAGCGCGATCCGCCCCTTGGCGGTGCGCATGGCGACAGCGAGGGACGCCTCATCCTCCAAGGTGCGTCCGGCCTCGCCCAGCCCGGTCAGAACAGTTGCGAGCGCGGCATCGGCATCGGCCAAGGCTGGTCCGATCCAGTCCGAGTGGCGATCAGCCAGTTCGGCGATATAGGGAGCCTGGGCGCGGAGGGTTTCGAAGGAGATCTGCATGGCAAGGGCATAGCCTTGCCCAGGGCGGGCGGCAAGCGCGGCGCAGTTGACCGCGATTTCATGATGAACGTTACCAATCATTCCGCATTCGCGCTTTTCATATGGCTGCGATTGCGGAACCATTGGCGCATCCGAGGTCACGTTCCGGTCGAGAGTTCGCCATGCCCCGCATCAATGCCGACGCCCTTCGCCAAGCCATCGCCGCAGCCTTCGAGGCGGTCGGCATGTCGGCCGAGGATGCGGCGCTCTGTGCACAGTGGCAGCTGGCGGCAGACATGGCGGGGGTGATCTCGCATGGCACGGTGCGGGTCGGCATGTATCTCGATGCCATCGAGAGGGGGCGGATGAACCCGCGACCCAACATCACCGTCAGCAATCCCCGGTCCGGCGTTGCGCTTGTCGATGGCGACAACGGGCTGGGTGCCGTCGTCGGGGTGCGCGGCATGGCCGAAGCGGTCAAATGCGCCAAGATTGCCGGCATCGGCATCGCCTCGGTCAGGCGATCAAACCATTACGGGCGTGCGGCCTTCTTCCTCGATGGTGCGACGGAGGCCGGCTGCATCGGGCTCACCGTCAGCAATGGCGCGCCGGTCATGGCGACCTATGGTGGATCCAAGGCGGTCATCTGCACCAATCCCATCGCGGCGGCGACACCGGTTGCCGAAGGCCAGACGCCCTTTGCCATCGACATGGCGACCAGCGTTGGCGCCTTCGGCAAGATCCGGGTGGCCGAACGGGAGCGCAAGCCGATCCCTGAAGGCTGGGCGGTCGATATCGAGGGCAATCCCACCACCGATCCCGATCTGGCGGTGAAGGGCGCTCTCATTCCCTTCGCGGGCGCCAAGGGCTCGGCGCTGGCGCTGCTGGTCGAAGTGCTGGCCGGCGTTCTGGGCGGCGCCAATTTCGGCACCGATGTCGGCAACCCCAATTACGATCGCAACCGGCCCGCCGATGTCGGCCACACCTTCATCGCCATCGACATCGCCGCCTTCATGCCGCTCGAAATGTTCACCGGCCGCGTCGACCGACTGGCCCATATGATCACGTCGGCGCGCCCGATGGCTGGCTTCGATGCGGTGCGTTTCCCCGGCCAGGGCACGGCCGAACGCCGGCGGCAGACGGCAGAGCGCGGTATCGAGATGGCCGATACCGCCATCGTCGCGCTGCGCGATGCGCTGGGCAAGCGAGGCGTGGTTCTGCCTGAGGTGATGGACTGAACCCAGAAGGATTGATCCGGAGGACAAGACCGGTGCAGCGTCCCCTGCAAGCGGTCTGGCTTCAAGCGCTCCCGGCTTCAAGCGGCAGGGTCACCACGGCCCGAACGCCCGGTTCGTTGTCCTCGATGCGCAATGCACCGCGATGCAGGCGCGCCACGGCGGCGACAAGCGAAAGGCCCAAGCCCGAACCCGGTTCAGTGCGCGCCTTTTCGAGCCTCACGAACCGCTCAAGCACCCGTTCGCGATCGCCTTCGGGAATGCCGGGACCATTGTCGGCAACCGCGATGCGGGCATTGACGCCGTCCTCAGTGAGCCTGAGCACGATGCGGCCGGCCACGCCATCGGCCGGGCGGCCGTATTTCAGCGCGTTCTCGATGAGGTTGACGAGCGCCTGCCCCAGCAGTTCGCGATTGCCGCGCAGCCTCACCTCGCCTGTCGTTTCAAGCACAAGCTCGGCGCCCTGCTCCTCGGCGACAGGGCCGTAGAGCTCGGCGACATCCGAGACGACGGCCGTGAGATCGACCTCCCCGAAAGCGCCCGAAGGCGTGCCGGCTTCCGCGCGCGCGATCATCAGCAAGGCATTGAAGGTACGGATCAGCCGGTCGCTTTCGCCGATGATCGCCTCGAGCGCCTGCCGCTGCATGTGCGGTTCGCTGCCCTCGCGCAGGGCGGCTTCGGCCTGGTTGCGCAGCCGGTTGAGCGGGGTCTTGAGGTCGTGCGCGACATTGTCGGTCACTTCCTTCAGCCCCTGCATCAATTGCTCGATGCGGTCGAGCATCGCATTGAGGCTGGTGGCGAGCCCGTCGAACTCGTCATTGCGGCGCGTGATGGGCACGCGTTCGGACAGATTGCCCGACATGATCTTGGTGGAGGTCGAATTGATCGCATCGATGCGCTTGAGCACGCGCAGCGCCGTGACCACACCGGCGATGATCGAGAACACGATTATGCCCAGCACCCCGAAAAGGAAGCTCTGGAAGATGATGGCGGTGAAGCCGCGGCGCTCCACCACGTCGCGTCCCACCACCAGCACGAGACCACTGCCCAGCCGCACCGAGCGCACCACGGCGGTGCCAGCGGCATCGACGGGCTCGCCATTGTCGTCGGTGCCGACAGCCGGTCGATCATAGTCGAAGGTGTAGGTGCCGGGTGTCTGGAGGATGTCGATGGGCAGGTCTGTGACATTGCCGATGAGGAGGCGTCCGGCATCATCGCCCACATAATAGATGCCGGGGCCCGGCTGGCTCGCCATGCGCTGGATGGCAAAGAGCAGGCCGCGAAAACCCTGATCGCGCTCGACCCGCTGGAGCGCTGCGATCTCGCGATCGAGATCGTTGGCCTGCTGGCGCTGGATCTGGATGCTCGACTGATAGGTAATGAGCCCCAGGAGCAGGATGGCGAAGACCACGAAGATCAGCACGAACATCGCCGTGAGGCGCACCGTGGTGGTGCGCCAGAGCTGGGCCAGCCTAGTCACGGACCATGTACCCTGCCCCGCGCACGGTGTGCAGGAGGGGGCGGTCGTGTCCCTTGTCGATCTTGGCGCGCAACCGGGACATGTGCACGTCGATGACGTTGGTCTGGGGATCGAAGTGATAATCCCAGACATTTTCGAGCAGCATGGTGCGGGTGACCACCTTGCCGGCGTTCTTCATCAGATATTCGAGCAGGCGGAATTCGCGCGGCTGCAGCATGATCGCCTCGCCATCGCGCTCCACCTTCCGCGACAACCGGTCGAGGGTCAGGCCGCCCACTTCGTAGCTGGTCGCCGCTTCAGATGGGCTCGAGCGGCGCGCCAGCACCTCGATGCGGGCCAGAAGTTCAGTGAAGGCATAGGGCTTGACGAGATAGTCGTCCCCGCCGGCCCTGAGGCCCGTGACGCGATCATCCACCTCCCCGAGCGCCGAAAGGATCAGCACCGGCGTCCGGTCGCCTTCTGCGCGCAGCGATTCGATGATGGAAAGCCCGTCGCGCCGGGGCAGCATGCGGTCGACGATGAGCACGTCATAGTCCATGTCGGAGGCCATGGCATAACCGGTCTCGCCATCGGCGGCATGGTGGGTGACATGGCCGGCCTCGTCGAGCGCCTGCATCAGATAGCTGGCCGCTTCGCGATCATCCTCGATGAGCAGGATCTTCATGCGCGCCTCGCAACGCTGGAGTGACACGGTGCCGTGCGGGAAAACTGCAAGCCGCGCGAGAGACAAAGCATGCCCTCACGCGAATGAAAAGCCGGCCAGCCTGAAGGCGGGCCGGCTGATCAGTTGCGGTTCGGGGCACGCGGCCCCGGACCATAAGTTCCGGCTCAGTCGCGATCGAGCGGCAGGCCGATGAAGCGGGTGGCGCCATTGCGCAGCGTCTTGACGAGCGCGGTTGCACGACCGCTGTCACGCACCCCGGCGATGGCATCCTCGAACGCCTCGGGCGTGGAGACGGCCTTGTTGTCGACCTCGACGATCACGTCACCCACCGCAAAGCCCTTCTCGGAGGCGATGGTGCCCTGCTCGATATCCTGGATCAGCAGACCGCTGCTATCGGCATCGGGAACGAGCGTGATGCCGACGCTCGAGGTCACCGGACCTGCGGGCTCCTCGGGCGTCACTTCCTCTTCCTGAGCCGGCGCAGCCGCCTCTTCTTCGGTCAGGGTGTCGAGCTTGACGCTGATGGTCTGCTCGGCGCCGTCGCGCCACACCACGAGCTCGACAGTCGAGCCCGGGGCCTTGGCTGCGATGGTCCGCGACAGGGCCAACGCATTGTCGATCCGGGCACCGTCGACCGAGAGGACCACGTCCCCCGACTGCACGCCGGCGCGTTCGGCCGGTCCGCCCTCGCTCGGCTGCGCCACGAGAGCGCCGCGGGTATTGGCGAGGCCGAGGCTGTCCGCAATGTCGCGGGTCACGTCCTGGATCGAGACGCCGAGGAAACCACGGGTCACCGAACCGTCCTGGATCAGCTGGTTGGCAATCTGCTGCACGGTGTTGGCCGGGATGGCGAAGGCAATGCCGACATTACCGCCATTGGGCGAGAAGATGGCGGTGTTCACGCCCACCACTTCACCCTTGAGGTTGAAGGCGGGGCCACCCGAATTGCCGGTGTTGACGGCCGCGTCGATCTGCAGGAAGTCGCCATAGGTCGAGCCGGCGATGTCGCGGCCGCGAGCCGAAACGATACCCGAGGTCACGGTGCCGCCAAGGCCGAAGGGATTGCCCACTGCGAGCACCCAGTCGCCGACGCGCGCATCGTCCTGGGCAAAGGTGACGAACGGCAGGTCGTCAAAGCCCTCGATCTTGATGACCGCAAGATCGGTGCGCTCATCGGTGCCCACAACGGTGGCTTCGGTTTCGTCGCCATTGTCGAAGCGGACGGTGACCTTGGTCGCGTCTTCCACCACATGGTTGTTGGTGACGATGTAGCCATCGGCCGAGATCGCGAAGCCCGAACCGGTCGCCATCACGCGGCGCGGCTGGCGGGGGGTGGCACGGTTATCGCCACCGCGATCGCCCGGGCCGGAACGGAACTGGTCGAAGAAGTCGCGGAACGGATGATCGTCGGGCAGGTCGGGGAAATTGAAGTTGAAGCCTTCGGCACCGCGACCGGTGGAGCGGGGGCCGCGTGCTTCGGATTCCACGATGATCGAAACCACCGCAGGCTTGACCGCCTCGACGAGGTCGGCAAATCCGGTCGGCATCGCAGCTTCGGGCGCAACGATCTGCGCGACGGGCTGAACCTGTGCGGGCTGCCCCTGGGCGATAGCCATCGGGCTGGTCGCAGCCATGAAGGCGGCGCCACCGCCGAAGCCCACCACCATGGCGAGGGTCGAGGCACCGATCCAACGGCGGGCACGCGAAGCGAAACTGGAGCGCATGGGATGAATCTCCTTCAAACGGCTCGTTCGAGATGCGCTGCGGACAGATCGGCCGCAGGCTTGCCGTTGTTATGAGCGACCCCGCCTTTCCGCGATGTGACCTCAAGATTACAGTTTGGTAAGTTGTTGCCCGTCGTTCGTCAGAAAAGCCCCAGGGCCTCCACGAGCAGATAGAGCGCCATCACCGTCAGCATGATGCGGAACCCGAGCCGGAAGGCGCGCTCGGAAATCTTGGTCAGAAACCCGCCCCCGACGGCCGTTCCCGCGAAGCCGCACAGCACCATGCCGATGACCAGCGGCAGATAGGCTGCAAAGGCAAAGCCGAGCACGACGAAGCCGCCGATCTTGAAGGTGTTCTGGATAGTCATGATGGCGGCATGCGTACCCACCAGCACCTGCCGGTCCTTGATGCCGCGCAGGAACAGCGCCACGAGCGGGCCGGTCGCGCCAACCAGCATGCCGAGGGCCGAGATGATCGTGCCCCCGATCACCTGAGCCATGGGGCTGTGATCGGTGACCTTCGGATTGGGCAGCCAGGTGGTGACGATGATGAAGAGCGCGATGACGATCTGGAAGATCTCTGCCGGCAGGAATGCGGCAACAGGCGCCCCGACGATCGTGCCGAGCAGCGCCCCCAGCGCTAGCCAGCGCACATTCTTCCAGGCGATGAAGCGGCGCAGCATGAAGGCACGGCCGGCATTCGAGCCCACCTGCACCGCTCCGTGGAGCGGCACCACGATCGCGGGGGGGAACACCAGCGCCAGCACGGCGAGCATCAGCACCCCGCCCCCAAGGGTGAAGGTGGCGGTGATCAGCGAAGCGACGAAGCTGAGCGCGAGAAGGCCGAGCGCAACGAGCGGATCAAGACCGGGCGGCAGCAGGAAGGCGAGATCGAGGGGCAAGGGGCTCACTCTTGCGGGGGCAGGCCCTCGTTACCGACCCTCACCCCGCCATGCAAGCGCTCAGCGGTCCCTCTCCTGCAATCGGGCGAGGGCGGCTTCCTCCTCGGGCGTCAGGGCCGAGGGGATTGTTGTGGTCGCCAGCACCGCCGAGCGGCGACGGGCAGCCAGCACCACGCCGGCCATGCCCAGGATGAGAACCAGAGGCGCCGCGATCCACAATACGATGGTGTGCGCCGCAAGCACCGGCCGGAGCAGTACGAACTCGCCATAGCGGGCAACGACGAAATCGCGCACCTGCGTATCGGTGTCGCCGGCCAGCAGGCGCTCGCGCACGATGATCCGCAGGTCACGCGCCAGCGGTGCATCACTGTCGTCGATCGACTGGTTCTGGCACACCAGACACCGCAGCTCGGCCGAGATCGCCCGGGCCCGCGCTTCGAGCGCCGGGTTGGGAAGCACCTCGTCGGGCAGCATCGCATGGGCCGGAGAGAGCACGGCCAGAGAGAGGATGATGGCGAGCAGCAGTGCCCTCATTCTGCCGGCACCGTCTTGCGGCGCGAGGGAGTGGGTGCGGCGACCCGCATGCGCCGATACGACAGCGAGATGAAGCCCGCCAATGCCATCAGCACGCAGCCCAGCCAGATGAGCGTGACGTAAGGCTTGTACCAGAGCCGCACCACATGGCTGCCATTGGCGGCGACTTCACCGAGTTGGATATAGACCTGCGAGAAGCCGTAGGTTTCGATCGCCGCCTCGGTGGTGGGCTGGCCGCTGGCGACATAAACGCGGCGTTCGGCGATAGCCTGACGCGTGCCGCCCCCTGGCGCGGTGATCGCAAACGTGCCGTGCTCTGCGGCAAAATTCGGCCCCGGCTCCTCGGTGAGACCCTCAAAGCCGATGGTGTACCCGGCAAGCGTCTGGGTATCGCCCGGGTTCATCGCCACCACACGCTCCATTTCCCAGGCACTGGCGGCAACGATGCCGATGACCGTCACCCCCATGCCGAAATGGGCCAGCGTCGTCGAATAGGCCGTGCGCGGCAGGCCGAACAGCCGGCGGAACGACTGCCCTATGGGCAGGCGGCCGAAACGCGCCTTTTCAACCAGTTCGGCGATTGCCCCAAACATCACCCAGAAGCCGAGCAAGAGCCCCAACGGCGCGAGGGAAATCGAGGCGCCCGAGAGCGCCGCGACCAGGATGGCACAGAACAAGGCCAGTGCGGCGGCGCCGGCAAGGCGCTGGACGATACCGACCAGATCGCCCCGCTTCCACGCCAGGAACGGCCCGAAGGGCAGCAGGATGAGCAGCGGCACCATCAGCGCGCTGAAGGTGAGATCAAAGAACGGCGCGCCCACCGAGATCGCCTGCCCCGTCAAGGCATCGAGCACCAGCGGATAGAGCGTACCAACCAGCACCGCTCCGGTCGCGGTGGCGAGGAAGAGATTGTTGAGCACCAGGGCACCCTCGCGGCTGAGCGGATGGAAAAGTCCGCCGGCCCGGAGCGCATTGGCGCGCATGGCAAAAAGCGTGAAGGCGCCACCGATGAACAGTCCGAGCATGGTCAGGATCACCATGCCGCGCGTCGGATCAGAGGCGAAGGTGTGCACCGAAGTCAGAATGCCCGAGCGCACGAGGAAGGTGCCCAGCAGCGAGAGCGAGAAGGTGATGATCGCAAGAAAGACCGTCCAGATCTTCAGCGCATTGCGCTTTTCCATCACGATGGCCGAATGCAGCAGCGCAGTGCCGGCCAGCCAGGGCATGAAGCTGGCATTTTCCACCGGATCCCAGAACCACCAGCCGCCCCAGCCCAGTTCGTAATAGGCCCAGTAGGAGCCCATGGCGATGCCCAGGGTCAGGAACGTCCAGGAGATCAGCGTCCAGGGCCGCACCCAACGCGCCCACGCCGCATCGATCCGCCCCGAGATCAGCGCAGCGATGGCGAAGGAAAAGCAGATCGAGAACCCGACATAGCCCATGTAGAGGAGCGGCGGGTGGATGGCGAGACCGATATCCTGCAGCACCGGATTGAGGTCCTCGCCCTCGAAGGGGGCAGGAACCATCCGCATGAAGGGGTTGGACGTGAACAGCGTGAAGCCGGCGAAGGCCGCGACCATCAGCCCCTGCATGGCGAGAACCAGCGCCAGGAGATCGAACGGCAGCGGTCGCCCGAACGCCGCGACGGCGGCCCCGAACAGCACCAGGATCAGCACCCAGAGCAGCATCGAGCCTTCGTGATTGCCCCAGACGCTCGTGACCTTGTAGAGCAGCGGCTGCAGCGAATGAGAATGCTGATAGGCCAGCGCCAGCGAAAAATCCGATACGACAAACGCCTGTACCAGCGCCGCGAAGGCCGCTCCCACCAAGAGGAATTGCAGCAGCGCGGCATGGCGCAGGAACAGCGTGACCTGCGCGGAACTGCCCCTGAAGGTGAAGCCGACGATCGCCGACACCACGGAAAGCGCGAAGGCGAGGACGAGGGCGAAATGCCCGAGTTCGATGATCATGACGCGCCTCCCTCGGCAGGCTCGCGCTGCCATTCGCCGCGCGCCTTGAGCGAATCCACCACTTCGCGGGGCATGTAGTTCTCGTCGTGCTTGGCCAGCACGTTGCTCGCCTCGAAGCGCCCATCGGTGGTCAGCCGCCCCTCGGCAACCACGCCCTGCCCTTCGCGGAAGAGATCAGGCAGGATGCCGACGAACGAAGCGGCCATTTCGGTTTCGCCATCGGTGACGACGAACCGGTTGGTCTCGCCCTCGCGCGTCCACGAACCGTCCTTGACGAGGCCACCCAGCCTGATCGGCGTGCCGGGCTCTACCGCGCGGGCGATGGCTTCGGTCGGGGAATAAAAGAACACGATCTGGTCGCGCAGCGCCACGAGCACTAGGGCCAGCGCCAGGCCCAGCACCAGCGCCAGCGCGCCGATGATCATCAGCCGCTTCTGCTTGCGCGTCATGCGACGGGCGGTGCCGCCAGCCTGCCCCTGCACCGTCATGGACGAGTCTCCGCGGAAAGAAGGCCACTATCGGCCGCCAGCCTGTCGAGTTCTATGCGCTCGCCCGCGTCCGGATGATCCAGCATCGCCTGCTGGTAGGCGGTGATGGCGGCCGACCGGTCGTTGAGCACGAGATAGGATCGCACGAGCTGGGCCCATTCGGCCACCGTGCCGCCGGACGTCTCGAGGCGGGCGGCGAGATCGGCAACGCGCTGCTGCACGGCGCCGGCATCGGCACCCATGCCGTCACGCGCCGTTATCGCCGCTTCGAGACCCTGCCGCGCCGCGGGCAGCCAGTTTTCCGACCCTTGGGCACTATCGATCAGCGTCTGCCAGCGCTCGGCGGCTTCCGCGAAACGCCCGGCCGTGGTTGCCTCACCGGCCAGATAATAAAGCGCGCGGGTATTTGTGGGGTCGCGGGTCGCGGCGCTTGTCAGGAGCTCCAAGGGCTCGCCGGCAAAGGAGCCGTTCTGGGCCACCATCAGCGCCTCGGCCAGATCGATCTCCGCATCGGCGGTGACCGGCGCAAGCTCAAGAATGCGGCGGAAGGCGCGTGCGGCGTCGGGCGCTCGTCCCATCTGCATATAGGCGGGCGCAACGGCCCGCCAGCCGCGGACATCCTGCGGATTGCGCTCGAGCTCGGCCTCGATGCGCGCCACCGCCTCGTCCATGGTCATCTGGGCGGGCAGGGTTGGTCGCTGCGCCAGGGGCTGGGCCGGCAGGTTGGGCTGGCCGACACCGGCATAGACCGCAAAGGCGAGCACGGCGGCCCCCAGCGAGGACAGGGCCACCACACTCCGCCCACCCTTGAGCGAGACGGCCGGCGCCGATTCGGCCTCTACGCGCAGCACCTCGCGGGCCAGTTCGGCCCGGGCGGCAACGGCCTGAGCCTCGTCAAGCCGTCCGGCCTTGAGGTCGGCCTCGATCTCGGCGAGCTGGAGGCGCAGATGCGCGGTCATCGCCGGTGCAGCCGAAGCCGCCGACGATGCGTTGACCGTTCGCCGCGCGGACGCATAATAGAGCGCGGCGGAGGCACAGACTGTCATGGCAATGGCGAGGGTCCAGAATACCATAGGGTCTCGGGGATCGCGTTCGGAAGCCGTTCGGCGCCACGCATCTATAGGCGGATTTTGGCGAAATGTGCATCCGAACACGCAAGGGTGCGACGGGCGCATTGACGCAGCCTCCACTATCCATCGCTGATGGAGGCCACGGGTTTCGACATCGCCGTTCTGGGCAGCGATCCGCTGTCGCTGCTTTGCGCCGGCATCCTGGCCGAGCAGCATGGGCGTCGGGTATGCCTCGTGTCGCGGCCGTTTGCCCAGGGTCAGCTGCCCCGCGGCGTCGACCTCAGCGTGGCACCCGCCACGCGGCCCGCACTCTGGCAGCTGGCTCTCCGCGTCGTGCCCGAAACCCGCGCCCTGCTGGAGCGGATCGGGGCCGGCGCCGCCATTTTGCCCAGCGAACCGATGCTGATCGGCAGCCATCCGGCAACGCTCGAAGCCTTGCAGCACATGCGGCACGTCGCCAGCGGATCGGGCGCGCGGATCACGCGGGTGGCGGATGTCGATATCGGTGAAGGCGCGGTCGGCTACCGGTTCAGCGGGGACTTCCAACTGGATCGCGCGCGACTGATCCCGACGCTCCTCGCTTGGCTCGAAACCTTGGGCGTGCACCTCTCGGGTCCGATCTCCGGCCCGGTTACCCTGCGCCGCGACGGCTCGGTGCGGCTGCCCGTCGAAGACCGCATGCTGCTGGCTGGCGAGGCCGTGTTTCTCGATGCCGAAGCGATCGGCGCGCATCTGCCGGCCTCGGCACGCGATCCCATCCTCAACCTTGATCCGGCACGCGCGATCCTCACCGAGCCGGCCCGCCCCCTTTCCTCTGGCGCGATGATCTATCTCGACCGCGGCGCAACGCTCACACAAGCTTCGGATGGCAGCATCACCGCCTTGCTGCGGGGCGATCCCGATTCGGCCGCCGCGCGCCTTGGCGCCTGCCTCCCTGCCCAGGGCCTGCTGCGTCGCTCGGCCGAAGCCTCATTCCTTGTTTCGGACTGCGGCGATGGCGCGCCGCTGGTGGGAACCGTGCGGGGATCCCGCGCCCGCATCGTTGCCGGCCTCGGACCCTGGGCAGCCTTCCTCGCGCCGCTGCTGGCGCGCTGGATGGTCGGCGCGGCAGAACCGGCGGAGGCAAGCATTCTGGCGGCCTTCGCGTCGCAGCGCGGAACGCCCAGACCAGCGGTTGCCGATTTCAGCGTGCCGCGCTGCCTTGCAGGCTTCTCATGAGCCTCTCCGCCGCCTCGCGCAGGCTCGATGCTGGCGCCGGCCCGCTTGCGGGACGGACCATCACGCGAGAGCGATCGTTCACCTTTCGTCTTGATGGCCAGGTCATCGCGGCGTTGCCGGGCGACACCGTGCTCTCGGCTGTTCTAGCCCATGGCATTGACAGCATCGGCACCTATAAGGGCCATCCGCTGGCCCTGCATGAGCGGCTGAGCCCCTCGGCTTTGCCGCGTCGCCATCGCGAAGAGGTTGCATCGGCGCTGCCGCTCGCCCGCATGCCTGCGGTCGAAGGCGCCGATCTCGTGACGCTGGCCCGCCCCGATAGCGCCACTGCCGGACTGGGGCAGTTGAGACAGCGGTTCTCTGCCGCCCGCAGCCTCAATTTCCGCCTCGATGCGCCGGGCGATTTCGTCGAGCCATGGCGCGACGGCGAGGTGCGCGAGACGCTGCGCGCCGATGTGATCATCGTGGGTGGCGGCGTCACCGGCCTCACTGCGGCTTTGCAGCTCGCCCGCAACGGGGTGAGCGTGGCGCTCTTTGAACGCCGCTCGGTCGTTGGAGGAGACGCGGGGTTTTATGGCGCCGTCGAGGATGAGGAGCCTCCCGACCAGCTGGTGGCGCGGATGGCGAACGAGGCCGCCGCCTTGCCCGGGCTCAGCATCCATCTCTGCGCCGAAGTCGTTGCGGTTACCGATGGCGCGGTTCGCGTGCATCTCTGCCGCCCGGACACGCATGGGCCGCGTGGCGTGATGGCCGAGGCGCAGGCCCGCCTCGTGGTTCTTGCCACCGGCACGCTCGAGCGCCTGCCGGTATTTTCCGGCAATCGGCTGCCCGGAGTCAGCGGCGCCGTCACGGCATATCAGCGCGCGGCCCAGTTCGGCCTCTGGTCGGGTTCGCCCACCATTCTGGCAACCCAGAGCAATGCCGGCTATCGCCTTGCGCTGATGGCCGGCAATGCCGGGGTCGAGATCGCACGCATCGTCGACAGCCGCGTCAACGCCCAGTCCCGCTTTATCGATTTCTGCAAGGCGTCGGGGTTTACGCTCGCCGGCGGACAGATGCCGCGCTACGCCGTCCCGCGCTCCGGCGGCAGAGGCCTTTCGGTCGGCTTTGCCATGCAGGGCGAGGAGGCGGTGCAGGCCAGTGGCCCGTTCGACTGCGAGGGGCTGGTCATTGCCGGCAGCACGCAGCCCGACATCACGCTCTGGTGCCGGGCCGGCGGTGGCGCGGTATGGAACGCGCGCGCTGGCCGGCTCGAAGGGCGCGGGGAACGCGCCGGGCTCATGATGGCCGGCAGTGCAGCGGGCCTTCGCAACACCTCGGCCTGCCTTGCCGCAGGGGCTGCCGTGGCCGCAGCCTATCTGGGCCACAAACTTCCCCTCATCGACGATACGCAGATCGAGACGGTGTTCGAAACCGCCGACGACACCAATCCGCTCGCTCCGCCCTCAGGCGAGCAGGCGATCCCGGCCTTTCTCGATGTCGGAGACACGCTGCTGACCCGTCCCGTGACGCGTCGCCCCCGGCTGGTCGATCGGCTTCTGCGCCGCCGCCCACCGCAGTGGGATCCGCTTGTGCAAGGCAGCGCATTGGGACTGTGCGACCTCGTCGCGGCGGTCCATCTGGGCGTGATCCCGCGCGGCGGCGCGGGCAGTCTGGCTGCCGAACGCTGCCTTGCCCCTGCCAGCATCGCCACCGGCCCGTCTCCGCTGCCCCCTCCGCCGCAGTTAACGGGGTTGCCGCCTTATCTGGCTGGCCGCTTCGGGCCGGCGCCGATGCTGTGGACGGTGCTGTCCGATGATTCCCGCTTTTTCGAGGTCGGGTGCCTGGCTTTCGCGGATGCCGCCGAGACTGATCCGGGCAAGGCGCTCGGGGTGATCGTGGCGCCAGCGCCAGGCCGGCGCAGCGGCGGCCTGCTGCTGCTCGGCAAGCCCGACGCCGCCCCCGGCGAGCGGTTCTCTATCCGCGACGAAAACGGCGCCGTCCCCGTGCGCCTTATCGAGCGGTTCCGTACCGACAGTCTGAGGACGGGTACGCTGACCGCTGCCGAGTCGAGACCCGCCGACAAGGCACAAAAGACCGCGCCCAAACCCTGATCGGGCTCACAGCCGTCGCGTCGCAGCCTCGCGTGCGCGCCGCAGGATTTCGGCGTGCTCGGCGCCGAAACGCAGTTCCACCAGCCGCACGGCGCGGTCGTAGCGCGCCAGCCGCACGGCCGTCGGCTCGTGGGTTCGCAGAGCTTCGCGCTGCCGCTCCGAGTGATGCTCGATCACCTGCCCCACCTGTTGCCACAGCGGATCGATGAGCGTGTTGAGCGCCAGGGAATCGCGGCAGTCCCGGGCGGTCGCCAGCATGTACATCGCGTTGAACGCCTCGAGCCCGCTTTCATGCTCGTCACTGGCGCTATCTCCGCGCAGGGCTCGGCTCAGCGTGGGCACCATGTCGCGCAGATGCAGCGCGACCCGGTCCGAGGCGTGGCGCGTCAGTCCCGAGACCACGCCGGTCCAGCGTCCGAGCGGCGCGAATTCGACATAGCCCGTCACGGCGCGGCTCAGCCTGTGGAATCGTTCGAGCGCAGCGCATGCCCGGTCGATATCGCGGAACGGCCCCTGCCCCTCCATCGCACCGAGCTGGTTCTGGGCATGCGCGAGCAGCGCCTCGACCAGCGGGGCGTAGCCGGCGCGGCCGATGGCTGCCTCGCTGCCGCTGCCCACCAACCGGATCAGCGCGCTCATGATGCGCGCCGGCTGCTGCACTTCGCCCATGGCCGCATGCATCAGCAAACCCGCGACGGTCTGGTCCTGCAGGGGCATCGATTGCAGCGCCCCGGCCAGCGCCGCCTCATCGGTCATGGCGTTGGTGGCGCGGCCGAAATCGCGGGCCTTGCCGATCACCGCCCGGCATCTGAGGGCGGTGAGCACGGCAGGCAGGCGCGAAACCACATCCTCGCCGCCCAGTTGCACGCGCATGCGTCGCTCGGCATCTTCGCTCGTGGAGGCGGCGGCGATGGCATCGCGCGCACGCGTCAGCAGAGTGCCCATGAGCCCGTCTAGCGACTCGGCCTGCTCGGCCGGCGGGGCCCCGGCAAGGGCCGCAACCAGGTCCGGCGCCAGGTCGCGTTTCATCCACGTCCATACGGACTGGGCTGTTGTGTCGTCTATGGCGCCTGCAAAGACAAAGGGTTGTGGCGCGCGCACCAGCACGCCGTCGATGAGCCCGGCGAAAGCGGGCTCGGCCCGGGTCTGGGCACGGACAGGCGAGCGATGCCCCCTCGCCATCGTGGCGGCGGGTTCAGCAGGCTCACGGGTAAAACCGGTCGGGGACATGGCTGGACGGGCACGGATCATCCGGCCCCAGACTAGTCAGATCAGGTAAACAAATCGGTCGCGCCCGGCCCTTCCCGCATCAGCTGGGGCTGGTCACGCTCCAGGTGCCGTCGGCCTCACGGCAGGCGGTGCCGCGGCGGGTATATTCGGAGCTCGTAGACTTCACCACATGGGTGAAATCGCGGCAATCGATGGCGTTCACCCGCACGAACGGGCCGACGCTCACCTGCCCGGACACCCCGCCATCGGCGGTCCAGCTGCGCGGTGCACCCGGCCGACCGAACTGCAGCGCATTATACTGGGCGTTCCGGGCATTGGCCTGCGCCGAGCTGCTCATCAGCGGCAATGCCGCCGGGTCGATGAAGCTGGCCACATCGGTCGAAGCGGCAGCCGATGCCGTCGCCACCGCAGCGCTCTGGGGCAGCGCGGCCGTCTGCATGGGTACCGACCCCTGCCCCTGAAGGGCGGGCAGGCTCGATTGTCCGACCGTGCTGCCGACGTAGGCAGGGCCCTGCGCAAGCTCGGCGGATGGCCCCATGGCGCAGGCGCCAAGGAAGAGAATCGGAAGCAGCAGCGGAAGTCGGGCGAATGAAAGCATGGAAAACCCTAGTCTTGCGGCTGTCTACATCACGTCGCAATGCGGCGAAAGTGGGTCACCCCAGCCGCGGCCCGCCCAGCCGCGCGCCTGGCAGCCGCAACTCCGCCAGAACGCCGCCGAGAACCGAGCGCTTGAGCGCCAGCGAACCGCCATAAACGTCCACCAGTTCCTTGACGATGTCGAGCCCCAGCCCGCTGCCGGGCGTCTTTTCATCGAGCCGCACGCCGCGGCGGAGCACCTTTTCGGCCTCCTCAGGCGTAAGCCCGGGCCCGTCATCCTCGACCTTGATCAGCAGCATCGGCCCGCTCTGGGCGCGTTCGGCCACCATCGAGACGGCGATCTTGCCACGGCTCCACTTGCAGGCATTGTCGAGCAGATTGCCCGCCATTTCTTCGAGGTCGCCCTCGTCGCCCCGGAACCAGGGCAGCGAGGCATCGGGCCGCACGAAGGCGATGGTGGTGCCTGAATTGAGTTTTTCCATCACCCGCACCAGCCGCAGCATCACCAGCGTCGCATCGGCGCGCTTGCCGACGATGGCGGTGCGCGAGGCAATCCGGGCCCGGTCGAGATAGGTTGAAACCAGACTCGTCATCTTGTCCGATTCCGAAACCACCACTTTGGCGAGCGGGCTCCCCTTGTGCAGATGTGCCTCGTTGCGCAGCACCGCGAGCGGCGTCTTCAGCCCATGGGCCAGATTGCCGACCTGGTTGCGGGCACGTTCGATGATCTGGGTGTTGGAGCGCAGGAGTTCGTTGACCTCCTCGGCCAGAGGCGCAATCTCGCGGGGATAGGCCCCGGTGATCGCCTGCGCCTCGCCCTCGCGCACTTTCTCGATGGCGGCCTCGAGCCGGCCGATGGGCCGCAGCGCGAGCCGCGCGCCGATGCCGCTCATGATGGCGAGCGCGATCCCCACCGCGCCCAGCACCATCAGGGTCTGGCCCCGAAATTCGCCCACCAGCGCCAGGATCTCGTCGAGGCTGCCGGTGACCATCACCTGCAGGGGCCGTCCCTCGCTGATGATGGCCCGCTCCACCGCGCGGATACGCACGCCATTGTCGTCGGTCATCACCCCGCTGCGATAGCCGTCGGGGTCGAACGGCCCAATGATCGCGGGCAGCCGCATCCCCACCGCAGAGCGCGAGAGATTGACGATATTGCCCTCGCCATCGCGGATCACCCAGTACCAGCCGGTGGCGGCCCGGCCGAAGCGCGGATCCTGGATGCGCAATTCGTCCACCTGCGCCTCCGGCTCAAGGGAACGGCCGGCCAGCGAATCGATGTGGAATTTCAGCGTGTCGGTCAGGCTGTTGTCGAGCGCACGCGAATAAAGCTCGGTGAGGAGGAACGAGGTCCCCACAAGCGCCACGATTAGCCAGGCGGCCGAAAGCCAGAACAGCGAAACCGCGATCGAGCCCCGGCGGCTGGTCTTTGGGCCGGCGGTGTCGATTGCAGCCTCTTCGCCCGCGTTCGGCTGCACATTGGAGGGTCGGGTGCTGTCGGTGCCGCTCGGCACGGTCGGGCTCACGCGTCGGCGATCTGGTAGCCGAGCCCGCGCACCGTCTGGATGCAGTCATCGGGCAGCTTCTTGCGCAGGCGGCCCACGAACACCTCGATGGTGTTGCTGTCGCGGTCGAAATCCTGATCGTAAAGATGCTCGGTCAGCTCGGTGCGCGAGATCACCTTGCCCTTGTGGTGCATCAGATAGCTCAGCAGCCGCAATTCATGGCTTGTGAGCTTGATCGCCTGGCCATCGACCGTGACGCGCCCGGCCTTGACGTCGAGTCGCACCGACCCGGCGACGATCTCGTTTGAGGCATGCCCCGCCGCCCGGCGCACCAGCGCCCGCAGGCGAGCCAGCACCTCTTCCATATGGAAGGGCTTGGCGACGTAGTCGTCCGCCCCGGCATCGATGCCCTGGACTTTGTCACTCCAGCGATCGCGTGCCGTCAGCAGAAGCACCGGCATCGTACGGCCGGCGCGGCGCCATTCCTCGAGCACCGACAGCCCATCCATCTGCGGCAGGCCGATATCGAGCACCACCGCGTCATAGGGTTCGGTATCGCCGAGAAAATGCCCCTCCTCGCCATCGAAGGCGACGTCGACGGCATAGCCGGCTTCGCTCAGGGCGTCCTTGATCTGGCGATTGAGATTGGTATCGTCTTCAACAACGAGAATGCGCATGGGTGGCCCCCCTCTGCCGCTCGCGCCTCAGCTTACCGCGAGCCGTCGACTGCGTTCAAGGCAACCCTTTGCACTTCCCCCGAGGGACTGACGAGGCTGACCGAATAATAAAGCTGCCCGCCCCGCTGGCAGACCTCGACTGCCGAGACCTCCGAGAAATTGGGCGGGATGCCGGCCATGCGCTTGACCGCCGCCCAGCTCTGGATTTCGCCGGACTGAATGGCCTGCTGGATGGCATTGGGCGAGAGGCAGGCCCCGCCCTGCGCCATGGCGGGAGATATCGTCCCGCCGATGGCCAGCATGGCCGCAATGCCCAGAACTGGAAGAAGTGCCTTTTTCATGCCTCAGTCTTTAAGGGCGAGCGGCTGAACAGGGTATGAATGATACACGCTCAGGCGTTTTCCACCGCTGTCTTGATGCCCTGCCGCAGGAACACGATGGCGAGAGCCTCCATCATCAGATGGCCCGCCGACTGCCCCTCGAAGCTCGGCAGGTCGACGCCCATCACTTGTGCCAGCCCGGCGATCGCCATGGCCAGGGCGACAATGTAGGTCTTGTAGCCGGAAAGAAAAGTCATCATTTCGCTCCAGGGTTGCGCCGGGGCTAATCCCCCGGCTGAAGTTCGGTCGCCCGCCATGGCGAGCGCTGCAGCGCGGATGGCGGCCACCCGCCGGTTCCAGCCGCGTCCGAAGGTTGCGTAGGTCGCAAGCCGGTCGAGAAAGCTCAGGCGCCGGTCGCACAGCGCCTTGATAAGACCCGCCAGTCCCACTAGCCCGATGCTGCGCCTGATGGCGGCCAGCGTGATCGGGCCGACAAATCCATCGGCCTTCGCTCCCACGATCCCCTGCAGGGTCCTGATGGCACGGTCCGGTCCCGAATTGACGGCAAAATCGAAGAGCGCCAGGTCGAGCCCGGCCGGCAGATCGGCGCCCCCGCTCCTGCGCCAGAAGAGCGCCTCGTAGATCGTCGCGGCTTCGGCGCGATCGAGCCCGCGCACCTCGGCCTTGGGCAGGCTCCAATAGGGCGAAATCCCCCGCCAGCGGGCCAGCGTCTTGCGGGTGATCCCCATATTGGTCGCCCCGCCCGGGTCGGCCGGATGGTCGGCATAGCCGCCTTCATGGGCGAGCACATGGGTGAGGCAATGGGCAAAGCGCGCGCGTGCGTCACCGTCGTCAGTCATGAAACACCCCCTGTCCCGCATGCCCCGGTCCCAGCACCGGGCTCACCTGCTGCACAGCGAAGTCGAATGCCGCCGGCAGCGCCCCGAAATCGGCGATCTGGTCGGCCGCCGAATAGAGCGCCGAGCGACCCGTCACGCCGAGAACCCGCGCCGTCTCGCCCTCGGCACTGATGGTGATGCGCCAGTCGTCCGGAACCCCATCGGCCGGCACCTCCGCAAGTGCCCAGTTGCCCGGATCGGCGCGGCTGCGGCCGATCCAGCCCAGCGTTACGTCCCCGCTTGCTGGATCGCGGATGGCTGAGAGATGCACCGGCGCCAGCGGCAAGGCCGGCCCCAGCCCGGCATTGAGGTCCAGCGCCGTGCCATCGAGATCGCCCGGTCCCGCGAAAGCGAGGAGATCGGCACTGCCACCCAGCCACCCAATGGGCATCGGCAGCAGCGCCACCTTGTCGTCGAGCACCAGCGCCAGCGCGCCGCTGGCAGCCGGCGCCATTCCGGCATCGGTGCCGTCGAGCCCGCGCAACAGCCGCGTCAGCCGATAGGTCGCCGGCGCCACGAGCTCGGCCCCGGCATAGCCGACCACCTCCCAGCCCAATTCAGTCTGTAGCAGCAGCCGGTTGGCGCCCGCCAGCACCGGACCATCCTCGGCCGATGTCGGATGCCCGCTGCCAAACCGAATCAGCAGGCTGCCGAAGGCGTCCCAAACCGCCAGCGGGCCGGCGGGTGCCGGCTCCAGCAGCGTCCCGATGCTCGCCGATCGCGTCAGCCGCGACAGCCGCTCGCCCGTTGCGACATCGACCACCGTCACCGCCCCCGGCCAGGGCCGCGCGCTAGCCGCCAGCAACAGCCGCGACTGGCCGGGATTGGCCGGGCTTGCCGGCAGATGCGCCGCTACCACCTGCGGCAATGCCCGTGGCGCCGGTCCCGGCGCGACGGGCAAGGCCCGCTCGGCCGTCACCGCCACATCGACGAGCGGCACGCGCGCCCGCGCCACCACCTGCCGCGTGCCAGCATCGCGCAACTCGGTGATCTCGAAGGGCCCCTCGCCTTCGCCAGACAGTGCAACCACGTCGCCCGGTTCGAGTCGCGTCTCGGCCTCGGGCAGCGCAAAGCGCAGCGTTTCCCCGCTCATCGCCCGCGCCAGCAGCAGCCGTTCGGCGGCGAAGCGCGCACCCGACGCATCGAGCACCAGGGCGAAATCCTCGCCCGCCAGAGCCCCGCCGCCGAACCGGCTCGCCGTCACCGTGCCGGCCAGATAATCCCGTTCCCGGTCGCCATAGCCCAGCGCGAACTGGCGGACCGCCTCACCGGGGTCGGGCCGCCGCCGCGACAGGATCGCGCCCTCGCCGGCGACGAGATCCTCGCGCTCGATCGTCGCGACCACCCGCCGCGACGGAGCCACGCTGGCCAGCCCCGCCGGCCCATCGCGCAGCAAGAGGCTCGTGGCCTCCAGCACCGGTTCGAGCGCGGCGCGGCAATTGGTCGGCCCGGTCACCCGATAGCCATGAATGAAGGGCGGTCGCGCCGCCTCCGCGTTGACCGTCACCCCGAAATCGGCGGCAATCGCCGCCACCAGTTCATCGGCCGCCAGCCCGCCGAGCCGTCCGGTCAGCCAGTGGCCCGTAACGTGATTTACCCCGTCCGCCCAGTTCTCACGGTCGCGCGGAAAAGCCGGAAAAGGCCGCGCATCCCAGGTCCAGAGATGGATATGGCCCAGATCGACCATCGGCCCGCCATAGACACTCGAGACCGGGTTGGCCGTGCCATCCGCCCAATGCCCGAGATGGGCACGCAGCACCTGCCGCTGCATCAGCGGGTCGGGCGTACCGGCCGAAAAATACGGCCGCCCGTCCTCGGCGCTCTTGGCGTCGCCGAACACATTAGGCTGGTTGGCACCCCGATCCACCGCAGCGCAACCCAGCTCGGTGAACCAGATGGGCTTGCTCTGAGGCACCCAGGCGGTCGGCTCGGGGCTCCGTACCCCGCCGATGCGCTCGTGATGGGGCTCGCGCCACCAGCTCACAATATCCTTGAACCGCCACACCCACGGCTCGCCATGCACCGCATCGGTGATCGGCGTCCTGAGCCCGGCGATGCGGTCGGCAGGGTCGGCATAATACCAGTCGAACCCCTCGCCACCGGCAATACCGGAACGCAGGTAACCGAGATCATACGGGCTCTCCCAGGCCTCGGCATCCGCATGCCGATCTCCATCGCGCCAGTCGGCGATGGGCATATAGGCGTCGATCCCCACCGCATCGATGGCGTCGGAGGCCCAGAGCGGATCGAGATGAAAGCGCCGATCCCCCGATCCATCCTGCGGCTGGTGCCCGAAGTACTCGCTCCAGTCGGCCGCATAGGTCAGCTTCACACCCGGCCCCGCCAGCGCCCGTGCCTCTTCGGCAAGCCCCATCAGCTCCGCGACGAAAGGATAGCTCCCGCCGTCCCCGCGCAGGGTCGTCAGCCCCACAAGCTCCGAGCCGATCACCAGCGCATCGGCGCCCGCCTCTCCGGCGAGGCTTGCATAATGGCGCACTATGCGCCGCAGGCCCCAGTCCCCGGTCCCGCCCACCAGTTGCGCGATCTGCGTCTCGACCGCCCCCGAACCCTCCGGCGATCCCGCCCGCCCCGGTGCCGGATCGCAGGTGATGCGGCCGCGCCAGGGATGCGCCGGCTGCCCCGCCTCCCCCGTATAGGGGTTGGGCAGCGTGTTGCCGGCGGCAATATCCATCAGCACGATGGGGTAGAGCGTCACCGAAAGCCCGCGCGCCCTCAAATCGGCGATCGCCGCCCGCACGCTCTGGTCCGATGGCGTGCCGCCATAGGCCGGCCCGCCCGCGAACTGCGAGACCACCGGCGCCGTCCCCCGCGTCAGCCCGGCCACCGACCAGCCCAGCCCGGTCACGGTCCGGTCCGATGCTTCCACCTTCGGGCTGATCGTGCAGTGCCCTGCCCGGAGGTCGCTGCCGAACCAGGCCACCACCAGCGCCACCCGTTCGAGATTGGGGCAGAGCGCCTGCAATTCGTCGAGAGATAGCGTCCAGTCCGAGAGCGAGGCGCTCTGGTGCGTATTCTCGTTGCCCGTCGCGCCCGGCCCCAAAAGCCGCACGCGCGGGCTCGGGTCGTATCCAAACTCGGTCGCCCCGGGGATCACCGTCACCGCCCGGATCTGCGGCTCGAGGTCGCCGACCACCCGGCAGAGCTCGGCCGAAATATTGGGAATGCGATTGCCGAAACCGGTGAGCGGCAGGCGCTCGAAGACGATGTAGCAGAGCCCGCGATAGGCCGGCGCCTGCCCGTCTCCCTGCCGCGCCGCGATCAGGCTGTCGACGCCCTGTGTCTCGGTGCCGCCATAAAACCGCATCGTCACGGTTTCGGGGTCGAGCAGCTGGCCATCGGCCCACACCCTGCCCAGCCGCTGCACCGCGCCCTCGCAAAACGCCACAGCAAAGCTCGCGGCGATGGTTTCGGACTCCTCCTCCCGCCCGCCACCCTTGGCGCCGGCCCCCTCCTCGGCGAGCCGTTCGAGCTCGGTCGCCCAGATGATGTTGCCCTCGAGCCGCCCCCAGCCATAAAGCCTCGGAATCGCGGCGCCCTCGGTCGAACCGGTGAGGCGGATATCGGCGCGCGCTGGTTCGCGCGGGCGCTCGCCAAAGAGCGCACCATCGATGGCCGAGCCGGCCAGCGCGCCGAGCGCCCGGCCGATGGTCGCCCCGACGGGGCCGCCCACGAGCCCGCCGGCAAACTGCCCGGCGAGCGATAATGCGAGTGTTGCCATTGCTGGTCAGCCCTTGCAGGTGTCGGTGAGGGGTGGAAAGCGATAGAGCCCGGCAATGCGCCGGGCCCAGGGGTCGGTGAGGTCGGCCTCCACCACCCCCAGCCGCTCCTGCGCGTGGATGAAACGATTGGGCGTTACGAGAATGGCGCAGTGGCGCGGCTCGGGCTGGCCCGACAGCCGGAACAGCACCACCTGCCCCGCCTCGGGCATCGGCCCGGCCGGCTGCAGCAGCTTTTCAGCCGCCGCCATCAGCGCCCCCTTGTGGCGCGGGTCGCGCAGGCTCGCGCCATAGGCGGGCACCGCCATCGGCTCTGTGCCATAAAGGCTCCGCCACACCCCGCGCAAAAGCCCGAGGCAATCGCACCCGGCCCCGAGCGTTGCGGCGCGATGCCGATAGGGCGTGCCGAGCCAGCTCCGCGCGGTGGTGATGATTGCGTCCGTGTCCGCGTTCATGACACCAACGGCCGCCCGTCGAGCACGTCCCCGCTCCTAGGATAGCGCAGCAGCAGATCGCTGCCGGGCACATGGGGGAAGCCGCGGAAGTTCACGGCATTGGCGAATTTCTCGCGGCAGGTGGCAAAACGCCGGTCGCAGCCGGCAATGACCACCAGCAGGTCGCCCGCGACGACGCGCTCGCCCACCGGCTCGGCAAAGCCTAGCACGTCGGCCTCACCCTGCCGCGACTGGCTGATGATCCGGTCGACAATCCCGCTCCGCCCGCCGCTCGTCCATTGGGCCCGTCCCAGCGTGAACCAGCCGGGCGCAAAGCCTGAAAGCCCCGCCACCTGCAACCGATACCGGTCGAGCACCGCCAGCACTTCGAGCTCGGCCCGCAGCGCCGGGGCCGAAACATCCACTCCACAACGGGCATCGCCCAGCTCGGCATCGCAGAGCGGCTGGCAGATGCGCCCCGAAACCCGCCCCAGCGCCGCCTGGCCAGAGCGCAGTTCGGCGCGAAAGGCGCCATCCTCGCGCACGATCTCGCCGATGGTCGCCACCGCCATCAGCGCCCGGGTCTCAGGCGCCCGCCAGTTGACGCGATAGGTCTCGACCCGCGCCCCGTCATAGCGCCCGAGCAGGATGTCGGCTTCCGCGATCGCGTCGGAAGCGATGACGCCCGCCACCTCGCCGGTATCGATCTGCGCCCCGAGCTTGCGCGCCACCTCCCCGCCCTCGAGCCCGCTTGTGGGCAGAAAATCGGTACCCTCGAACGCCAGCGGCCGGTCATGATCGGTAAACCCCAGCACCACCCCATCGCTGCGCGCGATGCGCCAGCACGTCGCCAGCGTCGTCGCGCCGGAGGCGATATGGTCCGCAAACGTGTCGGCGAACACTCTCATTCGAGCACCTCGATCAGCGGAATCACGGGTGCGTCGGCGGCATCGAAGCCCGAAAGCTCGATATCGAGCCGGTCGGTATCGAAGCGCACCGGCACGTCGAAGACAAAGCCAGCCGTCAGCGCCGTGCCCTCGGCGGGCGGGGACGCAAACGCCACGAGCCCGGTCAGCGCATCGACCGAGACCCCCTCCGAAAGCTCCACCCCATCCACCGCCACCCGCACCGTGCCGGCGACGGGCTTGGTGATCGGCCGCAGATAGGGATCGAAGCTCGCGCCATAGCGCTTGACCAGCTGGAACGTCGCGGTCTCCCCATCCCCCAGCCCCAGCGGCTGGTCGAGCGGCGTCGGCGCCCCGCCCGAAGGCGCCGAGGAATGGTCGAGCCCGTCACGCCACAGGAACGCGTGGAACCGCCCGCGCCGCTCCTCGAAAAACCCCAGTACCGCCTGCATGTCGGCGCGGCTCTTGATGCCATAGCCGGCATTATAGCGGCGGCGCGACTGCGCCCAGCGGCTGTTGCGCGCCTCGCGACCGCTGGCGAGCGTCACGATATCGGTCGCCCGCTCCGGCCCGCCGCGCGCGCCCAGCGCAATGTCGAGCGGAAAGCGGATCGCATGGAATGCCATGGCTCAGCTCCCCCGCGATCCGCGCCGCACGGCGCGCAAAAGCATCGCGCCGATTTCGGCCTCGCTCGCGATCACCGAGCGCGCGTCGCTGGCATTGATGGTGACCGAGAGCGACACCCCGCCCCCGCCGCCCGGCATCGCCACCCCCAGCCGGCCGTCGCTGCCGCGTCGCAGCGGAAGGATCGCCTCGGGTCCCGCTTCGCCCGCAAGCCCCGTACCACGCCCGAGCGGAAAATAGGTTGGCGTCGCGATCACCCCGCCCTTGGCGAAGGGGGTCACACCCGATAGCGCCGGGTTGGTGCCGGCAAACAGCGTCGTGATCGCCCCTTCCACCAGCGTGCCCAAGGGCTTGAACGCCGCCTTGAGCGCGATGTCGGAAAAGCTGCGGGCGATCTCGCCCAGCACGCCGTTGAGCGAGCGCCCATCCAGAACCGCGCCGCGAAAGGCGCGCGAGAGCGTCCGCGACACCCCTTCGGCGAGATCGTCGATGCGGTCGAGTTCGAGCGACACATCGCCCAGTTCCTCGCCCAGCCGGGTCGATGAAAAGCCGTCAGCCATCCCTTGCCTCCCTGTCTGGAAATTGCGCCATCAGCGCCTCGAGTCCGGCGCGCCCCAGCGCTGCCCCGCGCTGGCCGAACACCCCCTCATGGGCGCGCGCCAGTTCCAAGGGCGTCATGGCCCAGAAGGCTTTGGGCGAAAGCTTCAGCACGCCGAGCCCAAAGCGCATCGCCTCGGCCCAGGGAAACGGCGCCATCACCCCACCTCCCCGAAGGTGGCGCGCAGCAGCCGCGCCGCGATCTCGGCGGCCCCGCGCAAGCCGCCCTCGACGCTCATCTGCGCCAACTCGTCATCGGTCACATTATTGCCACCGCCGCGCAGCCCGGCCCCGATGATGGCCGTCAGGTCCCGTGCGCTCACCTTCCCCGCTCCGAAGCGCTCGGCCAGCCCCGCGAGGTCCCCCGCCCCCAGCCGCTCTTCGAGCTCGGCCAGCGCCCCCAGCGTCAGGCACAGCGTCCGCACCTCGCCCCCGATCGATGCGGCAATCTCGCCGCGATGAGAATTGGCCATTGCCTGTCTCTTGATGGTTGAAATCATTCGTTCGCCAGCCGCCGCCGAACGCGATCATCGCGAGGCTCTTGCTCTGCAGCTTGCCCCTCACCCGGTCGTCCCTGCGAAAGCAGGGACCTCTGTTTGAGAGGCAAGCGCAGCAACGGAGGTCCCTGCTTCGCAGGGACGACAGCGGACGGGGCGGCAGTCGCCCCACCCACGGAGCCCCCTCCTCCCCCTTCACGGGGGAGGCCGGGAGGGGGTGCGCCCCACACACCGACGCAGCGCGCTAAAGCGCCGCGAACCCCACCGCCCCGGCACTTTCGAGCGCCAGCTCGAAGGTCACCTCACCGGCATGGTCGGCGGAAAATTCCAGCGCCACGATCTGGAACGGGCCGGAAACCGTGCCGAAGCCGGGCAGCAGCAGCTGCCAGGTGCGGATGGTGCCGGCAAAGAACAGCGCCCGCACCTCTTCGTCCGACGCCTGGTCCTTGAATACACCCGAACCCGAGATCGCGGCGCGCCGCACGCCGCCGCCTTCGAGCAGTTCGCGCCAGCGCCCGGCGCTTTCGGCGTCGGTCACGTCCACCGGCGCGGCGTTGAAGGCGAGGCTGCGCGTGCGCAAGCCGGCGACGGTCAGATAATCGCCCGATCCGGTGCGGTCGAGCTTCACGAGCATGTCCTTGCCGCTCTGGGCTGCCATGGCTGATGATCCTTGTTGGGGTGAAAGGCGGGTCAGGCCGAGGGTTCGGTGAAAAGTCCCAGCGTCAGCGTGGCGCGGGCCCGGCCGGTGCGGGCATCGATCGCCGTTTCGGTGCGCTCGTGGCGCCTCAGCGTCACTGCCAGCCCATCGGGAGCAAGCGGCGCATCGAGCGCCACCGCGACCAGCCGGTCGACGATCGCCAGCGCCTCCTTGCGGCTCGGCCCCGCCGCCCAGGCCTGCAAAACCAGCCGGTGCGTGTGTCCGGGCGCGAGGTCACCATCGCGCGGGGCGATGTCGTGGCGAAAAATGGTGACATAGGGCGGCTCGCGTCCGCGCGGCGGCGCATCGAACACGCCATCGGCCCCGATCAGCGCCACCAGTACAGCGTCATCGGCAAAAGCTGCGCGCAGTGCTCCCTGCAGCGCCAGAATGGGGTGGGTCATGGCGCTATCCCGTCGTCAGGGTTTCGCTGCAGGCGCAGGCGATGAAGGCGCGTCGCCCATCGATATCCTCGGCTCGCTCGACAAAGAGATGCCGGCCCCGCGCCGTCAGCCGATCCCCCGGCTTCACGTCGCCCCGGTAGCGCAGCGTCACCATATGGGTGATGGTCACGCCGCGCCCGTCGGCCTCGGCCTGCCTGCGGCTCGAGAGCGCCCGCACCCGCCCCCAGAGGGTCGCAACGGGCATGTAGACCACGCCATGCCCACCCTCGGGTTCCGCCGTCATCTCCTTGCGGGCAAAACCGATCCGGTCACGCAAGAGGCCGATCGCGGGCAGCGTCTCGCTCACAGCCGCACCCTCCGCCAGGGGGTCAGCAGCGTATCGATGCCCATGGGCACGATGCTGCCCGATCCGGCGAGGATCACCGCGTCGCGGTTCTCGAACCAGTGCGCAACGAGCCGCAGCAGCGCCAGCCGCAGCCCCTCGGGCACATCCTCCGGCGCCTCGCCGAAGCCGGCGATGAAGTCGATCTCGAGCCCCTGCCGCTCCCGCAGGGGCGGCTGCGCCAGCAGGCGCGGCAGAAACAAGCGGGGCGGATGCGATCCGCTTTCGGGCATAATGCCGGCCAGCGGCACCGCCTGCGCCACCCCGTCGCCGTCATAGGCGGTAATGGCCTCGAGGCTAATCAGCGGGCCGATCGGCAGCGGCACGATCCGGTTGGCGGGAAACGCATCGC
Organism: Devosia enhydra; assembly: GCF_900119845.1. Taxonomy (GTDB): domain Bacteria; phylum Pseudomonadota; class Alphaproteobacteria; order Rhizobiales; family Devosiaceae; genus FPKU01. Next base: position 79,545 of record NZ_FPKU01000003.1, read on the forward strand.
GCACCAGCCGCCAGCTCTGGGCGATCAGCGCCCGCCCCGTCACCGCCTCGACATGGATGCGCGCGGCGGTGACGAGCGTTGCAACCAGCCCATCCTCGCCCTCGCCATCGAGCCGCAGATGCGCCCGCGCCTCGGCAAGGCTCACAGGCTCCACAGCGGGCCCCGCCAGGAGATAGGAAGTCATGGCAATGTCCTTGGTTATGAATGGCGAGAGGGCCTGCGCCCGGACGGACCGTGGCAGCCTGGCACTCAGTCCCCCCGGAGGCTCCATCGCCACCGGAGACCTCGGAGGCCCTCATCCTGAGGAGCCTCGACAGAGGCGTCTCGAAGGACGAGAGCCGGGCACCCCATCCCGCCCCCACCCCTGGGTCGTCCCTGCGAAAGCAGGGACCTCCGTTTGCGATGCGGACGGGCCAACAGAGGTTCCTGCTTCCGCAGGAACGACCCGGTAGAGGGGGAGAAACGATTAGCCCGAACCTCGTCCTTCGAGGCCCCGCTGATGCGGGGCGCCTCAGGATGAGGTTCGGTCGCCTCAGCTCGCGGCGAACTTCAGCAGCTTGATGGCGTCGAAATCCTGCACGCCGCCGCCGACACGCTTGGTGGTGTAGAACAGCACATGCGGCTTGGCCGAATAGGGATCGCGCAGCACATTCACCCCCTGCCGGTCGACCACGAGATAGCCGCGCCGGAAGTCGCCGAAGGCGATCGGGGTGGCCGCAGCCCCGATATCGGGCATGTCCTCGGCCTCAACCAGCGGGAAGCCGAGCAGGGTCGAGCGGCCGCCCGCGCCCGCCGCCGGCTGCCAGAGATAATTGCCATCGGCATCCTTGAACTTGCGGATCGCCCCTTGCGTCCTGCGGTTCATCACCCAGCTGGCATTCTGGCGATAGCCGGCCTTGAGGGTGTAGACGAGGGCGACCAGCACGTCGCTCTCGTCCTCGGCCGGCCAGTCGCCCGAAACGCCGGTCGGCAGATACCCGATCTTGCCCCACTCCCAATCGTCCTCGGCCGCCTGGGTGTAGTTGAGAAAGCCGCGCGGGCGGTTGGTGCCGTTGCCCGAAACGAAGGCCGTGGTCTCCTGCGCCGCGAACGCCGCGTTCACCTCGTCGGCCAGCCAGGCCCCCACATCCACCGCCGCATCATCGAGAAAGGCCGAGGTCGCCGCCGGCATGGCGTAGAGTTCCGCGGCCGGAAAGGCGAGGGAATCGAGGGTGGGCGATGCCGTCTCCGGCCGCGCCGCCGTCTCCCCGGCCCAGCCGGCCGCCGGCCCGGTCAGGGTGACCGGCTTGCGATAGGTGCCCGAGGAGATCACCCGCACCCCGGCTATGGCGCGGATGGGCGACAGCGCCGTCATCAGCCGGGTGATGGCTGCCTCGGTCTCTTGGGGCACCACATAGCCGCCATCGGGGTTCGAGCCGATCGAGAGCGCCTTTTCCTCGCCGCGCTTCACATAGGCGGCAAAGGCCTGCTTGTACTCGTCGGCGGCGGCCGGGCTCCCGCCATCGAGCTGCGGCCGGGCCCGGTCCACCGCCTGCCGGTCGAGCGCCGCCTTGGCCCCGTCGATGGCGCGGTTGAGGCGGTCGAGCTTGTCATCGATCAGCGTATCGGAGGATCCGCGCCGCTCGATGCGGTCGAGCCGCTCGTCATTGGTCTGCTTGAAGGTCTCGAAGGCGTGCATCAGCTCGCCCAGAAGCGCCTCGGCGCCGCCGGCCACGGGCTGGGCCCCGGCGCCGGCCTTGGTCTCGAAGGCATCGGTTGAAAAATCGGTCATCGGGTTCATCCCTCGTTGCGGATTGCGGAAAAGCGCCGGTGGCGCGCGATGCGGGCGGCGTCGAGCATGGGAAAGGTGACGATGGAGATTTCCCACAGGTCGACCTGCCAGAGCCTGCGGCCCCCGCTCACCGGCTCGCGCGTGGCGCGCCGTGTGCGAAAGCCGATGGACAGCCCGTCGAGCGCGCCCTTTTCGATCAGCCGCCGCAGCGCATCGGCGCGCGGCACGCCGGGCACCAGCCGGCCCTCGGCCCAGAGGCCGAAGCCGTCCTCGACGAGCTTTTCCCAGATGCCGACGGGCTCTTTCGGGTCATGCTGGAAGAGCAGGCGCACCTGCTCATGCCCGCGCGCTGCGAGGCTTTTGGCGAAGGCACCCTTCATCACGATGTCGCCGGTGTCGTCGGGGCGGCCGAATACGCTGGCATAGCCGGCGAACTGCCCCTCCTCGTCGATGGCGATATGGCGGGAGGCGAGCGCCATCAGCTGCGCTCCGGCTGCGCCGGGGGCGGTGCCGGGTTGCGGGTGCCGGCCTGCCGTCCGCCATTGGGCGCGATGGCGCCGGCGATGTTCCAGGCGAATTGGCGGAACACCTGGGCGTGTTCCGCGCCGGCTTCGCGGGGGGATCGGTTGGATCTCGTCACTTGTCTCTCCGCTGGAAAAGCTGGTTGAGCGCCGCGATTTCCTTGACGAAATCGTTGAAGCGCCGGTTGGCGGTGCTGAGCTCGCGCAGGCTCCAGGCCAGAAGCGTCGATGCTCCCGAAGCCCAGAGAAACAGCGCCAGATGCGCCAGGTCGCCGCGCTCGGCGACGGTCTTGGTGAGTGTGTCCATCTGCCGTATCGTGTGGTGGTGAAGGATGGAGGGAGCCATGCCGACGGTGTTGCGTCTTGCCGGCTACCGGTTCTTCTTTTTCGCCAATGAAGGCGATGAGCCGCCCCATATTCACGTCGAGGCGGGCGACGGGCTTGCCAAGTATTGGCTTGAGCCCGTGGAACTGGCATCATCGCAGCGGTTTAAGGCCCATGAGCTGTCGACCCTGAGGCTTGTGATCCAGAGCAACCGCCAAAAGTTTCTTGAGGCGTGGAATGAATTCTTTAGTGCTTGATACCGAGCCGGTCGCAATCGACGTCACTGTCGAAGCCGATGTTCTGCGTGTCGTCCTAGGCGATGGCCGCCAGATTTCCGTGCCGATCGAGTGGTTTCCGCGCCTCAGGGACGCCACAGCCACAGCTCGCGCCGATTGGCGGCTTTTGGGCGGCGGTGTCGGAATTCACTGGCCGCAGATCGATGAGGACATATCGATCAAGGGGCTGCTCGCCGGCCGCGGTGCCCGCAACCGCGCTGCTTGAGCCCTATTCGCCGACCCCAAGCATCGCGCGCTTTTCCGCATCGGTGAGGAAGCCTGCCTCACTCACGCGTCGCCAGAGCTGGGCGCGATCTTCGGCGAGCGCCTCGACCGCGTCGAAATCGGGGATGATCTCGATCCCCTCGCCAAAGGCGGGGGCGAGCCAGAATGACAAATCGTCGGCCACCCGCCGCACCAAGGGAATGATGGTCTGCCGCCAGAGCCCCCGGCTCGCTTCCACGAGGTTGGCATAGGTATTGTCGCCCGGAATGCCGAGCAGCATCGGGGGCACGCCGAAGGCGAGCGCGATGTCGCGCGCCGCCCCGTTGCGCGCCTCGATGAAATCCATGTCGCGGGGGCTGAGCGCCATGGCCCGCCATTCGAGCCCGCCTTCGAGCACCATCGGTCGGCCGGCGTTGCGGGAGCCGGAAAATCCGTCCTCCAGCTCGCTCTTGAGCCGCTCGAACTGCTCCTGCGTCAGGTGCCCGCCGGTGGTGTAGACCAGCGCGCCCGAAGGCCGGGCCGAATTGTCGAGCAGCGCCTTGTTCCAGTTGGCCGAGGCATTGTGCAGGTCGATCGCCTGGCGCGCCGCATCGAGCGGGGAGAGCCCGTAGTGATCGTCAAGCGGGTTCATCAGGCTCATATGCAGAACCCGCGCGATGGGCAGGCTGTCCTGCCGCAGCCGTGTCGTGCGCCCGCCAGCCGTGTGTTCGTATCCCGTGATCCAGCCATCGGGGCCGGCAATCACCTTCACCCGGTCGGGTCGCAGCACATGCAGGCCCTTGACCGCACCGTCGATGATCGCGGCATCGAGATAGGCGTTCCCCGCCACCATCAGGTGGGCATAGACCATTTCGAGCATCTCGCTGCCCGATTGCCGCGCATTGGGCCGGCGCAGCAGCGCGAGCGCCGGGTGTTCGGCCAGTCGCCGCCCACCCTCCTCGATGCGGAAGGGCACGCGATTGGCCGCCTCCGCCACCATCCGCACGCAGCGATAGACCACGGGGTTGCGGGCAAAGCCGGCCTGCCCAAGCCCGCCTAGCCCGGCCGCGGTCCATTCGGCGGGGCTGAGGCTGTCGATCCGCACGAGGTGATGCACGGGGGCGGCCTTGGTCTCGGCCGGCCGCGCGCCCTGCCCGCCCGTGAGGCGGCTGAGCCAGTTCGGCATGAACGCATTCCTTGTTGCAATCAAATGGGTCGGCTCAGAGCCTGCGCACGCGCGGCCCCTGGTCGCCCAGCATCAGTTCGGTCAGGGCCCAGACCAGCGCATCGACCCGGTTGGGCGAGCGCCCCTCGCTCAGCCCGTCGGCCCCGAAGGCGCACATTTCGTCTTCGAGCGCGCCCAGCCCGGCCGCGTGGCGGATGAGCCCGCGGGCATAAAGCGCCGCCACCGGTTCGGCGCGCAGCCACTTGCCCCGGCTCGCATGCACGGATTTGACCGGTACGGAGGGGTCGATCTGGGCGATCATCTGGCGCACCAGCTCGCCGCCCTGGTTGACTTCGGCCACCACCAGATTGGCCTCATGGGCATGAAAGGCGCGCACCACGCGCTCGGCCCAGATCACCGGGGGCGCCGGATGCAGCGTCGCATCCTCCAGCACCACCGCCCCCGCTTCGCTGCGGGTGGCGACGACGATGCCGCAGGCATCCGATGTCTTTTTGCCCGTCACCGGCGGGTCCACCGCCACCACGGTGCGCCCCGCCTCGGTGCCCGGTTCGGGCCGCAGGAACTGGTCGCGCCGCCACAACGCATCGGGCCGGTCCTCGATCAGCTCGCCATCGAGCTCCTGTCGCCCCAGCACCGTATCGCGATAGCGCGCCACCACCACCTCGAGAAAAGCCGGCGCCAGATGGCTGCGATTGTCGGCGGTCTTCATCCGCGTCACCACCGTCTGCCCGTCGTGCAGCAGCCGCTTGATCAGCGGGGTGGGCCGTGGCGTCGTGGTCGCCAGCTGGCGGGGCCGGGGCCCCAGCCTCAGCCCGAATTGCAGCATGTCCCACGCCGCTTCGGGGTCCGGCCATTTGGCCACCTCGTCGCACCAGGCGGCGGCAAATTGCGGACCGCGAAACCGATCCGGGTCCGAGGCCGAAAGCACGCTCGCCACAGCGCCCGAAGGCCAGGTCAGCGTCGTGCCCTTGAGCACCGGCCGCTCGGCCGGCGGATGTACCGCCAGAAGCCCGCTTTCGCCCCGGATCATCACCGCGATCGCCTCGGCCATGGTTTCCCCCACCAGCGCGATGGGCGAGACCGGCACCGGCGCGGTGGCAAGGCTGCGGATCCATTCGGCCCCGGCGCGGGTCTTGCCCGACCCCCGCCCGCCGATCAGCAGCCAGGTCGTCCAGTCGCCGGGGGGCGGCAATTGCTGGGGCCGCGCTGTCAGGGCAAAATCGTACCAGAGCTGCGTGATCTCGGCTTCGCTCAGCCCCGCGACGGCGCGGGCACCGATCGAGCGCTCCACGCCTCAGTCCTTGACCAGCCGGTCGATGCGCTCGGCCAGCTTGCGCCGCAGCCCCTCGGCATCCACGCTCTGGCGGCGCGGCGCCTTGCGGGCAGTGCGCTCGTCGATCTCGATCAGCTTTTCGAGCGTGGTGACGAGCTTGCCCAGCGCCGCCATCTCGCGATCGGGTTCATCGGACATCATCTTCTCCATGGCCAGGGTCTGGCGGTCGAGCAGGCGAAAGAGCCGGCCGACCATTGCACCGCGATCGACCCGAACTCCGCGCTGGCGTGTCGCCCAGGCCTCGCGGCGCGAGCGCCAGTCGAGCTGGCTCCGGGTGATGCCGTGGCGGACGATGATCTCGCGCACCAGCTCTTCACCGGCCTCGTATTCGGCCCGCACCGCCGCCCAGTCGACCGCCGCCGCCGGCGCCGGCGCCTCGCCTTCGGTCACATCCGTCATCGCTGTCCTGAAACTATGAAGGCCGCCGGGCTCAGCGCCCAGTTCTGCGACCATGGCAGAACTCTACCCCATCACCGTGACGCGGGGATAAGTTTGTGGCGGGCAATGAGTTTGTGGCCTCTCCCCTGCCTCCCCCGAGCCCTCATGCCTTTGAGCCCTCATGCTGAGGCTTCCAAGCGACCCGCAGGGTCCGGGCGCTCCTGTGGAGCGACCGGAGCGCAGGAAGGCCATGAGCGCTATGCGCGAATGGCTCGCCAAAGGCGCGTCTCGAAGCACGAGGGCGGGCAGCACGGTGCGGGCGAACCTCGCCCTTCGAGACGCCCCTGCGGGGCTCCTCAGGGTGAGGTCCTCTCTATCCTTAGCAGCCCCCGACCCACCCCCACGCACCGGGTCATTCCCGCGAAAGCGGGAATCTCCGTTCGCTTGCAGGCGCCCCCAAGCCCCTTACTTCCGCGGCAACCCCGCGTCCTCATCCCCCCGCCCCATCAGCACGCGGCCCGGCAGCGCCTCCTGCCCGGCCCGGCCCGCCAGAAAACCCGGCGCATGGCAGAAGCGGCCGGCCAGCGCCTCCCCCACCCAGATCTCGAGATCGGCGATCCGCCCATCGGCCTCGCGCGCCGAAGGGTCGGGGCTTTCCACCAGAAGCCGGTCGAGCGCGTAGAGATAGCTGGCGTGGCGGAATTCGAGCAGCGCCACGAAGCGGGTGATGGCGATGGCGTTGTCCTGCGCCCGCAGCGCCACCTGCCGGGTGAGCCGCGCATCGGCCACCGCCAGCTGGCTCGCCGCATAAGCCCGTTGCGCATCGAGCTCCATCACCGCGCAGATCGCCGCGAAGGCCTGAGGCAAAAGATCGATATCGGCCCGCACATGGTCGGCCACGGTGCGAAACCGCGTGCCCGAGGAGGCATAGCCCGTGCTCTTGAGCCAGTTGAAATAGCGCGACAGATCGAGCTTTGCCCGCGCCGATGAGGCGATGCGCACCCGCCGCAATTCGGCCGAGGCATCGAACACCCAGTCGGCGGCATGGGGCGAAATCTCGTAGCGCCAGAGCCGGTCGGCCATCTCGCGCTCGGCATCGGTCACGATGAGGTCCGAGCCGCCCTCCCCGAAGAGCCGTGCCCGCCCGCTGCCCAGCGCCGGCAGCACCTCGTCATGCCACACCGATGGCTTGGGGCGGCCGAAATCGCCCAGCGGACGCGGTTGCGCCAGCGCTCCGCTGGCCGTCGCAAGCGCGAGCACGAGCCCCAGGCCGACACGCGCCAAAGCCCTCATCCGCGCCGGCGCCGCGAGCCGCTGCGCTGGTCGGGTTTGTCGGGCTGCGGTGCTTCGCTCCGCTCGTAGCGGATGCCGGTGAACAGCAGCAGCTTGCCCGGCATCGCCCCCGGCGGCGGCGGTTTTCGGTCCGTTTCCGGCTTTGCAGTAAACGACAACAGCTTTCCCAATCCGGCCTCCATCGACGACGGATCGCCCGGCCGGAATGGCCGGTTCGCCGCCCGGGCCGGCTTCCCCAAGCCGGCTTCGAATTCGCCCCGATGCCTGCCATTAGGGGTTCGGTAAGGTTAACAGTTCGCTAACGATTGACTGGAAGATTGGAGGTCAACGCGATTCGCGCCGCCGCGCGTGGCTTCCTGGACACAAGATGGCCGGCTTCCAGCCCTACGATACCTTCCAGCAGATGATCGAGACCGGGGGTCTTGATCGCACCAACACGCTGCTCGTGGCGGCCTGCGATGCCTTTGCGCGCCGCAGCAAGCCCACCGCGGCCGAAACCGAGCAGTTCCTCGCGCTTGTGGACAGGCTCTTTGCCGCCGGCAGCCCCGCCGCCCGCTCCAAGGCCGCCGCGACGCTCGGGCGATCCGACAGTCTTTCCCCCGAGCTCGAAGCGCTGGTGGTGGCCAATATCGGCAGCGACCTGCCCGATTTCCTCGTCGCCGCCACCCGGCTCAGCGAAGCCACCATGCTTGGCGTGGTCTCCACCGGCGACGTGCTGGCCGGCGCCGCCCTCGCCCGGCGGAGCGATCTCACCAATCCGGTGCTTGCGCGGCTTTTCCAGATGAACAGCCGCAAGGTCTATCGCGCGCTCGCCACCAACACCGCCATCCGGCCCTCGGGCGCCTATCTCGGGGCATTGGCCCGCGCCGCGCAGATGGATCATCAGGTCGCCTGGTCGCTGGCGGCGCGCGATGATTTCGATGCCGCGCTGCTCGCGCCGGCCTTCTTTGACCTCAACGAAGCCGACCGGCTCAAGGTCATTTCCGCCTTTGCCCGCCGCCCGACGCCCGAGGCGCCGATCAGGCGCACGCTCGAACAGCTCACCGTCGCCATCGACGAGCTGACCCGCGCGCTGATGAAACTCTTCTCCGAAAACCGCCGTCCCGAGGTCACACGCCTCCTGCACCAGATCACCGGGCTCGACGAGGTGCGCTGCGGCCAGATCGCCCATGATTCGAGCGGCGCGGCACTGTTCGTCATCCTGCGCGGCTTTGGCTGCCGGGCGGCCGACGGGCTCAAGGTGCTCATCCACGCCACCGCCCACGACACCGATAGGTCGGCCGCGCTCGCCACCTTCTCGGAGCTTTTCGACAGCGTCAGCGCCGATGCCTGCGCCTATCTCATGAGCTCGTGGCGCGGCGAGGTGAACCTGCTCGATCTCGGCAAACCCGAATTCGCCCCCTTCCGCGCCGAACCGGTCCGCCGCACCCGCACCGGCCTCGCCACCCGCACTGTGGGGGTAGAAGCCGCCATCGAAGCCCTCGGCAAACTCAGCACCCGCCGCGCCAGCTAGGCGCCGCCCTCGTCCTTCGAGGCTTTGCTTTACGCAAAGCACCTCAGGATGAGGGCCGAAAGGCAGGTGCAGTAGATACTTTCTCTGAAACCCCTCAGAACCTCATGCTGAGGCTTCCAAGCGACCCGCAGGGTCCGGGCGCTCCTGTGGAGCGACCGAAGCGCAGGAAGGCCATGAGCGCTATGCGCGAATGGCTCGCCGCAGGGGCGTCTCGAAGCACGAGGTTCGGGCTCTTCGCTTACCGCTTTCTCCGGCTGGCCAATCGCGGCAAATCCTCCGACTGTCCCGCGATCAACGCCTCCTTCTTGGCGCGGCTCCAGCCTTTGAGCTGTCGCTCCCGCTCGAAGGCGACAATGAGGACATTGGTGACCTCTGAGTAAGCCAGCTCCACCGGCGGCCGACTTTGTGTATACCCAGCGATCAGACCGCCATTATGCTCTGCAACGCGTTGCTCGATCGGCTTGCGGGTGTTACCCACATAATAGGAGCCGTCAGCGCAGCGCAGGATATAGACCACTATGTCCACAGCACCGCCCTCGTCCTTCGAGGCTTTGCTTGCGCAAAGCACCTCAGGATGAGGGCCCGAGGGGCCAGTTGCAATAGATACCTTCCCTAAAATCCCTGAGAACCTCATGCTGAGGAGCGCCGAAGGCGCGTCTCGAAGCACGAGGTTCGGGACCCTCCCCCCCTAAACCACGCTCACCCCGATATCATCCCCCCGCATATCGAGGCTCACGAGCCAGAAATCGGGGTCGAAATCGGCCTCGCGCCGCAGCCTTTCGCGCACATCAAGCGCGGGCGCGCGGGTAAAGCGGCGCTGGAACACGCGGTCGGTGCCGTCGTCCTTGCGCAGCGCCATCGGGGCGGGAGCGAAAAGGCTCATCGTGCCGTCGAGATGATCGATCTCGATGAACACCTGCCCCGCGATCGGATCGCCCCGGCGCGAGAGCACGCAGAGATGGCCCTTGTCATTGTGGCGACGCACGAAGGCGCCGACCCAGATATCGCTGCGCAGCATGGCTGCTAGAGCACCGCGCCCTTGTCGAGCAGCAGGTCGACAAGCTCGGGCGCCACGCGGCCGGTCACGTCGTAGTTGTAATAGACCTCGAAATTGCGGATCGCCCGCGCCGTCGCTTCCCCGGCCACGCCATCGGCCGGGCCGTGGAGGAACCCCAGGCTCGCCAGCCCGCGCTGGATGCGCGCCACCACCTCGCGGTCATGCGGCGAGAACGCCGCCGCGCCGATCGAGGCGGTGGTCGTCGCAGCCGTGCTCGCCTGCACCGCCTGCGGCAGCGCCGCCGCGGTTACTGGGGCCGGAGGTGTCGGCGTCGGTGCTGTCGGCATCGGCTGCGGCAGGGCCGGCATGGGCTGGATCGCGGCGATCTGGGCCGGCGCCGGAGCGGGCTGCGCCTGGGCCGGTGGGCTGGTCATCGCCACCGATTGCACGCCCTGGATGATCGTCTCGATGGCATCGCCGGCCGTTTCGACCGCGATGTCCATCGCCTGCTGCGGGGTGGCCGGCAGTTCGCGGCGCAGGCCGTCGCGCGGCTGCTGCGCGGCCATCGCTGCCGCGCCGCCCAGCGTCAGGGGCGTGACGGTTGCGGCAAGCGGCACCGCTGCCGGAGTGGTCGCGGCCGGAATCTGGGCCGATGGCGCGGGGGGCGGCGCGATCAGCGCGTTCACCGCATTGACCGGACCCGAAACCGGCGCAACCGCCGGCGCCACCAGCGGCAGGGGCTCGGCGCGCGGCACGCTCGCCTGTTGCGGGGCAGCCACCGGCTCGGGGGTCGCCCGCTGCACCGCGGCCGGAGCCGGGCTCGCGATCGATGTGGCGAGGATCTTCTGCACGATCTCGCGGCTCAATTCACCGCGCGGGGTCAGCCCCTGGCGCTGCTCGAAGGCGCGGATGGCACTGGCCGTCTTGGGTCCGTAGAACCCGTCGACACGGTCGGTGAACAGCCCCATCGCCTGGAGCTTGCGCTGCACCTCGAACACGTCCTTGTTGCCGATGGCGCCCTCGGGCGCGGTGCGCGGCGCGGCGACGCTGCCCGTCGTCTCGCGCTGCGGCGTGGCCATGGCCGGCACGCGCGCCGTCTCGCGCAGCACCGGCACGGCAGGGGCGGTCTCGGCCGGGGGCGCGACAGGGGCGGGCGCCTCCCGGTTCACCCCGAAAAGCGGGGCGGGATGCTCGCCCTTTTGCAGATAGAGCGCGTTGCTTCCGGCGAGCACGGAAAAGCTCACAAGCGCCGTGATCGCCGTATTGGCGAGCGGCGCCCGCATGTAACTGGCAATGCCCCAGAGGGCGGCGCGCTTGGCGGAATGGGCGATGGCACCACCCGCCGCCAGCGGCAGGTGGGTGAGCGTGGTCGCTGTCATCTTGCTCTTCTTCTTGCGTCGGGCCATGTGGTCATGGGTTGGGGCATGGGCTGGTTGGACGGGTCCCTGTCGAGGGATACGACCTGGCCAGTGTCCTCCAACTTGGTTGCCGGACCGTTTATGGGCAGAAGAACGCTCATCACCGTGCCCTCGCCCGGGCTCGACTGGGCCACCATGCGCCCGCCATGCAGGCCCACGAGCCCCTTGACGATCGAAAGCCCGAGCCCGGTGCCCTCATAGCGGCGGTCAAGGCCCTGCTGGGCCTGGAAGAAGGGCTCGCCGAGCCGGGCCAGCGAATCGGTGTCCATGCCGATGCCCGAATCGCTTACCTGCAGGCAGAGATGCCGCCCCTGCCGGCGCAGCGATACGCTGACCGTCGCGCCCTTCTGGCTGAATTTGATGGCGTTGGTCAGCAGGTTGATGAGAATCTGCCGGCAGGCGCGCTCGTCCGCCATCACGGCCGGCAGGGCGGCGGGCAGCTCGGTTTTCAACGTCACGCCATGGCTCTGCGCCATCGCTCCCACCATGGCGAGGCTCGGGGCCACGATCGCTGCGGGGTCGAAGAGCTGCGGCTCGAGCGCGAATCGCCCCGCCTCGATGCGCGAATAATCGAGCAGCGCATCGACGACCCCCACCAGGTGCCGTCCGCTCTTGCCGATCAGCCCGGCATAATCCTTCTGGGTGGCGTTGAGCTGGCCGGCCAGCCCGTCGCCCAGCATGTCGGCAAAGCCCACGATGGCGTTGAGCGGGGTCTTGAGTTCGTGGCCGATGGTGGCCAACAGCTGCGCGCCATGGGGCAGCGCATCCCCACCCTCTGTCGCCTGCCGTGCGGCGCCTTCGGCGGGCATGCCGATGCCGATCTCCTCGAGAATCACCAGCACCTCGCGGCCATCGGCCGAGCGGCTGAGTTCGGCCGAAGCCAGAATGAAGCGCGGCGCCCGCGTCAGGCCCTCGGCATCGTCCTGGCGCAGCCGCAGTTCCACGATGCGCCCGGCGCCGGTGCGCCGCACCGTGTCGAGCGCCGTCAGCCAGGCCGGCCGGTCGAGCACATGCACGCGCTCGAACAACCCCTGCCCCAAAAGGCCATAGCGCGGGCAGCCCAGCAGCGTTGCGGCCGAGCCCGAGGCAAAGCGCACCCCGCCATCCTCGCCAAGCCGCATCACTCCGTCGCGCAGCTTTTCGAGCAGGTCGCGCATGTCGGCCTGGCCCAGCCCCGCGGCCGGGCGCGTCGCCGTCGCGCCCTCACGACGGCGGGCCACATGCAGCGCCACGGGCACGGCCAGCCCCAGTGCCAGCGAGAATGCGGCCGCGAGCAGGCCCGCCGGCGTGCCCTGGCTCAGCCCATAGGCGCCAAAGGGCAGCCCCGCCACCCCGGCCAGCAGCACCAGCCGCATCGGCATCGACAGCCCGGCGAGCAGCCCGGATCCGACAAGGCCCATGGGGGCCTGCCGTGCCGGTGCCGGATCCTGCCCGGCGCGCCCGAACAGGCGTGTGACGATGCTGGGCATGGAGGCGGACGGGTCCCGGATCTGGTTGGGTCTCTTGGTGCCGCCACCCTCCACGCCAAGAGCTAAGAGGGCCTTAAGCCGGCCCCTCCGGAGCCCGCAGGCGCCGTCTATAGGCCTGATTCGGCGGTGGTTTCTGTCGCTAGCGTAAACAGTTCCTTGCCGGGCGAAAGGCTTCGGAAACCCTGCATTTTGTTCAAATGCAACCCATTCGGGCCGCGATGCCTTAAGCCGCGCGATGCTTCCCTGATGGCCCGGGGCATGTCGTTCCGGCCGCAGCCGACCATTCCCGCAAGGGAGAAAAGAGCCATGTTTATCCTGCGTTCCGCCTTCTGGCTGTCGCTCGCTTATCTCGTGATGGTGCCCCATGGCGGGGTCGCCGAGATCGAGGCGCGCGCCGGCGCTGCCGCCGGCGACGCCATCGAGGCCGGCACGCGCATCGTGGTCGAGGCGGCCATCGACAGGGCCTGCGGCGGTTCTGCCTGCGCCCTGCCCGACCTTGTTACCAATGCCATTACGGCCAACGCCCTGGCGATGACCGGCACGCAGGCCCGCCCCGCCCTGCCTCCGCCGCCCGCCTCCGCACTTGCGGTGCTGCCCGATCCTCCGCAGGCCGTGCCGGTTCTGGCTGCGGCCAGCGATCCGCCGCCCGATCCCTTCGCGCCCTTCCCCCAGCCGCGCCCCCGCTGGCGCAGCTAGAACCGCTTAAGGCGCAGTCGATACCGGTTCGCCGTCCGGAGACGCGACCACGACCCCATCCCGGCCGGCCTCACTTCCCCGAGGCCCGTCCCGGGTCGACCGCCGCAGGCACGCTGCCCCGTGCCTGCGGCATTATTCCTTGCCATTTTCCTCGTGCGGGCAGCGTTCCCGCCCTAGGTTCCGGCATGCTCTTGGCGTATCTAAGGGCCATGACCCATCCGCAGCCCTTCACCGAAATCGCCGAGAACCTCTCCTTCCTCGATGACTGGGAGGATCGCTACAGCTACCTCATCGAGCTGGGCAAGGCGCTGCCGTCGCTCTCGGTCGAAGAGCATGCGCCGCACTACAAGGTGCATGGCTGCGTCTCGCAGGTCTGGCTGGTCAGCGAGCGCGACGGCGATCTCCTGCGCTTTCGCGGCGATTCCGATGCGCTGATCGTCAAGGGCCTCGTGGCCGTGCTCATCGCGCTCTATTCGGGCCGCACCGCCCCCGACATCGCCGAAACCGACGCCATCGCCATCTTCGACGAACTGGGCCTGCGCGAACACCTGACCACCCAGCGCTCCAACGGTCTCGTCGCCATGGTCAACCGCATCCGCTCCGAAGCCCGCGCCATCGCCTGAAACCTCCCGTCTTCCCCTCAGAGAAGATAGGAAGAAGCAGTCTCGCGCCGATCTCTTGCCCCTTCTCCCCTCAAGGGGAGAAGGAAAAGGACGCGGCCTTCGCGCCATCTCATCTATAGCCCTATTCGCGGATCTCTCGTCCCCCTCTCCCCTGAGGGGAGAGGGTCGGGGTGAGGGGTTCAGCCTCTCGGCTACGCCCATGATCTGAACCCCTCATCCGGCCCTGCGGGCCGCCTTGTAACTTGACGTTGCCGTTATCTGACCGATCATCAGGTGCGGTGATGCGGGGCAGCTCGATGCCACCACGGTCAATAGAGCCCGGGGAGAAGTCCGGAGCGCTCCGCATCGATCCATTGATCCCGAACAGTCGCCAGGGCCGCAAACGCGCGAGCCCGTTTAGGCAAGGAGGGGAAGAGATGGATATCACCGTAGGTATCGATGTGAGCAAGAGCCGGTTGGATGTGTATGTGCATCCAAAGGGTGAGTGCCTTGCAGTCGACAATGACGAGGTCGGGGTCGCGTCCCTGGTGGAGCGACTGCACCGCCTTGAAGGCATCGACTGCATCGGCCTTGAGGCCTCAGGACGCTACGAGCGTCTGGCTGTGGCAGAACTGGCCGCCGCAGGGCTGCCGGTTGTGGTTCTGAACCCCGCGCAGGTTCGCCATTATGGGCAGGCCATCGGGTTGCGGGCAAAGACCGATCCCATCGATGCCAGGTTGATTGCCCTGTTCATCGCGGCGGTGCATCCCGAGCCAAGGCCAATCCCCGATGACGCCACACGCGAGCTCGAGGCGTTGATGACGCGCCGCAGGCAGATCGTCATCATGCTGGTTCCAGAGCGCATGCGCCGCCAGCAGGCCGCGCCAGGACGGGTCAGAACCTCCATTGCGCGCAGCCTCACCATGCTTGAGGACAATCTGCGCGAACTGGATGCCCATATCGACAAGGCGGTGCGCGGAACGCCGGTATGGCGGGACAAGGAAGATCTTCTGTCCTCCGTTCCCGGCATTGGCAAAACCATAGCGCGCAACTTGACGGCCCAGCTGCCTGAACTGGGAACGCTCAGTCCCCGTCAGATCGCGGCGCTGGCCGGGCTCGCCCCTTATACAAGGCAATCGGGCTCATGGCGCGGGCGCAGCATGATCGGGGGTGGCAGACCTGCCGTGCGCGCTGCCCTGTTCATGGGCGCTCTGGTTGCAGCGCGTCACAACCCAACACTCAAGACGTTCCGAGACCGCCTCATTGCCAATGGCAAACCAAAACTGGTCGCCAGTATCGCAGTCGCGCGAAAACTCCTCACCATCCTCAACGCAATCATCAGGGATCAAAGACCGTGGCAACACACTTGAAATCCAAGACAGTCGCTTCTCCCCTCAGGAGAAGGGAAAACACGCTCTTCTGCGCCGTCATCACTCCCAGATTCCCGGCCGCCCGCCCTCAGCCATCCAGCCCCGGCTCGCCACCCGCTCGCGCCCCTGCGCCCGGGGCGACAGTCCGAACTGCTGGGCCAGTTGCTCGAGCCCGATGCGCAGCACGAGCTTGGCGCTGCGCCGGGGCCAGCCGCGTTCGGTCTCCACCTGTTGCAGGCCCTTGGAGAACCCGCAGACATCCATCACCACACCGGCGCAATCGGCCGGCAAGGCCCCGTGAAGCCGCCCGAGTTGCCGGCGTGCCTCCGCCGCCATGTCCGAGATGTCGGCTGCCCCATTGCCACCGCCGCTCGCCGTATGGGTCGCCGAATAGCGCATGGTGAGCCGGGGTTGCAGATGCGCCCGCTCCACCAGCCGGCGCAGCCTTTCCCCCGCTTCCACCTGATGCGGCATGAGGAACGCCTCCGCCCCCGTCGCCAGACGCGCCAACGGGCTTTCAGCGAGATTGGTGGCAACACCCGCCGCCATCGCGATGGTTCGATGCTGGTCGGCATGGGGCGTGTCGCTTTCCGAAAGCGCCCGGCGCAGCCAGCTCCGTGCCCCCTCTCCGGCGCGCCACGCCCCAGCCTCCCGCATCAGCACCCCCTGGCCCGCGAGATCGCGGACCGCCGAAACCGGCAGGTGCACGCGCCGGGCTGCCAGCGCCGCCGTCACCGCCCCGCCATCCTCATGTGTCGTGGCCCCCGCCACCATCATCCGCACGAAGCGGATGCGGGTCGGGCGGTCGTCGCGGACAGATGATGCCTTGCGCTCAGCCATGTGTGCCACTCCGCAGCATCGGGCTAGCCTCACCCTCGTCATCGGCGGCCTCCACCGCCGCTTCGAGCCGCGCCTCCAGGGCCGCGATCCGGCGCTCGAATTCGGGCTCGTCGCGGCGGTCCTCGATGATGGCGCAGGCATGGGCCACCGTGGTGCGATCGCGACCGAAAAGCCGACCGATTTCGGTGTAGCTGCGGCCCAGGATCACATGCACAAGATACATCGCCAGCTGCCGCGCCTCCGCCACCGGGGCGGTTCCGCGCGAGCCCTGCAACAGCACGGTGAGGCTCATGTCCCGTTCGGAAGCGACAATCCCAACCAGCCGCCCGGCAAGGCTGTCGCTGCGCCACGCCGCATCCAGGCTGCGCAGGCGCCGCACCCCCTGCCTGCCGCACACACTTGGCCCATCCACGCCGCCGGCCCACCCCTCAGCCATCTTTACCTCCGTTATAGGACATTATTCCTATACGTTGGGCAAGAGGTGGCGGGGATAAGTTGTCGGCGCCAGTTATGGCGCCGGCATCAAGACTTCAACAGCGGTATAGTGGTGGCGGCAAAATCACGCGTCGCGGAAAGATGCCCTTACCGCACCAGCCCGACCCAATCCACGATCAGGCTCTCTCGCGCCCTGAGCCCACCCGACACGCTTTCGCGCCGTTCGTCCTGGGCGAGCCGCGCGAACGTCAGCAGCTGCCCGTCGCGTTCGGCCCAGCCCACATACCAGCCCCAGCCGCGCGCGCGGTCGAGGCTGCCATCGGCGCGGCGGGGATAGGCGCTGCCGGTCTTGCCATGGAGGGTCCAGCCGCCCGCTGCGTTGGTTTCGACGATGCTGCGGGCAAGGGCCATGCTGGCGCGATCGACGGGCAGCGCATCGGTGGCAAGCGCGGCGAGAAACGCCACCTGCTCGCGCGGCGAAATCAGCAGCGACGATGAAATCCACGCCCGTTGTAGGCCATTATCCTTGCCGGGGTCGCCGGCAAAATCGGCATTGCCATAACCCAGCCGACGCGCTCCGGCCTCGAGCCTCTGCGCACCGAGGCTGGCGGCGATGCGCTGGGAATACCAGACGACCGAATGGGTCATCCAGGCCCGCGGGTCCACCGGGCGGTGCCAGGCCGGCCCGCCCCAATCGGGCTCGCCGGGCCTGATCGTCATCACCGGAGCATCGTCGGCGGTGAGGATTCCGGCTTCGAACCCCAGAACGGCCAGGGCGATCTTGAATGTCGAAGCCGGCGTCACCGGTTCGTCGCACGTGCCGCTTTGATGCCGGATAACGCCGCTGCGCGCATCGGCGACGAGCGTGCACAGGGTTGCCGCACGCGCCGGCAGGCCTGCGGCGATGGTAACGACCAGCACGAGCGCGGTCAGCAGCAGCGCAGGCTTCAATGAAAAACTGCACCCCCGGGACGGGGATGCAGCTCTATTCGCCCCCGACATCGATAGTGATCAGCCGGCCTTGCGGCCGAGGCCGTTGTCCTTGGCAAGGCGAGACCGGGTCGCGGAATAGTTGGGCGCAACCATCGGGTAATCGGCCGGCAGGCCCCACTTCTCGCGGTATTCTTCGGGCGACAGGTTATAGTGCGTGCGCAGGTGGCGCTTCAGCGACTTGAACTTCTTGCCGTCTTCGAGACAGATGATGTAGTCGGGCGCGACAGACTTGCGCACCGGCACGGCCGGCTTCAGCTCCTCGACGGGCTCGGGCGCAACGGCGCCGCGCAACCCCTTGAGGGCGCCATGCACATCGGCAATCAGCCGCGGCAGATCGGTAACGCTCAGGGCATTGTGACTGACATAGGCACAAACGATATCGGCGCTCAGGTCGATGAGATCGTTATCACTTTCAGGCATCGCGCCGTTCATTTCGCTCATTGGTGGTCCTTCTCTTTTCGGGTCGGGGGGCGGGGGCATTCAGCCTGGCCGCTGCCTCTTTAATGCTGTTCCAGAGCAAATGCAACGTGCAAGAGCCCGGCCAGAAAAAGTTACCAACGTGGCAATACTATGATCGGGGCGGCGTATAGTCTGCCAACTCGTCGAGGCGGGTAGTAGAGTGTGGCCGCAGGCCCACGCGATAGGCGGCCCGCGCCAGAAGGTGGGCCGAGACGGGCGTGGTCAGGACGATGAATACGAGCCCGAACAGCGCCCGGATCGTCACGGCGCCATCCTGGGCGACCAGCGCGATGGCGATGAGCAGCAGGCCCGAGCCGATGGCCCCGGCCTTGGATGCCGCATGCATGCGGGTATAGAGATCGGGCAAGCGCAAGAGCCCGATCGTCGCGAGCAGCACGAAGACCGAGCCGATGACCACGAACAGTGCCGCGATGAGCGCGAAGAGTTCGGCGATACTCATCGTTCCTGCTCCGGTTGCTGGGCGGGGGTCTCGCGATGCATCAGGTAGCGCGACAGCGCCACGGTGGCGAGAAAGCCCACGAGCCCGAGCGAGATGGCGATATCGAGATAGGCCATCTGCAAGGTGCGCAGGGCAAACACCGCGATCAGTGCCAGCCCCACGAGGCTGAGCGTATCGAGCGCGAGGATCCGGTCGGCGAGGCTGGGGCCGCGCCACAGCCGTACGAGCCCGAAAAACAGCGCCAGCAGCAGCATCACCATCCCGAAGGTGGTGGCGTGATACAGCAGCTCCATGGCGCTCATTGGAACACCGCCTTGACCCGCGCCTCGAAGCCGGATGCGATTTCGGCGACGAGATCCTCCTTGTTGCCCATGGTCATCACATGGATGAACAGCAGGCTGCGATCCTCCGAGACATCCACCGACAGCGTGCCGGGGGTCAGCGTGATCAGATTGGCCAGCATGGTGATCGAGGCATCCGATTGCGGCGACAGCGGAATGGCGACGAAGGCCGGCCTGATCCTGTTCATCAGGTCCGGCTGCATCACCAACCAGGCCACCTTGGCGGCGCTGATCACCAGTTCGCGCACGAACAGCCAGGCCAGCGCCAGTATGGCAGGCAGGCGGATGACGAAAATCTTCAGGGCTCTGAGCATCATGGCGCGATCGTCCCCAGTCCGAAGGCGGCGATATAGCGCTGCGGGTCGATCATCTCCACGGCCGCCAGCCGCGCCGTCTCGATCAGCAGGTTGGGCCAGAGCCCGGCCGCAAGGATCAGCCCGACCAGGACGATGCTGGCGCCCGTTCCAAAGCGCTGCTGCGCTGCGGTCAGCGGATGAGCCACCGGCCCTGCTGCACCGTCGGGCGCGCCGGCCGGACCGTTGCGCCAGAACACATGCGCCCAGAGCCGCGTCCCGGCGATCAGCGTCAGCCAGGCATTGACCAGCAGCGCGCCGATCATCGCCATCGCCAGCCAGTCGATCTGCCAGTTGGCGATCTCGGCGCCGCTGATCCCGGCCTCAAGCAGCAGCAGCTTGGGCCAGAAGCCAAGGAAAGGCGGCAGGCCGGCAGCCGAAAACACCAGCAGGATGAAGAGGATGGAGACCGGAGACGAGGCCGCGTAGAGCCCGCCCATCTCGCGCGTGTCAGTGCGCCCGGTCAGCTTTTCCACCAGCCCCGCGACGCAATAGAGCGCCGTCATCGTCAGCATGGAATGCACGATATAGAGCGTCGATCCCGCCAGCCCATGCATGTCGGGCAGCGCCAGCCCCACCATCACCGAGCCGATGCCGCCGATGACGAGAAAGCCGATGGCCCGGCGCAGATTGGTCTCGGCGATGGCCCCGAGCGGCGCGACGACGAGGGTCAAGATGGCCACCGTCGCGATCACCGGCTCGAGCAGGTCCCTTCCCGCCGGCATCAGCACCACGAGCGAGCGCAGCAGCGCATAGACGCCAACCTTGGTCAAAAGCCCCGCCATCAGCGCCGAAAGCGCCGCCGATGGTGCGTGATAGGAGGCCGGCAGCCACTGGTTGAGCGGAAAGGCCGCCGCCTTCATGCCGAAGGCAAGCAGCAGCAGGGCGGCAATGGTGGTCATCACCGCCGGGTCGGCATCGGGCGCGACCAGCGTGATGTCGGCCATGTTGAGCGTGCCGAGCGTCCCGTAGATCACGCCGAGCGAGGCAAGGAAGATGGTCGTCGCCAGAAAGTTGAGGAAGCCGTATTTCAGCGTCGCATCGAGCTGGATATTGCGCCCGCCCAGAACGAAAAGCCCGAAGGAGGCGATCAGCATCACCTCGAACCAGACATAGAGGTTGAATAGGTCCCCCGTAAGGAACGACCCGCAGACGCCCGCCAAAAGCAGCAGCACCAGCGGATAAAGCCCCGAGCGGCCATCGCTTTCTGATCGCTCCATCTGCAGATAGGCGATCACCACCAGCGTCACCAGCGCCGAAACCAGCACGAAGATCGCGCTCATCACATCGGCGGTGAAGCTGATGCCGAAGGGCGGCAGCCACTTGCCCATGGTCATCGAGACGGGGCCGGTATCGCTGGTGCGCGTCAGCAGTTCGAGGCCGCACAGCAGCACCGCGAAGGTCACGAGCCCCGCCACGGGCGCCTGCAGGGCGCGCATGCCGCGCAGCGCCAACAGCACCGCCGCGGCCAGCAGCGGCAGCACAACCGGCAGTATGACGACCCAGTCGCTCCAGGGCGTGGGTGTGGTGATCATCGGCTGGCCCATTTCAATAGCTCAAAGGCGGGTTGGGGCCGCCTTCGGGTTCGGCCAGCCGCATCCTGTCGGTATCGTCGGCATCGAGCGACTGATAGGCGCGATAGCCCAGGACCAGCAGGAAGGCGAACATCGAAAAGCCGATGACGATGGCCGTGAGGATCAGCGCCTGCGGCAGCGGATTGGCGAAGGGCGGCTCGGGCACATAGACGTTGGCGGGCACCAGCGGCGGCACGGCGCGCGTCAGCCGTCCACCCACGAAGATCAGAAGGTTCACCGCATTGCCCAGAAGCGTGAGGCCCAGCAGCATGCGGATCACCGAGCGCGACAGCAGCAGATAGACCGCAACCGTCGTGAAAAGCCCGATGAGGAGAACAACAGCAACTTCCATCAGTCTTCTCCCCCATCATCCTCGAGCGCCAGCGCCACCGCCGAAATCGTGCCCAGCACGACGAGATAGACGCCGATGTCGAAAACCATCGGGCTCGAGACATTGATCTCATAGCCGCCGATCTCGGCGATGGCCCAGAGCCCGGTCATGAACGGCGCCTCGAAGGCCAGCGAGGCAAAGCCCGCGATCCCAGACAGCGCTGCACCGGCTCCCGCGATGGCGATGGGGTTGACGCGCAGGGCCCGCCGCACCGTCGCAACGCCGGATGACATGCCGTAGATCGCGATGGCGGAGGCCGCGATCAGACCGCCGATGAACCCGCCGCCCGGCTCGTTGTGCCCGCGCAGCGTCACGAACACCGAGAATACCAGCATGATGGCGACGAGGAACGGCCCGATCGTGCGGAAGATGAGCGTGTTCATGGCGCGCTCCGGCTGGCATCGCCCGAGGGCGCGACGAGGGGTTGCTCCGGCGGCGCCGGCCGCTTCTGGCTGCGGATCAGCGCCAGAATGGCGATGCCGGCGGCCATCACCACCGAGATCTCGCCCAGAGTATCGAGCCCGCGGAAGTCCACGAGGATGACATTCACGATATTGCGCCCATGCGCGATCTCGGCGCTGTAGGTGGCGAAAAAGGCGCTGAGCCGATCCTCGAACGGCAGGCTCACCACCCGCAGCATCAGCAGCGTCACACCCACCCCGCAGAGCAGTGCGATCATGCCGTCGCGCGCGAAATCCTCGAGCGGGCGCGGATCCTCATGGTCGAGCCGCAGCCGCGTCATCACCAGGGTGAGGATCACCACCGACAGGATTTCGACCATGAACTGGGTGAAGGCGAGATCGGGCGCGCCGAACAGCATGAAGAGCAGCGCGATCGCCAGTCCCTGGATGCCGAGCGCGAGGATGGCAAAGAGCCGCCGGCGCGCCACCACCACGGTCACCACGCCCGCCACGGCCACGGCCATCACACCCCATTCGTAGAAGGTGAGATCGGGCATGGGCGGCAGCGCCGGCAGGCCGTCGAGCAGGTAGAGCGGGGCGAGCAGCGCCACCGCCAGCGCGATGAAGAAGACGACGAGATAGAGCTCGAGCCGGCCATGATGCAGCAGCCGCGTCAGCGCTGCCGCGCCGCGCACGAGGCCGAACATCACCGCATCGAAGCCCTGGTCGAAGCTCCAGCGCGGCGCGGCGGCAAGCCGTTGCAGGCCCGCGCGCAGGGCATCGAGGCGCCAATAGGCCAGCCCCGCCACCGCCCAGGTCAGGATCGAGAGCCAGAACAGCACCGAGCGGGGGTCGACGATGAGCTTGATGTGGCTTTCATAGGCGACATTGGCGATGGACGAAGCAGCCGGCGCGACGAGGCTTTCGCCCAGCCACACCGCCGCGATGCCGCCCAGAACGCCGATGGTGCCGAAAACGAGCGGGCCGGAGAGGCTGGCGACATCGCCCTCATGGGGCGGATGCGGGGTTTCCCGCAACGGGCCCATGAAGGGGCGGATCATGATGGCAAGGCCGACCGCAGCCAGCAATCCATTGCCCACCACCAGCACAAGGAGAATGGCAAGGCTCAGCGGGTCGCCGCTGGCGAGCGCCAGATACATCTCTTCCTTGGCGATATAGCTCACGAGCGGCGGCAGCCCGATCATCCCCAGCCCTCCGAGGATGGCGGCCATGAAGGTCGCCGTCATCGGGTCGCGCAGGCCGCCGAGCCGGGTAATGTCCTTGGTGCCGGTGCCGTGGTCGATGATGCCGACGGTGAGGAACAGCCCGGCCTTGTAGAGCGCATGGGCGATGAAATAGAGCGCCATGGCGAGGAACGCAGCCTCGGTGCCGAGCCCGATGAGCAGCACCAAAAGCCCGAGGGAGGCCAGCGTCGTCTGGGCCAGCATCTGCTTCATGTCGGTCTGGCGGATGGCGGCGAGCGCCCCCCAGATCAGCGTGAAGCCGCCGAAGGTGACGAGAATGACGAACCACGCATCGGTGCCCCCGAGCAGCGGGGTGGTGCGCGCGAGCAGATACACCCCGCCCTGCACCATGGTGGCCGAATGGAGGAAGGCCGAGACCGGGGTCGGCGCCTCCATGGCGTTGGGCAGCCAGAAATGGAAGGGAAACTGGGCCGATTTGGTGAAGGCGGCAAGCAGCACCAGCCCCAGCACCAGCCCATAGGCCCCATGTCCGCGCAGGTCGAGACCCGAGCCGATCATGGCCGAAATGTCCCACACCCCGAAGAGCCGGTTGAGCAGCAGCGCTGCCAGCAGCAGCGCCAGCCCGCCCGCCCCTGTCACCACGATGGCCTGGATGGCGGCGCGCCGCGCCTTTTCCCGCCCGTGGTCGAAGCCGATCAAGAGGAACGAGGTGACCGAGGTCAGCTCCCAGAAGAGGAAGAGCCCGAGCACGTTGTCGGACAGCACGAGACCGAGCATCGCGCCCATGAAGGCGGTGATGAAGGCGAGGAACCGCCCCTGATGGGGGTGCCCTTTGAGATAGCTTCCTGAATAGATGAGGATGAAGGTGCCGATGCCCGAAATGGCGAGCGCGAACATCAGCGCCAGCCCATCCACGAAAAAGCTCAGCGTCAGCCCGTAGCTGGGCACCCAGTCGATGCCGGCCGACACGAACCGGCCTTCGGAAACCGGCCCGACAAAGCCCCAGAGGAACACGAAGATCGTCGCCGGCACGATGGCGAGGACCCAGCCGGTCGCTGCACCCGCCACTCTGTGGATGAATGGCGCCACGGCGGCCGCGAGAAACGGCACGATGGCGACCATGGCAATGGCAATGTCGAGCGACAGGTCCAAGGGTCCTCGCTAGTTTCTGGCACCGGCCCTGTGGTCGTTCGTCCCCGGCACCCGGCAGTTGCAGCGGCACATTAACAAGGGTTACCCCCTGAGCAAGACTTATCGGCGCAACCGATGGTCGCAGGCGGGTTTGCCACAGTTTAGTGGGGGTGGAAGCGGCGGTTGCGAGCAATTACATAGCGATGAGCGGTCTTCGCGCCGCCCGCCTTCCCCGCGACAGCCGGTCTCCGGGGCGATTCTCGCCCTGAACCCGCCGCCGCCTCAAAGCCCGCCTCGCCACAGACCCGGATGCCAAGCCCATGCCCCTCACGCCGCCAGTCGCCGACAGACGCGATCACACCAGCACCCATCACGGGGTGACGCGCAGCGATCCCTACGACTGGCTGCGGGCCGAAAACTGGCAGGAGGTGATGGAAGAGCCCGAAACCCTGCCCGCCGATATCCGCGCCTATCTCGAGGCCGAAAATGCCTACACCAAGGCCGGGCTTGAGGAGCCGCAGGCGGCGCTGGTCGATGCGATCTATCGCGAGATCCGCGGCCGCATCAAGGAAGACGATTCCGGGGTCCCCTCCCCCGATGGTCCCTTCGCCTATAATTCGCGCATGCTCGAAGGCCAGCAATATCCCCTCATCGTGCGCACCCCGCGCGAGGGCGGCCCCGAAACCATCCTGCTCGATTGCAATGCCGAGGCCGGCGAGGGCTATTTCGGATTTGCGGGGGCCGATCACGACCCCACCCACCGGCTCCTCGCCTGGTCGGTCGATCGGCAGGGCTCGGAATACTATTCCATCATTATCCGCGATATCGCCACCGGCCGGGATACCGGCGAAACCATCGAGCGCACGGCGGGCGACAGCACCTGGTCGGCCGATGGCAGGGCCATCTACTACACCGAACTCGATGACAACCACCGCCCCTTCCGCGTGCGCCGGCACGATCTGGGCACCCCGCAATCGGCCGACGCCATCGTCTATGAGGAAAACGACCCGGGCTTTTTCGTCTCGGTCGACAAGACGCTCTCGGGCCGCTTCATCGTCATCGATGCCCATGACCACCAGACCTCCGAAGTCTGGCTGATCGACGCCCTTGAGGGCGGGCCGCCGCGCTGCGTCGCCGAGCGGGTCGAGAACCGCGAATACGATATCGATGAGCGCCGCGGCACGCTCTTTATCCGCACCAATGCCGGGGGCGCCGAGGATTTCAAGATCGTGACGGTTTCAGCCGACACGCCGGCGGCCGAGAACTGGGTCGATCTCGTGCCCCATCGCGAGGGCGTGCTGGTGCTCGACGTCTTCGTCATCGCCAACCACATGCTGCGGCTCGAGCGGCATGAGGGGCTGCCGCGCATCGTGTCCCGAGACCTGCGCACCGGCAAGGAGGAGACCATCGGCTTTGCCGAGGAGGCGTATGCGCTCGGCATGGCCTCGGGCTACGAGTTCGACACCGCAACCATCCGCTTCACCTACGCCTCCCCCACCACGCCCTCGCGCATCTACGATCTCGATCTCGAGACCGGGGCGCGCACGCTCCTCAAGGAGCAGGAGGTTCCCTCCGGCCACGATCCCTCCGCCTACGAGACCCGCCGCATCTTGGCGACGGCGGCCGATGGCGAGACCGTGCCGGTGACGCTGACCTTCCGCAAGGGCCTTACCCTCGATGGCAGCGCCCCCTGCCTGCTCTATGGCTATGGCGCCTATGGCATGGCGATGCCGGCCGCCTTCTCGGTCTCGAACCTCTCGCTCATCGATCGGGGCTTCGTGCATGCCGTGGCCCATGTGCGCGGCGGCATGGACAAGGGCTATCGCTGGTACCGGATGGGCCGGCAGGCCCACAAGACCAACACCTTCACCGATTTCATCGCGGCGGCCGAAACCCTGATCGCGTCGGGCTATACCGGCAAGGGCAGCATCGTGGCGCAGGGCGGCTCGGCCGGCGGGCTGCTCATCGGGGCCGTCGCCAACATGCGGCCCGATCTCTGGGGCGGGCTCATCGCCGAGGTGCCGTTCGTGGATGTGCTTAACACCATGCTCGACGATACCCTGCCGCTGACCCCGCCCGAATGGCCCGAATGGGGCAACCCCATCGCCTCGGTCGAGGATTATCGCCGCATCGCCGCCTATGCCCCTTACGAAAATGTCGAGGCCAAGGCCTATCCCCCCATGCTGGTGCTGGCGGGCCTCACCGATCCGCGCGTTACCTATTGGGAGCCGGCCAAATGGGTGGCCCGGCTGCGTGCAACCCGCACTAACGATAATCCCTTGTATCTCAAGACCCATATGGGGGCCGGCCATGGCGGCGCCTCGGGGCGGTTCGATCGCATCAAGGAGACGGCGCTGTCCTACGCCTTCGCGGTCGTCTGTGCCGGAAAGGCGTAACCAAACAGCCCCTTGGGTCATTGGCGCTGTCGCACAAAGCGCCTATATGGAGGCCAACCCTTCCTTCGGCAGCCCCAAGGGGCCGCCGGCATGCCCGACGAACTCAACACGGAGGCTACGAGAATGGCTTTTGAACTGCCCCCCCTGCCCTATGCCTATGATGCGCTTGGACCCTACATGTCCAAGGAGACTCTGGAATACCATCACGACAAGCATCACCAGGCTTACGTGACCAATGGCAACAAGCTGCTCGAAGGCTCGGGCCTCGAGGGCAAGAGCCTCGAAGAGATCGTCAAGGAGAGCTACGGCAAGAATGCCGGCCTCTTCAACAATGCCGGCCAGCATTACAACCACATCCATTTCTGGAAGTGGATGAAGCCCAATGGCGGCGGCAAGTCCCTGCCGGGCGCCCTGCAGAAGGCCATCGATGCCGACCTCGGCGGCTACGACAAGTTCCGCGAGGCGTTCCTCGCCGCCGGCGCCGGCCAGTTCGGCTCGGGCTGGGCCTGGCTCACGCTCAAGAACGGCAAGCTCGAGGTCACCAAGACCCCCAATGGCGAGAACCCGCTCGTTCATGGCGGCACCCCGCTGCTGGGCGTCGATGTGTGGGAGCACTCCTACTACATCGACTACCGCAATGCCCGCCCGAAATATCTCGAGGCGTTCGTCGACAACCTCGTGAACTGGGACTATGTGGCCGAGCTCTACGAAGCCGCCGCCAAGTAATCTCTGCGCCTGATGATTTTAGAAGGGCTCGCGACGCCTGTCGCGGGCCCTTTGCTTTTTCCGCCCCTGCCGGGCCCGCGAGCATCTTCGCAGGCCCGAACGAACATGCTAAGGCACCGTTAACCATGTCGGAGACCGGTGCATGCGGCAAAGCACGGTGGCAGTGCTGCTCGACAATCCCGCTCTGGGCTCGATCCTTTCGGCAACGCTGGCTTCGGCCCCGATGCTCAAGGTGCGCAGCTTCGAGGCGGCGGTGGGGCTTGCCGCCTATGCGCGCCTCGCGCCCATCGACATCCTCGTCATCGATCTCGACGACTGGACGGAGGCCGACCTCGTCGATCTCAAGGCCGGCATCGCGGCCGGCTGCGCGGTGATGGGGCTCTGCTCGGGCATGACCTCGGCGCGCATCCGCGCCCTGCGCGCTGCGGGCATCGATGAAGTGCTGCTCAAGCCCATGTCGCCGCGCTACCTGCTGGAGCGGGTGCGGGCGCGGCTCTCGCGCCTCGCGCGCGACGCGGCCATCGCCGAGATCGAGCCGGCAGCCCTCGCGCCGGTCGACTGGTCGCGCTTTGGCGACAATGTGGTGCCGCTATTCGGCTGACCGTGGCGGGCTCGCCACCGGCGGATGCGCGGCCCGCTCGGCCAGGAGCCAGTTGATCTTGTTCCACATGTCCTCGGGCGAATCGGTGAACTGCACCGCCCGGTCCAGATGAGGCATGCTGTGGGATGCGACATCGGCGAGAAAGCCGCGCACCACCTCGAACGCCCCGTGGCGATTAAAGAAGATGATCGGCTTGCCGGCCTGCGTACGTCGCGCCCGCGCCCAGGCCAGGTAGAGCTGCGAGGCCGAGGCGAGCGAGCCGGGCAAAGCCACCAGCACATCGGCCAGCTCGATCAGCCGCGCCAGTCGCGCCTCGGGGTCGGCGATGCGCTCCACCGACATGCCGTCGAAGGCCGAGGGGGCGCGGAACGTCTCGTCGGCCACCAGCGACACCCGCCCCCCGGCCCGTCTTGCGCTGGTGATCAGCGGCACCGGCGCACCCACGCCCTCCACGAGGCACACCGTGTGGGCGCGATGATCGGCGAGGTGCTTGCCCACCTGCGTCATCAGGGCGGCGCGCTCGGCATCGCCGGGCCCCCGGTCCGAGGCGAAGACGGCGATGGCGGGGGTGCCGGCGGGAGGGGCCATGCTCAGCGCCTCCGCGACAGGCTGCCCAGGATGCCGCGCACGAGCGCCGCTCCCAGCCGGTTGGCCACGGTGCGGGCCATGGAATTGACCGCCGCTTCCATCGGGGTCTGGCGGCTCGATGGGCGGCTCGCTGTCTTGCGCGGCGCCTCGGCCTTGCGCCGCGCCGTCTCCTGCTTTTCCCATTCCGCCCGCTCGCGGGCGAGGTCCTCGTCGCGCGCCCGTCTCTCGGCCGCCGCCTTCAGCACCTCATAGGCCGACTCACGGTCGATGACCTCGTCATAAAGCCCGGCGACGGGAGACGATGCCATCACCGCGCGGCGCTCCTCGGGGCTCAGCGGGCCGATGCGCGAAGAGGGCGGGCGAATGAGCGTGCGCCCCACCATCGAGGGAATGCCCTTCTCCTCGAGCACCGAAACCAGCGCCTCGCCCGTCCCCATCTGGGTGATCACGGCCTCGGTCGAAAAGTCGGGGTTGGGCCGGAAGCTTTCGGCCGCAACCCGCACCGCCTTCTGTTCGCGCGGGGTATAGGCGCGCAGCGCGTGCTGGATGCGGTTGCCAAGCTGCGCCAGCACGGCCTCGGGCACGTCCATCGGGTTCTGGGTGACGAAATAGACCCCGACGCCCTTCGAACGCACGAGTTTCACCACCTGCTCGATCTTGTCGATCAGCGCCTTGGGCGCATCGTCGAACAAGAGATGCGCCTCGTCGAAAAAGAACACGAGCCGCGGCTTGGGCGGATCGCCGACTTCGGGCAACTCCTCGAACAATTCCGACAACAGCCAGAGCAGGAAGATGGCGTAGAGCCGGGGCGAGCGCATCAATTCGTCCGCCGCCAGCACCGAGACATAGCCCCGCCCGTCGGTGGTGGTGCGCATCAGGTCGGCCAGCGCCAGCGCCCGTTCCCCGAAGAACTGGTTGCCGCCCTGCTCTTCGAGCACCAGCAGCGCCCGCTGGATGGCGCCCACCGAAGCCGGCGCGATATTGCCGTAGCGCGCCGAAAGCTCGCGGGCCCGGCCGCTGATCTCGGCCAGCAGCGCCCGCAAATCCTTGAGATCGAGCAGCAAGAGCCCATCGTCGTCGGCGACGCGGAAGGCGATGTTGAGCACGCCCTCCTGGGTGTCGTTGAGCCCCAGCATGCGCGAAAGCAGCAGCGGCCCCATCTCCGAGATGGTGGTGCGCACCGGGTGGCCCTGCCGGCCGAACAGGTCCCAGAAGATCGTCGGGGCCGCCGCAAAGCCGTAATCGTCGAACCCGATCGCCTCGGCGCGCTTGGCGAGAAAATCCTTCATCTCGCCCGTGGCGGCGATGCCCGAGAGGTCGCCCTTGATATCGGCGCAGAACACCGGCACCCCGGCGCGCGAAAAGCTCTCGGCGAGCACCTGCAGGGTCACCGTCTTGCCGGTGCCGGTCGCCCCGGTCACCAGCCCGTGGCGGTTGCCGTAGCGCAGCAGCAGATATTCGGGCCGCGTGCTCGCGCCCAGAAAAATCGCGTCGTCGAGCAGCATCAGGGGCTCCATGGTCACGGGGGCCCTGCCCTTATAGCCGGATCGGGGCATCGAACAAGCCGGCCCGCCCTGTGGATGGTCGCGGGACAGTGGGGTAGGCCTCGGGCCCGGCCCCCTCGCCACGTTGGCGCCGCATTCCATTCATGCCGGGTTCATGCCGTGAGGATCAGGGTGTGCGCAGCGTCGAACTCCGATGATCCAGTGCGATCATCGCCCGGCGGGCATGTTCCGCCATCTGAGGAACCGAAGGGAGCGGCGCGGGTTTGAGGTCTGACGACCTCCAGGCTGACAGCCCGGCCGGTCTCCCGCAAGGAGAAGATAATGTCATTCAAACACGCTCTTGCGCTCGGCGGCTTCGCCGTGGCGATGCTGGGCACGACGGTCGCGGCGCTGGCCGCGCCGGCGATTGCCACCAGCACGGTCAATGTGCGGTCCGGCCCCGGCACGCAATTCTCGGTGGTCGATTCCCTGCGCTCCGGCCAGCGGGTCGATGTCGAAGGCTGCCGCGCCGGCTGGTGCTATATCAGCAAGCCGGGCCCCGATGGCTGGGTCTCGGGCCGCTATCTGGCCGAGCCGGCGGTGCGCGGACGTCCGCGCGTCTATTTCAACTTCAATTTCGGCCGCCCGCCCATGCCGCCCCCGCCGCGTCCGGGTCGTCCCGGCTGGGATGGTCCGGATCGTCCGGGTCCCGGTTGGGGTGGCCCCGGTCGTCCCGGCGGTCCGGGCTGGGATGGCCCGGGTCGCCCCGGTTGGGATGGTCCCGGTCGTCCGGGTGGTCCAGGCTGGGATGGCCCCGGCCGTCCCGGTGACGGCCCCGGTCGCCCCGGCGATGGCCCCGGCCGTCCCGGTGATGGTCCCGGTCGGCCCGGTGATGGTCCCGGTGACGGTCCCGGCCGTCCCGGCGATGGCCCCGGCCGCCCCGGTGATGGTCCCGGTCGTCCCGGCGATGGTCCCGGTCGCCCCGGCGATGGTCCCGGTCGCCCCGGCGATGGTCCCGGTCGCCCCGGCGATGGCCCCGGCCGCCCCGGTGATGGTCCCGGCCGCCCCGGTGATGGTCCCGGCCGCCCGGATCTTCCCTGCCGGCCCGGTTCGCCCATCTTCCCGGCCTGCGTGAACTGATCTCGCGACGACATCTCGACAAAGAAGCACCCGACGCCACACGGCGCCGGGTGTTTCATTTCATAGAGCCGCGCTCATGCTGCGATCACCGCGCGCATGTCAAAGCGCGTTCGCGCTCAGCCCTGCGAACCAGTCGGCATAAAGTGTGTTTCGCACGAGGTGCCGATTGAGATCGGGGGCGCCATCGGTCCACCACACCGGGCCCCGCTCGCCGAGTGCGCGCTTGGCGCGATCGACATCCGCCCGCGCCTCTGCCCGCAGCGCACCGGAGGTCGAGCCCACGCGCCGTCGCGCATCCATCAGATCGTTCACGAGCGCTTGCCGCTCGGCATCACCAAGGTCTGGATTGGAGGCGCGCCAGAGCCGGCCCCGGACCACGATATAGCGGCCGTCCGGGGTGCGGATCGGAGACATCAGGAGACCTGCGTGCCCTCGGGCATGCGGCGCGCTGATAGGTCGGCCACAGCCCCGAGGATCGCGGCCGAAATGGTCGGCGCCGTATAGGGCTTGGCGATGAACGGGGTGGCAAAAGGCAATTGTCCCTCGAGCGGCACCCGCCCTCCGGAGATCACGATCACCCGGATATGGGGCCACATATAGGCGACATGGTTGGCCAGCACGATGCCGTTGCGGCTGCCCGGCATCTGGATATCGGTCACCACCGCGGCAAAGCGCTCGGGCGCCGCATCGATCAGCGCCAGCGCTTCGGCCACGCTGCACGCCTCGCACGCCGCAAAGCCGCTCTCCTCCACGATCTCCGCCAGGTCCATCCGCACGAAGGCGTCGTCGTCCACCACCAGAATTGTGCTGCCCATAAATCCTCCCTCGGCCACAGCACAGAACGAGAAGAAGCCCGGACGGTTGCGTGCCATCGCTGCTGGCGGATGGGAGTCTGCCGAACATCTCGATGCCCCGCCGCGACGAGGCCAGCCGCCACGCCAGTCAAACTGCGTGCAATAAATAACGCTCTTGAAAGCCTGACGGCGTAACCTTCAATCCCATCCTGGCTGGCGGATCGGGCTCGCGACCACCATCATCGATGGCGAGATCTTTCAGAGCCTCAACATTCAGGATGCCGATGGCAACCTTGTCGGCTCCACTGTCGCCGGGTTTCCCAGCTTCAACTACGCAGATCGCCCCTGGAGACCAGATTCCGGTCGTTATAGCCGATGACGACCAAAGCCAGCATGATCCGCCGCGCTGCACTTGCGCCGCCGGCGCTGGCCCGAGAGTGAGCGGCCAGCCGGTCGGCCCGCGGCCGGACTAGACTCCGCTTTAGGGGGGGCGGCATGAGTGAGGAACTATCAAAGGCGGATCGAGCCCGCCTGGCACCAGGAATGGAGCCGGTGCCGCTCGAGAAGGCCGACCGCGATGTCGTGTTCCGACATTTTGTCGATCGCATTGTCACAAGCTTTCCCGACCTGCGCGAAGAACTGAGCGCTTGGTGCGACCAAGTTATCGCGAGTATGACGCGCGAGATAGAGCACGGCGACGAACTGTGGGTCTGCCGCAGCCGATTTGTCGGCACGCTGGCTGGACATGTGGGCCTCGGGATTGTCCGAGACGGGGTCGTCATAAAATATGAAGCTATCATCCGGCATTGATGCGGGGATGAGGCAACGAACCCTGCCAGCGTATTGCCCGCAACTCCGTGGTGCTGCAAGCTGTGGCATGGCGACGGAAGCACGCGCCGCACGGCCCGCCGTCCCCTGACACCCTCCTGTACGATTGCGCACTGTGCCAGCCCCACGGGCGTAGCGGGCGGTTGAACGCCCCATATCAGGGCTCCCTGCTGCTCTGGGGAACCCGCGTGGCAGGCCTGCGCTGGCCCTGATCCGAGGGGCCGTCCTCAGACAATGTAGGCAGACTTGGCTGGCGGAGAGCGGGCGACTTCGCCGGCCATTGAGCGAGGCTGCCCGCACTCCAGCCCGGACGCGACTGCCCCTCATCGAACCCTTACCCGTTGATCAAACACACTCTACCGCCCAGGCCAGCCCATCAGCTCCACCGTAAATTCCGATATTCGGCATATGTAAAATTCTTTTATGTCATTAATCGGAATATTCTTGACAGCCGCTGGTTGCCGTTTTCCTATGCCCAAGAAATGGCCACCCACTGCGGGGTGACCAAAGAGAAGACTTGAGGTGCAGGAAGATGGTTGCGGTCGAACGCGTGAAGAGTGGCAGCAAGTACGAGGACCTGTTCAAGTTCTCCCGGCTGGTGAAGGTGGGGAACTGGGTCTACTCGTCCAACACGGCGGGCCGGAACTACCAGACGCGCGAAATCTCGCCCGACGTGCGCAAGCAGGCGCACCAGGCGCTCGACAATCTTTCGGGCGCGCTGGCAGGCGTCGGCGCCAGGCTCTCCGACACAGTGCGTTTCCACATTTCGGTCGCGACGCGCGAAGACCTCGAGCCCGTCCTCGAAGTCATCGCAGAGCGCGTGGGCGGCAATGATCCGGCCCACACCATCGCCATCGG
This sequence comes from Devosia enhydra, assembly GCF_900119845.1. Classification (GTDB taxonomy): domain Bacteria; phylum Pseudomonadota; class Alphaproteobacteria; order Rhizobiales; family Devosiaceae; genus FPKU01. The sequence goes on from NZ_FPKU01000003.1 coordinate 112,893, forward strand.
CACCCAGCCCCATGAGGAAATGAAGCTCGAGCTGGCCGTCATCGCCTATATCCGCGACCCCGACACGCCCGATGTCGTGACCCGGGTCACGGTTTGAGGCGGAGCGGGCAGATGGCTGACGTCGTCATCATCGGAGCCGGCATTTCCGGCGCCTCCAGCGCCTACGAGCTGGCAAAGGCCGGCCTCGACGTGGTGCTGCTCGATCGCTTCGGACCCGCCGCGATGGCTTCGGGCTGGACGCTCGCCGGCGTCCGCCAGTCCGGCCGGCACCCGGCCGAACTGCCGCTCGCCCGGGCGGCCGTCGAGATCTGGTCGAGCCTCGCCGAAGAGCTCGACAGCCCCACTTATTACCGGCGCGGCGGCAATCTGCGGCTGGCCCGCACGCCGGAGGAAGTGCCGGTCATCGAGGCCATCGTCGCCGACCAGACGGCGGCCGGGCTGGACCTGCGCCTTCTGTCCTCGAACCGGGACATCCGCGAGATCGCCCCGGCCATCGCCGAGCATGTGCTGACGGCCTCGTTCTGCCCCACCGATGGCAGCGCCGACCCCACCAGCACGGTCATGGGCTTCGTCAAGGCGGCCGAACGCGCCGGCGCCAAGACCCGCTTCGGCGAGCGGGTGACCGACATCGAGGTCGAGAATGGCCGCGTCGTGGCGGTGGTCACCGACAAGGGCCGCATCGCTACCCCGCGCGTGGTGGTGGCGGCGGGCATATTCGGCAATGAGGTGCTGAAGCCACTCGGCATCACGGTTCCCCTCCAGATACCCATGGTCACCGTGCTGCGCTCGGTGCCCATCGATGCGGTACTCGAGCAGGTCATCGGGGTGGCCAATGCCGATTGCGCCGGCCGGCAGGAATATAATGGCCGCTTCCGTGTCACCAGCGGCCTGCAGGACTGGCATGGCGGGCTGGGCGAACGCCAGACCGAAGCCGGCCCGCGCCCGCGCGTCCTGCCCACCGGGCACAGCATGGCCGAGGTGGTCGCGCTGTTCGGCGACGTCGTGCCGGCTTTCGCCGCCGCGCAGATCGAGGATTACTGGGCCGGGCTCATCGACCTGACCCCCGACGCCCTGCCTGTGATCGATGGCGATGTCGGCATCGAGGGCCTCGTGGTCACCATGGGCTTTTCCGGCCACGGCTTCTGCCTCGGCCCGGTGACCGGCCGGCTGGTCAGCGACATCGTGCAGGGCAAGCCACCGCGCTTTGCCATCGAGCCTTTCAAATACAGCCGTTTCCACAACAGCCGCGCCTTCACCGAAGGAGCGACGCTGCACGGCTGACGCGAAGTCCATAGAGTTTCTCAGTGAGGGAGAAATGCCTGATGACTATTCGTAAACTGAAACTGTATTCGGCCGCCGCCGCGCTGCTTGCCGGGCTCGGCGTCCATGCCGCCACCGCCCAGACGCTCAACGTCGCCGTGCCGGGCAACGACATGGCCACCCTCGATCCCCACCGCGCCAGCGCCACGCTCGACAAGAACGTCATCAACTGGATGTTCAACGGGCTGGTGCGCACCGCTCCCGGCCAGTTCTCGCTCGACACCATCGAGCCCGACCTGGCCGAAAGCTGGACCATTTCGGAAGACGGGCTGACCTGGACCTTCGCTCTGCGCCAGGATGTCAGCTGCCAGGGCGACTACGGCCCGCTGACGGCCAAGGACGTGGTCTATTCGCTCAAGCGCGCCGCCTCGCCCGAAACATCGAGCTATGCCGGCGACTATGCTGCCTTCGAAGAGATCACCGCGCTCGACGATCACACGGTGGAAATCAAGCTCGCCAACGCCATCCCCACCGTTCTGGGCCTGCTCGTGCCCTTCAATGGCGGCTCGATCATCTGCGAGGCGGCGGGCGAAGCGCTCGGCGAGAATTTTGGTCGCAACCCGGTGGGCACCGGCCCCTTCGCCTTCGCCGAATACCAGTCACAGCAATATGTTCGCCTGATTGCCAACGAGAAGTATTTCCGCGGCGCTCCGCAGATCAAGGAGATCCTGTTCCGCTATCTCGGCTCGGATTCGAGCCGCGACCTCGCCTTCCAGTCCGGTGAAGTCGACCTCGTGAACGGCCGCTTCGAGGAAAGCTGGCTCAACCGCACCGCGCAACTGCCCGATACCACGGTGCAGGTGCTCGGCCCCTACGAGCTGCACCAGCTGCACCTCAATATGAGCCAGCCCCCGCTCGACGATATCCGCGTGCGCCAGGCCATTGCCCATGCCGTCGATCGCGCCGGGCTCGTCGCCTTCCGCGGCGAGATGCTGACGCGCGAGGCGACCTCGGTGATCCCTTCGGGCTATCTCGGCCACGAGCCGCAGGACCTGCCCGAATATGATCCCGAAAAGGCCCGCGCCCTGCTCGCCGAGGCCGGCTACCCCGACGGCATCGACCTCAAGACGGTGCAGACCACCCTGCCCGCCATGCTGACCACGATGGAAGTGGTGCAGGCCCAACTGGCCGAAGCCGGCATCCGGCTCAATTTCGAGCTCGTCGACCACCCCACCTTCCACGCCCAGATCCGCGAGGACCTGTCGCAGGTGGTCTATTACGGGGCCGCCCGCCTTCCGGTGGCGGACATCTTCCTCACCCAGTTCTTCGATTCCCGCTCGATCGTGCAGACGCCGACGGCCGTGACCAATTTCTCCCACTGCGATGTGGGCGATGCCGATATCACCGCCGCCCGCACCGAGCTCGATCCGGAAAAGCAGAAGGCGCTCTGGGCCGATGCCCAGCGCAAGATCGTCGAGGCGCTCTGTGCCGTGCCGCTCTACGAGATGGGCCAGCCCTATGCGTGGAACAACAAGGTGCAGTTCGCCTATCCGCTGGCAGGCTCGCTGAACCTCTCGCCCATGATCGACGAAACGACACGACTGGCCAACTGATGCTGGGCTTTGTTCTGCGCAGACTGGGCTTCGCAGTGGTGACGCTGTTCGCCGTGCTGACCCTGGTGTTCTTCGTCATCAGGGTTCTGCCCGGAGACCCAACGGTCGTCATTCTCGGCGATCAGGCCAGCGCGCAGAGCATCGCGCTCCTTCGCGAGCGCATCGGGCTCGATCGGCCCATCTGGCTGCAATATGTGCAGTTTTTGGGAGGTGCCCTGCGTGGCGACTGGGGCACCTCCCTCGTTTCTGGACGTCCGGTGATCGGGGAGATCCTCAACGTCCTGCCCCACACCCTCGAGCTTACCGCCTTCGCGCTGGTGCTGGGGGTGGCGATGGGGCTGCCGGCCGGCATCTGGGCGGCGGTCAACCGCAACCGCATCCCCGATTACGTCACCCGCATCGTCTCGCTGCTGGGCTTGTCGGCCCCGGCCTTCGTCTCGGGCATCGTCCTGCTGCTGGTCTTTGCCATCGTGCTGCGCTGGTTCCCGGTGATCAGCAGCGGGCAAAGCACCGACCTCTGGGGCAAGCTGCGCGACCTGACGCTGCCCGCGCTCAATCTGGCGCTGATCATGGCGGCCTATGTCACCCGTGTCACGCGCTCGTCCATGCTCGAAGTGCTGAGCCAGGACTATGTGCGCACCGCCATGGCCAAGGGCGCATCGGGCACGGCCGTGGTGCTGCGCCATGCGCTGCGCAACTGCCTCATTCCGGTGGTCACCGTGGTGGGCCTTTATCTCGGCATCCTGATCGGCAATTCGGTGCTGACCGAAATCGTCTTCAACCGCCCGGGCCTCGGCAAGCTGATCGTCGGCGCGCTCAACCAGCGCGACTACACCATGCTGCAGGGCATGATGGTGATCTACACCCTGATCGTGGTGCTGGTGAACCTTGCCACCGACCTCGTCTATGGCCTCGTCGACCCCAGGGTGCAGTACAAATGAGCAAGGCCACCGACGTCTCCCCGCCCGCCCGTCGCAGCGAATTCATGCTCCTGGCCGGCAATGCGCTTGGCGCCACCCGCAAGGCGCTGACCCACAATCCCACGACGCTCGTGGGCACCATCATCTTCCTGCTCATCGTGGTTCTGGCGATCCTCGCCCCGCTGATCGCCCCCTATGATCCGGTGGCGCAGCGCATCGTCAATCGCCTGCAGGGCCCGAGCTGGGCCCACTGGCTGGGCACCGATTATTACGGCCGCGACATCCTCTCGCGCCTGCTGCACGGGGCCCGCTATTCCCTGATGATCGGCATCGCCTCGATCACGCTCGCGGTAATCATCGGCTCCCTGATCGGGCTGGTGGCAGGCTATTTCGGCGGGCGCATCGATATCGTGATCATGCAGATCATGGATGTCGTGCTGGCCTTTCCCGCGCTCATCCTGGGCATCATCCTCGTGGCGGTGCTGGGGGCGAGCGTCACCAACATCATCATCGCCATCGCCTTTACCGCCGTGCCCGCCTTCGCGCGCATCGCCCGCGCCCCGGTGATGGTGTTGCGCGAGCGCGAATTCGTGCAGGCCGGCCGGGCCCTCGGCTTTTCGGACCTGCGCATCATGTTCCGGCACATCCTGCCCAATATCGTGCCCGAGATCATCGTCATGGCCTCGCTCTGGATGGCGACGGCCGTGCGCACCGAAGCCTCGCTCGCCTTTATAGGGCTCGGCATCGCGCCCCCCACCCCGACCTGGGGCGGCATGGTGCGCGAAGGCTTCGAGAACATCCTCGACAGCTATTCGGTGGCGCTGTTCCCGAGCCTGGCGGTGCTGGTGCTCGTCCTGGCGCTCAATCTGATCGGCGACGGACTGCGCGACGCGATCGATCCCAAACTGGCGAAAAACGCATGACCGCTCCCGTTCTCGACGTCAAAGACCTGCGCGTCCGCTTCGGCAGGGCCGAGGTTGTCAAGGGCATCAGCTTCTCGCTTGAAGCGGGCAAGACCCTCGCGCTGGTGGGGGAATCGGGCTCGGGCAAGAGCGTCACGGCGCTCTCGATCATGCGGCTCCTGCCGGAAAAGGCGGTGGTGTCGGGCTCGATCCAGCTGGGCGAGACGCAGATGCTGGCGCTGCGCAAGGAGGAGTTGCGCAAGGCGCGAGGCCGGCTCGCCGGCATGATCTTCCAGGAGCCGATGACCAGCCTCAACCCGGTGATGCGGGTGGGCGACCAGGTGGTTGAGGCCCTGCGCTACCATACCGATCTCTCGCCGGACGCGGCCCGGACCGAAGTGCTGCGGCTGTTTGACCGCGTGCGCATTCCCGATGCCGGACGGCGCTTTTCGGAATATCCGCACACCTTCTCGGGCGGCATGCGCCAGCGCGTGATGATCGCGATGGCGCTAGCCTGCAAGCCGAACCTTTTGATCGCGGATGAGCCCACCACCGCGCTCGACGTGACCATCCAGGCCGAAATCCTCGGCCTGCTGGCTGAATTGCAGCGCGACACCGGCACCAGCGTGCTGTTCATCACCCATGACATGGGCGTGGTCGCCGAAATCGCCGACGACGTGCTGGTCATGCGCCATGGCGAGCTTCTGGAGCAGGGGCCGGTCGGGCCGATCTTCAGCGCCCCGCGCAACCCCTACACGCAGGACCTGCTGGCCGCGGTGCCGCGACTGGGCGACATGACCAGCCACACTGGGCCCAAGCGCTTCCGCCCCCGGACCGATGCCGCCCCGCGCGCCGCTCCGGCCATCGCAAGAGATGCCGAAACGCACGATCGCCGAAGGCCCCTTCTCGAGGTCTCCGACCTCGTCACCCGGTTTCCGGTGCGCCAGGGGCTTCTCGGCCGGCACGTCGCCAATATCCACGCGGTCGAAGGGGTCAGCTTTTCCATCGCGCGGGGCGAGACCCTGGCGCTGGTCGGGGAATCGGGGTGCGGCAAATCCACGACCGGCCGATCGATCCTGCGGCTCAACGAGCCGGTTTCGGGCACGGTGGGCTTCGAGGGCGCAGACGTGCTCAAATCCGACGGGCAGGATCTGCGGCGCATCCGCCGGCGCATCCAGATGATCTTCCAGGACCCCTATGGCTCGCTCGATCCGCGCCAGACCATCGGGTCGGCCATCGCCGAACCGATGCTCGTGCATGGGGTGGTGGAGGCCGGCGCGGTCAATGACAGGGTCGCCGAACTCCTGGCGCGGGTGGAACTCGATCCGGCCTCGGCCTCGCGCTTCCCGCATGAATTCTCGGGCGGGCAGCGCCAGCGCATCTGCATCGCGCGCGCTTTGGCGCTCAATCCGCAGCTGGTGATCGCCGACGAGGCGGTCTCGGCGCTCGACGTCTCGATCAAGGCGCAGGTCACCGACCTGATGCTCGACCTGCAGGACGATCTGGGGCTGTCCTACCTGTTCATTTCGCACGACATGGCGGTGGTCGAGCGCATCAGCCACCGCATCGCGGTGATGTATCTGGGCCGGATCGTCGAGATCGGCCCGCGTGCCGCCGTGATCGGTTCGCCCACCCACCCCTATACCCAAAGGCTGCTGGCCGCCGTGCCGGTCGCCGATCCCGCGCGCCGCCGCGAGCGGCGTACCGGCGATCTTGCCGAGGAACTGCGCAGCCCCCTCAGGCCTTTGGACTATGCGCCGCCACAGGCCCGCTACCGTCAAGTGAGCCCCGGCCATTTCGTCATGGAAGCCGCCTGAAGACTGGCGCCCGGACCCGCCGGGCGCCGCTTTCGTTCACCCATGCAGTTCCACTGTGCTGCCCGCAGCGCGACCGGCGAACCGGTCCATGGCGAAGGGCGCGATGGGGAAGCTCGTCGTGCCGGCTTCGGCCAGATCGGCGAGGATTTTGCCCGTTACGGGCCCCAGGCAGAAGCCATGGCCGGAAAAACCGGTAGCCAGCACGACCCCACCGGCGTCGGGCAGGATATCGAGCACCGGCAGCGCATCGATCGTCTGGTCGATGAGCCCGCACCACAGTCGGTCGAGCCGGACATCGCCGAGCGAGGGCACCAGCGCGCTGTAGCGCTCGACGAGGGTTGCCACGCTCCGGGCCGGCGGCCGCACCTGCGGCCAGGGGTCGAGCGCCATCCGGCCATCCCAGACCTCATGGCCACCCCCGATGCGGAACTGCCCGCCCACTTCTTGGCGCAGCGTGGTATCGCCATTGGCGACCCCGATCACCGGCATCTGCGGCGCCTCCATCGGCACCGAGCGCATCATCGTCGCGCTCATCACCTCGTAGGGCACATGGTATCCATAGGGCGCGATGAGGCTGTTGCCATAAATGCCGGTGGCGAGCACCACCGTCCCGGCGCTGATCGTTTCGGTCGCCGTGGTCACCCCGGTCGCGCGGCCGTTTTCGATCACGAGCCCGGTGACGGCCTCCCCGGAGCGGGTCTCGGCACCCAGCCGCTGGGCGGCAGCAACAAAGCTGTTCACGGTGGCCTGCGGATCGGCATGGCCATCGCTGGGGCAGAAAGAGGCGCAGATGACGCTTTCGGACACGAGCGGAGCGATCTGCTGCACCGCCCTGCCCCGTAGCAGCGACATTTCGAGGCCAGACTGACGATGATCCTCAACGATTGCCGCAATGCGGTCCGCTTCCGGTTCGGTGCGGGCGCAGCGCAGATTTCCCACCTGCCGGTAATGCGTCTCCCCGTCCAGTTCCTCCGCCAGGGTCTGCCACCGGCCGACCGCCGCCTGTGCCAGCGGCAGCTCGGCAGGGTGCCGGCCTGATTGCCGTACCCCCGCCAGCGTCCAGCCCGAGGCCATTGACGCTGGACCGTATTGATCTATCAACACCACCTTATGGCCGCGCCGCGCCAGCTCATGGGCCGTAGCCGACCCACTGATCCCTGCTCCAACAACCGCGACGTCGAACATGGTTCGCCTGCCCTTCTCTGCCGATGTTGACATGGATCATAGTACAATAATCGGTTTTGGCCTATAGTTGATATTCCGATAAACGGCATACACGGCCGGCTTTGGAGATTTTTATGGCGAGTGAGAGTTCCAGCAATGCCGAACGCGCCGGCGAGATCCTGATCCTGCTGGGCAATGCCGGCGTGGAGGAGATGTCGCTGCAGGCGCTGTCGCAAAAGCTCGACGAGGCCAAGTCCGGCACGCGCCGCGCCCTCATGGCGCTCTCCAAGCGCGGCTTCGTGGAGCCGGCCGGCCGCTACGGCCATTACAGGCTCGGCCCGGCCATCTTCGGGCTCGCCAACCGCGCGACCTCGGTGAGCGAAATGGTGCGCCGCTATCGCCCGGCGGTTACGGAGGTCGCGGCCGCCACCGAGCAATCGAGCTATCTGATGCTGCGCGCCGGCTTCGATGCCATCTGCGTGGACATGCATGAGGGCACCGCCTTCGTGCAGACCCTGACCGGGGGTGTCGGCGGGCGCGTGCCTCTGGGCATCGGTCCCGGCTCGGTGAGCATCCTGACCCTCCTCGATCCGCCCGACGTCGAAGGCATCCTGCAGCACAACGAACCGCGCTTTTCAAAATACAACAGCGCCGACATCGCCAAGGTGATGCGCGAACTCGAACGGGCCCGGTCGTTGGGCTTCAGCTACGATATCGGGGAAACCTATCCCGATGCCGGGGGCGTCGCGGTGCCGATCCGGTCGGGCCGCGGCATAACGGCCGCCGCCGTTTCCATCGCCATCCCCGCCTCGCTGCTCTCGCCGCAAAAGGCCGCCGATATCGGGCAAATCATCAGCGCCGCCATCAAGCGATGCGAGCCCGACTGACGAGCCCCTATCGCAGCGGCACGGGGCGATGATCCTCGGGCGCGGCGAGGAGGCGCGTCAGGTTGCGCGACACGCCGCTGAGGGTGAGCGCGAAGGTCGGGCGCGGCGGCGACTTTTGCCCGATCAGCCCCAGCGCGAACTCGACGGCGCTGCGATGCGGATCGATCACGGGATAGGCCAGAAGCGCGCTGATCGATGGCAGCGTCGGAATGAGCCCCGCTCCGCCCAAAACGATCGAGGCGGCCCCACTCGCAGCGGCCTTCAGGCTGAGGCTCTGCGCCATGCCGGCGGGCGTGTCGCCCTCGAGCGCAAGAAAGCCCGAAACCTTCTCGATCAGGTCGAGGCTGAAGGCCAGCTGCCTCAAGACCTCGAGCCACATCGCGCCGCTGGTGGCCACGAGAAAGCGCCCCGGGCCGAGCGCCGCCTTGCGAAATCCCGCTTCGGCAAAGCCGATGACCGGCACGCGCGCGATCTCGCGCAGCGCCTGCACGGCGGGATCGCCGAAACAGGCGATGATCACCGCATCGGGTTCTCCGGCCTCGGCGACATAATCGGCATAGACCTCGAGCACGGCATGGGCCGCCAGCACGAGACCGGTATGGGTCGAGATATAGCCGAACCCGAACGGGGCCGTCCTGAGGCGCGCCTCGGCCCGCCCGCCCAGCTCGTCGCGGACCAGGTCGAGGATGCTCGCCGAAACGGATGGCGAGATATTGGGATTGATCACCAAGATAACGGGCTTGGCGCCTGCGTTCGGCATCCGGTCGATCCAGTCTGCTGGGGGCTGCACCGCGCAGCGCGCCCGATGAAGGCGTCAGCGGAACCTCAGGCGAAACGTTCGGCGAGGATCCGGCCCATGTTCCGAAATCCCGTCTCGCATCCGAACAGCACCGGCTCGTTGCCCTCGAATTCGAGCGAGACATATCCGTCGTAACCGGCCGCCCGCAGCGCCGCGACGATGTCGACGAGCGGCAGGTCGCCATAACCGATGACGGAGCCGCAGATCTCCTGGCCGAACTGCGTTCGGAGCCAGCCCGGCCCGCGGCCGATGGCATTGCGGCGGACGTGGAAATCCTTGAGGTGGACGAAGGACGCCGCGCTCGCCAGCCGCCGCGTGCCGATCAGCGCCTCCTCGTCGACGCAGAGGAAATTGCCCACATCGATGGTGGCGCCGAAATTGGGGCGATCAACCGCCGCGATGAGGCGCAGCACCCGCTCGCTGCCATTCATGAAGAAGCCGTGGTTTTCAACGCTCGTCGTCACCCCCAGCGGCGCGGCGTGGTCGGCCAGCGCCTGCGAGAGCTCGGCGATGCGCGGGAAAAGCGCCTCGAACTCGGCATAATCGGCTTCCTTGCGCGCCCATTCGGTCACGTCGTGGCGGAAATAACGGGCCCCGAGCCGCGCGCAGGTGTCGACGGCGCGTTTGGCACGGGCGAGCTGCGCGGCCCGCTCATCGGCGTCCTCCGAGGTGAAATCAGCGGGAATGCAGATGCCGCTGATCTCGACCCCGGTCTCCTGCGCACCGGCGACAAGCGCCGCCAGCAGTTCGGGCTCATCGGTCAGCTCCCACGCGCTGTCGCGGCCCTTGGGCGTGAAGGTGAGGGTGGCGATCTCGAGATGGGTCGCGCCCTGCTCGGCGATCCAGCGGAACATGGCGGGCACATCCATGCTGCCCTCGAGCAGCAGGGGCTTGAAGCAGAACGAACTGAAGCCGGCTTTCATTGGCCTATCCTTTGACCGAGCCCGAAACGATGCCGCGCACGAAATAGCGCTGCAACGACACGAGGATGATGAGGGGCAGCGCCACCGAAAGGCAGGTGGCGGCCATCAGCACCGGCTCATCCTGCCCGTTCGAGGTGGCGATGCCGGCTGCCTGCACGGTGATCGGCGGCGCCAGGGTGCCTCCGCCCAGAAAGATCAGCGGGATCAGCAGGTCGTTCCACGACCAGAGAAATTGCAGGATGGCCAGCGCCGCGAGAATGGGCGCACAGAGCGGGATGACGATGGCGGTGAAGATCTGCAGCGGATTGGCGCCGTCGATCACGGCGCTCTCGAAGATTTCCTCGGGGATGGAAATGAGAAAGCCGCGGATCAGGAACACGCCATAGGGAATGGTGAAGCCTACCTGGTAGAGCCACACCGCCGGCACCTTGCCGTTGAGGCCGATGGCGACGAAGAGCTTGAGCAGCGGCACCACCGTCACCTGCGGGGGCAGCACCAGCAGCACCACCAGAGCCGCCGCAAAGAGCCGCGCCCGGGGCGGTTCGAGCCGCACCAGCGCATAGGCACCGATGGCCGAAAGCAGCGTGGTGAGGATCGTCACCGGTATGGCGAGCGCCAGCGAGGTGCCGGCAGCGTTGAGCACCCCGACATAGCCGATGGCGCGCGCGTAATTGTCGAGCGTCACCTTGGGGTCGACAAAGATCTGCCACCAGCCGCTGATGCCCATCTCCGATTGCGAGCGCAGCGACGAGGCCACCAGCCCTGCGATGGGCGTGAACCACAGCGCGCACAGCACCAGCACGATGGCGTGCAGAGCCAGCCGTCCCCCCTTCAGTTCCTGCCGCAGCGCCTTCAAATGACCGGTCATTTGCCCACCCTCTCCCACAGCCGCAGATTGGCTAGCGCGATGGGAATGGCCGCGATCAGCAGCAGCACGGCGATGGCGCTGGCGCGGGCCGCATTGTTGGCCGTGAACAGTTCGGAATACATTCGGTTGGCAACCACATCGGTGCCATACTGGCCATTGGTCATGATGTAGACGATGTCGAACACCTTGAGCGCGAACACCGCCGAGGTCGTCAGCACCACGAGGATGGCCGGCACGATCTGCGGCAGGGTGATGAGAAAGAAGATGCGCCATTCCCCGGCGCCATCGATCAGCGCGGCTTCGCGCAATTCGGCCGGCACGTTCTTGACGCCCGCCGAGACGATCAGCGTCGCCACCCCGACGCTCGCCCACAGCGCCACCACGATGAGGCAGATGCTGTTGAGCACGGGCGTCTGAAGCCAGGCCACCGGCTCGGATGCGCCCAGCCCCATCCAGATCGCATTGAGCAGCGCCACCTGCGGCGCATCGGCGGGCTGGTAGGAATAAAGCTGCCGCCAGATGATCGAGGCGGCGGTGAACGAAATGGCGGTGGGCAGCAAGATGATGGTGATGGCGAGCTTTTCGTACTTCACCCGGTCAAACAGCACCGCCGCGACGAGCGAGAGCACGATGGTGCCCAGCGGCAGGGCCACGAGCCAGAGCAGGCTGTTGCCCATCACCTGGATCATTTCGCCCGAAAACGCCCATTGGAAGTTCCTCAGCCCCACCCATTCGGTACTGCGATTGTTGCGCAGCGCCAGCCAGATGGTGACGACGAGCGGATAGACGAGGACGAGGGCGACGACGGCAAGAGGCAGGGAGAGCCAGAACCAGGGCCGCAGCACGCGGGCGGTTCCGGCGCCGAGCCGGGCGAGTATGCGCTCACCCAGCCCGAGCCAGAGATAGACGAGGCAAGGCAGGAGCACCGCACCGAGGCAGACAAGAACGGGAAGATTGTTCCAGATTTGCAAGGCTGGTGCTCCCTGGAGCGCTGCGAGGCGAAGTGGATACCGGTTCGCCGCCGCAAGCGCGGGAAAACAAGGATTTGGAGCTTTTCACCGCTTAAGGGACGCGGCGAAAAGCTCCCGTATCATTCGCCTTCGGCGGCCGACTGGATGTCGGCAAGGATCTGGTCGAGGCTCGAAGGATCCTGCAGGTAACGGCCGATGCCACGGTTGAAGGCGGCACCGACGGCGGGGATCGACATGATGTCGGGCGGGGCGACGAGGTCGACACCGTCGCGGAAATAAGTCGCCGCCACCTTTTGCAGCATGGCGCCGCTATAGGTCTCGGGCGGCACGGCGGTATTGCCCACGGCCCAGTGATTGGCCGAGGCCAGAAGCGTCTGGGCTTCGGCAGAGGCGAGGAACTTGATGAAGGCGCGGCTGGTCGGGTTGTCCTGCAACACCACGGTGGCGCCGGTGTTGAAGATCTCGGTATTGGCGAATTCGGGATTGTCGCTCGGGGTCTGGAAGAAGTCGATATTGACGCCTTCCTCGATGCCCTCGCCGATCAGGCCCGGCACCCAGCTGCCCCACATGGCGGCCTGGCAGGTCGGGGGGTCGGCGATGAGGCCGTTATAGCCGGTCGAGATCGATGAGGAGAGCGCACCGCGCGCACCGCCATAGATATTGGCATCCACCGTCGCGATGGCGCCGAACGCTTCCCAGGCCGATTTGACCTCGGGGCTGGTCCAGGGCAGTTCGCCGGCGCTCCACTGGGCCAGCAGTTCGGGCCCATGCATCTTGGAGAACAGGATCTGCACCCATTGCGTGCCGGGGAAGCCCGTGCCCGCGCCGGCTTCGAGCGCCATGCACCAGGGGGTCGCGCCGGTGGCGGCCACCTCCTCTGTCCACTTGACCACATCGGCCCAGCTCTGGGGCGGGTTGGGGCCGGTATAGGTTTCGGGATTGTACCAGATCATGAAGGTGCTGAAGCCCAGCGTGATCCCGTAGACCTTGCCGTCATAGGTCAGGCTGTCGATCAGCGTGGCGGAATAGTTCGCCAGTTCCTCGGGGCCCACGGCTTCGCTGAGGTCGAGCGTGTGGCCGTCGGCGGCGAGCCCGCGTGCGGTGCCCAGCGTCAGGTCGGCGATGGCGGGCGGATTGCCGGCCTGCAGCCGCGCCTGCACGGCAGCGGCGGTGGCGGCGGACGATCCGGTGCCGGTATAGTTGACCACCGTGCCCGTGGCATCGGTGAAGGCCTGGTGCAGCGACTGCTTGATCGCGCCCTCGGAGCCGCTGTTGCCCCCGATATATTCGAGCGTGGGATCGAGCTTGGCGTCCCCGACGATCTCCTTGACCTTGGCGACGGCCTTTTCATACAGCGCCGGGTCCAGCGGCTTGTCCTGGGCATGTGCGCCCCCCGCCAGCAAGGCAGCCGCAGCTGCCCCGATGAGTAGCCAGCGACGATTCAACGACGTAGACATCACCATCTCCTTTTGCGTACGCTGGAACCCTGCTCCAAGCATGATGGACGGTAGTGTCGCGTCGACAAGATTGTCAACAATGATTCATGCGATTGTGTGCAAGATTGTTCACGCGGATGCCACCCTGACCACGTGACGCCCCAGGATCTCGGCGAGATCGCGCGTCGAGGCCGGACGCTCGCGCGCATCGATGCCCGAGAACAGGTCGACGATATGGCTCAGCATCAGCTCTTCGGCGTCGTGAGCGCTCTTGTTGGCGATGGCCTCCACCAAAGCATCATGGGCATGCCGCTCGCAGAAAATGTCGACGCGCGCCGAATAGAGCGCAATGATCAGCGATGACTTGGCGCAAAGATTGCGCACGATGTCGAAATAGACCGTATGATTGGCGATTTCGGCAATCGACTCGTGGAACCGCGCCGACAGCAACAGCGCTTCGCCGCGCTTTTGCTGATGAACTGCTTCCTCTTCCTCGGCAAGGCAGCGCTTGAGGCGCACGATATCTGAAGGCCGGGCATTATTGGCGGCCATCGCGGCCACTTTCGGCTCGATCAGCGCCCGCGCCTCGAAGACTTCCTTGGCCTCTTTCTTTGAGGGCTGGGCCACGAAGGCGCCCCGATTCTTTTCAAGCTGCACGATCCGGTCATGGGCCAGCGCCTGCAACGCGGCGCGCACCACCGTGCGGCTCACGGAAAACAGCGCGGCGAGCTCGTCTTCGGGCAGTTTCGTGCCCGGCAGCAGGTCATGGGTGAGAATGGCGCCCGTGATCGCTGCGTGGATCGGCTGCCAGCTCTGGCCATCATTTGCCGCTTTGTCTCCGACACGTGCCAATCGGCAATCTCCTTCACGTCTGACGCGCTGTACTCATACGACCCGGAACGCGCCCCGCCAAGCGTCAACGGCAGGGTGTGTGCAACACCCGGCAAATGCGGACACCGTATTGAATACAAAATTTGCCTGTTATATATGCAATCTTGTGGCCCATTGGAGTGTGGCAGTGACAAAGACCGAGCATCCCGATGTCATCATCGTGGGCAGCGGCCCCACCGGATCGGCCTATGCGCGCACCCTGCGCACCCTGATACCCGACCTCACCATCCTCATGCTCGAGGCCGGCCCTGCACTTGGCGGCCGCCTCGGCCAGCATGTCGAGGCCATCCCGCCCGGTGCTCAGCGCCAGGCGGCCGCGATCGCGTCGCAGGGCCCGGCGACCGCCCCCTATGATCCGGCCAGCCGGGCGGAATGGTCGCGCCGCATTGCCGGCGGAGACGATGCCTCTCTGCTGCGGCGCCCCGGACTTTTCGTTGCCAATCACGCCGACCTGCACTCGGGAGACGCGGCCTTTGCCGGCTTTGCGGCCGCCAATGTCGGAGGCATGGGCGCGCACTGGTCTGGCGGCTGCCCGCGCCCGGCGCGCAGCGAATATCCCGATCTCTTTAACGACGCCGAGATGGATGCCCTCCTCACCGAGGCCGAGGCGATGCTCTCGGTCACGCCCGATCTCTTCGCCGGCGATCCCGGGCTCGATGCGATGATCGCCATCCTGCGCCCCGCCTTCGCCGAGGGTCGCCCGGCAGATCGCCGCGTCCGCACCATGCCGATGGCGGCCGGCCGCGTCGATGGCGAACTGTGCACTCATGGCGTTGACGTGATCTTGGGCGACCTGCTCGAAAACGACCCGGCCTTCACGCTGCGCCCGAACGCCACGGTGCTCCGCATCCTCCACGAGAACGGTAGCGCGACAGGCGTGGAGGTGCATGACCGGCTTGCGGACAGCATCGCGCGCATCCCCTGCCGCGCCGTAGTGGTGGCCGCCGACTCCCTCCACGGCCCGCAGCTGCTCCATGCCTCGGGCATCCGCCCGCCGGCGCTCGGGCGCAATCTCAACGAACATTTCCAGGTGTCGCTGCTGGCCGAACTCGACACCGCCGCCACGCCCAAAGGCATGATGTGGATCCCGTGCCTTGGCGACGCCTTCCCCTTCTCGGTCACCATCGGGGGCGCCAATCCCGGCCACATGCCCTTCGATCGCCCCCAGGACCATGCGCTCGCCTTCATCAGCGTCTTCTGCGCCGGCGACATCACGCCCGACAACCGCCTGCGTTTTGACGACGAGGCGCGCGACTGGCGCGGCCTGCCCCGGCTTTCGGTCGATCTCCGCCTCACGGGGAATGACCAGTCCACCCTCGCTGCCGCTCGCGCGCTCACTCTTTCGATCGCCGATGCGGTCGGCCGCCCCCTTCCCGGCCACATGCCGATCAGCCCGCCGCTGGGCAGTTCGCTCCATTATCAGGGCACGCTGCGCATGGGCTTGCGCCCCGATGACAGCGTCAGCGATCGCAACAGCCGGGTCTGGGGCTTTTCCAACCTCCATGTCGCCGGCAATGGCGTGCTGCCCACCGCCACCGCCACCAATCCGACGCTGATGTCGGTTTCGCTCGCCATCGCGGGCGCCCGCGCGCTCGCCACGCGCCTGTCAGAAGGAGGCCTTGATGCCTGATCCGGTTCGCGTTCTCGTCGTCGGGCTCGGCACCATGGGCCGCAGCCACGCCAGTGCCTATCACCGCAATCCGGGGTTCGAGATCGTCGGGCTGATGAGCCGCTCCATCCTTTCGAGCGCCATCCCCGAGGAACTGCAGGGCTATCCCCTGTTCGAGGATTTCGACGTGGCGATCGCGAAGACCCGGCCCGATGCCGTCTCGATCAATTCCTGGCCCAACACCCATGCCGACTATGCCATCCGCGCCATGGAAGCGGGCGCGCATGTGTTCATGGAAAAGCCCATCGCCACGACGCTGGCCGATGCCGAGCGCGTGGTTGCCACCGCCCGCGCAACGAACCGCAAGCTGGTGCTGGGCTATATCCTGCGGGTCCATCCGAGCTGGATCAAGTTCATCGAACTGGGCCGCACGCTCGGCAAGCCGCTGGTCATGCGGCTCAATCTCAATCAGCAGTCGAACGGCCCGGCCTGGACCTGGCACAAGAACCTGATGGACTCGCTTCTCCCCATCGTCGATTGCGGAGTGCATTATGTCGATGTCATGTGCCAGTTGACGGGCGCGCGCCCGGTACGCGTACACGGCATCGGCGCGGCGCTCTGGGCCGATGCGGCACGGCCCAATTACGGCCACCTGCACGTCACCTTCGATGACGGGTCGGTGGGCTGGTATGAAGCCGGCTGGGGCCCGATGATGAGCGAGGTGGCCTATTTCGTTAAGGACGTGATCGGCCCCAAAGGCGCCGTCTCCATCGTCCCCGCCGCTCCGGGAGACCGGACCGACGACGTGTCGGCCTCCGCCGATATCGACCGGCACACCAAGACCGACCGCATTCAGTTTCATTCCGCCGAGGTCGGGCCGGACAAGAACTTCACCACCGCGGACACCTTCTTTTCCACTGAGGACGAGCCGGACCATCAGGACTTGTGCGACCGCGAACAGGCGCTGTTTCTCAAGGCGATCCGCGAGGACATCGACCTCGAACCCTCCATGCAGGCGGCCATCGACAGCCTGCGCATCGTGCTTGCCGCCGAGCAGAGCATGGCCAAAGGGCGCGTGATCGAACTCGATTGATGAGGCTCGGACGATCCCGAGGATCGCGCCTGCCGTTTGAGGGGCGAAGAACAGCACGGCGCAAGAACGCCGCCAGGGCAGATCTGCTTCCGTCCGGTTGGGCCGCTTAATGGACCTTGGCCTCGCCTCAGCGAAACTGCCGTCGGCACCCCGGCCCCGTCCACATGTCAGGCCGGGACAAAGCCCTCATAGCCGCCGATGACGGCGACGATGTGCGCTGCGACCATGGGCATGCTCCTCACGAGTGTAGAGAAACAGAAAAGTGCCCTGAAGGGCCTTCAGGAGATCGAATTGCCTATGGATGAGAACTTAATATTCATGAATATTTAGCGGCGATTGCCGAGGCGAGAATTTCGCTGGCCATGAGCGCTCCAAAACATATTTTGTAATCGCTGCCTATTTTTCTTGTAATAGCCCTTCCAAGCGACCACTTTAGGGTCAGGGATGCGTAAGGTCCATCAAGCCTGCGGCGGCTTCTGATGCCCAACGACCATTTGGTCGCCCGTCCCTCGAGCAGGAGGCCCGCATGTTCGGGTATTCCACTAACGGGACGGACAAGATCCGTGCACTTAAGGTCGCCCAACGCCGGTCAGCGCAGGAGCGTTGGCCCTTCCTGACGACACTCGATCTCTCTGGGCTTCATAATCCTGTGCAGCTGGCGCGTCTCATTCAGGATCGCTCCGCTGTATCGCGAGGCGAGGCGGATGCCCAGGTCGAGATATGGATGCGCGGCTACAATCGACGTGTATTGGGTCGGGGCGCTTTGCCCAGTTTCATCACGTTCACGCCCACTCTCAGGCCTCGCCTGTCTCTGGCTCCATCGAAGTGAAGCCCTCTGCCTGGCGTTGCTGGCGAAGCCTGGAACGCTGAGCAGACAGGGGTGGCCCCCGTGATGCCGACTGACAGGATACGCTATGGAACCATCGCGCCTTATGGCCTGTCTCACCGCAATTCGCTGGCGCCCGCTCACTCTGGCGCAGGCGCTCTCAATCAACCGTGCGCAGGTCAATACATGGCTGCTCGGGGAGGAGCAGATTCCTGTTCGGGTCGCTTCATGGCTGGAAGCCCTCTGCTTCAACCACGAGGCCGCAGAGCTTTTGACGCCAAAGGTTGTTGCCACAAAAGACGGGCTCAAAATCGCGGAAATGGCGTTCGCGGAACATGTCCCGGTATATGCTTACCACTTGCTGCGGCGGCTGGGGCAGCATCCGGTCAGTCTGCTGTCGCTTTATGGCACAGACGATGAGGCTGCCGTATTTTTTCTCGTGTCCAGAGGCCTTGCTGAACGCGCAGCAGAAAACCTCCTGATCACCCTGGACGGACGCCGGATAGGCAACGTTGAAACTTGAACCTTCGTGTGCGGTTTGTGGCGCCTGAAGCTGATCTCTGGCACGACATGCCATCCGTTTATGGTTTTAAGACTGTAGCGATCGATAACGCATCCATTCATCGATCCGGCGACTTTCAAAGGCGAAATTTGCCTGGCCGATTGCGCAAACTCCAGGGCGGCCGCGAATCCCATGCATACTTTCTGCTGGCCGCCCTTTTTTCTTACTCGATTTTTGAGATCACATCGGTCGACGCCGCTGGTCAACTCGATCTCAAATCCTCATCGATCGGCTCGGTATTGTCCTTGACGCTCTCGCCAGCAGCTATCTGCGTCAGAGCTGGGTAGTGCGCCCGCCATTGGGGCGGCGGATGATCAGGTGGCCATGATCGCCGCTCGACGGCTTGTCGGTGTCGACGCGCAGAGAATTCCAATCGCTCGCATTTGCTGCAGGGGCAGAGCGGCTTGAGAGCCGGACAATCCGTCCCCGATACCGCACCTTGCGCCGGCAGAGCCCGCATTTGACCAGGGTCAGTTGCTCGTGCCCGGGCAGCCTGCGCGAGGGTATGAGGCCGCCCGGCAAGCGGCTCCTGGCCGCAGCCTGCCCTTGTATCGGCCATGGGGTCGGCGACCCATCTTACCCCGCACCTCCTTGATCGACAGGCGGTGCGCCGCGCGAGCTCCTTATCGGCCATGTCGGGATTGTGCGCGCGCCGCTGCAGCGCCTCTGTCGAGCGGTTGAGATTGAGGGTGACGGCGATTTCCATGGCGATCTCATTTCGGGTCGCCGGGTCCCATAACACGAACACACTGGGAGCAAGGCGGGTGGGGCTTGCGGACAGCGCCCAGATGCGCGTGGGACGGAACCTCAAGGTCGAAGCAAGCTTGACCTTCGCCACAGCCCTCGAGGATGTCATGCCGCGCTTCTATTTCGATATTGGGCTGGACATCATGTACCACGATCTCGTGGGTTATATGTTCAGTGACAGGCAGGCAGCCGAGCGCGAGGCCCGGAAAGCGTTGGTACAGATAGCGCTTGATGAATTGGCCGGTTCGTTTTCCGCGTCGACGCTGACCATCCATATTCGTGACGAGAGGCACGATCTGATCAGCATTTTGTCGCTGACGTTCGCCCGTCACTCATTGGCCTCACCCCCCAAAGCCTCAGCCGCCTAAGCGCCGCCGGCCGCCTGGGATGTGGTCAGGGCGTCGTTGGCAAGGGATCTAAAGTCGGAGTTGCGCCCTTGTCAGCTAAACTCCAAGATGCTGGCTATGCAGAAGTATGGGCGAACCTACCACCTGCCGATCTCGCCGGGCGCAACAGCTGATGACAAGGTCATGCCTGCCGTTGACGGGCTGATGGTTGATGACCTCCTTATCACAGAGAAGATGGATGGTGAGAACACGACCATTCATCTTGGTGGCACCCACGCCCGAAGCCCGGACAGCCGGCATCATCCATCACGAGACTGGCTGAAGGCTTTTGCCGCTGGCATCAGTCCGCGCCTGAGGCCGGACGAGCGTATCATTGGCGAGAACCTCTATGCGCGTCATACCATAGCCTACGATGATCTGCCGAGCTTCTTCCTCGGCTTCGCGTTGGTCTTGGGTGACCGATTTCAGTCGTGGGATGCGACGCTGATGCGGTTCCAGGAGCTGGGCATTACACCGGTACGAACGCTCTACCGCGGCTCCTACACCGCCACCCTGTTCGCGGACATGGCGGCGGCGTTGCACGCGCAAAGGCAGGAAGGGTTCGTCGCGAGGATCGCAGATGGATTCTCGGAAGCCGACATGCCGGTAAGGATGGGAAAATTCGTGCGCGCCAACCATGTCCATAGCGGTGAACACTGGATGAAGGCGCAGATGGTGCCCAATCGACTGATCCAACCGTAAGTCCAGAATGGCCTCCTTTGATCTTTGGTGGGGTGGTTGTAGCGGACGAGCCCAGTCCGTTGCTATGGATGCTCGGCACCGACGTTTTGTGAGGAGCTTGCAATTTTGTCCCGGATACCCCGCCTGAACTGCTCTGGATTGTCCCACTGGTACTTGCAATCCTTTTGGTCGGCTTAGTCTTGTTTTTCGCCTTCATGATTCGGCAGTTTTTGCGTCTACGCCATCCTCCCGAGAGAATAAAAGGCGCCGAAATGACACACTGGTCAATGCAGCAACTCGGCTTTCTCTTTATACAACCTGAGCTCCGACTCGACCGCAGATTGCTGTTCACGAGCTGGGGCCTAATACTCGGATCGATGGCGCTACTTTTTGTCCTTGCTTTGGTCTTTGGGACACCCACGCGCCTAAATAATTGATTTGGTCGCCGACCCTGAGACCGCAAGGGTATGCGCGATGAGTTCGCCGCGTCTTATGCGTTTAGGGCGTGGGGTGCCAACCGATTGACGGCCGCGTAGCCACTCGTCGCAGAATTTCGACTTCATCGGGCCTGATTGGAGCGGTAAGCGGCTCTTGCACCCAAAACCCCGCGATGAACCACTTCTCCCCGACATTGAAGTCGGTGTTGCAATCACCATCGCCCCAAGTCATTTCAAAAGGGGTAATTTCGCCTGTGGTGGGTCCGATAATCGCGGTGTCGACGCGAAACAGCGCAGCGCTCACGTTTTGGTACTTGGAACATTTAGGGGGAAAATTACCCCACTCCCAGTCCCACCACCGCAACTGACCCTGTTCATTGAGACACTGGCGGGGCGGGGCGCCGAGCACCTGAGCGCCTCCCTCGACAACATAGCCGACAACGGTACCGCCATAAATCTGCTTAACGCCAGCTATTTTCTCGGCGAGTGTAGCGGGGTAATAAGCGATATCACACGCCTCTGTACAAATCGTCATGGAGGCAAGCGCAGCCAAAACTAGTCCTGTTCTCATGCCGCATTCCTCTTGGCGCGCTCGATAGTGCGCTTCTTGGGCCGTGGCGTCCAGCGATCCCGCCCGATGCGGGGTTGAGGGCTGGCGGTTTTTCAGCCGCTTGCATATTCTGATCGCTGGAGGCTTAAGATGAGCGTCGTTTTTCGCCAAGGCATTTGCTCGAAACATGGGCTGGTGCAGGCACAGCGCGACAACCGATACGATGCGATTGGCTGGGTGGTTTCGCTGCTGTCGGGGTTTCAGTGGTCTCCTGACACTCCGTATCGTTGCCCGACCTGTGGCTCACTGACCGCGAAGGTGCCTTGTGGACCTGCGAGTTCAACACGTTGAGGTCGGGGCGTGGGGTATGCGATCTGCACAGTCGGTGATACACGTTATCGCGCGCAGTACGCCCCTCTCACCACGAATAACCTGATGCTCGAACTGATCTTGGCTTTGATGAACGAGCCGACGTACCAAGACAAGGACGTGACAGACTTAGTATGCCCGTCATTTTTTTCTGCCGCACTCTCAGAACTATATCAAGCGCTGGAGGGCCGAGCACCGCAGCTCGAAGTGTACTACAATGTGCAGGATGGATATCAAATTTTAAGCGTCGAACGGCACCGCCCGCTCGCTCTCTACACTGACGAGTTGCGCATACTGATTTCGACCTCTGACGCATCGTGCCAAGCTCTCGTGTTCCGGAAAACCCTCTAGGTTTTGCCCCTCACGCGCAGGCGAGCCATGGGCGCGATGCTTTGTGAGCCCCGACGCCGCTCGCACTCCGTAAGGCAGAGCTTCAGATAAGATTCGACCTGCTCAATTTGCGCTGGCTTGAAATCGATGTGGTTGCGAAGCGGGCCTTCTGGCCCGGCGGAAGCCGGTCACGTCCGACCCTGCCAATCCATCTTAGCGCGGGCCGCTCATAGATGAAGTGATAAGCCACCCCGCTGCCGAAGGAGGCCGCGAGGCTCAATGCCATTGCCAATCGCCAGCTGTCCGACACCAGGCCAACTCCACGCGAGACAATCGAGATGAGCGGCTTGTGAGATAAATGGCGTAGGAGGCATCGCCCAGCACGACAAACCAGGCAGCGACGGGCAGTCGGCCGGCGCCGCACCCGCCCGGAACGTCCGGCCGCGCTCCCATGCCTGCCACAGAGAACGATCGCGACGCTTCCACCCGCCCCCGCGTTCTGATATCGCTCAAACCAGAGCGATGATCTTCCTCATCGCCGGGGAGTGGCGATGGCGGGGCAGAGGAGCAGGCTTCAGGAGGATGTGCGGTTCCGCGTGCTGCGGCTCCTGCACGACAATCCCGAGCTGTCGCAGCGCGAGCTGGCCGAGGCCGTCGGCATCAGCAATGGCAGCGCGCATTACCTGCTCTCGGCACTCGTCGACAAGGGCTTGATCAAGCTCGGCAATTTCACCGCCGCCGCCGACAAGCGGCGATACGCCTATATCCTCACCCCGCACGGCATCGCCGAGAAAGCCGCCATCACCCGCCGCTTCCTCGAGCGCAAGCTGCGCGAATACGAGGCGGTCAAGGCCGAGATCGAGGCGCTCCGCGGCGAGCTCGACGATACGGCCCCGGCCCGCGACCGGTCGGGAGCCTGAGCCCCATGGCCGTGAGCGAAATCGCCCGCACGCCCGCGACGAGTGCCACAAGGCCCGCGACACCGGCACGCGAGGGCCTGATCGACGCCCTGCGCCGGCTCTTCCGCCATCTCTCGGCCCGCCGGCGCACGCAGCTGGCGCTGCTGTTCGGGCTGATGCTCGTGGGCGCCGTCGCCGAGCTCGTCACCATCGGCGCGGTGCTGCCCTTTCTTGCGCTCATTGCCGATCCGGGGCGCACGGCGGACATTCCGCTCATCGGCCCCTGGCTCACACGGATGGGCTGGCAGGGCGAGGGGCTGCTCGTTCCGGTGGCGATCGTTTTCGCCATGGTGGCGCTCGCGGCGGGCGGCATCCGCCTGCTGCTGGCCTGGGCGAGCCAGAAATTCGTTTACCGCCTCGGGCATGATCTGGGGGTGGAGGTCTACCGCCGCACCCTCTACCAGCCCTATGCCTACCACATCGCCCGCAATTCGAGCGCGCTGATCGCCGACATCAACAAGGTGCAGCTGGTGGTGGGCGGCATCCTGTTGCCGCTGATGCATGCGGTCACCTCCGCCATCATCGCGCTCTTTATTCTCATGGGGCTGATCGCGATCGATCCCTTCGTGGCGCTGGTGGCGGGCGCGGGGTTCGGCGCGCTGTATCTGGGCATTTCGATCGTGTCGCGCCGCTGGCTCCGGGCCAATGGCAAGGTGATCGCGGCGGCCCAGTCCCAGCGCATACAGACGGTGCAGGAGGGGCTGGGCGGCATACGCGATGTGCTGCTCGATCAGGCCCAGCCGGTCTATGTGCAGAAATTCTCCGCCGTCGACACCGCCTTCCGCGATGCGCAGACGGCCAATGCCTTCCTCGGCGCCGCGCCGCGCTATGTCATCGAGGCGACGGGCATGGTGCTCATCGCCGGGCTTGCGGTGATCCTGACGCAGGGCGAAGGCGGCTTTGCCGCGGCCCTGCCGGTGCTGGGCGCCCTGGCGCTGGGGGCGGTGCGCATGCTGCCGCTCCTGCAGCTGATCTATAATGGCTGGACGCAGGTGATGGGCAATTACCACAACCTCGCCGATGTGCTCACCGTGCTCGAACAGCCCATGCCCGCCCTTTCCGCGCAGGGCGAGGCGCGCCCCGCCCCCCTGCCCTTTGTGCGCGAGATCGTGCTCGACGGGGTGGGCTTTGCCTATGCGCCCGATGCGCCCAAAGTGCTCGATGGCCTGTCGCTCACCATTCCGCGCGGCGCGCGAGTGGGCATTGTGGGCAAGACGGGCAGCGGCAAATCCACCCTGATGGATCTGTTGATGGGGCTGCTCGAGCCCACCAGCGGGCAGATCCGCGTCGATGACATCCCGCTCGATCGTAATACCATGGGGCGCTGGCAGGCCCGCATCGCCCATGTGCCGCAGGCCATCTATCTCTCCGATAGCTCGATTGCCGAAAACATCGCCTTCGGCGTGCCCTTGGCCGAGATCGATCGCCCCCGCCTGCGCGAGGCGGCCCGCAAGGCCGCCATCGCCGAGTTCATAGAAGCCCTGCCCCAGGGCTACGAGACCTTCGTGGGCGAGCGCGGCGTAAGGCTATCGGGCGGCCAGCGCCAGCGTATTGGCATTGCTCGTGCGCTTTACCGCAAGGCGGATGTGCTGGTCTTCGACGAAGCCACCAGCGCCCTCGACACGGAGACGGAGGCTGCGGTTATGAAAGCGATTGAGAGGTTCGACGACGAGCTGACCATCCTCATAATTGCTCACAGAGCGTCTACACTCTATTTCTGCAATAACGTAGTCTCTTTTGAAAAAATATGAGATACTTTCAGATGGTATCACTGATCCCTATCAATATAGGCCGAGCCCTCAGACGAGGCTTCGACTATATTCAGAATCGCCCTAGCACCACGCCGAATTACGGGATATGCGCTGGATATAGACACAGAAATAATAATAAGTATTTTGACGACATTCAAAACGAAGACGAGTTTCAGAATGAGGTATATGATAAAGCGAAATCGCTTCTTATAGAACTCGGTGGAAATTCTGTCATAGATATTGGTTGCGGTTCTGGCTTCAAACTTCTGAAATTTTTCAGTGATTTCCAAACTATTGGCATTGACCTTCCTCCGACGGTCAACAAACTTATTGAAATGCACCCTGAACGCGACTGGCGCTCATACTCCTTTAAGGAACGCCCCGCACTGAAGTGCGATGTTTTAATATGCGCCGACGTTATTGAACATATACCTGACCCCACAGATTTAATTTCCTTTATTTTGAGCATTGAATTTAAAACGGCTGTGATATCGACTCCCGAACGGGACTTGGTCTATGGCCGGCCTCATAACGGACCACCAAATAATTATGCACACTGCCGCGAGTGGAATATGCACGAACTCACCATTTTTCTTGCCGAATACTTCACCGTAGACAGTATTTATATATCAAATTTTGCTCAAGCGACGCAGGCTGCTATTCTCCGGAAGCGACAATAGTCGCCAACGTGCTGTCAGGGAGGTTAAATCGGTGGGTTTCCCTAAAATATTTGTACTGTCATTATCTAGATCTGCTGATAGGCGAGCTGCAATCAGCGACCAATTTTCGTCTTGCAAATTCGAGTTTTTCGATGCTGTCGATGGCTATGCATTGACAGACACGGATATAAATAAATACTTTGATACAATTCATATAAGTCGCTTCGAGTCATATATGACTCCAGGCGCATTTGGCTGCGCCCTTAGTCATGCCTTTATATACAAAAGAATTGTTAACTCTGGATTGCCTGGAGCATTTATATTTGAAGATGATGTGATCGTTGATCAAGATACCCTTGATAGACTTCCGCAGATTGAGCAGTATTGCCTTGATAGCGATATCGATGTTTTAATGCTGTTCTTCTTGAACCTAAAAGTGACAAATTTAACAGGTCCTCGTGGATCTAGTTATCCATCAAGTATTATTTACAGCCCTAGCAGCATAGACGATATACCGCTGTCTACAGTTGCTTATTATATTTCACGAAGCGCAAGCGATAAATTGACTTCCGGCCTTTTTCCAATCAAACGCGGCGCTGACGCTTGGAAAGATTTTTTCAAATTGAAGCTAATAGATAATATATACGTTGCCTACCCCTGCATAGTCGGACATAGCGATCGAAAGGGAGAAATTGATTATGCAGCGACTAGCCGCCTAGGCCATGCCATTTCCCGCTTCGCCCGTTTTTGTGATAGACACAATATACCGATATTAAATCCGATTTTTCGGTCTCGTAGGAGGCGACGGATGGAGCATATGAGTCAAGTGAATATCGTCGCTCCTTCCGTAACGAGGGAGGTTTAAAATATGCGACCAACAATATTGGTAATCTCAATTCAAGGCTGGTCGGACATGTGGGTTAGCAAACACTGGATAGCCACAGCCCTCACAGAATATGGTGACGTTTACTTCTTAGAGCCGTTTAAGGGTGCCTTTTTAAAAGGGAGAGGCGGGAGACTTCGTGAATTCTTATTTGGACCATCGTTGAGGAGGGAAGGTAAAGTAAATGTACTTTCGGTGACGTCTTTGCCGGGATATTATAAAGGCACGGGCTGGTATAGGGCGCTATCCCGCTTGATGATGAGCCGTCAAATCGCCAATTTGAAACACCTCCTTGGTAATAAATCATATATACTAACGTTTGATGGCCGCAGCTTGCCTTTAATCAAGGCAGTCGCTCCTGACGGACCAGTCATATATTACGCCATTGATGCTATGAATCCTAAGAACGAAGATCCATGGTATACGGAGGCCGCCCTTATTGACGCATCTGACGCCGTGCTCACAACCAGCATCCGCCACAAAAACAGACTGCTCTCAACTTCGACGCGGAGAGATTTTATTGTTCTGCCGCACGGAGTCGATTTCTCCCTTGCCAGCGATGCTGTTCCTAGCACTCGTCGCGACACATTATATGATGCCGTTATAGGATATACCGGCTCTATACACGACGAGTACGTTGACTTCAATATCATTAGGCAAGCTGCCCTAGCACGCCCTAGGTGGAACTTTGTTTTCATTGGACCCGCATACCGAAACCCATTGTCAGTAGGCGCAACTGATCAAATCAAACTTATTAGTGATCTTCCTAACGTTCAAATGCTAGGGGCGAAGCCTTATCAGTCTCTGCCTAGCTATATAGCAGACTTTAATGTCTGCATTATGCCCTACAAGCTTTCTGTTGATAACGAGCCCTTCAAAACATTGAACTATTTTGCGCAGGGGAAGCCTGTGGTTTCGGCGGATGTGGTCGGAGTTTCTGATTACAAGGAGTTGCTTTACACATATAGAGATGCCGAAGGATTTATAAGTTCTATTGAGAGGGCACTAGCTGAGCCGAGGGCACTTGGCGAAGCTCGCGTAAAATACGCGGAAGATCGCGACTTTCGAGTCCTAACTTCAAAGTTGGTGGATCTTTTCGCCGAATTGAGCGGTCAAAGTGGAGGCAGTAGGCCATAGTTACTTCGGTGTATTTGACCCGCAATGGCCTCCTCGAACCCCTCGGCAAAAGCCAGGTGCTCGCCTATCTGCGCGGTCTGGCGCAGCAGCAGCGCATCATTCTCATCACGCGCGAAAAGCCTGAGGATTGGGCCGATGCCGCTGCCATGGCCACCGCCCGCGCCCAGTGCAGCGCCCATAACATAGACTGGCGCCCCCGCCCCTTTCGCGCCCGCCCGCGGCTTGTCGCCCCCGCGCTCGACATGCTGGGCATGGGCTGGCAGGGGCTTGGCGCCGTGCTGTGGGGCAAGGCGCGGCTCATCCACGCCCGCTCCTATATCCCCGCCGCCATCGCGCTAGTTCTCAACCGCCTCACCGGAACCCCGTTCATCTTCGATATGCGCGCCCTCTGGCCCGAGGAGCTGATCACCGCCGGCCGCCTGCGCCGGGGCTCGCTGCTCCATCGCGCCATCGCCTTCATCGAGCGGGCCTGCATCAGGCACGCCGCCGCCACCGTCTCGCTCACCGAGGCTGCGGCCGAGCATCTGCACCGCCTCTACCCGCGCGAGCTTGCCGGGCGGCGCCTCATCGTCATCCCCACATGCGCCGATCTCTCGCGCTTCGTCCCGGCCACGATCCCGCCGTCCGGCCGCGTCATCGGCTGCCTTGGCACGGTGCTCAGCGGCTGGTTCCGCATCGATTGGCTCGCCGCCTTCATTCGCGCAGCCGCCGCGCGCGACCCTTCCCTCACCTTCATGCTCACCACGCGCGATGATCCGGCAGCGGTGCGCGCCGCCCTCGCCCTGCCGCCCGAACTCGCCGCCCGCGTCTCCATCGCCCCCGCCAATCCGGCCGAAATCCCCGCCATCCTCCACCAGCAGTTGGCCTCGGTGATGTTCTATGCCGGCGGTGAGGTGTCCGAGCTTGGCCGCTCCCCCACCCGCATGGCCGAAATTCTCGGCTGCGGCCTGCCGGTGCTCGCCAATGCCGGGGTGGGTGATGTGGCCCGCATCATCGCCGCCCATCGCGTCGGCGTCATCGCCGAAGGCTCATCGCCCCAGCAGATGGCCGAAGCCTGCGACGCGCTCCTCGCCCTTCTCGCCGATCCCGATCTCGCCCGCCGCTGCCGCACTGCGGCCGAGGAGATCTTCTCGCTCGAAGCCGGCACCGCTGCGTACCGCGCGATTTACGCCGCGATTCTCGCCCCTGAAACGGATGTCCACACGACTTCACGTGATTCCACGCGAATGGAGCGTGAGTGATGTGTGGTCTTGCAGGATTTTACGATCCTGCGGGGGGCACAGAGAGTGCCTTTCGCACCCGTATCGAGGCCATGATACACACTCTGGCCCACCGGGGACCCGACGGCCAAGGCATTTGGATCGATGAGAAAATCGCCCTCGGCCACCGGCGCCTCGCCATCCTCGATCTCTCCGAGGCCGGCGCCCAGCCCATGGCCTCCCCCGACGGTCGTTTTATTATCATCTTCAACGGAGAAATCTATAATCATCTTGATCTCCGCCGCGAACTTGCTTCCGAAGATGCCGTGCAAGACTGGCGCGGCCACTCCGATACCGAGACGCTTCTGGCCGGCATCGCCCATTGGGGGCTGGACGATACCCTGCGCCGCGCCGCGGGCATGTTCGCGCTAGCCCTCTGGGACAGAGGGGAAAACCGCCTCTCCCTCGCCCGCGACCGCATCGGCGAAAAGCCGCTCTACTGGGGCTGGGCTGGCCGCGCTCTGGTCTTCGGTTCCGAACTTAAAGCCCTGCGGCGCCATCCGAATTTCCCCCGCGACATCTGCCGCCAAGCATTGGCACAGTATCTCCGCTTCGCCTATGTCCCCGCCCCCCGCAGCATTCATCCCGGCATCTATAAACTCGAGCCCGGCTGCATTCTTACTGTAGAAGGACCAATACCTACCGCCGCTCCCGAGTCTCCCCTACGACCCGACCAAGTCTACGGGTCCATCTCCATCCGACGATACTGGTCATTGGGCGATACGATCGAGCGCGGAGCACACTCACGCTTCGCAACTGAACAAGAAGCACTTGCAGCTGTTGAATACAGCCTCCGTCAAGCTGTCGCCCGACAAACAATTTCCGACGTTCCACTCGGCGCTTTCCTCTCAGGCGGCATCGACAGCTCGCTCATCGTTTCCCTCATGCAGGCGCAGTCATCACGCCCGGTTCGGACCTTCACCATCGGCTTCGACAATCCGGCTTACAACGAAGCGCCGTTCGCCGCCGCCGTCGCGCGTCACCTAGGCACAGATCACACCGAACTCACGGTTACAGAGGCCGAGGCACGCGACGTCATCCCCCTCCTACCCGAGATGTATGACGAGCCTTTCGCCGATTCCTCCCAACTTCCGACCCACCTGGTCTGCAAAGCCGCCCGCACAGCCGTTACAGTAGCACTGTCCGGGGATGCCGGGGATGAGTTGTTCGGGGGCTATAATCGATACTTCTGGGGACCGCGCATCTGGCAGCGGCTGGACTGGATGCCCCACGCGATGCGGCGGCGCTTGGGCCACTCCATTGCCGCAATCCCCGTTGCTGCATGGGACAAGATCGGCGCGCTGACTGGCGGCCATGTGTCGAGGACCGGTGACAAGGCGCACAAACTGGCATTCCGCATGCGCACGGTTCAAACGATGGACGACCTCTATCGCAGCCTCGTTTCCGAATGGCCTGGGAAATATATGGTGATCGGGCTGCACGAGGAGAGCGACACGACACTCGACGATCCTCTGCCGTCCACACTCGCCGATGATGCCGCCGGGCGCATGATGGCGCAGGATATGCGCTCCTATCTGCCCGATGACATCCTCTGCAAGGTTGATCGGGCCGCGATGGCTGTGAGCCTCGAGACGCGCGTTCCCTTTCTCGATCCGGACGTCCTCGCCGTATCGGCCCGCCTGCCGCCACACATGAAGATCCGCGATGGACAGGGCAAATGGGCGCTGAGGCAGATCCTTTATCGGCACGTGCCACGCGAGCTGATCGAGCGCCCCAAGACCGGGTTCGGCATTCCGGTGGGTGACTGGCTGCGCGGACCGCTGCGGGATTGGGCCGAGGATCTCCTGTCCGAAGAGGGTCTTAGACGCGAGGGCCTCATCGATCCCGCGCCCGTACGACAGGCCTGGGCGGAGCACCTCTCCGGTCGACGAGACTGGACGCATCGCATATGGATCATCTTGATGTTCCAGGCCTGGATGATGGCCCAGCGAAGAGGCGTTGCGCTTCCAGCATGATCATGGTTCTCATGCAGACACTCGGACCGAACGGCACTGCGGTGCCGCAGGGCGTCCCTGCAAATCGCCGGGCCCTCGCGGCCAATCCGCGGCACACATGAAAATCGCGCTTCTCACGCGATATGGCGATCTGGCGGCGAGCACCCGTCAGCGCTTCCAGCAATATCGTCCGTATCTGGAAGCCAGCGACTTCGAACTCGTTTCGCGCCCCCTGCTGGATGATACCTATCTCGAGCGGCTCTACACGGGCGGTCGCCGCAGCGCCGCGCAACTGGCACGCCGTTATGTTGATCGCGTCCTCTGGCTTTTGTCGCGTCCTGACGTCGATCTGATCTGGCTCAACTACGACCTCTTTCCGTTCATGCCAGGCCTCTTCGAGAGCCTCGCGCGCATTCCGGGGAAACCCATCGTCTTCGACTATGACGATGCCATCTTCCACAATTACGACCTTCATTCGAAACGGCTGGTGCGGCGCGTGCTGGGCAAAAAGCTGCACAGCACCATTGGCGGCGCCGAGCTGGTGCTCGCGGGCAATGCCTACCTTGCCGACTATGCGCGGCCGCTCAACGCCCGTGTTGAAATCGTCCCGACCGTGGTTGATGCCTGGGTGTATCGCCCTGCCCCGCCGGCAAATAACGCCGAGACCGCTCCGCGCGTCGGCT
Source organism: Devosia enhydra (assembly GCF_900119845.1). Lineage (GTDB taxonomy): Bacteria > Pseudomonadota > Alphaproteobacteria > Rhizobiales > Devosiaceae > FPKU01. The sequence goes on from NZ_FPKU01000003.1 coordinate 144,220, forward strand.
GGATCGGAACGCCCAGCACGTGGTCGGAATATCTGGTCAAACTGATGCCCGCCTTGATGCCGACCCTAGAACAGGCGGATGCACATTTGGCGGTGATGGGGGCCGGGCGCGACGCGGTTGCACAGCCCAGGCTCGATATCGAACCCTGGAGCGAAGCGGCAGAGGTGCCATTCCTTCAAAGCCTCGATATCGGCATCATGCCGCTGACCGATACGCCGTGGGCCCGGGGAAAATGCGGCTACAAGCTGATCCAGTACATGGCTTGCGGACTGCCGGTCGTTGCTTCACCCGTCGGGGTGAATTCCGAAATCGTCGAGCACGGCGTCAACGGCTTTCTGGCGAGGACTGATGACGAGTGGCGCGAGGCCCTGACAACACTCCTTCACGACCCCGCCCTTCGTCACCGCATGGGCGCAGCCGGCCGCCGAAAAGTCGAAGAACAGTATTCCCTGCAAGTCTGGGGGCCGCGTGTCGCGAGCCTGTTGCTCGATGCAGCCAGCCGGTGCCGTCACACATGAGACGGCGGCTAGCTCGTCTTGCCGGACGTCGTCATGGCGTTGGTGTGCGGCCGGGCTGAACCATCCGACCGCACAGCCTTGATCAGTTGGTCTGGCTCTTGACGAGGTCAAGAATGCCCGTGTCCGTGACGATCGCAGTCCAGCCCTCGCGGGCATTGCGCATGCGCTCGCCCAGGGCTTCGGCATCGAGATAGACCGGGTCGGACCCCAGTTCACGGATCGCTGCCAGAACCTCCTCGTCGGCCATCGCTTCGGCGAAGGCCCCCTCGAGCTTGGCAACCACCTCGGGAGCCATGCCCTTGGGCCCTGAGACGGCCGTCCAGGAGGTGATTTCGGCGGTATAGCCCAGCTCCAGAGCCGTCGGGATCTGGCCGATCAACGCGTCGTCGCTGCGCTCTTCGGCGAACAGGACAAGACCGCGCAGTTCACCGGCCGCAATCTGCTCCTTGTAGTCGACCGGGCTACCGGCGGCGGCCGAGACATGCCCGCCCAGAAGCGCCGTCATCAGGGTTGCGCCGCCATCGAAGACGACATGCGGCATCTCCACGCCGGCCTCGAGGGCAACCTGTGCCGGCCCGAGATGGGAGGAATTGCCGACGCCCGTGATGCCATATTTGATGGCGCCGGGGTTGGCCTTGGCATCGGCGAGGAGATCTTCAAGGGTCTGCCAGTCCGAGCTCGCCTGCACGGCGAGGATCGGAGCCGTCTGCGCGAACTGGGCGATCGGGGTCAACTCGTCGACATAGTCGTAACGCGCGGCGCCATAGATCGGCTGAAGCGCCGCCGAGCTGGTGGTCATGCCGATCGTGTAGCCATCCGGCTCCGCCCCAACCAGCTCGTTGAGCCCGATCATCGTGCCGGCGCCGGGCTTGTTCTCGATAACGATGGGCTGGCCAAGAGCCGCCTCGGCCTTGGCGATGACGATGCGCGCGATGAGGTCGGTGCTGCCGCCGGGCCCGAACGGCACGATCATCGTGATCGGGCGCTCGGGGTAGGTTTGAGCGGCGACGGGCGTCACCGCCGCAGCACTGGCCAGCAGCGCGGCGATCAGCACGGTCCTGCGTGAAGGCTTGAATGTCATGGTCTTCTCCCTTTTGTCGTTTGAACAGAAGTCAGGTCTGCGATCCTGCCACGGAGGTCGCAGCCGCGCGGCGCTGCACCAGCACGCCATAGGCGATGCGCAGGATGATGAAAGCGATGGCGAGCCCGAGCATGGTGCCGCTCAGCGGCCGGGCGAAAAGCTTGAGCAGGTCGCCATCGAGAAGAACCATCGACTGGGCGAAGCTGCGCTCGATCAGAGGCCCGAGGAAAACGCCGATCACCAGCGGTGCCATGTGGTAGCCGGTGCCGCGCAGCAGGTAGCCGACCACCCCGAACAGCACGACGACGCCGACATCCACGAAGCTCGTGTCGATGAAGTATGCGCCGATCAGCACGAACACCGACACGATTGGCATGAGGTAGGCGGTTGGCGTCATCAGAACCGAAGCGAAGACCCCGACCAGCGGCAGGTTGATCACCAGAAGCATGAGATTGCCGATGAACATGCTCGCAACCAGACCCCAGAAGAGATCGGGATGGCCGGAGATCAGGTTCGGACCCGGCGTCACCCCATGGATCAGGAAGCCGGTCATCAGCAGGGCGGCGCCGGAATTGAAGGGAATGCCCAGGGACAGCAACGGGATCAGCGTCGAGGAATCGGCGCCGTTATTGGCGGATTCCGGTCCCGCCACACCTTCGATCGCGCCGTTGCCGAATTCGGACCTGCCTCGGCTGAAGCGCTTTTCTGTGGCATAGGAGAGAAAGCTCGAAATCGTCCCGGAGGGACCGGGGATCAGACCTACAAGCAGCCCGATGAAGCTGCCCCTGAGGATCGCAGGCGCCGCCCGCCCCGCTTCTTCGCGCGTAGGATAGAGGTCGCGCAGCCGAATGCGCGGCGGGCGCTGCACTTCCGTCCCGCCAGAGGCCGTGTGCAATACCTCTGCCAGTCCATAGGTACCCATGATGACGGCGATGAAGGAAATGCCGTCGTAAAGCGCGTCGACCTGAAAGGTGAAGCGTCCCGTTGCGGTCAGCGGGTCCATGCCGACCGTGCCGATCATGATGCCGATGGTCGCCATCAGGGCGGACCGCACCAGCGATCCGCCGGTGATTCCCGAGAGCAGCACCAGAGCAAGTACGGCAATGCAGAGATATTCCTGCGGACCAAAAGCCAGTGCTGCACGGGCGACGACGCCTGCAAGCGTGACGAGACTGACGAGCCCGAGCACGCCGGCCACGAACGAACCGATGGCCGCAACCGACAGGGCCGCACCGCCGCGACCGCGCCGGGCCATCGGGTAGCCTTCGATGCAGGTGACGACGGAAGCACCCTCCCCCGGCACGTTGAGGAGAATGGAGGTCGTCGATCCGCCATAGGCGGCGCCAAAATAGATGCCGGCGAACAGCACCAGTGCCGTCAGCGGGTCGAGCCCGAAGCTGATCGGAATGAGCAGCGCGATTGTTCCCGAAAGACCAAGACCGGGCAACATGCCAGCGAGGGTGCCAAGCAGCACGCCGATCGCAGCGGCAGCGAGATTTCCCGGTGTCGCCGCGAGCTGGAAGCCATTGAGCAGGAGGTTGAGGCTCTCCATCACGGAATCCGCAATTCGAGCACGCGGGCAAACAGCAGATAGGTGCCGCCACTTGTCGCTGCTGCAACCACGACGGGCATGAGCCAGGTGCGGGCTCCGAAGAGCTTGACGAGCAGGAAGGTCACAATCGCAGTGCTGGCGAGATAGCCGCCAAAGCTCAAGCCAACGGGATACGCCGCCAGAACCGCGGCAACGCCGAGGGCGCGCAGCGGCATCTCCCCCAGGTCACAGTCAGCCGGACGCCGCAGAAGCGTCGAGACAAGGTTGATGAGGGCCAATCCGGTGCCGAGAACGCCGGCAATGCGCGGCAGGAAGCCGGCGCGAGGATTGCTCCAGCTGCCGAACGAGTATCCAAAGGCCAGGAACAGATATCCGGCCGTAATCGCCAGCAGCGCGCCGGCGACGACCAACTGGATCGTCCAGTTTGAGCGTGGCAGCGCGGCGTCCCTCATTCGGCCGACCCCTGTGAGGCCGTCTCGTGAGCGGCGATCCGCGTCTCCAGGTCCGCCTTCAGTGTCAGCATGCGTTCCCATCCCAGCATGACGTAGACGACGTATCGGTGATCGGTGTCCTGGGCGAAGCGCCGGAAACGCTGCGCGGTTGCCTCCAGCGTTCCAAGCTCCGACGCGAGCAGATCCCGGGCTTCAGGCAGGAAGCCGGAGCTTGCCGACGTGGGCGCCGTGACATAGTGGCAAAGAAGAATTGCCTGGGTCACTGTCCGCCAGCCCGACACGTAAAGCGCCGAGATTTCAAGCGCGGTCGTGATCTGGTCGTATCCAGCTTCGCTCAGCGCAGCCGGACGGGCCTGCCGTGCATCGACGAGCATGGCTTCTGCCAAGCGTAGGGCCTCGTCCTTTTCAGCGAGCAGCAGCCTTATGTTGTCTTCCGTCGCTGCGAGCGCATCCGCCTTTTCAGGGACCCAGTCCTTGAGGCTGTTCTTGGTTTCGGCCAGCCAGAACGCGTGCGACAGGCTCACCGGGTAGTTACTTGAATCGGAGAACACGCAGTCATTGACGAACAGGGTCTTCGACACGACCGGCCAGCTGGCGGAGAACAGCTCGGCGCTCCAGTGCGCCGCCGCCTCTCTGTCCGTTTCGCTCGCCCCCGCGATGAGCATACCCTCATCCTCGAGCCAGCGGCGATGGATGGCACCGGCCGGCACGCTATTGTCCTTCGAGAGCGCTGCGCCTGCGTAAAGGTTGATAAAATTGAGATTGGCAAAGCTCGAATGGCCGTCGAGACTTTCCCAGTCGGTGCGGAAGATCGCCCCCTCGGCGCCCTTGCCGGACGCGGAGGCGAGGCGGCGGCGGTAATCCTCGATGAGGATCGCGGGCGCCACTCCCCAGCCGAAATACTGGCCCATCGTATCGAACTCGATCCACTGCCGACGCTTGCCGACATCGCCGATACGCGGGTTTTCGGGGAAGGTCGGATAATAGTCGTGTGGCGTGTTCTTGAGCGAGACAATGACGTCCGGGGGCAGCGATTCCATCGTTTCGGCCAGTTCCGTCTGCGCCTTTCGGTCAAAGACGAAGTCGCGCACGATGAGGTCGGCGCCCGCGTCGCGGATGGGAGCGTGCATGGCCATCAGCAGGCGTCGATACCAGGCCTGTGGCTTGATCGTGCGGCAGTCCTCACAGGTGCAGCGGTTGGAGCTGATGGCCAGCCGGCTTTCGCCCGTTCCCGGCGCCGTTATGATGCCCGCGATGCCGGGCAGATCCTCGAACAGCTCCTGATACTTTACCGAGAGGAAGTCGGTCCAGAACGGATGGCTGGGGCAGAGCGTGCCGTTCTTGGTCAGCTCGGGATAGAGCTCGATGAAGATGTCGGCAAAATAGAGCTCCTTGTTCTCGAAATAGACCGAGATGCCGCGACGCGCAGCCAACTCCAGGATGCGCTTGAGATAGTCGCGCCGCTGATACGGTCCGCTGCGACGGGTCGGGGTGTAGCGGTAGAGCTTCTGATAGATCTGCGAATAGCGCTCGAAAATGTTGCGGGCAGCCGGATCAGCGCCGAATGTCCGCCCGGGATAGACCACGAGATCGACGATATCGTTGCGATGCAGCACGAGCGCGTTCATCTCATGGCGTGCGATGAAATCGAGCGCTGTCCGCACGCGGTCATAATTCCACACATAGCCGCTGTGCATCTCGAGCGCCCGCAGGCCGAACCCGGTCATCGCCACCTCATTCCATATCTGCTGAGCACCTCCCGGCCGTTCCCCGGCTCTTGGCAATGCTGCAGGGTAAGGCTAGGCGTGGAGCGGTCGGTCCGTCGACCGCTACTATCTTCATTCTCCATAACCTTGAGGAATGACGACATGTCCATGCCCTTGCGCCAGCTGGAAATTTTCCGCGCCGTGATGCAGACCGGCAGCTTCACGGCCGCTGGAGAAGCGCTGCAGATGTCCCAGCCGGCGGTGACCAAGGCGATCCGGCGCATGGAGGATCGGCTGGGATTTGCGCTGTTTGCGCGTGGCCGTGGCCGCATCCGTCCCACCCCGGAGGCGGCGAGCCTGCATCTGGAGGCCGAAAAGGTGTTCAGCTCCATCGCGGTGGTGGAGAAGTTTGCCTATGACCTGCGCGAGGCCCATAGCGGCGTTCTATCCATCGCCTCGACGCCCACCATGTCCTGCGGCTTTCTCACCGAGGCGATCGCGGCCTTTCGCAAGAAGCGCCCCAAGGTGCGCGTCTGGCTGCAGATCACCACGACCAAGCAGGCCATGGAGCTTGCTGCCAGCGGGCAGATCGATCTGGCACTGGTCTATGCGCCGGGCGAGCATGAAGGGCTCGACGTCATCCCGCTGTTTTCCACCGAGGTCGTCTGCGTCATGCCGCCCGGCCACGCTCTGGCTCAACGCCCCGAGCTTTCGGCCGACGAATTGCGCGATGTCCCCATCATCACCAATGTGCGCAACCAGCCCCTGCATGACCTGATCGATCTGGCGTTCCAGGGTGTGGATCTCGACCGCTCCGTGATGATCGGCACCAACAGCACGATCACCGCCTGTGCGCTGGTACGCTCTGGAGCTGGCATTGCGGTGGTCGAGCCGATGGGCGTGGCCGAGATCTTCCCCGACCTCGTCATGCGCCCGCTCCATCCCCGGGTCGTGCTGATGCCGAGGGCCATGCACGCCCGCAGGCGCCCGCTCTCGAGGGTCTGCCAGCAGTTCCTCAAGGTTCTTCAGAGCGTTGCCAGTACCGGCTCAGCCTGAGCGAGGGCGTACGGCCCTGACCGGCAGGCGAGGACAAACGAGCCGGGTTAACAATGGCGAATCACCGCCTCTATGGAATAGTTCGGCTGCTCCGCAGTGGCGCCGGCTTGCCGGCGCGCGATCGGACCCGTGTTCCCTGGCCGTTGCGCTTGAGGTCCAAGGCAAGCGATGACGGTGTTCTGTGTGATTTCGGTGAGGGACGAGGCGCGCTACCTGCCCGGATTTCTCGCCCATATCGCGCCTTACGTCGATGGCATCGTCGCCCTTGACGATGGGTCGACAGATACCACCCGCGCCCTGCTCGCCGAGGAGCAGCGGGTCGTCTCCATCCTCTCCGAGACCCGTCCGGGCCCCGCCCATGCCCATGAAACATCGAACCGCCATCGCCTGCTGATGGAGGCGGCGCGGCTGGGTGCGCGATGGGTCCTGTGTGCCGATGCGGATGAGCGGTTCGAGACGCTTTTCCTGAGGCGGCTGCGCAAGGAGACGCGATGGGGGGATCGGCACGGCCGCCCGGTGCGACTGGTGCGGATCGTCAATCTCTGGAACAGCCCGGATCACTACCGCCTTGACGGCGCCTGCGGCCCGCGCTGGACGCCGCGGCTCTTTGCTCTGCCGCGCACGCTGTCGCGGCGTCAGCCGGGCATGCACCAGCCATGGTATCCGCCCGAACTCGATGCGGCGCCACAGGCCGTCATGGACGCCAAGCTCTATCACCTGCGCATGATCGACAGGGCTGACAGGCAGGCACGGTTCGAAAAGTTCAGCAGCGTCGACCCCGATCATATCCACCAGGCGCAAGGCTACGCCCATCTGGTCGACGAAACAGGGTTACGCCTGCGCCGGATCTTCCCGCTGCGCGGATATGCCGATCCCCCGGGCCGGACGCTGCCGGAGGGCGAGGGTGCACGATCGGCCGTCGGTCGCGCCTTCCATATCGATCCCACCCCAGGCCGCAAAGTCCTGCCGCCAGCGCCGGTGCGCTCCCGTCGGGCCCGGCCGTTCCGGGGCTGGTCGCATCTGCATGGCATGGATTTCGATGCCGTATTCGCCGAGTGGCGCCGCCGGAAATCCTGAGACCATGGCGCCCACACGGAACCTCCTCGTCTTTCATCTTGAAAGCGTCGCCTGGCAGACGGTCAATGCCTTCCCCGAGGCGTTCCCGAACCTCTCTGCGCTGATGACCGAAGCGCTGTGCTTCACCAACCACTTTTCCGCCGCCACGTCGACGCAGATGGTTCTGGGCGCGCTGGCTCACGCCAATCATGACGAATTCGATGCGGCGCCCTGGCTCGATCGACCCGCCGGCAACAATCCAAGCCTCTTTCACGGCCTTGCCGCACAAGGCTATCGAACGCAATTCTTCTGCCTCATGCCCTTTCCCGACGGCCCGATGTTTCCCCTGCTGTCGGGCAGCCTGCCGCCCTTTTTCAACACCAACCATTTCGGGGAGCTGCTCGAGGGGCTCACGGAGCTGATGGCAACGCCCGGCTTTGCCGCCTATGTCTGGAACGTGCTGCCGCATATCGAGACCAGCCTGACGCTTGCTAGCCATGCCGAGGGTCTCGACGATCTGGCCGGCGGTGCCTGCGCCGTCACCGACACGCTTCTGGGCGCGGTGCTCGACGTGCTGAAGCGATCGGGCCGCCTCTCCGATACCACCATCGTCGTCTTCGGCGACCATGGCGACGATTACTGGACCCATGGCTTCAAGGGCGGAAAGCTGCACGGGCTCGAACCCTATGCCGCCCTGGTGCATACGCCGCTGCTGATCCGCGATCCCGCCCTCGCTGCCGGGCGAAGCCATCGCCTCGCCAGCACGATCGACATCGGCCCGACCGTGCTGGACCTTTGGGGCCAATCAAATCCCTTTTCGTATCCCGGATCGGGGCGCAGCCTCCTCTCTGGGGAGGCGCAGAGCGTCGTGTTTTCCCAGAACTTCACGGCCAACCAGAGCGACTCTATCGACCATGATACGCGCAAGGCCTTTGCCGCCATCGACGCCTCGCATTTGCTGATGGCTTCATCGCGGGGCCTCGAACTCTTCAACCATCGACTGGACCCGACCAATCACACCAACCTGCTGCATTTTTTCGAGCTGCTGCCGGATGGGCGACTGGATCCGGTGGCGCTGAGCAATACCCACCCGCATTTTTCGACCATCAGGCACATGTGGCGCGGGGGCAGCACGACGGAGGCTTTCACGAGGCTGCGGCAGGCTCTCTACGCGCATGTCAGCGCCAAGTCTGCCTATGTCGCCGCGCGGCGGCCGGACCATGAGGTGATGACACTCGATCTCGCCGTCTTTGATCGCATCAACCGGCACGGACAGGACCGGTTCTTTGGCGGCATGAAGGGCGCCCCGCCATCCAGCAGCCCAGAGCCCAGGCAGCGGCGGGGACTGCGCAGGCTGTTTCATCGCAAGGCCCGGCGCGGATGAAACGGCACGATGTGGAAGGGCTCATCCAGGCCGCGGGAAGCGGCACGAGGCTCGGGCTCGGGCCGAAAGCGTTCGTGACGCTGGGGGGCATCACCCTCCTCGAGCGCGCGGTGCGCTTTTTCGAAAGCCGGGTCGACCGCATCATCGTGGCGATCCCCGCTGCCGAGCACGAGCGTGCGCAAAAACTGATCGCGGGCGCGCATGTCGAGATCGTCGAGGGGGCCGCGAGCCGCAGCGAAACCACGCGGAGGCTGATCGCCGCAGCCCGCGCGCCATGGCTCGTGCTGCATGATGTGGTGCACCCCTTCGCCGAAATCGGGTTGATCGACACCCTCCTGGCCGCCGCGCGCCAGACAGGAGCCTCGGCACCCGGCCTCAGGAACAGCGAATTTCTCTATGCCGCTGATACCGGCCGGCTACTGCATGCGCCGGGCGCAGTCCTGATCGGGCAAAAGCCGGTGGCTTTTTCGCGCGACGCTGTCCTCAGGGGCTACGCCGCGCTCCCTCCCGAGGGGCTGGCGACCGACCCCAGCCTCATGGATGTGCTCGATCGCGGCGGCGCGAAAACGACCTTCGTGCCGGGCAGCGCCGACAACATCAAGGTAACGACCCCCGCCGATCTCAGACTCGCCGAAGCCCTCGCTGCGGCGTCGCTCGGCGCCAGCACGGGGCAGGCGCGGTAACGCAAAGGCGCCCATCTGATCGGAAGCATCCAAGCCTGCCCCCCCAACCCCGGCAGCACGACGGCGGCGCAGAGGCTACTACTCAACAAAATGAGGCGAAAGCGCTCTGCGAAGCAGCCCGCCCCATCGCCTGCCGGCTATCTAATGCGACATGAAGATCGGCAGCTTCGTCTCCTCGAAGACTTTTTGAGTGGCACCGCCCAGGACGAAATCGCGGATCCGGCTATGCCCGAACGCGCCCATGATCAACATGTCCGCTCCGTGCTGCAGCGCCCCGTCTTGCAGCTTGATCCCGACGACGTCCGAGCTCGAGGAAACATGTTCGGCGTAGGCTTCGAGGCCGTGGCGACCGAGATATGCTCTGAGATCCTCAACCGTCTCTTGGCCAATTGTCTTGTCGTCAAATGCGGTAACGATGGCGATGAAGCTGGCCTTTCGGATCCACGGCATCGCGTCGTGCACCGCCCGCGCCGAAGCCCGACTTCCATCCCAGGCGATAGCGATCCGATCAATTCGTGACGTTTCGCTCTCTGCGGGCACCAGAACCACCGGCCTGCCGGACTGGAAGACGAGAGTCTGACCGAGCTCCCGGGCTTGGCTGGTTTCAGCACTGATGACCGTGAGATCATGTGTGCGCGCAGCGACCGACACGGCCTGCAGGATTTGCGCCTGGCTCATATGTGCGGCTTTCACAGTTGCCTGCGGCTCGAGGTGCTGACGAAGTGCCTGAGCGGCTTCGTGCTGCCTGACCTCGAGTTCAGCAGCCATGGCAGCGACCCCGACGATTTTTGAGCCCCAGTGACCCTCAAGTCTGGGAAGCATGGCCTCTACAAGGAGCACTTGCGCGCCCTCGCCCAGCAGCCGGCCCATGCGAACAGCTGCCGATACGCTCTCCGGGGTGGGGCTATCGGGGTACATGAGCACCGGCACGAACACATCTGCTTGCATAATTGACCTCCGCGATTTCGGCAGACCATCGCACGTCCCGGCAGGCACGCCTCTGATCTGGATCAACAACGGCCTATGATCGCGCGACCGGGGCATCCAAACGCCCGACGCTTACGCCTTCCGCGCAAGGTGCCCTCCCCCCTATCCGATTGCTGCGCGAATGGTTGCACAGCCGGCGCGGTTACGAGCAAAAAGATACAGTGTTCCAACGCCGTGCCTTTCTGAGGCTCGCTACGTTGAGGGCTGGGCTGGGGAGCTATTGGTATGACGACACCGCAAATTATCGCCTTCGCAATCATCTTCCTGATGATGGCCGCCTTCGTCTGGGGACGATGGCGCTATGACCTTGTCGCAGCTGGCGCCCTGCTCGCCGCCGTGGCCACGGGCATCGTGGCGCCCGAAGACGCCTTTACGGGCCTCTCGGACGATATCGTCGTCATCGTGGGAAGCGCCCTGGTGGTCAGCGCCGGAGTGGCGCGCTCGGGGATCATGGAAATCGCCGTGCGCCGATTTGCCCCCGGCATCAGCACCCCGCGTGCCCAGCTGATCCTGCTCGTCCTGGTTGTCACCGTCCTTTCTGCCTTCATCAAGAACATCGGCGCCCTGGCGATCATGATCCCGATCGCGTTTCAGATGGCGCGCACTTCAGGCGTCTCCCCGTCACTCTTTCTGATGCCGATGTCGTTCGGTTCGCTGCTTGGCGGATTGATGACGCAGATCGGCACGTCACCCAACATCATCGTGTCCCGGGTGCGCGAGGAGCTGACCGGCACGTCCTTTTCGATGTTCGACTTTACCCCGGTCGGCGCCGCGCTCGCCCTGGCCGGCCTTATCTTCCTCGCGCTCTGCTACAGGCTGCTGCCGGAGCGCGCTCGCCAGAGTTCATCGATGGAAAAGGCCATCGAGATCAAGAACTACACCACCGAGGTCCATGTCCCCGCCGACTCCCCCAGCATCGGCCGCTCGATATCCGAGGTGCAGCGCCTGGGTGGAGGGCAGGCCATCGTCATCGGGCTGATGGGTGAAAACGGCAAGCGCCGCGTCCCGCTGCCCGATGCGCTGGTGCGCAGCGGCGATCTGCTGATGCTCGAGGGCGAGCCCGAGGCACTCGACACCATCGTGGCACAGGGCAAGCTCGCCTTTTCCGAGCGCCGCTCGGCGGCCAACGCCTCGGAAAAGACCGGCGTCGTCGAGGCCATCGTGGGTGAGCACTCGCGTCTCATCGGCCATAGCGCCCGCGAGCTTAGCCTCTTCGACGCGACCGGCCTCAACCTCTTGGCGGTCAGCCGGCGCGACAAGCGCTTCACCGAGCGGCTGTCCGAGATCCGCTACCAGAATGGCGATGTCATCGTGTTGCAGGGCAATCTCGACGAATTGCCTGACCTCTTGCGCGATTGGGATTGCCTGCCGCTCGTTGAGCGCAACCTCAAGCTTGGCAGCGTCCGCAACGGGCTCGTGCCGGTCATCATCCTCGCTTTGGCCATGGGGAGCACAGCGCTGGGGCTGGCGCCCGTGGCCTTCGCCTTTTTCGCCGCGGCCGTGCTGATGGTGCTGACGCGCACCGTGCCCCTGCGCGAAGTCTATTCGCACCTCGACGCGCCGATCCTGATCATGCTGGCTGCGCTCATTCCGGTCAGCGAGTCGCTGCGCACGACCGGGGCAACCGAGCTGATTGCCGAATGGCTGTCGCAGACCGCAAGTGTGCTCCCCGCCTACGGAGCGCTCGCAATGATCATGGTTGCGGCCATGGCCGTCACCCCCTTCCTCAACAATGCGGCCACGGTGCTGGTGATGGCGCCCATCGCGGCAACATTCGCCACCGGCCTCGGATACCAGCCCGAAGCCTTCCTGATGGCGGTCGCGATCGGCGCGGGCTCGGATTTCCTCACCCCCATCGGACACCAGTGCAACACGCTGGTCATGGGCCCCGGCGGCTATCGCTTCGGCGACTACTGGCGCCTCGGCCTGCCTTTGTCGGTTCTGGTGGTGCTCATCGCCGTGCCGATGCTGATGCTCATCTGGCCAATGTGACCCGAGCCTTCGGCGACGGCAGTCGTGTCGATGCACCAGGTGGCCGCAAGGCGACGTCTGCGCGGTAAACCGCACTGTTGTGGTCATCGGCCGCGATCCACGCGGGCAGCGACGCATTTCCGCACGCCGGACGCGGTGAGAGATCGCCCTCCGATGAACTTCCAAAGCATCCTCTTCTGACCGCGGCAGCCCGCCAGCCAAGGCGAACAAACTTTACGAAATTCGTATACTTAAATCCGCCATCTGTTCCATTTCGTAGAAATATCTCGACGAAAGATGGCGATGCGCTATGCTGGTCGGCAAGGCCAATTCGGAGCACACGGTTTCCACATTCGGCGCACCATGGGCGCGCGCCGACACCACCCGAGGCCCGGGAGAGCGAGCCGCCGCCATCCTGGACGTGCAGATCCCGGCAGGGTTGCGGCCCCGTGCCATGGAGACCAAGATGAAGCAGCCTGAAGTGAACAAACTCCGCCGGATGGTGACGTTCGGAGCCGCGATGGCCCTCCTTGCCGGCACCGCGATCGGTCTTGCATCGCCCGCCATGGCCCAGATGGAAAAGCGCCTCTCCATCCCAGAGGAGCTGAGCCTCACCCCCACACCGGGTGGTCGCCTGAACATGCTGATCCGGCTCGACGTGCAGACCATCGATCCGCACAAGACCTCCGACACATCGGGCTTCGTCATCGTCGAGCAGATCTACGAATCCCTGCTCGAAACCACGATGGACGGCCTGCAGCCGGCACTTGCCGAAAGCTGGGAAATCTCGGAAGACGGTAAGACCTATACCTTCAAGCTCAGGCAGAACGCCAAATTCCACTCGGGCAATCCGGTGACTTCGGCTGACGTCAAATATTCCATCGAGCGCATCCAGGATCCTGCGACGGCTTCGCCACGCGCCCGTTCCTACTCCAACATTACCAGCATCGAGACGCCCGACGATTACACCGTCGTCTTCAATCTCAATGCGCCCAACGCACCGTTCCTGACATTGATGAGCACCTATGGCGCCTCGATCGTGGATCGTACGGTCATTGAGGGCACCGGGCTCAACGAGACCACCGATGCCGGCTCGGGCGCCTTCAAGCTGCGCGAGCATGTGGTGGGCCAGCGGGTGGTGCTCGACAAGCACACCGAATACTGGCGCGAAGGCCAGCCCTATCTCGATGGCATCGACATCACCTGGAACCCGGACGACAACGCCCGCGCTGCAGCCATCCGCTCGGGCACCATCGACTTCCTGTGGTTTGCCGCGCCCGAATTCATCGATGCGCTCAAAACCGACCCGGCCGTCAAGTGGTTCGGTGGCTCGGGTGCAACATCCCTGCACTTCCGCATGAACACGTCCAAGGAGCCGTGGAGCGACGTTCGCGTGCGCCAGGCGGTTTTCCATGCGCTCGACCGGCAGGAAATTCTCGATATCGCCAATTCGGGCCACGGCACCGTGCTCAATGCCGGCTACCTGCCGACCTATCGCTGGGGCTCGGTCCAGGAGCCGATCTATGGCGCTCCCGATATCGAGAAGGCCAAGGCGCTGCTCGCGGAAGCCGGCTATCCCGATGGTTTCGAGACCGAGTTGCTGGTGATTTCGACCTCCGCCTTCCAGGTGCGTTCGGCTGAGGTCGAGCAGTACCAGCTGGCCAATATCGGCATCACTGTGAACCTGCGCCTGGCCGAGTCGACCGTCGCCAATGCCGCGCTCCGGGCCAACGACTTCGACATCTATCAGAGCGGCTTCTCGATGACGCTCGATCCGGATGAGCGCTTCTCCTCGGCCTTTGCCACCGGCGGCGGGCTCAATTACGGCAACTGGAGCGATCCGGAGTATGATGCCCTGATCGAAAAAGCCCGTACCGAGCTCGATCGCGATGCGCGCGAAAAGCTCTACCAGGAAGCCGAAACCATCCTCGCGACACGCGGCCCTGTCGCGATGACCTGGGTGGGCGCGTCTTACGACATCCTGGCCAACAAGGTGATGGGCTATAATGGCGATGCCGGCCTGAGCTTCCGCCACTACCGCAACCTCTGGATCCAGCAGTAAGGATCCCTGCGCCCGGCCGGTCAGTGCCGGCCGGGTACCCGGTTTGGGGCGCAGTTCCCCGTCACCGCTCGCCCCACAAGGCTCAATATGGCAGGGCAAGCAACGCGAACGTTGTCGTGCCCTCCTCCCCTATGCCGACGCCTGCGCCGTCTCAAAGACACGCTGAACGCACCAGGGGCGCTTCACACTCCGTACCGATAGACATCAGGCGATGGCCCAAACAAAAAAGGCCGCCTCAAGGGCGACCTTCGTGTTCGACACTGAAGCGCGATTATTACTTCTGCAGCATCAGGTTGACCGCGGACTCACGGCCATCACGACCGGTTTCAACTTCATACGAGAGCTTGTCATTCTCATAAAGACCGTCAACGCCCGAATTCTGCACTGCAGAAATGTGGACGAAATGGTCCTTGCCGCCGTTATCCGGCGAGATGAAGCCAAAGCCCTTGGTCGTGTTGAAGAACTTGACGGTGCCATTGATGGTGGACATTGTTTTTTCCTTAAAGCTCGGAGCCGAAGCAAAGCGAGCGTTTCTCTCCCGCATCATGCAAGGAGAGGCTAAAACGTTCGCAAAGTGGATCAGTGAGCCAAGGGCCGGTAAAACCGGGCAGCAGGCAGCCGACGTAAGCTGAAAACGTATGCTCCCCTAGTATAGGATCATGGTGCGGGACGCAAGTGCCGATCATTTCGATGCTCCGACGGCCGAAAGTGTAACGCGACAGAACGAGTGGCATCTCTGGGATTAGGTGGGATCACCCGGGATGTGGCGAGAAACCCCGGGCATTCCGTGGGTTTCGGCGGGCCAGCTGCCTGACTGACCGCGACACTTCAGTTGGCGGGCGCTTAGCCCGGGCCGGACCTGCTCATGAGGTGCTCGAGCAGCATCGCTTCGATCGAGCCTGGCCTAGCGAGGATCAGCGATGATGCGTCCACGGGGGCCGCGAGACCGGTCTCCGTGGGGAGCGCGCAGAGGACCTCGGATCGGATAGGCACGCCGAACGCATTGAGCGCCTCGTACCTCACGCGTGCGATGAACGCCACAGGCCGAAGAATGCCGGCCGCATAGGCGGCATCGACCGCAGCCACCGAAAGCCGATTGTGCAAATCGAGCGAAAGCCAATCATCCGCGGTTAGCGGCACCGCTCGCTCGTCGAATGCGACCAGCCTGAATGTCGACGGTGCGGTCAGTTGCTCTATGATTGCGGCTTCACATTCTGCAGCAAGCTCGGACGCGTTGCTGGCAGTTGTCGCCACAACGATCATCGCCATTCCCAGCAGACTTCGCAGAACCAAGGCCACCCCCTCACAAATTAAGTGTGCCGGCAATCATATCGTGCGACCCACCCAGAATACTCTGCCGGCGATCATCAGCTTGTCAAAGTCGGGCTGCCGGACTTTCTGGACTGGGTAGATCGGATTGTCTGAAATGAGATCGAAAGTGGCGTCGACGTTGCGGCTTACGCGCTTCACGAGCACCTCACCGTCCAGGACGATGACATAAATATAGCCAGAGACTATCGGCTGGTCGAGCCTGCGGTCTACAAGCATCATGGCGCCATCGGGGATGGTGGGATGCATGCTGTCGCCCTTTGCCGAGAGCAGGCCGGCCTGATTGGGATCAAGGCCCATATCGCGTAGCCAGTCGCGCCGGAACGCGATCCGCTCGATCTCGACCTCCTCATGGGCGACGAGCCCAGAACCCGCAGATGCGGACACGCTGTAGCGCGGCAGCAGCGCAAACTCCGGAAGCGCCGCCTCTACGTCGGCATCTGATGCTGCAAGAGCGCGAGGATGCTCAGCGCCGGTCAACAGCCAGTCGAGCGTTACTCCAGCTGCAGCGGCGATGCCCGCAAGGCCGAAAAACGTCGGCTTCGTCTTGCCATCTCGCCATTTCCCGATCGTCTCATCGGTAACCCCGGCCAGCTCGCCGGCAATAGCTAGCCCCCCGACTCGCGCAACGAGATCCTGGAAGCGCTGCTGAAACCCGGCGTTGTGTGCCGGTCCCGAAGGTGGAAGCGGGTTCCCAGTTGCGGTCGTCATAGCGTTAGGCACCTAACACATTGGTAGACCGACGTTTCTCGATATTTAACGATAAAACTCGCTCATTCAAACTTGGAACGAGATTTCTCGGTTGTTGAATCGATAAAAATCGGTTACGTTTGTGCTCATATTCGTGTTTCGAGTGTGCACCAACCGGCCACTGATCCTGGCCGGCTGATACGGGGACAAGCATGACCAAGACGCAGGCGGTCGTTTGGGACCGGCATGCCATCAAGGCCGAGATAGGTCGGAAGGGCCTGACGCAGACGGCCATCGCGCAAGCTGCCGGGCTTGAGCCCAGCGCCGTGCGTCATGGACTGCGCGGCGGCAATCGCAAGGGCGCGGAAGCCATCGCTAAAGCGCTTGGTCTGCCGTTCCGGACGCTGTTTCCCGACAGCTATCTGCGCGGCCTTTCCAACGAGAGCGACTTTAGCCTCAAGGCTCCCCGCTCCACCAGTCAAAAGCGTCACATTCGTGATGACGCCCGGAGTGCCCGGAGATGAGCGCGCGGTCAGCAACCTGGCGGCGCGCTGACAGCCGCGCCACTCGCTTCGACCCGATCAGCCTGATCGCCTACGCGGCTGGAGGACTGGTCATCCTCGGCACCTGCGCCCTCACCCTGGGGGTGATGTCGTGAGCCGTGCACCTCTTCTTGCTCATCCTATTCACCAGGACCCAAACGTGACCGAATCCCATCTCGCCGAACATCGCGCGGTGAAGATCGCCCTGATTGATGTGCCCTCCGGACGTCGCGCACTGGACCCCAATTGGGTCGAGGCGCTTGCCGAGGACTTCAAGGCTCGCGGCCAGCGCACTCCGATCGAGCTGCTACAGACAGGGGAGCGCTATCGCCTCGTCACTGGCGGCCACCGGCTTGCCGCACGGCTTCGCAATGGCGACGTGACCATCGACGCGATCGTCAAGCAGTGGGCGGACTTTGCCAGCGAGGCCGAGGTCAAGCTGGCGGAGATCGTCGAAAACTTCATGCGCCGCGAACTGTCGGTGCTCGATCGGGCTTTCGATGTGGCAGCTTGGCGCGAGCTGTTCGAGGCGGTCAAGGGGACGGTCCAGCGCGGCGGCGACCGGAAGTCATCAAAGTTCAAATCTGCAACTTTGATCGGCGACGACGCGATGGAGTTGGCCAGCGACAGGTTCGCGGCCAATTTCACCGTCGCGGCTCAGAAGGCTCTGGGGCTTTCCCGCGATGCGGTCTTCCGCGCACTCAAGATCGCGCGCATCGGCGAAAGCATCCGGCAGCGCATTGCCCTCCACCCGATCGCGGACAATCAGAGCGAACTGCTCAGTCTGGTCGCGGAGACGCCCGCGCGGCAGAACGCCATCGTCGACCGGCTACTCGCCGGGGCCGTCAGTGTTTCGGACGCGATCGCCATTCTCGACAATCTGCCAACGCCGGCGCCCCGCATGCCCTGGGAGCGGATGAGCGAGGGCTTCTCCAGGCTCAAGCCGGCCGAACAGGAGCGTTTCTTCGAGGCCCATGAGGACGCGATCCGGCTCTGGATGGCGAGCCGCTAAGTCATGGCCACTCGCGACCACCGCACCGCTGACCTGCTGTCCTGGGAACCTCCCCAGGTCGCTGTGGGGTATGGGCCGGATGTCGCTGGGCGTGGGAAGCTGGAAAACCAGATCGCTCGCCTGCTGGCCCGCGCCTTGCGAGACGTTCGCGAGGACAAGGGCCTCACCCGGGCCGACGTTGCGGCTCTCATGGCGCGCGAGCTGCAGAGAGCAGTCAGCGAGGACCAGCTCGACAAGTGGACCTCGGAAGCCAGTACCGGGCACCGCATTCCCCTAGACGCTTTCGCCGCCCTGGTGGTCGTCACCGGCGTGGAGGATCTGCTGGCATTCATCCCCGCGATGCTCGGCTTCGCGGTGGTACCGCGCAAGTACGCGGAAATCATCGAAATGCACCTGATCGAAGAAAAAGAGCGGGAGCTGGCGGACGCGAAAGCGCGCCTGCAGGCCCGACTGAGGAGCCGGGCATGAAGGAATGGCTGACAGCGCGGGAAATAGCCGATGCCCAGCTGCGGGATGTGCCCAACACTACGCGCGGCGTAGCCATCATGGCTGAACGGGAGCGCTGGGACGAGCATCCAACCTTCGCCAGGCGCCGCCAGGGACGGGGCGGTGGCATGGAGTACAATTACCGCATTCTCCCGACCTTGGCTCAGCTGGCGTGGTTCCAGCGCCATGATCGGGTGGCAGCGGCCGAACCGTCGACGGCTAAGGCAAACCTGCCCCCTGCAGGCGCCGGGACGCAGCGGGCCCAGCGAGAGCGCGACGCGCGGCTAGCAATTCTGGCGGCCTTTGAACGCTTCTCGAGAGGGTTGCGGCCGAACAAGACAGCTCGGTTGAAGCTCTTCTGCGACAAATACAATCTCGGCACTCTGGCGATCGACGCGTGGATTAAGGACACGGTGCCGGTCCTCTCCATGCGCTCACTCGACCGTTGGGCCGCCAAGGCCAAAGCTGGCGATGCAATCGGCCACGATCCGAGCCTCAGCCGCAAGGGCACCAGCATACTTGAAAGGGCCAATGGGGGGCGCGTCATTGAGTGGATGCTGGCGCTCATTGCCTTCGAGCCGCACCTCAAGGCGGAAGCGATCCAGACCCAGTGTAGGCACAAGTTCGGCGACACACTCGAGCTGGCAGGCAATGCCGTGCCGATGCCCAATGTCAGGGCCTTTCAACGGGCGTTGAAAGCCCTTAAGGCCGACCCCGAAAAGCAGCTCATCCTCACCAAGATCACCAACCCGGACCGGTTCCGTTCGGCCATGCGGCCTTCGGGGACGGGAATGCTCGCCCATATCCACGAGCCCAATGCCCTCTGGATGGTCGACGCCTCGCCGATGGATGCTCTCTGCATCGACGGCCGGCACTCGATCTATGCCTGCATCGACGTTGCAACCCGGCGCCTCGCCATAACAGTATCGCGCACCCCTCGCGCGTCGGCCGTCGCGCTGCTTGTGCGCAAAGCTGCTCTGGCCTGGGGCGTGCCCCGGCAGATCCGCACCGACAATGGCTCGGACTTCGTCGCCCGCGATACCAAGCGGCTTCTGGCAGCACTCAATATCGAGATTGAGGTGTGCCCGCCCTATGCGCCAGAGCACAAGGCGCATGTCGAGCGCGCGATCAAGACGTTTCAGCACATGGTGGGGCCCGAGTTGCCGGGCTTCATTGGGCACAACGTCACAGACCGAAAAGCAATCGAGGAACGGCGCAGCTTCGCCAGCCGCCTTGGCGAAGACGACGCCAAACTGTTTTCGGTTCGCCTGACTGCAGCCGAGCTGCAGCGCTACATCGATCAATGGATCGAGGTGGTCTACCAGCACCGCGCCCACAGCGGCCTCAAGGGCCAGACGCCGGCCCTGGCTGCAGCAAGTGCCCCGAATTACGTGCCGCGCATGGTGGACGAGCGGGCGTTCGATCTGCTGCTCATGCCGGTCGCTGGTGGCAGCGGAAACGGCCTGCGCAAGGTTGGCAAGCAGGGCATCCGCGTCGACCACTTCCACTATGCTCACCCGTCTCTGGCAGGCGATCTCAACGTCCTGGTGAGGATGGACCCGCTCGACCTGGGCAAGGTCTATGTGTTTGCCGCGGACGGCGGGTCGTTCCTTTGCGAGGCGATCTGCCCCGAACTGGCAGGCATTGATCCTGCCGCATTCCACCAAGCGCGCCGAGAAATCCTCTCGGAACGCCTCGCCAATGCCACCAAAGGCATCCGCGCGGACATGCGCGAGATCGGCCTCGAGACCCTGATCGCCAAGACGCTGCAGGTGAAGGCCCGGGACATCCCGAATGTGGTCCCTCTGCCGCGGCGGTCCGTGGAACACACCACACCCCAGATCGATGCCGCGATCGCCGCCATGTCGCCTGCAGCGCCAGTGCCGCTCTCGGACGATGTCTCGGCCATGCACCAGGCGCTTCTAGCCGAGCTCGATCCTGCGCAGCCCGAGCCCGCAAACAGCAATGTGACGCCCCTGCGCCGCGCGCTCACGCCGGCGCAACTCTTCCGCAAGGCGCTGGGAGTCGAGGAGCAATTGGCTGCTGGGCAACAGGTGCCGCCCGAAGACCTGATCTGGTTCGGCGGCTTCAAGCAGAGCGCCGACTACCAGACCATGAAGATGATGCACGAGGAGTTCGGGGACCAGGCGCTGCGCTGATCCCGAAAAGAATAGGCCCCGGCTGGCACCGGGGCCCGGACGACAACGAAGGATTTTTAGATGACCCCAAAGCCCACTCTCGTCAAGACTGGCTCTACAGCGCCTCTGAAGAATGTCGCTGCCTGTCTCGACGTTGCTAACCGCATCATCGCCCGGCCACCCGGCGTCGATGGCCTGGGCGTATTCTTCGGCCCCTCGGGCTACGGGAAGTCGAAGGCCAGCCTGTTCCTTCAGAACAAGCTCGACGCGATCTATGTCGAGGTCTTCGACTTCTGGACCCGCAAGCTCTTCGTCGAGGCGCTGCTTGCCGAGCTCGAGGTCGCGCCGCGGGGCACTATCGGCGCGATGATGCAACAGGCCATCCGGCTGCTGAAAGATGCTCCCAACCGCCTGCTGATCATCGATGAAGCCGACAAGCTCGTCGACAAGAACATGATTGAGCTCGTCCGCGACATCTACAAGGGCGCAAAGATCCCGGTGCTGCTCGTCGGTGAAGAGCGCCTGCCCGAAAAGCTGGCGCAATACGAACGGTGCGAAAACAGGGTCACCGCCTTCGGCATGGCTAATCCGTGCGATGTCGGCGACGCGAGAGTTTTGGGGCAGCTCTACCAGCCCCAGCTCGAGATCGCTGATGACCTCCTGGGTCATATCGTCAGCGAGACACGGGGAGTGGCCAGCCGGATCGTTACGACGCTTGCCGAGGTGGGGCAGTTCTGCCGCACCCATGGGCATACGGCAATCGACAAGAGCGCCTATTCCGGCGCCGTCTTCACGGGGCGCCCGCCCCGGAGGGGGCGCTGATGTCCGCGGTTCTCAGGCTGCGCATCGGATCGGCCGAGCCCCTTCTGCGCGGCAACGACCACTTCTGGCGCGTGATCATGGAGCTGTCAGAAGGCGGGAGCACCTTCACGCTTACCGACGTCGAAGGCCGCAGCGAGTGCGGCACCCGGGCGCCTATCCGCGACTTCGTTCGCAGGCTGGTCAAGGGCGGACTGGTGGAGGCTACCCCTCCCGAAGAGCACGGCGCCCCGACGCTCTACAGGCTTATCGAACGCAGCCGTAGTACGCCGACGATCAACCGCGACGGCACCGCCGGCCGGCAAGGGCGCGGCCAGCAGCAGATGTGGAACGTCATGCGCCGCGAAACGGGTGGATGGACCGCCCAGGAGCTCGCCATCTCTGCCAGCACCGATGAGGTCTCGGTCTCTGCCGCAACAGCATTGGCCTATACGCGGACACTCTGCCAGGCCGGCCTACTTGTCGTCGTGACGCCGGGCGGTCCGGGCAAGAAGCAGGTCTGGCGACTGAAAGGGTCTGCCAATACCGGCCCGAAGCCGCCGAAGATCCTGCGCAGCAAGCTCGTTTACGACGCCAACACGGGCAAAGTGCTCGGTGATGTGATTGCCGAGGAGGTCGACCCATGAGCGGGCGCGACCTTCGGACCTATGCGGAAAAGGCCTCGCAGGCCTGGGCTGCGGTGGGTGGCGTCCCGGACTGGGTTGCCGAGCTCGCCGCCCATGCGGACCGGTTTGGTGCCAAGGCCTCTGGCGAGGCCATCGGGTACTCGAACAGCACCGTTTCGGTCGTCGTCAACCGCGGCAACATGCTGGCCAAGCTCGACCTGCCGCGCATCGAAGAATCCGTGCGCGGCGCCCTGATGGGCCTCACCGTCGACTGCCCGGTCAAGGGCGAGATGCCTCGCCATCGCTGCCTTGCCTGGCAGGCCAAGCCCTATGCCCTCAGCTCATCTGCCCGTGTGGAAATGTACCACGCCTGCCGGTCGGGCTGCCCTCATTCCCGGATCATCCAGAAGGAGATCGACAATGACCGATAATCTCCGGTCGGAGGCGCAGACGCTGCGCCGCATAACGACTTTGCTGTCCTGCTGCTTCCATCAGGTCCGTCAGGGACAGCGCAGCCTGTCGCGCCGTGATGTCGAGCTTTTCGACAAGGGACTGGTCTGGGTCATCCAGTCCCAGGACCGGATCATCGCCGGGCTCGAAAATCAGATCGCCGAGACCACCCAGCAGCTCGCCGCCGATCGGGCCCGGGTCGACGAGATGATGGCTGACGCGGAGCGCACCCTGCAGATGGCGCTGGATGCGGCCGAGAGCGTCGCAACCCACAATGGGGTGATGGGCGCCCTGGCTGATGCCCAGGCGGCCGGCGAGCCTTGCGACCTGATCGACGACATGAGCGGCCTGAGGGTGATTTACGACCCCACCCTCGATCGGCGGCCGTTCCGGCCGGGGCATCTGAGCGAGGGCGTCTACCAGCCCGACCCGCCGACTGAATTCCTCGAGGACATGGCGGTACCGACGCCGGCGCCGATCGGCGAGCGCTGGCCGTCCAACGTCTTCCATTTGGCGGCACGTCGCCCCCGCGCCCATGCGCGCCAGGCCGATGTCGGCCCTGGCGGTGCAGCATGACCGGAAGCACCTTTAAGACCCAAGGCTTTGCCCTCTGCACGCCAGGCGGCACCATCCTCGGCTACAGCTACCGGGAGACGGCTGCCAAGGCGATCAGCGCGCTCTGGGACCAGAGCCAGCCAGTGCAGCGCATCCTCTGGGAAGAGCGCCGCACCGAGGGCTGGAGCGTGGTGCCGGTGGTGGCCCACATGGAGCGCCTGGCTCCGCTGACCATCCGCGTGGTCGCCCGCGAGGGGAGGCTGGCATCATGAGCCGGACCGTCCTTATCGCCATCGACGCGGCTGAGCAGGCGCGGCGGACCCTCGATCGCGGCCCGATGTCGATCTCCTCGCTCGGCATTACTGCAATGGCGATGTTCATCGAACAGCAGATGGCGGCCGAAGCCATGCCGTCCGCAGACGCTGTCAAGACCGAGCTGCAGCGCGTGCTCAACGCTCACGCGACGATCAGCGAGCTGCGCGAGAACTGGGCGGAAACCTCCGGCATGGATCGCATGGAGGCTGAGTTGGCGCTCACCGGCGCCCTCGACGCTCTCGCTGCGGCTGTCGCGGCCGCCACCCTTTCAACACCCCTTGAACAGGAGACTTCCGATGCTGGACAGCATTGAGACCGGCGTTGCGCCGACCCACCCCGAACTCACCCCAGCGACCGTGACCATGGGTGACCGGAGCTTCATGCAGGACGCCGGCGGGCGTTTGGTGCCGACCGACCTGGTCAAGCCCGAGCACAAACTCGAGGACCAGACCGTGCGCACGATCATCGGGCATGCGCTCGAGCTCAACGGGCGGATCAGCCGCTTCCGGGGCCACACCTTCGACGACGTCAATTCCTTCGTCGACCTGCTGGCCGAGAGGTATGGCGGCAAGCGGGGCGGCAAGAAGGGCAACGTCACCATCACCAGCTATGACGGCACCCTCAAGGTGACCGTGCAGGTGCAGGACCAGCTCAGCTTCGGGCCCGAGCTGCAGATCGCCAAGAACCTCGTCGACGAGTGCATCACCGCCTGGTCGGCGGGGGCCGGCGACGAGATCCGCGCGCTCGTCGAGCATGCCTTCCAGGTCGACAAGGAGGGGCGCATCAATCGCGCGGCACTGTTCCAGCTGCGGCGGCTGGAGATCGACGACGAGAACTGGCGCTCGGCCATGATCGCGCTCGGCGAAGCCATCCGCGTGATCGGCAGCCGGGAATATGTCCGGTTCTACCGGCGCAAGGATACCCGCTCGCCCTGGCACGCGATCGCCATCGACCTGGCGCAGGCATAGGGGGCGGAGATGGATCTTTCGAGCTCTGAACTGAACGCGCTTCGCAAGGTGTACAGCCGGATGGGCGACGCGGCATGGGAGCCGCAGGACGCGCGCAGCCCACTGATTGAAAAGGCGATAAAGTCCGGATTTATGGCTCGCTCGGATGGCCGCTGCGGCTTCGAGCGCCTTCGCGACAGCCACGTGCGATTCACCATGGCCGGCCGGATGGCACTCCAAGCGGTCGCCGAACTGGGCGTGGCGGTATCGCCATGATCCAGCGCATCACCTTCGAGGATCGCGGCCAGGACTTTCTCTGGTGGGAAATCGACATGGAGACGGGTCGCGTCGTCGGCTGCGGCCCGTTCCAGGCAGGGATCTGGGCGGCCGGGAACGTCTCAGTCGACCCCGCCAGTATCTCAGTGGGTGGCCGACTGCGCTACTTCGCCCCGCCGCTGCCGAAGACTGGCGGCGTGCTCCGTTACGCCGTGACCGCTATCGATGAGGCGGAATCGGGGGGGGGTGTTTCCCTGCCTGATCCCGTGACCCTTCAGGCGCTATGCGACGAGTTCAACCTCCGCTTTCCTGCCGGAACTCGCATTCTCATCCGCACGGTCGCAGGCCAGCCCGAAACAGTGGTGCGGACAGTGTCGAGCTATGGCGCGTCTATTCTGGGCGGCCACTCGCCCGTCGTATACGTCGTCGGCGCAGGGGGCTGCTGGCACCTCGACCACGTCATCGGGAGGGCTGCATGAGCGCTCATCCCTTCGGCGGGCGCCCGCCTGAACCTGCCAACACCACCAGCCTGTTCCTCTGGGGTCTGCTGCTCGGCCTGGTGCTGGGCTTTGTCGCGACGGCGGCGCTGATCTGATGCGCCACGCCCGCCCCCACATGATGCCGTACTTCGGTCCCCGCCGCTCGATCGGGGCGCAGTTGCTCCGCCGCATCGACCGGCTCGAGGGCGAAGTGATGCGCCTGCGGGCGGCGCTGGCCAACCCTGCCGAACCGGCGATGACAGAGCAAGCCTCTGAAGATCGCGGGGTCCGGCCGAGCAAGAAAGCTACCCGCAGCGCCTCTGCCAAGCGGCCGGGCTGGACGTCGGCCAAGCTCGCCGAGGCGCGCAAGCGTTTCGGGCAGGCAATGATCGGGGTCCCGGCCGAGCTCAACGTACCCGCCAATGAGCTTCTGACCTACGCCATCAACGGCAGTGTGCCGCCGATCGGCCGCGATGCCGGATTCGCAGATACGGCGCTGCCTGCCCCAGTTACGGCACCGGTCGCTCTGCCCGCGCCCGAGCTGGTCGAGGCGGCTTATGTCGATGTCGACATCGACGAGTTACGGGAGCCCGTCATCGACCTGCCAGCGATGGCGCTAAAGGGCGGGAGAGCGCCTACTGAAGTCCCCCAGGAGGACGCTCAACCCCAGCCCTCCGGGGCCGGCAAGCCCGGCGACGGAGGGCAAAAGCAGGGCATTGCGCTGCCGGTCGGCAGGGTCGGCACAGGCCGTCCCAGGGACCAGAAGCGTGGCGAACAGATCCGGACACTGGCTGCCCAAGGTCGGCACGTGGGCGAGATCGCCCACGAAGCGGGAGTCACCAACGAGACCATCCAGAAGCTGGCGAGGAAGTACGACATCTCGGTGCTACCCATGCCGCGCGGCTGGAAACCCGGCGACGCACCGGCGCCAAAGCCTGAGCCTTCCGATCTGACAGACCCCGGCACGGCCAAAGCCGCCGATGAGCCGGTCTGGACCGAAGAGCGCATCGAGCAGCTGCGCGAGATGGCTCGAGACGGCCGCTCGAGTACGGAGATGGCGGAGGCGTTCGGCGTCACCCGCAACAGTGTCCTCGGCAAGTGCAATAGGCTCAAGATCCGTCTGCATCCCAAGCAGTCGACGGCACATCGCAGCCCTACGGCGAAGGCCGAGCCGGTGCCGGCTGAGCTGTCTGCGCCCATTCCCCCAGCCGTCAAGGTGCCGGCTCCGGTTGCCGCCGCGCGCGCCAATGTGCCGGCCCCGCGACGCAAGGTTGTCGCCGCTCCGGTGAAAAAGCAGTGGGTGCGCCTGCGCCACCCGGACGGCCGCTGGCTGCGCATGGATGGCATGGACTGGGTGACCGACAAGGCCGGCTCGTATTTTGCGCCGGAGGCGAAGCTGGAAGCGGCGCTCAAGGCCTTCCCGTTGGCCGCCGAATGCAAGCCGGTCTTCGAGCCGGCCTGGTCGCCTCGGGACGAGAGCTTCGCGAGGATCTTTAAATGAGCAGTCTCTCGCCCATCAGCGATCGCGTCCTGGCGGCCGGCGGCCACCATGCCCGCGCCGAGCTGCTGCTGCGCCTCTCCGATGCCGTAGTGCTCGAATGCGCCCGTGAGATCGCTGCCGCCTGCACCGCCTCAGGCTTCGACTTAGGCGCCAGCTATCTCGACACTCGGCTGGCCGCGCTCTGCGCCACGCGTGCCCCGTCCGGCCATCTGCCGGACGCCGAACAGGCTCGGCTCGAACAGCTGCGCCTCGCGCTCTTCCAGCAGTCCAGGAGGGACAGATGAGTGAGCTTCTCGCCCAGTATCCGAGCAAGACGGCGGCCGTCGTTGCGCTCCGCACCTCGGGGCTCGGCAATGCCGAGACCGCAGCGCGCCTGGGCATCACGCCCTCGGCCGCGTCGCTCTACTACCACAAGGCCCGCAAGCGCGGTTATCGGCGTATCCGCCCGGGAGCCGACGCGGTGCATGTCCTGATCCCCAGGGCGACGATCGCCGACCTCGTGCCCGCCGCGCGTGCACGCAAGATGGCGCCCCACGACATTATTCGACTGCTCATCGTGACGGCTCTCGAGAGCGAGCTGGTCGACGCAATTCTTGATGATGGAGCCCAATCATGACCGCACTCAAAGCTATCCATGCGCTCGCCCGCCAGCTCGGCATGGACGAGGAAACCCGTCGCGCCTTCTCGGAGCGGGAGGTGGGCCAGCGATCGCTGCGCGCCATGTCACCCAGCCAGCAACACCAGCTCGTCGTTGCCATGAAGCGGGCGGCGGGACAGGACAACAGCCGCACCACCGCGCTTGCCGGCCCGTACGCCAAGAAGCTGCAGGCGCTCTGGATCGCCGGGTGGAACCTCGGCATCGTCCAGAACCGTGAGGACAAGGCGCTGCTGGCCTTCGTGAAGCGCCAGAGCGGGGTCGATCACACCCGGTTTTTGTTGGAGGCCGACAAGGCCG
Source organism: Devosia enhydra (assembly GCF_900119845.1). GTDB lineage: Bacteria > Pseudomonadota > Alphaproteobacteria > Rhizobiales > Devosiaceae > FPKU01. The sequence continues at coordinate 171,827 of NZ_FPKU01000003.1, forward strand.
AGGCTGCCATCGGCGCGCTCGAGGCATGGATCGCGCGGGAGGCCGGCGTCGTCTGGCGCAAGGGCAAGGGCCGCGACGTGCAGGACTGCGTGATCGAGGCGCAGGTGCGCATCCTTGGGCTCAAAACCGCTGATCCGGACCCGAGCAATGTCTGCCTCCAGGCCTATGACGCCTGGCGCGCCGGGTCGCTGGATCGGGCCAGCAAGCAGCGGGCGATGAACCTGCTCGGGCAGAACATCAGGGCCGCGCGATGAGCGGGCTATCTGCCGAGCTGACGGACAGGGCCGAAGAACTGGCGACCGACCTGATCGCTGTGGTCAATGGCGAGCCGCAGGACGCGGTCATCGTCGCGGTCGTGGCACTCATTGGTGGCCTGGCGGTGTCGATCGCGAGCGACCGGCCCAGCGCGGAGGACCTGGTAAAGGCCCTGATGAAGGACTGCCTCGAGGACATCGGCGATCACTACGCCGTCGAGGCAGACCTTCAGGCCTGCCAGATGAACTGAACCATGAAGCGGGCGCGGTGGGTTGGCGAGAGCGAGTTGACCCGGATGCGCCAGGAGCGGGCGCAGCTGGTCTCGCGCATCGCCGGAATGCCGCCCCGCTCGATCCGCCGCATGGTCCAGGAGCTGCGCCTGGCTGACCTGACCCGCCGTCTCCTCGAGCAGGAGGCGGTCCGCCCGATCGAGCCCGATGAGGGCGAGGAGCTGAAATGGTTTCAAAGGTGAAGAAGCGGTCTCGGGTGCGCGGCCCCCGTAAGCTTCCGGTAGAGGCTCCGACCGTCAGGGAGCTTGCCGCCAAGCTCGACGAGCACTTCGGAAAGCGCATGGCCGAGGGTTACGAGCTCGCCAAGGCATCCGGCTTCTGGCTGGTACCGAACGGCACCATTACCGCGCGTCTCGTTTACCGAAAGGGGCATCGGGCGGACGAAGAGGGCCTGACCGAAATGACCTACACCATCAGGGGCATCCCGGCGCCCAAATGAGCGATCGTCCGCCCCCGCTGCCTCCCGTCCTCGCCGAGATTGCCGCCGTTGCCGGCGTCGACGCGGCCTGGGCGCTGGCGCGCGCAAAGGGCGGCACCACGGTCTTCCTGCCGCGCCGGGCCGGCCACCGACACTGGCTAACCGAGATCGTCGGCCAGGAGGCCGCCGACAAGATCTGCCGTCATTATCGCACTAATCACCAGAGCCGGTTGACGATTCCGCTTGCCGCGGCGGCTATGAAGTCCGAACGATGGACCGAGGCGCTGAGGAGCGACATGTCCCTGACGGAGACGGCCAGGGCGATGGGTGTGCATGAGCGCACGGTGACCAACTGGCGCCGCCGGGCCCGCGGCAAGAACGGCGGCCAGGGCACCTTGTTTTAGCGTCTGCCCCCGAAATCTTTCGGGGGTTATCGGGATCGCGAGGGGAGCCACAGTCGAGCCTATCTCTTCGACTTTGGCAAGGCCCATGACCCCCACCGAGACTTTCACCCGTAAAGCGCCCGGGATTTGCGACCGGCTTCTCGGCGATTTCCCGATACGGCCGGACGATGCCTTTGCCATCGTCGGCAATGCCGGTCACGAGTCGCTGGGCTTCACCGCGCTCCAGGAGATCACCCCGGTGGTCAAGGGCAGCCGGGGCGGCTGGGGCTGGATGCAGTGGACTGGGCCGCGCCGGCGCGAATTCGAGGCCTATTGCAAGCGCAACAAGCTCGACCCGTCGTCAGACCAGGCAAACTATTCCTGGCTGTTCATCGAGCTCAACTCCACCGAGAAGCGGGCGATCGGCGCGACTGTCGCTGCCAGCGGGCTCGAGGAGAAGGTGGTCGCCTTCGAGAAGAGCTTTCTGCGCGCCGGCATCAAGCACTATCCCAGCCGGCAGAACTGGGCCCGCATCGCAGAAAAGGCCGCTGTCCGCCTGCGCCCGGAGCCGGTGCCGCCCGAAACGAAAGTCGCCATCCTCGAGGACGAGGCCAAGGCCGCCAACGATCGGGCCATTCGCAACGGGACGGGGGCCGTCTCGGGCGCCGGTGGCGAGGTGATCCTGGTCTCCAACGCGGAGCGCGTCGCGGACCTTGTGACGCTTGGCCTGGGCGCTGCGTTTTTCGTGCTGATGGTCTTCCTTGGCTGGAAGGCTTTCGGCCATTGGCGGAAATCTCGCGATCTCAAGAAGGCTGCCATTCTGATCGGAGACGCCTCATGAGCGGGCTGGAAAAGGTTCTGTTCGAGCTCGGCGCGCCGATGCTCGCCAAGCTCATCGGCCAGCGCTTCGGCGCCGGTGCGCAAGACATCGCGCAGCTGGCGCTCGACGTGCTCGCCGAACAATTCGGGGTGGCGCCAACGCGCGAGGCCGTCGAAGCGGCAATCAAGCCCAACCAGACGACCAGCGTAGCCAAGGTGCGCGCGGCCGAAGAACGGATGCCGGAGCTGCTGCTGGCCGAAGCCGAGAAGATGCGCGCCGGCAACGAGCAGCATAGGCTCACCAACGAGCTGCTGCTTGCCACGCAGAACGAGAAGCCAGCCTGGACCTGGGCGTGGCTCTATGTCTGGCAATGGGTGCTGATGGGCATCTGGGGCTGGGCGCTGCTTGGCGTGCACGTGGCCAATGCGGCGCTGCGCGTCTTTGTCGGAACGTCTGCCGAGGCGCTACTGCCGGCGCCGGACCTCGCGACCCTCATGACGCTGACGGGCCTCTACATGGGTCTGCACATGGGCGGGCACACGGTCCTCGAGCTGATGCGCGGCAAGTGGGGCGGCGTTTTTCCGGCTAAGGACGGAGGCGCGAACTGATGGAGTTCCTGCGCGAATGGGTGGGGCTGGGCATCGCGCTGCTCTCGCTCTCTGGCACGGTCTGGGCGCTGTTGCAGAGCCCGGCAAAGAAGAATGCCGAAGACCTGGCCGAGCTGCGCAAGGCGGCCGGGACCGACTTCAAGCGGCTCGACGAGCGCCAGGACGAGCTCGAGCGCCGTACGGCCAAGATGGAGGGCGACTGGAAGCACCTGCCCGACAAGGAGAGCGTGCACCGGCTGGAGCTCGCCATCTCCGACATGAACGGCACGATCAAGTCGATGGCCGCCTCATCGGAGGCCACCGAAAGGACCGCCCGCAGGGTGGAAGAATTTCTGATCACGCAAAAACATGATCTCGGACAGGGCAGGAAGTGACCAGCTACGCCGAATTCGTCGACCACGACGTGCGCCTCATCATCCTCAAGGCGTTGGCAGACGAGACCAATCGCTCGCTCAACGACTCGCTGCTGCAGGCGGTGCTCGAAACGTTCGGGCATTCCAAGACGCGCGACTATGTCCGCAACCAGATCACCTGGCTGGAGGCCGAAGTCGGAGCGGTCAAGACCCGGCCGGCCGGCTCGACGATCATCGCCACGCTCACTCAGGATGGCCTCGACCATGTCGAACATCGGCGGGTGCTGCAGGGGGTCAAGCGCCCCTCCCTGCGCTAGGAGACAGTGATGTCGATACGCCAGGGCCGCGGCCGGGTGTCCGCGATCGAGCAGCTGCCACCCGAAGCGGACCCCATCATTGCCTGGGCCGCCGACGAGCTGCGCGATCGCAACAAGACCCAGCTTGAGATCTACCAGGAGTTCTTCGACAAGCTGCAGCGGCTCCAGGCCGAGCATCGTGGCGAGCTCGACTTCGCGATCCCCTCAAAATCGGCCTTCAACCGCTATTCAATCCGCCTTGCGACGATGACGCGGCGTCTAGAGGAAGTGCGAGAGATCGCCGGATCGATTGCCCGGCGTTTCGATGCTGGCGCCAGCGATGATCTCACCATCATGGCGGCCGAGGCCATCAAGACGCTGGTCTGGGAGGTTCTGTCGGCCGCAGGCGAAGCCAGCATCGATCCCAAGGGAGCCGCCGCGCTCGCCAACGCGCTGCGCCATGCCGTTGCGGCCCAGGGCCTGTCGACGGCGCGCCGGCAGAAGGTCGAGGCCGACTTCGCGGCCAAGGCGGCCGATGCGGTCTCCAAGGTGGCAAAGGTCAAGGGCCTCACCACCGAAACCGAACAGGCGATCCTTTCGCAGATCCTCGGGGTTGAGCGATGAGCCGATGCGCCTGCTGCCATCACCCGATCCGCATCGCGGCGCTCAAGACACGCGCCGGGCTCTTCGTGCCACCTGAAGGAATGTGCCGGCAGTGCCTGCGGCTTGTTGGGCGCCATTATCGCGGAGAGCTACGGCGGTCCCGTGCCGCCCTCCGGCGCAATGCCGACATCGCCGAGATCGTCGCCCTGGCCCGCGCCTGGGAGCTGGTACTCGCCGAAGCGGTCTCGCGGCGTGGCGTCCGGCGGGCGGCATGAGCGCGCCGTTTTCCAAAGAGCAATGGGCCGAGATCCGTCGCGCCTCGATGACCCATGTCGAGGGCGGCGGGCTGGTGACGGTCGACCGCCTGCCCAAGGTGCTGCTCACCTACCAGGCCGAGGCCGTCAGGGAGCTGATGGCCGGGGTCTCGGTGCTGGTCGTCGAGAAGTCGCGCCGCATCGGACTGACCTGGGGGCTCGCGGCCTATGCTGCCCTGCGCGCTGCCAAGCAGAAGTCAGCTGGCGGCATGGACGTCATGTATATTTCCTATTCGCAGGAGATGACGCGCGAGTTCATCGACGCCTGCGCCATGTGGCTCAAGGCCTTCAATCTTGCCGCCCTGGAAGCCGAAGAGTTCCTCTTCGAGGAGACCGATCCGGAAGGAACGCGCTCCATCAAGGCCTTCCGCATCCAGCTGGCCTCTGGCTTCGAGATCCTGGCGCTGTCCTCGGCGCCGCGCGGCCTGCGCGGCAAGCAGGGTGTCGTCATCATCGACGAGGCCGCCTTCGTCGACAATCTCAAGGAGCTGCTCAAGGCCGCTCTCGCCTTCCTCATGTGGGGTGGCCAGGTCGTCGTCTGCTCGACCCATGACGGGGCCGAGAACCCGTTCAACGAGCTCGTCCAGGACGTCCTCGGGAAACGACTGCCCTATCGGCACATGCGCATCGATCTCGATGAGGCGCTGCAGCAGGGACTTTACGAGCGCATCTGCCTCGTGCGCGGCAAGCCATGGTCGCCGGAGGCAGAGGCGGAATGGCGCCAGGACATCATCAGCTTTTATGGCGACGGCGCCGATGAAGAGCTGTTCTGCGTCCCGAGCCAGGGCTCTGGCGCCTGGCTTTCAACGCCGTTGATCGAAGCGCGCATGACGCTCACGCCCGAGCAGGCGCCTGTGCTGCGCCTCGAGCTGCCCGGTAACTATCTGCACCTGCCCGAGCTCGAGCGGCGCAGCCTCATCCGGCCCTTCATGGATGAGCTGGCGGAGGCGCTGCAGCGGCTCGATCCGGACGAGATGCACGCCTTCGGCTTCGACTTTGCGCGCGTCGCTGACCTTTCGGTGGGCTCGCTCCTGGCGATCGAGAAGGCGCTGCGCCGGCGCGAGGCCTTGAGCTTCGAGCTGCGCAACGTGCCGGGCGATGAGCAGAAGGCGATCACCCGCGAAGTGTTGTCCGCCGCGCCCCGCCTGGTCGGCGCAGCCTTCGACGCCACCGGCATGGGTTGGACCGTTGCGGAGGACATGGGGCGCCATTTCGGGCTCTGGGACGCCACCCACAATGAGGCCGGCGTCGTCCGGGCGATCAAGTTCAGCCAGGACTGGTACCGGCTGGAGATGCCGCCGCTCAAGACCAAGTTCGAGGACGCGGCGATCGCGCTTGGCAAGGATGCCGACCACCTCTCCGATCTGCGCCTGGTCAAAGTCATCCGGGGTATCCCCAGGGTGCCCGACGTCCGGGAGGGCGAGCAGGGCAAGAAGCGCCACGGCGACTATGCGATCGCCCTCGCGCTTGCCGACTATGCCAGCCGTCAGGCTTGGACCGAATATGCCTACCAGCCGGTCGGAGACCCGCGCGCCCGTCATGGGTCCGCGCTCAAGATGACGGCCGAGGAAGAACTCGAAGATCTCGAACGCAATTGGTGGGAGAGCCCGCTTGGCGCATCCCTGAGAGGGAGCATCTGATGGCTGACGTCTACAAGGGCCTGGTCGATGCGCGCGGCCGGCCGATCGAGAAGCGCGCCCTGCTCGAGGAGACCGCTGCGGCGTCGATATCGGGCGTCCGCTCGCCCATCACCGGTTACCCGGGCGACGGGCTCAATCCCCAGCGCGTTGCTGCGATCCTGCGCGAGGCCGACACCGGCAACCCGATCCGGTTCCTCGAGCTGGCCGAAACGGTCGAGGAGCGCGACCCGCACATCGTTGGCGTGCTGGGCACCCGCAAGCGCTCGGTGAGCCAGCTCGAGATCACCGTCGAGGACGCATCTTCAGACCCGGCCCACAAGATGCACGCGGAGCTCGTGCGCGAATGGCTGAAGCGCGATGAGCTGGCCTCCGAGCTCTTCGACCTGCTCGATGCCATCCACAAGGGCTACAGCTTCACCGAGATCATCTGGGACACCAGCGAGGGCCAGTGGGTTCCGGGGCGCCTTGAATGGCGCGACCCGCGCTGGTTCGACTTCGCGCTCGAGGATCTGCGCACGCCGCAGATGATGACAGAAGGCGGCCAGCGCCTGCCCCTGCCGGGCGGCAAGTTCATCTATGCGCCCATGGCGGCCAAGTCCGGCATTCCGACCCGCTCGGGGCTGGCCAGGGTTTTGTCCTGGGTGTGGATGTTCAAGGCCTTTTCAAACCGCGACTGGGCGATCTTCTCCCAGACTTATGGCCAGCCGATCCGCGTCGGCCGCTACGGCCAGGGCGCCAGCGCGACCGACAAGAGCGCTCTCTTTCGTGCCGTCGCCAACGTCGCCGGCGACATGGCGGCCATCATCCCGGAATCGATGAAGATCGAATTCGTCGAGACGGGCAATGTCTCGGCCAGCTCCGACCTCTACGAGAAGCGCGTCGTCCACCTCAACCTCGAGGCTTCCAAGGCGGTGCTCGGGCAGACGACGACCACGGACGCGGTCTCGGGGGGGCATGCGGTCTCGCAGGAGCATCGCCTCGTCCAGGAGGACATCGAGCGCTCCGACTGCCGGCAGCTTGCGGCCCACCTCAATCGCGACCTGGTCAAGGTGTGGATTGACCTGGAGTTCGGTCCCCAGGCTGCCTATCCGCGCCTTCGCATCGGCCGGCCCGAGCAGAAAGACGTCGATTCCATCGTCCGCAATGTCAGGGCCATGAAGCTGCCGGTAAAAAAAGCCGACATGTATGGGCTGCTGGGCGTGGCCCAGCCCGAGGCCGGCGACGAAGTCATTACCTGGGAGAGCGCCCAGCCGGACCCGCATGATGATACCAGCTCGCCTGACAGCCCAGACCCCAACGACCAGGACGGCAGACGGAGAGCGCCTGGTCCGCCAACTCTGCCGCCCGGGAACGCCCGCCAGCAGCCTCGTCCCGACCGGCCGCTGAGTGAGACACTGCATTCCGAGCTCCCGCCCTATGAGGCCGATGCCCGCCGCGCCCTGGAGCGCATCGATGCGATCGTGAAAGATGCGGACGCCGCCGGCGCCGACGCGCTGGAGTGGATGCTGGGCTTCGTCGGCGAGATCATGGCCGACCCCGAGCTGCGTGACCTTGAGGATCTGCGGAGCCGTCTCATCGCGCTTGCGCCCGATATCTCGTCGCGCTCGCTGTCCATGGCCCTGAGGCAAGCCATGACACTCGCTCAGCTCTCCGGCCGCTCAGATCTGATCGATGGTTTTGGGTCCTGAGCCGGTTGCCGGCACTGTCCGGTTTGCCGAAGCCATCGAGTTCCTGCGCCGGCGTCTTTCGATCACCTCGGATGAGTGGCGGGCGATCTGGGGCGGCTCGGGCATCGCCGCCAAGGCCGCCACCGACAAGATGGCCGAAGCGGTCATGCGCGACCTCCTGGCCGCAGTCCTCCAGATCATCGAGAGCGGCGGCACGCTCGAGGATTTCCGGCGCGAGTATCGCCGCATCCTGTCGGAAGCCGGATGGTCGACGCCTGGCGACCCGGGCTGGCACAGTCAGCTGGTCTTCCGCCTGCACACCCAGAGCGCCTATTCGGCGGGCCGTTGGGAGCAGGCGCAGCGCCTGCAGGCAGCGGCACCCAACTGGCAGCTCTATGGGCGCTATGTCACCGCCGAAGACAACCGGGTCCGGGAGACGCACCGGCAATGGCACGGTATCGTCCTGCCGATCGACCACCCCTTCTGGCGCACCCACTGGCCGCTCAACGGCTTCAACTGCCGCTGCCATGTCATGCTGGTGCGCGACATCGATCTCAGGCGCTACGGCTGGACGGTCACGCCCAACGACGACCCCCGCCTCCTCATTCCGCCCGATGCGGGCTGGAGTGGCAATGTCGGGATCACCGGGCTCAACCTGATGGAGCGCGCATGATCGCACAGATGCGTCAGGAGCGGGCTGATAGTGTTTGCGGGGGCAAGTGCCCGACCGGGCCGCCTTGGGGCTGCTGCCCCCTTTAAACCCCGTTTAACACCGATGGCTGAGGAGGTGGGCCGAGCCCCGTGACGCTCGGCCCAGAGGCCTCATTCCCCCCGAAAGCTTTCGGGGGTTATTCGCGTTGGGCGATCGGGGATGTTGTCGCCCATGACGACACGCCCCGCAAGCCCCGAACTTATGCTTTCCCTCCATGCCGCCCAGCCGGGCACGAGCCTGGCACTGTGCGCCGCGCTCGACATGGTGGCCGGCGATGCGCCGGACTGGGTGCACCTGCTTCCGGCCGGCGATATCCGCACCGGTGACGGCCGCGGGCCTTATCGCGTCGCCGATGCCGGGGCGGTCATTGCAGCATCGCTGACCGCCGGCGATCGCCTCGTCATCGACGAAAATCACTCCACCGATCTTGCCGCGCCCCAGGGCCTGCCTGCTCCCGCCATGGGCTGGGTCACCAGCCTGCAGGCGCGGGCCGACGGCATCTGGGGCCAGGTCGAATGGACCGATGCCGGCCGGGTGCTTGTCGCCGGCCGCGCCTATCGCGGCATCTCGCCAGCTGTCGAGCACGATCGCACCGGCCGCGTGATCGCCATCCGCCGCGCCAGCCTCGTCAACCGACCAAACATCAAGGGGCTGACCGCCCTGCATCAGGAGACCAGCATGGATCTGCTTGCGCGCCTTCGCGCCGCCCTCGAGCTCGCCGACACGACCTCCGAGGACGCCATCGTCACGGCCGTCATCAGCCTCCATCAGGGGCAGCAGGTGGCGCTGCATGCGCAGCTTTCGCCGATTGCCCAGGCGGCGGGGCTGCCGGCGGGCCAGCACACCGTCGAGACGATCATCGGCGCGGTGCAGCGCCTGTCCGCTGGGTCTGACAGTGAGACGATCACGGCTCTGCAGTCCGAGCTGCGCGATGTCGCGACCCAGCTCCAGCAGCTGCAGGGCAACACCGCGCGCGAAAAGGCCGAGGCCTATGTGGACGCCGCGATCCTCGCCCGTCGTGTCGGGATCAAGCCGATGCGCGAGCGCTACATCACCATGCACATGGCCGACCCCAAGGGCACCGAGGAGCTGATCGGCGCCATGCCGACGCTCGGGCCCTCCGACACCGTAACCACGCCGCCTCCGCGTGACGGCGAAATCTCGCTCAACGCCTCCCAGCTCACGGCCGCGCGCCTTCTGGGCGTCGACCCCAAAGCCTATGCCGAGACCCTCCGCAAGGAGCGGGAAGCGGCTGAAGCGCACCTTTAACCGCAACACCAGGAGCCCGCCGCAATGGCCGCCCTATCTGCTGACCGCAACACGCCCCGCGCCGAGGGCGATATCCGCCAGGGCGGACTTGCCGCCACCGTCCTCGTTTATGCCGGCGCCATCGTCATGCGCAACGCCTCCGGCTTCCTCACCAAGGGTCAGGCCGCGACCGGCCTTGTCGGGGTTGGCCGGGCCGAAGAGCGCAAGACCGGCGGCGCAAGCGCTGGTGACGAGCCGTTGAAGTACCGGCCGGGCACCTACCGTTTCGGAAACTCGGCCTCGAGCGACGCGATCACCATCGCCGAGATCGGCGACGTCTGCTTCGTGGTCGACGACCAGACCGTCGCCAAGACGGATGGCGGCGGCACCCGCTCCGCCGCCGGCTTCATCGACAGCGTCGATGCGCAGGGCGTCTGGGTCCGCTTTGACGAGGCCATGCTCGTCTCCCATCTCGCCGGCCTCGCCAGCCCGGCCTAATCCAGGACATCATCGATGCTCGTCAACGCCGCCAATCTCGATTCACTCCGCGCCGGGTTCAAGACCACGTTCCAGAACGGGCTGGGCATGGCCTCGACCATGTACACCCGCATCGCCACGCCGGTGCCGGCGTCAACCAAGACCGCCAAATATGGCTGGCTGGGCAAGATGCCCTCCGTCCGCGAGTGGATCGGGGCGCGCGCCGTCCAGAACCTCGCCCAGCACGACTACTCGATCACCGAGAAGCCGTGGGAGCTGACCATTGGTGTCGATCGCGACGACATCGAGACCGACAATCTCGGCATCTACACCCCCATGTTCCAGGAGATGGGCCAGTCGACGGGCGCCAAGTGGGATGAGCTCTGCTTCGCCCTGCTCAAGGCTGGCTTCGCGACAAACTGCTATGACGGCCAGTATTATTTCGACACCGACCATCCCGTGCTCGATGCCTCCGGCGCTGTCACCACGGTCGCCAACACGGACGGCGGCTCGGGCACGTCCTGGTTCCTCATGGACGCCAGCCGTGCGCTGAAGCCGATCATCCTGCAGAAGCGCAAGGATTTCGAGTTCGTCGCCAAGGATCGGATCACCGACGACACGGTGTTCTCGAACCGCGAGTTCCAGTACGGCGCCGACGCTCGGGCCAATGTCGGCTTCGGCTTCTGGCAGTTCTGCTGGGGCTCCAAGCAGACCCTTAACGCCACCAACTATGCCACGGCGCGCGCCGCGCTCAGCGGCATGAAGGGCGATTATGGCCGGCCGCTGGGCCTGATGCCCAACCTCCTTGTCGTACCGCCCGCACTCGAAAGCGCCGGGCGCAAGCTGCTCAACTCCGAGCTCGGCTCGGGTGGCGAGACCAACGAATGGAAGGGCACCGCCGAGCTGCTCGTCGTGCCCTGGCTCGCCTGATCCATCTATGGACCGATCCGTCGCCCTCAAGGGCGGCGGGTTTCCGGGAAGCGGCCGGCCAATCACGGTCTCCGGCCGCTTCCTCGAGACCCGAAAGGACCCCGATGCTTCGTCGTATTCTGTCCATCGCAGTCATCGCCTCTCTCGCCTTCATCACGCCGGCGGCTATCGCGGCGCCGAGCCCGTCAGCCGAGCGGCTCGACGATCTCTCGACATTCGTTGCCCAGGTCGATCCGGTGGATCAGTGCCTGCGCGCGATCGACCCGATGACCCCGGTGCTGTTCGAAAACCCCGGCGCCGTCGCCTGCCATCCTCAGCGCCTCGCCGAGACTGGGCACTGCTTTATCGCCGTGCCCGTCCAGGCCATCGCCCACGCCGTGGTGCAGCTTCACGCCCGCTGCGCCGAACCCCCTCCGCGCGGGCCCGACTAACCCGCCTTTGCCTTTCACCTGACTTGCCCGCTGGCCTTGGTGCCAGCGGGTCTTCCGAGAGGGCTCATCGCCGAGCCCTGCCGCAAGACCCGGAGACCCTGATGGACAAGCTTACCGACATCGACGGCATTGGCCCCGTGGCCGAGAGGGCGCTCGCCGCGATCGGCATCACGACCTTCGCCCAGCTCGCTGCCCTTGAGCCGCAGGCGCTGATGGAAAAGATCGATGCCGCCGGCGGCCTGCGGGGCAGCCCCGACTACCATCACTGGGTGATGTCGGCCCGGGCGCGTGTGGCCACGCCTGGCCCCTTCGATACTCCGGCCCAAGCCCCGGCTGCGCCGGTCCCGGACAATCACGCCCAAGCCCAGCCCGAACACGGCCAGATCGCAGCAGCGGAAACCGAGCCGCTCAAGCCGTTCGTGATGGAAACTGCACTCAATCCCGTCGCTGGCAGCCTGCCGCATGCCGACGAAATCGACCTGCTGCGCCAGGCGCTCGAGGAGGAACTGGATGACGCGCGCGAGGCCATCGCGAGCGGCGCCAATGCCGCTTCGATCCGCGATGACCTGATCGCGCAGCGCGTGACGCTCCAGGCGGCGTTGGCCTTCATGCAGGAAGCAGATCAGCGCTATGGCGAAGCTATCGCCTCCATCGACCTCGGCCTAGGGATCGGGGTGCCTGACAATGCTGTGCAAGGGTCCGGCGAGCTTCTCCTCGTAACGGTAACTGGTCCGGCCGCAGGTCGGTGGCGCGCGGGTCTTCAATTCGGCGCCGATCCCCGCAAGGTTCGCGTTACCGCCGAGCAGCTCCTCACGCTCAGGTCCGACGCAGCCCTCACCGTCTCCTGAGCCGGGACGATGGCCTATTGCACACTCCAGCAGCTGATCGATCGCTACGGTCAGGGCATGCTGATCCAGCTGTCCGACCGTGGCGACACCGCGCCCGAAGAGCCCGATAGCGACCTGTTCGCGCGCGCGATCGCCGACGCAGCCGCGCTGATCGACGGCTATTTGTTCGGCCGGTACCAGCTGCCCCTTGCCGAGGTGCCGGCTCTCCTCGCCGACGTCGCCCTGCGGGTGACCATCTATTTCGCGCATGGGAGCGTGGCGCCCGAGAAGATCCGCAAGGATTACGACGATGCCCTGAAGCTCCTGCGCGAGATCTCGTCTGGCACCGTCAAGCTCAACGTCGCCGGCATCGAGCCCGCTTCATCGCCAGGCGAAGGCCTGCTGGTCAACGAGCCGCATCGGCCGATGACGTCGGACACCATGAAGGGCTACATCTGATGGCCCGGATCGAGATCACCGTCCCCGCCGCCGACGCCGCGAGCGCGGCACTGCGCCGGGCCGCTGCACGGCTCGAGGATGCCCGCCCGCTTTACGACGAGATCGGCCGCAGCCTGACCGTATCGACCCAGCAGCGCTTCGCAACCGAACGCGCGCCTGACGGCAGCCCGTGGCCGAGCTCCATCCGCGCCCTGGTCTCGGGCGGCAAGACCCTCACCGACAGCGCGCGCCTGCGCAACTCGATCACCTGGGAGCCGGCGTCGGATCGCGTCGCCGTCGGCACCAATGTGATCTATGCGGCCGTCCACCAGTTCGGCGCCGTCATTCGACCGGTGCGAGCGGCTGCTCTGCGCTTCCGGATTCCCGGCATCGGCTGGGTCACGCGCAAGTCGGTGACCATCCCGCGCCGCGCCTTCCTCGGGCTCGACCAGGATGACCAGACCATGATCGCGCAGATCGCCGTGCAGTTCGTGCTGACATCGCTCCAGGAGACCGCTGGTGTTTGAACAGCTCAAGGCCCTCGTTGAGACGGTGGACGGGCTGGAGGGTCGCGTTTCCGATGCGCTCGTCCTCGCCGAGCTCGTGCGCCAGGGCGCCCTGCCACAGGGCCCGCAGCACGCATTCATCGTGCCCCTCGGACTTGTGCCGACCAGCTCCGGCGACGCCGGCGCCGGCGTCTTTACCCAGATGCTCGACGAGCAGGTGGCCGTGCTCCTCGTGGTGCGTTCGGCCGGCGACGTCACCGGCGCCAAGGCGCGCCCACGCCTCGACGGTCTCGTCGAAGCCGTGCTGGCCGCCGTCAATGGCGCCGACCCCGGCCCGGACTATCCCGGCGTCTTCCGTCTCGTGCGCGGCCAGATCGTCTCGGCCGAGGCCGGCCTTGCCATCTACCAGCTCGACTTTGCCCTGCAGCGCCAGTTCCGGAGATCCTGATGGCCAGAAAGCCCCAACCCGCTCCCAAGCGCGCCGCTCGCCCGTCGCGTCCGCCGCCGCCCCCCGAGGGGGGCAGCTGGATCTATGACCCGGCCACCGGCACCCACACCCGGGCCGACGCGCCTCCCCCGAAGCCTGCGGACAAGGAGTAAGCCATGCCCATCTTCTGGAAGTCGAAGATCCTGCTCGCCAAGATCGAAGGCACCTACGGGACCGATTCCGCGCCGACTGGCGGCGATAACGCCATCCTCGCGATCAACGTCCAGCTGACCCCGATGGAGGGCCAGGACGTTTCGCGCGAGCTCGAGCTGCCCTATCTTGCGGCGCACGCCACCATCCCGGCCGGGCTCTTCACCCGCCTGCAGTTTCGCGTCGAGCTTGTGCCCTCGGGCGATGCTGGCGTGGCGCCGGCATGGGGCCCGATCCTCAGGGCCTGTGGCGTGGCCCAGACGGTCGTCGCCGACACGTCCGTCACCTATGCGCCCATCACCACGGGGCACGAGTCGGTGACCATCCACTTCTGGATCGGCGGCACCCGCTTCGTGATGAAGGGCAGCCGAGGAACTGCCGTGATCTCCGGAGAAGCCCAGGGCGTGCCCGTCGTTGACGTCACCCTGACCGGGCTGTTCAGCCAGCCCAGCGAAGTCTCGCGGCCGTCGCCCGATTTCGACGCCTTCCTCAAGCCCGACCTTGTGACCGACATCAACACCCCGACCTTCACGATCGACGGGGTGAGCCTCGTGATGCGGCGCTTCTCGCTCGACCTGCGCAACGACGTGCAGACCCGATTCCTCGTGGGTTCGGAAAGCATCATCATCCCTGACCGCAACGAGCTCTTTTCCACTCAGGTCGAGGCCGTCCCGCTCTCGACCTGGAACCCGTTCGCCAAGGCTGCTGACCAGGAGCGCGTGCCGATCGTCGTGGCACATGGCACGGTGGCCGGCCGCATCGTCACCCTCGAGATCGACGAGGCGCAGGTGCAGCGGCCGGCAGGGCTCGCCAACGAGCAGAATGTGGCTGAGTGGCCGCTGACCTTCGTGCCGTTGCCCGCAAGTGGCAACGACCAGTGGGCGCTCACCCTCACCTGATACCCGCACGCGCCCGCCGACAGGCACGAACAAGAGGGGCGGCTGCAGCGGCGGGGCGGCTCTCCAACCAAGCGAACAAAAGGGCTTTAAATCATGTTCAACGTGGCGGCGATTGCGCACTTTTACGAGACGGTCGCCATTGGCGACCAGAGCTGCGACGTCACCTTCCTGGCGCTGCCTGACGGCGAGGTCGCCGAGTTCGACCTCTCCACGGCCGCTGGCAGCAAGGACTTCCTGCGCAAGGTCGTCATCGGCTTCTACGACGTGAAGAACGACGGTGAGCCCATCAGCTTCGAGGACGCCCGCGAGCTGCTGCTCGATCGCTCCTGGTGCCGGCTGGCACTGGCCGAGGCCTATTTCCGGGCACTGCCCAAGGCCGCGCGGGGAAACTGATCTGGGCCGGCCGTGCCTGGGCGACGGGTGGCCTGTTTGTCGATGATGCCCAGAGCGAGCCGGAGGCTGTCGCCGACGCACGTCGCTTTGGCGCCTCGGAGGCGCAGCTTGCAGCCCTCACGCGCAAGCTGACCGGTCGCGAGGCCGAGGACGGGCTCTGGCCGCAGCATGTGCATGCGGCAACCGCCTTCTGCGTCATCGCCGATCAGTGGCGGATCGGGGTGGAGGTCCGGGGTGGCCAGTCCCGCACGGTGTGGCACAGCCTCGACTATGGCGGGGCGAAAGCTCTGCTCGATGGGATGGAGTTCGAGATGAGCGCGAGCGACTGGTCGGCCATGGCGACGATTGCCATGGGCGCGCGCAATGCGCTCAACGGGGGCAGGCCATGACGCTCAATGTCGCGCTCGTCCTTTCAGGCGATGCCTCCGGCGCCAAGCGCGCACTCGGCGAGGCCGCCAATGATGTCCGGCGCTTCAAGCAGGAGGCCGCCAGCGCCGGCGGCGCGCTGGACACCATTTCGCCTGCGGCCGATCGCGCGGCCCAATCGGTACGCAACACCGGGCTGGAAACCGGCAACCTCGCCGCTCAGCTGAACGACATCGGTGTCCAGCTCGCCGGCGGCACCTCGCCGTTCCTGGTGGCAATCCAGCAAGGCACCCAGATCAACCAGGTGCTCGGCAATCGCGGCGTGGCCGGCGCTGTTGGAGCCGTTGGCGCCGCCTTTACGTCCCTGATCAATCCTGTTTCGCTGGCCACGATTGCGATCATCGGCCTCGGCGGGTTGGCGATCCAGTGGCTAGGAGGACTGATCCCGCAGGCCGAGAGCGCCAATGAGGTGCTGGGCCGGCAATCTGCGGCCCTCGAGGACTTGTTGCAGGGCTACGACGCTGCGGGCAAAGCCGCTGATGACTTCTTTTCGGCAGCTGGGAGACTGCCGCGCGATTCAGTCATCGTCGACCTGTCAGCCAATCTCGACGAGCTCGGGAAAAAAGCGGACGCGTTTCGGGAAAAGGCGGCTCTCGAGGGGCCCGTGCTGGCCGGCATGGTAGCACCGGTCGACCGGCAGGTCGGGCAGCTTCTGGTCGCCTTCAATCAGGGCGTGATCGGAGCGGATGAGCTTTACACGGGGCTGGTGCGGCTCAACCGCAGCGATCTTGGGATCTTAGGCTGGGCGATCCGGTCGCAACTGATCGAGCCGCTTCAGGATGGCGCCCGCCAGGTCGCTATGTTCGAGCAGGGCCTCGTCGGCCTTTCCCATGCTCTTGCCGCACTTGGCCAAGACACCGACCTCCAGTTTCGCCTCGATGCCGGCGTCGAGAAGTTTACGGCCGCGCGTGATCGGCTCGTCTCCCTCACCCCGGACGTGCGGTCTGCGGGTGAGCGGATCCAGGCAGCCTTCGACGAGGCTATTGGGACGGGCGTCGCCACCGGCCCAGCCGTTGAGGAATTGGAGCGGCTTCGGGATGCGGCACTGGCGGCTCAGGCGGCCCAGGAGCGCCTGGCGGAGCAACGCCGATCAGCTGCTCAGGCACAATCCGCCGCCGAGGGCTTCCGGCGCCAGCTCGAAACGACCCGGGAGCAGACCGACCTCATCCGCATGCAGACAGACGCGCTCGGGCTGTCGACATACGAGACCGAACGGGCCCGCGTCGAATTCGAACTGCTGACCGCAGCAAAGCGCGCCGGCATCGCGGTCGACCAAGAACTAGCCGGCACGATCGCCGGGATCGCCGATGCCCAGGCGCTGGCTGCCCAGGGCTTTGAATTCGCCACCGAAGCTCAGCGCCGCGCCACCGAAGACCTCGACAGCTATCGCAGCGCCTTTTCGGGCTTTCTGTCGGACCTGGTCGGCGGCACCGCCCGGGGCGAGAATGCCTGGGAGGCGCTTGCCAACGCGGCCAACAACGCGCTCGACAGGATCACCGACCGCATCCTCGGCGTCGCCGCCGATGGCATCTTCGACGCGCTCCTGGGGCTCGTTGCCGGCAGCCTGACCGGTGGCGCCACCGGTGGCACCATGGGCAAGGGTCTTTGGGGCTCGGCCATCTTCGCGAACGCCAAGGGCGGCGTCTATGCCGGCGCCGGCATCTCGGCCTACTCCGGCCAGATCGTCGATCGGCCAACCCTTTTCCCGTTCGCCCGGGGCGCCGGTCTTATGGGCGAGGCCGGCCCTGAGGCCATCCTGCCGCTTCAGCGCGGTCCGGACGGCGCGCTGGGGGTGCGCGTGGCGGGCGCCGGCCAGGCAGGTACCGGCTTCACCTTCAACCAAACCATCGAGAACCGCTCGAGCGAGCCCGTGCGCACCGAGCAGACCAGCGGGGATGACGGACAGGTCTATCAGCGCGTCATCATCGGCACCGTGCAGCAGGGCATCGCCAAGGATGAGTTCCGGGCCAACGGGCTCCGCCGCCCGGTGAAATCCCGATGAGCGCGCCCGTCGCCTGGCATGCGAGCCTGCCGGCGCGCCCCAATGGGCGCGGCTACGGTACCGATCGCGGTCTCAACGCCCATCTCTTCGAACCCGATTCCGGCTTTACCCGCGCCCGCCGTAAGGCCGAAAGCCAGCCGAATGCCCGTCGCTGGGCCTTCGACATGAGCCGAGCCCAGTACGAGATCTGGGAGACCTTCTGGCAGGACGATCTCGGTGGCGGCATCCGCCCGATCACCTTCACGGACCCGGTGACCGCCAATAGCTTTTCCGCCCAGGTCATTGGCGCGCCGGTCGAGGAGCGGCTCGCGCCCGAGCTCTGGCGGGTCCAGCTCACTCTGCGGGAGCTTTGAGATGACGCTCGACGCGACCAAGGCCAGCAGCCGCATCCTCGACGACTACCCGATCCTCCTCGCCACCATCCGCCTGCCGGACGGCAAGGCCTATGCATGCGATCAGCGGGAGGCCGTCACTTCGCGCGGGCAGAGCTACCTGCCCGGGCTGGTGATCAGCCGGCCCCAGGACGATGGCAAGCCGGCAGAGTGCGCGATCGAAATCGCCAATGTCGGCAATCGCATCGCCAACCTCGTCGAGATCATGGACCGAACGGTGCCGATCGATCTCGAGCTGGTCTGGGCCTCGGCTCCGGACACGGTCTTTGCCGCCTATCCCGGCCTCGTCATCCGCTCGGCCGAGGTGCCGCTGGTGGCGGCCCGCTTCAGCCTCGTCCAGGACGTGCCTGTGGACGAGCCGGTCTCGGGCATCCGCGCAACCGCCCAGCACTTTCCGGGGCTCGAATATGGCTTTTGAACGGGTCTTCAAGCACGGTTACGCGCCTTATCTCGGCATCCCCTGGGTCGCCAATGGCGGCTCCTTTTCGGGCTGCGACTGCTGGGGGCTGGTGCGCCTCGTCTACGAGCGCGAGCTCGGCATCCTGCTTGCCCATCCCGCCGAGATCGCCTCGGCCGCTGCGGCCGAGATCGCCCGGCACTATGCCGGCACGCGCCAGCTCGTCCTGGGCGACGGGCTCTTCCGGTCCGTGGCGCCGTGGGAGGCTGAGGATCTCGATATCGTCGAGATGGCCATGGCCGGCAGCCGGCCCGACCATGTCGGCATCATCGCCGGCGCCATGGTGCTGCACTCCCGCATCCGCACGGGCTCACATCGCACCCCGCTCGCCGAGCTGCGCGGGCGCATTATCAGCGCCTGGTCGCCTGTGGAGGCCCGCAATGGCTGAGCTGATCATTGCCGATCGCCTGGCGCCGGTCTCCCTCGAGCTGGCCTGCGACGGTCGCCAGTCGGTCGCCGACCTGGTCAGAGCCGCCGGCTTCTCTCCGCTCGAATGGGGACGGATGGCCGTCACCATCGACGAGCATCCCATCCCGCGCGACCTCTGGGCCCGGGTGCGGCCCAAGCCGATCGGCATCCGGGTCATGCGCGTGGCCATGATGCCGGCCGGTGACGGCGCCGGCGGCGGCGGCGTGCTCCGGACGGTGCTGACCGTGCTCCTCGTCGCCGGCGCAATCGCCTTGACTAGCGGTGCAGCGGCCTTCGCCCTGGGCGGCGCCGGCGGGCTCACGCTCTTCGCTGCCGGCTCCTTCGAGGCCTCCCTGGCAGCCGCTGCCGTGCTGGGTCTCGGCCAGGCCGGGCTCAATGCGCTCTTTCCGTCGGCCGTGCAGGGACAATCTCAGCAATCCGGCACGACGCTGGGCTCGGCCGGCGTCCGCCAGAACGTCCTGGCAGCAGGCGACTACCTGCCGCGGCCCTTTGGCCGCACCAAGCTTTGGCCGCCCCAGGTCACCAAGCCGATCCGCTACCTGCAGGGGCGCGACGAGGTGGTCGAGGCGCTCTATGCCGTGGCCGGACGCACCGTGCTCGAGGACATC
This sequence comes from Devosia enhydra, assembly GCF_900119845.1. Classification (GTDB taxonomy): domain Bacteria; phylum Pseudomonadota; class Alphaproteobacteria; order Rhizobiales; family Devosiaceae; genus FPKU01. Next base: position 191,286 of record NZ_FPKU01000003.1, read on the forward strand.
CGCATCGGCGGCGTTCCGGCCTCCGAGGTCGAGGGCGTCACGGTCCAGACCGTCGACTGGACCTCGCCGCTCGAGACCCAGACCCTGCTGCAGCAGTATGGGGCCATGAAGGCCGTCGGCCGGCCGCTCGCCTGGTATGTCATCAACAAGAACGCCGGCGACGATCTCTTCGACCAGAACCTGCCCGAGCGCTCCTCACCGGCCTGGGACATGGTCTCGCTGCCAGCCCTTGACGAGGCCCGCATCCGCCTCGCATGGACCGAGGGGCTCGCCAAGAAGAACGACAATGCCGCAACGGTCTACCAGCCGCTGCGCCTGCGCATCCGGCCGCGTGGGGCGACCAGCTGGCTCAACCTCCCCGAGATCTGGTTTTCCAACAACGCGACCGGCGAAGCCTACCGCAAGGACATCATCCTGCGGCGCGGCACGCCGGGCCCGGCGCCGACCATCCGCGACGCGGCGCAGACCGCCATCCGCGCCTTTGCCCGCACCCCGGGCCAGGGCCGCTATGGGCTTGTCGGCAACGGCATCTCGAATGGCACCGGCAGCTCGGATTATGCCGGCTATCTCCATGTCGAGGGCGGATCGGGCACAGCGATCGTCGCGCGCGGTTGCCCGACGCTGACGAGCGCCCCGGCCAATGGCAGCGTCTGGCGCATGCGTGCGCTCCAGGACAATGGCGGTGCAGCAACCACGATCGCGATCGATGGGCTGGCGCCGATCTCCATCTCGGGCACGCTTCTCGCCAACACCGACTATGACCTGACCTATTCGGCCGGCAGTTTCAGCCGGACGCCTTCGGCATCCCCGGCGCCGTTCCAGGGCGTCGACCTCGCGCCGACCCGGCCTGACTGGGTAGCCGCGAGCCACTTCATCTCGTCCATGCCGGCCGGCAACGGGCACATCCCTGTCCTCGCCGATCAGAACGTGCAGCTTTGCGACGAGGGCGTCATCATCTGGCTCGATGGGCTGGTCGACGACGTGCCGCTCGAGCTGGGGCTGATCGCCGGCGCCGTGACCCTCTCCACCAACTTCAACTTCACGCGCTACGCCCAGCCGCACTGGAGCTGGGGCGGCTGGAACTGCACCGACATGTTCGGCTATGGCGAGCATCCGGGGCATGCCGCCAAATATGCCCCGCGCGATATGCAGAACAATGTCGGGCTGGTCGCGGTCAACGAGCTGGCCGTCATCCGCCGGCAGCCGCCAACCATCGGCCTCAGCCGGTCCGATTGCGCCCTGATCGCGGTGCGCGGGCGCAACGTCCAGGTCGGCGAGGTCACCGCGATCGCGACCTCGGTGATCCACGACCGGCAGAGCGAGGACTGGCTCGCCACCGACAATCCCGCCAAGCTTTCGGAGGCCCTGGCGCGTGGGCAGTCGACCAACCGGCCGCTGTCGGCAACCATCGACACCGCCGCCTATGACGCCTGGGCGGCCGAGTGCGTCGCCAAGGGGTATCGCACGAGCTTTGAGAGCGCGGGCGCCGGCTGGGACGACGTCCAGAAGATGCTGGCATCGGCGGCCCGGGGCGGCTTTGCGATGGCCGGCTCCTGGCGACCGTATTTCGATCGGGACCGGTCGGCCGAGGATGCGGTCTTCGTCTTCTCGCCGATGAACGCCCGCTATCTCGGGCTGTCGCGGGCCTGGGCGCCGCTGCCCACCGACGCGCTCCGCATCACCTGGCGCGACGAGGCCGAGGACTATCAGGAGCGCTCCACTCTCGTTTATGCCCAGGGCGTGACGGCAGCGTCGGCCCGCGGTCTCGAGGACGTGCGCTATCCCGAGATCCCGACGGAAGCGCTAGCCATCGCCCGGGCCCGGTACGACCTGGCGCTGATGCGGTACAGGGCCACCCGCCAGCGTTTCGAAACCGACCACGCCGGCGAGGCTGTGCGCAAGGGCGACCTGGTGCTGGCCGTCTGGGACATGCTGGCGGAGATCGACGAGACCCATGGCGTCAACGAGCGCGCCATCAACCAGTCGGCCTATGTCCGGAGCGTCACGCGCAATCTCGCCGGCCAGGTGACGGCGATCGCGCTCGAGCAGCCGGTCTATGTCGAGCCTTCAACGGGCTCGCTCTGGGATGTGGCCGACCTCTGGGAGACGGGCAATATCCTGACGATCGGCAATCCGTACGTCGCGGCGATCGCGGTGGGCCGGGCCCATCCTGCCGATCCGGACGCCGGCGTCGTGGTCAGCCTCGATCTCGATGCAGCCGAGGCCGGCGTTACCGACAGCGTCGTGGTGACCCCCGCCAGCGTGCCCCATTCCGAGCGAATCGTACCTGGCCAGATGGTGACCGTGGGCCGCCGTCAGCGGCTGGGCCGTCGCGCCCTCGTCGAATCCATCGTGCCCTCCGGCCCCCTCTTCACCGTCACCGTCGTCCCCGAAGCCCCCGAGGTGTTTGCATGATGCCCGATCCCTTGGGCTCCGGCCCGACAACCACCTCAGATCCTGCAGGCATCGCGGGTGACGCGTACGGCACGCGGGTCGCCACCGAGCTCGAGGAGCTCTACCGCCGCGCGACGAGGCCGCTGACCGTTACCGGCACCAATGCCCTGACCGCCACGACGCCGGCGGGGTCTGTGCCGATCGCCACGCTGACCGAAGGCATGACGCTCGATTTCGTGCCGCCCAACACCAACACCGGCGCCATGACGCTGGCGGTCGACGGGCTGTCGGCGATCGCGCTCGTCTCCGAGGACGGCAACGCCCTGACTGCCGGCCAGGTGCGCGGCGGCCGTCCGCTGCGAGCCCGCATCCATTCCGATGGCAAGGCGCGCGCTATAGCCGGGCTAGCGGTCAGCGGTGCGGCCACCAAGACGGCCGTCCTCATCAACAAGCGCACCAATGCCTCGGGCGGCGGGCTGACCTCGGGCTCCGACCAGACCTTCTCGATCAACACCAAGCCGGTGGACACCATCGGCATCTCGGGCACGCTGCCCGAGTTCACGCTGCCGGCAGGCGCGTGGGATATCGACTTCACCGCCGTCGTCGAAGGCGTCGGCGTGGCTGATCTCCGGCTCTGGAACGTCACCGACAACGCGCTCGTTACAACCTTTTTCGGAGTGGGCAGCCGCACCGTCACCACCAACCACACCGGCATGATGACCGGCCGCGGCCGGGTGACGCCGGCAACATCCAAGACCTACAAGTTCGTCACCCGCGTGCAGTCGACCAACGGCACCGATGGTCAGGGCGGGCTGTCGGAGGGCGGCGGCTATTTCACGACGGCCGACCTCATCAACGCCGTTGCCGTCATCACTGAAGCGCGCTCGGCCCTAGGCGGACCGCAGGGACAGGCGGCCACCCTTTCGATCGGCACCGTGACCACCCTTGATCCGGACGATCCCGCCACCGTCACCAATGGCGGCACCTCAGGCGCGGCGGTCCTCAACTTCGGCATCCCGAGGGGCGCGGCCGGTACCATCGAGATCGGCGACGTCACGACGGTCGATCACGACGAGCCGGCCGCCGTGACCGACAGCGGCGCACCCGGCGCTGCGGTCCTCGACTTTTCCCTGCCGCGGGGCATCCCGGGCCCGCAAGGGCTCAACTGGCAGGGACCGTGGAGCGCCGGCGCCTATGCCCAGTTCGACGCGGTTTCAAAGGGAACCGCTTCCTATGTCGCCAACACGGCGACGAGCCAGGAGCCGCCCGGCAGCGACTGGGATCTGCTCGTGCCAGCCGGGCCAGCCGGTCCTGCCGGCATCCGGGCCGGCCTGCGCTACACCTTCGATTCCTCCACTGGTGTATCCAACCCCGGCACTGGCAAATTCCGCATCACGAGCAGCGGAAACGCTGGCTTTGTGATCTCCAATACGCCTGCCGGAGGCGGCAGCATTGACGCGCTGCTCAACGGGTATGCCTTTGTAGATAATGACCCTGTCGGCATCATCATCGTCCAATCTTCTGACCCTTCCGGATCGGTGTTCTATCTGGCGGAGATCATTTTTCTGGATACGGGCGGGTCCGGGTGGTCGCATCTCGCAGTTAGTCAACTGTCCGGCAGTTTGCCTGCAAACGGCGCCGACTGCGTCATCACCTTCTTGTTTCGTGGGAGCAATGGAACACGAGTGAGTCCGCCGGCTACGGCGACCTCTTCGGGCAGCACCGGCGAATGGGCAGTCGACGCGAACTACTTCTACGCCTGCGTCGCCAACAACACCTGGCGCCGTGTAGCGCTGAGCAGTTGGTAAACGCGCAAGGATCATTCTCTCCGCTAAGAAAGGCCCAACAATGCCCTATGATGCATCTAAAGACCCCTTCGCTCTCGCCGCGCCGGCTTTGCTCGGCTTCGGCAAATCTGGTCGGGTCGTGACCCCCCACAACACCAACGACCTCAACCCTTATGCCAAGGCCATCCAGGTCGTGGCCGCCGGCAACCTGGTCTATCTGCCGGTCGGCAATGCCGACGGCGACAACATCACCGTCACCTCCGCCCCGGTCGGCTATATGCCGCCCCACCGGGTGCGCCGGGTGCTTGCGACCGGGACCACGGCGACCGTGGTGACGGTGGACGGATGACGAACCTGGTAATGGGGCTAGGGCTCGCCCCAGCGAAGGGCGGGGGGGTAGCGTACCTGCCTGAGACTGAGGCTCTGGTGGCGCGTTTCACCACGCCACCGACGCCCGAGCGCAAGGTGCTGATCAACACGCTGGTCGGCTCCCTGATCGATGCCGGCGTGTGGGCCAAGCTTGATGGCCTCTGGCTGCTCGCAGCCGCCGACGCTCAAGCCGGCCGGCGAAACTGGATACAAAACGCCTACAACCTCACTGCGGTCAATAGCCCGGCATTTGCTGCGGACCGCGGATATACCGGCAATGGGTCCAGCAGCTATCTCGATACTGGGCTCGTCCCATCGACCTTCGGCGGCCTTTATGCCCTGAACGATGCATCCTTCGGGTACTGGTCTCTTACATCACGGGCCGGCAATTCGTCCAACCCGATGGGATCGTCATCGGGTGTAAACTCGTCCCCATTTAGCATCATCAACCCCCGCTTTACCGATGATCGCCTTTATCCGACCGTCAATGACACCGGATCCGGCGGCGGGGGCGCCGCGAACACGCAAACGTCCGGCCTGCTCTCTGCTCAGAGAGACAGCGCTGCCAATGTGCAAGTTTATCGTGACGGATCGCTGCTGGCCAACCTATCAATTGCCAGCGTTGCATTGCCGAGTAACTCCTTTGCGCTGCTAGCCAGGAAGACCGGCTCGGGGGCTGTGAACGTCACAGCGGACCAGATTTGCATGGGGTACGTCGGAAGAGCGCTCGGGGCCTTGCACTCGGACCTAAAAAACGCCGTCGAAACCTATCTTACCGCCGTTGGAGCAGTCTGATGTCCATGCAGAATTTCTTTGTCCTCACTCCCGCTCAGCGTATCGCCGCAATGGCGTTCAATGGCGAGGATGTTGCCATCAACCCGCGCGCCGTGGACAACTCGTCTCCCGGCGTCGGGCTCAATCTCAATGACAACGCCGCCGATTTTGATCCTGGCGAAGCAGTGACGCTGACCGGGGCCTACGTTGCGCCCAAGCGCATTGTGGATGACCCGGAATATATGACTTACGCGCCGGGCATGATCGCGCTTCTTCTGACTTTGCCATGGTGCTCGCTGGAGACAGAGACGATCTTTGCGCCGGAGGTCTAACCCCTCGCACTCACACCCTAGGCTAATTCAATGAGCCACGAACTGAACCCGCAGCAATCAGTTTCTCCAAGGCGTCGTGCCAAGCCTCGGTGGGCGCCGAAAACTGAAGTAGAGCGCCGCCTACTTGCAGCACTAGAACACTATGGCCCGGCTGGATGGGCACTGTTCCGGGTGTTACCCAGCCTGTCGCCGCAACTCGAAGCTGTCGGTCTATTTCACCCGTCTCCGGGTCTGATCCTTCGGCGCGAGGATATGGGTTTATTGTCAGGGATTGCAAAGCGGCTGTCGCAAGGTCGCTCGCCGTTTCTGGATTGAGTTTGAGCATCACGTTCCGCGTGCCGCCCTCGCTGACTATGACCTGGGCGGAGCCCTCGATCATCGCAGGCATCACCAGATCAACTCTAATTTCGATTGGTCCCTTCGGCGCCATGATTGCCCTCCCTGTGCCGGGGGCCAGTCACGCACGCCGTTTAGATAGAGTCCACACCCCTCGCCCTCGCATCGGTTGGGGGGTACGCATTCGCTAGGAGAATAGCGGCGCCGGTGCGTAGGGCGGGGGCTTTACTAACCGGCGCCGCCAGCCTGTGAGAGCTATGCAGGCAGGCCGAGAACACGGACGCGAAGCTCAACGTTCCATTGAGAATTGCGCTCAGCTTTCACCTCGAACAGCCCCTGTGAGGTCGGGGGTACCTTATACCTTCAAGGCCGGCGCGCCGTCGGCACGCCCAGGCTGTTGAACGTGAAGCTCACGCTCTTGCCGCCGCACTGGGAACAGACCATGTGCGGCGCCAGGTCCCAGGCCATCGACCCATGCTCTGGCCCCAGTCTGGCCGCGAGCACCTCAAGGTCGATAGCGGCCTAGTGCCGGCAGGCGTTGCAGTGGACGGTCAACGACATCTCGTCGGCGATGAGCTTGGCAATGGTTCGGGTCGGTCGCATGGCCGCAAGGCGTCGGCGCGATTCGTGGCGAATGCTGGACGCAATCAGTATCGGCCGCTCGGCAGGGATGACGGGCGGCCGCGGCGGATGAACGCCGCAACTGGGGGACAGGCGCCAACCATAGCCCCCAAAGCACCACTGCCAGTGCTCCACCCGCCGCTCCTCGCGCGAGGGCGGCTCAACGTGGAACGAGTCCCACTGGAACCCATAATGGTATTTGACGACTATCCCCGGCCGATCGACCCAACCCATCCGCCGGCCGCCTATATCGGGGGCAAGAAGCGCCTTTCAAAGCGCCTCGTAGACCTCATCAACGCTACCCCGCACACCACATATGCCGAGGCCTTCGTCGGCATGGGCGGGGTGTTCTTCAAGCGCGATCGTCAGCCCAGGAGCGAGGTCATCAACGACTGGTCGGGCGACGTGGCGAACCTCTTCCGCATCCTGCAGCGGCACTATCCGCGGTTCATGGACATGCTGAAGTTCCAGGTCACTAGCCGGCGGGAGTTCGAGCGGCTCAAGGCGACCGATCCGACGACCCTCACCGACCTCGAGCGGGCGGCCCGCTTCATCTACCTCCAGCGCCTGTCCTTCGGCGGCAAAGTCGCCGGCCGGACCTTCGGGGTCAACATCGGCGGGCCGGCGCGCTTCAACCTCAACCGCCTCGGGCCGGTGCTCGAGGACATCCACGAGCGCCTGGCCGGGGTGGTGATCGAAAACCTCCCCTGGCAAACCTTCCTCGATCGCTACGACCGGCCGGATGCCCTGTTCTACCTCGACCCTCCGTACTGGGGCAGCGAGGGTGACTACGGCAAGGCGCTCTTCGGGCGCGACCAGTTCGCCCGGATGGCCGAGCGCCTGGCCGCGCTGAAGGGCAGCTTCATCCTCTCGATCAACGACGTGCCTGAGATCCGCGACCTGTTCGGCCGCTTCGAGCTCACCGAAGCCGAGCTGCTCTATTCGGTCAGTGGCGGGAAAGGCTCGCCGGCGCGCGAGCTGATCATCAGGCCAGCCTAGAGACCACCGAAATCAAGGGCATTGAAGCGGTCGGCCACTAGCCTGCCGGCGTTGGGCGAATGGACATAGGTCTCGATGAACACGGCGGACGACTTCCAGCCACCAGCCTCCATCGCCGTCTTCACGTCGGCACCCATGGCCATCGCGTTGGTGGCAAAGGAGTGCCTGCCGCAAGAGTGCGAGGGCTTGTACGAGATGCCGGCGCGCTGGCAGACGGCCTCGAGGCGCTCGTTGACCGAGTACCGGGAGGCATACCTGAACACCCGGTCCCCTGGCCCCCGATCGGCAGCGAGGACGCGGAGCCGGCCACACAGCTCGTCGGTCAGGTGGCGCACGGAGTTGCGATCGGTCTTGGTGCGCAGCAGCAGGGCACGTCGGCCGACCAGGTCAACGTCCTTCCATTCGAGCCGTACAGCCTCCGAGACGCGGGCGGCCGTCTGGGCCATGAACAGCACGAGGGCCGCTACGTGAGGCAGTCCGTCCAGGTCGCATTGACGGGTGAACAGGTGAAGCCAGGCGGCCGACGCTGGGCTCTTCCGCTTGGGGGGCTCCTGTTTGAAGCGGGTCAGGCGGATGAGCGGGCACCAGCCGCGCTCGTAGCCGTGCAGCATCACCGACCGAGCCGGCGTCAGCGCCTGGCGGTTCCGTGTGGCCGCGCAATGGTCGGGGTAGAGCACCATGGCCATCTGCTTGATGTCGAAGGGAGCGATCTCGGTCAGGAGCCGGTCGCTGCCGAAGTGGCCAATGATGGGCGGGATGTAGCGCTCCTCGCCTCCATGATCGAGGTAGCTCTTCGCGGCCAGCGCGAAGGTGGGGGCGGCATTGCGGGCGTGCGGGAATAGTGCTGAAACAGCGGCAGCCATGGCGAACCTCTCCGTTCGGTGTGGTCAGAGCGCGCCGGGGTGGTGGAACACCTCGGTGCGCTCGTCAGCCTAAAGGGCCCTGCCGGCAGGGCAACCAGCTCCAGCCCATCTATCCCCTGCTGAGAGTGGCCATCGGCCGGAGCTGGCCCAGCTCACCAAGCGATGGAGCGATCAGGTGACCATGAAGCCGATCCTGCATGTGACCTTCCCTCGTCAGACCCCTGCCACGGCCGCCCTGTTCCTCAGAGGCCACCGCATGGGCTTGCTGCGCGACGGGTGGCTGCTGGTCTATGAGCACACCGAGAGTCCTCCCACCGATGCGCTGGTCGAGCAGCTCTGCGTGCTCAAGACGGCCGATCACCGCGTGCTGTGTCGGGTGATGCGGAAGGGCAGGAAGGGAGGCGCTTGGGACCTGCTGACCGGCACCGGGGAGCAGGAGCTGGATGTCGCGGTCGTATGGGCGGCGCGGGTCGACCTGATCATTCCCCACGAGCCAACGCCGGACGAGGTTGAAGCCTTTGGGAGCACCTATTGAACGGGTATTAAACTGCTGCCAACCGTTCTGACGTTTTATGCCAACCGATTTGGCGCGCTACAGAAAGCGACCAGCGCATGTCGCAATATCGCCTTCAGTCACCGTGCGCCGGGCATCCGCGCGGCGGCTGACACGATGGGCAAGCCGCGTCGGTGACGCTGTCGGGGGACCAACTGTGTCGGTAACCCTGTCGGCAAGAAAAAACCCGACGCCGCGAGGCGCCGGGTTGTGTTGGTCGGAGTAGAGTGATTCGAACACTCGACCCCCTGCTCCCGAAGCAGGTGCGCTACCAGGCTGCGCTATACTCCGTCAGGTCGGCGCGCCGTGGCACGTCGGTGCCGGCTATATAGCCGCGCTCGCGATGCGGTTCAAGCGCAGATCGCAGCTTTGAGGTCAGTTGCGCACGCTCCTCAAAACCGGTACTAGACGGCCCCGTTGGGGCGTCGCCAAGTGGTAAGGCAGCGGTTTTTGGTACCGCCATTCCTAGGTTCGAATCCTAGCGCCCCAGCCAGTGCCTCTTAGGCTGTCCGAAGGATGAGGTTTCTCCTCCAGGCGCTTCGAGCCTTTTGGGCGAGATGCCCCTCAGCTCGGGCCAGAGCCATTCAACCTCGATGACCCGCAGCCGCGATGGCGACGCGCCGGCTAGATCGCCCTGCACGACTCGCGGATGTGCAGTCGCGGCGCAACACGCAAGGTTTGCGGCGGGGCGCCATCGCCAGTGATGCGGGCCAGAAGCAGTTCCGAGGCATTGGCGCTGATGGTTGCGATATCCTGATGCAGCGATGTGATGCTCGGCGCCCAACCCTCGGCGGGGTGGAAGCCATCGAAGCTGATGACGGACACATCACTGGGCACCTTGAGCCCGATATTCTTGAGGCCGGCCATGGTGCCGAGCAATTGCGCGATGTTGATGCAGGCGATCGCCGTGGGCGGGTTGCCCATGTTCATCAGCTGCTGAACGGCGGTGAACGCGTGCTCGAAACGATGGCAGGAGCGGCGGATAATGTCCTCCCGCACCACAAACCCCGCCTCTGCCATGGTCTGGCAGAAGCCGCTCAGCCGTTCGTCGGAGGGCGATATGCCGGGCCGGCCCGCGAGAAAGGCGATGTCGCGATGGCCCAGCGTCAGCAGATGCCGCGTCACCAACTGCGCGCCAAGATAATTGTCATCGACCACCGCATCGAACCGGCTGCCGGGAATCACGCGGTCGACCAGCACGGCGGGGGTGCGGATCGTCGAGGCCAGCCGCGCCGGATAGTCCTGGCCGTGGCTCGTGGGAGCAATGATCAACCCTGCCACCCGATGGGCGGAAAACAGCTCGATCTCGCGGAATTCGCGCTCCGGATCATCCTCATTGCTGGCAAACAGCATGTTATAGCCCCGGTTCGACAGGGCTGACTGCATGGCCTTGGCCAGATGCGCGGCCCATGGCGTGGCGATATCGGGGACGATGAGCCCGATGGTGTTCGACACCCCCTTGCGCAGGTTGCGCGCCACCGGATCGGGGTGATAGCCGGCCTCCTCGACGGCCGCCCAGACGCGGGCGCGCAATTCCTCGCTCACCGGTGCCGTGCCGTTCAGCGTGGCCGAAACCGTGGTGATCGACACCCTGGCGATGCGTGCGACGTCACGAATGGTCGACATGGTGCGCTCCAGACTGACCGTTTCAACCTCACACAAAACGTTTCGTCAACGTCGCAAGCGGCTTTGGCCAAGCCCTTTCCGCCTATCTTTGGCGCCGAATGCAGGTCGAAGGCCTGGCAAGAAGGGCTTGCCGCGACCAAAAATCCACGGTAAACACGAAACGTTACGCGTTAAAAATCAGCGTTCTTCGTGGCCGCAACGCAGGTAAATTCGGCAAGACGCGTAACGTTTTGTGCCGCCAGGGGGCGGTTGGGAGGAAGCTTATGACACTGAAATCACTAGCCTCGGCGGCTCTTGCCGCCTCCCTCATGCTCGGCTGCACGTTCAGCGCCGCAGCCCAGGACGTTCTGCGCCTTCGCATGAATGGCGACATCAACTCGGTCGATCCGATCGCCACCACAAATTTCACCATCCGCAACAGCGCCTACCTCATCTACGACACGCTGTTTTCGCTCGATGCCGATTTCCAGGTGCAGCCGCAGATGGCTGAGGGCGTGACGCTGTCCGATGACAATCTCACCTACACCATCACCCTGCGCGAGGGCCTTACATTCCATGATGGGGCACCGGTCACCGCCGCCGATGCCGTGGCTTCACTCCAGCGCTGGGGCAAGGTCGACGGGCTGGGCAAGATCCTGTTTTCAAAGGCCGAATCCTTGACGGCCACGGATGACAGGACGCTCGTTCTCCAGATGAAGGAGCCCTGGGGTCAGGTGCTGCCGGCGCTTGGCAAGATTTCGTCCAACGTGCCCTTCATCATGCCGGCACGCCTTGCCGCCAACGAGCCGACCGTGCCGGTCACCGAAGCCATCGGCTCGGGCCCCTTCCGCATGATCGCCGAGGAATGGGTGCCCGGCAGCGTCGCCGTCTATGAAAAGTTCGAGGAGTATGTGCCCCGCTCCGAGCCGGCCAGCATGGCCGCCGGTGGCAAAATCGCCAATTTCGACCGGATCGAAATCCGCTACATCCCGGATTCATCGCAGGCCGTGGATGCCCTGCTCAATGGCGAAATCGATTGGATCGAGGATGTCGCGGCGGACATGATCCCGCTGTTCGAAGGCTCGGACACGGCCTATATCTTCGCCAACCCGCAGGGCGGCAACAGCCTCCAGCTGGTGGTGAATCACCTCAACCCGCCCTTCGATAACCCAAAGGTGCGCGAGGCCCTGCAATGGGCGCTCGAGCCGACCCCGTTCATGCAGGCGATCTTCGGGGATCAGACCCAGCTCTACCAGATCTGCGCCGCCATCTTCTTTTGCGGCTCGCCGTTTGAAAGCACGGTCAACACCGACCGTATCCTCACCCGCGATGTCGAAAAGGCCAAGGCCCTGCTGGCCGAGGCCGGTTATGAGGGCACGCCGGTGCTGCTGCCCCACGTCACCGACATTCCCTTTCACGACCATGCCTATTCGGTGCTGAAGCCGATGCTCGAAGAGGCCGGCTTCGTCGTCGACGAGCAGATGACCGACTGGGCCTCCGTCTCCACCCGGCGCGCCAGCAGGGAGCCGGTGGCCAATGGCGGCTGGAACCTGTTTTTCACCGGCTGGGGCTATGTCGACCAGTCCAACCCGATGACCAATGTCTATGTCGCGGGCGCCGGGCTCGATGGCTGGTTCGGCTGGGCGGATTCGGCCGAACTGCGCGACCTGCGCGCCCGCTTTGCCGAAACCTCCGACCCTGCCGAACAGAAGGCGCTTGCCGAGACGATGCAGTCGGTCGCCTATGATCTCGTGCCCTTCGTGCCGCTCGGCCAGGCGGCCCTCGCCCAGGGCGTCGCCTCCAATCTCGAAGGCTTCATCGAAAGCCCGGTGCCTTTCTTCTGGAATGTGAAGCGCAAGCAGTAGTCTGCTGTGTCGCCCCGCCCGGGTCCGCCCGGGCGGGTGTTTCGAGGGGAGGTCGCTCGTGTTTGCCTATCTTGTGGGCCGTATCGTCTCGGCCATTCCCATTCTGCTGCTGGTCGCGGTCTTCATCTTTTCTCTCGTCAACCTCACCCCGGGGGATCCCGCCCTTCTGCTCGCCGGCGACAACGCCACGCCCGCGCAGGTCGAGCAGATCCGTGAGCGCCTGCATCTCGACGAGCCCCTTCACACCCGTTTCGCCATCTGGGCCGGCAATGCGCTCCAGCTCGATCTGGGGGTCTCGATCTATTCCGGCCAGCCGGTCACGCGGCTGATCGCACAGCGCATCGAGCCCACCTTCGTGCTGGCGGCGGTGACGCTGGTGATCACGGTGCTCATCGCCGTACCGCTCGGCGTCATCGCGGCCTGGAAGGCCAACACCCTCATCGATCGCCTCATCATGGGCTTTGCCGTGCTCGGCTTTTCGGTGCCGGTCTTCGTCATCGGCTATCTTCTGGCCTATGTGTTCTCGGTCACGCTCAAATGGTTTCCCGTCCAGGGCTACAGCCCGCTCGCCGATGGCGTGTTCGAAACCCTGCGCAGCGTCACCCTGCCCGCCATTGCGCTGGCGCTGGTCTTTGCCGCGCTGATCGCCCGCGTCACCCGCGCCGCCATGCTCGAGGTGCTCAACGAAAATCACATCCGCACCGCCCGTGCCAAGGGCCTGCCGGTGCCGCGCATCCTCATCGTCCATGCGCTCAAGAATGCCGGCGTGCCGGTCGTCACCGTCATCGGCATCGGCCTCACCACGCTTGTCGGCGGCGTCGTCGTCACCGAGTCCGTCTTCAACATTCCCGGCATCGGGCGGCTCACCGTCGATGCCATCACCCGCCGCGATTATCCCATCGTGCAGGGCGTCATCCTCTTCTTTGCCACCCTGCTCATCGCCATCAACATCCTGGTCGACATGAGCTATGCCCTCTTCGACCCGCGCGTGAAGGGCTGAGCCATGAGCTTCACCGGCACGACGCGCACCACCCCTTCCACCCTCTCGCGCTGGCTCGGCTATGCCCGCAGCAATCCGGCAACGGTTTTCTGCGCCGGCGTGCTGGTCATCTTCCTGCTGATCGCCCTGTTCGCGCCGCTTCTGGCCGGTGATCCGCTCAAGATCGATCCGGCCCAGCGCCTGAGGCCACCCAGCGACAGCGCCATCTGGGGCCGCGACCATCTGGGGCGCGATGTCTTTGCCCGCGCCATCTATGGCACCCGCGTATCGATGCTGGTCGGGTTCTCCGTTGCCATTCTGGTCACCGTCCTGGGCGTAGCAATCGGCATCTATGCCGGCCTCAGCACGATTGGCGGGGCCATCGTCATGCGCCTGGCCGACGCCCTGATGGCCATTCCCGCCGTGCTGCTGGCCATTGCCTTTGCGTCGCTGATGAATGCCGGCCTCCTCACGGTCATCATTGCCATCACCATTCCCGAGATCCCTCGCATGGTGCGGCTCGTGCGCTCGGTGGTTCTCGGCGTGCGACAGCAGCTTCATGTCACCGCTGCCATTTCGATCGGCACATCGGGCCTTGCGCTCGTCTGGCGCCACATTCTGCCCAATACGCTCGGGCCGGTCCTGGTGCAGGCCACCTATGCCTGCGCCTCGGCCATCATCGCCTCGGCTGTCTTGAGCTTTCTGGGCGTCGGCCTTTCGCCCGAAGTGCCCAGCTGGGGCGGCATGATGGCCGATGCGCGCCAGCAGTTCCGCATCCATCCGGTTCTGATGCTCTACCCCGGAGTGCTCCTGTCGTTGCTGGTTCTGGCCGTCAACATTCTGGGCGACCGGCTGAGCGATGCGCTCGATCCCCGCAAGGCCCGGAGGTCCGGACTGTGACATCGAACCCGGTACTTTCGGTCGACATGCTCAGCCTCGAATTCCGCACTTCCGGCCAGTGCGTGCATGCGCTGGACAAGGTCTCGTTCAGCCTTGCCCGCGGCGAAACACTGAGCCTTGTCGGGGAATCCGGCTGCGGCAAGAGCGTCACCGCCATGGCCATCATGGGGCTGTTGCCCAAAAACAGCGCCAGGGTCACGTCGGGCAGCATAAGGCTCGATGGCACAAATCTCATCGGCCTCTCCGAGCGGCAGATGCAGACCATTCGCGGCAATCGCATCGGCATGGTGTTTCAGGACCCCATGACCTCGCTCAATCCCGTCCACACCATCGGCATGCAGATCGCCGAGGCCGTCCGTCGGCACAAGCATGTGAGCAAGAAGGACGCCTGGGCCCGCGCCCGGCAGATGCTCGAACGGGTCCGCATCCCCGACGCCGCCAACCGCCTTCTCGCCTATCCGCACGAATTGTCGGGCGGTCAAAGGCAGCGCGTCATGATCGCCATCGCGCTCGCCTGCGACCCCGAACTGCTCATCGCCGACGAGCCCACGACCGCCCTCGACGTCACCGTGCAGGCGCAGATCCTCGAGCTGATCGGCGAGCTCAAGACCGAGCTGGGCATGAGCGTCCTGCTCATCACCCACGATCTCGGCGTGGTCGCTGCCAGTGCCGACCGCATGATGGTCATGTATGCCGGCCGCATCGTCGAGGAAGGTCCGGTCGAACGCGTCTTCGCCCGCCCCTCGCATGGCTATACTGCCGGTCTCCTGCGCTCCCTGCCCGGCCATGGGGCGCAGCGACGCGGCCTATTGGCCGAAATCGGGGGCACCGTGCCCAGGCTCGACAAGCTGGTCGAAGGCTGCGTCTACGCGCCCCGCTGCGCGTTTGCGGCCGGCCCATGCACAGCCGCCCTGCCCCCGCCCCGGCAGATCGAGGCCGGGCATCGCTCGGCCTGCATCCGCCACGAGGCCGTCTTTGGCGCCATGGCCGATAATGACATCGTGAGGAGCTGGGCATGAGCGCCTTTTTGTCCCTGCGCAATGTCGGCAAGGATTACCACCTTGCCCGCCGCAGCCCGTTCAGGCCGCGCCCTGTCCTGCGCGCCGTCGACGCCGTCTCGCTCGATGTCCATCAGGGCGAAACACTCGGCCTCGTGGGCGAAAGCGGCTGCGGAAAATCCTCGCTTGCCCGGCTGATCATGCAGCTCGAAACCCCGAGCCGCGGCGCGATCACGCTTGACGACGTCGACCTTGCCGGGTTGGGCAAGGCCGACCTCAAGGCGGCGCGCCGCAATTTCCAGATGGTCTTCCAGGACCCCTATGCCTCGCTCA
Source organism: Devosia enhydra (assembly GCF_900119845.1). GTDB lineage: Bacteria > Pseudomonadota > Alphaproteobacteria > Rhizobiales > Devosiaceae > FPKU01. The sequence goes on from NZ_FPKU01000003.1 coordinate 206,994, forward strand.
ATCCCCGCATGAGGGCGCGCGCCATCATTGCCGAGGCTTTGCGCAATTACCGCACCGGCACGACGGCCGACATCGCGGCGCGCGTCGACGAGCTGGCACGCCAGGTCGGGCTGGGCGCCCATCTGCTCGACCGCTTCCCGCATGAACTCTCCGGCGGCCAGTGCCAGCGCGTCGGCATTGCCCGCGCCATCGCGCTCAATCCCCGCCTCATCGTCGCCGACGAGGCGGTCTCGGCGCTCGATGTTTCCATTCAGGCGCAGATCCTCAACCTCATCATCCGCCTTCAGGCCGAAATGAGGCTCACCCTCATCTTCGTCTCGCACGACATGTCGGTGATCGCCCATGTCGCGGACCGCGTCGCCGTCATGTATCTGGGGCGCATCGTCGAGCTGGGCGCCACCGAAACGCTCTTTGCCAGCCCCGGCCATCCCTACACGCGCACCCTGCTGGGTGCCGTGCCCACGCCCAGCCCTGCACGACGCGGGCGGCGCAGCGCTCCGGCAGGGGAGATGCCGAGCCCACTCAACCCGCCCTCGGGCTGCCATTTCCGCACCCGCTGCGCCCACGCCACCAGCCTTTGTGCCCAGCAGGTTCCGACGCTGCGTCCCGTCATGGGGCGCAGCATTGCCTGTCATCACGCCGAAACCCTGCCTGCGCCGCAAACTTACCCCGAGGTCGATCATGCCTGAGCCACTCGTTCTCCTGCCCGGGCTGCAGGCCGATCATCGCTCCTGGGTCAACCAGATCCGCCATTTCGAGCCGACGCGACAGGTCATCGTCCCCCAGCGCCATCAGCAGTGCGACACCATCCCCGCCATGTGCGCGCGCGTGCACGAGCAGCTACCCGAGCGCTTCCATCTCGTCGCCTGGTCCATGGGCGGCTATGTCGCCATGCAATTGCTGCCCCGGCTCACCGGGCGCCTCCTGAGCCTCACGCTCATCTCCACCTCTGCCCGGCCCGAAGACCCCGCGAGCACCGCCCGCCGCATGGAGATCCTCGCGCTGGCCGAGCGCGACGGCATGGCCGCCTCCAATCGTCGGACCATGACCCAGGCCTGCGTGGATTTCGACGCCGTCGATCCCGACATCCGCGCAGGGCTGCGCGACGCCGCGGTGGAGCTCGGGGTCGACGCCTATCGCGGCCAGCAAAAGGCGATCATCAATCGCCCCGATTCACGGTCCCTGCTGAAACTGGTCGATTGCCCGACACTGGTTCTGGTCGGCGACCGCGATACCGTCACCCCGCCCGAATGCGCCCGCGAAATCCACGAGGCCATTGTCGGCTCGCGTCTCATCATCATCGAAAACTGCGGCCACTGCGCGCCCTTGGAGTACCCCGAGCTGACCAACAGACTGCTGAGCGACTGGTGCTCTGGCGCGGTGGAATACGGATTGCAGACGCTGGGCCGGCTCGGGTGAGGCCACGCCGCCGACGGGCGATGGCTTTTCCGCTTATGGCAGCGCGAATTGCCGCGAAATCGTTCCGGGCTCCAGCCCGGTCTGCCGCATGGCCTGGGTGTGGCGGATGTCCTTGAAGACGGATTTCATGGCCTGCTCGAGCGGGCCTCTTGTCGGCTCCGCAAGCCCGTGCGGCAGGCAGATGTGCCGAATGGAGGCGAGAGCCGGGCCGGCATGGCCGGTCTCGGCAAGGGTCGGAACATCCGGCATCAATGAAAATCTCTGCCGGGTGAGGCTGAGAAGGGCGCGGAGCTCACCGGCCCGCACCGCCGGCAGGCTGATGCCGGATCCCAGGCAGGCAATGTCGGTTTCTCCGGAGAGGAACCGCGCGATATGCTCCAGGCTGCCGCTGTAGTGGCGATACTGGAACCGCACGCGCGCGGCGGCCTCGATGATCATCGCGCCGAGATGGGCCGGCGTCCCGCGTCCGGATGTGCCCACGACGATGCCGCCGGGGTTCAGCGCCGCGTCGCGCACGAGGTCGCGCATCGAGCCGTAGCGACACTCCGCCCGCACGAACAGAACGAAAGGGTCGATCGCGTGGCAGGCCAGCGGGTCAAACCGCGACATGTCGGGGTTCCTCGCCGCGCGCATCAGCCATTCGGGCACCCCTGCCGCCTCGTCCGCCAGCACGGCTTCGTTGACGAAGACGAGCTCGTAGCCATCCGCGGGCAGGTTTGAGAGGCGGTCGAGCGTCGCAGGCGTTGGCAGCACATCGCAATTGATCACGCTGACCGGCTGGCCGAGCTGTTCCTGAAGCAGCGGCGCCAGAATGCGGGCACCCACATCGGTGATCCCGCCGCTCGCCCAGGGCACGTGCAGCCGGATCGGGCGATGCGGATAGCGATCGGCGATGCCTTCACCGGGATGCGGCGGGCAGGAGGGCTTGGGGTTTCCCGAGGGCGCTTTCCGTTGCCCATGCGCAGCGAAGCGGCGCTTCGCGTCATCGCCATGCGGCACGATGTGCAGCACCCGGAACCGCTCATCGGCCCAGAGGCTCGCATGCCAAATATCTGCCGAATAGGGCCCGATCGGCGAGCGACCGACCTCAATGGTCTGGTGATCGAGGAATTCCGGCAGGTCGTTGCGGCTGAGCTGGGCGCTGGCCTTGAGCCACAGCGAGCAGAGACGCGCGTCGGCCAGCACGTCGTTGAGCAAGGCCTGCCATTGCGGGCTGGCAGGGGCTTTCTGGAGGCGAATCCGCAGCAGTGCGATCAGCCGCATGGCCATCTGGTCGAAATTGCTCACGCTTCGGCGCAGATAGGCGTGGGCCGCGTGGCTTTCGCACATGAGTTCGAGCAGGAATTTTCCGGCGATGTCCTCGAGCGCGGCGTCGCGGCTCTCATAGCCCAGAAACACCACCGCGAACGCGGTATTGGCGTCCCAGATCCTGTCTTCCTGGTCGATGAGGCATGCCGGATGTCCGGCCCGCCCCAGCACCTTGAGAACGGTGGATTCGATGGCCTGGAGATCATCCTGCCGGGGACCGGGCAGGTCCTGCAGGAAGCCGGCAAGGCCGATGAGCCGTCGACGCCCCGGCCAGTTGAGGTCGAGCGCGTCGCAGATGCGGGTGAGCGTATCCAGCGTCGGCAATTGCCGGCCGCATTCGATGCGGTTGATATGGCCCTTGTCGGTGCCGATGGCGACCGCCAGGTCTTCCTGCGACCACGGCCGGTTCAGATAGTCCTGACGCAATTGCAACCGGAAGTTGCGGATATGCTGACCGAGCAGCAGATAGGGGAAGTCGTCCTTCTGCCCTGCGCCCTGGCGCGCATGCCTCTCGCTGGTATCCGATCGCGGCCTGTCCATTGGCTGTCCTCCCGAGCCCCCTCTACCGCCGACGACCGCGCCCCGAAACTCGCAATAGGTCGAAAGCCTCCAGGCGAGCCTCCCCTCCCGCGCCCTCAGAGTGTGCCCGACTGCCGTAATGCGGCGATACGATCGGGGGAGAGCCCGAGAAGCCCCTCCAGCACCGACGCCGTGTCCTGGCCGAGGGCGGGCGCTGGCGAGGGCACCTTCTCGCGCATGTTGGAGAGTTTTATCGGATTGCCGGTATAGACCATCGGCCCGCGAACGGGATCATCGACGTCCTCGATCATGCGGCGGGCGCGTAACTGCTCGCAGGCGAGCAGGTCGGCCGCATCCTGCACCGGGGCGGCCGGCAGGTCGGCGGCGGAAAAGAGGGCGACGACCTCGTCGCGCGTCTTGTCCTCGGCCCACTCTTCCAGCATCGGCCTCAACACCGTGTCGAACCGCGCGCCGCGCGCGGCATCGGGGTTGAGGTCGGGGTGATCGAGCAGGTCCTGCCGGTCGATCATGGCGCAGAAGCGCTGCCACATCGGCGCGCCCATCAACGTCATCACCACGTAGCCATCCTTGACCTTGAAGCTGCCGAGCGGGTTCTCGCGACTGTCGCGCCCGCGGGTCGGCACCTCGCCGGTCAGGTAGGTGCGCAGCACGGCGCGCTGCGAGAAGCTGGCGAGACAGTCATACATCGAGATGTCGACATGCTGGCCGACGCCGGTCCTTGCCCGATGCTGCAAGGCGAGCAGCGTGCCCGACAAAGCGAATATGCCGGCCACCAGATCGCCGAGCGCCACACCCGTCGGGATGGGCGGGCCATCGGCCTCTCCGGTGATATCCATGATGCCGCCCATCGCCTGGGCGATCAGGTTGAAGGCCGGCCGATGCATCATCGGGCTGGGATAGATGTCGTCATGGCCAAAGCCGCTGAGCGAGGTGTAGATGATGGCCGGATTGATGGCCTTGAGCTCCTCATAGCCAAAGCCGAGGCGCTTGAGCGTTGCGGGCGTGAAGTTCTCGACCACGATGTCGCTCTTGGCGACGAGGTCGCGAAAGATCGCCTTGCCCTCGTCGGAGCGCAGGTTGAGCGCAAGCCCCTTCTTGCCGCGATTGAGATAGGCAGCCACGTGATCGATGTCGCGCCCGTCGGTCGATCGCGCGACAAGGCGCCGCGCCATATCGCCACCGGCCGGGTTCTCGATCTTGATGACCTCGGCGCCGTTCTGCGCGAGGAAAAGGGTCATGTAGGGCCCGGCGAGCACGTGGCTCAGGTCGAGCACGCGGATGCCCTCGAGCGGTCGGGTCTCTGTCATGTCACTTCCCCGTCCAGCGCGGCGCCCGCTTTTCCCGGAACGCCATCGGGCCCTCGCGCCCATCCTCGGTCAGGCGCATCTGGGCCATATAATATTCCTCGAGCGCGGTGCTGCCCGTAGGCAGGGCCATCAGGGTCTGCATGATTTCCTTGCTGCGCTGCACCGCCAGGGGCGACATGCGGCAGAGCTGTTCGGCCCAGCGCAGGGCCTCGGGCAGTACCTCATCGGGCGCCACCACCCTGTTGACGAGACCCACCTCGCGCGCCCGTTCGGCCCCGATGCGCTGGCCCGACAGGATGAGCTCGGCAGCCACCGCATAGGGCAATTGCCGCAGGATCCGGCCGGCCCCGCCGATCTGCCCGATATTGACGTGAAGATCGCCGATCCATGCCGTTTCGCTCATGATGCGCAGATCGCAGCTGAGCAGCAGGCCGAGCCCGCCCCCGACGGCAAAGCCGTTGATGGCCCCCACGATGGGCTTGTTGATGCCGAACTTGTGCAGGTGCGCGCCGAAATCGCCATAGCTGGGATGGCGCGGATCGTAGCGGGGCACCAGCTTGCCCTGCTGCTGGAAGGCGCTCAACTCCTTGACGTCGCGGCCGGCGCAGAACGCATCCTTGCCCGCCGCGGTGACCACGGCGCACCAGATGTCGTCATTGCCGCGGATTTCCCGCCACGCGGTGCTGAGTTCGCCCTGCATGGTGTCGTCATAGGCGTTGCGCGCCTCGGGGCGATTGAGGGTGACGATGGCGATATGGTCGCGGCGCTCGAAAGTGATGGTCTTGAAATCTGAGAGCATGAGGATTGCTTTCGGTCAGGAACGAATGGAATGCGCCGCGCTCGCCTGGCCGGCGAGGACGCACAGCCCGGCCGGGGTCTCGGCCCAGACCTCTGCGGTGACGCGTGTGTCGGTGCGCGATAGGATGCGGGCGCCGGCCGCAAAGGGCTGGTCGACGAGCAACGGGGCGGTGAAGGCGACGGCGATGTGGCCGTGGTCGGTCCAGCCGGCACCGAAATAGACGCCCATGAGCTCGGAGACCGCCGCCAGGGTCTGCAGGCCCGAGGCGATCGTGCCCGCCAGCCCTGCCTGCCGGGCGATCGCCGGGTCATTGTGAATGTTGTTCCAGCTCGTACCCGCAAAGACCGTCAGGTGTTCCTGCGTCAGTCTTTTCTCGAGCGGCTTGAGCAAGGCGCCCTCGACAGCCTCGTCCGCATGGGCCGCGACCGGGCCTTCGCGGGGTGGCGGAGCGGCGTCGGCCGGAGCGACGGACTTTGCGACCCCCGGCTTCAGCGCCCTGATATGGGTCGACCGTTGCCGCATCAGCAGGCGACCGTCACGGTCGCTGACATCCGCTTCGAGGACGATGTACTGCTTGTCGCGCTTGATGAATTTTTCCGTGTGCCGTCCCGTGATCACATAGGTCGATCCGACGACCGGGCAGCCATGAAAGAAGCACTCGTGCTTGACATGCATGCCGGCCCCACCGCTGGCGATGTCGTAATGCGTCGCGATGACGTCCCGGGCCTCCCGGCAGAGCAGAACGGGATGGGCGCGATGCACGCCATCGGGTCCGGGCAGCAGATGGCCGGGTGAAAAGTCATCCACCGAATAGGCAAACCCACGAAGGAGGGCGTTGTCGACATCGACCATCACGGGCCCGAACGTCTCGCCCACTTCCATGATTTCCCAGCGGCGTTCCTTGAGCGCTGTCATCGTCCTGCTTTCTCACCGGGTGTGCGGCCGCGTCTCTGCGGACCCGGACCCGGCGGCCTTGGCTTCGTTCGGAATTGAGGGACGGGGCACCCTGCCCCGCCCCGATGGAGATCAGTTGCGCGGGCGCTGTGCCAGTTCCACCAGCGGACGCGCCGCTTCATGGTTGGCCCGCACATAGGCGTCGTAGTCCTCGCCTGCGATCACTTCGACGCTGAGATTGCTCGCGGCGGCCCGGGCCTGGTGCTCTGGGCTGCTTGCGACCTCGGCGAAGGCTGCGCGCAGCTTTTCGAGCACGGGCGCCGGAACCCCGTCGGGCACGGCAAAGCCGCGGGTCGAGACCATCACCAGATCGGGATATCCCTGCTCGACGGCCGTCGGAATGTCGGGCAGAGCCGGCGACCGTTCGGGCGAGAGAATGGCCAGCGGGCGGAGCCCTTCGAGGAACGAACTGGTGGTGAAGGCAATGTCGGTGCGCCCGCCCCGGAACTGCGTCATGCTTTCCGATGCGCCGTTGAAATGGGCGATGCGCAGGCGGCTGTCGGCGACGCGCTCGAGCTGCAACTGAGCCAGATGCTCGGGGGTCAGCAGGCCCGAGGTGGCAACGCGCAGTTCACCCGGCCGGGCGGCAACGTCGGCGACGAGCTGTCCGAGGTCCTGATACGGGCTCTCGGGCAGCACCGCGATGATGAGGGGCTCGGCAACGTGGTTGATGAGATAGTCAAAGGAGTCGATATCGAACGCCGCCTGCCGCTCCGGCACGAGGATGATCGTGTCGAACGCGGGCTGGTTGACGGCCCCGATGGTGTAGCCATCGGCCGGCGCATTGGCCAGTTCGGTAAGCCCGAGCTGCGAACCGGCGCCCGGCAGGTTCTCCACCACCACCGACACGCCGAGCGTGCGCTCGAGGTCTTCGGCAACGAGCCGGGCGCCCAGATCGGTGCCGCCGCCGGCCGAAAACGGCACGATCAGGCGGATCGACTGGTTGGGATACTCGGCCTGTGCGCTGGCAGGTACAATCGCCAGTGCCATGGCAGCCAGCGAGACCGCCAGCGGCGCGATGAGGCGTAAGGTCTTCAGGGCCTGCATAGAAATTCCTCCCTCAGGGTTTTTGGTCCGCCTTGCCGGCGGGGTTGGAAAAGCGGGACGAGAGGCGCTTGACGGGCCGCAGCCCGGACAGCACCGAAACAGCGACCACCAGAAAGGCCAGCCCGAGCAGGCCCGCCGAGACCGGTGTCGTCACGAAGACGGACGCATCGCCGTCCGAAAGCTCGAGCGACTGGCGCAGGGCGCGCTCGAGAAGCGGGCCCAGAATGATGGCGATGACCAGGGGCACGGTGGGCCAGTCGAGCTTCTTGAAGATGTAGCCCAGCACCCCGAACGCAATCATCACCATCACGTCGAAGGTGTTGTTGCGCAGCGTGAAGGCGCCCAGCAGGCAGAAGATCAGGATCGCGACATGCAGGTAGCGCGAGGGGATGCGCAGGATCTGCACCCACACATGCACGAGTGGAAAATTGAGAATGAACAGCACGACATTGCCGACGATGAAGCTGCCGATCACGGTCCAGACGATTTCGGGGTGATCGACGAACAGGAAGGGTCCCGGCGTGATGCCATTGATCATGAAGGCGCCCATCATCACCGCCAGGGTGGCGGTGCCGGGAATGCCGAGCGTCAGCAGCGGCACCATCGAGGCCTGGGCATGCGCATTGTTGGACGCCTCGGCGCTCGCGACGCCCTCGATCGCACCATGACCAAAGCGTTCGGGGTGCTTGGACACGCGCTTTTCGAGCGCATAGGCCATGAAGGTCGGCACGATACCCGCCATGCCGGGGATGATGCCCAGTGCAAAACCCACCCCCGTGCCCCGCGTGATTGCGAGCGCCGCGTCCTTGCGCTCCTCCTTGAAGGGCAGCAAAGACGTGATCTTGCGGGTGATCGGCTGGGGCGAGCGCTCCTCCAAGCTTGCCAGCAATTCGCTGATGCCGAAAAGGCCCATGATGACGGGCACCAGTTGCACGCCATCGAAGAGATTGTGATTGCCGAACGTGAAGCGCGGCGCGCCTTGCACCGGGTCGAGGCCAACCAGCCCGAGCATGAGCCCGATCATGGTCATCGCAAACGCCGCCAGCAGCGACCCGCCCCGGAAGCTCATCACGAGACTGAGGCCGACCACCAGGAGGGCGAACATCTCGACGGGGCCGAAGCGCAGTGCCAGCGACGACAGCGGCAGCGCCAGCACCATCAAGAGGAAAGTCCCGACCAGGCCTGCGAACAGCGAGCCGATCGCCGCGATCCCGAGGGCGGCGCCGGCCCGGCCGGACTTGGCCATCGGGTGACCGTCGAGGCAGGTGACGACGGAGGTCGATTCCCCCGGCACGTTGACCAGAACCGAGGTGATCGTGCCGCCATACTGGGTGCCGAAATAGATCGCCGAGAGCATGACGATGGCCGGCACCGGGCCCAGATCGTAGGTGAACGGGATGAGGATCGCCATCGCCGCCGCCGGACCCAGTCCGGGCAGCACGCCCACCAGCGTCCCGATGATGCAGCCGACAAAGGCAAAGAGCAGGTTGGAGGGCTCGAGCGCCGCAGATATGCCCTGTACCCAGAGCCCAAAAGTGCTGTCCATGTCTCTCCCCGGATCTTATAGGCCCCGTCCTGGTGCGGGTCTAAGTGCCGATGCGGCCTAAAAGCCCAACGGGCCCACCGGCAGGCGGACATGCAGGGCAGCAAAGAGGAAGAAGACCGCGGGCGCCCCCACCAGCCCGGCGAGAACGGCGATCACCGGTCGCGTGCCGTAAAGCAGCAGCAGCGCCGTGATCATCGCGGCCGCCGCGATGTTGAAGCCAATCGGCTGGAGAGCGAAGCCGGTCAGCACGAGGATGACGATGGTGCCGCCGATCCGCATGCGGGCCAGGGTCCGGTCTTCGGCGAGGTCCGCTTCACCATCCGTCGGGAGTGGAGGGTTTCCCGCAGGTGAGCTGCCGAAGATCAGCATGCCGAGCGCCGCAAGCAGACAGAGCGAACCCACCCACATGGGGAAAAATCCGCTGCCCGGCCCGAGCCAGTCCATATAGGGATAGGACGAGGCCTCGAGGACGAACGCCGCGCACACAATAGCGAGCACGGCCGCCGCGAGCCGCTTCGCCCCGAAGCGCGTCAGGGGATTGGTGGGTCTTCGTCCGGCCGGTGCCTGGCTGCTGTGCAGTGTGCTCATGGTTGCGACCTTAACGCACCGATCCCCGATCGCGATTGCCGGGGTAAGCAACAGCACGCCTGGCGGTGGAGGATCAGCCCGGACGCACGTTGAGGGGGCTCGCTGCGTCCCCCAAGTGAAGAGCGTTTTCGTCGTTCATTTTGGGGGCTACGACCCGGAAGCCGAGCGGCAACGCGGTTTTGCTCTCATCAACAGGTGCATGGCGCATGATTTCATCGTCATGGCACGTGAGTGCACGGTTTTCCGACAGAATTTCACGGGCTTGCGTGCGGTATTTGATTACCGTGCGGTGGTGTCAGCCAATCCGTTGCGGCGGCGCAGGAGGCGTTCGAGGGCCATCAATCCGTCATTGATCAGGATGGCCAGGGCCCCCACGATCAGCCCGCCCTGCAGCACGAAAGCGGTGTTGTTGGTCGTCAGCCCCGCGATGATAACTTCACCTAAGGTCTTGGCGGCAACAGTGGATCCGATCGTGGCGGTGGAGAGCGCGATCACCGCCGACACCCTGATGCCGGTCAGCATCACCGGCAGGGCCAGTGGCAGTTCCACCCGCGCCAGCCGCTGCCAGCCTGTCATCCCCATGCCGCGCGCCGCCTCCCGCACCTCGCGCGAAACGCCCGAAAGCCCGGCGATGGCATTTTCGAAAATGGGCAGAAGGCCATAGAGAAATAATGCAACAAGGGTCGGCTCGGTCCCGAACCCCAGCACCGGCACCGCCATCGCCAGCACCGCAACCGGCGGAAACGTCTGGCCGATATGAGAAATACTGCGGCTGAGCGGCAAAAATTCCGCCCCGAACGGCCGCGTCACGACGATGGCAAGGCCCACCGCCACCAGCGTTGCCGCCAGGGTCGCCACAAGCGTGATCCCGAGATGGCTCAAGGTGATGTCGACGAGGCTGCCCTGGGCATAGATCGCCGGTGCGCCGTATCGCGTCAGGGGCTCGAACACCGGCGCAAAGCTTTGTGGCGTAACGAGAAATGCCACCAGCACCAACAGCAGGACAGTGCGCATCACCGCCCCCGCCGTCATTGCGGGCGCGCCGCCAGGGCCGTCAGCCGGGCCAGCGTGATCCGGCCGACCAGCGCCCCATCGCGCACCACCGGCACGGCATCCCGCCCCGACCAGAGACACTCTGCATACGCCTCCCGGAGGCTTGCCTCCTCGTCGATGGGCAGGCCCGCCGCCGCGCCGGGCTCGACATGGTCGCGCACCTTCTGCAGCGCCAGCATCCGGAACGGCCGGTCGCCACTGCCGATCAGGGCGTCGACGAAGACTGTCGCCGGGCGCGAGATGATCTCGGCGGGTGGGGCATATTGCAGGAGCTTGCCGGCATCCATCACCGCGATGCGAGTGCCCAGTGCCATGGCCTCGGTCATGTCGTGGGTCACCAGCATGATGGTGGTTCCGAAGCGGCGCTGGATGGCGAGGAGGTCGGCCTGCGCCTTGCTGCGGATGACGGGATCAAGTGCGCCAAAGGGCTCATCCATCAGCAGAATTTCGGGTTCGGCCGCCAGTGCCCGGGCCACGCCGATGCGCTGCTGCTGGCCGCCGGACAATTGCCGTGGCATGCGGTCGCGATAGTCCTCCGGATCGAGCTGGAAAAGGGTCAGCAACTCATCCACCCGTGCCCGGATCCGGGCCTTGTCCCAGTTGAGGAGGCTGGGCACCGTCGCAATGTTCTGGCCCACGGTGTGGTGCGGAAAAAGCCCGTTGCCCTGGATGACATAGCCGATGCGACGACGAAGCTGATAGGCGACGAACCCGCGGGTATCCTCTCCCCCGATGCGCACGCTGCCGCTGCTGGGCTCGACCAGCCGGTTGATCATGCGCAGGAGCGTCGTCTTGCCCGAGCCGGAGGTGCCGACCACCACGCAGATTTCCCCACGCGGCACGGTCAAGGACACGTTATCGACAACTGCGGTCGTGCCATAAACCCTTGTCAGGGCATCAATTTCGATCATCGGGGCCTCGCCTGTCCGGGGCTTGCCAAGTCCACCACCGCATCGAGCACGATTGCTGCAGCCATGGCGAGGGCCACGGTCGGCACCGCGCCAAGAAGCACCAGGTCCATCGCCGTCTGCCCGATGCCCTGGAACACGAAGACCCCGAACCCGCCGCCCCCGATCAGCGCGGCGATGGTCGCAAGCCCGATGTTCTGGACGAGCACGATGCGAATGCCGGCAATGATCACCGGCAGGGCCAGGGGCAACTCTACCTTGGTCAGGATCTGCCGACGCGTCATCCCCATGCCGCGCGCCGCCTGCCGCACGGGCTCGGGCGTCGCTTCGAGCCCGGCCACCGTGTTGGCGACGATGGGCAGCAGCGAATAGCCGAACAGCGCCAGCATCGCCGGGGCAAAGCCGATGCCCGAGACCCCGAGCGCCGAGGCACCAGGAATATTGGCGGCCACCCAGGACAAGGGCGCGATCAGGAGGCCGAAAAGGGCGATGGAGGGTATTGTCTGTACCACGTTGAGACTGTTGAGCACTCCGGTGCGCAGGGCCCGGTTGCGATAGCTGAGAATGCCCAGCGGCACTCCGATCAGTGTCGCGGCGCCCAGCGAGCCGAAGGCCAGGGCGAAATGGGTCTGCGCCTCGGAGCGGAAGGCCGCGCCGCGATTGGCGTATTCCCTCAGGATCGAGACGTCGTCCCAAAGCCCGCTCCATAGCATCAGTCCCAGTCCGAGCGCGACGAGGGCGAGGAGCCCAAGCCGGGTCATCGGGCCCAGCTGCATCCGCGCCAACGCATCGGCCGCCACCAGCGCAAAGGCGAAGACGAGGAGCCAGAAGCCGGCGGCCGGCGAGACACGCGCCACGCGACTGCCCTCTGGCATAAGGCCCGTGGCGGCCACGCCCAGCATCAGCCCCAGCGCTGCGATCAGCAGGAGCCCGGCGGCAAGTCGGAGGCTGCTGGGCAGGCGGATGAGGGCGACGAGAGCACCCGCAAGGATCACCGCCTGGAAAACCGGACCTTCGGGAAAGGCCAGCGCCTCGCTTATGCCCAGAGGCTGGCCCGGCGCGATGCGATTGGCCTTGAACGTCACGAAAGGCAGCGCGAGGCTGCCCGCCGCCACGATAAGCGCGACGATCACCCCAAGCCGGTCAAACCGCGAAAGCAGGGCGGAAAAATCCACCCCGCCGCCGGTCCGCCGAGGCGGGCTTGCCATGGCATCTTGGCTTCTAGCGGCCATGCCGGGCGGCTCCTGCCGCCCGCCGTCAGCTCAGGAAACCGTTCTCGGTCAGCCAGTCGCGCGCCACCTCGGATGCGGCCTCCCCATCCACCTGGATGCGGCCGTTGAGCGTCTGGAGCGTCACGAGGTCGAGCTCCTGGAACACAGGGGCCAGCAGCGTCTCGATCTCGGGATTGGCCAGCAGCACCTCCTCGCGGATGATCGGGGCCGGCTCATAGACCGGCTGCACGCCCTTGTCGTCCTCGAGCACGACGAGGCCAGCCGCGGCGATCGCGCCATCGGTGCCATAGACCATCGCGGCATTGGCGCCGTCGGTGCCCTGGGCGGCCGCCGCGATCGTGGCTGCCGTATCCCCGCCCGAGAGCACGATCAGCTGGTCGGGGGTGAGGGTGAAGCCATAGGCCTCCTGGAATGCGGGCAGCGCCGAAGCCGAATTGACGAACTCCGCCGAGGCCACGAGCTTGACCGCCCCGCCCTCGGCCACGTAGCGGCCGAAATCGGAAAAGGTCACGATGTCATTGGCTTGGGCGATGGCGCTGGTCACGGCCACGGCCCAGGTATTGTTTGCGGGCGCCGGCTCGAGCCAGACGATCTTGGCATTGTCGTAATCGAGCTGCTTGGCCAGCGCAAAGGCCGCGTCGGCGTCCTTCCAGGCCGGATCATCGGCCACATTGTAGGTGAAGCCGACATTGGAGGTGTATTCGGGATAGATGTCGATCTCGCCCGCCGTGATCGCGGCGCGCACGATCGGGGTAGCGCCCAGCGAGACCCGGTCGGTCACCGCGATGTCGTTGGCCTCAAGCACCTGCAGGATGATGTTGCCAAGCAGCGCGCCCTCGGTGTCGATCTTGGAGGAGACCACCACCTGAGCCGATGCGGCGGTTGCGAGAAGGGACACACCGGCCAAAGCGCCAATGAGATGAGGGACAAAACGCATGGATGGCTCCTGATTGACGCTGGTCGTTGACGCTTGCATTCGGGTCGGGCTGCGGGGTGGCGCAGCGGGCTTTCCGCCAGCCCAAGGCGGCCGCCCACACGCTTTCGCCTGCCGGCGAAGGGTGAATTCAAAGCGCTCCACTTCGATCCATCCTTGCCTGCCGCTCTATCGCAATTAGCAGGCTTGACAGACACGAGGTGTCAGCAACCCTATCCGCCGGACAGGCATTTGCCAGCCCTATGCTCCTTAACGTCGACGGCACCGTCCCGGACTACCGGTTTCGAGCGATTTCGATGTCGGCTCGGGTGGCCAGAGCCGGCAAGAGCACAGCGAATGCGTCGTCATGCGCGGGAACGCCTTGGGACGCCGGGCATTCACATCGCGAACACCAGAGCTGGAGGCGGCGCGCCGTGCATATCACGCTATCGATCAACGGGAAGGATCATGAGCTCGATCTTGACCCGCGAACCTCGGTGCTCGACGCGCTGCGCGACCATCTCGACCTCATCGGCACAAAGAAAGGCTGCGATCACGGCCAATGCGGCGCCTGCACCGTGCTCGTCAACGGTAGGCGCATCAATTCCTGCCTTACCCTCGCGGTGATGCATGAAGGCGATGCCATCACCACTATCGAGGGGCTGGGCACGCCGGAGGCGCTCTCGCCGCTCCAGGCCGCGTTCGTTGCGCATGATGGCTTCCAGTGCGGCTATTGCACCCCCGGCCAGATCTGCTCGGCCACCGGCATGCTCGAGGAAATGCGGGCGGGCTGGCCGAGCCATGTCAGCGAGGACCTGCTTGCCGCCCCCGACCTCAGCGACGCCGAGATTTCCGAGCGCATGAGCGGCAATCTTTGCCGCTGCTCGGCGTACACCAATATCGTTGCGGCAATCACCGAAGTTGCGGAGGCGCGCGATGAGGCCGTTTGAGTATCACCGGGCCGGCTCCGTCGCCGATGCCACCACCCACGCCGCCTCGGGTGCTGCCCGCTTCATTGCCGGGGGCACAAACCTGCTCGATCTCATGAAGCTGGATATCGAGCGGCCTGAGCGCCTCATCGACATCTCGCGCCTGCCGCTCGATGCCATCGAGGAAAACGAAGACGGCGGCCTGCGCATCGGCGCGCTGGTCAGCAATGCCGATCTGGCGGCTGACCTGCGCGTCAGGCGCGATCATGGGGTACTGTCACGGGCCCTTCTCAGCGGCGCCTCCGGCCAGTTGCGCAACAAGGCGACGACGGCGGGCAATCTGCTACAGCGGACCCGCTGCTATTATTTCTACAACCCCGCATTGCCCTGCAACAAGCGCGAGCCCGGCAGCGGCTGCAGTGCCATTGGCGGGCGCAACCGCATCCACGCCATCCTGGGCGGCAGCGCGCAGTGCATCGCCACCCATCCCTCCGACATGGCGGTGGCGATGATGGCGCTTTCGGCAGAAGTGGAGGTCATGAGCGCCGGTGGCGAGGGCCGCCGCCTGCCGCTCGCAGAGCTCTATCGCCTGCCCGGCGATACCCCGCATATCGAAACCGTTCTCAACCCCGGCGACCTCATCACCGCGGTGCTGCTGCCCGCTCCGCTCAAGGGTCGCCACATCTATCGCAAGGTGCGCGACCGGGCCTCCTACGCCTTCGCGCTCGTTTCGGTGGCGGCGGTGATTAAGATGGATGGCGCAACCATCGGGGCGGCGCGGCTGGCCTTTGGCGGGCTTGCGCCGATGCCATGGCGCGACCGTGCGGTGGAGGACGTCCTCATCGGGCAGAGTCCCTCCTCCGCGCTCTGGAACAAGGCGGCCGATCGCCTGCTTGCCGAGGCGAAAGGCTACGGGGAGAACGACTTCAAGAGCGTTCTCGTCAGAAAGACACTTGCTTCCGTCCTTTCGGACGCCAGCGTTCGGGAGATCTGACATGGATGTCAGCCTCAAGATGGATGAACCGGTGGCCGAGAGCCTTCTTGACACCACCAACCAGAACATCGTGTCCCAGCCCGTCGATCGGGTCGAAGGGCCGCTAAAGGTCTCGGGCACTGCCCGCTACAGCGCCGAATACAAGTTTCCGGGCCTCCTGCATGGCGTGCTCGTCAGCGCGCCCATGGGCAAGGGGCGGATCCTGAAGATCGACGCCGGATCGATCGAGAAACTGCCTGGCATCGTCACGGTCATCACCGATTATGACACCTTCCTGCGCAACCCGGCCCAGGGGCAGGATGAAGAGGCGCCCGAGCAGGGCGTGCGGGATGTCAGCTATTTCGGCCAGCCCGTGGCGTTGGTGGTGGGCGAAAGCTTCGAGGCGGCCCGACATGGCGCCCAGCGGATTGCTCTCGATATGCGGCCGGACGAGGGGCGGTTCGATTTTGCCGCACGAAAGCACATGGCCGAGCCCAAGAAGCGCAGCAGGAAGGCCCAGGGTGATCTCGACGCTGCACTCGCGGCCGCCCATGCCACCATCGATGCCATCTGGACCACCCCATCCCAGACCAGTGCCGCGATGGAGCCCCATGCCGGCATCGCGGTCTGGGAAGACAACAAGCTGACCCTTTATGGGTCATACCAGATGCTGGCCTCCGATCGCCTGCAACTGGCCGATGCACTTGGGCTCAAGCCCGAGCAGGTGCGCATCGTTGCGCGCTATGTGGGCGGCGGGTTTGGCGGCAAGCTTGGGATCAGCGCCGAAAGCGTGGCTGCCGCCGTCGCGGCGATGCGGCTCAACCGTCCGGTGCGGGTGGTGATGACGCGCCAGCAGGTCACGGAAGCCACCGTACGCCGCTCCAACACCGAGCAGCGCATCAGGCTGGGTGCCGACGCCGAGGGTCGCCTCACCGCCGTTGCCCACGAGACCATCACCGCGAACCTCGATAGGTCCAGCTTCTCCGAGCCCGCCAGCGCCTCCACGCAGTTCCTCTATGGCGGACAGGCGCGGCTTTTTCTCAACAGCATCGTGCGCATGGACCAGTTGCTCTCGGCCTCGATGCGGGCGCCGGGCGAAGCGGTGGGCATGCTGGCGCTCGAATGCGCCATGGACGAGCTGGCGGAAACGCTCGGCATGGATCCCGTTGCCCTGCGCCTGCGCAACATTCCGGCCCGGCATCCCATGGATGGCCTGCCCTTTTCGAGCCGCTCGCTGGCCGAATGCCTCGAGATCGGCGCGAGGGATTTCGGCTGGTCGGACCGCGATCCCCGGCCCGCCCAGCGGCGCGAAGGCGACTGGTGGATCGGGGTCGGCATGGCGGCGGCGGCGCGCAGCAACATGCTGATCAAGTCGAGCGCGCGGGTGATGCTCGCGCCGGACGGCACGGCGGTTGTCGAAACGGACCTGACCGATATCGGCACCGGCAGCTACACCATTCTAGCCCAGATCACTGCCGAACTCCTCGGCCTGCCCGTCAGCAGCGTCGAGGTGAGGCTGGGCGATACCGATTTCCCCCCCTCCTCGGGTTCGGGCGGCAGCTTCGGGGCGGCCAGCGCCGGCTCGTCGGTCTATCTCGCCTGCGAAAGTCTGCGGCAGGAGATCGCCGAAAAGCTCGGGATCGCGCCCAAGGACCTCGTCCTCACAGAGGGTATGGCCCGGCACGGCAATGTCTCCCGGCCGCTGCACGAGATCCTCTCGGGCCCCCTCACGGCCATCGGCACGATCGAGCCGGGCGAGATGGAAGAAAAATTCGTGCAGGCCGGTTTCGGCGCGCATTTCTGCGAAGTGGGCGTCAACGCCCATAGCGGGGAAGTACGGGTGCGGCGCATGGAGTCGACCTTCGCGGCCGGCCGCATCCTCAACGAGAAGACCGCAACCTCTCAGTGCTTGGGCGGCATGGTCTTCGGCATCGGCGCGGCGCTCACCGAGGACCTGATGCACGATCCGCGCAACGGCGCCATCGTCAATCATGACCTCGCCGAGTACCACGTGCCCGTCAACGCCGATATCCCGGCCCTCAAGGTCAGGTTCCTCGAGGAGCGGGACGAGAAGGCCAACCCGCTCTTTGCAAAGGGCATCGGCGAGCTGGGCATCTCAGGCGCCGGCGCTGCCGTCGCCAACGCCATCTACAATGCCTGCGGCGTGCGGGTGCGCGACTATCCGATCACGCTCGACAAGCTGATCGAGAAGCTGCCGCCCGCCTGATCCTGAACGATCGCCGGCCTCTCTCAGAGGCCGGCGACCGCCGCTGCGACGGCGGCTCCCGTCGCCCCGGTGCCCAGCCGGCCGCCCACGTCGCGCGTCGCCTCACCTCTCCCAACGCAGGCCTCGATGGCCTTGTCGATGCCTGCTGCGGCCGCGACATAGGCCGCATCGCCCGAGCGCGATCCGAACCAGTCGAAGAGCTGCGCCGTCGAGAGGATCAGCGACATCGGGTTGGCAACGTCCTGCCCGGCGATATCGGGTGCCGACCCGTGCGAAGCCTGTGCCATCGCATGCTCGGCGCCGGCATTGATCGAGCCGCCCAGCCCCAGGCTGCCCGAAAGCTCGGCCGTAAGATCGGAGAGAATATCGCCATACATGTTGGTGGTGACGATGACGTCGAAGCGCGAGGGCTTGCGCACCACATGCGCCATCATGGCATCGATCAGCACGTCATCGGTCTCGACTTCGGGATAGTCCGCCGCCATCGCCCGGCAGATATCGAGGAACATGCCGTCGCTGATCTTGAGCACATTGGCCTTGTGCACGAAGGTCAGCCGCCGGCGCCGTGTCATCGCCAGTTCGAAGGCGCTGCGGGCGATGCGCTCGCAGCAATGCCGGGTGATGCGCCTCAGCGCGATCGACACATCGGGCGTCACGAGGATTTCGCCATCGCCCTGCGCCATGTTGCGGTCGGTGTAGAAGCCCTCGGTGTTCTCGCGAACGATGACGAGATCGAAATCGCCGACCTTGTTGGGCACACCGGCATAGGTGCGCGAGGGCCTGATATTGGCGAACAGGTCGAGATTCTTGCGGAAATACATCGAGGGGTTGATCTCCCCGCGCGCCGCATCCTTGAAATCGAAGGTCGCCGTCGGGCCCAGGATCAGCCCATCGGCGGCCCGCACCCGGGAGAGAAGCTCCGGGGTCACGGTCGCGCCGTGCTTTTTCAGGCTGGCATGGCCGGCCAGATCCTCTTCGATCTCGAGGGTGAGCCCGAACCGGGCCGCCGCCGCCTCGATGACCACGCGCGTCGCAGCCGCGATCTCGGGCCCAATGCCATCGCCGGGAAGCAGGACCAGTTTCATTCAAAGCTCCTAGTACAAATGTATACAGCCGCATTTGTCTGTCTTCTGGACAGCCGCGGTGGCTTGCGCCATTGATCGGAAGAACAGCGAGGCGCCTGTTGGCGCGTGACGGTATGGGGGCAATGGAAATGGCAAGTCAGGTTCAACGCGAGACCACATTGCGCGACGGTCCCGGCCGCGATCTCGGCCTCGAGGCCTATTCCAAGCTCAAGGACGCCATCGAGGACGGCATCATCGTGCCCGGCACGCGGGTTACCGAAACCGACCTGTCCGAACGCTTCGAGATGTCGCGCACCCCGATCCGCGAAGCGATCTACCGGCTCGAATCCGAGGGGCTCTTGAGCCACGAGCCGCGTCGCGGCCTCGTCGTCACCCAGCCCGACCATCAGATGATCGTTGAGCTCTACACCATGCGCGAGGCCCTCGAGGGCACGGCCGCACGGCTCGCCGCCCAGCACGCCTCGGAGGCCGAACTCATCACGCTGGCCGAAATCAACGGGCTCGAGCCGACATTGTTCGAGGAGCCGCGCGCCCTCTCGCGCCTCAACCGGCGCTTCCACTCGATGATCTACATGTCGGCGCACAACCGCTATCTGCTCAAGAGCCTCGAGAACATGGCCTCCACCATCGCGCTCCTGCCCACCATGCTCGATCTGCCCGGACGACCCGCCGAGGCCCATGCCGAGCACCGCACCGTGCTCGAAGCCATCGTCAGCCGCGATGCCGGCGATGCGGAAGCGGCGGCGCGCGACCATATCCGCTCGGCCGGCCGCCGCCGCGTCGATCTCCTGAGCCAGGCCGTGCATGGCTGAACTCATCGGGTCGCCTGCCTGTCGCGATAGAGGCGCCAGCCCGAGGACACGATGATGAGCAGCGACAGCGCGATGAAGGTCGCCGAGATCGGGCGGGTGAGGAACACCGTGGCATCGCCCTGCGCGATGTTGAGCGTCTGGCCCAGCGCGCTCTCGATCGGGCGCCCCAGGATGAAGGCGAGGATGGCCGGCGCGAGGGGGAAGTTCAGCACCTTGAGCCCCGCCCCGATGACGGTGAAGATGGTCAGCGCCATGAGGTCGAAGGGGTTCGAACTCACCGTGTAGACCCCGATCATTGAGACCACGATGATGATCGCGCCGATCAGGTTCGAGGGAAGCTTGAGGATCGAGACCCAGATGCCGATGAGCGGAAAGCTCAGCGCCAGCAGCATGCCATTGCCCACGATCATCGAGGCGATCAGACCCCAGGCGACGTCGGGATGGTCGCGGAACATCAGCGGGCCGGGCGTGATGCCCTGGATCATCAGCGCCCCAAAGAGGATGGCGAGCGCGGCCGATCCGGGAATGCCGAGGGTCATCAGCGGCAGGAAGCTGGCATTGGCGAAGGCATTGTTGGCAGTCTCCGGCCCCGCGACACCGGCCAGGGCGCCCTTGCCGAATTTTTCGGGCGTCTTCGAGACGCGGCGTTCGAGCGCGTAGGAAAAGAAGGTGCTTACCGCCGAAGCCATGCCGGGCAGGATGCCGATGGTGGCGCCCACCAGCGTGCCGCGCGCGATCGGCCCCGCCGCCTCGCGCAGGTCGCTCGCCCGTGGCAGGAGGCGCGTGATCGGCGCCGCCACGCCGCGCTTTTCAGCCGGTTTGAAGAGGCTCAGCAGCACATCGGACAGTCCGTAAAAGCCCATGATGATGGCAAGGATCGGAATGCCGTCGAGCAGGCTCGCCTGCCCGAGCGTCAGCCGCGGTATGCCGAGCGCCGGATCGGTGCCGATCTGGCTCAGCAGCAGCCCGAACACCACCATGATCAGGCCCTTGACGATCGAGGAGCCGAGAAGGCCTGCCGCGAGGCACAGTCCCAGGATCATCAGCGTCGCATATTCGGGCGGTCCGAGCCGTACTGCGAGCCGGCTGATCGGGATCGCCACGAGGGCGAGCGCGATGGTGGCCGCCGTGCCCCCGATGAACGAGCCGATCGCCGAGATCGAGAGGGCGATGCCGCCCCGGCCCTGCTGGGCCATGGGGTAGCCATCAAAAGTGGTGACGATGGATTCCGATTCCCCCGGCACGTTCATCAGAACCGAGGTGATGGTGCCGCCATAGGCCGCCCCATAGAAGATCGAGGCGAGCATGATGATCGCCCCGCTCGGCTCGAGGTGGTAGCTGATGGGAATGAGCATCGCCATTCCGGCGCTCTGGCCCACGCCCGGCAGCACCCCGACCAGCATGCCGGTGAGGCAGCCGATGAGCGCAAAGAGCAGGTTCTGCCAGGTGAAGACGACCTCGAAGCCCTGCAGCAGTCCCAAAAGTCCGTCCATAACGCCCTCCCCTAAAGTCCGAGCATCGAGAAGGGCGGCAGCGAGGCCGATGGCAGGTTGACCCCCAGGAGCCGGCCGAACACCAGCCAGGCCACGAGGATCGCCACCAGGGCCTCGAGGGCGCTTCGCAGCCATGGCCGGCCCAGCACGGTCATCGCCACAAAGCAGAGCAGCGTCGTTGAGACGAGAAAGCCCAGCCGCTCGATGAGCAGGGCATAGGCCATCATGGCCCCGGCAAGCGCGACAAAGCGCCAGCCGGCGCCGGGAGGCGCGATCAGCGGTTCGTCATCCTCGTCGCGAAACAGCACCGCTTCGGGATGGTCGGGCGTCGCCTCGGCCGCCTGCACGCGCCGCCGCCCCAGCACGAGCGTCAAGGCATGGATCAGCACGAGCCCGATCAGCACGATGGCCAGCCCGCGCAGGAAGAAGCCGGGCCCCGGCCCGAAGCGCGTCATCACCTGAAGGTTCGCCCCGACAGCCAGGACGCCGACGGCGAAGGCCAGAAAGCCCAGAGCGCCAAGCCATTCCCTCATCGCGTCCCTCCTGCCGGTTAGAGCGTTCCCAGGCGAAGTGGATACCGGTTCGCCGCCCGGAAACGCGAGGTAACGGCTGCGTTAGCCCGATGGGCCCGCAGCCGCCTGTTGGTCAGCGCGTCGACTGCGCGCGGAAGGTCTCGACCTGCGGCAGGAACGCCTCGTCGAGCGAGCGCCAGAGCGCGGTCACGTCGGCGGAATTGAGGTAGTTGATCTGCACCGCGGCCTTGGATGCGGCCTCGCGATAGGCGGGGTCGGCGGTGATTTCGCCGATTGCCGTCTCGAGGGTCGAAACCACTTCGGCGGGCAGGCCGGCCGGGCCGACGAGCACGCGGCTGGTCTGGAGCTCGAGGTCGATGCCCTGGTCGATGGCGGTCGGGATGCCCTCGATCTCGGGGGTGGTTTCACGCGCGAGCGTTGCAAGGAAGCGGATATCGCCGTTCTGGGCAGCCGGATAGAGCTCCGAGAACGTGTCCGAGACCACCGCGATATTGCCGCCGATCAAGTTGCTCATCAGCTGTCCGGGCTCGGTGATCGCGGTCCAGTTGATGTTGACGCCGGCTTTCTGGTTGAGCTGCATCAGCCCCAGATGGCCGATGGCCAGCGCGCCATTGGAGGCGGCAGTGATGCTGGTGTCGGTCTTGGCGGCCTCGATCAGGTCGCCCAGCGTCTGGTAGGGGCTGTCGGCCGCCACCGCGATGGCCACCGTGCCGAAATCATGCATGGCGATCGGGGTCAGGTCATCGAGGGTGAAGGTGCCGCCGCGATCGGGGTCGAGATAGAGCATGTTGGTGGCCGGGATCGGCACGAAGGCCAGCGTATAGCCATCGGCAGCCGCCGGAACGACGCGCTGCAGGGCCTGGAGCCCGCCGCCGCCGGGATAGTTCTCGACGATGAAATTGCCGCCGAGCTTGGCCTCAAGCGCATCGGCCAGGAGCCGGCCGGCAATGTCGGTGCCGCCGCCGGCGCCGAACCCGACCATGATGGTCACGGTGCGGCCCGCTTCGGGATAGCTCTGGGCCTGCGCGGTGCCGGCCGTGATGGCAAGTCCGGCAACGCCGGCGATGAGAAGGGCGGTGAGTGTCTTCATTCTGGTTTCCTCCAGGCGGCGCTTTGCCGCGATTGATCCGGCTTGGATGGTGCTCGTGCCGCCTTCTTTTTCGGGCGGCTTGGGCATGGCGGCACAGCCGCTCAGGCCATGCGGATGGTGACGAGGCGTTCCTCGGTCATTTCGGCTACGGCGAAAGCCGGGCCTTCCCGCCCGAAGCCGCTGTCCTTGACCCCGCCATAGGGCATCAGGTCGATGCGGCTCGAACTGGTCTCGTTGAAGTGGAGCCCGCCCACATCGAGGCCCTCGATGGCTTTGGCGATGGTGTCGAGGTTCTTGGTGAACACGCCCGCTGCCAGCCCGAAGGGCGAGGCATTGGCGCGCGCGATCACCTCGTCGAAATCGTCGAACGGGATGATGCTCAGCACGGGCCCGAAGATTTCGGCACATGTGACGCGCATCTCAGGCGACACATCGGTCAGCACCACCGGGCGGATCGAGGCGCCTTCGCGCCACCATCGGGTGTGAGCCGTCGCGCCCATGGCGATGGCCTCTTCGACCCACGCCTGCACCCGGTCGGCAGCTGCGTCCGAGACCAGCGGACCCACCTGGATGCCGGGCGCGGCGGGGTCTCCGACCTTCAGCGCATCTGCGCCGGCAATGATGCGCTCGAGCACGCTCTCATAGATCGAACGCTCGACATGCAGCAGCTGGATCGAGCTGCACACCTGCCCCGCCTTGCGGAAGCTGGCGGCCACAATCTTGGGTATGGCGGCGTCGAGATCGGCATCGGCGCAGAGCACGGTAGAGGAGATGGAGCCCAGCTCCATCTGCGTGCGCCTCAGCCCCGCCCGCGCCTGGATCGACCGACCCACCGCCGTCGAGCCGGTGAAGGTGATGTAACGGACCCGTTCGTCGGCGATCAGGGTTTCGGCCGTCTCGGCCCCGCCATGCAGCACCTGCAGGAAGGCCGGAGGAACGCCCGCCTCAAGCAGGATCTGCGCCAGAAGCGCGGCGGTCGACGGGGTGTGCAATGACGGCTTCAGCACGACCGGGTTACCGGCCGCGAAGGCCGGGGCGATCTTGTGGCAGACGGTATTGAGCGGCGAATTGAACGGGGTGATGGCCAGCACCGGCCCCACCGGCACCCGCCGGGTAAAGCCCAGCCGTCCCTGCCCGTGCGGGGAGCCCGACATCGGCACCATCTCGCCCTTGAGCTCGCGGGCAGCGATGGCTGAAAGCCGCAGCGTCTCCATGCAGCGGTCGATCTCGCCATCGGCATCGCTCGGGGGAAAGCCCGCTTCGATACCCATCAGCGTGCGGAAATCGGTGCGTCGTTCCGCAATCATGGGAATGGCGCGTTCGAGCACCTGGGCGCGCGCATTGGGGTTGGGCGCGCCGGCCTTGTGGGCCGACATGGCGGCGGCCAGCGCCCGGTCGATCTCGGCGGGCCCGGCGATCGTAACCTCTCCACAGGGGGTGCGCGAGAACTTGTCGAGCACAGTTTCGCTGCGCGAGCCCTCGACCCATTCGCCTTCGATCAGGAGGCGCGTGTTGATGTGTTCGGGATAGAGCGGCATCAGAACTGGGCCATGTACTGGGCGGGATCGATATGGGCGGCGATGACCAGCGGACGGTCTGCCGCCGGTCCCTGCGCCATGGCGCGCTCGAGCTCGGCGGCACTGTCGACGCGCACCGCATCGCAATCCATCGCCTCGGCCAGCTTGGGCACATCCGATTCCGGAATGGTGGTGCCGAAGGCGGGGAACTGCCGGGCGTGCTGCTTGAGCTCGATGCGGTTGAGCGAGTTGTCGCAGAACACCACGATGGTGATCCCTAGCTTCAGCGCCGAGACGGTGCGCAATTCGCCCAAGACCATGGCGAGGCCGCCATCGCCGGTGAAGCACACCACATTGCGCTCGGGATGCACCATTTTCGCGACCATGGCGGCGGGCAGCGAATAGCCCATGGACGAGAGCCCGTTGCTCATCAGCATGGTCTTGGGGCTGCGCGACACCCAACCCTGGCCCACCAGCAGCTTGTGCGAACCGACATCGGTCGTGGCGATGGTATCGGGCGCACTGGCCGCAAGCGCGATGTCGACGACGTCGGTGGGGTTGAGCCTGCCGCTCGTCCGCCCCGCGAGATAGAGCGCGCGCAGCGCCTCGCGGTGCTTTGCAACCTCGGCCTCGCTCCAGCGGGCGGAGGATGAGCCCACATGGCTCGTGATCGCCTCCACGACCGGGGCGATCTGCCCGACGATCTCGATGCCGGCCTGATAGATCTGGTCGGTATTGGGAACGCTGTCGATATGGATGATCGGCCGCGTCACCGTCCAGGGCTTGATCAGCTCGACCGCATCAAAGCCGATATTGAGCACGAGGTCGGCGGATTTGAGGAAATCCCAGACGAAGGCGTTGCACGCCATGTCGAGCGTGCCGGCATAGTAGGGGTGGGTTTCATCGATGATGCCCTTGGCCATCGGCGCCACCACCACCGGGCAGCCCAGCGCTTCGGCGAGCGCCGTGATCGCCGCGCCGGCCTTGCCGCGCACGGCCGAGATGCCGGCAAGGATGATCGGGCGCCGCGCCGCGGTAATCACCTTCACCGGATCCCCGAGATCGCCAGAAACGCCGAGCCCATGGGCCAGCGCGTTCATCGGGGGCAGCACGATCTCGTCGTCCTGCGCCTCGGCGCCCACCACGTCGCCGGGGGTCGAGATGTGCACCGGGCCCGGCCGATCGGCCATGGCGGTGCGCAGCGCCTTACGCATGATGGTGCCCACAGTCGTGGGCAGGATCGAGGTGGTGTACTTGCTGATGGGCGAGAACACCCGGTTGTGGTCGATCACCTGGTGGGTGAAGAACGGCTCGCGCCGGCTCTCGATCTGCCCGGAAATGGCGATCATCGGTACCCGGTCGGCCCAGGCATTGGCCACCGCGTTGACGAGGTTGGACGAGCCCGGCCCGAGGGTCGAAAGCGCCACGCCCGGCATGTCGGTGAGCTGCCCATAGGCTTCCGCCATCAGCCCGGCCGTGCCCTCGCGGGTGGCGAGCACGAACTCCATGTTTTGCCGGCGGCAGGCCTCGAGGAAGGGCACGCTGGGATCGCCGGGGTAGCCGAACACGTATTTCGTGCCCGCGGCGGCCAGATAGCGCACCATGACTTCCGAGCAATTCATGCCTTTTTCCTCCGCAAGAGCGTACCGGGCCGCTTGTTGGAGGCAGTTGTACTCAGCTGTATACGGATGTCAACGGGGTGGCGTTCCGCGCTGTCTGGCGCTTGCAGTTGGGAGCGATGCGACTGCCGTAGAGGAACGCGCAGGCGGTGGCGTTGGGTGAGAGATAGTCGGCGTGAACCAAGAAGCGGAGGGTGCTGGCTACGAGGTCCTGCGCGCCAACGCAGGATCATTGCCGCGACGGCGTCGACGATCATCGCCCGCCTTGGACTTTCGAGCCGAGGCGCCGGCTCAGGCCCCCGCCGAACTGGCGCGGAGGTAGCGGTTGCTCCGATCCCGCAGGCCGGAGGCATAGCAATCTCCCGGCAACCCTGCCCATCTTGCGCCGGAAGTGCTAGGCGGTGGGGCGCGAGTACCTGATCATGCGGAAGGGAGCCTCATGAAGCCCGAATCGATCGCCCTCCATCACGGCTATACGCCCGAAGGCACCACCAAATCGGCCGCCGTGCCGATCTACCAGACCACCAGCTACACCTTCGACGACACCCAGCACGGCGCCGATCTCTTCAACCTCGCCGTGCCCGGCAACATCTATACCCGCATCATGAACCCGACCTCGGCGGTGCTCGAGGCGCGCGTTGCCGAACTCGAAGGCGGCATTGCCGGGCTGGCCCTCGCATCGGGCATGGCGGCCATCACCTACGCGATCCAGACGCTGGCCGGGGTCGGCGACAACATCGTTTCGGTGAGCCAGCTCTATGGCGGCACCTACAATCTCTTCGTGCACAGCTTCCCGCGCCAGGGCATCGAGGTGCGCCTCGCCGACCAGGCCGATTTCGCCGGCATCGAGGCGCTGATCGATGACCGGACGAAGGCGGTGTTCTGCGAATCCATCGGCAATCCGGCCGGAAATGTCGTCGATATCCAGGCCCTGGCCGAGATTGCCCATCGCCACGGCGTGCCGTTGATCGTCGATAATACCGTGGCCACGCCCTTCCTCTGCCGTCCCATCGATTTCGGCGCCGATATCGTGGTGCATGCCTTGACCAAATATATCGGCGGGCACGGCAACTCGATCGGCGGGATGATCGTGGACAGCGGCAAGTTCGACTGGAAGGCCAATGCCAAGCGGTTCCCGGTGTTCAACGAGCCCGACCCCTCCTACCATGGGGTGGTCTATACCGAGGCGCTCGGGCCTGCCGCCTTCATCGGGCGCGCACGTGTCGTGCCCCTTCGCAATACCGGCGCGGCGCTCGCCCCGCACAGTGCCTTCCTGTTTCTCATGGGCCTCGAAACCCTGGGGCTGCGCATGGAGCGGCATTGCCAGAATGCCGAGGCTCTCGCCCAGTGGCTGGACAAGCACCCCAAGGTCAAATGGGTCAATTATGCCGCCCTGCCCGGCAGCCGCTACAATGCAACGGCCCGCAAGATCACCAAGGGCAAGGCCTCGGGCATCATCAGCTTCGGCATCGAAGGCGGAGCCGTGGCAGGTGGGCAGTTCATCGATGCGCTCAAGATGATCTACCGGCTGGTCAATATCGGGGACGCCAAGTCGCTGGCCTGCCACCCGGCCTCGACCACGCACCGCCAGCTTTCGCCCGAGGAACTGGCAAAGGCCGGGGTGTCCGAGGATCTGGTGCGCATTTCGGTCGGCATCGAACATATCGACGACATCATCGCCGATGTGGAGCAGGCCCTGGCCGCTGTCGGCTGAGGCCGGCCACGGGCAGGGTTGCATGCACCGGCGCGGGCGGGCACCATGCCCGTCCGTTGACCTCGGGACGGGCGCGATGGACGACAGCCGGGACTCACTGGCCATTCAGGCCTATGGCGAGATCAAGCGCCGCATCCTGACCGGAGAGCTGGAGCGCGGCACGCGGCTGAGCGTCGAGGCCCTGGCCCATCAGCTCGATGTCTCGGCCGCCCCGATCAAGGAAGCGCTCAAGCTGCTCGAGCGCGAGGGCCTCGTGGATATCCGACCGCGCAGCGGCACGGTGGTGCGTTCGTTCTCGCCCGAAGACCTGATCAACGTCTATGGGGCCCGCAAGATCGTCGAGCCGGCTGCCGCTGCCATCGTGGCGGCGCAGGGCCCTGCGCCCGAAGCGTTGATTGCCGGGCTCGAGCAGTCGATGATCACCCTTCATGGCGCGTTGCACACCCGCGCACCCCGCCAGGTCATCACCGATACCGACAGTCTTTTCCACAGGCTGATCGTCGAGGCGGCCGGCAATCCCGTGCTGACGGAGTTGCATGCGACGCTCATCGACCGCGCCCGGCTGGTTCGCTTTTACGGCACGCGTCCCGGGCGCTCCGCCGAGGCCATGGCTGAACACCGGCAAATCATCGAGGCCTTAAAGCAGGGCGACCCCGAGGGGGCGCGGACCGCATCGCGCCTGCATCTCGAAGGCGCCGAGCGGGCGATCCTCGAAACGATGCAGGCGACCGATCGAGGGTAGATCCTGCGCATTGCCCTTTGCCCGAAACTGCGCAATGGTGGCTGCGGGGCGGTAGGTGCATAGCGTGTTCATCATAGCAATCGGCTGCAAGCAGGCAGCGCGGGCCAGACAGTTCACTTCCAAGCAAATTTACACAAGTTACAGCAAAAGACAGCGTGGTCATTGCTGGTCCCTGCGCTTTTGCTCGGGCTGGGCCGCAGTTTGATGAGGCCGGTTGCGGAAGCTGCGGTCAATGCGTTGCGCAATCTGCCGCGCGGGCGCAAGCGCAGTATTCTGGTGGCGGCCGATCTGATCACGGTCAGCTTCGCGATCTGGGGCGCCTTCGCGCTGCGCTATGGCGACTGGTGGGCCCCACCGACACCTGAAGCGGTTCTCATCATCCTCGCAGCGCCGCTGATCGCGATCCCGACCTTCGCGATGCTGGGGCTCTATCGCAGCGTGCTGCGCTTTCTGCCCGAAGATGCAGTCTTTTCGATCGTGCGGGCCACCACCCTCGCCACGCTTATCTGGGTGATGCTGGTCTTCGTGTTCCAGTTCACCAACTATTTCGTCGTGCCGCGATCGGTACCGCTGATCTTCTGGCTGTTATGCACCCTGCTTGTCGGGGGCAGCCGCTATGTGGCCAAGCAGGTGCTGTGGCGCCGGCGCGGCCCGGTCAAGGGTGGGGACGAACCGGGCATCGTCATCTACGGCGCCGGATCGGCCGGGGCGCAACTGGCCACCGCCATCCGCCAGCAGGGCTCGGGCCGCGTGGTGGCCTTCATCGACGAGACGGCGGCGCTCGAAAATCACGATGTCGCCGGTATCCGGGTCCATCCGCCGAAGCGGCTTGGCGACATTTTGGCCCGCTACCGGCCTGCCGAGGTCATTCTCAGCGGCGCGGTCATCGGTGCAGAGGACCGGCAGGACCTGCTCGCGAAACTGGCGGAACGCGGCATCAGGCTCAGGACGCTGCCGCCCATCAACGACGTGCTTTCGGGCAAATATCTCGTCAACCAGATCCGCGAGATCGATATCGACGACCTTCTGGGTCGCTCCTCGGTTCCTCCCGATCCGAACCTGATCCGCACCATGGTGGAAGGCCGCACCATCATGGTCACCGGTGCGGGCGGATCGATCGGCTCGGAATTGTGCAGGCTCATCGCCAAATGGTCGCCGGCCAAGCTCGTGCTGTTCGAAGCCAACGAGTTCGCCCTTTATGAGCTTGCGCGTCGTCTCTTAGTACCGGGCGGCGTGATCGTGCCTGTCCTCGGCACGATCACGGAAAAGGAGCTGGTGTCGCGCGTGCTCAGGCAGCACGGCGTCGAAGTCGTCTTCCATGCCGCCGCCTACAAGCATGTGCCGCTGGTCGAGGCCAATGTGCTCGAAGGCATCCGCAACAACGTCCTGGGCACACAGGTGCTCGCCGACGCGGCCCAGGCGCAGGGCGTGCGTGATTTCGTGCTGATCTCGTCCGACAAGGCCGTGCGCCCGACCAATGTCATGGGTGCCACCAAGCGCTGGGCCGAGTTCATCGTTCAGCAGAAGGCCTTCGAGGCACAGGCGGCGGGCACGGGGCAGCGCTTTTGCGCGGTGCGCTTCGGCAATGTACTGGGCTCAAACGGTTCGGTGGTCCCGCTCTTCAAGGAGCAGATCGCCGCCGGAGGACCCGTGACCGTGACCGATCCGGCCATGACGCGCTATTTCATGTCGATCCACGAAGCGGCCGAGCTCATCGTGCAGGCCGGGAGCCTCTCAAAGAGCGGCGACCTCTTCCTGCTCGACATGGGCCAGCCGATCCTCATCCGCAACCTGGCGGAGAACATGATCAAGCTCGCTGGCTTTTCGGTGCGCGACGAGACCAATCCGGAAGGCGACATCGCCATCAGCATCACCGGGACGCGTCCGGGCGAAAAGCTCTATGAAGAGCTTTTCTACAATCCCGCCGCGGCAGCGACCACCAGCCACCCCAAGATCATGCGCACGGGCCTCAGCATACGAGACCGGGGCATGGGCGAGCACATGATGCGCCTGCAACAGGCTCTGGCAGCGGCCGACGAGGCTCGGGCCCGGCAGGTTCTGTTCGAGGTGATCGAACCGGGCAAGGCCGCTACGCCCCCTGCCCCCACACCCGCCTTGCAACATAGCCGGTATAGCTCACGATGATGCGCAGCACCTTGTCCGAGACGTTGAGCGGCGCATAATCCTCGACCATGCGCAGCAGGCGGTCCTCGCCGCGCGGCTGGGTTGCGAGGATATCGAGGCCGTCCAGAACGCGTTCGGCATCGAGGCCAACCATCATCACCGCCCCTTCCTCGAAGCCCTCCGGCCGCTCATGCACATTGCGCAGGTTGAGCGCGGGGAAATTGAGGATCGAGGCTTCCTCGGTGATGGTGCCGCTATCAGAGAGTACGGCACACGCATTGACCTGCAAGGCGACATAATCGGAAAATCCGAACGGCTTTTCGAAGCGGACGCGTTCATGGGCCGGCCTACCGAGCGCATCGAGGCGCTTACGGGTGCGCGGATGGGTCGAAACGATGAGCGGCAATCCGTAGCGGCTTGCGACCGCATCGAGCACATCCATGAGCCGGCCCAGTTGCACCGGATCATCGACGCTTTCCTCGCGATGCGCACTGACGACGAAATAGCCCTCGGAAACAAGGCCGAGGCGCTCGAGCACGCCGGAAGCGGCAATCTTTTCGCGCTGATGCTCCAGCACCTCGCGCATCGGGGAACCGGTGCGGATCACCTGATCGGGAGGCAGCCCCTCGCGCAGCAGATAATCACGCGCGATGGTGCTGTAGGTGAGGTTGATATCGGCCGTATGATCGACGATGCGCCGGTTGATCTCCTCGGGCACGCGCATATCGAAGCAGCGATTGCCTGCTTCCATGTGGAAGATGGGGATCTTGCGGCGCTTGGCCGGAATGGCGGCAAGCGCGCTGTTGGTATCGCCCAGGATCAGCACCGCATCGGGCTGGTGCTGAGCAAGCGCCTTGTCCACGGCGATGATGATGGTGCCGATGGTTTCGGCGGCCGAGGCGCGAGCGGCATCGAGATAGAGATCGGGCTGGCGCAACCCGAGATCCTCGAAAAAGACCTGGTTGAGCTCGTAATCATAGTTCTGGCCGGTATGGACCAGCAGATGCTCGACATGCTGGTCGAGGCGCGCAATGACGCGCGAAAGGCGGATGATTTCGGGCCGCGTGCCCACCATCGTCATCACCTTAAGCATCGAGCGCCTCCCGCACCATGGGCAGCGTGAGGAGGATCTGCTTGATTTCCGGCACGCCGAGGCGCCGTGTGTTGTGCGAGGTGTAGTCGTCGAACTCACCCAGCCTGGGCTCGCCCTCGACGAAATAGCGATCGTAATTGAGGTCGCGCGCATCGGCGGGCACGGCGAAATAAGCCCCCAGATCCCGCGCCCGCGCCATCTCCTCGCGTGAGACCAGCGTCTCATAGCGCTTCTCGCCATGGCGCGTGCCGATGATCTCGATGGGCGCATCGCTGGAAAAGAGTTCGCGCAGCGCCTGCGCCAGATCGCCGACGGTGGCGGCGGGCGCCTTCTGCACGAAGAGATCGCCCGGCCGGGCATGGGCGAAGGCGAAGAGGATGAGATCGACCGATTCCTCGAGTGACATGAGGAAGCGCGTCATCCCCGGGTCGGTGAGGGTCAGGGCCCGACCCGCCTTGATCTGCTCGATAAAGAGCGGGATCACCGAGCCGCGCGAGGCCATGACATTGCCGTAGCGCGTGGCGCAGAGCACAGTGCCGCCGGGCGCCGCGACGCGCGACTTGGCCACCATCACCTTTTCCATCATCGCCTTGGACATGCCCATGGCGTTGATGGGGTAGACGGCCTTGTCGGTGGACAGCACCACGCAGCGCGAAACGCCATGGGCGATTGCGGCCCGCATGACGTTTTCGGCGCCCAGCACATTGGTGCGGATAGCCTCCATGGGGTAGAATTCGCAGGAGGGCACCTGCTTTAGAGCCGCAGCGTGAAAGACGTAGTCGACCCCGTGCATCACGTCGTCGACCGCCGATGGCTCGCGCACATCCCCGATATGGAAGGTGACGCGGCGGTCGCGCAGGGCGCGGCGCATGTCGTCCTGCTTTTTCTCATCGCGGCTGAAGATGCGGATCTCGGCGGCGTTGCTGGCAAGAAACCGGCTGAGGGCCGCATTGCCGAACGAGCCGGTGCCGCCGGTAATCAGAAGTGTCTTGCCATCGAGCATGAAGCGATCCTGCGCTGGTGCGGGATGACTTAGCTGGAATCGCAGGGCGGCGCAAAGACGGGGCTCCATTAAACGGCAGGTCGGGACCACGGATTTCTTCCCGCGGAACGCGGCTTGGTTGACCCCCCCTCGGCGCCCGCCCTAGCCTCTGTCGATCTCGGACATCAGGCGACGGACCCCATCGATGCGCATCTTCATTGCCACTTTCGGCACGGAAACCAGCACCTTCGCCTCGTTCCCGACGGGCCTTGACGACTTCAAGCATCACGCATGGGCTGAGCATGGCGCCGAGGGCGCGGTGCCGTCGCACTGGAACGCACCGGCTCGCACCTGGCTGGCGCGTGCCCGCGCGCTGGGCTGGGACGTGGTCGAGGGGCTCCATACCTTCGCGGAGCCGGCCGGCATCACCACGCGGGCGACCTATGAATATCTGCGCGACCGCATTCTCGGCGAACTTGCGGCGGCCGGGCCGGTGGATGCGGTGCTGCTGTTCCTTCATGGCGCGATGGTCGCCGAGGGGTATGACGATTGCGAAGGCGATTTCGTTACGCGGGTGCGCCAGCTGGTCGGTCCGGATGTGACGATTGGGCTCGAGCTCGACCTGCACGCCCATATCGATCACGTGCTCGTCGAAACGGCCGATATCATCGTCTTTTACAAGGCGTACCCGCATAACGACCAGGCGGCGCGCGCCGACGATGTGTTCACGCTGGTCGAGCGGACGCTGGCCGGCGAGATCGACCCGAAGATGGCGCTGTTCGACTGCAGGACCATGGGGCTGTTCCCGACAACCATGCAGGGGCCGATGATCGGGTTCACAGAGGCGATGTTCGATGCCGAGGGCAAGGACGGCATACTCTCGCTCTCGCTCAATCACGGCTTTCCGTGGGCGGACGTGCCGATCGCGGGCGCCAAGATGCTGGCCATCGCGGATGGCTCGATGGCTCTGGCCGAGCGCACGGCCGAAGCCTTCGGCAAGCGCTTTTACCGCGATCGCAAGGCGGCCTGCCTGCCCTTCACCTCCTTCGAGGACGCCATCGCAGAGGCCCGGATCGCAGGCGAGAAGCCGCTGCTCCTCGCCGACACCTCAGATCAGGCCGGCAGCGGCGCGCCGGGCGATACGACCTACATGCTGCGCGCCTTCATCGATTCCGGCATCCGCAACGCCGCCATCGTGCCGCTGTTCGATCCTCTGGCGGTGGGCATATGCCAGCAGGTGGGCGTCGGCGCAAAACTCAGACTGCGGATCGGGGGCAAGTTCGAGCCGCATTCGGGTCCGCCCTGCGACGGGGAGGCCGAGGTGCTCTTTCTCAAGCGCGATGCCTATCAGGAGCAGGAAAATGGCGGCGAGCTGCATTGCGGCGATATCGCCGTGGTGCGGATGGAAGGCATCGAGATCCTGCTCACCACCAAGCGCGTCAACGTCTATTCGCTCTCGATGTTCGAGCGGCACGGCATCAGCTTGGGCGACAAGCAGATCGTCGCCATCAAGAACCTCTACAAGCACACCGACCTGTTCGCGCCGCTCGTGCGCAGGCAGTTGTACGTCGCCTCGCCTGGGGCCAGCGACCCCGACTGGGCGGCGCTCGACTGGAAGCGCCTGCCCCGTCCGATCTGGCCGCTCGACGCCGATCCGCTGGGGCTGGACGGCTGATTTCGCCATGAACGCCAACTGAACGGCGAGGTCACAACGGGTTCAAAGGCTCGGCACTAGGGTCGTCTCCATTGAAACGCACTCGAGCCCAGGAGCCCGAAATGACCAAGTCTCAGGAAAAGCTGGTGGTTGCCGCCCTTGCCGGCCTCGTGATCGCCGCCGCGGCCGGATTTGCCGTACAGCCCGCCATGGCCGCCGGCTATGACGTGCAGGCCCCCGCCCGCGTGACCGGCGTTGCCCATTGGGACCATCTCAACATCCGCAAATGGCCCGCATCCTACTCGCAGAAGGTGGGCCAGCTCGACCCGCAGGACTCCGTGTGGATCGAGCGCTGCATCATCGCCCCGCAGGGCGGCGCCGACTGGTGCCTCGTTGAAAACCAGTGGCAGAGCGGCTGGGTCAACGCCCGCTATCTCACGCTCATTCCCGACTACGACATCTGAGCTTCGCCTGCCGGGCCCGGTCTTTCGCCTGACCGGGTCCTTCGATCCCATGCACCTTCCTTTCGACCTCCTAGTCACTTGACGCGCCCCCTGTTATCCCTCGCGGGATCGACACGGGGCGCTTTTTCTTCTGGAGTGATGGACATGACGGCAAATCCGGTGCTGGCCGAGGCGGTGCGGGGCGGCTACGTCGAAAACCGGCATCGCGGCAGCTTCATCGTCATGGATGCCGACGGCCGGATCATCGCTTCGGCCGGCGATGTGCAGCGGCCGGTCTTTCCACGCTCGGCGGTCAAGTCGATCCAGGCGATGGCGATGGCCGAGACCGGCGCCATCGGCCGGTTCGCGCTCGACGACGAAAAGCTTGCCCTCGCCTGCGCATCCCATCACGGCGAGGATGTGCACGTCGCAGGCGTCACCCGCTTTCTCGAGACGATCGGGCTCGATGCCACCGCGCTCGAATGCGGCGCCCATGCACCCACCGATCCGGCGGCGCGCGAGGCGATGCGGGCCGCGGGCGGATCGCCGACGGCCCTGCACAACAACTGCTCGGGCAAGCATGCCGGCATGCTTTCGGTGGCGCGCACTCTGGGGGTCGATACCCATGGCTATGTCGAGCGCGATCATCCGGTCCAGAAGGCGGTGCGGAGTGCCATGGAGCATGTGCTGGGCGCCCCGCTCAGCGAGGATCGCTGCGGCATCGATGGCTGCTCGATCCCGACCTGGGCGGTGCCGCTGGAGAGCCTCGCACTCGGCTTTGCCCGCATGGCGACCGGGCGCGACCTGCCGGAGAGCCTCGCCGATGCAGCCCGGCGGGTCTTTGATGCGGCAGCGCGCCATCCGCGCCTCGTGGCGGGCACGGGCCATCTCGACACTGTCGTGATGGGCGCGTTCAGGGGCAGGCTGATGCAGAAGGGCGGGGCCGAGGGCGTGCAGTGCGGCGCCATCCGCGACCTGGGCTGGGGCTATGCGATCAAATGCGATGACGGGCACATGGAGGCCTCGCGCTCAATGGTCGCGCAGTTGCTGCTGAGCTTCGCGCGCCCCGATGACGAACAGGCGACGCTGCTCCGGGCCTTTGCCGACCAGCCGCTGCGCAATGTGCGGGGGCTCGAGGTCGGGCGGCTCAGGGCCGTTGCAGAGGCCTTTGCGGCCTCGCCATGAAAAAGGGCGCCGGCAGTGCCGACGCCCCCAAACTCATCGGCTGAATGCGATCAAGCGCGCTTGCCGAATGCAGCCCACAGCCCGGCGATGGTGATGGCGGCGAAGGCCATCTTGAGGCCATCCCAGATGAGGAAGGGTTGGACGGCAACCGCGAAGGCCGAGCCAACGACGTTCGACTGGTCGATCCAGGCGGCGCCGGAAGCCAGGCTCAGGAGCCAGACGAAGCCGAAGCCGAGCATCACGATATTGCCCGCGATCATCGCGGCGAAGAAGGCCAGCGGCCGGCGCGAAAGCCCGGCATCGGCGGCCCAGCCGATCACCATGGCCAGCGCGAGGTAGCCGATGATGAAGCCGAAGGTGGGGCTGGCGAGATAGGCAAGGCCGCCGCCATTGGAAAACACCGGCAGCCCGGCCAGGCCTTCGGCGATGTAGAGCGCAACCGTCGCGACACCGATACGCGCGCCGAAGGTGCCGGCGATCATCGCCACCGCAAGCGTTGCGAGCGTGAAGGGCACCGGAACGACGGGCACCTTGATCTGGGCGGCAACGGCGAGCAGCAGGCTGCCGAGCACCACGATCACCGTGGCCGAAGCGAAGGAGGCGGCGCGCGAGGAGCCGGCGAGGGTGCGGTAGAGGCTGGAGTTGGTCACGAGGGAATCGCTCATCGGCCGTCCTTTTCGCGTGAGGCGGAAATCGCTGGCAGTCATAGGCAATCGTGCCGATCGGCGCAATGGGGGCAAGGGTCCGGGCACCCCGGCGCGCCGATCACTCACCCACCGCGGGTGGCTGGGCGGGGGCTGTTTCGGACGCCGGTTCGGCCGGCGCGCTCGGGGTCTCCCGCATCAGGCGGGTGACCGCATCATCGAGCGCCGCGAGGAAGGCTTCGATGCGCTTGCCGTTCTCCCCGAGGTCGTGGATCGGGTGAAGGCCGGCGCTCGCCATGTCGACCTCGGTGCCACGCTGGTCTTCAACGATGCGGATCGACACCTCGTCCTGCCAACCCAGAAGGCGGGTGGCAATGGCGTTGATCTGCCCCGGTGCCGAGGTGCCGGCCGGTGGAACGCTTCGCCGCACATCCCAGCCGCTGGTGGTGACCTGTTCGAGCGCCAGGGCAAAGATTCGTGCGGCATCCACCGTGTACCGACGGCTGCGGGCGTTGGGAAAGGCCGCCTCGACAGCGGCCCGATCCGAGCCGAGGCGCGGCACCGGGGCGACCACCAGGGTGGGCAGGATCAGGCGATCGGTCGAAAATCCCGATACATCGGGGTAACGCACCATCTCCCAGCCCAGATAGGCCGGCGGCAGCAGGCAAAGGGCACCGAGCAGCAGGCCCGCCGTCGCGCGTGACCAGCCCTTGTCGCCGCTGATCCAGAGCCTGACGAAGGCGATCATCGCACAGGCGATGGCGGCCAGCGCCGCTGCGATGGCAATGGCCTCCGCGGCCAGGAACGCATCGGTGGATACGAGGCGCTCGCGATGCAGCAGCACGGGGATGATCGCAAGCGGCAGCGCCACCTCGCCGAAGCGACGGGCCCAGATAGCAAAATGCGAGGTGCGGATCAGGATGCGCATGAGAGTGGCAGAGCATGACCGGGCGAGAATGAAAAGCCCCTAAGGCGCGGTCTCGAGCGGAACGAGGTCGCGCTGCCGGCTCTGCGATCCCGGCCGCTCACCGATGGAAACCGACGACCGGGGACCTTCAGCTTCGGCACACATGGACTTGATCGCCTGCCATTCGATAGGGGTGAAGGCTGGCGACAGGGTTTCGCCCCCGCTATCCATGTCCTCAAGCGCCGCGCGCCGCTCCTCGCTCAGCGGGTGGGTTGAGAGCAGCGCCAGCGCCCGGCTCATACGATCATCCTCGGAGATGCGATCGAGCAGGTCGGCCAGTCCGGCGGGGCGGAAGCCGAGCCGTCTCGCCGCATCGAGCGCGAACCGATCCGCCTCGCGTTCGGCCTCGCGCGAAAAACGCGTATCGATCAGCGCCGAGCCCAGCCCGCCGGCGATTGAAAGCCCCGTGAGATCGCCGAGGACGAAGCCGATAAGAAGCCCGGTCGCCGATGTGGAAACAAGGCCCTCGAGGCCATGCCGGTAGACGACATGACCAAGCTCGTGGGCCAGGACGCCGGCGAATTCGTCGGCCGAACTCGTCCTGTCGAGGAGGGCGGAGAAATAATAAGCCTGTCCACCCGGCAGGGCGAAGGCATTGGGGATGTCCGAGCGGATCACCGAGATGCGCGGGGAAAACGGTGTGCCGGTCCCTGCCGCGACCGAGTGGGCGAAGCGCGCGATGGCGCGGTTGGCAAGGCTCTGCGGGTCCGGATCGCAGACGGCAAAGCCCGCCCCCTGGGAGAGCGCCTGCTCGATCTGAACCGCCACGGTGGCGCCCAGGCTTTCCTCCCACGCGGCGGGCACGAGCCCGACGATGTTGCGCGCAAGGAGCGGCACGCCCACGACATAGGCGATGATGAGCGATCCCAGCGCTGCGGTCGCGAGCCCGATGACGCCCAGTTGCCGCCTGCGGTCGGCAGTTCGCCTGTGTCCGATACCGGGGAGAAGGTCGAGGAGCCGCTGCACCTCGGCCTTGCCGGTAACTTCGAGCCGGGCGCCCGCGGGCCGCGCCGTGCTGCCGAGCCGCAGCGTGCCCTTGCGGGTGGGTACGGTGTAAAGCGTTTCCACCGGCCAGCGATCCCGCGATGCGTCGTCGGACGCGAGGATTTCGATCGCCCCCTGCCCGCCCAGGGGTGGCACGAGGCGAACGGGCTCGACACGCGCCGTCACCCCGTCATGGAAGCGAGCTTCAAAGCCTTGCATCAATAGGCTCCGATATTGAGCGCATCGGCGAGGCCTTCGCCGACGACCGAGCGGTCCTCGGCGGCGGCGCGCACGCTTGCGAGACTTTCGAGGCCCGAGACCCGCGCACCCCGCGCGAGCAACGCCCAATATCCATAGCCGAAGACGACCTCACCGAGGAGTGCCAGCCCGCCCACGAAGCCAAGATAGCTGCCGATGACGAGCGCCACCTCGGCCCAGCCGGTGCGGGCGAGACGAGCGAGATCGGCCGCATCAGGCAGGCCGCTCGCCACCGCACCCTCGCCCAAGAGGAGGATCACGACGATGATGCCCCCGACAAAGCACAGGATCGACCAGAGCAGGGCGAGTGCGCCATAGGCCAGCACCTGACCCACCAGGATGCGGGCCCTGACCCGCAGGTCGAGCCGCGCTGCGCCCAGGGTGACGCAGGAATAGAGCCGCGAGAGCGTGCGGGCGCGATAGTGATACCAGCCCAGAAAGGCACACAGCAGAAAAAGAGAGCCGAACACCAGCCACGGCCAGGCGCGTCCCTCAAGCGTAACGGCGATGATGAACGCGATCACCGCGAGGATCAGCAGGCCGAAATAGAGCCGGTAGAAGGGTCCGGCCAGGGTTCGCCACGAACCGGAGAAGGCAAAGCGCCTGTCGCCATAAAAGCAGTGCGTCCAGCGATAGCGCCAGAGGCTTGCCGCCATGAAGGGATAAGCGAGCCCCAGAGTGGCGAGCACCACCAGCGACCACAGGAACCGCCTTGCCGCATAGGCCCAGGCACTGCCGCGCTGGTCGAAACGGATGCCGCGCCAGAGCGTGCGGGACAGGCGGAAATCGCGCGCCCGGTACAAAGCATAGCCGGTCATGAACCAGAAGAGCAGGCCAACCACGCCATAGCCGATGACCGCCACGTCGCCGCCCTGGGTCGCGAAGTAGAAAAAGGCGATATAGAGGGGCAGGAAGAAGGCGACTGCGAAGAAGAAGCCGACAAGCAGTTGCAGCGCATTGCCGGTATATTCGAGCGGCTCGCCGCCGATCAGCGTGTTGGTCCAGTAGAAACGGCGCGTCTGCGTCGTCAGCCAGAACCGGTAGATGCCGAGCGTCGGCAGCATCAGCAGGTAGCCGCGCAGGAGAAGCCAGAACAAAGGCCAGCGGCCGGCCACGAAACGGGCCGAGCCGACATCCGTGTCTTCACCCCTGTCTGTCATGATGTGGCCCCCGATAGCCGCACGATTTCACGCCTTAGGCGCGGCGGCAAGGGCTCCGAGGTCAGGGATAAAGGCGCTGTCGCGACCAGGGTGAGGCTTCGTCAGGCCGGGTAAACCGCACCCGGTCATGCAGGCGATGGGCGCCATCCTTCCAGAATTCGATGGCCTGCGGGCGGATGCGGAAGCCCGACCAATGGCCGGGCCGGGGCACCGGATCCTCGCCAAGATCGCTGGCCAGCCGATCCACCCGCTCGACCAGCACGCTGCGCGCGGCGAGCGGCCGGGACTGATCGGAGGCATGAGCGCCAAGCTGCGACACGCGGTTTCGCGTCGCGAAATAGGCGTCCGCCTCCATATCCGACACGCGCTCGACCGAGCCGCGCACCCGTACCTGCCGGCGCAGCGATTTCCAGTGCATCACAAAGGCTGCATGGGGATGGGCGAGCAACTGGTTACCCTTGGCGCTCTCGAAATTGGTGAAAAAGCAGAAGCCGCGCCCATCGCGTGCGTTGAGCAGAACCATCCGCACATCGGGTACGCCGGCATCGTCCACCGTTGCGAGCGCCATGGCGTGCGGATCGTTGGGTTCGCTGGCTTTTGCCTCGGCGAACCAGTCCTCGAACAGCGCGAAAGGGTCGATCGGATCGGTACTGGCGTCGTCGAAGAGCTGATCTGTAAGGCTGGTCATTGCAATGACATTCCTGTCTCCGGGGGCTGCTGGACATTCCCGGATGCCATCGCCATATACGGGGCGAACAGGCGGTGTTGCAACCGCCGCGACATTCGGTAGCAAGAGCATGCGTGACCCGTACACCGTTCTCGGGGTGCCCAGATCGGTCGGCGAGAAAGAGCTGAAAGCAGCTTACCGCAAGCTGGCCAAGGCGCTCCATCCCGACCAGAACAAGGACGACCCCAAGACCCAGGAAAAATTCGCCGAGGTCTCCTCGGCCTATGACTTCCTGTCCGACAAGCAGAAGCGCGCCCAGTATGACCGGGGCGAGATCGATGCGGATGGCAATCCCCGCTTCGCCGGCTTTCCGCCGGGCGGCGGCGGGGGCCGATCCGGCGCGGCCGGGGCCTCCGGTTTTTCGGCCGAAGACATTCTCAAGGAGTTCATGAGCGGCTTTTCGGGCAGCCCGCGCGGTGGCGCGCGCGGCCCGGGTTCGGGCGCGGCCGGCTGGGATCCGTTCACCGGCAGCGCCGGCCAATCGACCCGCCAGCAGAGCTTCAAGGGCGATGATGTCTCGGTAACCGCTGCCGTCTCGCTCGAGGATGCGCATTCGGGCGCGAGCGTGCCGCTCCATATGCCCAATGGGCGCACCCTCAACGTCAAGCTGCCGCGCAAGGTCGAGGATGGCCAGCAGATCCGCCTGCGCGGCCAGGGTACCGCCAATCCCATGGGCGGCGAGCCGGGCGATGCCATCGTCACGGTCAAGTTCGCCCATCACCCGCGGTTCCGGCGGGAGGGCGCCGACCTCAGGGTCGATGTGCCGATCACCCTTTACGAGGCGGTGCTCGGGGCAAAGGTGCGCGTGCCGACGCTCGACGGCTCGGTCGAGCTCAACCTGCCGCCCGGGGTCAACACCCAGAAGGCGCTGCGCCTCAAGGGCAAGGGCCTGCATGGCGATGGCGATCTTTATGCCAGCCTCAGGGTGGTCTTGCCCGAAGGCGGCGATCCCGACCTTGAAAGCCTGATGCGGTTCTGGCGGGACCAGAAGCCCTACAAGGTGCGCGACCAGTAAGCGGGGTCAGGATCGCGGGGCGGCGGCGCGGCGGAGGCGGTCATTGATCGCCTCGCCCAGCCCGGTTTCGGGAATGGGTGCCACGGCGATTCCGGAAGCCTCGGCATCGAGTTGATGCAGCATCGAAAATAGGTTGCGGGCTGCCTCGCGCAGGTCACGCGTCGCGGAGAGGTTGCGCAACCCTGACGTTGCCGATTGAGGCTCGTTGCCGAACGCCAGATAGGCTTCTCCGGGCTCGGGGACCGCGGCATCGAGCCGGAGATGGGCGCGGGGCGCATAGTGCGAGAGCAGCATCCCCGGCGCGGCAATCGCGGCATCGGCGCGCGCTACGGCAACCGGCGTGCCGATCGCCGCTTCGATGACGTCACGGGGCAGCGCCCCTGCACGCAGCTGTGTCGCCGCGCCATCGGCGATGGCGAGGATGGTCGATTCCACCCCGGCCTCGCAGGGTCCGCCATCGAGCACCGGCACGGCACCGCCAAAGCCATCGATCACCTGTTGCGCCGTCGTGGGTGAAAGGCGGCCCGAGGGATTGGCCGAGGGTGCGGCGATCGGCCGGTCGGCCGCTCGGATCAGCGCCTGGGCGATGGGATGGGCCGGCACCCGCAGTGCTACCGTATCGAGCCCGGCTGTCACGAGATCGGAGAGCCCGGCATCGTCCTTGAGGGGCAGCACCAGCGTCAGAGGCCCCGGCCAGAACCTCTCGGCGAGGCGACGGGCCAGATCATCGAACAAGGCGAAGCGTTCAGCCATGGCGAGGTCGGCGCAATGCACGATGAGCGGATTGAAGCGCGGCCGGCCCTTGGTCTCGTAGATCTTGAGGACGGCATCGGGATTGGTAGCATCGGCGGCCAGCCCATAGACGGTCTCGGTGGGCATGCCGACGACCTCGCCACTGCGCAAAAGCGCGGCGAAACGGCCGATCGATGCAATGAGGTCAGGCTGGCTCTGCATGGCGCGTGTTTGACAAGCCAGAGCCGCCACGTCAAGAAAGCCGCTTGCACGGGCCCCAGCGCCCCTTTCATTCGGAGGCGCGAGCCCCCTTGACCACACTTCTCGTCAGCCAGCGCAATTTCGAAAGTCACGTGACCCCGGCAGGGCATCCCGAGCGTCCCGACAGGCTGCGTGCCGTAGAAGAGGCGCTGGCCGGCCAGCGCTTTGCCGCCCTGGTGCGCCGCGATGCGCCGAGCGCCGATCTGGGGCTGGCCGAACTGGTCCATGGCCCTGGCTATCTCGATATCCTGCGCCGCGCCCGCCCGGCCGAGGGCATCGGGCAGATCGATGCGGACACCTTCGTCTCCTCCCGCTCGCTCGACGTCGCCTCCACGGCCATCGGTGCCGGGCTCGCGGCGCTCGATGCGGTTCTGCTGGGCGAGGCGGACAATGCCTTTTGCGCCATCCGCCCCCCCGGACATCATGCCGAAACCGACACCCCGATGGGCTTTTGCCTCGTCAACACGGTGGCAGTGGTCGCGC
This sequence comes from Devosia enhydra, assembly GCF_900119845.1. Classification (GTDB taxonomy): domain Bacteria; phylum Pseudomonadota; class Alphaproteobacteria; order Rhizobiales; family Devosiaceae; genus FPKU01. The sequence continues at coordinate 250,054 of NZ_FPKU01000003.1, forward strand.
GTGAGGCGCAGCGCAAATATGGCGCCGAACGTGTCGCCATCGTCGATTTCGACGTGCATCACGGCAATGGCACGCAGGACATCTTTTACGACGATGCCAGCGTGTTCTACGCTTCGAGCCACCAGATGCCGCTCTACCCCGGCACGGGCGCGCCCGGCGAGACCGGGGTCGGCAACATCGTCAACGCCCCCTTGTCCGCCGGCAGTGGCACGGCCGAGATGCGGGCGGCCTATGAGACGCTGATCCTGCCGGGCCTCGAAGCCTTTTCGCCCGACATCCTGCTCATTTCCGCCGGCTTTGACGCCGATTATCGCGATCCGCTGGCGCAGGTCGAATGGCAGCCGGAGGATTTCGGCTGGGTCACGACGCGCCTGCTCGATTTTGCCCAGCGGCGATGCGCCGGTCGGGTGGTGTCGCTGCTTGAAGGCGGCTATGACCTCTCCGGCCTGGCCGAGGGGGCGGCCGAGCATGTCGCTGCCCTTATGGGCGCCAAACGCACCGCATGAGGAGCCCCTGATGGCCGAAACCACCCCTCCCGATATCGCCGCGCTGTCCTTCGAGGCGGCATTGGCCGAACTCGAGACCATTGTCGGGCGTCTTGAAAGCGGACAGGCACCGCTCAAGGAATCCATCGCGCTCTACGAACGCGGCGCCGCTCTCCGGGCCCATTGCGAAAGCCAGCTCAAGGCGGCCGAGGCCCGGATCGAAAAGATCATGCTCGACAAGGACGGGCAGCCCGTCGGCACCGAGCCGCTCGACCCGGACACACGCTGACCCGATAGCAGGCTCGTGACCGGGCTGCGCCGGTATGTCGCGCGCGGCATCGGCGATCGACCGCTAGAACGGGCGGCAAAACGAGGATGCACTCATGTCCGAACCAAGCTCGCGTGGCCTTCAGCGCTTTCGCATGATCCTGTGGTCGCTGGTCGTCGTTGCGGCCATCGCGGCGACGGCCGTGTTCTTCCTGCGGCCGCCGACCGGGCCACTGGCCGTCACCGGCACGCCCTTCGCGCTCAATTCCACGCAAGGGGGCACCTTTACCGAGGCCAGCCTGCGCGGCACGCCCAGCCTCGTGTTTTTCGGCTACACCTTCTGCCCAGATGTCTGCCCCACGACGCTGGCGGAAAGCGTCGCGTGGAAAGAGGCACTCGGCCTCGAGCAGAATGAGTTGCGCACGATCTTCATCACGGTCGATCCTGAGCGCGACACGCAGGAGGTTCTGACCAGCTATCTCTCGGGCTTCGATCCGTCGGTGCTGGGCCTTGTGGGCGACGAAGCCCAGACCGAGGCGGCCAAGAAGGCGTTCGGAGCCTTCTCGCAGAAGGCGTCGGATGACGAATTCTATCTCGTCGACCACACCGCCAGCGTCTACCTGATCGGCGCCGATGGGCAGTTCAAGGGCACCATCGCCTATGGCGAAGCGATGGAGACGGCTCTCGGCAAGATCCGGCGGCTGGTGGGCGCCTGAGCCATGGAGCGGCAAAGGCTTGACCGGGCGCTCGAGGCGCGCGGCCTGATCCAGAGCCGCGCCCGGGCGCGAGACGCGATCCTGCGCGGCACCGTGCAGGTCAATGGCGTCATCGCCACCAAGCCGCACCAGCCTATAGCCGAGAGCGACATCATCACCCTTGATGACGCGGCGGCGGCCTATGTGTCGCGCGCCGCTCTCAAGCTCATCGCCGGTCTCGATGCGGGCGATGTCGCCGTCGCAGGCCGCACATGCCTCGATGTCGGATCATCGACGGGCGGGTTCACGCAGGTTCTGGTCGAACGCGGCGCGGCCCGCATCTATGCGGTGGATGTCGGGCAGGACCAGCTCCACCAGAAGCTGCGCAGCCTGCCGCAAGTGATTTCACTCGAATCACAAAACGCCCGCGCGCTGGACCGCGCACTCGTGCCGGATCCCATCGACCTCCTCGTCTGCGATGTCAGCTTCGTGTCGGTCACCAAGGTGCTTGCGGCGCCCCTCTCGCTCTGCACAGGAGACGCCGATGCTGTCATCCTGATCAAGCCGCAATTCGAGGTCGGGCCCGAGCATATCGGCAAGGGCGGGCTCGTGACCAACGAGGCGGCCATCGCCAATGCCAATGAGAGCGTCATCGCTTTCATGGCCGAAGCCGGCTGGGCCTTGCGCCAGTCCCTCCCCTCGCCCATCACCGGCGGTGATGGCAATCGCGAGACGGTGGCTATGTTTCGACGTGGCGCAGGCTGATCTTTTTCAGGCGGTGGCGGGATCGAGCCGGCCGGCGATCGTCTCGACAGCCTCGACGAACCGGTCATGGGCCTCGCGCGTCGGCCAGGGCCGGATCAGGCGATCGAACCGTTCGAGATCGAAGCTTGCGATGCTCGGGGCCCCGAACAGGCGGCGTGCCTCGTCGCGCCCGAAGCCGGCAAGTTCCACCGCCTCGAAGAAGGCGGCTTCGCGATCGGCCTTCTTGATCAGCTTCAGAAGCGCCGGCTGCGGCAGGGCATTGAGCCCGAAGCGCACATGCACGGCGCCCTGCAGGCGCTGTTCCACCTCGCGATAATTGCCGCCCATCGCTGCCTTGAAGGGCGAGATGATGTCGCCCATCACATATTCAGGGGCGTCGTGCAGCACCGCGTAAAGCTCGGCGCGCGCATCGACGCTCTCGTCCATCAGCCGCACGATCTCGAGCACCAGCACCGAATGCTGGGCTACGGAGAAGGGATAGTCCCCGATGGTCTGGCCGTTCCAGCGGGCGACGCGCGCCAGCCCGTGCGCGATGTCGGAGAGTTCGACATCGAGCGGAGAGGGATCGAGGATATCCAGCCGGCGGCCCGACAGCATTCTCTGCCAGGCGCGGCTCTTGGCGGGTGGCATTCACAGATCTCGCGGCAGCGCGCCCCGGCCCTTGGAGCGCGGGCAAAGCCTAATCGGCAGCCGGAGATTCGCCAAACCCATATGTCGCCCAGGCCGGGAGGCTGAGCGTCACAGGCGCGCCATGGACCGTTGCCGCTGCGGGATCGGTAATCCGATCAAGCCTGAGGATCGCCACCGCCTGCCCCCCCACCGGCCGCCCAAGCACGCCCGCCTCGCGGCCATCTGCCATGAGAGGCGCGCCCGCTTCGACGGCATCTGCGAGCCCGGAGACGATGACGGGCCGCCGGCGCGCCGTGCCGCGATGCTGCATGCGGCTCACCACTTCCTGCCCGATATAGCAGCCCTTGGCGAAATCGACCCCGCCCAGAAGATCCATGCCCAGATCATGCGGAAACTGGCTGTCGGGGGCGAAATCGGGCCCCTGCTCGGCAATACCGGCGGCAACCCGCGGCCCCGCCACCAGCGCCGGGTTATTGCTCCAGACAATCGCAGCTTCGCGCGGGGCAATGATGCGATAGCCGAGGCCCTCGGCGCGGCCGTCGCTGTCGCTCAGCACACCCGCGACCGGCGCCTCGGCCCAGCCGACGGCATGGGTCTCGCTTAGGGGCTCGATCTCGACCTTGGCGCGGAGCCGGTACATCCGCATGCGCTTGAAAAAGGCCTCGGCGCTCGTTGCATCCACATCGAGCCAGAAGGCGTCGTCATGCCAGCTCCAGAGCCCCTCGCACTGCACCTTGCCCTGTGGGGAGAGGAGCGCCCACCATCGCGCCGGGCCCGGTTCGGCGAGGATGCGACCGGTGATGACATCGAACAGGAGATGCTGGGCATCCGGGCCGGCGAAGCGGAACGCCACGCGGTCGGGGCGGAGGATTGTGGGCATGAAACTCTTCCGTTACACCCGCCGCAGAGCGGAACGGCAGGACGACAGGGCTAGACATGGCGCAGTATGACGCGATCTTCAAGAACGGCACGGTGGTCAATCAGGATGGCCGGAGCCAGGTGGACCTCGCGGTGCGCGCCGGCCGCATCGTCGCCATCGGCGCGCTGTCGGGCGCCTCGGCGGCCGAAACCATCGACTGCACGGGCCTGCACATCCTACCCGGCGTCATAGACACCCAGGTGCATTTTCGCGAGCCCGGCCTGACGCACAAGGAAGATCTGGAAACCGGCTCGCGCGCCGCCGTGATGGGCGGGGTCACCGGGGTCTTCGAAATGCCCAACACCAATCCGCTGACCACGACGCGCGAAACCTTCGCCGCCAAGATCGCGGCCGGCACCGGCCGCATGCACTGCGATTTCGCCTTCTATATCGGGGGCACGCACGACAATATCGCAGAGCTTTCCGAGCTCGAGCGCCTGCCCGGCTGTGCCGGGGTCAAGGTGTTCATGGGCTCCTCGACTGGCTCGCTGCTGGTGGCCGACGATGATGGCGTCGAGGCCATCCTGCGCGCCATCTCGCGCCGCGCCGCCTTCCATTCGGAAGACGAGTTCATGCTCGAGGCACGCAAGCACCTCCGCGTCGAAGGCGATCCCTCGAGCCACCCCGTGTGGCGGTCGCCCGAAGTCGCGCTCAACTGCACCCAGCGGCTGGTGGTGCTGGCCCGCAAGACCGGCAAGCGCATCCATGTGCTGCATATCTCGACTGCCGAAGAGATGGCCTTCCTCGCCGACCATAAGGATGTCGCGAGCGTCGAGGTCACCCCGCATCACCTGACGCTGGACGAGACCGCCTACGAGCGGCTCGGCACCTATGCGCAGATGAACCCGCCGGTGCGCGACACGGCTCACCGCGCAGCGATCTGGGCCGGGGTGGCCAATGGCGTTGCCGACATCCTAGGCTCCGATCACGCGCCCCACACGCGCGAGGAAAAGGACCACCCCTACCCTCACTCTCATTCCGGCATGACGGGGGTGCAGACGCTCGTGCCCACCATGCTCGATCATGTGAATGCCGGGCGCCTGAGCCTCGAACGCTTCGTGGACATGACCAGCGCCGGCCCCAACCGCCTGTTCGGCATCGCCAACAAGGGCCGCATCGCCGTGGGTTATGATGCAGACCTCACCATCGTCGACCTCAAGCGACGCCAGACCATCACCAATGGCTGGATCGCGAGCCGGGCCGGCTGGACGCCCTATGATGGCGTGACGGTCACCGGCTGGCCGGTCGGCACCATCGTGCGCGGACAGAAGGTGATGTGGGAAGGCGAGCTCGTGACGCCATCGCAGGGGCAGCCGATGCGCTTCCTCGAGGCCCTGCCCCCGGGCTGAACGCCCTGAAGGCGGCGCCTATTGCAGGCGCCGCTCGACGCTGTATTCGCCCGACCGGAGCTTGTCCGGCAGGCTTTCGACGAGCTTTGCCGCGCTTTCTTCGCCATGCTGGCGCACGAAAGTGGCAAGGGCGGCAAACAGCGCGGCATGGGCCAGGGCATTGGGCGTGATGCCGTCATCCTCCGCCTCGTTCCAGGCATCGGCGAGCACTTCAAGGGCGAGCTCGCGCTCGGCCTGGTCTGCCTCGGCGACCAAGGAGGGCATCTGGAGCGGGGATCTTGCAAGTTTCATAACCCTACGCGCTAACACGATCGGCGCTGCGTCGCCGCACCAATGTAAGCAAAAGGTTAACGCAGGGGCGAAAACTGAGGCGATCCGCCGGTTTTAGCCTATTCGGCGTAGCGGGTATGAATGTCGCGGGCCGTCTTTTCGGCATCGACCAGAAGCCGACCGAAGGCCTGGAGCGCCGAATCGGTGCAGGTGCGATAGAGCCGCGAATAGGCCATGTAGCCGGCGTTGAAGGCGCCTGCGAGCCTTTGCCGACGATCATCGTCGGGCTCGTCGCGGGCAATCAGATCCTCCATTTGCCCGCGCCAGTCGGTCGAAAGATCCGCCCGGCACAGGGGTTGGAGGAAATAGAGGCTGCCCAGGATTTCCGACAGGCGCTCCATCTCGCCCTGATAGGGCGGATCGACCGCGAGCGCGGGGTGGGGCCCGGCCATCAGGGCGACAACGATGAGGATTATGCCGAAGCCCTTGCGCATGGCCTGCTCTAGCCCGCCGAATGCGCCGGTTCAATGGCCGAGAAAGCGAGGTCGAGCACCTCCATCAGCCGCGGCGTGATGGGGCGCGGCGCGATCTCCCGCCGGGTGAGCCAGGCATAGTCCGACACTTCGTCGGAAAGGACGATCTCGCCCGAAAAGGTCTCCGTGGCAAAGACCTGCAGGCTGTAGCGCCCGCCCTCCCCCACCGGCATCCGCATCACCGGCACGACATCGCGGATATTGACGCCGATCTCTTCGGCCACTTCACGGATGGCGCAGGTCTCGATCGCCTCGCCCGCCTCGCGGCGGCCTCCGGGCAACGTCCAATCGCCGAGAAAGGGCGAGCGGGCCCGACGGATCAGCAGCACGCGACCCTCGCGCAGCAGGGCAACGCTGGCGGCATTGGGCTCTGGCAGCGTCACGATTTGCTCCTTTGGCCATCCGGCCCTATGTGATGGTCTCTATTCGCTGAAAAAGGCAAGCCCATGTGCGGCCGCTATGCCATCACCCTGCCGCCCGAAATGATGGCGCAACTGTTCCGCCTCGCTTCGGTGCCACCTTATCCGCCGCGCTACAATGTGGCGCCGACCCAGCCCGTGCTGGTGGTTGCCGAACAGCATGGACGGCGCAGCGCCCAGTTGATGCGCTGGGGCTTCGTGCCAGGCTGGGTGAAAGACCCGCGGGAATTTCCGCTGCTCGTCAACGCCCGGGCCGAGACGATGGCGGAAAAGCCGACCTTTCGCGATGCGCTGGCGCATGGGCGCTGCATCATCCCGGCGAGCGGGTACTATGAATGGCATACCGGGCCGGACAAGACCAAGCAGCCCTATTACATCACCCGCGCCGATGGGCAGCCGCTGGCGCTTGCCGGCCTTTACGCCACATGGAGCGGGCCGAATGGCGAGGAGATCGACAGCTGCGCCACGATCACCGTCGCGGCCAATGCCGACCTTTCGGTCATTCACGACCGGATGCCGGCCATTCTCATGGATGATTCCGACATCGCGGCCTGGCTTGACGTGCGAACTGTGCGCGCCGCCGAAGCCGCACAACTGGCGCTGCCGCTTGGGCAGGGGATCCTGCGCGCCATCCCGGTATCCCGCCGGGTCAATTCGGCGCGCGACGACGATCCGGGGCTGATCGCTGAAGTCACCCCGGAAAAGCCGGAAGCACCGGCGCCCAAGCCGCGCAAAAAGGCGGCATCGGGTGGGCAGATGGACCTGTTCTGAAGGCGGGTTCAGACGCCGATATCGTAATAGCCCAGCGCGTCTCCTATTGCCTCCTCCTCATAGCCCAAATGGGAGAGCAGCACCTTTTCGAGCGCGCGGAAGACTTCGACCGCAGCATCGAACCGCTCGCGTCCTGGAGCGTCGGCGAGGGCGATCAGCGCATCGATCAGCCGTTCAAGAAGCTGATGCACCACCACATGCTCTGCCTCCAGCCGCTCGGCGATGGCCTTCATCACCGGGCTCCTGTCGGCGAGCGCCGGGAACAGCATGCGGTCCTCGATCGAGTGATGGCCGTGCACGAACTGGCAATATTGTCCGCAGAGCGTGCCGAAGCGGCGATAGTTCGAGACCATCACCAGGTCGGCGGTTTCCGCCGTAACATCGGCGGGCGTCGCCTTGCCGGCGGCGGCCCGGCCGATCAGCTGGCCGAGCACGTGCATGTTATCGCGCAGATGATCGTGGATCATCCTGAGATGCTGGCCGGGCTGGCGCTGCGATGGCGTCAGTCCTTCAAGCACTGGCGGGGCGGGACGGGTGGCGTCGTCGAGAAATGTGATGTCATCAAGCATGGACGGGAGATAGGCCCCCCGCCCCTGCCGATCAAGAACGCACGCGGAGGTAACCGACCCGGCTCAGGCCAGCACCTTGCCCGGATTGAGGATGCGATGCGGATCGAGCGCCTGCTTGATCGCCCGCATCATGTCGAGCGCGACGGGGTCCTTCACCTCTTCGAGCACCTTCGTCTTGAGCTGGCCGATGCCGTGTTCGGCCGAAACCGAACCGCCCAGGCGCAGCACGACCTCATAGACCGCATCATGCACCGCATCGGCGCCGGCCATGAAGGCCTTGGGATCGGCGCCGATCGGCTGGCTGAAGTTGAAGTGGATATTACCATCGCCCAGATGGCCGAAGGGGCATGGCCGGATGCCGGGAACGGCGCGCTCGGCCGCCTCCATGCCCTCGGCGATCAGTTGCGGCACATCGGCGATATCGACGCAGACATCGTGCTTGATCGAGGCGCCCTCGCGCGATTGTACCTCCGACATCTGCTCGCGCATGGCCCAGAGCTGCTGGCGCTGGGCGAGCGAACCGGCGAGCACGGCATCGTCGGTGAGGCCCGCCTCGAAGGCCGGCTCGAGCGCCTCGGCCAGAACGCCCTGCCGGTCGGCCTCGCCATAGGAGAATTCCAACAGCACATACCAGGGCGACATCGAGGCGGTCGCATCGGAGCTCATCATGCCGTGGCGCAGCAGCATGTCGATGCCAAAGCGCGGCATGAGCTCGAAGGCGGTGAGCCGCGCGCCCGCCGCGGCCTTCATGCGATAAAAGAGCGCCAGCGCCTGCTCAGGCCCGGCCACGTTCACCACCGCCGTCTCATAGGCGGCCGGCCTGGGAAAGAGCTTGAGGGTCGCCGCCGTCAGGATGGCGAGGGTGCCTTCCGAACCGATCAGCAGATCCTTGAGATCATAGCCCGTATTGTCCTTGCGCAGGGTGTTGAGGCCCGCATAGAGCCGGCCATCGGCCGTGACGGCCTCGACCCCGAGGCACAATTCGCGGGCATTGCCATAGGCCAGCACCTGCACGCCCCCGGCATTGGAGGCGAGCACGCCTCCGATCCGGGCAGAGCCCTGCGAGGCGATCCAGAGCGGGAAGATCGCGCCTTCCGCCTCGGCCGCCTCATGGGCCTTTTCGAGGATCACCCCGGCTTCGGCCGTCATGTGGCCGGTGGCCGCATCGATGCTGCGGATGCGGTTGAGCCGTTCGAGGCTGACGATCACCTCCTGGCCCGAAAGCGGCACCTGCCCGCCCACGAGCCCGGTATTGCCGCCCTGGGGAATGAGCGGAATGCGTTTGGCAGCGGCCCATCGCACCAACGCCTGCACCTGTTCGACCGAACTCGGCAAAGCCACCGCCTGCGCGGCAGTGTGGAAGCGCCGACGCGGCTCGTCGATGAAGCGGGCCATGGCCGCGCCGGGCGGCACGACCGCCCCTTCACCCAACAGGGTGGCGATCTCGGCGTGAAGCGAAGTGGTGGGCGTCGTCATGAAATCTCCCCAGGGGCCGTCCATGCCCTGCTTGCCGCTCAAAGCCGGCTGTGCGACAAGCGGCGCAACGCAAGACATGCAAGACAATAGATGGAGCGGTGGATGTCACAAGGTCTTATGGCCGGCAAGCGGGGCCTGATCATGGGTGTCGCCAACAACCGTTCGATCGCCTGGGGCATCGCCAAGGCGCTCGCCGCCCAAGGCGCCGAAATCGCTTTCTCCTACCAGGGCGAAGCGCTCAAGAAGCGCGTCGAGCCGCTGGCCGCCGAGCTGGGCGTCACGACGCTGGTGGAGTGCGACGTCTCCAACGACGCTGCCATCGACGAGACTTTCCGCACGCTCGCCGAAAAGTGGGGTACGCTCGATTTCCTCGTGCACGCCATCGGCTTTTCCAACAAGGAAGAGCTGGAGGGCCGCTACATCAATACGAGCGCCGAAAATTTCGCGCTGACCATGAACGTCTCGGTCTATTCCTTCACGGCGGTCGCCAAGCGCGCCGAAGCGATGATGAGCGAGGGCGGCTCGCTGCTCACCCTCACCTATTATGGCGCGGCCAAATATGTGCCCAATTACAATGTGATGGGCGTGGCCAAGGCGGCGCTCGAAGCCTCCGTGCGCTATCTTGCGGTGGACATGGGCGCCAAGGGCATCCGCGTTAACGCCATTTCCGCCGGCGCCATCAAGACGCTCGCCGCCTCTGGCATTTCGGGCCTGCGCGACATGCTGCACTGGCAGGAGGCCAATTCGGCCCTGCGCAAGAATGTCTCGATCGACGATGTCGGCAAGGCCTCGCTCTATCTGCTGTCGGACCTGTCGAGCGGCGTCACCGGCGAAATCCATTATGTCGATGCCGGCTTCAACGTCGTCGGCATGAAGCTGATGGACGACAAGCCTGCTGCCGAATAAGTTCTGAGACGGACCGATGACCCTCCCCACCTGGCCGGAAATCTACTTCATCCGCCATGGCGAAACGCCGTGGAATGCCGAACGGCGCTATCAGGGTCGGCGGGACATCCCGCTCAACGACAAGGGTCGCGGGCAGGCCGTTGCCAATGGCGTCATCCTGAAAGAAGCGCTGGCGGCGCGCGGGCTCGATCCGTCCGCGATGGATTGGCATGCTTCGCCTCTCTCTCGCACGCGAGAGACGATGGAGCGCATCCGCGAGGCGTTCGACACGCCCCTGCCCCCGGTGAAGTACGACGTGCGGCTGGTGGAAATTTCCTTTGGCGTGCTCGAGGGCCTGCTCCACGACGAATTGCCCGCCACCATGGCCACCGCGCCCGGCATGCGCGACGAGAGCTATTGGGATTTCCGCCCGGAGAAGGGCGAGAATTATCGGGATGTGGAAGAGCGGCTCAACGCCTTCGCCGCAACGCTCAACGGGCCATCCGTGGTCGTCGCCCATGGCGGCATTGCCCGCACGCTGCGGGTCTTGATCGAGAAGGCGCCGATTCTCGATGTCATCAACTGGGGACCGCCCCAGGATGTGGTGATGCATTTTACGCCCGGTCGGATGGAGTTCATCCGCGCCGCTTGATGCCCCATGCCCAAAGGCCTATGTTTCCGGCATAGGCCAGAGGAGGGCATGATCGTGAATGCCATCAAACCGGTCCGGCGCGACACGCGCACAGCCAGCCTCTTCCGCAACGGCCGCAATCAGGCCGTCCGTATCCCCGTCGAGTTCGAATTGCCCGGCAAGGAAGTGGAAATCGAAAAAGACGGCGATACCCTCATCATCCGGGCCAAGCCGGAGACAAAGCGGACGCTGCTGGAAATCCTCGAGCACTACGGTCCCGTCGATTTCCCGGATATCGACGACAGCGATCTCCTGCCTCTCGACGAGCCCAAGCTGTGAACCCCACCGCAATGCTCGACACCAATATCGTGTCAGAGCTTATGCGGCAGGGACCAGGCCGATTATGGCAGCGCGCGGAGCGGTACGGCATAGCCAATCTTTGCATGAGCATCATCAGCGCCGCCGAACTGCGCTATGGCGCAGAGCTGAAGGCCTCAAAAAGGCTCCATGACGAGATCACGGACATACTGACCGTTATCCATTCCATGCCGTTTACCGAGCCGGCAGGGGAACACTACGGCGAAATCCGCGCACTCCTTACACGGAGTGGCACCCCCATCGGCAGCAACGACCTGCTGATCGCCGCGCACGCGCTTGCGCTCGATCTCACGCTCATTTCCGACAATGTCCGCGAATTCGCGCGCATCCCCGGCCTCAGGGTCGAGAACTGGCTTGATTGAGCCTGCGTGACGAAAAGCGCTTTCCAGCCTTGAGCGGGATGCTCTAAACACCCGGTGCAAGACCCGGGGATCGCCATGTCGTTCAACAGCTTCGGACACCTCTTCCGCTTCACCAGCTGGGGCGAAAGCCATGGCCCCGGCATAGGCGTCGTCGTCGATGGCTGTCCGCCCGGCCTTGCGATCAGCAGCGAAATCATCCAGCGCGACCTCGACAGGCGCAAGCCCGGCCAGTCGCGGTATACGACGCAGCGGCGCGAGGACGACCTCGTGCATATCCTTTCGGGCGTCTTCGAGGACGAGCGCACCAACGGGCTGCGCACGACGGGAACGCCCATCTCCATGCTGATCGAAAACACCGACCAGCGCTCCAAGGATTATTCCGAAATCCGCGACAAATATCGTCCGGGCCACGCCGACTACACCTATGACCAGAAATACGGCATCCGCGACTATCGCGGCGGCGGTCGCTCCTCGGCGCGCGAAACCGCGGCGCGCGTGGCGGCCGGTGCTGTCGCCCGGCTCGTCATTCCGGGCGTGACCATCCGCGCCAGCCTCGTGCAGATGGGGCCGCACAAGATCGACTATGCCAATTTCGACTGGGCCGAAGTCGACAACAATCCGTTCTTTTGCGCCGATCCCAAGGCCGCCGCGCTCTGGGCCGACTATCTCGACGAGATCCGCAAGTCGGGCAATTCGGTGGGCGCGATCGTCGAAGTGGTCGCTGAAGGCGTGCCGCCGGGCTGGGGCGCGCCGATCTATGGCAAGCTCTCCTCGGACCTTGCCTCGGCGATGATGTCGATCAATGCCGTCAAGGCGGTCGAGATCGGTGCCGGGCTCGACGCGGCCAGCCTTACGGGCATCGAGAATGCCGACGAGATGCGGGCCGGCAATTCCGGGCCCTATTTCACCTCGAACAAGGCCGGCGGCATCCTTGGCGGCATATCGAATGGCGACCCGGTCGTGGTGCGCTTTGCCGTCAAGCCGACTTCATCGATCCTGACCCCGCGCAACACGGTGACGCGCGACAATCACGATACCGAAATCGTCACCAAGGGCCGGCACGACCCGTGCGTCGGCATCCGCGCCGTGCCCATCGGTGAAGCGATGATGGCCGTGGTGCTGGCCGACCATTTCCTGCGCCATCGCGGGCAGACGGGGCGCGACGCGGGCATCGGCTTTCCGCCCGCCTCCGAGCATCTTTGAGGCTGGTCAGCCGAAGCGCCAGCCGCGCTTGAACTGATAAAAGACGTGCAGCCCGATCTGGGTCAGCTTCTGCATGCGCGGGGCCCAGCGCGGCTTCACATAGGTGGCGTGGTAATGGGTCGCTGCGCCGACCTCGGCGAGATAGAGGTCGCCCTTCACCGTGCCGCGGGCGATTTCTTCCGCCTGCTTCCAGGATTTCTGGTCGGTGACCTTTTCCGGGATACCGTCGCAGGCAAAGGAGAACTGGCAGGCATTGCGCATGTGCTGGTTCTGGAAGACCACCGAGCAGATGGTGGAGGGGTAGAGGCTGTGCTTGACGCGGTTGAGCACCACCTGTGCAACCCCGATCTGGCCGCGATAAGCCTCGCCGCGGGCCTCGAAATAGATGGCGGTGGCGAGGCACCAGAGTTCCTTGTCCGAGACTTCGGTGCCGGCCTTGTCCTTGAGGCCGAATTCCGTGGCCGGGGCCTCGGCGCGCGCATAGGCGATCTGCTGGGGCGGAGCCACCGGAAGCGGAGCCGTGGAACCGGTGATGCCATCGATGGCATCGAGCGCTTGCGATACGGCGCGCGGGGAAACGGCGGCTATGGCGACGCGCTCTGCCGTGGCTGCGGGCGTGATCGGCTCGGGCCTGGCCGCCGATCCAGGAAGCGCCGCGACGCGGGTGGTCTCGATCGCCGCAGCCCTCGCGACGAGGATGCGCTCGCGGATGTCGGAAAAGCTGCTCGCCATTTCCATGACATCGGGCACGTAGCGCGCCCGGTCGGTCTTGGCGAGGCGATTGGGGCCGCGAAAGCCGCCTGTGTCGAATAGATGGTTGACCGAACCAGTGATGACGGGCGCGGAGCCCAAAAAGTCGATGCTGGCGAGGGCCGAATTCTGCGCCAGCGCGGGAATGGCGGCTTCCCCATGGGCCGGCCCCTGGGCGGGGAATGTGAGGGCCAGAAGGCCGAGCACTGCGGTAGCGGCGCCGGCAGCGCCATTGAGCATCATCTGCTCAACGGCCTTGCGGCGGGTCCGCGCGGTCTTCTGCACAAAAGCCATCTACGCTTTACAACTCACTCGAACGCAACCAGCGCGGCAGTCACTCAAATGCCGCACACCGGGATCATCGGACATTAGGGTTAGCACTGGGTAAAGACCGGCAATCGGGCGGGCGAAGGGTGCAGCTGTGGTTAATTGCGGGCAGAGAGGGCGTGATTTCGAGGCGGTAGGCCGTTGCCCGCTCCCCGGGCGCCGCGACAGCCGGCTCAGCCTTTAGCGGCCTGGGCCAGCGCCAAACGGGCCACCGGGATCCGGTAGGGCGAGCAACTGACATAATCGACGCCAAGCCCGGCGAAAAAGCGCAGCGATTCCGGATCGCCGGCATGCTCGCCGCAGATGCCGATCTTGAGGTTCGGGTTTCCCGCCCGTCCGCGTGCGATCGCCATGGCGATGAGTTCCCCTACCCCGGCCTGGTCGAGGGTGACGAACGGGTCGCGGTCGTAAAGCCCCTTGCGCTGATAGGCGGCAAGAAAGGCCGGCGCATCGTCCCTCGAGATGCCGAAGGTGGTCTGGGTCAGGTCGTTGGTGCCAAACGAGAAGAAATCCACCGACGGGGCAATGGCCTCGGCACGCAGCGCGGCGCGGGGCAATTCGATCATCGTGCCGAACGAGAAGCGCTGGCGCGCTTCTGGCGGCAGGTTGGCAGCATCCACGATGGCCATCACGCGATCGCGGATCCAGACCACCTCACGCGCCGTCGACACGAAGGGCACCATGACCTCGAGCGTAATCGGTTCGCTCTGGCGGGCCGACGCCTGGCGCAGGCCGGCCATCAGCGCCTGCACCTGCATTTCGAGGATTTCGGGATAGGTGATGGCCAGCCGCACGCCGCGATGCCCCAGCATGGGGTTGATCTCGGCGATGCGGTCGAGCCGCAGGCGCAGGGCCCGCACGCCAAGCCCGAGCGACTGCGCCGTCTCCTCGATATCCTCGTCGGTGCGGGGCAGGAATTCATGCAGCGGCGGATCGAAGAGGCGGACGGTGACGGGCCGCCCGGCCATCGTGGAAAAAATGGCCGCATAATCGCCGGTCTGGAAATCGACGAGACCGGTCAGCGCCTCGGCCCGGTCCGATTCATCCTCCGAGAGGATCATGCGGCGCAGCGCCACCATGCGATCGCGCGAAAAGAACATGTGCTCGGACCGCGCTAGCCCGATGCCCTCGGCCCCGAAGGAGAGCGCGGTGCGGGCCGATTCCACCGTCTCGACATTCGTGCGCACTGCGATGCGCCGGTCGGCATCGGACCAGCCCAGGAGCCGGCCGATGGCGCCCCCGATATGGGGCTGGCTCAGCGGCAGGCTGCCCAGATAGACCTGGCCGTCGCTGCCATCGATGGTGAGCATGTCACCCTGGCGGAACTCGCGATCCCCGATCCGGCACAACATCTCGCCCAGATTGACGCTCAGCGTCCGCACGCCGGCAACGCAGGGCTTGCCGGTGATGCGTGCGACCACCGCAGCATGGCTGGTCATGCCGCCGCGCGCGGTCAGAATGCCGGTAGCCGCCTTCATGCCGTCAATGTCGGTGGGGCCGGTTTCGGTGACGACGAGGATGCAGTGGCGCCCCCGGGCCCTCAGACGCGCCGCATCCTCGGAGGTGAAGACGATGACCCCGCTGGCTGCGCCCGGCGAGACGCCGAGCCCGGAGGCAATGACCAGTCCCCCCTGCTCGGAGGCGATGCGGGGATGCAGCAATTGGGCGAGGCGCGCCGGATCGATGGCCTCGACCGCCTGGCGCTCGGTCCAGTCGCCCCGCGTCACCCGATCGACGGCCGCCTCGAGTTCGGCAGCCGGGGCCGGCTCGACCGGTCGCAGCGACACGATGGTGACCGATCTGCCGTCGCTGGCCACGAGGCACCCCATATGACGGCCGAAGGCGCGATCGAGCCGCTGCGCCAGAACAGCGCTGTCCGCCGGCAGGGAGGGCAGCGGATTGCGACCATCGGGCGCGGGACCCATCCGCCCCGTCTGCGCATGACGCGTGAGGAACCGCCCGATCATTTCCGGGATGAAGGCCTGCACGATGACGATCTGCCGCTCAGCCTCGGCATCGGGCCCGCCCATCAGCGCGAGCGACGCATAGGAGGCGAAGGCCTCCTCGATGGCGCGCCCGAAGGGCAGCGACGGATCGACGGCGGCGCGGGGCCTTGCCGGTGCAGCCAGCCCGATTTCAGCCGGCATCAAGCCCGGGGCATGGCGACGCGCCGACGTGCGCACCACGAGATCGGGCGTACGCCCATCCTGCCCCACGAGGCGAAAGAGCGTTGCAACCCAATGGGTCCGGAGCCGCGATTCGGCGAGCTTGCCGGTGCCCTTGAGTTCTTCCCATGCGGCGCGCGAAATACAGATCGTGGGGGCGACAGGCAGACCGGCCTCGAGCGCCATGCGCAGCCACAGAGCCTTGCCGGCCAGCAGTTCGCGCTGTCGGGCCGAAAGCACGGCCTGCCCATAAGCCGGTGCGACGGCGAAGATTTCCTGGGCCAGGCTCAAAGACGTGTCCTCGCGGGGCGCGATGGGCCCATATTGCCTTCGGGGGCGTGCCGCCGCAACAGCACTTGACTCGGCAGGGCCGAGAAAGCATCTGATCTCGTATGGAAAAACGGCCGCAACTTGACATCACGCTGTGTGCCCCGCGCGGCTTCTGCGCCGGGGTGGATCGCGCCATCCAGATCGTGGAGCTGGCGCTCGAGAAATACGGCGCGCCGGTCTATGTGCGCCACGCCATCGTGCACAACAAATATGTCGTCGATGGCCTCAAGGCCAAGGGCGCCGTGTTCGTCGAGGAACTCGACGAGATCCCCGATACCGGCAAGCCGGTGGTGTTTTCCGCGCACGGCGTGCCCAAGAGCGTGCCCGCCGATGCGCGGCAGCGCGAGATGTTCTTTCTCGATGCCACCTGCCCGCTGGTCTCGAAGGTGCATGTGGAAGCCCAGCGCCATTTCGAGGCGGGGCACGAGATCGTGCTCATCGGCCATGCCGGCCATCCCGAAGTCATTGGCACCATGGGGCAACTGCCCGATGGCGCCATCAGCCTCATCGAGGACGCGGCCGACGCAGAGGCGTTCATGCCGCGCGACCCGGCAAACCTCGCCTTCGTGACCCAGACCACCCTCTCGGTGGATGATACCGCCGAGATCGTGGGCATCCTGCAGCGGCGCTTTCCCTCGATCACGAGCCCGCACAAGGAAGACATCTGCTACGCCACCACCAACCGGCAGGAAGCGGTGAAGGCCGTGGCGCCTGAAGTGGATGCGATGGTGGTTGTGGGTTCCCCGACCTCCTCGAACTCTGTTCGGCTCGTGGAAGTGGCCCGCCGCGCCGGCTGCTCGCGCGCCTTTCTCGTCGACCGGGCCGACCAGATCGACTGGAGCCAGTTCACTGGTATCCGGCGCCTCGGGGTCACCGCCGGTGCTTCGGCGCCCGAAAAGCTCGTGGACGAGGTGATCGAAGCCTTTGCCCAGCGCTATGAGATCACCGTGGGCACCAAGGTGACAGCGCGCGAGACGATCGCCTTCAACATCCCCCGCGTCTTGCGCGACATGGAAGTTTCAGCCGGTCGATGAGGGGTTTGCTCGATACGGGCCGGCTGCCCCGCGTGGATGCGCGGATATGACGGTCGTCATCCATACCGATGGCGCCTGCTCTGGCAATCCCGGTCCGGGCGGCTGGGGCGCCGTGCTCGCCCATGGCGAAACCATCAAGGAACTGAAGGGCGGCGAGGCTCACACCACCAATAACCGGATGGAGCTGACCGCTGCCATCGAGGCGCTCAACGCGCTCAAGCGCCCCTGCAAGGTCGCCCTCCACACCGACAGCCAGTATGTAAAGAACGGGCTCACCACCTGGATCAAGGGCTGGAAGCGCAATGGCTGGCGCACCGCCGACAAGAAGCCGGTCAAGAATGCCGAGCTCTGGCAGGCCCTTGACGAGGCCGTGTCGCGCCACGAGATCGTCTGGCACTGGGTCAAGGGCCACAATGGTGACGAGATGAACGAGCGCGCCGATCAGCTGGCCAATGAAGGCATGGCGCCGTTCAAGCAGAAGCGCAGCTGACCTCGCTTACGTGGTCTTCTTCCGCTTGGGGAGCAGATGCTTTGCTGCCCGCAGCAGCGGGGCGATGACGTGCTCGGCGATGGGGATCAGCAGCGCGCCGAGCGCGATACCGACGACGCCAGACAGCACCGCCATCGTCAGCCAGTGCAAAAGCCCCTCGATGGCCGGCACGGATGCCGACACGGCGTGGGCGATGTCCTCGAAGAGATGCTCGGGGCCGGAGAGGCCGAACGCTGCGAGCCCGTGCAGCACGATGCCGCCGCCCACCCAGATCATCGCGGCCGTGCCGACGACGCCGAGGCCGGTCATGAAGCCAGGCATGGCGCGGACGAGCCATTTGCCGAAACCGCGCCCGAAGCCGGTGCGGCCCTTGCGGGCGAGCAACACCCCGAAATCATCGGCCTTGAGGATCAGCGCAACGGCACCATAGACGGCAAAGGTGATGGCCACGGCCACCATCGCCAGCACGGCAGCGCGCATCACGAGATCGCCCTCGGGAATTTCCGCAAGGGCGATCGTCATGATCTCGGCTGACAGGATGAAATCGGTCTTGATGGCGCCAGCAACACGCGTGTCTTCCACCGTCTTGGGATCGAGCGCGACGGGCTCGAGCTTGGCCTCGTGCCCTTCGGCATCATGCGGCCTCAAGGCGTGGAAGACCTTTTCGGCACCCTCGTAACAGAGATAAAGCCCACCCAGCATCAGCAGCGGCGTGATGATGCCGGGCAGGAAAACGCTCAGCAGCAGCGCGGCGGGAAGCAGCAGCACCAGCTTGTTGAACAGCGAGCCCCGCGCAATGCGCCAGACGATGGGCAATTCCCGGTCGGAGGCGAAGCCATCGACATAGCGCGGGGTGACCGCGGCGTCGTCGATCACGGCCCCGGCAGCCTTCATGCCGGCCTTGGCCGCCTGCCCCGCCACATCGTCTATGGATGCTGCCGCGACCTTTGCGAGGCCGGCCACGTCGTCGAGCAGTGCGAGCAGTCCAACGCTCATGGCCGTAAGGCCTCCAGATGATCAAGGGGTGCGCTCCGCCGGATTGGCGGCGCGAACCCCAGCAACGCGTCAGCTGCCCGATCTATCCGGCAACCTTGGAAAAATCTGCGACCATCCGCATGGTATCGCGCAGCCGCGCCAGAAGGTTGAGCCGGTTCTCGCGCACGGCCGGGTCGGCATCGTTGACGAGCACGGCCTCGAAGAACGCATCGACGGGGCGCCTCAGCGTCGCGAGTGCCGAAACGGCGGCGGCATAATCATCGGCCGCAACCCGATCCGACACCGTCTCGGCGCCGGCATGCACCGCGTCGGCGAGCGCCGATTCCTCGGGCATGCGTAGCAATGCCGGCTCGATCAGACCCGGATAGCTCCTGCCATCCTTCTTTTCCTCGGCGGCGAGAATGTTGGCGGCGCGGCGATAACCGGCCAAGAGGTTGGCGCCGTCATCGGAGGCCAGCATGCCCGACAGCGCTTCGACGCGGCGGGTGATTTCGAGGATGTCGTTGCTGTCTGCGGTGATCACCGCATCGACGAGGTCGTGCCGGGCCCCGGCATCGCGCAGCGTGACCTTGAGCCGATCGTGGAAGAAGGCCAGCAGGTCCGGCTCGACGGCGAGCGGCAGCCGCAAGGCATTCTCGGAAACGATGCGGATAACGCCCAGCGCCGCGCGGCGCAGCGCGAAGGGATCGCGCGATCCGGTCGGCTTTTCGTTGATCGACCAGAAGCCCGTCAGGAGGTCGAGCTTGTCGGCCAGCGCCACGGCGATGGCTACCTTGTCGGTGGGCACGCGATCGGTGGGGCCCAGCGGCTTGTAGTGATCTTCGACGGCCGTGGCCACGGAGGAATGCTCGCCCTGGGCCGTGGCGTAATAACGGCCCATCAGCCCCTGCAATTCTGGGAATTCACCCACCATGCCGGTCATCAGATCGGCCTTGGCGAGCCGCGCCGCACGCGCAACGCGTTCGGGATCGGCACCCACCTGCGGGGCGAGCGCCACCGCCAGTTTCTCGATCCGGTCGACGCGCTCCATCTGGCTGCCGAGCCTGGCGTGGAACACCGAATCCGCGAGCTTGGGTAGGCCCGCCTCGAGGGGGGTCGCCAGATCATGCTCGTAGAAGAACTTTGCATCCGAGAGCCGCGCGCGGATGACGCGGGCATTGCCGGCGATGATCGCGTCGCCGCCATCCTCGGCTACAGTATTGGCGATGATGATGAAATTGGGCGCCAGCTTGCCATCGGGGCCGCGCAGGCAGAAGCATTTCTGGTTGGCGCGGATCGTTGCGATGATCACCTCTTCGGGCACCGAGAGGAAGGCGGGGTCGAACGACCCCATCATCACGACAGGCCATTCGACGAGCCCGGCGACCTCGTCGAGCAGCCCCTCGTCATGAATGACGCTGAGCCCGCGCGCAAAGGCGAGATGGTCGGCCTCCGATCGGATGATGTCCTTGCGCCGATCGGCATCGAGCACGACATGGGCGCGTTCGAGCGCGGTCGAATAGTCATCGAAGCGCCGGACGCGGATGGCATCGGGCGATAGGAAGCGATGGCCGAACGTGGTCTGGCCGGATGCAAGACCATCGACGGAAAACCGCACCACGACCGGTTCCTCGGTCTCGGGCCCGAAGGTCGCGGTGATGGCGCGCAGGGGCCGGACCCAGTTCATCCGGCCGGCGCCCCAGCGCATGGATTTCGGCCAGGGAAATTCGTTGATGATGCGGGGCAACGCCTCGGCCAAGATCACCTCGGCCGGCGCACCCGTCTTTGCGATGCGCGCGACATAGAACTCGCCCTTCTTGGGATCAGAGACGATCTCAGCGTCCTCGATCGAGGACAGCCCCGCGGCCTTCAGGAAGCCTTCGATCGCCTGGGCGGGGGCGCCGACGCGCGGCCCCTTGCGCTCCTCGCTGCTGTCGGGCGATCGGGCCGGGATGCCGGCAACCGTCAGCGCCAGCCGACGCGGCGTGGCAAAGGCACGGGCGCCTTCATAGAGAAGACCGGCATCGACCAGCGCGTTCGTCACGGCCTTCTTGAGATCTTCGGCGGCGCGGCGCTGGAAGCGGGCCGGAATCTCTTCGGAGAACAACTCGAGCAGAAGATCGGGCATGACGGAACCGGTGAGAACGAGGGCCGCGACTGCCTAGCAAGGGCTGGCGGCAAAGTCCATCACGAGCGGTCGGCGTCGTCCCGTCCGCCGGGCCGGAACTTGCCGTCCTTGTCGCGCTTGAGATCGATCACGTCGGGCCGCTGCCGTTCGGCGAGGTCACGTTGGCGCTTCGCCAGATCCTGATCGCGCTGGGCCTTGTCGAGTTCGCGGAAGCGACCCGACCAGTCGCGCCAGATCCGCCTCAGCCCAAAATAGATGAGGCCCAGTATGAGGATAATGACGATGACGCGGAACATCGAGCCGTTCATCAGAGGCCGAACCGGGCCCACAGGGCCTTGTCTTCAAGCGTGGTTCCAATGTCCTGCGCGAGCGTGGCGCCGATCCCGATGCGCGGCAGCCCGAAGAGCGGGCGCTTGGGCTCGATGATCTTGATGCGGGCGTCTTCGCCAAAGCGCCGACGCACTTCGGAGTGGAGGTCGCCCAAGGCATCGACGAGGCCCAGTCGCAGGCCTGAAACCCCGGTCCACCATTCGCCGGTGAAGAGTTCGGCATCGGGCGCGGTGAGCTTACCGCCCCGGCGCTCCTTCACGAAGTCTATGAAGACCTGATGGATTTCGGTTTCGACCTGCTTGATGCGGGCCACATCCTCCGGCTTTTCCGGCAGGAAGGGATCGAGCGTCGATTTGTTCGTGCCGGCCGTATGGACCCGACGGGTGATCCCAAGCTTTTCGATGGCCTCTACAAAGCCGAAGCCGGCGAAAATCACCCCGATCGACCCCACGATGGAGGAGGGATCAGCGATGATTTCATCCCCGGCCACGGCGATGAAATAGCCACCGGACGCCGCGGCATCCTCCACCAACACTATGACGCGCTTGGCTTTTTCCCGTGCGAGATCGCGGATGCGCTTGGCGATGAGCCGGGACTGGACGGGTGAACCGCCGGGGGAATTGACGACGATGACGACTGCCGGCGCCGCCTTCATGCCGAAGGCACGGTCGAGCAGCGGGGCGACGCCGTTGATGTTGAGCCGGCCGGGCCGGGCTTCGGCGGCGATGACGCCATGCAGGCGGACCACCGGAATGACCGGACCGTCCTTGCCGAGCCGGCGCCTGATCCAGCCCATGATTCCGCCGCTGCGCTCAGCCATTTCAAGCCCTTGCCGGTCAAATCCCCGTCTTTTCTATCTAGGGCGGCGCGGCCGGCTTTACCAGTGGAGCCGGTCCTGACCGCGGAAGATCGCTTCGAATTCGGGCGCAAAACCGCCATCCGGTCCGTGGAGGGCGCGGCTGGGCAGAAGCGTCAGGGGGGCCCGGGAGCCCTTGATGCCGCGCAGGAGGATGCGGCTCGCCTTCTCCCCCAGCCGCGGGGACAGGGGTAGTATGGTTATGGCACCAAACCGCTTTTCGAACCCCGCCAGAAGCGGGCCAAGGCGTTCGGCGGGCAGGATGAAGAGGATTTCGGCCCCCGGCCCCGCCAGCCCGGCGGCTGCCTTGACCCAGAGATCGAGCGCTTCGGCGGGCATGTGGCGGGCGATGCGGCGGGAATTGGCCGGTGCCAGGGTGCCTTCGGCTTCGGCGAAGAAGGGCGGGTTGGCGATGACGGCGTCATACCGGTCTGGGGCCAGTCCGGCGGCGATGCGGGCGGCCCCTGCCGCGAGAATATCGAGCGTAACCACCTCGGCCCGCTCGGCAAAGCCATTGGCGGCGACATTGGCGCGCGCAAGCTCGGCTGTTGCCGGATCAATCTCGACGAGCGTGGCGTGGCGCGCACCATGGGCGAGCGCAACAAGCGCAGCCGTGCCCACGCCCGCGCCGATATCGATGAAATCCTGTCGATTCTCGCTCAAACTCGTGCCCAAAAGCACGGAGTCGAGGCCCGCCCTGAAACCGTGTCTGGGCTGCGACAGATTCAACCTCCCACCCAAAAACGCGTCACGCGTTATCGAATGAGGTTTTACATCGGCGCCGGGGTGGTCTAGGGACATCGCAGCGTGGACCGGTTTGCCTGAGACGGGCACTATATGGCCGCGGACGCGGCGCTCAACCGGATTTGCCGGACGGCAAACGAGGATCCAATGGCGGCATCGGCAGTACCCCTTTCCACCCAGTCGGCCGCAACCGGCGCGCTGGATCGTCTGCTTTCGGAGACGGCGGCCGACATGGCCAAGGTCAATGCGCTTATCCTCGAGCGTGCCGATTCGCATGTGGAGATGGTTCCCGAGCTCGCCCGCTACCTGATCGAGGCCGGCGGCAAGCGGCTGCGCCCGATGCTGACGGTGGCTGCTGCCGCGCTGTTCGAGACGCCGAACGGCGCACAGATCCGCTTCGCGGCGGCGGTCGAATTCATGCACAACGCCACGCTTTTGCATGACGATGTGGTGGATGAAAGCGACATGCGGCGCGGCCGGCCGGCAGCGCGCGTGATCTGGGGCAACCAGGCCAGCGTGCTGGTGGGCGACTTTCTTTTGGGCCAGGCCTTCATGATGATGGTCGAGACCGGCGATATCGAGGCCCTGGGCGTACTGGCCAAGGCTGCCGCGATCATTGCCGAGGGCGAAGTGTTCCAGCTCGCCAAGGCGCGCGATCTCAGCGCCACGCCCGATGATTATGCCCAGGTGATCCGCGCCAAGACCGCTACGCTCTTTGAGGCGGCCTGCGAAGTCGGTGCCATGGCCGGCGGCGCCGATGCCGAGGGGCGCGAGGCGCTGCGGCTTTATGGCCGCGAACTGGGCTGCGCCTTCCAGCTGGTGGACGACGTGCTCGACTATCGCGGCGAGAGCGGCACCTTGGGCAAGAACATCGGCGATGACCTGCGCGAGGGCAAGATGACCCTGCCGGTGATCCTCGCTTTGGCCGAGGGCAACCCGGCCGAACGCGAGATCGTCGCTTCAGCGCTCGGCAATCCCGAAACGCCCGATGGCGTTCTGGCGCAGGTCGTGGCGATCTTCAACCGGCACGGCACGCTGACGCGCACTCTGGCCCAGGCCCAGGACCATGCCGATGCCGCCAAGGCGGCGATCTCCGGGCTGCGCGAAAGCGAGATGAAGGCGCTCCTCACCGACATTGCCGATTTCACGGTGGCGCGGGCGTATTAAGGGTATCTGGCCGCAGGGCCCGCCCCTCGTCCTTCGAGGCTTTGCTTGCGCAAAGCACCTCAGGATGAGGGTCTCATTGCCATGTGTCGAGTGATTGAGAGGCCCTCATCGGCTCTGGATGAGGATCGCCGAGGGCTCAGGCCCTCAGGGCTGGACCAGGGGGGCGGCGGCGACCCAGGATTGGGGCCAGTCGGAGCGCAGGTCGTGGGCGGCCTGGTGGGCGAGGGCTTCAGATCCGTAAAGCCCGAAGCTCGTGCCGCCTGATCCCGACATGCGGGCAAGAAGACAGCCCTCGGTGCGGCCGATGCGCGCGACCATCTCGGCCACGCGGGGTACGAGAGCGAAAGCGGGTGGCTCGAGGTCGTTGCGCGTGCCGGCAAGCCAGATGGCCAGTTGCGCCGGCCGGGTCAGCGGATCGGGCAATGCCGGCATGGGCGGGTTGTCGCGCTTTTCGAGCCGGCGGAAGACATCGGCGGTTGGCACGGCGATCAAGGGATTGACCAGCACCACAAAGAGCGGCGGAAACGCCTTAAGCGGATGGATGATCTCCCCCACTCCGCGCACCTCCGAGGGCCGCGAGAGCAGGCAGACAGGAATATCGGCGCCCAGCGCGGCAGCGATCGCGGACAGCTCGGGGAGCGGCACGGGGGTGGCCGAGCGCGACTGCATGAAGCGCAAAAGGGCCGCCGCATCGGCCGAACCGCCGCCCAGGCCCGCCGCCACGGGCAGATTCTTGCGCAAGGTGAAGTGGTAGGCCTCGGGCACCGCTTCGGGCCAGCGGGCCCGGAAGGCCGACAGCGCGCGCGTGACGAGGTTGTCGCCCCCGCCGCTCAGCGCTCCGGCGAAGGGGCCCTCGATGGTGAGCCCATCCCGCTCCGAGGGCACGGCCACAAGCTCGTCGCCCACCTCGGCGAAAACGACGAGGCTTTCGAGCTCATGATAGCCATCGGGCCGGCGCCCGGTGACGTGCAAGGCGAGGTTGATCTTGGCCGGAGCCGCCTCGACGATCGGGGCCGGATCGAGCACTCAGTTTGCCTTCGGGGTCTCGGAGGGCGCAGCCGTGTCGGCATCGGCACGGATTTCCGGAACGACTTCAGCCTCGGGCGCATCGGCCTCTTCGGCTTCCTCGCTGCCATCGCCCACATGACCCTCGGGATCGGTCAGCTTGGGAATGGCCCGTTCGCGCACGGTGCCCTTGTCATCGACATCGATGGCGATGCTCCACTGGAAGCGCGCTTCCAGCTTGCGTCCGGCCTTCCAGTAGGCATCGCCGAGATGGTCGTTGATCTCGGGATCGTTGGGCAGCAGGCGGACGGCCTTCTCGAGCTCCACCACTGCATCCTCGTAGCGACCGAGCCGGTAGAAGGCCCAGCCGAGGCTGTCGATAATGTAGCCGTCATTGGGCGCGGCGGCGACGGCACGCTCGATCATTTCGAGGGCGGGTTCGAGATTCATGCCCTGATCGACCCAGCTATAGCCCAGGTAGTTGAGCACCTGGGGCTGATCGGGATTGAGCTCGAGGGCGCGCTTGAAATCGGCCTCGGCCTTGGGCCATTCCTTGTTGCGCTCATAGGCCATGCCGCGGACATAGTAATAGCGCCAGTCGCCCTGCCGGTCGCCCGGAATGGCATCGATGAGCTTGGAATAGGTCGCGGCGGCCTCGGCCCAGAGCTCGTTGGTGCGCTCCAGATCGCCCAGAACGGCCAGCGCATCGGTGTTGCCGGGCTCGGCCACCACGATGTTGCGCAGGCGCCTCAAGGCCTCGTCGAGATCGTCCATGGCGCTGTAATTGTCGGCCATGCGGATCACGGCCGCCGACTTCATCGGCGAAGCGGCCGGAACCGCATCATAGATGCGGTTGGCTTCCTCGTGATTGCCGGCCAGATCGTAGATCTGCCCAAGCAGCAGCGGAATGGTATCGGAGCGCGGATTGAGGAACTGGCCGAGCCGCAGGAAGATCACCGCCGTCTGGTTGGCGCGATCGCCTGCAAGCGCGGCACCAAGGCCATGGAACATCTCGGAGGCGCCGGCCGGGACGGTGGCGGCGAAGGGGCCCGGCGCACGGCCGGCCTCGATATCGGCGAGCACGAGCGCGACCAGCGGGTGGCTGCCGCCGCCCTCGACATATTTGTCGATGGCTTCGCGCGCCGCATCGAACTGCCCGTCATTGCCCAGCATGCGGGCATAGGCTTCGACGATGCGCGGCACGCCGGGATTGAGCTCATAGGCTTCGGCGGCAAGGCGGATGGCCTCATCCTTCTGCCCGGCATAATCGGCCATCAGCGCCCGGTGGAAGACGAGGAAATCGCCGAGCCCGCCCTGCGCCACCCCATCGAGGGTGGCGAAGGCGGCCTCGAGGTCGCCCTCGGCCGTCTGCGCCCAGGCCTTGAGCACCGACCCGGTGAGCGCCACGAAACTGTCGGCGCCGATATCCTCGAGCATGACCAAGGCGGCCGGATAATCCCCTTCCTTGACCGCATCGGTGCCGGCGATGAGGCTCGCCACGTCGCTGCCTTCGGTGAGGTCGATGAAATGGCCCGCAAGCGTCGCGGCATGGGCGATATCACCGGCAGCGGCGAGCGCGATCATGGCGCTCTCGATGATGAGGGGATTGTCGTAATCCTCATCGGCGGCGCGGCGCAGATAGCGCGCGGCCTCGGTGGTGCGCAGATCCTGCATCGCCTGCTGGCCGGCGAGGAATCCTCCCGTCGCCGTGATGGGAGCGACGCCGAAGGTGGATTGCGCCAAAACCGGCGCCGAAAAGACCGCCACGCCCAGAATGGCGAGGCAGGTGTGGAGCAGGCGGCGCGGAAGGACAGTCACTGGCACAAGGCCTCCGGGATCGGGATCTTCGGAGCTAGGGGGTCAAGCAAACAGTGGCGATTTTGCGACTGCCGCGCAAGAGGGCAGCCCGGCTCACACGAACTTGTGCCGCAAGGCCCCTGCCCCGATCGCGCCTCTACATGCCGACATAATTGGGCCCGCTGCCCCCTTCAGGGGGAACCCAGGTGATGTTCTGGGCCGGATCCTTGATGTCGCAGGTCTTGCAGTGCACGCAGTTCTGCGCGTTGATGCGAAAGCGCGGCGCGCCATTTTCCTCGACCACCTCATAGACCCCGGCCGGGCAATAGAGCGGCGCCGGCTCGCCATAGACGGGCAGGTTGCGCGCAATCGGGATCGCCGGATCGGCGAGCCGCAGATGCACGGGCTGATCCTCGTCGTGGGAGAGATTGGCGAGAAAGACCGAGGAGGTGCGGTCGAAACGGGTGACGCCGTCGGGCCGCTCATAGGCCTTGGGCGAAACCTCTGCCCTGGGCTTGAGGGCAGCGTAGTCGGGCTTGGCATGGCGCAGCGTGCCCAGCGGCGAGCCCTTGAAGAGGCTCTGCATCCACATCTCGATACCGGCCAGGCCCACCCCCAAATAAAGCCCGAAGCGGCTCCACAGCGGCTTCATGTTGCGCACGGGCTTCAGTTCGGCGGCGATGCCGCTCTCGAGCACGGCTTTCTGCAGGGCATCGAGCCGGTCATGAGCACGGCCCTCGGCGATGGCGCCGGCCACGACATCGGCGGTAGCGATGCCCGAGCGGATGGCGTTGTGGATGGCCTTGAGGCGCGGGGCGTTCATGAAACCCGCCGCGCAGCCCATCAACGCGCCGCCCGGGAAGGCGAGGTCGGGGATCGACTGCCAGCCGCCTGCCGTGAGCGCGCGGGCGCCATAGGAGATGCGCTTGGCCCCATCGAGCAGCCGGGCGATGGAGGGATGGGTCTTGAAGCGCTGGAACTCGTCGAAGGGCGAGAGGGTGGGGTTGGCATAATCGAGATGCACCACCAGCCCCAGATAGATGCGGTTGCCCGCGGCGTGGTAGCAAAAGCCACCGCCCCCGGTGCGCGGATCGAGCGGAAAGCCGAGATAATGGTCGACGCGGCCGGGCTGGTGACGGTCGGCGGGGATCTCCCAGACCTCCTTGATCCCGAGGCCATATTTCTGCGGCGAGGCGTTGGCGGCAAGCTCGTAGCCGGCGATGAGGCGCTTGGCGAGCGAGCCGCGCGCGCCCTCCCCGATGAGGGTGTATTTCGCGCGCAGCTCGATGCCGGCGGCGAAGGCGGATTTCGGCTTGCCCTCGCGATCAACCCCGAGATCGCCGGTTACGATGCCGAGCACGGCGCCCGAGGCGTCCTTGACCACATCCACTGCGGCTGTCATCGGGAAGATGTCGACGCCCAGCTCCATCGCCTGTTCGCCCAACCACCGGCAGAGATCGCCGAGGCTGGTGATGACGCCGTCAGGCGTGTGCATCAGCGGGGGCACGAGGGCGGCGGGGAAGGCGATATCGCTTTTGGCGGTGAGGAAATGGAAGGTGTCGGCGGTGACTTTCGGACCCACCGGGGCGCCCTTTTCGCGCCAGCCGGGGATGAGTTCGTCCATGCCGACGGGATCCATGACGGCGCCCGAAAGGATGTGGCCGCCGATCTCGGCAGCTTTTTCGACCACTGTGACCGAGAGATGCGGCGCCTTCTGCTTGAGGCGGATGGCGGCGGCGAGCCCGGCGGGGCCGGCCCCGACGATGACGACATCGGTCTCGATGCTCTCGCGCTCGGGGGAAGCTTCTGTCACGGGCGTCACGTCCTTGGTCCTGCGGGTGGCAGCCTCATTGCGGCTGTGACATAACAGAACTCATGATGGCAAATCGACCGCTAAATCCGGCAGAACTCCATGCGGTTCTGGAATGGTACCGTGCTGCCGGGGTGGACGTGGCGGTGGGCGACGAGCCGGTGGATCGCTTCGCGGCGAGCCTCAGGCAGAAGCCGCAGCCAAAGGACGCCGCGCCCGGACTCGCAAGGCCCGCGGTCGCGGCCCCCGCCCCGGCCGTGCCGATGGCTCCGATGCAGGTGCCGCTGATCGGGGGCGATCCGCGCGAAGCGGAAGCACTCGCCAACGCAGCCGACAGCCTCGATGCGCTCAAGGCGGCGATGGCGGGGTTCGATGGGTGTTCGCTGAAGGCGCGGGCGACCCAGCTCGTGTTCGCCGATGGCAACCCGGATGCGGGGATCATGCTGATCGGGGAGGCTCCGGGCAGCGAGGAGGACAAGATCGGCAAGCCCTTCGTGGGGCGGGCCGGGCAACTGCTCGACCGCATGCTGGGCGCCATCGGGCTCGATCGGAACAAGGTCTTCATTGCCAACATGGTGCCCTGGCGCCCGCCGGGCAATCGCAACCCCACCCCCGAGGAGCTGGCGGTGTGCCTGCCCTTCCTCCACCGCATGGTGGCGCTGGCCGCGCCGCGCGTGGTGGTGACGCTGGGCAACGTGCCGACCCAGGCGCTGTTTGAAACCAGTGTCGGGATCACCCGCATTCGCGGGCAGTGGAAAGAGCTGACGCTGGGCGGTCACAGCGTCAGGGCGATGGCGACGCTGCACCCGGCCTTCCTGCTGCGCACGCCCTCGGCCAAGCGGCAGGCCTGGCAGGACCTGTTGAGCGTGCGCGAGGCGCTGCAAAAAGAAAATCTTCTGCCGGGTTGAAATGCGCGCCCGAATTTAGTCTTTCTTGATCGGCAAGCGGAGGACTTGCCCATCAAGAAGACCCTTCGGCACGAGCTGCCGTCCAGCGGTCCGCAAGCGAAAGCGCCATGTCTTCTGTCGTCAAGATCTACGCCCTGTTCATCGGCTCGGCCCTGCTCATGTTCGGGGGTGGGCTGCAGGGGCTGCTGCTGTCCGTCCGGGGTGCCGAGGAAGGCTTCTCGCTGCTCGCCCTGGGCCTGATCGGCACCGGCTGGTCGGTCGGCTTCATGGCCGGCTCGCTCACCGTGCCGCGCATGGTGCAGAAGGTGGGCCATGTGCGTGCCTATTCGGTGATGGCGGCTGTGGGCACCGTCACCATCCTGCTCAACCTGTTGCTGATCAACGACGTCTCCTGGATCCTGCTGCGCGCGCTGTCGGGCTTCTGCTTTGCCGGCGCGGCGATGATCGTGGAGAGCTGGCTCAACGAGGTTTCGGACAACCGTTCGCGCGGAACGATCTTTTCGATCTACACCGCGATCAACCTTGCCGCCTCGACGCTGGGGCAGCTGGCCATGTCGGTGACGGGCACGGCCGGCTATGTGCCGTTCGTGGTGGGCGCCATCAGCTTCATCTGCGCGCTGGTGCCCAGCGCCATGACCTCGACGCCGCAGCCCCGCCCTATGAGCAGCGCCAAGATCGACCTTGGCCTTTTGTACCGCACCTCGCCGGTGGCGGTGATCGCCAGTTTCTCGGTCGGCATGGCCAATGGCGCCTTCGGCACGCTGGCCCCGGTGTTCGGCTATGCGCGCGGCATGACGGCGGCCAATATCGCGTTCCTGTTTTCGGTGACGATCATGCTTGGCGCCATCGGGCAGATCCCGTTCGGGCGGCTTTCGGACCGGTTCGACCGCCGCATGGTGCTGATCGCCCTGGGCGGCATCGCGGCACTCGCTGGCTCGCTGATGCTGGTGTTCAACCCGCCCGAGGGCGTGCTGCTCTATTTCCTCTTCGGCCTTTATGGCTTTGCCGCCTATTCGATCTATGCCATCGCGGTGGCGCATGCGAACGACTTCGCCAAGGAGGGCGAGTTCGGTCGCGTCGCCGGCGGCATGCTGCTGGTGCTCGGCATCGGCCTTGCCATCGGCCCCGCCGTCGCCAGCTGGCTGATGAGCGCCCTGGGCGAGGTGGCGCTGTTCGTGGTCACAACGACCTTTCATGGGCTCGTGGCCGTCTTTGCCTTCCTGCGCATGCGCATCCGCCCGATCCGCGACGCGACCGGCCGGGTTCGCTTCCGCCCGATGGCGACCGGCTCGGCCAAATCCACCCCACAGACCATCGCCCTCGATCCGCGTTCGGACGAGGACAAGCCCGACCAGGAGACGCATGATGTTCAAGGCCGTCCTTGACGACAAGGAGCCCTTCGTTCCGCTCAAATTCGCCGTGCTGGCCGTATCGGATACGCGCACGCTCGAGACGGATACGGCGGGTGCACTGCTCAAGACCATGGTGGAAGCCGACGGCCATGTCTGCGCCGTGCGCGCCGTGTGCAAGGACGACAGGCAGGAGATCCGCGCCCATGTTCAGGCCTGGGTGGCCGACCCCGAGATCAATGTCATTCTGACCACCGGCGGCACCGGCTTTTCGGGCCGCGACGTGACGCCCGAAGCCATCGAGCCGCTGTTCGACAAGCGGATGGAAGGCTTCTCTGTGCTCTTCCACATGTATTCGGCCAATAATGTGGGCACCTCGACGCTGCAGAGCCGCGCCACGGGCGGGGTGATCGGCACCACTTACGTCTTCGTCCTGCCCGGCTCGCGCGGCGCGGTGCGAGACGCCTGGGAAGGCATCCTGCGCTATCAGCTCTCGAGCCAGCACACCCCCTGCAATCTCGTGGAACTGCTGCCCAGGCTCAACGAGAAATAGGCCCTGGAGAACGGGTGGAAAGTTATCCCCGCCCGTTCGTTCTTGTTTTGTTCACGTGGAACTGCTACCGGTAAAGCTCCGTTAACCGAGTGACGATTCGTCCCCGGTTCGCATATGGAGATGTCCGATGGCGCTCACCGTGGCCCCGTCCTTCGAAGCCCTGGAGCGGCTGAGCCGCAGCCGCGATGCCGACCTTGTCGACCGGCCGCTGGTCGATCCGCTGCGCAATCGCGGCCGGGGCGCCCAGTCCGATCGCAGCGGACGGTTCGAGACGCATGTGCGCGAAGCCTTCGACGATGGCTGGGCGGCCGAAGACCCGCTCAAGCCGTTCGAGACCATCGAGCATGTGGAGCGGGCCAGGAGCATCATCACCAGCAATGACAGCCCCGATATCGGGTTCGATCGCTCGATCAACCCCTATCGCGGCTGCGAACATGGCTGCTCCTACTGCTTTGCCCGGCCCACCCATGCCTATCTCGGCCACTCGCCGGGCCTGAGCTTCGAGCGCGACATCTATCTCAAGGTGAATGCGGCCGAGCGGCTGCGCGCCGAACTGGCCAATCCGCGCTACAAGGTGCAGCCCATCGCGATCGGCACCAATACCGACCCCTACCAGCCGGCCGAACGCAAACACAAGATCATGCGCTCGGTGCTGGAGGTTTTGGCCGAAACGCGGCACCCGGTGATGATCACGACCAAGTCGGCGCTGGTGGTGCGCGATCTCGACCTGCTGGTGCCCATGGCGCGCGAGGGGCTGGCGCAGGTGACCCTGTCGATCACCAGCATGGACCACAAGCTGTCGCGCCGGATGGAGCCGCGGGCCTCGAGCCCGGAAAAGCGGCTCGAAGCGGTGCGGCTGCTGGCCGAGGCGGGGGTGCCGGTTTCGGTCAATGTCGCTCCGGTAGTGCCGGCGATCAACGACATGGAAATCGAGCGCATCCTCGATGCGGCGGCGGCCCAGGGCGCGCAATGGGCCTCGATGATCCTTCTGCGCCTTCCCGGCGAGGTGCGCGACATCTTCCGCGAATGGCTGCTGCGGCATTATCCCGATCGGGTCAAGCATGTGCTGGCGCTGGTGCGCGACACGCGCGGCGGGCGCGACAACGATCCGCGCTTCGGGTCGCGCATGACGGGCGAAGGCCCTTATGCGGTGCTGCTGCGGCAGCGCTTCGATGCGGCGCGCAAGCGCTACGGGCTCATGCGCAAGCCCGTACCGCTGCGCACTGATCTCTTCAAGGCGCCCGAACCGGCGCGGGCACAGCTCGAGCTGTTCTGAGGCCCGACGGTCGCGGGCGGGGCCGTAACGCTCGGGCCTTGCCTCGGCCGCAAAGCCGAAGAATGCTCCGGCCATGCCGAAACGCGATTCGTCCCAGCCCCTCAGCGCTTCCCCTGCCCCGGATTTTTGCCGCGAGGCCGCGCTGATGGCGTCCGGCCGTCTCTGCGTTGCCGGGGTGGACGAGGCCGGGCGAGGTCCGCTGGCGGGGCCTGTGGTGGTTTCGGCCGTGGTGCTCGACCCCGCGCGCATCCCCCAAGGGCTCGACGATTCCAAGAAGCTGACGGCGCAAAAGCGCGAGGCGCTGCATGCGCAGATCATGGCAACGGCTCATGTGGCGGTGGTCATCGCGCCGCCCCAGGTGATCGCCCGCTACAATATTCGGGGCGCGACGCTCTGGGCCATGCGGCGGGCGGTGCTGGGGCTGGCGGTTGCGGCAGATTATGCGCTCATCGACGGGCGCGACGTGCCGCAGGGCCTGCCCTGCTTCTCGGAAGCCGTGATCGGGGGCGACGGGCTCAGCGTTTCGATCGCTGCCGCCTCGATCATCGCCAAGGTCACGCGCGACCGGATGTGCGCGATCATGGATTGCGACGAGCCGGCCTTCGGCTTTTCGAGCCACAAGGGCTATTCGAGCCCGCAGCATCTTTCGGCGCTGGCAACGCACGGGCCGGGGCGCCACCATCGCATGGATTTCGCCCCCTGCCTGGAAGCGGCGGCGGCGCGCCGCGAGGCCTTTACCCTTTCCTAACCCTAACGCTTAAATCGCGTTTAACCCTAACGGCTTACGACTCGGTGGATAAAGTTCGAGTCAAATTGCGCCGGGGTTAAGTGCATGTTGCGTACCGCACGCCGCGCGGAGGCCGCTGAGGTCTTCGACCATCGTCTGCCGATCGATACGATCCTCGTGGGAGACTGCATCGCCCACATGGATGCGCTGCCGCCGAACTCGGTGGACCTGATCTTTGCCGACCCGCCCTACAACCTCCAGCTTTCGGAGGGCCTCACCCGGCCCGACCAGAGCCGGGTGGACGCGGTGGACGACCAGTGGGACAAGTTCGAGAGCTTTGCCCATTACGACGCCTTCACCCGCGACTGGCTGCGCGCCGCCCGCCGGGTGCTGAAGGCCGATGGCGCCATCTGGGTCATCGGGTCGTACCACAACATCTTCCGGGTCGGGACGGCGCTGCAGGATCTCGACTACTGGATGCTCAACGACATCATCTGGCGCAAGGCCAACCCGATGCCGAATTTCCGCGGCACACGGTTCACCAACGCCCATGAAACGCTGATCTGGGCCTCCAAGAGCCGCAAGTCGCGCGTGACCTTCAACTATGAGGGGCTCAAGCACGGCAATGAAGATCTGCAGATGCGCTCGGACTGGCTCTTCCCCATCTGCTCGGGCGCCGAGAGGCTGCGCGACGAGGCGGACGGCAAGGTGCATTCGACCCAGAAGCCCGAGGCGCTGCTGCACCGCATCCTGACCGCGACGACCAGGCCCGGCGACGTGGTGCTCGATCCCTTCTTCGGCACCGGCACGACCGGCGCAGTGGCCCGCAAGCTCGGGCGCCATTTCATCGGCATCGAGCGGGAACGTGCCTATGTGAATGCGGCGCTGAAGCGCCTCGCCGCCATCCGCCCGGCCGCGCCCGAGGCGGTGGAGGCCGGGGTGCCCAAGCGACAGGCGCCGCGCGTGGCTTTCGGGTCGCTCATCGAGATGGGCATGATCGCCATCGGCACCCGCCTCACCGACATGCGCGGCCGTTATTCGGCCATGGTGCGGGCTGATGGTTCGCTCGTGTCGGGCAGCCATCAGGGCTCGATCCACCGGGTCGGCGCGCTCGTGCAGGGCGCCGAGGCCTGTAATGGCTGGACGTTCTGGCACACCGAATTACAGGGCCGCCTCGCGCCCATCGACGTGTTGCGCACCGATGTACGCTCGCGCCTCGCGCAGGTTCCGGCCTGACCCCGTTCGCCTGAAGACCTCCAAGCATCAGGCAATTGCGCCGCCGGCCCACGGGCCGGCGGCGATTTTGTTTGATCGCCGCTCAGAGGCCGGCGCTGGCGAGCACCTTGCGGAAGAGGCTGGGCAAGGCTTCGTCGTCGAGCCCCTCCGGCGCGGCCCACCAGCCTTCGGCGAGATCGGCGGGGACGGGCGCCTCTGCCGTCCACACCGAGAGTTCGAGCCGGAAATGGGTGAAGACATGGGTGATGGGCATGAGCGCGCGCCAATCGGCTGCAAAGGGGAAGACGACGGGCAGAGCCTCGTCCGTCCAGGGCGTGGTGGGGGTTTCGGCCATGCGGGCGAGCAGGCCCTTTTCCGGCCGGCGGCGCAGATAGATGTCGCCATCGCGATCACGGATGACGAAGGCGTGGCCGAAACGCACCGGCCGCTCGGGCTTTGCCGCCTTGACCGGATAGACCAGCGGGTCGGCGCGGGTGCCGAGGCAGCCCGGCTGAAGCGGGCAGAGCATGCAGAGCGCCGAGCGCGGGGCGCAGATGGTGGCGCCCAGATCCATCATCGCCTGCGCGAAATCGCCGGCGCGCTGGGGCACCTGCTCCTGAAGGTAGGCGCGGAGCCCCTCCTTGGCCTCGCGCACGGGCACGGGCAGAGCGAGATAGCGGGCCAGCACGCGCTCGACATTGCCATCGAGCACCGCCACCTCCTCGTCTCCCGTGATGGCGGCAATCGCTGCGGCGGTATAGGCGCCGATGCCGGGCAGCGCGAGCAATTCGGCCGAGCGGGTAGGAAAAACCCCACCATGGCGCTCGACCACGGCGCGGGCGCAGGCATGCAGATTGCGCGCCCGGGCGTAATAGCCGAGCCCGGCCCATTCCACGAGCACCCTGTCGAGCGGGGCGGCAGCGAGATCGGCGACGCTGGGCCAGAGCGCGGTGAAGCGCGCGTAATAGCTTCTGACGGCCGCGATGGTGGTCTGCTGCAGCATGACTTCGGAGAGCCAGATGCGATAGGGATCAGGCGCGATGCCACGCGCGCGGTCCGCCGGCGGCACCCGCCAGGGCAGGTCGCGGGCGTTGCGATCGTACCATTGGAGGACGGCAGCGGCGTCGAGCGGAGCGGCATCGATTTGGCGGGCGGGGGATTTCGGCATAGAGTTCCGGGATGTGCGCCGCAGAGCCGGCGGAAGACAAGGACACCTACATGGCCCCAAAGAAGACGGCGGACAAGCGGCGCAACCGCGTGGTGCCGCTGGCCGAGGCCATAACCGGCATGCTCGACCCGGTACTGAAAAAGCGCGGCTTTGCCAGCCGCGACCTTCTCGCCCACTGGGCGAGCATGGCTCCTGCCCCCTATGACCGCGTGGCCATGCCGGACCGGCTGGCCTGGCCGCGCAGCGACAAGGGGCAAGGGGCGGGCAAAGGAAGCCATGAGGGCGCAACGCTCTATCTGCGCTGCATGGCCGGCCACCAGCTGGCACTGGCCCATGAGGGCGAGCGCATCGCCTCGGCCATCAACCGCTATTATGGCTATCTGCTCGTGGGGCAGGTGCGGCTGTCGGCGACGCCGATGAGCGAGCCGCCCCGCCCGCCCGCGCCGAGGCCCGCTGTTGCGCCCGAAGCCCTGCAGCGGGTTGAGCAGCGCCTTGCGGGGGTGGAGGATGAGGGGCTGCGCGAGGCGCTCAGGCTTCTGGGCGCGGGCGTGGTGCGGCAAGGGGCGCGTAGTTGAACGCTCTCTTCTTATGAACGCTCTGTTCGTGATCGTTCACTGCGCTTTGATGGTTCAGCGCGATCTTGCCCCCTTGCCGCCGAAATGGGCGCGTGTAGTGTGCGCGCAAATTGAACAAGGAGCCCCACCCCGTGAGCATCAATCGCCGTGACCTGCTCGTTTCGACAGCCGCGACCGTCCTTTTCGGCGTGATGGCCGGTGGTGTCCACGCCGCCGAAGGGGATGTCTTCGACATCAACCAGCTGATGCAGGTGGCCCTGCCCGACCATGTGATGGGCGCCGAGACGGCTCCGGTGACGGTGATAGAATACGCATCGCCCACCTGCCCGCACTGCGCCACCTTCCACAACACGGTCTATCCGACGTTCAAGGAGCGCTATATCGACACCGGCAAGGTGAAGTTCATCGTGCGCCCCTTCTCGCGCAACGTGCTCGACACGGCGGTGTTCATGCTGGCCGAGGCGGCCGGGCCCGAGATGTACCACACCGTGCTCGAATCCTATTTCGCCACGCAGGCGGCCTGGATGTCGTCGGATCGGCCGCGCGACGCGCTGCTCGCCCAGGCCATGCAGCTCGGCTTCACCGAGGAGAGCTTCGACGCCGCCTTGACGAATCAGGAGCTGGCCACCGGTATCGACACCATGCGCAACCAGGCGCTGGAGGAGTTCCGCCTCGAGGGCACCCCCACCTTCTACATCAATGGCAAGCAGCTGACCGGGGACAAGACGATTGACCAGCTTGCCGCCGAGATCGACCCGCTGCTGCCCCCCGAAAGCGCCGCGCCCGCAGCGCCTGCGACTCCGGCCAACAGCACGCCTGCAACTCCGGCCAACACCACGGCGCCTGCTGCGGTTCCGGCCAACAGCCCTGCCCCGGCCGCTCCGGCAAACACCATGTCTCCGGCCGCTCCGGCCAATGCCATGGCGCCGGCCAACAGCCAGTAAGCCCAGAATCATCTCTACACTGCCAGGAGGCGCGTGATGAAGTTCACGCGCCTTTCGCTTACCGGCTTCAAATCCTTCTGCGACACCACCGAGCTTCATCTGGAAGCCGGGCTCTCCGGCGTTGTCGGGCCCAATGGCTGCGGCAAATCCAATCTCGTGGAAGCGCTGCGCTGGGTGATGGGCGAAAGCTCATACAAGGCGATGCGCGCCTCGGGGATGGATGAGGTCATCTTCTCGGGCTCGGGCAACCGGCCGGGGCGGAATTCGGCCGAAGTGACGCTCGTGCTCGACAATTCCGACCGCACCGCGCCCGCCCCTCTCAATTCCGCCGACGTGCTCGAAGTCACCCGCCGCATCGAGCGCGAGGCGGGCTCGGTCTATCGCATCAATGGCCGCGAGGTGCGCGCCCGCGACGTGCAGTTGCTGTTCGCCGATGCGTCGACCGGGGCCCATTCCCCGGCGCTGGTGCGGCAGGGCCAGATCGGCGAGCTGATCGCCGCAAAGCCGACGCAGAGGCGAGCCCTGCTCGAAGAGGCCGCCGGGATTTCGGGCCTGCATTCGCGCCGGCACGAGGCGGAACTGCGGCTGCGGGCGGCCGAACAAAATCTGCTGCGCGTCGACGACGTCATCGCCCAGATCGAACAGCAGCTTGAAACGCTGAGGCGCCAGGCGCGACTCGCAGTGCGCTATCGCGCCCTGTCGGGCGATATCCGCAAGGCCGAGGCGGCGCTTTTCCATGTGCGCTGGGTGAAGGCGCGAGTGGCCGAAAAAGAGGCCGAGGCCGAGCAGGGCCGGCTGACCCGCCAGCTTGCCGACGCCACCCATCTCGAGCTCGAGGCGCAGAAGGTGCTGTTTCTCGCCCGGCAGGCGGTGCAGCCCCGGCGCGAGGCCGAAGTGGCTGCCGCAGCGACGAGGCAGCGCCTCGTGATCCTCATCGAGCAGGCCGAAGCCGAGCGCAAGCGTGAAGCCGGCCGGCTGGCCGAGCTGCAAAGACGGCTGGAGCAGGCCGAGGCCGACAGAAACCGCGAGACCGAACTGGTTACCGAAAGCGCCGAGGCTCTCGCTCGCTACGCCAGCGAAAAGGCCGCCCTCATCGCCCAGCGCGATGGGGCGATCGGTGCGCTGGCGGAGGCCCAGGTGGCAAGCGCTTCGGCGGCAAGGGCCGTCGCAGAGGCCGAGGCGGCGGCGCGGGAGGCGAGCGAGGCGCTGGCGGCGATTCGCGCGCGACGGGGACAGGCGGCGCAGGCGCTGGCCGAGGCCGAGGCCCGGCAGGGCCGGCTTGCGCGCGAAGCCAAGGCGGCCGGCGAGGCGTTGGCGGACATCGAAAGACGCATCGCCGCCGATGACGGGGTGGCCGCGCGGCAGGCGGCTCTCGATGCGGCGCGGCAGGCAGCAGAAGCTGCCGAGGCCGAAGCGATCCGGGCAGAAGAGGCGGCGCGGCTTGCCCAGCAGCGCGTCGACAGGGCGCGTCCGCCGCTGCAAAAGCTTGATACGGCGCTCAAGGGTCTTGAAACCGAGCGGACGACGCTCGAGCGAATTCTCAAGGCGGCAGCCGGCGGTGGGAAATGGGCCGGTATCGCCGAGACCCTCACGGTTATGCCCGGCCACGAGCAGGCGCTGGGCGCCGCGCTCGGGGACGATCTCGACAAGCCCGCCGATCCGAGGGCGCCGATCCATTGGGGCGAGGCCGGACCAGCCGAGGGCGACCCTGCCCTTCCCGATGGAGCGACACCGCTTTCGCTGGTGGTGACCGGGGCGGATGCCCTGAGGCGCCGGCTCGACCAGATCGGGCTCGTGGACGAGGCGGCGGCCGAGCGCCTCGCACCCCTGCTGCGCCCGGGCCAGATGCTGGTGACGAAAGCCGGCGCGACCTGGCGCTGGGACGGGTTGCGCGCCGCAGCCAATGCGCCGAGCGCCGCCGCGCAAAGGCTGGCGCAGCGCAACCGGCTTGCCGATCTCGATGCCGAGATCACCACGATGTGGCGCGATCGGGTTGCCGCCGCCGAGACGGCATCAGCCGCCGCCGCAGAGCTCTCGATCGCACGGGAGGCTGAGACACGGCTGCGCGAAAGCTGGCGGCGGGCGCAGAAGGCCATCGCTGCGGCGCAGGCCGATCTCGATTCGGCGCAGAAGGCGACGGGGACGCTCGCGACGCGCCGGGGTACGCTCGCCGAGGCGGCCCGGCAGCTGGCGGCTGCGGTTCTTGACGCCGAAGGCGCGGTGGCGGCGGCGCGGGCAGGTGTCGAAGCCCCCGAAGCGGAAGAGCAGGCCGCGCAGGCGGTTGCGGCGGCCGATGCCGTCGTGCGCAGCCGGAAACTGGAAGCGGAGCAGGAAAGGCTGGTTCTGGCCGCCCTCGAGACGGAAGCGCGACTGCGCGAGGGACGGATCGGCCAGATCGGTGAGGAAAGCGCAGCGTGGGAAAAACGCCGCGTCGCCGCCGCCAACCATGCCGCCGAACTGGCCGAGCGGCATCGCGGCCTGGAGCAGGAACTGGAAGCAGCGCGGGCCGCTCCCGATCTGCATGACGAACGGCAGTCGGGCCTCGATGCCGAATTGCGCGACGCAGAGACGGCGTGGCGCGTGGCGGGCGACGCGCTTGCCGAGGCCGAAACGCGGTTCACCGAGGCCGACAAGGCCCAGCGCCTCGCCGCCGACGCCCTGTCGGGCACGCGCGAGCAGCTGGGGCGTCTCGATGAGCGAATCGCCGGTCTTTCAGCCCAGCGCCAGCAGATCGAGCGGCTCGTGCACGAAACGCTCGGCATCCAGGCCAGCCGGACTGCCGAGGTGGCCGGCATCCGGCCTCAGGATGCCTTGCCGGGAGAAACCGATACCGAGCGGCGCATAGAGCGGCTCAAAGCCGAGCGCGAGCGGCTGGGCGGGGTCAATCTCGCCGCCGAGCGCGAAAGCGAGGAGGTGCGGGAAAAACTCGACCAGATGGTGACCGACCGCGACGACCTCATCGCCGCCATCGCGACGCTCAGATCCGGCATCCAGAGCCTCAATCGCGAGGGGCGGGCCCGGCTGTCGGAGGCCTTCGACAGGGTCAATGCGTATTTCCGGGAACTTTTCACCACGCTGTTCGGCGGAGGCACGGCCGAATTGCGCTTCGTGGAAAGCGACGATCCGCTCGAGGCGGGGCTCGAAATCTTCGCGCGTCCGCCGGGCAAAAAGCCCTCGACC
This sequence comes from Devosia enhydra, assembly GCF_900119845.1. Taxonomy (GTDB): domain Bacteria; phylum Pseudomonadota; class Alphaproteobacteria; order Rhizobiales; family Devosiaceae; genus FPKU01. Next base: position 290,464 of record NZ_FPKU01000003.1, read on the forward strand.
ATGACGCTGCTTTCGGGTGGGGAACAGGCGCTGACGGCGTTAAGCCTGATCTTTGCCGTCTTCCTCACCAACCCCGCCCCGATCTGCGTGCTCGATGAGGTGGATGCGCCGCTCGACGACGCCAATGTCGAGCGCTTCTGCACGCTGCTCGATTCGATGCGCAAACGCACCGAGACGCGGTTTCTGGTCATCACCCACAACCCCATCACCATGAGCCGGGTCGACCGCCTCTATGGCGTGACCATGGCCGAGCGGGGCGTGAGCCAGCTGGTTTCGGTCGATCTGCGGCAGGCCGAGGCCTTCACCGACAGGGCCTAGGGGCACCCGCTGCGGCGAGAGGCGGGGGAATCGCGGGGCGGACAAGGTGCCGCAGGGGGCATGACAAGTATAAATTGCAGGAATTCCAAAGGCTTGCACACTATTGGCGCTGCTTGACACTCCGGGGTGCCGTCACTATGTTGCGCGCCAACTGGACGGGGGCCTTTTTTCAAGGCAGCGTCGGCCTGAGCGAGGATCGCGATGACACCGCCGCGAGACGAGAACGGGACGGCGCCTCGTGACGTGAAGCGCGACGCCGGGGTGACCCGGGATCTCGCGGCACGCATCGCGGCGGCCAAGCGTGGGCAAATGGGCCCGGCCGAGGCCGATGGCCGGTCTTCGGGCCAGATGTCCGCGCTGGGACGAGGCTTCCGCATCGGTTCGGAATTCGCCGCGGCGATCCTGGTCGGTGCGGCACTGGGGTACCTGCTCGATCTGTGGCTGGGTACGCAGCCGTGGATCATGCTGGTGATGCTGCTGTTTGGCTTCGCCGCCGGTATTCTCAACGTCACCCGCGCGGTGGCGGAAATGAACAAGGCGGCCCAGCCGCAGGACGGCGCCGATCTCGGTCGGCCCAATGACGAACAGCGATAGACACCCCCGGGGGTTGAGAACTTGGCCGATCCGAACGTAGTCGACCCGATCCACCAGTTTGCCATCTACGATCTCGTATCGTTTGGCGAAGGTGGCCCTGCCCTCACCAATTCGGCGCTGTTCATGGCGCTGACCGTGGCTGCCATCGGCGGCTACCTGCTCTGGTCGACCGCGCCGCGCAGCATCGTGCCGGGCCGCGCCCAGGTGCTCTCGGAGATGCTCTACGAATTCGTGGCCAACATGGTGCGCGGATCGGCGGGCAAGGAAGGGATGAAGTTCTTCCCCTTCATCTTCTCGCTCTTCATGTTCGTTCTGGTCGCCAACCTCTTCGGCATGGTGCCCTATTTCTTCACCGTCACCAGCCACATCATCGTCACCTTCGCGCTTGCCGCGCTCGTGATGGCCGTGGTCATCGGCTACGGTTTCTTCCGCCACGGACCGAAATTCCTCAAGCTCTTCGTGCCCGCCGGCGTGCCCTTCCCGATCCTCTTCATCGTCGTGCCGATCGAGGTCATCTCGTTCCTCTCGCGCCCGGTGAGCCTGTCGGTCCGACTGTTCGGCAACATGCTGGCCGGCCACATCACCCTCAAGGTGTTCGCCGGCTTCGTGGTGACGCTCGGTTCGCTCGGCTTTTTCGGCGTGCTCGGCGCGATCCTGCCGCTGCTGATGGCGGTTGCCATCACGGTGCTCGAACTCATGGTGTCGGTTGTTCAGGCCTATGTGTTCGCGGTGCTTGCGTCCATGTACATCAACGACGCGATCCACCCCTCGCACTGATCCCCCAATTCCGGCGCAAACGGATGGTCCGGCGCCGCGTAGACTTCGTCCTACTCCTCGAAAGGAAAACATGATGGAAGCTGAAGCCGCAAAGTTCCTGGGTGCTGGCATTGCCTGTTTCGGTATGGCCGGCGCCGCTATCGGCGTGAGCAACATCTTCGGCAGCTTCCTGTCGGGCGCCCTGCGCAACCCGGCCGCCGCTGCTGGCCAGACCGGCAACCTGATCTTCGGCTTCGCCGTGACCGAAGCCCTGGGCATCTTCTCGTTCCTCGTCGCGCTCCTGCTGCTGTTCGCGGTGTGATCCGATAGGACGAAGCCTGACGGCCGGCTGCGCCCGCGGGCGCGCCGGCAGTTTCCTGTCCGGCTGACACCGGATGTGCTGATGCGGAGCAGTTAAGCCGATGGCAGGCCAGCTCGTGGCTCAGGCTCAGGGTGGACCAACCGCCCAGCCGGAAACCCCCACCGTGGAATTCGAGGAGGTCGGCGGCGACCACGCCCTGTCGCCCGATCTCGCGGGGACGCATGGCGAGGTGCATGACTCGGGTCATTCCGAAGTCTTCCCGCCTTTCGACTCCTCCACCTTTGCCGGCCAGCTGATCTGGCTCGCGATCACTTTTGCCCTGCTCTATGTGCTGATGAGCCGCGTGGCGCTTCCGCGCATCGGCAACATCATCGACCAGCGCCAGGCCCGCATCGATGGCGACCTGGCTGCTGCCGAGCATTCGCGCAAGAAGACGGACGAAGCCATCGCTTCTTATGAAGCGGCTCTGGCTGCGGCGCGCGCCAAGGCCCATGCCATGGCCGAGGAAACCCGCGCCGGCATCAAGTCCGACATCGACAACAAGCGGGCCCGCGTCGAGCAGGACCTTGCCGCCAAGATTGCCGGCGCCGAAGCCTCGATCGCGGCCACCAAGGTCGAGGCCATGGGCAAGGTCGACGAGATCGCCGCCGAGACCGTGCAGGCCCTCGTGGCGCAGATTTCCGGCCCGGTGAGCGAGGCGGAAGCCCACGCCGCCGTGGCTAAGGCCAGCAAGGAGTAAGCCATGCTCAGCTTCGGTATGGACGCAACCTCCGCCGCTACCGTCTGGGCCTTCGTCGCCCTGCTGATCTTCATCGGCATGACGCTCTATTTCGGCGTGCCCAAGATCATCGCCAAAGCCCTCGACGCCCGCATCAAGAAGATCGAGACCGACCTGGCCGAAGCCGATCGGCTCCGCGTCGAGGCCAAGGCCATGCTCGAAGAGTATGAGCGCAAGCGCGACGAGGCCGAGAAGGAAGCCGAAAGCATCGTTCTCGCCGCACGCGAGGAAGCCTTCCGCCTCACCGCCGAAGCCGGCGCATCGCTCGAGGCCCTCATCGCCCGCCGCACCAAGGCGGTCGAAGACAAGATCGCGCAGGCCGAGTCGCAGGCCGTCGCCGAGGTGCGCGCCCGCGCTGCGGACGTTGCAGTGGAAGCGGCCCGCGTGCTCCTTACCCAGCAGATGGCAACCCAGAACGACGCCATGGTCGACCGCGCCATCCGCGACGTGGGCAGCAAGCTGAACTAGGTCGGATTTCACTAGTGATTGCAGGAGGCGGGCCCGTTGCCCGCCTTTTTGTTTTTCGGGTGGTGCCGCTGGCGTCCCCATCGCGAGGGCTCGCTAGTCTTTAGGGGCTTTTGTGGCACGGCGCCTGCGCCCCCTCTCCCCTCGAGGTGAGAAGGGAAGAGCGGCGGGCTTGATTGGGCCTGTTCGAAGTTCGTCTGAGCACCGAACCTCATTACTCGACGAGTGGCTCAGGGTAAAACGTTCGGGGATTTGGCAAGCGGCGAGGCCCCCTCACCCGGCGCTGCGCGCCGACCTCTCCCCCGAAGGGAGAGGTAAGATGGCGTCCCTGAACCACCGAGAGTACTAACCCTCAACAGCCCCATAGGCGCGTCTCAAACCATAAGAGCTCGCAATTCAGCGCTGCTTGCGCAGTGCCTGCGCCCCCTCTCCCCGCCGGGGAGAGGGTTGGGGTGAGGGGTGCGGGCTCTTGGCTGAAGCCGATAGTCTGAACTCCTCATCCGGCCCTGCGCCCCCTCTCCCCTCGAGGGGAGAAGGGAAGAGCGGCGGGCTTGATTGGGCCTGTCGCGATGGGCACCCCCCGCCCTATTCGGCGGCCTGGGGCAGGTCTTCCGGGGGGGACCAAGTGAGGCGGGGGGTGCGGGCGGCTCGGGTTTCGTCGAGGCGGCGGCGAGGGGCACGGGTGGGGGCGGCGGTGAACCGTTCCTTGTCCCCGGCCTTGGCCGAACGGGCGAGATCGAGCATCACGTCGCAGAAGTGATCCAGCGTCTGCCGGCTCTCGCTTTCGGTAGGCTCGATCAGCATGGCTCCATGCACGACCAGCGGGAAATACATGGTCATGGGGTGGAAGCCCTCGTCGATCAGCGCCTTGGCGAAATCGAGGGTCGAGACCCCGCTGCCCTCGAGGAAGCTGTCGTCGAACAGCACCTCGTGCATCGCCGGATAGTCGGGGAAGGGCAGCGAGAAGACGTCAGCCAGCCGGGCGCGGATATAGTTGGCATTGAGCACCGCATCGCGCGCCGCCTGGGCCAGCCCGTCGCCGCCATGCGAGAGCATGTAGGTGAGCGCCCGCACATACATGCCCATCTGGCCGTGGAAGGCGGTGATGCGGCCCAGCGCGGTCTCCTGGGGATGCTCGACGAGTTCGAGCCCGTCGCCGGCCTTGCGGACGAAGGGCACGGGCGCGAATGGCGCCAGCGCTTCGGAGAGCACGACCGGGCCGGCACCGGGCCCGCCACCGCCATGCGGGGTGGAGAAGGTCTTGTGCAGGTTGATGTGCATGGCATCGATGCCAAGATCACCCGGCCGCACCACCCCCATGATGGCGTTGAAATTGGCGCCATCGCAGTAGAAATAGGCGCCCGCCTCATGCACGGCTGCAGCGATCTCGCGGATCTGCGGCTCGAACAGCCCGCAGGTGTTGGGGTTGGTGAGCATGATGGCCGCGACGTCGGGCGACAGCGCCGCAACGACGGCCGAGGCATCGACCGTGCCATCGGCGCGCGCCGGGATCGGCTTGACGCTGTAGCCGAGGAAGGCGGCGGTGGCCGGATTGGTGCCGTGGGCGCTTTCGGGCACCAGCACCACGGTGCGGTGGGCCTGGCCACGCGCTTCATGGGCGGCCTTGATCGCCATCATGCCGCAGAGCTCGCCATGCGCGCCAGCCTTGGGCGAGAGCGCCACGGCGGCCGTGCCGGTGAGGGTCATCAGCCAGTGCGACAGCTCTTCCATCAGCTGGAGCGCACCCTGCACGGTCGAGACGGGCTGGAGGGGGTGGATGTCGGCAAAGCCGGGGAGCCGCGCCATCTTCTCGTTGAGGCGCGGATTGTGCTTCATGGTGCACGAGCCGAGCGGGTACATGCCCGAATCGATCGAGTGGTTGAGACGCGACAGGCGCACGTAGTGGCGCATGGCCTCGGGCTCGGTGAGGCCGGGCAGATCGAGCGCGGAGGCGCGGTCAAAGCCGCCGAGCCGATCGGTGACGATCTCGACCTCGGGGAGGTCGACGCCCGAATGCTCGCGATCGCCGATCTCGAAAAGCAGCGGCTCGTTGGGCAGCATCGAGGAGCCATTGCCCCCTGCCCCGCCCGAACCGATGCCGGTGGGACGTCCCTGGGTGTTCATGCTCATTTCAGTTCCTCCGCCAGAGCGGCCGAGAGCGCAGCGATATCCTCGCTGCTGGTGAGTTCGGTGGCGGCCAGGATGATGAGATCATCGACCTCGGGCTCGCCGGGCAGGAGCCGCGAGGCCGGCACGCCGGCAAGGATGCCGCGCCGGGCTAGCGCCTCGACCACCGGGGCGGCCGGGCGGCCGATGCGGATGGTCATTTCATTGAAGAAGGTGCGGTTGAGGAGCGTGACGCCGGGAATGGCAGCGAGCGCATCGGCCAGCGCGCCGGCCCGGGCGTGATTGAGCCGCGCCAGCCGCACCAGCCCCGCTTCGCCCAGAAGCGAGAGATGGATGGTGAAGGCGAGCGCGCAGAGGCCCGAATTGGTGCAGATATTAGAGGTCGCCTTCTCACGCCGGATATGCTGCTCGCGGGTGGAGAGAGTGAGGACAAAGCCGCGCTGGCCCTCGGCATCCACCGTCTCGCCGCAAAGGCGGCCCGGCATCTGCCGGATGAAGGATTTGCGCGTCGCCATGAGCCCAACATAGGGGCCACCGAAATTGAGCGCGTTGCCGAGCGACTGGCCCTCGGCCACCACGATATCGGCACCGAGCGCGCCGGGCGCTTCGAGTAGGCCCAGCGACACCACTTCGGTGACCACCACGATCAGCAGCCCGCCCACGGCGTGGATGGCATCGGCGGCGGCCTTGAGATCGCGCAGATGGCCGAAAAAGTCGGGGGTCTGGATGACGATGGCGGCGGTCTTGTCGTCGAGGCGGGAAAGGATGTCCCCCTGGCCTACGGGCGAGGCCGGCAGGCAGATGAGGTCGTCGTCATCGCCCAGATAGGTGCGGACCACGTCGCGGTAATGCGGATGCAGCCCGCCGGAGAGCAGGATGCGGTTGCGGCGCGTCAGGCGCCGGGCCATCAGCACGGCCTCTGCCGTGGCGGTGGAGCCATCATAGAGCGAGGCGTTAGCCACTTCCATGCCGGTGAGGTTGGCCACCTGCGTCTGGAACTCGAAGAGCATCTGCAGGGTGCCCTGCGAGATTTCGGGCTGGTAGGGCGTATAGGCCGTCAGCCATTCGGAACGCTGGATAAGGTGGTCGACGGTCGCCGGCACATGGTGGCGATAGGCGCCCGCCCCGATGAAGAACGGGCCGTCGCCGGCCGCGTGGTTTCGGGCCGAAAGCGCGCGCATGCGGGCTTCGACGGAAAATTCAGGGGAATGGGCGGGCAGTGCCGGCGGCTGGCGCAGCAGCAGGTCGGACGGCACGGCGCTGAACAGCGCATCGGCATCGGGCCCGCCGATAAGGGCGAGCATGTCGGCCCGCTCGGCGTCGGAATGGGGAAGGTAACGCATCTCTGGCTCAAGCTGTGTGTGCGGCGTAGGCGTCGGCATCCATCAGGGCTTCGAGCTCCGAGGCATCATCGAGCCTGAGCTTGAAGATCCAGCCGCCGGCTTCTGGATCGAGATTGATGAGGCCCGGTTCGCCCGAGAGCCTGTCGTTGACGGCGACCACGGTGCCGGAGGCCGGCGCGTAGATCTCGGAGGCGGCCTTGACCGATTCGACGACGGCGGCTTCGTCACCCTTTTTCACGGCCTGGCCGACGCTGGGCAGCTCGACATAGACGATGTCGCCCAGCTGCTCCTGCGCATAGGGGGTGATGCCGACGACGGCTTCGGCGCCATCGAGACGGATATATTCGTGATCGACGGTGTAGCGGGTGGTCATGTCAGAGGCCTTGCTTTGCGGGCTTGCGGAAATAACGGTGCGGCACGAAGGGCATGGGCGCGACGGTGGCGGCCTGGCTGCGGCCGCGCACCAGCACGCCGAGCCGCGTGCCGGGTTCGGAAAACTTCGGGGGCACATAGCCCATGGCGATGGCCCGACCGAGGCTGGGGGCAAAGCCGCCGCTCGTCACCGTGCCGATGACGGCGCCAGTCTCATCGGTGATCTCGGCGCCCTCGCGCGCCGGCGCGCCTTCGACCAGCAGCCCGACGCGCAACCGGCCGAGAGCGCCCGACAATTCGCGCAGGATGCGACCGGCGCCGGGGAAATCGGCACTGGCGCGACGGCGCTTGCCGATGGCGAAGGAGAGGTTGCCTTCAGCCGGGGAGAAGCCCGGATCGAGGTCATGCCCGTAAAGCGGCAGCCCGGCCTCGAGGCGCAGCGAATCGCGGGCGCCGAGCCCGATGGGCTTGACGCGGGGATCAGCCACAAGCGCATCCCAGAGGGCCTCGGCTGCGGCGCGGGGCACCAGAATCTCGAAGCCATCCTCGCCGGTATAGCCGGAGCGGGCGATAAAGAGGGTCTCTCCAGCCCATTCGAAGGCGCCGTAATTCATGAAGCCGAGCGCGGTCGCGGCCGGCACGAGGCCTTCCATCACGGAGGCAGCCTGCGGACCCTGCAGGGCAAGGAGGGCGTAATGGCCATCGGAGCGGGCGATGGTCGCATGGCTCCCCAGGGCCTCGGCGAAGCGGGCATAGTCGGCATCCTTGGTGCCAGCATTGACCACGATATAGAGCTCGCCACCCACCAGCGGCGAGCGGGCGATCATCAGATCGTCCAGCACCCCGCCATGCTCATTGAGCAGCAGGGTGTAACGGATCTGCCCGGGCTTGAGGCCGGCGATATCGCCGCAGACCAGCGGCTCGACCAGGGCTGCAATGGCGGCGTGATCGGCATCGGCATCGCCCGTGGGCTGAGAGAGCGTCACGAAGGCGGGGCCCATATGGGAGACATCGAACAGGCCGGCCTGCTCGCGCGTCCATTTGTGCTCGGCCATGATGCCGCTGGGATATTGCACCGGCAGTTCATGGCCGGCAAAGGGCACCATGCGGCCGCCCAGCGCGCGGTGGCGGGCATCGAGCAGGACGGATTTGAGAGGCTCGGCAGAGGATTCGGACATCAGGGACCCAAAGGTTCATGGCACGCAGGGACGCAACGCGTGAGCGTTTCGCCTTGGTGCCCCCTTCTGTCCGCTAACCTGAGAGATTTCCCGGACCCTTGGGGCCGGTTGCTCCTTCGGTGGGGCGCAATCGCGCCCGCTTTCCAGATGTCGATACCGACTGCGGTCCTTTTGCCTGAGAGTTTCCGGGGGCGGTTGCTCCTTCGGCGTCGCGGGCCCGATGAGCCGGCGATCTCTCCCGCAGTCGGGGGGAGCTTTGCGGACAAATCCGCAAAGAGTCAATGGCATGGCGCGGTGACGCGTGATCCTGACGGTCGGGCGGTATGGCATGGCGCAGCGTCCCTCCCATCGGGGGAGGAGCCGCCACAATCGGGAGGTTAAGCTATTCGCTTAGCTGCGGCCGCTTTCGAAGCCGACCCAGATGGTGATGTCTTCGCCGCCGAGATAGGGAATGTTGACGTTCTCGACGACCTTGACGAATTCCGCCGACTGGGCCGCGGGGCTCACCTGCACCGGAATGTCGTAGCGCTCGGAATAGAGCGCCACATCCTCGCGCTCGACCGAGAAGCGCAGCGGCAGATTGACCTGTTCGTTCTGCCCGGCCGGCCCGAGCAGCAGGCGGCCGACGACGCCCATGCGCACGGTGATCAGCCCGTTGGAAACCACGCAATTGCGCGACTGCTTGTCGAGCACGGCCTGGAAGCGCAGACGCCGGGGGTTGGGTTCGGCATTATTGACGTAGGAGAACAGCGCCTCCTGCCCCGGTCGCACCTTGATGGGCGGACATTCGGTGGCAATGGCCGGCAACACCGGGGCCGAGCGCGCGATCTCCTCGGATGTGGCGCTCGTATTGGCCAGCGCGGCCGTGGGGCTTGCCCCGCCTCCGCCGAAGAGATTGCCCATCGAACAGGCCGAAAGAGCGGTTGCCAGAAGGCCTGCGCCCACAAGGCTGAAGACGCGGCCGGTGGCCGCCCTGGTGCTGTCGCGCATGCCCGACTTCCCCCTACGCACGTTTACTTGCTGCGGGCCGTTTCCAGCGCCATCAGGACCGATGGTGCCCCGCTGGTGGTGACCCCAGGCTCTTCCTGAAGGAATAGCCGTTCCACCCGCCCATTGTCGATGATCATGGCAAGGCGCGAGAAGCGCGTGCCCATGCCGGCCTTGGACAGGTCCTTGTCGAGCCCCATGGCCTTGGCCAGCGCGCCATTGCCATCGGACAGGAATTCGATCGACCCCAGAGCGCCCGTGGCCTCTGCCCAGGCCTTGAGGACGTGGTGATCGTTGGTTGCGCCGCACACGATGCGATCAACGCCCGCCGCGGAAAACTTCGAGGCGTTATCGACGAAACCCGGCAGGTGATTGGCATGGCAGGTTGGGGTGAAGGCCCCCGGCACGGCGAAAAACACCACCCGGCCGCCGCCCAGCACCTTGTCTGCCGTCTCATCGGTTACGCCTGCCGCGGTGACATGCTTGACCGGAATGGCGGGAATGACATCGCCAGGCTGAATCATCACAAACGCTCCCTCGCGCGCCCCTTAAGCAAAAGCGCGGCAAACCCTAGATCACTCGGGCGTTACAGTCGACTCCGCCTGTGGAACAGACTGCGAGATTTCGTAGGCGCCCTGCGGGGTGATGAAGGTAACGGTTACAGATCGGCCCGCAAGCCATTGAACCGTCTTCTTCCCCAGCATTGGCACCAGCACTAGGTCTGGTTCCGGGCTTTTTTGCGGCACCCCGAATATCGGCCCCCCTGCCCCCAGATCGACGATGATGGAGCCGACATCGACGCGATCGGGGTCGACGCGCAGGCGCAGGAGCTTCGAATCATCACCCGGCGGCAGGATCGCGACGGGCGGGGCGGCATCGGGCCAGGGCAGCGGTGCCAGCGCTTCGGCCTGCGTGAGCGCCAGCGCCTGACGGCGATCGGCGGTCCGGGTCGCCAGATCGAGGCTCAGCGCGGCCTGGGCCGGAATGCAGATATCGGAGCAGATGCCGACGCTGAGTTCGACCGACAGCGTCGCCGGCTCGCCGGAGAGCGTCAGGGTCAATGGCAGCAGCAGCCGATCGCGGTAGATGTAGTCGACAAAGCCCTTGGCGGTTTCGCGCTCGGGATAGGGCCAGGCGATGGCGTGGGCCTCGACATTGACCGAACGCGACAGGTCGAGCGCCGTGGGGATGCCGGTTTCGCCCGGCACGCGCCAATAGGTGTTGAAGCCGGCGGGCATGGTGATCTCCACCCCGGCCTGCAGCGTACCTTGCTCGACGCGGTCGGCCGAGACGAGACGCGCCGAGACGCCCGGAGCCAGTTCGTGCCAGGGCGATTCCCCGGCAGAGGCTGGGAATGCCAGGAGGCTGCCGAGCAGGACAAGGCTCGGGACGAGGCGCGGAGCTGGGCTCTTTGCGGACGGGCGACGCATGGCATGGGTTCCGGTACTGGCCGCCAAGGATAGGGTAGCCAAGCCTAGCGAGGAACCTATCAACAGGCTTTAAATTCGCGTGATCGTGCGGCGCGTGCAGGCCTGCCGCGCCGGACCCGCCCTAGGCATGTCGCGGCGGGAGGGGTAAGATCAGCGACCGGGATTGATGATGGAGAGGGTCCGATGCAGTCGCTCAAGGGTCAGTTTCTCGTCGCCATGCCCGATATGGGCGACGAGCGGTTCCGCGAAAGCGTGATCTACATGGTCGGGCATGGCGATGAGGGCGCGATGGGCCTCGTCGTCAATCACCCCCTGCCCGAGATGCGTTTCACCGACGTGCTGGAGGAGCTCAAGATCACGACGCAGGAAGACGCGATCCGCCTGCCCGAGGATGTGCGCCAGCGCGAGGTGCTGCGCGGCGGCCCGGTGCAGAAGGGGCGCGGCTTCGTGCTGCATTCGTCGGACTATTTCCGCGACGGCAATTCCTATGTCGTGAACGAGGAAATCTGCCTCACCGCCACGCTCGATGTGCTCAAGGCCATCGCCAAAGAGGAAGGTCCTCGCCAATCGCTGTTCGCGCTGGGCTATTGCGGCTGGAGCCCGGGTCAGCTCGAGGGCGAGATCAAGAGCAATGGCTGGCTGACCGTGCCGTTCTCGCGAGACCTGCTGTTCGGCGCCCCGCTTGCCGACCGCTATCTGCTGGCGCTCAAGCAGCTCGGGATCACCCGCGCGAGCCTCAGCACGGAAGCCGGGCACGGCTGAGCGTCCGGCGCAGCAGGAATCGGGCCGACCGGCCTTAGCTGCTGCCGAAACGCTTAGTCGGGATCGATGACGGCGAACTGCTGCGAGGCTTCACCCCTCACCCCGGCCCTCTCCCCTGAGGGGCGAGGGGGCGCTGGAGCCGACCGTCCTGCGCAGCACGAGGATCGTCAGCGACCGAACTGCGCCTGCAGCCGCTTGGTCATTTCCTGGCCCGTCATCGCCGCGCCAAAGGCAAAGCCCTGGGCATACTGGCAGTTGAGCTGCTGGAGCCGCTCGATCTCGTCCATGGTCTCGACGCCCTCGGCGATGACCGCGAGGTCGAGCTCGGTCGCGAGCGCGACGATGGAGCGGATGATGGGCACCTGGGTGTGGGCCATGCCGCGATCCTCGCCCATCTGCACGAAGGGGGCCGGGATCTTAATGGTGTCGAAGGGGAAGCGGTGCAGATAACTCAGCGAGGAATGGCCGGTGCCGAAATCGTCGAGCGCCAGCCCCAGGCCCAGGGCGCGCAGCGCCTCGAGCATATAGGCGGAGTGCTCGGGATTGGTCATCACCTGGCTTTCGGTGATCTCGAGCTTGAGGTGCGGGGCGACATTGCGGTGCTCTGAGACGAGCGCGCGCATGTCGTTGAGCAGCGTCTCGGTGGCCAGCTGGCTGGGCGAGAGATTGACCGAGACGTAGAAATCCTCGGGCACGGCGAGCTGGTTGAGCCAGTCGCGCATCTGCCCGGCGGCCTGCTCGAAGGCGAGACGCCCCAGACGCTCGATGAGGCCCGACCGCTCGGCCAGCGCCACGAACTCCTCGGGCGGGACGATGCCGCGCTGCGGATGGGTCCAGCGCATCAGGGCCTCGACCCCGGCGATCTCGCCCGAATGGATGTCCATGATCGGCTGGAACTGCACCTGCAACTCGCCATGGCGCAGACCGCGATCGAGGTCTTCCTCGCTGGCGCGGGTATAGGCGGCGATCGAGCGGGCCGAGGCGCGATAGGCCTCGATGCGATCGCCCCCGAGCCGCTTGGCGTAATACATCGCCAGCTCGGAATCGCGCAGCACGTCGGCGGCGGTGGCCGGGTTGCCGTCATAGATGGTGACGCCGATCGAGCAGGTGACGGTCAGGTCGCGCTCACCGAAATTGAATGGCGATTTCAGCGCCTTGCGGATCTGCTCGGCGGTTTCGGCTATCTTGCCGGCCGCGGCTTCCGAGGAGAGGATCACGGCGAACTGGTCGCCGCTGAGGCGCGCCACGGTATCGAGCGGGCGCATAACGCGGGCGATGCGGCGCGAAATGGCCAAGAGCACCGAGTCTGCGGCCGAGTGGCCGACGCGCTCCTCGATCTCCATGAAGCGATCGATATCGATGAGGAAGACGGCCGGCTTGATGCCGTTGGGCGTGCGCGCCCGCACCAGCGCGCGCTCGAGGCGATCAAGGAAGAGCTGCTTATTGGGCAGGCCGGTGAGGCTGTCATGCACGGCATCGTGCAGGAGGCGCTCGCGGCTGGCGCGGTCCTCGTTGACATCCTGGAGCGTGCCGACGATGCGGTTGACCTGGCCATCGCCACCCAGCACGGGCTTCACCCGCATGCGGAAGGTGCGGAAATTGCCGTCATGGGAGGTGAGGCGGATATCGGCGGAGACCTTGCCGCGGCGCAGTTCGACCAGCGTGTCGAAGGCGGTGCGGAAGCGATCGCGATCCTCGGGGTGGACGCGGTCGAGCCAGCGCTTGATCGATCCGCGCAGCGCGCCGCGTTTTTCGCCGAGCCGGATGCAGAGCTCGTCCGAAACGCTGACACGATCGCGCTCGATGTTCCAGTCGAAGACGAAATCACCCGACCCGGTGAGCGCGAGTGCCCGACGCTCGACTTCCGACAGCGTGCCGATCGAGACCTGGCCTTCGGAAAAGGCGTGCTGCACCGAGGTGAACCCCAGGAGCATGACGGTCAGCACGAGGCCACCGGCCACGGCGGGCTGGGCAACGTCGTTGGTCACCTGCCCCGTCAGCACCATCCAGGCATAGATGATGAGCGCGATATAGATGATCCAGGTCGGCACCAGCAGCACGGCGCGATCATAACCGCGCAGCGCAAGCAGCAGGATGAGGAAGAGCCCGGTGATGGCCAGCAGCGCCAGCACCAGCCGCGCCACCGTCGAGGCGATTTCGGGCTGGAAGAAAGCAAAGCCGAACAGCGCGAGGAAGACGATGACCAGCGCCAGAGCCAGATGGATGAAGCGCAGATGCCATCGGTGCAGATTGAGATAGATGAAGAGGAAGGCAAAGAGCGTGGTGGCGATGGCCGCCTCCGCGGCCGCGCGGAAGGGCTGCATGGCGCCGTTGGATATGCCCAGGAGCGGACCCAAAACGCCGAAATCGATGAGCAGATAGGCCAGCACCGCCCAGGAAAAACTTGCGGTCGCCGGAAAGATCCCGCGCCCCTTGACCACGAACATGATAGTCAGGAACACCGCCGCGAGGCCCGAAATGCCGAGCACCGTGCCCCGGAACAGGGTGAACGAGTTGACGTAGTCGCGGTAAGAATCGGCCTTCCAGAGATAGAGCTCGGGCAATTGCCCGCTCGCCAGCTCGGCCACGAAGGTGACCGTCGCGCCCGGGTCGAGCGTGATCTCGAAAACGTCGGCCTCGCGGTCGGTGAGGCGCACCGGGCGCAGACCGGCACTGGGGGTGAGCGTGCGGATGCGTTCGGCGCCGAGGTCGGGCCGGAAGACACCCGAATTGGGCAGGCGGAAGAAGGGCGCGACGAGCAACCGCTCCATCTGCACGTCGGAATCGTTGCGCAGGGCAAAGAGCGCCCAATTGGGGTTGCTGCCCGAGCGTGTGGCCAGCACCTCGATGCGGCGGATGATGCCATCCTCGCCGGCCGCAGTGGAGAGCTGGATGCGTCCTCCCTCGCCCGGCTCGACGTCCACCACCGAGGTGAGGTTCACCGCATTGACGTCTTCGGGAATGGTGATGACTTCGAAAGCCGAGACAGGCAGTGCCCCGATCACCGCGAACACAAGACACATCGCGAATATGCGGATCAGGCGCAGCAGCGGCAAATCGGCCCTCGGGCGTTGTTGGTCGGCAGACCTAGGTACCGGGCTTCGGCTGGCGCCACAAGCGGTCAACGGCGGAAGGCCAGTGTGTGGGTCATGTAGCGCTCCCGCGTCAAGCCGAACAAGACATGGTCTGCCCAGCGGCCGTCGATCTGCAGATAGTTCTCGGCAAAGCCTTCCTCACGGAAGCCGTTCTTTTCGAGCACCCTGCGGCTGGCGGTGTTGTGGGGCAGGAAAGCGGCATGAACGCGGTGGAGATCGAGCGGCCCGAAGACAAAGGGAAGCACCGTGGCGACCGCCTCGGTCATCAAGCCCTTGCCGGCAAAGCGCTCGCCCATCCAATAGCCGAGGGTAACGAACTGCGCGGCCCTCCGCCGAATATTGGAAAGCGTCAGCCCGCCCACCAGCTGCTCGGCGCCCTTGTCGTCGATGATGAAGATGAAATAGCCGTAATCGGTGCCGGCACGCGCCTCCTCGCGCGCCCGTCGCAGGCGCGCGGCATAGACCCGTTGCGCCAGATCGGCCTCGCCCCAACGTGGCTCGAACGGGCGCAGGAAATCGCGGCTTTCGCTGCGCAGCGCCTGCCATTGGCCATGATCGCCAAGCCGCGGGGCCCGCAGGCGCACGCGCCTGCCCTCGAGAACCGGCTGATCCTCGCGCGCGAGCCAGGAGAGCAGCACCGCCCCGGGCCTAGTTCTTGAGCTGTGCGCCGATGGCCCGATAATCGGGCAGCCGGGCCACGGGGCCGATGCCGGCCAGCGAAACGCGATCGGTATCGAAGATCTGGCTGGCGACCTGCTTGACCCGATCGGCGGTGATGCGGTTGATGCGATCGACGGTTTCCTGGAGCGGAATAGGCCGGCCCCACAGGATCTGCTGGCGGGCGAGCTGGCCGGCGCGGGAGGACGGGCTTTCGAGCGACATCAGGAGCCCGGCCCGAATCTGGTTGCGCACCCGGATCACTTCCTCGTCGGAGATGGTCTTGGTGGCGCGGCGCAGCTCATCGAGCACGACGGGGAGAAGCTCGGTCACCTCGCCCTCGCCGGTCGATGCGGCGACCCCGAAAATGCCGCTGTCGGCGAAAGCCCAGTGGAAGGCATAGACCGAGTAGCAGAGGCCGCGCTTTTCGCGCACTTCCTGGAAGAGCCGCGAGCTCATGCCCCCGCCCAGGATCGAGGCGAGGATCTGCGCGGCGTAAAAACCATCGGAATTATAGGCCCGGCCCTCGAGCCCCAGAACGATGTGCGCCTGTTCGTGATCGGACAGCAGCCGCTCTTCGCCACCCACATAGCTGGCCTTGACCGGCTCGGGCGCTCCGGATGGCTTCAAGGTATGGAACCGGTCCTGCGCGATATCGACCAGCCGGTCGTGATCGACATTGCCGGCCGCGCACAGCACCATGCGCTCGCCGACATAATTGCGATCCATATAGGCCCGGATCGTGTCCGGGGTCATGGCGCGCACCGATTCCGTCGTCCCCAGAATGGTGCGACCGATCGGCTGGTCGGGATAGGCGGCCGACTGGAAGAGATCGAAGACGTGGTCGTCGGGATTGTCGCGCGCGGCGCCGATTTCCTGAACGATCACCTGGCGCTCGCGCTCGAGCTCCTCGCGATCAAAAAGCGAGTTCTGCAGGATGTCCGACAGAATTTCGGCTGCAAGCCCGACATCCTCCTTGAGCACGCGGGCGAAATAGCCGGTGTGCTCCACAGACGTCGCGGCATTGAGATCACCACCGACATTCTCGATGGCTTCGGCGATCGCCAGCGCATTGCGCGTGGTGGTGCCTTTGAAAGCCATGTGCTCGAGCATGTGCGAAATGCCATGCTCGTCTTCGGTCTCGCTGCGCGAACCGGCCTTGACCCAGATGCCGAGCGACGCACTTTCGAGATGCGGCATGTCGTCGGTCAGAACGGTCATGCCGTTGTCGAGGGTGGTGCTCCTCACCGTCACGTGCGGTCCTCCATAACGCGGGTGCGCGCCTTGATGAACGCTTCCACCTCGCCTGCATCCGCCGGCAGAACGCTCATGCGCTCAGGGCGATGCATCAGATCGGCCAGCCATGCCGGCAGGCCGGGTTCAATGCCGGTCGCTTCGCGCACCGCATCCGGGAATTTGGCCGGATGGGCGGTCGCGAGGGTCACGAGCGGTTCACGCCCGCCGGCCAGCGGAGAGCCAGCGGCAACCCCAACCGCCGTGTGCGGATCGAGCAGATAGCCCGACGCGGCGAAGACACCCTGCATGGTGCGGGCGGTCACCGCTTCGCTGGCGCTGGCACTGTCGAACTGGCTGGCGATCAGCTTGAGGGCCTGATTGGGTATGGTGAAGCCGCCCGACTGGCCGAGCGAATCCATCATCTGGTTGACCAGACCGGCATCGCGCCCCGTCGCTTCGAACAAAAGGCGCTCGAAATTCGATGAAACCTGGATGTCCATCGATGGGCTTATGGTGGGCATCACCCCGGCCCGCTCATAGCGGCCCGTGCGCAGGGCACGATTGAGGATATCGTTGCTGTTGGTGGCGATCACCAGCTGTCGGATCGGCAGACCCATGCGCAGGGCGCAGTAGCCGGCGAAGATATCGCCGAAATTACCGGTCGGCACGGAGAAGATCACCTGCCGGTGCGGCGACCCCAGCGCGGCAGCGGCCGTGAAATAATAGACGATCTGGGCGACGATGCGGCCCCAGTTGATGGAGTTGACGCCCGAAAGCTTCACGCCATCGCGGAAGGGCGCGTTGCGGAACATCGCCTTGACGATGTCCTGGCAGTCATCGAAATCGCCTTCGAGCGCGATATTGTGGACGTTGTCGTCCAGCACCGTCGTCATCTGCTTGCGCTGCACCTCGGAGGTGCGGCCGCGCGGATGCAGGATGAAGATGTCGGTGGTCTCGCGCCCGCGAAACGCCTCGATCGCCGCAGAGCCCGTGTCGCCAGAGGTTGCCCCGACAATGGTCGCGCGGGTGCCGCGGCGGGCGAGCACATGGTCCATGGTCCGGGCAAGAAACTGCATGGCCACATCCTTGAAGGCAAGGGTGGGGCCATGGAAAAGCTCGAGCACGAAATGACCCGGCGCGATCTCGACCAGGGGCGCAACCGAGGCGTGCCGGAAGCCCTTGTAGGCGCCCTCGACGATATCGCCCAACGTCGCTTCGTCGATATCCGCGCCGGCAAAGCGGCGAATGATGTCGAACGCCACTTCTGCATAGGGACGATTGGCGTATCCGGCAATCTCGTCCGGCGAGATGCGCGGCCAGCTTACCGGTACATACAGCCCGCCATCGGACGCCAGACCAGCAAGAACCGCATCGGAGAAGGACAAAGCGGGCGCGCGACCGCGCGTAGAAACGAACTGCATGAAAGGGAAGCGCCCTCGCTCAGGATTGGCGGCACCCTAGTGAATAGGAGGCCCGATCGCAAGTTTTGTCAGGATGGCGATCCGCCGGAGGACGTTCGCGGCCGCCTTCCCCCTGCCGGGCGCCGCGTCTGTCGCCAGATCCAGCCCAGCAGCAGCAGGGGCGTGATTGCGGCGAAGCCGTACCAGGTGATGGCGTAGCCCAGGTGGTTGTTGGAAAAGCTCGGTGCCGAAACGCTGCCCTGCGGAAGGGCGCCGCGAGGGCCCGGCGGCAGATCGAGATAGAAACTGGCGACCGGCTCGCCGTCGAGATCGGTCATCGCGAGGAGACGGCCGGTGTCGCGCACCCATTCGATGCCACGCTGCCGGTCCGGCCCCGGGGTGAAGCTCGAAGCCGCCTCCGAGGATCGCCCGACCCCCGTGAGCGTCACGATACCCTCGGGCCCCGCGCCGCCCTCGGCGAACTGCGCCCGCATCTGTTCGGGGACGAAACCGCGATTGACGAAAACGACGCCGCCCCGATCGGACAGAAGCGGCGTCATCACCCAATAGCCAGGGCCGCCATAGCGCGCCTCGCCTGTCGGCAGGCTGGTGAACACCAGCACCGTCTGATCGTGGCGATAGGTGCCCGTGAGCGTGATGGGCCGATAGTTGAAATAATCGGGCGCCACCGCGTCCCATTCCGAGGGATGGGGAACGGGGCTGGGGGCAAGCTCGGCCCGCTCGGCGACACTGGCGATCAGGGCATCCTTTTCCGCAAGCCGCTGCATCTGCCAGTTGCCCAAAGCGACGAACAGGCCGGTCAGCCCGAGCATCAGGATGATGAAGCTCCAGAACAGCAGCCGGCTTCGGCCGGTGACACGCGCCCCGCTCACAATGGCCGCCCTTCCTCGGCGCCGTGCCTGTATTGCAGCGCAATCATCACGCCCTTGAAGGGCGGCAGCAGCGCCAGGCAGAGCGCCAGGGTGACGGGCAGCCAGATCGCCAGGTGAACCAGTGGATGCAGCGACACGAGGCTGCTGGTGATCGCTGCCAAGGCCACGACGAGGAACCCCACGATGAAGATGATGAAAATGGCCGGCCCGTCGCCGCTATCGGCGAAGGCGAGGTCGAGGTCACATCGCTCGCAGCGCGGCGCCACCTTGAGATAGCCGCGAAACAGTCGGCCCTGGCCGCAGCGGGGGCAGCGGCACGACAAGCCGGCAAGGATGGGCGATGGCTCGGAGCCGGTCATGCAGGCCTCCAAATGCAGCGGGCGCGACCACATGGCCGCGCCCCCTGAGGTCGATCGGTTGAAGCGCGATCCATCAATGATGGATCGGCACGCCCCAGCTGCCCCAGACATAGATCGAGGCGAAGAGGAAAAGCCACACCACGTCCACGAAGTGCCAGTACCAGGCGGCAAACTCGAAGCCGAGATGCTTTTGCGGGGTAAAGTGCCCGGCCTGAGCCCGCACGAGGCAAACGAGCAGGAACAGCGTGCCGATGAAGACATGGAAGCCGTGGAAGCCCGTCGCCATGAAGAAGGTGGCGCCGTAGATATTACCCGAGAAGCTGAAACCAGCCTGGGTGTATTCGAGGATCTGCACGAAGCTGAACAGCACGCCGAGCGCGACGGTCAGCGCCAGGCCCTGCTTGAGACCCTTGCGATCGCCATGCAGGATTGCGTGGTGCGCCCAGGTCACGGTGGTGCCCGAGGTCAGAAGGATCAGCGTATTGAACAGCGGCAGGTGGAAGGGGTCGAACACTTCGACGCCGGCCGGCGGCCAGACACCGCCGGTGGCCTCGACGCGGCCGGGCTGCTCGGGATCGCCGATGCGGAAGAAGGCATCGAAATAGGCCCAGAACCAGGCCACGAAGAACATCACCTCAGAGGCGATGAAGAGGATCATGCCATAGCGATGGTGCAGCTGGACGACGCGGGAATGGTCGCCCGCAAGGCTTTCCTTCACCACATCCGCCCACCAGGCGTAGAAGGTGTAGAGCACGCCGGCCAGACCGATGAAAAACAGCCATGGCGTCCAGTCGCGCATCCAGAAGATCGCGCCGACGGCCATCACGAAGGCCGAGACGGAGCCGACTACCGGCCACGGGCTGGGAGCGACGAGATGGTAGTCATGGTTCGGCTTGGCATGCGCTGCCATTTCAGCGTCCCTCATTCTCTGCGGGGTAGAAGGTATAGGAGAGCGTGATCTCGCGGATCGTGTCGAGTTCGCTGTCCTTGGCAAGGTCGGGATCAACAAAGAAGGTGATCGGCATCTCGACGGTCTCGCCGGGCCCGAGCGTCTGCTCGGTGAAGCAGAAGCATTCCATCTTGTTGAAATAAATTCCGGATTTCTCCGGCGTCACATTGAACACGGCAGTGCCGGTGACGGTCTTGTCCGACAGATTGGTCGCGACATAGTTCACCGTCTCCACCGTTCCGATGCGGTCGGTGATGCGGGCGGCCGGGCGCACCTGCCAGTCGAGACCCGAATGGACGTTGGAATCGAACCGCACGGTCATCTCGCGCGCGATGACGCCCTTGGGGTTGCCATCGGCGACCTGCGTGGTGCCACCGAGTCCGGTGACCTGGCAGAAGAGCTGATAGAGCGGCACGGCGGCATAGGCCACGCCCACCATGCTGGCGACCAGCGCCAACAGCAGGACGAGGACCCGCCGGTTGTTGCGGGTGGCCGGGATGTTTGGGAGAGCCTGATCAGTCATGCCTGCCTCACAATGCTCGGTCGAAAAGCGACGGCCCCAGCTTGGCGATGGTCAGCACGTAGAACAGCACCACCATGCCCACGAGTGCGAGCGCCAGCGCAATGGAGCGGCGACGGCGCGAGGCCTGCTCTGCCGGGGTCAGGCGACGGTCTGTGACGGGTTCGGCCATGCTCATGCTCCTACCAGCGATAAGAGGTGATCGGTGATCAGCGCCAGAAAGATCAGCGCCAGATAGCTGAGCGAGAAAGTGAAGAGCTTGCGTGCGATGCGCTTCATCTCGACTTCAGCCGGCGCGCGATAGAGGCGCCAGGCGAGAAGGAGGAACGACGCACCCGAGACCGCGGCTACGGCAGTGTAGAGCCAACCGCCGAACCCGATCATCGGGGGCACGAGCGTAGTGGCCACCAGAACGACGGAATAGAGCAGGATCTGCAGCCGCGTCGCGCGTTCACCGGCGACATTGGGCAGCATGGGAACGCCGGCCGCGCCGTAATCGCCCTGCTTGTAGAGCGCCAGCGCCCAGAAATGCGGCGGCGTCCAGAGGAAGATGATGAGGAACAGCAGCGTGCTTTCGATGCTGACGCCGCCCGTGACCACGGCCCAGCCGACCATCGGCGGAAACGCCCCGGCTGCCCCGCCGATCACGATATTCTGCGGCGTCGAGCGCTTGAGCCACATGGTGTAGACCACGGCATAAAAGAAGATGGTGAAGGCGAGGAATGCGGCCGCGAACCAGTTGGTCGCCAGCCCGAGCGTCACGACCGACAGCACCGACAGGATGAGCCCGAAGGATAGCGCCTCGCTGGGCTCCACCCGGCCCGAGGGAATGGGCCGGTTGAGGGTGCGGCTCATGACGCGGTCGATATCGGCATCATACCACATGTTGAGCGCCGCCGAACCGCCGGCGCCCAGAGCGATGCAGAGGATGGCAATGGTGCCCAGCACCGGATTGATGCCACCCGGAGCCAGCAGCATGCCGACAAAGGCGGTGAAGATGACCAGCGACATCACGCGCGGCTTGAGCAGGGAGAAGTAATCCTCCACCCGGCCCGACGTCGCTACGGACGCGATATCCCTGCTGTCATCAAGATACGCCACGCCTTTGCCTTTCGCCTTTGCCTCAATGGGCCTTTTCGGTGCCGATACGCGGCAGGGTCTCGAACTGGTGGAACGGCGGGGGAGAGGACAGGGTCCATTCCAGCGTCGTCGCACCCTCACCCCAGGGATTGGCCGGAGCCTGACGCTTCTTCCGCATGGATTCGAAGATGACGTAGAGGAAGACCAGAAGGCCGACAAAGGTGATGTAGTAGCCGATCGAGGAGACGCGGTTCCACAGCGCGAATGCATCGGGATAGTCGATGTAGCGGCGCGGCATGCCCGCCAGCCCGAGGAAGTGCTGGGGGAAGAAGATCAGGTTCACGCCGACGAAGGTGATCCAGAAATGCGCGTTGGCAAGCGCCTCGTTGTACATGATGCCGAACATCTTGGGGTACCAGTAGTACCATGCGGCAAAGATGGAGAACACCGCGCCCAGGCTCAGCACGTAGTGGAAGTGAGCCACCACGTAATAGGTGTCGTGCAGGGCCCGGTCGGCACCGGCATTGGCGAGGATCACGCCCGTCACACCACCGACGGTGAACAGGAAGATGAAGCCGATGGCCCAGAGCATGGGCGGACGGAAGGTGATCGAACCGCCCCACATCGTGGCGATCCACGAGAAGATCTTCACGCCCGTCGGCACCGCGATCACCATAGTGGCGGCCACGAAATAGCGCTGCACGTCGAGGCTGAGGCCGGTGGTGTACATGTGGTGCGCCCACACCACGAACCCGACCACGCCGATGGCGACCATGGCGTAGACCATCGCGAGATAACCAAAGATCGGCTTGCGCGAGAAGGTCGAGATGATGTGGCTGACCACGCCAAAGCCCGGCAGGATCATGATGTACACTTCGGGATGGCCGAAGAACCAGAACAGGTGCTGGAAGAGCACCGGGTCGCCGCCACCCTCAGGCGCAAAGAAGGTCGTGCCGAAATTGCGGTCGGTCAGCAGCATGGTGATGGCGCCCGCCAGCACCGGCAGGGCCAGCAGCAGAAGGAACGCGGTGACCAGCACCGACCACGGGAAGAGCGGCATCTTGTGCAGCGTCATGCCCGGGGCGCGCATGTTGAAGATGGTGGTGATGAGGTTGATGGCGCCCAGGATGGACGAGGCACCCGCGATGTGGAGCGAGAGGATCGCGAAATCCATGGCCGGCCCGGGATGACCGGAGGTCGAGAGCGGGGGATAGATCGTCCAGCCGCCGCCGAAGCCCATCATGCCCGGCGCGCCTTCGAAGAACAGCGACATCATCAGCAGCGCGAAGGCGGCGGGAAGCAGCCAGAACGCGATGTTGTTGATGCGCGGGAACGCGGTGTCCGGCGCGCCGATCATCAGGGGCGCGAAGTAGTTGGCAAAGCCGCCCATGGTGGCGGGCATCACCACGAAGAACACCATGATCAGCGCATGGGCCGTGGTGAACACGTTGTACATCTGCTTGCCGGCATCGAGCGCGGAATCGCCCTCGAGGCCATAGGTCATGGCGGCCAGACCGTGGAAGATCTGGATGCCCGGCTCCTGCAGCTCCATGCGCATCACGCCCGAGAGCGCTCCGCCGATGATGCCGGCGATGATCGAGAACACGAGGTACATGACCCCGATGTCCTTGTGGTTGGTCGAGAACAGGTAGCGGCGCCAGCCCGTGGGAATAGCGTGCCCATGGTCGGCATGGCCGTGATCGTGACCCTGGTGGGTCTCAAGTGGATGGGCCTCGACATTGGCCATGGCAGCGTTCCCTTCGACTTATATGTCTTCGCTGTTGTCTCTAAATCGGGCTCAGCTCGCCTGCGCAACCAGCGTGGCGTTGGCTTCCCGAACATCGCTGGAGGCCTCGAACGCGGCGATCCAAGCGTCATACTGCTCCTGCGTCACGACACGGATGCCGATCGGCATGAAGGCGTGATCCTTGCCGCAAAGCTCCGAGCACTGGCCGTAGAACACGCCAGTCTCGCGGGCATTGAACCAGGTTTCGTTGAGCCGGCCCGGCACCGCGTCGGTCTTGATGCCGAAGGACGGCATGGCAAAGGCGTGGATCACGTCGGCCGATGTCACCTGCAGGCGCACGGTGGTGTTGACCGGCACAACCATCATGTTGTTGACGCCCAGCAGACGGGGCTGCGGGTTGGCTTCGGCGAGGCGAGCCTCCTCGGACAGGATATTGCTGTCGAAGGTCAGGCCCTGATCGACATATTCATAGCTCCAGTACCAGCTGGCGCCCGTGGCCTTGATGGTCACCGACGCGGCCGGAACATCGACTTCGCCGAACGAAAAGATGTTCGAGCCCAGATATTTGCGCTCGCCGTCGGGAACCGTCATCTGGTCAGTCAAGACTCCGAAAGACGGGATGGCGATGACCACGAGCACGAGAATGGGCGCAACCGTCCAGATCACTTCGATCAGGGTGTTGTGCGTGGTGGCCGACGGCTTGGGATTGGACTTGGCGTTGAACCGCACCATCACGATGACGAGCAGCGCCAGCACCAGCAGGGTGATCAGCACCGCGGTCCACAGAAGGATGCCGTCATGAAAGGCGACGATCGAATCCATGATCGGCGTCACGGACGTCTGCAGGCCGATCTGCCCGGGATGGGGCTGGCCGAGCTCCTGGGCCCAGGCGGCGCCTGCAAGAAGCGTTGCTGACAGGGCGGAGCCAAGCGCTGCAATGAGCTTTCCGGTCACTTAATTCCCCTAGAGTTCCCGTGTTTCCGGCTTAGGCCCGGACGGCGGCGCGATCAAGACGGCAAAACTGCCGCTTCGACTCATGGCCGGAGCGTCAAGGCATTTGCCCGATGCTTAATCACATCGCGGCAGCCAAGGCAATTCACAGCCTTGGCGCGGTTGTGCGTCAAATTGCGCCCGGCGGCGCAACGCGCCTCATCCCTGCCGCACTTTATACCCATCAGCGGCTGCGCGGGCCCGCGACAATTGACAAGCCGGACATGGCTGATCGACACAAGGGGTGAGCCGCGGCCCCTGCCCGATTCTCTAGCGGAGCGTTTTCATGGCGCGTCACCTCGCCCTCCTCATCGCCGCGATCGCGCTGGCTGCCATCACCGTCGGTTCGGCCTCGGCCCAGGGGGTGGTTCGCGCCCAGTATGGCGACTGGCAGATGAGCTGCGATACCCCGCCCGGCGCCAGCGCCGAGCAGTGCGCGCTGATCCAGAACGTCACGGCCGAGGACCAGGCCAATGTGGGCCTCAGCGTCATCGTGCTCAAGACCGCAGATGGCCAGGCCCGCCTCCTGCGCGTTCTGGCGCCGCTCGGCGTGCTCCTGCCCAATGGGCTGGGGCTCAATATCGATGGCACAGATATCGGCCGGGTGATGTTCGTGCGCTGCCTGCCCAATGGCTGCGTCGCCGAGGTGCTGCTCGATGACGAACTCATCGCCCAGCTCTCCACGGGCACGAGCGCGATCTTCGTGGTGTTCAAGACGCCCGAGGAAGGCATCGGCATCCCGGTTTCGCTGACCGGGTTCGGTGACGGCTTCACCAACCTCCCCTGACCGGCCCTGCCTTGACGGGCTAAGCGCTCTCCACGGAAAGCGTCGAAAAAGGCCGGACGCATCGCGCCTTGCGGCGCGACTTGTCCGGCAGTTTGGTCGGGAAACACGGCCGACCTCCATAAGGAGAAAGGCCAGCCGGATATTTGACTGCGCCCAAACGTCCTCAGAAGGACGAGCGGCCCAGCCAAATGGCGGAGCGAAGCGCGCGGCGGCGCTGCAGGTGCAGCCCGGCCTGCGGGGCACTGGCGCCCATGGCTTCGAGAACATCGTTACGGGTCAGCCCCAGATCTTCGAGCCGCGCTTCGTCGAACTCCAGCATCTCTCGAAAGGCGAGGCGCTGATGGCGCTCGGCGCGCAGTTTGGCGGCCCAGCGCAGGATCGCCAGAAGCGGATTCCGGGATGCGGCGGCCACGGCAGGCCGCTCGCTTGACAGCAAGTAAGCCATGAAACTGCTCCGATCAGGGAAACGGCGCGGCAGGAACCGGGCCGGCGCAGCGCCATCGCGACGCTGCTGACGATGGGGATAGGCGCTTGCCAGCCATCAGTCTAACAAATAGATTTCATCCACCCCATCATCGAACGTGATGAAGACGAGCATGTCCGCGCCCCTCGATCTCGACCAGCTCCAGAGCTTTTGCGCCATCGCCGACTGCGGCAGTTTCACCGAGGCGGCGCGACGGGTGAACAAGACGCAATCGGCAGTGTCCATGCAGATCAAGCGGCTCGAGGAGCGGCTGGGCCACCCGCTGCTGACCCGCGACGGGCGCGGCGTGCATCTGACCAATCATGGCGAGACGCTTTATGCCCGGGCTCGCCGCATGCTGCGGCTCAATGCCGAGATCATGGACCTGTTTTCCGATGGCGATCTGTCCGGCTCGATCCGCTTCGGGGTGCCGGACGATTATGCGGTGAAGCTGTTGCCCGTCATTCTCTCGAGCTTCCAGCGCACCCATCCGCGTATCGTGGTCGACGTCCGCTGCCAGCCCTCCGAGGAACTGCTCGAGGGCATGAAGTCGGGCAAATACGATCTCATCGTGTTCAGCCAGGGCACGAGCCATGAATATGGCGAGTTGTTCCGCACCGAACGGATGTTCTGGGTGGCGTCGCATGGTGGGCAGGCGCTGAGCCAGGACCCCCTTCCGATAGCGGGCGGCATCAATTGCTGCTGGAAGGAGAATGCCGTCGAAGCGCTGAACCGCATCGGGCGCGACTATCGCATTGCCTATACGTCATCGAACGCCATCGCCATTTCGAGCGCCGTGCTCACCGATCTTGCGGTGAGTTTTCTGCCCGAAAGCGCCATCCAGCCGGGCATGCGGGTGATCTCGGAGGACAAGTCCCTGCCCCGGCTGCGCGATGCGCAGATCGCGCTGATGCGGGCGAGCCATGCCTATGGCGGCATTTATGATGCGCTCGCCAACCACATCGTGGACAGCATGGGCAATCTCGAGGGCGAGGACAGGCTGGTGCAGCGGGCGGAGGCGGCCGAGTGAGGTCCCTTTACATCTCGGCTTCGTCGAAGATGCGGCTGAGATCGCCCGCCCACGGGCCGTTATAGCGGTCGAGCCAGCGCTCAGCTTCGGTGCGGCCGGTCTCGACGATCTGGTCTAGAGGCTGGAGGAAGATCGCCTCGCTCTCCCCCGCCCCGTTGCGTTGGTTGCGGGCGGATAGCCCCGAATGGGCGATGGCGACAGCCTCGCGGGCAATGTCGCGGACGGTACCCGAGCGGAAGGGGGCATGGATGGCGCGGGCGGGGACATCGTCGCGAAGCGCCTGACGCTCCTCATCGGTCCAGTCCTTCACCAATTGCCAGGCGGCGTCGAGCGCGTCGGCATCATAGAGGAGGCCGGTCCAGAAGGCGGTCAGCGCATTGACGGCAGCTTCGCTGCCCATGTCGGCGCCGCGCATCTCGAGGAACTGCTTGAGCCGCACTTCGGGGAAAAGGGTCGAGAGGTGATCTTCCCAATCCTTGAGGGTCGGGCGTTCGCCTGGCAGTTGCGGCAGTTCGCCCTTGAGGAAGGCGCGGAAGCTCTCGCCCGCGACATTGATGTAGCGCTTGTCACGGATGACGAAATACATCGGCACATCAAGGGCATGCTCGACATAGTCGGCATAGCCGAAGCCGTCTTTGAAGACGAAGGGCAGCATGCCGGTGCGGGCTTTGTCGGTATTGAGCCAGATATGCGAGCGGAACGAGAGGAAGCCCGACGGCCTGCCATCGACGAAGGGCGAATTGGCAAAAAGCGCAGTCGCCACAGGCTGAAGCGCGAGCGATACCCGCAGCTTCTTGACCATGTCGGCTTCATCGGAGAAATCGAGATTGGCCTGCACGGTGGCGGAGCGGAACATCATGGATGTGCCCAGCGTGCCGACCCTCTCCATATAGGGGGCCATAATGCCGTAACGGCTTTTGGGCATTGCAGGAATTTCGCTGACCGACCAGAGCGGCGTGGTGCCCAGACCAAGGAAATGGATGTCGAGCGGGCCCGCCACGGCGTGGCAATCGGCGAGGTGGGCGGCGAGTTCGGCGGCCGAGGCGTGGACGTCGGGCTGGGGGGCGCCGGAGAGTTCGAACTGGCCGCCGGGCTCGAGCGAGATGCCGCCCGCCGCGGCGTCGTTGCGCAGGCCGATGGGGTTCGGGCCATCGTAGAACGGGGCCCAGCCGGTGCGCCGCTCAATGCCGTCGAGCAGCGCGCGGACCCCGTTCGGACCTTCATAAGTCACGGGTCGGACTGGGTTTTTATGAAAGACATGCTTTTCGTGCTCGGTGCCGATCCGCCAGTCCTCACGCGGCTTTTCGCCTTTCGCCAACACGGCGACGAGGTCGGCAAAGGAGCCGACAAGGGGGGACGGATCGTTGGCGCCGGGCATGGCTGCTCCCTAACTCGCGCGGAAAGGCCGGCGGACAATAGCGGCAAGCGCCGGTAAAGCAATGGGCTTTATCGCCAATCACCGATGGTTGCCTGCACCACTGCGAGCGCCGCCACACCGGCGGTATCAGCGCGCAGGATACGTGGGCCTAAACTTATCGGCAGAACAAAGGGTTGCGCCAGGAGCAGCGCGCGCTCCTCATCGGAAAACCCGCCTTCGGGACCAATGAGCACGCCGACGCGCCGGTCCGGATCGAGCCCCTGCAATGCCCCCACGGGGCTGCCCGAGAGCGCCGATTCATCGCAGAACAGCAAACACCGATCACCGTGAAATCCTGTCCAATCCCGCACCAGATCGACAAGAGACACGTGACTTTCGAGTCGGGGCACAGAGAGCACCTCGCACTGCTCGGCCGCCTCGACGATATTGGCAAAAAGCTTGTCCGGTTTCGGCGGCCCGCCCTGCACGAAACGCGTCATCACCGGCTGGATGATGCCAGCACCCATCTCGGTCGCCTTCTGCACCAGATAGTCGAGCCGCCCGACCTTGAGCGGGGCAAAGCCGAACCAGAGATAGGAGGGCGGGGTCTGATCGGCGACGCGCGCTTCCGCCTCCACCGTCACCGCCTTGCGGCTGACATCGGTGAGCCTACAGGCCCAGGCGCCATCGCGGCCGTTAAAGAGAATGACGCCGTCGCCTTCCTTCCGTCGCAGCACCGTGACCAGATAGACGACATGCTCGCGCGAGAGCGTCGCCGTCATGGCTTCGCCAAGATCGAAGTCGACATAGAGGCGCGGAAGTGACGCATGGCTGCGGGGCATCTTGCAACCTTTGTGACAGGGCGGGATAAGTCCGCTTGCGGCAATAGCCCAAGGAGGCCAGCATGCAAAGCCCTACGCCCAATGCCACCGGCGGCCTGCCGCCCGGAACCGTCGCCGACGCGCAGCGCGGCAACTGGGTCGACCGCTTCGCACCGGACTGGCTCAAGCCCTATGCGCGGCTGGCGCGCTGGGACCGGCCGATCGGCTTCTGGCTCCTGTTCTGGCCCTGCGGCTTCGGACTCGGGCTCGCCGCCATCGCAAATCCGCAGCGCGGCTTCGACGTCGTGGCGCTCGTCCTCTGCCTTGTGGGCGCCATCATGATGCGCGGAGCCGGCTGCACCTTCAACGATATCGTGGATCGGGATTTCGATGCCCGCGTCGCCCGCACCCGCTCGCGCCCCATCCCCTCCGGACAGGTGACGCCCTGGCACGCGCTGCTGTTCATGCTGGCGCAGTCGCTGGCAGGCTTTCTGATCCTCATCCAGTTCAACATGTTCACCATCTGGCTGGGCATCGCCTCGCTGGGGCTCGTGGCGATCTATCCGTTCATGAAGCGCATCACCTGGTGGCCGCAGCTCTATCTCGGCTTTGCGTTCTCCTGGGGCGCGCTGGTGGGCTGGGCCTCGCAGGATGCCGGGCTGACGCTACCCGCCGTGCTCGCCTATATCGGCTCGATCCTCTGGGTCATCGGCTATGACACGATCTATGCCCTGCAGGACGTGGAAGACGATGCGCTGGCGGGGGTCAAGTCCACCGCCCGGCTCTTTGGCGCCAACGCCACCCCGGCCGTGGCGGGGTTCTACGCCGGGGCGGTGCTGCTCTGGGCGATCGCCGCCTTCATGGTCGGGGCGGGCCTGCCCTTCGTATTGGGCATGGGCGCGGTCGTCGCCATCCTCGTCTGGCAGGTGGTGACGCTGGTGCCCAGCGATGGGACGAATGCGCTTGTCCGCTTCAAGGCAAACCACTGGGCCGGCCTCGCCCTGACGCTCGCCCTCGTGCTCGACTGGCTGATCTGAAGGACCGTCCATGACCCGCCTCGCCGTCATCGCCCTCGCCCTCCTTGCTTCGAGTGCCCCGGCGCTGGCCGCGCCCTGGGTGTTCGAAACCGGCAGCGGACGGGACGGACGATGGGCCGAGGCGCAGAGCGTGGATGTCTCGGGCATCTACAAGCTGTCGCTGTTCTGCTGGCTCGACGAGCCCGACCGGGTGACCCTGTCGCTGGCCGGCGCGCTGGCCATGGGCACAATGGCGCCCGGGCCCGTGGTGGTCAGCGTCGACGGGGCGATGCAAGCCCCGATGTCGAGCGCCTCCATTGCCCAGATCACGAGCGTCGACGGGCTCGACGAACCCGCCCTGCTCGATGCCGTGGTGGCGATGCGCGACGCCTGGCAGCTCATCCGCATCCAGACCGGCATGGTGGACACCACCTTCACCGCCGAGGGCGCCCGCGACGCGATCGGGGAACTGATGAGCTGGTGCGGGTGAAATGTTGGTGGTGCTCCTCGTCCTTCGAGACGGGGCTTCGCCCCTCCTCAGGATGAGGACTGCGGGGGTGCGGGTCGCTTGGAAGCCTCAGGATGAGGATCTTGGGGCGGCTAACTCAACAGGTCTATTGCCACTGGCCCCTCGGGCCCTCATCCTGAGGTGCTTTGCGCAAGCAAAGCCTCGAAGGACGGGGGCGGCGCGGTGGAAATAGTGGTCTATATGCTGCGCTGCGCCGACGGTTCCTATTATGTGGGCAATACCCGAAAGCTGATCGAGCACCGTGTGGCAGAGCACAATAGCGGGTTGATCGACGGCTATACCCGAAGTCGATTGCCGGTGGAGCTGGTTTACGCCGAGGCCACCAACATTCTCATGGTCGCGTTCGAGCGCGAGCGGCAGCTCAAGGGCTGGAGCCGCGCCAAGAAGGAGGCGTTGATCGCGGGACAGGTCGGGAACTTGGCGGAATTGGCCAGTCGGAAGAAGCGGTGAGCAGGAGGCCCCCGAACCTCGTCCTTCGAGACGCCCCTGCGGGGCTCCTCAGGATGAGGTTCTCAGGGAGAGAGGTGCTGGGGTGCGAACCTCATCCTTCGAGATGGGGCTTCGCCCCTCCTCAGGATGAGGACTGCGGGGGTGGGGTTGGGCTTGGGATGTTCGGTGAAAGGGACAGCGGCGTGCTTAAGTGAACCTCATCCTGAGGAGGCCCGCAGGGGCGTCTCGAAGGATGGGGTTCGGGCACTCGATCCAGATCCATTCCCGGAGTCGTCCCTGCGAAAGCAGGGACCCTCTTTTGTGACGCGCGTCCGGTTAACGGAGGTCCCTGCTTTCGCAGGGACGACCCGGCAGGGGTGGCGCGATGGAGGACATAAGGGGGTGTCGGGAGGGACGGCATAGAGGCCTTCGGCCGATCTCTCCCCCAAAGAAGAGGTAAGAAACCTCGGGGTTTCTTGGCCGCCGCTTGCGTCATCGTCCGGGTAAAAAGAATGGGGCCGGTTCCTTGCGGAAGCCGGCCCTTAGCGCTTTGGAGGTCGCGAGTTCAGAGCCTTGCCGTCCCGATGTTACGGGAGCGAGGCGCCGGCAGGTCAAACGTGCATGGGATCGTTGCCGGGTTTATCCAATAACGGTGTGGGCGGAAAAAGGTTTCGCCACACGGGGTGATTCAGTTGGTTTCCACCGCGCCGGGCTTGCGGCGGTTGAGAAAGCGGGGGCGGCGGCTGGCTTCGGCGGCAAGGCGGCGGCGCTCGGTGGTCTGTCCCACCATGACGCCATCGACGGTCTGGCTGTAGGGCAAGAGCGCGCCATCGCCGCTCTTGATGTAGAGCGGCAGCCGCAGCTTCTTGCCCCAGTTCTGCCATTCGGCCACGACGTGGGCGTTGCCGGTCTCCTCGAACACCTTGTAGTTGAGCTCGGGATCGCCATGCACCAGCTCGATGGCGCTGGTGAGCTCGCCCTCTTCGGAGATGCGGGTGGAGACGGCGACGCCGATGAACTCCTCCACGGGAACCTTGATCTTGATCGCGACGCCGCTCTTTTCGAGCGTGCGCCTGACCGTCACGGTGCGCGAGGGGTCGCGCGGGCCGTTGTCATTGGCTGCCCCGAAGCGGCGCAGTGCCGTGGCCGCGCGGGAAGGCCTTTCGGCCCCGAACAGCATGACGACGCTCGAACCCTCAATGCCGATGCCAGAATTCATTTCGTGCCTCACTGTCAATCATCAGGGGCCTGGTTGCTCCGGCCCTGTTTGTGAGGCTCAATCTAGCGCCCCGCCTTTCCACCCGGCTTAAGAAACTGAGTTAAGTTTACGTAGTTTTGTGCAGGGTTAGCGGCTCGTCACCGGGTGCAGCGATCGGTTAACCCAAGCGCTTCCAATCGTTACGGTTTTTAAGACTTGCGCGTTCTGGGCGCGGTTTTGGCACATGGTGGAAGGGTGGTTTTCCTTGCGCGCGGAAAGCGCTAGAACCCAGCCTCGGAAACCAGCGGATGCCGATGCCCCCCACCCAAGCCACCAGCCATGCCGAAGACCTCGAACTGCTGCGCTCGAGCGCGGTGGCGGCCGGCATCATCGCATCGGGCTATTTCCGCCGCGACCTCAAGAGCTGGACCAAGGACAATGCCTCCCCGGTCAGCGAAGCCGATATCGTGCTCGACCAGTTCCTGTTCGCCAATCTGCGCGCCGCCCGCCCCGATTATGGCTGGCTCTCGGAAGAAACCGCCGACATCCCCGAGGGGCGGCTTGGCTTTCGCCGCGTCTTCGTGGTCGACCCCATCGATGGCACGCGCGGCTTCATTAGAGGCGAGGACAGCTGGTCGGTCTCGCTTGCCGTGGTCGAGGATGGCGTGGCGGTGGCCGGCGTGGTTTACGCCCCGGCGCGCGACGAGATGTATGAGGCCAGCAAGGGCGATGGTGCGCGCCTCAACGGCCGCCCGCTCGTGCCCCAGCGCGTGCCGGGCCGCACCGCCCCGCTGATCCCGGCGCCCGGCGCGGTGCATCAGGAATTGCAGGCCGCCGGGCTCCATTACGCGCGCGGGCCGGCCTATCCCTCGCTGGCCTATCGCCTTGTGCAGGTGGCCACCGGCAAGCTCGATGCGGCGGTGGCGCGGCGCGGCGCGCAGGATTGGGATATCGCGGGGGCGGCCATCATCCTGGCCGAGGCGGGCATCGCCTTTGACGATGTGTGCATGGGTGCCCTGCGCTTCAACCGGCCCGAAATCCGCCACGGGGCGCTTGCCGCCATCGGCCACCCATGGCTAAAAGCCTATCTGCATGAGGCGCTGATCCGGGTCTATGGCTGTCCGCCGGCGGCGCAGGACACAACCCTGGAGAACGGTTCGCCATGACCACTGCGCCAAAGACCACTGCGACAAAGTCCACCCCGTCCAAGCAGCTTCTGCACCTGGTGATCGGGGGCGAAGTGCAGCCCGGCGAGGAGATCGTGTTCAAGGATCTCACCCAGGTCGATCTCGTGGGCGTCTATCCCAACTACGCCGCCGCCCAGGCCGTGTGGAAGCAGAAGGCGCAGATGACGGTCGACAATGCCGAGATGCGCTATTTCGTGGTGCACCTGCATCGCCTGCTGAACCCCGAAGACGATCAGGCGTGACCGCGCCTGCCACGACGCCTCACGCCCGCGGGCTCAAGGATCATCCCTTCGTCCGCTGGCTCTTTGGCGCCGTGCTGATCGGGGGCTATCTGCGGTTCATCCGGATGACCTCCCGGGTCGTCTACGATCCGCCCGATTGCTGGCAGAAGGCGCAGGCCGACTGGCCGGTGATCGCGGTCTCCTGGCACGGGCAATCCAACCTCGCCTATGCCTGCATTCCCGACACCTCGAACCTGGCGCTGCTGATCTCGAACCATCCCGACGGTCAGATGGCGGCGGCGATGGCGCGCTCGTTCGGGTACAGGACCATCGAGGCAGCCGGAACCAGCGACGCGCGCGCCCAGGCCTCGGGCGGGCTCGCGGCCTTTCGCGGCATGCTCAAGGCCTTAAAGGACGGCACGACGCTGTTTGCCACCGCCGACATTCCGCCCATACCCGGCCGCAATGTCAGCCTGGGGATGATCGCGCTCGCCCGCCGCTCGGGCCGGCCGGTGTTTGCCATCGCCACGGCCAGTTCGCGCCGCAAGATCCTGACCCGGGTGTGGGACCGGATGCAGATGAACTATCCCTTTTCCACCATCGCCTTCGTCGCCGAGGGCCCGATCTGGATGAGCGACAAGGCGGTTTCCGACGAGGCCTATGCCGCCGAACTCAAGGCGGCGCTCGACCGGGTGCTGGAGCGCGCCTTCGCCATCGCCGACGGAAAGGCTCAGTGAGCCCCTCGCCCATGGAGCTGGCGCTGCGCCTCGCTGAAGAGGCGGCCGAGCGCGGCGAAGTGCCGGTGGGAGCCGTGGTGATGGAGGGGGACGTCGTGCTCGCTGCCGAAGCCAACCGCATGCGGGCGCTTGGCGACCCCACCGCCCATGCCGAAATGCTGGCGATGCGCGCGGCGCTCGCGGCGCGCGGCACAGGCCGGCTCGATGGCTGCGATCTTTATGTGACGCTCGAGCCCTGCGCCATGTGCGCCGGGGCCATCGCCCATGCCCGCATCCGCCGCCTTTATTACGGGGCGGAGGATGTGAAGGCAGGGGCGGTCGACAATGGCGTGCGGCTTTTCGCGCAACCCTCCTGCCACCACGCGCCCGAGGTCATTTCCGGTCCTGGTGAACGCCGCGCAGAGGCTCTGTTGCGGCAGTTCTTTCGGGATCGGCGATAAAGCCGTCGATGGCGCGCGACAGCTGGCGCTTGAAATTGTCCTTGTCGGCCTCGACGGCGGCAAGGATCTCCTTGACCCGCCAGAATTCGAGAAAGCCGAATTCCGAGACGCGCGGGCGCACGAAGACATCAGGCGGATAGGCCGCCAGCATCTGCGCCATCAGCGAATGCATCATGATCTGGGCCGAGCCGAACCAGGTATCGAGCGCCGAGGGCGCAGCGACATAGCGGTGCGCCGTGGGATCGCCATTGACGTCGATGGCCACCAGCACGTCGCAATCGGCCGCCTGATCGACCGGCAAAGGGTTGACCACGCCGCCATCGACGAGCAGGTGATTGGCAAAGGAGACGGGGCGGAAAAAGGACGGGATCGAGATCGAGCCGGCAATGGCGGGCCGCAGAGGGCCGGTGTTGAACACCACCTGGTGCCAGCTGTGATAATCGGTCGCCACCACATAAAGCGGCACCTTGAGCCCATCAAAGCTCTGCGGCAGGGTTTCGGGCACGAAGGCGTTGACCACCGCCAGCCCGTCGAGCTGCACCGAAAGCCCGTTGCGCCAGAGCCCGTTGAGGTCGCCGATCTGGGCGCTCCACACCCGTCCGGCCATGGTCTGGACGGTGGAGAGCACCGAAAAGCTGTGATCGCGCAGGGCCTTGCCGCTCATGCCACTGGCCCATCCGGCCCCGAGCAGCGCCCCGATCGAGGTGCCGGCGATGATCGAGGGAGTGAGCCCCATCTCGTCCATCGCCTCGATATAGGGAATATGCGAGAGCCCGCGCGCCGACCCCCCGCCAAGCGCCACCCCGATGCGCGGCATGGCGCCCGGATCGCGCCGGGGCGGCGGCGCCTGCCCGCGCAACCGGTCGACATAGAGCTGCCCGCGCCTCTGGAGCGCCGTGGGGCCGTTCTTCCGGCGCGGGCGAAAGGGATTCTTGAACAAGGCGGCGGCCGGTTCTGCTTGAGACGCTGTCCCAAAGGTAGGCCTGCGGGGGGCGGACTTCAATGCGGATGGGGGGGGTGGCCTGGACTTGGCCTACCCCTACTGCGCCTGCGCAGTCCTCATCCTGAGGAGGGGCGGAGCCCCGTCTCGAAGGACGAGGGCGGGCACACCGGGGACCCGGACCTCGCCCTTAGAGACGCCTCTGCCTGCCATTCGCGCCTAGCGCTCAGCCCCGATATGCCACGGCGTCATTCCCGCGAAAGCGGGAAACCAGTTGTGATCTCAGTCACATGCGGGATTTGGCGCGTGTGGCCAAGGCCCCTCACCCGGCGCTATCGCGCCGACCTCTCCCCCGAAGGGAGAGGTGAAGAGGGGCCTACACTAAATCGCCTGCCAGAACCGCCATTCCCGAGCCTTGCGCACCTCTTACCTCTCCCTTCGGGGAGAGGTCGGCCGGAGGCCGGGTGAGGGGGCCTTGCCGTTTGCGCGATCGCGGGGCTGACCTTAATCAGCTCATAGCAAGACCTACCCCCGCGAGAGGGCGCGCCAGCCGATGTCGCGGCGGAAGAAGCCTTCGGGCCAGTCGATGGCATCGATGGCGGCGTAGGCGCGGGCGCGGGCGTCGCCCACCGTGGCGCCCAGCGCGGTCACGTTGAGCACCCGCCCGCCATTGGCGACCAGCTGCCCATCGATCCGGGCCGTGCCGGCGTGAAAGACCTGCAGCGTCTCGTCGTCGAGCCCCTCTGCGCCGGCGATGACGCTGCCCTTGCCATAGGCGCCCGGATAGCCACGGGTGGCCATGATGACGGTAAGGGCGGCTTCTTCGCGCCATTCCGCGTGCCGGCCGCGCAGATTGCCGGTGGCGGCGGCTTCGAGCAGGTCGAGAATGTCGGATTTGAGCCGCATCATCAGCACCTGGCATTCGGGATCGCCGAACCGGGCATTGTATTCGATGAGCTTGGGCCCCTCGCGGGTGATCATCAGCCCGGCATAGAGCACGCCCTGATAGGGGGTGCCGCGCGCCTTGAGGCCCTGCACCGTGGGGTCGATGATCTCGTTCATGGTGCGGGCGATGAGCGCATCGGTCATCACCGGAGCGGGCGAATAGGCCCCCATGCCGCCGGTATTGGGGCCGGTATCGCCCTCGAAGGCGCGCTTGTGATCCTGCGCGGTTTCGAGCAGCAGGGTGCGCTCGCCATCGCAGAGCACGAAGACGCTCGCCTCCTCGC
Organism: Devosia enhydra; assembly: GCF_900119845.1. Classification (GTDB taxonomy): domain Bacteria; phylum Pseudomonadota; class Alphaproteobacteria; order Rhizobiales; family Devosiaceae; genus FPKU01. The sequence continues at coordinate 327,206 of NZ_FPKU01000003.1, forward strand.
CTTCGAGAAACTCCTCGATGACCACCGAGGCGCCGGCTGCCCCGAAGGCGCCGGCAAAGCAGTCGCGCACGGCAGCTTCGGCCTCGATGCGGCTCATGGCGACGGTGACGCCCTTGCCGGCGGCAAGCCCGTCGGCCTTGACCACGATGGGCACGGGCTGGCTGCGGATATAGGCCAGCGCCGGGGCTTCGGCATCGAAGCGGGCGTAGCGGGCCGTGGGGATGTTGAATTCGTCGCAGAGCGCCTTGGTGAAGCTTTTCGAACCTTCGAGCCGGGCGGCTTCGGCGCTGGGGCAGAAGCATGCGATGCCGGCGCCGCGCACCCTGTCGCCGAGGCCGGCCACGACCTGCGCATCGGGACCGACGACGACAAAATCGATGCGCTCGGCGGCGCAGAAGGCGATCACCGCCTGCGGATCATCGATATCGAGCCCGACATTTTCGGCGACCGCTGCCGTGCCGGCATTGCCGGGCGCGCAGAACAGCTTGCGCAGCCGCGGCGACTTGCCGATGGCCCAGCACAGGGCATGCTCGCGCCCGCCCGATCCGATTACCAGTACCCGCATCTGGCCCCCACCACGCAAAGGTTTGGCCTCCCCTGGGGCTCTCGCCGGCCCGTGGAGGGGCTTTTGCATGAAACCGGGGGAAGGACAAGGGCGCGAGCGCTCTGGGCGGGGGAGCGGGGAGTTGTGAGTGCCCGAACCTCGTTCTTCGAGACGCCCCTGCGGGGCTCCTCAGAATGAGGTTCTCCGAGAGCTGAATGAGACGCTGTGGGAGGCCGGATGAGCCCGATCTCATGGTGAGGAACGCCGCACGGCGCGTCCCGAACCATGGGGGCGAGGTGAGGGTTACGATTCGGGCCGAGAGGGTGAACCCCTCATCCGGCCCTGCGGGCCATTTTCTCCCACGAGGGGAGAAGGGAAGTGGCCCCCTGCCCCACCCTTGACCCCGCACCCCTAATGGCGCAGGACGGGGCCATGAGCGACATGCTGACCAATGCTGGCGATTATACCGTTTCGGAGATCGCCGGAGCGCTGAAGCGGACGGTGGAGGACGTGTTCGGGCATGTGCGGGTGCGCGGGGAAATCTCGGGCTTTCGCGGCCAGCATGCCTCGGGGCACGCCTATTTTACCTTGAAGGATGCCGATGCGGCGATCGATGCCGTGGTGTGGCGCACGAGCTTTGCCCGCCTGCGCTTCAAGCCGCAGGAGGGGCTGGAGGTGATCGCCACGGGGCGGCTCACCACCTATCCCAAATCATCGAAATACCAGATCGTCATCGAGCAGATCGAGCCGGCCGGCGTCGGCGCGCTGATGGCGCTGCTCGAGGAGCGGCGCAAGGCGCTGGCGGCCGAAGGGCTGTTCGATCGCGAGCGGAAGCGCCCGCTGCCCTATCTGCCGCGCGTCATTGGGGTCATTACCTCGCCCACGGGCGCGGTGATCCGGGATATCCTCCATCGGCTCGACGACCGGTTCCCCTCCCATGTGCTGGTGTGGCCGGTGCGGGTGCAGGGCGAGACCTCGGCCGCCGAAGTGACAGCGGCGATCGCGGGCTTCAACGCGCTTTTGCCGGAGGGCGACATCCCCCGCCCCGACCTGCTGATCGTGGCGCGCGGGGGCGGTTCGATCGAGGATCTCTGGGGCTTCAACGAGGAAAACGTGGTGCGCGCCATTGCCGGCAGCGCCATTCCGGTGATCTCGGCGGTGGGCCACGAGACCGACACGACGCTGGCCGATTTTGCCGCCGACCATCGCGCCCCCACCCCCACGGCGGCGGCCGAGGCGGCGGTGCCGGTGCGGGCCGACCTCATCGGCTATGTGGCCGAACTGGACCTGCGGCTGGGCCATGGAGCGCGGCGCATCGGCGGCTCGGCACGCGACAGGTTGCGGGCAGCGGCGGCCGGCCTGCCGCGTCCGCAGGACCTGCTGACCACCAAGCGGCAAAGGCTCGACCACGCCGCGACGGGGCTGGCCACCGGATTGCGGCACATGGCGCAGCTCAAATCGATCCGCCTGATGCGCACGGCGCCGCGCCTCTCTCCGCATCTGCTGTCGCAGCGGCTGGGCAACGCCGCCGAGCGGCTCGAGCGGGCCGGCGGTCGCATCGCGCCGGCACTGCACGGAACGCTGGAGCGGCGGGGCGACAGGGTTGCGGGACTGGGGCGGCTGCTCGAAAGCATGAGCCACAAGGGCGTGCTGCGGCGCGGCTTCGCGCTCGTCACGCGCGGCGGCGAGATCGTGCGCGACAAGGCGGGGCTCAACCCGGGCGATGCGGTGGTACTCGAATTTGCCGATGGCGAGATCGGCGCGGTGATCGAGGGCGGCGGCGGCAAGCCGAAGCCGCCGCGCAAGGCGGGCGAGGCGCCCGATGCCGGCAGCACGACGCGGCAGCAAAGCCTCTTCTGATAGCGGTCGGTCTCCATTATATGTGGAGGCCCAGAAAGGCCGGCCGATGAACATTTTCGACAAGAGCTTCAATCCCTCCGAGGCGCAGATCCGCTATCTCGACGGCGATTATGTCGTGGTGCGGCCGGGCAGTTTCGTGCGCTGCGCCATCACCGGCACGCCGATCCCGCTCGATGAACTGCTCTACTGGAATGTCGACCGGCAAGAAGCCTATGTCGACGCCAAGGCCGCCCATGAGGCGTTTGTCCGCCACGGGCTTGGCCGGGTCTGAGCCGATGCCGGCAGCGCCGGCGCGGCGCCTGCTGGTGATTTCAAACGGCATGGGCGAGGATTCCATCGCCGCAGCCCTTATCGCGCGCCTGCCCGCCTCGATCCATGCCGAAGCCTATCCGACGCTGGGCCCGGGCGCGGCATTTGACGGGCTCTGCTCGGTGGTGGGGCCCCGTGCCGAGCTGGCGAGCCAGGGCTCGCGGGTGAAGGCCGGCACGGTTGCGCGCGATGTGGCGACGGGCGGGCTCGCGACCATTCCGCCGGGGCTCACATTCCTGCGGCAGGCGCGGAACGCCTATGACCGCGTGCTGGTGATCGGCGACATGATGGGCGTGCTCGGCTGCTGGCTCACCGGACATGCCGGCATCGTGTGGCTCGATGTCTATCGCACGGGCCATGGCCGGCTCTATGGCGGGCTCGAAAAGGCGATCACCAGGCGGACCTGCGCCACGGTGTTCTGCCGCAGCGCCCGCCTGGCCGAGAGCCTTGCAAAAGGCGGCATCGATGCGCGCTTTGCCGGCAATGTGATGATGGACACGGTGCCCCGCGCGCCCTTCGCCATGGCCGAGCGGCTGCGGCGGGGACGCGCCGTGACGCTTTTGCCGGGCAGCCGGGCGGATGCGGCGGAGATCTTTTCAATCCAGCTCCGGGGCCTGCTGGCGCTGCCCGAGGGGCTCGAACCCGATTTCTTCCTCGCACTGGCCGATGGGGTGGAACTGGGCGCGCTGGCAGCTGCGGTGGGTGGGGTGGCGGTGCCGCCCGGCCCCGGTGCCGAGGCGGCCGATGCGGGGCGGATCGTTGTGGGGGAGCATGAGATCCATTGCGCGCGCGGGGCGCTGGGCACGCTGGTCGAAGGCTCGGACCTCGTGCTCGGGCAGGCCGGTACGGCGGTGACGCAGGCGATCGGGCTCGGGCGACCGGTGATCCACCTGATGCGGCAAGGCGACAGGCGCAAGCGGCTGATCGAAGAGACCGCGATGTTCGGAGAGGCCCGGCTGACCGTTGCGGCCACGCCCGAGGCGGTGACCGACGCCGCGGCGCGGCTTCTGGGCGATGACGCCGAGCGGGCCCGGCGCGGCGCCATCGGGCAGGCGCGGATCGGCGGGCCGGGGGCGATTGCGGCGGTGATCGCGGTGCTGGCGGGCTGAGGGCTGGCATCGAGGCTGCGGCAAGGCCCCCTCACCCGGCCTTCGGCCGACCTCGCGCCATTCGAGCGTAGCTCTCATGGCCTTCTCGCCTCAAATCGCTCCACCGGAGCGATTTGGCCTGCGGCACGGCTCGAAGCCCCCCAGGGAGAGGTGAAGAAGCGGGGCTGAGGGACTGCGCCCGGCAAATTCGCCTATACTGGCGCAAAGGAGAATCGCGCTTGCCTATTCGCCAGTTGCCGCAGGACCTCGTCAATCGCATCGCCGCCGGCGAGGTGGTGGAGCGGCCGGCGAGCGTCGTCAAGGAGCTGGTGGAAAACGCCATCGATGCCGGGGCCCGGCGGATCACCATCACCACTTCGGGCGGTGGCAAGAGCCTGATCCGCATCCTCGATGATGGCTGCGGCATGGACGAGGCCGATCTCCGGCTCTCGGTGGTGCGGCACGCCACCTCCAAGCTTGCCGATGACGGGCTCGAGGATATCCGCACGCTGGGTTTTCGCGGCGAGGCGCTGGCCTCGATCGGCTCGGTGGCGCGGCTTTCGGTGGCCTCGCGGCCCGAGGGCGCGGCATCGGGGCTCAAGATCACGGTGTCGGGCAGCCAGCCGGGCCCTATCGTGCCCGAGGCGATGAACCGGGGCACGATCGTGGAGGTGCGCGATCTCTTCGCCGATGTGCCGGCGCGGCTCAAATTCTTGAAGAGCGACAAGGCCGAGGCCGGCGCCATCACCGATGTGGCCAAGAAGCTGGCCATGGCCAATCCGGGCGTGCAGTTCCGCCTCGACGGGCCCGACCGCATGCCGGTGGACTGGCCGGCGCGCAGCGGGCCGGGGGCGCTCGCAGCACGGCTTGCCGATGTGATGGGCGATGAGTTCGTGGCCAATGCCGTGACGCTGGGGCTGATGCGTCATGGCGTGGTGGTGGCGGGGCTGGCGGGCCTGCCCACGTTCAGCCGGGCCAACAGCCTTTTACAGCATTATTTCGTCAATGGGCGGGCGGTGCGCGACAAGGTGCTGCTGGGTGCGGTGCGCGCGGCCTATGCGGACTACCTCTTCCGCGACCGCTTTCCGGCCATCGCGCTGTTTTTATCGGTCGATCCGGGCGAGGTGGATGTGAATGTGCATCCGGCCAAGACGGAGCTACGGTTTCGAGACCCCGGCGGGGTGCGGGGCGCGGTGATCAGAGCCGTGGGCGAGGCGCTGGCGGCGGCCGGGCATCGGGCCAGCGGCAGCACCAGCGAGGCGCTGGTCGATGCCTTTCGCGCCCCGGAAATGGACGCGGCGCGACCGGCGGCGACGGGCTGGCACCCCGATATCGAGCCGAAATTCCGCGCGCCGGCGCAAGGCTATTCTCCGGCGTTTCGTGCGCCGCAGGCCGGGATTGCCGGGCTCGCCGAACCCTCGGCGCGGGTCGTCGCCGAGCCCCTGCCCGACGCGGTGGCCGAGCATCCGCTCGGAGCGGCGCGAGCGCAGATGTTCGAAAACTACATCGTGGCGGAAACGCCCGCCGGCCTCGTGCTGGTCGACCAGCATGCCGCCCATGAGCGGCTGGTCTACGAGAAGATGAAGCGCGCGCTGGCCGATGGCGGCATCGCCAGCCAGCGGCACCTGATCCCGGTGGTCGTGGAGTTGCCGGAGGAGGATTGCGAGCGGCTGGCGGCGGCGGCTCCGGTGCTCGAGGGGCTGGGGCTGGGGCTCGAACGCTTCGGCCCGCGCGCGGTGGCGGTGCGTGAAACCCCGGCGCTGCTCGGGCAGGCCGATGTGGCCGGGCTCGTGCGCGATCTCGCCGACGGGCTGGCGGAATGGGGCACGAGCGCGGCGCTGTCGGACCGGCTCGAAGCGATCATCGGGCGCATGGCCTGCCACGGTTCGGTGCGCTCGGGGCGGCGGCTCAGGCCCGAAGAGATGAACGCGCTGCTGCGCGAAATGGAAGCGACGCCTCATTCGGGCCAGTGCATCCACGGCCGGCCCACCTATGTGCAGCTCTCGCTCAGGGATATCGAGAGGCTGTTCGGGCGGGGGAAGTGAAGGGGGCGCTTTGGCTGAAACCCTCGAACCGGGTCGTTCCTGTGCAAGCAGGAACCTCTGTTCACCATAGTCCGCACCGCAAACGGAGGTTCCTGCTTTTGAGGCGGCCTTTCAGCCTCCGGCACCATCCCCCAGCCCAATCCACGGCGTCATTCCGGCGAGAGCCGGAATCCAGTTTCTGTTTCAGCAACACACGAGGTTCAGCGCGTGGGGCAAGGCCCCCTCACCCGGCGCTGACGCGCCGACCTCTCCCCCAAAGGGAGAGGTAAGGTGGTGCGCGAGCCTCGGGAGTTCAGATCGCCCGCGGAAGCTAATTAGAATGGAGCCCGTCTTAACCTCTCCCTCTGGGGGAGAGGTCGGCCGAAGGCCGGGTGAGGGGGCCCTGCCGCTTGCTCAGTCTCTCCGCAAGCATGACCCACACCTCACTGCGCCTGCGTAGTCCTCATCCTGAGGAGGGGCGGAGCCCCGTCTCGAAGGGCGAGGACGTGCGCGCGGTGGACCCGGACCTCGTCCTTCGAGACGCCCCTTCGGGGCTCCTCAGGATGAGGTCCTCTCAGGGCAAGGGGGCTTTGCCCCACGCGGGATCGCGGGACCCCCCTCCCCTTGAAAGATCAGGCGACGATCAGCTTGACGTCGACATTGCCGCGGGTGGCGTTGGAATAGGGGCAGACCTGGTGGGCCTTTTCGACCAGGGCTTCGGCCTGGGCGTGATCGAAGCCCGGAAGGGTGACTTTGAGTTCGACGGCGATGTTGAAGCCGGCGCCCTTGGCGTTTTCGCCGAAGGAAACCGAAGCGTCGATGGTGGTCTCGTCGGGGATCTTGACCTTTTCGCCACGGGCGACGGCCTTGAGCGCGCCGAGGAAGCAGGCCGAATAGCCGGCGGCAAAGAGCTGCTCGGGATTGGTGCCCGGACCGTCATTGCCGCCCATGGCCTTGGGGGTATCGAGGGTCACTTCGAGCCGCCCGTCATCAGTTTTGCTCGTGCCGGTGCGGCCGCCGGTGGTGTGGGCGTGGGCGGTGTAGACTGCGGACTTGATCATGGCATCGGGTCTCCGGTTGCGATGAAATTTACATAGCGCGCAATTAGATTGCGTGCAATAGATATTCCAGCGGATGCGTGATGGATGAGGTTCAAATGAGCGAAGCGCCCCCCAGCGTCGACCAGATGCTGTGCTTTGCGGTCTATGCCGCCGGGCACGCCTTCACGCGGTTCTACAAGCCGCGGCTCGATGCGCTCGAGCTCACCTACCCGCAATATCTCGCCATGCTGGTGCTGTGGGAGAGCGATGACATCACGGTAAAGGCGCTGGGGGCGCGTTTGTTCCTCGATTCGGGCACGATCACCCCGCTGCTCAAGCGGCTCGAGGCCCGGGGGCTGGTGCTGCGCCAGCGCGACAGCGTGGACGAGCGGCAGGTGCGCATTCGCCTCACCCCGGAGGGTCGCGCCATGCGCGACCGCGCCCTCGCCATTCCGCTTGCGGTTGCGAAGGGGACGGGGCTGACCCTCGAAGGTGGAGAGGCCTTGCGGCGCGAATTGCTCGCCCTGCGCGAGCGGCTCGACGCGGCGCTGGATTAGGCGCGCGCCGCAAGAGCTGGGGCGACCGGCTTGGCGCGCTGTCTTACCCGAAAAACCCCAGCTGCGTGTCGATGGGGCTCATGGGGGCGGCATCGGCGAGGATCAGGCGGGCCCGGGCGCTGTCGCGGGCGATGGCGGCGATGAGGGCATCGAGGCTGTCGTAGATCTCCTGCCCGCGGATATGGGCGATGAGCGCGACGGACAGCTCGCGGCCATAGATGTCTTCGGAGAAATCGAAGAAATGCGGCTCGAAGGGCGGCGGGGCATCGCCGAACATCGGCTTGCCGAAACTCGCCACGCCATCGAGCCGGCGCCCGTCGATGAGCCCGCGCACGGCATAGACGCCCTGCGCCAGCGCAAAGCCTTTCGGCATGGCGATGTTGGCGGTGGGAAATCCCAGTTCGCGGCCGCGCCGGTCGCCCGAAACCACCGTGCCCGAGATGAACCAGTGATAGCCCAGCAGCCCGTTGGCGGTTGCGACATCGCCCTGGGCCAGCGCGGCGCGGATGCGGGACGAGGAGACCGCCTCGGCGCCCTCGGGAAGCAGATCGAGGATATCGACCGAAAAGCCGTGGCGCGCGCCGGCTTCGCGCAAAAAGGCCGGGGTGCCGCCGCGATCGCGGCCGAAATGGAAATCGGCGCCGACCACGACGCCCGCAACCCCCAGCGCCGCAACGAGGAAACGGGTGACGAAATCCTCGGCCGCGATGCGCGAGAGATCGCGCGAGAACGGCATGATCACCAGCCCGTCGAGCCCCATGGCCTCGGCCAGCCGCGCCTTGGCATCGGCGGGGGTCAAGCGAAACATGAAGGGCTCGGGCGCAAACACATCGCGCGGATGGGGCTCGAAGGTGAGCGCAAGGGCCGGCCTGCCTTCAGCTTTGGCGCGGGCCTTGAGCCGATCGAGCACATATTGATGGCCGCGATGAAACCCGTCGAAACTGCCGATGGCCACGAGCGCGCCGCGCAGCTGCGCCGGCACGGCACCAAGCCCGTCGAGCCGGACAAAGCCCGCCATGATCACCAGACGAGGCGCGGCATGTAGCCGGCCATGGTGGCGCCCGAGGGGGCGACGAGATCGCGGATGTCGGACGGATCGGCCTCTCCAAACGCATCGAGCTCCTCGGCATGGATGGAGCCGGTGACGAAGAGGAAATCGATGCCAAAGCCGGCCGCCCCGGTGGCATCGGTGCGCACGCTGTCGCCCACCGCGAGGATCTCCTCGCGCGCTACGGCGCGGCCCAACGCTTCTTCGGCGAGCCTCAGCGCCTCGGCATAAATCGGCGCATAGGGCTTGCCGGCCATCAGAACGGTGCCGCCGATTTCGGAGTAAAGATCGGCGAGAGCGCCGCCGCAATAGAAGAGCTTGTCGCCGACCTCGACCACCTTGTCGGGATTGGCGCAGATCAGCGGCAGGTTGCGCGACTGCCAGAGCGCAGCGCGATCCCTGTACATGTCCGGGGTATCGTCATCCTCGTCGAGATCGGTGACGACCACCGCCTCGGCGGTCTCGGCCGGGCCGCGGATGACCCCGAGGCCCTCATAGAGCGCATCGTCGATGGTGGGCGGGCCGACATGGTGGATGACCCGGCCGCGATAGGGCGCGATCATGGCGCGGGTGGCATCGCCCGAGGAGACCACCGCATCCCAGGCCGAACGGGCCACGCCCAGCTGATCGAGCATGGCGATGATGGGGGCCGAGGGGCGCGGGGCGTTGGTGACGAGGATCACCGTGCCGCCTGCGGCGCGGAAGCGGCTGAGCGCATCGACGGCGGGCGGGAAGGCCGCGAGCCCGTTATGGACGACGCCCCAGACATCGCAGAAGAGCACGCGGTAGCGCGGGTAGAGCCGGGAAAGGCCGGCGAGCGGACCGTGCGGATCGGACATCGAGGTTCCAGGACAAGGCTGCGACAGGGACGAAAAAAGGCTTGAAGCGGGGGACCCATATCATGCCCTTTGCCCGGAGAAACCCCCTGCCCGCCATTCAGCCGGCCGAGAGACGGGTCGCTATGGTGCCCTGCGCCTTGGGCAGGGGCTCGGTGACGAGATCTGTGCGCACCGGTTCGGGGCGGCCGAGATGGGGGCCCATTGCCAGCAGCACACCATCTTCGAAAAGGCTCAGCACCTGCTGCTCGGTCACCACATCGGTGGCGAGGATCTCGATGCCGTAGCGGCGGGTGAAGGCGACGATGTCGGGGGCATGGAAATCGGAGAGCTGTTCGGGCGCGGTGACGAAGCGCGCCGCATCGATGCGCACCGAGCGCACGCCCAGCGCCGAAAGCTCGGGGAAATCGAGCCTGAGGCTCGTGGCGCCGGTGAGCGACAGCGTCGCGCCCTTGCGCGCGATGGTGGCGAGCGCGGCGCGGCGATTGGTGGGCAAGGCGCGAAAATCGGGCTCGGCGATGCGCAGCAGGATCATTTCGGCGATGGCGCGATTGGCATCGATGACGGCGACGAGATTTTCCATCGCCGCCGCATCATGGAGGGTGGCGCGGGAGACATGCGTGCCGATCAGCGTCGACTGCCCAGCCATGCGCACGCGGCGGGCGATGACCACGGCCTCGTCGAGCATCATCGCATCGATACGACGGTGAATGTCCTCGTAACCCAGCCGTGGCATGAAATCATGCGGCTCGAGCAGCCTGCCCTCGGGCTGGACGAGGCGGGCCAGCAGATCATGGGCGAAGGGCCGGCGCATGGGCAGGAGCATGACCGGCGCCGACTGGAAGACGAGGCTGCCCCCGGCGATGGCGCGGCGCAATTCCTGCGGGGCGACGATGGGCTCGACCCGCGCAGGCCGCGCCGGTTCGGGAGGGAGCGCGACGGGCGCCGTGACGCCCGAAGCGCGGCGAGCGCGATCCTGCTCGAGTTCGGCCACCGCCTCGGCCACCTGGCGCACGACATTGCCCAGCACCGAGATATCGGCCTCGGCCGCCTCGAGGCGTTGCCCGGCATCGACATCGACCAGCGCGTTGACGCGCTGGCTCAGCACCGAGCCGGCCTGCGCATCGGTGGAGAGGAGCCGCGACAATTCCTCGATGCCGCGTTCGATGCGCGCCTCGGCCCGACGGCGCAGCATGCGTTCGAGGATGAGGGTGAAAAGCGTGCCGCAGCTCAGCGCCGTGACGAAGGCCTCTATGGGGGTGAAAGTGAGCCCGAAATAGGCCAGCACACCCAGCCCGAGGGCGGCCAGCGCGATGAAGATGTAGACGAGCCCCTGCACGCGCCCTGCCTCCGGAAGCCGGATTCGGCCGGGCTTTTCATAGCATCGGCACAACAGCGGCAAAAGCTTTGCAGGGGGCCCCGCGCTTCCAAACGGAATATTTACCGTGATGAGCAAGAGTTGGGAAACCAACACTGCCCCTCCGGAGCCCGCATCGCCCATGCCCTCTCGATCGATCCCGGCCAATGATTTCGGCCCCAGGCTGCTTCTGGTGGATCGTGATTCGGCCGGCATCCGCAGCCTTGTCGCAGGCCTCTCCCGCGCGCTCGCCGGATCGGTGCGGGTCGAGATCGTGACGGGCGGCCGGGCAGCAGCCGAGATGCTGCGGGGCGAGAGCTTCGACCTGGTGCTGGCCGACCTCGCCAGCCTTTCGGACCTTGCCGGCAAGGTAGATGAGGCGATCGCACGGCTGGTGAAACTCTCTGCCGGCGCGCTGCTCGTGGCGCTGTCCGAGGGCGGATCGGTGAGCGTGGCGGTGGCGGCGATGCGCGCCGGAGCCCATGACGTCATCGCGCTGCCCATCGCGCCCGAAGCCTTTGCCACCCGCATAGGCGAACTGGCGCAGCGGCACGGCAAGGGCCAGGCGCTGAGCTTTGCCGATGATGCACGGCCCGGTCGCGCCGATTTCGAGGGCTTTGTCGGCGTCTCGAGCCAGATGCAGCATGTCTATGACCAGATCGAGCGGATCGCGCCGTCTTCGGCCCCGGTGTTCATCACGGGTGAAAGCGGCACCGGCAAGGATGTGTGCGCCGAGGCGATCCACAGCCGCGGCCCGCGCGCGGGCAAGCGCTTCGTGGCGATCAACTGCGCCGCCATTCCGCGCGATTTGCTCGAAAGCGAGCTCTTCGGGGTGGTGCGCGGCGCCTATACGGGCGCCCATGAGGACAGGAAGGGCGCGGCCGAACTCGCCGATGGCGGAACCCTCTTTCTCGACGAGATCGGCGAGATGGACCTTTCGCTGCAGGCCAAGCTGCTGCGCTTTTTGCAGACCGGCACGGTGAGCCGGGTGGGCGAGGCGAGCCAGCGCCGCATCGATGTGCGGGTGGTGTGCGCCACCAATCGCAACCCCATGCAGCTTATCACCAACCGGCTCTTCCGCGAGGATCTGTTCTATCGATTGCATGTGCTGCCCATCCATTTGCCGCCGCTGCGGCAGCGGCCGGCCGACATTCTGGTGCTGGCCCGGCATTTTCTTACCCGCTACGCCGCCGAGGAGCGCAAGCGCTTTTCCGATTTCACCCCCGAGACAGCGAGCCTGATGACGGCGCGCGACTGGCCGGGCAATGTGCGGCAGCTCCAGAACCTCGTGCGCCGGCTGGTGGTGATGTTCGATGGCGGGGAGATCACCGCCCAGATGGTGACGGCCGCCGATATCGAGAGCCTGACGTTGGGCCATCAGGACACGCCGGCCGCCAGCCGCGCCGAACCGGTTATCCTGCCGCTCTGGCAGCAGGAACAGCGCATCATCGAGGAAGCGATCGCCCGGTTTTCCGGCAATATCACGCTGGCGGCCGCCGCACTCGAACTCAGCCCCTCCACCATCTACCGCAAGCGACAGGCCTGGGCCGACATGGATGGCACGCGCCGCAAGGGCGCGGCGTGACTTCCTTCTGTCATTCATTTGCATTACGCTGCTCTCATCGCAGGATGGAGCGGCGGAATGGCGGACAATGCAGTGGTTCAGGCGCGGATCGACCCTGAGATAAAGGACAAGGCGCAGGATGTGCTCCAGAGGATGGGGCTCACCCTGTCGGATGCCATTCGGATCCTGTTGACGCGGACCGCCAATGAGGGGGCGCTGCCGATGGAGGTGATCAACAGCAGCGCCGAATATGATGCCTGGTTTCGCGCCAAGGTGCGGGACGCCCTCGAGGATCCGCGACCTGCCATCGCGGACGCGGATGCCGAGCGCAGGATGGCGCAATTCAAGGCGGGCGTTCTGGCTGGACGCAGGGCCGCGAGTTGATGCTGCTCGATTGGAGCGAAGCCGCGCTCCGCGACCGCGAGGACATATTTCGCTATATCGCTATTGAAGGCGGCAGCCCCGACGCCGGGTTGCGCATTGACGACCTGATCTATCAGCAGGTCCAGCGGCTCAAGACTTTCCCATATTCAGGCAGGTCCGGTCGCATCGACGGAACGCGTGAAATCATCATCGGGTCTACGCCCTATCTGGCGGTCTATAAGGTCGACGACGATCGCGTGCTGATCCTGCGCGTCCTTCACGGCGCGCGGGAATGGCCGTGATCTGCGTGCCACGGCCTCAGGCCGTCACCACCCAACCGCGGAAGGACAGCGCGGCGTAGATGAGGGCGATGTCGCGGTAGCCGGCTTCGGCCAGCAGGGATTCTTCCTCGGCGGCATCGAGCAGCGGCAGGCGCTCGATCATGGTGGCGGCCGATGTCTCGGCCCTCTGACGGTCATTGCCTTGCCGATCGCCGAACAGCACCGAGCGTGCCATCCAGAGCGGGCGATGCTCGGCCGGGGGTGCGTGATGGGCGATCACCAGCCGGGCTCCGGGCCTGAGGCGGCTGCGGACTTCGCGCAGCGTGCGCAGGCGTTCGTCGCGATCGAGGAAATGCAGGACGAGAAGGCAGGTCGCCCCGTCGAACGGGCCCGCCCCGGCCGCATCGATCGTGCCCTCGACCAGTTCGACGCGGTCGGCAAAGGGCGCGACGGCCTTGCGGGCAAGATCGAGCATGGCGGGTGCGGGATCAACCCCGGTGAACCGCCAGTCCGGGCGGGCCGCCGCCATGGCCGCAAGCTCAAGCCCGCCGCCGGCGCCGACGACGAGGATATGGCCCTGGCCGGTTGCATGCTCACCCAGCAGCAGCGTCGCCATGCGGTGGAGGTCGCCGAGCCCGGGCACCTTGCGCAGCGCATCTTCGGCATAGGTCGAAACCGCTGCCGCGTTGGTGAAGGGCGCTGCGCTCATGTCCCTGGTCCTCTGACTGCCTCGGGTGGCAGGCGGGAAGCCCTCAGCCCCTGGCCTTCTCGCCGGCCTTGCGGGCGGTGGCGAAGGCCTTGGCTTCGTCGCCCACGGTGGTGCCCTTCTTGAGCAGGGCGCCCTGGTCGTAGACTTCCCAGACCCACTGGGCGTTGGGGCCGCTGCCACCGGTGCGGCGCAGGCGGATGTCGAGCTTTGCAGCTTCGGTCATTGGTTTTCCTATCTCCACGTAAAGACGCGGGTTACCGAGTAGTTGAAGACGACGCTCATCACCGCCCCGGCAATGCCGGCGAGGAAGAGATCGGGGCTCGCCTCATAGATCCAGGTGGCCACCGAGACATTGGCCAGCGCCCCGATGGAGCACACGGCATAAAAGGTCAGAAGGCCGATCCAGAAGCGGTTGCCCCTGAGCTTCTTGTCGGCATAGGTCAGCTCGTTGTTGAGCACGAAATTGGTGGTCATGGCCACGATGGTGGCGGTGAGCTGGGCATTGGTGAAGTTGAAGCCCATGAGCTCGTGGGTCGTCCACAGCACGGCAAGGTGCACGAAGACGCCCGATCCGCCGACCATGCCGAACAGCAAGAAGCTCGTGGGCAAAAGCCCGCCGCTGAGCTTGGAGAGCACCAGCCCCAGAAACTGGATGGCGATGAGCGGGCTCATCTTGCTTTCGCCGGCATGGCGGGGCCGGAAGGTATAGGGCACCTCACCGATGCGCAGCACGCGATCGGCCCGCTTGCGGAAGCGGGTGGCCGAAACGATGATGTCGAGCAGGATCTTGAAGCCGTCGCGGCTCAAACCGGGCGCCACCTCCTCGAACACCTCGCGGCGCATGAGGAAGAAGCCGCTCATCGGATCGGAGAGCGCGCGGCCGGTGAGAAGGCCCGAGAGCTTCGTGGCAAGCCGGCTGCCGGCTTCGCGCGAGGCCGAGAACCCTGCCCCGACACTGCCGGCCCCGGCATAGCGGGTGCCCACCACGACGTCGTCGCCGGCCTCGGCCTTGGCGAGCATCGCGGGAAGAATCGTCTCGTCATGCTGGAGATCGGCATCGATGACGGCAAAGAACGGGGCGCTGGTGGCCGAAATGCCCTCGATGCAGGCCGAGGACAGGCCACGCCGGCCGATGCGGTGGATACAGCGCACATTGGGGTGGCGCCGCGCCATCTCGCGCACCACCTCTGCCGTGCCATCGGGGGAGTTGTCATCGACAACGATGAATTCGAAGGGCGTGCCGGACAGCGCCGCGCTCACCCGCTCGTAGAGCACCGCGACATTGTCGCGCTCATTGTAGCTGGGCACGATGACCGCGAGGCGCGGCGGGAACCAGGCGGGAGAGGTGGAGGCGGCGGGTGCGCCCGAAGGCGCAGCGAGGGGTTCGGTCAAGGGCAGAGGATCCCAGGGCTCGGGGCGCCGGCACCCCCTGGGCACCGCGCCGGCTTGGATTAACCGCCCGGCCCGAGATTTGCAACCGCAGTGCCGATGCGCCCGCGTCGCGAGGGCCACGCGTCTTGACAGTGCAGGACCCCCAGCCTATATCAACGCCACCTGTTAGCACTCCTCATTACTGAGTGCTAACAGCCCGGCTTTCCAGTCTTTGAACAGACTTTGATAAGGAGCAAACATGAGCTTCCGTCCCCTGCACGACCGCGTTGTGGTCCGGCGTGTCGACAGCGAGGAAAAGTCCGCTGGCGGCATCATCATCCCCGATACCGCCAAGGAAAAGCCCTCCGAGGGCGTGGTGGTCTCGGTCGGCCCGGGCGCCCGTGACGAGAGCGGCAAGGTCGTTGCCCTCGACGTCAAGGAAGGCGATCGCGTGCTGTTCGGCAAGTGGAGCGGCACCGAGGTCAAGCTCAACGGGCAGGACCTGCTGATCATGAAAGAGTCCGACATCATGGGCGTGATCGCCTGATCCGCCTGACGTCAGCTTCGCAACACCTATTCAAGGAGCGCCTGCAATGGCAGCCAAAGACGTAAAATTCTCCACCGATGCCCGCGACAAGATGGTCCGCGGCGTCAACATCCTCGCCAACGCCGTCAAGGTCACGCTCGGTCCCAAGGGCCGCAACGTGGTGATCGACAAGTCCTTCGGCGCCCCGCGCATCACCAAGGACGGTGTCACCGTCGCCAAGGAGATCGAGCTCGAGGACAAGTTCGAGAACATGGGCGCCCAGATGGTGCGCGCCGTGGCCTCCAAGACCAACGACATCGCCGGTGACGGCACCACCACCGCCACCGTGCTGGCCCAGGCCATCGTCAACGAAGGCGTCAAGCTCGTTGCCGCCGGCATGAATCCGATGGACCTCAAGCGCGGCATCGACCTCGCGGTCGAGGAAGTCGTCGCCAACCTCAAGGCCCGCGCCAAGAAGATCACCTCTTCGGCCGAAGTCGCCCAGGTCGGCACCATCTCTGCCAATGGCGAGAAGGCCATCGGCGAGATGATCGCCAATGCCATGCAGAAGGTCGGCAACGAGGGTGTCATCACCGTCGAGGAAGCCAAGACCGCCGAGACCGAACTCGACGTCGTCGAGGGCATGCAGTTCGACCGTGGCTATCTCTCGCCCTATTTCGTCACCAATGCCGAGAAGATGACCGCCGTGCTCGAGGATCCGGTGATCCTGCTGCACGAGAAGAAGCTCTCGAACCTGCAGTCGATGCTGCCGATCCTCGAGGCCGTCGTCCAGTCGCAGCGCCCGCTGCTGATCATTGCCGAGGACATCGAGGGCGAAGCCCTTGCCACCCTCGTGGTCAACCGCCTGCGTGGCGGGCTCAAGGTCGCCGCCGTCAAGGCGCCGGGCTTCGGTGATCGCCGCAAGGCCATGCTCGAAGACATCGCCGTCCTCACCGGTGGCCAGGTCATCTCCGAAGATCTCGGCATCAAGCTCGAGAACGTGACCCTCGACATGCTCGGCACCGCCAAGCGCGTCGAGATCACCAAGGAGAACACCACCATCGTCGATGGTTCGGGCTCCAAGGAAGACATCGAGGGCCGCGTTGGCCAGATCAAGGCGCAGATCGAGGAGACCACCTCGGACTACGACCGCGAGAAGCTCCAGGAGCGTCTGGCCAAGCTCGCCGGTGGCGTTGCCGTGATCAAGGTCGGCGGCTCGACCGAAGTGGAAGTCAAGGAGCGCAAGGACCGCGTCGATGACGCGCTCAACGCGACCCGCGCAGCCGTCGAAGAAGGCATCGTGCCGGGTGGCGGTGTCGCCCTGCTGCGCGCTTCGGCCGATCTCCAGGTCAAGGGTGCCAATGCCGACCAGCAGGCCGGCGTCAACCTCGTCAAGCGCGCCCTGCAGGAGCCGGTCCGCCAGATCTCCAACAATGCCGGCGACGAAGGCTCGGTGGTTGTGGGCAAGATCCTCGAGAAGGCCGAGCTGACCTATGGCTACGACGCCCAGAACGGCACCTATGGCGACATGATCCAGATGGGCATCATCGACCCGGTGAAGGTGGTTCGCACCGCCCTGCAGGACGCCGCCTCGGTGGCCTCGCTGCTGATCACCACCGAAGCCATGATCGCCGAGCTTCCCAAGGACGCAGCCCCGGCCATGCCGGGTGGCGGCGGCGGCATGGGCGGCATGGGCGGGATGGACTTCTGATCGATCCCCGATCCTTACGCCTCTAATGGAAGGGCGGTGCCGCTGGCGCCGCCCTTTTTCCTTGGCTAGTGGCGTCTGAGTAGGTGCGGACGTGGCAGTTGATCAGGTCTCGGCCTTGACGGGCCCCCGCTGATCACGCAGCGGGGCGGCGGCTGCGCCAGGCCCTCAGGCCGAGCTCGAGCGCGAAGGCGAGCACGAGGCCGACGGGGCCGAGCATGAAGGTGGCGGCGAGGATGGGGATCTGCACGATGCGGTGCACCCCGAGGCCATCGAGCCGCTCGGCGATCCAGGTGCCCACGAAGAGATCGAACGCCAGATAATGCTGCCAGCCGGCCACCATCAGCGGATCGCTGGCGGTGGCGTAGAGCTGCTTGAGCCCTTCGAGCGAGGTGAAATCGCCCTGGGCCGTCGCCATGCCGGGAATGATCGCGACGGCATAGGCGACCCCCAGTATGGCGGGAATGACGAAGCGCGTCGGGATCGGAAAGGCGGAAAGGCGCCGTGGCGCGAAAGCGAGGATCAGCCAGCCCAGCAGCGCGAGGCCATTGGAGAGCGAAAACATGAGGTCGGCGGACATCGGGATCTCCCTGTGCTGGCCCTGCCTGCCAGCCCTGCAATGGAGTGCCGGCAGACCGCTCGAGTCAATCGGCGGATGGCGATCTCAATCTGCCATCCGGGCCCAAAACGCGTGATCCGAGGGCAAAAGAGGCAGTAAACGACGCACCGTGAAGCCTGGATCATTCACGATGTTCTCATGGCGGGCGGCCGATCCGGGCCGCGACAGGCCTGCGTAAAGGGGGCAGTCCGGACGCTGAGAAAGACGCAGTCCGGCAGGCAAGAGTTTCAAGAAACCGGAGGACTGATCCATGAAGCTGCTCAAGACCCTCGCCCTCGCCACTGCCCTCGTCGCCAGCCCGCTCGCCCTCACGAGCGTCCAGGCCGCCAATGTCGTCGAGACCGCCCAGGCGGCCGGCTCCTTCCAGACCCTGCTCGCCGCCGCGACCGCCGCCGGCCTTGCCGACGCGCTCGCCACCACCGCCAACATCACCGTCTTTGCCCCGACCGACGAAGCCTTCGCCGCCCTGCCGGCCGGCACCGTCGAGAACCTGCTCAAGCCCGAGAACCAGGCTCAGCTCGTCGCCATCCTTCAGCTGCACGTGGTGCCCAGCGAGATCATGTCGGCGGCCATTCCGGATGGCGCGACCGAAGTCGATACGCTCAACCCCGAAGGCAAGCTCACCGTCACCAAGTCCGGCGCGGGCGTGACCGTCGCTGCCTCCAACACCGCCAATGTGGTCACCGCCGACGTCGATGCCGACAATGGCGTGATCCATGTGATCGACGCCGTCCTGCTGCCCTGATCGCTTCCCGGCCGTCTCCCCTCCTCACCCCTCTCCTGACGGCCGAAAGCCGGCGCGGTCCCTTCCCTCGGGGACCGCGCTTTTTTTGTTTTGGAGTGCCTGCCGGGCGGCGCGTCCGGTGCAGCAGTGCGCCCCACCCGGGTCGTTCCTGCGAAAGCAGGAACCTCCGTTTGGAGATAGATGCCCAGCCAACAGAGGTCCCTGCTTCCGCAGGGACGACCGGGAGCGGGAGGGTCCTCAGGGCACCCGATGACTGAACGCTCAGGGCACCAGCAGGAGGCGGATGGCGAGGCCGATGGCGACGAGCACGACCAAGGGCCGGATGATCTTGGCCCCGAAGCGGATGCCGATGCGGGCGCCGAGATAGCCGCCGGCCACCTGTCCGCAGGCCATGGCGAGCGCAGCGGGCCAGACGACCTCGCCGGCGAGGATGAACACCATCAGGGCCGCGAGGTTGGACATGAGGTTGAGCACCTTGGTCGAGCCCGAGGCGCGGATGAGCCCGAAGCCGAACAGCAGCACGAAGCCGATGGTGAAGAACGATCCCGTGCCCGGCCCGAAAATGCCATCGTAAAAGCCCACGACAAAGCCCATGACGGGCACGAAGAGGCGTGGATCGAGGCGGGCGGCGCGGTCGGCATCGGTGAGATTGGGCGCGAACAGGAAATAGAGCGCGATGCCGATCAGCATCACCGGCACGGCGGTGGCGAGGAGGCCGGTATCGATCACCTGCACCGCCGCAGCGCCCGTGGCCGAACCGATGAGCGTGAGTACCAGCGCGATCAGCAGCGCCTTGAGATCGACATAGCCGCGCCGCCAATAGGTGAAGGCGGCGATCGCCGTGCCCACCGAGCCCTGGAACTTGTTGGTGGCAAGCGCCGCAACCGGCGGCACGCCCGCCGAGAGCAGCGCGGGCAGCGCGATCATGCCCCCGCCCCCGGCGATGGCATCGACGAAGCCGGCCAGCATGCCGACACCGGCAAGGGCAACCAGAACGACGGGTTCGAGCATCATGGCGACTTTTTCTCGGGCGCGCCCGGCCGGATGTCGTCGGGCGCCAGGATGCGCCCCTCGCGCAGCGGAATATTGGTCATCGAGGACAGGAAGCCCGACAGCATGAGCTGGAAGCCCGCAACCAGCGCCGTCATCGCCAGAAGCAGGGCGCGCAGCGTGTAGGGCGATTCGAGCGGGCCGAAATCACGGGCCGCCCATTCCGACAGGCCCCAGAGCATCGCGGCAGCCCCGATGCCCATCAGCACCAGCGCCATCAAAAGGATGCGCTCGAGCGTCAGCCCCTCGAGCAGCCGATCGAACTTTTCGGAGCGCGGGATGAAGCCGTAGCGCGAGGCGAAGCGCCGCCCGATGAGCCCGAAGGAGATCGACTGCAACCCGACGATGACGCACATGGCGGCGACGACAAAGGTGTGCAGATCAAACACCACGCGCCCGATCCGCACCGGGCCGGGCAGCAGCGCCCCGCCCACGATGAGCCCGAAAATCAGCAGCGCGAGGCCGGGATAGAGAAACAGCCAGCGCGGGGAAAACAGCAGCAGGAAGCGCAGGTGGCGCCAGCCATCGCGGAACGAGCGCAGATGGGGTGGACGCGAGCGGCCATCGGGCTTGAGGGTGGTGGGCACCTCGGCGACATCGAGGCCCGAAAGCGTCGCCTTGACCAGCATTTCGGAGGCGAATTCCATGCCGGTGGTGCGCAGCCCCAGCCCCTGGATGGCGTCGCGATCAAAGCCCCTCAGCCCGCAATGGAAATCCGACGCCTTGGTGCGGAAGAAGAGCTTGCCGAGGAACGACAGCACGGGGTTGCCGATATATTTGTGGTGCCAGGGCATGGCGCCCGGCGCGATGCCGCCGCGAAAGCGGTTGCCCATGACCAGCTGGTGGCCCTGCCGGAGCGCGGCGACGAAGGCATCCAGCGCCGAAAAATCATAGCTGTCATCGGCATCGCCCATGATGACGAAGCGCCCGCGCGCCGCAGCGATGCCGGCCCCGAGCGCGGCGCCATAGCCGCGCACCGGCACATCGACGACGCGCGCGCCATGGGCCCGCGCGATCTCCTGGCTGCCATCAGTGGAGCCATTGTCGGCGATCAGCACCTCCCCCGAAACGCCCGAGCGCGCCAGATAGCCCTGCGCCTTTTCTATGCAGACGGCGAGGGTCTCCGCCTCATTGAGGCAGGGCATGAGGATGGTGAGTTCGAGCGGCGCGTCGCCCATGCGATTCCCCCGGCGGATCGGTGTCTTATAGCCTGTGCAACGCCCGTCGACAGCGCGATGCCGGCGGCGCGCCCGAAATTTACCGCCGCTAAACCGTGTTTACGGCCAAAGCCTTAACCATCCGGTTAAACCGGTTTTTTGCCTCGGCCTGCAAATATTGACGACAGTCTCCGGCGCAACCGGATTTCACAGCCCCTGTAGAAGCGAGTATTGCCGATGCCCTTTGGAAAGACAGTGGCGGCCGGCCTGGCCGTCGTCCTCACGCTGGCCAGCCTTGCAAGCCCGGCCATGGCGCAGAACGTCTCGTTCCGGACGATCTTTTCGCCCTCCCAGTCGGCCAGCCAGCAGGCCCAGCAGCCGGCGCAGCCGCGCCGCACCCAGCCGCTGTTCGCGAGCCGCAGCATGCAGGCCCCGCGGGCCGAGAACCGCTTCGCGCGCCAGATGGTCGCCTACCAGACCCGCGAGAAGGCCGGCACGGTGGTGGTCGATACCAATGCCAAATATCTCTATCTGGTGATGGGCAATGGCCAGGCCATGCGCTACGGCATCGGCGTGGCGCGGCCCGGCTTCGAGTGGGCCGGCACTCACAAGGTGACCCAGAAGCGCGAATGGCCGGGCTGGACGCCGCCGGCCGCCATGCGCAAGCGCCAGCCGCATCTGCCGGCCTTCATGGAAGGAGGCCCCGACAATCCGCTGGGCGCCCGCGCGCTCTATCTGGGCTCGACGCTCTACCGCATCCACGGCACCAACGATCCCTCGAGCATCGGGCAGAACCTCTCCTCGGGCTGCATACGGATGGTCAATGACGACGTCATCGATCTCTACAACCGCGTGCCGGTGGGCACCCGCGTGATCGTGATCTAGCTTTTGGAAGGTCGCGTTTCCGGGCGATTTTCACGTCGCCCGGAAACGCTCTGGTGACCAATTGCCCTCAAAGATGAGCTCCGCTCCGGGGGCAGCGTCATGAATGATTTCAGAACCTTGGTGAGGCGCTTCCGCTCCGACGAGCGGGGCGCCTTTCTCGTGATCTTTGCGGTGATTGCCATCGCGCTTGTGGCGATGGCCGGCGCGGTGGTGGATTTCACCATGGTGCAGCAGACGCGCAACCGGGCGCAGGTGGCGCTCGATGCCGCGGTGCTGGCTCTGCAGCCCAAGATCTACAGCCTCTCCGAAGACGCGCTGCGCGACAGCGCCCAGGCCCTTCTGTCCGAAGCGCTGGCGAGCCCGGGGATCGGCGCCACGGTCGAGACGGCGCGCAAGAACACCACCAACGGCCAGCTTTATCTCGAGGCGCGGCTGGTTGTGCCCACCGCGTTCGTGACGCTGGTGGGCGTGCACGAGATGCCGGCGCGGCTCGTGGCCGAGGCGACGCGGCGGCGGCTCAATGTCGAGGTGGCCATGGTGCTCGACAATTCGAGCTCGATGAACCAGCAGAGCCGGATGTCCAACCTCAAGCAGGCGGCCAACAACGCCGCCGACATCCTGTTTTCCAACGAGGACAGCCAGCCCAACGTCTTCGTCGGCGTGGTGCCGTTCACCGAATTCGTCAATGTAGGTACGACCAACCGCAATGCCAGCTGGATCGACCAGACCGGCACCTCGCCGCTCTCGCGGGTCAATTTCGACAGCGACGACAATTCGGCCACGGCCTTTGCCGGGCCGGTCAACCGCTTCGACCTCTATTCGCGCGTCGGGGCGACATGGCGCGGCTGCGTCGAGGCGCGCCCCTCCCCCCATGACGTGAGCGATACACCGCCCGACATCAACAGCCCCGAGACATTGTTCGTGGCATCGTTCGCGCCCGACGAGCCCGATACGCGCGACAATCGCGGACGCGATGTCTTTGGCAACAACTACCTCTCCGATACCGGTGGCACATGCGTGCAGCCGGCCGGGGCCGGATCGTGCCGGTGGGTCGAAACGCGCACGCAATGCGACCGCAACGGGCGCTGCGACGGATCGACGACGGTGAGCGCCACCTATACCGCGCCCAATGGCATGACGACCACGGGCGCCGATGTCTGCTCCTGCTCGGCGACCCCGAGCGGCAGCGGCAGGGTGACGATCACGGGCGATTCGACCTCGGAGACCGGGCGCGGCAGCAATCGCACCCTGACCCGCACCATGAGCTGCACCTATTCGGCCGCCATGGCCGACCTGCCCGAGCGCGAAGCCCAGGAGCGGCTCTGCAAATATCAGGGCGCCACGGTTTCGAACAATCGCGAGGGGCCCAACA
Source organism: Devosia enhydra (assembly GCF_900119845.1). GTDB lineage: Bacteria > Pseudomonadota > Alphaproteobacteria > Rhizobiales > Devosiaceae > FPKU01. The sequence continues at coordinate 350,219 of NZ_FPKU01000003.1, forward strand.
TGGATTGCCCCATCGCCGCGGTACTGCCGCTGACCAATCAGCGGCAGTCGGTGAAAGGCCGGATCACCGCCATGGTAGCCAATGGCTACACCAATATCCACCAGGGCGCGATCTGGGGCTTCCACATGCTCTCGCCCGCCGCCCCTCTCACCGAGGCCACGCCCTATGATCAGGCGACCTATAAGGTGATGATCCTGATGACCGATGGCGAGAACACCCATCCCTCATCGGACACCATCAACGGCTCGGCCCGCTATGTGGCCTATGGCTATCCCTCGAACGGACGGCTCGACGGATCGGCCAAGGGCAGCCTCACCGCCGACATGGACCAGCTGACCAAGGACACCTGCGACAACGCCAAGCAGCAGGGCATCACCATCTTCACCATCGGGCTCAACCCGCCCAACCAGTCGACGCGGGACATGCTCACCCACTGCGCCACCAGCAGCGACCACGACTTCTTCCCCGATGAGCCGAGCGAGCTCAACGACATCTTCGCAACGATCGCGAGCCAGCTCTCCAATCTGCGGCTGGCGCAGTGAGTAGGGGGCGGCCTCGCGCGTTTGGTGCGGCGAGAGGGCGTGGGGGAACATTCCTACCCCTCGTGCTCCTCGCGAAAGCAGGAGCCACTATTGACGGATCACATGCCCAAAACGGAGGTCCCTGCTTTCGCAGGGACGACGCGAGGATAGAGCCGGATTTATGCTGAACGGAGAATTCGCTCAGGCGCTCTTGAGCTGGAAGCGGCGGCCGCCGGGGAAGGCCTTGAGGACACGGGCCTGCTCTTCGGGCGTGAGGCCGATGATCTCGACTTCCATGGGGGCTTCGTCGAGCACGCTATCGGTGAGCGCCAGGCGGCCCTCATCGGTCAGGGCCGGATGGTTGTGCGCATGCTGGATGAGGCGCGGGCCGGATTTGGCGCGCGAAAAGCGCGCAAAGGACTGGTGCAGATGATGATTCATGCCCGAACTCCTCTTCCTGCCGGTCGTCGCCATGGCGGTTGGCCATGGATATTGACGATCACTTAACGAGCCAATCGCGGCGGAAGTTGCACGCACGATCGCGCACATCGTCACATCCGCTCACAAGGCTGAGACGAGCGCGACGGACCAGAGCTTGGCCCGCCGCCCGAAGCGATCAGACGCGGCTGAGCTTGAACGTCTGGCAGAGCACGCCCTTGCAGCCATTGATGGTCATGGTGTCGGTATCGACCAGCGTCAAAGTGCCGGCGACGGTATCGCCGAGATAGTTGGCCTCGCCCTTCCAGGAATAGCCCACCGAGCGCTTGGCGCCCTGCAGCACGAACTGGTTGAGATATTGAAGGTTCTCGGGCGTACGGGCCTCGCCGGCAAGATGCACGAGCTGGGCGCAGACTTCGTGGTTATTGCCGCAGAACGTGACCTTGAAGCGGGTGGTGCCATCGGCATCCTGCCAGTGGCCGACCGGCGTGATGCCCGTGGCCGAGACCGCCGGCGAGATGGCCGGCACGACAGCCAGACCGAGAGCGAGGAATGCGGCCGAAGCCGTCTTGATAAAGGTGCGCATCGCAACCCCCTGCAGAGTCGTGGTTGATTTGGGATCAGGCGTCCCGATTGGCCGGCACCCTAGAACCAAGGTGTTGAACGTCGCGCTAACACGCCGTTCATGTCGAGTTCAGCAACAGGGCAGCAATCGGGCAGCGCGTCTTAGGTCGCCCGCGATCAGTTCCCGCCGGCCTTGCGCCGCTCGGCCGCCTGCAAGTGGCTCATCACATAATCGAGCAGCGGGCCCATGAAGAGATCGGCCAGCGTCTTGAGCACGATGAGCAGCACCAGCCCGATGACCGAGTGGATCAGCAGCGACAGCATGGCGCCAAAGATGATGGTGAGATGCAGCACGACGATGCGGACATAGAGGCCCGCGATGACCAGCCGGCCATCGAGCGCCGTCGTCGGCACGGCCAGCACACCCAGCCCGCGGGTGAAGAACAATGCGGCCAGCGGGATCCAGACCCCGGTGGGGATGACCATCACGGTCAGCAGTTCGGCCGGACCCGAAACGCGGGACACCCAGCCCTGCCCGAAGATCGACCAGACGAACACATAGTGCACGCCCATGAAGATGCCGGCATGCACAAGGATGAAAAGGGCGAGCAACGGCCGGGAGGGAATGTCGACCGGCTTGCCGTTGATGCTGCCGAAGCTCGTGCGGGGGGCCCTGATGATGCCGACAAACGTCCAGAACCCGATGATGGCGGTTTCGAGCCAGTAGAGCATGATGAGCACGAAAACGTCCCACCCCACCAGCAGCACGCCCAGAACCGGCAGCAGATTGGCCGCCACGAGCAGCAGGCTGCGCGGCTCGAACAGCGTGTGGAGCATCTCCGGCGTGATGCGGAACTGCGGCGTGGACGCCATCCTCTCTCCCCCGAGCAGCACAGGTCTCGCCAAAGTCCTAGAACCCTCAGGCGCAAAGCGGAAGCCTCAGTCTGGCCCCGCCGGGGCGATCGATGGAAATTGGCGTTGGCGCGCCACCACTTGGTTACCTCGAGGGTCTAGGGTGGCCGATGCCGCTTCCCCTCGCCCCCCGACCACCGGGCGATGCGGCATGACGGACGGACTTGAGATCATGGACTGAGCCTATGGGTTTCTGGCGCGAACTTTTCTTAACCTTTTCGGTCGTGGCGCTCACCGCGATGGCGCTGGCACTGATCGCGCCACGGCTGCTGCGCCTCTCGGTGGCGCAGGGCCAGCTGCTCGTGGGCCTGATCTGCGGCGCCGGTGCCATCGGCGCGATGGCCTCATCGGCAACGGTCGCCCCCGGCATCCAGATCGATCTCAGGACCAGCCTCGTGGCGACGGCAGCTTTGGTGGGCGGGCCGTTGGGCGCGGTGACGACGGCGATCCTCGCCATGGGGTTCCGGGCCTATCAGGGCGGCGCCGGCGCGGGGGTGGGCGCAGCCATCGTGGCACTGACGGCGGCCGCCAGCCTCGGGGTGCGGATGGCCTGCATGAAGCGACGCGTCAGGCGCCGCGCCATCGTCATCGCCGCGCTGGCCACCGGGCTCATCACCGCGGCGGCAGTGGTTGCGCTGCCCACGCTCACGAGCCAGCAGCGCTGGGACCTGTCGGTGCCGCTGTTCTGGCTGACGGTGGTGACGATCATCCTTGTCGGCTTTACCCTGCGGCAGGCCAGCGACTGGGCGTGGGAGAGCCACATGCTGCGCTCCGCCCTCGCCCAGGCGCCGAACTTCTTTTACGTCAAGAACCGCCGCTCGCAGATCGTGGCGGCCAACCAGCAGGTGGCCGAGCATCACGGCTTTGCCAGCCCCGAGGCGCTGCGCGGCCGCACCGACCTCGAGCTGTCGCCCGGCGCGCATGCGGCGGCCCTGTTCGAGGCCGAGCAGGCGCTGATGCGATCTGGCACCCCCATCATCGAGAAGGTGGAAAAACTCCGCCGACCCGATGGCAGCGAGGCATGGTACGAGACCTCGAAAGTGGCGCTGCGCGACCCCTGGGGCGCGGTCATCGGGCTCACCGGGGTGACGGTGGATATCACGCAGCGCATGCGGCTCGAGGCCGATCTTAGGGCCGCCAATGCCGCCCTCGAGGCCCTTGCCGGCACCGATCCGCTGACCGGGCTCGCCAACCGCCGCAGCTTCGATGCAGCGCTGGCCCGGGCCATCGCCGAGGCCCAGCGCAGGGACACGGGCTTTGCCGTGCTGATGCTCGATGTCGACATGTTCAAGAGCTACAACGATCTTTACGGCCACATGCAGGGCGATGATTGCCTCAAGGCCATTGCCGGGGTGCTGGTGAGCGCCCTTCAGCGCCCCGCCGACATCGCCGCCCGCTATGGCGGGGAGGAGTTCGCCATGGTGTTGCCCGACACCGACCTTGCCGGCGCGATGGTGGTGGCCGAACGCATCCGCGCCGATATCGTCAGGCGGGCCATCACCCACAAGGGCAGCCCGTTCGGGGTGGTGACGGCCAGTATCGGGGTCGCCACATCGATGGGCGGCGAGGCAGCCCAGCAGGTGATGGCAGCCGCCGATGCGGCGCTTTATGCCGCCAAGCTCGCCGACCGCAACACGGTGCGCAACGCCGGCGCGCCGGCCTCATGACAAGGGGCGTTTCGGGTCAGGCGCCCGGATCGGTGCGATGCGTGAGAAGAGAAATGGTACCGCCTCCCCGGTTTGAACGGGGGACCCCTAGATCCACAATCTAGTGCTCTAACCAACTGAGCTAAGGCGGCCCTGAAACGCGGCGGACTATATGTCGGGGCTTTGCCGATGACAAGGCCTGAAATTGCCTCCGTCATTCCCGCAATATTAAGGCCTTTGGCTTAACCATGACAGCGTTTCGCGGCGTGCCGGCGCGGGTGGCGTGTGGACCCGGGCCGGTGCGGGGCGATAATGAAGAAAAGGTTAAAGGATAGACCAGTTTGCAGGACAAGTTGGGCAGTGTCGGGCGCAAGACGGAAAAAGCACCGTCGACGCGGTGGCGATAGGAATCCGGCCGTGAACGCGGAATGGATCGCATCGCCCTCGGCACGGCGCGTTTTCGAGCATTGGGCCGATGCGCGTCCGGCCTGGCTGTGGTCGGCCGATGGCGCCGAACTGCTCTGGCGCAACACGGCGGCCCGGCTTTATGGCGCACGGCTCAAGAAGGGCACGCTCAGGCCCGGGGCCGATCCGGTGCCGATCAAGGGCCAGGTGCAAAGGCTGATCCGCCTCGGCGTGCTGGGGCGCCCGAGCCTCTCGCGCATTCGCTTTATTGCCGGGCAGAGCCCGCTCTCGGTCACCTGCGCCTGCACGCCGATCCTTGGCGATGACGGCACGACGGCGCTTCTGATCGTCGGGGTCGATCCGCTCGATCCGCAGTTGCTTACGCTCGACAGCACCGGCTTTGGCGGCAGGGGCAGCGCCACCATCCTGCCCGAAACCGCTCATTACCTCCTCGTCGATGCCGAGGGCACAACGATGGATGCCTCCCCCGATGCCGCCGGCATCATGGCGCCGCTGCTGGCCGAGCAGGCCGCCTCGGGTCGCACCCCCGAGAGCATCGAGACGGTGGAGCACGAAGGGGTGCGGTTCACGCTCGGCTGCTTCCGCGCCAGCCCCTCGGACGATCTGCTGTTCGTGCTGATGCCGGCGCCGCGCCCGGAGACCGACCGCCTCGCCGCCATCCGCGCCGAGGAAGGGCTCGACGTGCTCGAACGCGGCGCGCCCGAGCCTAGCGCACCCGAGGCCGAGCCGCTGCTGCCCCTGGGGCTCCCTGCCCTGCCCGTGATCGAAGCGACATCGACCGAGGAGGACGACAGCGCCGGGCCGGACGAGCGGCCCCATGCGTCGCTCTTTGATCGGGCACAAGATGCCGAAAGCATGGCGGAGTCCAAGATCCCCGCCGCGGTTGAACCCGACGAAGAGACCGAGCCGGCCGAGCCTCTTTACACCGAGGCGGATGAGGCGGTGGCCGCGCTCCGCCCGATGGCGGAAACGCTTGCCTTTCCCGGCCCGACGCGCCGCCCCGATGCCGACGAAATCGCCGCCATCATCGCCTTTGCCGAAGATGAAGAGGTGATGGAGGAGGACGATCATCCCGCACCCGAGCCCGTTTTCGAAGAGCCGACGCGCGCCGAGCCCATCGTGAGCGAGCCCGCTCCGGCCCCGGAGGCAGCGGCCGCTGTTCCCGAGACGGTCGAGGCGGTGGAAGCGCCGGCCAGTCCAGACCCCAAAGCCGAGCTTGAAGCGCCGCGCGTGACCTTCCGCATCATCGGGCGTGGCCTGAGGCCGCGGCTGCGGGCCGAAGCGCTCCCGCCCGCCCAACCCGTGCCCCAGGGCGTCGAAAGCGAAGCAATTGCCGATGAAGCGGAGAAAAACGCGCCGATCGCGGCCGAAATCGCGCTGGATGCGACAAGCCGCCACAACTTCGACGAGTTAAGCCGCATATTGACCGATCGGGTCGGTGCGCAGCCGCTCGAACCGGTGCCCGAAGCGACCTCCACGGACGCCTCGCGACAGCCGCCGACCCAACCTGCATCGCCCCCTGCCGTCGCGGCGCCTCCCGCCCAGCCCGAGGGCGGGCTGATCAGCCTCAATGGCGAAACCTTTATCCTCAACCGGCTGCCGCTGGGCATTCTCGTCTTTCGCGACCAGCAGGTGCTGTTCGCCAATCGCGCGCTGGTCGAGCTCTTGGGCTATGCGAGCATCGACGGGCTGCGGACCGCCGGCATCCCCGCGATCTTCCCCGAAGCCATGGCCGATGGCCCCGGCCCCGTCACCCGGCTGATGCGCGCCGATGGCGAGACCCTGCCGGTCAATGCCCGGCTGCAATCGATCACCTGGCAGGGCAAGCCCGCCGTGATGCTGTCGGCCAGCCTCAGCGAGGCGCGTCCGAGCCACGAAGCGGCCGTCAGGGCCTTCGCCGAGCTCTCGGCCGCCGCGCGCAAGGAAGGCTTCGTGGCCGCCGACCGGAACGGGGTGATCACCCAGGTCTCGAGCCTCGCACAGGCGGCGCTCGGCCCCGAGACGGCGGTGATCGGCCAGCCGCTCTCGGTGCTGCTCGACGATGGCGCCCGGGCCGCACTCAGGGTTTTCCTCGAACAGCCGGCGCGCTTTGCCGAAACCGTGCGGCCCAGCCTCGTGACGCCGACAGTGGTCGAGGGCATGGAACTGGCGCTCTTTGCCGAAGGGCAGGCCGGCATCGTTGCGGGCTATTTCGGCTTTCTCCGCCCGCCCCAGGCGGTCGAGGCCGCGCCCGAACCACGCGCCGATACCGGCATGCTCGGGCGGATCAGCCGGGGCGTGCGCCGGCCGCTCAACACCATCATCGGCTTTGCCGACCTCATCCGCTCGTCGGCCTTCGGGCAGATCGAGAACCGGCGCTATGTCGAATATGCCCGCGATATCAAGGCGGCGGGTCAGGAGATCGCGCTGCTCGTCGACGAGCTCGACGATTTCACCCGCCTGCGCGATGGCCGCTATCCGGCCCGTCCGTCCGACATCGACCTGGCCGGGCTGCTCGATTCCTGCCTGTCGCGGCTGCGCACCCATGCCGGGCAGCGCCGCGTTTTGGTGCGCAGCGCCGTCTCGGAGCGCCTGCCGCATGTGCGGGCCGACCGGGCCTCGCTGGGGCAGGCGATCCTCAACCTCCTCGCCTCCGCCATCGCCCAGAGCCCGGCGGGCAGCACGGTGATCCTCTCGGCCCAGCCCGACGAGGATGGTAGCCTTTCGATCCAGGTGCGCGACAGCAGCGCGCCGCCCGACGATCCGGCCGAGCGCTTCGTGGTGTTCCGCGACGGCGCCGACCGCGAAGGGCAGCCGCTGGCCCCCGTGCCCTCGAGCGTCGGACTGGCGCTGACCCGCTCGCTGCTCACGGTCAACAGCTGCAAGCTGGCAGTAGCGCCGACGCCGGGCAGCGGCACGCTCTTTTCCATCATCGTGCCGCCCGACATCATCACGCGGCCGTGATCAAAAACCCGCTTCGGTCAAATGGCTGGAAACACGGGGTCTTTCGCGTGCAGTTTGGATACGTTCTAAACTGCTGGAATTATTTGCCTTTCTGACGCCGTCCAATTCTTGACAGTCTTCATCAGATTCAGCAGAACACCCCCAGACGCAAGGGGCACGGCCCCGCGATGGAGGAAATCATGACGATGACGAAACGTCTCGCCGCCGCCCTGCTGGGTTCGATGGTTCTGGTTGCCGCGGCCGCGCCGACCCTCGCCCAGACCGGGGAAGTCAACATCTACAGCTATCGCGAGCAGAGCCTGCTGCAGCCGCTTCTCGATGCCTTCACCGCCGAAACCGGCATCACCGCCAATGTGCTCTATGCCGGCGATGGCCTGCTCGAGCGCGTCGAGAGCGAAGGCGAGCTGTCGCCCGCCGACGTGGTGCTGACCGTCGATATCGGCAATCTGGTGGGCGCCGAGGAACGCGGCATCACCCAGCCGATCACCACCCCGGCTCTCGCCGAGCGCGTGCCCGAAACCTTCCGCGACGATGACGGCAACTGGACGGCGTTGTCGCTGCGCAGCCGCGTGTTCTACGTCTCCAAGGACCGCGTCGATGCCACCGCGCTCTCTTACGAGGACATCGCGGGCGAGGAATGGAAGGGCCGGCTCTGCACCCGCCCGGGCAACCATGTCTACAATATCGGTCTAATCGCCCACTACATCGCCGCCAACGGGCTCGATGAAGCGCGCGAATGGCTCACCAAGGTGCGCGACAACCTTGCCACGGCCCCCAATGGCAATGATCGCGGGCAGGTCAAGAACATCCTCGAAGGCAGCTGCGACCTTGCCATCGTCAACACCTATTACATGGGTGCGATGCTCAACAACGATGCCGAACCCGAGCAGAAGGACTGGGCCAATGCCGCCCGGATCATCTATCCCGATGCCGAGGGCGAAGGCACGCAGGTGAACGTGGCGGGCGGCTTCATCGCCAAGCATGCGCCCAATGCCGAGAACGCCAACGCGCTCATCGCCTTCCTGCTCTCCGATGAGGCGCAGTCGATCTACGCCAGCACCAATTACGAGTTCCCGGTGGTGGCCTCGGCCCCCATCGATCCGCTGGTTGCCAGCTGGGGCGCGCTCAAGGCCTCGCAGGTGCCGCTGACCGAAGTCGCCGCCCATCGCGCCGAAGCCGCAGCGCTGGTCGACGAGCTCAAGTTCAACGAAGGCCCGCAGAACTGACAGCCCTTACCGGTTCAGAGCCGAAAATCGCGATGACCGGCCGGCGCTTGCGCCTGCCGGTCTTTGCGCTCGTTCTGGTGCTGGCCACCGGCCTGCCGATGTTCTGGCTGGGTGCCGCCGCCATCCAGTCGGCGCTTGCCGGCAGCAACGGCCTCAATTCGGCGATGCTCTGGACCTCGCTGCGCGAGACGGCGACGCTGATGGCCTCGGTGGGTTTGATCACCGCTGCCATCGGGCTTGTGACTGCATGGCTCGTGGCGCATTTCGATTTTCCGGGCCGGCGACTGTTTGACTGGGCCCTGATCCTGCCCCTCGCCGTGCCGACCTATCTTGCCGCCTATACCTATACGGAATTTTTCGGCTTCACCGGCCCTATCCAGCAGGCGGTGCGGGCGCTGACCGGTGCGGCGACGATCCGCGACTACTGGTTTCCCGATATCCGCAGCCAGTGGGGCGCGGCGCTGGTGCTCTCGGCGGTGCTCTACCCCTATGCCTATATGGCGTGCCGGGCCTTCTTCCTCATGCAGTCGGGCTCGACCAATCTCGCCGCGCGCGTTCTGGGCGCAGGCCCGATGCGCACCTTTTTCACCGTGACGCTGCCGGTGGCGCGGCCGGCCATCATCGTGGGCGCGACGCTCGCCATGATGGAGGTGGTCAACGATCTGGGCGCGGTGCAGTATTTCGGCGTCAACAGCCTCACCGCCATCATCTATTCGACCTGGATCAACCGCTCCGATTTCGGCGGGGCGGCGCAGCTGGCGGTGATGATCGTCCTGGTCATCGGCCTGCTCATCCTCACCGAGCAATGGGCGCGCGGATCGCGATCCTATTCGAGCGCGCGCGACAGCCGCGTCGCCCCCGCCCGCATGCCGCTTTCAGGGCGCGCCGGGCTCTTGGCGAGCCTTTTCTGCGGCCTCGTGCTGGCGCTGGGCTTTCTCATCCCCTTCGGGCAGCTGACCTTCATGGCGTTCCGCCGCGTCACACCCGAGATGATCGACCTGACGCTGCGCGCTCTCGGCCCGACGGTGACGCTCGGCGCATTCGGCGCCATCGCCACGGTTGCGATCGGCTTTCTCGCCGCCCGGCAGGCCCAGAGCAAGGGCCCCACGACGGCCGGCGCCGTGCGCATTGCGACGCTGGGCTATGCCGTGCCGGGCACGGTGCTGGCGCTGGGGCTGTTGCAGCCCTTCGGGCAGGCTGACCTCTGGTTCAACCGCTTCACCATGGCCACCTTCGACTGGCGGCCGGGGCTTATCATCTCGGGGTCGATGGCCGGCCTCGTCTATGTCTATGCCGTGCGCTTCCTCGCGGTCAGCCATTCCAATCTCGATGCGGCGATGAAAAAGCGCGGCGATTCGGTGCTGCATGCCGGCCGCATCCTCGGCGCGCGCGGACTGGGGCTGCTGCTGCGCGTCGACCTGCCGACGCTCTCGCCCGCCATCCTCACCGCCGCCACGCTGGTGTTCGTCGAGATCGTCAAGGAATTGCCGGCGACGCTGCTACTGCGGCCGCTGGGCGTCGATACGCTCGCCACTGTGGTCTATGCCCACGCCAATGTCAGTTTATTCGCCAGCGCGGCGCTGCCCGCCTTCGCCATCGTGCTCGTGGGGCTGATCCCGGTGATCCTCGCCACGCGCTGGAGCGAGCGGCGCCCCGGCTGAGCAGCAGGATCTACCGGCACAATCGGCCGCATCGCGGTGCTGCAATCGCGGGCATCTTGCCCTATAGTTGCTGCAAGCGAGGCGGGGACCTGACCAGATGCGCATTTCGACCACGGCCCGTGCGGCAGCCCTCGGCCTCGGCGCCGCCACCCTGATGCTGGCGGGACCCGCCCTGGCGCAGGCGCCCGATGGCGTGCGCATCGCCGCCATCCTCGAGCCCAACACGCTCGACCCCACGGCGGGTGCGGCCGAGGCCATCGACGTGGTGGTCTACCAGAACGTCTTCGAGGGGCTGACCCGCATCAGCGAGACCGGCGCGGTCGAACCGGCGCTCGCCACCGCCTGGACCGTTTCGGAGGACGGGCTCACCTACACCTTCACCCTGGCCGAGGACGTCATCTTCCACGACGGCACGAGCTTTGACGCCGAGGATGTGGTCTTCACCTTCGAGCGCATCCGCGCGCCCGACAGCATCAATGCGCAGAAAGCGCTCTATGCCGGCATCGAAAGCATCACCGCCATCGATCCGGGCACAATCGAGATCCGCCTTGCGGCGCCCTCGGGCCAGTTCCTCTTCGATATCGGCCGGGGCGATGCGGTGATCGTCGCGCCCGAAAGCGCTGCCAACAACGGCACCACCCCCATCGGGACGGGACCCTTCGCCTTCGTCGAATGGCGGCGCGGCGCCGAAGTGGTGCTCGAGCGCTTCGACAGCTACTGGGGCGAAGCGCCGGCCCTTGCCCGCGCCACCTATCTCTTCATTCCCGACATCGCCGCGCGGGTGAATGCGCTTTTGGCCGGCACGGTGGATGGCACCTACAACATGGGCACCCAGACCCTGCCGGTGTTCCTCAACAATCCGCGCTTCAAGGTGCTCGAAGGCACCACCGAAGGCGAGACGATCCTTGCCATCAACAATGCCAAGCCGCCCTTTGATGACCTGCGCGTGCGCCAGGCGCTCAACCACGCCATCGACCGGCAGGCGGTGATCGACGGGGCCAGCGGTGGCTATGGCACGCCCATCGGCAGCCATTTCGCCCCGCACCATCCCTATTATGTCGATCTGACCGGCACCTATCCCTACGACCCTGACAAGGCGCGGGCGCTGCTTGCCGAGGCCGGTTTTCCCAACGGGTTTTCCGCCACGCTGAAGCTGCCGCCGGTCGACTATGCGCGCAATGGCGGGCAGATCATCGCCAGCCAGCTCGCCGAAGTGGGCGTCAAGCTCGAGCAGATCAATGTCGAATTCCCCGTCTGGCTCGAGGACGTCTTCACCAACAAGGATTTCGACCTGACCATCATCAGCCATGTCGAGCCCTTTGACATCGGCATCTATGCCAATCCCGACTATTATTTCGGCTTCGATGATGCGGAGTTTCAAGGGATCATGGCGCGCCTCAACCGCGCCGTGGACGATGCTGATCGCCGCGCCTTGGCCGAGGATGCGCAGCGCCGGCTGGCGCAGGAAGCCGTCAACGTCTTCCTTTACGAGCTGCCGCAGATCGGGGTGTGGGACGCGCGGCTCGAAGGCCAGTGGACGAACGCGCCCATCGAGGGAGTGGTTCTGCGCAATATGCGCTGGGCGCGCTGAAGCCATCGCTCCGGCGGCGCCGCGGCGATGATCCGCTACGTCCTGATCCGCCTTCTCGGCTTTGTGGCGACGCTTCTGGGCGCCGCCATCATCACGTTCTTCGTGCTCGACCTTTTGCCGGGCGATCCGGCCCGCTTCATGCTCGGCATCACCGCCACCCCCGAAAGCGTGGCGCAATTGCGCCAGACGCTCGGGCTCGATGCCCCGGCCCCCGAGCGCTTTTTCGGCTGGATCGGCGGCATGCTCAGCGGCGATTTCGGGCTGAGCTACACCCAGCGCGCGCCCATTGCCGGGCTCATCGCCGAGCGCATGGGCATCACCCTGCCCCTGGCGCTGATGGCCATGCTGCTCTCCATCGCCATCGGCCTGCCCATCGGCATCGCGGCAGCGCGGCGGCGCGGCACGGCGGCCGACACGACGCTGATGGGCCTGATGCAGATCGGCGTCGCCATCCCCAATTTCTGGTTCGGCATGCTGCTCGTGCTGCTGTTTGCGGTGGCGCTGCGCTGGCTGCCGCCCGGCGGCTTCGTGCCGTGGAGCCAGAGCCCGGGCGGTGCCTTCGCCTCGCTCATCCTGCCGGCTTTGGCGCTCGGGGTGCCGCAGGCCGCGATCCTCGCCCGGGTGATGCGCACCGCGCTCGTCGATGTGGCGGGCGCCGATTTCATCCGCACGGCGCGCGCCAAGGGGCTGACGCGGCAGCAGGCACTGTGGCGGCATGGGGTGCGCAACGCGCTCTTGCCGGTGCTGACGATACTGGGGTTGCAATTTGCCTATCTCATCGCCGGCACGGTCATCGTGGAAAACGTCTTCTACCTGCCCGGCCTCGGCCGGCTGATCTTCACCGCCATTTCCGAGCGCGACCTCATCCTCGTGCGCGGCGCCATCATGGTGCTGGTGGTGGCGGTGAGCCTCACCATGCTGCTCGTCGACCTGCTCTATGCGGGGGTCGATCCCCGGCTGCGCAGGAGCGGCACGTGAGGAGCGGCACCCGCGCCACGCGCCAGATCAGCCGCCTTTTCCGTCACCCGAGCATCGTGCTGGGGCTGGTGGTGGCCGGCCTCTTTCTCTGTCTGGGGCTCACATCGCTCGTCTGGACGCCCTACCCCATCGACCGCGTCGATATCGCCCGTCAGCTCGGCGAACCCAGCCTGCGCAACTGGCTGGGCACCGATCATCTGGGGCGCGACCTGCTCTCGCTGCTGATGGCGGGCACGCTGACGAGTTTCGTCGTCGCCACCATCGCGGTCGCGATCGGGGCGATGATCGGGGTGCCGCTCGGGCTCATCGCGGCGGCGCGGGGCGGCTGGGCCGAATGGCTGGTGCTGCGGCTGAGTGATTTTCTCTTCGCCTTCCCCGCGCTCATCACCGCCATCCTGATCACGGCGATTGCCGGGCCCGGCGCCATCAACGCCATGCTGGCTATCGGCATTTTCAACATCCCGGTGTTTGCGCGGGTGGCGCGCGGCGGTGCCATGGCGCTGATCGGGCTCGACTATATCGGTGCCGCCCGGCTGGCGGGGCTCGGGCCGTTCGGAATTGCATGGCGGCACCTGTTGCCCAACATCGCCGGGCTCATCATCGTGCAGGGCACCATCCAGCTGGCGCTCGCCATCGTTGCCGAAGCGGGGCTCTCCTATGTCGGGCTCGGCACCCAGGCGCCCGGCACCAGCCTTGGGCTTCTGCTGCGCGAGGCGCAGACCTTCGTGCTCTTCAAGCCGCATCTGGCGCTGATCCCGGGGCTGGCGCTGGTGCTGATCGTCGTGGCGCTCAACCTTGCCGGCGATGGCCTGCGCGACCTGCTCGATCCGCGCCTCGCGCGGGCGGAGCGTGTGGCGTGAGCCTCCTCTCCATCGACAGCCTCGGCATCGCCATCGGCGGCCGGCCGCTCGTCGAGGGCGTCACGCTCGACATCGCGGCGGGCGAGCGCTTCGGCATCATCGGCGAAAGCGGTTCGGGCAAGACGCTGACTGCGCTCGCCATCACCGGGCTCCTACCCGAGGGCGCCTCGGTTTCGGGCAGCCTCGTTTTTGAAGGCGCGCCCCTGCCGCGCGACGAGGCAGCGATGGCGCGCCTGAGGGGCCGGCGCATCGCCATGGTGTTCCAGGAGCCGATGACGGCGCTCAACCCGCTGATGACGGCTGGCGACCAGATCCTCGAGGCCGCCCGGCTGGCGGAGCGCCCGACCGACGGCGCCCGTCTCACCGCGCTGCTCGCCGAAGTGGGGCTCGAAGCGCGCCACGCCACCCGCTATCCACACCAGTTGTCGGGCGGCCAGCGCCAGCGCGTGATGATCGCCATGGCGCTCGCCGGCGATCCGGCCCTGCTCATTGCCGACGAACCGACGTCCGCGCTCGACCTCATCACGCAGCGCAAGGTCATCGACCTTGTCGCAGCCGCCTCGGCGCGGCGCGGCATGGCGCTCTTGCTCATCAGCCACGATCTCAAGGCCGTCGCGGCGCTCTGCGACCGCGTCGCGGTGATCAAGGCCGGCCGCATCGTCGAGACCGGCCCCACCCGAGAGGTGCTCGGCGCGCCCAAAAGCGACTATGCGCGCCTTCTCGTTGCCGCGAGCCGCCCACCGCCGGCCCCAGCTTCGGTGGCGCGGGCTCCACGCGGCGAGCCGCTGCTGGTGGTCGACGCCGTCAGCCGGCGCTACCGGCAGCCCGGCGCGCTTTTGTTCCGCACCCCGTCACTTGTTGCCCTCGATGCCGTCAGCCTCACGGTCGCAGCCGGCGAGGCGGTGGCGCTGGTGGGGCCATCGGGCTGCGGCAAGAGCACGCTGGCGCGCATCGTCGCCGGTCTCGACACGGCCTCGAGCGGATCGCTGCGCTTTGCCGGCCAGCCCTATTCGGGCGGCAACCTGCCCAAGGCCCTGCGCCGCGACATCAGCCTCGTCTTCCAGGATCCCTTCGGCAGCTTCGACCCGCGCCTGCCCATCGGGGTGTCGCTTACCGAACCGCTGCGCCTTGAACCCGAGACGCCGCAGGCTGAAAAATCCTCCCGTCTCGGGCAGATGGTGGAGGCGGTGGGCCTGCCGGCCGATAGCCTGTCCCGTTATCCGCACGAATTTTCAGGCGGTCAGCGCCAGCGCCTCGCGATCGCGCGGGCGCTGATCACCCGGCCGCGGCTCGTCGTGCTCGACGAACCGGTCTCGGCGCTCGATCTCTCGGTCCGCGCCGATATCCTCGCGCTCTTGGCTGAACTCCGCGCCGCGTTCGGCCTCGCTTATCTGGTCATCAGCCACGATCTCGACATGGTCGCGGCCATCGCCGACCGCGTGCTGGTGATGGAGGCCGGCCACATCGTGGAAGAAGGCACGCCACAGGCACTGTTCGCGGCCCCCCGCCATGCCATGACGAAGGCGCTTCTGGCGGCGAGGTTGCCCGACATCGGCTGAGCGGACTGACCTGAGGCCCTCACCCTGAGGCTTCCTTTCGCAGGAATGACATGCTGGGAGCTCTGAGATCGCGCAAGCGGCAAGGCCCCCTCACCCGGCGC
>NZ_FPKU01000003.1:365989-781909 GCF_900119845.1 Devosia enhydra
TGCTGGGAGCTCTGAGATCGCGCAAGCGGCAAGGCCCCCTCACCCGGCACTACCGCGCCGACCTCTCCCCCAGAGGGAGAGGTAAGAGGTCCTCACCAAGAGGCCGCTTACGCAGCCTCCCTCAATGGGCCATCGGCTGGCCGCTCTGGTCGAAGCGGTGGAAGAGGTTGCCGCGGGGGGAGAAGCTCAGGCGGTCGCCGGCGTGATAGCTGGCCTTGCCGGTCTGGCGGACCACCACCGGCTCGCCCGAGCCGATATCGACATAGATGTAGCTGTCGGACCCCAGGTTCTCCGAATAGATCACCTTGCCCGACCACACCCCGTCCGGCACCACGTCGAGATGTTCCGAACGCACGCCCACCGTGTGGGCCTTGTAGGCATCGGCATAGGATCCGGTGAGGAAGTTCATCTTGGGGCTGCCGATGAAGCCGGCCACGAACAGCGATTGCGGCCGCTCGTAAAGCTCCATCGGGCTGCCCACCTGCTGCACCACGCCATCCTTGAGCACCACGATGCGATCGGCCATGGTCATGGCCTCCACCTGGTCGTGCGTCACATAGATCATGGTGGTGTTGGGCAACTGCTCCTTGAGCTGGCCGATCTCCATGCGCATCTGCACGCGCAGCGCCGCATCGAGGTTGGAGAGCGGCTCATCGAAGAGGAACACCTTGGGATCGCGCACGATCGCTCGCCCGATGGCGACGCGCTGGCGCTGCCCGCCCGACAGCGCCTTGGGCAGGCGATCGAGATATTTGGTGAGCTGCAGCTTTTCGGCCGCCTCGCGCACCTTGCGGTCGAGGCTGGCCTTGTCGATGTTCTGCAGCTTCAACGCATAAGCCATGTTGTCGTAGACGCTCATATGCGGATAGAGCGCATAGGACTGGAACACCATGGCAATGCCGCGCTTTGAGGGCGCGACATCGTTGACGACGCGCCCATCGATGGCCAGCGTGCCCGAGGAGATGTTTTCAAGCCCCGAGATGCAGCGCAGCAGCGTCGATTTTCCGCAGCCCGAGGGCCCGACGAACACGATGAACTCGCCCGAGGCGATCTCGAGATTGACGTCCTTGAGAATTTCCACGGCGCCATAGCGCTTGTAGAGATTTGTGATCTTGAGATCGGACATGCCGGGCCTCCCTCCCTGCGGCGTCTTCCGGATCAGCTCCGGTCGATCAGCCCAATATACGCACCAAAAGGCGCAAGGCTCAATTTGCCATCCACCGGCTCGGGCGAATTGCCCGGCGCGCCCGATGCAGTGGGCGCAAGCCCTTCGAGCGGCACGATGACCTCGGTCTCGGTCATGTTGAAGACGCAGAGCACTGTCTCGGTGTCATCCGAGCGGGTGAACGCCAGAACGCCATCGGGGCTCTCGATCATCGCGATATCGCCGCCCCGCAGCGCCGGATGCATTTTCCGGAAGGCGATGGCCTCGCGGTAAAAGCTCAGCACCGAGCCCTCGACGCCCAGTTGCTGGTCGACGGCGCGCATCAGATGGTTGTTGGGCACCGGCAGCCAGGATTTGGGCGCGCTCGAAAAGCCCCCGAGATGGGCGGCAGCCTGCCACACCATCGGCGTGCGGCACCCGTCGCGCCCCTTGAACTGGGGCCAGAATTCGATGCCGTAGGGATCGACCAGATCCTCGAAGGCCAGTTCCGCCTCGGGCAGGCCGAGCTCCTCGCCCTGATAAAGGCAGACCGAGCCGCGCATCGACAGGATGAGCAGCAGCGCCATGCGGATGAAGCCATCCTGATGCTCGCGAGCGGCCCAGCGGCTCACATGGCGCACCACGTCATGGTTGGAGAAGGCAAGGCAGATCCAGCCATCGGGCGCCGCCGTCTCCGTCTCGACGATCGACTTGCGGAAATGCCCGGCGCTGAACTCGCCGCCGAGATAGTCGAAGGTATAGGCCATGTGCAGCCGGTCTTCGCCGGATGTGTACTGGGCCATGACTTCGAGCTGATGCTGGCTGTCGCCGATCTCGCCCACCGTGGTGGTGCCCGGATACTCGTCCATCAGCGCGCGCAAGCGCTTGAGGAACTCAAGATTTTCCGGCCGGCTCTTGTCGTAGAGATGTTCCTGGAAATTATAGGGGTTCACCGCCGGGGCGGTCGAGGCGTTGAAATCCTCGGGCCGGACGACGGGATTGTTTTCGAGTCCCTGACTGTGGAAATAGAAATTGACGGTATCGAGCCGGAAGCCATCTACGCCGCGCTCGAGCCAGAAGCGCATTTCCGACAGAAGCGCATCCTGCACGGCGGGGTTGTGGAAGTTGAGATCGGGCTGGCTGGCGAGGAAATTGTGCAGGTAATACTGCATGCGCCGGCTGTCCCAGGCCCAGGCCGAGCCCCCGAAGATCGAGAGCCAGTTGTTGGGCGGGGTGCCATCGGGCTTGGCATCGGCCCAGACATACCAGTCGGCGCGCTCATTGGTGCGGCTCAGCCGGCTTTCGGCGAACCAGGGATGCCGGTCCGAAGAGTGGCTGATCACCTGGTCGATGATGACGCGGATGCCCAGCGCATGCGCCTTTTCGAGCAGCCGGTCGAAATCGCCAAGCGTGCCGAAGGTCGGGTCGACATCGCGATAGTTCGAGACGTCATAGCCGAAATCGCGCATCGGCGAGGTGAAGAAGGGCGAGAGCCAGATGGCATCCACCCCCAGATCGGCGACATAGCCGAGCCGCTCGGTGATGCCGACGAGGTCGCCGATGCCATCGCCATTATGGTCCTGGAAGGAGCGCGGATAGATCTGATAGATCACCGCCCCCCGCCACCAGTTGCGATCCGCACGAAGGTCGTTGACCGATCGGGTCTCGGTCATCATGGATGCGCCGAACACAGCTCATTCTCCGGGAAGCAGGCCCTGCGCCCGTCGCCTCCTCTGACGACGAAAGACGCATATGCCAAAACGTTTTAGTTGAACTATTCTTAGCCATGGGGGTACCGCGTCGTCAACTCGCGCGATAAGCCCGCATGGCGCCCGGGCGCCGCCCATCCACCGGATTTCGGAACCGATCACTCCATGCAGTCGCCGCGCGCCGCCCGCCCCCTCGCCAGCCCCGGCAGCACCGTCACCATCAAGCAGCTGGCCGAGGCGCTGGGGGTGTCGATCACCACCGTGTCGCGCGCGCTCAACGGCTATTCGGACGTGGGCGAAGCGACGCGCTCGCGCGTCGTGGAAGCGGCGCAGCGCATGGGCTATCGGCCCAATCGCAACGCCCAGCGCCTCGTGACCCGCAAGACCCACGCCGTGGCCTGGGTGCAGGCCGATAATGACCGGAAATTCGTCGACCCGCATTTCGTCGAGGTCATGGCCGGGGTGCTCAGGGGCGCGCGCAGCGCCGCCTATGACATCGTTCTCACCAGCGACACGCCCGAGCACGAGCTCGACGTCTATGATCGCTATGTCAACGACAACAGTGTCGATGGCTTCATTCTCGACCTGCCGCGCGAGGATGACCCGCGCATCAGCTACCTGCTCGAGCGGGGCCGGCCCTTCGTGGTGCATGGGCGCGAAAGCCGGCATGGCCGCTATGGCTGGGTCGATGTCGACAATTACGGCAATTTCTACAAGCTGGCCCGGCTGATGGTGGCCAATGGCCATCGCCGCATCGCCTTCATCAATGGCGATGAGCGCTACACCTATGCGCTCTACCGGCGGCGCGGGGTTGCCGACGCCATTGCCGATCTGGGCATGCCCGAACAGGCGGTGAGCTATTTTGCCGCCCATCATCCGATGGGCGATGCCGGCCTTGCGCTCACCTCCAAGGCGCTCGAGGACGAGGCGGTGACGGCCATCATCTATTCCTCGACGCTGATGGCAATGGAAAGCCACCCGGCCATTCAGCGCTCGGGCCGGGCGCTGTCGGTCGCAACCATGGATGACGAGCTGCACTATCTCAACCTCTCGCCCTTCGGCGCGATGATCAGCTTCGTGCGCTCCTCGCTGCGCGATGCGGGTGTGGCGCTGATCGGGGAGTTGCTGCGCCAGTGCGACACGGGCGGCGGGCCGAGGGGCAAGCTCATTCCCTCGACCTTCTCGATCGTTCCGGGCCTGCGGGAGGAGAGCCTCGCCCTACCCCTGCCCCCGCACCGGCTCTGACGCGACGGGGCCTTGCGGCCCCGCCCCGGCAACGGCGCGGTTCTATTTCACCGAGCCGGCGAGCAGCCCGCGCACGAAATAGCGCTGGAGCGAGAAGAACACGATCAGCGGCACGACGATGGAGATGAAGGCCCCTGCGGTCAGCAGCTCCCAGTTGTCGCCCTGCGTGCCAAGCAGGTTCACGAGCCGGCCGGTGAGCACCACCTTGTCGTCCTGGGCGCCGAGGAAGACAAGCGCCACCAGAAGGTCGTTCCAGATCCACAGGAACTGGAAGATGGCGAAGGAGGCGAGGGCCGGAAAGCTCAGCGGCAGGATCATGCCGGTGAAGATCTGGAAATGGCTGGCCCCGTCGATACGCGCCGATTCCATGATCTCGCGCGGCAGGCCGGCCATGTAGTTGCGCAAGAGATAGATCGCGAGCGGCAGGCCGAACGCGGTGTGGGCCAGCCACACCCCGAGATAGCCCTTGCTGTCCTGCCCGAAGGCTCCGGCAATGCCGTTATACATGCGCAAAAGCGGGATCAGCGACATCTGCAGGGGCACCACGAGCAGCCCCACCACCACCGCCACCATCAGCCCGCGGCCTGGGAAATTCATCCACGCCAGCGCATAGGCGGCAAAGGCCGCGACCAGGATGGGAATGACGGTTGCCGGAATGGCCACCGCGATGGAATTGATGAAGGACTGCGCGATGCCACTGGTGGCCAGCACCGTGGCGTAGTTGTCGAGGGTGAAGCGGGGCGGGCTGCCGGCGACGAAATAGATGCGCGGGCCGGCCGAATGGGTGAAGGCGGTGGCAGAGCGCCATTCATAGCTGCCGTCGCTCGCGACCGTCACCTCGCCGCCGGCGCGCATCGGCAGGGTCTCGCCGGCCTCGGCCGCCGCGACGTCGGCATTGGTGGTGCCGAACGCCTCGACCGTCCGCCCGCTGCCGAGCTCGCCGAGGATATTGCCGCGAATGATGAAGGTGCCGTTCTCTTCCACCTGCTCGTCGCCCCGCCCGAGACGGGCGGCATTCTGGGTGACCGAGGGGGTGAGCGCCGTCCACCAGCCCGATACGGCGAGTTGGTCCTTGTCGCGCACAGAGGAGATGAGCAGGCCTGCCGTGGGAAAGGTCCAGAGCAGGACGAGGAAGAGCAGCGCCAGATTGGCGATGATCGTGCCGATGCTGACGCGCGGCCAGCGGCGGGTTTCGGCCTGGGTGGCGGCGGGGGCGTCGGTGGAGGCCAGCGATGTCATCAGCGTGTCCCCTGCTCGGCATTGGCGCGACGGATGTTCCAGATCATGATCGGCACCACGGCCAGCATGATGATCACGGCGATGGTCGAGCCGCGGCCGTAATCGCCCGAAATGAACATCCAGCGATACATGAGATTGGCCAGGACCTGCGTCTGGAACTCGCCATTGGTCATGGCATAGACGATGTCGAAGACCTTGAGCACGGTGATGGTGATGGTGGTCCACACCACGATGATCGTGCCCCAGATCTGGGGGATCATGATGTCGAAAAAGATGCGGATGTCGCTCGCCCCGTCGATGCGGGCCGCCTCCAGCGTCTCCTCGGGCACCCCGCGCAGCGCCGCCGACAGGATGACCATGGCAAAGCCCGTCTGGATCCAGATCAGGATGACCATGAGCATCACCGAGTTCCAGAACGGGATGGTCATCCAGGCCTGCGGCGCAAAGCCCATGCCGGTGACCAGCGCGTTGAGCACGCCGATCTGCTCCTGGTCGGGGCCGCGATAGGCATAGACGAAGCGCCAGATCACCGATGCGCCCACGAACGAGATCGCCATGGGCATGAAGATCAGCGTCTTGGCGATATTGCCCCACCACAGCCTGTCGGCGAGCACGGCGATCACCAGCCCGAAGGCGGTGGCAAAGGAGGGCACGATCAGGAGCCAGGCGAGATTGTTGAGCGCCGACTGCCAGAAAATGCCGTCGCCAAACGCCCAGATATAGTTGTCAAAGCCGATGAAACGCTGGCCGAAGCGATCGAAGAACGACAGCCTCAGCGTCTCGAACACCGGATAGACGAGGTAGACGGTGAGAAACAGCATGGCCGGGAAGATGAACAGCCAGGGCCGGATACGGCTGCGCATCAGGTCGCGCTCGGTGCTCACATCGTCGGAGACACGGCCCGGCGGATCGGCGAACCACCTGTCGAGCAGCCAGTTGGTGCCCCAGAAATAGGCGACGCATGCTGCAAGCGCGACGGCTACCGCCAGCACCGCACCCAAGATCTGCTCAACCATACCCGACCCCCCTCAGGAGCGGGCCCTTATCCGGGCCACTGCCCCGCAACTGCCTGCGGCAAGCAGGGGCTGGCGCCATTGGCGCCAGCCCCCTCTTTCAGTGGTCAGAGCGCGTCCCAGGCCGCCTGGATCTGGTCGGCCACTTCCTGGGCCGACTTGCCGTTGACGAAGTCGACCATGCCGGTCCAGAAGGCGCCCGCGCCGATCGGGCCGGGCATCATGTCCGAACCATCGAAGCGGAAGGTGGTGGCATTGAGCAGGATCTGCCCGAGATCCTTGTTGGCCTGGGTGGAATAGACTTCCGGATTCACGCCGCGATGCGCCGAGAGGAAGCTGCCATTGTCCTGGGCCATCCAGATTTCATGGGCCAGCGGGGTCTTGAGGAACTCGATGAAGGCGCGGGCGGCCGGCGAGTCCTTGGTGATCGCGGCAAGGTTGCCCGAACCCAGCACCGGGGTGCCCAGATCCTTTTCGGCAAAGGCGGGGAAGTAGAAGAAGTCGTAATCCTCGCCCGACACCGAACCTTCAGGGAAGAAGGACGGGATGAACGAGGCCTGGCGGTGCAGATAGCACTGCGGGGGGACGGTGAAGAGGCCCTTCGGGCTGTCGCCGAACGCCGTGGTCACGACGGCGGCAACGCCACCGGCGACCTTGCTGTCATCCTTGGCGATCGAACCGAAGAGTTCGATGGCTTCCACGACCTTGGGGTCGTTGAACTTCAGCTCGTTGCTGACCCACGCATCGTAATCCTCGGGGCTCTGTGTGCGAAGCATGATGTCTTCGATCCAGTCGGTGGCCGGCCAGCCGGTCGCGCCGCCCGATTCGAGCCCGATGCACCAGGGCGTGCCGCCATCGGCGATGATCTGGTCCTGCAAAGCGAGCAGGTCTTCCATCGTCTCGGGCACTTCGTAGCCCATCTCGGCGAAGTTGTCGGGCGAGTACCAGACGAGGGATTTGACTTCCTGCTTGTAGGGGAAGGCGTATTGCGCAACCGTGCCGTCACGACCGGCATACTGGCCAAGCGCTGCCCAGGACGGGCCGGCGCTGTAGTTTTCCTCAAGCCAGCTGGTGGTCTCGGCGCCCAGGTCGACCAGCGCGCCCTGCGCGGCGAAGTCGGCCATCAGGCCCGGCTGGGGCAGGATGGTGATGTTGGCGGGGCTGCCTGCGGCGATGTCGATGCGGGCCTGCTCCTCATAATTCTTGGACGAGCCGTTCTGCAGCGTCACGCCCGTCGCGGCGGTGAAATAGGACAGCACCGCTTCCCACTGCGCCTTGTCACCCGGCTCGGACCAGGCGTTCCAGATCGACAGCGTCTGGCCCTGAAGCCCGGAATTGGCGGCCTTGAAAGCCTCGTAGGACTCCCAGGTGAACCCACCCTCGCCGGGCGTGAACTGCAGGTCCTGCGCCATAGCGGCCGGGGCGGCCAGGGCGATGGCCATCGCCGAAATGCCTAAAAGGAAAGTCTTCTGCATGTGTTGTCCTCCCATCGCACCATTGGGACGCGCGCGATTGCGATTCGCACGTCATCCCCGCCTGCCCCTGCCGGCACCAAAACGTTTTCGGACGCGGGCGCCGCAGACGATTATTGTCTGCGCATTTGGGCATTTAGCGGTGCTGCCAGCGTCGCACAAAGCACCGGCCTTGCCAAGCCGGTATGATGAGCCCAGCCACCCGCCTCACCGGCTGTTGTGCAGCAGGCCCTGGAACGCGCGGTAGCTGCCCTTGGGGGTGCGCTTCTGGGTCTCGTAGTCCACTTCCACCAGCCCGAAGCGAGAAGCATAGCCCTCGGCCCACTCGAAATTGTCGAGCAGCGACCAGGCGAAATAGCCCCGGAGGTCGACGCCTGCCCGGATGACGTCGAGACAGGCGCCCAGATGCTGGTCGTAGAAGTCGACGCGCCGCCGGTCGTCGGTTTCCGACATGCCGTTTTCGGTGATGTAGAGGGGCAGCTTGGTGTAGTCGCGCGCCACGCGCGTCACGAGGGTCGTCAGCCCCTCGGGATAGATTTCCCAGCCGAGGTCGGATTTGGCGAGCCCGCCCCGCTCCTGCGAAAAGCCGAGCACCGGCACGGCCGGATCGGAATAATAGAGCGAGCGCGTGTAATAGTTGATCCCCAGCCAGTCGAGCGGCGCGCCGGTGATGGCCATGTCGCCGGCGTGGTTTTCGGGCATGTGCGGGCCCAGCATGGCGAGCACGTCGGCGGGATAGCGGCCCTTGAACAGACCGTCGAGATACCAGCGGTTGAAGATGCCGTCGCCCAGTTCTGCCGCCTTGCGGTCGGCATCCGATCCGCTGCGCGGCTCGGTGGCCTCGAGATTGAGCACGATGCCGAGGTTCTTGACACCCTCGCCCCGCAGCGCACCCACCGCCGTGCCATGGGCGAGCAGCACATGGTGCATGGCGCGTGCGGCGGCGCGCACATCGCGCAGGCCGGGGGCGTGCTTGCCGAGGAAATGGCTGAGAAAGGCAACGCACCACGGCTCGTTGATGGTGGCGGTGGCGTGCAGCCGGTCGCCGAAATGATGGCCGATGATCTGCGCATAATCGGCAAACCAGCCGGCGATGTCGCGATTGGTCCAGCCCCCCATGTCCTGCAGCGCGCTGGGCAGATCCCAGTGATAGAGCGTCGCGAAGGGCTTGAGGCCGCGCGCCAGCATGCCGTCGATCAGCCGGTCGTAAAAGGCGAGGCCGGCGGCGTTCACCGCACCGCGACCGTCGGGCATTATGCGCGGCCAGGCAAAGGAGAAGCGATAGGCATCAAAGCCGGCATCGCGGATGAGGTCGAGATCCTCCTCCCAGCGATTGTAATGGTCGCAGGCGATGACACCCGATTCGGCGCCGCGCACATTGCCCGGCGTCATCGAAAAGCTGTCCCAGATCGACGGACCCCGCCCGTCGGCCTGTCCCCCTTCGATCTGATAGGATGAGGTGGCGGTGCCGAAGATGAAGCCCGACCCGAATTGCGAACGATCATGGGTGAACATGCTGGAAGTCCTCCTGGGGTGAGGACTTAGCAGTCGCCGCCGTCACTGTCACCGTGCCGTCAGGTGCGGGCGACATCCGCCATGCTGGTGAGCACGCGGCCCGCGATGGCCGCGAACGCCTCGCCCTCGGGGCCGTCCGGGTTGCCGGCCATCACCGGGGTGCCGGCATCCGAGGTCTCGCGGATGGTCATCACCAGCGGGATCTCGCCGAGGAAGGGCAGCCCCAGCCGCATCGCCGCCGTCTTCGCCCCGCCATGGCCGAAAATGTCGTAGCGGGTGCCGGTATCGGGGGCGACGAAATAGCTCATGTTCTCGACCACCCCGAGAATGGGCACATCCACCCGACGCAGCATGTCGATGGCCTTCTTGGCATCGATCAGCGCCAGATCCTGCGGGGTCGAGACGATCACCGCGCCATCGAGCGCCACCTGCTGGAAGAGCGAGATATGGATGTCGCCGGTGCCGGGTGGCAGGTCGATGACCAGCATGTCGAGCCCGCCCCAATGGGTCTCGCGCAGCAATTGCCGCAGCGCCGAGGTCGCCATCGGGCCGCGCCACACCACCGCCTGGTCGGGGCCGAGCATCGAGCCGATCGACATGGCCTTGAGCCCATGGGCCTCATGGGGCGTGAAAATGCCGTCCGAGCGCATCGCCGGCTTGCCTTCGATGCCGAGGAGCCGCGGCACAGAGGGGCCGTAGAGATCGGCATCGAGCAGCCCCGTACGCAATCCGCGCGCCGCAAAGGCGAGCGCGAGATTGACGGCGACGGTGGATTTGCCCACCCCGCCCTTGCCCGAACCGACCGCGACGATGTGCTTGACGCCCTCGACCGGCTCGCGGCGTGGGCCGGCAGCGGGCTTCTGGGCATGAGCATGGGCCGCCTGCTGGCGGTCGGAGGTCAGCGAAACCAGCACCTTGCGGCCGGGCGCGGCCTTTTCGGCCACGGCGCGGGCGCCGTCACGGGCCGGTCCGAAGGCCGCTTCCATGCCCGGCGCCACCGAAATGGCAAAAGCCACCGCGCTTTCGGTGACGATGATGTCCGAGAGCCCGCCATAGCCCGCAAGACTGTCCCCGCCGGGGATTTCGACCGTGGACAGCGCATCCTTGATCGTCTTGGCGAGGGTTTCGTTTGCCATGGGGCTTTCCCAAATCAGCGACGGCGCGACCCGTGAAGCGGGCCGCGCGGGTCTTGGAGGCGAGTCCTAGAGGATCGACTGGCCGGTCGACTTCCAGTCCTTGACGAAGGCTTCGAGGCCCGACTTGGTCAGGGGGTGCTCGGCGAGCTTGCGGATCACCGCCGGGGGCATGGTGGCCACGTCGGCGCCCGCCAGCGCCGCCTGGGTCACATGGTTGGGCGAGCGGATCGAGGCGGCGAGGATCTCTGTGGAGAAGGCGTAGTTGTCGAAGATGGTGCGGATGTCTTCGATCAGGTCCATGCCGTCGAGGTTGATGTCGTCGAGCCGGCCGATGAAGGGCGACACATAGGTCGCCCCGACCTTGGCGGCCAAGAGCGCCTGATTGGCCGAAAAGCACAGGGTGACGTTGGTCTTGATGTCCCTGGTCGAGAAATACTTGGTGGCCTTGAGCCCATCCATGGTGAGGGGCAGCTTGACCACCACATTCTCGGCGATCTTTGCCAGCACTTCGCCCTCGGCGATCATGCCCTCATATTCGGTGGAGGCGACTTCGGCCGAGACCGGGCCGGGCACGATGCGGCAGATCTCGCCGATCAGTTCCTTGAAGTCGCGGCCCGCCTTGGCGATCAGCGAGGGATTTGTCGTCACCCCGTCGAGCAGGCCCGTGGCGCTCAGCTCTTCGATTTCCTTGAAGTCACCGGTATCGACGAAGAATTTCATGGGTTCCTCCAGCGGGGGTCGGGGCCATCCTGCCCCTGATGTGCGCCTTGCCCGTGCAAGGCGCAACCCCGTTCAGCACGATGGGATATCAGCGCGTCGCGGCGATGAGGTGGTCGGCGAGCTCGCCGATCCGGTCCTCGGGGATGCCGGCCACGTTGATGCGGCTGTCATTGATCATGTAGACGCCGAACTTGACCTTGAGCGCCTCCACCGTCTCCTGGGGCAGGCCCAGCAGCGAGAACATCCCCGAATGTTCGGCGATGAAATCGAAATCGGTGGCGTTCGAGCGCTCGCGGATCGCGTCGGCCAGCTTCTGGCGCAGCCGGTTCATGCGGCTGCGCATGGCCTCGAGCTCCTGCTGCCACTCGGCGCGCAGCGCGGGATCCTCGAGGATGATGCGGATGACTTCGGCGCCATGGTCGGGGGTCTGCGAGATGGTGGCGCGGATGATGTTCTGCATCTGGCTCGAGACGATCTCGGCCGCCTCGGCATCGGCGGCAATGGCGATCGCCAGGCCGACGCGCTCGCGATAGAGCCCGAAATTCTTGCTGCCGGAGAAGGCGATCAGCGTCTCGGGCACGCTCGAGGCAATCTTGCGCACGCCATAGGCATCGGGCTCGAGCCCGTCGCCGAAGCCCAGATACGCAAGATCGATCAGCGGGAAGGCGCCGGTGCGCTTGAGGCTCTCGGCCACCTGGTCCCACTGCTGGGGCGTGAGGTTGGCGCCCGTCGGGTTGTGGCAGCAGCCATGCAGCAGCACGATGTCGTCGGGCCCCAGCCCGTCGATCACCTGCATCATGGCGGTGAAATCGACGCTGCGCGTCTCGGCGTTGAAATAGGGATAGGTGCGCGGCGAAAGGCCGCAGAATTCGGCCAGCGGCCAGTGATTGGGCCAGGTCGGGTCCGACAGGTAGATCCGCCCGCCGGGCCGCGCGCGCGCCAGCACATTGAGCAGAACCGACAGCGCGCCGGTGCCGCCCGCCCCGTTGACAGTGCGGATGCGGGATTTGTCGACCGTGCCGCCCAGCACGAGATCGACCACCGCGGCCGAAAAGCCCTTGTTGCCGACGACCCCGACATAGGTCTTGGTCTTGGCCGTCTCCACCATGCGCTGCTCAGCCTTGCGCACGGCGCTCATGATCGGGGTCAGGCCCGTTTCGTCCTTGTAGACGCCCACACCCAGATCGATCTTGTCGGTGCGCGGGTCGGCGGCATATTCGGCCATCAGCACGAAGATCTTGTCGAGCGTGGCCTTCTTGAGGGTTTCGAACATTTCGGGCAGCTTCCGGGGACGGTCAAGGCGTGGCCTTTATAGGGACCACGCCACGATTTGCAATCGCGACTGAGGTCTAGCGAGAGCCCATCGTCACGCGACAAAAGGATACCGCCTTGCGGAACCGGCGCGGGTTGACGTTGGGGCAAGGGGCAGGCCAGACTGGATTTTTCCCAGCGCCGATCCGGTCCGTCCATGCCAGTCATCAACCGCATTGCCGAATTCCACGACGACGTCGTGGCGTGGCGACGTGATTTCCATGTCCATCCCGAACTGCTCTACGACCTGCCGCGCACCTCCGCACGCGTCGCCGAACTGTTGCAGGGCTTCGGGGTCGACGAGATCACCACCGGCGTCGGGCGCTCCGGCGTCGTCGGGCTGATCCACGGGCGCAAGCCTGGAACCCGCACCATCGGGCTGCGCGCCGACATGGATGCGCTGCCCATCCTCGAGCGCACCGGCAAGCCCCATGCCAGCCTCACCCCGGGCAAGATGCATGCCTGCGGGCATGACGGGCACACCGCGATGCTTTTGGGTGCGGCGCGCTATCTTGCCGAAACGCGCAATTTCGAGGGCAGCGTCGCGCTCATCTTCCAGCCCGCCGAGGAAGGCGGGGCCGGCGCGCGCACCATGATCGAGGACGGGCTGCTCGAGCGCTTCGGCATCGACGAAGTCTATGGCATGCACAACATGCCGGGCCTCACGCCGGGCAGCTTCGCCATCCGCGAGGGCGCCATCATGGCCTCGAGCGACAAGTTCACCATCACCATCGAAGGGGTGGGCGGGCACGCGGCGCGGCCGCACCTCTCCACCGATCCGGTGATCATCGCCGCCAGCATGATCACGGCACTCCAGACCATCGTGTCGCGCAACCGCGATCCGCTCTTGCCCGCCGTGCTCTCGATCACCTCGATCCACGCCGGGCAGACCTTCAACGTCACCCCGCGCGAAGTTACCCTGCTCGGCACCATCCGCGCCCTCGACGAAGGGGTGCGCAGCTTCATGCAGGAGCGGCTCTGCGAGATGGTGCCGCTGCTCGCCGCCGGCTTTGGCGGATCGGCGACGGTGGATTACGAGATCGGCTATCCCGTCGTCGTCAACCATCGCGAGGGAACCGAACTTGCTGCGCGCGTCGCCCGCGAGGTCGCGGGCGAACGCGCCGTCGATGCCGAGACCCCGCCCAGCATGGGGGGCGAGGATTTCGCCTTCATGCTCAACCAGCGGCCGGGCGCCTTCATCTTCCTGGGCAATGGCAATACCGGGGAGCTGCACACCGACACCTATGATTTCAACGACGAGATCATCCCGGTGGGCTCGAGCTTCTGGGTGCGCCTGGTCGAGACCGCCCTGCCGATACGGTGAGCGCGCTCATTGAGCCGATCAAAGGCGCGGGGCCGACGCTTCTGGCGCTTGCGATCTCGGCGACCGGTGGCGGGCTGGCCCAGGCGGCGGGCATGCCGGCGGGCTGGCTCATTGGCGGCATGATCTCAGTTGCCATCGCCGCCCTCGCGGGCGCACCCGTCGCCATGCCGGGCTGGCTGCGCGACATCGCCTTCGTGCTCGTCGGGCTGGTGATGGGCGGCAATGTCGCGCGCGACAGCCTCACCCTCATCGTGCAATGGCCCGTCACCATGCTGGCGTTGGCGATCGAGCTGGCGCTCATCATCTCGGCCACCGGCTGGGCGCTGCAGAAGCTCTTTAGGCTCGATCCGGGCACGAGCTTCATGAGCGCCTTTCCCGGCCATCTCTCCTTTGTCATGGCGATTGCCTCGGCCGGGGTGGGCAACAGCCGGCAGATCGCCATCATCCAGGTGGTGCGCATCCTGTTTCTCACCGCCTCCGCACCCTTGGCGCTGCTGCTGTTTTCCGCGTCGGCGCCGCAGGGCCCCGTCGAGCCGCAGATGGCGATCGGCACGCTCGTCGCGGTTGGCGCCGCCTGCGCGCTCACCGGCTTCGTCTTTACCCGGCTGCGGGTTCCGGCCGGCTATGTGCTGGGGGCGATGTTCATGGCGACGACGGCGCGGCTCACCGGCAATTTCGAGGGCGCCCTGCCCCCGGCCGTCACCATCGCCGCCTTCGTGCTCATCGGCTGCAACATCGCCATCCGCCTCAAGGGCATCACCGGCAGCGAATTCCGCGGCGCCCTGCTTGCGGGCCTCGTGGCCACCATCATCGCGGTGGGCATAACCACGGTCATGGCGATCATCTGCGCGCAGTTCGTCGACATGCCCTTCGGCCATATCTGGCTGGGGCTCTCGCCCGGTGCGCTCGAAGGCATGGGCGCGCTCGGCATCGCCATGGGGTTCGATACAGCCTTCATTGCGGCCCATCACGTCACGCGGCTTTTGATCCTCACCATCAGCATTCCGCTCGTGGTCATGCTGGTGCGCCGGCACGAGCGAAAGCGTCTGTGACGCGTTGCCTCGCAAAGCGTGAACAGCTTTCAAAGCACGCCGCGCGACCTCATATAGCGGGTGTGGCCCCTCCCGCGCGGGAACGCCGGGGCCTGCTCGCCAGTTTCAGCATCACGCCGCTCCGGCCAGATATGTGGAGAGACACTCATGAGAGCACTCAAGATCGCCCTGGTTTCGGGCGTCATCGCGCTGGCCGCAGGCCCGGCGCTGGCGCAGGTGCCGTTCTGCACCGATAATCGCCCGACCTTCTCGAACCGGCCCTCGTTGGGCTTTTCGAGCGTCGACCCGATCCAGGAAAAGGCCCAGACCGACCAGATGCGCCTGCGTCGCATCGGCGTCGAAGCCATTTCGGTCGATTACTGGAACGGCTGCATCCGCGCCTGGGTCCGCCAGCCGGGGGGCGGGCAGGCCGAGGAATTCTACGATCCCAACAGCCTGCGCCGCGTCGGTTGACCGTCAGGCGTCAGTTTCGGTCGCGACCGACAGCGCCTTGCCCTCGGTCATCGCGAAGATGGCATAGCCATTGGCCCCCAGCTGCAACGCGGACCCCTCCTGCGTTGCGGCCTGCGAGAAGATGAGCTCGCCCTTGCCGCGCAGCCTGAGCGTCTGCGGCTCGGCCGAGAGGTTGAACACGCAGAGTGACTGGCTGCCCTCCGAGATCCGCCGGAAGGCCAGCACCGGCTCGGCGGTCTTGAGGAAGGCGATCTCGCCATGGCGCAATTCGGGGCGCTGGCGGCGGAAGGCGATCGCCTCGCGATAGGCCGACAGCATGGAATCGCCGGCATTGGCCTGCGTCGCCATCGCCAGCGCGCTGTGCGGGGCCTTGACCGGCAGCCAGGGCGTGCCGGTGGTAAAGCCGTTGGGGGCCTCGCCCTCGTCCCACACCATCGGGGTGCGGCAACCGTCGCGCCCCTTGTATTCGGGCCAGAAGCGGATGCCCGGCGGGTCGGTCAGTTCCTCGAACAGCAGCTCCGCCTCGGGCAAGCCCAGTTCCTCGCCCTGATAGAGGCAGACCGAACCCTTGAGGGTCAGCAGCAGCGCGATGGCCTGCCGGCCGAGCGCTCCCGCATCGCTGGCATTGGGCGCCCAGCGCGTGATGTGGCGGATGACGTCGTGGTTGGAAAAGCTCCAGCACGGCCAGCCATCGGGCCCGGCCTTGAAGAAGGCCTCGATGCGCGAGCGGAAATGCCTGGCCGTAAAGGCCTCGCTCAGGAACTCGAAGGAATAGCACATATGCAGCTTGTCGGTGCCCGAGGTGTACTCGGCCATCAGCTGCACCGCCTTGTGGCTGTCACCCACCTCGCCCACCGTGGTGGTGCCGGGGAACTCGTCCATCAGCTGGCGTACGCGCTTGAGATAGGCGACGTTTTCCGGCTGGCTTTTCGAGAATTTGTGCTCCTGCATGTCATAGGGGTTGACCGCATAGGGCAGGTGCTCGGGCCGCCTGGCGGGCGGGTTGGAGCGCAGCTGCGCGTCGTGGAAATAATAGTTCACCGTGTCGAAGCGGAAGCCGTCGACGCCGCGCTCGAGCCAGAACCGCATCACGTCCAGCACCGCGTCCTGCACGGCGGGGTTGTGGAAGTTGAGGTCGGGCTGGCTGCCGAGGAAATTGTGCAGGTAATATTGCCGCCGCGTGGCGTTCCACTCCCACGCCCTGCCCCCGAACACCGAGGGCCAGTTGTTGGGCGGGGACCCATCCGGCTTGGGGTCGGCCCACACATACCAGTCGGCCCGCGCATTGGTGCGGCTCACCCGGCTCTCGCGGAACCAGGGATGATGGTCCGAGGTGTGGCTCAGCACCTGATCGATGATCACCTTGAGCCCGCGCTCATGGGCGCCCTTGATCAGGCTGTCGAAATCCTCGAGGCTGCCAAAGAGCGGATCGATATCGGTATAGTTCGAGACGTCGTAGCCCATATCCGCCTGCGGCGAGGGGAAGATGGGCGAAAGCCAGATGGCATCGATCCCGAGGCCGGCAAGATAATCGAGGCGCCGCAGGATGCCCGGCAGGTCGCCGATCCCGTCGCCATTGCTGTCCTGGAAAGATCGCGGATAGACCTGATAGATCACCGCGCCACGCCACCATTCATCCATGCCTGTCTCCTCTGTCGCCGCGCCATGCCCGACATCATGCTGGGCCATGGCGCGGAGCTATTCAACAGCGCGGCGGCAAAGGCGTTCCCGGTCAGACGACCGGGGTCAGTGCCAGTCCGCGCTCGAAATGGGCCAGGAGGTTGCCGACAACCAGCTGGCCCATCTGCTCGCGCGTCTGGCGCGTCGCGCTGCCCTGATGGGGCGAGAGCACGACATTTTCGAGGCCGAACAGCGCCTGCGGCACTTTGGGTTCGTCCACGAACACATCGAGCGCAGCCCCGCCCAGCGCGCCCGATTGCAGCATCTCGACCATCGCGACCTCGTCGATCAGGCTGCCGCGCGCCATGTTGACGATGCGGCCCTCGGGCCCCAGCGCCTCGAGCACCTTGCGCGACACGATGCCCTTGGTGTCCTGCCCGCCGGGGGCGATCACCACCAGCCAGTCGCAGTCGCGGGCCATGGCCTCGAGATCGGCATAATAGGGAAAGGGCAGGTTCGGCTGCTCGCGCCGGCCATGATAGACCACCCGCATCTTCATGGCCTGGCAGCGCGTAGCGATCTCCTTGCCGATGCGCCCCAGCCCCAGAATGCCGACGGTCTTGCCGGTCAACTCCGAAAACAGCGGATATTTTTCCTTCTCCCAGCGCCCGTCGCGCACGAAGCGGTCGGCCTGCGGGATGTGGCGGGCGAGCGCGATCATCATGCCGAGGGTCAACTCGGCCACCGCGTCGTTGAGCACGTCGGGGGTGTTGGTCACGCGCACCTTGCGCGCCTTGGCGGCAGCCACGTCAACCGCATCATAGCCCACCCCGAAGCAGGCGATGATCTCGAGATTGGGCAGGGCATTGATCAGCTCGCCCGAAACCGGGCCCTGGCAGGCGATGCCGCGGATGCGCGGGCCGATCTCGGCGATCATCGCGGCCTTGTCGGCGGCCTCGAAATAGCGGTGCACGACAAAGGATTTGCCCAGCGCCTGCTGGGTCGTGTCGATCATCGGCTGGGTCTGCAGGATTTCGATTGGCATGGGTCAAGGGCTCCTTCCCGGGCTGTCCTTCTCCATACAGTTCGCCCGTGGCGCTGTCGAACCCCGCTGGACGGATCGCGGCAAATATGCAGCAATGGCAAGGCAGTGTGGATGCCTTGAACCGTTCCGCAGGGAGTTGATGACCCAACCGACGCCGTTCGACGAAATGCACAATGCCGATGGCTCCATCCGCGAACCCTATCGGGAACTGGACCGATGGCTGCGCGAGCAGCCGCCCCAGGCGCTCAACCTGATGGCCACCGATGCCGAGGGCATTTTCCGCCGGCTGGGCATCACCTTTGCCGTCTATGGCAGCAATGAGGGCACCGAAAAGCTCATTCCCTTCGATGTCATCCCGCGCATCATCTCGGCGGCCGAATGGCGGCGGCTGGCGCGCGGCATCGAGCAGCGCGTGCGGGCGCTCAACGCGTTCCTCCACGACATCTATCACCGGCAGGAGATCCTCAAGGCGGGCCGCGTGCCCGAAAAGCTGATCCTGCAGAACGCCGCCTTCTGCCCCGAGATGATGGGCATCGATCCGGCCCGCGCCGTCTATGCCCATATCATCGGGGTGGATATCGTGCGCACCGGGCCCGATGATTTTTACGTGCTCGAGGACAATCTGCGCACTCCCTCCGGGGTCTCCTACATGCTGGAGGATCGCGAGGCGATGCTGCAACTGGCGCCCGATCTCTTCCAGCGCCACAAGGTCGCCCCCGTCGAGACCTATACCGAAAACCTGATGCGCACGCTCGAAAGCGTCGCGCCCGAAGGGGCCGGCGCCTCGCCCACCATCGTGGTGCTCACGCCCGGCATCTACAATTCGGCCTATTTCGAGCACTCCTTTCTTGCCGACCAGATGGGGGCCCAGCTCTGCGAGGGGCAGGATCTGTTCGTGGAAGACGGCTTCGTCTACA
Source organism: Devosia enhydra (assembly GCF_900119845.1). Lineage (GTDB taxonomy): Bacteria > Pseudomonadota > Alphaproteobacteria > Rhizobiales > Devosiaceae > FPKU01. The sequence continues at coordinate 384,905 of NZ_FPKU01000003.1, forward strand.
TGCGCACCACGTCCGGGCCCGAGCGGGTCGACGTCATCTACCGGCGCATCGACGATGACTATATCGACCCCTTGACCTTCAAGCCTGATTCCATGCTGGGCGTTCCGGGGCTGTTCGATGCCTATCGCGCCGGCACGGTCACCCTCGTCAATGCGCCGGGCACCGGCATCGCCGACGACAAGGCGGTCTATACCTACGTCCCCGAGATCATCGAATTCTATCTGGGCGAAAAGCCGCTGCTCTCCAACGTGCCCACCTACAACTGCACCAATGACGACGAGCGCGCCTATGTGCTCGCCAATATCGGGGACCTGGTGGTCAAGGAGGTGCATGGCTCGGGCGGCTACGGCATGCTGGTAGGGCCCACTTCCACGAGGGCGCAGCGCGAGGAATTCCGCAACCGCATCATCGCGCGGCCCGACAATTACATCGTGCAGCCCACCCTCGCCCTGTCCACCTGTCCCACCTATGTCAATCGCGGCATCGCCCCGCGCCATGTCGATCTGAGGCCCTATGTGCTCGTGGGCGACCAAATCCGCATAACACCGGGCGGGCTCACCCGCGTGGCGCTCAAGAAAGGCTCGCTGGTGGTCAATTCCAGCCAGGGTGGCGGCACCAAGGACACCTGGGTGCTCGAAGAATGACGATCCTCGGCCGCACCGCACAGAACCTCTTCTGGCTCTCGCGCTATATCGAGCGGGCCGAGAATATGGCCCGCCTCCTCGAAGTGGGCTACCGCATGAGCCTCACCGCACGGCGCGAAGGCGGGCCCAGCGAGCACCTCGTCTCGATGATGCAGGCCGCCGAGGTCGACGAGGCCTTCAACGCCAAATACGAGGTCGCCGACATCGCCTCGGTGGCCCAGTTCATGCTGTTCGACGAGGACAATTTCTCCTCGGTCCGCTCCTGCCTCAAGGCGGCGCGCACCAATGCCCGCTCGGTGCGCACCGCGCTCACCCTCGACATGTGGGAGAGCCTCAATGCCGCCTGGCTCGAATTCGCCCAGATGCGGCCGCGCGACGTCACCGGCCCGCGCCTGCAGGAGGCGCTGCAATGGGTCAAGCAGGTCAGCCACCAGTTCCGCGGGGCGCTGATGGGCACCATCCTGCGCGACGAAGGCTATGCCTTTGCCACTATGGGCGGCTATCTTGAGCGGGCCGACAACACTGCGCGCATCCTCGACATGAAATATTACGTGCTGCTGCCGCGCGCCAACCTCGTGGGCGGGGATGTCGATATCCAGCAATGGACGCTGATCCTGCGCGCGGCTTCTGCCCATCGCAGCTACCGGCACGTCTATCACGACCGCTACAAGGCCTGGAACATCGCGGATTATCTGATCTTGAGGAGCGAGATGCCGCGCTCGCTGGCCTTCTGCTTTTCCAACATCAACCGCACGCTCGACATGCTGACCGAGGTGCATGGTGCCCGCAGCGATGCCCATATGGCCGCCGACGAGGCCCGCGCCATGCTCGAGGGCAATTCGATGGAAAAGATCTTCGCCTATGGGCTGCATGAATTCCTCACCGAATTCATCGCCCGCAACAACCGGGTGACCGATGCGCTCTCGGAAAGCTACAATTTCTACTGAGGCGCGCCCATGAAGATCGCCATCCGCCATGAGCTCGCAGTGCCCGTGCCCCAGGGGGCGACGCGCGTGCAGATGCACCTTCTGGCCCATCCGGTGGCCTTCGCGGGCCAGCACATCCGGCACTGGGCCGTCGAGGGGCCCGATATCGCGACAGCCGCGGCGTTTCCCGATGCCTATGGCAATGATGCAAGGCTCGTGACGCTGAGGCGGCCCGAGAGCCCGGTGAGCCTTCTGCTCGAGGGGCTGGTTGAAACCAGCGACAAACACGGCGTTGTCGGCCGCATCGGGCGCGAGCCGGTGCCGGCGCTGTTTCGCCGCATCACGCCCCTCACCCGCTCGCCCGTCACCGTCTACGGCAAGTTCCGCTCCACCCCGCGCGATGGACGCGACCGTATCGGGCTCCTCCACCAGGTGATGGAGCGCATCAACGAGTTCCACGTCTTTGCGCCCGATGGCGTCGTGCCCTCGATCGAGGGCACCACAGAATCGGTACGTCCTGCCCCCACCCAGACCCAGACGCAGACCCTGGGCACCATGACGCAGAGCCAGTCGCTGGGCGAGCCGGCCGACCGGCGCACGCCCGCCACGGCGCGCGACTTCGCCCACGCCTTTATCGGGGCCTGCCGGGCCCTCGACATTCCCGCCCGCTATGTCAGCGGCTATCTCCTGGGTGGGGATGCCCCCGGCCACGCCTGGGCCGAAGCCTGGGATGACGGGCTGGGCTGGATCGGGTTCGACGCCGCCCTTCTCCTCTGCCCCACCGAGCGGCATGTGCGGCTGGCGATCGGGCTCGATGCGATGTCGGCGGCGCTGGTGCGCACCTCACCAACAATTGGCGAGGTCGAAACCACCAGCCTCTCCGTTGCCGAGGCGTGACCTCTGCCGGGCCCGAGAGCGGTTCGAGGCGAAGCGGGCACCGCTTCGCCGTCCAAAAGCGCGACTGAGCGAAGGCTCAGTGCCCCAGGATCAGCAGCCAGATGCTGACCGTCACCATCGAGAGCACGGTGGTCAGCAGCACCGTATTGGCCGCCACGCTCACCCCGCGATTGTAATAGGTGGCAAACACATAGGCGTTGATGCCGGTCGGCATCGCCGCCAGCAGCACCGCGTAGCGGGCCAGTTCCGCATCGACCCGCAGCACCGGCACGAGCAGCACCCACGCGATCACCGGATGCAGCACGAGCTTGAAGCCGCTCATGGCGAGGGCCTGCAGCCAGTTTTCGGCCAGCCGGTATTCGTTGAGCGCCCCGCCCAGCCCGAACAGCGCCGCCGGCATCACAGCCCCGGCCAGCATGCCGATCACCGCCTCCACCGGCTCGACCAGCCGCAATCCGGCAAAATTGCCCAGAAGCCCCAGCCCGATGCCCCAGAGCAGCGGGTTCTGGGCCGAGCGGATGGCGATGGTGCGCCACACCTCGCGCATCGGGCGCGCATCGCGCCGCACCATCTCGATGCCCACGGTCGCCGCCGTGATCAGCAGCGGGGCATGCAGCCCGATGATCGAGAAGATCACCGGCAGCGCCGCATCGCCATAAGCCCGTTGCAGCAGCGGAAACCCGATCAGCACCGAATTGGTGAAACAGGCCGAAAAGCCCGAGGCGACGCTCTCGCCCGGCCGATTGCCGAAGATTTTATGAGCCACCAGCGAGCCGAAGATCAGCGACACGAAGGCGCCGACATAAAACGGTATCAGGATCGAGGGATTGAAGGCGCGCGAAAAATCCGCATGCAGCATGGACTGGAAGAGCAGGCACGGCGTTGCGAAATTATTGACGAAGGCGATGAGGCCTTTCACCCCGGCAGCGGGGTAGAGCCGATAGCGAACCGAAAGATAGCCGATGGCGATCAAGGCAAAGACCGGCGCGACGACATTGATGATGGCGATCATGGCCGGAGGTCCGTTGGCTGAACCTGCCCGGACTGGCACAGCAGGGGCACCCGGTCAATGACGGACGCCACCACAATTGCCCCTATCGACCTGCTCGTCATCGGCGGCGGGGTCAACGGCACGGGCATCGCGCGCGATGCCGCCGGACGCGGCTTCTCGGTCACGCTTGTCGAAATGAACGATCTGGCCTCCGGCACCTCATCGGCCGCGACCAAGCTCGTGCATGGCGGGCTGCGCTATCTCGAACATTACGCGTTCCGCCTCGTGTCCGAGGCGCTGGGCGAGCGCGAGGTGCTCTGGGCCTCGGCCCCGCACATCGTCTGGCCGCTCCGCTTCGTGCTCCCCCATCATGATGGCTTGCGGCCCGCCTGGGTGTTGCGCACCGGGCTCGGGCTCTACGACCTTCTGGGTGGGCGCAAACGCCTGCCCGGCACGCGCAGTCTCGATCTGTCGCGCGATGTCGCGGGCGGGCCCTTGAAGCCGGACTATCGCAAGGGCTTCGAATATTCCGACTGCTGGGTCGATGATGCGCGGCTCGTCGTCTTTAACGCGCGCGATGCCGCCGATCGCGGCGCCACCATCCTCACCCGCACGCGGCTGGTGTCGGCGGCCCGCGAAGACGGCGGCTGGCGCGCCACCATCACCGATGCATCGGGCACCACGCGCGACATCCATGCCCGCATGCTGGTCAATGCCGCCGGCCCCTGGGTCGACGAGGTGTTCGGGCGCACCGGCCACAACGGCCGGGCGCATCTGCGGCTGGTCAAGGGCAGCCACATCGTCACCAGAAAGCTCTTCGATCACGATCGCTGCTACATCTTCCAGAATGGCGATGGCCGCATCGTCTTTGCCATTCCCTATGAGCAGGATTTCACCCTCATCGGCACCACCGATGAGGATTTCACCGGCGATCCGAAAACCGCCAGCATCTCCGAAGCCGAGACCAATTACCTCTGCGCCGCGGTCAGCGATTACTTCGCCAGGCCGGTCACCCCCGCCGATGTGGTCTGGAGCTTTTCAGGCGTGCGGCCGCTGTTTGATGATCACAAGAGCGCCGCCAAGGATGCCACCCGCGACTATGTGCTTGAAACCGAAGGCAGCGCCAGCGCGGGCGCGCTGCTCAATGTCTATGGCGGCAAGCTCACCACCTATCGCCGGCTCTCCGAAGAGGCGCTGGAGCGCATCGAGGCGATCCTCGGCCCTCGAGGCCCGGCTTGGACCAAAGACGCACATCTGCCGGGCGGGGATTTTTCGCCCAAAGGCTTTGCCGCCCTCACCGACCGGCTCTGCGCGAAATATCCGCGCCTGCCGCGCGCCCTCATCACCCGGCTCGCCCGCCAGCACGGCACGCTCGTTCCCGCCATTCTCGGCGATGCGGTGAGCGAAGCCGATCTCGGGGAAAGTTTCGGCGCCGGGCTCTCTGCCCGCGAGGTCGACTATCTGTGCCAGCACGAATGGGCGGTGACGGTGGACGACATAGTCTGGCGCCGCACCAAGCTCGGCCTGCGCCTTTCGCCCGAAGCGCTCGGGCGGCTTTCGGCCTATCTCGAAACTAAGCCTGCGGAAATCCCATCATGAGCGGCTATGTGCTGGCGATCGACCAAGGCACCACCTCGAGCCGAGCCATCCTTTATGATGCCTCGCAGCGCCAGGTCGCGACCGGACAGCGCGAATTCCCGCAGCATTTTCCGCGCTCGGGCTGGGTCGAGCACGATCCCGAGGAGATCTGGACCTCGGTGGTCGACAGCGTGCGCGAAGCCATCGCGAAAGCCGGTATCGACGCCACCCAAATCGCAGCCATCGGCATCACCAACCAGCGCGAGACGACGCTGGTGTGGGAGCGGACGACCGGCAAGCCCATCCATAACGCCATCGTCTGGCAGGATCGGCGCACGGCTTCCCTCTGCGCCCGCCTGCGGCGCGCCGGGGCCGAGCCGGCGGTGATGCGCAAGACCGGGCTCGTCATCGACCCCTATTTTTCCGGCACAAAGCTGCGCTGGCTGCTCGATGCGGTGCCCGGGGCGCAAAAGCGGGCCGAAAAGGGCGAACTCTGCTTTGGCACCATCGACAGCTTCCTCATCTTTCGCCTCACCGGCGGGGCGGCGCATCTCACCGATGCCACCAATGCCAGCCGCACCATGCTCTACGATATCCGCAAGAACCGCTGGGATGCGGACCTCTGCGGCATGCTCGACATCCCTGCTGAAATCCTGCCCGAAGTGCGCGACTGCGCCGATGATTTCGGCGTCACCGACCCGGCGCTCTTTGGCGCCGCCATTCCCATCCTCGGGGTTGCGGGCGACCAGCAGGCCGCCACCATCGGGCAGGCCTGCTTTGCCCCCGGCATGCTGAAATCCACCTATGGCACGGGCTGTTTCGCCGTGCTCAACACCGGCGACACGCTGGTGCGCTCGCGCAACCGGCTCCTGGGCACCATCGCCTACCGGCTCGATGGCGAGACCACCTACGCGCTCGAAGGCTCGATCTTCGTGGCTGGTGCCGCCGTGCAATGGCTGCGCGACGGGCTCGGCATCATCGCCCGCGCCGACGAGACCGGCCCCCTCGCCGAGCAGGCCGATCCGGCCCAATCGGTCTATCTCGTGCCCGCTTTTGTGGGCCTCGGCGCCCCCTGGTGGGACCCCGAGGCGCGCGGCGCCCTTTACGGGCTCACCCGCAACACCGGCCCGGCGGAACTGGCCCGCGCCGCCCTCGAATCGGTCTGCTACCAGACCCGCGACCTGCTCGAGGCCATGCGCAAGGACTGGCGCAAAGGCGCCAAAGCGTTTCCAGGCGAAGTGGATACCGGTTCGCCGTCCGGAAACGCGACAAAAGAGGCCACCGTGCTCCGCGTCGATGGCGGCATGGTCGCCTCTGACTGGACGATGCAGCGCCTCGCCGACATCCTCGGCGCGCCTGTCGATCGCCCTCAGAGCCTTGAAACCACTGCGCTCGGCGCCGCCTGGCTCGCCGCCTCCCGCGCCGCCCTCTGGCCCGACCGCCAGGGCTTTGCCAAAAGCTGGTCCGCCGACCGCCGCTTCACCCCCGAAATGGACGACAAACACCGCCGCCGCCTCGTCAAGGGCTGGAAAGACGCCGTCCGCCGTACATTGACGAACGGGTGAACGGTTCCGTGAGACCATCACCCCTCCCTTCTCCCCTGAGGCTGAAACGTGGCCCCCCTTCCCTTCTCCCCTCATGCCCGCGGCAGCCGTTGAGGACCTCACCCTGAGGAGCCCCGAAAGGGGCGTCTCGAAGGGCGAGGGCCGCTTGCACAGCTTGCACCATTCGCCCCCCTCACAACCAAGCCGCGAAATCGCCACCCGCCACGAACGCCCAGTAAATCCCGTATCGGCTCTTGCGGCCCGCCGGCACGCGCGCCACGGCGAGGCCGAATTCGGTGAATTTGTCGCTCAGCAGCGTCGAACGATGGGATGGGGAATCGAGCCAGCCCTGGATGGCGGCCTCGAGCGTCTGCTGGCCGCCCGCGACATTTTCGCCCACCGCCCCGACATAGCCGGCATCGGTGACGCGCTGGCGCAGGGTGACGCCCAGATTGTGCGACAGCTGGTCGCGCGAGGCCATGAGGTCGGCCTGCCGGCGCGCCGCCGCGGCGAGCTTGCCATTGTAGCTCAGGGGTTCGCGGCCATTGGCCTGCCGCACCCCGTTGATCGCCGCCATGATGCTGGCCGTCGACAGTTCGGCGGGCGATGTCCGCGTCAGCGGCGGACCGGCGGGCGAACAGGCGGCAAGCAGCAGGAGGGCGCTGCCGGCGAGAAGGCGTCGGCGGGAGAGGCTGGTCATCATGGGTCCGGACTGCGAATCGCTGCGATCACTGCAGGCCATTCTGGCACAGCCCTGGCCCCGCCTGCCTGCGGCATGGCCGACCCGAACGCACACGCCCAAAGTCAAGCATCAACATCTTCTTCATACGTATTAACGTTGCCGTTTCATTAAGAATACTTGTGGCCTTCATTTGGCATTTTTCGGGCGGGCGCGCAGTATCTGCTCGGAGGAATGGGGGACGTGCACATGACGCATCTGGACTTCAGCCACACTCAACCACGCGCTGCGAGCACCGTGGAGCGGGCCCTGCGCCGCTACCGGCAGGAGGCTCTGGCCATGGCCGCCGGCCTGACACTCGGCGCGGTGATGATCCTCGGGCTCGCCGGGCTCTTCATGCGCGCGCTGGCCTGAACCGGCTGCGCAGTTCGACCACGAGCGCCAAGACACCGATACCGATCCAGACGAGCGGGTTTACCCAGCTGAAAGCGAGGGTGTTGAGCACCACGAAGCCGGTGGCAAAGCCCAGCATCAGCCCGCCGGCCTCGCCCATCGGCCCGGCCCCCGCGAGAGGTTTCAGCGCCAGCATCGCCAGCGGCATGGCCGCGATGCCGGCCTGCCACCAGAAGGAGGGCTGGGTGGCGATGTTCGGCACCATTGCCAGCATCACGAGCGTCGGCACCACGAGCAGCACCCCATAGGCCTGCAAGCGGTGCGTCTCGGGCACCACGATCCTGTCGCTTGAAAGCCGCAGCACCAGCCCGACCACGAGGATCGCCCCGATCAGCACCGGCGCCGGCAGGTTCAGCCCCAGCGCGGTGCGCAACAGGAAAACCGGGACACCGCCCACGATCAGCACCCCGAAGAGCACCAGCGCCACGCCGTGGCGCAGGGCGGCGGGCACGGGGCGGTGATCGACCAGCACCCCGAAGAGCCAGGCCACGACCCCGATGCCCAGCATCAAGGGCGTCGGCCAGGGGAGGAAGGGCAGCACGATCAGCCCGGCGGCAAGCCATGCGGCGCCCGCCGCCGTTCCGGAAACAGCGGTGCTGCGCCCACTCATTTTTCCCATGGCGAAGCCGGAAGCGAGGGCGACGGCCCCGGTAACGGCAAAGGCGATGGCGGCGTAAAAGCTCATGGCGGGCCTGTGCTTGGTTGGGCCCCATAGAGGCGCGGGCCGGGCGGATCTGTCCAGTCACATGCTGATGAGGCTCAGAGCCGCGAGAGGTCGATCTCTTTTGTCCGGTCGAGCGGCTCGCCGGCCATCGGCATGGGATATTTGAGCCCCGTGGCGCAGTTGAACAGCACCACGCGCTCGCCCTCGGCCACGAGCCCCTCTGCCCGCGCCTTGCGCAAGGCCGCAAGCGTCGCCCCGCCCTCGGGGCACATCAGCAGCCCGTCCTGCCGCGCCGTATCGTCCACCGCCCGCAGGATCTCGGCATCGCTGACCGCGAGGGCCCGCCCGCCCGATTGCCGCACCGCCCGCAGGATGAGGAAATCGCCCACCGCCTTGGGCACGCGGATGCCGGCGGCCACCGTCGCGGCATTTTCCCAGCGTTCGGCATGCTCGAGCCCTTGCTCGAAAGCCCGCACCATCGGGGCGCAGCCCTCGGCCTGCACCGCATACATGCGGGGCCGCTTGCTGCCGATCCAGCCCAGCTTTTCGAGCTCGTCGAAGGCCTTCCACATGCCGATGAGCCCGGTGCCCCCGCCCGTGGGATAAAAGATCGCATCGGGCAGGTCCCAGCCGAACTGCAGGGCCAGTTCGAGCCCCATCGTCTTCTTGCCCTCGATGCGATAGGGCTCCTTTAGGGTTGAAAAATCAAACCACCGCCCCTCGGCCGCGCCCTTGCCGACAATGGCGCCGCACTCGTCGATCTGTCCGTTGACGCGCCAGACGCGCGCGCCCTGCGCCGCGATCTCGCGCACATTGATCTCAGGGGTTTCCTCGGGGCAGAGCACGATGGTCTCGATGCCGCAGCGCGAGGCATAGGCGGCGAGCGCCGCCCCCGCATTGCCGTTGGTGGGCATGGCGATGCGGGTAACGCCCAGTTCCTTGGCCATCGACACGGCCATCACCAGCCCGCGCGCCTTGAACGAGCCCGTCGGCAGCCGGCCCTCATCCTTGACCAGAACGCCCTTTCCGCCCGAGCGCGGAATGGCGATCAGCGGGGTCTCGATCTCGCCCAGCGAAACGATATTGGCCGTGTTCACCACCGGCAGCAATTCGCGCCAGCGCCAGAGATCGGGCGCGCGTGCCGCAATCGCATCGCGATCGATCGAGGCCCCGAGCGCGGCCAGGTCGTAGCGCACCAGCAGCGGGCGCCCGACCCGCGAGAGCCCGTGCAGCCGCCCGGCCTCATAGCGCTCGCCCGTCATCGCGCATTCGAGATGGGTGACGAAATTGGCGCGGTTGGCTGAAAGATTATCGGTCATCGTCATCCTCGCACTCACCGTCCGGCCGTGGCCCCGCGCAGGGCGGCCTCGAGTTCGGCCGCCTGATAGGGTTTTGTTACCGCATGGGCGCCCGCTATCGCGTCCATGCCCGGCACGCTCGCATGGCCCGAGGCAAAGACGATGGCAATCCCGGGATGGGCCTGCCGCGCCTTCTTGGCAAGCTCCACGCCCGACATGTCGGGCAGCCCCACATCGATGACCATCGCATCGAACCGGCCCGTGGCCAGATGTTCGAGCGCCTCGGCCCCGTTGGCGGCTTCGGCGACGGTGTGGCCGCTATCGGCCAGCATCTGGCTGGTGTTGATCAGAATGAGGAACTCGTCCTCGCACACCAGCACCGACAGCGTCCGGGGCTCCGCTTCGGCCTCAGGCCCCGGCGCGGGTGAAGGCTGCGCCGAGGGATTGCGGGCTTTTTCGGCGTCGATCACCTCGCGCACCTTCAGCGCCAGCGCATCGGAGCTGTAGGGCTTGCTCAGAAGATGCACGCCAGGGTCGAGCCGGCCGCCATGCACGATGGAATTTTCGGTATAGCCCGAGGTGTACAGCACCGCGAGGCCGGGCCGCACCTGCCGCGCCCGCTTGGCCATCTCGGTGCTCTTGAGCTTGCCGGGCATCACCACATCGGTGAACAGAAGATCGATGGCCAGTCCACTTTCGACAATGGCGAGCGCCGCATCGGCATCCTTGGCGGAAACCACCTGGTAGCCGAGCTCGGTCAAGAGCGCGACGGTGGTTTCGCGCACGCGCGGGTCGTCCTCGGCCACGAGCACGAGTTCGGTGCCGCCGCGCGCTGTCTGGCCGGTCATCGGCTTTTCGTCCTCGGGCCGGTCCGAGCGCGGCAGATAGAGCCTGACGGTCGTGCCACTGCCCACCTCCGAATAGATCTTCACATGGCCGCCCGATTGCTTGACGAAGCCATAGATCATCGAGAGCCCGAGGCCGGTGCCGCGCCCTTCCGGCTTGGTGGTGAAGAAGGGCTCGAAGACCTTGTCGAGGATCTCGGGAGGGATACCGGACCCGGAATCGGTCACCGCGATCATCACATACTGGCCCGGCGTCACATCGGCATGGGTGCGGGCATAGTGATCGTCGAGAAAGGCATTGCCCGCCTCGATGGTCAGCTTGCCGCGCCCCTGCATGGCGTCGCGGGCATTGATGGCGAGGTTGAGGATGGCGTTCTGCACATTGCCCTCGTCGACGAGGGTGTTCCACAGACCTCCGGCGATCAGCGTTTCCACCTCGATCGCCTCGCCGAGCGAGCGGCGCAGCATGTCGTCCATCGAGCGCAGCAGCCGCCCGACATTGAGCGATTTGGGCGCCAGCGGCTGGCGGCGGCCGAAGGCGAGAAGCTGGCTCGAAAGCTGCGCGCCGCGCTGCACCGCCTCGAGCGCGTGGCCGAGCCGGGTGGAGGCCGTACCGTCATGGGCAACGGTCTTTTGCAGCAATTGCAGGTTGCCGCTGATCACCTGCAACAGATTGTTGAAATCATGGGCGATGCCGCCTGCGAGATTGCCCACCGCCTCCATCTTCTGGCTTTGGCGCAGCACCTCCTCGGTGTGCATCAGCTCCGATGTGCGCGCCTCGACCCGCGCCTCGAGCGAGGCGTTGAGGGCGGCGAGCTCCGCCTCGAGCAGCTTCTGATCGTGGATGTCGGTATTGGTGCCCACCCAGCGCCGCACCGTGCCGTCGGCGTTGAAGGTGGGCTTGGCGCGCGCGATGTGCCAGCGATAGACCCCGTCGGCGCGGCGCAGGCGGAATTCGGTCTGGTAAGGGGCCGCCGCTCCCAGCGCCGCCGCCCAGCTGCGGCCGGCGGCGGGGCTGTCGTCCTCATGCACCATGCTGACCCAGCCATGGCCATCGAGCATGCCCGGCTCGGTGCCGCTGAAGGCATAGACCTGGTCGTTGAACCAGTCGAGCCGGCCATCGGGCAGCGCCGTCCACACATGGTTGGGCAGCGATTGCGCCAGGTCACGGAAATTCGCCTCGCTTTCAAGCGCCTTGAGCTCGGCCGCCTTCTGGTCGGTGATGTCGTGGCCCTGCACGAAGATGCCCACCACCTCGCCCGCCTCGTTGCGGATGGGCTGGTAGACGAAATCGAGGAAGCGCTCGACCGGCTCGGCGCCGGGGGTGTGGGTGAGCAGCACCCTGATGCCGCTGCCCACATAGCGCTCGCCGGTGCGGTAGACGGTGTCGAGCAGCTCGATGAAGCCCTGCCCGGCCACTTCGGGCAAAGCCTCGTCGACCGTCTTGCCCAGCACCTGGCGGTGCCCCACCACCTGCAGATAGGCGGCGTTGGCGATCTCGAACACATGCTCGGGCCCCGCCAGCACGGCCATGAAGCTGGGTGCCTTGTCGAAGAGTTCGCGCAGGTAATGCCGCTCGGCGGTGAGCGTGCGCACGGCGCTGTCGGCGGCGCTGGCGCGCGCGAGCACCTTGGCCGCCTTGCCCTCGTCGGGGTCGCGCTCGCGCAGGCGATGCAGTTCGGTGATGTCCTCGGTGTGCTGGAGCACGAAGGCCACCTTGCCCTCAACGTCCTTGATCGGGGTGTGGGTGGCGCTCCAGTAGCGGTGTTCCACCACCCCGTCGGGCCGCGACACCGGATAGGCGATCACCGGCAGATAGTCGACGACCCCGTCGCGCGCCGCCCGTTCGAGCGAGGCCCTGAGCAGCTGTCCCGCCGCGCCCTCGGCCGGAAAGGCATCGAACACCAGCCGGCCGACGATTTCGTCGAGCCGTCGCGCCGTGGTCGCAAGATAGGTGCGGTTGGCCGAGACGATCACCAAATCGGCATCCATCACCATATAGGCGTTGGGCGAAGCGTTGAACAAAGTCTCGGCGGAGAGATAAGGACCGAAGGCTGGCATCAAGGCTTCCCTGCTGGCTGGCGCACGAGCACTAGCAACTGGGCGGCTGCCCGACCAGTCCCCGTGATGCATCCGGGCCTCAAGGGCGATCGGCCGCACCGGGCCTCAGAGCCGGAACGACCAGAAGAGGCACGCCCCCGAAGCGGCCAGAAGCGCGATCACCGCCAGCGAGCGGATGAGCAGGTTCTTGCGCAGCTGGTTGGTCAGCAGATGCACCCCGATCACCGCCAGCGCGAACAGCAGGTGCCAGTCGAGCACTTGCCGGATCGTGTCGCGATCTACGAGGATGACACGCGCCAGCACCACCCCCACGATGGTGGCGAGCAGGATCAGCGTGGCCGAATAGAGCGGAACCGACGCGCTGGCATGGGTGAAACTCGCCGCCCGCAGCGGCAGAAGCGCCACCAGCGCCGCCGAAAACGCATAAAGCGCGGCCAGCGGCATGAACATGGCGGGCGCCGCGATCGCATCGAGCCGCTCCACCCCCGTCATTCCGATGCCATAGCCCTTGATCGCCAGTCCATAGCCCAGCGCGGCGAGCGCCAGCGTGAACAGCGCGACAAGGATAAAGGGCCAGGCGATTCGGCTCATGAGCAGGTCCTCGGATTTGCCCGAGTGGTAGCTCCAAGCGGTGAAAGAGCCGTAAGCGCGGCCAGGCAAGCCTTCGACCGCCCGCCGAGCCCCTCACCCCCGTTTGGAGGTCCTCACCCTGAGAAGCGGCAACGGCGCGTCTCGAAGGGCGAGGGCCGGGCACTTCATGCTTCCGCACCCCCAACAGAGGTTCCTGCTTGCGCTGGAACGACCCGGTGGTAGGGCAAGTGCACCGTGCTCCGCCCCCATGGTTCGAGACGCGCCTAGCGGCGCTCCTCACCATGAGGTCTCTCGGGCAATTCAAAGCGGTCCTCACCCTGAGGAGCGCCAACGGCGCGTCTCGAAGGGCGAGGGCCGCCCGCACCGCCCCCGCCCCAACCGGCCACACCACCTCCCTCTTCACGGGGGAGGTGGCCGAAACCAAACCTCAATAATCAAACTGCTTGGAGAGGCTCAGCTTGAAGGTGCGGCCCTTGGCGTCGGCGCTGGCCAGATTGTCGCGATAGGAAGCATCGAACAGATTCTCGACCGACGCGCGGAGTTCGGTGCCCGCCATCACGCCCGTATCGGGCTTCCAGGCCGCGAAGAGATCGTAGGTCTGGTAGCCTTCCACCGGCACCACCTGGGTGGTGTTCGTGGCCCCGATCGAGTTCTCCGCGTCCGCCACGAGCCTCGCCCGTGCGCCGAATTCGAGGTTGTGTTCGGGCACCCGTGCGCCCACCGTCAGGGCCACGCGGTGGGCGGGAATGGTGCGCAGCGGCAGGCCGGTGGTCAGGTCGCTGCCCCAGGTCGCCGTATAGGCGAGGTTGGCGAAGAACAGGTCCGAATTATAGGCCCCTTCCACCTCGATGCCATAGATCTCCGCCCGGTCGATATTGGCGTAATAGACATCGGTGGGGAAGGTCGGCGACGACCGCGTGCCGCTGGTGGCGATCAGGTCGTAGAGATCGTTGTAGAACGCCGTCATCTTGACCGATGCCGCATCGCCCGACTGCACCAGATCATTGCCCGAGAGCGTGAAGCCGGCTTCGTAATTGATCGACTTCTCCTTTTCGAGGTCCATGTTCATATTGCGGGTGAACACGGTTTCGGCATTGTTGGCGCTGTAGCTGTAGAGCTCGTCGATGGTCGGCATGCGCTCGGTGTAGGAAAGCGAGCCGAAGACGCCGAAATTCTCGGTCACGTCATAGAGCGCCGCGATCTTGGGCGAGATCGCTTCGTTCGAGACCTCATAGGCGCCCGGAATCTCCTCGGAGGGGTTGATGGTGCTGAAATCGGCGCGGACGCCTCCGATCACCGTCAGCTGGTCGTTCCAGATCGATTCGTTCTGGAAATAGAGCCCGAGTTTGTCCTCGGTGCCTTCGGGATGCTGCTGCAGAAGCGTCGTCGCGGTGCGCTCGGCCAGCCGGTTCTGATGGCTCGCCTGCAGGCCCACCGTCAGATAATTCTCGAAGCCTTCGGTGATGTATTCGGCGGTGTTGTCGACCTTGAACTGCAGATTTTCGTAGGTGTAGTCGGTGTCGTCGAGAATGCGGAAGGTCGGCGAGGGCGGGAAGCCCGAGAGATCGGCAGTCGAGCCGGTCTGGCTGTTGGTGGTGTTGGAATAAGACAGCGACATCTTGGTATCGAGCCAGGGATTGTCGCTGGCCGGGTTCTCGTAGGAGAGCACCACCGTGTCGTCGGTCACGAGCCGATCGATATTGCCGAAGGTGCCGTTGAGGATCGGATCGATCTGGGTCTGCACATAGGGCTGGTCCGGATCGTCCGAGGTCCAGTGCTGGTAGGAAAGCCGCACCACCTGCTCGTCATTCTGCCCGAAGCGCAGGGTGCCCTTCAAAAGCCCCGACAGCGTCGAGAAATCCGTGCCCTCGGCCAGATCGCCACCCCCGAAGGTGAAATCATCGGCCCGCCGCCAGTTGCCGGCGGCCAGCACGTCGAAATTGTCGGTGAGCCGGTGCGCGAGGATGCCCGAGGCCAGCGTGCCGTTGCCGTTCGAGTCATACTGGGTCTTGAGCCGCACGGCCCCGGTCATGCCCGGCGCGATGAAGTCCGAGGCATCCTTGGTGGTGAAATTGATCACCCCGCCGATGGCGCCCGCGCCATAAAGCGTCGATGACGCCGGCCCGCGCAGCACTTCCACCTGCTTGTAAAGCTCGGGATCGGAGAAGAACGAGCCCATCCGGTACTGTTCGGAGAATTTGGGCGCGCCATCCACCGTCACCACGATGCGCGCGGCATCCGCGGTGTTCTCGGTGGTGCCGATGCCACGGATGTTGAAGGCCTGCCCCAGAACATTGTCCGAGCCCAGCATGGTCACGCCCGGCACGGTCTTGAGCGCATCTCCGATGGTGGTCGGCTGCGACCGGTCGAGGTCCTCCTGGTCGACCACCGTCACCGCCTGTGGGGTGTCGATGGCGATCTTGGGCGCCCCGAGCCCGATCACCAGCCGCTCCAGCAGCGTTACATTTGTCGTGTTGACGGTCTGCGCGAAAGCGACCTGAGCCGCCACCACCGCAAGCGCCACGCCACCCATCAGGGCGGCCGAGCGCATTCTTACGAGCCCCATATCAGTCTCCATGTGTCGGGATCGGCTGCGGGCTGGCGGGAGGCTGGCTGGCGGCGCGATAAAAGATGACTCTTTAAATCACCTATTGCGTCACCTAGAGAAGTTGTCTATTCGAGTCAAGTTTTCTGATGGGCGCCAGAACGGCGAACATAGAACGCAAGGCTTTGAATTGGCTTCTCATTTGCCGGGGCGAAGGATTGTGCCTGAGCCCGCAACCGCAACACCGGAGCGACTGAAGGTGGTCGACAGCGCAGAGCTTTTCGCCGGAGAGACCGAGATCGTCATTGTCCACAATGGCGTCCCGTACCGGCTGCGCATCACCCGCCAAGGCAAGCTCATCCTCACCAAATAGGCTCAGCCGTGACCCAGACCGAACAGAAATCCGCCGAGATGATCCGCACCCTCAGGGCCCGCAATCCCGAGATGCGCGAGCGCGACTTCGCCCGCATCCACAAGATCTCCGAGGCCGAGCTGGTCGCCGCCGAAGTCGGGCACACCGCGACGCGGCTGCGCATCGATCTCGAAATGCTGCTCAACGGGCTCACCGCCGCCGGCGAAGTCATGGCGCTTACCCGCAACGAGAGCGCCGTGCACGAAAAGATCGGGCCCTATGAAAAGCCGGTGATCGGGCCGGCCGCCTCGATGGTTCTGGGCGACGAGATCGACCTGCGCATCTTCCCCAAGGAATGGGCCTTCGGCTTTGCCGTCGAAAAGCGGGGCGAGGATGGCGCCATCAAGCGCTCGCTGCAGTTCTTCGATGCCGCCGGCACGGCCGTGCACAAGGTGCATGCCCGGCCCGGCACCAATCTTGAAGCCTGGTCGATGCTGGTCGACAATCTGCGCCACGTCCAGCAGTCCGACACCATTCCGGTCGAGACGCTGACGCCGGTTCTGGCCGAGGGCCAGCCGGCAGGCGCGGCCGAGCTGCGCGAAAGCTGGCTGGGCATGACCGATACCCATCAGTTCTATCCGATGCTGAAGCGGCTCAAGCTCGACAGGTTGCGGGCGCTGGAAATGATCGGCACCGATTATGCCTGGCGGCTGGAGCACGAGGCCGTGGCGGGCCTGTTCGAAGCCGTCGCCGGTACCGGCCTGCCCGTCATGGTGTTCGTGGGCAATCGCGGCTGCATCCAGATCCACGCGGGCCCGATCACCAAGGTCGCGCCCATTGGCCCCTGGCTCAACGTGATGGACGAGACCTTCCACCTGCATCTGCGGCTCGACCAGGTCGTGGCCGCCTGGGCGGTGCGCAAGCCCACCAAGGACGGGCACGTCACCTCGGTCGAGCTCTACGACGCCGAGGACAATCTCATCATCCAGTTCTTCGGCAAGCGCCATGAGGGCATCGACGAGCGCCCGGTGTGGCGCGGCATCGTCGAGGCCCTGCCGGCCGCCGCCGGCAAGGATGCCGCATGATGGCCCTGCGCACTTTACTCGCCGCCTCCGCGCTCGCGCTTTTGTGCGGGCTCGCCCCGGCGTCGGCCGATCCCCTGCCCGATGCCTCGCGCCTCGTCTCCATCGGCGGTTCGCTGACCGAGATCATCTTTGCGCTCGATGCCGAGGATCGGCTCGTTGCGCGTGACCAGACTGCGACCTTCCCGCCCGAGGCGATGGCTTTGCCCGATGTCGGCTATATGCGGGCGCTGGCGCCCGAAGGCGTGCTCTCGGTCAACCCCACCGCGCTCCTCGTGCTCGAAGGCTCGGGCCCGCCCGAAGCCCTCGCCGTGCTTGAAAGCGCCGGCGTCGCCTATCGCACCGTGCCCGAACGCTATTCGGCCGAGGGCGTCATCGAAAAGGTTCGCGCCGTCGGCGATGCGCTCGGGCTCGAGGCGGAGGCCGATGCTCTTGTCGCTCAGCTTACCGCCGACTTCGATACCCTCGCCGCCCGCACTGCGGCCATCGCCACGCCCAAGCGCGTGCTCTTTGTCCTCTCCAACCAGGGCGGGCAGATCCAGGCCTCGGGCACCGGCACGGCGGCCGATGGCATCATCGCGCTATCGGGCGCGGTCAATGCCATCACCCAGTATCAGGGCTATCGGCCGCTGTCGGAGGAAGCGATCACCGCCGCCGCCCCCGACGCCATCGTCATGATGGACCGGGGCGGCGACCATGCGGCCAGCGACGAGGACCTCCTCGCCCATCCGGCCATCGCCCTCACTCCGGCCGGCCGGGATCGCGCCATCTACCGGCTCGACGGGGCCTATCTCCTCGGCTTCGGCCCGCGCACGGCCGCCGCCGCTACAGAGCTCGCCGACCTCATCTACGGCACGCAGTGACGAGGATCATCGCCCGTGACCAGCCTCTCCACCTCCGCCTTGCCCGCCCTCGCGCACCGCGCCGAAGGTGATCGCAGCCATCTCGGCCGCGCCGTGGTGCTCGGGCTCGTGGGCGTGCTGGTCCTCGCGATGGTCGTCTCGCTCACCACCGGCGCCTCGGGCGCCTCGGCCCTTGCGCTCGCCCGCCACTGGCTGGGCCTGACGCAAGCCGCGCCCGATACGCTGCTCCGCGACCAGGTGGTGATCCTCAACATCCGCCTGCCGCGCATGCTCCTGGGCATGCTGATCGGGGCCGGGCTCGCGGTTTCGGGCCTCCTGATGCAGGGGCTCTTCCGCAATCCCCTCGCCGATCCGGGCCTTGTCGGCGTCTCGAGCGGCAGCGCGCTCGGGGCCATCATCATCATCGTGCTCGGGGGCGGCTTACTCGCCCCCGTCATTGCCCCGCTCGGCATCTTCGCCCTGCCGCTCGCGGCCTTCGGCGGCGGGGTCGCGACGACTGCCCTGCTCTACCGGGTCGCCACCCGCGCCGGACAGACGGCGATCGCCACCATGCTGCTCGCCGGCATCGCCATCGGCGCCATGGCCGGCGCCTTCAGCGGCGTGCTCGTCTATATTGCCAGCGACAACCAGCTGCGCGACCTGACCTTCTGGGGAATGGGGTCACTGGCCGGCGCCACCTGGGTCAAGATCCTCGCCGCCGGCCCGATCATCGCGATATCCCTCATCGTCGCGGCATTCCTCGGCAAGGGCCTCAACGCCCTGACGCTGGGCGAAGCCACCGCCGCCCATCTCGGGGTGCCGGTGCAGCGCTTCAAGATCCTCGCCATCCTCGCGGTGGCGGGCGCCACCGGCGCCTCGGTGGCGGTCAGCGGCGGCATCGGCTTTGTCGGCATCGTCGTGCCGCATCTCCTGCGCCTCGTCATCGGGCCCGATCACCGCTACCTGATGCCCGCGACCGCGCTTTTGGGCGCGAGCTTCCTGCTCATGGCCGATGCGCTGAGCCGCGTCATCGTCGCCCCGGCGGAGTTACCCATCGGCATCGTCACCGCCGCCTTTGGCGGACCCTTCTTCCTCTGGCTGCTGCTCCAGCGGCGGCGCAACCTTGCGTGGTGAGCGGCATGATCACGCTCTCCGACGTCAGCGTCGCCATCGACGGCACACCCATCGTCGCCGACATTTCCGCGACCATCCCGGCCGGGCGGCTCACCGCCATCATTGGCCCCAATGGCTCGGGCAAGTCGACGCTGCTCAAGGCGCTCTGCCGCGATCTGCCCTTTAGCGGCACCATCACGCTCAACGGCCACGACCTCAGAACCCTCTCCCCCGTCGCCGCCGCCTGCCACCGCGCCGTGCTGCCGCAATCGAGCACCCTGCCCTTTCCCTTCACCGTGCGCGAAGTGGTCGCCATGGGGCTCACCGCCGGCCGGCCCGGCCCCAATGCCCAGCGCGTTGCCCGCCTGCCCGAAGAGGCACTCGAACGCGTCGATCTCTCGGGCTTCGGCGGCCGCTATTATGGCGCGCTCTCGGGCGGCGAGCAGCAGCGCGTGCAACTGGCGCGCGTCCTCTGCCAAGTCTGGACCCCGGTGCTCGACGGCCTCCCGCGCTTCCTCTTTCTCGACGAACCCGTCTCCAGCCTCGATATCCGCCACCAACTGCTGATCATGGACGAGGCCCGCCGCTTTGCCGATACGGGCGGCGGCGTGCTCGTCGTGCTGCACGATCTCAACCTCGCCGCTATGTATGCCGACCAGATCCTCGCGCTCCGCGCCGGTCGCCTCGTGGCTGCGGGCGCCCCGATCGCGGTGCTCACCGACGAGACCATTCAGTCGCTATTCGAAGCCCCCCTGCGCGTCGGCGCCCTTCCGCCTGCGGGCGCGCCATTCGTCCTGCCGCAATCGACACTCGCTCGTTCCACGCAAACCTTTCGGGTAGCCTGATGAAAACCGCCCTCCTCGCCCTCGCGCTCTGCGTCCTTCTTGTCGGCTCAGGCTTCGCGGTCGCACAAGAAGCGAGCGCACCCGCGCCCGCCCTCAGCCTCGAGCTCAACGCCCTCCAGCCGGTGGAAGACGGCTGCCGCGTCACCTTCCTTGCCACCAACGGGCTCGGCCATCCGCTCGATCGCGCGGCGGTGGAAATGGCGTTCTTCGGGGCCAGCGGGGCGATCGATCGCATCGTCACGCTTGATTTCCGCGCCCTTGCCGAGGGCAAGACCAAGGTGCTGCAATTCCAGCTGGCGCGGCTCGATTGCGCGGCGGTGAGCCGGGTGCTCGTCAACGACATCACCGCCTGCGAGGGCGAAGGTCTGGCCCCCACCGCCTGCCTTGCCGGCCTCGCGCCGTCTGCCCGCCCCGACATCGCCTTCGGGGTCTAAGGCATGGAAACCGCGCATGATTTTTCCATCATCGGCCTGTTCATGCAGGCCGACTGGGTGGTCAAATCCATCATGATCGGGCTCTTTGTCGCCTCGGTCTGGTGCTGGGCGATTATCGCCAACCGCATGGCCGCCTATGGCCGGGCCCGGCGCGACATGGCGGCCTTCGACCGCGCCTTCGCCTCGGGCCTGTCGCTGGCCGATCTGCGCGACCGACAGGGCAGCAAGACCGGCACCGGGCTTTCGGCCGTCCTCGCCGCCGGCATGGATGAGTGGGATCGCAGCCACGCCCAGAAGGCCGCCGATCCGCAGGGCCTGCGCGGCCGGCTCGAACTCGTGCTCGATCTCGCCGTCGCAGAGCAGAGCGCCGCGCTGGAAAAGCGCCTGGGTTTCCTCGCCACCATCGGCAGCGCCGGCCCGTTCATCGGGCTTTTCGGGACGGTCTGGGGCATCATGAACGCCTTCACCGCCATCGCCACGAGCGAGAACACCAGCCTCGCCGTGGTCGCCCCCGGCATCGCCGAAGCCCTGCTCGCCACAGCGCTCGGGCTGCTCGCAGCTATCCCCGCCGTCATCGCCTACAACATGCTGAGCGCCGATGCCGGCAGGCTGATCGGCCGGCTCGAAGCCTTTGCCGATCGGCTGGTCGCCATGCTGTCGCGCCAGCTCGACGCGCAGAAGGGCCTCTGATGGGCATGATGGCGGGCGGGAGCAAGGCCGGGGGCCGCAGGCGCGGCCGGGGGCGCGGCGGCCCGATCAGCGAGATCAACGTCACCCCGCTCGTCGATGTCATGCTGGTGCTATTGATCGTCTTCATGGTCGCCGCCCCGCTGATGACGATGGGCGTGCCCGTCAACCTGCCACGCACCGCCGCCCAGGCCATGCCGCTCGAGCGCAAGCCGATCACCGTCACGGTCACCCCCGAGGGCGCGATCTCCATCGAAGGCGACCCGGTCACCATGGAGACGCTCGTGGCCAGCGTCGGCGCGCTGATGGGCGAAGAGACCGACGAGCGTCTCTATGTGCGCGGCGATGCCGAAGTCGCCTATGGCCGCATCATGGAGGTGATGGGCGCTCTGTCGGCGGCCGGATATGCCGAGATCGGGCTGATCACGGAACGCAAAGAGGCCCCCTGATGCGGCTCGCTCTGCCGGCTTCGGCGGCCCTTCACTGCGGCGCGCTCGCGCTTCTGCTCATGGGCTTCGCCTGGCCCGAGACCGCGGACGCGCCCGCGCCCGCCCCGGTCAGCGTCAGCGTCGTCAGCGTGTCGAGCGTTACGAGCAACGCCACCGAGCTCGTGGAATCGGATGCCACCGTCAACGCGCTCTCGGCCGGCAGCGAGGCGCCGCTGGTCGAGCCCGAGACGCCTGAAGAGGTCACCGAGGAGACCGAAACCCTCGAGCCGGTCGAGAGCGAGCAGCTTGCCGAAGCTGAGGCCGAGCCCGTCAAGGGCGCGCCGCCTCCGGAGGCCATCGCCGAGACGCCGCCCGAGGTCGCGGAGACCGCGCCGGCGGCTCCCGCCGAGCCCGTTCCTGCCGAAACCGTCGCCGAGCCCGTGCCGCCCGACGCGATCCTCGCCGAGCTCACCAGCACGGCCGAGGACGCGCTGCCGCTCGCGGCCCCGGCTCCCCTGCTGCCCGCCGAGGCGGCCCCGCCCGCCCCTGTTGCGGTGGCCGAGGCAGCGAGCGAGTCGGCAGAACCGGCCCCCCCGACACTCGCCGCCGAAACACCGCCCGAAACTCTCATCGAGACGCCACCGGAAACCGTTGCCGCCGTGGAAGAGACCGAGCTGTCCCCCACCCCCTTCCCGCGCCCGCGCAGCGAACGTCCGGTAGCCGAGCCGCCTCCGCGTCGTGAGCCACCGCCCGAGACGCGTTCCGTGCGCCAGCAACAGCCCCCGCCCCGCCGCAGCAACCCGGGCGCCGGGGGCAACAGCAATGCCGATTCGGTGGCTGCCGCAGCCCCCTCGCCGCCGCGCGCCTCTGGGGCCGGCAGCGGCGGCTCGGCCGAAATCGCCCGCTATCCCTCCCAGGTCATCGGCAAGCTGCGCAATGCGCTGCGGCGGGCCGGCGGCCAGTCCGGCGAAGTCATGGTGCGCTTTACCGTTGCTGCCAATGGCAGCCTCTCGGGCGCCAGCATCGCGCGCTCCTCGGGCAATGGCGCGCTCGATCAGGCGGCCCTGGCGCTCGTGCGCCGCGCCGCCCCCTTCCCGCCCATCCCGGCCGGAGCCGGCCGCTCGAGCTGGACCTTCGACGTCCCCCTCGCCTTCCGGCGATGAGCTATGGCTGTTTGGGCTGCCGCAAAATCTTTTCCATGGGCCGGCCCTTGGCGATCTCGTCCACCAGCTTGTCGAGATAGCGGATCTCCCGCATCGTGGTCTCCTCGATCTCCTCGATCCGCACCCCGCAGATCGTGCCCGTGATGGCCGAGCGCGCCGGGTTCATGGCCGGGGCGGTGGCGAAAAAATCCTCGAAACTGGTCTTGTCTTCCAGCACCCGGCCAAAGCTCTCCGCATCATGGCCGGTAAGCCAGTAGATGACCTTGTCCACCTCATCCCTGGTCCGGCCCTTGCGCTCGACCTTGGTGACGTAAAGCGGATAGACCGAGGCGACGCTCATGCCATAGATGCGCTGGTTGCTTTTCATCGGGTCTCGCGCGCCTGCTGTTCGTTGCCGTCCCAGAATAACCGGGCTGCCGGCCCTGTCCACCCGGCAGTGCCCATCCCGACAAACGCCGCCGCGAAGGGGCCGATACGCGTGAGATCATCACCATGGCGCTGACGCCCGTCGAGCGGCTCGAGGCCATCATCGCCGGCGAACGCACAGACCGCATTCCGGCCAGCGTCTGGTTCCATTTCGGCAGCGAGCACCTGCCCCCCGAAGCGGTGGCGCGGCTGCACGCCGATTACCAGCGCGCCTATGGCTGGGATTTCCTCAAGGTCATGGCCGATTACCGCATCGCCCTGCCCGATGCCGCCTTCACCGGCAACGCCATCGATCCGGGCCTGCTGCTCACCGGCACCGACTGGGACGCGCAGTTTAGAGCCCAGAGGCAGGTGATCGCCTGGCTGCGCGCCGATCTCGGCCCCTCAATTCCCCTGTTCGATACGCTCTACAGCCCGTGGATGCAGCTCCTGCGTCATCTGGGGCGCGACCAGCGCCAAGCGCTGCTCGCCCGGCCCGATATCGCCCAAGTGCTGCTCGTGCGGCTGACCGATGCCACGTGCCGCCACATCGACCGCCTCCGTGACGAGGGTGTGTTCGGCGTCTTTTTTGCCACCACGGCGGCTTCCGGGGCCGAAGGCGACGCCCACCTCCTGCAATCGGCAGGCGACATCCGCATCCTCGCCCATGCCGAAGGCCTCGCGCGCATCCTGCATGTGCATGGCAGCGGCATCGCGCTCGACCGGGTCGCGGCCTATCCCCGCGAGATCATCCATTGCGATGATCACGATCCGGCCAATCCGGGCCTCGCCGCCCTGCGCATGGCTGGCGCACGGGCCGTCATGGGCGGCCTGCCGACGACCGCCCTCACCGGGCTCGGCCTTCCGGCGCTGCGCCAGGCGATCATCGACGCCATCACCGCCGCCGGTCCGGCCGGCCTTATGC
The DNA here is from genome assembly GCF_900119845.1 of Devosia enhydra. GTDB lineage: Bacteria > Pseudomonadota > Alphaproteobacteria > Rhizobiales > Devosiaceae > FPKU01. The sequence continues at coordinate 408,897 of NZ_FPKU01000003.1, forward strand.
TCGCCCCCGGCTGCAGCGTCTCCCCCTCGGTCTCGGGGCGCACCCTCGCCACCATCCGCGACTGGCGCCCCTGAGGTCAGCGCCCCGCCGCAATGGCGCTGCGGATCAGCGTCGTCGATATCCCATTGGTGCGCGGCAGGTAGCGCACGGCGCAAAAGGGCAGCAGAAAATCATAGTGCCCCTGCCAGTCATCGCCCATCACCACCGCGTTGATCGCGTGCGTTCTGACGAGGTCGATCTTGGCCTGGACGAGCTTCACCCGCCCCGTTCCGTCGGGCACAGCATCATGGCACACGACTTCATCGACATGGCGCGTGTGCAGCAGCATTTCGCGCCGTATCTCATAGGAATACACGGGCGCGGATTTGCCGTTCGCGCCGATCAGCGCGTCGCTCGCAAGCCCCACAACCAGATGGTCGGCGTCCGCAGCGATGCGCGCCAGAAGCCGCATATGGCCATAATGGAGCAGGTCGAAAGCCCCGAATGTCGCAACCCTCACGGCCGTTCGTCCCCCGTCCAATACGCCGCCTCGAAATGTCGCCAGCGCTTATTCTCGGGCGGAAGCTCCATAAAATCAAGGCCATAGCGGATCTCGAGAAACCGCTCCAACTGGTTGGGCACCGCCACTTTGACCCCACAGAACACCGCGTCCCGCAAGGGAAACACCACCTCATGCGGGTAGCGCCCCTTCCACGCCATGCCGATCGATCCCGAGACGATGCCCGTGCCCCTTGCGTAAAGCGCCCGATCCTCGGCGCGCAGCCAGGGGTAGATCACAAGATCGGCAAGTGTCTTGAGCGGCCTGTATAATCCGCTCTGCCGCAACAGCCGCTTGGCCCTGCCTTTCCAGGCGACACTGGAGTCGGGCATTATTCCCGCAAGTGCAACGCGCGACACACCATTCTCGATTCGCTTGTGCCAGACCGAGCGCCAGTTGCGCATCGGCGCGACATCGATTGCCAACCCACGATCGGTCATCCGGCCGGCTTCAGTCACCCGCGTGCGGCCGTCGAAGATGCGGCGGCCCGAATCAAGTCGCGCGCTGGCTTCGAAAACCAGATGCGGGGGCAAGTCGGCCATCGCCTTGTCAAAGCGGGGCATATCCTCCGAGCGCACCGAAATGTCGATGTCATCATCCCAGGGCACGAACTGCCCTTCATGGCGCACAATGCCCAGACACGCGCCGCCGATCAGGCAATATTCCACCTCATGGGCGTCGCAAAGCCTTGTTATGTCACGGAGAATTTCCAGAAGGACCGACTGCGCGGCTGCAGGCGTCATCGGTTCGGAATGGAGTTTGGCGCTCATACCGCTGAGCTTCTCACCGAACCCTGTCCGGGGCGCAAGCCCTTGCCGCACAAGACCCCTTGCTCAGAGTTCGACGAGGACCCGGGTCCCCACGCCGACCCTCGAGAAGAGGTCCATGACGTCGGAATTGTGCATTCTTATGCACCCATAGGAGACAAATCCCCCAATTGAGCCGGGCGCGTTGGTACCGTGGATGGCATAAACCCCACCGGTCAGCGTCAGGGCCGCCGCGCCCATCGGATTGGCCGGCGAGCCGCCAGCAATCACGGCCGGCAGGGCGGGATTGTCGCGCCGTATCGCCGCTGGCGGCGCCCAGTTCGGCTCGACGAACTTGGCCTCGATCGCCGTGCTGCCTGTCCACTGCCGTTCAGACCGTCCGACCCCGACGCTGTAGCGCAAGGCCCGCCCGTCGCCGATGACGAAATAGAGGTGGCGCTCGCCCGTTCTCACAATGACCGTACCCGGGGCCGCGGCGCCGGCAAAGGCAACCATCACCCCGGCGGCCCTGGCTGGCGCCGAGGGCGCCAGGACGCCTGCCATCAGGCAGAAAAGGTGCAGGGCGAGGCGGAATTTGACTTTGACCATTCCGGCAGTCTGGCCGGCTCAACTTTCCGATCCTACCGAAAAGTCGTTAAGACTGTTCCTATCCCCGTGTTTTCCACCTCTTACCAGGCATATCCCAGCGTCAGGCTGCCACCATAGCTCTGCGCATTGGCGGCAAAGGCCCCCTCGATCGCTGCGGCAAGGATTACCCCCTGGGCGCTGCGCACCCGCGCACCGGCCGAAACCACGGCGGAATCGGCACCGGCCCGGGCGCCATCCAGTTCGAAGGCAACGCCAGGCACGGCAATGAAGCGGGCCGTAAGGGAGGCGTCCGTCTCGAACTCATGGACCCATGCGGCGCGGGCATCGAATGTGACCACCGCACCATCATCGAGCGCGGTCGACCACTCCAGACGGGCGCCGATTTCGCTGCGCAGGCTGATCGCAACGGCTTCGTCAAAAGCCAGAGCATAACTCGCCGTGCCGAATTCGCTGACTTCGGCATAGGCGGGCGTGGCGACCGCCTGGGCCCGTGCGGCTGCATAAGGGGTGAGCACGCCCAGCCGATAACCAGCCTCGATCTGCCCGGCAAGCGCCTGGGCGTCGAAATCGGCAGTCAGGCGATCGATGCCGGCGAAATCCACGGTGCGCACGGTTTCCACCTGATGGGAACCATAGGCCAGCGCACCGGACACATAGCCTGTCTCGAAATCGGCGCGCGCATGAATGGCCGCCTGCAGCGCGTCGGTTCTACCGCTGCCCATGCCATCGCCCACTTGGAAATCGGTGCCACCGGTCGCCAGCGCAAAGCCGAAGCGCGTATCGGCTGTGAGGTGATCAATGCCGAACGCGACGCCATAGTCATTGGCTGTGCGGCCCGCGGCGCCGCTCTCGGCGTCGGCATCGACCAGCGTCACGCCGCCAAAGCCGGCCATCCAGGCTTCCCAGCGCGGGGCGTAAGGCGCTGCACCGGGATCGAAACTGTCAAATGCGCCATTGCCCGCATCGGGCCAATAGCCCATGACGCTGACCGTGCCGCGCGACGGTCCGGTGTCGCCGAGCCGCGCCACGGAAACGCCGCCGCCGCCGCGACCGCCACTGACCAGAGTAAGAAACGAATCCGTTGCCTGCCCGATGGTGGGGCTGACGCCCGTTGCGACTTCGCCCGAAAGCTGGGCAAGCGCGTCGGCAAGTTCGGTCGGGGAAAGCGTGGCAGCCAGAATGGCAAAGCCGGGCGGAAGCACGCCACCGCCGGCAACATAGTCGTCGAGGGCATCGGCAATGGCCTGCGCGTTGTCGGTGGTGTCCTCGTCTTCTAGACCGTCGCCGAACGTGCCAGCATCAAGAACGCAGATGCCGATTGTATTGCTGTCGAGCGTTACCGCGCCATTGCGGGCAAGGGCCGCGCCACAGTTGATCGTGGCGGATGTATTAAGGGTGATGCTCGTCAACGCCACGATCTGGCCGGCAAATGTCGTGGACGTTCCCAGCGTCGCCGAAGATCCGACGACGAAAAAGACATTGCCGCCCTGCGCCATGTTCTGCAGCGCCACGGTGGAATTGCTGCCCGTGGTCAGCGCCTCATCGATAACGAAAATGAAGATGGCATTGGGGTCGCCAAGGCCATCGAGCGTCAGGGTACCATTGAGGCCTGCGCCTTGATCAAAGCTGTACACGCCGGGATTGAGCGTTAGGCCGCCCAGATCCTGCCCTGTCAGGTCCTGATCAGGCGTCTGCCCCTGAAGCACGTTGTAGAGCGATGTGAGTTGGCTCTGGGCGAGCACGGCCACGGCATCATTGGCGTGGAAGGTGAAGGGCGGCGTTACGATGCCGGGCGGAAAGCCGGTGATCGCAGTGCCGGCGCTGACCCCGACATTGCCCGAAATCACGCTCGTGCCGGTGTTGGTCACGGTCGAACCGGCCAGAACGGCAAATGTCTCGACCACTTCATACTGCGCCAAAGCTGCCGTGGCGATCGGCAGTGAACCTGCGATAGCAAGAACAGACAAAGGCACGCATGCGAACGATCCGGAAAGCCACGCCATCTTGCGCTCCTTGCTGCCTGAGCACTGCCAAAGCGGTAGCGTGTCATGTTGCGCAGGGTTTGTCCGAAGGACTTCACCCCAATCCAGAAATATTCAAATCCGTGATATAAATATCACACAAAGATCCAAACACTTTTTGGCTTTCCGTCGAATGGCTATTAATATTTTCAGGTTATTTATTTTAGGCGCGTGGCAAATTTATCGGGTGACTTGGGCAATCGATTCTCACAAGCCCCTCTCCAGCTGGCCAGAAAATATTGTTCAAAGCAATAATCGGAAGAGCACAATTTCTCGATCCCTCGGTGGCAGGCAGATCAGCCCAGAGTGAGATCAGGACGGGGACGCGTTCGCCCGCGCTGCGCTGCGGCTCGAAGACAGCGAGCGGTAAGAGCGCCGTGACTGCCTCCCAGGATGGACGGCATCGCTCTGCCGAGACCGGGCTTGACGAAGCTTCATCCACGCGAGACCTGATCTTTTCCTGAGAGTGAACCGGACCGCTAGGGATTGCGCGCCATCGCGCTCGACTGAATCGCTACTGCACGGAACCTCATGATCACCAGGCCGTTCTGGTGCGATACAAATGGGGACCAGCGTCATGGCCGAAACCAGCATCACCGACATCGAAAAGCAGATCACCGAGCTCCGCTCCCAGATGGAGCGAATCACCAGCGTCCTCGCCGACCGCGGCGAAGACCTGCTCGAACAGGCCGAAGAGGGCCTCCATTCGGTCGCCGACAACACCCGCGTGGCCGTGCGGCACGTCCAGCACGAAGCCTCGGCCGTGGCCGACGCGGCGCGGGAAAACCCCATCGTCACCTCGACCGCCGTCCTGACCATCGCCGGCCTCGCCTTCGCCGCTGGCTACCTCACCGGCATCGGCCAGGCCGACCGCACCCGCCGCTGGCGCTTCTGATCCTACGCGCGTAGCCAACCCTTGCAATAGGGCCATCACCAGGCCCGTTGCAGGGGTTCACGCGCAAGACATTGAAGCCGTTGGGAAATTTGTGGTGCCCGGGACCGGAATCGAACCAGTGACACGCGGATTTTCAATCCGCTGCTCTACCAACTGAGCTACCCGGGCACTCGAACCAGCGCCGTGCGGCGCGGTGAAGTGGGCGCTTTATAGGGGCGTCGCGCGTCGTGTGCAAGCGGCAATTGGCGGTTTTCTCAACCTCTTGGCGCTGCACGGGAAACCGGCGCTCAGACGTCCGGATCTTCGCCGTCGGGCCCCGCGCCGGCCTCCTCATCCGCACCATCCTCGTCGACCGGCGCGGCGGGGATGACATAGGCTCCCGACAGCCAGCGATTGAGGTCGATATCGGCACAGCGCGGCGAGCAGAAGGGATGATCGGCCTGGGTCGCGGGCTTGCCGCAGATCGGACAGGGCCGGGCCGGCTTCAGCGTGATGACGGTTGCGCCCATCGGCCTCAGACGGCCGTCAGGGTGGACTGGTTGAGCCAGTTGAAATGTACGGGATAGCCCTCACCCGCCAGCAGCGACACCGTTTCGTGCAGGGGCAGGCCCACGACGCTCGAATACGATCCCGTCAGCTTGACCACGAAGGCTCCCGCTATGCCCTGGATGGCGTAACCGCCGGCCTTGCCGCGCCATTCGGCACTGGCGAGATAGGACTCCATCTCGCGCGGGGACAGGCGCTTGAAACGCAGCCGCGTTTCCACCAGCCGGCGCTTCTGCGCGCCCGACGGGGTCATGAGGGTCACGCCGGTAAAGACGCGGTGCGCACGCCCCGAGAGCATCCGCAGGCAGTCGCTGGCTTCCTCGATGGTTTCGGCCTTGGGCAGGATGCGCCGGCCAACGGCGACCACTGTATCGGCAGCCAGGACCACGGCGGTATCGGCAAAGCCGGATTCGCGGGCCTTGAGCTGGGCGGCAAGCGCCTTCTGGTCTGCGAGGCGCTGCGCCAGCTTGCGCGGCAGCTCGCCTTTTTCCGGGGTCTCGTCGATATGGGCGGCGACCAGATGCTCGGGCTCGATGCCGATCTGGTTGAGCAAAGCGAGGCGACGCGGCGAGGCCGAGGCGAGAATGAGTTCCGGACGGCTCGCCATAAGGCGATCTCTCCCTCTAGGCTCTTACTTGAACCGGTAGGTGATGCGACCCTTGGTCAGGTCATACGGCGTCATTTCGCACAGCACCTTGTCGCCCGCCAGAACGCGGATGCGGTTCTTGCGCATGCGGCCGGCCGTGTGCGCGATGATCTCGTGCTCATTCTCGAGCTTCACGCGAAAGGTCGCGTTGGGCAGCAGTTCGGTCACCACGCCCGGAAACTCGAGCACTTCTTCCTTAGCCATTGTCTCTCCTGCAAAGACCACCGGCCCGGAACGGAGCGTTCCAGGCGCGATGGGGGATCGGAATTCGCGCGCAACCTATAGCAAGTCAGGCGCTTTGTGAACCACCGGACACGAGCGGCTCGAGCCGCTGTCGCACCTGGGCATGCAATGTGTCGCGCAGCGACCGATAGGCCGAAAGCACCGCCTCGCGATTGCCCTCCACCTGCGAGGGATCGGCGGTCGGCCAGTGCTCCTCGTCTCCCATTTCGAGCCCGCGCCGGGCCACCGCCTCGGGCGCATCGGGCGAGAGGGTGACAACGAGATCGAAGCGGTTGGCGACGAGTTCGTCCATGGTGTGGGGGGTGTGCACCGACATGTCGATGCCGATCTCTTCCATCACCTCGTGCACGAAGCCATCGGCCTTGCCCGAGCGCACCCCGGCCGAGCGGGCGATGATGCGGCCCGGATAAAGCCTTCGGGCCAGGGCCGCAGCAATGGGCGACCGCACGGAGTTCATCGAACAGACGAAGAGCACGCTGGGGAGCTTGGATTCCCGCTCGTCGATGCGCGAGGCATAGGGCTGCACCGCGCAGATGAGGGTAAAGAGCCGGCGCGCGGTGTTGAGATCCATCTCGAGCTTGTTGTCGAGCCGCGTGCGCAGCAGTTCGGCCGCCTCGTTGTGCAGAGCCCTGCGCGCCATGTCGACGGCCTCGATCTGGAAGGGCTGCGCGATCTTGATCGATTCGTAATAGCTGTCACGAATGCGAAAATAGTCGCGGATCAGGCGTCGGAACGGGGTCAGGGAGAGATAGTGGGCCGCGATCGGCTCGTAGGTCTCGGGGTGCCGCACATCGAGCACGATATAATTGCCGATGATCGAGAGATGCAGCGCGAACGGCCCGCCCACCGCCACCCGGGCGGGGGCAAAGCAATTGTCCTCGACAAGGTCATAGATGGCGATGCGCCACTCATGCACCTCGTCGGGGTTGATCGAGGTGATGGTCGAGGGGTCGAGCGTCACCGTCACGATGCGGTCGGTCTTGCGATCGAACTCCCGCGGCCGCCGCATCGGCTAGCGATTGAGCCGGATGGATACGGACCGGCCATGCGCGTCGAGCCCCTCGGTGCCTGCAAGGGTCACGGCGGCATCGGCGAGCGCGGCGAGGCTGCCCGGGTCGCAGCCCAGCAGCGAGGTGCGCTTCATGAAATCCAGCACGCCCAGGCCCGAGGCAAAGCGCGCCGAACGCGCCGTCGGCAGCACATGGTTGGAGCCCCCCACATAGTCGCCGATGGCCTCGGGCGTATGGTGCCCGAGGAAAATTGCGCCGGCATTGCGGATGAGCGGCAAGAGATCGCGCGGACGATCCACCATCAGTTCGAGATGCTCGGAGGCGATGCGGTTGGCGAGCGCGATGGCCTCGTCCATCGATGACACGGTGATCACCGCGCCGAATTCGGCCCAGCCGGCAGCCGCAATATCGCGGCGCGGCAGCAGCGCCAGCTGGCGCTCGACCTCGGCGATGCTGGCCTCGGCGATGCCGCTGTCGGTGGTGAGAAGGATCGATTGCGCGCCCCCGCCATGCTCGGCCTGAGCCAGAAGATCAGCGGCGATCCAGGCCGGGTTGGCGCTGCGATCAGCGATCACCAGCACCTCGGAGGGGCCGGCGATCATGTCGATGCCGACGCGCCCGAACACCTGCCGCTTTGCCGCCGCGACATAGGCATTGCCGGGCCCGACGATCTTGGCGACGGGCGCGATCGTCTGCGTGCCATAGGCCAAAGCGGCAACCGCCTGCGCGCCGCCGACGCGGTAGATTTCGGTGATGCCGGCGATACTGGCAGCGGCCAGAACCGTCGGGTTGACCACGCCATCTGGGGTCGGCACCACCATGGCGATGCGCTCGACGCCGGCGACCTTGGCAGGCACCGCGTTCATCAGCACCGAGGAGGGATAGGCCGCCGTGCCGCCCGGCACGTAGAGCCCCACGGACTCCACCGGGCTCCAGAGCGTGCCCAGCGTCACGCCGAGTGCATCCTCGTAGACATGGTCGCTAGGCTTCTGCTTTTCATGGTGCGCGCGGATGCGGTCATGGGCAAAGCGCAGCGCGTCGGTCACCGCCTGCGGCACGGCCCTGCCTGCCTCCGCGATCTCCGCGGCGGAAAACCTCAGGCCCTCGGGGGTGAGCGTCAACCGGTCGAAGCGCGCGGTGTAGTCGATGAGCGCACCATCGCCACGATCCGCCACCGCCGCGATGATCGCTGCAACCGCGTCGCCAACCTCCTGGCTGGCTTCGCGCTTGGAGCCGAGCAGGTCTTCGAACCGGGCGGCGAAATCGCCGTCGCTGCTGTCAAGTCTGTACAAGGGGATCAGGCCTTCGCTTGGTCCAAATCGTGGTTGGGCACATCATGGCTGGGGCGACCGCGGGCGGCCCATGCGGCCCCGAGATCCTCGAGGCGCGCCTCGAGCACTTCGACCGCCAGTCGAACCGTACCGCCGCCGGCAAAGCGCAGCTCGACATGCCCCGATGGCGCATCGGTCTCTTCGCACACGATGGCGAGGAGCGACAACACCCCGTCGCGCGCATTGGTGTCGATGCCCGAAACCTTGACGCTCTCGACCCGTTCGAAGCGCAGGGCGGCGCGCTTGCGCTGCCCCCTGCCCCGTGCGTCGCCGGCCTCCCAGGCGAAGCGGTTCATCAGCAGCGCGAAGCGCCGGTCCGCCTTGGCAAAGCCCATGTCGCTGACGCGCAACACGGCATCCTGGGTGGCTGCAGACACGACCGCGAGGTCGTCCTGATCCAGCGCGAGCAGCTTGAGATCGGTCATCGGCGTCATCCGGGTCTTGTGGCGGAGCCCGCGAGATATTGGCACGCCCCGCCCGATCTACAAGCTCGCGGCCGCCGCCGCAATCATTCGTCGTCGTCGGACGCGCTGGTCATGATACCGAGGGCCGCCCCGGTCGGATCACGCAGGAGCGCCACGCGACCCACGCCCGGCACGTCATGGGGTGGGCGGATGGCCGTGCCGCCCGCCTCCATGGCCGCAGCCCAGCGCTCATCGACATTGTCCACCTCGATCGAGGTCAGCCAGTAGCTCTCGCCGGTCTCGATATCGCCGGCAGCAAGTCCGCCGAGCCCACCCACGAGGTGATCGCCCGAATGGATGAGCCAGTAGGGAGCGGCCTCCATGTCGAAGGGCTCGAAGCTCCAGCCCAGCGTTGCGGCAAAGAAGGCCATCGCGGCTTCGGGGTCGCGCGACAGGCATTCGCACCACGCCACGGTGCCATGATCGTCATAAAGCTCCATCTGCGGCATCTCCATCAGCCAGCCACCCGCTCGATCTCTGCGCCGCAGCGCGACAGCTTGTCCTCGAGCCGCTCGAAACCGCGATCGAGATGATAGATGCGGTTGACGATGGTCTCGCCCCTTGCCGCAAGCCCGGCGATCACCAGCGACACCGAGGCGCGCAGATCGGTCGCCATCACCTGGGCGCCCTTGAGGGTGGGCTTGCCGGTAACGGTCGCCACCTGGCCTTCGACCTTGATGTCGGCTCCGAAGCGGGCAAGCTCGGCCACATGCATGTAGCGGTTCTCGAAAATGGTCTCGCGAATGCGCGAGGTGCCGTCCGCCATGGTCATCAGCGCCATGAACTGGGCCTGCAGATCGGTGGGAAAGCCCGGAAAGGGCTGGGTCTCGACATCCACGGGCAGGAGGCCGTTGCCATTCCGCGCAATGCGGATGCCGCGTTCCTCGACCCCGATATGCACACCGGCCTGTGAGAGGGCATCGAGCGCTGCCTGCAAATGCTCTGGCCGTGCATTGCGCAGCAGCACGTCGCCGCCGGCCATTGCCGCCGCCATCGCATAGGTGCCCGTCTCGATGCGGTCGGGCAGCACCTCATGGGTGGCCCCATGCAGGCGGTCGACGCCCTCGATGGTGAGGGTTGATGTATCGATGCCGGAGATCTTTGCGCCCATCGCCACGAGGCAGCGCGCCACATTGCCGATCTCGGGCTCGCGGGCGGCGTTCTCGATGATGGTCGTGCCGCGTGCCAGGGTCGCCGCCATCAGCGCGGTATGGGTCGCGCCCACCGTGACCTTGGGGAAGGTGATTCGCGCGCCGCGCAGGCCGCCGGCCGGGGCGCGGGCCACCACATAGCCGCCATCGATCTCGATCTCGGCGCCCATCTGCTCGAGCGCGAAGAGAAAAAGGTCGACCGGCCGCGTGCCGATGGCGCAACCGCCCGGCAGCGAAACGCGGGCCTCACCCATCCGCGCCAGCAGCGGGCCGATGACCCAGAAACTCGCGCGCATGGTGGACACGAGCTCATAGGGCGCGGTGGTGTCGACGATCTCGCCGGCATGGAAGGTCATGCGCTGCCCGTCCATCTGGTCGGCGCCGCGGCGCCGGCCATGCACAGCGATATCGACGCCGTGATTTTCGAGGATGCGCTCGAGTTGCTTGACGTCGGCGAGGCGCGGCACGTTCTCGAGCACAAGCGGCTCGTCGGTGAGGAGCGAGGCGATCATCAGCGGCAGCGCGGCGTTCTTGGCGCCCGAGATCGGAATCTCGCCGTTGAGACTGTTGCCGCCGACGAGGCGAATGCGATCCATGGAACGGTCCTTGTATTGGGGCGAAGCGCCCGTAACTGCTGGCGGGACGAAGCCCGGCCTTGTGATGGGCGAACGCCCGGCGGTCAATCCTGCGGCGCGGGTCCCGGCGGCTCGTTGTGCCCCGGAAGGCGGTCCTCGCCCTCCTCCAAGGCCGGCTGTCCCCCGCCTTCGGCGCGGGCCCGGGCCTGGGTCTTGCGGCGCTTGAGGTTCTCCCGAAGCTTTGCGGCCAATCTTTGCTCGCGCTGGCGTGCGCCCTCGGCGGCGCTGTCCGATGTGCTCATGAGGCGGATGGTAGCGGCTTATGGTTAACGCAGTCTCCAGACACTAGCGCGTCATGGCCAAAGATGAAACCGATCGCTCCAACGTCGATCGCGGCGGATTTTCGCTTGCACACACGCCGGGCCTGTGGCAGTAACCCCGGCGTTCCGGACAGCGTTCCCCGCTGATCCCTGCTGTGGTAGCTCAGTGGTAGAGCACTCCCTTGGTAAGGGAGAGGTCGAGAGTTCAATCCTCTCTCACAGCACCATTTTTCCCGTTGATTATCCAGAACGATCTGGAGTCGCTGCACAAATCGGCTTGCCGGTTATACACAGCGGTGATCGACATGGTTCTCTCAATGCCTCATCCCCACCGTCATCCCAAGACTGGCGTCTGGTGGTACCGCGAGCGCGTCTCAGCGGACATAAAGCGCCCCGCGAAGGGCCAGACGGTCACCGTCGTGATCGCTGGACGAATCGCTCAGCACAAAATCGGCGCAGAACTGAAGGTCTCGCTCGGCACCAAGGAAGCCGCATAGGGGAAATGGACAAGGAAGCGCGTGACGTCATGATGGGCAGCCGCTCGACCACCGACGCGCGGGAAGGCTATGGAGAATGATGTTGTAGTCGGCCCGCCAGGCCGCCACCGTCGCCCTGACCTGCTGGAGCGATGGGAGCAGGGTCTCGTCCTCGAGCGCCTTCAGCTTCCTGGCCTCGCTGACATCCATGCCGCCATACTTGGCCTTCCACTTGTGGAAGCTGGCGTTGCTCACGCCGTGCTTGCGGCACAGCTCCGCAACCGGAACGCCAGTCTCGTACTCTTTCAATACCCCGATGATCTGCTCTTCGGTGAAGCTGCTGGGCTTCATCTCTGGCCCTTGTCGGGGGGCCAGAGCCTCCTTCAAACTGGATGAGGCCCAAGGGGCAACGTCACAGCCGCTTGGAGCATTTCGCCGTTTCAACCGAACGGTGAAATGATCGAGGCCTCTTTTGCTGGCTGCAGGGGCAAGCCGTTGATCCTGATCAATGGCGCGGAGAAATAAGCGCATTCCGGGTAGCATGTAACGCATCAGCCGGCAGCCCAGTGTGGAGCCGCACAGGCAGTCGACTGGGTTCTCGCCACCAGGGCCCGCCGAGTACACCTCCACCTACGAGATAGCTTAGGCGCAGGCGCTATGCTCCCGCCTGCCCCGAGATGGGTAGCACGAGGCGAAAGGTTGAACCGTCTTCGGAGCTGGCGGCTAGAGTGAGTTCGCCGCCATAGTGCCGGGCTACCTCCCGGGAGATGAACAGGCCCAGCCCGGAACCGCTGACGCCGGCAGTGTGCCCCCGATAGTATTTCGTGAAGATGAGATCGCGGTGCTCGTCCGCCACGCCGCCGCCGTGATCGGTGACATCGATGATGGCCTGGGCGCCATCGGTCGCCAATGCGACGCTGACCGGGCTGGCCGCAGGCGAATATTTAATAGCGTTCTGAATGAGGTTGAGCACGACGATCTCGATGAGATTGCGTTCGCCGGCCACCATGCCACTGCCGTTGACTGCCAGCTGGATCCGATCGGCAGCACTGTCATCGAGCCCGCCCACAACGGCCACTAGAACCTCGCTGAGCTCGAAGGGCTCGGCAGCCTCACGCGTTCGACCCGAATCCAGACGCTCGCCGGCAAGGACGTTTTCGATCAGCAGAGACATCCGCGACACCGTCTGGCGGATCTTTGCGGCGCGGGAGACGACATAGTCCGCCCCCGCCGATGCCGACATGGAAAGATTGTCGGCAGCCGCTGCGATGACCGACAGGGGGGCGCGGAATTCGTGGGAGACCAAAGCGACGAAATCGCGCTGGGCCGAGAGAGCATCGTTGATGGAAACGAGCGATTGCCTGAGCTTGAGTTCTAGCTCTTGGCGCCGCTCCACCTCCTGCTGAAGCGCGGCGTTCATCGTAGCGAGTTCGGAGGTTCTCTCCGCGACTTTGATGGTGAGGTCACGCTCAGCCGCCCGGGTAAGTGCAATGGTGCGATCTTTCTCCCGGCCCAGATCGACTTCGGCCTGTCGGGCGCGCTGGGCAACGGCGGCGCTGAGCAGCACCAGATGGGCAAGGGTGCCGATGGCCATGAAGCGGGCCAGTGAGCTATCAACGCCAAGAAAGTTGCTGCCCAGATACTGGCTTTGCATCACCAGGCTGACGATGATCACGCCGGAAAATGCGAAGGCTGAGAACAGATACTGGTGCTGCCGGCGAACGATGAGCAGGTAGAGCACCACCGCCGAGATGAAGAGGTAGGAGATCTGCTGCAGTCGCGACACGAACAGCCCGACATCGCCATAGCGCCCGGCAAGGGAAAAGAGCAGCGCAATGGCGTTGAGGGCGATGAAGAGCTGTATGGCGCGCCAGGCCCAGATGCTGTGCCGGCGGAATTCGAACAGGCGCCCCATGAACCAGACCATGACGATGCTGTAGAGGCAGACAATGATGCCCCAGCTGAGGTGGATCTGCGCGGGTTGGAACGCGCTGAGCAATTCGCTGGCATAACCGAGATGGAAGATGGGCAGCAGCGCCGATTCGACCAGCACGGCGATATAGACAAAGTGGATCGATTCCCTGAGGAAGTAGCCATAGAGCAGGTTGGCAAATATCATTGCCGCCACGGCGCCGATCACGATGCCGATCAGCCAATGATCGAGATTTCGATAGTTCTCATAGCCATCGTCTTTCCAGATGTTGAGGGCGGTGGTGAGAGACGTCGATGAGGCCAGCCGCAGATAATAGGTGTTGTCCTCGGCTGCGACGGCGATGGGAAAAAGCGTCGGATAGGCGGGCCGCACCTCGCCGCCGCCGGGGAGCGGAGCCGGCTGCACCGGCGCCAGCCGGCCTGTTGCGTCTGGGCCAAAGAGCGTGACGCTTTCGATCAGGGGCCGCTCGATCTGAAGGATCCACTCGCCCGGGGCGGTGGGTGCCGAAAGGGAAAAGCGGATCCACACTGCGCCGCGGCGGTAACCCTCCGTGACCATGGCGGCGAGCGGCATGAACAGGTCGCTAGACCGGCCGGACGCGAAATCCTCGATGGTCATGTCCCCTGACGTATCCTGGAGCACGGCAAGTTGGCCGCGGAGCGACACCGGCGCCTTTGTGCCGTCGGTCGGCCCCAACTCCAGCGCCCAACCAGATTTTGACCAGCCCATACACGCCAGCACAATGGACAACAAAATCAATGCGTGGAATCGATGGGTAAAGCGGCGCGTCATGGAGGCCTTCGGATTGGGATCGAGTTGGAAGTCGATGCACGGGGCGTCGAGCGCCATCGTTTATCTGGTCGATGACGATGGTGATTATCGTGAGGAGATGGTCGAAGGACTAACCCGGATGGGGCTGGATGTGCAGGGCTTTGACAGCGCCTCCACCCTCTATCGGTCTTATGCGGCCAGACCGGCGGATGTCGTCATCCTCGACATCGGGCTCACCGACGAAGACGGATTGTCCATTGCCGCGCACCTGCGTGCCTCCCAGCCGGTAGGCATAATCATGGCCACGGCGCGCGGCACGGTGGAGGACCGGGTGATCGGCCTGCAGACCGGTGCAGATGCCTATCTGGTCAAGCCGATTGCCGTTCGCGAACTGGCGGCAACGGTGACCGCGCTTTATCAGCGGCTCGAGAGGAGCCAACCCGCATCGCACAGGGACAGGCAGGAATGGCGCCTCGAGCAGGGCGGCTGGCTGCTTTCCGATGGGCGTGGAAACAGCCTGAAGCTGACCACCTCCGAAAGGAATTTCCTCGGACGCCTGTTCAGTGAGCGAGGGCAGATTGTCGGGCGTCGGGCGCTGGTCGAAGCCCTGGGCGAGGACGTCTACGACTTCAACTACGCCCATCTCGACACCATCGCCAGCCGGCTGCGGCGCAGGGCTGAAAAGTCCAACATGGTCGTTCCGCTGCACGCCGTTCGGGGCCAAGGCTTCACCTTCACAGACTGACGCGGCAACTAAAGCCTGCACGCAACTCTCCCATACGCCCCCTTACGGGGTTCAACTGACCCTGGACGGGCCGGGCGCGGATCGACCCGGCTAACGGCTGGCTCTGCCTGCGACTGGCTTGAGCTGAAGCACGTCAGCTCAAGCCGGCTCCGGGCAACCGTGACTTGACCCCTGCGGCAATCTAGTTCTGCCCCCACGTCGCTGCAAATACAAAGTGGTGAAAATATACAACACTGAAATTGAAAGAAGGTGACAGGATATGACAGTGGCGCATAGTTTCTGTCGTTGTTGCATCCTTGGCTAAAAACTACTGTTCACGGGAAATGTGTTGAAACCAAAGCAGATCGATTCCAGAATTTTTCTGGCGATCGCCCAGGTTACGGCGGCTTTCCATATCGAGATAACCAGGGATCCACTTCAATGCGGCCACACGCGCTCCTCTTGGGCATGAACGCAGCCTTGCTGCTATCGACTGCCGTATCGGCGGCTGACGCCATAACCCCCGCGCCCGTCATGCCGGCCACAGTTGTCTTCGAGGAGCCGGCACTCTTCTCGCTGACGATCGAAGGCGGCGTCAGTGCATTCGGCATGCCCAGTACCGATACCATCGGCACCACCAATATCGGCGGGCTGAACGGCGACGAAGTGCTGTTCGAGGGGCTCGACGACATGCTGTTTGGCGGCAATCTCGCAGCCAAGTTTTCCGCACCGATCAACGACAGCGGCGCAGGCGTCACTGTCTCGGGCTTTGGCGCCTTTGCCACGCGCAGTGGCAGCCAGTCGCGGGTACTGGACGACGAGCGGCTGCTGGTGATCCACGGGCCGACCCTGCCGGTTGGCACGATCGGCATGTACACCTGGGATCTCGATGGCATTGCCACGGGGACCGGCGTGGGCGACCTCGGCGATGCCGAGTCCACCGTGACCGCGGGCGGCGGCGTTGCCATTCCGACTGCCAATGCCGCAACCATCCTGGGCCCGGTCCAGGACGTGGAGTCCAGCCCCGACGGGTTCACCTATGCCGGCGTCATCGGCGACTATCAGACCTTCTCGCTGGGTGCATTGGCCACCACTGACGGCGCAATGTTTGTCGGCTATGGCGAATTGCTGGGTTGGGAAGTCTCGACCGACGTGACCCAGAACATGGTGCATTCCGGCGCCGACCTCACCTTCTCGCAGACGTCCTCGCCCGACGGCGGCAACGTGGCATTCACCGGCTATGCCGGACCGAGCTTCCGCTATCTCAGCACGGAGACGACGACCCAGACGTCCGTCACGCCGCGCCAGTTCGCCGAGTACGCGCCCGACTTCGAATATGCCATGTTCAGCCTCGACACGATCGAGACCATCGACACCTATTATGCCGGCGGCGTGGTGGGCGGAAATATCGATGTATCGCTGTGGAGCGGCTCGACCCTGTCGCTGGGCGTTGGCGGCGGCGCCTACTACGCCTCCTCGCACTATGCATCCGAGACCGAAGCCACTCTTTCAGGTGGCAGTGCAGCGGCCGACGAGAGCGTTTTCAGCACTCTCAACCTCGAGCCCGAGACCGGCTTTGCCTATACCGCCAAGGCAGACGGCAAGTTCTCGGCCCATATCGGTGAGCGGCTGCAGCTCAATTTCGGTCTCGGCGCCGAATATCTGTCGCGCGTCGCCTCGGCCCGCTTTGCTGGAAGCAATGGCATGACCGTTAGCGACACCGCGGGAGACGATGTCGGCGTCCCGGACGCCGATTTTGACAGCTCGAACGCCACTGGCAGCACCATCCTGACCTTTGGCGATGCGATGTCCTACAAGGCGACGATCGGACTCACCGGCCAGTTCTGAGCCGAACTGCCCGATGACAGAGCGGGGGGCGCCGCCAGCGCCTTCCGTGCTGATTTGCGGGCCCTGCCCTGCCGCTTTGACGTATCATCAAGCACCCGGCCTTGCGCGGACAGTTCGCGGTTCAGCATGCTCCCGTGACGTTTTCCGTCCAGAACGAGTTCTTGCGAGCCTGCATGTTATCGCCATCCAGCGTTCCAACCGCTTGCCGCTGAGTCACGACGGTGATACACAACGGCAGAAACAAGCGCGATATTTTGCAGTAAAATCAACGGCGTGCTCGAAAAGAGGCGGAATTCAATCCTCTCTCACAGCACCATTTCGCTCCGCTTCCTGCAAACCGAACGCTCGTCTCCGCGTTGTACTCCTTCACGGCGTTGGAGATGAAAATGGATGCGTTCAGGCAGAAAAGTTCATCTGCGATCATCGCGGTGAGCGATATCGAGAGGGCGCGGGGCTTTTATGGCGAGGTGCTCGGGCTTGAGAGCGAGACCGGGACCATGCCGGGGGTGCTGGTCTACCGGACGGGCAGCACGCGGCTCGTGATCTATTCATCCGACGTTGCGGGCACCAACAGGGCCAATGCGGTTGTGTGGGATTGCGGGGAGGACATCGAAGCGATCGCGGCCGCCTTGGCGGCGCGCGGCGTGACGTTCGAACGCTACGAGATGGAGGGCGTGAGGTTTCGCGATGGCGTGCATGATGCCGGCGGCTTCAGGATGGTGTGGTTCAAGGACCCTGACGGCAATATCCTGCACCTCACCAGCGCGTGACGCGCCGGGATCGTGGCGAAACTCCGCCATCATCATCCTGTAGTGACGCGCAAGAGCCACCGGAGAGAGACGATGCGCACAGTTCTTGCCGCCATGATGCTGATGTGCAGCACGCCCGCATTTGCGTGGACGAATTTCCTCAATGGCGAGACGGGCGGGGCGCAGACGCAGCGCTACTGCCGATATTCCAACGGCGACACCCTCCCCGTGCCCCGCACCGGAACCTGCCCCTCGGCGCGCGATGCGCCCTCGCCGCTGAGCGAGAGCGGCATGGCGCCCCAGCTGCCCGTGGTCATTCCGCAGATCGTGGTGCCGATGCCGCGGCTCTAGAGATGTTCACCGCCTCTCAGCCAGTTCGCCGCGAAACGCTTCAAAGCGCGCGCCAAATGTCGCCCTCCCGCCGGGCCCGGCCCTCGCCTTCAAGCTTTTTGAGATGCGCCTCGACATTGCGCAGGGCGGCCCGTGCCAGATGGGGATCGGCCTTGTCGTAGAGGCGCCGGGACAGATCGGCAGGGGCTTGCGGCTGGCTGGCGATGGCCGACAGAATTTCGGCTTCGCGTTTCAGCCGGTGATCGAGCAGCCGCCGCACATGCGGCTGCGGATCGATGATGGCGGGGCCATGGCCGGGCAGATAGAGCCGATCATCCCGCTCAAGCAGACGCGTCAGATTGCGGCAATAATCGCCCATGTCGCCATCGGGCAGCGGCACGATGCTGCTATTCCAGCCCATGACATGGTCGCCCGAAAACAGCAGGCCATCGTTGCGCGCGAGGCAGAGATGGTCGCTGGCATGGCCCGGCGTGTGCAGCACCTCGAGGCCGCCAACCCGATCGCCATCCCGCAGCAGGATGTCGGGCAGGAAGGCATCGTCGGCAAACCGCTCGAAGGCGTACACGGGCAGTCCGGTGACGGCACGCAACGCCTCGACGGCGCCGAAATGGTCGGCATGATGATGGGAAACGATGATGCCCGCGACATCCTCGAGCCTTGCGATGACATCGAGATGCTGCCTGTCCTGCGCCGGGCCGGGATCGAGGATGAAGCGCCCGCCATCGGTTTTGATGAGATAAGTGTTGGTGCCGTGATAGGTCATGAGGCCGGGATTGGCGGCAACCATGCGGCTCACCCCGGGGGCGACAGCCTCGAAGACCCCGCGGGACGGCTCGGGTTCAGTCAGGAAAGCCATGCGGACCTCGGCGTGTTCTCGGCGCCTTGCCTAGCAGCCGCCCGGTGCCTTGGCCATCTCGATTGCCGCGCCTGCCGACTGCCGCTATCTCTGCCCGAAAAGGAAATGCCGCGATGACCCAGCAGAGTAATGACACCGACGATCTGACCGTGGTCGGCCTCACCTCCTCCTTCGAAGCCTTCGGGCTCGTGATGGACTATCTCTCACGGGTCGCGCCGTTCGCCGGGTTCGAGCTCGGAAAATTCGGCGGCATCATCCGCCAGCAACTGGCACGGGGCCATAATCTGGCGGCGCTGAACGGGCGCAGGGAGATGGTCGGCTATGCCGGGTGGATCCACACCTCGTCGGTCAGCGCAGAACTCTGGGCTTTGGATCAGGGTCCGTTGCAGCATCTGGATGGTCAGGCACACGATGCAGCCGCGCTGACGGTTGTGGCCGTTTCCGACCCGCGCGCCACGATGCGGTTGATGCGCGGCGCGCGTGCGCTCAACAAAGGCGTCCGCGTCTATTTCAAGCGCAGCTATGATGGAGAAGTGCGCGGGCCCAAGAAGGCCTCGGTGCTCAATTTCTCAACGGAGGCTTAAGCATAAGCGCTGTATTTGTAGCGGGCGCGCCACAGACGGCCAGAATGCGGCTCAAAATGGCCGAATGCAGTTGCGCCCAAGCAAACGCACCGATACCGGTGACTGACACAGTCCAGATTCGAGGCCAAAATGCGGCTCAAGACAGTTCTTATGGGTTCAGTTTCAGCACTGGCCACAGGGGCAGTCGCCACTGTTCCGGCCCAGGCGCAGGATCAGGGCTACACCTTCTCCGTGCAGGGCGGCGCGCTCCTCAGCAAGGCTGACCAGGCTTTCCTCGACAAGGAAGGTGACAAGGGCGGTCCTGTCAGCGGGATCGGGGTTGTCGAATCCGAGATCCCGGACAATTTCGGCTATACGGCTGGCGTCACCGTCGGGAAGCGTCTCAACAGTGAGTGGGACGTCATGTTCGGTGCGTCGGTCAATCGATTGATCGATTCGACATACGAGTCTTTTGGATCTGGCAGCAGCTTCTCGGGAAGCAGCAGCTACACGCCCGGTGTTTCGGGATCGTATTCTGGCTTTGACGGCGGATTTGAAATTACCGGCGTTTCGAACTTCAGCTTTGAAACGATGGAGTTCGACGTCGGCTTCCGTCCTGTCCTCGATGCTGATCTGAATGTTCGCCTGTTTGCCGGCATTCAGGCTCTGCATTTTGACCGTAACGTCGATTTTGCCGGAATTTTGGGCGCAAGCGGTGAGAATGGCAGTTTCAATACATCCGGCAACGGCACCTACAGCGGCGGCGAATATATCATAGGCGGCAATGTCGGCTTGCGGTCCGAGTTCTTTGGAGCGGGTCCGCGAATCGGCGTGAGTGGATCGAAGGCTTTCGGCAACGGTTTCGGGCTTTCCGGATCGCTCGCCGGATCGGCGGTCTTTGGACGCCAGACCAACACCACCACCTTCAATGCTGCTGGCGAAGGTAGCTCCTATTCCGGGACCATCAGTGGCGGCGTGCAGGAGCCGTCGGTCTCCTCGGGCTCGAGCTTCCCTGGCGTTCTCCCGATCACCAGCCAAGTGTCTACAGTCGACAAGATCGTGCTCGGGGTCGAGGCTTCGGCTGGCGTCGACTATTATCTCGACCAGAGTTCGACGCTGACCTTCGGCTACCAGGCCAAGAGCCTCTACAATGTCGGGGCCACCGATGATTTCGATGCATCGGACAGCAACAAGCTGGTGCATGGTCCGTTCCTGAAGTTCCAGTCCTCGTTCTGATTGCGGATGGATTGATGTTGCAACGGGCCGCGTCCGCGAGGGCGCGGCCCGTGCTATTGATCGCACCATGATCACCCTCGATTTCTTCACCGGTCCTCTCGCGAGCGCATGGCGGGACAATCCCTGCGGCGTGCTGTTCGAGCTGGCCCAGCGTTTTCCAGGCCAACCCGTGGCCATGCAGCTGGGGGATCGCGTCACCCTGCTGCTGATCCAGGATGCAGCATCGGCGCGCCACGTCCTGCACCTTAACTCCGAAGCCTATGGCAAGCATTTCGGCGCCTTTCTCGGATTTTTCGGCGAGAGCCGGCTGACGGCGGACGAACCGGACTGGCGGCGGCTTCAGAAACTGTCGCAGCCCTACATCACCGCCGCGCCGGCCGATCGCATCGTTCACTCCACCACCCGGCATGTCGGCGCGGCTCTAGATGGGCTCCTCGGCGCCCCCCCGGCGGACGCGGTGGAGGTCGACGAGGCTCTCAATCGCGCCGCAGCCTCCGTCGTGGCCGATGTGACGTTCGGCTTCGGTCCGGATGATCTTTCGCCGAGCCTCTTCGCCGATTTCCGCAACATCCTCAGCTACGCGTCGCGGATCGCCTGGAACGTGCCCGGGGCCCGCCAGCCAGCAGGCTTCGACGATGCACTTGAAAGGGCGCTGGACGCGCGATCGCGGATCGGGGCGGGCCTCGACCGGCTTGTGGCCCGCCAGGGCGAGGTTGGCGGCGCGTCGGTCCTGTCCGACCTCGCGGCGGCGTCGCGGCGGGGTGAGGCCGACCTGCTGGGCGAAGTCTCGAGCCTGCTTTTTGCCGGCTTCGACACTTCGGCTGCGGCGATGGGCTGGGCGATGTGGCTTCTTGCAGGCGCCCCAAACCTGCAGCGCAAGCTGCGCGATGAGGTGCGACAGGCGCTCGATGGCGCCCCGCCCAGTGCGCGGACGCTGGCCCTGATGCCGCAGGTGATGGCGTTTCAGGACGAGGTGCTGCGGATCTTCCCGCCCATCCCGATCCTGGGACGAAAGGCCCTCGTGGACGACCGGATCGGCGATATTCCCGTCTCGCCCGGGCAGATCGTTCTCGTTTCCATCGTCGGGCTTCATCACGATCCGCGCATTTTTCCCGAGCCGAGACGCGTCTCGCTGACACGCCATTCCGCCGACGGGCCGCGCGACCGCGATGGGCAGTTCATTCCCTTTGGTCTCGGCCGGCGGGTGTGCGGGGGCGCGCGCATCGCCAATATCGAGTTGACCACGGCCATTGCGCTGATGCTTGATCGGCTGCAGATCGACCCGCCACCCGCCGGACCCATGCTGTTCGACTACCAGGCCAGCCTCAGGCGAAAAGGCGGCCACCGCTTTTCGCTGTCCCCTGCGGCCTGACCACCAGGATATTGCCATGCGGCTGCTGTTCAGTGCCATCAACTGCACCCTCGATGCCAGCAATGGCGCTGCGATCAGCATCCGCACCTTTTTGCGCATGCTGGCGCGACAGGGCGTCGAATGCCGATCCTTCTCGGCTTCGATCTATGATCGTCCGGCGCCCGGCTCGGCGCTCGACAATATCGGGGCGACAGGGGCCCTGCCGGTGCAGGAGCCGGGCATGCCCCAGACTCTCTGGCTGGGCATGGACGAGGCCGTCTCCCACTATATCGAGTTCGTGCCGGGCATGCGGCAGCAGGATTTTCCGCTGGCGCACGAGCAATTGCTGCTCAACCGGGCGCTGGCGGTGCTCGATGCCTACAAGCCGGACATCCTCATGCTCTACGGCAACCGGCGCTATGAGCGGACATTGCTCAAGGTCGCCCGGGAGCGTGGCATCGCGACGGTCTTTTACCTCGTCAATCCAAGCTACAAGGATGAACGCAATTTCGAGCATGTCGACCTCGTGTTCACCGATACCGAGGCAACGCGCCAGCTCTATCGCGAGCGGTTCGACTTCGACCCCAAGGTGATCGGCAAGTTCATCGAGCCGCCGGCGATCCCGGCGCGCAGCGGCGAGCGCAGCTATGTGACCTTCATCAATCCGAGCGCCGAAAAGGGCGTGACGCTGTTCTATCGCATCCTCGAACTTGCGACCGAGACGCTTCCCGAGGCGAAGTTCCTCGTGGTCGAAAGCCGCAAGACGCTGGAAGAAGTGTCCGAGCGCACCAACATGCCGTTCGGGCACTTCCCCAATCTCAGGCGTGTAGGGCTGCAGCGCGACATGGGCGCCGTCTTTGGCGCGACCAAGGTGCTGCTCGTGCCCTCGCTCTGGCATGACAGCGGACCGCGCGTGGTGGTGGAGGCCTGCGCGCTCGGCATTCCGCTCGTTACCACCG
The DNA here is from genome assembly GCF_900119845.1 of Devosia enhydra. GTDB lineage: Bacteria > Pseudomonadota > Alphaproteobacteria > Rhizobiales > Devosiaceae > FPKU01. The sequence goes on from NZ_FPKU01000003.1 coordinate 431,809, forward strand.
ATCGCGGCGGCGTTGCCGAACTGGCGGGTGAGGCGGCGATCGTCATTCCCCCGCCCGAACCGCTGGTGCGCAATCACTGGCTCATCCCCCCGATCAGCGAGGCGATCCCCTGGGTCGAGGCGTTGCGGGCGCTGCTCACCGATGCAACTGAATACGACCATTACCGTAAGGCCGCGCTCGCGCGCTGGGCCGACCATGATCCCGCGCGGCGCCTTCCCGGCATCGTCAAACTGCTCGAGGAGGCAGTGGCGGCCCGCCGTGCCGGGGGCGCTGTTTGACCGGACCGGTCTCAGCAACGCGCGAGGATATCCTCGTGCCGCTCGGCGGCAGCTTCGCCACGCTGTCAGTGGGTGTGTTCGAGGCCGCGCAGATGCACACCACGCTGATCATGGTGCATGGCTTTGCCGGCAACGGGCGCGATTTCGATGCGGTTGCCGGCCCTCTCGCACGGGCTGGCTATCGCGTGCTTTGTCCCGACATGCCGGGCCGCGGCCGCAGCGTGTGGTTCGACAACCCCGCGCATTACCGCTTCTCAACCCATGGGCGCGCGCTGGTTGCCCTCATAAACCGGTTTGCCGACAGGCCGGTCATCTTGGCCGGCATCGGCTGGGGCGGGGTGATCATCGCCCTGACCTTCACCATGGCGACACTGCCCATGGTCAAGGGGGTGGTGCTTTGCGGAGTGCCCCTGTCATGGCATCTGGGTGAGGATGAGGAACTGGTCGAGGCCGCGCGGGATGCAGGCCTGCGGTTCTCCACCCAGGCGGCCGGCATCGACCATGTTCTGGCGGGCTGCCGCTTCAGGGGCGCCGATCCCGGCCACGCCGTCAATCTGGCCAAAGGACGCCTCATCGCTGACGGCGAAGGCTGGAAGCCGGCCTTCGACCCTGCCCTCGTGCTGGGCAAGGAACAGGCCGGCAACCGCGTCTACGATATTACCCAGGTGCTGCCGGCGATCACCGCGCCGACGCAGGTCATATCCCTGCGGCGCGACGGATACCCTGCCGCGGGACCCGAGGCGATGGTGGCGGATAGTCCCTCGGCCTTTCTCTTCACGCGGCCCGACGAGCAGCGCATGCTGATGACGGCGCTCGATCGACTTTCGGACGCCGCCACCCCGGCTCAGGCGACCAGCGGCTGATCGCTGTCGGGAAAGGGCTCGACGGGCGGAGGCAGGTCAGGCCCCGGCGGTTCGACGGGCGTGGGAAACGGCTCGGGAAAGGGTTCCGGCACAGGCTGGGGATCGGGTGCCGGCGAGGGCCCGGGCGGCAGAGGGCCGGGTTCGGGAACTGTCACCGGACCGGGGAAGGGTTCGATCGGCGGATTGGACATCGGCATCTCCCTTGGCGTGTTGGGGAAAACGCCGCGTCGACCCCCAGGTTCCTCTGCTACTCGCCGCGCCGGAGTGCTGATTTCACATCGCATCGCGTCGAAGCCATAGTGCAGGTGCTGCTTTGCCTGGGCGGCGCGACCGCCTGCAAGGCGCTTTCCTGCATGGAGTGCCTCATGGACCACGACTTCATCCGCCAGCTCAAGGGCTATGGATTGACCACGGCGGAAATCCATTATCGCCTGCCCGATACGCCCAGCCTGCTGCAGACCTATCTCTGGCAGAATTACGATATGGCTCCGGACTTCCCGGTGCTGAAAAAATTCCTCGATTTCTGGGCGCGGGAACTGGAGGGCCCGCTGCATTCGGTGCGCGTGGCCCATCAGCGGCTGATCCGCCCGTCCGAATACCGCGCCGTCAACGGCATCATCACCATCAACTGAGCGGAGGCGAAGCGTTCACACGCGGTCACATCGCGCCGGCTGCGGGCCGGCCAATGCAAGTCTGCAACAGGCAGACTTAATACGTAAAGTCAGGGCCCCTGCCCCTTGCCGGCCAAGGCCGGTTCGGCAGAGTGAAGCATCGATTTCGGCGGGGGCCCGATTGCCATGAAGTCCATCATCGCCTGCATCGCCATGATGGCCTCGACCGCACTCTCCGGGGCGGCAATAGCGCAGGATGCCGCGCAATGGCTATTACCGCTCGAAGAGGTGCGGGTGGGCGGCGCCATCTCCTCGGTTGAGCTCATCCCCTATTCGATCTTCGTGCCGGAGGTATCGAGCTTCGATATCTCCAATCTCGATACGGTGACCTTCGAGGCGCTGTTCCGGCTGCCCGATATCGCGGCATTCCAGTGGCTGGGGTCGCCGCGCATCGAGTTGGGCGGCGTGCTCAACCTGCGCGGCCGCGAGAGCGTCGCCCATGCCGGGCTCAACTGGCACGTGCCGGTCTTCGAGACCCCGCTGTTTCTGGAGATGGGCTGGGGCATCGGCATCCATGACGCCGCGCTCGAAGGCGCCACCGCGCCCTACCGCAATGTGGGGTGCAATCCGCTCGTCCATTGGTCTTTGTCGGCGGGCGCCGAAATCGACCCGAACTGGTCTGTGATCGCCAGGCTCCAGCATGTCTCGCACGCGCTCCTGTGCGGGGATGCACCCAATGACGGCATCAACAATTTCGGCGTCTCGCTGGGCTATCGGTTCTGAGGCCAATCGCCATTAGGACGAGCATCATCCTCGCCCTGCCCGCTGATCCGGACTTGGGCACATCCGTCGGTTGCCTCGATTGATGCGTCTTTGCCACGCTCCGCCTCGGGCACGGCCGCTCGCCTTGCCTTGACCACAATGATTGACGAAGTGCTGGATGAACGACGCCCCGGAGCGCGTGCGCAGCGCCCGGCATCGGCCAAATAGATACAGTTGCGCACTTTGTCTTAATCGGTGTGCGTTACACCGGAACCCTGAACGAACGGCAGCATTGGGGAAGCGCGCCGTGTCGTCGCAGTCCGTCATCATGCCTATTGAACGAGACCCATTGATGCCTGCCACCGCCCAGACATCCCGCCGCGCCTTTCTTGCCGGCGCGGCCAGCCTTGCCGGACTTGCCTTGTCCGGCTGCGCCGTTTCGGGCGGCAGCCGCCGTATCGCGCAGGCTGCCCCCCAGTTTTCCGATTATTACCTGCAGATGTATGGCCCGCTGCCGAACGAAAAGTTCCCGGTGCCGGCCATCGATCTCACCCAGCTCAAGCCCTCGCATTTCCGGGCTGAGGTGGCCGACCCGACCGGGGAGCGCCCCGGCACCATCGTCGTCGATACCGGCGCGCGCTATGCCTATCTGGTCCAGGAGGGCGGGCGGGCGATCCGCTATGGCGTCGGTATCGGCCGCGACGGGTTCACCTGGCAGGGCCGTGCGGACATCGCGCGCAAGGCGGCCTGGCCGACCTGGACGCCGCCCCGCGAGATGATCGAGCGCCAGCCCGAAGTGGCCGAGTTTGCCAATGGCATGCCCGGCGGGCTTGAAAATCCGCTCGGCGCCCGCGCGCTCTATATCTACCGCAACGGCCGCGACACCATCTATCGCCTGCATGGCACCGGCGAGGTCTGGTCGATCGGCGAGGCGGTCTCGAGCGGCTGCGTGCGCTTCCTGCACCACGACATCATCGATCTCTACAATCGTACCCCGGTGGGCGCTCCGATCCTCGTCTACACCTGACGACTCGCCGCATCGAAGCTGAGACGGGGAACCCCGAGGGCTCCCCTCTCATTACTCTGCCAAACACAAAGACAGTGATTGGCAGAGGAAGACGACGATGCAGGAGCCCCAAAAGAGCGCAATAGCCGTTCCGCGCCGGGCCATCGACCTTTCGCCCAAGGCGATCGTGCAGCACAACGCGCTGACCGTGCGCGAAAAGATCGAGTTGCTCGAGGACATCCGGCTCCAGCTGGGCGGCGATGTGGCTGATGGCGCGGCCGAGTTCGGTACTGCTGATATCGACAAAGCCCTCGGCGAGCTTCGCCAGATGGCCGCGACTGGAAAAACCGATCGGCTCACAACGTCCGAGCCCGCCCGAAAGATGGCCGGAGGGCGGTTCTGATGGCCATCGACCCCAGCATCACGCCCGCCGACCGAGCCCGCACCCCCGGCATCGCCGTCGATCATCTGGTCGATGAGACCGGCGCTGCGGTGCCGCCCCCTCAGGACGAGATCGTCGTTCCCGCCGAAGCACCGGAGCCGCGCGCCGCGGCGCGGACCGGCCCCTCGAAATGGTGGCGGCTGAGCCTTATCGGCCTGGGGATCGTCGTGGCCATGCTGCTGGTGTTGCAGCTGATGGCCGGCGGGCCGGCCAATACCGACGTCGTGCCGGGCACGCCGGCCTCGGCGCCGGCACCTCAGAGCCCCTGACGCGGTCGGACCGACATCCTGCAAAACAAAAAGAGCGGCCAAGGGCCGCTCTTTGCATAGGCGCCAGCGCTTAAAGCTATCAGCCGCGGATGGGCGACAGCTGGATCTCGACACGGCGGTTCTGGCCCCGGCCGGCTTCGGTGGCGTTGGAGGCGATCGGGTTGGCCTTGCCGCGACCCTCGATATAGAAGCGCCGCTCATCGATGCCCTGCGTGCGCAGCACCGTCGCAACGGCCACGGCACGACGCTGCGAGAGGTCGAGATTGTAGCTGTCCGATCCGGTGGAGTCGGTATAGCCATAGACGTCGACAACCGTGCGGTTGAACTTGCGCAGCACCAGCCCGACCGAAATCAGCGTCTCGCTGAACTGCGGCTGCACCGCCGAGGAATCGGTGGCGAAGGTGATGTTGGAGGGCATGTTGAGGATGATCTGGTCGCCCACGCGGGTGACGGACACGCCCGTGCCCTGCAGCTGGGCGCGCAATTCGGCTTCCTGCTGGTCCATATAGGAGCCGATGGCAGCGCCCGTGAGCCCGCCCACGCCTGCGCCGATGAGCGCGGCGATGCGCGGATCGGTACCCGTCGCCGCGCCGATCACCGCGCCAGCGATAGCACCACCGCCCGCGCCGATCAGGCCGCCGCCCGCCGTATTGGTCAGTTGCCCCTGCCCGGTATAGGGGTTTGTGGTGGTGCAGGCAGCAAGCGAGAGCGCGGCGATGCCGGCGACAATGACGTTGGACTTCATGTTGCGAGACCTCTGAACGATTTCGCCGCTTGTTAAGGCTGAATGCGGCAGCATGTTGATGGCCGCGTGTTCACCGGGCCACAGCTTGGGCTGCAACGATTATCCGTTTGCCCAGCCGGCATCCACCACGAAATTCTGCGCCGAAACCATGCGGGAATCGTCGGCGGCCAGAAACAGCGCCATCCGCGCGATGTCGTCGGGATAGACGCGGCCGGCCAGCGCCTGGTTGGCATCCATGGCGGCATTGCCGACCTCGTCGACCCAGAGGTCGAGCTGGCGCTGCGTCATCACCCAGCCCGGCACAAGCGTGTTGACGCGCACGCCATGGGGCCCCAGTTCCCGCGCCATGCCGCGCGTCAGCCCATGGGCCGCGGCCTTGGCAGCCTCGTAGACGGGCAGCCTGGGGCTCATGATCATCCACGAGATCGAGCCGAAATTGATGATCGAGCCGCGCCTCGCCGCGATCATGGCCGGCGCTACCGCCTTGATGGCAAAGAAGTAATGCTTGAGGTTGACGTTGACCCGGCTGTCCCAATAGGCCTCGTCGACCTCCTGCCAGTCATGGCGCTGGTCATTGGCGGCATTGTTGACGAGCACGCCGGCGGCGCCATGCCTGTCCGCGAAGCCCGCGATGGCCGCCATATAGGCCGGAATGTCGGTGATGTCGCAGGGCGTGAAGGCAACCGTGCCGCCTGCGGCATTGAGCTCCTCGGCCAGTCGCTCGCCGGCCTCCCGCGCGATATCGACGAAGCCGACCTTGGCGCCCTGGCCGGCAAAGGCGCGCACGAGTGCCTCGCCAATCCCGGAAGCACCGCCCGAGATCACCACCGGCATGCCTTCGAGGCTCGGATAGCGGCCGAAGCTGGCTTCAGTCATGAGGGTGCTGCCTCCCGGGGCATGGTCATATCACTGCTGACGCCTTGGCGTTTCGGCACTTCAGCCGATGGCCGGCACTGCGGGAGCGGGCGGAATGTCCATGGCCTCGACACGATCGAGCAGGGCCTCGATCTTTCCGACATTGTCGATGTGTCGCGTTTCCATGGAAAAGCTCAGCGTCACATAATCGCGGCCCGGGCAGAAGGTGCAGATATTGGCCGCCGAATGCCACGCGCCGCAATAGATCGGCTCGATCATGCCATGGGTGATGGGCCCATAGGTGCGGTGCGGCGGCACCAGGGTCAAAACGATATGCATGCCGGCATTGAAGCGCCAGAAGCGCTTGTTGGGCAGGGCGGGGATGATGCGATTGATGCTGCGCAGCGCGCGGAACATCGCGTTGATCGTCACCTGGAACTTGGTGATGTCCTTCTGCTCGATCTGTCCGACCGTCTCGTCGACCTTGCGCACATAGGCGACGAAATCATCGAGCACCTGGAACTTGGCCTCGAGCGCGCGCACGCGGAAGAAATCGTCATCGGCATTGTTGCGCTTGGTATCGAGCATCGTGTAGGCGGCGCCGATGACCTTCTTGCTCATATGCCGGTCCTCGCCCTCGCCATTGAGGGCGTGGGTGACGAGCGCGAACATCAGCGAGCGCTGACGCACGCCCAGCCTGTTGGCCAGGCGGCGCAGACGGTGGCGACCCAGTGCCAGTGTGCGGAAGCCCCAGGGCTTTTCCGGCGGGGCGAGCAGATTGCCCAGCGTGATATAGATGATTGCCGTCATCCATCCCCGCAGCGTGCTCTTGAAGCGGGAGCCGAAATCGATCTTGTTGGACTTGTCGGACATAACCCCGTGGCTGGCCGACTGCGACCGCGTCAGGAGCGCCGAATCCGAGCCCTCGAGCAGGGCATGGCTCGACCGCACCTGGATGCAGCTGACGCGCCCCTGCTCATCGGCGCCATCGCGGCGGACGGCCACCATCACCCGGAACAGCGGCAGGTCATTGCGCTCGAAAATGTCTTCGGACTTGCTGAGCCATTTGTCGGGATAGCCGTCGAAGCTTTCCACCGTCTCGACCGAGGTGATCGCATCGAGGACATGCTTGGGGAATGGCTGGCCGGGCTTGGCGCCCACGAAACCATGTGTGAGCTGGGGCGCCAGTGTCACCATTTCGGCAACGAGATTGCTCACGGACTCCTTGTCGAAGCCCTGGCGCGAGAAGGCCGTGTAAAAGACCGTATCGCTGCCCTTGTAGAGGAACCACTGGAAGTCCGTGAACAGCGCCTGGGGGTTGCGGCTGACGGCGGCCTGGGCGATGGCAAGCAGTTCGGCCTGGTCGCTGGCAAAGCTGGTCGATGAAAAGCTCTTCACGCGTATCCCCTTCCTTGTTCCCTCAGCCGGTCATTAAAGTGCAGCCGGCGCGGCGGTCAATCAACCCGGCAGCAATGCTTTCAGGTCGTTGCCGAAACGCTTCACGTCAGCGTTGCCTTGGGTTCACTCTAGCGCATCTGCGCTCGATGCGGAATTCGCCGCAAGGGCCGAGGTTGCAAAGGGTGAACGGGATGTTGGCGCACGCCCCTTCACGACGATTTTTTGCCCGCCTTTCTTGGCAGGCGGCCCGATGATCATTAGGATGGTTCTAACGTCTGAGGTCGCTACCCTTGTGATTCAATGACTTGAAGGTGCCTGCGCGCGCGGCGAATTGACCTATGTCATGGCGCTGCCCGGAGGAATAGGTTCCCCTCGCCTGCAGGCTGGGCAAGCCGGCGGGCGAACGAAAGGTCAGGCCTTATCATGGACTATCGCGGCTATTTCGAGGATGCCGTAGACGCGCTGCGGCAGGAAAAGCGCTATCGCGTCTTTGCCGATCTCGAGCGCATTGCCGGCAGTTTTCCCCGTGCCATCTATCGCGACGCATCGGACAATGCGCGCGAGATCACCATCTGGTGCTCCAACGACTATCTTGGCATGGGCCAGAACGACAAGGTGATCGCCGCGATGCAGGATGCGGCGGGCAAGCTGGGCGTCGGCGCCGGCGGCACGCGCAACATCTCGGGCACCAACCGGCCGCTTGTCGAGCTCGAGCGTTCGCTCGCCGACCTGCACCGCAAGGAATCGGCGCTGGTCTTCACCTCCGGCTTCGTTTCCAACGAGGCGGCGATTTCGACCATTGCCCGCCTGCTGCCCGATTGCGTGATCTTCTCGGACCAGCTCAACCACGCCTCGATGATCGCCGGCGTGCGCCTCTCGGGCATGCAGAAGCACATCTTCCGCCACAATGACGTGACGCATCTGCGCGAATTGCTGGCAGCCACCGATCGCAAGCGGCCTAAGCTGATCGTGTTCGAATCGGTCTACTCGATGGATGGCGATGTCGCCCCCATCAAGGAGATCTGCGACCTGGCCGACGAGTTCGGCGCCCTCACCTATATCGACGAAGTCCATGCCGTGGGCATGTATGGTCCGCGCGGCGGCGGCATTGCCGAGCGCGACGGCCTGATGGACCGGATCGACATCATCGAGGGCACGCTGGCCAAGGGCTTTGGCGTGATGGGCGGCTATATCAGCGCCAATCGCGCCATTATCGATGCCGTGCGGTCCTATGCGCCCGAATTCATTTTCACCACCGCCCTGCCCCCGGCGCTGTGCGCGGCGGCGCGCGCCTCGATCGAACACCTCAAGGGCAATGGGCAGGAGCGGGTGCTGCATCAGCGCCAGGCGCGGCTCACCAAGGCCATCCTGGCCGATGCCGGGCTGCCGGTCATGGATACCGAGACCCATATCGTGCCGCTGATCGTGGGCGATGCGCGGGCGGTGAAGGCTGCCAGCGACATGCTGCTCGACAAGCACAACATCTATATCCAGCCGATCAACTACCCCACCGTGCCCAAGGGCACCGAGCGGCTGCGCATCACCCCGACCCCGCTGCATACCGACGAGATGATCTTCGAGCTCCGCCACGCGCTGGTCAGCGTGTGGACGAGCCTCGAGCTGCCGCGCGAAAAGGCCGATGCCGCCATTACCGCGATGAAGCTGACCTCGGGCGACCTGACCCTGCCGAGCCTGGGCGGCTGAGCCTCGATCGGGGTCGCCTTCGAGCGACCCTTCATGTCCTCGGACATCCCTTGGCCTTCACAGGTTCGCTGAATCGGTTAAGGCCGGTTGGCCCAGCTCCCGGCTGATCGATGGGCCGGCATGCATTGCGCCTCACAGCACTGCCGGCGCCCCGCCCAATCGCACCCCGCCATCCGCCTCAACTGGTCAGCACGATGCGCAGCAAATCGGCGGTGTTGCGGGCGCCGAGCTTTTCCATCACCCGGGCGCGATGCACCTCGATGGTGCGGGGGGAAATGCCGAGCTTGCGGCCAGCCTCCTTGTTGGATTCGCCATTGGTGATCAATTGCAGCACCTCGCGCTCGCGCGGGGTCAGCTGGTTGAAGCCGCGCACCTCCACCGGCCGCACCCCGCTCACGAGCGGCCCGATATGCACGTCCCGGCGCAGGCAGTCGCGCACCGCGCGTAGAAGGCGCTCGGTATCGATGGGGCGAGTGATGACATCTGCCGCGCCGTACTTCATCGCCTGGATTGCGATGTCGAGACTGTCGCGATCCACGAGTACGAAGACCGGCGTGCCGCCCCGCTGCGCGCGGACCGTTCGCAGCACCTCGAGGCCATCGGCAGGCCCAAGCCGGCCGTTGAGGATGACGATATCGGGCCGCCGTCGCTCGATCGCCGGATAGAATTGTTCGGTCGTCTGCGAGAATACTGTCTGAAACCCTTCAAGTCTGAACAGCACGCTGAGCCCCTCGCAGGTACTCAGGTCGTGATCGAGAATGTGCACGAGGCGATCGCGATTATGATAGGGATGATAATAGATCTCGCTGGTCACGGCTGAATACTCCAAGCGTTCGCGGGGCCATCGACAAGGCCAACCGATTGCGTGCCATTAACGGGCCGCGTCTCTGGGCGGGTGACGGGTCTACTGTGCAATACGGATCGGTTGGCGACGTGAGGCTATACCCTTAGGATGAACTACCTAGATTATAGGTATACATACCTATTTTGTGCCGTCAAATGACTTTTTTCCTACGCCTTGCTGGTGTGTCGCAAATTCCGGGCCGGCGCCAGCTCGTATGATTACGATATCATTGGATGGCAGGTCAGGCGCGGGGAGCGCAGAAATGCCGCCGCACGCCTCTATTCCTGCGGATAGACATTGGGTGATCGCCAATCGGCTCCAGCGGAGCGCTTCGCTTGCTCACACACTCGGTCTAGCGGCGGAAGACCACGCCGCCCAGCCAACCGGTGCCCACGGCGAGAAGCACGCCGACCAGCCCGTAGAGGAAGGGATATTGCGTCGCCGCATTGCCCAGGAAGCGCTCGAAGCCGACCTTGCGCACGATGAAGCTGTCGGTGCGGCGGGCGACGATCTGCCGGTCCTTGACGAGATAGGTGCGCGCGAGGAAGGGCCCCGTCACGATGTCATGAGGCAGCGACACCCGCGCCGTATAGGCGGTGCTCGAAAGAAAGCTCACGCCCTGCTCGTTGACGGCAAAGCGCCCTTCCTCGGTCATCAGGCGCTCGAGCTCGGCGGCAAATCGGGCCCGCTGTTCGGGGTCCGCCTCGTCGGTCTGTTGCAGGTGCGCCGAGGGCAATATGGCTTCGGCCGCGAGCAATTCCGGATCGATGATCGTCGCGAGCCGTCCGGAAGACTGCACATGGTAAAAGGACGGCACCTGGGAGAAGCTCACCTGCTCGGTGTTCATCCACACCCCGAGATTGCGGGTGGCAAGCCGGGCGACGCGGGACTGGAGCGGCCCCACGACGACCACCACGACATTATAGGTGCCCTCGAGATGGGTGGCCCCGCTGTTGGGGTCGGCCTCGGCCACCCCGAACAGGGTCAGCGTCTCGCCATCAAAGGATGAGGAAATAGACACCGTGCGCGTCGACAGCGCGGCGGTGAGGCGCTCCTGACCCGGCTGCGCGGCGCCATCGGGCTCGACCGGCGCGAGGGGAACGGCTTCGAGGGTCGCCGACGGCGTCTCGGCGGGCGCCGCCGCCTCGGCCGGCGCGGCGACCTCGGGCACGATCTCCTGCCCCAGCGCCGGGGCGGCAAGGGCAGCCATGAGAGCCAGCACGATGAGCGGGCGCATCGCCATCAGCCCCGCCCCGGCCCGAGCACGGCCATCGAAAAGATATCGGCGGGGGTCAGCACGAGGGAGAGCCCGAAGCGGATGGCCACCGCGAGAACCAGGAGCGCAAGGAGGGCGCGCAGTTGCTCGCCGCGCAGATATTTGCCTGCCGAGGCCCCGAACTGCGCGCCGATCACGCCGCCCACCATCAGGCAGAAGGCGAGCAGGATATCGACGCTCTGGCTCTGCCAGGCATGCAGCATCAGGGTGGCGGCCATGATGGCGACGACCTGCAGCAGCGATGTGCCGATCACCACCGAGCCCGGCACGCGCAGGATGTAGACGAGCGCGGGCACGAGCACGAACCCGCCGCCAATGCCCAGGAGCGACCCTAGAAAGCCGATGACGCCACCGATGGCGATCACCGGCAGCACGGAAATATAGAGCTTGGACTTCTTGAACCGGGTACGGAAGGGCAGGCCATGTACCCAGTTGTGCTGGTGCGGCATGCGCTCGCGCACCACCATTCCGGACCGCGACTTGAGGAGGGAGCGCACCGATTCCACCAGCATCAGCGTGCCGACGAAGCCGAGCAGGATCAGGAAGCCGAAGGAGATGACGAGGTCGATCTGGCCTAGCTTCTGCAAGGCCGAGAAGGTCGCCACCCCGCCAAAGGCGCCCAGAACGCCCGACAGGATGAGATAAAGCGCCAGATGCAGATCGATGCCGCCGCGCCGGAAATAGGACAGCGCTCCGGACGTCGAAGCCGCCACCACCTGCCCTGTCACCGATGCGACGGCCACGGGGGCCGGTACGCCCGAAAAGATCAGCAGCGGCGTCAGCAGAAACCCGCCGCCGACACCGAACAACCCCGACAGGAAGCCTACGGCTGCCCCGATCCCTGCCAGATAGAACAGGTTCATCGAGAGTTCGGCGATGGGCAGATAGATCTGCACGACCGGAGGCCTGGCTGACGGCCCTGACGGCCGGTTGGTACAAAATGGCGGCCTCTGCCGACCGTCCGAGGGCTTCGGACGCCGGGCAACCGACCACGCGGAACTGGCAAATGCCTGTCCCGAATACAACCGTAGCGGCAAAACGCAAAGGTTTTATTGATGCTGCCGGCGATCTGCCGGCGCGCTTCGGATCAGACCGGCTGGCTGCCCAGAACAGCGAGAAGGCGCGGGTTGATGCCGCCGCTTTCGCTCATGCCGGTGGCCCGCTCGAAGGCCTTGATGGCCTCGGCCGTGCGCGGCCCGGGCACGCCATCAGGGGTGCCCACATCAAAGCCCAGCCGCACGAGCGCCGCCTGAACGCTGCGCACCACGTCGCGGTTCTCCACCGGCAGGCCCGGATCGAAATCGCGCGACCAGGTGCCGATCGGGGCGAAATTGGCGGCAAGGTCGAAGGGCTCGGCCGTCCAGGCCTCGGCTTCTGCGGCAAGGCGCGTCACGGTGGCGGCATCGAGCGAACGCGCCACGTCGTCACGCGCCTTGGCTGCATCGCCATCGCCATGGCGCGCCGCCCGCGTGAACCAGGCATAGGATTGCGCGAAATCCTGCGGCACGCCGAGGCCGCGGGCATAGAGCATGCCGAGATTGAACTGGCTGTCGGCAAGGCCGAGCCGCGCCGCCTTCTCGAACCACTGCGCTGCGGCGGCAAAGTCCTGCTTGCCCAGATCTCCGCCGGCATAGACGGCAGCCAGATTGTGCATCGACATGCGATTGCCCGCATCGGCGGCCCGCTGGTACCAGAGGCGCGCCTGTTCGGGGTCCTTTGTAACACCGCGACCCTGCTCGTAAAGGCTGCCGAGCCGATACTGGGCCGGCGCAAATCCCTGCATGGCGGCGCGCGTGTACCAGGTGGCCGCGGCCTCGAGATCCTCGGGGACGACGCGGCCCTCGGTCAGGATCGCCGCGACCTCGAACTGAGCCCGCGCATCGCCCGAAGCCGCCGCCTCACGCAGCGCCAGCGGCCCGACGGCTTCGTCGGGCAGGTCGAACAGCGCGGTCGGCTGAGGCACTTCGGGCACGGGCTGGAAGCTTGCGGCCTGCACGGTCGCCAGCGCCGTGCTCGCCGCTGCGGCAGCATTGGGCGCGGGGGCCGCGGGCGCGAAAGCCAGCGGCAGTTCGGACGGTACGGGCGTGCGCGCAAAGCCCCGGCTCGCGGCAGGATCGATGGAGCCGGTCGCCAGCGAATCGATGCGCGGAATTTGGCGCGGAGCGGTGGAGACGTCGCCCTGCTGGGCTGCGGGCTGGTCGAGGGCCGTCGGCGTCGGCGCTTCGGGCGCGCGCGGCGCAGAAAGGCGCTGTCCCACCAGATTGAGGGTCAGGAAGGACAGGGCGATGACCGCGACGGCAAGCAGGATGGGGCGACGATGCCGGGTGAGAAAGCTCTCGGCCGGCTCAACGTCATCCTCGGGCGCAGCGCCGTGCCTCTCGCCATGCGGTTCGGCGGCAGCCGCCATCGCGACATCGGGCGCCGCAACGCCCTCGCGATCGGCGGCGCTCCGCACTTTGGCGAACAGCGACGGCCGTGCAGGCTTTTCCTCGCGGACCGGCTTGTCGCCGGCCAGAACGCGCGGTTCGGCGCGCGCAGCGGGCACAGGCTCGGCATCGCCCGACTGGAACCGGGCCAGGGCGCGGCCGATCAGCGAAGAGGACGACTGCGCCTCGGCAACCCGTGCCTCATTCTGGCGATGGGCAGCGCGGCGGGCCGCGGCGATGAAGGTGCTGGTGGTCGCAGCGCTTGCGGGCATCGGCGCGGCGGCAGCGGTCGCGGCCGGGCGCTGCGCGCCGCCGAAGTCGGCTTCGCTGGCCGAAAAGCTCGAGCGCGGCGCAGGCGGACGCTCGACGGTCGCGGGATCGAAATGGGGCGATGCGGGCTGGAGAGGCGCGGTCGGGCCCGAGCGAAGCTCCGGCGTCGCGGCTGGCGCGACGGCCTGATCAAGGCCCGGATGCTGCCTGCGCGGGCTTGCCCCGTTCGTTGCGAGGGCCGTCCGCACGGGATCGGCAAAGCTGCGGTCGACCAGCGGCCTTTCGGCTGCCGGGTCCATCGGCATGGTATCGGCACGCGGAGCGGCGGCGCGCGGCATCGGCATATCGTCGGCGCGGTTGAGGACCGCAGCCGCGCCGATCATCTCGTCGGCATCGCTTCCGACGCTGGTTTCGAGTTCGGCAAAGCGGTCGGCAATGCTGCGCGTCGATGGCGCGGCCCGGGGCTCGGGCGGGCGGGCGAGCAGTGCCTGCTCCATGCGTTCGAGCCGCGCATTGACCGCCTCGATGCCGCGCTGCACGCCGGCGAGGTCGCTGTCGGTCTCCCCGGGCTCGGGGATGGCCGCGAGTTCAGCGATGCGGCTTTCGATGCGCCGCAACGCTTCGGCGGTCTGGGCCTGCGCCTCGACGCCCACGGTTTCGGCCCGCATCGCGATCATGTCGGCGATGGCCTCGAAATCGGGCAGTTCCTGGCGCGGTTCGGGCTCGGAATAAAGGCGCGCCAGCCCGGTCAGCTGCTCGCCGGTCTGGTCCATCCGGTGCACCAGCTGGCGCACCTGCGCCTCGATCTGGCTCAGCGCGGTGTCGTCGCGGTCAGCCGCAAAGCCGCTGTCGAGCCGATCGTCGATCGTGGACAGCCGCGATTCCAGCGTCGCGAAGCGCGGCGCGGTGGAGTCGAGGATGGTCTCCCGGAGCGAGAGGATGTCGTCCTTGAGCCCCGCGATCGACCAGTCGCGGGCTTCGAACCCGCCGATGCGCTCGCTGAGGCCCTCGACCATGGCAATGAGCCGCTCGGGCTCGGGAGGGCCGGCCTGAAGGGCTGCGGCAACCAGAGCCAGTTCGCCGGTCAGCCGCTCCAATTCCGGCGAGGGCTGGCTCGAACCGCGCTCCAGCGCATCGATGCGGTCATAGATGTTGCGCAGGCTCGCCTCGATGGCGCCCATCGTCTCGACCAGCCCGGCATCGGGGCGGCCGACCGCATCGGCCCGGTCGGCGGCGGCGATCTGCATGTCGGCCAGGTGCGAGACGCTGCCCGAGAGGTCATCGAGCCGGCGGGTCAGGGCCGAAAAATCGATCTGCGGCGCCTGCGAAAACACATGTGCGAGCCCCGAGATCTGCGCCTCGAGGCGGCGCACCTGCCCGCTTTCGCCCACGGCCCCGGCCAGCAGCTCCACCACCTGGGTGAGCTGGGCCATCTGCTCGGCCACTTCGCGCACATTGCCGCCATTGCGGGCCTGGGTGCGGATTTCCGCTTCGAGGCGCTCGAGGCGCGAGGAAAAGGCGTTGACGGCCTCGGCCATGGCATCGAGCCGCGGCTGCTCGGGCGCCTGATAGCTCTGGCGCGGCTGGGGAGAGGCCTGTTGCCGCGCTGGCGACGCGGTCATCTGCGGCTGGGCGGCGGCCGGCTGGGCCTGCTGCATGTGGCGGGCGCGGATCTGCTGGATCGCGGCGCGGAGGCCGTCGGCGGCTTCAGCTGCTGGCGAAGCGGGACCCTGGGGGATGCGCGGCGCGGGCTGACGGGCCGCGGGTTCGGGCATGCGCGGCGCCTCGGGCAGCCGCAGCGCGGCTTCGGGCAGGGCCTGGCGCAGGTCGCGCATGCGCTGGGCGATCGGTGGCTGCTGAGCCGGAGCACCCCGGCCGTTGCGCGCCACCTGCCCTTCGACCTGGTCGAGCAGCGCGAGGAGTTCGCCGCGCAGTGCCTGCCAGCCATCCTGCTCGGCCCCGGGCCCGGGGCTGTTCGGCGATGTCTCAGAAAAAGCGCGGGCCATGAACCGTTCCCAGCCAAATCGGGGCAAAGACCCGCGCAGCACGTGCAATGCGGCGATCTTCAAAATGATCTTGGGAAAACATGGTAAAGAACAAGTTAAGCGGTGATGCGTTCTGCAACGAAAGCGACCCGCTTTCTGCCGATACCACCATTGTCAGGGTGTCAGGTGCCGTTCGATCTTGCTAGAAGTCGCTCCGGCCCGCAGCCGAACCGCCACCAGCCCGGATGACAGATGACCCGCCGCCGCATCATCATCGTTGACGACCACCCGCTCTTTCGCGCCGCCCTGCGCCAGACCCTCGCGGCTGGCGATCCCGCCATCAGCGTCGAGGAAGCGGGCGATCTTGCCGCCCTTAATGCCGGGCTCGAGGCCGACCGCGATTGCGACATGGTGCTGCTCGATCTCAACATGCCGGGTGCGCGCGGCTTTTCCGGCCTGCTGCTGCTGCGCGCGCAATATCCCGACGTGCCGGTGATGATCATCTCGGCGGTCGATGACGGGGCGGTGGTGCGGCGGGCCTTCGAACTGGGCGCGGCCGGCTATCTCTACAAATCGGTTGGTCCGCAGGAAATCCGGCGGGCCATCGAGACGGTGCTGGCCGGCGATGTCTTCGTGCCCGAAGGCACCGATCTGGCGGTCAAGGACGAGCATTCGGCGCTGATGCAGCGGCTCTCGAGCCTCACCCCGCAGCAGGTGCGGGTGCTGATGATGCTGTCGGATGGGCTGATGAACAAGCAGATCGCCTACGAGCTGTCGATCTCGGAGGCGACGGTGAAGGCCCATGTCTCGGCCATCCTGCAAAAGCTCGA
Source organism: Devosia enhydra (assembly GCF_900119845.1). Classification (GTDB taxonomy): domain Bacteria; phylum Pseudomonadota; class Alphaproteobacteria; order Rhizobiales; family Devosiaceae; genus FPKU01. The sequence continues at coordinate 448,373 of NZ_FPKU01000003.1, forward strand.
TGTCGACAGTCGCACGCAGGCGGTGATTGCCGCCTCGCGCATCGAGGAGGGTCAGTTCGAGGCTCTGCTCTCGGCGGTGCGCGACCCCGGCTGACGCGGGCGCTGCCCGGCGAGCCCGCTGATGATCGCCCTGAGCGCCGCAGGCTTTACCGGCTTGGTGACGATGGGAATGGCGCGCTCCTCGGCGATCTGGCGCACCTGCGGGCTGCGATCGGCGGTCACCAGCGCCGCCGGCAGATGCCCTCCGACATTGTGGCGCAGCCATTCGATGGCATCGAGGCCCGATGTCTGGTCGAGATGGTAATCCATCAGCACCAGGTCCGGCAGCCAGCCTAGGAGCAGCCCGTCGCGATCGATGTCGCGCAGCGAGCGAGCCGAACGCACATCGCAGCCCCAGCCGGTCAGCAGTCCCTCCATCGCATCGAGGATCGAGCGTTCGTTGTCGACGCAGAGCACCTTGAGCCCAGCGATGTTTGAAACCTGCTCGCGCGGCTGGGCATCGCCATCAACGATCCCGGGCTTTTCGCGGGCACGCGGCAGATAGAGCGAAAACCGCGAGCCCCTGCCCTCGACGCTGTCGAGTTCGAGCGTCAGCCCCAGCGCCGAGACGAGGCGGCGGACGATCGACAGCCCCAGCCCGAGGCCTTGGGCCATGCGCGCCCCGTGTTCGAGCCGCGAGAATTCGGCAAAGATCAGTGCATGCTGGTCCTTGTTGAAGCCGATGCCGGTGTCGATGACATCGATGCGGATGCGGGTGCCTCGGGTCCGGCAACCGATCAGCACCCGTCCCCCCGGGCGGGTGTATTTGATGGCATTGGACACAAGGTTCTGCACAATGCGCCCCGCCAGCGCCCGGTCCGTGGTCACGCTTTTTGAAGAGGGCAGGATCTTGAGGCGCACGCCGCGCTCGCGCGCCAGGGGCCCGAACTCCACCTGCGCCTTGGCCATCAGGTCACGCAGGCGAAATGTGGTGGGCGTCGGCTTCAGCGCCCCGCTGTCGATGCGGGAAATGTCGAGCAAGGCCGACATGATCTCTTCCACCGCGCTGAGCGAAGCCTCGATGGAGCGGGCCAGTTCCCCCACCGGCGTGCCGCCGGCCCGCTCGATCATGGTCGAGGTATAGAGCCGTGCCGCATTGAGGGGCTGGAGGAGATCGTGGCTGGCCGCCGCGAGAAAGCGCGTCTTGTCGCGATTGGCGAGATCGGCCTTGGACCGCGCCTGTTCGAGCTCGATATTGACGCGCGTCAGCGCCGCCGTGCGCTCCTCGACGCGCCGCTCGAGCGACTGGTTCATCTTTTCGAGCGCCGCTTCGGCCTCGATGCGCGCAGAGACATCGAGCACCGAGAGCACGAGCCCGCCATCGGGCTGGCGCACCGACTGGAATTCGAGGGTCTGGCCCGAGGCGCCCCGGCGCTTGGTGGTCGTGGTGGGGGCTTCGGTCAGGGATTGCACCCGCTGGGCAGCCAGCACGATCGCATCGCCCGGCCCCAGATCGCCCCGCCGGCCCAGAAAGAGCGCGATGTCATAGAGCGGCGTGCCGGCACGCATAATGATTTCGGGCAGCGCAAGCAGATCGCGATAGCGCGAATTGGCCCGGAGCAGATGCAGATTGGCGTCGAAAAGCGCCAGGCCTTGCGGAATGAAATCGAATGCAGCGGCAAGCGCCCCATCACCGTTTGACGTCTCTGCCCGCTCCTCCACCCTGTCTCTCCATCCTTGTCCCTTCAGTATCGAGGATCGGCAACGGGCCTACAAGCTGGCCGAAAGTCTTGCTGTCGCAGAGATGTTCGCGCATCCGTGCCGGGCAGAATGGCGATATGCCGCATTCTGCTCACAAGATAAGCAGGGGAGGTACTTGCAAGTCGCGCGGGCTTGCGAAATGCTCTGCACCGAAGGCCGAAGCCGGGCGCCGGGCGGCCCGCCCTTCATTTCCATGACCGCCCGACAGAGGCTAGCCATGGCTATTTCGGAAATCAGCACGCGTGGAACATCCTTCCTGAAGGAATTCCGTGACTTCGCCGTCAAGGGCAACATGATCGATCTCGCCATCGGCGTGATCATCGGCGCCGCCTTCGGCACCATCGTCTCCTCCCTGGTGGACGACGTGTTCATGCCGATCATCGGCCTGCTGATTGGCGGCGTTGATTTCTCCAACCTCTTCTTCGTGCTGTCCAATCCCAATAACGTTCCGGTGCCCTCGGTTGCGGCGGCCAAGGCGGCGGGCGTGGCGACGCTCAATGTCGGCATCTTCATCAACGCGCTGGTCAAGTTCACCATCATCGCGTTCGTGCTGTTCCTTGTGGTCAAGGGCATCAACGCCATGAAACGCCAAGCGGCCAAGGATCCGGCACCGGCCGCCCCCAGCAAGCAGGAAATCCTGCTGACCGAAATCCGCGATGCGCTCGTCAAGAACGGTGCGCCGCGCGTCTGAGAGCCGAACAGGCCTCTCAACAAGGCCCGCACAGGCGGCCGGCACTGCCTGCCGGCCCGAGCGCGCTAACCCAGCACCAGCCGACGCCGGCCCACCGGATAGAGCCGGTCGCGCCCGAGCATGACCACTTCGAGCCCGGCGTGATCGAAAAGGCCGGTGAAGGCCGGGCCGAGAATGTTGATGGCGCCCGTGGCCGCGCCATAGGCGGGCAGGATCATCAGCCGGCCATCATGGACGAAACACGGCCGGCGCACCGATCGGCCGTTGATATGCACATGGGCGGCCGGGTGCAGGTGCCCGGCCACCAGCCCCGGCTGCGCACGGCGCGGCTCATGGGCGAGCGTCAGGCCGCGCAGGCTCAGCACAGGCCGGCAGGTGCCGCCCAGGGCATGCGGACGCGGATCGTGATTGCCAGCGAGCCAGGTGAAGTCCGCGCGCGCCGTCAGGTCGCCGAGCCGCGCGCGATCGGCCGGCAGCAGCGTTTCGACGCCTTCGTCGCGGTGAAAACTGTCGCCCAGCGCCACGACATGGGAGGCGCCGGTGCGCGCGACATCGGCAGCGAGCCGCCGCAGCGTCATCGCCGTGTCATAGGGCGGCAGCAACTGGCCGCGCCGTGCATAAGACGAGAATTTCTCGAGATGCAGGTCTGCGACCAGAAGGGCGTTTTCGGCGCGCCAGAACAGCGCGCCCGATGGCAGCGGTTCGAAGGTCTCGCCGGCAAAGCGCAGCATCACGGTGTCGGTCTCTTGATACCCGGCCTCGTCCTTCGAGGCTCGCTCCGCTCGCACCTCAGGATGAGGCCTCTCGGTTCGCTGCACTTGCGACTCATGGGCCCTATCGAGCGCTGGCGACTGACTGGCCGGTCGAGCGGCCTCCCGGCGATGCAAGGCCCTCATCCTGAGGTGCCTTGCGCAGCAAGGCCTCGAAGGACGAGGGTCGGGCGCATGATTGCCGCGGTACTGCCCCTCACTGCCCCATCGCCTCCCTGATCAGTTCATCGGCCGCATCGGCCATGGCGCTTTCGCGCGCTTCGCCAAAGATCGGCTCCTTGCCGATATCGAGCAGCACCGGTACCGCGAGCGGCGAGATTCGCGGAAGGGGCTTGTGCACAATGTGATGACGGATGCGCCGCAGGCACTGGCCGAGGCGTTCGATGTCGAGCAGGCCGCGCGCGGCGTCGCGGCGGGTGGCCTGGATCAGGATGTGGTCGGGCTCGTGCTGGTAGAGCACGTCATAGATGATGTCGGAGGAGACGGTGATCTGCCGCCCCGTCTTTTCCTTGCCCGGATGCCGGCGCTCGATCAGCCCGGCGATGATGGCGCAGTTGCGGAAGGTGCGCCGCATCAGCTGGCTTTCATCGAGCCAGGATTCGAGGTCGTCGCCCAGCATGTCCTCGGCAAAGAGCTCGTCGAGCGACAGCCGCCCGGTGCGGATCAGCGCCGAAAGATCGCCCAGCCCCCAGATCGCGAGGGAATAGTCCGAAGCAACGAAGCCGAGCGGCCGGGCACGGGCGCGCTCGAGCCGGCGGGTCAACAGCATGCCGAGGGTCTGGTGGGCCAGCCGCCCCTCGAAGGGATAGCAGACGAGGAAATTCTGGTCCCCGCGCGGAAACGTCTCGACGAGGAGGCTCTCGCGCCCCGGCAGCAGCGACACGTCGCGCTGCAGCGACAGCCAGTCGCGCACCTGCGGGGGCAGCACGCCCCAGCTGTCGGGTTCGGAGAGAATCTTGCGGACCCGGTCGGCGAGATAGGTCGAGAGTGGAAACCGTCCGCCCATATAGGAGGGCACTTTGGGGTCTTTGGAAAAGGCCCGCGAGACATAGGCTTCGGTCTCGTGCATGCCCTCATAGGCGACGATCTCGGAGCCGAAGACGAAGGTGTCGCCCTTGGTGAGCGTGTTGAAGAAATACTCCTCCATCTCGCCCAGAACGCGCCCGCCCCGGCCGATGGGCCCGGTGGTGGCGCCCGCCTTGTGCCCCCTGCCCCGCACCAGCCGTACCTTGACCATCGGCTCCTCGATGATGGTGCCGATATTGAGCCGGTATTGCTGCGCCACCCCGGCATTGGCCACCCGCCAAAGACCTTCGGGCGTGCGGCGCAGCTTGGCGAAGCGCTCATAGGCGCGCAGCGCGTAGCCGCCCGTGGCGACGAAATCGACCACACGGTCGAACTGCTCGCGCGGCAAATCGCGATAGGGCCAGGCGCGCCGCACTTCCGCAAAAAGCGCATCGGCGTCGAAGGCCTCGGCGCAGGCCGAGCCCAGCACGTGCTGGGCCAGCACGTCGAGCCCGCCCGAAACGGGGTCCTCGCTGTCCTGCGCCCCCATGGCCACGGCCTCGAGCGCCGCCTCGCATTCGAGCACCTCGAAGCGGTTGGCCGGCACGAACAGGGCGCGGGAGGGATCGTCGAGCCGGTGATTGGCGCGGCCGATGCGCTGCAGCATGCGCGAGGCGCCCTTCGGCGCGCCGATCTGGATGACGAGATCGACATCGCCCCAGTCGATGCCGAGGTCGAGCGTCGAGGTGCAGACCACCGCCTGCAGCTTGCCCGCCACCATCGCATTCTCGACCTTGCGGCGCTGCTCGACGGCGAGCGAACCGTGATGGAGCGCGATGGCCAGCCCGTCCTCGTTCACCGCCCAGAGGTTCTGGAACAGCATTTCGGCCTGGGAGCGTGTGTTGACGAAGATCAGCGTCGTCTTGTTGCGCTTGATCACCTCATAGACATCGGCCACCGCATAGGCGGCCGAATGCCCCGACCATGGCATGCGCTCGTCCGAAGGCAGGATGGAGACTTCGGGCGTGGCGCCGCCGCGCGTCACCAGAAGCTCGGCATCGGCATGGGGCTGGAGCGCTCCGATCCAGTCACGCAAGAGGTCCGGGCGCGCCACCGTGGCCGAGAGCGCAGTGATGCGCATGTCGGGGCAAAAGCGCGCCAGCCGCGCGAGGCCCAGCGCCATCAGCTCGCCGCGCTTGCTCGTCACCATGGCATGAAGTTCATCGAGCACGATGCGCTTCAAACCCGCAAACATGGTCTCGGCATCGCCATGCGAGAGCAGCAATGCCAGTTGCTCTGGCGTCGTCAGCAGGATGTTGGGCGGATCGCGCCGCTGCCGCTGCCGGCGCGAGGCCGGGGTATCGCCGGTGCGTGTCTCGACCGTGATGCCGAGATCCATCTCGGCGATGGGATCGGTGAGGTTGCGCGCCACATCCACGGCCAGTGCCTTCAGCGGCGAGATATAGAGCGTGTGGATGCCCTTCTTGCGCTCGGGGGCCAGTTCGTCGAGCGTCGGCAGGAACCCCGCCATGGTCTTGCCGGCGCCCGTGGGCGCGATCAGCAGCGCCGAGGCGCGACGCCGCGTCGTCTCCAGCACGGCGAGCTGGTGCGGCCGGGGCGCCCAGCCGCGCCCGGCAAACCAGCTCTCGATGATGGGGGCAAGTCCGGTCAAGCGGGGCGAGGATCCATGGGCGAAGGCCACAGTGCCGGAGGGGGGATTCGCGCCGGCGCACAAACAGCCTATATGAACGCGATACGGCGCCAAGAGGGCGCAGCCTGAGAGCACACGTGAAGGGGCCAGCCCATGAGCCAGCCATTGAGCAACGACATCGAGCCGAGGCGGCGCACGGCCTTGCAGCGCATCATCGGGGATCGTCCCGGCGCCGTCCTCCTCCGTCTCGTTCTGGTCTCGCTGTTCGTGGGCTTCCTGATGTCGATCTTCGGCATCGAGGTGGAAGCCGTGTTCGACTGGGTGCAGAATTCCATCGCCGATGTCTTTGACAATTCGGGCCATATCGTGCGCCAGGCCGTCACCTGGACCCTGACTGGGGCGGCGATCGTCATCCCCGTCTGGCTCATCATGCGGCTGATGTCGGCGGGGCGCGGACGGCGATGATCGGGCCCGAGCGCCTCAGCCTCTCCCATGACGCCGCGCTCGCGCTTCTGGCCGAGCGGGCCCTGACGCTCATCGCCCCCGGCACACATCGCCGCGCGGTCCTCGGAATTGCCGGCGGGCCGGGTACGGGCAAGTCCACCCTGGCGCAGGCGCTCCTCGCTCGGCTCAATCAAGAGGCTCCCGGCCTCGCCGCGCTGGTGCCGCTCGATGGGTTCCATATGCGACAGGATAAGCTCGTCGCGCTGGGCCTTGCCGACCGCAAAGGCGCGCACGAGACCTTCGAGGCAGAGGCGTTCATTGCAACGCTTGCCGCGTTGCGTGAGGCCCGGACGGAGCACACGCTTCCCGTCTATTCGCGCGCCATCGAGGATGTGGTCGATGACGGGCTCGTCGTTCCGGCTTCGGCGCGCCTTCTCATTGCCGAGGGCAATTACCTCCTGATGGCCACGGCGCCCTGGTGGCCCATCCTGCCGCTGCTCGATCTCGCCGTGCATATCGATCTGCCGCGCGAGGCGGTCGCCCGCCGGCTCGCGATCCGGCATGCCGAGCACGGGCTCTTCACGCCCGAGCAGATTGCCCGCCATATCGACAGCGTCGACCTGCCCAATTATGACCGGGTCAACCGCTGCCGGGGCCGCGCGCATCTGGTGATCGCGCTCACCCCCGAGGGCTGAGCCGCAGGACGATCCCGAATGCATGAAAAAGCCGCGACCATCCGCCCCTTTGCGGTGACGCACCGGTCGCTGCTCGCCATTGCTCTTCCCGCCGCGCTGGCGCTGATCACCGAGCCGGTGGTGGGCATGGTCGATACCATACTGATCGGCCGGCTCGGCGATGCGGCGCTGCTCGGGGGCGTCGCGCTGGGGGCGGTGGCGTTCGACGTGCTCTTTGCGCTGTTCTTCTTCCTGCGGCTCGGCACCGCCGGGCTCGTGGCGCAGGCTGTGGGCGCGGCCGACCGCGCCGGGGCGGCGGTGCATCTGATGCGCGCACTCATCATTTCGCTCATTCTGGGCGGGCTGTTCCTCGCGCTCGCCTGGCCGGTGACCGAGATCATGGTGCGCATCTTCGGGCCCGAGCCGGCCGTCGAAGCGGCGTTCCGAGACTATTTCGGCATCCGGCTCTGGAGCCTGCCGCTGGTGCTGCTCAATTTCACCCTCGCCGGCTGGCTCTATGGCCGCGGCGATGCGCGGACTGCGCTGCTGCTGGCGCTGGTGATCAACGGGGTCAATGCCGCGGCCAGTCTCTATTTGGTGCTGGGCGCCGGCCTGGGGGTTCCCGGGGTGGCGTGGGGCACGGTCCTGGCGCAGCTGGTGGCAACGCTCGGCGGGCTTTGGCTGGTCCTGCGCCATTACGAGGGCGTTGCGCGGTTCCTCGCGCTCGTGCCTGCCGATGCCTTGAGGCAGGTGGAGCCGCTCAAACGGCTCTTTTCGTTGAGCGCCAGCCTCATCATCCGCTCAGTCGCCTTGATGGCGGCCTTCGCCTATTTTTCGGCGCAAGGGTCGCGCGCCGGCGCGACGGTGCTCGCCGCCAACGCCATCCTTCTCAATTTCTTCGCGCTCTCGACCTTCTTTCTCGATGGGCTGGCGACCGCGACGGAGCAGCTCTGCGGCAAGGCGGTGGGCGCCGGCTATCGCCCCGCTTTTCGCCGCGCGACGCGGCTCGGGCTCGGCTGGGGCCTCGTGATCGCGAGCGGGCTCAGCCTCCTGCTCTTTGCGGCCGGCAGCACGCTCATCGACTGGATGACCACGGCCGAAGACGTGCGCATCGCCGCCAAGGGCATGCTGATCTTTGCGGCGCTGACCCCGCTTTCCGGCATGCCGGCCTTCATCGCCGACGGGGTGGTGACAGGGGCGACGATGGCCCGCGAGATGCGCAACGGCATGGTGGTGGCAAGCGCGCTCTTCTTTGCGTTCGCTCTCCTGCTCGAGCCGCTCTGGGGCATGAGCGGGCTCTGGGTGGCGCTGCACCTTCTGTTCGTCTTCCGGGCGCTCATCCTCTTCGCGATGGTGAGGGTGCGCGAGCCGTCGCTATTTCCCGATCCCGGCCGTGCCTGACGCCCATTCCGCGGTCCGACGGCCGCTCAATCCGGCTATGTCCTTGAGCCCTCGAGCCCTGATGGCTGCGAGAAGGCCCTGCTTGATCTCACCCAGCAGCCCCAGGCCGGAAAACACCAGAGCCGAATACAGCTGCACCGCATCGGCGCCGGCTTCGAGCTTGGCGATGGCGGTCTCGGCCGAATGGATGCCGCCCACCCCGATGATCGGCAGCCGCCCCACGCGCTGCCGCATCTGCGCCAGGCGCTGCGTCGAGAGCGCAAAGAGCGGCCGGCCCGAAAGCCCGCCAGCCTCGGCAGCGTGGTCCATGCCGGCCACCGGGTCGCGCGACAAGGTCGTGTTGGAGACGATGAGCCCGTCGAGATCGGTGGCGAGCACCGTGCGGGCAATGGCATCCATCTGCGTCTCGTCGAGATCGGGAGCGATCTTGAGGAACACCGGCACGCGGATTTTCGCCCGCGCCCGCTCGGCCAGAACCGCGCCCAGAAGCTGCTTCAGCGCCTCCTCGGCCTGAAGGTTGCGCAGGCCTGGCGTGTTGGGAGAGGAGATGTTGACGGTGAGGTAATCGGCGAGATCGGCAAAGCGCCGCACCCCCAGCACGTAATCGGCGACGAAGTCGGGGCTGTCCTTGTTGGCGCCGATATTGATGCCGAGTGCCGCGCCCACGCGCCTGCCGCGCAGGTTTTCGAGCATCGCCTCATGGCCTTCGTTGTTGAAGCCCATGCGGTTGATGACGCCCTCGGCCGCGGGCAGGCGGAAGAGCCGCGGCCTGGGATTGCCCGTCTGCGGGCGGGGCGTGATGGTGCCCACCTCGACCATGCCGAACCCCATGCGCGCGAGCGGCACCGGCACTTCGCCATTCTTGTCAAAGCCTGCCGCCATGCCCACCGGATTGGCCAGCACGAGGCCGGCCAGGCTCGTGGCCAGCTCCTGCGGATCAGGATCGGCGGGCGGCGCAAGGCCGAGCTTCAGGGCGGCGATGGTGGCGCCATGGGCCACTTCGGGCTCCATGCGCAGGAGTGAATCGCGGGCAAAGCCGCTGACCGCCGGATTGGCGAGAAGGCTCGAAAGCCGCGAGAGGATCATTCGACCCACCCGGGCAGCGTGGCGCTGCCGTCGGCGGCCACGGCGAGCGGCTGGTGATGGACCACGAGGCTCATGTCGAGAGGCCGGTAAAGATGCGGGAAGAGCGCCCCGCCGCGCGAGGGTTCCCAGCGGAGGTCGGGCTCCAGCCGGTCGACGGGCACGGCAAAGAGCATGAGGTCGGGCTTGCCGGCAAAGTGCTTGCGGATGGTTTCGGCCAGTTGATCGGCGGCGGAAAAATGGATGTAGCCATCGGCCAGATCCACCGGCATGCCGATGAAGACCCCCGTCGCCGCTGCGGCCTCGAACAGGGCGCGATCGGCCACCTTGTAGATCAACCCGCCCGCTTCGCCCGCCATGCCATCGCTCCTCGTTCGTGATGGCCGGTCGTTTAGCCCATCCCCGCCGATGTGGGAATGGCGGCTGCAATTTGAACACGTTTTGTTCTTTACACGCCTCGGCGCTGCCATTAGGAATAGGACCAATGTCCGCACCCGAGACATAATTCCTTTGGTTGGCACCATGCTTTCACACCGGGCAATCTGGGACGGGATTGACGCGCTCGCGCGGCGGCATGGACATTCGGTTTCGGCCCTGGCCCGACTGGCCGGGCTCGATGCCACCGCCTTCAACGTCTCCAAGCGGGTGAGCAAGGACGGGCGGGAGCGCTGGCCCTCCACCGAGAGCATTGCCAAGATCCTCGAGGCGACCGGGGAGACGATCGACACCTTCCTTGCCGGCGGCACCTTCATCCAGCCCGACACGGGCGCCCGGGTGCGCACGGTGCCCCTGATCGGGCTCGCACAGGCCGGCAATGGCGGGTTTTTCGATGGCGACGGGTTTCCCGCCGGCCAGGGCTGGGACGAGATCACCCTGCCCATGTCGGGCAACAGCAGCATCTACGCGCTCGAAGTCAGCGGCGATTCCATGGAGCCGCTCTATCGCGAGGGTGACCGCATCGTGGTCTCGCCCACCGAACAGGTGCGGCGCGGCGACCGCGTCGTGGTCAAGACGCGCGATGGCGAGGTGATGGCCAAGATCCTGGCGCGCCAGAGCGCCAGGCAGATCGAGCTGCATTCGCTCAATCCCGCCTATGAGCCGCGCATCCTCGAACTCACCGATGTCGAATGGGTGGCGCGCATCATCTGGGCCAGCCAGTAGGGGTGACGCTAAAGGCCGGTCAGGCCTTTGCGGGAAAGGTGATCTCGGTCACTGCGCCGCCATCGGTGCGAAACGCCATCTGCCCGTTGAGGCTGCGCGCGAAACTGTTGAGCACGCGAAAGCCCAGCCGGTCGCTCGTCGATGGATCAAAGCCATCCGGAAAGCCCGGACCATCGTCGCGCACGCGCAGGGTATAGGTCCCGCCATCCGGGCTGCGCAGGAGACTGACTTCGAGCCGTCCTCCCCGTCCGTCGAAGGCGTGCTTTGCGGCGTTGACCGCCAGTTCGCTGACGATCAGCGACACCGTGGTCAGCCGGTTGACGTCGAGATGGGCGACCTCGCAATCGACGACGATGTCTACACCCTCCCGCCCAGAACTGCCGATCACGTCGGCCAGCAATTCCCTGAGATAGGTCTGGACTGGCATGTCCATGCTGGTGGGGTCGTAAAGCCGGCGGTGCACACGGGCCATGGTGTCGAGCCGGCCCGACGCGCTCTCGAAGGCCGCCACCACTTCGGGCTGGTCCTTGGCCTTGCGCTTATGCATCGAGAGCAGCGCGCTGATGAAGGCCATGTTGTTGGCGGTGCGGTGCTGCAATTCGGCGAACAGCGTCTTTTGCTGCTCGAGCAGGTCGCGGCTGCGCGCCTGCTCGCGCCTGAGATCGGCGAGGGCCGAGTGCATGATGTGCAGGATCAACAGGTCGGCCGAGAGGATGGCGACGAAAAACAGCACCGCCACGCCGCTCTGCACATCAAGCGCAAAGGAGTCGAGCGGTGGGATGAACCAGTACCATGCCGCCGCAACCGAGAGCAGCGCGGCCAGGAGCCCCGGCCCCGTGCCGCAGAAAAACGCCGTGAGCAGGACGGCGGGAAAAAACGTCAGATAGGGAAATCCGCTTGGCAGGAAGGCATTGACGCCAAACCGGGTCAGAAGCGCAATGAGGAAGGCCGAGACGGCGATGGCATAGCCGAGCCGGGGACGCTGGCGCAGATCGGCAGCGGCCCCGAACAGTCTCGATGACACAGGGCCGGTATCCATTGCCCACCTCGATTGAAGGGGCAAATCCGCGCCCGGATCGGGATCGCGGCCCCCGCCGGGCCGCATTCGTTGCGAGCCCTCTAGCAACTCTGCCGACGGCCCGCCAACTTCATTTTACATGCAATCGGCCCGATAGGGCATCGGCGATCAGCTTACGGGTTTCGTCCACCCCGTAAAGCGCGATGAAGGATCCAAAGCGCGGGCCCTGGTCATCGCCGAGCAGCACCTGGTAGATGGCCTTGAACCAGTCGCGCAGCGGCTCAAAGCCATGCGCCTTGCCGATCTCGTAGACGAGATCCTGCAAGGCCCCGCCATCGGTCGAACCGATATGGGCCCCGAGCCGGTCGTGCAGGTCCTGAAGCGCGGCGCGCTCCTGCTCGGTGGGAGCCCGATAGGTCTTGAACGGCTTGACCTTGTCGTTGAAATACCGGACGGCATAGCTGGCGAGCTTGTCGAGTTCGGGATGCGTCTCAGGGGTCGCACCGGGGATGTAGCGCGAGATGAAGCCCCACATCACCTTGGCGTCCTCGGCATTGGCCGTCGCCACGAGGTTGAGCAGAAGCGCAAAGCTCAGCGGCACATCCGGGCTGGGCACGGCGCCGTAATGCACGTGGAACGCGGGATTCTCGAGCCGCGCCGCCGCATCCTGGGTCTCATAGGCGGCGATGAAGGCGTAATATTCATCTACGGCCCGCGGAATGACGTCGAAATGCAGGCGCTTGGCCGTCCGCGGCTTCTGGAACATGTAGAGCCCCAGGCTCTCGTTGCCGGCATAGGTCAGCCATTCGTCGATGGTGAGGCCATTGCCCTTGGACTTCGAGATCTTCTGCCCCTCGGCATCGAGGAAGAGCTCGTAGACATAATGCTCGGGCGCCTTGCCCCCAAGGATCTCGCAGATCCGGTCATAGATCGGCGCGTTGGTCTGGTGATCCTTGCCGAACATCTCGAAATCGACGCCAAGCGCTGCCCAGCGCATGCCGAAATCGGGCTTCCACTGCATCTTCACATGGCCGCCGGTCACCGGCACCGTGGTATCGCGGCCATCCTCGTCGGTGAAGGTCACCGTGCCGTTTACTGCATCGACCTCCTTCATCGGCACGTAGAGCACGCGGCCAGAAATCGGCGAGATCGGGAGGAAGGGCGAATAGGTCGCCTGACGTTCGGCCCCGAGGGTTGGCAACATCACTTTCATGATGTCGTCATAGCGCTCGGCGGCGAGGCGCAGCACGTCGTCGAAGCGGCCACTCTTGTAATAATCCGTGGCGCTGGCGAACTCGTAGCTGAACCCGAAAGTGTCGAGGAAGCGCCGGAGCATGGCGTTGTTATGGGCGCCAAAGCTCGGATACTGGTTCGTCCAGGGGTCGGGCACCGACGTCAGCGGCTTTTGCAGATGCGGCTCCATCGCCTCCTTGGAGGGGACGGTGTCGGGGATCTTGCGCATCCCGTCCATGTCGTCGGAAAAGCACAAGAGCCGGGTCGGCACCTGGTCGCGGGTCAAGAGGCGGAACGCCGTGCGCACCATGGTGGTGCGGGCCACTTCGCCGAAGGTGCCGATATGGGGCAGGCCCGAGGGGCCGTAGCCGGTCTCGAACAGGGCCTCGCACTTGCCCGATTTTTCCAGCCGTTTGACGATCTTGCGGGCCTCTTCGAAGGGCCAGGCGCGCGCCGTCTGGGCGGGCTCGAAAAAGTCGGGATCAAGTGCGGGCAGCGTCGCGGTCAAGGCTCCGGGCCTCTTTCTTGGGGGAAACGGGGAGGAGCGGTGTTTCGCACCCTGTCGCGGGCCCGTCAATGCCTGCTGGCCCGCCGGCCCGCTGGCCCGCCAGTACCCCGGGACCGGCCGCGCGATGAGGAGCGGTCCGTCTTGCCAAGCCGGCCGGCCCTTCCTAGGTATTGCCGACAACTCCATCGGGGATATTTCATGCCGCTCGCCTTCCAGGATGCCCTTATCCAGCTGATGGTGGCCACCGCGTCGTCCGACGTCGACATCAGCCAGCTCGAGCTCGACCGGATCGGCACGCTGGTCGGCCGCCTGCCGGTCTTTGCCGGCTATGGGCATGACGGCATCGCTGTCGCGGCCAACCGCTGCGCCGACCGCATCAACGGGCCGGACGGGCTCGACGGGGCGCTCGACGAGATCATCGCCGTCATTCCCGAACGGCTGCACGATACCGCCTATGCCCTGGCCGTCGAAGTCGCCGTGGTCGATCTCGACCTGCCCCAGGAACAGTTGCGCCTGCTCGAGATGATCCGCGACCGTCTCGCCATCGATCGGCTGACCACTGCGGCGATCGAGGTGGCGGCCCGCGCCCGCATGCGCCGGCCGTGAGCCGATGACAATCCTCGGGCTCGGAGAAGGACCGTTCCGCTTCGGGCTCTTCGTGCTCGTGCTCCTCGTCATGGCCGCGCTCGAGACCTGGCTGCCGCGACGCCAGCGCCGCCATCCGCGCAAAAGCCGCTGGACGACCAATATCGGCCTTCTGGTCAGCGACTTCCTTGCGGTGAGCGTTTTTACCGTGCTCGTGCCGGTCACGGCGGTCATCGCCGCCATCTGGGCCGAAACTGCCGGCATCGGGCTCTTCAACGTTTTGCCCATGCCGGGCTGGGTGGCCGGCATCGTGGCGTTCGTCGTGCTCGATCTGGTTATCTGGGCGCAGCACCTCGTCTTCCATAAGGTGCCGATGCTCTGGCGGGTGCACAGTGTGCATCACACCGATCACGATCTCGACGCCACCACCGGCATCCGCTTTCACCCGGTCGAGATCGTCCTTTCGATCCTCGTCAAGGCGGCGGCGGTGGTGGTGCTGGGCGCCCCGCCCCTCGCGGTGGTGCTGTTCGAAGCCATGGTCAATGCGGCGGCCCTCTTCAACCATGCCAATCTGCGGCTGCCGCCTGCGCTCGACCGCGTCCTGCGGCTGTTCGTCGTCACCCCCGACATGCACCGGGTGCATCATTCGGTCGAGCGCGAGGAAACCGACAGCAATTACGGCTTCGCCCTCTCGATCTGGGACCGGCTGTTTTCTACCTACCGCGCCCAGCCGCGCGCCGGGCATGAGGGCATGACCACCGGGCTGGCCGAATGGCAGGCCGACAGCCGCCCCAACCGGCTCGGCTGGCTCATCGCCCTGCCCTTTCGCCGACGCTGAGCCATCTGCCGGGCCACAAGTTCAGCTGCCGATCAGCCTCCTGAGCTTGCCGATCGCCGTCTCCTGACTTTCCATATAGGCGATGGTGCCCTGAAAATCGCCCTGCCGATCGAGCAGGAACACCGAGGCCGTATGGTCCATGGTGTAATCGCCGCCCTCGAGCAGCACTTTTTCGACATGCACAGCCCAGGCCTTGATGGCCTTGTCGATCTCGGCGCGGCTACCGGTGACGCCGATCACCTTTTCGGTCCAGCCCACATAGTCCGCGAGGATCGCAGCGCTGTCGCGCTCGGGATCGACGGTGACGAAATAGGCCTTGAGGTCGCGGGCGTCTGCGCCCAGCGCGGCGTACCACGCGACCATTTCCGACAGCGTCGTGGGGCAGACATCGGGACAATGGGTAAAGCCGAAAAACAGCGCCGACGGGTGGCCGTTGAGACTTGCCCGCTCGAACGTGCCGCCATCGGTGGTTTCCAGCCGGTAATCCCCGGCCCCAAGCCCGGCCGCCTGGGTGGGGCGGCCAAGAATGGTCTGGAGATAGAGCCCCGTCGCCACGATCGCCAGAACGGCCACCAGAGCCCAGAGCACGAGTCGGGTGCGATTGAGCGCGGCCATCAAATCAGGTCCTCATCGACCATGACGGTGCCGTCAAAGGCATCATAGAGCGCCACCGTTGCCGGGGAGAGCTTGCCTTCCTCTACCGCGAGCGCAGCCACGAGAGCGCGGGCGGCATCCTCGGGAACACCGATGGAAATCAGATTGTCGACGTCCTTGAGGCCATCGCCGGCGCACAGATGAATGCCCCAGCCACGCGCCGTCTTGCGCAAAAGGGCACGTCCTCCTGCCCCGTTCTGAGTCCAGCCGCTGATCGCGTAGTCGCCTGAAACCACAATCGGACCCATCTCAAGCGGATTGCCGGGCGTTTCGAACAAGGCCTTCTGCATGGCCGCAATGGCATCGACATCGCTCAGCCCCCTCTGATCGAGGGGCGAGGCACTGCCGTGCCCGGCACCATGTGCCCCGCCATGAGCTCCATGATCCATCGCTCCCTCGCGCGCCGCGCTGCCGGCGATGGACATGTCGATGGTGATGCTGCCGGCCTTCTCGAAGGTCAGGGTCACGGGGAAGCTTTCGCCTTCCACGAGCGGCCCGTTGAGCCCCATGAACATCAGGTGCAGGCCGCCGGGCGACAGCGTGACGGTTTCTCCGGCCGCGACAGGAATGCCGCCGTCGAGCTGGCGCATGCGCATCACGTCATTGACCACCGCCATCTCGTGGATCTGGGTCTCGCGCCCGACATCGGCGCTGGCCGACACCAGGCGGTCATCGAGCGTCCCGGTGTTGGCGATGGTCAAAAACCCGCCGCCCACCGGGGCGTTGGGCAGGGTGGCGCGGGAAAAGGCGCCCGAGATCGCAATGTCGCCCAGCTTCACCTCGCCGGAAATGGTCGGCGCATCAGCCTGGGTGTGTGCGGCGCCGTGATGGGCTGCATCCTGCGCCATCACGGCCGTGGAGAGCAGAGCGAGACCGGCAAGGCCGGCGAGAAGGGGACGGAACAGCATGGAAAACTCCTTTTGGGGATCAGGGAATATCGAGTTGGGTTTCGAGACGGATTAGGCTGAACCGGCTCATGCGGATATCGAGAGATATGGTCCATTGGCCGGCGATGGGAATGGTGGCGCCTTCGACCCGCCAGAACCCGTCTGCCACAACCGCCTCGTAGCGCAGAGGCTCGATGCCGAGTTCGGGCGCAGACAGCGTCACCATGATGGCCTGCGGTACGGCGGGGGCACCCGCCGCGTCCGAGACGGCGAGATCAATGCTGACCGGGCCGGCCCGGCCGGGCGTGACGGTCATGTCGACCATGGCGTTCGCATCCATCACATGCACGAAGGTGGCCTCGACACCGCGATCGGCAGCAGCGGTCGCCTCTGCCAGCGCCCGGGGCGGCGGCGTGAACCGCCAGCCTGCAACAAGGCCGAGGATCAGGACGATGATGACGATCTCGGCCCGGATCGACCGGCGCAGGCGGTGGCGGGCGATGATCTCACCGGCCAGTGCCGGCCCCGTCAGGCGCCAGCGGTTCCAGATCGCGAGCGCAAAAAGCAGTGCCAGCAGCAGGAGTTTGCTGGCCAGAATGCCGCCATAGGGCGAGAGCCAGTGCGCTCCCGGCGGCCCCATCTGGATAACGGCGAGCGCAACGCCGGAGACGAGGATCGCGCCAACGGCCAGCGGCACGACGCGCGAGAAGCGCGCGAGCCCCCTGTCCGCATCGGCGTTTTTTTGCGCCAGCAGCAGCAGGAGCGGCGGCAGGGCGCCGACCCAGAACAGCAGTCCCGCCACATGCAGCGCCACGGCAGGCCGCGTCAGCGATTGCGGTTCGGCGGCTCCGGCATGGCCGCTGAGGCTGAGCGCAACCGCACCGCCGAGCCAGGCCGGCACGGCCAGCAGCCGCAGGCCGGGCCGCAGCATCGCAACCAGTGCCAGCAGCATGGCCAGTGCAAGCGCGACGGCCGTCATGCCATAACTCGTGGCGAGCCCTGCCGACCATGGGGACGGGGTGACGATGTCGCCAGGCGGCAGAGCCAGCGCATCGAGCCCGTGCAGCCCGAGGCTCACCGGCGCCAGCACCAGTCCTGCGGTCCCGAGCGCCAAAGCAAGGGTCCGCGCCAGGGGCGGCAAGACGGTCATGGCGCCAAACACCGCGCCGCCGACCCCGAAAAACAGCGCGATGAACACCCCCGCCTTCGCAGCCCAGAGCGCGACCGAGACGACCCGGTCGCCCTCCGGCCCGCTCGCCACCGGACCGCCGGAGGGCATGCCGATGGAAAAGACCAGCGATCCCCCGATGGGATGGCCGTCGGTGGAGACGACACGCCAACTCAGCACATGGGTGCCCTCAGAAGAGCTCGGCGGCAGCGCGACGACGACGGTTTCCCCACTCTGCGTCCCATCGAGCAGGTCGGTTCGCGTGCCATCGGGCGCAACCAGCGTCATCACGAGAGCCGTCACCGGCTCGTTGAAGGCGAGGCTCAGGCTTTCAGGCTCATCGGCAAGCACGGCACCGGCAGGCGGCGTCGTCGACAAAAGCTGAGCATGGGCCCAGGCCGGCTGTATCGAGATGAGCGAGAAAAGCAGGCCGAGGACGAGCACCATCCGGCCGAAAGGCGAAGTGACGAACATGCCGACCTCGTGAGCTTGCTGGGGGCAGACGCGGACCAGAGGACCCGCGTCTGCTTCAAACGCAGCGGTAGTGCGGCTTAGTGGGCCGGGGTGCCGGCGGGAACGAGCTCGAGGCTCGGGGCCGGCATGTCGGCGCCGGCTTCGCCCGTCACGTCGATCCAGGCTTCCTCGCCATTGGCGCATTCCTGGATGGCGGGGAAGTAGAACTTGCCCGGGGTCAGCGAGGAGGCGAAGGTGCCCCGGAAGACGAATTCGTCATACCACTCATTGGGCAGGTTGCCGTCCTTCCAGACGATCTCGCGAACGCCCTCGGTCACCTCTGTGCCGTGATTGTCATAGGCGTTCTCGTAGGGGCCGGTGACGGTCTCGAGCGTCCAGCCGGCCTTGGGCATCGGCTTGACCGCAAAGAACCCCTCGGGGATCTGGATGCGGACGACATTGGTGGCCTCGGTGCCGCAGCCATGGGGAACGCGCACCACTGCCTTGTAGGAAGAACCTACTGCGGCCTGACGCACTTCGAGCGTCACATGGGCGAAGGCAGGCGCGGAAACGGAAGCGAGAGCGACAGCGGCGAGGGCCGCGCGGGTAACAAGACGGATCATCATGATCTCCAGTCAAAAAAGGTCTGATAGCGGGCAACGGGTACCCGGATGCGATCAGGCCGAGACTGGAGGGGCTCTCGATTGGGCGAAATGTGCCGCCACCGCAGGCGGGGCAAGCGGCTGGGGCAGCTCGAAACGGATCGGGGACGACAGCACGGGCGCTTCGAGCCGGATCGCCGGCGGCAGCACGGCGACGAATTCCTGCTTGGAGACGCCGGTCGCAGGACAGGTGAGCGCGGCAGGCGTCGTTGGATCGCCATCGTCATCCACGGCCAGCGGGGCGCAGATGGTCCAGGCGCCGACGGTTTCGTAGCCGATCGTGGCAAGGTCGCGCTGGAGACCGGCGGCCTGATGCAGCGGCAGCAAAAGCGTCAGGACATAGATGGCCAGCACCGCGACGGCGGCGCCCATCTCCCTGACGATTGCATGCGATCTCTGCGACATCACGCCTCCAGCGCAAGCTTCCTATGCTGGAAGGTTTGCCGGCTCAAGAGGCCATTTGCCGCATTGGGGCGAACCGGCATTGCCTATGGCTTTCGTGGCGCTGCCGGACACCGGCAGAAGCCGGCCGGCTTCAAGATGCAGGCGGCGCGTCGCAACCCTCTCCAGCAGCGCATCGCCATGGCTGATGGCCAAAATGCCGAGGCCGGCGCCGGCCCGCGCCTGCAGGGCCTGCCAGACCTCGACCTGCGTGATGGGATCGAGCATGGCGCTCACCTCATCCGCGACGAGATACCGCGTCCTTGGCCCCAGCGCGCGCAGCAGCACCACGCGCTGCAACTCGCCGCCCGAGATTTCGTGCGGATAGCGCTCGAACCAGCGTCGCGAGACGCCGAGCTGGTTGCGCAGTGCCTCATCGACAGGCCCGGCTTCATCGAGGATGGCGCCGATGCGCCAGCGCGGATCGACTGAAAGATAAGCCGCCTGATGCACATATTGCACCGGCGACCAGCCCTTGGCGGGGGCCGCGCCATCGACCAGCACCGCGCCGCTGCGGCTGGTGAGGTACCCCGCCAAAAGCCGCGCCAATGTCGACTTCCCGCATCCCGACGGCCCCGACAGCCCGACGATCTCGCCGCGCCCCACGCCGAGCGAGACGCCACTGAGCACGGGCGCCGCCCGGCCATAGGCAAAACTGATGTCGCGGGCCTCAAGCATCGACCGGCTCCAGCCCGAAGCCATTTTCAGGCATCGCCCGCCATAGGGCCCTGGCATAGGGGCTCGCAAGTGCCGATCCATCGCCCGAAAAGGCGGCAGCCGGTGCGATGCCCTCGAGGTGGCCATCGCGCAGGATGGCGACGCGATCGGAGACCGGTATGGCCTGCACCAGATCATGGGTGATCAGCAGCACGGCTCGGCCCTCATCGGCGAGGCGGCGAAAATAGCCGAGCACCAGCGCGGCGTTGTCGGCATCGAGGCCGCTGATCGGCTCGTCGGCCACCACCAGATCGGGTCCCCCGATAATGGCCATGGCCAGCATCAGCCGCCGCGCCATGCCGCCCGAGAGCGCATGGGGAAAGGCATCGAGCACCGAAGCGTCGAGATCGAACCACCCCAATGCCGCCTCGAGGCCGGAGCGATCGACTGGGCGCCCGGCCCGCCGCGCCGCCCAGCCCAGTTGCCGGCCGCACCGCACCAGCGGATCGAGATGGCTGATCGATTGTGGCACGAGCCCCATCTTGCGGCCACGCAGGGCCGGCAGCGTCTGAGCCTCAAGCGCAATGCCATCGAACAGCATCCGGCCCGAAACCAGCGCATTGGGCGGCAGCACGCCGAACAGCGCATGGGCCAGAAGGCTCTTGCCCGCCCCCGATGCGCCCACGAGAGCGAGCACTTCGCCCCGCGCAAGGCCGATTTCGAGCGGCCCCAATGCCCTTACATCGACCTGGGCCAAAAGCCCGCGATAGCGCCGGAACCCGACCGTCAGCGCCTCGATCGCCAGCATCAGAGCTGCCCCTGCCGCGGATCGGCCAGAAGGCGCAGGCCATTGCCGATGGCATCAAAGCACAGCACCAGCATCAGCAGGCACAGGCCGGGAAAGAGCCCCAGCCACCATTTGCCCGCCATCAGATAGCGCAGGGAATCGGCGAGCAGGACGCCGATGGCGGGCCGGCTGGGTTCGAGGCCGAAGCCGAGAAAGGTCAGCGCGGCCTCATGCAGGATGGCATGGGGAAACAGCAGCACCAGTCCCACGAGGATCTGCGGCCAGAGATGGGGCAGGATATGCCTGAACCCGATATGGCCCCATGACCTGCCCATCCGGCGAGCCGCGATGATGAAATCGGCCTGCCGCAATTGCAGGATTTCGGCGCGCAGGATGCGGGTAAGACGCGGCCAGTGCGTCACCGCCACCGCGATGATCACCGCCGTCGTGCCCCCGCCCAGCGCAAAGGAAATCAGGATCAGGAGTACCAGATGCGGCAGGCCCATCGCCGTATCAACGAGAAACGCCACCACCGCATCGGCCCAGCGCCCGCAGGTGGCAGCAAAGATCGCCAGCGCTGTGGCGATAACCACGGAGATCGATGCGGCCACGAGCCCCACCCACAGGCTGACATTGAGCCCATGCACCGTGCGCGCAAGCATGTCGTGGCCGAACGGATCGGTGCCGAACCAGTGGGCCAGCGACGGCTCGGCGAGGCGGGCGGAAAAATCGGGCGCGATGCCGAGACTGCCCAGCATCGGCGCGCCGATGGCGATGCCGGCGATGAGAACGAGCCCGAGCAGCGCCGCCACGAGCGTCCACACCCGGTTGCCCAGCCGCGCCGGGCCCGGGCTCGCCACGGGGAGATCGATGGCCTCGCTCATTTCACCACCACCCCCGCCATGCGCGGATCGAGCCGGCTATAGAGCAGGTCCGCGATCATGTTGCCGGTGACCACGAAAAGCGTCAGGAACAGCGCCAGCGCCAGAAGCAGCGGCACGTCGCCGCGCAGGCCCGCTTCCACCGTGGCGTTGCCGAGGCCGGGATAGGCGAAGACCTGTTCAGCCAGCACCGAGCCGCCGAACAGTTCACCGAGCGAGGCGAACAGCACCGTGATGGCGGGCAGAGCGGCATTGCGCGCCCCGTGCCGCAAGGCCACTTCGAGTTCAGAGGCGCCCTGTGCCCTTGCATAGATCGCGTAGTCGGACTGCATGATCTCGACCATCTTGGCGCGGGTATGCAGCGCGATCTGCGCCACCCCCAGCACCGTCAGCGCCACGAGCGGCAGCATGAGATGATGGAGCCGCTGCCATGGCGTCACGTCCTGCGGCAGCACGCCGATGGGTCCGGCGCAGCACACCGGCGTCCATCGCAGCCCGACCGAAAAGACGATCAGCAGCACGATGGCCAGCCAGAAGGTCGGCGTGGCGGCAAGCACGAACGCATAGAACCGGATGACGCGATCGAGCCAGCTGCCCGGAAACGCGCCGGCGAGCACGCCCAGCCCGAAGCCCAGCACCCCCGAAAGCAGCCAGGCCAGCCCCATCAGCGGCAGGGAGGCGGCGAACCGGCTCGCCAGCACCTCCGCAACCGGCGCGTTGTACGTCATCGAAAAGCCGAGATCGCCACCGAGCACGGTGCCCGCCCAGGTGCCGAACTGCACATAAGGGGGGGCGTCGAGCCCCCATTTCTCGGCGATCAGCGCCCGCTGTTCGGGCCCCACCCGCGCGATATCGGCGCCCAGATAGGCATCGACCGGGTCGATGGGTGACAGCTTCAGAAGCGCAAAAGCCAGCACCGCAACGGCAGCCAGCACCAGGGCCAGCCGCACAAAGCGCGACAATAGGGAGCCGGCAAGGGCGGTCACGGCGATCCTACGGGCAGGTCCATGTCCAGCTCTCGATCAATGCGGTGATCGGCCAGCCATGGCCATGCGGCTCGGTCTGCGTGGCACCGATATTAAGGCACTCATCGACATAATAGATGTGATCGAGATTGACGAGCCAGGCCCAGCCGGCATCGCCTTTGGCCCCGAACCCCGTCGTCCCGTCCCACTCGGCCTTCTGCCAGTGCGGATAGGAGGCCTCTGGGCTTTCGGCACCCTGCGCGGCGGCGAAATGCGCATCGACCGCGGCATTGGAGAAAAAGCCGGGATTGTAGAACGCCACCCCGCCATAGGTGCTGGCATAGAGGCTGTAGATCTCGAGCGGGGAGTGGCTGCCCCAGCCAAACAGCACCGGCTCGGAATGCATCACCGCCTCGATCCGGTCCCAGCTGAGCCCCCTGGGCGTTGCCGCGATGCCCAGCCCGCGCAATTGCTCGGCAAGCGTTATGGCGAGGGCACGCCGGGTGGAATCGGAGGCCGGATAGTTGATCGGGAACGCCGACTTGACACCGGCCTTTTCGCGCACGCCATCGGCGCCCGGCAGCCATCCTGCCGCATCGAGCAGCGCGGCCGCAGCCGCCGGATCAGGGGTGATCGCCGCCTCGGGATTGGACCACGGCAGGCCATCGGCGGGCCCGAAGGCGGGCGTGCCGTGCCCCAGAAGCGCAACGTCGACAAGCTGCTGCCGGTCGATGCCAAGATTGATGGCGCGGCGTATGGCCGGGTCGGATGTGACCGCGTTGCCGATGGGGGCGCCGGCGGGCGAAACGCGGCCGGTCGCGGGCGGCATCGGAAAGGTGAGGCCGCGATTGTCCACCGAAGCCACCACCACCTGCCGCATGCCCTGCGGCGGCAGGTCGGCGGCCGAGGCCGGCACCGCCACCATGTCCACCTGCCCCGCCTGTGCCGCAGCCAGGCTCGTATCCTCGGCGGTAAAGACGAAGGTCAGGCGCGAAAACGGCAGGGCCGGGCCATAGTAATGCGGATTGGCCTCGACGATGAGCTGTTCGCCCTCGGTCCACGAGACGAGGCGATAGGGGCCCGAGCCGATGGGCGCGCGCGCATAGCCGGGCCCATAGCCCGCCTCGGGCACGATGCCGAGGGTATAGAAACTGTCGGCAAAGGTGATCCAGGGCCGTGACAGCCGGATCTCGACCGTTTGGTCATCCAGCGCGGTGGCCGCTTCCAGCACCCCGAGATCGAGCGCACCGCTGGCCGCCTTGGCGGCGTTGAAGGTGAATGCGACGTCGCGCGCGGTCAGCGACGTGCCGTCCGAAAAGCGGACATCGTCGCGCAGCGTGATGGTCCAGACGCGCCGGTCCTCCGACAGGCGCCATTGGGTGGCAAGGTCGGGCACGGTCGCCAGATCGGCATCGCGCTTGAGCAGGGTGGACTGGAACAGCGGATGACCATACCGCCCCCAGCCCAGGAGCGGATCATAGCCGCCCTCCGGCTCGCCCCCGATGGCGAGAACCAGGGCATCGCGAGACGCCGCCACAACCGGCACGATACCGGCGCTCAGCATGGCTACGCTCACTAAGCCCACGGCGACCAGGCCCCTGCCGACAATTGCCTTGGCCATCCCCCTGCCCCTATACCAGTTCATGACGGTACCGATTTCGGTCAGCCCTGCTGACCCACAACGACCGAACCCTAGGCGACACAAAGTATGATGTCTAGGCCAAAACATCATACGGAGACAGCATCATGCAACGCGTAACGGTCACTCTCGACGACGAACTCATGGCCGAGATCGACCAGCTGATCGCCCAGCGCGGCTATCAGAACCGCTCCGAAGCCATCCGCGATCTCGCCCGCGCCGGGCTGCAGGCGGCTGCCAGCGATACGGGTTCGGACGCTGCATGCGTGGGGGTGCTGAGCTATGTCTACGACCATGCCGCCCGCGATCTCGCCCGCCGGTTGACGAGCACCTTCCACGACCACCACGACCTCACCATCGCCAGTCTGCATGTGCATCTCGATCCCGAGAATTGCCTTGAAGTCGGCATTCTCAAGGGCCCGATGGCGCAGGTGCAGCACTTTGCCGACCATGTCATCGCCGAACGGGCGGTGCGCCATGGTAGCCTTCAGGTGGTCCCGGTCGTGGCGGGAGGTGAGCAGAAGCACTCGCGCGGCGAGGGCCACGATCACGGTCACCATCACGGCGAAGATCACGGCCACGAGCACGATCACGAGCATTGAGACGATGGCCGCGCGGGCGCCAAGACGCCGCGCCCTAAGCTGATGCGTCGGTTCGGCGAGACGGGATGACGGCCGCAGGTCCCGTCGCGCCCAAGGGAGGAGGGAAGACGCGACGGGATCGGCGCTGGCAGACAGAGACCCGCCCAGTCGCTCGGATGCCGACCGACGGCGTAATCTTTATAATATCTAGTGACCAAGTCGAGTATTGCTGTTGCGTCGAGCAGCGCTGCGGGGGAAAATCCTCCCCCGGCATGCTGCGACACCATCACGCCCCGCATGTCGTTGTAGACCGGCTCGATAGAATATACGAGGTGCCGATCGATGCTCCGTTGGATAGAATTGGCGCATGCTGACCTTTGCATTGGGGCCCTTGACCCGCGGCACCTTCTTTGAGATCGAGGCCATGCCCGACATCCGCGTCCAGGCATCCCTCCTCGCCGAACGCCTCAAGTCCGGTGGGTGGGAAACGGCCTAGCCGACACGGCCGGATGCGCTGTCGGCTAGACCTCAGCTCAGCGTCACACCAAGTCCGAGAGAACAAACACGCAAGGACAGAGCGCCTTGTGCCGCTTCAATGAAACGCGGAAACGCTCCAGGGCGCGATCCAAAATCGATGTCGGGGGAGGATTGGAGCGGGTGAAGGGAATCGAACCCTCGTCGTAAGCTTGGGAAGCTTCTGCTCTACCATTGAGCTACACCCGCCAGTGGCGCGATAGATGCGGCAAAACCGGGCGCGCGTCAAGCCGGGGAGGCAGCCTTTGCCGGGCGACGCATGGAGGTGACCTCGGGCAGCGTCGCTGCCAGCACCGGATCGCGTTCGAGCCCCGAAAAATCGGGCTCCGAACCTGTCCGGTCTTCCTTCCAGCCGGTGTTGATGCCGCGGAAATGCCAGAAGAATGCGCCCCCGGCATAGCGCTTGGCCAGAAGCGGCCGGCCTTCGATCCAGTGCCAGTAGGGGTGCACCCCCAGCCGTTGCAGCCAGGGCCGCGTCGGCTCGATGGCCCATTTCCCGGCCCGGCAGAAGCGGGCCTTGGCATTGCGCAGGCGGAACGGGAAATCGGCGTGGTCGCGCGGCTCTGTGCCCGGCTCGGGCACCGGCTCCACCCACTGCCCCTTCATCGCCAGAAGCCCGTGCGATGTGCCCCGCGCCAGGGCATAAATGCTTGCCCCATCCGGGGCATAGGCGAGTTCGTCGATATCGCAATTGAGAATCGCCTCGGCCTTCGCCCCGAAGCGCCGCAGCAGCACGCCCATGCTGGCGATCTGGAGAAAATGCGCCCAATAGGGGTCCACCGACACAGCCGGATCGGTGCGCCCGAAGGCCCACGGCCAGGAGGGTGTGGCCACAACCTGCACCCCCGGCACGCTCGCCAGCGTCTCGGCGATATTCTCGGTGCCATAGCGGCGCGAGCCATTGTCGAACACCACCACCGCGTCGGTGCCATGCTGGCCGGCATGGTGGGCCGCCCAGAAGCGGATCCAGTCGAGGTCGTTGTCCTTGTTCATCGTAAAGAGGATGCGCCGGCCGGCAAAGGCCGGCACGAGGCTACGCCCCGGTGGAGCCTGCATCTCCATCCCCGCCATACTGACGGCAATGGCGGTGGTATCGGGCGGCACGTCCATGAGCGCGGTGGTCATCACCGAAAGCGACCGATAGCGGCGTGCCTTGAGCGCGCGTCCGGACGGCAGTGCGGTGAAGCGGGCCCCTTTGTAGAGCCCTTTGAGGTTGACCGGCGGCGGCCCCACCATCAGCACCCGGCGCCCATCGGCATGCCAGAAGATGTCGTAATAGAGCGCGTGCGCCTCGAAGGCGTCGAGAAAGTCTGCGGGCCGCGGTCGCTTGTCGAGCCGCGGCCGGCGCGAAATGCCGGCGTCGCGGGGCAGGAACAGCGCCGACGGCGCCGCATCGATCACAAGCGCGGGTTCAGCCACGACGGGCGCCCCGCGCTGCGCAGGGATGTGCAGGCGGCGCCCCTAGTGGACAAGCAGGACCGCCAGAGGCTAGAGCTTGCCTGGCTGCGCGCGAGGCACTTTGCATGAGCATTCCGAAAATCTTCCACTTCACCTGGAAGGGCAGCAGGCTGCCGGCGAAGATGGCAGCGATCCTCGAAAAGTGGAAGAGCCTGCATCCCGATTGGGAGTTCAGGTTCTATGACGATGCGGGCTTGCGCGATTTCGTCGCCCGCGAATTCCCCGAGCAGCTGGCGCTCTATGATGCCTATCCGCGCGCCATCCAGCGCGTCGATGTGTTTCGCTACATGGTGCTGAGCCGGGTGGGCGGGGTCTATTCCGATCTTGATGTCGAGCCCTACGAGGCGATCGATACGCTCGCCGAGGAGAGCGCGTGCTTTCTGGGCATCGAGCCGCAGTTCCACATGCGCAAGTCCTACAACCAGAACGGGCTGCCCTACCTCCTCTGCAACGCCTTCATGGGCTCCGAACCCGGCCATCCGTTATGGGATCATGTCATCGCCATGCTGCCCAGATGCCAGCATGGCGAGGTGCTGACCAGCACCGGCCCGTGGTTCCTGACCGGGGCTGGCCTCACCGCCCCCGATGCGGCGCGGCCCGATGTGCTCTCGCCCGATTACTGGAGCCCCATCACCTATGATGGCTCCACCGACAAGCCGACGCAGGACTTCATCAGCACCATCGCGCGTCGCTTCACCGTGCGCGGTTTCGGGCAGGAGCCGATCTGTTCCCATCTCTGGCACCAGACCTGGGTCGGCTTCGGCATGAAGGACTGGAACGAGAAATCCATCGTCAAGGCGCCGAGCCGGCTCAAATGGCGCTGGCGCAAATGGCGCCACCCCGAGATCGAAACGATGGCGCAGAGCTTTCCCCATGTCCGGGCGGACTATGACGAGCAGTCGCTCAAGCCGGTCGACACCCTGCCCCGCATACGCATCGCAACTCCCGTCAAGGATGCGGAAGCCTTCCTGCCGGCCTGGAAGGCGCTGGTCGAAACCATCGACTATCCGCCCGAGCTGCTGAGCGTGCATCTGCTCGTGTCCGACAGCGTCGATGGTACGCTCGCCGCCTGCAAGGCCATCGCCGCGGAGTGGTCGGGCCGCTTCGCATCGGTGGAAGTCACCGAGCAGAATTTCGGCTTTTTCCTTGGCAAGACGCCGCGCTGGCGCCGCCGCATCCAGTTGCGCCGTCGCGGCATATTGGGCGCCTGCCGCACCGCGATGGCCAAGCGGGCCGCCGAAATCGCCGATTACTGCCTCTTCCTCGATGTCGATCTCACAGAGATGCCGCCCGATGGGCTGCGAACAATGCTCGCGGCGCGGCGTCCGGTCGTCATGGCCAATTGTCTCGACCAGGAGGGCAAGGTGTTCGACCAGAACGCCTTTCTCTATGTCGAGCGGCCCGATTTCTATTATCTCTATCGCTATGGCGCGCTCGAGGGGCTGTTGCAGCCCCCTTCCGGCAACCGCCGCCACTACCTGCCAGACCTTGCCTATCTCAACATCACCCCGCTCGATGCGGTGGGCGGCACCATGCTGCTGGTGGATTGCGATGTCTTCCGGGCCGGCGTCGTCTTTCCCTCCGAGCCCTACAAGCTCCATATCGAAACCGAGGGCTTCGGGCTGATGGCGCGCGATCATGGCTTCGAGGTGTGCGGGCTGCCCGGCCTCATCGTGGTACATCCGCGCCACGATTAGCGCAGCGGCCTCCCGCGCCGCCAAATCACGCGGAAGGCGATTTGGCAGCAAAATCATCCAATCCCGCGTGACGGCTGATCCGTAGCAAGGGTGGGCTTTTCTCGCGGCAAGGTTTTGTCTGGTCTGCGGAGCCTGTAGACTTCGCGCCGGGGGCGCTCAGGAGTTTGGCATGAACATCTTGATTCTCGGCAGCGGCGTTGTCGGGGTCACATCGGCCTGGTATCTCGCACAGGCCGGCCACGCGGTTACCGTCATCGACCGGCAGCCGGGACCGGGGCTCGAAACGAGCTTTGCCAATGCCGGCGAAGTGTCGTTCGGCTATGCCTCGCCCTGGGCCGGGCCGGGCATTCCGCTCAAGGCGTTGCGCTGGCTGACGATGGAGGACGGTCCGCTGCTGATCCGTCCGCGGCTCGATCCGGCCATGATGCGCTGGGGCCTGCAACTGCTCGCCAACTGCACCCATGCCGCCTATGAGCGCAACAAGGGGCGCATGGTGCGGCTGGCCGAATACAGCCGCCTCAACCTTCGCGACCTGCGCAGCCAGACCGGCATCGCCTATGACCAGCGCATGCAGGGCACGGTGCAGCTCTTCCGCACGCAAAAGCAGCTCGATCATGCCGAGGAGGATATCGCCGTTCTGCGCGAGGCCGGCGTGCCCTTCGAGGTGCTCGATCCACGCGGCGCCATTGCCGCCGAGCCTGGCCTCGCCACTGCTCGGGCGCCGTTCGTGGGCGCGCTGCGGCTGCCCAATGACGAGACCGGCGACTGCAAGATGTTCACCGAGCGTCTTGCCGACCTCTGCGCCGAGGATGGCGTGAGCTTCCGCTACAACGAGACCATTCTCGGGCTCGAGCAATCGGGGGGCGCCGTGACGGGGGTGAGGACCGACCGCGGGCTCACTACCGCCGACATCGTCATCGTGGCCCTCGGCAGTCATTCGCCCGGCCTCGTCCGCCCTCTCGGCATCGACCTGCCGGTCTATCCGGTCAAGGGCTATTCGCTGACCGTGCCGATCATCAATGCCGATGTGGCGCCGGTCTCGACCGTCATGGACGAGACCTACAAGGTGGCTACCACGCGGCTGGGCGATCGCATCCGGGTGGGCGGCACGGCGGAACTCGCCGGCTACGATCTGACCCTCGATCCCAAGCGGCGCGGTCCGCTCGACCGCTCGCTGCGCGACCTCTTCCCCGAAGCCGGCGATCTCTCGCGCGCCAGCTTCTGGTGTGGCCTGCGGCCGATGACGCCCGATGGCACGCCGGTGATCGGGCCCACCAGCGTCAGGGGCCTCTATCTCAATACCGGCCATGGCACGCTGGGCTGGACGCTTTCGGCCGGCTCGGGCAAGCTGATCGCGGACCTGATTTCGGGCAAGACCCCCGAAATCGAGCATCAGGATTTCGCCATCAGCCGCTACTGACGCTCTTGGCGTTACTGACGCTCCTGGCGCAGGCGGGACTGGCCATGGCTGGTCTTGGCCCAGAAATAGGGGCGGGTCAGCAGTTCGAGGGCGGCGCGCAGGGCCGCCCACGAATGCAGCAGCCAGTAAATGGGCAGCAGCAACTGCCAGCCGATCACGCCGCGCTGCCCCAGCCGCCAGAGCCCGACCATCGCCACGATCAGCGCCGCGCCATAGCCGGTGGCCGCTACCGCGAGCATGGCGAGGCCCCAGCCATCGGTGGGCGCAAGGCTCAGCCGTCCCGTCGCGAGCCCCATGAGCGCGCTGACGAAAAAGAGCGTGTGCAGCAGCGCCGAGAACATCATCGAGCCGACATAGAGCTGGAAGGCGACAAAGCCCGTCCAGCCGATATCTCCGAGAAAAGCCTTCGGCCTGCGGTTGTGGACGATGAAGGTCTGCATCCAGCCCTTAAGCCAGCGGGTGCGCTGGTTCATCCACGCGCCGAGCCTGATCGGCGCCTCCTCGCCGGTGCGGGCCGAAAAGGTTGCGGTGCGATAGCGCAGCCGGGCCATGCGAACGCCCAGATCGGCATCCTCGGTGACATTATAGGCGTCCCATCCGCCCAGTTCGCGCAGCGAGCGGACGCGGAAATGGTTCGAGGTGCCGCCCAGCGGCATGGGCAGGCGCAACCGGGCCAGAAGCGGCAGCACGAAGCCGAACTGGCCGGCATATTCGCCTGAAAACAGCGCCGTCAGCGGGTTTTCGGCGGCATTGTCGATGACCAGCTCGGCCTGCAGGCAATCGAGCCCGGGATCGGCGGCAAACAGCGCGGCGGCCCGCCGTAGCTGGTCGCGATCGGGAATATCCTCGGCATCATAGACCACCAGCAGCGTCCCCCGCGCCAGCGGCAGCGCGTAATTGAGCGCCTTTGGCTTGGTCAGGGGCTCGGCATCGGGCACCAGCACGAGCCCGAAGCGCGGATCGCCCAGCCCCGCCTCGACGGCGGCGATCGTCGACCGGCTCGTCGTTTCGACCACGAAGGTGATGTCGAGCTTTTCGGGCGGATAGTCGATCTCCGACATCGCCTCATAGAGCAGCGGCACCATATGGGCTTCGTCCCGCAGCGGGATGAGCACCGAATAGACCGGCAGGTCGGCATCGGCCATCCCCTGCGGCTCGGGTCCGGGAGCCACGGGTGCCAGCACGGCATAGAGCCGGAAAAGGGCCGGAACGAGCAGGATGAGGCAGAGCAGCGGCAGCGCCAGGGGCGCATAGACGAGCGGCAGGGCCGCAACGAGCCCCGCCAGCAGCACCAGCGCCAGCACGAAGAGGATGCGGGCCCTCAGCGTCAGCACGAAATCGGCGCTGGCCTCGGGCCATCGCCGCGAGAGCCGGCAGCGCGCTTCGGAGAGGAGCGTCTCCCCGCCCACCGCCACGAGCCGGTTCTGCAGCGCACCGGGCGGCACGAGGCAGGTGTGGCGAAAGACGTCGGGGCTGCGCGCACAGGCCCGTCTCAGGATGACGAAGCCATCGAAGCGCGGCGCCATGTAGGACACGTCGCGATCGTAGAGCTTGGTGCCGATGATGCGCACATCGGCCAGCGAATCCAGCCCCGGCAGGGTCACCGGCGCCCCTTCGGGAATGGGCGGCACGGCGGGAAAGAAGGTCAGCCCCGCCCAGTGCGCGGCGCGGCCATGGGCGTCCTCGTGGCTGATGCCGGCCCGGTGGGCAAGATGATCGATCGGATCGACCCCGAGACGCCGCGCATCGGCCAGCACCGCCAATGCGGCGTCTGTGGTTGCCAGATGCGGAGCAATCGCGAGCAGCAGTTCAACACGTTCAGCGTCCGAAACGGAGCCGGTCTGGTCAAGAAATTTCAGCAATCAACACTAGTCTCCCCCGGCTCGACTATGGCCTGTACAATCATTCGGGCTCAAGCCTCTTTTTGTATCGATACGAGAAAAGCTCTCGCGGCACCTCGCATCCGCTGCCCGGCTGGGGCATAAGGGGGGTCTCTCGACGTCGGACCTCCCCATGCGCGCATTTCGCACGGTTTTCGGCCTGCTGTTCACGGTGCTGGCCGCCCTGCTCGCCCCGGCGCCGCTGCTTGCCCAGAACCTGCCCTATCACATCGATCCTTCGGCGCGGGACGTGCAGGCCGACCTGTCGGCCGTGCCCGCCATCCGCTTCCTCACCACCGCCGATTACCCGCCCTTCAATTACCGCGACGCGACGGGCGAGCTCGTGGGCTTCAATATCGATCTGGCCCGCGGGCTCTGCGCGGCGCTCGAGGTGGCCTGCACGGTGCAGGCCTGGCCGTGGGACCAGGCGGCGCGGGCGCTCGAGGACAATCAGGGCGACGTGCTGATCGCCGGGCTCGGCATCACGCCCGAAACTGCGGAATCCTTTGCGTTTTCGAGCATCTACCTTATGTTTCCCGGCCGCTTCGTCATGGCCGGCACTCCGGTCTCGGCCTTCGATCCGGCCAGCTTTGCCGGCCGCCGGGTCGGGGTGCGCGAGGGCTCAGCCCATGCGCAATTCCTCACCCGCTACCTGCCCGCCATCGCTCAGGTGCCGTTCGAAACCGAAATCGCCGCGCTCGATGCCCTCAAGGCCGGCGCGGTCGATGCGGTGTTCGCGGATGGCTTGCGCGCCTCGTTCTGGCTCAACGCCAATCTCGAGTGCTGTCATTTCGCCGGCGAGGCCTATTTCCGCCCCGACCTTTTCGGGCCCGGCATGGCCATGGCGGTGCCCGAGGGTCGCGATGCGGTACGCGTGGCGCTCGATGCCGGCCTCATCCGCATGAAGCGCTCCGGCGCGCTCGACGAGCTCTATCTGCGCTGGTTCCCGGTGAGCTTTTACTAGCGCTTCCAGCCGAAGCGGGCAGCGGTTCGGCGTCCGGAAGCGCGCTCAGATGCAGGTCGAAAGCGCGAAGACCGGCGCGAAGGTGAAGAGCGTCGCGCCCAATGCGGCAAGGCTCGCCCAGTAGCCAGCCCTTAAAATCAGCCCCTCCCTGCCCTGCGTCTGCCTGCCGACCTCCCGGCGCTGGGCAAGCGTCAGTGCCCCGACGCCCGCCAGCGTCGCGGCAAGCACCAGCACCAGCATCAGACGCTGGAGCGTCAGCGGCTCGCTGCCAAGCAGATGCCACCCCATGGCACAGCCGACAGCATTGAGACCGTAAAGCGCCACGAAGCCCAGCGACCAGAGGACGAAGCCCGCAATCAGCGGCATGAGGCCGGCGCGCATCGCTCTCATCGCAGCACCTCGGCCATGGCCGGCACGCCCAAAACCAGCGCCAGCGCGACGAGCCCCGTCACAACCGTGAAATCGGCCCAGGCCCGGCCGAGCCGGAAATCGACATTGCGGATCGCCGAGACGAAGCCGCCACCGATCCGCAGCATGGTGTTGATCGAGAGCAGGCACCCCACCCCGCAATGCACAATGGCGTACAGGATCAGCGCGAGGCAGACCGCCCCGGCGGCATGCGCCGTCGGATCGGGCAGGTTGAACCCGAGCAGCACGAGCGCAACGATCGCCCCGGCATGGAGCAGCAGGGCCGCTCCGACAGGTACCATCGGCGATCCCCCGGCCCCGTTGACCGCCTCGGCCCGCCGCCGCACCAGGGCCGCCACTACCATCGCAAGGCCGGCCGCTGCGGCATAGGGCCAGAGCGCCGCGCCCGCCTGCGGTCCCGGCCAGCCCGGCGCGATGACCAGCAGGAACAGCGCTCCGAAGGCCAGGGAGGCAAAAAGCGCGGCGTCGACGGCGAGCGAGGCCAGCGTGCCCCACCAGACCGGGCTCGCCCCGACTTCGTCGGACACCGGCACCGCCTCGCCCTCTCCGATATCGATGGGCCCGGTATCGCGCTTCTGTCCGATTTCGAGCGGCCAGAGCAGGAACATGCCGAGCACGCAGAGCGCCGCCGCAGCGGCCAGCCAGTAGAGCTTGAAGAGCAGCCCGAGGAAGACGACGCCCGTGACCAGTGCCGTGATCAGCGGCAAAAAGGTCGGGCGCGGGAGCACGATGACCTGGTCGGGCTCGCCCGTCATCATGTCCACCCCCAGCGTCTCCTGCCGCCCCAGCCGGGTGAAGCCGAGATAACCGCGCCCCGCCGCGATCTCGGCGCCCATGCGATGGGGTTCGAGCTGGTCGGCGCGCCGGTCGATGCGGGGGATGGCGGCAAAATTATAGGCCGGCGGCGGGGTCGGCATCGCCCATTCCAGCGTGCCCGCCTGCCAGGGATCGCGCCGGAACGGCAGTCCCAGCCGGAATTGCAGCACGATATCGACGAGGATCAGCACGAATCCCGATGTCAGGATGAAGCCGCCCACCGAGGACAGCAGGTTGAGCCAGTCCCAGCCGAAATTGCCCGGATAGGTGTAAATGCGCCGCGGCATGCCCATGAGGCCGGTGAGGTGCATAAGGAAAAAGGTGAGGTTGAACCCGATGAAGATCAGCCAGAAGGCCGGGATCGAGAGTTTGAACACCGGCAGCCGGCCGGTGAAATGGGGCAGCCAGTAATAGGCCGCCGCCAGCATCGGGAACACGAAGCCGCCCACCAGCACATAGTGGAGATGCGCGACCACGAAATAGCTGTCATGGGCCTGCGCGTTGAACGGCACCATGGCGAGCATCACCCCGGTCAGCCCGCCCATCACGAAGACGATGAAAAAGCCCGCTACATAGAGCATGGGGATGTCGAAGCGCGGCCGGCCCTGCGCCAGGGTCGCGATCCAGGAAAAGATCTGCACGGCGGTGGGTATGGCCACGAGCGCGCTCGCCGCCGAGAAGAACGCCAGCGCCAGATGCGGAATGCCCACCGTGAACATGTGGTGCACCCAGAGCCCGAAGGACAGGAACCCCATCGCCACGATGGCCGCGACGATGGCGCGATAGCCCACGAGCGGAGTGCGCGCGAAGGTCGGGATGATGGTCGAGAGCGCCCCTGCGGCGGGCAGGAAGATGATGTAGACTTCCGGATGCCCAAAAAGCCAGAACAGGTGCTGCCAGAGCAGCGCATCGCCACCCCGCGTGGGGTCGAAGAACGGCAGGTCGAAGGCCCGCTCCATCTCGAGCAGGATCGAGCCCAGGATCAGCGGCGGAAACCCCACCAGCATCATGCCGGCCGTCACCAGCATGTACCAGGCAAAGATCGGCATCCGCGCCAGCGTCATGCCCGGCGCCCGCATCTTGAGGATGGTGACGGTGATCTCCACCGCTGCCGTCACCGCCGAAATCTCGACGAAGGTGATGCCCAAGAGCCAGACATCGGCATTGATGCCCGGCGTATAGGGCCGCGAGGACAGCGGGGTATACATGAACCAGCCGCCATCGGGCGCCACGCCCATCAGCATGGCGACGAGAATGATGCCGCCTCCGAACAGATAGCACCAGAAGCCGTAGGCGGTGAGCCGCGGGAAGGCGAGATCGCGTGCCCCGATGAGCTTGGGCAGCAGATACATCGCCAGCCCCTCGAACATCGGGATGGCGAAGAGGAACATCATCACCGTGCCGTGCATGGTGAAGATCTGGTTGTATATTTCGGGCCCGACAAAGGCCGAATGCGAGGTGGCCAGCTGCGCCCGGATCAGCATCGAGAGAACGCCGCCGACCGCGAAAAAGAAGAACGCCACGACGATGAAGCGCCGGCCAAGGATGTTGTGGTTGACGGCCGCGAGCCGCTGAAGCCCCGGTCCCGTCCCCCAGATGGCCATCAAGGCGCGATGCAGCGCGATGGGCGAGCCGTGATGGTTTGGTGTCACGGGTCAACTCCCAATACGGTCGCCAGCGTCTCGGCGGGGTGCGCCTCGGCCATGAAGCGCATGATGGTGTGGCCGGTGCCGCAGAACTCGGCGCAGACGCCATGATAGCTGCCCGGCCGGTCGGCCAGGAGGCGGATGATGTTGGTATGGCCCGGTATTGCGTCGATCTTGCCCCCGAGGCGGGGGATCCAGAAGGCGTGCACCACATCGGCCGAGGTGACCACGATGTCGACCGGCTGCCCCGCCGGCATGTGCAGCACGTCGGGTGTCGGGGCGGCGCCGGGCAGGTCGGGATAGGAGAATACCCAGCGCCATTGCTCGGCCCGCGCCTCGATGCGCATCGGCTGCGGCGTGCCGGGCTGGGGCAGCAACCGCTCCCCGAGCGCGAGCGCCGTCGTCACCAGCGCCGTAAGCACGAGGGCGGGCATCACGAGCCCGAGCCAGAACACGAACCGTCCCGGCTCCATCCGGGCGATGAGGCCGGGACGCCGGTAGCTTGCCCAGAGCAACAGCGCTACAAGCAGAAAGAGCACGACCGAGCCGGCCAGCATCACCCACCACAGCGTCGCGACCGACCCGGCCGCTGGGCCCGCGACATCGAGGGTGGAGAGCGGGCCGGTGCAACCCGAAACCATGGCAGCCGTTGCCAAGGGGAAAAGCCGGCCTGGCGCCTTGATCGAAGGGGGAAGACGATGAGCGAAGATCCGACACGCGAACTGGAAAAGCAGGAAGAGCGGACCGAGGAAGCCTCGTCCGATCATGCCAGTCCGGTGCTGCGCGCCGTGGCCGAAAAGGATATCGGCTCGGCCATCGCCGTCGCCGGCCATCCGCTCCATGCCATGATGGTGCATTTCCCCATCGCGCTCGTGGTGGCGACGCTGGGCGCCGATATCTTCTACTGGTGGAGCGCCGATCCCTTCTGGGTCCGGGCCGGGTTGTGGTCCGCGGGCTTCGCCTTTGCCTTCGGGGTTGCCGCCGCCATCGTGGGCACGGCCGAATTGCTGCTCGTGCCCGGCATCAGGGTGCGGGTGGCGAGCTGGAACCATGCGATTGCCGCCATGGTGCTGATCGCCATTGCGGGCGCCAATTGGGGCCTGCGCCTCAACGTGCCCGATGCGGTTCTGCCCCATGGGCTGATGCTGTCGGTTCTGGCCGCGCTCGTCACCGGCATGGCGGGCTGGCACGGCGGCAAGCTGGTCTTCGATCACGGGGTCGGGCTCCTCATCTCATCCAGGAAATGAGGCCGTCCGCCATTTCGGCGAGATGACCGGGTTCGAAGAGATCGTGAAAAGGCTCCTGCCCGACGAATTCGGGCTTGCCCAGCACCAGCGTCAGGATGGCGGTGATGACGAGCGCGGCACACGAGGTCATCGTGCCGGCAAGCCAGCCGGGATAGCGCTTGCCCTCCTCGAACAGCGACAGGATCCTGAGGCCGAGCAGCACGTGGATCACCATCATCAGGGCAACGGCCAGGAGCTTGAGGCTGAACCAGGTGGTGAAGGTCTCGCGATAAAAGATCAGCGCCGTCCCCGTTCCGATGGCGAGGAAGGCCGCCGGCGAGATCGCCACCACATAGAACCTGCGGGTGAAGGCATGGATGCGATGCAGCGCCTTGTCGCTCGCGCCGTTGCGCTGCCTGTAGAGGAAGGGCAGGCTCAAAAGGCCTGCCGACCACAGCGCGATGGCGATCACATGGATCGATTTGAGCGCGATGATCATCGGCCCTCCCCGCGCAGCGGCGCCGTGCCCAGCACGCGCATCAGCACCACGAGCGCACCGGCGAGATAAGGCAGCGCGCCGGGCACCCACATCATCAGCCCCGCCAATTGCTGGTCGGCAACGGCCGAGAGCGCATAGGCGGCGGTCGTGTCCAGATGCGGCGCATAAAGCGGCTCGGGCGCGAAGGTCAAGAGCGCCCCCAGAAGCCCCATCTGCATGCTCGCGGCCACGAGCCCGCCGATGGCGGCGGCCGGGCGCGCAGTTCTGTCGAGCATGCCGGCCCAGAACAGCATGGCGCTTGTGAGCAAGCTCGTCTGCATCAGCCAGTAGACGGCATCATTGCCCAGCGCCACGGCATAGGCGTCGGGCACGTGCCAGAGCCAGAAGAGCCCGGTATGAGCGAGAAGAAGCACCGCCCCATGCGGGCTCGCCCAGCGGCGCAGGGCCTCGGGCAGGCCGAGCGCCAGAAGCGGCGCCGCAACTGCCACCAGCAGCAGGTGATGGGCGACGCGCGCCGAAAACAGCGCCACCGTCAGCGCGCAGAGCGGGCTCACGAAGGCAACGGCCAGCACCGCCCAGCCGGCAGCGAACTGCATCTGGGCGCGTGCGCTGGTTCGAGCCAGCCCCAGATAGAGCCCCAGCCCCAGCGCCAGGGCGGCCAGCAGCAGCGGATCGAAATTCCAGCGCGACCAGAGATCGGCAAGCGTCGGTGGCGGCCCGCAGTAACTGGCCCCGCCCATCAGGGCATCGATCTGGTTCATCCCCCAGCCCCCGGCAATCAGCTGTTGCCGGGCAGCGCGTAGGCGATGAAATAATCGCCGACCGGGGTCTCCATGAAGTCGTGGCCGCCCGCATTGATCACCACGATCTGCCGCCCGCCGGCCTCATAGGTCATGGGGGTCGCCTGCCCGCCGGCGGGCAGCGTCACCTGCCACACCTCTTCGCCCGTCTCGATGTCGATGGCGCGGAAAATGTCGTCGGTGGTGGCGCCGATGAAGAACAGGCCGGTGCTGGTAATCAGCCCGCCGCCATTATTGGGCGTGCCGATTTCGAGCGGCAGCATCGAAGGAATGCCGAAGGGCCCATTCTTGCGCGCCGAGCCGAAAGGCCGGTCCCAAAGCACTTCGCGGGTGTTGAGGTCGATGGCCGCGATCCCGCCATAGGGCGGCTGCTTGCACAAGAGCCCCGTGAACGGCACGCGCCAGCCGGCATTCACCCTGATGCCATAGGGCGACAGTGCCTGCGGGCTGATGCTGCCATGCGAGCCCGAACCGGCCGAGGCGTCGTAGTCTGGGTCGGTGATCGGCACGATGCCCATGGCATCAACCTCCTCGCGCGGCACCAGCTGGTTGTAGTTGGGCATGTTGTTGTAATTGGTGATCATGATCCCCTTTTCGGGATCGACGGCCACCCCACCCCAGTCCACCCCGCCATTGTAGCCGGGGAACTGGATCCACGGCCGGTCGACGGTCGGGGGCGTATAGACCCCGTCATAGGCGGCCTGCCGGAACTGGATGCGGCACCAGAGCTGGTCGAGCGGGGTGGCGCCCCACATGTCGGCCTCGGTCAGGTCGGGCTTGATCAGGTTGGGGAAGTCCGTGACATAGGGCTGGGTCGGAGACAGCCGCTCGGGCTCCACCCCACCCTGCGGGGCCGGCCGTTCCTCGATGGTCACCAGCGGCTCGCCGGTGCGGCGATCCAGAATATAGAACTGCGCCTGCTTGGAGGGCATGATGATGGCCGGCACTGGCCCTTCCGGGGTCGGGAAATCGACCAGCGTGCCCTGCCCGCCCAGATCATAGTCCCAGATGTCGTAATGCACCGTCTGGTAGTGCCAGGCGACATCGCCGGTTTCCACGTCGAGCGCCACGATGGCGGTCGAATAGGTGTTCTCGGCCTCCGAGCGGTCCCCGCCCCAGTAATCGACCGCCGAATTGCCCATCGGCAGGTAGACGAGGCCCAGTTCGTTGTCCGCCGATGCGAGGGTCCACATGTTGGGCGTGCCCGGCGTATAGATCTCGCCCTCTGGCGGCAGGCCCTTCTCGCCCGGCCGGTCCATGTCCCAGGCCCAGTTGAGTTCGCCCGTCAGCACGTCGAAGCCGCGGATGACGCCCGAGGGCGCCTCGCGGGTCTGTCCGTCGCTGACCTGGCTGCCCACCACCAGCACGTCGCGCACGAGCGTCGGCGGCGAGGTCGGGGCATAAAAGCCCGGCGCCGTGTCGCCGATGCCTACCAGCAGGTTGACGATACCGGCATTGCCGAAATCGGGGCAGAGCTGGCCCGTCTCGGTATCGAGCGCGATCATGCGCGCATCATGGGTCATGAAGACGATGCGCGCGGCGCAAAGATCGGTCGGGGCCGCGGCGGGGTCGGCGAAATACACCTGGCCCCGGCACGAGGCATTGTAGCCGATCGCGTCCGTCGGGGTCTGCGGGTCATAGGTCCAGAACTCGGCGCCCGTCGCTGCGTCGATGGCGCTGACCTTATTGAGCGCCGAGCACAGGAACAGCCGGTTGCCGATCTTGATCGGGGTGTTCTGGTTGCCGAAGGGCTCGTCGTTTTCCGGCAGGTCGCCGGTGCGGAATTCCCAGATCTTTTCGAGCTGCCCGACATTGTCGCGGGTGATCTGGCTCAGGGGCGAATAGCGCGTCGCGTGATTGTTGCCGCCATAGGCGAACCAGTCCTCCCCGACGATGGGGTCCTCATAGACCACGGGCGTCGCAGCGATCTCCTGGGGCACCCCCGAGGTCGGCACCTCGGGCACGATTTCGCCTTGGGGCGCGTTGGCTTCGCCCTGGGGCGCGGTGGCCGGGGCCGGCTCCACCTGCGCCGTACCGGGGGCGCCGAGCGTCTCCTGGGCGCGCAGGGGATGATTTTCGGTATCGATATAGAGCGTCACCGCCGCCATGCCGCCCACCGCCACCGCGATGGCTGCGGCAACGCCCGAGCGGCGATCGAGCGGCGGCACCATGCGGCGCAGGCCGGGTATGGCGAGCAGCACGAGCACGAGAACGATGCTGGGGGCCAGGAGCCTCGGCACCTGCGCCCACGCATCGAGCCCGGATTCCCACAGCGCCCAGGCCAGCGTCACCGCAAAGGTCAGCAGATAGACCCAGACCGCCGCCATGGAGCGCCACCCAAGGTAATAGGCCGTGACCAGCAGCCCCAGCCCGGCGAAGGTGTAATACCACGACCCGCCCAGCGTCATCAGCCAGATGCCGCCGGCAAAGATCGGCAGCCCGAACAGCACCAGCACCGCTGCAAGCAGGTAGATGGCGAAATGGCCGATGCGGGTTCTCGTCGAAGTCGTGTGAAGTCTTGCCATGCCGCATCTGCCCCATGCTGAATGCCCCGGCGCCCACATTTGTGGGAACCTTCTAGGCGCAACGGCGGATGCGCGGCTGCGGTTCCGGCAAAAAAGCGAAAAACCGGCGGCAATTTCGCGTCCGCCCGGCGGCGGGCCGGAGGCAGGCGCCCTCAGCTTTGCCGATAGGGGCGGAAATGCTTGGAGAGTTTCAGCGTCTGGGCCTGGTAGTTCGAGCCCAGCCCCGTGCCATAGAGCCGGTCGGCGGGCGCCGCCAGCCGCTCATAGACGAGGCGCCCGATGGTCTGGCCATGGTCGAGCAGGAACGGCACCTCGCGGCTGCGCACCTCGAGCACCGCCCGCGCGCCCGTGCCGCCCGCTGCCGAATGCCCGAAGCCGGGGTCGAAAAACCCGGCATAATGCACCCGGAATTCCCCCACCAGCGGATCGAACGGCACCATCTCGGCGGCATGGCCGGGGGGCACATGCACCGCCTCGCGGCTCACGAGAATGTAGAATTCATCGGGATCGAGGATGAACTGCTCCGAGCCGCGATTGACGAGCGGATCCCAGAAATCGAGCACATCGAGCGCATCTTTGCGGTCCATGTCGATGACCGCCGTATGCCGCTTGGAGCGAAAGCCGATGAGCCCGTTGCGCCCCTCGCCCTTGAGGTCGATGGAGAGCGAGACCCCGTCGGCCACCGGCTCGTTCTCGTCCACCACCAGCGTCTCGGCGGCATGCAGGGCCCGGTGGCCATCGGCATCGAGCCGTGCATCCCCGACGCGGAACCGCATCTGCGAAAGCCGCGAACCTGTACGCACCCGCACCGGAAAGGTGCGCGGGCTGATTTCGAGATAGAGCGCGCCCTCATAGCCTGCCGGCAGGATGTCGAAGCCGCGCGCATGGTCCCCGATGACGCGGGTGAACACATCGAGCCGCCCGGTAGAGGATTTGGGGTTGGCGCTGGCGCTGACGTCGGCCGGCAGGTCCAGCGCCTCGAGCAGCGGCACGAGATAGACGCAGTTGCGCTCGAGCACCGCGCCGTCGCTGAGATCGAGTTCGTGCAGCACAAGGCTGTCGATGCGGTCGGCCACCGTGTGGCCCGGCCCCGGCAGAAAGCTCGCCCTGATGCGCCAGGCCTTGGGGCCCAGCCGCAGGTCAAGGCTGGCCGGCTGCACCTGGTCGGGGTCGAAGCTGCGCGCCGCG
Organism: Devosia enhydra; assembly: GCF_900119845.1. Taxonomy (GTDB): domain Bacteria; phylum Pseudomonadota; class Alphaproteobacteria; order Rhizobiales; family Devosiaceae; genus FPKU01. The sequence continues at coordinate 490,032 of NZ_FPKU01000003.1, forward strand.
CGGATGGCACCCGCCGACGCCAGCCGTTCGATCAGGCGGGCCGGAAAGACGCCCTCAGGCCAATTCTGCGTGTCCATCCTGCCTCGCCCGGGCACCGTTTCGGCCCCTTCCCTAGCAACAATCACCGCGCCGGCGCAATCGGGCCCGAAGCACGCTTGCCGATTGACGGATCGACCGTGCTGGGCTTAGAACGCCATCCACAGTGGTGATTTGGCCGGTCCGATTGCAGCCACTTTAAACAAGTCGCTAAAGGATGCCGGAGGCTCGCCCTCCTGCCGACCGCAAGGGGGCTGGCCATCGTGCCGGCCTTTTTCATTTTCGGAAGGACGAAAATGCCCGATCCCAGGAACCCCCTCAGCGATCCCGCGCGCCGCGCCCCCGATACGCTGCTGGTGCATGGCGGCACCGAGCGCAGCCCGCATGGGGAAACCTCGGAGGCGATGTTCGTCAATTCCGGCTATATCTATCCCAGTTCAGGCGCCGCCGAGCGCCGCTTCAAGAACGAGGATCCCGGCTACATCTATTCGCGCTTCTCCAACCCCACGGTGGAGATGTTCCAGAAGCGCATCGCGCTGCTCGAAGGCGCAGAGGCAGCGCGCGGGCTTGCTACCGGCATGGCGGCGGTCACCACCGCGCTCATGAGCCAGGTGCGCGCCGGCGACCATGTCGTCTCGGCCCGGGCGCTCTTTGGGTCGTGCCGCTATGTGGTGGAGGATTTCCTGCCGCGCTGGGGCGTCACCTCGACGCTGGTCGATGGCCGCGATCCCGAGAATTTCGCCCGCGCCATGCAGCCCAACACCAAGGTCGTGTTCCTCGAAACCCCGACCAACCCGACGCTCGAACTCTGCGATATCGCGGCGGTGGCGGAGATCGCCCATGCCCATGGCGCAAAGCTCATCGTCGACAACGTCTTTGCCACCCCCATCTTCCAGTCCCCGCTCAAGCTCGGGGCCGATCTCGTCTGCTATTCGGCCACCAAGCATATCGATGGCCAGGGGCGCGCCATGGGCGGCGCCATCCTGGGGAGCCAGGAGCTGATCGGGGGCGACATCCACACCTTCATCCGCCAGACCGGGCCCTCGATGAGCCCGTTCAACGCCTGGGTGCTGCTCAAGGGCCTCGAAACCCTGTCGCTGCGCGTCGAGCGCATGGCGCAGAACGCCGCCCGTATCGCCGATTTCCTCGCCGGCCACCCCAAGGTCGCCCGGGTGCTCTATCCGCACCACAAGGATCATCCGCAATATGAGCTGGCCAAGCGCCAGATGAGCTCGGGCTCCACCCTCATCGCCTTCGAGGTCGCGGGCGGTCAGGAGAATGCCTTCAAGGTGTCGGATGCTCTGGCCATCATCCTGATCTCGAACAATCTGGGCGATGCCAAGTCGATCATTACCCATCCGCGCACCACGACCCACCAGCGGCTGAGCGAGGAGATCCGCCTCGAATCCGGCATCACCCCGGGGCTCCTGCGGCTGTCGGTGGGGCTTGAATCGGCTGACGACCTCATCGCCGATCTCAGCTACGCGCTCGATCAGGTCTGAGTGCGGCTCCGCGCCCGGATGCCGCCGAGAGCCGGCATCCGGTTTTGCGCCTCAGCGAAACAGCCGCCAGGCGAGCAGCACCCGGCTCGTGCCGGTGATCACGCAGCCGGCGGCGAACACCAGCGCGATCAGCGGAAACGCCTGCGGAAAAAGGCAGAAGGCGACAAAGAACAGGATCGTCTCGGTACCCTCGAGCAGTCCGCCGGTGAAATAGAGCGATTTGAGCCCGCGCGCCGCCGTTTCGAGCCCGCGCCGCTCGGCCAGCACCGCATAGCCCAGAAATGTCGTGCCGTTGAAATAGAAGGCCGCGAGCAGCGCCGCCCCCGGCACGGCATTGTTGGCCGGATCGGCGAGCACGAAGCCGAGCGGAATAGCGCCATAGAACAGGAAGTCGCAGGCGATATCGAGATAGCCGCCGAAATCGGTGATGCCGGCGCGTCGCGCCACGGCGCCATCGAGCCCGTCGGCCAGCCGTGAGGCCAGGATCAGCACGAGCCCTGCGGCATAGGCCCCGAGCGCTATGGCGCCGGCGGCCATGAGCCCGGCCCCGAGCCCGATCAGCGTCACCTGATTGGCCGAAAGCCCCAGCCGATGCACCGCCGCGCCCATGCGGTCGAGCGGCGGGTCGATATAGCGGCGCAGGGCGGCGTCGAGCATGCTGGCTCCTCGGGCAACCCGCGAGCCTTAGCACCGAAGCCGCGCCAACGCGGCCTCATTTCTCGGTGAGCGGGCCTATTCGGCCGCGGCCGGCCGCAGATCCGCCGCCTCCAGCTCGCGCCGCAGCCGGGCCTCTTCCTCGGCCTTGGGCTTGGAGAAGCGCGCCATCATCAGATAGGCGATGGGGGTGAGATAGAGCGTCATCACGGCCGCAAAACCGAGCCCGCCCACGATGATCCAGCCCAGTGCCGCGCGCGATTCCGCCCCGGCGCCGCCCGCCATCACCAGCGGCAGGCCGCCCAGCACGGTGGCCAGCATCGTCATCACCACCGGGCGCAGGCGGATATTGGAGGCCTCCTCGATCGCCTCGCGTACCGGCAGGCCGCGATCGCGCAGCTGGTTGGCGAATTCCACGATCAGGATGCCGTTCTTGGCCATGATGCCGACCACCAATATCAGCCCGATCTGGCTGTAGACATTGATCGACCCGCCCGTCACCAGCACCGCATAGATGGCACAGGCGAGCCCGAAGGGCACCGTGGCCATGACGATGATGGCGCTCCAGACGCTCTCGAACTGCGCCGACAGCACCAGCAGGATCACCACGAGCGCAAAGCCGAAGGTGATCAGCAGCCCGTTATTGGCATCCCCGATGGTGCGGGCTTCGGCCAGCGGCGCGATGGTCACGCCCTCGGGCAGGAGCGGCTGGGCGATGGCGAGCGCGCTCTGATAGGCATCGCCCAGCGCAAACCCGTCGAGGCTGGCGCTGACCGACACGGCGCGCCGCTGCTCCTCGCGCGTCAGGTTGGGCGCGATCGGCGCCTCGCTCAGCGTCGCGATGGTCGACATCGGCACATAGCGGCCATCGGATGTGCGCACGAACAGCCGCTCGAGATCGCGCGGATCGTTGACCGGGGAAACCGTCGAGACCATGCGCACCGAATAGCTGGAATCGTTGATGAACACGGTGCCGACATCCGAGCCGTCGATCATCGCCTGCATGGTGGTGCCCAGCCCGTTGATGTCGATGCCGAGCGCCGCGGCGCGGTCGCGATCGATGCGCAGGGTCAGCTGCGGCTGGGTGGTATCGAACCCGACGCTCACCCGCCCGAAGCGCGTGTCCTCCTCCATCACATCGGCGATGGCGCGAGCGGTCTCGGCGAGCTGTTCGTAATTGCTGCCCAGCAGCGCGAATTGCAGCCCGCTGCCGCCACCGCGGATGCCGAGGCTGTTGGGCTGGCCGGCATTGACGCGCACGCCGGGCACCGCCTGTACGAGCTGGTTGATCTCAGCGACGATCTGCTGCTGGGTGCGGCTGCGCTCTTCCCAGGGCGCGAGCGTCAAGGTGAGCGCGCCGCTGCTGGTCGAGGACCCGAAGCCCGAGATCGAGAAGATGCTGGCAATCTCGCCATTATCGACCAGGGGCTGCAACAGTTCTTCCACGCGCTGCATCTGCGAGCGGGTGAAATCGAGGCTCACCGTATTGGGCGCCGAAACGAAGAGCCGCACCTGCGCGCGGTCTTCGGGCGGGGTCAGCTCCTGCCGCAGGTTGGTAAAGACGAAATAGGCCGAGGCGGCGAAAAGGCCTGCCACGAGCAGCACGATGAGGGGATTGTCGAGGCAAAAGCGCAGCGACACCCGATAGAACCCGCCAAACAGCCGACCAAGACCCGCCAGCGGATTGCGGCCATGCCCGGCCTCGGCGCCTTTGAGCAGGCGCGAGGCCAGCATCGGGGCGAGCGTCAGCGACACGACCGAGGAGAGCAGCACGGCAATGGCGAGGGTGAAGCCGAATTCGCGGAAAAGCTGCCCCGTCTGTCCCGGCAGGAAGGAGAGCGGCACGAACACGGCCGCGAGCGTCGCCGTGGTGGCGATCACCGCGAAGAACACTTCCTGCGTGCCCAGAACCGCTGCGGCGCGCGGCCCCATGCCCATCTGTCGTCGCCGGACGATGTTTTCGAGCACGACGATGGCGTCGTCCACCACCAGCCCCGTGGCCAGCACGATGGCGAGCAGCGTCAGGATGTTGATCGAGAAGCCGGCCGCGTAGATGCCCGCCACCGTCCCGATCAGCGCGATCGGCATGGCGACGGCGGGAATGAGGGTCGCCCGCCAATCCATGAGGAAGATGAAGATGATGGCGACCACGACGCCCACCGCCACCATCAGCGAGCGCTCGACCTCGTGCAGCGCGCCGGCGATGAACACGGAATCGTCGCTCGAGATCTTGAGGTCGACGCCGGCCGGCAACACCGTCGCCATGTCGGCCACGGCCTTGTTGACGCCCTCCGAGATCTGCATCGTGTTGGACTGCGCCTGCCGCACGATCCCGAGCCCCAGGCCCGGCTTGCCATCCGAGCGCAGCCCCGACGAACTCGCCGTCGCGCCGAAAACAACGCGCGCCACATCGCCCACCTTGACGCCGTCGCGGATGACGATGTCCTCGAACTGGGCCGGGGTGGTCACCTCCGATACGGCGCGGACATTGATGTTCTGGTTGGTGCCGTTGATCGAGCCGGCCGGGCTGTCAAAGGTCAGCGTGCCCATGGCGCCGCGCACATCGGCTACCGTCAGGCCGAAGGCCGCGAGCTTGAGCGGGTCGATATCGACCTCGAACACTGGCGTGCGCGTCCCATAGACCTGCACGTCGGCGACCCCCGGCACGGCGGCGAGGCGCTCCGAGATCGTGTCTTCCACCAGCGTCGTCAGCTGGTCGATGGGCAGCGTGTCCGATGTCACGGCCAGCTGCATGATGGCGTTGGCGTCGGGGTCGGCCTTGATGATGGTGGGCGCATCGGCGCCCTCGGGCAGCCGGTTGACCAGCCGCGCCGTGGCGTCGCGCACGTCCGAGGTGGCATTGTCGAGATTGGTGCCGTCCGCGAAGGTCAGCGTCACCCGGCTCGATCCATAGGAGGAGCGCGAGGAAATCGAGGTTACGCCTTGGACGCGCGCCACCGCGCCTTCAACCAGTGCCGTCACCTCGCGGTCGACGGTTTCGGCGGCAGCGCCCGAAAAGCTGGTATTAATCGAGAGCACCGGCCGCTCGACGCTGGGCAGCTCGCGCACCTCCACCCCGAAGAGCGCGGCAAGGCCTGCCACCACGATCAGCGCGTTGACCACCACCGCCAGAACCGGGCGGCGGACGAAGAGGCCGGCGATCGCGCCGCCGCGTGCATTCTGGCTGGCAATCGACATCGTCAGGCTCCCTTGGAAGTCGTGATCAGCTGCGCGCGGCGGGGCGGGCCGGCGCTCCCGCTGCAAGGTCGTCGAGCAGGCGCACGCTGGCGCCCGGCTGCAATTGCAGCACGCCCTCGGTCACCACCTGCTGACCCTCGGCAATCTCGCCGATCACCAGCACGCCATTGCTGTTGCGCTCGACGATCTCGACAGAGGCGCGATTGACCACGCCCTCGGCATAGGTCCACACATAGGCGCCCTCGGCCGACCATTGCAGCGACAGCGGATCGACCATCGTATAGGTATCGCCGGGGAAATCGAGCGTCACCGACAAGGACATTCCGGGGCGGATGCGCCGGTCGGGATTGTCGATCGAGGCCTGCACCTGAAGCGTCCGGCTCGTGGTATCGATGCGGTTGTCGATGGCGCGCACCACGCCCGAAAAGGTCTGTCCGGGCAGCGCCACCGAGCTCACGCTCACCGGCTGGCCGATGGCGATGGCGCCCGAATAGCGCTCGGGCACCCAGAAATCGAGCCTGATGGTGGCGTTGTCCTCCACCGTGGTCACCGCCGTCTGCGCCGCCACTAGATTGCCCTGGCTCACCTGGATCAGCCCCACCGTGCCCGCTATCGGGCTGCGGATCGATCGGCGCTCCAGCGCCAGTTCGGCATTGCGCACTTCGAGCCGCGCCTGGTCGGCCGCCAGCTGCGCCGCCGAGAGCTGCACCACCGAAACCGCATTGGCATTGCGCAATTCCTGCGAACGGGTCAGCGCCGCCTCGGCCTCGCGCAGGGCCAGCTGGGCCCGGTCGAGCGCCACCTGTTCGCTCTCGCTGTCGAGTTCGGCGATCAGCGTTCCAGCCGAAACCACCTCGCCTGGCGCAACGGCAAGGGTGGTGAGGGTACCCGCCACCGGGGTGACGACGCTTACCGAGCGCGCGGCGGTGCCTTCACCCACGGCGGAGAGGCGATCATTGATGGTCGCGACGCCCACGGGCTGAACCACGACGACCGGAGTGGCACGGGCAAAGCCGCCGCGCCCGCCGCCCGGCGGACCGCCGGCTGCACCGGCACCCGGCCCAGCCTGCCCCGGCCCGCGCGCTGCGGGGGTTTCGGCGGTGGTTGCCGCCGGAGGGGCGATGGGCAGCACGATGCCGTTCTGCGCCAGCATCTGCGGGGCGCCCGGATAGAACCAGTACCAGCCGGCAAAGGCGAGCCCGAGCACGACGATGCAGAGCAAGAGCTGCTTCCACACGGGCGTGCCGCGCCGGGCATTGACCGGGGTCACCGGAGCAGGGCTGCCATCGGCATCGGCAGGCGGAAGGGTCGGAATGTGCTGGTTCACGGGGTCGTCCATCGCGGGCCACGTCGGGCGGAGACTAGGCGCCGGAACCGGGGCGTACAAATGAAACATTGGAAAGGTGGCGGGAAATTTACCGCCATCCTGCCCCTGTCATCCCGTTCACCCGCCCAGATGCCTCGGGGTTGATCGGCCTGCCTCGCAAAGAGGCAGGCGCGAAGGTCAATGCGTCTCGTCGAACTCGTGGGGCGAGAAGTGATAGTCGGCCGAGCAGAACTCGCAGACGACTTCGATCTCTCCATCCACGACCATTTCGGCGCGATCCTCGGGCGAAAAACTGTCGCGCAGCATCGCCTCGATCCTCTCGGCCGAGCAGGTGCAGCGCTCCTCGAGCGGCATGGCATCAAAGACCCTGACGCCCGTCTCGTGATAGAGCCGGAACAGCATGCGCTCGGGCGAAAGGTCGGGATCGGCCAGTTCATCGTCCGCCAGCGTGGCAAGCAGGGTGCGCGCCTGGGTCCACTTGTCGTCTTCGACGAAATCGGGGTCGAGGGCATCGGGATTGTCGAAATTGCCGTCCCCCGGCAGGTCCGGCAGCCGTCCGCCCTCGGGCGGCAGGAATTGCAGCAGCACGCCGCCGGCGCGCCAGTTCGGCCCCGGCTCGCCGCGCCGCGACAATTGCGCCACCGCCAGCCGCACCTGGGTGGGGATCTGCTCGGATTGCTGGAAATAGGTGTGCGCCACATCCTCGAGCGACCCGCCATCGAGCGGAACGATGCCCTGATAGCGCTCCATATGCAGTCCCTGGTCGACGGTCATGGCGAGATGGCCCTTGCCGAGCAACTGGCCCGGCTGGGTTTCCCCGCGCGCGATCGCCTCGGCCACGGCCTCGGCATCGAAGCGCGCATAGCCGCGCAGGCCATCGGGCACGTCGAAATCGACCACCAGCAGGTTCACCGGCCCGTCGGTCTGGGTCTGGAGGATGAAGCGGCCGGAGAATTTCAGCGACGAGCCGATGAGCCCGGCCAGCACCACCGCCTCGCCCAGAAGGCGTGCGACGGGCTCGGGATAGTCATGGCGGGTGAGGATGGCATCGAGCGCGTCGCCGAGCCGCACCACGCGTCCCCGGCAATCGAGCGCATCGAGGGTAAAGGGCAGGGCCACGTCGTCGCCGCTCTCGGGGCGATCGAGGCCAAGGGGTGAGAGCGGGGCGTCGGTCATGTTGATTTCCGTGGTCATGCAATTGCTCTTTTCGTGATCGGGCCGAGACCGCAAGCGGCCGGATCGCCGCGGATCATCCGCGACTGCCCGGCCCGAGCCGAAGGCCTCCTCACCGCCCTCTCCGCTGGCGGAGCGGGCGCATGCGAAAGGCGAGAGCTGCTAGTTGGTCGCGACCCCGAAGGCCCAGCACAGGATGGCCTTCTGGGCGTGGAGGCGGTTTTCGGCCTCGTCGAACACCACCGACTGCGGACCGTCGATCACCTCGTCGGTCACTTCGTCGCCGCGATGGGCAGGCAGGCAGTGCATGAACAGGGCGTCCTTGTTCGCCAAAGCCATCAAGCTGGTATTGACCTGGTAGGGTTTCAAGACCCGCCGGCGTTCAGCCGCATCCGTGTCGCCCATCGACACCCAGGTGTCGGTGATGACGAGATCGGCGCCCTCGACCGCCTCGCGCGGGTCCTCGATCAGCTTGACCTTGGGTCCCGCGCGGTTGATGTCGTGCATCAGGTCCTTTTCGGGGGCGTATTCGTCCGGCACCGCGATGGTCAGTTCGCAGCCGAAGAGCTCGGCGGCATTGACCCACGAATGCAGCACATTGTTGCTGTCGCCGACCCAGGCGACCTTGGCGCCTTCGATGGGGCCGCGATGCTCCTCGAAGGTCAGGAGGTCCGCCATGATCTGGCAGGGATGGGCGCGCCGCGTGAGCCCGTTGATCACCGGCACCGAGGCGTTTTCGGCCAGCTCGAGCAGGTCGGCATGACTGAGGATGCGGATCATGATGGCGTCGACATAGCGGCTCATCACCCGCGCCGTATCGGCCAGCGTCTCCTCGCGCGACAGCTGCATCTCCTGCCCGGTCAGCATCAGCGTCTCGCCCCCGAGCTGGCGCATGCCGACATCGAAGGAGACGCGGGTGCGGGTCGACTGGCGCTCGAAGATCATCGCCAGGACCTTGTCCTCAAGCAGCAGCGGCCGGTCGCCGTCCTTGAGGCGCTGCTTCAGCGCCACCGCCTGGTCGAGCATGAAGCGCAGGTCGGAATGGGAGAAATCGTCGATCGAAAGAAAATGCCGTGGGGTTCCGGTCGATGTCATGGGCCGGGATCCTTTGCGACGCCTGGAAATGGAGCGGCCGAAGCCGCGATGTCACTCTGCCCTATCGGGCAGGCAGGGACAAACGGCTTCGGCGGCGTCCAAAGTGATAAAAGGTCAGCATCGGTCTCAGCCTGCGGCCTTCCCGGATGCTGCGGCCTCGGCATCGAGCGCGGTGAAGGCATCGGCGAGCTTGCCGATGGCTTCCTCGATATCGGCGTCCGTCACCACCAGCGGCGGGATCAGCCGGACGACGTTGTCGCCCGCCGCGATGCACAGCATCTGGTGATCGTCGCGCAGGCGCACGACGAAATCCTTGACCGGCGGGGTGATCTTGATGCCCGCGAGAAGGCCCTTGCCGCGCGTTTCCACCACATACTGGGGAAAGCGCTGGGCCAGTTGCCGCAGATGCCAGGCAAAGAGCTGGCCGACCCGGTCGACCTCGGCAATGAAGCCGGGGGCGAGGATCCGGTCGAGCACGGCATTGCCCACCGCCGACGCCAGCGGATTGCCGCCATAGGTCGAGCCATGTGTGCCCGGCACCATGGATTTGGCGACTTCGGCCGTCGCGAGGCAGGCCCCGAGCGGAAAGCCGCCGCCGATGCCCTTGGCCACCGCCATGATGTCGGGCGTGATGCCGCTCCATTCATGGGCGAAGAACCGGCCCGTGCGGCCATAGCCGCACTGCACTTCGTCGAGCACCAGCAGCAGCCCGTGCGCGTCGCAGAGCGCCCGCAGCCCCTGCATGTATTCGGCCGGGAACGCGGTGACCCCGCCCTCGCCCTGCACCGGCTCGATGAGGATGGCGCAGGTCCTGGGCCCGATGGCGGCGGCGACCGCCTCGAGATTGCCGGGCTTTAGATGCTTGAACCCTTCAACCGGCGGGCCGAAGCCCTCGAGATAGGAGGGATTGCCGCCCGCCGCGATGGTGCCCAGCGTGCGCCCGTGGAACGAGCCGGTGAAGGCGATGATCTCGTAGCGATCCTTCTCGCCCTTGTCGTAGAAGTAGCGCCGCGCCGTCTTTATGGCGCATTCCACCGCCTCGGCGCCCGAATTGGTGAAGAACACCGCATCGGCGAAGGTGGCATCGACCAGCCGCTGGCCCAGCCGCTCCTGCTCGGGAATGGTGAAGGTGTTGGAGGTGTGCCAGACCTTTTCGGCGGCCGCCTTCAGCGCATTGACCAGATGCGGGTCACCATGGCCGAGCGCGTTCACCGCGATGCCGGAATGGAAATCGAGATATCGGCGCCCGTCCTGCGCGAAAAGGCGTACACCCTCGCCCCGCTCGAAGGCGAGTTCGGAGCGGGCGTAAGTGCCGTAAAGCGCGGACATGGCGGATTTCCTCCAGATGCAAGGTGTTGCAAAAAGGCCCAGAAAAACCAAAAACGCGCTGCTGACAGGCGGCGCGTTGGATGCAAATCATATGCCGCTGCGGACCTTCAAAGTCAACATGGCCGGGCAAGTCGCTGATCCGACTCCGCTTCTGCCTCAAGCCTGCGACATGGCGGTCGTCTGAGGCTTTTCCCCGTGAAAAACCGGCAGGACTCTTGCCACGGATTCCGCCAGCCGTGTAGTATGCACGCCATCGGGACACGATATCTCGTGTGGCATACCCGCTTGACCTACCATGTGTAGAGTACTTGCCATGATGTCGCCATGACAGCATGGGCTACGGGTCGGCCTTTGTTTTATTGACCAGGAGTTTTCGATCGATGGGCTGGACTGAAGAGCGCGTCGAGCTACTCAAGAAACTATGGCTCGAGGGGCTGAGTGCCAGCCAGATCGCCGCAACCCTGGGAGAAGGCGTCACCCGCAATGCCGTCATCGGCAAGGTGCACCGCCTCAAGCTGTCCGGACGCGCCAAGCCGACCAGTGCGGCACCGCGCGTGCGTCCCTCCGTCCGGCCGCCGGTGCGGCGTCCTGTCACGCCCCAGAGCGCCGGCCGGCCGGCCCTGCCCTCGCCCCAGGCGACCATTTCCACCAAGCCGCGCGGCATGCCGATGAGCGGTAGCGCCACCGCGGCCGTCCAGGGCGCTACCGCCCTCAAGATCGAGGAAGAAGTGGTCCGCGAAGTCGAGGTCGTGCAGCAGCAGGCAGAGCTCGTCATTCCGGTCGAGCAGCGCATCAGCCTGCTCGAGCTCAACGAGCACACCTGCAAATGGCCGATCGGGGACCCCCTGTCCGCCGACTTCTACTTCTGCGGCCAGCATTCGGACGAAGGCCGCCCCTATTGCGAATTCCACGCCCGCCGCGCCTTCCACCAGATGGAAAAAAAGAAGCGCTGACGTCAGGGCGTTCCGAGGCGAAGTGGATACCGCTTCGCCGTCCGGAAACGCGACAGGAGAGGGCCCTGGATCTGCGCGCCGGTTTCAGGGAAACGGCGCCAAGCCCCAAGCCCCCGGCAGCCTGACGACTACCCCGAAAAATGTTCGTCGAAGGCGTAGCCGGCGCCGCGGACGGTGCGGATCGGGTCGGGGTGGCGGCCGCGATTGATCGCCTTGCGCAGGCGGCCCACATGCACGTCCACCGTGCGCTCATCGACATAGACGTCGTTGCCCCACACCCCGTCGAGCAGCTGCTCGCGCGAATAGACGCGGCCGGGATGGCGCATGAGATATTCGAGCAGCCGGTATTCGGTGGGCCCCAGATGCACCTCGCGGCCCGAGCGGCGGACGCGGTGGCTGGTGCGATCGAGTTCGAGATCGCCGGCCTTGAGCAGCGTCGAAACCAGGAGCGGGCTGGCCCGGCGCAACAGCGCCCCGACCCGCGCCACGAGTTCGGGCACCGAGAAGGGCTTGACCACGTAGTCGTCGGCGCCGGTGGCAAGCCCGCGCACCCGCTCCTCCTCCTCGCCGCGCGCCGTGGTCATGATGATGGGCACGCGCGCGGTTTCCTCGCGGGCCCGCCAGCGCCGGCAGAGCTCGATGCCCGAGAGCCCGGGCAGCATCCAGTCGAGCAGGATGAGGTCGGGGATGGTCTCGCGCATCACCTCGGCCGCTTCGTCGCCGCTCATGGCGGTGAGGACCCGATAGCCTTCGGCCTCGAGATTGTAGCGCATGAGTTCGACGAGGTCGGCCTCGTCCTCGACGATCAGGATGCTGGCGCTCATGGTTCAGATCTTGTGCTGGACCCGCTGCAGCTCTTCGACATCGCCTGAAAGCTGCTTGCCGGTCTCGAGATAATAGGCGGCCTCGGCGATATTGGTGGCATGGTCGCCCACCCGTTCGAGGCTCTTGGCGCAGAACAGCAGGTTGGTACACTGCGAGATCGTGCGCGGGTCTTCCATCATGTAGGTCAGGAGCTCGCGAAAGAGCGAGGTGTGCAGCGCATCGACCTCGTCGTCGCCATTGCAGATGGCGATGGCCTCGGCGGCGTTGCGGGTGGCATAGGCGTCGAGCGCGCCCTTGAGCTGGCGCAGGATCAGGTCCGAGAGGTGCTTGACCCCGTTGTAAAAGCGCGGATTGAGGCTCAGCCCTTCGATCTGCAGGGCGCGCCGCGCCACCTGCTTGGCCATGTCGCCCACCCGCTCGAGGTCCGACGCGATATGGATGGAGGTCACGATCATGCGCAGGTCGCTCGCCATCGGCTGGCGGCGGGCGATGATCGAAACGGCCATCTCGTCGAGCCCGCGATGCAGCGCATCGAGCGCCTTGTCGCCGGCCACCACCTGTTTTGCGAGGTCATGATCGAGCTTGAGCAGCGCCTGCACGGCGCTCGCCACGGCCTGTTCGGCGAGCCCGCCCATGCGCGAGATGTGCTGGGCGATCTGGGTGAGTTCCTCCTCATAGGAGGAGACGATATGTTCGCTTCTGTAGCCGGGCATGGCTCGTCCCTTCCTCAGCCGATGCGGCCGGTGATGTAGTCCTGGGTCTGCTTGTGGACGGGGTTGGTGAAGATGTCCTCGGTCCTGCCCTCCTCGATCAGCTTGCCGAGGTGGAAGAACGCCGTCTTCTGCGACACGCGCGCCGCCTGCTGCATGGAGTGGGTGACGATGACGATGGTGTAGGTCTCGCGCAGCTCATCGATCAGTTCCTCGATGATGGCCGTGGCGATGGGGTCGAGCGCCGAGCAGGGCTCGTCCATCAACAGCACCTCCGGCCGCGTCGCAATCGCCCGAGCGATGCAGAGGCGCTGCTGCTGGCCTCCTGAAAGTCCCGTTCCGGGCTCATTGAGCCGATCCTTGACCTCGTTGAACAGGCCGGCGCGGCGCAACGAGGAGACGACGATCTCCTCGGTCTCGGCCTTGGTGCGCACCATGCCGTGGATCTTGGGTCCGTAGGCGACATTGTCGAAGATGGACTTGGGAAAGGGGTTGGGCTTCTGGAACACCATGCCGACGCGGGCGCGCAGCTCCACCACGTCCAGGCTGCGATCATAGATGTCCTCGCCATCGAGGGTGATGGTGCCCTCAACGCGGCAGATGGGGATGGTGTCGTTCATGCGGTTGAGGCAGCGCAGGAAGGTCGACTTGCCGCATCCTGAGGGTCCGATGAGGGACGTTACGGAATTGCGCTCGATGGCGAGGCTCACCCCGAAAAGCGCCTGCTTTTCGCCGTAGAAGACCTTGACGTCCCGGCCTTCCATCGCCACGGCGCTGGCGCCCCTGGATGCTGTGGGCCCGGCGCGGCCGGCTTCCGCGATCTCAGTCATGTCGTTCATCTTTCAAACATCCCTGTCTTGCGGCCCGTTACCAGCGGCGCTCGAGGCGCTGGCGGAGGAAGATGGCGAGGGCATTCATGATCAGCAGGAAGCCCAGGAGCACGATGATGCCTGCATTGGTTCTGGCGACGAAACCACGCTCGGGGCTGTCTGCCCAGATATAGATCTGCGTGGGCAAGGTGGTGGCCGCATCCAGAACGCCGCCCGGAGGGCTCGTGATGAAGGCGTTCATGCCGATCAGCAGCAGCGGCGCGGTTTCGCCCAGCGCAGCGGCCATGCCGATGATCGTACCGGTCAGGATGCCGGGGAAAGCCAGCGGCAGCACATGGTGGAAGATCACCTGCTGGGGCGATGCGCCCATGCCATAGGCGGCCTCGCGGATCGAGGGTGGCACGGCCTTGAGGGCATTGCGCGTCACGATGATGAGGGTGGGCAGGGTCATCAGCGCGATCACGAGGCCACCCGCCAGCGGCGCCGATCGGGGGATGCCGAAGATCTGGATGAAGACCGCCAGCCCCAGGAGACCGAAGACGATGGAGGGCACCGCCGCGAGATTGTTGATATTGACCTCGATGAGGTCGGTCCAGCGATTGCGGGGCGCGAATTCCTCGAGATAGATCGCAGCCCCGATACCGACGGGAAAGCTGACGAGAAAGCAGACGGCGACTACATAGAGCGATCCCACCATCCCGTTGAGCAGCCCGGCGATTTCGGGAAAGCGACTGTCCGGGTTGGTGAAAAGGCCCCAGTTGAAGGGTGTGGACACGCGTCCATCCGCGACGAGCTGGTCGAACCAGGCGATCTGCTGGTCGCTGACCCGACGATTTTCTGAGGCCGTGTCGCGGCGGATGACGCCTTTGTTGAGCTGATCGATGATGTCGGCCGCCGGCACTTCCAGCGTCAGCGTCCCGCCGATGAGCGCGGGATTGGCGACGACCGCGTTGCGGACGAAGAACTGGGTGTTGTTGGTCAGCAACTGCCCGAGCGCGCGCACCTGGGCAGGGCTTTCCACCCCTGGCAGCAGGGAATCGAGGCCATCGGCGACAATGGCGCGCCAGTTGGCAGCGGCAGGGTTGGCCGGATCGACGGCATCCGCTGCGATATCGAAATCGACGCGGATATGGGTCTGTACGAAGGCCTGGTAGCCGCCCACGAAGATCGTGACGAGCAGGATGCCGAGCATCCCGATCGCCGCGCTGATGGCGGCGATGCCGTAAGCGCGCAGCCGGAAATCGGCGGCTGCACGCCGCTTGCGAAGCCGCTGGCGATCATAGGGCTGCGCAGATGCGGGGCGCGAAAGCGATGCGTCGGTCATCTCAGGCCTCAATCGTACTGTTCGCGATATTTGCGCACGATGCTGAGTGCGAGCACGTTGAGGGCCAGCGTCACGAGGAACAGCATCAGGCCCAAGGCGAAGGCAGCAAGGGTCTTGGGATTGTCGAAGGCGGTGTCGCCGGTGAGCAGCGAGACGATCTGCACGGTCACGGTGGTCACCGAATCGAGCGGGTTGATATTGAGCGATGCGATCAGTCCGGCCGCCATCACCACGATCATGGTTTCACCGATGGCGCGCGACAGGGCCAGCAGAATGCCCCCTACGATGCCGGGCAGAGCAGCGGGCAGCATCACCTTTGTCATGGTCTCGGCGCGGGTGGCGCCCATGGCCAGCGAGCCATCGCGCATGTTGCGGGGCACGGCGCGGATGGCGTCGTCGGCGAGCGAGGAAATGAAGGGAATGATCATGATGCCCATCACCAGCCCCGCCGCCAGGGCGCTGTTGGGCGAGGTCGCTATGCCGAAAAGCGAGCCGGCGTTGCGCACCGCAGGGGCCACCGTGAGCACGGCGAAGAAGCCGTAGACCACGGTCGGGATGCCCGCCAGCATTTCGAGGATCGGCTTGACGATGTTGCGGACCCTGTCGCCGGCATATTCCACAAGGAAGATCGCGGTAAACAGGCCGATCGGTATGGCCACCATCATGGCGATCGAAGCGATCACGATCGTGCCGAGGAACACCGGCACCGCACCGAATGCGCCCTGACCTGCGACCTGGTCGGCGCGCATGGCGATCTGGGGCTCCCAGCGCAGCCCGAAAAGGAATTCGTGCACCGGCACCATGCGGAAGAATGCCAGCGACTCCCAGATCAGCGAAACGATGATGCCGACCGTGGTCAGGATGGCGGCCACCGAGCACAGGATCATCGTGATCAGGGTGAACCGCTCGAAACTGGTGCGGGCGCGGAAGTGCGGGCTGAGGCGCGAGGTGGTTACAAACAGCGCAAGCAGCATGACGCACAGGGCGACCACAACCATCGCCCAACCGGCGATCTGGTTCCAGCGCACCCACGTCTCGGCCGCCGCGATCACTTCGGGAGTGGGTTGGCCAAAGATCACGCCCGCCGCGACGTTCTTGATTTCGGACAGCAGCAGCGAGCGCTGTGCCACCGTGGTGCCTTCGACGAGGGAAGCGGGAAGGCTCGCCATGAGGAGGCTGTCGATGATCGAGCCCTGCACGACCAGCCAGAGCAGCACGAGCACGAGCGCCGGCACGCCGACCCATACAGCGACAAAGGCCCCGTGATAGCCGGGAAGGGAATGCGCCTGCACCGCACTGTCCGTGGCAAATCGACTGCCCGCCAGACGCCCTACGTAAAAGGCGACGAGGGCGAAGACGATGATCGCGAGGAGCAGATAGCCGGCCATGACCTGGTCTCCGGGCCCGAGGAAAGGCGGCCGGTCCCGAGGGGCCGACCGCCTGTGTAGTGCTTACTGGTAGCGCGAGAAGTGCTCGCCACCGGCAACGGCGGCACGGGTGGCATCGCGGTCGGCAGCCGGCAGCGGGATCAGGCCGCGCTCGGAGAGATAGCCGCCCTCGCCGAAGGACTCCTCGGAAACATACTCGGTGACGAATTCGTCGAGGCCGGGGATGACGCCCTTGTGCGCGTTCTTGATGTAGAAGAACAGCGGACGCGAGACGCCGTAGGAACCGTCGGCGATGGTCTCGGGGCTGGGCTCGACGCCATCGACGGCGACGGGCTTGAGGGTGTCGGTGTTCTCATAGAGGAACGAGTAGCCGAAGATGCCCAGAGCATTGGGGTCGGCATTGAGCCGCTGCACGATCAGGTTGTCGTTCTCGCCGGCTTCGACGAACGGACCGTCCTGGCGCATGCGCTCGCACACTTCGTCCTTGGCGTCGCCTTCGAGCGCGTCGATGGCCGGGAAGGCTTCGCAGCCATCGTGCATCACCAGCTCGACGAAGGCGTCACGGGTACCCGAGGTCGGCGGGGGGCCGAACACGGTGATCGGGGCGGCCGGCAGGGAGGCATCGATATCGGACCAGTTGCGGTACGGATTGTCGACGATCTCGCCATTGACTTCCACCTTGGCGGCCAGCGCCTGGAAGATCTGCGCCTTCGTCAGAGCCAGGTCCGGCCCCTGCTGGGAATGGGCGACCGAAAGCCCGTCATAGCCGATGAGGACCTCGGTGATGGAGTCGACGCCATTGGCCATGCACAGGTCGTATTCGCTCTTGGTCATGGCGCGCGACGCGCCGGTGATGTCGGCGAAATCGGTACCGACGCCACCGCAGAACACCTGGAAGCCGCCACCGGTACCGGTCGATTCGACGACCGGAGCGGTACCGCCGGTCATGGCGGCGAACTGCTCGGCAACGGCCTGGGTGTAGGGGAACACGGTCGAGGAGCCGACGATGCGGATCTGGTCACGGGTCTGCGCGGCGGCATTGGTGGCGGCCAGGGCAGCGGTCGCGAGCACGGCGACGCTGGCGAAGGTCGAGAATTTCATGGTCGTTCCTTTCGGACTGGATGTCGGGCGGATCCCGGTGCGAGGCGCCGGTATCTCCCGGCCGCCCGCTTTGACGAGGCGCACCCTATTTGCTCCTTACCAATGGATTTATGACAGCGAGGCAACGCTTTTATGACAGGCCAAGGCGTTGATTCCCCTCATCATTTCCCTCAACGCGGGAAAAGCACCTCGACCTTCGTGCCCACTCCGGGGGTCGAGCGGATGGTGAGCACGCCCCGGTGGCGCGCCACGATGTGCTTGACGATGGCGAGCCCGAGCCCCGTGCCCTTCTTTTTCCGGCTCTGGTCGGCATCCACCCGATAGAAGCGCTCGGTCAGCCGCGGCACGTGTTCGGCCGCGATGCCCGGCCCATGGTCCTCGACGCTGACCACGAGGTCGTAGCCGTGCCGCGTCGCCCTGCCGAGCACCAGCTCCACCCGCCCGCCATCGCCGCCATATTTGATGGCATTCTCGAGCAGGTTCTCGAACACTTCGTAGAGTTCGTCGCGGTCCCCCGTCACCGTCGCGGGCACGACTCCGATATCGAGCGCCACCGCAACTCCCGCCTGTTCCGCCTGGGTCTCCAGCCCGTCGCGCACATCGGCGAGAAGACGTGCAAGATCGACGCTGTCGGTGGGCCGCATGTGCTGGCGCATCTCGATGCGCGAGAGCGACAGCAGGTCATCGATCAGCTTGGACATTCGGGTGGCCTGCTGGCGCATGATGCCGAGGAAGCGCTCGCGCGCCGCCGCATCCCTGGCGGCCGGCCCGAGCAGCGTATCGATGAAGCCCATCAGCGAGGTCAGCGGCGTGCGCAGCTCATGGCTGGCATTGGCGATGAAATCTGTGCGCAGCGCATCGATGCGCTTTTCGGGCGTCAGGTCGCGCAGGGTGATCACCAGCACCCCGGCCGGCACGCCCGAGCCCTCGGGCAGCGGCATCACCGACAGGGCGTACCAGGTCTCGTTGGGCACAGTGAGGTGGATTTCGGCGCTCGCCGGCGCCCCGGTCTCGCGCACGGCGGCAATCGCGGCGCCCAGCGCCGGCCATCGCAGCCCCAGGGCGATCTGGGTGCCCGGCGCCGCAACCCCGAATTGCTGGCCGGCCGCGCCGTTGCGATGCATGATCGTGCCGCGATGATCAACGAGCAGGCAGGGGTCGACCAGCGTATCGGCAAAGCGCGAAACGATGGCGAGCGCGGCCTGCCGGCCCTCGCTGCGCGACGTTCCCTCGACCACATCCTCGCTTCGGCGGGCCGGCACCGGCAGCGCCAGCACGAGGGCGCCCAGCAGCGCGACGGCAAGCATCGCCTCTCCCGCCCCGATCCGTCCCGCAACGACAAAACCCAGCGGCCCGAGCGCCGCGACCAGCAGCGCCGGCGCGCGCTGCCGAATGTGGTGCGCGAACCTTGCAGTGGCCCCGGCGTTCGTGTCTGTGGTCAATCGCACCTCGATGGCCCCCGCGCGCGCGACTTGCGTCGCGGGCGGCTCCATAGCACGTTTGGCGACCAACGGAGAGCCAGCCATGAGCGATCTCGATTTCGATCTCGATGCCCCGGAACTGCCCCGCTCGATCAAGAAGGGCGCCATCACCTCGGGCGGCTATCCTTATGCGGCGGGCATGGAAAAGGAGGAATACGAGGCGGCGCTCTACCAGCTTCACCTGCAATTGGCCCTGCTTCAAAAGCACGAGATCGCCACCGGGCAGCGCACGGTCATCGTCTTTGAAGGGCGCGATGCGGCCGGCAAGGGCGGCGCCATCGCCACCTATGTCGAGCATTTGAACCCGCGCCTCACCTATCACGTCGCCCTGCCCAAGCCGAGCGACCGGGAGCGCACGCAATGGTATTTCCAGCGCTATGTCGACTGGTTGCCGGCGGCCGGCGAGACCGCCCTGTTCGACCGCTCCTGGTACAACCGGGCCGGCGTCGAGCCGGTGATGGGGTTCTGCACCCCCGAGGAGACCGAGAAATTCCTCGCCGAGGCGCCACGTTTCGAGCAGATGCTGGTCAATGACGGCATCAAGCTCTTCAAGTTCTGGCTCGCCATCGGCCGCGAGATGCAGATGAAGCGCTTCCATGACCGGCGGCACGACCCGCTCAAGCACTGGAAGCTCTCCCCGGTCGATCTCGAGGCGCTGGCGCGCTACGACGCCTACAGCGCCGCACGCACGCGGATGATCGAAACCACCCACACCCGCCACGCCCCCTGGACGGTGATCCGCGCCAACGACAAGCGCCGGGCGCGGCTCAACCTCATCCGCACCGTGCTGCTCGGGCTCGACTACGAGGGCAAGGACCTCGCCGCCATCGGCGCCGTCGACCCCCTCATCGCCCTCCCCGGCCCTGCCTTCCTCGACCAGACCGACGGGTGCTGAAGTCTACAAAGACTTAATGTGTTGACATGACAGCTTGCACCGCCGATGTTCAGTGCAGATTGTCTCGCGCCGGGAGGCCGCCATGTCGAAATACACGCCCCTGACAGCGTTTCTCGCCAACGCCGCGCCGCGCCGGCTCAAGCTCACTTTTGCGGAGATCGAGCAGGTCCTGGGGTTCCCTCTGCCGTCGTCCAAACGATACCCGGCATGGTGGAGCAACAATCCCTCCAACAACGTGATGACGAAGGCCTGGCTCAAGGCGGGCTACCGCACCGAGCAGGTCGATGTCGCCAACGAAAACGTGGTGTTCTCTGCCGTATCGGCCAAGGCACCGGCGGCATCGGCTCCATCACAGGCAACATCCCCGCGCAGCGGCCGCAGCCCGCTTCATGGCTGCCTGAAGGGCACGACGATCGTCATGCCCGGCGTCGATCTGACCAAGCCCGCCGATAGCGAATGGGGCAATGTCTATGACTAGGCTGCTGCTCGACACCTGCGCGCTGATCTGGCTCGTCGAAGGCGAGCCGCTCTCCGAGCAGGCCCTGGCGGCAGTCGACCAGTCCTATGTCGAGGGTGTGCCCGTGATGGTCTCGCCGTTTTCGGCATGGGAACGCGGGATGCTGATCGCCAAGGGGCGGCTGGCCTCGCCAATCCCGCCCCTGGCCTGGTTCGAGCGACTGCTCGACCGGCCCGAGATCGGGCTGGCCGACCTCAGCCCGGCCATTCTGACGCAGGCGTCCTTCCTGCCGGGCAAGCCGCACAACGATCCGGCCGACCGGATCATGATCGCAACGGCACGAGAGTTGGATCTGACCCTCGTGACGCGCGACGACGCGATCCTGAATTACGCAGCGCAAGGGCACGTCCGTGCCCTGCCCTGCTGATCCCTCAGCCCGCCACCTTCCGCACCGTCTCGGCCGCACCCACGGCGAAGAGGCTGTCGAGATGACGTGTGACCGTCTCGCGGAAGCCCTTGTGCTGCGGCAGCTCGGTGCCGAACACCTCCTCCAGCGCAAAGAGCCCGTCGGCGAGGCGCGTGGCGTCGCGGCCGGCGGCGTCGGCGATCGAACGGAGGCGCGCCGCATGGGGGTCGCGCACGTCGATGGGCGCGCCCTTTTCATCGATGCCGGTGACATAGCGCATCCAGCCGGCCACCCCGAGCGCGGCACGCGTCACGGGCAGGCCCTCGGCCAGCCGGTCGGCAATGGTGCCCAAAAGCCGCTGCGGCAGCTTCTGGGTGCCGTCCATGGCGATCTGCCAGGTGCGGTGCTTGAGCGCGGGATTGGCGAAGCGCTGCAGCAGCGCATCGCGATAGGCCTCGAGATCGGCGCGCGGCATCGGCAGCGTCGCCATGACCTCTTCGGTCATCAACCCGTGGATCAGCCTTGCGATCCCCGGATCGGCGATGGCTTCGCTTACATGCTGATAGCCGGCGAGATAGCCGAGATAAGCGATGCTCGAATGGCTGCCATTGAGCATTCTGAGCTTCATCAGCTCGAAGGGCTCGACATCCTCGACCAGCTGCGCCCCCACCGTCTCGAGGGCCGGACGCCCGAGCGGGAAATGGTCCTCGATCACCCATTGGGTGAAGGGTTCGGTGACGATCGGCCAGCCATCCTCGCGCCCGGTCAGCCCGGAAATCTCGGCCCGGTCGGCATCGGTCGTGGCCGGCACGATGCGGTCCACCATGGTCGAGGGACAGGCAAGCCCCGCCTCAAGCCAGTCGGCAAGCGCCGGATCGCGCAGGCGGGCAAGAGCGATGAGAATGCGGCGCACCGTGCGGCCATTGGCCGGCAGGTTGTCGCAGCTCATCACGGTGAAGGGGGCGATACCCGCCGCCTTGCGCCGCGCCAGCGCCTCCACCAGCATGCCCGGCGCGCTCACCGGGTTGGCCGGATCGCCGAGGTCGTGGCGGATATCGGGATGGTTCTGGTCGAGCGCGCCGGTCGCCGGATCGTGGCAATAGCCCTTCTCGGTCACCGTGAGCGAGACGATGCGCGTCTGGGGATCGGCCATACGGGCCAGAAGCCCTTCGCGATCGGCATTGGCGTCGATGACATCGAGCAGCGACCCGATGATGCGGCAGCGCGTGCCCGAGGCGTCGCGCACCGCGAGGGTATAGAGAAAATCCTGCGGGGCCAGCGCATCGCGGGTATCGGGGCGGCGCAGCGAGGCACCGATGATGCCCCAGCTCGGGTCCGCGCCCAGAAGGCTGTCGACATAGGCGGCCATATGGGCGCGGTGAAAGGCCCCGATGCCCAGATGCACGATGCCCGGCGTCACCGCGCTGCGCACATAGGCGGGACGCTCCACCGCGTTCGGCAGCCCGGCCAATGCGACCTCGGACAGTCTGGTCATACCCTCTCTCCCGCTCAAAGAACCCGCGGCGCACCGGCCGCGACGATTGCCAGCGGGTTTATCGCCGTCCTATATCGCTGTCCACCTTCAGGAGGCAGAGCATGACCAAGCGGCTGGTAAGCATCGGCGAGGCGATGATCGAGATGAGCGGCGGGGAAGACCGCAGCTACCGTCTCGGCTTTGCCGGCGATACCTTCAACACCGCCTGGTACATGAAGGCGCTGCTGCCCGAGGGCTGGCAGGTCGATTACGTCACGGCGCTGGGCGATGACCTCTACTCGGCCCAGATGCGCGCCTTCATGGATGGGGCGGGCATCGGCACCAGCCACATCCAGACCATTCCGGGGCGCCGGCCGGGCCTCTACATGATCCACCAGCAGGATGGGGATCGCCATTTCACCTATTGGCGCGGCCAGGCCGCCGCCCGCATGATGGCCGAGGACCGCTCGGCGCTCGAGGCGGCGCTGGCCGGGGCCGACATGGTCTATTTCTCCGGCATCACGCTGGCCATTCTCCACCCGCGCGCCCGCGGCCGGCTGATGAAGGCGATCGTCGCGGCCCGCGATGCCGGCGCCCGCGTCGCCTTCGACCCCAATGTGCGCCCCGCGCTCTGGACCTCGCAGGCCATCATGGCCTCGACGCTGACCGCCGCCGCGACCATCGCGGACGTGGTGCTGCCCACCCATTCGGACGAAAAGCCGATCTTCGGGGACGCCGATCCCGAGGCCACGGCGCAACGCTATCGCGACATCGGGGTCGATGAAGTCGTGGTCAAGAACGGGGCGGAGCCCGCGTTGGTCGTTGGCGGAGGCAGTTCGGTGCTCGTCCCGGCGACGCGGCCCGAGCGCATCGTCGACGCGACGGCGGCGGGGGATTCCTTCAACGCCGCCTATCTCTCGGCGCGCATTGCGGGCGCGAGCCCCGAGGATGCGGCGAGGGCCGCCCATCGGGTCGCCGGCATCGTCATCGGCCACAAGGGCGCGCTGATCGACCCCGAGCTCGTCCGCTGAGCCCTCAGTCGGGCCGCTCGGCGTCTTCTTTGGCGTAGTCGGCGCGCGTCGCCGCTTCGGTCACGGCCTTTTCGCGCGGGGTGGCATGGGCCGAGCGGCGCATGCCGAAGGCCATGGCAAGCCCGAGGATGATGGCCCCGCCGAGCACGGCGAAAAGCCAGAAATAGGGTCCGAGAAAATCCATCGTCAGTCTCCTTTGTGCCGCGCGCGTCAGACGAGCAGCGATTGCGCTCCGTCGATCCACACCGGCGTCCCGGTGATGTGCTTGGCGCGATCCGAGACGAGGAAGGCGACGAGGTCCGCCACATCCTCCGAAGCGCCGGGCTTGCCCTTGGTCAGCGGAATGTCGCCTTCAGGGAATTCGGCCGGAACCTCGGCATCCTCGGTGTTGCGCCGCTCGGTGTTCTCGTCGATCTCGCTCTCGATCGCCCCGGGGCACACCACGTTCACCCGGATGCGGTGCTCGGCCAGCTCGAGGGCCAGCATCTGGCCCAGCGCCAGTTGACCGGCCTTGGTGGTCGAATAGGCGCTCGCGCCGGCCGTCGTGAACGTGCGCGTGCCGTTGATCGATGAGGTGATGACGATCGCCCCGCCATTGGCCTTCATCAGCGGCACGGCGTAGTGGATCGAAAGATAGGTCCCGCGCAGATTGACCGCGATGGTCTTGTCCCATTCCTCTGGCTTGAGCTCCTCGATGGGCGCCCAGACCCCGTTGACCCCGGCATTGGCAAAGAGGATGTCGAGCCGGCCGAAGCGCTCCCGCACCTTCGAAAACAGCGCCTTCATGGCTTTGTCGTCGGAGATGTCGCAATCTGCGATCATCGCCAGGCGGCCCATGGCCTCGATCCCGGCGGCAACCGTTTCGAGCTCGTCGCGGCTGCGGCTGACGAGAACGACGTCGGCGCCCTCCTCCGCCAGCTTCAGCGCCGTGGCTTCGCCGAGGCCCGAGCCTGCGCCCGTCACCATCGCGATCCTGCCTTCGAGCTCCATGCCATGCCTCCTTGCAGTCTTTTTGCCGTGCAAGGGGAATGATGGCCGGGCTGGCAAGTTCCGGCCGGGGTCATGAAATAACGAACGCAGCGGTCGGTCCGTTGCCGATGGTCGAACGACCGTTTGCCACTTACATGGCTGTCAGTTCCAGTCCCACCCGGAGGGTGCCATGTTCGCCGTCGAATCGCAGGCTGCCGTGCGCAGCGCGCCCATCCTGCCTGTCACCACCACGCTCGGTCCGGTGCGTATCGGCATCACCGACACCGATCGCGCCTTGGCAATCTGGCGCGATGTCGTCGGCCTCGATGTGCTGGCAGAGACCGCCGACACCCTCTCGCTCGGGATCGGCGAGGCCGTGCTCATCGAGCTCGTGCGCGATGCGGTCCGGCCCGTGGTGCCCAACACCACCGGGCTCTACCACGTCGCCATCCACGTGCCGACCCGGCGCGATCTTGCCGCCATGGCCGCCCGGGCGCTCGAGCGCCGCGTGCGGATTTCGCCCACCGACCACCTCGTCAGCGAGGCGATCTATCTCTGGGATGCCGATGGCAACGGCATCGAGATCACCTTCGAAACCCCGTGGCGCGGCAGGCCCGGCGGCCCCGAGGAAGGCGCCTATGCCATCGCCACCGATGGTCGCCCGCATTCGGGTCGCGAGCCCATCGACCTGCGCGGGCTTCTGGCCGAACTGGGCCAGGGCCCCATCCCGTCGCGCATGCCGCAGGGCACGCGCATCGGGCATGTGCATGTGCATGTCACCGATCTTTACGCCGCCCTGCGCTTTTATCGCGACGGGCTGGGCTTTGGCGGGCTCTTCATCATGGCCGAGTGGGGCATGGGCGATGTGACGCTCGACTACATGCCGCACGCCATCGCCTTCAACATCTGGGCCGGGCCCAATGCCCGCCCGGCACCCGCGGGCGCGGCAGGCCTCAGGCACTTCACCATCGTTGTGCCCGATGCCGAAACGCTCGCAGCCATGCGCGACCGGCTCTCGGCCATCGGGGTCACGGTCACGCCCATCGATGGCGGCTTCGAAGCGCGCGATCCGGCGCAGAACCGCGTCAGATTGGTGGCGAGAGCATAGCGGCGAGGCCGGCGCGTTCGTCCGGCAGGAGGTCGAGAAACTGGTCGACCTCCGCTTCGCTGGTGGCAAAGCTCGTCACCAGCCGCACGAGCTTTTCGCCTTGCGACAGGCGCAGATCGCCCATGCCGGCATCCACCGGCCAGGCATAGAACTGCGCGCCCGCCTCGCGCAGCCGGGCCAGCGTCTTGTCGCTGAACACCGCGAAGACCTCGTTGGCCTCGACATCCCAGCCCAGTTGCCCCGCCCCGCTCTGGGCGATGCCATCGGCAAGCCTTTGCGCCATGGCGTTGGCGTGCCGGGCATTGGCCAGCCAGAGATCGGCTTCGAGATAGCCCTCGAACTGAGCCGCCACGAAGCGCGATTTCGAGAACAGGTGCCCGGCCCGCGCCCGCAGCAGCTTGAGGTCCGGAAACCGGTCGGGCTTGAAGCAGAGGATCGCCTCGGCCGCCCAGCAGCCATTCTTGGTGCCCCCGAACGATAGGATGTCGATCCCCGCCTTCCAGGTCATTTCCGCCGGCGTGCAGCCCAGCGACACCAGCGCATTGGCAAAGCGCGCGCCATCCATCTGCACCACGAGCCCGCGCCGGTGCGCGATGTCCGAGAGTTCGGCAAGCGCATCGAGCGAATAGAGCGTGCCCATCTCGGTCGCCTGGGTCAGCGACAGCACGGTGGGGCGCCCGAAGCGGCCGGTCTCGGGCAGCTCTTCGAGCTTCTGGATCAGCCCCTTGGGCGCGATGCGCCCGAAGCGGGTGGGCAGCGGCACGATCTTCATGCCCCCGGTATGGAATTCGGCCGCGCCCCATTCATCGACATGGATATGGGCGCAAAGGCTCGAGAGGATCGCCCCCGAGGGCCGCGCGGCCGCGGAAAGGCTCACCACATTGGCTGCCGTGCCGGTGCCGGTGAACGCCACTTCGAGGCTGGTTTCGAACAGCGCCTCGAACCGGCTGACGACGCCGCGAGACAGCGCATCCGACCCATAGGCCGGGGCAAAACCATCGGCGTTGCGCTGGAGCGCCGCCATCACGGCCGGACTTGCACCGGCCCAGTTGTCGCTGGCAAAATTCATGAGCCGGACGCTAGTGTTTTTGCTCGGGAAGCGGAAGCCCCGATTTTTGCAACCCCCGGACCGCGCCGGGGGCCGCCGCCGGTTGCGCAACCCCGGCCCGCTCCTCCGGGTTTCGCCCAAAGGCAAAACGCCCTACCCTTGCGCCCAAATGGAGACATCCACGATGATCAGGCCCGATGCCGTCCTCACCTTCTGGTTTTCCGAGCACGGGCAGTCGGACTGGTTCGGCGGCGGACCGGCCTTCGATGCGCTGATCGCCGAAAAATTCGGCGAGGCCCATGCCGGCATCGCCAGGGGCGAGGCGTGGCAGTGGCGACAGACGGCCGATGGCCGGCTCGCCGAAATCATCGTGCTCGACCAGTTCTCGCGCCAGCTTTTTCGCAACGATCCGCGCGCCTATGCACAGGACCCGATGGCGCTGACATTGGCGCAGGAAATGGTGGCGCAGGGGCTCGACAGGGCGTTGCCCGATGAGCGGCGCATGTTCGTCTATCTGCCCTACATGCACTCGGAATCGCTGGCGATCCACGACGAGGCGCTGCGCCTCTACACGGCGCTGGGCAATCCGGACACGCTCGACTACGAGCGCAAGCACCAGGCCGCCATCGCCCGCTTCGGCCGCTACCCCTTCCGCAACGCTCCCCTTGGGCGGACATCGACGCCCGAGGAGGAGGCCTATATGGCCGAAAACGCCGGCCGGGGCTTTTAAAACCCTATTTGTCGAGCACGCGCCGCCGATACTCGCTGGCCGCGACGATGAAACCGAGCGCCACCACAAGTCCGATCCCCATCTGCGTCCAGTCGATGGTCTCGACAAGGCTTGAAAGCAGAGCGGGGGCGGAGATGGGGGTGTCGGAAAACAGCGCCCCCTGCATCTCACCGCGCTCGAAGCCGAACTGGAAGCGGCTGCGCAGGAACGACAGGATATAGCCGCCATCCGGGCCACCGGAGCCATAAAGGAGAAGGTTTTCCATGATCCCGACAATGCCGGGAATGAGGAAAGCCAGCGGCATCGACCAGCGGCGGAACACCGTCGAGAGCATGCCGACCCAGGCATAGAAGGGCGCATACCAGAGCAGCGACAGCCCGAGATAGCCCAGCGCAAGCGCGCCGACATTGGCGAGCGCGCTCAGCGCATCGGCCGGCAGCGGCGGCGCCAGCGTCGGCAGGCGCACCGCCCCGACCGTCACCGCCAGATAGAGCAGCGTGGCCGAGGCAAGCGCAAAGGCGAAGATGATGGCCGGGAACAGCAGCGCACCCGAGAGCGCCTTGGTTGCGAGCACGCGCAGGTCCGAGACCGGCATCGACTTCCAGAACAGCATGGAATTGCCGCGGCTGTCGGCCGAAAAACTGTCGGCGAAATAAAAGAACAGCGCCGCCATGAGATAGGCCCACCAAAGCCCGCCCATCACCACAAGCCCGACCTCGAACATCTTGCCCAGCGTCGGCGCGCCCACGCTCACGGCCATGTCGACGCGATCGGTGAACAGTGACCCGGCTACCGAGAGCCCGAACAGCACGAGAATGATCAGCGGCGCATAGAGAAACGCGCCGCGATGTTCGAGATATTCGCGCTTCATCAGCGCCAGCGTCGTCTTCATGATCTCGCTCCGCTCGGGCGTTCCATCAGCGCCACGAAGAGGTCGCTGAGGGTGGGCGTGGAGAGGGCGCCGAAGCCCGAAAGCTGGCCGCGTGGGCGGCCTTCGAACACCATCACCGTCTGGCCAAAGCGCGTTTCCTCATAGATTGGCCCCAATGCGCGGGCCGCCGGTGCCCTGTCGCCATCGGCGATCACCAGTTGCGCATAGGTCTGGGCCACCTGTTCCATCGGCCGGTTGAGCACGATCGCCCCATCGCGGATGAAGATGATGTCGGAGAGCATGAACTCGATCTCGTCCACCTGATGGGTGGTGATGAGCAGCGTCCTGTTCTCGGTCATGTAGTCTTCGATCAGCCGTCGGTAGAAGCGCTTGCGATAGGTGATGTCGAGCCCCAGCGTCGGCTCGTCGAGCACCAGAAGCCGCGCATCGATCGCCATCACCACCGCCAGATGCAGCTGCGCGATCATGCCCTTGGAGAGATTGCCGACCTTGGCGCGCGGCTTGACATCGGTGCCCTCGAGAAACCCCATCGCCCGCTGGCGCGAGAATTTGGGGTGAATGCCCTCCACGAGATCGAGCACTTCGGAGACCTTGAGGAAACGCGGCAGGCTCGCCACGTCTGAGATGAAGGCGACATCTTCCATCAGCCTGGCGCGGTTGCGATAGGGATCGCGCCCGAGCACCTTCACCTCGCCCTCATAATCGGTGAGGCCGAGGATGGCATTGAGCGTCGTGGTCTTGCCCGCGCCATTATGGCCCACGAGCCCGTAGATCCGGCCCGATGGAATGTCGAAATCGAGCCCGTGCAGGATCTCGGTGCGCCCGAAGCGCTTTTTCAGTCCCCTGACGGTGACGATGGGCTCGGCGGCAGCGGTCATTTCGGATCGTCCCGGGAAAGGAGGTCGGCGGGGTCGAGTTGCAGGGTCTTCATGCGGGCGCGGATGCGGGGCCACTCTTCGGCGAGGAATTTCTCGCGCTCATGGGCCAGAAGCCGCACCCGCGCGCCATGGGCCACGAACATGCCCAGCCCGCGCCGCGTCTCGACCACCCCCAGATCGACCAGCCGCTCATAGGCCCGCGTCACGGTCAGGGGGTTGACCGAAAGGTCGGCGGCGATGGCCCGCACCGATGGCAGCGCCTCGCCTTCCCCCACTCCGCCCGAAAGGATCATGGCGGAGAGGCGGTCCCGGATCTGCAGGAAGATCGGCTGGCTGTCGTCGAACCCGGTCATGGCATCCGTCTTGGTGATATAGTCTTCTAGCACACCATACCACTACAGGCAAGCACGATGCCGCCCGCCCGGCTCCACCGCGGTCAGGCCCGGCCGAACTCGTCGGCGATGCGCACGATGTCGTCTTCCCCGAGATAGGAGCCGGTCTGCACCTCGATCAGTTCGAGCAGGATGCGCCCCGGATTGGCCAACCGGTGCACCTCGCCCTGCGGAATATAGATCGACTGGTTCTCGCCCAGCATGGTCGTGGTCTCGCCCACCGTCACCTCGGCCGTGCCCGAGACCACAACCCAATGCTCGGAGCGGTGGAAGTGCTTTTGCAGCGAGAGCCGCTTGCCCGGCTTGACGAAGAGCCGCTTCACCTGGAAGCGCTGCCCCGACAGCACCGAAGAATAGCCGCCCCAGGGCCGGTAGGCGGTGCGGTGGATTTCCGTCAGCCCCGCCGTCTCGGGCCGCGCCTTCAGCGCCTTGACCATCGGCCCCACCCGCTGCGCGGCCGAGAGCCGGCCGATATAGACCGCATCTTCCGACGCGATCACCGCGATATCCTCCATGCCGTCCACCGCGACATGGGCCTTTTCGCTGACGATGAGGGAGTTGCGCGTGTCGCTCAGCGTCGCGGGCCCCCACGCCACATTGCCCGCGCCATCCTTGTCCGAAACCTTCCACACCGCATCCCAGCTGCCCAGGTCCGACCAGGAATAGGCCACCGGCACCAGCGACACCTTCGCGGTCTTTTCAAAGATCGCGTAGTCGACCGAAATGTTGGGCGCCCCGGCAAAGCCGGCTTCGTCGAGCCGCACGAAATCGAGGTCGACCCGCGCATCCCGCACCGCCGCCTCGGCGGCCGCATGGCTTTCGGGCGAGAGGGCCGCGCATTCCTCGAGAAAGGCCCGCGCGCCTAAAAGGAACATGCCCGAATTCCAGTAATAGCCGCCCTTGGCCAGCATCGCCTCGGCCCGCTCGCGATCGGGCTTTTCCACGAACCGCGCCACCGCGCAGAGCCCCGGAGCCGCCTCTGTGCCGGCCTCGATATAGCCATAGCCGGTCTCGGGCCCCGTCGGGGTGATCCCGAAGGTCACGAGCCTGCCGCTCACCGCCGCCTTGCGGGCGATCTCGAGCGTTGCCCAGTAATTCTCGTCGGTCATAACCGCATGGTCGGAGGGGAGCACATGCAGCAGCGCATCGGGCACGATGGTGCGGATGGCATGGAAGGCCGCCGCCGCGATCGCCGCCGTGGTGTTGCGCGCCACCGGCTCGAGCAGCACGCCGGCCAGCGCCGCGCCCACCTCCTGGGCCTGTTCGGCCACGAGGAAGCGATAATCGGCATTGGTGACGATGATGGCCGGCCCGTAGCGCGCAGGATCGGAGACGCGCGCCAGCGTCTCCTGGAACAGCGAGCGCTCGCCGGTCAGCGGCAGGAACTGCTTGGGCCGCGCCGCCCGCGACATCGGCCAGAGCCGCGTGCCCTGCCCGCCTGCCAGGATCACCGGTATCATCCGCTCAGCCATGGTGCCGCTCCCATTCATTCACAAGGTCTAGCCGCAATTGCGCGCCCGGCTCAACCCTCTGGCAGGGCTTTGCGCGAGACGCTATGAATTTGTCTTAGTGATTGCCAAAGCTCAGGATTGTGTCATGCCCGCATCTCTCGTCGACCCCGCCAAGCTCGATACGCTCGCCGAAGTGGCGGTCAAGGTCGGGCTGCGGCTGGAAAAGGGGCAGGATCTGGTGATGACCGCGCCGATGGCGGCCCTGCCGCTCGTGCGCCGCATCACCGAACATGCCTACAAGGCGGGTGCCGGCATCGTCACCACGCTCTATTCGGATGAGGAAACCACCCTCGCCCGCTATCGCCACGCGCCCGAGGAGAGCTTCGACAAGGCCACCGGCTGGCTCTATGAGGGCATGGCCAAGGCCTTCGGCAACAATGCCGCCCGCCTCGCGATTTCGGGCGACAACCCGATGATGCTGGCCAACGAAGACCCCCAGAAGGTGGCGCGTGCCAACCGCGCCAATTCCATCGCCTACAAGCCGGCCATGGAGCGCATCGTCAATTTCGACATCAACTGGACCATCGTGTCCTATCCCAACCCCGCCTGGGCGCGGCAGATGTTCCCCGATCTGCCGGAGGATGAAGCGATCGCAAAGCTTGCCGAGGCGATCTTCGCAGCGAGCCGCGTCAACGAGGCCGACCCCATCGGCGCCTGGCAGGCCCATAACGATGCGCTGCACACCCGCACCGCCTGGCTCAACGACAAGCGCTTTGCCAGCCTGCGCTTTTCCGGCCCGGGCACCGATCTCACCGTCGGGCTCGCCGATGGCCATCAGTGGCATGGCGGCGCCTCCACCGCCAAGAACGGCATCACCTGCAACCCCAACATCCCGTCCGAGGAGGTGTTCACCACCCCCCATGCGCTGCGGGTGGATGGCCATGTCCGCTCCACCAAGCCGCTCTCGCATCAGGGTACGCTGATCACCGATATCGCGGTGCGCTTCGAGGGCGGCCGCATCGTCGAGGCCAAGGCCTCCAAGGGCGAGGCCGTGCTGCAAAAGGTGCTCGATACCGATGAGGGCGCCCGCCGGCTGGGCGAAGTGGCGCTCGTGCCCCACTCCTCGCCGATCTCGAAAAGCGGGCTTTTGTTCTTCAACACGCTGTTCGATGAAAACGCCGCCTGCCACATCGCGCTCGGCCAGTGCTACTCGAAGTGCTTCGTCGATGGCGCCAATCTCTCGCCCGAGCAGATCAAATCGCAGGGCGGCAACCAGAGCCTCATCCATATCGACTGGATGATCGGGTCGGGCGAGATCGACATCGACGGCATCGCCGCCGATGGCAGCGCTACGCCCGTCTTCCGCAAGGGCGAATGGGCCGTCTGAGGCAGCAGGGTCTCGTCCCTGTCATCTTCGGAAACGGTGACCTGCCTCAGGTCCCGCAGCGTTTCGAGCCGAAGGACATAGCGCTTCGGCTCGCAAACACCGTCTTCGGGCAGCCCGGCTCAGTGGCCGGGCGCCTCCTCCTCGTCGGGGGACGTATCGGCCTCGATGGGGGCGATCACGGCTTCCGCCTTGCGCCAGAAGTCTTCGGCGGGCGTCTCGGCAGGCGCGCCTTCGGCCAACCAGGCATCATAGGCGATCTGGCGCAGATGGGCCTCCTTGGCCCGCACCCAATAGTCCACTTCCCGGCCTTCCGGCCGGCCATCCTGTTCCCAAAGAAAATAGGCCGTACGCCTGATGGCTTCGGCCAGGTTGGTATCTTTCCGCATCATTTCTCCGGTGCGGTTTTCGCGATGAGCCGAGGGCGGGCCTTGGCCCACCCTCCGGCCCGGCCGGGTCAGGCGGCCTTCTTGTTGACCTCGGCGGTGGCAAGACCGCTGAGCTTCTTGTCGGTGGCTTCTTCTTCGGACAGCGTCTGGGCGAGCAGCTTGGCGGCATCGTTCATGCCCAGCTGCTGGGCCCAGGTGCGCAGCGTGCCGTAGCGCGCCATCTCGTAATGCTCCACCGCCTGGGCGGCAGAGACCAGCCCGGCATCGAGCGCCGAGGTGCCCTTGAACTCTTCCATGATCGACTTGCCTTCCTCGATGATGCCGAGGATCGCATCGCAGGTCTTGCCGCGGGCCGGCTTGCCGAGCATCTCGAACACCTGCTCGAGGCGCTCCACATGCGTCTCGGTCTCGTCCTGATGCTGCTCGAAGCCGGCCTTGAGCTGCGGCGACTGCGCGGCCTTGGCCATCTTGGGCAGCGTCTTCAGGATCTGCTTTTCGGCGTAGTAGATGTCTTTGAGCGTATCGAGAAAGAGGTCGTCGAGAGTTTTGTCCTGAGCCATGTTGCTTCTCCGGCGTATGTGTTTCGGCTGCCTCCACAACTTGCCGCGGCCGACACTGGTTCCGGTTTCGCGATTGAGAATCATTGGCGCGCCAGATGGCGCAGCGCCTCCCTGTCGGGCGCAAAGCTCAGCGCCGCCTCGGCCCGGGCCAAAGCGAGTTCGGCATGCCGGCGCGCGGCGGACGACAGCCGCCCGTCCCCCGCCTCGGCCAGCGCCTGCAGCGCCTTTTGCAGGCGGATCTGCACCTCGAGCGCCCCGGCGCCGTCGCGTGCGATGATGCCGAAGCCATCATCGAAGAGGTCATCGATCGAAAGCGCCGGCCCGTGGACGCGGGCGCAGCCTGGCTCCTCCGCCTCGGGCGGGAGGGCGAGGGGCTCGAGCACCCGGACCATGCGCCCGATCACGTCGATGGCGGTACCGGGATCGTTGACCGCCGGCGAAAGCGCCCGGGCCGCGATCTCGGCCAGCACGACCACCCCGAAGCGCGGGTCCTGATCGAAAGAACGCGCCGTGCCGATTGAGAAGGCCTTGCGCAGCGTTTCGGGATCGCACTCCCCGGTGAAGCGGGCGAGCGGCTTGCCCGAGTGCACGAAGATGCCCGGCATGGCGAGCACCATCACCTCGCCCTTGCCGGCTTCGGCGGCAGCCTCGAGGGCGGCCATGTCGACATATTGCACATAGCCGACGCGATCGGCGCTAAGCGTCGTTCCGGAAACCAGCGTCGTTGCCGCATCGGCCGGCCGCGCCCCCAGCGCCGGATGCCTGAGCCGCTCGGCGATGGCCTCTGCGGCCACTTCTTCCACCTGGTCGGTCGTCTCCCCCACCCGCCCCAGCCGCGACAGATGGTCGATCCAGCGCAGCATGGTCACGACGATAAGCGCGATGACGAGGATGGTCACCACGAACAGCACCACCCGGCCCCGCTCGCCATAGGCCCCGGTCGAGAGCGTGATGATGCCCACGAGGCTGAAGAGGAACGAGCCCATGAAGGTGGCGAGCGCGTTCTGGGTCGTGGAATCCTGCATCAGGAGCCGTGTCGCCCGCGGCGTCACGCTGCTGGTGGCGGCGCTATAGGCGGAGACCATCACCGAAAGCGAGAAGGTGGTGACCGAGAGCATGCTGGTGGCCAGGATATTGAGGATGCTGTCGACGGCATCCGAACCCAGGTCGCTCGGCAGCTCCCAGGGGATGAAGCGCTCCACCACCATGGCGAGCAGCGCCGTGATCACCCCCAGCACCGCAAACAGCGATGCGCGCACCCAGAGCTGGCGGGTCAATTGCAGCATGAGCCAACGCCATTTGCTGATCATGCCGGAAGATGTCCCCGTTCGCGCCCAGATGTCCCGACCCTGACGCCCGCCGCTGCATTTGGCAACCATTGCGGCATCCTGCCGAAAGGTTGTGCAACCGGTTTCTCGGAATTCGCTCCATTGCCGAACGCTTTTGGATCATCCGGTACGGCCACACCGTGTTATTCACGTACAAACACGGTGCTGCGTGTGATGGAGCGGGAAAACCACAGGGCTGGAGGCCTTTCCACAGGCCCGCACACGCTCTGTCTGGCGCTTGACGCGCAACCGGTTGCATGCAAACCTCGCCTTCAGGGACCCATCGCGGACCTCAAGGGAAAAGGGGAACAGCATGACCACTTACGCCGCATTCACCCACGCGCTTCGCCGCGCCGCACCTGCCGGGGCCGTCTCCGGCCTCGTCACGGCCGCGCTCCTCGCCACGGCCTCGGGCGCCATGGCCCAGACCATCACGGTGTGGAGCGGCTATCCGGAGCTGGCGCCGTTCTATACCCATGTCGCAGAAGGGCTTAAGGCCGAGAACCCCGGCCTCGAAGTCCGCGTCGAAGCCATCCCGCTGCGCGAGCACGAGCGCCGCATCGCGCTCGGCCTCACCTCCGGTTCCTCGGGCGCCCTCGTGCTCGAAATGCCCGGCTCCACCGCCGCCCGCTACATCGAGAACGAGCTCCTGCCGCCCGCCCCCGATGACATCGAGGCCTTCGTGCGCGCCGATGGCAACTTCAACGAGTTCTTCATCGACCAGGCGAGCTATCAGGGCGAAGTCTATGGCGTGCCGCTGTTCCGCGGCCAGGGCGCCCTGTTCTACAACACCGAGATGTTCGAAGCCGCCGGCCTCACCGCCCCCCCGGCGACGATGGAAGAATTCACCGACTACGCCGAAAAGCTCACCGTCCGCGACGCCAATGGCAACCCCACCCGCTCGGGCTGGAGCATGCGGCTTTCGGGCGGCGGCCAGGGCATTGCTGAAAAGTTCTGGATCAACCTGCACCAGTACGGCGGGGCGCTGCTGACCGAAGTCGAAGACGGCAAGTGGAAAGCCGATTTCGCCAATGAAGCCGGCCGCAAGGCGCTCGGCCAGTATCTCGAAAACGTCCATACGCTCAAGACCGTAACGCCCGAACTCCCGGCCGATGCCGAGGCGTTCGAGCGCGAGCAGACCGCCATGTTCATCCGCGAGTCGTGGGTGGTGGGCGACATCGCCGCCAAGGCTCCCGACCTGCCCTATGCCACCGCGCCCCTGCCGACCGGCTCGATCGCCCTGCCGGCACAGCTCTATGTCAGCGCCGATGGCGCCGAGGCCGAGGCCGCCTGGAAGTTCGCGCTCGCCACCAACGAGCCGGAAAACCTCATCTGGCTGCTCGACAATGTCGGCTGGCTCCCCAACCGCGTCAATGTCGACTATTCGCCGGTGACCGACGCCAAGCCGGGCTTCTCGGGCTTCCTCAACGTGCCCGAGGACTATGTCTTCTTCACCCTGCCCGCCATCGGGCCGATCGAAGAAGTGCTGACCCGCCTCGCCGCCCGCCTCGTCGAAGCCTTCGGCAATGCCTCGCTCGCCGGCGACGATGCCGCCATCGATGCCTTCCTTGCCGAAGCCGCCGCCGAGACCAACTCGATCCTCGAGCGCGAAGGCCTTCTGGCCCAGTAAGCCGGTCTCCCTCCCGGGACCTGCAACGCCGGGGCGGTTCGCCGCCCCGGCACGGCTCGCAACCGGGGATCCGCACACCCCCGGCAAAAGCTCAAGGAGCGCCGATGCTGCACCGCCGCCTCTGGTTATTCGCCGCACTGGCCATATTGCCCACCCTCGCGATCTTCGCCTGGGTCCGGCTCTTCCCCATCGTCGAGACGCTGCGCCTCAGCCTCCACAAATGGGATATCCTGTCGCGCAACAAGCCCTTCATCGGGCTCGCGAATTTCCAGGAACTGATGGGTGACCGGCTGTTCCGCGAAGCCCTGCTGAACACTTCGATCATCGCTTTCGGCGTTCTCATCGTCACCATTCCGCTGGCCCTCGTTCTGGCCGCTCTCATCCATCACCGTACGGGATCGCGCTTCGGGCCCTTCAACGAGAGCGCCATCTTCGTGCCGCACATCGTGTCGCTCGTGCCCGCCGCCATGGCGTGGAAGTGGATTTTCGACGCGCAGCTCGGGCCCCTCAACGCCCTGCTCGGCGTCTTCGGCATTCCCGCTCAGGCCTGGCTTTTCGATCCCGTCTGGTCGATCGTCTGCATCATCATCCTGTGCTCCTGGCAAGCGCTCGGCTACGCGGTCCTGATCTACATCGTGGGCTTCCGCTCGCTGCCCGAAAGCGTGTTCGAGGCGGCCAAGCTCGATGGCGCCACCGGCCGGCAGGCCTTCTGGCATGTCGCCGTGCCGATGCTGAAGCCGATCACCCTCTATGTCTCTGTGGTGACGCTGATTTCCGCCTTCAACGTCTATGCCCAGGCCCTCGTTCTCGCTTCGGATAGCCAGGGCGCGCCGGGCCGGCAGGTCCGTGTGCTGGTTCTCGACATGATCGAGAATTCCTTCCGCAACTACCGGGTCGGCTATGCCGCCTCCGAGGCGGTGGTGCTGCTCGTCATCGTGCTCAGCCTCACCCTCATCCAGTTCGGTCTCTTGCGCGAAAAGGGTCGGAGATGACAACCATGGACAAGGACGCCGCCGCGCCCCTCGCCACGCGGGAGGCCGCACGGGCTCACAAGGCCCGCCGCAGCGCCACCGATCTCCTGATCGACGTCGTGCTCGTCGCCTTCTCCTGCGTGATGGTGCTGCCGCTGATCCTGCTGGTCGCCAACGCCTTCAAGAGCCCGGCCGAACTGCTGGCCTGGCCGCCGACCCTCATTCCGATCCAGCCGACGCTCGAGAATTTCCGCGCCGTGCTCAGCGATACCCCGCTGATGCGCTGGATTTTCAACAGCCTCGTCTTCTCGGTGCTCTCGACGCTGTCGATCCTCGCCACCTCGGCGATCACCGGCTACATCCTCGCGAAATTCCCCTCCAAGATCATGACCGTGATCTTCGCGGTGATGCTGGCAACCGCCATCGTGCCGTTCGAAGTCTATATGATCCCGCTCTATTTCCAGGTGCAGGGACTGGGGCTTCTGAACTCGGTCTGGGGCCTCTTGGTCGGCTATCTGGTAATGAGCTTCGGCATCTTCCTCATCCGCCAGAACGTCATCCAGACCATCCCCGACGAGTTGCTCGAGGCCGCGCGCATCGATGGCGCTGGCGAGTGGTGGATCTTTTTGAAGGTCGTGCTGCCGCTGCTGCGCTCGGCGCTCGGCGCCCTGGGCGTGCTCGCCTTTTTCCAGAGCTGGACGGTCTTTGCCTGGCCGATGATCGTCACCACGACGCGCGAAAGCTACACCGTCGAGATCGGGCTGGCGCTCTTCCAGACCGGCTATACGGTCGATCTGGGGCGCCTCAGCGCCGCATCGGCCGTGGTTTTGATCCCCTCGATCATCTTCTTTGTCTTCCTTCGGCGAAACTTCGTCAAAGGCATCGCCTCCACCGGCCTCAAGGACTGAGGCCGGCTCGCCATGCTTTCCGGCCTTTCCCCATCGCTGTCAGGGCTGCTCGTTGCCGGCCGCCCCGCCCTTGCGGCGCGCGGCCTTGGCGGGCACCGGTCGGCCCGGCGCGGCGGTCGTCTCGCGGATGACGAGGTGGGTGTCGAGCACATGGCGCACATCGGTCGAGCCGCGGCTGCCCAGCGCGTCCATCAGCAGCGTCACGGCGATCTCCGCGACCTCGATGCAGCGGTTCGATACCGTGGTCAGCGGCGGATAGGTGGTTGCACCCAGCACGTCGTCGCAGCCGATGACGCTGAATTCGGACGGAACGCTCACCCCGGCGTCCCGCAGGCCGGCGAGCAGGCCCTGAGCCAGCAGGTCGTCGAACGCCAGCGCCGCGCTCGCCCCGGTGCCGAGCACCGCCTGGGCCGAGGCCCGGCCGATCTCATGGGTCGATTTGTGGGCCGAAACCGCGCTGACCGTCACGCCGTGCTGCTTGGCCGCCAGCTTGACGGCGGCCCGGCGCTGCCGGTTGGCCCAGCTCGTCGTCGGGCCAGAGACGTAGCAGATATGCCGGTGCCCGAGTTCGGCCAGATGCGCGACGGCCTGCGTCACCCCGGCGCCGGAATTGATCAGCACGCGCAGCATCTCGGGCACGTCCTGGTTGATCAGCACCAGCGGCCGGCGCCGCGCATGCTCGCGGATCTGCGCCTCGGCCAACCGCGAGGAGACGAGGATCAGCCCCGCCACCTGGTGGGTGAAGCGATCGACCAGCTGGTCCTCGCGCTCGGGCTTCTCATCGGAATCCCCCAGAAAGACGCAATAGCCGAAATCCTCGGCCTTGCGCTGCGCCGCCCGGATCAGCGGCGGAAAGAACGGATTGGCGACATCGGGAACGATGAGCCCGATATTCTTGGACTGACCGGTGGAGAGCGCCTGCGCCACCGGGTTGGGCTGGTAGCCCAGCCGGTCGGCCACTGCCAGCACGCGCTCGACCGTCTCGGGCGACAGCCGATCGGGACGGGTAAAGGCCCTCGAAACGGTGGAGCGCGCAACGCCCGCTTCGCTCGCCACCTGGCTGATGGTCGCCCGCCTCTTGATCACCCTCTATCCCCCTGCCCTGCGCTGCTGCGCGATGCTGCCGCTTCGGCGCGCGCTGCGCAACATCGATGCTCCATCTTGTGCCACGGGCTGCTTCTGCGAGGCAACCGGTTGCACGACAATCTCCGAACAACGCCGCAAGGAGGTGTTGCATGAAGATCGCCACCGCGCCCGAACGGGCCGCCGATCGCTCCCCCGGCTTCCGCCACGAAACCTATCCCGATCGCGCCGCCATGGGGGCAGCCGCCGCCCGGGACATTGCCGATCACCTGCGCACCCTGCTTGCCCATAAGTCCCTGGTCCGCATGATTTTTGCGTCGGCTCCAAGCCAGGCCGACATGCTTGCCGCGCTGGCCGCAGCACCCGGCATCGACTGGAGCCGGGTCATTGCCTTCCACATGGACGAGTATGTCGGGCTCGACCTGCAGCACCCCGCCGCCTTCGGCCCCTGGCTCGTGCGCCACTTCCTCGGCCGCGTGCCCATCGGTGCCGCCCATCTCATCGAACCGGGCGCCGATCCCATGGCAACGGCGCATGATTATGCAGCACTTCTGGCCGAAGCGCCCATCGATATCGTCTGCCTCGGTATCGGGGTCAACGGGCACATCGCCTTCAACGATCCGCCAGTGGCCGACTTCTCAGACCCGCTCGATGTCAAGATCGTAACCCTCGACGAAACCTGCCGCCAGCAGCAGGTGGACGAAGAGTGCTTCCCCGCGCTCGACGCCGTGCCCACCGAAGCGATCACCCTCACCGTCCCGCGCCTCCTGCGCTCGGACCGGATGTTCGCGGTGGTGCCGGGGGCCATCAAACGCGATGCGGTGAGCCGCACGCTGCACGGCCCCATCGAAACCGCCTGCCCGGCAAGCGCCCTGCGCACCCATCCCGACTGCAAGCTCTATCTCGACAAGGACGCGAACCCACATGGCTGAGATCGATCCCGACGCGCTCTGCATGGACTATTTCGGCCGCGTTCAGGCCCTCATGCAGTCCATCCTCACCGAGGAGGCGGCAAATCTCGATGCCGCGGCCGCCAAGCTCGCCGACCAGATCGCCGCTGATCGGCTTGTGCATGTCTATGGCCCGGGCGGCCATTCCAACCTCGCGAGCCAGGAAATCTTCTTCCGCGCCGGCGGGCTGATGCATGTCTCGGCCATCCTCGACGAAGGCACGCTGCTCTCCTCGGGTGCCCTGCGCTCGATGGCGATGGAGCGCACCCCCGGCTATGGCAAGGTGGTGATCTCGGACCGCGATCTGGGCCCCGACGACCTCCTCATCCTCGTCAACGCCTATGGCATCAACGCCGCGCTCATCGATGCGGCCCTCGAAGCCAAGAGGCGCGGCGCCTTCGTCATCGGTGTTTCGTCGCGCCGCCATGCCAGCGAAACCAAGCCCGAGCATCCGGCCCGGCACCCGACCAAGCACAATCTGCATGACGTGGTCGATATCGCCATCGACACCAAGGTGCCGATCGGGGATGCGCTGATGCGGCTGCCCGGCATGGGCGAGCCGATCGGCGCCAGCTCGACCTTCGCCAATGCGATTGCGCTCAATGCGCTGGTGCTGCGCACCGTCGCCAAGCTGCTCGATCGCGGCATCGAGCCGCCGGTGTGGCGCTCGGGCAATGCGCCGGGCGGCGATGAGGCCAATGCCCGCTTCCTCGCACGCTTCCGCCACCGGGTGCGCCAGCTGTGACGAGCGGCACCCTCACCGGCCGCGATCCGGCGACCGGCGCGCCGCTGGCGGTGACCTATGCCGATGGGGTCATCACCGCCATCACGCCGGGGCCGGCCGATGCCCGGGGGTTCCTCGCGCCCGGGCTCGTCGACCTGCAGGTCAACGGCTTTCTCGGCCATGATCTCAACAGCGGCGCGCTGACGCCCGAAACGGTGGTCGCGCTTTCCGATGCCATGCTAGCCGATGGTGTCACCTGCTATCTGCCGACGCTGATCACCGCATCGGAAGCCTCGCTGATCGCCGGCCTGCGCGCCATCGTCGCGGCGCGCCGGGCCGACCCCAGACTGATCCGGATGATCCCCGGCGTTCATGTCGAGGGCCCCTGGCTCTCGCCCGAGGATGGAGCGCGCGGCGCCCATCCGCGCCAGCATGTGCGGGCACCCGATCTTGCCGAGTTCGATCGCTGGCAGGAGGCCGCCGAGGGCCTGGTGCGCAAGGTGACTCTCTCGCCGCACTGGCCCCTAACGCCGGAGGTGGTTGAGGGCCTTGTCGCGCGCGGCGTGCTGGTGGCCATCGGGCACACCCATGCGAGCCCGGACGAAATCACCGCGGCCTTTGATGCCGGCGCGACGCTTTCGACCCATCTGGGCAATGGCGCCGCAGCCACCCTGCCCCGTCACCCTAATCTGATCTGGACCCAGTTGTCCGAGGATCGCGCCATGGCCGGCCTGATCGCCGACGGCCACCATCTGCCGGCCGCGACCTTCAAGGCGATGCTGCGCGCCAAAGGGCAGGACCGGGTGTATCTCGTCTCTGATGTTGCGGCGCCCGGCGGCTTGCCGCCCGGCACCTATGCCCAGCCGATCGGCGGCACGGTCGAGCTTTCTGCCGATGGACGGCTGTCTCTCAAGGGCACGCCCTATCTTGCGGGTGCGGCCCTGCCGCTCAAGGCCTGCGTGGCGCGGGCCGCGACGATGGCCAGCATTCCGCTGGCCGAAGCGCTCATGCTCGCCACCCGCAATCCCGGCCGCCTCGTCGGCGATTATGGGCGGCTCGAAATCGGCGCGCCGGCCGATCTCATCCGCTTCGACTGGTCCGAAGGCGATGGCGATCTGAGGCTCGACACGGTGCTGCTGGGAGGCGTTGCGGCATGAGCACGCTGAGGGTTGGCGCCGCGCTCGTCGACATCACCCCGCCGGCAGGGCTGGCCATGGCCGGCTTTGCTGCCCGGTCCGAACCGGCCACCGGCGCCCACGACGCGCTGACCGTCCGCGCGCTGGTGGTGGAGGAGACGGCGCTGGTCATCGTCGACGTCCTGGGGCTCGACCGCACCACCATCGGCGCGATGAAGGCGCGCGCCGCGCTGCCGGCCGAGAACATCGTGATTGCCGCGCTGCACACCCATGGTGGGCCGCAGACGCTGGTGGGGCGCTTCATCCCCGGCCTCGATGCAGCCTATATGCAGAGGCTCGAAGACGCCGTGGTCCGCGCCATCTCGGACGCACTGACAGCCCGCCGACCGGCGGTCATGAGCTTTGGCAGCGGCGCCGATCCGGGCGTCGCCAAGAACCGCCGGCATCCGGGCGGCTTGACCGATCCGCATCTGCCGGTGCTGAGCTTCACCGGCACCGATGGCAGCCCGATCGCGACGCTTGTCGCCCATGCCTGCCACCCGGTGGTGCTGGGCGCCGACAACCGCCTCTGGACCGCCGACTATCCCGGCGTCACCCGCGCGCGGATCGAGGTGGCGCGGCCCGGCACGATGGCGATCTTCGCCACCGGTTGCACGGGCGATGCCAATACCGGGCACTCGGCCTATGCGTCATGGACGCTCTCGGCCAGCAACACCCGCACCTTCGACGCCGCCGACCGCATCGGTACGGCCGTCGCCGAAAAGGCGCTTGCCGCGCCTCTTGGCCTGCACGCCGCCACGGGCGCCAGCATCGCGCGCCGCACCGTGCCGCTGGGCTTTGCGCGGCGCGAAACCGAGACCATGGACGCCCTCGCCGCACGCTGGCGGGCCGAGTCCGAGGCGGGGGACGCGGCGCGCAAGGCGCTGCTGTCGGGCTGGATCGCCTGGGCCGAGCGCGGCCTGCCGGATGATCTAGCAACATGTCGCCTCGACGTCGAAATCGCGGCACTCCGCTGGGGCGATATCGAGATCGTCGCCCTGCCCGGCGAAATCTTCGCCGAAACCGCCCATACGGTGCGCGCGCTGATTGGCAATCCCGACGCCA
Source organism: Devosia enhydra (assembly GCF_900119845.1). Lineage (GTDB taxonomy): Bacteria > Pseudomonadota > Alphaproteobacteria > Rhizobiales > Devosiaceae > FPKU01. The sequence goes on from NZ_FPKU01000003.1 coordinate 532,856, forward strand.
TCGTCATCGGCTTTGCCGACGACAATCCAGGCTACATCCCGCCCGCCTCGGAATTTCCCTTTGGTGGCTATGAGGTGGATGATGCGCACCGCTATTATGGCCAGCCGGCCACCTTCGCGCCGGGTTCGGCCGAGGCGCTGGCTGAGGCCGCCGCAGACGCGGTGCGCGAATTGAGGGGCCGTTCAAAGGCCTGATCGGGAGGACCTGCTCGTGAGCGACACGCTCGATTTTCTCGCCGAGGCGCGCGCCGCCTATGTGGCTGCCAATGCGGCTACGCTCCGCTGGATGCTCGACCGCCCGGCGCTGCACGGGGTTTATCTCAACACCAAGATGAATTCTGTGACGCTCAAGGACTACACCGCAGCCGATGGCTGGCGCGGGCCGGACATTCTTTACGGCTGGATCCAGGGGCGCGGGCTCGAGGCGCTGGTTACCCATGCCGCGTTTTTCGAGACCGAAGATCCGGCGCTTGCCCAGCGGCTCGACGCGGCGGCCCAGCCCCTGTTCGAGGCCCTCGCTGATTTGCATGACCGCCATGGCGGGGCGTTCTTTACCTATGATGTGGGGCTCGAACCGGTCTATCGCGGGTCCGATGGCACGGCCCTGCCGCAGGCCAAGGGTACAGAGTTCTTCACCTATTCGGATGCCTTCGTGCTCAAGGGGCTGATCGCCGCCGCCAGCCGCTACGCGCCCGAGCGCCGAGCGCCCTGGCTCGCACGCCTTGCCGATCTCATCGCCGCGATCGAGGACAAGCGCTTCATCATGGACGAGCAGCAATTGCTCTCGGCCGAAGCCGCGCATCGCCAGCACCCCGAATATGGCCCGCGCATGATCCTGATGGGCGCTGCCTCGCTGCTGCGGCGGCTGGGGCTGGAGGCCGAGGCTCGCTTCGGCGATCGCTTCATCGCCCATGTGCTTGATCGCCACTGGGATGGGCACGGGCCGCGCGCCACCGATCTCATTCGCGATTTCGAGGGGGGCAGCACCTCCAATGTCGGGCATGCCATCGAATTCGTCGGCTTTGCCATGGAATACCTGCCGCGCGGCGCGGAAGCCGGCCTGTCGGGCCCGCTGGAGCGCGCGCTCATCGCCTCCTTCAATGCGGGCTTCGATCCGCCCGGCCTGAGGCTGACCGTCTCGCTGTCGGGCGAAAAGCTCAGCCCCAACTGCCCCTGGTGGTCGCTGCCCGAGACGACCCGGGCCGCCGGCCTCATGCATGCCCGCACCGGCTCGCCCGATACGCTGCGCATCTGGAAGACGGCGCATGAGGCGTTCTTTGCCCATTACTGGCGCGGCAACCCGCCTGTCGCCTACCAGACCCGCACGGCCGAGGGGCCGCTCGATTTCGTGCCGGCAACGCCCGATCTCGACCCCGGCTACCATACCGGCCTCTCATTCCTCGGCGCGATCGAGGCCATCGACGCCATCATGGGCAAGCACTGAGGCGAGATCAGTGCTCCGCCGGCCCGCAGGAGCCCTTGAGCACCACATGCGAGCCCAACAGCGCACTGCGCTTGGGGCCCTTGGCACCCTCGGTGATGCGGTCGAGCACCAGCCGCGCTGCCGTCCGGCCGATCTCGCCATAATCGCGGGTGATGCGGGTGACCTCCGGCGTCATGGTGGGCGCGACATCCTCGACATCGAGCCCGATGATCGAGAGATCGCCGGGTACCGACAGCCCCAGCACCCGCACCGCATCGACGACGCTGCGCAGGAGCCGGCTGCCATCGACGATCACGGCGGTAGCAGCATCCGAGCCGGAAAAGAGCGCCTCGGCCCGAAAATGCGCCTTGTCCGGGCCGCGCACGCCGATGATACGGGCGCTCTCGCCCAGATCACCCGTCGCCTCGGCAAAGGCCCGCTTGCGTTCGACCACAGGACGGATCGGGGCTTCGGTCGAGAGAAACACGATCCGCCGATGCCCCAGCGCGCGCAGATAGGCGACCGCCTCGCGCATTGCCGGTCCATGGTCTGAAAACACGGTATCGGCGGCGATCGGCAGCGTCCGGTCGAGCACGAGCAGTGGCGTTTCGAGCCCGCGCAACGCCTCGATCATGCGGGCATCGCTTTCGGACCCGATATAGACCAAAAGCCCATCCACCCGGTGGAGCCGCAGCATGTCGAGGGCACGCACCTCGTCCTCGGGGCGTTCGCCGGCCGAAACCAGCATCATGCCATAGCCTTCCGCCGCCAGCGCGCGCTCGGCCGCCTGCGCCACGGCGGCGTTCGAGAAAGACAGGATATCGGGCACGAGGCAGCCGATGGTGCGGGTCGCGCGCGTGCGCATCGCCCGGGCGGCAAGATTCGGCACATAGCCCAGCCGCGCCATCGCGGCCTCGACGCGGGCGCGGGTTTCGGGCGCCACCTGATCGGGCGTATTGACGACGCGTGAGATGGTGACGTTGGAAACGCCCGTCTCCCGCGCAATGTCCTTGATGGTTGCCCGCCCGCGCATGACCGCTCCGCTCTTTGACCTCTCATGCCCGCTCATCGCAAGCAGATCAAGCTGACCGTGGAAACGTCTACATCAACAGCCTCGGAAACCACCGTGCTAACCCAAAAGAATGCATGTTGACGTTTCCATGGACCATGGCATGCTGGCCTCAGCAGATGAGGAGAGACCCGCCATGCTGACCCAGGACCAGATCGACGCCTACCGCCGCGATGGCTTCATCATCGTGCCGGACGTGCTTTCGCCGCAGGAGATCGCCGAGCTGCGCGCGGTGACGGACGGGTTTGTCGAGCAGTCGCGCGGCGTCTCGGCCCATACCGATGTGTTCGATCTCGAGCCCGGCCATACCGCCAGCGAACCGCGCGTGCGGCGCATCAAGACACCGCATGTGCAGGCGGAAATCTACGTTCGGGTGATGCGGCACCCCAAGATCCTCGCCGCGCTCCAGCAATTGCTATCGCCAGCCATCCGCTTCGATACGTCCAAGCTCAACATGAAATCGCCCGGCTATGGCGCGGCGGTGGAGTGGCACCAGGACTGGGCCTTTTATCCCCATACCAATGACGATCTCGCCGCCGTTGGTGTGATGATGGACGATTGCGAGATGGAGAACGGCCCCCTGCTTTGCGTCCCCGGCAGCCATCTCGGCCCGATCCACGACCATCATGCCGATGGCTATTTCTGCGGCGCCATCGACGGCAAGGCCAGCGGCATCGATTTTTCCGCCGCCGTGCCTTGCACGGGCAAGGCCGGGTCGATCTCCATCCACCACGCCCGCACCATCCATGGCTCGGCTGTCAACACCTCGACCAAGCCCCGCCGCCTGCTGCTGTTCCAATATTCCGCCGCCGATGCCTGGCCGCTGGCCACGCAGCCCGGCGACTGGGCCGAATGGAACAGCCGCCTCCTGTGCGGCAGCTTCGATCCGGTCGCGCCGCGCCTTGCCGACGTGCCGGTGCGCCTGCCACTGCCGGGCCCGCGCCATTCCGGCTCGATCTACGAGATCCAGCGCGAGAGCAAGAACAGCTTTTTTGGCAAGGCTGCGAGCATGTAGCGACTTTGGCGGCGGCCGGGCCGAACTTGCAGGCCGCCGCCAACTGTCCCAAGATCGGATGATGCGGCGACCCTGCGCGTCGTAGCCGATGCCGCTTCATCCGAGGTCTCTCCCATGTCCGCCTTCGACGCCTATGAAAGCCCCTATCCCACGACGCGCGTGCCGCTTTTCGCGCGCAATGTGGTGGCCACCTCGCAGCCTCTTGCCGTGCAGGCGGGGCTGCGGATGCTCTGGGCCGGCGGCAATGCGGTCGATGCCGCGCTCGCCGCCGCCATCGCACTCGTCGTCGTCGAACCCACGGGCAACGGGCTCGGCAGCGACGCCTTCTGCATCCTCTGGGATGGCAAGGGACTGCACGGTCTCAACGCCTCTGGCCGCTCGCCTGCCGGCTGGACGCCTGAGCGCTTTGCGCGTTACGAGCGCATGCCGATGCGCGGATGGGACACAGTGACAATCCCTGGCGCCGTCTCGGCGTGGGTGACGCTTTCGGACCGCTTCGGCCGCCTGCCCTTTGCCGATCTTTTTGCCCCCGCCATCGGCTATGCACGCCACGGCTTTCCGGTCGCCTCCAAGATCGCGCGGCAGTGGCAGATGGGCGCTGCCATCCTCCGCGACCAGCCCGGCTTTGCCGAGCATTTCCTGCAAGGGGGCCGCGCGCCCAGCCCCGGCGACATCTGGAAGAGCGAAGACCTTGCCCATACGCTCGAAACCATCGCCGAGACCCGTGGCGAGGCCTTCTATCGCGGCGCGCTGGCCGAAAAGATCGCCGCCTTCGCGCGCGAGCATGACGCGGCGCTGTCGGTCGAGGACATGGCGCGCCACGCCAATGACTGGTGCGGCACCGTCTCGCAGGATTTTGCCGGCGTCACCGTCCACGAGATTCCGCCCAATGGGCAGGGCATCGCCACCCTGATGGCGCTCGGCATGCTGGCCCATACGCCCATCGCCGATTTCGCGCCCGACAGCCCCGAGGCGCTGCATCTTTCCATCGAAGCGACCAAGCTCGCGCTGGCCGATATCCATCGCCATCTCGCCGATCCCTCCGCCATGCACCTGCCGCCGGAGGCCCTTCTCGATCCCACCTATCTCGCCTCCCGGTCCCGGCTCATCGACCTGCACAAAGCCGGCGATCCCGGCGCCGGCGCGCCCACCACCGGCGGCACGGTCTATCTGGCGACCGCCGATGCCGATGGCATGATGGTCTCGTTCATCCAGTCCAATTATGGCGGGTTCGGTTCGGGCGTGGTGGTGCCGGGCACCGGCATCGCGCTGCAGAACCGGGGCTATGGCTTTACCCTCGAAGCGGGCCACCCCAACCAGGTCGGCCCGCGCAAGCGGCCCTTCCACACCATCATTCCCGGCTTTGTGATGAAGGGGGCCGGTCCGCTGATGGCCTTCGGCCTCATGGGCGGGCCGATGCAGGCGCAAGGCCATCTGCAGATGGTGCTGCGCACCTGCCTTTATGGGCAGGATCCGCAATCGGCGAGCGACGCGCCGCGCTGGCGCGTAGTCTCGGGCCGCAAGCTGGCGCTCGAGGACAGCATGGATGATGCCACCGCCGAAGCGCTGTCGGCGCGCGGCCACATCGTCTCGCGCGATCCGCCAGATGCGCCCTTTGCCTTTGGCGGCGCGCAGCTGGTGCGCCGGCATGGAGAGGCCTATGTCGCCGGCTCCGATCACCGCAAGGACGGTTCGGCGCAGGGCTTCTGAGGGCCCTGCGTCCAAGAACTAGTAATCCGCCTCGTAGAAGATGCCGATGCTCGAATCCCCGTCGAGCCCGGTCGAGGCGCGCGCGCGGATATCGTCGGTGATGTCGAGATTGACGTTCACCCGGCTGTTGCCATCGGCCCCCGCCGTCACGCCCAGATAGATATTGTCCTGGATGTAGCGGCCGGCCTGCACGGCGACATTGCCCTCTTCGTCGGTGACCACGTCGAGATCGTCGAGCCCGGCGCGTTCCCGCAGCGAATCGACGATGGAATTGCCCCCGCCCCCACCTGCGAGTTCTGCCGCCGCGCCGGCGAGCCGCGCCACCTGTAGCGGCGAAAGCTCGCCCATCGAGCGGTTGAACAAGAGCCGGGCCAGCACCTCATCCTGCGGCAAGGCCGGAGACGAGGAGAAATCGACCGACAGGTCCGAAAGCCGTCCCGACACTGTCACGAACACCACGATGCCCTCGCCCTCGGTGCGCGCCACGAGGTTGAGCGAGGGATCGAGCGTGCCCACCAGGGTCAGCGAGCCTTCTTCGAGCGTGATGCGCTGGCCCAGCATCGAGAGCCGGCCGCGAATGAGCTGGAAGCCGCCCACCGGCCGGATGTCCATGATCGGTCCAGTCAGCCGCACCGACCCGCCCAGTTCCGCATCGAGGCCGCGACCGCGCACGAAGATCTGGTTGGGCGCCGACACCGTGATGTCGAGCTGCACCACCGACGGACGCGTCTGCGGAATCGGCGCTCCACCGGCATCGATCATCGCCCGTCGCAGCGTGGCCGCGACCGGCGGTGGCGGGGCGCGGTGAGTGACATCGATCAGACTTGCCGCGCCGCCAAAGGTTTCGGGCACGGTGACGTCGGCACGTTCGACGAAGACCTGACCAGAAAGCAGCGGATTGCGCATCAGCTGGCCCGAGACCCGCAGATCGCCCGAGAGCGTGGCGACGAAAAGGTCACCATCGGCATAGCGCGCCTGGTTGAGCGAGAGGCGGATATCGGCCGGATTGCCGGCAGAAAGCCCCACCGACCCCGAGGCCGCGATGCTGCCGCCCGTCGCGAGCCGCGCGGTCAGCGTGCCGATCTCGGCCCGGTCCCCCGACAGCGTGGCGCTGCCGGCGATATCAACGAGCCGCAGATTGAGCTCGGGATCGACATAGCCGGCCCCGCTGGTCGAAACCGTGCCTGTTGCCTGAGGGTCGCTGAGCGAACCGGTGACCCTCGCCTCGAGCCGAGCGACGCCCGAAAGCTGCCCGCCGCGATCGGCGAGGAAGCGGTTGCCGAGCGCCAGCGGCGCCGAACCCGACGCACGGATATCGAGGCCCCGGCCCGAAAGCGGCACGGTGCCAGACCCGGTGAGAGCCAGCCCGCCGGCCCCGCTCGCCTCGGCCGAGGCGATGCGCACCGCATTGTCGGCAAAGCTGCCCTGGGCGGTAAAGCGCAGGGGCGCGATGCCGAACGGTTCGATGGCCGTCGCCCCGATCCCCGTTCCGGTGAGCGAAAAGCTCGCCTGCGGGTCGGATGCGCTGCCGGTGATGCGGCCCGTGCCCGAAACCGTGCCGGCAAGCCCGAGGCCGGGCTGGATGGCATTGGCGGCCGAAAGCGGCAAGGCTTCGAGCGAGAGCGCGATATCGAGCGCCTCGCCGGCCGTGCCGGTTGCGACGAGCCGCCCGCCCCCGACATCGAGCTGCACGCGATCAAGGCTCACCCGTCCGTCATCGATGGCAAAGGCCGTGGGCTGAGCCAGCCGCGCCGTCAGCCCGCCCTGAACGAGGCTCGCCCGTTCGAGCGCCAGGCGATAGCCGGCCTCCCCGATGGGCGAGAGGCTGCCGGCCGCCGAAATACTGGCCCCGGTGGCAAGATCGGCCTGGCCCTCAAAGCCCGTGCTGGCGCCCGAGCGCCGCGCCATGGCCGAAAAGCGCGAGGCTTCGACCCCGCCGGCCACGAGGCCCGAGCCGGTCGCCGTGCCATCGATCGCCGGAACCCCGAAGAGATCGTCGATCTCGGCAGAAATCTCGGCGGCAGCAAGCCGGGTGTCCATCAGCGACAGGCCGCGCACCGAGCCCGAAACCGTCGCGCTCTGGCGCCCGTCGACCGGCGAAAGGCTGATATCGGCATTTGCCGCGCCAGACGCGCGCTGCAGGAAGAGCGCGGCGGCGGTCGAAATATCGGGCGCAACCAGCCGCAATTGTCCGGTCAGGAGCCCGGCCTCATCCTGCACGATGCCGCCGGTGAGGGCCGCGCCGCCGGCGGTGAAAGAGAGGCCCTCGATGCGGCGCACGGCGCCGTCGACCGCGAGAGTGCCCGCCAGCGCCACGCGCTGGCCTTCGAGCGTCGCGCCACCATCGAGCGTGCCGGTGACGACGCCTTCGGGGGAAATCGCGCCATCAAAGCCGAAGCGTCCCCCCGCAAGGCTGCGGCCCGCGAGCCGCCCGGTGGGGGCTTCGCCCACCAGCGACAGCGCGATGGTGCCTTCGCCGCGCGCGGTGCCGGTGACGGTCACCGCGCCAGACGCGTCAGGGGAAACGAGCCCAAGATCGCTCAGCCGCCCGGCGAAGCGGAAATCGGCAGCGCCCGTCGCAAAGCGACCATCTGCAGTCAATTCAACCCGCTCATTGCCTATCCGGAAGCCAGTGGCCGAAAAGCCCGTTTCGGTGCGCGCGAGACGGCCGGTTACCGAGGCTTGCCCGGCCAGCAACCGGTCGGCGATCTCGTCATCAAGAACCAGGTCCGTCGTCTGCCCTTGCAGCGCAAGGTCGAAGCCGCCGGTCAAGGGCGCGATGGTGCCTTCGGCCGCAAGGCTGAGCGCCCCGCCGAGGTCTCGCCCGGCCAGTTCGGAGAACGGCGCGACCTGCCCATAGACAGTGACCGTGCCATCGAAAACCGTATCGGCAACGGTCCCCGAGACCGCCAGTTCGAGTGCCTGCGCCACGAGGCGCAACTGAGCCAGTTGCAGCGGCTCGCCCGCGCTCCACTGGCCGGCAAATCCGAGGGCCGCGCTCTGTCCGAGCGCCGCCGAAATCTCGGCATCGCTGGCTGAGATGCCCGCCAGCGCGCCATCGCCATTGAAAGTGACCCGTCGCGTTGCCGGATCATCGAGCCCGGCGGCGACGCCGGAAGCGGCGAGCGTCAGCCGCTCGGCCGCCAGCGTGCCATTGGCGAAGCCGTTGACCGTCACCGCCGCCGTCCAGTCCTCGCTGCCGGCGCGGCCGAAATCGACGGTGAGATCGGCGCGGCCGACCCGCGTCGCGGCACCGGGAACCGGCAGCAGCACCGTGCCGCCGCCGGGATTGAGGATACGGCCTTCGAGCGAGAGCTGACGCAGGAAGCCGTCGGCGCTCGTGCGCCCGGCGCCCGATAGCCCCAGCTGCCCGCCCGAGAGCGAAAAACGCGAAACATCGACCCCGCCCGCCGAGCGCACCAGCGCTTCGGCGCTGAGGCTGGTCTCGGGCCCGAAAAAGTCGCGATAGGCCGGCGCCACGAGCTGTGCGAGCGGCCCGCCGAGATCGGCATTGATCTGGAGACCCTCCGCAACCCCGGAGATGCGGGCCGTGCCGGCCAGCGCCCGCGTGCCCCCGGCATCGAGCGTCAGCTGGGCGTTGAGAGCGTCGAGCGGCCCGGCACCGGTCACCCCCAGCGCGATTTCCGGACGGCCTTCGATGGAGAGCAGATTGGCGAGAATGCCGTTGGGCGGCTCCACCAGCGAGAGCGCCAGATCGACCTGCTGGTCGGCATTGGCGTAGGTGACATCGAGGGTCAGCGAGCCGCCCGGGCCGTCGAGCCGCTGGATGGCCAGATCGGTATCGAGCGAGCCGCCTTCGAGGCGCAGCGCCCCGGTGACCGAAAGCTCCGAGCCGAGCCCGAACACCTGCTCACCAAAGCGCACGGAAGGCACGCTCAACTCTTCGAGAATGATGGCGACGGGAAATTCCGGCACCTCGAAGCCGCCCGCCTCGGGGCTGGGCAGGGCGGGCGTCGGCGAGGGCGTGGCCACGGGATTTCGGGCATAGTCGATGCTTTCGGCCGAAAGGCTGCGCACCTGCAGGCGCCCGCCGAACAGCGCGCCACGATCCCAGTTGATCGCAGCATTGACGATGGTGAGCCACACGCCTTCGCCGTCGGAAATGGTGATCTGCCGGATCGTCGCCTCTTCGGACAGAATCCCCTCGATATTGGAGATGCGGATCTGCCGTTCCGGCGTCGAGAGCTGGCCTTCCACGAACTGCACGAACCAGTCGCGCTGCTCCTCGGGGCTCATCTGGTCCTGCGCGATGAGCGGCAGGGCGAGCGGGGAGGCCAGAAGGCCGGCAGCAATCAGCGATGGTACGAAAACCCGTCTCAAAACGCCTGTCCTATACCGACATACAGCGCGTAATCGGGGTCGCCCTCGCGCTTGTTGAGAGGAAAGGCGAGATCGAGCCGCAATGGCCCGAGCCCGGTGAAATAGCGCAGCCCGATACCGGCGCCGAAGCGGATATCGTCGACGCCGGGAAAGCCCTCGGCGGTGACGGCGCCCGCATCGAGGAAGGCCACGGCGCCGAAATCGCCCATGAGGCGCGCCCGCGCCTCCACCGAGCCTTCCATCAGATACCGCCCGCCGGTCACCGTGCCGCCCGGGCCATCCACCCCGATGCCGCGATAGGCATAGCCGCGCACCGATCCGCCGCCACCGGCAAAGAACAGCCGGTCGGGCGGCGCCTCCTCGATGGGGGGACCGACCAGCGCGCCGAGCTTGGCCCGGGCCGCCAGCACCACAGTCGGATCGGCCGAAACGCCCCAATAGGCGCGCACTTCGGCCGTCGTGCGGAAAGCGGGGTTGCCGTAGAAGAATTCATAGAAGGGCTCGACCGTCGCCTGGGCATAAAAGCCCTCCGTGGCGTCGAGCGGCTCGTCGCGATTGTCGAAGGTGGCCGTGCCGCTGAGGCCGACAAGCGAGAAATCGCGGGTGCCGAAGCTGTCCTCGAAGCGGGCGAACTCGTAGAAGGCCGCACCCTCGATGGTGGTGGTATCGAGCAGGTAGTGGGTCGCACCCAGCCGCGCATTGGCCGAGGTTTCGGTATAGGCGGGCAGAACCGTGCGCTCGGCCGCGATGGCGGCGATGAGGTCGGTATCGGGGTCCGGAAAACCCGGCTTGGTGAAGGTGCCACCGAACGCGTAGTCGAAATCGGCGGTGCTGACCGGGAAGCCGATGCCGGCGATCTTGGCATCGAGCCTCAGCCGCTCGGCCCGGCCGAAGACGTTGCGCCAGAGGTGATAGCCCTCGATGCCCAGCCCATCCACCGTCGAGAAGGTGGCGCCAGCCCCGAAGCGCCGGCCCGGCAACTCTTCGACCGTCACGGTGAACGGCAAAAGCCCGGTGTCGGAAATCCGTTCGGCCGGCTCGACGCGCATGGCGCGGAAGGCCTCGAGGCGCATCAGCCGGCGCTCGGCCCGGCGCACATCATCGGGATCATATTCATCGCCGCCGCGCAGGCCCGTCTGCTCGGCGATGAAGCCCGGATCGACCGCCTGCGCACCGGTCACCGAGACCGGTCCCACAAAGGCCCGCCGGCCCGGATCGATCAGGATGGCGACGTCCACCTGCCGCGTCCGGTGGTCGGCGACCACATCGCGCGACACCACGGTGGCGCGGGCAAAGCCCTGCTGCCGCCAGGCTTCGAGCGCCAGCTGCTCGGCCCTCAGGATCACGCCGGCCTTGGCGACTTCGCCGCGTCCATAGCCGACCGATTCGGGGGGATCGACGATATCGTCCGGGTCATCGGTCAGCGGCGCGCGATTGCTGATCGTCACGCGCTCGAAGCGGAATTCGGGGCCCGGATCGACGGTGACCGTTACCGGCGCCGGATCGGGGAGGCGCGTGTCGGGCGGCAGGTTGGCCGCTTCGCGCCCGGCGATGAGGATCGAGATCGCTCCGCCATAATAGCCCTGCTGCTGCAGCGCGCCGAGGATGCGGCGATAGTCGCCCCTCGCCTTTGCGATGAGGCCTGCGGCTCCCGAGGCCGGCTCGCTCTCGTCGGCGAGAAGCTGCGAGGCACCGCGAATGGCGCTTTCGAGCTCGCCGGTCGCACTGCCGGTCGAGAAGGTGACCGCATAGCCCTGTGGCTCCGCGATCACGGCGGCGGCGTCCTCATCGGCCTGGTCGCCGAAAAGGCGGATACCGAAGAGTTCGAACGCGGTGGCGCCGGTCGCCGGAACTGCGGCAACCGAAGCAAGAAGGGCGAGAATGAGTGGCCGGAGAGTCAGTGGTCTGGTGTCCTGTTGCCCCACGATCATCCGCTGCTAACCTAACCAGCCGCTGAAGAGACATGGTTAGCAAAGCCTTGCGGCGTGCCGCCCGATGGCGGCAGTCAGGCAACCCTTTCGACGCTGGCTGGCCTCGCGCCCATAGCGACTAAGCTTCTGGGCAACACTGTGGCGTCGCTGTGGCAACCCTGCATCGCCTGCAAACCCTCTGCGAAAAAGCGCGGCGATAGGTAGCCGATAGGCGACCCGCCCCCTCGGCGCAACCGCACATTGGCTGATTTGCCCTTCGAAAAGACCTTCACGGGAACGCGGGGCGTGATCAGGCGTTGGGCGAGCTAAGCGTCAAACCCCGGGGGAAGTCACATGCCGATCATCTTCATCATCCTGCTTGCCATCCTCATCGGCCAGGTCGGGTTCTGGGACGCGATGGGCTCGGTGCTGGGCGCATTCGCGATGGTGGCGCTCTTCTTCATCGTGCTCATCGCCGCCATAGTCATCGGCGGCCTGATGCTGGTGCGTCGCTTCCGCTGACAAGTCACGGGAAAATCACGGGAAAGCCGCCGCTTTCCGTAAATTCCTGACCTCATGATATTTGCGGGATCGGCCTTGCGCAGGTCGCGTCCCCGCCCCTCCCTGGTCTAGCCTCCGGGCTCCACCTCGCACGCCGCGACTTCGGGCTCATCGGTCCGGAGACGTCGAAGCCTGCGGGGCTGGGACATCTGATGCGTCCTGGAAAGGCCTTACATGATCATCCAAGTCTATATGGAAAGCAGCCGCACCGATGACGCCAAGCGTCTCGGCGCCAAGCTGCTCACCCAGGCGGCCGTCGATACGCTCGGCGTTCAGCCCGAATGGGTCACCGTCATCTACGAGAATTTCGATCGCCCCGACTGGGCCATCGAAGGCGAATTGCTGAGCGACAAGATGGCCAAGCGCCTCGCCGCCCAGAAGGCCGCAGAAGAAGGAAAGGCCTGAGCCATGCCCATCATCACCATCCAGATGGACAAGGGCCGCTCGGTCCAGACCAAGCGCGAAGTGGCGGCCGCCGTCACCGATGCCATCGTCAACACCCTCGGGGGCGAGCGCAAATGGGTCACCATCCTCTTTGAGGATTACGAGCGCAACGACTGGGCCATCGGCGGCAATCTCCAGCTCGATCGCCACGGGCCGCTGAAGCCCGAAACCTACAAGTAGAAGACGAGGACGCTTTCGCCATGATGATCATCGTGAAGATGGAAAAGGGCCGCAACGACGACACCAAGCGTCGCGCCGCCGAAGCGCTGACCAAGGCCGCCGTCGAGGGCCTCGCCACCAAGGCCTCGGGCTGCCACGTGCTGTTCGACGATTACACCAAGGAAAACTGGGCCATCGGCGGCGAGCTCCAGCTCGATCGTCGCGGCCCCGGCCTCGTCACCAACGGCAATCGCGAGTAAGCGGCACCGCTCCGTTGCCGCGCGCGCGGCGGCGGAGTTTTCCCCAGTGTTTTTTTGATGTCCGCGCCTGTGAACCTTTCGCCCCCTGCTGCCTTATCATGGGTGAAAGGAGCACCATCATGGCTTACGGATATGGACGCAAACGCTGGATCGTACCTGCGGTCATGCTGGTGCTGGGCGGGGCCATGGTCCTGCCCGCCGCCGACGAGCCGGCAGCCGGCGCGAAGCCCGCGATCGCGGCATCGGCCGAGGCTATTCCCGCATCGCCCGAGCAGAGGCTGATCGACAATCTGCGCAGCATGGCGCTTGTCGATGCTCCGGACGAACCGCAGGTCGCGCTCGCAGTCGCGCGTGCCCCGGTCGTCGAGCCCCGCGCCGCCGGGCCGGAACCGGTCACCCAATCAGCCGCTGCGATGACCGCCGTGGTCAATGCGGGTGCGCTCAATGTGCGCTCCGGCCCCTCCTCGTCGCAGGGCGTGGTCGGGCGGCTGGTGCGCGATGCAGAGGTCGAAGTGATCGGCGAAGCCAATGGCTGGCGCCAGATCAGCACCTCGGATGGCGTCACGGGCTGGGTCTATGGCGATTATCTGCGCATGAACGGCTGATTGCCGGCGAACTGGTGCACCGGTACGACCCCAATCGCGGGTTGGCCGCCCACCTGCATCACTGCCTGCCCGCCAAGCGCCACGCCCGTCGCGAGGCAAGCATCGACCTCTCCGCCCCGCAGCCGGCAGGCGAGGTAGCCGGCTGCGAAAGCATCGCCTGCCCCGGTGGAATCGACCACCTGCAAGGCCTCGCGCGGCCGCGCTGATGTTAGGCGCCCGCCCACGGCCGCGATGGCCCCTTCGGCGCCGCGCTTGATGATCACGGTCGCAAAGACGTTCGCCAGCGCCGCCGCCTGCGCTTCGGGTTCGGCCTCCCCTGAGAGCAGCGCCGCTTCCTCGGCATTGGCGAAGACGAGATCGGCGCCCGAAACCCAGTCGAGAAAGACCTGCGGCCCCACATCCTCGAGAAAACCGGCAGAGCTGGGGTCTACCGCAACCAGAAGCCCGGCCGCGCGGGCCTGCGCCATGAAGCGCATCACTGCCCGCCGCGGGCCTTCGGCAAAGAGGCTGTAGCCAGAAACCAGCACCGCCGCCCCCTCCTGGTACAGATTGGGCGGCAGGTCGGCATCGCAGAGCCCCAGATTGGCGCCGCGATCGGTGAGGAAGCTGCGCTCGCCATCGGGATCGATGATGTTGATGAGCGTGCCGGTGGGCCGCTCCCGATCGCGGCCAAGATAAGGCACGACCCCGATACTTCGGAAATGCGTTTCGAGCCCCGCCGCGTCGCCCTCGCCGACCCGCGCCACGAGCACCGTATCGACGCCGGCCGATGCCAGCCACGCTGCCTGATTGGCGCCCGAGCCGCCGGCGTGGCGGCTGATCGTGGCGCGACGATCCGAGCCACGCCGCAACGGGCCCTCGGGCCGCACGATGATGTCGGTCATCACATCGCCGATGACGACGACGCCGGCTCCGCTCATGCCCCTGCCCTCACCGCTGACGCTGCGCAGCCGGGCTTGACGCCAGTGCGCGGGCAATGCCTGCCGCGACCCGCGCATTGTTCTCGACCAGCGCGATATTGGCCGCAAGGCTCCGTCCGCCGCTCAGCGCCACGATCTTGCCCAGGAGGAAAGGCGTCACCGCCTTGCCGGCGATGCCCTCGGCGTCCGCAGCAGCCAGCGCCGTCGCGATGAAGCCATCGATCTCGGCCTTGTCCATCGCAGCGGCCTCGGGGATGGGGTTGGCGATAAGCACGCCGCCCATGGCCAGCGCGAACTGCACCGAGAGGATGCGCGCGACGTCCGCCGCATCATCGGCGCGCAGCCCGGCCTTGAGCCCGCTGTCGCGGGTCCAGAAGGCCGGGAACGCATCGGTGCCATAGCCGATCACCGGTACGCCCTTGGTTTCGAGCACCTCGAGCGTCTTGGACAGATCGAGAATGGCCTTGGCACCGGCGCAGACCACCGCGACGGGGGTACGCCCCAGTTCCTCGAGATCGGCCGAGACGTCGAAACTCTCGCTCGCGCCGCGATGCACGCCCCCGATGCCGCCCGTTGCAAACACCCGGATGCCCGCCATCGCTGCGGCCTGCATGGTGGTGGCCACCGTGGTGCCGGCCAGCGCGCCGCTTGCGAGCAGCGCCGCCACGTCGCGCCGCGACGCCTTGGCGGCCGCCTGCCCGGTCTCGGCCAGGCGTTCGAGATCGGCGTCGTCGAGCCCCACGCGGATGCGCCCGTCCATGATGGCGATGGTGGCGGGCACGGCCCCTTCGGCCCTTACGAGGGCCTCGACCCGGCGCGCCATCGCAAGGTTGTCGGGATGCGGCATGCCGTGGGTGATGATGGTCGATTCGAGCGCCACCACCGGCTTGCCGGCCTCGAGCGCCGCCGCAACCTCGGAGCCAAGGGTCAAATAGGAAGGATGCGGCATGGCGAAGGTCCTGCTCTGTGCGGCAGGCCATTGGAGCGGGCTTGCCGGGTGCGTCGTTTGGGCGCGACAATGACCTGTGCCGGGCCAAAATTCTAGCCCGTGAAAGTCTTGTGAGAGCGGGGGATTCGCATTAGCTTGCCCGTCGGTGCCGCTCTCTTTACGAAAAGGGTCACTTCGCTGAAACCGACCAGTGTTGACCCGGCTCTGCCGCCGGATCGATATCCGTGTCCCATGCGGCGGATCGCACGGCTCGTGCACCCCGGCGCGGCGGCGCGCCGCAGGCCTTATGGCCTGAGCCTTCATTCAGATGTCTGACCGGGCGTGACAGGGGAAACCCATTCCCCTGCCGTGGCCGGGCCTTGGCCTTCCTCTGTCCTTTATTCGAACTGGAGACACCCGATGAACCGAGCGCTGATCCTTGCCTTTGGCGCCGCCTTCGCGAGCGGCCCCGCCCTGGCCCAGGGCCAGGTGAACGTCTACAACTGGTCCGACTATATCGCCGAAGACACGATCGCCAAGTTCACCGCCGAAACCGGAATCACCGTCAATTACGACGTCTTCGACAGCAACGAGCTCGTCGAATCCAAGCTGCTGGCCGGCAATTCCGGCTATGACGTCGTGGTGCCCTCGGGCTTTTTCCTCGAGCGCCAGATCCGCGCCGGGCTCTTCCAGCCGCTCGACAAGTCCAAGATCCCCAACATCTCGAACATGGACCCCACGATCATGGAGGAGACCGCCTCCCATGATCCGGGCAACGAGTATGCGCTCGACTATATGTGGGGCACCACGGGCATCGGCTACAATGTCGCGGCCGTCACCGAGCGACTGGGCGCCGATGCGCCGCTCAATACCTGGAAGCTGCTGTTCGACCCCGAGACCGTCGCCAAGCTCGCCGATTGCGGCGTCGCCATGCTCGATGCGCCGGCCGAGGTCTACGCGACGGCGCTGAACTATCTTGGGCTCGATCCCAATTCCGAGGCTGAGGCTGACCTGCAGGCCGCCGAGCAGCTTCTCGCCGCCGTGCGCCCGCATGTGCGCTATTATCATTCCTCGCAGTATATCGACGATCTGGGCAATGGCGAAATCTGTATCGCGCTGGGCTATTCGGGTGACGTGTTCATCGCCCAGGCCGCCGCTGCCGATGCCGGCCAGGGTGTCGAGGTCGCCTATGTGATCCCCGAGGAAGGCGCGCTCAAGTGGTTCGACATGTTCGCCATCCCGGCGGATGCGCCCAATGTCGACAACGCCCACGCCTTCATCAACTTCATGCTGCGCCCCGATATCGCGGCCGCCAACACCAACTATGTCTATTACGCCTCCGGCAATGCCGCCGCGCTCGAGCTGATCGACGATGCGGTCAAGAACGACCCGGCCATCTATCCGCCCGCAGAAGTGGCCGCGAAGCTCTTTACCCTCAATGCCCACACGCCCCAGTATGATGAGCTCTTGACCCGCAGCTGGACGCGGGTGAAGACGGGGCAGTAAACCGCTCTCCGGGCGGGCGGCGGGACCACTCGCCGCCCGCCCCGTTTCCATCGGAAGTGCCATGGCCAGGAAGCCCGAGATCGCAGCCGACACGCGCCCCTGGCGCGACCCCTCGGCCAAGCCCTTCGTCCGCATCCGCGACGTCACCAAGAAATTCGGTGACGTGGCGGCGGTGTGGAACGTCTCGCTCGACATCTATCGCACCGAGCTGTTCTGCCTGCTCGGCGGCTCGGGCTCCGGCAAGTCGACGCTTCTGCGCATGCTGGCCGGTTTCGAGGAACCGACATCGGGCACGATCGAGATCGACGGACAGGACATGTCGGGCGTGCCGCCCTACAACCGTCCCGTCAACATGATGTTCCAGTCCTACGCGCTCTTCCCGCACATGAGCGTGGAGCAGAACATCGCCTATGGCCTGAAGCGCGACCGCCTGCCGCGCGGCGAGATCAATGATCGCGTCGCCGAGCTCCTCAGCCTCGTCAAGCTCGAGGATTACGGCCCGCGCAAGCCGCACCAGCTCTCGGGCGGCCAGCGCCAGCGCGTCGCCCTCGCCCGCGCCCTCGCCAAGCGCCCCAAGCTTCTGCTGCTCGACGAGCCCCTCGGCGCGCTCGACAAGAAGCTGCGCGAGGAGACCCAGTTCGAGCTGGTCAAGATCCAGGAGAGCCTCGGCGTCACCTTCATCGTGGTCACCCATGACCAGGAGGAGGCGATGACCCTTGCCACCCGCATCGGGGTGATGAACCAGGGCGAGATCGCCATGATCGGCGAGCCCACCGACATCTACGAATTCCCCAATTCGCGCTTCGTTGCCGGCTTCATCGGCTCGGTCAACATGGTCGAAGGCGTCGTCACCGAGGACGAACCCGACCATGTCCGCATCCGCTCTGCCGAGCTCGGCTGCGACATCTATGTCGCCCATGGCGTCGACTGCGCCCCCGACCAGATCCTGTGGTGGGCCATCCGCCCCGAGAAGATGCAGTTGAGCCGCGAGAAGCCGGAGGCCTCGCACGACGCCAATGTAACCTCGGGCGTCGTCGAGGAGATCGGCTATCTGGGCGACATGAGCGTCTACCAGATCGCGCTCGACAGCGGCAAACGCATCCGGGTGAGCCAGACCAACACCGTGCGCGGCAACCCCGACGCCATCACCTGGGAAGAGAAGGTCTATGTCTCCTGGGGAGACAATGCCGGCTCCGTGTTGACGGTATGAGCATCCACGGCCCCGCCCTGCACCCCGGCCCCGTCGAGCCCGAAAAGGCAGCCAGCCGGCGCGAGGATGCCCCGCCCCCGCCGCGCCCCTGGACGATGATCGAACGCGGCCTCGCCGCCGTCGGGCTTTCGGGCAAGGCGCTCGTGATCTTCGCGCCGGCGCTGTGGCTGACGCTGTTTTTCCTCGTGCCGCTGGCCGTGGTGCTGCAGATCTCCTTTTCGATCAAGGAGTTCGGCCGCCCGCCCTATTCGGATATGCTGAGCTTTGCCGAGGATGGCACGGTGCAGATGACGCTGCACCTTTCCAATTACATGCGGCTGTTCCAGGACAGCCTCTATGTCAGCGCCTATTTTTCCTCGATCCGCATCGCGCTGATCTCGACGCTGATCGCGCTGCTGATCGGCTACCCGATGGCCTATGCCATCGCGCGGGCGCCCGATCGCTGGCGGAATATCCTCCTGATGCTGGTCATCCTGCCGTTCTGGACGTCGTTCCTGTTGCGCGTCTATGCGCTCTCCACCTTCATGCGCGGCAATGGCGTCATCAACAATTTCCTCGGGCTGTTCGGCATTCCGCCGATCCAGATGATGCAGACCGATTTCGCCGTCTATGTCGGCATCGTCTACACCTACCTGCCCTTCATGATCCTGCCGCTCTATACGACGCTGGTGAAGCTCGATGGCGCGCTGCTCGAAGCCAGCGCCGATCTCGGCGCGCGGCCGTGGCGGACATTCGTCTCCATCACCCTGCCGCTCTCTATGCCCGGCATCATCGCCGGCTCGATGCTCGTCTTCATTCCCGCCATCGGCGAATTCGTCATTCCCTCGCTGCTCGGCGGGCCGGGCACGCTGATGATCGGCCGCGTGCTCTGGGATGAGTTCTTTGCCAACACCAACTGGCCGCGCGCCGCCGCCGTCGCCATCGCCATGCTGGTGGTTGTGGTCGTCCCCATCATGCTGATGCAGCGCGCCCAGAGCGCCGTGGTGGAGCGTCGCTGATGCGCCGGGGCTGGTTCCTTCCCATCACGACGGCGCTGGGCTTCGGCTTCCTCTATGGGCCGATCCTGTCGCTGGTGATCTTCTCGTTCAACGAGAACCGGCTGGTGACGGTCTGGTCCGGCTTCTCGCTCAAATGGTATGGCGAGCTCTTCCGCGATCCGCAGATGCTGTCGGCCGCCTGGCTCAGCCTCCAGATCGCGGCGGTCAGCGCCACCATAGCGCTCGTGCTGGGCACGCTCTGCGCCGTGGCGCTCGTGCGCTTCAAGAAGTTCCGGGGCCGCACCGCGCTCGCCGGCATGTCCTCGGCGCCGCTGGTCATGCCCGATGTGATCACCGGTCTGTCGCTGCTGCTGCTGTTTGTTGCGATGGAATCGCTCCTGGGCTGGCCGCGCGGCCGCGGCAGCCTCACCATCACCATCGCCCACGCCACCTTCTGCCTCGCCTATGTCTGTGTGGTGGTGCAGTCGCGCCTCGTCGATCTCGATCTCAGCCTCGAGGAGGCGGCGATGGATCTGGGCGCGACGCCGGTGCGGGTGTTTTTCGACATCACCCTGCCCATCATCGCGCCGGCGCTGATTTCGGGCTGGCTGCTGGCCTTCACGCTCTCGCTCGATGATCTGGTGATCGCGAGTTTCGTCTCGGGTCCGGGCTCCTCGACGCTGCCGATGGTGATCTTTTCCAAGATCCGCCTGGGCGTCTCGCCCGACGTCAATGCGCTTGCCACCATCATCATCGGGGTGGTTTCGCTCGGGGTCATCGCCGCGACGCTCCTGCAGATGCGCAGGCCCGCCACAAAGCAGGGGAGGGGCTGATGGCGACCCCGCCGTCCGAGGTGCCGTGGCTGCGCCCGCTCTGGGTGCGGATCGGGCTCGTGGTCTTTGTCGGAGTGTGGTGCCTCGTGGAATGGCTCTGGTGGCACGATCCGCTGTTCCAGTGGCTCACCATCGCGGCCCTCGCCTACGCGATCTGGAGCCTCATCATCTCGTTTGATCGCACCCCGCCTAAGGATGGCGGCGCCGGCGACTGACCGGCGCTAAGCCGCTAGAGCCTTGCGCCCCGCACGCGGCTTGACGCGCGCCCCGCCTTTACCCATAGCTCGCCCCTGCCTCTCCCGGAGCCCGCGATGCCGCTCAATTTCATCCTGACCCTCTCCTGCGAAGATCGTCCCGGCATCGTCGCCGCCGTCACGTCCGAGCTCGCGGGCCTCGGGGCCAATATCGCGGAATCCAACCAGTTCTGGGACAGGGAGACGGGCCGCTTCTTCATGCGCCTCGCCTTCACCGCCCCCGATGGCGTGGATCGGGACAGCCTCGAGCGCGCTCTGAAGCCCGCCATCGAGCGGTTCGGGATGCGTACGGCACTCGTCGATCAGGCGCGGCGCAAGAAGATCCTCGTGATGGTCAGCAAGTTCGACCATGCCATGCTGCACCTGCTCTACCAGATCCGTGTCGGCTGGCTCGATGCCGAGGTGGCCGCGATCGTGTCCAACCACGAGGATTCCCGCGCCACCGCCGATTACGAAGGCATTCCCTATCATTATCTGCCCGTCGACAAGGCCGACAAGGGCGCGCAGGAAGAGGACGTTCTGCGGCTGGTCAAGGAGACGGGGGCGGACCTCGTGGTGCTCGCCCGCTACATGCAGATCCTGTCGGACCGTTTCGCCACGAGGCTCTACGGCCAGATCATCAATATCCACCACTCCTTCCTGCCCAGCTTCAAGGGCGCCAAGCCCTATCACCAGGCCCATGAGCGGGGCGTGAAGCTGATCGGGGCCACCGCGCACTATGTCACGCCAGAACTCGACGAAGGCCCGATCATCGAGCAGGAAACGGCGCGCGTCACCCACGCCATGAGCCCCGACGACCTCGTCGCCGCCGGCCGCGATATCGAAAGCCGCGTCCTCGCCCGCGCCGTCAAGCTGCACTTGGAAAGCCGAGTGATGCTCAACGGCCGCAAGACGGTCGTGTTCGGCTAGAGCGGTTCCCGAGTAAAGCGGACAGCGGTTCGCCATTCGGAAGCGCGACCGGAGAAGGTCTACCGACAAAACGAGAGCCGCCCCCTGCCCCTCCTTGGTGGAAAGGGCAGGAAGCGGCCTTGGCCGTCGGCAGGGTCGCGCCCGTCAGGCGGCGCGCACGAACTCGCTCATGCGCAGAAGGCCCTGCATGTAGCCGATGGCGTGGGCGCGGCCGCGATGGTTCCAGTCGCTGTCGCCATCCATCTTGGGCACGTGGTCATCGAGCAGGAAGCCATCGAAGCCGTTCTTGGCGAGCAGCATCATGACTTCGGCCGGGTCGTAATTGCCATCGCCGATGAAGCATTCGGTGAAATCGGGCACGGTGCCCTGCACGTCGCGGAAATGGATGTAGGCGATGGCCCCCTTGGGCGCGAAATACTCGATCATCTCGCGCACATTGTCCTTGCCGCCCGGCATTTCCGAGCAGCAGCCGAGGCAGAGATCGAGCGACCAGGAGGCGCTGGAGCCGGCGATCGCATAGGCCTTCTTGAAATTGTCGGGCTTGTAGAACAGCCGCGCCACCCCGCCCAGCATCGGCACCGGCGGATCATCGGGGTGGAGAGCCAGCTTCAGTCCCTCTTCCTCGGCCACCGGCAGCACGGCCTTGATGAAGTAGGAATAATTGTCCCACATCTGGTCTTCGGTGATGACCTGGTCGCCCTTGGCAAAGACCGGCATGGAAGACTGGTGCCCGAGCGTCGTGGGCATATAGGTCTTCATCTTGGCGACATCGGTGTCGACGGCATCGACAGCCGCCATCTCGAAGCGACGGGCCTCGGCGCCACCACGCGTCCGGGCCGAACGATCGGTGGACCAGACCGAATTGGGCATGAAATGGTAGCCCAGAACCGGCACGCCGGCCCGCGCCACCGCCCGCATGGTGGCCTGGTAGTTCTCGATCTGCTCGTCGCGACCGGGCAGGCCGAGCATGACCTTGTTGTAGAAATGGGTGGGCACGTTCTCGATGGCTTCGAATTTGAGGCCGAAGGCCTCGGTGCGCTCCACCAGTTCGCGAACGTCCTTTTCCTGCCAGCGCGTCTCGCCGGGCAGATAGGGGTTGTTCATCTGCAGGCCGGTCGCGCCGATCTGGGCGGCGAAGCGCAGCCTTTCATCGGTCAGCTCGTGAAACTGGCCAACGGCAATCCTGATGCTCATTCGTCTGTCGTCCTTTGCGGGCAATGCAAGTGGGGGGTGGCTGGCTCAGCCCTTGACCGAGCCGGCCGTCATGCCCTGCACCATGAAGCGCTGGGCGATGAAATAGAGGATCATCAGCGGCACCGAGGAGAGGGTAGCGCCCGCCATGAGCGGCCCCCAGGGCAGCACGTCGCTGGTGATGAGGTAGTTGAGCGCAAGCGGCGCGGTGCGCACCGATTCCGAGGTGGTGAGCACCAGCGCGAGCAGCAGCTCGTTCCAGGCATGGGTGAAGGTGAAGATCGAGACCGCCGCGATGCCGGGTGCCGAGAGCGGCAGCACGATGCGCAGCAGCGCCCCGAAGCGGGTGAGCCCGTCGATCATGCCCTGCTCCTCGAGCTCGCGCGGTACGCCGCGGAAATAGCCCTGCAACAGCCAGGTCGAAAGTGGCAGCGAAAAGCAGAGATAGACGAGGATCAGCCCGTGCAGCGAATTGCCCAGCCCCAGCTGCGCCATGAGGATCGAGAGCGGAATGAACAGCAGCGAGGTGGGGGTGAGATAGGCAAAGAGGATCAGCCGGCCGATCAGCCCCTTGAAGCGATAGCGGAAGCGCACCATCGAATAGGCGGCGAACGACGAAATCAGCACCGATATGATGGTGACGGCAAACGCCACGATCATGGAATTGCGGATGGGGAGCAGAAACTCCTTGTCCTGCAACAGGATGCGATAATTTTCGAGGGTGAACACCTGCGGCCAGAGCGAGGGCATCCGGTAGATTTCGCGCGGCAGCTTCAGCGATGTGATCAGCATCCAGTAGACAGGAAAGAGGATCAGCAGCACCGCTCCGCCCAGCGCGATATAGGTGAGGATGCGGCTCACCAGCAGATTGCGGCGGATCGAGCCGCCGCGCGGCTGGGCGCGGGTTGCGGCGGCGTCCGTGCCGGTCGTGATGGCGGCCATCACTCGTCATCCTTCTGCATGAGGGAGGTGGCAAAGATCACGAGGATCGCCAGCACCGGCAGCATGGCGACCGAGACGGCTGCCGCCTCGCCGATACGCTGTGTCTGCATGCCGAAATAGGCCAGCACGGGGAAGACCATCGTGGCGTCCGACGGGCCGCCCTGGGTGAGGAGCCACACATGCTCGAAGGCGTTCGCCGTCCAGATCGAGGAGAGCAGCGTCGTGACGATCACCACCGGCAGGATGCCGGGCCAGGTGACGTTCCAGAAGCGCTGCCAGGCATTGGCGCCATCGACGCGCGCCGCCTCATAGAGCTCGTTGGGGATCGACTGGAGCGCGGCAAGGATGGAGATGAACCAGAACGGAAAGCCGCGCCATACCGATGCGGCGATGACCGAAGGCATGGCGGTGGAGCGCTGCCCCAGCCAGTCCACCACATGCGGGTAGAGCCCGGTCTGGGTAAGGATGAGATTGATGCCGCCGCCGATCGGCTGATACATCACGCGCCAGGTGAGGAAGGCGACGAAGGCCGGCATCGCCCAGGGCAGCATCAGCAGCGAGCGGAAAATGCCGCGCCCCGGAATGTGCTGGTTGACCAAGAGCGCCAGCCCCAGCCCGATGCCGAGCTTGAGGACGCCCGTGACCACCACGATGACGATGGTGTTCCAGATGGCACTCTGGAAGGTGGCGGTGCCGGCGATGTACTGGAAGTTGCGCAGCCCCACCCACTGCCCGTCATTGCCGATCACGCGATCGGTGAACGAGACATAGATGGCGTAGAGAAACGGATAGGCGACGAGCCCCAGGATGAGCAGCACCACCGGCAGGACGAGAAGATAGGCAAAGAGGCTCAGGCGGCGATTGCCATTGAGCCAGCGCTTTCTGCCAGCGGCTCCCGCAGCCGCGATCTGGTCGGTCATCACGCCCCTCCGCATCAAATTGATCAGACACGGGCGGGCAGCCTTCGCGGCCGCCCACCCTTTGGGTCATAGGCTCAATACTTGTCGTAGATGGCCTGCGCCGAGGCCTGCGCCTCATCCATGGCGCGATCGAAATCCCAGCCGTCGATCACCACGCGCTGCGCCATCTTGGGGATGACGTAGTTGGTGTAGATATCGGCATAGGCGGCATTGTAGACATCGGGCCAGGCCGGGGCCGTGCCGTTCTCGGTGAGGCCGAGCAGGCCCGACTTGATCGGATCGGAGCCGTCGAAGGCGGCGAAGTCCTTGTTGGCATTGAGCACCGGCCCGTAGATCGCCGCCTGGTAATAGGCATTGAGGAATTCGGGGTTGTAGAGGTGCTCGATCAGCGCCTTGGCAGCCTCGGGGTTCTGGCTGGTGGCCGGAATGGCGCGGAACTGCATGTTGATCGGATTGACGTTTTCCACCGGCCCGCGCGGCAGCGGGGAATAGAGGGTGGCGTCGTAGAGCTCGGGATCCTGCGTCTTGGCGGCGATGCCGACCGAGCCGGTATTGGCTATGAAAGCTGCCTGGCCCGAGAGATAGGCCTGATTGTCTCCGGCACCGTCCCAGGTGGCAACGCCGGGCGGGAACGCGCCCTTGTCCCAGGCGTCCTTGAGCCATTGCAGATAGGCGCGGGTGCCTTCGGACTTGATGGCGGCGTTTTCGCCAGCGTCATCGGCAACACGGCCGCCGAAGGACTGCATCACCGCGATCTGGACGTTGCCATCCCCGACATTGGAGAGTGCGAGCCCGAGGCCGAAAACCGGCGAGGCGGTGACAGCGACGGCCTGATCGGCAAGTTCCTGCCACGTGGCGGGAGCCTCGGCGAAGCCCTTTTCCGACAGCAGGTCGTTGCGGCGCAGGATGAGGTTGCCGGTGACGCCGAACGGCACGCCATACCGACCGGACTCTGCAGAAATCAGGTCGGATGTCGCCGCGACCGACGGGAACCAGCCGCCATTGGCGGCTCCGACGGCGTCGTAGACGTCGCTGACTTCGGTGAAGACGCCCTGCCGCGAGAGCAGCAGCAGCAGATCGAGATTGAGATCGAGCGCGTCGGGCATGGTGTTGGAGGCAACCGCCGCCGAAACCTTCTGCACGGTCTCGTTCTGGTTGATCATCACCACTTCGGTCTCGACGCCATTGGCCTGGCCCCAGGCGGTGATGGTGTCGACCAGAAGCTTGTTGGCGGCTTCCGAGAAGATCAGCCCGCCCCAATAGGTGACCTTGCCCTCGAGCGCATGGGCCGGCAGGGCCGCCATGGCGACCGCGAGCGCGAGCCCGCTGGCCCCGGCAAATCTGACGAGAGCACGGCGCGACCAGCGACCGGCCAGTGTTGACTGAGTGTCGTTCATGGTTCCTCCTCACACGACAAGCGACAGGCACGAGACCAGGCCCGGGCCTTCTGACCCATGGCCGGCAAATCGTTGGAAAAGACATGCGCTGACGATCCGGACCCATGCCGGCGCCGCTCGCCCCTCCCCTTCGACGACAGCCAGGACGAACCGATGCCGCCGTTTAAATATATTTATTGTTCTTATAACTATGTTATACGGAGCTTGAGATAGCGCTGTCAACGCTGTATGTGTGAGTTATGAGCCCTACAGATAGCATCAGCAGGCCCATGGCGCGGGCATCAGTGGAAACGGTTTCAAACCGTCGCGCGAGCCCTTATGCAGGCCCCGAGATGATGATGGGGGCCGGCTTGGGCTGGGGCATAGACAATCCGGGATATGTGGCGTTCTTCGACGCCCTCATCGATGGCCGGCTGAGGCTGGGCCAGACGGTGAAGCAGGAGGAGCTTGCCGAAATCCTCGGGCTGTCGCTTTCGCCCATGCGCGAGACGACGACGCTGCTCGAAGCCGAAGGACTCATCACCGTGCGCCGCCGGGTGGGGCTGACGATCTTTTATCCCGATGTGCGGTTCGTGGGAAACACGTTCCAGTTCAGGGAGATGCTGGAGCGCGAGGGCCTCAGGCGCTTCGCCCAGACGGTCACCCCGCAGTGGATCAGCACGCGTCGCGAAGAGCATCGCGACATCATCGATTATGTGCGCGCCCACCCCGTGCGCGCCACCTATCGCGAGCCGGTCAAGGAGGTGGAGCACCGCTTCCACATCAGCTTCATCGAGGCGTTCGACAACGACCAGATCAGCATCATCTACAAGCGCCTGACCCAGAAGATGTTCATCCTGCGGCTGCTCACCCCCGAATCGGTGGGCCCGGCCAACACCATCCTGTCGATGCGCGAGCATATGGCGGTGATCGACGCGCTCGAGGCCCGCGACGTCGAAGGCGCGGTGCGGGGGCTCGAAACCCATGTCCGCAACGTGCTGCACCGGGTGCTGACGACCTGAGGCTGAAAACTCTCAGGCGCGCCGACGGCGGCTGACGCGATGGAAGCTGTGCACCGAATGCAGCACGAAGGGCGCGTGCGGCACCGGCTCGATTGCCACCGCGACCTGATCGATGCGCAGGGGCAGCCGCAGCACCTCGGCGAAATGGCGCTGAAGCACGGCCTCCACATGCGGCCGTTCGGCGGGATCGAGCGGCCCGGTCAGCGTCATGTGGAAGCGGAATTGATCGAAGATATGTGGGTGCCCCCATGAGACGAGGTGCGACAGCTGCCGCGGCGTCAGGTCGGCGCTGATGCGACGCGCCAGCTCGGCCTCCCCCGGCTGGGCCCTGAAGCTGTCGAACTCCACCACGAGGCTGGCGGCCAGCGCATCGAGCTCCGGCACGGGCGTCGCCGGCACCAGCGCCAGGCTGGCATCGCGCCGGGCGATGCGGAGGGCCGGCACATCGAGCGGCGGCAGGCCGGCGCAGAACCGTCCTACGGCATCGGCGAGGTCATCGGGATCGTGCCGCTCGACCAGAGCGAAGGGCGCCTTGAGCGTGGCATGAAAGCCGTAGCGGCGCGGCACGGCGGTGATGAGCGCGTGGTCGGCATCGGTCAGCCCCTCGATGGCGCTGACCATGCCTGCGCCGGTCACCGGATCGCGCCGGAGCCAGCGGGCCGCGGCGAGCGTCAACGGCTCGCCCGGCGCGGGAACATAATACAGGGCGCAGCGCATGGTCTCCTCCGCACCCGGGGAGCCTTAGCGCAGTCATATGACAGTGACGCAAAGAAAAAGGCCCCTCTTGAGGGGCCTTTGAATGCTTGGCGACGAAAAATCACCGGTCGCAGGGATTGGGCTCTGCGACATGGATGCGCTCGCCATATTCGAGGCCACGCAGCAGCGAGCTGTACTTGCAGTCCGACGCGTCGCCATCGCCCATGATGGCATCGGAGGGCTCGTTGTCGCCACGGAAGGTGCCGCACTGGGCAGACTGCTCGGCGGGATTGGAGAACATCAGGCCAAAGCAGGTGCCGAAGCCCGGATTGCCGGACTGGGCCGAGACAGGCACGGCCGCGCCAGCGGCGAGCGAAGCCGACAGTGCGGCAATCGCGAAATAGCGGATCATTTTGGAAGTCCCCAGGAGTAAATCGCCGCGCCGGTGCCGGCGCCGACGCTCCCCGCCCGCATGCCCCGCGACAAAACATGACTAGCGGGGCATGTATTAAGACTTCGTTTCGGCTCAGGCCGCGGGCGCAGCGTCTGCGGCACTTTCCGCGCTTGCCGTGGGGGTGACCGGCGCACCCGGAACATGCGAGGGAAAATGGCAGGCCGACCAATGGCCCGGCGTCTTTTCCACCAAGGGCGGCTCCTGCTCGGCGCAAAGACCGGCCGCCTTCCAGCAGCGGGTGCGGAAGCGGCAGCCCGAAGGCGGGTTCATCGGGCTCGGCACGTCGCCCTTGAGCACGATGCGGCGGCGATTGACCTCGACCTCGGGGTCGGGCACCGGCACGGCCGACAGCAGGGCCTGCGTATAGGGGTGCTGGGGCGTATCGTAGAGCGCGTTGCGGTCGGCCAGCTCCACCATCTTGCCCAGATACATCACCGCCACGCGGTCCGAGATGTGGCGGACCACGGCCAGGTCGTGGGCGATGAACAGGAAGGTGAGGCCGAATTCCTTCTGCAGGTCTTCGAGCAGGTTGATCGTCTGGGCCTGGATCGAGACGTCGAGCGCCGAGACCGGCTCGTCGGCGACGATGAAGTCGGGCCTGACCGCAAGCGCCCGCGCGATGCCGACGCGCTGGCGCTGCCCACCCGAAAACTCGTGGGGATAGCGCTCGGCTGCCGTCGAGGGCAGGCCAACGGCATCGAGCAGTTCGCTGACGCGGGCGAGACGGGCGGCCCCGCTTTCGAGCCGATGCACCACGAGCGATTCCTCGAGCGTCTGCCCGATGGTCATGCGCGGGTTGAGCGAAGCATAGGGGTCTTGGAACACCATCTGCATGCGCGCCCGCACCGGCCGCATCTGGCTGGCATTGAGCCCGGCAATGTCGCGCCCGTCAAAGCGCACACGGCCGCGCGTGGGCGGAATGAGCTGGATCACGGCGCGACCGAGGGTGGACTTGCCACAGCCCGATTCGCCAACCAGCCCGAGGGTTTCCCCGCGCAGGATGTCGAAGGAGACGCCGTCCACGGCACTGAGCCGGCGCCCGAAGCCGGGCAGGCGGAACTCCACCCCGAGGTCTTCCACCGAGATCAGCGGCGTGGCGGCCGAAGCCGCGGGCACGGATTGGGCAACAGCGCTGGCAGTCACGATACGAGCTCCGGTTGGGCGGCGGCCGACAGGGCGGCGGCGGCGCTCTTGCGATCATGCCCGATGAGCCAGCCGCCGCCGGCGACATCCTGTGTGCCCCAGCAGCGGGCGAGGTGGCTTTCCCCGGTCTGCGGCACCTCGATGAGATCGGGCGCCTTTTGCCCGCAGATGTCGCGGCGATAGGCGCAGCGCGGCGCGAAGCGGCAGCCCTTGGGCGGATCGAGCAGGTTGGGCGGCAGGCCGCGAATGGGCACGAGCCGCTCGCGATAGCTGGCATCCATACGCGGCACCGAATCGAGCAGGCCCCAGGTGTAGGGCATGCGCGGATTGCGGAAGAGCTCGCCGGTGCGGGTCGATTCCACGATCTGGCCGGCATACATGACGTTGACGCGGTCGGCCATGCCGGCGACCACGCCCAGATCATGGGTGATCAGCACCATGGCGGTGCCGGTCTCGCGGCTCAGGCGCTTGAGCAATTCGAGCACCTGCGCCTGGATGGTGACGTCGAGCGCGGTGGTGATCTCGTCGGCGAGGATCAGGCGCGGATTGCACGAGAGCGCCATGGCGATCATCACGCGCTGGCGCATGCCACCCGAGAACTGGTGCGGAAAATCCTTGAGGCGCTTGGCCGGCTCGGGGATGCCCACCATGGCGAGCAGGTCGCGCGCCCGGTCCCGCGCCGCCTGGCCGGTGAGCCCCAGATGGGTCTTGAGCGTCTCGGTCAGCTGCAGCCCGATGGTCAGCACCGGATTGAGCGAGGTCATCGGATCCTGGAAGATCATCGCTATGTTGCGCCCGCGCATGTCGCGGACCTCGCGCGGCGAAAGCGTGAGCACATCGGTGCCATCGAAGCGCACGCTGCCCTCGATATGGCCGTTGGGTGGCCCGATAAGGCGCATCAGCGAGAGCGCGGTGGCCGACTTGCCGCACCCGCTTTCGCCCACGAGCGCAAGGGTTTCCCCCGGCAGAACCGAGAAACTCACCTTGTCCACGGCCCGCAGCACGCCGCCGCGCGTCCTGAACTCGGTGACGAGCCCGTCAACCTCGAGCAGCGGAGTGGTCACGTCTATCCCCTTGGTCGGCCGGTGCAGTTCAGTGTGAGACCGAACCGGATATTGCGGATTTGGCATTGCGTTGCCGCACTTGATGCGATTATCGTAATCATGTAAAGGCAATTATACGAGTTTTGTCAATTCACCGCGGGGCTGTGGGGCAGCGCTGAGGGGCCATAGAAGGCCGGCGCGAGCTGGTGGTAGAAGGCGCGAGCGCAGTCAAGAACAACAGGACCTGACCCACATGAAACCGCAGCAGCTCGACGATATCGACATCCGGCTCATCCGCGAACTCCAGCAGGATGCGCGGACATCCAATGTCGCGCTGGCGCGGGTGGTCGATCTCACCGAAGGCGCCGTGCGGCGACGGGTGGACAATCTCATCAAATCGGGCGCGCTGCGCATCGTCGGCGTGGGCGATCCGGAATGGCTGGGGCTCAAGACCCATGCCGTCATCGGCATGCGCGTCGCTCCCGGGCAGATCGAGCAATTGCTCGAGACGTTCGCCCGGTTGCGCGAATTTTCCTATGTGTACCAGACGACCGGCCAGTTCGACATCATGGCCGTCGCCTTCTTCCATTCCAACGATCAGTTGCGCGACTTCCTCACCGGAACGCTCGGCCGGCTCGATGGCGTGCTCGAAACCCAGACCTTCCTCATCATGAAGACCGCCAAGCGGTCCTTCCGCTGGGGCGAGGGCTCGGACGAGGACGATCCCACCGACGCCACTCCCTAGGACCAAGGACGACATGCTCCAGCTCATCCTCCTGCGCATTCTGGCCACGGTGCCGGTGCTGCTCGGCGTATCGGTGCTCACCTTCTTCCTCATCCGGGCGGTGCCCGGCGATGTGGTCGACGCACTGGCGAGCGAGGAATTCGACAATCCCGAAGCCGCCGCGCAGCTGCGGCGCATCTTCGGGCTCGACCTGCCGCTGCACGAACAGTTCTGGATGTGGTTCTCCGGGCTGGTGCAGGGCGATCTGGGCACCTCCTTCCGCACCGGGCGACCGGTGCTGCAGGAGATCATGGACCGCTTTCCCCTGACCCTCGAGCTGACGCTCGCGGCGCTACTCGTCTCGGTGGCCATCGCGCTGCCGCTCGGGGTCATCTCGGCCACCCGCCGCAATTCACCCCTCGACGGCGGCGTGCGCATCGCCTCGCTGCTCGGCCTCTCGATCCCCAATTTCTGGCTCGGCATCCTGCTGATCGCGCTGTTCTCGGTCTATCTGCGCTGGCTGCCCTCGGGCGGCTCGAACAATTTCGCCTTCAGCTGGGACCATTTCAAATATCTGATCCTGCCCGCGGTGACGCTGGGCACGAGCCTTGCCGCCGAGACCATGCGCATGAGCCGCTCTTCTCTGCTCGAGGTGTTGTCGCAGGATTACGTGCGCACCAGCCGCGCCAAGGGGTTGAGCGAGCGGCTGGTCATCTTCCGGCACGCGCTGCGCAATTCCCTCATCCCGGTGGTGACGGTAGTCGGCATCCAGGCCGGTGCGCTCCTGGGCGGCACGGTGGTGGTCGAGCAGATCTTCTCGTGGTCGGGGCTCGGCAATCTGGTCGTCCGGGCCATCAACCAGCGCGATTATCCGCTGCTGCAGGGTCTCATCATCTTCCTCGCCTTCTTCTACGTGGCGGTGAGCCTCGTGGTGGACATCATCTATCTCTATCTCGATCCGAGGTTGCGTCGCCGTGGCTAGTCCCTCCCCCAACGCCGTCGCCGCCGCGCCTTCGGCGGCCCCCGCCAAGCCGTCCCCCCGCCCCAGCATCTGGCGCACGGTGCTGCGCGACAAGATCGGCATGTTCGGGGCGGTGCTCGTCACCCTCATGCTGGGGGCAGCCCTCCTCGCCCAGTGGATCGCGCCGCGCAATCCCACCCAGATCAACGGCCGCGACCGCCTTCAGGGGCCCAGCGCCACCTACCTTCTGGGCACCGACGAACTGGGCCGCGACCTCCTGAGCCGCGCGCTTTACGGGGCGCAGGTGTCGCTCACCGTCTCGATCACGGTGGTGACCTTCGCCGCGCTTATCGGCATCAGCATCGGGGTGGCCTCGGGCTATTTCCGCGGCATCCTCGATGGCGTGTCGATGCGGGTGATGGACGTGCTGTTTGCCTTCCCCACCATCCTCTTGGCCCTTGCCGTCGTCTCGACGCTGGGCACCGACACCCGCAACCTCATCATCGCGCTGACCATCGTCTATGTGCCGACCTTTGCGCGC
Source organism: Devosia enhydra (assembly GCF_900119845.1). Lineage (GTDB taxonomy): Bacteria > Pseudomonadota > Alphaproteobacteria > Rhizobiales > Devosiaceae > FPKU01. The sequence goes on from NZ_FPKU01000003.1 coordinate 564,902, forward strand.
ATCAGTCGCGGCGCGGCGATGTCGGTGTCGCGCGAAGTCTATGTCGAGGCGGCCAAGTCGGTGGGCGTGGGGCACCTGCGCATCCTGTTGCGCTATGTGCTCCCCAACATCACCGCCCCGATCGCGGTGCAGATCACCATCTCGCTCGCCTACGCCATCCTCGTGGAATCCTCGCTCTCCTATCTGGGGCTCGGGGTGCAGCCGCCGGCCGCCTCATGGGGTTCGATGCTGGCCTCGGGCAAGGTGCACATGGAGCGCTCGCTCTGGCCCTCCCTGGTGCCCGGCATGTTCATCGTCATCACCGTCCTGGGCTTCAACCTCCTGGGCGATGCGCTGCGCGACTCCCTCGATCCTCGCCTCCGCGCCGCAATGCGTTGATTTGCGAATTTCGTAGATGTGCCGCAAAAGACTTGAGATAATCGGAATTCAATAGACAGAAATCGGCGCTGATCGTATTGTCTTGATCAAGCCTCACTGGCGATACGTTCTGAAAGGGAGCTTCCATGCTGAACACAACCGATCTCAGCGCCTCTGAACAGGCGCGCGTCGAAAAGCTGCACGCCGAAGCCATCGTGATGGATGGTTCGATCGTGGTGGAGATGAAGCCGGCCCATTTCGACCGCTACAAGAGCGGCGGAGTGACGGTGGTCAACCACACCGTGTGCGAGCCCTATGCGGACCTCGCCACCTCGCTGCGCCAGGTCGACTTCTGCCACAAATGGATCAAGGCGAATTCCGACAAGGTGCTGCGCGCCACCACCATCGCCGACATCCACGAGGCCAAGGCCTCGGGCCGTGAAGCCATCATCTTCGGGCCCCAGGACACCGAGATGATCGGGCTCGACCTCAGCCTGCTCGGCACCTTCCACGATCTGGGCATCCGCATTCTGCAGCTGACCTATCAGCGCCAGAACTGGATCGGCACGGGCTGTGGCGAAAAGAGCGACGATGGCCTCTCCAACTATGGCCGCGCCTTCATCAAGGAGATGAACCAGCTCGGTATCGTGGTCGACGTCTCCCATTGCGGGCAGACCACCACCGTGCAGGCGATGGAAGCGTCCGAGCATCCCATCATGATCACGCACTCGTTCTGCGCGAGCCTGTCGCCCCATATCCGCGCCAAGACCGATGAGACCATCCGGGCGCTGGGCCAGCATGGCGGCGTGATGGGCATCACCGGACTTTCGCCCTATCTCTATTATCCCGACGCCCCCACCAAGCAGCCCGACATGGCCCGCCTCGTCGAGCATATCGACCATGTGGTGGAACTGGCCGGCATCGACAGCGTCGCCATCGGGCTCGATTTCGACGAGACCTTCACGCCCGAAAAGCGCGCCGAAGGTGCCAAGAAGCACGGCGCCCTGCTCGGCCAGTGGCCGTGGGACGAGCGTCGCTGCAAATACCTCAACGATGCGGCCGAGTTCCCCAACATCACCGCGGGCCTCGTCAAGCGCGGCTATTCGGATGAGGACATCAAGAAGGTCATGGGCGGCAACTGGATGCGCGTCATGGAAGCGGTCTGGAAGAAATGACGGGTAGCGCTGCTTCTGTCGTCGTCATCGGGGGAGGCGCGGTCGGCATGTCGATCGCGCTGCACCTGAAATGGGGCGGCGCGAGGGTTCAACTGGTGGAAGCCGGAACCCTCGGTGGGGGCTGTTCGCAGCTCGGCGGCGGCTGGGTCGCCGCGCAGGGGCGGCGCAACCAGTCGCAACTGGCCTTTGCGCTCGACAGCATCGGGTATTATCCCGAGCTGCTCGCGCGCATCGGCACCGATGCCGGCTTCAGGCGGGCCGGCTCGTTCCTGCTGCTCGAGACCGAAGAGCAGGTCAGCCAGCGCAGGACCTTTCTGGCCGACCAGATGCGCCTTCCCGGCTATGACGGCTTCGAGTTCCTCGACCTCAAGCAGTTGGGCGAGATCGAGCCGGCCATCCGCTCGCCGCGCATCATCGCGGGCACCTATCGCGCCAAGGACTGTGCCATCGATCCGCCGGCGCTCTGCGACGGGCTCGCCTCAGCCATCAGGGCCGAGGGCATCGCGGTGGCTGAGGGTGCGCGCGTCGAAGGTCTCGTGCGCAGTGGCAGCGGCTGGACGGTGCGCAGCACGGTGGGCGATTTCGTCGCCGATGCCGTGGTGATTGCCGCCGGCCCCCAGGTCGCCCCCCTCGCCGGCATGGCCGGGCTCGATCTGCCGCTCAACCTGATCTCGGGCCAGATCATGACCACCGAGCCGCAGGCGCCCTATGTGAAGGCGCTGGTGGTGGTGATGCACAACCACGCCATCCCCGATTGCCCGGCCCGCGACCTGCGCCAGGGCGCCGACGGGCGGCTCTGGATCGGCACAGTCAACCACCACGGCTCGGGCGACGCAAAGGTGCGGCGCGGGGATACCGACATCATCCGGCGCGAGATGTCGGCGCTGTTTCCCGAGCTCGCCGATATCCCCTTTACCCATGGCTATGCCGGCACGCGCCCGCTCGCCGAGGACGGACTGCCCTGCTACGGCGCGGCCGGTGACGGGCTCTTCATCGCCGCCCCCATGTCGGGCATCGCCGAAGCGGCGGCAGCCGGCCGCACCATGGCCGAGCTCGTCATCACCGGCACGTCCGCCGCCCTGCCCCAGGCCTTTTCGCCGCTGCGGCTCGTGCCCGGCGCTGCCCGGGGCACGGGCCAGTGACCATCGACAGTTTCTGCATCCTCACGGAGGTCAAAATGAAAAGCACATCCAGCCTGAAGCGGCTCATGGCGCTGAGCGCGGCCCTGATGATCGGCGCGTCCGGCATCACCGCGGTCACCGCTCTGCCGGCCCTTGCCCAGACCGAGACCAAGCTCTCGGACGCCGAGCCTGCCGGTACCCCCGAGCCGGGCGGCCGCATGAGCATGCTCGTGCGCCTCGATGCCACCAGCCTCGACCCGCATGTGATGACCGAGACGACCGGCTATGTGCTGGCCGAACAGCTCTATGAATCGCTGCTCGAGAACGTGCGCGGCGAGATCAAGCCGGCCATCGCCGAAAGCTGGGAGATCTCGGAAGACGGCAAGGTCTACACCTTCAAGATCACGCCGGGCCTCACCTTCCACAGCGGCGAGCCGCTGACCGCCGAAGACGTGAAGTATTCGATCGAGCGCATCATGAACCCGGCGACCGCCTCGCCACGCGCCCGGTCCTATGCCAATATCCAGAGCATCGAGACGCCCGACGACTTGACGGTCGTGTTCAACCTCGCCTCCCCCAGCGCGCCGTTCCTCGCGCTGCTCTCGACCAATGGCGCCTCGATCGTCGACCAGAGCGTCATCGAAGGCGGCGGGCTCTCGACCACGGTCGATGCCGGCAGCGGCCCGTTCAAGCTGCGCGAGCACCGCGTGGGCCAGGGCTTCACCATCGACAAGTTCGACGATTACCGCATCGCCGACCTGCCCTATCTCGATGGCATCGATATCTCGTTCAACCCCGACGACAATGCCCGCGCCGCAGCCATCCGCTCGGGCACGGTGGATTTCCTCTGGCGCGCCGCCCCTGAGTTCATCGATTCCATGAAGGCCGACCCCGAGCTGAAGTGGTACGGCGCCTCGGGCACCCTGTCGCTGCATGTGCGGCTCAACACCTCCAAGGAGCCGTGGAGCGACGTGCGCGTGCGCCAGGCGGTGTTCTACGCCTTCGACCGCCAGGAAATCCTCGACATCGCCAATTCGGGCCATGGCCTGCCGCTCAATGCCGGCTATCTGCCGCCCGATCGCTGGGGCTCGCTCAAGGAGCCGATCTATGGCGCTCCCGATATCGAGAAGGCTAAGGCGCTGCTCGCCGAGGCCGGCTATCCCGATGGCTTCGAGACGACGCTGACGGTGATCTCGACCTCCGCCTTCCAGACCCGTTCGGCCGAAGTCGAGCAGTACCAGCTCGCCAATATCGGCATCAATGCCGAGCTCAAGCTGGTGGAATCGACCGTCGCCAACGCTGCGCTGCGGGCCAATGATTTCGACCTCTACCAGAGCGGCTTCAGCCTCAGCCTCGACCCCGACGAGCGCTTCTCCTCGGCCTTCGTTACCGGTGGCGGCACCAATTACGGCAACTGGTCGGATGCCGAGTATGACGACCTGATCATCCGTGCCCGCTCCGAGCTCGATCGCGATGCCCGCGAAAAGCTTTACCAGCAGGCCGAGACCATCCTCGCCACGCGCGGGCCGGTAGCGATGACCTGGAACTCGTGGGACTATGACGTCGTGGCCAAGAACGTCATGGGCTATGAGGGCGATTCCTCGCCGTCCTACCGCTTCTACAAGTCGATGTGGCTCGACCAGTAACTTCGTTTGCCGGCGCGACACGTCGCGCCGGTCCGCCTCTCACATGACGAATAGAGAACGGCCGCCCGATGATCCGGGCGGCCGTTTTGCATTTGAGTATCGGAGACGGGGACGAGGCGCCGGGGTGTTTCACCACTTCCTTGAAACGGCGCAAAACGCCAAGTCTGCCAGTGGCCGTATTCCCGGACGGCGAACCGCCGCCCACTTGGCCTTAAAACGCTCTATTCGATCCGCGCAGCCGCGACGCCAGCCGTGATGCCGTTGAGCGAGCCGGCGATCTGCACCGGCTGCGCATCGCCGCGCATACGGAAGGCGATGTTGAAATTGGTGCCCGATTTCATCGCGGTCAGCCGCGCGGCATCCACCTGCAAAGATGCGAGGCACCCCCCTGCGATGCAGGTCTCGATTGCCAGCGGAAAGGGCGGATTGCCGTCGATGGCCGCCTGCACGCCGGCCGGGATATCGAGCCCCAGCGGCAGCATGATGACGAGGAAGCCCTGCCCCGCCGCAGCGCCGCGCGCCAGCGAGAACTTGGCGATCGGGCGTCCGGTCTCCTGCACCACGATGGTCTGAGTCAGCGAACAGGCCGTCTGGCCCTCGCCCAGCGCGGTGCATTCGAACAGCCAGTCCCCGAAGGTCTGCCCGACGCGTGGCGCAGCCTGCTCGGCGGTCTGGGCCATGGCGCTGCCACCCAGCATCATGCCGCCCAGCGCCACACCTGCGAAAATGCGCGAGCCCAGGGCCCGCGCGCTGTTCAGTCTCTGCATTGGTCCCCGACCGGGCGGAGCGCCAGGCGCCCCTGCCCGCCTTTTGCGGTTGCGTTTTACCAGGCGGCCTTGAGGCCCGCCTGTCCGGAATAGCCTACAACCTGGCCCGGCCCGACGCCATAGGCGCCCTTGAAGTCGGCATTGAGCTTGACATTGTCGGCTACCGCCGCCGCGAAGCCCGCCCCGAACTCGACGCGGGTGCCACCGGTGCCCGTGCCGAAGGTGAAGCCATCGACCTCGACCTCCTTGTACTCATTGAGGTCGTGGGCCACTGCGACCCCGGCATAGGGGGCAAAGCCGCCATAATTGCCCTCGGCCCGCACGCCGCCGCGCAGCAGCATGGTGTCGGGGGTGAGGAAATCTACCCCGTCGACCCATGGGCTCTGCACATCTGTATAGGTGGTGGTCTGGTAGAGGAACTGACCCCAGGGCGTGATGCGGCCCGTGTCGTCGCCAATGCCGAGGCCGGCCTCGATCGAGGCGGTGGCCGTGTGGCCCTTGGCCGTGAGGGCGCCTGCCGCCTCGACTGGGGCGAAGGTCCAGTCGGTGAACCCGTATTGCCCGATCGCTTCGACATAGGAGCCGCCGCTGGCCCAGCTGGCCTGCACGCCACCGGCATAAAGCGCGCCATCGAGCCGCGCATCGCCGAGGAACGTGCCCACATCGCTGCCCGAATTGCCATAGGCGGCATGGACGCCCGCCCGCACATCGCCGGCCCGCAGGATATCGAGGCCAATCTGGCCATATTGCACGGTCTGCACGGTGGAGACGGTGTCCGTCACCTCCTGATAGTTCACCCCGAAGCGCAGCCAGCCCGCCTCCATGTCGGAATAGCCGCCCGAGCCGCGCCGATCGACGAAGGTACCGAGCGCCATGTCGAGCGCCTGATGGGTCGTGCCGGTGAGCGTGGCGAGGCCATAGGTCTCGTCCTGTACGAAGGCCTCGAGCCCATAGACCTGGATGTCGGCGCCAAAGAAGGTCTGCTCGTCCACCGGGATGCCCACGACCCCATCGGTGGTCGCGGCGACGGTACGGGGCGCGGCGATCCGCACTTCGCGGCCGTTCTGGGTCAGCCGGTTGGCCTGCACGATATCGCCATTGAGCGCGCCGCCGATGCGAACGAGTTCGATATCGGCGAGATTGCCCAGCGCAACGGCGCGCGATCCACCGGCATCGACATTGGCGAGGGTGACCGGCAGGTCGCCATTGAGGTCGCCGCCGACATTGAGCTGGTCATAGGTGCCCAGATTGCCCGGAGAATGGCTCAAAAGCCCGAAGGTCACTTCGAGAAGCGTCGAGGGACCGAACTGGGTGGTTACATCGGGATCGATGGCGGCAACATTGAGGTTGCCACCGATATTGGCATAGCCGGGCGACGCACCGGGGGTCAGCAGGCCATCGAGATTGAGATCGCCGGCAAAATAGACGTTGCCCCTGATGACGCCATCCTGAACGAAACCGTCGCCAGTGACGATCAGCGGGTTGGTCAGCGTGCTGCCCAGCACCGTGGCGCCGGCTTCGGCGGTCAAATTGCCGTCGATGATCGAGCCGTCCTCGAAGAAGGCCGAAGCCCCGCTTTCCACGGTGAAGCTCGCGGCATTGACGAGCCCGCTCCAGCTGGCGGTGGCCTTGACGGTGACATAGGTGCCGCCCTCGCCGGTCTTTACGGCAGTGTCGATGATGTCGCCCTCGATCACCGCATCATTGTCGATGACGAAATTGACGATGCCGTTCGAGCCGGCCCCCGTGCGGTCCACCTTGAGCAGCGTGCGCGCATCGCCCGGATTGGCCGCGCCGAAATTACCCCCCAGCACGGTGCCCGTCCCGATGGTGAAATTGGCGATCTTGTCGGCTTCGTCGAAGCCAGCGTAAGCCAGCGGCGCGCCATCGGCCGTGACCGTGGTGCCGGTGGTGGTGATATCGCCGCCATTGACGATGTTGAGCGCCGCATTGCCGCCATTGGCGGTGATCGTGCCGCCCGTCACCACGGCCTTGGCATTGGCGTTGGGCGCCTTGCCGGTGCTGTCGACGAAGAGGCTGGTGTTGAGGCTGGCCAGTTCGAGCGTCTGCGTGCCGCCGGTGACCGCGAAGCCGCCGGTGCCGTTGACACTGCCCGAGAAGGTCGAGGAGGCGTTGGTGACATTGAGGCGCCGGTCCCCCAGCGCGATCGTGCCGTCGCCGGAGAGGTCCTGGATGGTGCCCGAGGTCGCGGTCAGCCCCGAAATGTCGAAGGCGCCGGCCAGTTGCAGCCGCAGGGATTCGGCGATATCGCCGCTGCCCTCGAGCGCGAGGGTGGTGCTGCTCCAGACGTCGGTGGCCCCGGTATAGCTGTTGTCGCCCGAAAGCGTCTGCGTGCCGCTGCCCGATACCGAGAAGCCGCCATTGCCGGAAATGACGCCCGAGAAGGTCTGTCCGCTGGCCTGCATCACCGACAGCGTGTTGTCGCCCAGGATGACCGAGCCGGCCCCATCGAGGGCAGCGATCAGGGCCTGGTCGAAATCGTTGTCGACGCCTGAAATGTCAAAGATGCCATTGGCGGTGACACCGCTCGAAGAGGCGATGGACCCGTCATCGGCGAGCTTGAGCGTGCCGCCCAGATCGATCACCGTGGCGCCCAGATAGCTGTTGGCCCCCGAAAGCGTCTGTGCACCGGCAGCGGATTGGATCGTCAGCCCACCATTTCCGGTGATCTCGCCCGCGAACACGGTATTGGCGGCCTCGGTGATCACGAGCGTCTTGGCGTCGGTATCGGGCGTATCGAGTACCACCGAGCCGCTGCCCGAAAGCGTGATGATCTCGGCCGTGGGCCCGCTAATGCCGGAAATGTCGAGCGTGCCGTCGGCGACCACCTCCCCGGAGGCGGCGATCGCGCCGCCCGCGACCAGCGCCAGCGTGGCGCCGCTTTCGATAGTGGTCAGGCCTTCATAAAGATTGGCCCCCGAGAGGCTTTGGCTGCCGCTCGCAATGACGAAGTTGCCGGTGCCCGAAATCACGCCCGCGAACAGGCCCGTCGCCTCGGCGATGGTCAGCGTCTTGTCGCCAAGCGTCACCGTGCCGGTGGCCCCGCCCGTGAGATAACCGATCTCGCTGCCCGACGCGGTCACCCCGGCAATGTCGAAATTGCCATCGAGGGCAAGCCCGGCCGAGGCGGCGATATCGCCATCGAGCGCGAGCACGAGGCTCGCACCGGTGCTGACGCTGGTGGTGCCGGTGTAGCTGTTGACGCCCGTCAGGGTCTGCGTGCCACCGGTGAGGGCCAGATTGCCCTCGCCCTCGATGTCGCCTGAGAACGTCGTAGAGGCGTTCGTCAGGGTCAGGGTCTTGTCCCCGAGCACCACATTGCCGGCCCCGGAAAGGGTGACGAGCGCGGCGCCCGATGTGGCGCCCGAAATATCCAGGGTCCCGGCGATCCCGACCTGCGACGAGCTGGCGATGGCCCCCGCGCCCTCGAGCCTCAGCGTCGTGCCCTCGGCGACGGTGGTGCCCAGCGCATAGGTGTTGTTGCGGGTGAGAACGATCGTACCCTCGGTCGTGCCGTCGCCGAGCGAAAGCCCGCCATTGGAAATCACGCCGTCGAGATAAGCGATGTTCTCGCCCTCGGGCCCGCCATTGGCGATGATGGTGCGCACGCCATTGTTGAGATTGATGGCGTTCTTGAAATGCACGTCGGAATCGGCGGAGTCCGAGCCGAACAGCAGGGCGGAGCCATCGCCCACGAAGCTGTTGGCGTTCCAGGTGACCTGCTGCCCATTATGCAGGTTGACCGTCAGGTCGCCGCCAATCGCCGCAAACCCACCGGAGCCCGTCCACTGCACGCGGTCAGATCCCGTGCCCAGATAGCGACTGAAGGTACCGCTCGTCTGCAACACCCCACCGGCAAAATTGATGTTGCTGTCCATATGGATGCCGCCGGCGCCATTGACGCTGCGACCATCGACAGCCTGGAGCACGCCGCCGGAAATCTTCGTCTGGCCGGTATAGCTGTTGGTGCCGTTGAAGATGACCCTGCCGCTCTGGATCTCGAGACCGGCGCCCACGCCACTCCGGATAGAGCTTTCCGAAATATTGGCCTTGCTGTCGTCGGCAATGTTGCCGTTGAAGATAATGGTGTTGCCTGCCCCGGCGTTGAGGCGGACGGTAGAGCCCTTCATCATGAACAGGTCCGAGCCGGCCTGATTGCCGGACGCACCGTCATTCTCGCTGTCGCCGCCGAAGACGCTGTTGCCGTCGAACAGCATGTTGCCGGTCAGCGTCAGCGTGCCGCCGCTCTGCACGAAGATGGCGCCGCCATAGCCAGAGCCGCCACCGCCGCCCGTGCCATTCGGGCTGCCATCGCCTGTGCTGCCGACGCCGCCGCCGAAGCCGGCCGCGCCGCCCGCGCCGTCAGGCCCGTCATGGGGACCGTTATTTGCTCCGGTTCCGTCCGCGCCACCAGCGCCGCCATTGCCGCCCTTGCCGCCGCCGGCGCCAAAGCCACCGGCACCGCCATCCCCGCCGTCGCCGCCCACGCCACCAAGAGCCGCGGAAAGCTCGATGGCATCACCACCGTCTCCGCCATTGCCGCCGGCACCGCCGCCATAGCCGAACGAGCCATTGCCACCTGTCGCGCCAAAACCTCCCGAGCCGCCATTGCCGGCAGCGCCAGTTGCATAGGACGTGATCTGAATGGCGGTGAGATAAGCAAGCTCATAGGCCGCCTTGGTACCCTCGGCGCCTGCACTGGCAGTTGCTGCGGCAGCCAGGGCCGTCATCTGGGTAGCCACGAGTCCCAATGCCGTGCCCAGCGCCGGGTTGGCGGCCGTCACTACACCTCCGCCGGAGGAAGCGGCAGCCGCTGCCGCCGTGAATTCAGCCGCAAGAGTGGTGTAAAGCCCCGCCTCGGTGCTATCACCAGCCGCATCGAAGACAGCCTTGGCCTGCTCGGCAATCGTCTTGACGATGTCGGCGGTCGTGGCGGATCCGCCACTGCCGGCACCGCCCGCGCCACCCGTGCCGCCGACACCTGCACTGCCGTTACCGCCTTTGAAGCCATTGCCGCCCGGCAGACCATCGGCACCGTTTACATAGGCGCCCGCGCCGTCGCCATTGCTGCCGGCCTGACCATTGCTGCCCGCCGTGCCCGTGCCATAGCCGTTGAGGCCACCGCCGGTCGAACCGACGCCGCCTGTGCCGCCCGTCGCCGTATTGCCGACGAAATCGGAATTGGAGATCGTGACATTGGCGCCCGACCCCACGAATACGGCGCCACCCAGCCCTGCACCGCCGCCGCTGCCGGAACTCCCGGTGGTGTTGAAATTGGTGAAGGTGGAGTTGCTGAAGCTCTGGGAGCCGCTCAGCACCATCGCACCGTTGGATTGGCCGCCATCCACAATCGTCTGGGCGAGCGACTGGCCGGAGGGGACTGCGAAGGCGAGGCCGAGGGTCAGCGCTGCGACCGAGACACTGCTCAGCGCGCGCCGACGCTCACGACCCACGAAGCCTGCACCAATACCCTCCAAGCCAGCCGCTCTTGCGGTACCCACCGGTCGCTTCATCGCTCACGCCCCCAAGACTAACGAGATGCGACTCGGAGCCGCCCCGTTTGTGACATAAACGATGTCTGGTCACAAAAAATTACGGAACCTTACCAAGGAGTGACCCAATGTCGCCACATCTGTGGCGAGCGCGCCACAATAGGCCGCAAATGCAGCCGGGGTCATTCGAGCCGCAGCGGCTCGCACAACTGGTAGCCCCAGCCCCTGATGGCGCGGATGGGTCGCTCGCTGGTGCCGGCCTGACGCAGCCGGCGCGACAGGCGGAATATGGTGACATTGACCGTACTGCGGCTCTGGGTCTTCTGGGCCGGGTCGGTGAGTTCGAGGATCTGCCAGGTCTCGAGCCGCCCCTCGGGCGCGCGGGCAAAAGCAGCCAGCAGCCCCGCTTCGATCGCCGAGACGCTCACGCTGCCCTCGCTGCCGCTCAGGGTCAGGCTGCGTGTGTCGAGGCGGAAGGCCCCGCCTTCGAGCCTCACCTGCCGCCCCAGCCGGCGCGACAGCGCTTCGATGGCGGCAGACAACTCCTCGAGCGATACGGGCTTGATCATGTAGATGTCGGCCCCGTTCTGGTAGCCGGCGAGCCGGTCCTGCGGGCGTCCGCGCGCCGTCACCATGATGATGCCCAGATCAGGCTGGGCCTCGCGGATGCGGCGCGCGAGGCTAAGCCCGTCCTCGCCGGGCAGCCCCAGATCGAGCACCATGAGGTCGACGCCGGAAAGCCCCGGATGTTCGATCACGGCTTCGGCGCTTTCGATGCCGGTGACCTTGTGGCCCTCCTGCTCGAGTGCCGCCACAATGGCGGTGCGCAGGTCGTCATTGTCCTCGACAACCGCGATGCTCAGCGTGGCAGCCATACAGTGAACCTCGCTTTCCCGTCTTCGGGGTCATAACGCACGGTACCGCCAAGCCGCTTCACGATGCCACGCACGATGTAAAGTCCCAGACCCGAACCGCTCGACCGGCGCGCGCCGGGGCTGCGGTAGAATTTGCTGAACACCTGCGCGCTGTCGGGCAGGCCGGCCCGGCCGGGCAGGTTTTCGATGCTGATCGCCAGCCCGGCGCGGCCATGGTGCTGGGCAATGCTCGCCATCAGGCCGATGGGCGTGCCCGGCGCACTGTATTTGACCGCATTGTCGAGCAGGTTGGCAACCACCACGCCCAGCAGCACCGGATCGGTGACCAGCGCCTGCACCGCGCCGATCCGCATGTCCATCGGCGTTGCGGGGGGCAGGCGGGAGACCGCCTCTTCGAGCAGGGCCTCGATATCGACGGTTTCGGCCACCACCTGCAACTGGTGCTGCTCCATCGCATCGGCATAGGTGCAGCGGTCGATCACCGCATTCATGTTGTCGAGCGCCGCCTCGATCAGCCGCCGCGGCTCGCCTGTGGTGCGCGCCGTGCCCAGCGCGATCCGCGCCACGGTGATCGGGGTCTTGAGTTCGTGCGAGAGCATGGCGAGGAAATGGCTCTGGGTCTGGCGTTGCTCGCGTTCATTGGCCAGTTGCTGGCGCGCCAGCCCAAGGTCGAGCCGCACCGCCTGGGCGTTGTCGAGCAGCAGCCGGGAGCGGCGATGCAAGAGCACGAACATCAGCAGCGCCGAGATCGCGCCCGGGATCACCGAGCCGTCGAGATTGAGCCGCTGCGCCGCGGTCAGGCCCAGGAGCGGCACCATGAAGATGACGAGCGAGATCGCCTGGAGGATATAGACGACCCGCAATGGCCCGCGCCCGATCAGCCCTTCGGACTGCACGGTGAAGGCCACGAAGATAAAGAGCGGCGCGCCCAGCAGCAGCACGATCGAATTGAGCTGCAAACCCAGCCGCGCCCAGCCCATGGCATAGAGCAGCAGCGCCGTGACATCGATCACGATGAGCGCATCCCAGAGCCGCTGCGCCAGCCGCGTCGGGGAAAAGGCCTTGAGCAGTGCCCGGTGAAAGAGCAGCGCCGAGAGCGGAACGAGCAGCACCGCGATGCTGGTCAGCATGTCGGCGGTGCGGTCGATCCGGCCGAGCAGCGGCGCCGCATAGCCCGAGATGCAGAGCAGGTAGAGCCCCTGCAGCGCATGGGCGAGCAGGAACCACGCCACCACCGAATCGCGCGACATCAGATATTCGCTGATCGCCCAGAACAGCAACCCGCTCATCAGCCCGAGAAGGATCACCTGCACGATGAGCATTTGCACGTCTTCGGAGACGGCAGCCGCCTGCGGCAGGGCGGCGACGTTCAGCACCGAGCTGCTGGTCGATTTGAGGCGCAGGTAATAGCGCGTCGAGGGCCCCTCGGGCGTGATGGTGAAGCTCAGGCTCACCGCCGGCGTTTCGCGCGCCCCGAACGGCACGGTGTCGCCATTGACCGATTGGCGGTAGCCCCCCGGCGCGGCGGGGTCGGGCGTATAGAGCACCAGCGTGTCGAGATAGGTCGGCCGAACGCGCAGGATCAGGGGCCGGCCGTCGGCCGTCGGGGCGATATCGAGCCGCACCCAGTGCACCGCATCGGTGTAGCCGGCCGCAAGGATGTTGGGCATGGGCGCGAATTCGGCATCGCTCAGCTGCTCGATCGTCAGCCGCCCGCCGGGATCGGCGAGGACGGCCCGTGTCAGCACATGATCGGATTGGGCCAGTGCCGGCCCCAGCAACAGCGCGAGCCAGATGGCCCAGCCCCAGATCCGCCCCATCGCCCCCGCCCCCAGGATGCGTTGCAGCGCGCACCATGCCACGCCAGCGCCGGGCACAAGAACAGATTTGCCCTCTCGATCCAAGCCCGTAAGGCGGCAAGGCATCCGGAGCGTTTCGGCCGGCCGGCGCGCGATCGTGGACGCGGCGGGCAAAAAAAGAGGGCGGCCGAGGCCGCCCATCAGGAGATTTTCGATCAGGAGAACCGGCAGCCCAAGGGCCGCCGGCTGCATTGATCTTACGACCAGCTCAGATCGTGCTGGATCAGCGGGGTCGAGCGTACGCGCTTGCCGGTGGCAAAGAAGATGGCGTTGGCCAGCGCCGGCGGAGTCGGCGGGCCCGCCGTCTCGCCCATGCCACCCCACCAGCCATCCTGCGAGAGCGCATGATCGATGGTGACGCGCGGCATTTCGGGGAAGCGCATCAGCGAGTAGTTGTCGAGATTGACGTTCATGAACCGGCCGTTCTGCAGGTTCAGCCCGCCATTCATGACGTGGCTCAGTTCCCAGGCGACGCAGCTCTTGATCTGCTCGGCGCAGTTGAGCGGGTTGATGATGTAGCCCGAGTTCGAGACGATATGGACATTGTCGATCTCGAGCGAGCCGCGACGCGATACCGCCACGGTGACGCAGGCGCCCACCACCGAACCGTGCGATTCGACGACCGCGATGCCCATGCCCTCGCCACGGGGAAGGTCGGTGGTAAAGCCGCACACTTCCTTCATCTTGAGCAGCACGCGCTGCCAGGGCTCGTTGCCCTCGGTCATCTTGATGCGCCACTCCAGCGGATCCCAGTCGCCGGCAAGCGCCATCTCGTCCACGAACTGCTCGATGAGAAAGCCGGTGGAGTTGTTGCCCGGCGCGCGATGCGGCCCGACAGGCATGTTGGAGTTGACCACATGCCGCTCATAGCGGCGGTTCTCGATGTTGTAGGGCGTGTTGACGAGCCCGCGATCGGCATAGGCGGGGTTCTTGATCTCGCCGACCGAGCGCATCAGCAGAGCGGTGGGCAGGCCACCTTCGCCGATATCGGCCTCGAAATGCGCCCATACCGGCGGACGCGAGCGGTTCTGCCCGATATCTTCCTCGCGCGTCCAGATGACCTTGACCGGCCGTCCGACCTGCTTGGAGATTTCCACCGCCTGGCGCGGCACGTCCACGGCGTTGCCGCAGCCGAAACCACCGCCCTGATAGGTGGCGTGCACATAGACGTCCTTGGGGTCGCGGCCGGCCTGGTCGGCCGAAACCAGCAGCACGTGATGGACGTTCTGGGTAAAGCTCCAGACATCGACGCGCTCGGGCGTGACATTGGCCACCGCGGCGGGCGGCATCATGGTCACATGCGCCTCATAGGGGCGGTTGTATTCGCCCACCACCTTCTTGTCGGCCGCCGCTTCGAGGATCGGCCGCGGATCGCCGCGGATTTCCTCGACGTGGTCGGCCGGCTGGGTCATCTTGGTCTTGGCTTCGGCATCCATCGCCGAATAGCTGATCGTCTCGTTGCCGTTGAATTCCCATTCGATCGGCATGAGGTCGAGCGCGGTCTTGGCGCGGTAAAAACTGTCGGCCACCACCGCGACGGCGCTGCGCAGATCGGCATTGGCCAGCTCGTCCTTGGCCTGCTTGAGCTCGACGGCGGCGATGATGCCGGGCCGGGCGCGGATGGCCTCGAAATCGAAGCTCTTGACCTTGCCGCCCGGCACCGGGCTGGCCTTGACGGCGGCATAAACCATGTCGGGCAGGCGCACGTCGATCGGGTAGATCGCCGAACCATTGGTCTTGGGCGCCACGTCGATGCGCGGCACGTCGGTACCCAGGAGCCACCAGTCGCCATAGGCCTTGATCGCCGGCTCCTCATCGAGGGTCACGGCGGCAGCCGCCGAGGCGAATTCGCCATAGGTGCCGGTCTTGTCGCCCGAGGACAGCACGCCCTGCGAGGCCGTCACCGCCGAGCGCTCGACGCCCCAGGCCTGGGCCGCCGCTTCCTTGAGGCGCTCGCGCGCCGAGGCGCCGGCCTGCATGATATGGGGATGGCGGTTGCGCACGAGGTTGGAGCCGCCGGTGGACATTTCCACATAGACGCGGCCCTGCGTCTCGTGGCGGTTGGCGTCGGCCATCACCGCGCGGATGTTCTCCCAGGGGCAATCGAGCTCCTCGGCGATCATCATGGGCACGGAAGTGAAGCCGCCCTGGCCCATTTCCGTGTGCGGGCAGCGCACCGTGACGATGCCATCGGCATCGATGGTGAGCCAGGCATTGATCTCGGCGCCCTCGGTGGGGGCCTTCCAGGCCTCGCCCATCACCGTGTCGGCGAGGGCGGCCGGAATGTGGAAGCCGATCATCAGCCCGCCGCCGGCGGCGAGCGAAGAGGTGATGAATTTACGGCGTGAAATGTTGATGTGGTTCATGGCGTCCCCCTCAGGCCGAAGCGATTTCGGCAGCGCGATGGACCGCATCGCGGACGGCCGAGTAGGTGCCGCAGCGGCAGATATTCTCGGCCATCGCGGCGTCGATCTCGCGATCGGACGGCTTGGGCGTGCGCGCCAGCAGCGCGGCGGCGGACATGATCTGGCCCGACTGGCAATAGCCGCACTGGGGCACGGTATGCTCGATCCAGGCCTGCTGCACCGGATGGTTGCCGTCCGAGGAGAGGCCCTCAATGGTCGTGATCTGCCGGCCGGCGGCGCTGGCGGCATTGGTGTTGCACGATTTTACCGGCTGGCCGTCGATATGCACGGTGCAGGCGCCGCACTGGGCGATGCCGCAGCCGAACTTGGTGCCCGTCAGTCCGATCGTGTCGCGAATGACCCACAGCAGCGGCGTTTCGGGCTCGACATCGACCTCGTGGGTCGTGCCGTTGATGGTCAGGCTGAAGCTCATGTGGTTCCTCCCCTTCAAGCTCGGTGGAGCAGCGACGCCGGCCTCCCAGCCTCTGGCGCGCTGCCATCGCGGGTGGCGGCGCCCCTCCCTGAAAGACCGCCGCCACCGATGAGGTCACAATAACTGATATTTCAGGCTTCGCAATATTGTCCGACAGAGAATTGCCCAAGTCTTTTCATCGGCTTTTGGTCCATATCTGACATTTCAGTGTATGAAAATTCCCCGCAAGCCGCTATCGGCACTGCACTATATTGATGATCATAGATGTCATGTTAAGCCGTGAATGGCCCCTGCAGCGCCGGGGGGCGGATCACGATGCCGGGACCTGACCGGAAAATCGGGACTTTCAATGCCCCCCGAGGAATCGCCGGTGCGCCGTCAACGGCCTCCCGTCGCGGCAGGACCCGAGCGATATTTCCGGACATACATATCACAGGCGATATGTACTGAAAGATATATTTGGATGGGACGTTATGCGTCGTCAGGCGATCGCGATATCGGCGCTCGCGGTATAGGTCTCTCCCGTCGGCGTATCGTGCCAGCGGAACGTGAAGGTGCCCGGCTCGTCCACCCGGGCGTGGAAGGAAAAATACGGATTGGTCGAAACCGCCGGATAGAGGCGAACGCGGAACACTTCCTCGCCGTTGAAATGGCAGTGGAAGGCCGAAATGATGCGCTGCCGGATCCAGTCCTGCCCAACGCCCAGCCGCAGGCCCGTCTCCATCGGATGCGCGATCACCGAGCGCAACGTGATCACCTCGCCCTTTCTGGCCATGCGCGGTACGCTGACGCGCGGCACGGGGCGGAAGGCGGCAACTTCGGCGTCGGACCCCTCCCCGATCTGGGCGCAGGCGCCAAAGCTTACCGTCACCGGCCGGTCGACGCGCGGATGGCTGCCATCGCTCATCTCGGCAGCCGCCGTCACCGTCTGCGAGGTCTCGAGCCGGATGCGCGTCGAGAAGGCGGCCTTGCCGCTCAGGCGCGAAAACCAGGCGGAAAGGACATGCGGCGCCGGATTGCCGTCGGCCAATAGATGCACGAGCCGGGGGTGCGGATCATCCTCGGGCGCCGCATCGAACCCGACGGTGACGGGCACGGAGCCGCCGGCATCGGCATGCTGGGGCAGGTCCAGCCAGACACCGTGGTCAGTGAAGTCCACAGGGCCGAAAAAGGCGTTGAGCGCGGTCGGCACATCGCGCCAGATGGCGTCGAGCCCGTGCAGATCGGTGGTTTGCGCCACCCCGCCGCGCCCACCCAGAACCGCTCCGGCCAGGCCCAGCCCGGCGCCAGCCAATAGCGTGCGACGTGTGATGATCACGGCGTCCATCCCTCCCCTGCCGGTCCCCGGGCACATCTTCGGCGCCTCGCGCATGAAGGGTAAGGATCGATTCGGCCATGTCCATATGCTGCACAAAAAAGTCAGACGGTCCGACAAAGCCCGCCCACCCCCGCAGCGATCCGGATCCGCGCGAGCCGCTTGTGCGAGGCGCGCGGGCAGGTCATAGTCTGGCTCGTGCCGATTGCCCTGAACCGGCGCGAACACTTTTCCGTTGCCGGACGTTGTGCCGGAAGCGCAAGCTGATCGTGAGCAGCGCCTGCTGCCATCCGGGTGAACCGGTGCAGGCCATTGGAGGGCATGACCGCCGTGATCCGCGCCTTTATGAACGCTGCGGCACGCATGCGTCGGCCCCCTGCTGCCCGATTTGCCCGTGACGCGCGGCCACTGCGCCGCAGGCGCGCGGGCGTGCCGCTTCTGCTGGCCGTGCTGATGGCATCGCCTCTTTCGCAAGCCGAGGATCTCGTTGCCGTCGCGATCGTCGATGGCGGCATTCCGGCCCCGCTCACCAGCGTCCCCGGCAGCCCCGATCGCGGCCGGCTGATCGTGCGCGACATCAGCAAGGCCAGCTGCCTCATCTGCCACGCCATGCCCATCCCCGAAGAGCCCGATCACGGCCAGATCGGCCCGCCGCTCGAAGGCATCGGCTCGGCCTATTCGGTGCCCGAGCTTCGCTTGAGGCTGGTCGACCCCAAGGCCATCAATCCCGAGACGCTGATGCCGTCCTATTATCGCATCGAGGGGCTGACCGGCGTTCTGGCGCGCTATGCGGGCACCCCGATCTATACGGCCCAGGAGATCGAAGACGTGGTGGCCTATCTTGCAACGCTCAAGGCGGACTGAGCCGATGCGATTTCTCGTCCTTCTCGTCGGCGTCGTCTCTGCAGGGCTTGCCGCAAGTGCCTTCTCCCGAGCCCAGGAGGCGGACCCCACGCCCACCCCGCGCTCGGGCTATGAGTTCATGGCGCCCCAGACCCAGGCGCTGCAGGATGATGATTTCGTCAATCCCGCCTTCTTTTCGGTCGAGGCGGGCGAGCGGCTCTGGTCCACCCCGATGGGCAGCGAAGGGCTCTCCTGCGCCTCCTGCCACGAAGCGGCCGAGACGAGCATGGCGGGGGTCGCGGCGCGCTATCCGCAATACGATCCGGATGTCGGCGGGCTCGTCAATCTCGAGGGGCGAATCAACCAGATGCTGACGAAGGAGATGGGCGCCGAAGCCCTCGCTTACGAATCGGAAGCACTGCTGGGCCTCACCACCTATGTGGCGCTGCAATCGCGCGGCATGCCGATGGCTGTGGATATCGAGGGGCCGGCCCGGCCCTATTTCGAGGCCGGGCGCGACTATTTTTTCACCCGGCGCGGGCAGCTCGATCTCTCGTGCAGCCAGTGTCATGACGGGCTTGCCGGCCAGAAGCTGAGGGGCGACACCATCAGCCAGGGGCAGATCAACGGCTTCCCCATCTACCGGCTGCTGTGGAATTCCACGGCCTCGCGGCATCGCATGTTTGCCTGGTGCAACACCTCGCTGCGGGCCGAGCCCGAGGCGGCGGGGTCGGAAACCTATCTCGCCCTCGAGCTTTACCTTGCCTGGCGGGGCGGTGGGCTGCCGATGGAATCACCGGCGGTGCGCCGGTGAGCCGGCTGCGACAATCGGTCCCTCTTGCACGATCGTCGGACAGTCAGCCCTTGCCCCGCGCCGAACGTGCCGTTACGGTTTTTGGAACGGCTCCAATCTTTATGAGCCAAACCCTTCGCTTCCGGACTGATCCTCAATGACCTTGAAAAGAATTGCCCTGGTGCTCGTCGTGCTGGTCGTGGTGGCGGCCGGTGGTGCGCTCGCCTATGCGATGCGCTTCCCCGCCATCGCTCCCATCACCCCTCCGGTCGCAACGGCCTTCGACGCCGGCCTTGTCGAGCGCGGCGAGGTTCTCGCGGGCCTCGGCAATTGCGGGGTCTGTCACACCCGCGAAGGTGGCGGCGAATATGCCGGCGGCCTGCCCCTGCCGACGCCTTTCGGCACCATCTATACCACCAACATCACGCCCGATCCGGAAACGGGCATCGGCACCTGGTCGGAAGAGGCCTTCATCCGCGCCATGAAGCACGGCGTGGACAATAATGGCAGCTATCTCTACCCCGCCTTCCCCTATGACTATTACACCCGCGTCACCGAAGACGATCTCAAGGCCATCTATGCCTATCTGATGACGCGCGAGCCGGTGCGGGAGCCGGCCAAGCCCAACGACATGCCCTTCCCCTTCAATAACCGCATCCTGATGGCGGGCTGGAACCTCCTGTTCCTCAAGGAAGGCGAATTCCAGCCCGATCCGAACCAGAGCGACGACTGGAACCGCGGTGCCTATATCGTGGAAGGTCTGGGCCATTGCGGCGCCTGCCACTCGCCGCGCAACATGTTCGGCGCGGCGGTCAAGTCGGGTCCGGAAGCCTATGGCGGCGGTTATGCCGAGGGCTGGTATGCGCCCCCGCTCAACGCTCAGTCCATCTCGGTGGCACCGTGGACCGAAATCGCCTTCGTCAACTATCTCATCGATGGCTATGACGGGGATCACGGCATCGCGGCCGGCCCGATGACCCCGGTGGTCAACGATCTCTACGAGCAGTCCGAGGATGATGTCTTTGCCATCGCCTCTTACCTGATGACACTGCGCGGCGAGACCCGCGAGGAAAGCGAGATCGAGGATCAGGTGGCCGAAATCCGCGCCACGGCAGAGGCCCTCGACTGGAACCACCCCGATGCCCCTGCTCGTCCCACCGATCCGGTGCTGGCGCGCGGCGCTCAGGTGTTCGAGAGCCAGTGCGCCGAGTGCCATCGCCAGAACGGCCAGCCGATGCCGCTGGCGCTCTCGAGCGTGGTCAACGCACCCGATGCCTCTAACCTCGTGAACATCGTGTTCTACGGCATCCAGCCCCCGCCGGTCGGCGCGCTGGGCCGCTCGATGCCGGGTCGCGCCATCCAGATCACCGACGAGCAGATGGCCGATCTCGCCGCCTTCGTGCGCGACCGGTTCTCGGATCGCCCGGCCTGGGAGAAAGTCGGCGACACGATCGCCGCGGCCCGCGCGGCCGGAACGCACTAAGCCTCACGCGACGCCGCCGGAACCACCCGGCGGCGTCGCTGCTTTGAGGAGGACCACACCGGCCCAGCGGCGCAAGACCGCGGCCGGACACCAGAGCTTTCAGGGAGGACCACCTATGGCAAAGCGGATTGCTGTTGCGGGAGCGTTGCTGGCGCTGATGATGGGCGGGGCGCTGGCCGATGCGCTGGCGGACGGGTTCTCGGCCTTCGGGCGCGGCGACCACGCGGCCGCCCTCGCGCAGTGGCAGCCCCTGGCCGAAGCCGGCGATGCCCGCGCCCAGTTCAATCTCGGCGTGCTCCATGATCAGGGGCTTGGCGTTACTGCCGATCGCGCCGCCGCCGTCGAGTGGTATCGCAAGGCCGCCGAGCAGGGGGATGCCCGGGCCCAGTTCAATCTCGGGCTGATCTTTGCAACGGGCGACGGGGTCGCGCAGGACGGCGCGGAAGCCGCCCGCTGGTATGCCATGGCCGCCGAGCAGGGTGACGTGCTGGCGCGTTTCAACCTCGCCATCCTTTATGAAGAAGGCAGCATCGTGCCGCAGGATCACGCCGAAGCCGCACGGCTCTACGAGGCGGCAGCCACCGAGAACAAATTCCACCGCGCCATGTATGCCCTGGGCAATCTCTACAGCCAGGGGCTGGGGGTGGAGCGCGACAGCAGCCGCGCCGCCGAGCTCTTCGGTGAGGCCAACGAGGCCGAGATGATGACCGAGAGCAGTTCGGGCTGCACGCCGCGCGGCACCGTGGTGCGCGAGGAATGCCGCCGCACCACGCCGCAGGGCTAGCCGGCCTACGAAGCTAAAGTTTGTATGATCGTGAGACGATCGGACGCAAATGCGGTAGACGGCGGCAGCAATCGCGCCTAAGAGGCGGGTCTCGTTTCAGGCGCGCAAGCCGATGTGGTCCCGATCCTACGCCGTCTATGTTCTGGCCCGCTTTGCCGGCATCTTCTCCACCCACCTCCTGCTGCTGGTGCTGGGGCTGGCGCTCTACGACCTGACCGACAACGCCTTTTTCCTCGGCATCGCCGGGCTGATGATGTTCGCCCCGGCGCTGGCGCTGGTCTTCGTCACCGGGCTCGTCGTCGACCGGCATGACCGCAAGCAGGTGCTCGCCGCCGCCTTCCTGCTCGGGGCGCTCGGAGCCGGCGTCCTGACCTGGCATCAGGCCGAGCGGGGGCCGGAGGTCGTGCCCATCCTGCTGCTCTTCGTGCTCATCGGGGTGGTGCGGGCTTTCTACGCGCCCACCCTCAAGTCGCTGCTGATCAATATCGTGCCGCTCGCGCAGGTGCCGCGCGCGATCGCCTTCAACACCACCACCACCAAGGCCGCCGCCGTCACCGGACCGGTGGTGGGTGGCCTGCTCTATGCGACAGGGCCCGTGCATGCGCTGATGGCCGGCACGGTCGGCTTCGCCGTCGCCGTGGTCGCCGCCCTGCTGATCGGCCCGACCAGCCAGAAGCGCGTCTCGACGCCCCTGCGGCTCGGCGATCTCGTGGGCGGGGTCAGGACCATACTGTCCCACCGGCTGCTGTTTGCCGCCATGATGCTCGATCTGGTCGCGGTCATCCTTGGCGGCGCCACGGCCCTCCTGCCGGTCTATGGCCGCGACGTGCTGTTCATCGGGCCGGCGGAGATCGGATTGCTGCGCGCGGCGCCCGCAGCCGGCACGCTGCTTGCGGCCCTGCTGCTGGTCTGGCGCCCGTTGCACCGGCATACCGGCTGGGTGATGCTGGGCGCCATGGCCGGCTATGGCATCGGCATTCTCGTCTTCGGGCTCTCCACGCTCTACTGGCTCTCCTTTGCCGCCCTGTTCTTTGCCGGCGCCTGCGACATGATCAGCATCTTCGTGCGCGAGATCCTCATCCAGCTGCGTACGCCCGATGAAACGCGCGGACGCGTCAATGCCATCAATGCGGTGTTCAATACCGGGGCCAACGAGATCGGCGATTTCCGCGCCGGGACGGCCGCCGCCCTCATCGGCGCGGTTCCGGCGGTGGTTATCGGGGGCATCAGCAGCGTCGGCATAGCCGCGCTCTGGGCGTGGCGCTATCCTGAGCTCAGGCGGATGGACCGGGTGTGAACCCGGTCGCTCCTCTCGGGCTGGTCCAGGAACCCGGCCAGCACGGTCTCCGAAACGATGCGACGATTAGGGTCCTTGCCGCGTCCGGCAGGCACCCATGATCAATGAGGCCAGATAGCGCTCTAGCGCTGCCGACCGCCGCCCTCCTCACCATCCGAGACACTGCTGCCGCGGTCATAGGTCGAGGGATTGTCGTTGGGGCTGCCAAGCGGCAATTCGCACGAGGCGATGATGGTGTCGCCGCCGCGCATGAATGTCCGCTGCGGCAGGTTTTCCGTGATCGTGCGCGGGCCGGGCGGACAGATATAGCTTTTCCCGCCCCCGGGCATCGGCATGGGCTGGTCGATATCGGCCCAGCACGTGCAGGTGAACCCATCGGGCACCGACATGTTCTGGGCAAGAACGGGAGACGAGGCCGATGCCAGCATCAGGCCGAGGCAGACAAACGCGGCTTTCATGATGAGCTCCATCACAACGCCCCCGCGCAGCCTCAACAATAGGTCAGCGATCAGCCCGGTTGCATCACACCTGCGTGATCGAGCAGTGCACCGATCTCGGCCCGGAGTTCGGCAATGCCCGTGCCCTTTTCGGACGAGGTCAGCATCACGCGCGGATGCGCAGCCGGCCGCTTGGCCACGGCCGCCTCGGTCTCGGCGATGATGCGGGCCAGCTCGGCATGGCCGGGCTTGTCGGCCTTGGTCAAGACGATCTGGTAGCTCACCGCCGCGCCATCGAGCTCGTTCATCACCGAGAGGTCGTTGGCCTTGGGGCCATGGCGCGCATCGACCAGCACATAGACGCGCCGCAGCGTCGCCCGGCCGGTAAGATAGGCGTGGATCAGCCGCGTCCAGGCCTCGACCTTGGGCTTGGGCGCCTGCGCGAAGCCATAGCCGGGCATGTCGACGATGCGCAGCGGCTCCGAATAGGCTTCGAAAATGTTGAGTTCCTGCGTCCGCCCCGGCGTGTTCGAGGTGCGGGCGAGCGCACTCGTGCCGGCCAGCGCATTGATCAGCGAGGACTTGCCGACATTGGAGCGGCCGGCGAAGGCGATCTCCAGCCTGTCCATGGGCGGCAGATCGGCAATGCGCACGCAGCCCTTCACGAAGGTGAAGGGGCGGAGGAAGAGGAGGCGCCCGCGTTCGAGCGCTTCAGGGGTGTAGACGGCCTGTGTCATTGTCTTTGCCGTCCTTGTCGGCGGCCTGCGCGGCGGGGCTGAGGCCTTTACGCCTCACGCCCTGTGGCGCTCAGGCCTTGGGCTTTTCAGCCGTTGCGGGGCGCGGCTTGCGGCGGAACGAACTGATGATGTTGCCGAAGAGATCGACCTCCACCCCGTGCCGCTTCATGATGATCCACTGCTGGGTGATCGAGAGGAAGTTGTTCCAAGCCCAGTAGATCACGAGACCGGCCGGGAAGGTGCCGAGCATGAAGGTAAAGAGGATCGGCATCAGCGAGAAGATCATCGCCTGCGTCGGATCGGGCGGCGGCGGGTTCAGCTTCATCTGCACCCACATGGTGATGCCCATGATCACCGGCCACACGCCGATGCCGAGGAAGCTGCCGATGATCGGCACGTTGCGCGGCTCATAGGGCAGAAGGCCGAACAGATTGAAGATCGAGGTCGGGTCCTGCGCTGCAAGATCCTGGATCCAGCCAAAGAACGGGGCATGGCGCATCTCGAGGCTGATGAACAGCACGGTGTAGAGCGCAAAGAACACCGGGATCTGGATCAGGATCGGCCAGCAGCCCGAAAGCGGATTGATCTTCTCTTTCTTGTAGAGCTCCATCATGGCCTGCTGCATGGCCACGCGGTCTTCCTTGTGGCGATCCTGGATCGCCTTCATTTCCGGCTGCACGCGGCGCATGGCCGCCATCGAGGCATAGGAGCGGTTGGCCAGCGGGAAGAAGATCGCCTTCACGCCCACCGTCAGCGCCAGGATGGCGAGGCCGAAATTGCCCAGCACATGGTTGAGCCAGCTCAAGATGTGGAACATCGGCTTGGTGATGAAATGCAGCCAGCCCCAGTCGATCAGCAGTTCGAGCCGGTCGAAGCCGTAATCGCGCTCATAGGAGGCGATGACCGCCTCTTCCTTGGCGCCGGCGAAGGCAAAGCTCTCATGGGTGGCGGTGGCGCCAGCGGCAACCACGACCGGCGCAGTCTCGACGACGCTCGTCTGGTAGGTGTCGACCCCTGCCGGGTTTGAATAGGAGAAGCGGGCATTCACCGCGGCATCGGGGCGCGGCAGGACGGCGGTGGCCCAGTATTTGTCGGTGATGCCGATCCAGCCCGTGGTGTTGGACACGTCGACCTGCCGTTCGTTCTGCAGGTCGTGATATTTGCGCGCAACCCAGTTGTTGCTGCCCAGAACGCCGAGCGGCCCCTCATGCTGGATATAGAAGTTCTGCACCTGCGGCGTGCCCTGGCGCACGACGCGCGCGAAGGGGTAGAGCGCCACATCGCCCGTGCCGGTATTCTGCACCGACTGGGTGATGGTGAAGAGATAGTGGTCGTCCACGGAAATGGTGCGGCGGAAGACGAGGCCCTGCCCATTGTCCCAGGCAAGAACGACCGGCTGGCCAACCGATACGGCGCTGCCGCTCTCAACCGCCCAGGGCGTATTGGTGTCAGGCACCGCGATGCCCGAGGTACCGGCGGGCACCCAGCCCTGCTCGATATAATAGCCGCCCGGCGCGCCAGCCGGGGAGAGCAGCGTGATGATCGGGCTGTCGGCCGCGATGGTCTCGCGATAATCCTTGAGCCGCAGATCGTCGATGCGGGCGCCCGTGAGGTTGATCGAGCCGGTGAGGTCGGGGGTGTCGATGGCGACGCGCGGGCTTGCGGCAACCGCCTCTTGGCGGGTGGCATAGACGGCAACGCCCGGCACGCCGGCGGCGGGCACCGTGCCCGAGCCTTCGGTCGAAGGGGTAGCGAGCCCGGCATCCTGGGCGGCCTGCTGCTGGGCCTGCTCGATCTCGGCGCGGCGCTGGGCCTGTTCGAGCTGCGGGCCGGCAACGAAGAATTGCCATCCAAAGAGCACGATGACGCTCAGGACGATGGCAAGGATCATGTTGCGATTGTCAGGGGTCATGCTCAGGGGTTCCGGGGCCGGTCGGCGGCTTTTGCGTGGACTTTGTCGATCGCGCTGGCAAGGTCGGCCAGAAGCGCGGAAAAGGGCTGGCCCAGCGCTTCGCGCCGGCCGACCATCACATAGTCAGTATCGGGGCGGAAGCGAAGGGCCGAGGCGCGGGCAGCGGCGCGAAACCGGCGCTTGATGCGGTTGCGCTCGGGTGCGTTGCCCGTCTTCTTGGTCACGGTGAAGCCGATGCCGGGCTCGGCCGCTTCGACCGCTATGGCCTGCAGCGTAAACGCCGAACGCCCGGCGCGTCTGCCCCGGGCGGCCTTCAGGAACTGCGTCCTCTTGCTCAGCCGCCGCAGTCGCGCCGGCTGGGGCGCGTCGTGCAGCGTCGATCCGGCATCGCCGATGTCGGCCGACATCGGGCTCCGGCCTTAGGCGCTGAGCTTCTTGCGGCCAACGGCGCGGCGCAGATTCAGGATCTTCCGGCCATTCTTGGTTGCCATGCGGGCGCGAAAGCCATGACGGCGGGTGCGAACGAGCTTGCTCGGCTGGTATGTACGTTTCATGGGCTCAGACCACGCCGGGCGCGGTTCCTCTACTCGATCTGGCGCAAGACGGGATCCGCAGGAAACGAAACGTCGTTTCGCGCGCTCCTGCGGCGGTTGGCCGGGCTTATAGGGAATCGTCCGGGCCAAGTCAACGCGACGAAACGGTCCTCGAGCCCCCCAAATGTCGCATCCGCCCCGTTGCGGCGCCTTATCTTCCGCCCCCGCCGTCACGCCCGCCTCAACTCCCGGTGACACGGGGCGACATCGGCGCGCGATTGGCCTAAGCAGGTCTGGCGGTCCGGCGCTGAGCCAAGGGGCCTGCCCAGAGTTCCAGCCAGGATCCCTTGCGCCCCTCATCGGCCAGCCCGCCCGTCCTTCAGAGCCGCAGAGCGCCCCGCCGCGCAGCATCGGGCGTCCGACGCTGGCTGCCCCTCCTCGCCATCGCCGTGGTGCTGGCCGGCGCGCTCGGCCTCGGGCTCAATCGCCTCTTTGATTTTGACGCGCTGGCGCTCAATTACCAGCATGTTGCGGTGTGGGTCGATGCCAATCCGGCTCTCGCCATCGCTCTCACCATCCTCATCTATGTCGCGGCCACCGCCGCCAGCCTGCCGGCGGGCTGGATCATGACGGTGGCGGTGGGGCTGCTCTTTGGCTGGTGGGTGGGCGGGGCCATCGCGCTTTTTTCCGCAACCACGGGAGCGTGCCTGCTGTTCCTTGCCGCGCGCTCGGCCCTCTCGCCGCTGTTTGCCCACATGGCCGGCCCGTGGACCGACCGGCTGGCCGAAGGCTTCCGGGCCGACGCGGCCAATTACCTCCTGTTCCTGAGGCTCGCGCCGATCATTCCGTTCAGCCTCGTCAACATCGTGCCCGCGCTGTTTGCGGTGCCGTTCCGCACCTATGCGTGGACGACGCTGGTCGGGATCATCCCCGGCACCATCGCCTATGTCACCGCCGGGGCGGGGCTCAGGGCCATCGTTGCCGAGCGCGGCGAAGCCTGCCTCGCGGGGGTCTCGCCCTGTGGCACGCCCTTCGGGCCGGCCGACCTCCTCGCCCCCCAGATGCTGGTCGCCTTTCTGCTTTTGGCTGTTGTCGCGCTCATCCCGGTGCTATTGAAGCGTCTCCGGCCGACGCTCGCGCAGCCCTCCCGGCCCTCTGTCGAACCCGAAGGACTGCCGCGCCGTGACCGAGAGGATGACACCTGATCTCTGCGTGATCGGCGCAGGTTCGGCGGGCCTGAGCGTTGCCGCCGCGGCCCGCGCCTTCGGGGCGTCGGTGGTGCTCATCGAGCGCGCAAAGATGGGCGGGGATTGCCTCAACAGCGGCTGCGTGCCCTCCAAGGCGCTGATCGCGGCGGGCTATCGGGCGCACGCCATGCGCAACGCCCAGGCCTATGGCATCACGCCCGAAGAGCCGCGCATCCAGTTCCGCAAGGTGCATGACCATGTCCAGAAGGTCATCGCCGGCATCGCCCCGCACGATTCGGAGGCGCGTTTCCGCGCCATGGGCTGCACTGTGCTCATCGGGGAGGCGCGCTTCACCGATCCGCGCACCGTGATGGTTGGCGAAGCCGAAATCAGGGCCCGCCGCTTCGTCATCGCCACCGGGGCCAGGCCGGTCGTGCCTGCCATTCCCGGGCTCGACGCGGTGCCGTATTTCACCTCCGAGACGATTTTCGACAACACGCGAAAGCTCACACACCTGCTCATCGTTGGCGGCGGGCCGATGGGGCTCGAACTGGCGCAGGCCTATCGCCGGCTGGGCTCGGAGGTGACGGTGGTCGAAGCGGGCACCCCGCTCGGCCGCACCGACCCCGAACTGGCCGCAGTCGCGCTCAACCGGCTGGCGCGCGACGGGGTGGCGATCCGCGCCAATACCGCAGTCGAACGCGTCATCGCGCGCAGCATGGGCATCGGCGTCGTCATCCGCTCCGAAAATGGCGAGGAGCGGCTCGACGTTTCTCACATCCTTCTCGCCACCGGCCGCAAGCCCAACCTCGAGGGGCTTGATCTGCAAAAGGCGCGCATCCGCACCCGCAAGGATGCGCCCGACAGGATCGTGCTCTCGGCCGGCCTGCGCACCAGCAACCGGCGCGTCTATGCCATCGGCGATGCGGCGGGCGGGGCGCAGTTCACCCATCTCGCCAGCTATCAGGCGGGTCTCGTGATCCGCAACGCGCTCTTCGGCCTGCCGGTCCGGCAGAACCCCGACATCATCCCGGTCGCGACCTATACCGATCCCGAGATCGGGCAGGTCGGGCTCACCGAACCCGAAGCGCGCAAAAGGCTGGGGGACCGGTTCCGCATCCTCAGGGCGAGCTTTGGCGAGAACGACCGGGCGCGCACCGAGCTCGAGACGCATGGGCTCGCCAAGCTGATCACCGATCGCCGCGGCCGCATCCTGGGCGGTTCGGTGGTGGGCCCGGGCGCAGGCGAACTCACGGCGTTTTTCGCCTTCTGCGTTGCCAACAAGCTGTCGGCCCGGCACCTGATGGCGTTCGTGGCCCCCTACCCGACCCTGACCGAAATCGTGAAGCGGCTGGGCACCGAATATTATCGCGAGGCGGCGCAGAACCCGCTGCTGCAAAAAATCATGGCGCTGGTGCGCAGGCTGCCCTGATCATCGCCCTCAGATGGCGATGGCGGGTCCGAGCGCCACGATCGGCCCGGTCGGGCTCCCCGTCGGCGAACCGCCCTCGGGCTCGAGGCTGACGGCCAGCGTCGCGCCGGCGCCCAGCTCGCCTCTCAGCGGTTCGCTCACCGGCACGGCGCTGCGCGCCACCGGGATCACGCCCATCGAGACCGGCGCGGCGCTGCCCGCGATCAGCCAGAGCTCGTAGTCGCGCTGCGGCACTGCCGCACCCGATAGCGGAGCAAGGCGCACCGTGGCGCTCGCCGCATCGTAGAAAGCGACGAATTCGACCCCGCTGCCTTCCTGGGCGCGCAGCGCCGCCACCAGTTGCGTGGCAAGAACGGTGGGGTCGGCCGGCGCCGGCCGCATCAGGGCAAGGCTCGTCGTTACCACCGCAACCGCCAAGGCGCCGGCGGCAAGGCCGCGCCAGAGCGCGAGGGAATCCCACCAGCCCGCCTTGCGCGCGTTCGCCGGCTCAAAGAGCCTCGCCTCGATCCGCGCAAAACCTGCCGCCGGCGGCTGCACCGGTTCGAACTCGCCATCAAGGCTCGCAAACCGCGCCTGCCAGCCGGCCAAGAGGGCGGCAAGCCCCGGCTCGTCGGCGAGCCGGGCGGCAAAGGCGGCGCGATCGGCAGGCGAAAGCAGGCCCAGCGCATATTCCGCCGCCAGCACGCTGTCGCGATCGCTTTCACCGATGTCGTCGTCCACGCTCACCGTTCGAGGCACTCCCTGAGGCGGATGAGGCTGCGCCGCAGCCAGGTCCGCATGGTATTGAGCGGCACGCTGTGGCGTGTCGCCAGCTCTTCATAGCTCAGCCCATCGAGATAGGCGCCGCGCACCGCATCGGCGCGCGCCGGCTCGAGCTCGGCCAGGCAGCGGGCGATCCCGGCCGAATCGTCCCCGGCCATGGCGGCCATCTCCGGGTCCGGCGCCTGATCGGCTATGTCATAGGCGGCGTCGACATCGGCAGCCGGGGGCCGCCGGCCCCTCAGGCGATCGAGGCAGTGGTTGCGCATCACCGCCACCAGCCAGCTGATGGGGCTGGCCCCGCCGCCGGCGAAGCGGCCGGCGCGCTGCCAGATCTTGATATAGACCTCCTGCAGCGCCTCCTCGGCTTCAGCCCTGTTGCGAAGAATACGAAGCGCGACGCCGAAAAGTTTCGCGCCGGTCAGATCGTAAAGACGCCGGAACGCCGCGCGGTCGCCGAGCGCGACGCGCGAAAGCAGCTGGGAAAGATCGTCGCTCGACACGGCCATGGCGCGACCCTAGCCGGCCCGGAGCCGCAAGGCCAGATGTCTCGGGCACCTTGGCGCGCCTCGCGCGTTCAAGGGCGGAGGTTGCAGCGGAAAACTGCCGCAATCATTGCTCTACAAGACCCCAGGCGGTTTCACCGCCGGTGATTTTTCACTATAGCAGCTTGTGCCCGCGCCCGATCTCCGGAAGTTCCTGATGCCCGATACCGAAGCCTTCTCCCGCGATGCCGCCATCCTCGCCCAGGCCCTGCCCTATATGCAGCGCTACGAGGGCAAGACCGTCGTGGTCAAATATGGCGGCCATGCCATGGGCGATCTCAAGCTCGGCCAGGGCTTTGCCCGCGACATCGCGCTGCTCAAGCAGTCCAAGGTCAACCCCATCGTGGTGCATGGCGGCGGGCCGCAGATCGCGGCGATGCTGGCCAAGCTGGGCATCGAGAGCAAGTTCGAGGGCGGCCTGCGCGTTACCGACCAGCGCACGATGGAAATCGTCGAGATGGTGCTGGCCGGCTCGATCAACAAGGAAATCGTGGCGCTCATCAATGCCGAGGGCGAATGGGCCATCGGGCTCTGCGGCAAGGATGGCAACATGGTCTTTGCCAGGAAGGCCGAAAAGAAGTTCCGCGATCCCGGCTCCAATATCGAGCGGGTGCTCGATCTGGGCTTTGTCGGCGAACCGATCGAGGTCGACCGCACGCTGCTCGATCTTCTGGCGCGCTCCGAGATGATCCCGGTGATCGCGCCCGTCGCGCCGGGCCGCGACGGGGCGACCTACAACATCAATGCCGATACCT
Source organism: Devosia enhydra (assembly GCF_900119845.1). Taxonomy (GTDB): domain Bacteria; phylum Pseudomonadota; class Alphaproteobacteria; order Rhizobiales; family Devosiaceae; genus FPKU01. The sequence continues at coordinate 595,865 of NZ_FPKU01000003.1, forward strand.
TCGCGGGTGCCATCGCCGGTTCGCTCGGGGCCAAGCGGCTCTTGTTCCTCACCGATGTCGATGGCGTGCTCGACAAGGACAAGAAGCTCATTCCCGAATTGTCGATGCGCGAGGCCAAGCAGCTGATCGCCGAGGGCGTCATATCGGGCGGGATGATCCCGAAGGTCGAAACCTGCTTCGAGGCACTCGATTCGGGCGTCGAGGGCGTGGTCATCCTCAACGGCAAGACCCCGCATGTGGTGCTGGTGGAACTCTTCACCGAGCATGGCGCCGGCACGCTGCTCGTGCGTTGAGGCGCTGAGCGAAAGCCATTCAGCGGCGGTTCAGCGCCGGGCGACGATATCAACAGGGCCGATGCGATCGGCTCAAGGGGACGAAGATGACCAAGTGCCTGCACGCCCTTCGCGCAACGCTCGTCGCGGGCGGGCTCGCCCTGCTGCCCGGCACGGCGCTCGCTCAGGACGCCGCCGACTTTGCCGCCAAATTCGCGGCCGCCTATGCCTATTCGGGCTATGAGCTGAGCTTTGGCACCGGCACCGCGGCCGATGGCACCATCACCTATGATGGCGTGACGGTGGCCCTTGGCGGCATGGGCGAACTCCTGGGGTCGCTCGCCATTCCCGGCCCGGTGGTGGTGGAGGGCGTCGCGGCCAAGGCCGATGGCGGCTATACCGCCACCCGCATGGTGCTGCCCGATTTCGCGATGGAAATGGAGGGCTTCGGCTTTTCGGTCGAAGACCTCGTGCTCGAGGGCATAGACCTGCCGGCCGGCCCCGACATTTCCGCCACCGAGGCAATGCGCCTCATCACCGGGGGCGGCACCGGTCCCATCACCATCACCATCGAGGATGCCCCGCCCCTCACCATCGCCGCCACCCGGGCCGACATCGCGGTCACCGACGGCGCGGATGGTCCGGTCTTTGACACGGTGTCGAGCCTCACCGGCATCGCCATGGACCTCTCCGGCATCGAAGGGCTCGAACTCGAGGCGGGCCTCGCCATCCTGGGCAAGACTGAGCTCACCGGCCGCATCGACCAGAAGGCGAGCTGGTCGCTCGCCACCGGCCGCATGGACATTCCCGAAACCGCCATCACCATCGATGGCATTGGCAAGTTCAATCTCTCGCTCGAGCTTTTGGGCTACACCGCCGCCGTGCTCGACCGCATCGCCGAAACCCAGCGGACGCTGGCCGGTGTCACCGATCCCGAAGCCCGCGCCGCCGAGGAACTCGCCATCGGCGAGGAAATGCTCTCGGCCATTTCACTCGGCCACATCGCCCTGCGTTTCGAGGAGCTCGGCCTCATCGATGCGCTGCTGGGCTTTTCGGCCGAGGCGCAGGGCGTGAGCAAGGAGGAGGCGGTCGACAGCCTCGTGCTCCAGCTGCCGGTGCTGCTGGGTTCGAGCGGCACGGTGGGCGATGCGGCCCGCCTCGCCGAGGCCGCCGATGCGTTCCTGCGCGATCCCCGATCGCTCGAATTGCGCGTCGCCTTCGATCCGCCCTTCAGCTTCGCGCTCCTCGCCGCCGAAGAGACCCCGGAGACGGCGCCCGAGGGCATGACGGTGACGCTTTCGGCCAACGGCCTCAACCCCGTACCGATCGATCTCGAGACCCTGCCGGTCGATGAGATGCTCGACATGATGATGGAGGATGGCGGGCTCGAAGAGCAGCTCCTCGAGGACGACGAGGCCGGCGAGGAGACCGACCAGGCCCCCCGCAGCCTGCCCCGGCCCGGCGCCGACCCGCGCGGGTAAATGCGGCGCGAGCGGACCGCAAAACGAGTGAGCTTCCCGGCAATTGGCGCTATGATTGCGCCATGAACCAGATCGCTCCCCGCCCCGTCCGCTCGCTCTCCCACGTCACCGACTGGGTGTTCGACCTCGACAACACGCTTTATCCGCGCGAATGCAATTTGTTCGCGCAGATCGATACCCTGATCACCCATTACGTCATGGACGTCACGCGCCTCGATTTCGCCGAGGCGCGGGCGCTGCAGAAGCGCTACTACAAGGATTTCGGCACCACCCTCAACGGGTTGATGCACACCCACCAGATCGACCCCGACCATTTTCTGGGCAAGGTCCACGCCATCGATTATTCCGGCGTCGCGCCCCATCCCGATCTGGTTGCGGCCATCAAGGCCCTGCCGGGCCGTAAGTTCATCCTCACCAATGCCGATGTCGGGCATGCCGAAGCTGTGCTCGACAAGGTGGGCGCCGCCGGGCTTTTCGAGGGTATCTTCGACATCCGGGCCATGAAGTACCAGCCCAAGCCGCTGCCGGTGGCCTATGAGGCCTTCTTTGCCGCCCACGGCATCGGCTCGCGCAACGCCGCCATGTTCGACGACCTCGAAAAGAACCTGAAGGTCCCGCACGATACCGGCATGATCACCGTGCAGGTCGTGGCCGGACAGGGCTTCGCCCATGAGCAGGTCGAAGCCTGGGAACTCACCCGCAGCCAGGACGAGCACGTCCACCACATCACCGACGACCTCGCCAGCTTCCTCGCCCGCCTGCCGTGACAAATTGAAATGGACCAGACGATGGTCCATATTGGCTGCGGAAAGCGAAGGGATGCAAAATGAGGGTATCCGTATCCGAGGCCAAGGGGCGATTGACCGATCTGGTCAGACGCGCCGAGACCGGTGACGAAGTCATCCTGACGCGCCACGGCGTGCCGGCAGCCCGCATCGTCGCGATTGCCACGCCGGCCAGTCGCGAGGCCAGGCGCGACGCGCTTGAGGCCATCCTCGTCCGGGCTCGGCGAAAGCGCGCGGAAGTGCGGACAGTGCCAGATGCGCCGGACCTTTATGGAGATGATGGTCTGCCGCAATGATCGTGGTCGACACGTCTGCGCTGATGGCGATCCTGCTTGAGGAGCCCGGTCATGAAGACTGTCAGGACTGCCTGCTGCGGGAAACCGAAATCCTCATTTCATCCGCGACGCTGACCGAAGCCCTCATCGTCGCGGAACGGCGCGACCTGCTCGAGGAGTTGGAAGCGCTGGTCACCACACTTGGTGTAACCATCGTTGCCCTGGACGGGGCAGCGGCCCGACGCGCCGCGCAGGCCTTCGCCACATGGGGGAAGGGCCGTCATCCGGCGGGTCTTAATTTTGGGGATTGCTTTGCCTACCAACTGGCAATGGCGCAGGAATGCGCATTGCTGTTCGTAGGCAATGATTTCGCGCAGACCGACGTCGCCTCGGCCACAGCCTGACTACGTCGCCAGCGCCACCTCAGGCAGGTTGTAGGCGTTGCGGATGCAGTTCCAGCCCTCTTCGGCGGAATCGACCACCGTGAAAAGCCGGGTGTCGTCGGGCGCGATGGTGCCGGCTTCGGCCAGCGCCTCGAGATTGATCACCTTGGTCCAGAATTCGGCGCCGAACAGCAGCACGGGCACCCGCTCCATACGGCCCGTCTGGATGAGGGTGAGCGTTTCGAAGAACTCGTCGAGCGTGCCGAAGCCGCCCGGAAAGATCGCTACTGCCTTGGCCCGCAACAGGAAGTGGATCTTGCGGGTGGCGAAATAGTGGAAGTTGAAGCTCAGTTCCGGGGTCACGAAGGCGTTGGGCGCCTGCTCGTGCGGCAGCACCACATTGAGCCCAATCGAGGGTGCGCCCACATCGGCAGCCCCGCGATTGCCGGCCTCCATCACGCCCGGCCCGCCGCCGGTGACCACCACGAAATCGCGATGGTCGAGCGCTTTCGAAGTCAGCGAAGCGTATTGGGCAAAGCGCCGCGCCTCGGTGTAATAGCGTGAAGCGGCTTCGAGGTTGGCCTTCTGCGTCGGGTTCCGCGCCGCCCAGGCCGGCTTGCCGGGCTCGGGGATGCGCGCGCCGCCGAACAGCACCACGGTCGAGCGGATGCCGCGCTCGCGCAGGCGAAACTCGGCCTTGAGATATTCGAGCTGGAAGCGGATGCCGCGCGTATCCTCGGAGGTCATGAATTCCTCGTCGGAGAAGGCCAGCCGATAGGCCGAAGACAGGGTCTGCGGCGTTTCGGGCACGTGGCGCGTGGCGTCGATATCCTGCTTGGATGTTCGCAGCGGGGTCTCGACGCGACGGGCCATGAGATCTTCCTTGTAAGTGCGGACAGAGTCTCGCACGGGCGCAGTTAATGCGCCGTCGCCAGGCGGAGGCGGCAGGCACGCACCATCAGAGCAGCGTTGAAATTCCCGCCGGCACGCCGCCCAGCACGGAGAAGAAGGCTTCGAGCTGGGCCTTGCGCAAGGGCGTCCAGTCGGCGGTGCGCGAGACGATGAGATTGGCCTCGGATTTGAGGATCACGCCATCATCGAGCACCCGCAACGCGTTGGCCGAAAGTGTCGAGCCGGTCGAGGTGATGTCGACGATGAGATCGGCGCTGCCGGCCGCGGGCGCCGCTTCGGTCGCCCCGGCGCTTTCCACGATGCGGTATTCGGCAATGCCGTATTCGGCAAAAAAGCGCCGGGTCAGATTGACATATTTGGTCGCCACCCGCAGCCAGCGGCCATGGCGGGCGCGGAAATCGGAGGCGACATCGGCCAGATCGGCCATGTGCGTCACATCGATCCAGCTGTCGGGCACGGCGACCACCACATCGGCCTCCCCGAAACCCAGCCCGCGCACGAAGACGACGTTTTCCGGCCCGTTCTCGGCCGCCTCATGGATGAGATCGGTGCCGGTAACCCCGATATCGACGCTGCCATGGATGAGCCCGCGCGCGATCTCGCCCGCGGGATAAAAGCGCACCGTCACATGCGGCTGGCCCTTGATGGCCCCGATATAGGCACGCGCCCCGCCCGGCCGGGCAATCGCCATGCGGGCATTGGTGAAGGCCTTGCGCGTCAACTCCTCGAGCCGCCCCTTGGAGGGCACGGCGAGCACCAGCCCGCCCCCGGCGATGGGGCTCGGGCCCGGCATCGGGCCGTTGCCCAGCGTGGTGAGGCTGGTGTTCATCGCGTCGCCTCCTGCTCGAGCCGGTCAACCCAGAGCGCACAGCCGGAGGCCGGCACGGGCTGGCTGGCGCCCAGCCGGTCGAGCAGCCGGTCATATTCCCCGCCCGAGGCCAGCACCTCGCCCTCATCATTGGTCATCTCGAAGACGACGCCGGTATAATAGTCGAGGCGCGGCGAAAAGCTCGCATCGAAGATCACGTCGGCCTTGGGCGAGAGCGCCTGCAAGGCCGCCGCATGGTTGCGCACGATCTGGATCGGCTCCTCGATATCGAGGCCGGCCGCCGCCGTCAGCGACCAGATGCGGTCGAGCGCTGCGGGCGCGCTGTCCTCCACCTCGAGATAATCCTGCAGCAGCTGCAGCGTCCCATCCGAAAGCGGCGCGGCATCGAGCGCCTGCTTTTCGATATAGCGATCGGCGACTTCCTCTGGCGTGCGGCCGCCCACGAGGCTGAGCCCGCCCTGTAGCATGGCATCGGTGACGATCTCGATCACCGCCTCGCGCCCGTCCGGGGCCTCCACCGCATTGCGCTCGCGCGGAATGGACAGCCGCTCCATCACACGCGCCATGGCATCGGGATGGCCGAAGCGGTGACGGATGCGGGCCTGCCAGGCCGGAGAGATATCGGCGGCGGCAAGGAAGCTTTCGAACAGTCCCACGCCACCAAGCCGCACGAAGGGCGCGTTGATGTCGTAGATGGCCAGCGCCCAGCGCGCGAAGGTCAGCACCTGGTCGAGCGCATTGCCGGCATCGGGCTGGCCCAGCAGTTCGAGGCCCGCCTGTTCAAATTCGACTGGCAGACCGTCCTGCTGGCGGAAGATAGTGCCCAAATATGTATAGGCGGCCGGCACGCCGACCAACCCGTCCTCGATATAGGTCTGGGCGATAGGCAGGGTGAAGTCGGGCCTCAGGCAATATTCGATGCCGGTGCTGGCGGTGGTCAGCAGCAGGGCGCGGCCGAATTCCTCGCCGGCAAGATCGAAGAATGGACCCGCCGGAAGCAGCAGCGGCGGGCTCACCCGCGTCACCGTGCGCGATTCCACCAGCCGGTTGAGCGCGGCGCGGCGCTCCGAAGCGGTCTTCACCCTTGCGCCCCCGCCCCGATGATGTCGCGCACCGTCTTGACGAGATCGGCCCGTGGGATGTTGACCTGCGCCGGCCGGGCGGCGCGCATCGTCGCGTTGTCGGTGAAATTGCGGGCCGCCTCGGCGCCGGCGATCATGTCCTTGATCGTCAGCACGCCCTGGGCCCGCTCGTTGGAGCCTTCGATGACCACGGCCGGGGCATTGCGGCGATTGGCGTATTTCATCTGCGCGTTCATGCCGGAGGAACCCAGATACATCTCGGCGCGAATGCCGGCGCGGCGGAGTTCGGACACAATGGCCTGATAGCTCGCGACCTGATCCCGATCCATGACCAGCACCACCACCGGGCCATCGGCCTCGTGCGCCGGCAGATTGCCGGTGAGCTTGAGCGCATGGGCGAGGCGCGAGACCCCGATCGAAAAGCCTGTCGCAGGCACCGGATCGGCGCGGAAGCGCGAGACGAGCCCGTCATACCGCCCGCCACCGCCCACCGAGCCGAACACCACCTGCTCGCCCTTTTCGTTCCTGACCGCAAAGGTCAGTTCGATCTCGAACACGGGACCGGTGTAATATTCGAGGCCACGCACGACGGAGGGGTCGATCTTGATGCGATCGGGGCCATAGCCGGCGGCATCGAAGAGAGATTGCATCGCGGCGAGTTCCGCGCGGCCCTCGTCGAGGCGGGCAGACTGGGCTGAACTGTCGCCGCCCTGTCCGATGCCGGCCAGAACGATCAGGGCCTGCCGGTCATCGAGCCCCGCGCCCTTGGTGAAGTCGCCCGATTCATCCTTGCGGCCGGCGCCCAGCAACAGCCGCACGCCCTCGACGCCGAACTTGTCGAGCTTGTCGATGGCGCGGAGCACCGTGAGCTTCTGGCCGGCATCGACGACGCCGGCCGCCTCAAGCACTCCGTCGAGCACCTTGCGGTTGTTGACCCGCACGACATATTTGCCCGCAAGGCCGAGGGCATCCATGGTGTCGGCCATCATCATGCACATTTCGGCATCGGCCTCGGGGCCGGCGGCCCCGACGGTATCGGCATCGAACTGCATGAACTGGCGAAAGCGACCGGGGCCCGGCTTCTCGTTGCGGAACACATAGCCCTGCCGGTAGGAGCGATAGGGCTTGGGCAGGCGGTCGTAATTCTGCGCGAAAAACCGCGCCAAGGGCGCCGTCAGGTCGTAGCGCAGGCTCATCCACTGCTCGTCATCGTCGCGCAGCGAGAAAACGCCGGCATTTGGCCGGTCGGTATCGGGCAGGAACTTGCCGAGCGTCTGGGTATATTCGAGCAGCGGCGTTTCGACCGGATCGAAGCCGTAGCGTCGATAGACCTCCTTGATCCGCGCAATCATCGCCTCGGTCGCGGCAATGTCCTGAGGCGTACGGTCCTCAAGACCGCGCGGCAGACGCGGCTCGATCAGCTGTGCAGGTTCGGTCATGGGTCGAGAATCTTGGATCTTGGGTCCGGAAATCTGGCCCGTTCCTATCGCAACGCCCCTTGCGAGACAAGGCGCGGGGATGGCTCAAATCCGGCCGAAAGCCGGCGTGCCGTCACCGGCCCGTCGCATCGGGCCGGGTAAACGCACGGCGTTCGGCCTCGACTTCGGCCCGGCAGAAGCAGCTCTCGAAATGGTCGTTGACCAGCCCCATGGCCTGCATGAAGGCGTAGCAGGTGGTGGGGCCCACGAAGCTGAAGCCGCGTTTCTTGAGGTCCTTGCTCAGCGCCTTCGATGCCTCTGTCTGCGGCATGGCATGCACCGCCTCGCGGGTGATGGCGGCCGGCCGCGTCTTGGCGTGCGGCTCGAACCCCCAAACATAGGCGGCCAGCGAGCCGAATTCGGCCTGCACCTCGAGCACGCGCGCGGCATTGTTGATGGTGGAGACGATCTTGCCGCGATGCCGCACGATGCCCGGATCGGCGAGGAGGCGATCGATATCGGCCTCCCCCATCATCGCCACCCGGTTGGGATCGAAGCCGAAGAACACCTCGCGGAAGCGCTCGCGCTTCTTGAGGATGGTGAACCAGGAGAGCCCCGACTGGAAGCCTTCGAGCGAGATCTTCTCGAACAGCCTATTGTCGTCGATGACCGGCCGGCCCCATTCGCGGTCGTGGTACTGCTGGTAGAGCGGGTCCGACCCGGCCCAGTCGCAGCGGCTCACAGTGTCGTCCGAGATTGCGGTGCTCATTATGGCTCCCCCCTGCACGCCCCGACCCAGCAGTGTCAGCGGCGGTGACGCTGCGTCAAGCGGATCGGGGCATGGCCCGAACACCTTTGGTTGACACGGGGCAAGGCGCGGCTAATGTCCCGCCCGACCTCAAGGGAGACTTGCCGCAATGGACGCCGCCGCGCTGGAAAAGACCATCAACGACGCCTTCGATGCCCGCGACGGCATCGGCTTTTCCACCACCGGCCCCGTGCGCGAGGCCGTCGAGGCGGCGCTGCGCCGTCTCGATGCCGGCACGCTGCGCGTCGCCGAAAAGCAGGCCGATGGCCACTGGGCCGTCAATCAGTGGCTCAAGAAAGCCGTGCTGCTCTCGTTCCGCCTCAACGACATGGCGACCATTCCGGGCGGCCCCGGCGGAGCGCCGTGGTGGGACAAGGTGCCCTCCAAGTTCGAGGGCTGGAGCGAGACCGAATTCCGCGCCGCCGGCTTCCGCGCCGTGCCCGGCGCCATCGTGCGCCGCTCGGCCTTTATCGGCCGCAACGTCGTGCTGATGCCCAGCTTCGTCAATCTGGGCGCCCATGTCGGCGAAGGCACGATGGTCGATACCTGGGCCACCGTCGGCTCCTGCGCGCAGATCGGCAGGAACGTGCATCTGTCGGGCGGCGTCGGCATCGGCGGGGTGCTCGAGCCCCTGCAGGCCGGCCCGGTGATCATCGAGGACAATTGCTTTATCGGCGCCCGCTCCGAGGTGGTCGAGGGCGTGGTGATCGGGGAGGGCGCGGTGCTCTCGATGGGCGTCTTCATCGGCGCCTCCACCAAGATCGTCGATCGCGCCACCGGCCAGGTCCATATCGGCAAGGTGCCGCCTTATTCGGTCGTCGTGCCCGGCAGCCTGCCCGGCAAGCCCCTGCCCGACGGCAGCCCCGGCCCGAGCCTCTACTGCGCCGTCATCGTCAAGACGGTGGATGCCCAGACCCGCTCCAAGACCGGCATCAACGAGCTGCTGCGGGACTGATCCGTCCGCAAACCCCGCCTTCAAGGAACGTCCCCGATGCCGGCCCTGACCGATCCCATCCCGCTGCTGCAGGCGCTCGTGCGCGCGCCTTCGGTCACCCCCGAGACGGCGGGGGTGCTGGATATCCTCGAAAAGGCACTGACCGCGCTCGGCTTTTCAGTCGAGCGGCCGGTGTTTTCGGGCGACGGCTCCTACACGGTGGAAAATCTCTTCGCCATCCGCGACCGGGGCGGCAAGCGCCTGCTGCTGGCGGGGCACACCGACGTCGTGCCCCCCGGCGATCTCGAGAAATGGACGCGCGATCCCTTTTCGGGCGCCATCTCGGATGGCGTGCTGTTCGGCCGCGGCGCCGCGGACATGAAGAGCGGGCTTGCCGCCATGGTCGCGGCGATTGCCCGCATGGCCGAAAGCGGGGCGGACGAGGCGGGCACGCTGGCGCTGCTCATCACCAATGACGAGGAAGCCGACGCCATCAACGGCACCGACAAGCTTCTCGCCTGGGCGACTGAACGCGGCCACAGCTTCGATTTCGCGGTGGTGGGCGAGCCTTCGGCCACCGCCGAAGTCGGCGACGTCATCCGCATCGGCCGGCGCGGGTCGGTGAGCTACCGCATCACGGTTTCGGGCAAGCAGGGCCACGTGGCCTATCCCGACAAGGCGCTCAACCCGCTGCCGGCGCTCTCGCGCATCGGGGCGGCGCTCTCGGGCACCCCGCTCGATGCGGGCACCGCGCATTTTCCGCCCTCGAGCCTGCAATTGACCAGCATCGATGTTGGCAATCCCACCAGCAATGTCATTCCGGCGCAGGGCAGCCTCAGGTTCAATATCCGCTTCAACGATCTGTGGACGCCCGAGGCCCTCGATGGCTGGGTGAAAGCGCAAATCGCAAAGGCCGAGCCCGGCAGCGCCGGGGTATCGGTGGACCGGCTGGGCCGACCCTCGCGCGTCTTCCGCGCCCCGGTGGAGGGGCCGGTCGTGCTCCTCATCGAAACCATCAAGGCGCGCACCGGCCGCGCGCCCGAACTGTCGACCGGCGGTGGCACATCGGACGGGCGCTTCATTGCGGCCTATTGTCCAGTGGTGGAGCTGGGCCTGCCCGGCCCCACCATGCACCAGGTCAACGAGCAGGTGCGCATCGCCGATGTCGAGGCGCTGACCGCGCTCTACGAGGCGTTTTTTTCCCGCTACCTCAAAGGCTGAACCGCCCCCCTTTTGCCGCTTTCATGCGGCTTGAAGCTTGTGGCCGCGCCCGGCGCGCACTAAACCGGGCTCAGCCTCATCCCCAGCAGCAAAGTTGCCGCCAGTGTCCGCCCCTTCGCCCAGCCTCGTCCAGGAAGCCCTCTCCGCCATGCGCGGGGTGGCAGCTCTTGCCATGGGCGATCGCAAGGGCCCCGGCTGGTTCGATTTTTCCGATCGCGGGCTGGTGGGCAGCTTCATTGCGCTGCTCGCCGTCATCGGCATCAATGCGGGTCTGCCGCTGCTCCTGGGCATCGAGGGCGCGAGGGGCTCGGCCCTGCGTTCGGTCATCACCTTCGTCGTGCTGCTGGGCGCGCAGCTTGCCGCTGCCGCGCTGGTCCTGCGCCAGATCGGCCGGCAGGATGGGCTCGTGCCTTATATCGTGGCCGACAACTGGGCCATCTTCACCATCACGATGGTCACGGTGCTCCTGTCGCTCCTGGGTGTGGGCAACGAGCTGACGCTACTGGCGATCATGCTGCTCGTCCTCATCGTCCAGGTCAACATCGCGCGCCTCGTGGTCACCCTCAGCGTCGGGCAGATCGTGCTCTTTCTCATCGCGCAGCTGGTGGGGGGCATGGTGGGGCTGCTGATCATCCTCATGACGCTGCCGCTGCCGCCCGAGCTTGCCGCCGAACTGGCCCAGCAGGCGGCCAGAGCTCAATAATCCACATGCGTGAAGTAGAGCCCGTCAGGCGGCGCCAGCGGGCCGCAGCGGGCGCGCTCGGCGGCATCGAGCGCCTCGCGAAACTGGCGCGGCCGCCATTTGCCCTCGCCCACGAGCTTGAGCGAGCCCACCATCGAGCGCACCTGCGAATGCAGGAACGAGCGGGCCGAAGCCCCCACCACGATCATTTCGCCCTCGCGCCGCACGAAGAACCGGTCGAGGGTGCGGATGGGCGATGACGCCTGGCATTCGGCGGCGCGGAAGGTCGAGAAATCATGCTTGCCGAGGATGAGACCCGCCGCATGGTCCATCGCCTCGTGATCGAGGCGCACCGGCACGTGCCAGACCCGATGCATGTCGAGCGCCGGCCGGGCCCGCCGGTTGAGGATACGATATTCGTAGTGCCGGGCCAGCGCTGAAAACCGCGCCTCGAAGCTCTGCGGCACGGCCTCGGCCTCGATCACCGCCACCGGATGCGGCTTTAGATGAAAGTTCAGCGCCTCGCGCACCTTGAAGGGGTCGCGCTCGGTCGATAGATCGAAATGAGCCACCTGCCCGAAGGCATGCACGCCGGCATCGGTGCGGCCGGCAGCCTGGGTGACCGCGACCTCGCCCGAAAACCGGGTGATCGCGGTTTCCAGCGCCTCCTGCACCGAAAGCCGCCCCGCCTGCCGCTGCCAGCCGCAAAACGGGGTTCCGTCATATTCGATGATGAGCTTGTAGCGATGCACGGGGTTTAAGGCTCAGCCAACCGTCTCGGGCCGCGCCGGCAGGCCGCGGAGGAAAGCCTCGGCATCCATGGCGCCACGCCCTTCGCGCTGCACGGAGACGAGACGCACCGCCCCCGATCCGCAGGCGATCACGAGGCCCGGTCCGGGCAACACCGCCCCCGGCAGCCCCTGCCCCTGGGCCAGCGTCGAGCGCAGTGCCTTGACGCGCTGGCGGCCGCTGGCCGTCTCCACCTCGAACCACGCGCCGGGAAAGGGCGAAAGCCCGCGAATATGGTTGTGGACAGCCTCGGCGGACAGCGACCAATCGATGCGGGCCTCGGCCTTCTCGATCTTCTTGGCATAGGTCACGCCGGCTTCGGCCTGCGGGGAAAAGTCGAGCGAGCCGCGCTCGATGGCAGCCAGCGCCCGGCCCATCAGGTCGGCGCCCACCAGCATCATCTTGTCATGCACCTCGCCCGCCGTCTCGTCGGGGCCGATGGGCATTTCATCGACGAGCCCGACCGGGCCGGTATCGAGCCCCTCATCCATCTTCATCACCATCACGCCGGTGCGTGCATCGCCCGCCATCACCGCCCGCTGGATCGGCGCGGCGCCGCGCCAGCGCGGCAACAGCGATCCATGCAGGTTGAGGCAGCCCAGCGTCGGAGCCTCGAGAATGGCTTTCGGCAGCAGCAGCCCATAGGCCACAACCACGGCCAGATCGGCGCCATGGCTTGCAAAAACCAGCTGCTCGGCCTCGCCCTTGAGGCTTTTGGGGGTGAAGACGGGAATGCCGAAGCCTTCGGCCGCCTCGTGCACCGGCGAGCGGCGCTCGGCCTGTCCGCGACCGGCCGGCTTGGGCGCGCGGGTATAGGCGGCAACCACCTCATGGCCGGCGGAGACGATTTCGGTCAGCGTTGGCACGGCGAAGTCCGGCGTGCCCATGAAGATGATGCGCATCGGCGGCTCCCGGGGACGGGGGCATGCCTACAGCATCGGGGGTCGCGCGGCAACGCGGCGCGCGGAAGCGGCAGCGCGACGCATTTTTCATCATCTCGCCCGTCACTCGCCCTTGAAGGGGCATAAAGATTCGGTCTTTAGTATCTGGCGAGTGTCAATTGCCCGCTCCTTCGGGGTTGGGCAGAATTTTCTTTTGGTCCGTTCCTTTGCAAGCCCATCCAACCGGAAGCGCCGAGCGGCGCGAGGTTTCGTTCGCCCATGTCCGTGCGGCGCATGCCGGCCAGGGACAGGGCACCATCAGGCGCATCATCGGGCTCACGCTCCGCCATCCCTGGCAGGTGGCGATCGCGCTCGGCTCGACCGTGGTGGCGGTGAGTTTCCAGCTTTCGATCCCCATCCTTCTTGGTCAGGCGGTCGATCAGGCGCAGGGCGTGCTCGAGAGCAATGCCGGCACTTCGGCGCTCGTCATGACCGGGCTCATGCTGTTGGGCGCCAGCGTCATGCGCGGCATCTTCACGCTCTTGCAGAACTATTATGCCGAGGCCGTCGGCCACCACACCGGCCACGAGCTGCGCCTCGCGGTCTATGAAAAGATCCAGCGCCTGCCCTTTTCCTTCCACGACAAGGTGCATTCGGGCGACCTCATCACCGTGGGCATGCTCGATCTCGAGGGCGTGCGCGTCTTCTTTTCCACCGCCCTGCTGCGCGTCGTGCTCCTTGGCATGCTGATCGGGCTCGGGGCCTATCTGCTGATCTCGACCGATCTGGTGCTGGGGCTGCTCGCCCTCTCCTTCGTGCCCTTCGTGGCCTGGCGCTCCTCGGCCTCGCAGCTGCAGCTGCGCGCCACCTGGCTCACCCTCCAGGACAAGCTGCAGGTGCTCTCGCGCGTCATGGAGGAAAATCTCGGCGGCATCCGCGTCGTGCGCGCCTTTGCCGGGGGCCGCCATGAGATGGAGAAATTCGAGCGCGCGTCCGCCGATGCGCTCCTGCTTCAGCATGAGCGGGTGATCCTGCGCGTGCGCGCCACCTCGATGATGACGTTCTCGTTCTTCCTGTCGATGGGGCTCGTGCTTCTGGTGGGCGGCGAGAAGGTCATTGCGGGCGAAATGACGGTGGGTACCCTCACCTCATTCCTTACCTTCATGACCATCCTGCAGATGCCGGTGCGCCAGCTCGGACTTATGGTCAACGGCTTTGCCCGCGCCTCCACCTGCGGGGCCCGGCTCTTTGCCCTGCTCGATACCGATGTCGAGATCCGCGACCGGCCCGGCGCCCGTCCGCTCGCGGCCGAAAGCGGCGAGCTGCGCTTTGAAAATGTCGATTTCGCCTATCCCTCCGACCCCACACGGCTCATCCTCAAGGGCGTGAGCTTTGCAGCCAGGCCCGGCGAGACGGTGGGCATCGTCGGCCCGCCCGGTAGCGGCAAATCCACCATCGCGCACCTCATCCCGCGCTTTTACGACGTGACGGGCGGTGCCATTACGCTCGATGGGCAGGATATCCGCGAGGTGACACTCGAATCGCTGCGCGCCCGCGTCGGAGTGGTGCAGCAGGATCCCTTCCTTTTCACCACCACCATCGAGAACAACATCGCCTATGGCGATCCCTGGGCCAAGGAGCCGCGCATCGAGCGGGCCGCCGAATCCGCCCAGCTGCACAATTACGTCATGGGCCTGCCGGCTGGCTACAAGACGGTGGTGGGCGAACGCGGCGCCTCGCTCTCGGGCGGGCAGCGCCAGCGCCTCACCATCGCGCGGGCCCTCGTGCTGCGGCCCTCGGTGCTGGTGTTCGACGATTCGACCGCCGCCATCGATGCCGGCACCGAATTCCGCATCCGCAGCGCCATCAAGCGCTTCGCCAAGGATCGCGTCACCCTCGTGATATCGCACCGCCTCGGCGCGCTCATGCATGCCGACCAGATCCTTTTCATCGAGAATGGCGAGGTTCTGGAGCGCGGCACCCATGATGAACTGCTGGCCCTTGGCGGCCGCTACCGCGCGCTTTACGACCTGCAGGTCAGGCCCGAAGCCGATCTGAGGGAGGCCGGCTGATGGCTGAACAGGCGCTTCCCTCCGAGGATGAGGATGTCGAGCGGCGCGGGCGGCCGCCCCGCGCCGTCGTGGGCTCGCAAAAGCAGGAAGAAGAGGTCTTCGGCACAGCCTTCGACGGCAAGATCATCCGCCGCATCTGGAGCTTCGTGCATCCCTATCGCGCCAAGATCTGGCTGGCCGTGGGCGCGGTGCTGGTCTTTACCGGCATGCAGCTCACCATTCCGCTGATCATCGGCTATGCCATCGACAGGGGCATCACCGCTGGACCCGAAGGCCGCACCACGCTCTATCTCGCCGTCGGGGCGTTCCTCGCCGCCATCCTCGTCAACGCCGCCGCTTCCTATATGCAGGAGACTGTGGTGGGCAAAGTCGCCGAGACCGTGCTCTTTGACATGCGCCGCGCGATGTTCTCGCACCTGCAGCGCGTCTCACTCTCGTTCATGGACAAGACCGAGGTCGGCCGGCTGATGAGCCGGTTGCAGGGCGACGTCAACTCGATGCAGGAGTTCCTCGAGACCTCCGTGCTCTCGGTGGGCGATATCGTTCTGCTCATCGGCATCGTCGCGGTGCTGCTCAGCCTCGACATGCGGCTGGGGCTGCTGACGCTCTCGGTCATGCCGATCCTGTTCATCGTCCGGCTGTTCTGGCTGCCACCGGCGCGCCGCTCCTTCATGGCCGCGCACGAGACCAATTCGGCCGCCAATGGCGCTTTGGCCGAGGGCATCAACGGGGTCCGCACGGTGCAGAGCCTCGATCGCCAGCAGGTCAATTTCGACCTCTATGACGAAAAGAGCTTCGCCAACCTGCGCACCCATCTCACCGCCGCCAAATTCGCGCAGGTGATGGTGCCCATCGTCGATACGCTCACCGGCATCGCCATGGCGGTGGTGGTCATCGTGGGCGGCTCGATGGTGCTCGATACCTCGCTCGATATCGGCGTCATGGTCGCCTTCCTCTTCTACATCCAGCGCTTTTTCGATCCGATCCGCTCGCTGACGCTGCAATATTCGGTCATGCAGCGCGCCATGAGCTCGGGCCGGCGCATCGCCGAGGTGCTCGATGTGCCGGTGGCCATCACCGACAAGCCCGGCGCCATCGTGCTTAATCGCGACATGGATGGCTCGGTGGCTTTCGAGAACGTCACCTTCAGCTATCGTCCCGGCCAGCCGGTGCTGAAAAATGTCAGCTTCCGCGTCAATCCGGGCGAGACGGTCGCGCTTGTGGGGCCCACCGGCTCGGGCAAGTCGAGCGCCATGTCGCTGGTCCACCGTTTCTACGAGGTGGATTCGGGCGCCGTCAAAGTCGGCGGCCATGATGTGCGCGATGTCACCCAGGAGAGCCTCGGGGACCAGATCGCCATGGTGCTGCAGGAGCCCTTCCTGTTCACCGGCACGGTGCTCGAGAATGTGCGCTACCGCAAGGCCGATGCCACGCGCGAGGATGTGGTCAATGCCTGCAAGGCGGTGGGCGCGCATGACTTCATCACCCGCCTGCCCGAGGGCTACGACACGGTGCTGGGCCAGCGCGGCGGCAATATCTCGCTGGGGCAGCGCCAGCTGCTGTCCTTTGCCCGTGCGCTCGTCATGGATGCCAAGATCCTCGTTCTCGACGAAGCCACGGCATCGATCGATTCCTATACCGAGATGCTGATCCAGAAGGCGCTGGTGCGCCTGCTCGAGGGGCGCACCGGGCTCGTCATCGCCCACCGCCTCGCCACCATCCGTGGGGCAGACCGCATCATCGTGCTCCAGAACGGGGTGATGATCGAGAGCGGCAATCATGACGAGCTGATGGCGCTGGGCGGGCTCTATGCCAAGCTCTACACCATGAACTACTCGTCCTTCGACGACCTTCCCGGCACGCAGGACGACAGCGCACCCTCGACGAGCTGAGCCCCGCCTCCGCTGCCCAAATTCCGTTTCCGATCACGGATTTGCGAGGCCGAAACTTCCGGCCTCGCGGCCTCGTCCTTACCGGCGTCCCCAACGCACGACAAAATCAAGGGGACGACAAGGAAGGAACTCCCATGATCCGCAACAGCCTCCGCGCCCTCGCGCTCGTCGCCCTCGCCGGCACGTCCCTCGCCGCCGGGCACGCCCTGGCCCAGGACAATCCGATGGTTGGCGGCGCCGCCATGTTCGCCGACAAGAACATCATCGAGAATGCGGTGAATTCGGCCGATCACACCACGCTGGTTGCCGCCGTCAAGGCCGCCGACCTCGTCGATACGCTGTCGGGCCCCGGCCCGTTCACCGTGCTCGCCCCGGTCAATGCCGCCTTCGATGCGCTGCCGGCCGGCACCGTCGATACGCTGCTCAAGCCCGAGAACAAGGAGATGCTGCAGACCGTGCTCGGCTGCCACGTCATCCCGGCTCTGGCGCTCTCCACCGACATCACCAAGATGGTCATGGATGATGGCGGCGAACACAAGGTCGACACCGTGGGCGGCTGCGTGCTGACCCTCAAGGCGGCCGACGGCAAGGTCACCGTCACCGACGAGAACGGCACCACCGCCAATGTCACCATCGCCGATGTGCGCCAGTCCAACGGCGTCATCCACGTCATCGACGCGGTGCTGACCCCCAAGTCCTAAGCATCTGCCCATCCCCGGTGGCACGGAGCCGCGGTCGCCCCAGCCTCTGACCGCGGCTCCGCCCCACACGGGGTTTTGACGTGCAGCAATCCAGCCCATGCCCTATTGCTGCACCTCGAAACGTCCCGCACCGCCTCGCCCTCCGGCAGGGGCGGTGCGGGACTGACAAGTGTCGTGTCGCGTCTTTCGGCGGGCGAATACCAGCCGCTTCGCCGGCAGACGCCTTGAGGGAGCAGTGCGATGAACAGACGTGATGTGCTTTTCGGCGGCGCGGGCCTCGTTGCTCTCGGGCTTGCCGCCTACGCCCTGCGCGGCGGCCTTCTGCCGGGGGTCGCACATGCGGCGGTGGAAAAGGGCCCCTTCCCGTTCACGCGCACCGATGAGGAATGGCGCGCCCAGCTCTCCGAGCTTGAATTCGACGTGCTGCGCCAGGAGGGTACCGAGCGTCCCTTCACCTCTCCGCTCAATGAGGAGAAGCGGGCCGGCATCTTCCATTGCCGCGGCTGCGGCCAGGCCCTGTTCGATTCCGCCACCAAATATGACAGCCGCACCGGCTGGCCGAGCTTCTACCAGCCCCTGCCCGGCGCCATCGGCGAGGCCGAAGACCGCGCCTATGGCATGGTGCGCACCGAAGTGCACTGCTCCAATTGCGGCGGCCACCAGGGCCATGTCTTCCCCGATGGTCCGCCCCCCACCGGCCTGCGCTACTGCATCAACGGGGTCTCGCTGACCTTCAAGCCCGCCACGGCCTGATCAGGCGCTGTCCTCGCCGCTGAAATCGAGCGTCTCGATGCGTGTGCCGCGCTTGGCAAGCTTGCGCGTCGAGACCAGCACCTGATCGATGTCGGCCTGGGCCTGCCCGAAATGGCTGCGCAGCTTCTGCACCCTGTCGTCGAGCCGCCCCAGATCGGCCAGCAGCTCCTGCACCTCGGCCTGGATCAGATGGGCCTGTTCGCGCATGCGCACGTCGCGCAAGAGCGCCTGCACCACCTGCACGCACAGCAGCAGCAGCGCCGGTGAGACGATCACCACCCGGGCGCGCGCCGCCCGCTGCACCACATCCTCGAACTGCTCGTTGAGATCGGCAAAGATCGCCTCCGAGGGCACGAAGAGGAAGGCGAGGTCGTGGGTTTCCCCGGCGATCAGGTATTTCTCCGCGATGGCGCGAACATGCACGTTCATGTCCGCCCTTAGGCCCGCCGCCGCCTTCTGCCGTTCCCCTTCATCCTCTGCCGCATGGAAGCGCTGCCAGCTTTCGAGCGGAAACTTGGCATCCACCACGAGGCCGGGCGCGCCATTGGGCAGGCCGATCATGCAGTCGGGCCGGCTGCCATTGGAGAGCGTGGGCTGGAAGCTGTAGGCCCCCATCGGCAGCGCATCGGCGATGATCGCCTCCATCCGCCCCTGCCCGAAGGCGCCGCGCGTCTGCTTGTTGGCGAGGATCTGCTGCAAGGACACCACCTCGCCCGAGAGCTGGGTGATGGTCGCCTGCGCCCGGTCGATCACCGCCAGCCGCTCGCCGAGTTTGCCGAGGCTGTCCTCCGTGCGCGCCGTCGTCTGGCGCATCGCCTCGCCCAGCCTGTGGCCGTGGCTGTCGAGCCGTTCATTGACGAGCCGCGCGAGGTCCGATGTGCGGGTGCCGAAGATTTCCGCCATGGTCTGCATGCGCCCGGTCATCTCGGCCTGGGCCCGCATCAGATCCTCAAGCGCCCGCCCGGTGTCCTCTGTGGCGGCCGCGCGCCGCCTCGCCTCGCGCAGATGCATGATCAGCATGACAAGCAGCAGCAGCCCGGCGGCCCCGACCAGCGCCGGCAGCGCCATCGCCAATGTCACGGGGCCTGAGCCGAAATCGAGAAGCACGGTGTCCATGGCCGGACCCTAGCCGATTCGGGTTTACCCTTTGTTCCTCTTAACTCGGCAGGACAGCTCCGTTGTACCCTTGCCTTGCAGTTGACCGCGCAGGGCCGATTACCATATTGAGCACTCGTCCCGAGCGGAAGGTTGTTGCCATGGCCAAGCGCCCCATTCTCGTCCTGCCCGATCAGCGGCTGCGCGCCGTTGCCGATCCCATCGAGATGGTGGACGACGATGTGCGCGCCCTCGCGCAGGACATGCTCGACACCATGTATGACGCGCCCGGCATTGGGCTCGCCGGTCCGCAGATCGGGGAAATGAAGCGCATCGTGGTGATGGACCTCTCCGCCGAGGATGAGCCCAACGATCCCCTGGTGATGATCAATCCCGAGATCGTCGAGGTCTCCGAGGAGACCGCCATCACCGAGGAAGGTTGCCTCTCCATCCCCGAGCTCTATTACGAGGTCGAGCGCCCCGCCGAAATCACGGTGCGCTATACCGATCTCGAGGGCAAGCAAGTCGAAAAGCACGCCACCGATCGTCTCGCGGTCTGCGTCCAGCACGAGATCGACCATCTCGATGGCGTGCTCTATATCGACTATCTCTCCCGCCTCAAGCGCGACCGGGTGCTCAAGAAGTTCGAAAAGCAGGCCCGCCGCGCCGGCTGATGCCTATCGCGCGGCGGTGAAGCGGGAGCGTCGGGCATGAACCTCACCATTATCGAGACCGGCGAGATTCCCGAACCGCTGCGCCACCGCTTCGTCCCCTATGCCGACATGTTCGGCCAAATGTTCGCGCGCGCCGGCCGCCCCGTAGCCACCCAGACCATTGCGGTGCATCGCGGCGATCCCCTGCCCGAGCCTCAAACGCTCGATGCGGTGCTGATCACCGGCTCCCCCGCCGGCGTCTACGATCCCCTGCCCTGGCTCGATCCCTTGCGCGATTTCATCCGCGCGGCCTATGCGGCGGATCTGCCCATGCTCGGCATCTGCTTTGGCCACCAGATCATCGCCGATGCGCTGGGCGGCGAGGTGCGCAAATCCGAAAAGGGCTGGGGCATGGGCCGGCACGCCTATCGCGTCGTCGGCGCGCCCGGCTTCCTCCCCGGCGTCGGCGAAAGCGTTTCCATCCTCTGCTCGCATCAGGATCAGGTGATCGTGCCCCCCGCCGAGGCCGAGGTGTTCCTTGCCTCGCCCTTCACCCCCAATGACGGCCTCGCCTATCGCAATGGCCGCGTCGTGACGCTCCAGCCCCATCCGGAATTCGCCGACGATTACGCCATTGCGCTCGCCGACCTCAGGCGCGGCCGCGCCCCCGATGCGGTGGTCGATGCGGCGCTCGCAAGCTTCACAACCCCCTCCGACAGCCCGGCCATGGGCCGCTGGCTCGCCGACTGGCTCATCGCCGCCGCCGCGCAAAAATCCCCCCAAGCCTCGCGCCCCTGAGCGCGTCTCACCCCCGAGCGGTGCCACGCGGCACCTTGCGCACGGGCCGCCGCAATGGCACGCTCGTGGTACTTCATGGGGGTGATGACAGATGAATGTGGCGCGGTCTCTTGCAGCCTTGGGGCTTTTACTGGGCCTGAGCCCGGCCGCTCTTGCCGCCCCTCTCGATGATTACATCGTCATGAAGGCGGCCGAAAAGATCAACCTTGCCTGTGGCGGGCTCAAATATTTCGAGCATGAGCGCACGCTCGCCGCCGCAGCCGACTATCTGGGCCAGACCAGCCAGAACCGCCTCTCCCTCGATGGGCGCCTCACCGAGCCCGACTATAATGCCTGGCTCGCCGAGCAGACCGCCAAGGTCGATGCCGCCGTGGCCGCTGCCGGCTGCACCCAGGCCGCCTACGCCTATCTGCTGCCCGCCAAGGCCCGCGCCGCCGAGGAGATCTATCGCGATCTCGCGCTCGCCTTCCATTTCGCGCAGATGCCAGAGGGCAGCCTCGAGCGGCTCAAGATCGATAACCAGCAGGTGCTCGCCTCGCAGGGCTTCGAGGCCTATCTGCGCCAGCTCTATGGCGAGGGCTTCGATACCTTCGCCGCCCGCCAGCGCGAGATCGCCTCAAGCGAACTGCCCGCCGCCAACCCCTTCGGGCAGGGCGGCTTCGGTTTGGGCACCACGCTGGGCACGATGATCACCGATCCCGATGCGATGATGAAGAATTCCAGCCTGCGCATGGAGGGCGGCGACGCGCTACGCAAGGTGCATTTCGAGGTCGCGGCCGAAGCCAGCGGGCTTCTCGTGCGGCCGTTCGTGGTGGGCGATCGCACGCTGGCCCAGCTCGTTCATCCCGCCGGCGCCGAGCCCCCGCTCACCATCGTCGAAGGCCCTAGCTACCTGCTGTTCGATCCCGAGCCCGACAATGACACGCAGGCCGATCGCGTCGAGCTCTCGAGCGCCACAGGCCTTTCGCCCGATGGCGGGTTGCGGGTGATGTTCTTTGGCGATGCGGCGCTGGCCCATCTCACCAATGCCACCGTGCGGCTCTATGCGCGCACCACGCCGCTGCCCTCGGCCGTGAGCTCATGGGAGATGTTCGATCGCGAGGATTGGCGCGCGGGCACCACGATGTTCGAGGGCGTGAGGTCGAGCGCCACCTGCCTTGGCGCCCCATGCTTCGATTTCCCCCCCGAAGCGACCGAAGCCCTCACCGCCTTCACCCAGGGCGATTACGCTGAACTCTTCGTCTCCCCCCGCCCCGCCGACGACCGAGACTTCTTCCAGGCCCGCTACCGCCCCGGCAAATTCAGCAATTATTACACCTGGCTGGTGCGCAAGGGCACGGGGAGCTAGGTTTGATGCGCGTGGAGCCGCCGCGCGGCGGCTTCCGATGCTGCGCGGCGCTTTGCGATGAACCCTGCCATGGCCTGCTGAACCGGCGTCAGCACCGCCGGGTCTGCCGTGGCTGGTGAGCCCCCGGGCAGCGCAGGCGGGTCGTATTCAATCTGTAACCTAATCCTGCTGGCCGCCTCGGCTCCCAGAACTTCAGCCGCAACCGCTAGCCCGAAATCTATCCCCGAGGTCACTCCCGCCCCGGTGATGCGATTGCGGTCCCGCACCACTCTCTCGCTCACCGGAGTGGCACCGAATAGCGCCAGCTGGTCGATTGAGGACCAATGCGATGTGGCGCGATAGCCCGTCAGCAGCCCGGCCGCCGCCAGCACCAGCGATCCCGTGCATACCGATGTCACCCACCTGCACTTCGGCGCCATGGCGCGCAGAAACGCGAGCGTTTCGGCGTCATCCATCAGGTCGATCTGTCCCGGCCCGCCCGGAACGCAGATCAGATCGAGTGCCGGCGCCGCTTCGAATGTGTGGGTGGGCAAAAGCCTCAGCCCCCGATCCGAAGCCACCGGGTCGAGCGTCTTCCAGATCAGCGATATCTCCACCCCTGCCATGCGCCCGAACACTTCGAGCGGTGCGGTCAGGTCAAGCTGGGTAAGGCGCGGAAACAGCAAAAGCCCGAACTACAACACAAAACTCCCAAAAGGCGCGAACAGAATATTGGAGATGCGCGGGTTATCGCTCCAAATGACTAATGCAGCCATCAAATCACAAGAGCATCTGCCATTCCAGGTCTATCGCTATACCGCCTTTTCTACCCTCCCCTGTGCGGGGAGGGCGAAGGGTTTCACGGTCGGCGACCGATCAGATCAAGCGGCGAAATCTGTGCCGGCCTTGGGCAGGTTGGGGTCCTGCACCCACTCGGTCCAGGAGCCGTCATAGAGCTTGAGATTGCTGTAGCCGAGATCCTTGAGGATCGCGAGCAGATCTGAAGCCGCCCAGCCCCAGCCGCAGGTGGTGATGATCTCGTCATCCTTTTCAATGCCAAGCTCGGCTAGGCGGGCGACGAGGCCATCGATATCCTCTTTGAGCGTATTGGCATCGGAGAAGAGGCCGATCGGCACGTTGAGCGAGCCCGGAATGTGGCCACGATCGTAGCCGGCGGTGCCGCGGGCATCGAGCACGAATGCCTCACCGCCTTCGAGCGCTGCAAGCACATAGTCCTTCTGCACGATGTAGGGCTTGGTGTCGGTGAGCTTCAGATCCGAAGGCGGCAGCACCGTCGCTTCGGTCGTGACGTAGCCATCCCAGACGTCGAAACCGCCGCTCAGGATATGGACGTTGGGGAAGCCGGCCTGATCGAGCGAAACATAGATCTTGCCGGGGAAGCGCGCCGAGTCGGGGCTGAGCGGATTGGCATCGAATTCGCCATAGACGACGATGGTCTGGTCGTAGCTGAGGCCATAGCCCGCAAGGATCGGCTCGAGTTCCTCATAGGATTTGGTTTCGCCGATGACGCCATTGACGTCAGGGGTCTCGATGAATTCGCGCGGGATGTTGATGGCGCCGGGGATGTGTCCAGCAGCATAGCGATCGGCGGTGCGGATATCGACGAGCACGACGTCGTCCCCGAGGCCCTTGAGCTGATCCAGACTTATATAGGCGCCCAGGCCTTCGCTCTGCTGCAGGATCGCGGGCAGGGCCAGGGCGGCTGTGGACAGTGTAAGGCTCGAGGCCAGGGCGGCAAAAACGGCGAGGGTTTTCAGTTTCATTGCGAAGTCTCCTTTGGGTTCAGTTGGCTAGGGAATATTCCCATCCGGTCAGGGTCTCTTCCCAATGAGGGAACAGATCGAACAGCCAGAGCTGGATGGTGCGGTCAAAGCCGGTGAGCAGAAAAACACCGACCAGGATGAGGAGCAGGCCAAAGACCTGCTTGATGCGGTCGCCGTGCGCCTGGAGGATCGAAAAGCGCCTCAGCACAGCCCTGCCGCCGAAGATGACAGCAATCATTGGCAGTGCCGTGCCTAGCGAAAACGCCAGAGTGATCAAGGTCGCCTGGAGTGTAACCTGCTGGTTCATCGCGAGCGTCAGAACCGAAGCCATGACCGGACCGACGCATGGGGTCCAGGCAAGGCCCAAGCCGGCGCCGATCACGAAGCCGCCGCCAAATCCGTCGCCATTGGGCAGATGCAGGGTCGCATTGGCGAGGCTGCCGGTCGAGCGCTCGAAGAGCCGGCTGAGGGGTGGAACGATCAGCACAAGTCCGCAGGCAATCAGGACTACGGCGCTGATGATGCGAACGACATCAGGGTGAACGCCCAGGGCATTGACAATTGTCGCCAATGTCAGGGTCACGGCCGTGAAGAACACGACAAAGCCGGCCAGCACGCCCCATGGCCGCAGACGCCCCGACTGCGCGGAAGAGGCGAGAATAACCGGCAGCAGCGGCAGCACGCATGGCGAGGCGACGGTGACGACGCCCGCCAGGAAGGCGATAACAATCGAGGCGTCCATCAGTCGAAAATCGGCTTGCTGTTCAGCGCGTCGATGCCGCCGCCATTCCAGATCTGGAGCTTCTCGCCATTTACGCCAACCTGCACATAGGTGTTCTGATAGGTGACGCCGTAACGCGTCTTGAGGTCGGTTTCAGTGTCGTAATCGGCAATGATGAGCGTTATGCCCGGCTGCACTTCTGGCCAGCGTCCGCGGAACGAGACCATCGTAGCGCGGCAGGTGGGGCACCATTCAGCGTGAAAGTAGACAATGGCCGGGCCTTGGGCCGCAATCGCACGCAACTGGTCGATGGATTCGTAGGCAAGGGCATTGGCTTCGCTACGATCCTGGGCACGGGCGGTGATGCCAGAAGCCACGAGCAGGGTTGAGGCTGCCAGAAAAGCACGCCGATTCAACATGGTGAGCACTCACGATAAATTCCGCGCACAAATTCGCAAAACATCGCCCGCCATTCGAGGTCAGCCATGCCGAATTCGGCCCAAAACTTAGAAAGTCTATCTACTTGATAGTCATATGTGTTGCGTTAGCTGGAGTGAGGTGCAATCTGGCTGAACCGGCCTTTTAAGAGCCGGCGCATCGCCGGCGATCCGAACCCCCAGACGGAAGGACCCTACCCAATGACCAATCGCAGGACCCTGCTTTTCGGCGCAGCCCTGGCTGCCGGTGCCGCCGTCGCTGGAACCGTGGTGGCAGTGCAGAGCAATCGTGTCCCGCCCGCTCCGCTTGCGACGGTAGGCGAGGCTGATCCCCTCGCTTACTCACCCTGTTCGCCAGCACCTGTGGCGGAGGACCCCCTGGCCTACTCGCCGTGTTCGCCAGCGCCAGTCAGCCCGGCTCCGTGACGGCAGACATGTCATTGCTTGGGACGGGCAAGCACACATCGCCGCGTTCTTGTCTGTCCCAAGTCCAGTAAGCCTCTTCTCAACCGCCTCGCCGAGCTTGAACGCGAGTGCGCCGCATCGCGTCGACAGCGAAGGTGCGAAGTGGCCGAAGATCATTGAGCGACGGGATACCGAATTTCCTGAACATCGCAGTTGCGGTGTCGCCGAGCCAAAGGCATGACCGCGAAATTGTTGCCGCGCCAGGCGTTACCAAAGCTGGTGATCGGCACGATGTCGTCACAGCTGATCGACGCGCCAATTGATGTCCGACGCGAGCTGACATCCCCTTCGCCACCCTTGAGGGCATGGCCCGACGCCCTCATTACCATCGCAAGGCCATGGATCGTCTCTGCCAACCAAATCGCCCCTCGCGCGTTACGCATCCACCCGCCCCGACCGCGCCTTGTTCCCCTAGCATAACCCCTTTATGATCAGGCCCATGGCCAACGACACCCGCGCGATGCCGGGCCCCTTTGCCGGGCTGTCCCTCAAGCTCATCGCCACCATCGTCGTGGTGATCCTTCTGGTCGAGATCATCATCTACCTGCCGTCGGCGGCCAATTTCCGCGTGCGCTGGCTCGATGACAAGCTGCGCGTCGGGGTGGTTGCCGCCCGGGTGCTCGATGCGGTGCCCGACATCATGGCGGTGCCGCCCGAGCTCACCGACAGGCTGCTGGTGTCGGCCGGGGCCGTCGCCATCGTCTATCGCCGCGAGGGACAGAGCCAGCTCCTCACCCTCGCCGATACCGAAATGCCGCGCGAGGCGGTGACCATCGATACCCGCCAGCGCGATCCGCTGAGCCTTGTGGGCGGTGGGCTCGATACCCTGATCCTCGGCTCCAACCGCGTGCTGCGCATCATCGGGGAGCCCGAGGACGAGGCGGGGGGGGTGGTCGAGGTGCTGATGCCCGAGGCGCCCCTGCGGCAGGATCTGCTGATCTATTCGCGCAACATCTTCTTTCTCTCCCTGCTGGTCGCGGTGATGACGGCGGCGGTGCTCTATGTCTTTGCCCGCATCATCCTGATCGCGCCCATCAGGCGGCTCACCGGCAATCTCGTGGGCTTCCGGCAGGCGCCCGAAAATGCCAGCCTCATCATCGCCCCCTCGTCGCGGCGGGACGAGATCGGCGTGCTCGAGGAGGAGCTGGCCGCCATGGAGCGCGACATCTTCTCGCTCCTGCGCCAGCGCCGGCACCTGGCCGATCTCGGGCTCGCCGTCGCCAAGATCAACCATGATCTGCGCAACACCCTCACCTCGGCCCAGCTGCTCTCCGATCAGGTCGCCGATGTCGAGGACCCCAAGGTGCAGCGGCTCGTGCCGCGCCTCGTGCAGTCGATCGACCGGGCCATCGGCTTTGCCCAGTCGGTGCTCGATTATGGCCGCCAGAGCGCCACCCCGCCGCGGCCCGTGCCCATCGTGCTGCGCACCCTCGTCGAAGAGGCGGCGCTTGAAGCCGGTTTTGCCGGCCACCCCCGCGTCGCCTTCGCCAATCGCGTGCCAGACACGCTGGTGCTGCGTCTCGATCCCGGCCAGCTCACCCGCATCCTCGCCAATCTCATCAAGAACGCCCGCGAGGCGCTCGAGGCCCAGTCCAGCACCCCGGGCACCGCGCCCGAGGTCGGGGTCGATGTCGCCGAGACCGGCGAGGGCATCGTCATCGGGGTGTTCGACAACGGTCCGGGCCTGCCCCCGCGGGCCCGCGAAAACCTCTTCGTCGCCTTCGAGGGCTCGGCCCGCGCCGGCGGCACCGGGCTCGGCCTTGCCATCGCGCGCGAGCTCAGCGAGGGCCAGGGCGGGCGGCTGCGCCATGTCGATCAGCCGGTCGGCACGCGGTTCGAGGTGGTTTTTCCGGCGGCCACACGTGTGGCTGCGTGATTTCACGTGTATCAATGTGAATGGCACGCGCGAACAATCGAAATCGACGCTTGCCAAGGGGCCATTCGCGTTATAAACGTCCGCCCTGTCGCCGGGAACACCCCGACGCACCGCGCGCCCGTAGCTCAGCTGGATAGAGCACCAGACTACGAATCTGGGGGTCAGGAGTTCGAATCTCTTCGGGCGCGCCATTTCTGATTTCTCAATGACATCAAGGGTTTCGGCAGGCAGCGATGCTTGACCTGGATCAAGGCGCCGGCCTTTCGCACGCTCTATCGTGCAAGCGCAAAGGAGCCCCCCATGCGCATGAAAGACAAGGTCGCCGTCATCACCGGAGCCGCCTCTGGCATCGGCCTCGCCATCACCAAAAGGGCCCTCGCCGAGGGCGCCAGCGTCGTCGCGGCGGATTGGAACGCCAACGCGCTGTCGGCCGCGTTCGGCGGAACGGATAACAGAATCATAGCCTTGCCGGGCGACGTCTCGCAGGAAGCCGACTGCGTCGCCATGATCGACCGGGCCGTGAGCGCGTTCGGTCGCATCGATGTACTGGTCAACAATGCCGGCGTCATGGACCGTTTCCAGTCCGTCGCCGATGTCGACAACGACACCTGGCACCGCTGCATGTCGGTCAACCTCTACGGCCCGATGTATACCATGCGCCGCGCCGTGCCGCTGATGCTGGCCCAGGGCGGCGGCGCCATAATCAACATCGCTTCGGTGGCGGCAACCGGCGGCGGGGCGGCGGGAGCGGCCTACACGGCCTCAAAGCACGGGCTGATCGGCCTCACGAAAAGCACTGCCTATCAGTATGCCAGGCTTGGGCTGCGCTGCAACGCGCTGGCGGTGGGCGGGGTCAAGACCAACATCATGGACAGCGTCAAGGGAGCGCCCCTCGACGAAGCGGCGCTGGGCAGGCTGGGGGCCTATCACGCCAGCAACCCGGGCACGCTCGCCCCCGATGACATCGCCAATGTCGTGCTGTTCCTCGCCTCCGACGAGGCACGCCATGTCAACGGCGCCGTGCTGCCGGTGGACATGGGCTGGAGTGCGGCCTGACCGACAGCCTCTGCTGACCAAGCTCTGCCAGGAACGGCCGGACCGTGCCCTCCCAGCCTCACACCACGACGCGCAGCATCGGGGTACCGCTCGTCGGCCCGAGGCGGGTGATGTGGCCCGATGTGATGTCGGCGAACATCTCGATGGGGCTGGGGCGGGCCAGCAGATAGCCCTGCGCCGACTGGCAAATCTCGCCGCGCAGGAAGGCCAGTTCCTCGGGGCGCTCGACGCCTTCGGCGACGACCGGCACATCGAGCCCGCTGCCCAGACCGAGCACGGCACGCACGATGGCCGCCGATTGCGGATTGGTATCAACGGACTGGATGAAGGACCGGTCGACCTTGATCTTGGAAAAGGGAAAGGCCCGCAGGTTTGCCAGCGAGGAATAGCCGGTGCCAAAATCGTCCATGGCGATGCGCACCCCGATGCTGCGGATGCGCTCGAGCACGGCGACGGCGCGCGCAACGTCCTTGATGAGCGCAGTTTCGGTGATTTCGATCTCGAGGCGCTCGGGATCGAGCCCGGTTTCGGCCAGAACGGCGCCGACAAGCTCGGGGAAGCCCGGCGCGTGCAGTTGCACCGCCGATACGTTGACGGCGACGCTGAGCAGGGCCTTCCATCCGGCCGCCTCGCGGCAGGCGGCGCGCAGCACCCATTCGCCCAGCGGGAGGATGAGGCCGCTTTCCTCTGCCACGGGCACGAAGATGGCCGGCGAGACGGCGCCGCGCGCCGGATGCCGCCAGCGCAGCAGCGCCTCGAACCCCACCACATCGCCGGTCTGCACCTCGACCTGCGGCTGGTATGCGATGGAGAGTTCGCCGCGCACGATCGCATTGCGCAGATCGTGCTCGAGCAGCCTGCGGTCGCGCACTTCGGCGCCCATTTCGGCTTCGTAGAACCGGAACACCCCGCGACCATCCTGCTTGGCGCGGTAAAGGGCTGTATCTGCCTGCGAGATAAGCTGCTCGGCATCGGTCGAGGGCGTCGAGAGCGCGATGCCGATCGAGGCGCTCACCATGCCGGACATGGGCGAAGCCTCCATGGCGGCAATGATGGCTTCGAGGATCGCATCAGCCATGCGCCCGGCCCGAGCGGGCGTCTCTATATCGCGCAGGAGAATGGCGAACTCGTCGCCCCCCAGACGCGACGGCGTGCCCTGATCGCCCACCGCCTTCATCAGCACGCCGCCCAGTTTTTCAAGCAGCGCATCGCCGGCCGGATGGCCGTAAAGGTCGTTGACCTCCTTGAAGCGATCGAGATCGAGGCAGAGAACGGCGAAGACCTGGCCGAGCCGCCGCGCGGTGACGATCTCGTTGCCCAGCACGCGGTAGAAGCTCGCCCGGTTCAAGAGCCCGGTCAGGGCGTCGTGATGGGCGAGAAAGCGGATGTGCTGCTCGGCCTGGCGGCGGGCAGACAGATCGCGCACCGCGAGCGCCTGATGGGGACGCCCGGCATAGGTCACGGGACGGCTGATGCACTCGACGGGCAACACCCGTCCGTCGAGCGTGCGCAGCTCGACTTCGATGGGCAGGCTGCGCGTTTCGGCAAGGCTCTCGAGTGCCGTCGTGGCAAAGAAATCCGTAATCGGCAGGCCCTTTGCGCTGTTTGCCAGACCTACGAGCTGAAGGAAGCTGCGATTGGCGCTGACGATGCGGTCGCCCGAAAAGACGATGAGGCCTTCTACCGCGGCGTCGGCCAGGTCGCGCATGCGCTCGGCCTCGGTGAGCGCACGGCGGCGCTCGCGCAGATCGATAAGAACCGAGCCCAGCCCGGCCAGCAGGATGAGGATCGAGGAAATGGCAAGCACCGGCGACATCCAGCGCGGCGTTGCCGCCTCGGCGGTGAGGATGGGAAAGCAGCGCGACAGGTCGGCGGCGCCCATGCCGGTAAAGTGCATGGCGCAGATGGCGAGGGTGAGCAGGCCTGCCCCCGAAAGGCGGGAGAGAAGTCCACGACTGCCCAGCCCCACATGCAGGCCGAGCGCCCCGAGCCCCATGCCGAACAGCACGGACAGCGTCACGAGGGGGCCCGACCACAGGATCTCGCCGCCGATGATCAGCGCCGTCATGCCGATATAATGCATGGCCGAAATGCCGACACCGACCACCGCACCGCCCAGAAGCCGATCGGTGGGGCGCTTGCCGACGCTTGCCATGCCCAGCCCCGCCCCAACAATGAGGATTGCGACGATGAGCGAGAACAGCGTGGTGCCAACATCGTAACCGGTTGGCATGCCGGTGGAAAAGGCCAGCATTGCGACGAAATGGGTCACCCAGATGCCGAATCCGACGGAGATGGCAGCAACAGTCAGCCAGGCGAGGCGCATGGACCCCGAGGCACGGCGGGCGTGAGCGAGAAGCGCGATGCCTGCAAAGGCAGAAAGGGCGCACACGAAGGCTGCAAGGGCCACGAGGCGCAGATCATGCTGCTCGAACAAAGTCGTCACTACGGCGTCCATACCGGTCTCCGGGTCCGCATCGATGACAGCGATGTCAGCGAATCGGTAAATGGGCAATTGTCGGAGTTAAATCGTGACCGCGACGGCAATCTCTTGCGAGCGTGATGGTTAGGAGCATCTTAAGGGCGGATCGGGCGGGCGGCAGCAACCCGGATCGATCGGCCGCGTTCCTTCAGGCAGCCAATGGAGGACGACAATGAGAGCCAGCAACCACCCCGGCCGCATCCTGCCGCAGGACACGGCGCCCGGCGATGCCCATGACGAAATGATTACCGGCATGGCCGTGAGCCAGACCGAGATCGAGGATCTGCTTTATGGCGATGACCGGCCGGTGGCGGCGCGCGTCGACCGCCTGCGCGAGCTGGCCGATGAAGTGCGTGTGCGTGCCTCGGGCGATCTCGTGGACGATGACGCGCGCGCGCTGCTTGGGGAGATCGAACGCGCCATCTCCGAGCTTTCGAGCGACGACGAGAACGCTGGCGAGCCCGACATGCTCGATGGCATGGTGGCGATCGACCCGCTCGATCATCGCGAAACCCTCAGCCCCGACAGTGACGAACTCGAAGCGATCGAGGAAATCGATCTCGAATCGCTCGACGAGGATGAGGCCGATGGCCTGGATGAAACCGACGAGGACGACGCGGACGGCCCGCGCTGAACAGGCTCAGATGGCGGTCCGGGCTTTGAGCGCCTGGGTCAGTGTGCCCTCGTCGAGATAGTCGAGTTCCCCGCCCACCGGCACGCCATGGGCGAGGCGCGTGACCTTGACCCCAGTACCGGCGAGCCGGTCGGTGATGTAATGGGCGGTGGTCTGGCCTTCGACGGTGGCGTTGACGGCCAGCACCACCTCCTTGGCGACGCTGGCCCGATTGATCAGCGCATCGATCGACAGATCGTCGGGCCCGACGCCGTCGAGCGGGGACAGAACCCCGCCCAGCACGTGGTACAGCACGGCGCCCGCGCCGGCCCGTTCCAGCGCCCAGAGATCGGCGACATCCTCGACCACGACCAGCAGCCCCGCCTCGATGCGGCGCGGATCGCTGCAGATCGAGCAGGGCGAGCTGGTATCGACATTGCCGCAGATCTCGCAGGTGCGCACCGCGGCCACGGCGCGATCGAGCGCCGCGGCGAGCGGCACCATCAGCCCATCCTTTTTCTTGATGAGATGCAGAACCGCCCGGCGGGCCGAGCGCGGCCCGAGCCCCGGCAGGCGCGCCAGGAGCTGGATCAACTGCTCGATCTCGGGTCCGCCATTGGCCATGATGGGATGCCTGTCAACGGGGTCTAGGGATAAACGGTGGTGGAGGGGTGTACACCGCCAACAGAGAGCGTGAACCCCTCACCCCAACCCTCTCCCATAAGGGGAGAGGGGGCGGGAGGGCTACGAGGCTCACTGGAGCGATTTGGCCTGCGGCACGGCTCGAAGCCCCTCGGGGAGAGGCTTGGCCAAGGTCTAGAACGGGAACTTCATGCCGGGCGGCAGGGGCAGGCCGGCGGTCATTTCCTGCATACGGCGGGCGGCTTCGGCTTCGGCGCGGCTCTTGGCGTCGGCATGGGCGGCAACGATCAGGTCCTCGAGCACCTCGACCTCGTCTTCCTTAAAGAGCGACGGATCGATCTTGAGGCCGCGCAGGTCACCCTTGCCGGTCAGGGTAACCGTGACCAGCCCGCCGCCGGCGCGACCTTCCATTTCGAGATTGCCCAGCTCGGTCTGCATGTCGGCCATACGGCTCTGCAATTCCTGAGCCTTCTTCATCATGCCCATGATGTCTTTCATTCGTCGTCGTCCTCGTCATCGGGCAGCCGGTCGCCATCTGGGACGATATCGGCATATGCCTCCAGGGGAGGAGCCTCCTGGCGCAGATGGACGCGCATTGTGGCTCCGGGAAACGTGTCGAGAATGGCCTGCACCAGCGGATCCTGCTGGGCGGTGGCCTCCTCCTTTTTCTGCACAGCCTCGCGCTGCTGCCGGATGGTCGGCGCGGCGGGGGCGGTGTTGGACACCGTCACCATCCATTGCCGGCCTGTCCAGGCCTTGAGGCGGGCCGACAGCATCTGCACCACGCCGGGATCGGCGCCCTGCGCGAGCGCAACCTCGATCCGGCCATCGGCGAAGGCAATGGGGTGGAGCGCCCCTTCGAGGGCGAGCTTCAAAAGAATGTCGCGCTTTTCGCCAGCCAGCGCCACCAGCTCCGCATAAGATCTCGGCGACGGCAGGCTCGGGGCCACCGCCTGGGGCGCCATGTCGGGGCTGGCCTGGGGCGCAAAGCGCGCCTGCACCGCCTGCGGCGCGCCGCGCGAGAGGCTCGCCCCGGCACCGCCCCCTGCCCCGCCGCCACCCGAAGGCAGCGGCTGGCCCTGGAGCTTGGTGATAACCTCTTCGGGGCTCGGGAGATCGGCAGCATAAGCGAGGCGCACCAGCACCATTTCGGCGGCCTGCACGGCATTGCCGGCCCTGGACACTTCCTCATGCCCCTTGAACAGGATCTGCCAGGCCCGCGACAGCGCCCGCATGCCCAGCCGGCCGGCAAGTTCGGCGCCGCGCGCCTGCTCGTCAGGGGTGAGGGCCGGATCCTCGGCGGTTGCGGGCACCACCTTGATGCGGGTGACCAGATGGGTGAAATCGCAGAGATCGGCGATGACCGTCTGCGGATCGGCACCGGCGTCGTAGAGATCACGCAGGCCTGCAAGCGCCGCCCCGGCATCGCCGGCCATCAGCGCCTCGAAGAGATCGATGGTCCGCGCCCGGTCTCCCAGGCCCAGCATGGCCTTTACGGTGGTGGCGGTGACGGCGCCATCGCCGTGGGAAATCGCCTGGTCGAGCAGCGAGAGATTGTCGCGCACCGAGCCTTCGCCGGCCCGCACGATCATCGAGAGCGCCTCGGGCTCGAAGCTCAGGCCCTCGCGCCCGAGCAGGGTTTCGAGATGGCCGGTCATCACCTCGGGGGTGACACGGCGCAGGTCGAACCGCATGCAGCGCGATAGGATGGTGACGGGAACCTTGCGGATCTCGGTGGTGGCGAAGATGAACTTCACATAGGGCGGCGGCTCCTCGAGGGTCTTCAAAAGACCGTTGAAGGCCGAATTGGAGAGCATGTGCACCTCGTCGATGATGAACACCTTATAGGGTGCCGACATCGGTGGGGTGCGTGTCATGGCATTGATTTCGCGTATGGAATCGATGCCGGTGTTGGAAGCGGCGTCCATCTCCTGGACGTCGACATGGCTGCCCTCGATGATGGCGCGGCAATGCAGCCCCTCGCGCTCGAGCTCGAGGGTGGGGCGGCGGCCGGCATCGTCCTCATAGTTGAAGGCGCGGGCGAGAATGCGCGCCGTGGTAGTCTTGCCCACCCCGCGCACGCCGGTGAGGATGAAGGCGTGATGGATGCGGCCCGAACGGAAGGCGTTCTGGAGCGTGCGCACCATCGGCTCCTGGCCGATCAGGGTGGAGAAATCCTGCGGGCGATATTTTCGCGCCAGGACCAGATAGGGGGATTTGGGAGCCTCGGGGGTCGCCATGCCCGACCTTTGCCGCATCGAAACTGTTCACCGCAGCCGACAAGGCCTCGCGGGCATGAGCAGGAGGTTGGCAACGACCCGTGAAGGTCTCGTTGGGGCTGCTTCCTTCCGGACCTGACCCGGTTGGCGAGGAACACGTCCGCGCCAACCTCCCAGCGAGCTATATGGGACAAGAGCGGGGCGAAGGCAAGGCAGGCAGGCAGGCCGCGCCCGGGTTTTTCAGGGGGGTGAGCCTCTAGGAGTAAGGCATGAGGGCGGGTGGCGCGACGGTGTGCGCATCTCTGCGGGATAGGGAATCATGGAGGGCCCGAACCTCGTCCTTCGAGACGCCCCTTGCGGGGCTCCTCAGGATGAGGGTCTCACGGGTATCGCGGTCAAGCGACATCATGGTGAGGAGCGACGCAGGCGCGTCTCGAACCATGGGGGAGTGGAGCATCAAGCCCCACACAGGGTCGTTCCTGCGAAGCAGGAACCTCTGTTGACCGGACCCATACTGCAAACAGAGGCCCCTGCTGTCGCAGGGGTGACGCGCGGGGTGGGAAGCATTGGTGCTCGAACCGCGAGACCTCGCCTGTCAGCTCTCGGCGTCGGCTGCCGGATAAACGCCCAGGATGTGGAAATAGTCGGTGAAAAAGCCCAGTTCCTCGAAGGCCAGTTGCACCGAACGGTCCATGGGGTGGCCCTCGATATCGGCATAGAACTGGGTGGCGGTGAACGAGCCGTTGAGCATGTAGCTTTCGAGCTTGGTCATGTTGACGCCATTGGTGGCAAACCCTCCCATCGCCTTGTAGAGCGCCGCCGGCACGTTGCGCACCCGGAAGACGAAGGTGGTCTTGAGCTTCTGGGCGCCCTCGGCGGCCGGCTCGTTGCGCTGGCGCGACAGCACGAGGAAGCGCGTGGTGTTGTGGCTGGCATCCTCGATGTTGGCGGCGAGCAAATCGAGCCCGTAGATCTCGCCGGCAAAGCGCGATGCGATGGCAGCCACCGATTTGTCGCCCTTTTGCGCCACTTCGCGGGCCGAGCCGGCCGTATCGACGGCATTGATGGTGCGAAAGCCATGCCGGGCGATGAAATTGCGGCATTGCCCGAGCGCCACTGACAGCGACTGCACCGCCTTGACGTCTGCGATCGAGGCGCCCGGCACGCCCAGAAGGTTCATCTCGACGCGCAGGAAATGCTCGCCATTTATGAAGAGACCGCTTTCGGGCAGCAGGTGGTAGACGTCGGTGACGCGGCCATAAAGCGAGTTTTCAACCGGCAGCACCCCGAAATCGGCATCCCCTGCCCGCACGGAGGCTATGGTATCCTCGAACGTGGTGCAGGGCACCGCTTCGCCTTCGGGGAACAGGATATGCGCGGCGGCATGGCTGAACGCGCCGGGCTCGCCCTGGAAAGCAATCTTGAGCGTCATGGGTGTTCTTAATCCCTTGGCCGGGGCTGGTTGCGACGGGGCAACCTCATGCGCCGGGCACAGCAAAGCTGTCAACCGCAGGGCGCGGCAAAGAGACTCTCGGCGTTGCCGCTAGGCAGCGGAGCGCGGCCGAACGAGACGAGAGCGCCGGGGGAATTGTCGCACCCCGGGCTTAGCCGTTGCGTGGCATTTTCCGAGCGATTATGGTCCGCGCGCGTCGGGACCGGGGGAACGCCGGCCGCCGGCCTATTTGCAGCGTTCCACCGATCGTCTATACGGGCGCAAAAAGGCAGAGAGACCAGCCAATGGATTCGTTCGAGCTCAACAAGATCATGGGCGCCGTGCTCGGCACTCTGCTGTTCGTCATGGGCGCAGGGTTGGTGGCGGAGATCGTCTACCATCCGCACGCGACAGGCCCCGGCTACAACCTGCCGGAGCCCGAGCCAACCGGCGCCGCGGTTGCGGGCCCCGTCGAGCCGGAAATTCCGCTCGGGGTGCTGCTGGCCAGCGCCAGCGCCGACCGTGGCGCGGCAGCGGCCGCCAAGTGCCAGTCGTGCCACAATTTCGGCGAAGGCCAGCCCAACAAGACCGGCCCGAACCTTTATGGCATCGTCGGAGCGGCCGTGGCCCATCTCGACAATTATGCCTATAGCGACATCTTCATGCAGTATCACAATGAGGGTCGCACCTGGACCTATGAGGAGCTCGAGGACTTCCTGCGCTCCCCCCGTGCGCATGCGCCGGGCACCAAGATGAACTTCGCCGGCATCCGCACCGCCAATGAGCGCGCCGACATCCTGGCCTATCTCCAGACACTGTCGGCCACGCCCGTGCCGTTCCCGGCCGCCGAGCTGCCCGAGGCCGAGGCCCCGCCGTCGACCGAAGGCACCGAGCCGGTGACCGTGACGCCGCCCGTCACTGATACCCCGACCACCACGCAGAGCGAGACCCCAGTCGTGGGCACGCCCACCACCAGCGGCACGACCGGCGTTTCGGCGCAGCCCGAGACCGGGACGCCTGCCAACGAAACGGTCGTGCCCGAGGCTGCCCCCGCCGCCGAGGCCGCACCGGCAAACACTGCTGCTCCGGCCGCGGCTGCACCGACTGCTCCCGCCAATGCGACCGAGGCTCCTGCCAACGCCATGGCGCCGATGGCTCCTGCCGCAGCGCCTTCTGCCCCTGCGACCCCGGCCCCGACCGCTCCGGCAGTGCCGGCCAATACGCTGGTCCCGGGCAATGCGGTGGCGCCCACCGTCGGCCAGTAAGCCTCACACTCTCTGCAAGCCTTTGAAAGGCCGCGCTTCCTAACCGGAAGCGCGGCCTTTTGCTTGACCCGGCGCAGGGTTTTGGCGAAACGATCCCTTATCGACAGGCCCGGCCGGATCGCCAAAGGATCGCCATGACCCAATTGCTGCTGCACCTCTCCGATGTCGACGAGGCCCGCTGGGCCGAGCGGTTCCGCACCGCCCTGCCCGAGGTCGCGGTTCTGCGGCGCGGGGATGCGTACGACCCGGCAGCGATCGATTATCTCTTCGTGTGGAAGCCGAAGCCTGACGCCTTCGAAGGGCTCACCGGGCTCAAGGCGGTGCTGTCGCTCGGCGCCGGGGTGGATGCGCTGCTCAAGCATCCCGGCCTCCCCCGGCACCTGCCGCTCGTGCGCTATGCCGATGAAGAACTGAGCCAGAAAATGACCGACTACGTGGTGGCGCAGGTCACCATGCACCACCGCGCCTTCAGCCGCTTCCAGGCCGACCAGAAGGCGAGGCGCTGGACGCAGTATTATCCGCCCCAGTCCAAGGAAACCCAGGTGGGGATCATGGGGCTCGGCATTCTCGGCCAGCACGCCGCCACCCGCCTCAAGGCCCTGGGCTTCACGCTGCGCGGCTGGGCCCGCTCACCCAAGCAGATCGAGGGCATGACGACCTTTGCCGGGGCAGGAGAACTGGACGCGTTTCTTTCGGGCACCGACATCCTCGTCTGCCTTCTGCCGCTCACAGAGGATACGCGGGGCATCCTCAACCGCGACACTTTCGGCAAGCTCCGGCGCGGCGGGCTTAAGGACGGGCCGGCCATCGTCAATGCGGCGCGCGGCGGGCATCAGGTGGAAGCCGATATCGCCCAGGCGCTCAAGGATGGCACGCTGTCAGCCGCCAGCCTCGATGTGTTCGAGACCGAGCCGCTGCCGCCCGACAGCCCGCTCTGGGATATCCCCACCTGCTACATCACGCCCCATATCGCGGCGATCTCCGACGAGGATGCCGGCGCGCGCTATTTCGCCCAGACCATCCGCGACCATATGGCCGGCCGGCCCCTGCGCAACCAGGTGGATACAAGCCGGGGATATTGAGGAGGCCGTCGTCGTTCGATAGTGGGGGTGAGGATCTAGCGAACTCACCCTCTTTTTGAGATCCGACCACAGGGTCATTCCTGCGAAAGCAGGAATCTCCGTTTCATGGGCCGACACAGCAAACGGAGGTCCCTGCTTTCGCAGGGACGACGGCGGGAGGCATCGGGCACAGGAGAGTGGTAACGACCCTACTCGGCCGGCCTCGGTTGAGGCTCCGGCAGGGCTTCCACTTGCGCGACCATGATGGTTTCGCGCACCTCGACCGCCGGATCATCGAGATCGCGCACCCATTCGCGCCAGAGCGAGACCAGCAGCGCCATCAGCACAGGCCCGAGGAAGAGCCCGACAAAGCCCATGGTCTTGACCCCGCCGATCAGGCCGAAAAACGTCGGCAGGAACGGCAGCTTTATGGGGCCGCCGACAAGCTTGGGGCGCAGCGTCTTGTCGACGATGAAGAGCTCGACCGAGCCCCAGGTCAGAAGCGCGATGCCCTCGACAACCGAGCCCGAGGCGGCAAGATAAATCGAGACCAGCGTGAATGAGAGCGGTGCACCGCCGGGGATCATGGCGGCGACGCCGGTGATGATGCCGAGAAGGACTGGCGCGGGGGCTCCAGCCAGCCAGTAGGCGATGCCCAGCACGATGCCTTCGCCGATGGCGATGATGGTCATGCCGGTGACGGTGGAACTGATCGTGGCCGGCACGATGCGGGAGATGCGGCTCCAGCGCGAGGGGAAGATGCGCTCGCCGATGCGATCGAGATTGGCCACGAAGCTCGCGCCGTCGCGATAGATGAACAGCAGCGCGACGATCATGAAGAGCATGTTGAGCAGGAAATTCAGCGTCGAGCCGCTGACGGCGAGGATGCCGTGATAGATGTTGAAGATGTTGGCGCCGGCCAGCCCCTGGGCCAGCGCCGCAAGAGCGCCAGGGGTACCGATCCGGTCGATCCAGATCTGGGTGAGCCAGTCGCCGGCCAGCGGAATGGTGGCGAACCATTCGGGCGGGGCCGCGCCGGTGGCGTTGGTCTCGATGGCCCATTGCACAAGCGCGCGGGCCTCGGCGACGCCGAAGGAGAGGATGAACATCGCCGGCACGACGATGAATATGGTGATGGCACCGATCATGATCGACGCTGCCAGCGTCCGATTGCCGCCGCAGGCTTCGCGCACGCGCCTGTAGATGGGCCAGGAGGCAAAGCCGATGATCAGCGCGGCCAGAACGGGAACGAGGAAGCTGTTGAAGAAATAGATGCACGCGGCAAGGATCAGCAGGATCACCCAGCGCGCCAGCGTCAGCGGCGGTATGAGGGCGGCGCGAGTCGGGGCGGTGAGCCCGAGCAGGCGCGGTTCACGCAGGGGAGAAGCCTTCTGTGACTCGGTCAAGCGCGGCACTACCTCTTCATGGGACTGACGAATCGGTACCAGCTTGAGTGGTGCCGGGCAACTGCTTCGCCCTTACCTGCGACCATAGCGCGCCTTGAGCAGGCCATAGCCGGCGCGGATACCCTGATCGGTACCCCCGAATGGCCGGCCGGCGCGGGCCTCGGGCGCCCAGCCATAGATATCGAGATGAAGCCAGGCGCGCGCCTTTTCGGCAAAGCGCCGGAGGAACAGCGCCGCCGTGATCGAGCCGGCAAAACTGCCGGAGCCGGCATTGTTGATGTCGGCGATCTTCGACGACAGCATCTGGCGATAGGGCAGCCAGAGCGGCATGGGCCAGAGCGGATCATCCCAGGCGAGGCCGGCTTCGACCATCTCCCGCGCCAGGGCCTCGTCGCTGGCATAAAGCGGGGGCAGTTCGGGCCCGAGCGCGACGCGGGCGGCGCCGGTGAGGGTCGCCATGTCGATGAGGAGATCGGGATCCTCCTCGAGCGCCAGGGCGATGGCGTCGGCGAGGATCAGGCGGCCTTCGGCATCGGTGTTGCCGATCTCGACGGTGACGCCGGCGCGCGAGCGCAACACGTCGCCGGGGCGGAAGGCCGACGCCGAGATGGCGTTCTCGACCACCGGCAGCAGCACGCGCAGGCGCACCGGCAGCTCGGCATCGACGATGGCGTGGGCAAGCCCGAGGATGTTGGCGGCGCCGCCCATGTCCTTTTTCATGATCAGCATGCCCGAGGGCGGCTTGATGTCGAGCCCACCGGTGTCGAAGGTGACGCCCTTGCCCACCAGCGTGACCTTTGGATCTGCGGGATCGCCCCAGGCGAGGTCGAGAAGGCGCGGCGGCTCGGCCCCGGCACGGCCGACGGCGTGGATCATGGGGAAATTCTGCGCCAGCAGTTCATCGCCGACGATGGCCGAGAACCTCATGCCACGGGCGCTTGCAAAGGCTTCTACATGGGCGTGCAACGCGGCCGGGCCCAGATCATTGGGCGCGGTGTTGATGAGATCGCGAGCGATGATCGCGCCCTCAACCATCCTGTCGATCTCGGCGCCATCCACGCCTTCAGGGCTTTCGAGCTCGGGGGCCGGATGCGGTGCGGTGCGATACGTCTCGAAGCGATAGGCACCAAGGCGGAAGCCGATCGCGGCAAGCGCGGGATCGCCGAAGGCGCCGGCGAGGGCGTAGCGCCCCGGCGGCAGGGCGGCGGCGGCCAGCCCGGTTACCATGGCCGGACGATCCGCGACGGGACCCACGCCGAACAGCATGGCTGCGAGCCCGCCTTCGGCATTGGGGACGGGCAGCAGCCGGCCGCGCTGGCCGGTGAACCCTGCAGCCTCTGCAAAGCCGCGCTGCAGAGGCGTGAGCCCGGCGGCATCGAGCCCCTTGTCCTCGACATGGATGAGCGGGATGGGGGCAAGCATGGCGATCTCCGGGCGATTTTCTTCCATTGGATAGGACTTCGGCGCGGGCTCGGCAATGCCCGGGCCGGTGGCTTAACCCAACGTTAGGGTTAATCATTTATTGCGGGTGGGGTGTTGACCAGAATCCGGTCGGCCGTCCGGTGCGCCACGCAAGGGCGCGGGCGGCAGCCTGGCTCCAGCAAGGACTGTTCACCAAAGTGTACCGCGTAACCAACCCCCTTCCCCGCATGCGCTTCTGGCTCGGTGCGACCGGCCTTGCCCTGGTGCTCGGCGGCTGCGCCACCAACAGCGCCCCACCCAATTATCGCGCGCCCGATTTTTCGGGCCAGAGCCAGGCTCAGCTGAGCCAGACGGTCGGGGCCCTGTCGCAGCGCTACAAGCGTGATCCCGGCGACAGAAACATAGTCATCCCCTATTCAGCGGCGCTGCGCAGTGCCGGCCAGCCCGAACAAGCAATCTCGGCGCTGGAACAGGCCATGTCGCGTGCCAAGGGCGATCCGGCGCTGCGGGTGGAATATGCCCGGGCGCTGGTGGCGGCGGGCCGGTTCGAGCAGGCGCTCAACGTCATCGACGCCACGATCAACCCGGCGGCGCCGGACTGGACGATGCTCTCGATCAAGGGCGCGGCGCTCGACCAGCTGGGGCGCCATGAGGACGCGCGCGCGCTTTACAAGCAGGCGCAGGTGCTGGCCCCGGCCGAACCCTCGCTCGAAGCCAATCTGGGGCTCTCCTACTCCCTGACCAACGAGCTGCCGCTGGCCGAGCGGCATCTGAGGCGCGCGGCGGGCATGCCCGGCGCCAACCCCAAGGTGCGGCAGAACCTGGCGCTGGTCATAGGCCTGCAGGGCCGGTTCGATGAAGCCCGCGCGCTCTATGCCATGGACCTGCCGCCCGCCGAGGTGGACGAAACCATGGACTATATCCGCGCCATGCTGACCCAGCAGAACCGCTGGGACCTGATCCGCAAGGCCGGCTGAGCCCTCGACACTTTATCGGACAGGCAATCCGCCCCGGCGCGCATGCGGCGGGGCTTTCTTGTACCAGACGTCACATGTTGAAGTTCTGCTGCATCACCTTGATGATGGCGGGCGAGATGATGACGATGAAAAGCACCGGCAGGAAGAACAGGATCAGGGGCACGGTGAGCTTTGGGGGCAGGGCCGCGGCCTTTTTCTCCGCTTCCATCATGCGGGCCTCGCGGCCTTCCTCGGCCATGACGCGCAGCGACTGGCCCACCGATGTGCCGTAGCGGTCGGCCTGGATCAGGGCCGTCATGACGGATTTCACGCCATCGAGCCCGGTGCGGCGCCCGAGATTTTCATAAGCGCGGGTGCGATCCTCGAGAAAGGAGAGTTCGGCGGTTGTGAGGGTCAGCTCTTCGGCGAGCGGCAGGCTCTGCTCGCCCACTTCGCGCGCAACGCGCTTGAAGGCGTGCTCGACCGACATCCCGGATTCTACGCAGAGCAGGATGAGATCGAGCGCATCGGGCCAGGCGCGACGCACCGATTCCTGGCGCTTCATCGTCTGGTTCTTGAGCAGCAGCACCGGCAGGTAGGCGCCGATGAGCCCGATGAAGATGGCGTAGAGCGCGTTGAGATAAAGCGGCCGATCGGCAAAGACGGTAAGGCTGAGATAGCCGAAGGCCAGGAGAAAGAGCACGAAGGGCGTGACGAAGCGCAAGAAGAGATAGGTGTTGAGCGCCGCCGGGCCGCGATAGCCGGCCTGGGCCAGCGCATCGACGGTGTTCTCGTCCGCCAGCGCCTTTTGCAGCGAGAAGCGCTCGACGATGTTGCGGATGTAGTCGCGCTCGGTGGCGCGCCGCATCGTCTGTCGCGCGCCCTCGCCCGTGCCGGCCCCGCGCAGGCGCACCATCTCCTCGGCGCGCAGCCTTTCGCGCTCTATGGCGACGCGACGGATGCGCTCCTTGACCTTGGAATCGCCTGAAAATAGCGAGGCGCCGAAGGTGAACACCACAGCTGCCGCCGAGATCGCCGCCAGCATGGCGACGAGGAATTCGCGATTGGTGAAGGTGGCGACGATGTCCATGGCCTATCCTTCAGAAATCG
The DNA here is from genome assembly GCF_900119845.1 of Devosia enhydra. Classification (GTDB taxonomy): domain Bacteria; phylum Pseudomonadota; class Alphaproteobacteria; order Rhizobiales; family Devosiaceae; genus FPKU01. The sequence continues at coordinate 638,855 of NZ_FPKU01000003.1, forward strand.
AACTTGATCATGCGGTTCATCACGAAGATGCCGGTGCCCATGAGCAACGTGGCAATGCCGAGCCAGAAGAGCCCGATCGGCGTTTCGACCAGCGGCAGCATGTAATTGGGCGTCGTCAGCGTCACGAGCAGCGAGACGGCGAAGGGCAGCGAGCCGATGATGATGGCCGACGCCTTGGCCTCGGCCGACATCGCCTTGACCTTTTGCTTCATCTTCTTGCGGTTGCGCAGCACGCGGGCGAGGTTGCCCAGCGCCTCGGAGAGGTTGCCGCCGGCCTGCTGCTGCACGGTGATGACGACAACGAAGAAATTGACCTCCGACAGCGGCACCCGTTCGAGCAGCACCGAGACCGCCTCGGTCATCGACTTGCCCACCGATTGCTGATCGAGCACGCGCTGGAATTCCGAGCGGACCGGCTCCTTCACCTCCTTGGCCACGAGGCGCATGGAATCGTTGAGCGGCAGGCCGGAGCGCACGCCGCGGACGATGGCTTCGATGGCGTTGGGCAACTCCTCGAGAAACTTGTCCTGGAAGCGGCGGATGCGGCGCCCGAGATACCAGCGCGGCGCGAGATACCCGACGGCCACCCCGAAAATCAGGGCGAAGAACAGCGGCACCTGCAGCAGGAAGCACAGAAGGAAGATGCCGAAGCCCAGGATGATCTGGTTGCGGATGAAGTCGCGCGGGCTCACCTTCATGCCCGCCTGCTCGATCTGGCGGGCGAGCGAGGCGCGCTTGCGCTTGGAGCGCGCCATCTCGTCGGTCTGGGCCTTGAGCGTCTCCTGAACCGAGCGGCGCCGCAGTTCGCGGGTGCGCGAGACCACCACCTCGCGGCGGTTGACCTGGATATCGCCCTGAAGCGCCTGCATGCGCTTTTCCGCCCGGCTCGGCCCCAGTATCCCCGGCACGAGGGCGAGCCCCAGCGCCGCGACGAAGATCATGGCGAGCAGGGCGAACAGCAGCGGGCTCATGGGGTGGTGCTCATCCCGAAATCAGGTCGCGATGTTCGATGTTGGAACGCTCGAGTGCCTCGACGAGATTGGCCTCTTCGTTGAAGTACCGAGCCCGCTCGGTGAATTGCGGCTTGGTGATGCCGGTGGAGCGATGACGCCCGATGAGCTGGCCATGCCCGTCCTCGCCCATGATGTCGTAAAGGAAGATGTCCTGGGTGACGATGACGTCGCCTTCCATGCCCAGCACCTCGGTGATGTGGGTGATGCGGCGCGAGCCGTCGCGCAGGCGGGCGGCCTGCACCACCACGTCGATCGAGGAGATGATCATCTCGCGAATGGTGCGGCTTGGAAGCGAATAGCCGCCCATGGTGATCATCGATTCAAGGCGGGACAGCGCTTCGCGCGGGGAGTTGGCGTGCAGCGTGCCCATCGAGCCGTCATGGCCGGTGTTCATCGCCTGCAACAGGTCGAAGGCCTCGGGTCCGCGCACTTCGCCCACGATGATGCGCTCGGGGCGCATGCGCAGGCAGTTCTTGACGAGGTCGCGCATGGTGATCTCGCCTTCGCCCTCGAGATTGGGCGGACGCGTTTCGAGCCGCACCACATGGGGCTGCTGGAGCTGGAGTTCCGCCGAATCCTCGCAGGTGATGACGCGCTCGTCGCGATCGATGAAGCCGGTGAGGCAGTTGAGCAGCGTGGTCTTGCCCGAGCCCGTGCCGCCCGAGATCAGGATGTTGCAGCGCACCCGCCCCAGGATGCGCAGCACTTCGGCGCCCTCGGGAGAGATCGAGCCATACTTGACCAGCTGCTGGAGGGTGAGCTTGTCCTTCTTGAACTTGCGGATGGTGAGGGCCGCGCCATCGATGGCGAGCGGCGGCGCGATGACGTTGACGCGGCTGCCATCGGGCAGGCGCGCATCGCAGATGGGCGAGCTTTCATCGACGCGCCGGCCCACCTGGCTGACGATGCGCTGGCAGACATTCATCAGATGCGCGTCGTCGCGGAAGCGGACATTGGTGAGCTTCACCTTGCCGCCGACCTCGATGTAGCATTTCTGGCTGCCATTCACCATGATGTCGGCGATGTCGTCGCGCGCCAGGAGCGGCTCGAGCGGGCCATAGCCCAGCACGTCGTTACAGATGTCCTCGAGCAGATCCTCCTGCTCGGAGATCGACATGACGATGGATTTGAGCGCGATGATCTCGGCGACGATGTCGCGGATTTCCTCGCGCGCCGACTGCTGCTCCATGGTGGCGAGCTGGCTGAGGTCGATCGAGTCGATCAGCGCATTGAAGATCGCCGACTTGGTCTGGAAATACTCCTTGTCGCGCTGCATCGCCTCGGCGCTGCGCACATCGAGCACATCGTCTGCCGAACCGCGCAGGCGCGCGGCGGCGGCCTCCTCGCGGCCGCGCGGCGGCTCGCTGCGCGGAGGCGGAACCAGGGGACGGGCGGGGATGGCGGGAGCCGTGACGCCCGGCGTATTGCCCCCGAAACTGGTGCGCTTGCCAAACATCGGATCAGGCCCGCTTGCGTCGGAAGAGCGAGGGCAGCTTTAGCGCAGGGGCCTTGCCCGACGCCTCGGGCTCGCCCCGGCCGGTGACATGATTGCCGATCAAGCGGAAAATCTCCGTCGCCTTGTGGCTGCCCGCGACCTCCGCCAGCATCTGGCCGTTATTGGCGGCGGTGCCGAAGGGCGCCGGATCGAAGGGCAGCTGCGCCAGAAGGCGGCAGCCGATGGAGGTGGCGAATTCGGCAGGCGCGATCTCGGGCCGCTTGGGCACGCCGACCCGGTTGAGCACGAGCAGCGGCTCGCTTTCGGCAGGCCGCATCGCCTTCACCGTATCGGCGATGTTCTTGGCGTTGCGCAGATTGGCAAGGTCGGGCTCGGCCACGATCACCACTTCGTCGATGGTGCCCAGCGTGTGGCGGACCCATGCGTTCCAGAGGTGCGGAATGTCGAGGATGACGACCGGCGTGGCGCGCTGGGAGAGTTCGAGGATCTGCTCGAACTCGCGTTCCTCGAGATCATAGGTGCGATCAAGCGAGGCAGGCGCGGCCAAGAGGTGGACATGGTTGGCCGCCTTGGACATCAGGCGATCGAGCATCACCGTATCCATCTTGGTGGCGGCGCCCACGGCATCACCCAGCCCATGCGGGGGGTCCTGGTTGAAGTCGAGCCCTGCCGTACCGAAGGCAAGATCCATGTCGAGGATCAGCACATCCTGGCGCAGATGCTGGGCGATGGCCCAGGCGACATTATGCGCGATGGTCGAGGCCCCTGCCCCGCCCTTGGCACCGATGAACCCGATGCTGCGCCCGATCGGTGCGGCGTTTTCGGAGGCAAAGAGATCGGTGATGGCCGAGACGATGGTGTGCGCATCGGTGGGCAGCACCAGATATTCGGACACGCCCGAGCGGATCAGCTCGCGATAGAGCAGCACGTCGTTGACATGGCCGAGCACGACGACCCGCGTCGTGGCATCGCAGACATCGGCCAGCCGCTCGAGCGCGGCCGGGATTTCGCCGGGCGGCAGGTTGGTCTCGACGATGATGAGATTGGGCGTGGGGTTGGACTTGTAGGTCTCGATCGCCCCGTCGATGCCGCCATTATGGGTGGTGAGCGCGACCTTGGACATGCGCCGGTCGAGCAGCGCCGTCTCGACCCGCTGGGCGGTCTGGGACTGCTCGCAAAAGGCCTGGATGGTGATGCGCGGCACGAGCCGGGCGCCCGTTGCGATCTCCGCGGCGGGTTCTTCGACCGGCTTTTTCTCGTCGCGGACCAGAAAACTCATTTCGTCCAAATGCCTCCGAAACTGCTAAGGGCGATCGGCCGGGCGCTGCTCATTCGAGCAGGAAGCCCACCGAGCCCCGATAGCTGCCGCGCATGCCCCCGGGCCCGACCCCATACATCTTTTCCATATGGCCGAGAAAAACCGCCTCGGCATCGCCGGCCACCACATAGTCGTCGGTCGGCAGCTTGGGCGCGGCCCCGGCATAGGCGAGATAGGGGGTGACCAGCACCACGAGCTCGGTCTGGTTGCGCTGGAACTGGCGCGAGCGGAAAAGCGTGCCGAGGATGGGAATGTCCGAAAGGCCCGGAAGTCCGGCGATCTGCTGGCGCACCTTGTCCTGGAAGAGGCCGGCGATCGAGAGCGTCGTGCCGGCAGGCAGTTCGACGCTGGTGCTGGTCTGGCGCGAATTGACGCCGGGGATGATACCCGCGCCGGTATCGAAACCGCTCTCCGCCAGCTCCGACACATCGGTCGAGACCGCGAGCCCGATGATGCCGTTGGACTTGACCGTGGGCGTGAAGTTGAGCTCCACCCCGAAGCGGCGATAGGTGAAGGAGCGCACCCCGTCCTCGATGCCCGAAAGGGTGGGGAATTCGCCGCCCACGAAGAATTCGGCCGGCTGGCCCGACAGGGCGGTGAGGGTGGGTTCGGCCAGGGTGCGCACCGCGCCGCGCTGCTGGAGGGCGCGGATGGCCGCATCGATCTGCAGATTGGGCAGTGCGAGCCCGGCCGATATGCCGTTGGTGAGCTCGGTCTGGGCGCTGTTGAGCCCCAGATTGACCGACCCCACCGAGACCGAACCCGACAGGTTGATGCCCATCTGCTTGACCGTCTCGCGGCTAACCTCGGCGATGGTGACCTTGAGCATCACCTGCTGGGAACCCTCCACGGTGATGACATTGGCCACATTGTCCGGCCCGCCGACGAACTGGGCGGCGATCTGCACGGCCTTGGCCGCATCATCCTGCGAGGAGGCGGTGCCCGATAGCACGACGCGATCGCCGAAGCTGTCGACGGTGATGCGGGAATTGGGCAGCACCCGCGCGATGACCCAGCCGAGCGAGGAATTGTCGCCGGCCACAGAGACGTCGAGCACCGCGATCGGATTGCCATGGGCATCGAGGAACAGGATGTTGGTCGAGCCGGCGCTGACCCCCTGGATGATGGCGCGGTTCTTGGTGCGCATGATGGCGCCCGCGATGCTGGGCTGGGTGACGACCACCTCGCGCACCTCGGCCGGCAGGTCGACGATCAGCGAGCGGTTGACATCGAGCGAGACGGGCTGGGACCGCCCATAGCTGTTGGCGCTGATGCGCAGCTGCGCACCATCGACGGCAAAGGCCGGCACGGTGATCACGAGCGGCAGCGCGAGGGCCGCGCCCATGGCGAGGGCGGAGAGAGCGCGCAGGAGCCGCAGGCGCAAAGGCTGCGGAGCCGGGGTCCGGGGGCCGATCGATCTGGTCATGGCTCGCTGGTCTCGACGCGGGAGAATATGGGGGTGGCCTGCTGCATGTAGGCAGAAGGATCGGCGGGGACAGGCTCGGGCAGGGTGGTGGGGGCCGGCGTGCCGGCGATGACGCTGCTCTCCTGCCCGTAGCGGATGACGCGGATGGACTGGTTGGTGGCCCGGCGCTGCGTCTCCTGCGGGGTTTCCGCAAAATCTTCCATCGAGCGCAGGGCAAGCGACAGGCGGCCGCGCGAGGCGGCGTTGATCAGCAGCTCGCCCTGGGCCGGGTCGAGTTCGAGCGTCGCGATGGCCTCGTTGGAAAAGACCTCGGTGCGCGGATTGTCGGGGTTGGCCGGTGCGCCCGTGGTGCCGACCTCGCCCAGCCGCGTGCCGATGGCCAGAACCTTGACGTTGGATAGAATGGTCTCGGAGACCTCGCCCGACGAGCTCGAGCGGGTCAGAACCACATCGACCCGATCATTGGGCACGATGAAGCCGCCCGAAGCAGAGGTTGCCGAAACAGTGATCGAAATGCCGCGCTTGCCCTTGTCGAGCACGGCCGACAGATAGCCCTGCTCGGCGCGCACGAGCTTGACCTCGCGGATGGGTTCGCCGGGGAAGAATTCGAAGCGCGCCATCGTGCCCTGAAGCTGGTCGAGGGCATCGGGCATCGAGGTCAAGGTGACGTAATCGGGCTGGAGCGCCCCTTCGGGCCAATCCTGCCAGCGCACGCTGGCCGGCGACAGCCGCTGGCCCACGCCGATGGGCGCGCTGGCCACGAGGATCTGCGTGCGCGCCTCCTCGACGATCTCGGTGACGACACGGGTTTCGGGAGGCGGAGGGGCCGGATCGCCGCGTGTAGCGAGGTAGGCGGCCAATCCGCCGGCCAGGACAGCGACCAGCAAAAGCACGAGGCGTGCCGGATTCATCGCACCTACTCCGCATTACATCCGGACATCGCGGGCCCGGCTACTCATGGGAGCACTATGGGATCAAAGGGTCAAAACTTGGTTAACCGATACTTTGCGCGCTTGGTTAAGACTTTGTGGCAGATCTACGGGTTTGCGTGAGATCAGGCCGTCAGCGCCTTGAATACGGGCGTCTGCGCATAAAGAACCACAGCTGCGATAGCGAGCGCGATGCCATAGGGCACGCCCTCACGCGCATCGTGCAGGCGCTCGAGCCAGCGCCAGCGGGCGAAATAGGGATTGAGCGGCAGGCGGCGCAGCAAGAGGATGTTGAGGGTGAGGATGCCGCCCAGAATAGACGCGTAGACGAGATAGGGCAGCGTCAGCCCGAAGCCGAGCCACAGCGTGATGGCGGCGACGAGCTTGGCATCACCGCCCCCGACCCAGCCGGCAGCGAAGAGCCCGAAGGCGATGGCGAGGACCAGCAGCGCAGCGAGCACATGCATGCCGATGGTTTCAAACGGCAGCCCGGCGATCAGCGCGGCGGCAAAGAAGGCGATGACCACCATCAGCGCCAGCCCGTTGGAGAGCCGCATCGTGAAAAGATCGGAAAACGCGGCGAACGCCATCAGCAGCGGGAAGACCGACAGGGCGACATAGCTCATCAGGAGGCTCCGGAAGATCGGCGCATCCTGGCCGTGACAGGGTTAACAAAGGCCCAAATGCAACAGGGGGCCCGAAGGCCCCCTGCGCAAAAACTCGATCAGCCCGGCTATATCAGCCGTTGGCCGGGGTATTGCCCGTGCCCGTGCCACCGCCGCCGATGGCGGTCGACAGGCTGGTGCCGATGGAATTGAACACGGCACCGATATTGGTGCCCAGCGTGGTGGCGGCGGCGATGATGCCGACCGAAATCAGCGCGGCGATGAGCCCGTACTCGATCGCAGTCGCGCCAGACTCGTCCTTCACGAAACGAGCGAACAGATTCATTTTAGGCTCCTTGCACACGTCAACTCGGTGACAGCATCGTTCGACACGTCACATCGAACATGGGATCACGATAGCCTCACATCTCTTGCAATCGTGTTAATCTCAAGGCGCCAAGCTGCTGGCACAACAGAAGATTTCCCTGCCTCAGCAAGTCGTTAAGCCAGAATTTAAAATGCGACCAAATCGTGGCTAAGCCATTGCTTGCGCTGCACGCTTGGCTTGCGCAAAACGCGTGTCACCCAGCATCCCACCCCCGTCTTTGCCAAATGTTCACCATTGCGCGCCATGATCGCTCAACCATTCCTGCAAGGATTTTGTCATGTCGCTGCAGCGCCAAGCCCGTGTTGTTGCCGGTGTTGCCCTGATGTGCCTGGGCTCAGCGAGCCTGCCGGCCCTTGCGGCTGACGCGTCGGCCGTCACGGTCAGGGCCAACATGGCGCGGATCCTCAGGATCAGCGCGCCGGCGGCAACGGTGATCGTGGGCAATCCGGGCATCGCCGACGTCACCATCCAGGATCCGCAGACGCTGGTGCTGACCGGCAAGAGCTTCGGGCAGACCAATCTCATCGTGCTCGACGGCATGGGCAACCCCATTGCCGACACGCTGGTGGAGGTGACCATCGCACAGTCCGATACCGTCACGGTCTACCTGGGCAGCCAGCGCACCTCGATGTCGTGCACGCCGCGCTGCAACCCCACCATCATGATGGGCGACGACCCCGCCTACACCACCAACCAGCTGGCTTCCTCGAACCTCGTGCGCAGCGCCACCCAGTAACTGCGACGCATCCAGCGCGGCCGCGGGGGCGGGCATGGCAGCAGCGAAAGACAGATGGCGGCGGTTCGGGACCGATCGCAGCGGCGCGACGATGATCGAGTTCGCGCTTCTGGGCATCCCGTTCTTTGCCATCGTCGCGGCCATTCTCGAAACCTCGATGATCTTCTTTGCCTCCCAGGTTCTGGACAGCGCTGTGCATGACAGTGCCCGGCTGATCCGCACGGGACAGGCCCAGAGCGCGCGGCTCGATACGGCGGGCTACAAGCGCGCCATCTGCGGCGGGCTCTACCGGCTCTTTGACTGCAACGGGCTGAGGGTGAAGGTCAGCGTGGTGGGCGATTTCAGTTCGGTCTCGCGCGTGGCGCCGGTGGCAGGCGGCGAGGACTGCACCGAGGACGACTGCGAGTGGACGGTGGTGGAGGATTTCCAGCCCGGCGCGGGCAGTGAGGTGGTGATGGTGGAGGCCTATTACCGCTGGCCGATCCTCATCAACCTGCCCGGGCTCAACCTCATGAACCTGCCCGACGGAACGCGGCTGCTCGGCGCGGTCAGGGTCTTCCAGAACGAGCCCTTCTCGTGATCGCGCTGCTGCTGCGCTTCCTGCGCAACACGAGAGGCGTGGCGGCGGTGGAGTTCGCCATCATCCTGCCCGCGATGCTGGCGCTCTATGTGGGCGCGGTCGAGGTCTCGACGCTGATCACGGCCGACAGGCGCGTGACCACTATCGCCGGTACCGTGGGCGATCTGGTATCGCGCCGCAACGCCACCATCCCCCAGGCCGTGCTGGATGACTATTTTGCCGCCGCCGCGGCGATCGTCGCCCCTTTCCCCACCGATGCGCTGACCCAGGTGGTGAGCTGTGTGCGCGTCGCGGCCGACGGCACGACGAGCGTGATGTGGAGCCGGGGCTATAATGGCGGGGCGGCGCGCGAGGTCGGCAGCGCCTATGCGCTCGCGCCCGATACGCAGATGAGCCTGCTGGCGCGGAGCGGCTACATCATCGTGGCCGAGGTGAGCTATAATTACAGCCCCTATATCGGACTTGTGCTCGACGGGCCCTTCCCGCTCTTTCAGGAGACCATCCACCTGCCCCGCTTTGCCGGCTACATATCGCTGTCGTGACCGCTTGCTGGCGCGGCCCGCGCATGGCAAGACGCAGCATCCTTGATGCTGGAGATCCCTCATGTCCGAGCCGCTCGTTCCCGTCTTCGACCTCGGCGGCGTCTTCATCGACTGGGATCCGATGTATCTCTTCCGCAAGCTGTTTGCGACCGAGGAGGAGGCGCAGTGGTTCCAGGACCAGATCTGCACCAAGGACTGGAACCTCGAATTCGACGCTGGCGAGATCTATGCCGAAGGCGTGGCCAAGCTGATCACCCGCTTTCCGCGCTATTGGCGCGAAATCCAGGCCTATGACACGCGCTGGCCCGAAACCATCGGCGGGCTGATCGAGGGCACCATAGCCATCCATGACGAACTGGTGGCAGCCGAGACGCCGACCTTCGCCATCACCAATTTCTCCTGGGAGAAATGGACCTCCATGCTGCCGCACTGGTCGTTCCTCGAAAAGTTCGACGGCGTGGTGGTCTCGGGGCTCGAAGGCATGGTCAAGCCCGACCCGCGCCTCTTCCGCCTGTTCTGCGACCGCTACGGGCTGGCCCCGGAATCCTGCGTGATGATCGACGACAACGAGGCCAATGTCGTCTCTGCCCGCTCGATCGGCATGGAAGCGATCCACTTCACCACCCCCGACGCGCTCCGTAAGGCTCTGATCGGCTACGGCTTGCCGCTCAAGGGATAGGGCAGCCCGGAAGGCGGGCGGCTCAGGCCGCCGCCTCAGTGGAAATCACGAAGCGCTTGCCCAGCGCCCTCAGCCCGGTTTCGAGCGTCGTAAGTTTGCTCGGATAGTTGGGATTGAGCATACGACGCACCTCGTTTTCCGACGCGCCGAGACGGGCTGCCAGCCCGACCCGCGTCATTCCAGAAGCCTGAAAGGCCTCGATGAAGGCAATCTTGGCCATCGCGGAAGCTGAAACATCGATCCATCGAAGCGTGCCGTCCTGAAGGGGCCGCGATGATGGTGCCGGCAAAGGACGCCGATCGACGACGTAGTTGAGTACAGTCAGGTCGAGCGCTTCCGCAGCGTTGTTAAGCGCCTCGTCCAAGTTTGCCCCACCTGTCACCGCTTCAGGCAGATCAGGGAAGGTCACGAGCAGACCGCCGTCATCGGAAACAAGCCGAGCCAAAAAACGCATCGTGCATCCTTCACAATCCAAGCTGCGACCGGATGATCTTTTCCATCATGGGTGTGATCTCACCGGACTTGATGACCGTGAAACGGCCGGGCAGTCGCACGACACAATGCCCGCCCTTGCCACGAGAGAAATCCACCAGAAGGTCTAGCCCCTGTGCCCTGGCATCGGCCTTGAGCTTGCGGATCAACTGGTCGCGCTTCACTTCGCCCCCAAATTCGCACGATTTCGTACGACTGTCCATCGTGGCAGATGGCGCTGTACCACCGCTTGCCGCCGACCCGGAAAGGTCTGACGGCAGCGGAGGAGGGAAGGTCAGATCCGCCCTTCCTCCACCGCGTGGCAGGCGATGCCGTGGGTGCCGAAAGGCAGCACCTTGGGCACTTCGGTGCGGCAGCGTTCGTTGGCGAAGGGGCAGCGCGGGTTGAAGGCGCAGCCGGGCGGCGGATTGATCGGGGAGGGAATTTCGCCCTCGACCTTCTTGCGCCGCCGCCCCGTCATCTCGATGTCGGGCACCGCATCGAGCAGCATGCGCGTATAGGGGTGGCGCGGATTGGCGAAGAGATCGGCCGCATCGGCGACCTCGGCCAGCCGCCCCAGATAGAGCACGCCGATGCGGGTGGCCATGTGGCGCACGACCTGGAGGTTGTGCGAGATGAAGACGTAGGTGAGCCCGAACTCCTTCTGCAGATCCTTCATCAGATTGAGGATCTGGGCCTGCACGGAAACATCGAGCGCCGATGTCGGTTCGTCGCAGACGATGAAATCGGGCCGGGCTGCCAGGGCCCGGGCGATAGCAACGCGCTGGCGCTGCCCGCCCGAGAACTGGTGCGGGAATTTCACCCCATCCTCGGGCGAAAGCCCGACGAGGGTCAGGAGTTCGCCCACCCGCATCCGCCGGTCACGATCGGACATGCTACCCTCGAAGACCTTGAGGGGCTCGGCAACGATGTCTGTCACCCGCCAGCGCGGATTGAGGCTGGCATAGGGATCCTGGAAGATCATCTGGAAACGGCGGCGCAGGCGGCGCGCTTCGGCCCCCTTCAGCCCGGCGCGCAGCGACTTGCCCTCGAAGGCGATGTCGCCTTCTGATGGCGGGATGAGCCCGACGATCAGCCGGGCGATGGTGGATTTGCCCGACCCCGATTCCCCCACCAGCGCGAAGGTTTCCCCGCGCGGGATGGAGAAGGAGACATCGTCGACCGCCCGCACATAGATCTTGGGGGTCTTTTCGATGACGCGGTTGAGCCAGGGCTTGGAGACGTCGAAGCGGCGCGAGAGGTTGCGAACCTCGAGAAGCGGTTGGGTCATGCCGGGGTGACCTCCGGATAGAGCCAGCAGGCGACGCGCCGATCGGGCGCGATCGGGTCGGCATCGGGTCGCTCGACCCGGCAGCGATCAAAGACCTTGGGGCAGCGCGGATTGAAGGCGCAGCCGGGCGGGATGGCGGAGAGGCGCGGCATGGACCCCGGGATCTGCAACAGGCGATCGAGATTGGCGCCCAACCGCGGGATCGAACCCATCAGCCCCTGCGTATAGGGGTGCTTGGCATCCTTGATGACATCGCGCACCGGCCCGATCTCGGCGAGACGCCCGGCATACATCACCGCGACGCGGTCGGCGGTTTCGGCGATGACGCCCATGTCGTGGGTGACGAGCATGATGGCGGCGCCGCGCTCGGCGCAGAGCTTTTTCATCACCTCGATGATCTGGGCCTGCACCGATACGTCGAGCGCAGTGGTGGGCTCGTCGGCAATCACGAGGTCCGGATCGGCACACAAAGCCAGCGCGATTACGACGCGCTGCCGCATGCCGCCCGAAAACTGGTGCGGGTAATCGTCGATACGCCGCGCCGCATCAGGAATGCCAACCTCGTCGAGAAGGCCGACCGCCCGCTTGCGCGCCTCGGCCTCCGAGAGCGGCAGATGCGTGCGGATGGTCTCGATGAGCTGCTTGGAGATGCGGTAGAGCGGGTTGAGCGAGGTCAGCGGATCCTGGAAGATCATGCCGATGCGACGCCCGCGAATGGCGCGCATCTTTTCGGGCGAGAGATTGTCGATGCGCTCGCCCTTGAGGCGGATTTCACCGCCCGAGATGCGTCCGGGCGGCTCGATGAGCCCGATGACGGCATTGCCGGTCATCGACTTGCCAGCGCCCGATTCGCCTACCACGCCGAGCACTTCGCCCGGCATGATGTCGAAGGACACATCGTCGACAGCCGTGAGGATGCCCCGGCGCGTGGGGAAATCCACCGTCAGATTGCGAACGGAGAGAAGGGGTTCGGTCATCTCGTCTCCTATCGCAGCTTGGGGTTGAGCGCGTCGCGCAGCCAGTCACCCAGGAGGTTGACCGAAAGCGCCAGCAGGATGAGCGTCACCGCCGGGAAGAACAGGATCCACCATTCGCCCGAGAACAGGAATTGCTGCCCGATGCGGATGAGTGTGCCGAGCGAGGGCTGGGTGGGCGGTACGCCGACCCCGAGGAAGGACAGCGTCGCCTCCTCGATGATGGCGAGCGCCAGCCCGATGGTGCCGATGACCAGAACCGGGCCCATGACATTGGGCAGGATATGGCGCAGGAGGATGAGGATCGGATGCACGCCCATGATGCGGGCCGCCGAGACGTAATCCTTCTGCCGCTCGACCATGGTGGCGCCGCGCACGGTGCGGGCAAACTGGGCCCAGTTGGAAAGCCCGATGGCGAGGATCAGGACCCAGATGGCCGCCCCTTCCTGCTGGCTCGGAGGGATGAGGCCGCGCGCGATGCCGAAGATCAGCAGCGCGATGAGGATGGCGGGAAAGGAGAGCTGCACGTCGGCGATGCGCATGATCACCGCATCGATGATGCCGCCATTATAGCCCGCCGCGAGCCCGAGCGAGACGCCCATCACCATGGCAAACAGCGTGGCCGAAACACCCACGAACAGCGAGATGCGGCTGCCATACATGATGGTCGAGAGCACGTCGCGACCCTGGTTGTCGGTGCCCAGGGCGTAGAAATTGGGCGAGAAGGCTGCCTTGCTCCAGGGCGGCGTGAAGCCATCCATGAGCTTGAGGCTTGCCGGGTTGAACGGATTGTAGGGCGCGATCAGCGGCGCAAAGACCGCAAGCAGGATCAACGTCAGGGCCACGATGGTGGCCACGATGGTGATGGGCGAGCGCCGCCAGGAATAGAGGATGTCGCTGTCGAGTATGCGCGCGATGCGTCCGGGCGGACGGGGTGGGGCCACCGGGGTGGCGGGGGTGAGGCTGGCATCGGACATGTCAGTGCCCTCCCTTGCCGCCGCCATCGACGCGCAGACGCGGGTCGACGACGTAATAGAGGATATCGACGATGAGATTGATGACCACGAAGACCAGCGCGATGAACATGAGATAGGCCGCCATGACGGGGACGTCGACCACGGCCACCGAATTGATGAAGAGCGAGCCGACGCCGGGCCATTGGAACACCGTCTCGGTGACGATGGCGAAGGCGATGACCGAGCCCAGCTGCAGCCCGGTGATGGTGATCACCGGCACCAGCGTGTTCTTGAGCGCATGGCCGAAATTGATGGCGCGCTGGGTGAGGCCGCGGGCCCGCGCGAAGCGGATATATTCGGTGCGCAGCACCTCGAGCATCTCGGCGCGCACCAGCCGCATGATCAGGGTCAGCTGGAAAAGCGAGAGCGTGATGGCCGGCAGGATGATGGAGCGCAGGCCGCTCTCGGTCAGAAGCCCCGTCCGCCACCAGCCCAGATCGATCACCCCGCCCCGCCCGAACGAGGGCAGCCAGCGCAGTTGCACAGCAAAGATATAGATGAGCCCGATGCCGATGAGGAAGGTGGGCAGCGACACCCCGATCAGGGACGCCGACATGATGAAGCCCGACGAGAAGCTGCGCGGCCGCAGCGCCGTGTAGACGCCGAGCACCACGCCGAACACCAGCGCGATGGTGGCCGAGGCGAAGGCCAGCTCGATGGTGGCGGGCAGCCTTTCGACGATCAGCTGCGCCACGGGCTGCTGCAGGCGATAGGAAATTCCGAACTGCCCTTGGATGGCATTGCCCACGAAGCGCAGGAACTGCACGTAGAAGGGATCGTTCAGCCCGAGCCGATCGCGCATGATTTCCTGGTCTTCGAGGCGGGTATCGACCCCGACCATGCTGGCGATGGGATCGCCGACATATCGAAAGACCATGAAGGCGATGAGGGCGACGACCAGCATGACCAGGACGGATTGCGCCAGGCGCCGGATGATGAAGGCCAGCATGGGTGTGGTCTCCAGCGATCAATATGCGCCGCCGCGCCGGTGAAGACCGGCGCGGCGGACAAGCATGCCGAAAGGGCTTAGTTGAAGGTGACCGAGGTCATGAGCGGCTGGTTCTCGGGGTGAACCGGCAGCGTCATGTTGTCCTTCATCGCATAAGCGAGCACCTGGTTGTGGATCGGCAGGAGCACGCGATCGGCCTGCACGACCTCCCAGATCTCGGCGATCGTGGCGTTGCGCTTGTCGAGGTCAACCTCGGTGCCCAGCGACTGGATCTTGGCGTCGAGCTCGGGGTTGGAATAGAGCCCGCCATTATAGGCGCCGTAGCTGCCTTCCTTGGTGTGGACCAGATCGTTGAAGACATAGGCCGAATCGAAGGTCGGCACGCCCCAGCCCAGGAGGTAGAAGTCGGTCTGGTTGGAGGTGACGAGCGGCGAATGCTGCGCGACCGGGCGCGAGGCCAGCGTCACGTTGATGCCGATCTGGCCCAGCATGCCGACGACGGCCTGGGAGATCGCCTCGTCATTGACGTAGCGGTTGTTGGGGGTGTCGAGCGTCACCGTGAAGCCCTCGGGATAACCGGCTTCGGTGAGGAGCGCCTTGGCCTTCTCGATATCGGGCTGCGGATAGGCGTCGAGCTCGGGGGTCCAGCCATTCACGAAAGGCGGGTTGGCCACACCGGTCGGGATGGAGTTGCCGCGCATCACGACGGTCTTAATCGCATCGCGGTCGATGGCCAGCGCCATGGCCTCGCGCACCTTCGCGTCGTTGAAGGGGTTGCGGTCGGTGATGTTGGACGAAGCGAGCGGCGCATCGCCGAACTTGTAGCCGAAATAGATGACGCGGTTTTCCGGGCCCGTCTCGACCTTGAGGCCGGGGCTGGAGGAGAGCCGGTCGATATCCTGCACCGGCACGTCCTGCACGATGTCGACCTCGCCCGAGAGCAGGGCCGCGACGCGCGTGGCGGCATCGGCGATCGGCAGGTAGATGATCTCGGTCACCGCCGGCTTGGTCTCGGCCCAGTGGTTCTCGTTCATGGTGAGAACCGAGCGCACGTCGACTTCGCGCGACTGCAGGATATAGGGGCCGGTGCCGTTGGTGTTGCGCACGGCGTAATTGTCTTCGCCGGCCGCATAATCCTGGACGGCGACCACGTCATTGGCCTCGGACCAGGTCTTGTCCATGATGAAGGTGTTGGTGAGGTTGTTCGGATAGAGCGGCGAGGGGCCGACCATCTTCACTTCCACGGTCAGGTCATCGACGGCGGTGACGCTCTCGATGCCCACATGCAGCTGGCGCATGTTGGATTTGTCGGAGCGGGCGCGATCGAGCGAGAACACCACGTCCTCGGCCGTGAAGGCGGCGCCGTCATGGAACGTCACGCCCTCGCGGAGCTTGAACACCCAGGTGGTGGGGTCGCCGTCCTTGATGGCCCATTCGGTGGCGAGGCGCGGCTGCAGCGCGCCCGAGACGTCGCGATCCACGAGGGTTTCGTAGATATGATGGGCGAAATTGTGCGTCACGCCCTGGTTCTGGGAATGGGGGTCGAGGGTCAGTGCGTCCGAGGCACGGGCCCATCGGACGGTCTCGGCGCTGGCGGCGCCTACAAGCATGGAGCTCGCAAGCAACGCTACGCCGAACCTGGCAAGAACTGAATTCATCGGCATGTCTCCCAACATTAGATCACGCCTGCGCTTGTTGCGCGGGCTTCCCCTCAGAAAAGCGTCTTTTTCAATTCGGCGCAATGGGGGAGTTTGACCATATGGTCAATTCCATGCCGTCATTCTGCCGCAGGGCTTGCCGGATGCTTTCGATCAGAGGGCCAGCGGCGCTTGGCGCTTGACTGGGCCGGCCCGCACCGGGCATTGAGCCTCATGCCCAACCGCGTCGCCATGGTCAGCCTGCTCGTGCCCGACTATGAGAGCGGCGTCGCGTTCTATCGCGACCGGCTCGGCTTCCGGCTCGTAACCGATACCCCGCTCGGCGATGGCAAGCGCTGGGTGGTGGTCGAGGCCGACAGCGGCGCCCGCCTGCTGCTGGCTATGCCCGGCAGCCCCGAACAGGCCGCGCGCATCGGCGACCAGACCGGCGGACGGGTGGGGTTCTTCCTCGAAACCGACGATTTTGCCGCAACCCATGCGCGTTTCCTCGCCGCGGGCGTTGCCTTCCGCGAGGCGCCACGCCACGAGCCCTATGGCAGCGTGGCGGTGTTTGCCGACCCGTTCGGCAATCTCTGGGATCTGATCGAACCGGCCAAAGCGGCCGACAACACTGGGTGAAACTGATGGACAAGCGCCGCCTCGGCCGTTCCGACCTCGAAATCGCGCCGCTCGCGCTGGGCACCAACGTGCTGGGCTGGACCATGGACGAGCCGACCTCGTTCACGGTGCTCGATGCCTTTCTGGATGAAGGGTTCACCGCCATCGACACCGCCGACGTCTATTCGCGCTGGGTGCCGGGAAATGATAGCGAGAGCGAGAAGATCATCGGGCGCTGGATGAAGGCGCGCGGCAATCGCGACAAGGTGCTGGTGTTCACCAAGGTCGGCTCGGACATGGGCCAGGGCCACAAGGATCTCTCGGCCAAGTGGATCGCCGAGGCGGTCGAGCAATCGCTGAAGCGCCTGCAGACCGACTATATCGACCTCTACCAGAGCCATTGGCCCGACCCGGCGACCCCGATCGAGGAGACGCTCGAGGCCCATGACCGGCTGGTCAAGGCCGGCAAGGTGCGCTTCATCGGCACGTCGAACCAGAGCCATGAGCAGCTCAAGGCCGCCCTCGACGTCTCCGACGCCAGGGGCCTTGCGCGCTATCAGACGGTGCAGAACGAATTCAACCTCTATAGCCGCGCCGGCTTTTCGGGCGCCATCCAGGAGCTTTGCCTCAGGGAAGGCGTCTCGGGCCTGCATTATTACGGGCTCTCGGCGGGCTTCCTCACCGGCAAGTATCGCACCCCCGAAGACGCGGCAAAGAGCGCTCGTGGCCCCAGCGTCGTGCAGCGCTTCCTCAACGAAAAAGGCCTGCGCATCCTCGCGGCGATGGACAGGGTTTCTGCCCGCACCGGCGCCGGCCTGCCCGAGATCGCGCTGGCCTGGGTGGTGGCGCAGCCGGGCGTCGCCGCGCCTATCGCTTCGGCGACGTCGCTCGACCAGCTCAAGATGCTGTCGAGCGGCGTGCGCCTCAAGCTCGCGGCCGAAGATCTTGCCGAGCTCACCGCCGCAGGCGCGGACGCCTGATGTCCTGATCGGGCCGGCGCTGCGGCTGCCGGCCCGCTACGGCCCACTGGGGCCGGGGCGCGCAGCCTCGATCGCCCGGACCATCGAGCAAAAAGATCGGGCGTGTCGAAGCACGACAGGGTGAGCGTCACCTCAGGGGTGACGCCCGCCGACCCTCTCTTACCAGTCGAAAGCAGCGACGGTTTCGCGCCGCCCGAGCATCATGGCATCGGCAACCAGCCGCAGCGGCCGGTCATCGGTTTCGCTCTGGCCGGCATCGAGTCGGTCGGCGAAGCGATCATAGATGCGCTCATATTCCTCGGACGGGGCCTCGAGCGCCACTTCGCCATCGATGCGCAGCACCGTGCCGCCTTTTTCGAGGGCGAGCCGACGTCCTGCGCTGGTCTCGATGCTGATGGTCCAGACTTCGCCCTCGGTCTCGAGCCAGTTGAAATGGGCCGAAATCTCCGGGCGATGCGGCTCGCCGGTGCGGAAGGCGATTTCGACATCCACGGGGGTCTGGCGGTTTGCGGGGTAGCGCAGCAAGGCGCCTTCGACAAACACCGGAAAGGGCAGGATCTGGGTGAGGATCGAGAGCGCGTTGATGCCCGGATCGAAGACCCCGAAGCCGCCCGGCTCCCAGACCCAATCCTGCCCCGGATGCCATTTGCGCACGCTTTCGCGCCAGTCGATCCTGAGGCGCGCCACGCCCTCGGCGGCGAGGATGTCGCGGGCCCGGTCGACGGCGGCGTTTTCGCGCGAATGCCAAGTCTGGAACAGCAGCCGGCCCTTGCGGGTGGCCTTCTGGCAGAGATCGTCGAATTCGGAAATCGTGGTCGAGGGCGGCTTTTCGAGCAGCACATCCTTGCCGGCATTGATGGCTTCGAGGGCCAGTTCGTGGCGCACCCCCGGCGGGGTGCAGATGGCGACGAGGCCGATCTCGGGCATGGCGGCATAGAGCTCGGTCGGGGTCGAAAACACCGGCACCCCGCCATGCCCCACGCCCCGCTGGCTGACGAGCGCCGCGAGTTCGAAATCCTCACCCTTCTCGATCACCGGCAGGTGCTGGTCCTGCGCGATCTTGCCCACGCCGATGACCGCGATCTTGCGCCTTGGCATCGCCTCGTCTCCCGTTCTACCGCACGAGGATCGCGCGGAAATCATTGACATTGGTGCCCGTGGGCCCGGTGACGACCAGATCGCCGATGGCGGCAAAGGCCGTCCACGCATCATTGCCGGCCAGCAGCGCCTGCGGATCGAGCCCGACCTGGCGAATGCGGGCAGCGCTGGTGCCATCGGCGAACGCGCCTGCATTGTCCTCAGACCCATCGATGCCGTCCGTATCGCAGGCGATGGCGGAAATGCCCTCGACCCCGTCGATGGCGAGGGCGAAGGCGAGGAGGAATTCGCTGTTGCGCCCGCCCTTGCCCCTGCCCCGCAGCGTCACGGTGGTTTCTCCGCCCGAAAGGATCACCGCCGGCCGGGTGAAGGGGCGCCCCCGCGCCTGTATCTCGCGCGCGATGGCGGCATGGACGCGCCCAACCTCGCGCGCCTCGCCCTCAATGGCATCCGAGAGGATGTGGGCGGCTATGCCCGCCTCTGCAGAGGAGTTGGCGGCGGCCTCGAGCGACAGCGCGGCAGAGGCGATGACGCGGGTGGAGTTGGCGGCAAGGCGCGCATCGTCGGGCCGAGGCGCCGGATTGGCATCCCCGGCAAGAAGATTCGCGGCGGATTGCGGCAGGTCGAGACCGTAAAGCGCGGCCAGCCGCCGCGCCTCTTCGCGGGTCGCGGTGATCGGCACGGTCGGGCCCGAAGCGACCAGCGCCGGATCATCGCCCGGCACATCGGAGACCACGAGGGTGACGACGCGGGCGGGCGCGGCGGCCAGCGCCAGGCGGCCGCCTTTGATGGTGGAGAGCTGGTTGCGGATGGCGTTCATCGCCGCGATCGGGGCGCCCGACGCGAGCAGCGCGCGGTTGACGGCCTGCTCGTCGGCAAGGCTCATGCCCGGCCCCGGCGCCGGCAGCAGGGCCGATCCGCCTCCCGATATGAGCGCGATGACGAGATCGTCGGGCCCGAGCCCGGAGACGAGCTGCATCAGCCGCCCGGCTGCCGCAAGCCCCGCCTCGTCAGGCACCGGATGGGCCGCCTCGACGATCTCGATACGTGTGCAGGGGGCGCCGTAGCCATAGCGGGTGACGACGAGGCCGTTGAGCGGCCCCTCCCAGGCGTGTTCGAGGGCCTGCGCCATCTGCGCGGAGGCCTTGCCGGCACCGATGACGATCGTGCGTCCGCGCGGGCGCGGCGGCAGGTGCGCCAGAACAGCCGGCCCCGGCATGGCACGCTCGACGGCCTGCGAATACAGGGATCGCAGGAAGGGCCTTGCATCATCCATGCCGGGTCTCCGCTTGAACCTTTGGGCGCGCTCTGGCGTTGTGCGGTCTCCATAGCGTCAATCCGGGGGATTTTCCATGAGCCGCAGTTCTCTTTACGCGGTGCTCGCCGTGCTCGCCGTCGTCGTGGTGGCGTTCGGCATTTACTATGTCTACCAGGAACAGCAGCGCACCACGCTCTCGATCAGCGTCGATGAAGGTGGTGTGCGGGTGCAGGGGCCGAACTGATGGATGACCGCAAACAGGCCATTCTGGCCGTGCTCCAGAGCGAGTTGGCCAATAAGGGCGCCGTCACCGTCGAATCGCTCGACCTCATGGGACTGGCCGTGACCATCGATGCCGCGCTCGGGGGCGATGGGGTGATGCCGGGCGAACGCGTCGACGACGGCAAGACACCCGACGAGCTCAACGCCTCGAACGACATCTGAATTCAGTGACCAAAACAACAAAGCGCGCTGTCCCGGTCAGGACGGCGCGCTTTGTTGTTTTCGCGAGGGTGCGATGGCCGCCCTGGCCGCGCCCTCTTAGGGCGCGATCTCGGCGCCGCCGATGGCGCGGCTTGCTGCGCTGCGGGCATCCTCGATGCTGGCGAAGGTCTGGCCGTCTATGGCGAACGCATTGAAGCGCACGGCGAGGAAACGAAAGCCCTTGTCCGAAGGCAGAACGACGCCGAGCGGTTCTCCGTCGACTTCAATGGCTGTGGGCTTGCCCGTCTGCGGGGCAGGATAGGAATGCTGCATGGATCTCTCCATCGGCCGGAGCAGACGCGATTCCAGAACGGAATTGGTCGCTGCCAACGAGGCCGGGGTGTACCGAAATTATGAGACGAAGACGTGACGAGCGGTCACATTCGTTTGGATCGGAGGCACCAGGTGCGGGATACGCGTTTTACGCAAATGAACCCGGCATGGAGGTCAATGCGATCAATGTCAGTCATCGGCATTCTCCTTTCCGGCTGCGTCACGTCCCGTGGATCCGCCGAGCAACACAATCGCTGTCCGGCGCAGCTTTGGTAGGGCGGTGCAGTGTCGCCCAGAGGTCCCTTATAGGGCTTTTCGGCGACAGCGCAAACGCTACTTGAGTGCTAGTGGGTTCGCGGCGGGATGACCAGACCGTCATTACCCCAGCGAACGTCGATAAGAGAAAATTGTTCCTCGAGTCTCAGGTTTCAAGGCTCTCCCTGAGCATTTCGAGCTCCAGCCACTGCTCCTCTGCCGCTTCCTTTGCGCGTTGCGCCGTGGCCAGTTCGCCGCTGAGCTTTTCGAAACCCTTGGGATCGCGGGCATAAAGACTGCCATCGGCAAGCTTTTTCGCCAGCTCGGCAATGCGGGCGTCGAGCGTCTCGATCTCCCTGGGCAGGGTCTCGAGCGCATGCTTCTGCTTGAAGGACAGCTTGGCGCGCTGCGCGGGAGCGGGGTTGGAGGGCGGCTGGGAGGCGGTCTGCGGCAGGGATTTCTGCCGCTTCTGCGGCGCGGGCGCAGAGATACCGGCGCCGCGCTGGGCCACCATGTCCGAATAGCCCCCGGCATATTCGGTCCACACCCCCTGCCCTTCGGCGACGAGCACCGACGTCGCGACTCGATCGAGGAAATCGCGATCATGGCTGACGAGGATGACGGTGCCGGGATAATCGGCCAGCATCTCCTGCAGCAGGTCGAGGGTTTCGAGATCGAGATCGTTGGTCGGCTCGTCGAGCACGAGAATGTTGGAGGGCAGCGCGAGCGCGCGCGCCAGCGCCAGCCGGCCGCGCTCCCCGCCCGAAAGCTTGCCGACAGCGGTGCCGGCCTGCTCAGGAGCGAACAGAAAGTCCTTCATGTAGCCGACCACATGCTTGGGCTGGCCATTGATGATGAGCGTATCCGAGCCGCCGGCGGTCAGCGCCTCGCGCAGGCTGGTCTCGGGCGAAAGCCCGGCGCGGCGCTGATCGAGGCTGGCGATGGCGAGATTGGAGCCGAGCTTGACGCGGCCTTCGTCGGGTGCGATTTCGCCGAACAGCAGCTTGAGCAGCGTCGTCTTGCCGGCGCCATTGGCCCCGACGATGCCGAGTCGGTCGCCACGGATGACCCTGAGGCTCAGGTCGCGCACGATCGCACGATCGCCAAAGCTCTTGGAGATCGCTTCGGCATCGGCGACCAGCGCACCGGAACTGTCGGCTTCGGAGACGTTGAACTTGACCGTGCCGGTGGCACGCTTCTGGTCGCGCCGCGCCTGACGGAGGCCAGCAAGGCGTTCGAGGCGCCCCACATTGCGTTTCCGGCGCGCGGTGACGCCATAGGTCAGCCAGTGCTCCTCGCGCACGATCTGCCGATCGAGCTTGTGGCGGGCGGTCTCTTCCTCCTCCACCACTTGGTCGCGCCAGTCCTCGAAGGCGGCAAAGCCCTTGTCGAGCCGGCGGGCCATGCCCCGGTCGATCCAGACGGTGGCGCGGGTGAGATCGGACAGGAACCGCCGGTCGTGGCTGACGATGACGAGGCCGGAGCGCAGGCTGCGGATTTCGGCCTCGAGCCATTCGATGGCCGGCAGATCGAGATGGTTTGTGGGCTCGTCGAGCAAGAGGATATCGGGTTCGGGCGCCAGCACGCGGGCAAGCGCGGCGCGGCGGGCTTCGCCGCCCGAAAGCTTGGACGGATCTTCCCTGCCGGTCAGACCCAGGGATTCGAGCAGATATTGCGCCCGGAACGCATCATTGCCCTCGGTCAGCCCATGCTCGACATAAGCGAGCGTCGTTGCAAAGCCCGAGAGATCGGGCTCCTGCGGCAGGTAGCGGATGGTCGTGCCTGGCTGAATAAAGCGCGTGCCGCCATCGGGATCGAGCGCCCCGGCCGCGATGCGCATGAGCGTCGATTTGCCCGAACCGTTACGGCCCACCAGCGCGATCTTGTCGCCGGGCAGAACAGAGAGTTCGGCGCCTTCGAGCAGGGGCTGGGAGCCCATGACGAGGCGGATATCCTTGAGGGCGAGAATGGGTGCAAGAGCCATGGCGCGCGATAGAGCACATGGCCGCCGCGATTACAACGCGCGCCATCGCGGCGCGTGTCGGGGATCAGTTGATCGGGGACGCCGCGGGGGTCACGGCGGCGACCATTGCGTCCTCGATCTGCTCCATCTTGAGCCCCAGCCGCTCACGCAGCGACCGGCGCTTTTCGGCCATGTCGGCAATGGTATAGCCGTCCAGCACCTCGAAGAAGGCGCCGAGTGCCTCGCGCAGGGCGCCATTGAGGTCGCAATTGTCGACCAGCGGGCAGGACACATCGCCACCCTCGAAGCACTCCGCCATGGCAAAGCTCTCCTCGGTCAGTTGGATGACGTCGAGCAGCGTAATTTCGGTGGCCGGCCGGCCGAGGCGGATACCGCCATGGCGGCCGCGCACGGTCTTGAGCAGGCCGTTTTCGACCAAGGGCTTGATCAGCTTGAAGAGGAAAAGCTCGGAGATGGCATGCGCCCGTGCAATGTCTGCCACCCGGCTCAGTTGCGGCTCGTTGACGGCGCAATAGACGAGAGTGCGGATGGCGTAGCTGGACTGGCGCGTAAGCCGCATGGGAACCTGCTTTCAAGCGTTGCCGCGAGACCGGACAGCCCCGCGATCGGTCCAGAGATTATAATGGTTCTAATCTTTGTCAACCGAAGTTGAGCCGCGTGCTCATCAAATCGGCGCGTCGGGACTGCGGCATGATGGCCCGTGATACGGCCGTTTCAGGGCGCTCACGCGCGCGGCTTGATCATCGCGGCGCGGCTGGCATGGGAATAATAGCGGCTCATGCGATTGAGCACCTTGGTGGCCTCGTCGAGCCGGGCGAAATCCACCGCATCGGCGTCGAGGCTCGACAGCAGCGCCTCGCGCCGCACCGAATGGTAGCGATCGCACAGCTCATCGCCATCGCTTGTTGCCGCATAGACGCGCTCGCGACCGGCCTGGCGGTGGGCGACATAGCCCTGGTCCTCGAGCTTTTTGAGGGCATAGGCGACGGTGTGGCTGTCCTCGACATTGAGCACGAGGCAGATATCGGCGAGCTTCTTGTCGCGGGCGCGCAGATTGACCGCGTGCAGCACCAGCACGTCGAGCGCGCCCAGCCCGCGCGCGCCGGCCGCCTCGGCGCAATGGACCACCCAGCGCCAGAAGCCGTTGATGCCCACGATCATCGCGAATTCGAGATCGGAGAGGCGCCGCGCCTCATCGTTTGTCGAGCCCTCCGTCTCCGAGAGGTCCGCCTCTTTGCCGCCCATGCCGATGCCTGATCCCGATGGTTCGGCCAAGCCTAGAGCGCTTCCGGGAACACTGGCAATTGTTTTCCCGCGGCGCCCCAGGGCCTCAGCGCGGCATCACCGGCAGGAGGATGTGCGAAGGCGTGGCGGGGCCGAAATGCACGGTGTTGAGCGCCTTTTTGCGGTGCGTCTCGCGGCCCAGCGGTTCGCCGGTGTTGGGATTGACGTCGAACTGTGGGAAGTTTGACGAAGCGATATCGAGCCGGATGCGATGGCCTTTGGCAAAGAGGTTGGATGTGGGTGGCAGCACGATGGTGATGGGATAGATCGTGCCGGGCTCCATCAGCTCTTCGCGTTCAAAGCCGTTGCGGAAGCGGGCGCGCAGGATCGAATCGAGGATGTTCATGTGATAGCCCTCGGGCACCGCCTCGGAGGGCGGATAGACATCGATGAGCCGCGCGGTGAAATCGGTATCCAGCGCATCCGACGAGATCCAGAGCTTCACCCGCACCTGCCCGGAGACCTCGATGGCCTCTGCCAGCGGTTCGGTCTCGAACACCACGACGTCCGGGCGCTCGGACAGCATCGGATAGGGCTCGCGGCAGGCAAAGAGGTCAGGCCGCTCGCGCTGATGCATCGGCCCGTCATGCACGAAGGTGGTCATGCGCCCGCGCGTCGAGAGATAATCGGCCGAAATGCCGCGCGGCAGCGGCTGGAATTCGAGGAACGGCGCCACCGAGGCGCCAAGCGTCGGCACCGGGTGATCCGGATCGTGTTCCCAGGTGACGCTGCCGGTTTCGGCCGATGTGTCGGTCGAAAGCCTGGCGCCGGGCCGAAGGTAGAAGGGCGTCGGCGTTGCGCGCGAAAGCGGCCATTCGGCCTCCTCCCGCCACACCCCGCCATGGTTGAGATAGCCCCTGGTTTCGAGCCCGGCTCCGAAAAGCCCGGAGACCTTGCCACCGGGCGCCGACACCGTGCCGTCGCCTCCGCCCATCACGAAGATCCGCACCGGCGGATCAGCCTCGACGCCGGTGTCGATATCCCTGAGCCAGCGGTCGAACCAGCGCAGGCGCTCGCGATTATAGACCGGATAGCCCCAGGCGGCGGCCTTGCCGAAATCGACCTCTCCGACGAAGGTCGAGCCATTGCGCATCGCGGTGTGGTTCCAGGGGCCCACGACGAGCCGCATGGGCGAGGATTTGCGCCTTGCGAGCTCGGCGAATTGCTGCGTCGCCTCCTCGGTGAAAAGGTCGTACCACCCGGTGGAAAAGACGCAGGGGATGTCGGCGAACTGGTCCCACCGCGTCTTGTTTTCGAGCGTCTCCATGGCCCAGAAATCATTTTGCGCACCCTCATAATAGTAGTGAAAGAGGATGGCTTCGAGATTGGGCACGGCGGCAAGCGCCGTCTGCCCCGGCTTGAAGGGCATCGACAAAAGCTGGTTGCGCATGTGCCGTCCGCCCCATTCGATGCGGGCCTGCGCGGCCGGATCATCGCGGATCTCGGGGGCATCATGGGCATGCACGAAGAGCGCCGGGAACATCTGCATGGCCATGGCGCCACCGCGCCGGCATTGCCAGTCCATGCCTGAGGTGGGCGCGGAATCGACCCACGCGGCCTTCAGCGAGGGCGGGCTCTTGAGGGCGGCGGCATTGGTGCAGACGGCGCTGTGCGAGGTGCCGACCATACCGACCATGCCCGTCGACCAGGGCTGGGCTGCGAGCCACTCCACCGTGTCATAGCCGTCATCGCCCTCGGCCGGGTTGGCGACGTGGTGGTAATTGCCGACATCCTCGGACTGGCCGCGCCCGCGCAGATCCTGGATCGCCACCGCATAGCCATGGGCGGCAAAGAACTGCCCCACCGGCTCGACCTGCATCACGGGGTTGGACTTGTCGTAGGAGGTGCGGGTGAGGATGACCGGAAAGGGGCCGGGCGCCGGATCGCCATTGTCGAGCGCCGGGCGGTAGATGTCGGTGGCGAGCCGCACCCCGTCGCGCATCGGGATCATGACATTGCGCGAGATTGTGACGCGACCGACGCGCGAGGTGTCGGCGGGCAGCGGGCCCCATTTGCTCATTTGGCGATGGCTCCGGATGAGGTGCGATGGAAGGCGTCGGCGATAATGCCGGCAATGGCGGGGAGGGCATCGGGCGCAATGCCGCGATGGGTGACGAGCCGGATGCGGCCGGCCCCGAAGGGGATGGCGAGCACTCCGCCCTCGGCCATGGCAGCGAGCCATTGCGCGAGGACCGGAGCCGTCAGGCCGGCATCGATGAGAAGGATATTAGTCTCGACGGCAAGGGGATCGACCGGCAGGCCGCGCACCAAAAGCGCCTCGGCAAGGGCGCGAGCTGCGGTGTGATCATGGGCGAGCCGCGTGACCATGGTATCGAGGGCGACAAGGCCCGCGGCTGCCAGCGCGCCTGCCGGCCGCATGCCGCCGCCCAGCCGCTGGCGCCAGACCAGCGCCTTTTCGATGACAGCGCCCGGACCGGCGAGGATGGCGCCCGACGGGGCTGAGAGCCCCTTGTTGAGACTGATCGTGACACTCGTAGCCGGGCCAGCGACGGTTGCAGCCGGCACGCCTTGTGCCACAGCCGCGTTGAAGAGCCGCGCGCCATCGAGATGCAACGGCACGCCATGGCGGGCGGCAAGCGTACCGACGGCAACGAGGTGCTCGATGGGGAGCGGCCGCCCGCCCGCGCGGTTGTGGGTGGTTTCGAGCACCACGAGCCCGACGGGCGGGCGCTGGGTATCGGAGCCTTCGGCGAGGACGGCGGAGAGGGCCGTCTCGTCGAGCACGCCGCGATGCGCCGGCACCGCGCGCACCATCAGCCCGCCGATGGCCCCGAGCCCGCCAGCTTCGGAGAGGACGCAATGGCTTTCGGGATCGGCCAGGACCGTGGTGCCGCGCTCGGCCTGGGCGAGGGCGGCGAGAAGGTTCGCCATGGTGCAGGTGGGCACGAAAAGCGCATCGTCCTTGCCCAGCATCTCTGCGGCATGGGCCTCGAGCGCCCGCTGATGCGGATCGTCCCGCAGCCCGAAGCCCTCGGGATGGCGCGCCGCGTCCTCCATGGCCGCGACCATGGAGGGGGTGGCGGGCGAGAGGAAATCGCTGCGCAGATCATGGATCATGGACGGGGACCGATGGGGTTGCTTGCCGTTTCCAGCCTTTCGGGGCTGGGGCAGGGCCCCCTCACCCTGCCCCTCTCCCCCCAGGGAGAGGGGACGCGGGTACTGAGCATCGTTGTATGACCTAGACGCCGTACTCGTGTGGACCTCATGCTGAGGTGCCTTGCAATAGCAAGGCCTCGAAGCGCGAGGTCCGGGGCCGGGAGGGTCGAAACTCTCATCCCCTGCCCCCGAGCTCGGCGAAGGCTTCGGGGTAGTCGCGGGCGGCGCCCTCCCGGGAGACATGGCCGGCGGCAAGATCGGTGGCCAGCGCTTGCGGCGAACGGAGGGCCGGATCGCCGAAGCCGCCGCCGCCGGGCTCAACGAGAGTGAGCGTGCCGCCGGGCGCGAGGAAATAGCGGCCTTTGGGATGCACGGCCCGGCCATCGATGAGCACGGCGCGCAGGGCGCCCGGCCGGCCGCCGGAATAGCCCAGCGCCGGAAATTCGGTGCGTCCCGAAAGGCACGAGATGGTCAATTCCGACCCCGTATCGTTGCGCAGGACGATATCCTGCCCCAACCCGCCGCGATACTGGCCAGGCCCGCCAGAATCGGGTCGCAGCGCCTTCCGCAGAACCGTCATCCCCGAGATTTCCTCCCACACCTCGACCGGCGTGCCGGTCATGTTGGAGGGGCTGGGGGTGGTGGGCGCGCCATCGAGCCCCTTCAGGGCACCATAGCCGCCGCAGGAAAAATAGATCGAGGAGACGCCCCGTCCGTCCGGTCGGAGCCCCTGGATGTTGACGAGGCTGAGCATGCCGGAATCGGCCTGAACCAGATCGGGCACCACCTGGGCCAGCGCCCCCATCATCAAGGGCGCAACAAAATGCCCGATCACGTGCCGCCCCCCGGTGGGGAAGGGAGCCTTGGCGTTGAGCAGGCAATTTTCGGGCGCGCTGACGGAAATAGGCAGCACCGCGCCGATATTATTGGGCGTGGCCGGGGTGGTGACGCATTTGACCGCATAGACCACGAAGGCCTTGGCGTAGTTGATCGGCACGTTGATGCCCATGGGAATGGCGGGGCTCGTGCCGGTGAAATCGGCGTGGAGGGTGTCACCATCGATGGTCATGGTGACGGCAAGCCGCAGCGGCCCGTCCGCCCCCTCGATATCGATGGCGTGCTGCCAGGTGCCGTCGGGCATAGCCGAGAGCGCGCTCCGCAGGCCCTTTTCGGTCTGCGCGATGATGGCATCGGCCACCGGCTGCAGGCTTTCGAGCCCGTATTCGTCCATGAATTCGAGCAGCAGGCGGGCCGCCACTTCGTTGCAGGCGATGTTGGCGTGGATGTCCCCGATGGTCTGTTCGGGCACCCGCACATTGGTGCGGATGATGTCGAAGACCAGCGTGTCGGGCTCGCCCTCATGCACCAGCTTCAGCACGGGCAGGCGCAGCCCCTCCTCATAGACCTGCCGCGCCGTGGCCGAAAAGCCCAGCCCGCCGATATCGGGCAGATGCGTGATCGAGAGCGAATAGGCGATGATGCGGCCATTGCGGAACACGGGCCTGAGGACATTGATGTCGTAAAGATGCCCGGTGCCGATCCAGGGATCGTTGGTGGCGAGCACGTCGCCATCGCGCAGCGTTTCGGGCGGATGGGCGGCGAGCATCATGCGCACGGTTTCGGGCGCGGTGCCGGTGAAGGAGGGCACCGAATAGGTGCCCTGCGCAATCGAACGGCCCTCGGCATCGAACAGCATGCAGGAAAGATCGTAGCTTTCGCGCACATTGGTGGAAAAGGAGGTGCGCACCAGCGTCGACAGCGTCTCGTCGGTGATGGCGATCAGCCGATCCCAGATGATGCCGAGGCTGACGGGGTCGATGCTCATCGAAAAGCCTCCGGGCTGGCGGATGGGGCGTTGGCGGGGATGACGACGAGGTTGAGATGTTCGTCGATCGTGGCGCGGTCGCCCACTCCGATGACGGTGGTGGATTCGTCCTCCTCCACCACGGCGGGACCGGTAATCGCCGTGTCGGGCGCGAGGCGGTAGCGATCATAAACCGCCATCTCCGTCGCGCCGGTCTCGGGGAACCAGCCGGTGCGCCGACCGCGCGGGCCTTTGGCATCAGGCGCATAGCGCGAGGCGAAGCGGAAATCGTGATGGGCGAGCGGGGGCGGGCCCGAGGCCTCGATCTTCCAGTTGACGATCTCGATGGGCTCATCGAGGAGGATATTGGTGAACACCGCGCGATAGGCGGCGGTGAAGGCCGATGCGAGGCCCTCGGGCGTCGCGCCCGCTTCCACCTCGATCTCGTAGCCCTGCCCGGCAAAGCGCATATCGAGCTTGCGGCTGATCTGCATGGCCTCGGGCGCAATGCCGACCTCGCCGAGAATGGCGGCGACCTCGGCCAGCATGGGCGCAAAAAGCGCCTCATAGGCCGCACGATCGAGGGCATCGAGCCGGACGCGGTGCGAGCGGGCCATCTCGAAGGAAAAGGGCGAGCGCAGGAGCCCGAGCGCCGACATCACGCCCGCGCCGGGCGGCAGGATGATGCGCGGCACATTGAGCTTGCGGGCGATGCGCGCGGCATGGATCGGCCCGCAGCCGCCAAAGGCGACCATGGCGGCGGTGCGATAATCGAAGGCGCGTTCCGAGGCGTGAACGCGGAAGGCACTGGCGACGCTTTCGTTGATCGCCTCGTGAATGCCCCAGGCGGCGCGCATCAGATCGAGCCCCAGCGGGGCAGCGATCGCCCGGTCGATGGCGGCTTCGGCGGCTTTGCGATCGAGCCTCATCCGCCCGCCGAGAAAACCATCGGCATCGAGATAGCCGAGCACGAGATTGGCATCGGTGAGGGTCGGCGCCGTGCCGCCACGGCCATAGCAGGCCGGCCCCGGGCTGGCACCCGCGCTGCGTGGCCCGACCGCAACGACACCGCGCCCGTCTATGCCGGCGATGGACCCGCCGCCCGCGCCGATCTCGATCATGTCGATCACCGGCGCCTTGGCCGGCAGGCCGCTGCCGGGCTTGAACTCATGCATGCGGGCCACTTCGAGCTCGTATTTCTTGAGCGGCCGACCCTTGCGCACCAGCGCACCCTTGGCCGTGGTGCCGCCCATGTCGAAGGACAGAAGATTGGCGATGCCGGTGGTGCCGGACGCGTTCCTTTGCGACCGACCCACATGGGCGCTCATCAATGCGCCGGCGGCGGGGCCGGATTCGAGCAGGCGGATCGGGTAGCGGCGGGCCGTGGCCTCGGTGACCATGCCGCCCGAGGAGGTCATGATGTGAAACCCGCCGGCAAAGCCGATTTCGCCCAGCCGCCCGGCGATGCGGGCGATGTAGCGATCAACCAGCGGCTGCACATAGGCGTTCATCGTCGCCGTGGTCCAGCGCTCATATTCGCGCACGTAAGGAAAGACATCGGCCGAGGCCGAGACCTTCAGAGCGGGGAAGGCGGCCGTAACGACCTGCACCGCCCGCTGCTCGTGGGCCGGATTGGCGTAGGAATTGAGAAAACAGATGGCGAGGGCCTCGATACGCTCCTTTTCAATGAGATCGGCGACGGCGGGGATGATCGCGGCTTCATCGAGACCGATCATCTCGCTGCCATCGGGACGCAGGCGCCCCGCGATCTCCCGCCGCGCCTCGGGGCGGATAACGGGGCTGGGGAAGACGAGGCGCAGGTCGAAGAGGTCGTAGCGGCGCTCGCGGGCGATCTCGAGGCTGTCGCGCAGGCCCGAAGTCACCAGCATACCGGTGGGGCTGCCGCGCCGCTCGATCAGCGCGTTGGTGACAAGCGTCGTGCCATGCACGAGGGTCGAGACATCCTTGATGCCGATGCCGCCGGCGTCGAGCAGCGCCGCCACCCCGTCGAGCACCGCATCGGAGGGGTCTGCGGGCGTGGTCAGCAGCTTGTGCAGCCGCGTCTCGCCGGTCGCCTCCGAGACGAGAACGCAATCGGTGAAGGTGCCGCCGATGTCGATGCCGATGCGATACATGTGCCCCTCATAATGCGCCGGAGATAGGCGCCTCAGGGTCAAATCATCGCAAAAAGCGCTTTTGCGTCAATGCTTTGCT
This sequence comes from Devosia enhydra, assembly GCF_900119845.1. Lineage (GTDB taxonomy): Bacteria > Pseudomonadota > Alphaproteobacteria > Rhizobiales > Devosiaceae > FPKU01. The sequence goes on from NZ_FPKU01000003.1 coordinate 670,233, forward strand.
GTGCCGGCAAAGTGTGCGGCAAAGTGCTCGGCATTCTGCGGCACAGTTTCTCGCCTCGGCGACGCAAAGCGGGCGGCGGCCTCTGCGAATGGTGCGCCGATGATGGGAAAGGGCGGCCCGCATGGCAGGCCGCCCCCATGGTCGTCTCAGGATTTTGCCGGCAATCAGGGCATGTATTGCCCGCCATTGACGTCGATGATCTGGCCGGTGATGTAGCCGGCAAGCGTCGGCGAGGCGAGGAACAGATAGGCCCCGACGCAATCCTCGGGCGTGCCGAAGCGGCCCATGACGATCTGGGCCAGCATGGTCTCCATCGCCGCCTTCGGCGTCGTGTCATGCAGCGGCGTGGTGATGACGCCGGGCGCCACGGCATTGGCGCGAATGCCATCCACCGCAAATTCCTTGGCCATTGTGCGGGTCAGGCTGTGGACGCCGGCCTTGGCTGCCGCATAAAGCCCCGAGCCCCGCCCGCCGCCATGGCGCGCCGCGATCGAGCCGGTGTTGACGATGGCGCCCTTGCCCGAGGCCTTGAGAAACGGGTGGGCCGCATGGGCGCATTCGAGCACGGAGCGGAAATTGACGTCCATCACCTGATCGAAGCTTTCCGGCTCGAATTCTGCGAGCGGGCGGCGCCCGACCAGCGCCCCGGCATTGTTGATCAGAATATCGAGACCACCAAGGCCATCGGCCGCGGCCTTGACGAGATCGTCCGCATGGCCCGGAGACCCAAGATTGGCGCCCACCGCCAGCGCGATGACGCCCCTGCCCTCGGCTTCGCGCACCAGCGCTTCGGCATCGTCGCGGCGGCTGTTGTAGTGCACCGCCACATGCGCACCGCTTCCGGCAAAGGCGCGCACCAGCGCCGCCCCGATACCCGAGCTGCCGCCAGTGACCAGCACGCGCAGCCCGCCCAATCCCATATCCATCATCGATCCTCCTCGGTCAGGGGCGCAGAGACTGCCGCCGCTGAGCCCGAAAGGTCAACAGACCCATTGGGATGAGCCGGGGGAGCGCTCAGAGGCCGAGCGCCTTTTCCATGAGCGCCATGGCCCGCGCGCCATCCGCGATTGTGGGCACCCTCACCTTGTCCCCCCGCAGCAGCGCAAGGAAATCGGCGATGATGGCATAATAGCCCTTGTGATCCTCATTGGCGGCGGCAGTCCAGTTGGGCTCCCAGACGAGCGTATCGACGCCATCGACGAGGCTCGCCTCGGGCTTGCCGAACTTGAAGGGCGGGTTGCGGTAGTGGCGCACTTCATGGACGTTGCGCACCTCGACGCGCTGGTGATCGGCCATCACCTGCCACCATTCCATCGGGGTGCCGCGCGACTGGTGCGTACCCACCACCAGCGTGCCGATACCTCCCGAGACGAAACGGAAATCGACATGCAGGAGAAGCTTGCCCGGCTCGATCTCATGCCGGCGCGACGAGATTTCGGCCACATCGCCCATCAGGAAAGGCACGAGATCGAAGTAATGCACGCAATGGTGGAGATAGAAGCCGGTGTAGTCGACATCCTTGGAAAAATAGGTCGGCGCCGTCATGTATTGCCCCAGGAACGAGGCCGGCGTGCCGAAGCCCTCGGCGTGAATGACATTGGCGGCGATGCGATTGGCGGTGGAATAGCGCTTCATGAAGCCCACCATCACCGGCACGCCGGCGCGCTCGGCGTCATCGGCCAGCGCCTGCGCCTCGCGGGCGGTCGGGGCCGGCGGCTTTTCGATGAACACCGGCAATCCGCGCGCGATCGCCGCCCGGGCGATATCGCGGTGGATGGCGGGGCCCGCCGCAACCGCGATGCCGTGCAGGTCATCGCGCGCCAGCAACGCCTGCCAGTCCCGCGTCGTGTCCTTTTCGGCCACCCCGAAGCGGCGGGCCGTGGCGTTGAGGCGCGCCTCGTCGACATCGCAGAGCCCGGCGATGCGGGCATCGAAGCGACCGATCTGGGGCAACAGCATTTCATTGGCGTGGGTGCCGCAGCCGACCCAGCCGATATTGAGCGTGCTCATCGTCCCGCCTCCGCAAAGCGCAGTGCGCCCTTGAGCACCGCGACGCTTGCGGCCAGCTCCTCATCCTCGTTGCGATGCGGCGCCCGCCATTGCGCCAGGGGCGTGCCGGGCCCGTCGCCATCGCGCCGGAAGGGTTCGAGCGTGATGGGACCGGCATAGCCCACTGCAATTAAGGCCCGTGCCACCGCCGGCCAGTCGATATGGCCCGAACCAACGAAGCCGCGATTGTTCTCATTGGCCTGGAAATGAATGATACGCCGGCCGGCGCGGTGGATCGCCTCGGGGATCGAAGGGTCCTCCATGTTCATGTGGAAGGTATCGAGCATCACCCCAACGGCGGGGGAATCGACGGCTTCGGCCAGCGCCAGCCCATGGGCGGTGGTGTTGGCGATGTCGGTCTCGAAGCGGTTGAGCGGCTCGATGCCAAAGACCACGCCCTCGCCTTCGGCGCGGCGGGCAGCCGTCTTGAGGCCTTTGACCACCTGATCGATCTTGCGTTGCCGGTCTGGCTCTGAAACCGGGGTCGGCGGGCGCCCGGCAAAGACCAGCGGGGCGCCATAGAGCGGGCCGCCGACGATGGTTGCGCCGAGCGCCGCGGCCGTTTCCACGCAGGTTTCGAGATAGGCGATGCCGGCCTTGTGGGCAGCGTCATCGGGGCTCGCCAGATCGCGCGTGAGGTTGACGCGCGCCGCCAGCACCACGCCCAGCCCGTTGGCTTCGAGCGCCCTGCGGGTCTCCCCGAGGTCGAGTTCGCCCGGCTCGGGCACGAGCAGTTCGACGAAGTCGCAGCCGGCCGCCTTCATGCGCGGCAGGATGGCGAGATGCTCGGGCCCGAAGGGCCGGGCATAGAACATGGAGATGATGCCGATGGGATTGGTCATGCTTTTACCGCTCCGGCCGTGAGTCCGCCCACGAGCCGTCTTTGAACAATGAGGAAGAGGATAGTGACGGGGATGGCAATGAGCGTGCCCCCCGCGGTGAGCAGGCCCCACTGGATGGAGAACTCGCCGATGAAGAGCTGCAGGGCCACCGTGACGGTGCGCACCGTCTGCCCCGACAGCATCATGGCGAAGAGATACTCGTTCCAGGAGGTGACGAAGATGTAGATGCCGGTGGTGACGATGCCGGGCATCACCAGCGGCATGATGACGATGCCGATGGTCTGGAGGCGGGTGGCGCCATCGATCATCGCGGCCTCGTCGAGCTCGCGCGGAATGGCGTTCATGTAGCTCGTCAGCATCCAGATGGCGAAGGGGATGGCGAAGGTCGAGTGCCCCGCGATGACCCCGATGAAGGTATCGAGCAGCCCCAGCATGCGCATCAGCACGAAGAGCGGGATGATCAGCAGCACGATGGGGAACATGTTGATGACGAGAAAGCTCGTCATCAGCACCCGCCTGCCCCTGAAGCGGAAGCGCGAGAAGGCATAGGCCGCCGGCACCGATACGGCGAGCCCAACAGCCACTGCGCCCAGCGCCACGATCAGCGAGTTGAGGAGGTTGCCGGCAAAGCTCGTGCGGGCCAGCAGGGTCTCGTAATGCTCGAAGGTGACGGTAGAGGGCAGATATTGCAGCGGCCGCGCCGTTATGTCGGCCGCCGGCTTGATGGAGGTCAGCACCATCCAGACATAAGGCGCGAGCGCGAAGACGACGATCAGCAGGATCGGCAGTTCGACTTCGAGCAGGCGGCGGGTGCGGGAGCGACGGTCGATCATATTTCAAGATCCTTCGCCGCGCGGCGGACATAGGCGAAGACGACGACGAGCAGGAGCGCCGTGAGGATGAGTGCGAGAGCCGCGGCATAGCCGTATTCCATGGCCGAGGAGGCCTTGAGGAAGGCGTAGAGCGGCAGGGTGTGGGTGACATAGCCGGGCCCGCCGCCGGTCATCACCAGGATCACGTCGAGCGAGTTGGCCACCCAGATGGTGCGGAGCAGCAGCGCGGTCGCCACCACCTCCATGATTGCCGGCATCGTCACGTGGCGCAGGCGCTGGAAGGGCCGGGCGCCATCGATCTCGGCCGCTTCGAGCAGCTCGGACGGCACGGTCTGGAGGCCGGCAAGGATGACGACGGCAAAGAAGGGAAAGCCCTGCCAGACCAGCGCCAGGATCACCGCCGGCAGGGTGGTGTCGGTGCGCGCCAGCCAGGCGATGGGCTCGCCGATCACGCCCAGCCTCAGCAGCACATCGTTGAAGATGCCGAGGTTGAAATCATACATCCAGGTCCACATCAGCCCGATGATGACGCTGGGCAGCGCCCAGGGCACCACGATGAGGGCGCGGGCGGCGCTGCGCCACCAGAAGCTCTGGTTGAGCAGCAGCGCCGTGCCCAGCCCGAGAATGAACTGGAAGAAGACGACCGCCCCGATCCAGACCACCGAGTTCCAGAGCGAGACCCAGAAGACCGGGTCGTTGAAGGCGCGGATGAAATTGCCGATGCCGAGAAAGGGAATGTTGCGCGGCCGGAACAGCACATAGTCGAAGAGGCTCATCCAGGCGGTCTGCGCCACCGGCAGAAGGATGACCGCCGCCGTTACCAGCAGGGCCGGCAGCAGGAACAGATAGGGCGTGATCGTCAGGCGCGCGCGGGCGCTGGCAGGTTTCACTGCTGGTAGGTCCTGTTGATCGCCGGGCGGCGGGGCTCCGCGGCCGGACATGTGAAGGGCGGTTCCCGCCTTGGCGGGACCGGCCCGGTGAAAAGATGCGACGGGTGGGGTCTGCCGGGGTGCCCGCGAGGTCCTTCGAAACCTCGCCCTTCAAGCCATCGCCGAGGCGACGCACCTCAGGATGAGGCTTCGAGAGATGCGGCAAGGAGGACCTCACCCTTAGGTGCCCGGCAACGCCGGGCCTCGAAAGGCGAGGTCCCTTCCCTAGCCGTAGATCCCCTGCCGCCTTAGCCGTGGAAGTGCCGTTCGATGGCCTCCATCATCTGGTCGGGCGTGATCTGGCCCAAAAGCGCCTGCTGCATGTTGGTGGGCCAGACGGTGCGGACGAAATCGGCGGTCAGCGGGCTGTCGGGCGGCACCGAGGCCATGGGCAGCGAGGCGGCGGAGGCTTCGACGAACCGGGCTTCGTGCAGGTCCCAGTCGGCGGCGCCAGAGGTCACGACCGGCAACTGCCCCGTGAGGCGGTTGAAGGTAACGTTGTTGGCCCCGGTCGAGAGGAAGGAAATCCAGCGGAAGGCCGCTTCCTTGTTGGCCGATGAGGAGAAAACCGCGTTGGATTCATCGCCGAACAGCGTCCAGCCCTTGCCATCGGGCCCGCGCGGCACCGGCACGGCCGAGACATTGTCGCCAAGCGCCGCAACCATCTCGTTGGACGAGCCCACATGGTGGATGGCCATGGCGGCGCGGCCGGATTTGAAATTGTCGACGATCTGGCGGAAGCCGTCGGTGGGCGCCGAGGGTGGGATCACCTTGTGCTCGGTGCCGAGGCCAACGTACCAGCGATTGGCGGCGAGCGCGGCGTCGCTCACCATGCCGCCCTTCTCGAAGCTGGCGCCCCCGCCGAGCACGAACGCGCCCCAATTATCGTGCCCGCCCGGGCCGCCACGCATGCCGAAGCCATAGACATCCCCCTGCGTCAGCGCCTTGGCGGCGGCAAGGAATTCGTCATGGTTGGTGGGCGGGGTGAGGCCGGCAGCAGCGAAGAGATCGGGCCGATAATAGAGGTAGAGCACAACATATTGCAGCGGCAGGTAATATTGCTGGCCGTCTGCGGATTTGTTGACGCTCCAGATATCGTCGGAAATATCGCTCCGCCCGTCCCAGGCCGAGACCATCGCATCGATGGGCTCGAGCGCGCCCATCTCGATCAGCTGGGCCTGATTGTTGAGCTTGACCATGGCGGCGTCGGGCGCCGCGCCGGCAACGATCGCGGCGAAAAGCCGGGTGTAATAGTCGGCGCCGCCGCCCCAGGGAATGCTTTCGGCCTCGATCTTGATATCGGGGTTGGCCGCTTCGAAGGCGGCGATCAGTTCGGCCGGATTGTTTTCCGGATTGTCGAAATGATACCACCAGCGCACGGTGGCCTGCTGCGCGAGCGCCGGCCGCGCCAGAGTGGTCGCGAGCGCCGTGGCACCCGCCAGCTGGATGAAAGTCCTGCGTTCCATTCCCGTCTCCTCCCATGTCCCGGTTGCGGGACGTTTGCTGCGCCGGGGCTTCGCCCTCTGGCGCGAAATCACGATGCGGCGCGAGCCGCGTCGATCTCCACTTCCACGATGGTGTCGATATGGGCGCCCAGCGCCTGCGCGAGGCCCGGCCCATCATGTTCGACGAGCTTTTCGAGCAGCCGATCGTGCCGGGCAGCAGTTTCGAGCAGCGGCCGGCGATGGCGCGGCTCCCACAGCTTCTGGCGATGTGAATGCAGGATGCAGCGCGTGAGGATCTGCTCGAGCGCGCGCAGACCCGAAAGGCGGAAGATTTCGAGGTGAAATTCGGTATCGAGCGCGATCAGCGCGTATTCATCGCCCGCTTCGGCGGCGGAATCCATCTGGGTGCGCAACTCGGCCAGCCTGCGGAACGCGGCCTGGTCGACGGCGCGAGCAGCCCTGAGCGCCCCCCGCACTTCGATGCGTCGACGCACCGCGAGGATCTCCTCGGCTTCCTCCGGATCGAGCGGGGTCACCGAGGTGCCCTTGTGGCCCGAACGGAGCACGAGCCCATCCTCCTGGAGGCGCATCAGGGCCTCCCGCACGGGTCCTTGGCTGCAACCGAGCTCGGAGGCCAGCGCCAGCTCGGTCAGCACCATGCCGGGGCGCAACTCGTTGAGCACGATGCGGCGCTTGACGCTGGCATAGATGGCATCGCGAGGCCGCATGCTCACCCCTCAATTATCATTATTGATATTGATAACGGAGTGCGAGCGAAGTCAAGGGCTCCGATAGGCGTGCAAGGCGATTGGGTTAGAGGTGTTAGCGGAGTTCGCCTTCGACCAGCGCCGCCCAGTAGCGGGCGCCGGTCAGGATCGCTTCATCGTTGAAATCATAGCGGGAATTATGGTGCAGCGCGCCATCCACGGCCGGTCCGTTGCCCAGCCAGACATAGCAGCCGGGCACCTCTGCACCGAAATAGGCGAAGTCGTCGCCCGCCGTTGAAGGCGGAAACATTGTGCGCACGCGGCCGGACGTTGCGACCTCGGCGGCCCTCAACGCACGGGCGGTGGCATCGGCATGGTTGACAACCGGCGGGATGCGCCGCTGGAACCGGTAGTCGACGGTGATGCCGAAGCTTTGCGCCACGCCCTGCGCCAGAACGCCGATCTCGGCTTCGAGCTGATCGCGCACGGTGGCAGAATAGGCGCGGGCCGTACCGCCGATCCGGACGGTATCGGGAATGACGTTGAGCGCGTTGAAATCGCCGCCCGAAAGCGCGCAGGCCGAAACCACGGCAGGCTCCAGAGGGTCGACGCGGCGCGCGACGATGGTTGCGATCATGGTGAGGAAGTGCCCCGCCGCCGTCACCGCATCGCGGCCCAGATGCGGCTTGGCGCCATGCGTGCCGATGCCGGTGAAGGTCACCGTCCAGCTGTCGGAGGAGGCCAGTTGCGGGCCGGCGACCACCGCCATCTCGTCGGGGTCGAGCCCCGGCATATTGTGCAGCCCATAGGCCGCATCGACCGGAAAGCGGTTAAAGAAGCCATCATCGAGCATGGCTTTGGCGCCGCCCCTGCCCTCCTCGGCCGGCTGGAAGACGAAATGCACGGTGCCCGAGAAGTTTCGCGTGCGCGCCAGATGGCGGGCGGCGGCGAGCAGCATTACCGTGTGCCCGTCATGCCCGCAGGCATGCATGGCCCCCGACACGCGCGATTTCCACGGCCGGTCGGCCAGTTCGGGCATGGCGAGGGCATCCATATCGGCCCTGAGCGCGATGGCGCGGGGTCCGGTGCCCACCCTCAGCGTTCCCACAACGCCGGTCTGGCCGATGCCCGTGGTTACCGCGATGCCCGCCTCCTCGAGCTCGCGCGCGACGATGCCCGCCGTCCGATGCTCCTCGAAGCCCAGTTCAGGATGGGCGTGGAGGTCACGGCGCAGGGCCATCATGCGGGTGAGTTCGAAAGGGTCGTTCTCGCCGGGCAGCATGGTCTTGATCCTCGATCAGCGGGCAGCAGGTCTCTTGCCGGATTTGCGGGCAATCGATAAGCGAAACATTGGCCAAAACCCGGTTGCGGGCAAGATTTCTCCCATTTGAGGCAAAAGGCGTGCCGCGACTTCCGCATGCATTCTGGCAGGAGATCCTGCCGGCCGATGGCACGCCCGCAGAAGCCAGCGGACTGATCGACGCCTATCCCGCCCGCCTGCCCGACGGGCGCGTGCTCGAGTTGCCCATTCGCGTGCTGCCCGGCGATGGCAGCCGCGCCGTCGCTTCGCTCATCCTCAACCAGGCGAGCTTTGCGGTGGAAGACGCGCTGGCCGAAGCCTTGACCGCGCAGGTTGCCGAATTTGCGCCCGATATCGTGGTCGGCGTCCCCACGCTGGGCCTGCCGCTCGCTGCCAATGTGGCGCGACGGCTCGGGCATCCGCGCTTCGTGGCGCTCGGCACCTCGCGCAAATTCTGGTACGACGCATCGCTCAGCGAGCCGATGGCCTCGATCACCAGCCCCGATCATACCCGCACGCTCTATCTCGACCCGCGCATGCTGCCGCTGCTCGAGGGTCGTCGGGTGGCGCTTATCGACGATGTGATCAGCACGGCGAGTTCGATCGGCGCCGTGCTGCGGCTGCTGGCCAAGGCTGGCATCGCGCCCGTCGCCATCGGCTGTGCGATGCTGCAATCGCAGCGCTGGCGAGCCCCGCTGGCCGCCCAGCTCCCTGTCATCCGCTCCGCCATTGCCTCCCCGCTTCTCGAAAAGGGCGCCGACGTGCTCTGGCACCCGTTGCTCGAAAAGGACACTCCATGACCAACCGGCTCATTCTGGACACCGATGGCGGCGTGGACGACGCGCAGGCCCTCCTGATGCTCCTGGCCAATGATCGCGCACCCTTCGCCATCACAACCGTGTTCGGCAATGTCGGGCTCGATGCGGCCACGGCCAACATCCTCGATGTGCTCGCGGTTGCCGGCAGCGACATTCCCGTCCATGCCGGGGCGGATCGGCCGCTGGTCGCGCCGATCGTCGATGCGCGCGACATCCATGGCGAGGATGGGCTGGGCGGCGCCATCCGGCCCGACAGCGCCGCGGAACCGTCAGGGCTCGACGGGGTAGGCTTTCTCGTCGATGCCCTTCTCGAAGCCGCTGCCATCGGCGAGCGCATCGATATTCTCGCCATCGGGCCGCTGACCAATATCGCGCTGATGCTGCGTCTGGCCCCCGAAGCGGTGGAGGGGCTGGGCACGCTCACCATCATGGGCGGCACGCTCAACGGGCGCGGCAACATCACGCCGGCGGCCGAATTCAACATCTATGCCGATCCCGAAGCTGCGGCCGCCGTGTTCCGCTCGGTGCCGAGCGTGATCGTGCCGTGGGAGCCCTGCACCACCCACCTGCTCACGGGCGAGGAGGTCGAAGCGGCGTTCGAGGGCCTCGCCCAGGCCGATGTGACGCAGTTTTCGCTGGCCCTCGCCCAGCATGCGCGCCGCACCAGCCTCTCCTATGGCGGGGCCGATGTGCTGCGCTTCGTCGATCCGCTCGCGGCGGCCGTGGTGATTTCGCCGGAGATCGTGACGACGTCTCTCGAAGCGTCCGTCGATGTGGCGCTCGCCGAGGGCGTGACGCGGGGCATGACCGTGGTCGATCCGAGCTTCCGGCTCGGCACGCCGCGTGCCCGGTTGGTTGAAACCGTGGACGAGACGGCGCTTCGCGCCCTTTACGCCCGCTCCATCGCCGGCTGAACCTGCCTGCCGCGAAAGCGACGGGAGCTGATCAGGCGTCGATATCGGCCACGTGACCGCCGCGACGGCGCTCGCCCATGCGGCGGTGCCATCCGTTGATGCGGTCGCGGCCGGCGCGCTTTGCGCCGTAGAGGGCTTCGTCCGCCCGCGCGACGAGGTCGGACGCGCGTCTCAGTTCGTCGCCACGGCCATAGGTGGCGATGCCGAGGCTGGCGGTGACGATGCCGCGCGGACTGTCCTGATGGGGCAGCGCCACCCCGTTGAGCCGCGCCCGAAAGGCGTTGGCCAGGTGATAGGCGCCGTCCTCGTCGGTGTCGGGCAGGATGGCGAGGAATTCCTCGCCGCCATAGCGCGCAACGATGTCGCCGGAGCGCCGGAAGACGTCGCGAAAGCACTGGCTGATGGTTTTGAGGCACTCATCGCCGGCCTGGTGGCCATAGCGGTCGTTGAAGGGCTTGAACAGGTCGATATCGAGCAGGATGACCGAGATGGGCTGGTCGTTGCGGATCGATAGCGCGATCTCGGCGGCGAGCGCCTCATCCATGGCGCGGCGGTTCATCAGCCCGGTCAGCGCGTCCGTCGAGGCTTCGCGCCGCAACCGGTCATTGACGCGCATCAGGTCGGTTTCCGTCAGCTTGAACTGCGTGATGTCGGTCACTACAACCATTGCCGTGCCGCTGTCGGTGGGGCGGGTGGAAATGCGCAGCCAGCGACCATCGGTCATGTGCACCTCCTCCTCGGCATTGGCAAAGAGCTGCCCAGCGATGGCCTCGATCCAGTTGGCAGGATCGCCGGGAATGGTCTGCTCGTCCTTTTCGATGACGGCCCGCAGGATCGTGCGGATGGGCGTGCCGGGGACGCGCAGATGGCCGGTCAGCGGGAAGGCCTTGCGATATTGTTCGTTGCAGTAGCTCAGGCGCCCCTCGGCATCGAACATCGCCACGCCGTCGCTCATATGGGTGAGCGCGAATTCGAGCTGCTGGCGGCTCTGTTCGAGCTTGAGTTCAAGCCCATGCCGGTCCGAGACGTCGCGATTGTGGGTAATGATGCCAATGAGGCTGCCGGCGGCATCGCGCAGCGGCACCTTGAGGGTCGCGAGGCGTCGCGTGACGCCATCGGCCGTAACGACATCATGATCGATCACCGCAGGCCGATCGCTCAGAAGAGCGGCGCGTTCGGAGGCCGCGATGTCATCGGCCGTCTCGGGCGGATAGAAATCGCGAAAACTCCGGCCGATCAGGACATCAGGGCTCGCTACGCCCAGCATTTTGGCGGAGGCGGGATTGGCGGCGAGAAAATGCCCGTCGATGTCTTTGACGTTGAGGCTGTCGGGCAGCGTTTCGATGATGGTGCGATACATCCGGTTCTGCTGCTCAGCGGCGCGGCGGCGCTTGTCCTGCAACAGCGCCAGCCCGGAGATGATCGTGGCGACGATCAGGATCAGGCCGCGCGGCAGGGCGATGGCTGTAAGTGCAGCCTGCCGGAACGGGCTTGCGAGAGCGGTAATGCCGATGAGCGTGGTCGTGACCGTGGTCGCCGCCAGAACGGCGATGTGCCAGACCTTGGTCTCACGGTTGCGCAGGAGAAAATGGCCCAGCAGCCCGACCCCGAGCGGGACCAGCAGCCCGATCACCCCGCTGATCGCGCCGGCCCCGCCGAGCCAGAGCCGATAGCTTGCCGCAATCACCCCGAACACCAGCGCCGCCATCGGTCCGCCGAAAAACGAAGCGAGGCTGGCGATCGTCGGCCGAAGATCGAAAATCACGCCGGGGGCAAGTTCCACCGGCACGCTCATCGCAAAGATCGCGGCGATGCCCATATGGGTGCCGAAGGCGAGAGCTTCGGCCCGGGGCTTGAGGAAGTTCAGGTAATCGCGCAGGTGCGTCCACGCCATCACGAAGATCGCGACGACGGCCAGATTGGCAAGCAAACCATACCAGAGCGCGTTCAATATCCTACCATATGACAGTCTCTGCCCGTCGAGCCTGACACGGGCAAGCTAAGACAAGCTTACCATAAAACTGCGATTGTCGAGGATCGCGTGCTGCAGCGGGCGGGATCGCCCCGTGCGGGGCTAGCCCTTCAGGATGGCAAAGGCCTCGTATGGCCTGAGACTGACCGTTTCGCCGAGGCTGCTCACCGGCTGGTAATTGCTGATGAGGCAGGCCCCCGAAAGGCGGAGTTCGTCGGGCAGAGTCAGCGAAACCTGATGGTCGGCAAAGCTCGCTACCACCACCAGCCGCTCATCGCCAAGCGTTCGGGTATAGACGAACACGTCCGGATGCTGGTCGAGATAGGAGCGGAAGACGCCATCGACGATCACCCCGTGACGTTTGCGCAGCCCGATCAGCGTTCTGTAGTGATGGAAGATCGACTGCTCATCCGCCACCGCGGTACGCGCATTGATCTGCCGGTGATTGGCGTTAACCGCGATCCACGGCACCCCTTCGGTGAACCCGCCATTGGGCGCCTCGCTCCACTGCATCGGGGTGCGGGCATTGTCGCGCGAATTCTGGTTGGCTCCGGCAATGAAATCCTCGGGCGACCGCCCCGCCTCGAGGTGCAGCCGGTGCATGTTGAGGGTCTCGATGTCGCGATACTCCTCGATGCTTTCGAAGCCGGCATTGGTCATGCCGATTTCCTCGCCCTGATAGACATAGGGCGTGCCTTTGAGCAGATGCAGTACGGTGGCGAGCATCTTGGCCGAGGCGACATGGTAGTCGGCGGCATCGCCATAGCGCGAGACGGCGCGGGGCAGGTCGTGATTGCCCCAAAAGAGCGAGTTCCACCCATCCTCGGCGAGGGCCAGCTGCCATTTGCCGAGCACACCCTTCAACGCCACGAGGTCTAAGGGCTTCGGCTTCCACTTGCCATGGTCTTCGTCCCAGCCCTGCGTCACATGCTCGAACTGGAAGACCATCGAGAGCTCCTCGCGGTCGCGGCCCGAATAGAGCAGGGCCGAGCCCGGCGTCGCGCTCCACGCCTCGCCCACCGTCAGCACATCGCGCCCCCCGAAGGTCTCGCGATGCATTTCCTTGAGATAATCGTGCAGATGCGGGCCCTCGGCGGTGATGCCCTTGTCGACCTCCTTGCCGATCAGGTCGATCACATCCATGCGGAACCCGGCGATGCCGCGCTCGAGCCACCAGTTCATCATGGCGTAGATTTCGGCGCGCAGGCGGGGATTGGCCCAGTTGAGGTCGGGCTGGCGGCGCGAGAACTGATGGAAGTAATACTGCCCGGTAGCATCGTCGAACCGCCAGGCCGGCCCGCCGAACACCGAGGGGATGGCATTGGGCAGCCCGCCATCGGGGGCCGGATCGCGCCAGATGTAATAGTCGCGATAGGGGTTGTCGCGGCTCTTGCGCGCCTCGGTGAACCAGCGATGCTCGTCGGATGTGTGATTGACCACGAGGTCGAGGATGATGCCGATGCCGCGCGCCTTCGCCTCGGAAACGAGGCGGTCGAAATCCTCGATCGTGCCGAATTCAGGCGCCACCGCCTGATAGTCGGAAATGTCGTAGCCATTGTCGTCCATCGGCGAGGCAAAGATCGGTGACAGCCAGATGGCGCCGATGCCGAGGGTTTGAAGATAGTCGAGCTTGCCGATGATGCCGGGAATATCCCCGATGCCGTCGCCATTGCTGTCGGCGAAAGACCGCGGATAGATCTGGTAGATCGTGGTGCTTTTCCACCACGGCTCGGACGGGTCGGGCAAGGCAGCATCGGTCGCGGAGCGCGCGCGCTCGGGATGCAGCGGGGTGACGTTGCTGGCCGCAGTCCCTGCCGATGCTGCGGCGCCCGACGCGGTGCTTTCGGCTGATACGGTCATGGCAGTCTCCTTGATGGCGGCCGGGATGGCGCCGCCGCCTCCGGCCACGCCATTGATCTCTCCACCCTAAATGCGCTCTGCGCCCAAAGGTTGGCACGGGGACGCACAAGGCTGCCAATCGATGAGAACAGGGCTGGGGAGTCGTAGCGCGGGCCTGTCGGCATTTGCATGAACGGGCCGGCGGAACCGCCCCGCCAACCTCACGTTGACCGGCCGACCAGCCTCGGAGACCTGCCTCAAATGACTGATATCCTACCGTCCGGACGGTGCCCGGGCGCCCTGCCTGTCGATGGCGGCGTGCGTTTTATCGTCTGGGCTCCCGAACACGACCAGATGGCCCTGCGCATCGAGGGGCGCGGCGATTTCGGGCTCCAGAAGGCCTCCGACGGCTATTTCGAAGCCACCATAGAGGGCGCCGCGATCGGGGATCGCTATTGGCTCCGCCCCGGGGACAGCTCCGAATGGCTCGCCGACCCAGCCTCGCGCTGGCAGCCCGAGGGGCCGGAGGGCCCCTCCGAAGTTGTGGGCAGTGACTATGAGTGGACCGACCGGGACTGGCCGGGGCTGCGCATCGCCGGCCAGGTGGTCATGGAGATGCATGTGGGCAGCTTCACCCCGGAGGGCACCTGGGCGGCGGCGATGGACAAGCTGCCGCTGCTCGTCGACACAGGCATCACGCTCATCGAGATGATGCCGGTTGCAACCTTTCGCGGCCGGTTTGGCTGGGGCTATGACGGCACCCATCTCTTTTCGCCCTATCACCACTATGGCCGCCCCGACGACCTCAGGGCCTTCATCGACCGCGCCCATGCGCTGGGGCTCGGGATGATCCTCGATGTGGTCTACAACCATTTCGGCCATGGCAACCGGACGGCGGATTTCTCGCGCCACTATTTCAAATCCGAGGAAAACGACTGGGGCAAGGTACTCAATTTCGACGGTCCGCAGGCTCAGGGCGTTCGCGACCATGTCATCGGGAATGCCGTGCAGTGGATCCGCGATTTCCATTTCGATGGCTTGCGGCTCGATGCGGTGCAAGAGATCAAGGACGAGTGCCCGCGCCACATCGTTGGCGAACTGGTGGCCGCCTGCCGCAAGGCCGCCGGCGAGCGATCCATCGTGATGATCGGCGAGATCGAGACGCAGAAGGCCAAATTCGCCCGCCCCGAACCCCAGGGAGGCATGGGGCTCGATGCGATCTGGAACGATGATTTCCACCATTCGGCGCGCGTTGCGCTCACCGGGCGGCGCGAGGCCTATTATCACGACCATCATGGGCGCCCGCAGGAATTCGTCTCGTCGGCAAAGTTCGGCTTCCAGTTCCAGGGCCAGCGCTATGACTGGCAGATGCACGCCCGCGGTACGCCCGCCCGTGATCTCGGCGCCGCGCAGTTCGTGCATTTTCTCGACAATCACGACCAGATCGCCAATTCGGGTCGCGGCATGCGGGTCCATCAGCTGGGCAGTCCGGCGCGGACCCGGGCGCTCACCGCGCTGCTTCTGCTGGGTCCACAAACGCCCATGCTGTTCCAGGGCCAGGATTTTGCCGCCTCACAGCGCTTTCTCTATTTCTCCGAACAGGGCGAACTCGACGACGCCATCGCCGAAGGGCGCAAAAAGGAAATGACCCAGTTTCCCAGCCTGCGTGATCCGGCCATGGAAAGCCGCGTCATGCGCCCGGCCAGCCCTGAATGCTTTGCGGCGACCAAACTCGACTGGGCCGAGCGCGACGCCCATGGCGAATGGCTGGCGCTGCATCGCGACCTCATTCGCCTGCGCAAGTCCGACCCGGTGCTTTCGCTCCAGCCCAATGCCCGCAGCGGCGGGCTCGATGGCAGTGTGGTGAGCGAGGACACCCTCATGCTGCGCTGGTTCGCGCAAGGCAGCGGAACCGACCGGCTGCTGCTGATCAATCTGGGCCGCGACCTCGCCATTCGCTCCATCCCCGATGCGCTTTATGCGCCGCCCGAAGGGACGGAGTGGCGGGTGATGATGTCGACGGAAGACCCTGCCTATGGCGGGGCGGGCCGGGCCCCCATCGACCTGATGGAGCGCTGGACCCTGCCTGCCGATTGCGCGCTGCTGTTCGGCGCCTCGCGTGCCGCGCCGCGTCCGGCCCCCGAGGTCGCGGAGCTCAAGGCTTTCCAGCGCGATCTCGAGGGATGAAGAGTTTGTCGGCCGGCATTCAGGACCGGGGACGCCGATGCCCGTCTGGTTGGCCGCGCTTTAGGGGCGCGGTACCATCGGCACACCGGCGATGTGGGTCGACAAGGGCACGAGATCGCTCGAAAGATGCACGAAATCGGCCCGCGCCCCGCGCCGAAGGTGGCCGTGTCGGGCCGAAGCGCCGATCGCCTGGGCGGGATAGAGCGAGGCCATTCGCAGCGCCTCCTCCAGAGGCAGCGCGAGCCTGCGATGGACGAAGCGCACGGCTTCGATCAGCGTCAGGTCGGCGCCGGCGAGCGTGCCATCGGCCAGCCGCAGGGCACCATCGGCGCGCGTGATGGTGCGGCCGTTGAGGGTAAAGGATTTGATGTCGGTACCCGCCGGAGCCATGGCATCGGAAACAAGAAAAACCCGCCCGGGCCCGCGCTTGGCGCGCATGGCGACATCGAGCGCGGCCGGGTGCACATGGATGCCATCGGCGATGATGCCGGCCCAGAGCGAGCCCAGCCCCAGCGCCGCGCCGACCACGCCGGGCTCGCGATTGAGCATCTGGCTCTGCGCGTTGAACAGATGCGTGACCATCGACGCGCCGGCCGAAGCCGCCGCCTCGACCATCGTGTAGCCGGCATCGGAATGGCCGATGGAAACGGTGATGCCGGCCGCCGCCAGCGCCGCTATCTGTTCCGGCGGCACGGTTTCGGCCGCTACCGTGACGATGAGATGCGGCAGGCTCGGCCGGGCGGCGATGAGCGCATCGCGATCGGCCGGCTCCATCGGGCGGATCAGCGCCGGATCATGTGCGCCCTTGCGCGAGAGGGCGAGATGCGGGCCTTCGAGATGCAGCCCCAGGAACCCCGGTAGTTCGAGCCGCGCGGCCTCGGCGCCCGCCGCCAGCGCGCGGGCGGTGATGGCGGGGCTGTCGGTGATGAGCGTGGGCAGGAGCGCCGTGACCCCCGCCGCCGCATGGGCCGCGAGGATGGTCCTGATCGCCTCGAGATCGGGCGCATCGTTGAACTGCACCCCGCCCCCGCCATTGACCTGCAGGTCGACGAGCCCGGGCACGATGAGCCCGCCCTCGAGCCTCTGGCGCCCCGCCTCGGCGGGAATGGCATCCTCCGGCACGATGCCGGTGACGATGCCATCAGCAACGAGCAGGGCCGCACCCTCATGCCACGCCTCGCCATCGAAGAGGCGTTCGGCGCCGACAATGGCGGTAAGCGCAGCGGGGCGGCTCATACGGTGCGGGTGACCTTCATCAGATGCGGCGGGGTATCGGGGTTGTAGCCCAGATGCCGCGAATGGCCTTCGACAAAGGCATAGAACGACACGATCAGCCCCAGCGCATCGCAGAGCGGATGCCCGGTGACGACAGAGGGCAGCCGCGTGGCCGATTTCGCCCTGTCGGTCGTGGCAAAGGCGATGGCACCCTGGGCGGCGAGGCGATCGACGCTTTCGGCCAGCGAGGTCTCGGCGGCATCGGGTACGGCGAGCCCGAGAATGGGGAAGCCGTTTTCGACGATGCGGGCCGGCCCGTGCAGCACTTCGGCCGAGCTGTAGGCTTCGGCATGAAGGCCGCAGGTTTCCTTGAATTTGAGCGCCGCTTCGCCGGCAATGGCGAGCGTCGGGCCACGCCCCAGCACATAGAGCGAGCGATGGTCGCCCAGCCCCTCCCCCAGCGCCGACCAGTCGCAGGCGATGGCCCGCGTCAGGCTCTCGGGCAGGCTGGCGAGCGCGGCTTCGAGCGCGCTGTCGCGCTGCCAGGCAGCCAGCAGGGCAAGGCCGGCAACGACGGAATTGACGAAGGTCTTGGTGGCGGCCACCGACTTCTCCTCGCCCGCGGCAAGGCCGATGGCGTGATCGGATGCGGCGGCAAGGGGCGAATCGAGCGTGTTGGTGACCGCGATGGAGAGCGCGCCGCTGGCCTTGGCGGCCTCGGCCATGGCGACGATATCGGGGCTCTTGCCCGATTGGGACACCGAGACGGCAGCGGCGTTGGAAAGCTTCAGCGAGCGCCCATAGATCGACATGATCGAGGGCCCGAGAGAGGCCACCGGCACGCCAGCCGAGAGCTCGACGGCATATTTGAAGAAGGCCGAGGCATGGTCGGACGATCCACGCGCGATTGTGGCCACCAGCCCGGGATCGCGGGCGCGCAGGGCCTCGCCCGCAGCCCCGATGGCATCGCGCTGTGCCAGCAACCGCGCCACTGCAGCCGGGATCTCCTCGATCTCGGCCCGCATGAAGGTCTTGGCAGCTGCTGTGGTCGGCGCGTGTGTCATCAACGGTTCCCCTGCCCGCTGCCTCCATCGCCAAGCCTCAGCTCGGCGACGAAATCATAAAGATCGCCGCGATAGAGCGAGCGGGTGAACTCGATGACGCGGCCTGTTGCAAGGTAGGATATACGCTCGATATGCAGGCTTGCCGACCCCGAAGGCACATCGAGCAGTCGCGCATCCTCGGCCGAGAGATTGGCGGCACGGATGCGCTGGATGGCGCGCACGGGCCGGCGCCCCGAGACTTCGAGATGGGCATAGAGCGAATTGGTCACCGCCTCGGGATCGGGCAGCACATCAGCCGAAAGCGCCGCGCGCTCGACGGCAAGGGGCGTTTCTCCGGCGATGCGCAGCCGCGCGATGCGCGCAACGCGGTCGCCCGATGAGAGGCCAAGCGAAACGGTCTCTTCGGGCGAGGGCAGATAGAGGCCGCGATCGAGGAACACCGAGCGCACAGCCATGCCGCGCCGCGCCATGTCTTCGGCAAAGGAGGTGAGGCGGGAAAGCGACTGCTCGACGCGCCCCAGCTGCGGGGCGACGAATGTGCCCGAGCCATGGCGCTGCACCAGCACGCCCTCGCGCACCAGCTGCTGCACCGCCTTGCGCACGGTGACGCGCGAGACATCGACACGCTGCGCCAGATCGCGTTCGGAAGGCAGGGCGTCGCCGGGGTTGATCTTGCCCGAATGCACCGCCTCTTCTATCCAGCGCTTCAGACGCAGATAGATGGGGCCGCCCTGGGGCAGCACGATTGCGTCGTCTCCGAACAGCCCGGCCGCGGTCTCGGCCATCACCATCCCCCGTTCACGCGCCGGCAGGCCGGGGCGCAACGGCCCGGATTGAGCAGGCGAACTGGCGTCGGCGGGCATGGCGGCACTGGACGGACTCCCTTGCCGGCATAATACCAATAATAGACCAGCGGCCAAGGGAAATTTCCGCTCGCCCTCGCAGGCCGGGAGCCCATCGCGCGTTCCCCGCTCTTTCCCTGAGTTTTCCTGCCGGGTTAAGCCCTTGAGGCCAGCTTAAGTCCTCAGAACAAGTGGTATGGTGTTGGCATGCTTGCCAAGCTTGCCGCACCACCCGCAAAAGCAAACCGGGCCGGCCCCGGAGGGAGCCGACCCGGCTTTCCGCCGATCCGGGCCAGCGGCTGGGGTGCCGGCCCGGGGCGGAAGGACGATCCCGAGGCTTACATCGCCGGGAGGATGGCGACGTCGCGGATCATGCCGTCGATGCCGGCAAGTTCACCCACGGCAGTGGCTTCGCCGCTCTCGAGATCGAGCGTGTGCACGACATTGTCGGCGATCAGCCAGGCGGTGTTGGTGCCGTCGGCCGTCGTCTGGATGTCGAAGGCATAGGTCTCGGCATCCCAGCCCTCGCCATCCCCGATCACGGCAAGCGTGCCGTCATTGGGGGCGGTCTGCTGGAGGAGGCCCTTGGCGGCGTCGATGTCATACATCTTGGTCGCTTCGGGCTTGCCGTAGGAATTGAGATAGGCGGTGGCCACCACCATCTGTTGGTCGGCGGCATTGGGGCCGGCCGGATCGAACTTCAGCGAGCCATCGACGGTGACGGCGCCATCATCGACATTGGCGCGATGATTGGTGCCATCGGTGGCCATGATGCGCAGGCGGTCGGCGGCCGGGTTGAAGTCGACCATGGCGCCCACGCCATCGGGCAGGGTTTCGGAGAGCGTGCTCTTGTCGGTGGCAGCGCCCGTGGCGGGATCGATGGTGACGACGCGGCCGTCCGAGGCAACGCCATAGAGCAGGTTGTCGGCGGGGCGCACATCGATGCCGTGCAGCGCATCGACCCCTTCGACATCGACCATGCCGGAGACGGCGAGCGTCTCGGTGTCGATCATCACGAGGGTCTTGTCGCCCACGAGCGCCACAGCCGGAGCAGCAAGTGCGGTGGCAGCGGTAAGGGCAAAAGCGGAAGCGGCGAGCGCGAGGCGGGCGGCGGGGCGGATGATGGTCATGGTTGTCTCCCAGTCTTGTTGTTTGTTCTCGGGGGGCGATTGGCGCCCGTTACGAAGGGATTACCCACGGGCTCCCCCTTCTGGATGCAGCGGGTGCGATTATTTTTTCGGGCCTCGTGCTTTTTTTCCGAGCCTTGCGTCGTTTCGCGGTTTCCCCGTGTTAGGAAGACGACAAGAAGGAGCGCGCGCGTGGCCGGAAGTGACGATGCCGAAGCGTTGATGGTGCGGATCGGGCAAGGCGACCGGGCGGCACTCGCAAGCCTGTTCACCGCCCAGGCGGGGCGGATGAAGGCCATCGCCCGGCGCATCGTGCGGCGCGACGACCTGGCCGAGGAAGTGGTGCAGGATGCCTTCATCGCCGTCTGGCAGAAGGCCCGCCTCTATGATCCCGCGCGCGGCGCGGCCGTAGCGTGGATCACCACGATCACCCGCAACCGCGCCCTCAACATGCTGCGCGATGGCGGGCGGCTCGAAACCCATGACGAGGAAAGCCTCGCCGAACTGGGCGACCGCGAGGCCGACGCGCTTGCCGCCTTCGACCGGCTGGCCGAGCGCGACGCGCTGCGCGGCTGCCTCTCCACCCTCGATCAGGCCAAGCGCAAGGCCATCCTGCTCTGCTATGTGGTCGGCATGAGCCATGGCGAGACCGCCGCGACGCTGAAGGCGCCGCTCGGCACCGTGAAGGCCTGGATCCGGCGCGGCATGATCGCGCTGCAGGAGTGCCTGGCATGAGCACACCCGACGATATGGGCCGGGCCGGCGACTACGTGCTGGGGCTGATGGAGCCCGAGGCGCAGGCCGCGTTCGAGGCCGATATGCTGCGCGATCCCGCCCTTGCCGCGCAGGTCGACCTGCTGGCCCGCCGCATGGGTGCGCTCGATGATACGGCCGAGCCGGCCCCGGTTTCGGCCGGGCTCTGGGAGAGGCTCGCCGACCAGCTCGATGCGCACCCCCAGGTCGCCCCCCTTCGCCCGGCCGCACCGACGGCCGCGGCGACACCGACTGCGCCAAGGCGGGAAAAGCGCGCCGACTGGCGCCTGCTGCCCATGGCCGCGAGCGTGCTGGTTGCCGCCGGCCTCGGCTATCTCACCGGTTGGCAGACCCGTCCGCTGCCCGAGCCGGGGGCGCCGGTGGTGGTTGCCGTACTGCTTTCGGAGGGGACCCAGGTTCCCGGCGCCATCATCGAGGCCTTCGCCGATGACAGCGTGCGGGTCGTGCCGCTCGAGAATTTCATCGTGCCCGAAGGCCGGGTGCTCGAGCTCTGGACCCTGCCCAATCCTGCCACCGGCCCGGTCTCGCTGGGGCGCTTCGACAGCCCGCGCTCGATCGTACTCTCTGGTCCTAACCTGCCCCGGCCGGCGTCCGGCCAGCTCTACGAGATCACGCTCGAACCTGCTCCAGGCTCGCCCACCGGCCGCCCCACCGGCCCCATCCTCGTCAAGGGGCTCGCCCAGCAGCCCCCGGAGGTCTAAACCCGCGCGCTTTCGAGCTTGAACGCTTGTGCAAAGACCCCGCCCGGCGCTAAGGGACAACCGGGGTCTGGGGGCATGCGATGAAGCAGGTGAGACGGCTGTTGCGGCGCACGGTGATGCGATCGATCAGCGATGGGCTGCATGATCTCATCATGCTCAACTACGTCCGCCTGACTAACGGAAAGCTGCCGCACTGGCCGAACCTGTCGAACCCGACGCGGCTCAGCGACAAGATGCTGGCGCTGAAGCGCTTCCATCGCCATCCCCTGGCGGTACAGCTGGCTGACAAGCTGCTCGTGCGCGACATCGTGGCCCAGCGGCTGGGGCCGGAATACGCGATGCCGCTGCTTCAGGTCGCCGATAGTCCGGAGGCCATCGACCGGGAGAGCCTGCCCGAGCGCTTCGTGGTCAAGCCCAATCACGGCTCGGGCATGGTGATGCGGGCCAGCCGCGACAGCATCGACTGGGTCGAGGCAAGCCGGACATTCCAGACCTGGCTCGATACCGATTACGCCGGCTATTCGCGTGAATATCAGTATGCGACACCGCGGCGCGTCCTGCTCGTGCAGCCCGATCTCAAGGCCATGCATGGCGAGGACCTGCCCGAACCCAAGGTGCTATGCTTTAATGGGGAGCCGCGCTACCTCTTCATGCGGCAGGTCGAGCCCAATGGCGAGCGGCGGCGCAATGTCTATGATGCGGAAGGGCGGCTGCAGCCCTTCTCGGAGGGAGCCCCGCACGCCGAAAAGCCGGAGCCGGCGCCCGAGCGGCTGAAGGCGTTTTTTGCGGTGGCCCGCGCAATGGCCGCTGACCTGCCCTTTGCGCGCGTCGATCTCTATGACACGCCCGGCCAGATCCTTCTGGGGGAAGTGACCTTCCACCATAATGGCGGCTTCCTGAACGTCATCCCCGACAGAGCCGATGCCTTTCTGGGCAGTCAGCTCGTCCTTCCCCCTCTGCAGCGCCAGGGCCGCCGGGCGAAATGACCCTGCCGATGCGGCTCAGGCACTGGGTCCGTACCAGGCTGGTGCCGGCGCTGCCCGATCCGCTCTATGATTTCGTGCTGCTGAGCCATGCACGGCTGAGCCATGGCATGGGCCCGCGCTGGCCGAACCTCTCCAACCCGCAGCGGATGAGCGACAAGATCATCGCCCTCAAGCGCTTTTACCGCGCCCCGGATGCCAGCATCCTCGCCGACAAGCTGGCGGTGCGGGAGGTGGTAAAAGAGCGGGTGGGCGCCCATGCGCTGGTGCCCCTGCTGGCCTCTGCCGACCGGCCCGAGGCGATCGATCTCGATGCCCTGCCCGAGCGCTTCGTGGTCAAGCCCAACCACGCCTCTGGCCTTATCCTCTTTTGCGACAAGAGCCGCCTCGACTGGCCGGCGGCGATGGCGACGATGCGCGGCTGGCTCGCCACCGATTACGGCGTCTATGCGCGCGAGTACCAGTATTCCGGCATTACGCCGCGGCTGCTCGTCGAAGCCGATCTCGGCGTCATCTATGGACGCGTGCCCCAGGTGCACATGATCTACTGCTTTGCCGGCATGGCGCGGTATTTCTGGATGGACGACGAACGCCCATCAGGCCGGCGGCGCAGCCTTATGGACCGCAACTGGCAGCGCCAGCCCTATACCATGCGCTACCCCATGCCCGAGGCGCTTCCGCCCCGGCCGGAACGGCTGGAGGCCATGTTCGAGATGGCCGACCGCATGGCGGCCGGACAGCTCTTTGCCCGCGTCGATGTCTATGACGCGCCCGACCGGGTGCTCTTCAACGAGATCACCTTCCACCACAATGGCGGTTACCTGCCGTTCCTGCCGGACTGGGGCGATCTCGCCATGGGGCGGGAACTCCACCTCCCGCCGCTGGGGCCCGGCGCCCGCTGATCAGCTGTATTGTCCGCCGGTGAGCGCCGAGGCGGCAACCGAGCCCGGGAAATAGCTCGTGCCGCCGGTGCCCGAGATCACCCCGTTCTGGGTGACGGTGGCGCGATTGCCGGTGACCGTGAAGCCTCCCAGGGTAAACGTATTGAGCGCCACCTGAAGGAAGCCGGCCTGGCAGAAGGCAAAGGCGCCCGTCATGGTGAGATTGGCGGTGATGGTGAAAGTGGTCGAAAACATCTCGACATAGCCATAGGCCTGGATCAGCAGGAAGCCGCCGCCGAGGCTCGAGATGGCATTGTTGCTGCCGGCAAAGGAAATGCGCCCGAACTGGCCGCAGAAGACGCGGTAATTGCTCGTCCCCGCATACTCGTTGCTGCGCAGTGTCAGGCTGGTGCGGGTTAGGCAGCGCACATCCTGGCTGCCGGTCGAGCGCAGGCGAAAGCCGGCCACACTGAAGCTGCCGCCCACCGCGCTTGTCGATACGGGCAGACCCGCCACCTCGATCGTCACATTGGCGGGCGTCGTCTCGTCGCCGACAAAGCTGACGCTGCCCGAACCCAGATAGCTCTTGAGCACGAGGCCGGCGGTGTAGGTGCCGGCACCGACACTGACGGTGAGGCTATGGACGTCGCAATCGAGCCCGGCGATGACATCCATGGCCTTTTGCAGGGTGGCGAAGGCGCCTCCTGCGGTGTTGCTGAGCCCGTCATTGGCATTCGAGCCATCGGCGCGCACATAATAGGTGCGGTTGGCCGTGAGCCGCTCGCGGATATGGCGGGCAGCCACCGCCTGATCGGGATCGGTTAGGGACAGCGCCGCGGGAAGGGTTACGCGGCCCGAACCCGCCGCCACCCGCAGCGCATCCACCCATGCGGCGCCGTCTGCCGAGACCTTGACCCGCCAGTCATTGTCGCCGGAAAGCCCGAATTCGGCCCGCCCGGAATAGCCGGTCTGGAAGAGGATGCTGGCCGTGTCGGCGGCGTGCGCCTTGTTGAGCTTGAGGCGATGATCGGTGCCGTCATGGTCGAAAAGGCTCGCCGGCGACTTCACCGAGAGACGGTTCATCTCGTCGGCCGTGGCGTTGATGCCCACGAGCGGCACGGGATTGACCCCGGCGCCGCCCGCCTCCGTCCAGTCTTCGCCGTCATGGACGATATCACGGGCTTCGGCGAGCACATGGGCGCGCCAGCCGGCCCGCGGCACGTAGAACACCCAGCCGCCGCCCTGTCGCACCGCCAGCCGGCCGGACTGGCCGGTCCATCCTCCGGTCGCTCCTGGCCCCACGATATGGCGGTCGCCCTCTTCAGGGGCCGAAGGCGGCACCGTGCGATCGCGGTCGCTGACGGCCAGGTGCACCAGCGCGTCGAGCCGTTGCAGCGCTTCGTTGTGGGTGATGTGCTTGAGGCTCTGGGCGGCCATGATGAAAGGCAGGCCGAGGCGAAGGGTCTGGTCGGCGGGGCTATCCATGAGGGTCCTGCGTCCTTGCGGGCAAAAAAGGTCGCCGCAAGTCTAGGGCTGCGATCGGCAGGGGGGGCAAAGCCTGCAGGCCCACGCCGGCGCTGGGCTTTCCCCGCCCGACCCCTTCTCCCCCTATCGACGCTCACCTTTCGAGGGTGTAGGGTCGAAAATCAGAAGTGCGAATGGTTTTCCAATTTCGTTCGCATTCGTGAAGAGCAGCAAGAACGCGACAAGAGCGAGGGGCGAGTTGAACCAGATCGATTTGAACGGCCAGGTGGCGGTGATCACCGGTGGCGCACAGGGCATCGGGTTTGCCATCGCCCGCCGGCTGGTGGCCTCGGGTGCCAAGGTCAGCCTCTGGGACATGAATGCCGGGCTGCTCGACAGCGCCGCGGCCGAACTGGGCGCGGCGGCGACCAGCGTCGTGGTCAACATCACCGATTATGCCGCTGTGGAAAAGGCCGTCGCCCAGACCGAGGCCGAAGCCGGCCCCGTCTCGATCCTCGTCCATTCGGCCGGCATCGCGGGCAAGAACGCGCCGCTCGACGACTATGAGCTCGAGGAATGGCGCAGGGTGATCGATATCGATCTCAATGGCTGCTTTTACGTCAACCGCGCCATCGTGCCGGGCATGAAGGCGCGCAATTACGGCCGCATCGTCAACATCGCCTCCATCGCCGGCAAGGAGGGCAACCCCAATGCCGCAGCCTATGCGGCGGCCAAGGGCGGCGTCATCGCCATGACCAAGGCGCTCGGCAAGGAGCTGGCGAAATACGACATCGCCGTCAACGCCATAACCCCGGCCACCGCCAAGACGCGCATCCTCGATGAGCTCAAGCCCGAATTCATCGACTACATGCTGAGCCGCATCCCGCGCGGGCGCTTCCTCGAGGTCGACGAAGCCGCCAACATGGTGTCCTGGCTGGTCTCGAAGGAAAACAGCTTCACCACCGCCTCGGTGTTCGACCTGTCGGGCGGCCGCGCGACGTATTGAGGGCCGGCCGCGCCCTCGTGGTTCGAGACGCGCCGTTGGCGCTCCTCACTATGAGGACGCTCTCCGGAACAATAACGGCCCTCATGCTGAGGAGCCCCGCAGGGGCGTCTCGAACCCCGAGGGCCGTTCTCGAAACTAGTCCTCTATCGCATCAGCCCGAAAGGCTCACCGCATCGGTGGTCCAGGGGCGGGTTTCGTCGGCAGGGCCGGCCGGGGTGATCGAGACGCTGAGCGGGCCGGGCGTGATGGCGCCGAAAAAGGTGGAAAACGCCGTGTCGGCGGCGTCGCGGCCCACGCCGATCCGCACGAGCCCATCCACCGGGCTCAATCGCGTCGCATCAAAGACATACCAGCGATTGCCGAGCCAGGCTTCGAACACGGCATGGAAATCGGGCGGATCGAGCTGCCAGCCATAGGCCGAGACGAACCGGGCCGGAATGCCGAGCGCGCGGCAGAAGCTGATGGCGAGATGGGCGAAATCGCGGCATACCCCGGCCCGCTGCGCGAAGGTTTCCGCTGCCGTGGTGCCGGTATCGCTCGAGCCGCGCAGATAATCGACATGCTCGTAGATCCAGTTGCAGATGGCCGTCACCCGTTCATGCCCCTGCGGCAGCTGCCCGAACTGCCTTATGGCAAAGCGTGCCAGCTGGTCGGAGGGGCAGTAGCGGCTGGCAAAGAGATAGGGCAGAACCGCCAGCGGCAGCTGGCTCACCGGTACCTCGGGCACGTCGCCGGGCGACTCGTGGCTGGGCATGGTTTCGACTTCGGCGGTGTAGGTGATCCGGTAGCTGCCGGGGCCTAGGAGCAGGCGGCGATAGCGATTGCCGGTCTCTGCGACATGGTCTTCATGGGCGATGTCGGGATTGATCGAGAAGGCTTCCGAATGGATGGCCTGGCCTTCGCGCATCGCCTCGATGTTGAGAATGAGCGTCGATGGCCCGAAGGCCTGGTAATCAAGGCTTGAGGCGATGGCAAAGCGCATGGAACGGCCCCCGGTGCGTGGAAGCGGCATGAACGCATGGCCCCGCAAAGCGTTCCGCTTTGCCTTCGGCCGACGAATCTGATCCGTTCGCGTCCTGTTCACGGCATCACGGGCTTTGGCCCGCGCGGCTTTGCGCCCGTTTGCGCCATGGGGAGAACGAAAGCTTGGGAAGGGCCGGACCGTGACGCAATGGTCGCCGCAGCAGGAGGAAGCCCTCGCCAAGGTCTCCGCATGGCTCAAGGACAAGTCGGGCCCGCAGGTCTTCCGGCTGTTCGGTTGGGCCGGCACCGGCAAATCCACCCTCGCCCAGCATCTGGCGCAGGGGGTGAAGTCGGTGCGCTACGCCGCCTTTACCGGCAAGGCGGCGCTTGTGATGCGCAAGAATGGCTGCAAGGGCGCCTCCACCATCCATTCGCTGATCTATTCGTTGGTATCGGACAAGGAGGGCGAGCCCAAATTCGCCCTCGACCCCGAAAGCGATGCGATCATGGCCGACCTCATTGTGGTGGACGAGGTCTCGATGGTCGATGAGGCGCTGGGGCGCGATCTTCTTTCCTTTGGCACAAAGGTGCTGGTGCTGGGCGATCCGTTCCAGCTGCCGCCGGTCCAGGGCGCGGGCTTCTTCACCGCCCAGGAGCCCGACATGATGCTGACCGAAATCCACCGCCAGGCGCAGGACAACCCCATCATCCGGCTCTCGATGGATATCCGCGAGGGTGGCGACCTCGATTATGGCCGCTATGGCGAAAGCCAGGTGATCGCGCGCGATCAGGTGGACCGCGAGGAGGTGCTGACCGCCGACCAGGTGCTGGTGGGGCGCAACAAGACCCGCCTGCACTACAATGACCGGCTGCGCGAATTGAAAGGCCTGCCGAGACACGAGCCGGTGGCAGGCGACCGGCTGGTCTGCCTCAGGAACAACCCGCAGAAGAAGCTGCTGAACGGCCAGATCTGGACCGTGGCCGAGGCCAAGAAGCGCGGGCCGCTGCGCTACCAGCTGGTGCTCGACCCCGACGAGCCGGGGCTCGGCAAAGGCAAGGGACAGGCCAAGGTCACCACCCATGCCGCCTTCTTTTCAGGCGAGGAGGAGACGCTCTCCTGGCCCGAACGCCGCCAGTTCGACGAATTCACCTTCGGCTACTGCCTCACCGTGCACAAGGCGCAGGGCAGCCAGTGGGACAAGGTGTATCTGTTCGACGAAAGCTATGTGTTCCGCGAGGATCGCAGCCGCTGGCTCTACACCGCCGTCACCCGCGCCAGCGAGGCCATCACCATCGTGCGGTAAGGGGGAAGCGGGCTGAAACCCCACGCGGCATGGGCAAATCCGCGGGCCTTCGACCAGATGCTCCAGCCGCCGGCGCCTGCGACATGCGCTGTCCGCACGAGGCCTCCGCCCTTCGTCGGCTTGCAATTGCCTCGCGAGCCTATATGTGACCCTGCGACACGGTTACGCGGGGGCAAAAGGCCTTCGCCCGAACCCCGGGAGATCTGCCCATGTCCGCACGGCCCGAGACGCGACGGCTCACCACACGCGACATCGGCGCGATGCGGCGGCGCGGCGAGGCGGTGGCGATGCTGACCGCCTATGACCATGTGATGGCCGGGCTGGTCGATGCCGCCGGGGTCGAGATCGTGCTGGTGGGCGACAGCCTCGGCAATGTGGTGCTCGGGCACGAAACGACCGTGCCGGTCACGCTCGACGACATGATCCGCCATGGCGCGGCGGTGGTGCGCGGCACGAGCCGAGCCATGGTGGTGGTCGACCTGCCCTTCGGCACGGCCACCGACCCCGATACGGCGCTCCGCGCCGGCATTCGCGTGATGCAGGAGAGCCTCTGCCAGGGGGTCAAGATCGAGGGCGGCGCAAGCGTTGCCCCTATCGTCCGGCGTCTGACCGAGCAGGGCATACCGGTGGTGGGCCATATTGGCCTCACCCCGCAGGCCGTGCACCAGCTGGGCGGGTATTATCGCCACGGCAAGACCGCGCCGGCGGCGCAGGCGCTCATTGATGCAGCGCTGGCGCTCCAGGATGCCGGGGCCTTCGCGCTGGTGCTCGAAATGGTGGTGCCCGAGGTGGCCGCCGAAATCACCGGGCTGCTCGACATCCCCACCATCGGCATCGGCTCGGGCGAGGGCTGCGCCGGGCAGGTGCTGGTGGTCAACGACCTTCTGGGGCTCAACACCAGCCCGGCGCCGAGCTTTGCCCGCCCGCGCGCCAATCTCGCCGAGATCATCGACAAGGCGGTGCGCGCTTATGTGGGCGAGGTGAAGGCCACCCGCTTTGCCGCGACCCCCGCGCCCGAAGCGGCGCGCAAGGGACGAAAGGGCCCCGCCCTTGTCTGAGGCGAGCGGGGCGCAGGGGCGCTGGCTTCTGCTCGATATCGGCAATACCCACACGGTTGCCGGCCTCTACCGCGCCGATGGCCGGCAGGAGGCCGAGACTCGCTTTCGCACCGACGCTGCCGCAACGGCCGACGAATATCGCGTGCTGCTGCGGCAGCTGTTTTACGACCGGATCGGGGCCGACCTCTGGCAGGTGGCGAGCCGCGCCATCGTTTCCACCGTGGTGCCGGCGCTTGAAGCGGTGGTGGAACGGGCCTGCAAGGAGGCGCCGCGCCGGGTAGAGTTCCTCTCGATCACCGCAAAGCTCGCGCGGGAATTCGAGTTGGCGATCCCGATCCCCGATAGCCTCGGGGCGGACCGGCTGGCCAATGTGGCCGGGGCCCTGTCGCTCGTGGACCCGCCGCTCATGATCGTCGATGCCGGGACGGCGACGACCTTCTGCCTCATCGACGAGGGCCGCCGCTATATCGGTGGGGCCATCGTGCCGGGGCTCGAAACCAGCTGGCGGGCCCTACAGGCGCGGGCGGCCCGGCTGTTTTCGGTCGAGCTCGTGCGGCCCGAAACGACTGTGGGCAACACCACGGAAACCCAGATCCGCTCGGGCGTGCTGCAGGGCTATGAGGCGATGATCGAGGGCATGGCCGACCGGCTGATCCGCGATTCCGGGCTTTCGGGCGCAACGCTCATCGCCACGGGCGGCTGCACGCGCCTCATTCGGCTCTCGGAGCGGTTCAGGCTCGAACCCGACCTGACGCTCACCGGCCTCTACCAATATGGGCGCGCCAATGGCTAACATCCTCATCGCGATCTCGGGCTCGATCTCGGCCTTCAAGATCGCCGATCTCGTCTCGGAACTGGGCAAGGCCGGCCACCAGACCCAGTGCCTTTTGACCCGCTCGGCATGTGAATTCGTCTCTCCGCTGGTGCTCGAAACCCTGAGCGGGCGGCCGGCGCTCTCTGCGTTGTTCGGGCCCTCGGTCTCGGGCACCGAGCACATCACGCTGGCGCGCTGGGCCGACGTGTTCGTCGTGGCACCCGCTTCGGCCGATTTTCTCGCCAAGCTTGCGCTCGGGCTGGCCGACGACCTCCCCTCGACGGTGGCGCTCGCCACATCCGCCCCGATGCTCGTCGCCCCCGCGATGAACACGCTGATGTGGGAAAAGCCGGTGGTGCAGGGCCATCTCGAGACCCTGCTCGGGCGCGGCGCGCGGATCGTCGAGCCGGCTTCGGGGGTTCTGGCCTGTGGCGAGGTGGGCGTGGGCAAGCTCGCGCCGGTCGCCGAGATCATGGCGGCGATTGCGGCGGCGCTCACCCCGCCGGCCCAGCCGCTTGCGGGCAAGACCATCCTCATCACCGCCGGGCCGACGACGACCCCGATCGATGCGGTGCGCTACATCACCAATGGCTCGACCGGGCGGATGGGCGCGGCCATGGCCGAAGCGGCTCTGGCGCGCGGCGCCAGCGTGCGGCACGTTCTGGGCATCGACAAGGGCGTGGTGCGACCGGTGGCGCCGAGGGGCGCCGAAATCCGTCTGGTGATCGAAGAGGTGCGGACGGCCGAGGACATGGCCGCCACCGCCCTGCGCCACCTGCCCCATTGCGACGGGGTGATCGCCTCGGCGGCAGTGATGGACTATCGCGTCGAAAGCCCGGCTCCGGGTAAGCTCAAGCGCGCCGAGGCGGCGGTGAGCCTCGCCATGGCGCCCTCGGTCGATGTGCTGGCGAGCCTCAGACAGGCTGCGACCGGCCAGTGGTTCCTCGGCTTTGCCGCCGAAACCGACGATGTCGAGGCCCATGGCCGGGGCAAGCTTGCGCGCAAGGGGCTCGATTTTCTCTTCGCCAACCCCGTGGCGCGGCTGGGCGAAAGCAGCGCGACCGGCTTTGCCGTGCCCACCAATGGCGGGGTGCTGCTGTTTGCCGACGGGCGCAGCCTGCCCCTGCCGATCATGGACAAGAGCGCCCTGGCCGGCGCCATTCTGGATGCGATCTCATGACGCTGATCCTGCGCACCATTCCCCAGGTCCGCGCATGGCGGAAGGGCTTGCCGGCCGGCACGCGGCTGGGCTTCGTGCCCACCATGGGGGCGCTGCATGAGGGGCATATGAGCCTCGTGGCGCTCTCCAAAGCGCAGGCCGACCGGACGATCGCCTCGATCTTCGTCAACCCGCTGCAATTCGGGCCCAATGAGGATCTGTCGCGCTATCCGCGCCCGCTGGAAAACGATCTCGCGCTGCTCGAGGCGGCGGGGGTGGATGCGCTGTTCCTGCCGGCGGTGGAGGATCTTTATCCCAAGGACGCCTCGACCTTCGTGGTCGAGGAGCAGGTGTCCCTGCCGCTCTGCGGCGCCTTCCGGCCCGGCCATTTCCGCGGCGTGGCGACGGTGGTGCTCAAGCTCTTCAACATCGTGGCACCCGATGTGGCGTTTTTCGGCCAGAAGGACGCGCAGCAATGCGCCGTGATCGCGCGCATGGTGCGCGACCTCGACGTGCCGGTCGAAATCGTGCGCGGGCCGACGCTGCGCGAGGCGGACGGACTGGCGATGAGCTCGCGCAACATCTACCTCTCGCCCGAGGACAGGGCGGCCGCCCCGGCGATCCATCGCAGCCTCGTTGCGGCAGAGGCGGCCTTCGCGGCCGGTGAACGCGATGCGAAGAGGCTCGTGGCCGTCGGCCGGACGGTGCTGGCCGGAGAGCCCCGCCTCAAGGAGCAATATTGGGAAGCCCGGCATCCCGCCTCGCTCGCGCCCCTTGTAACGGTCGGGCCGGAGGGCGCGCTGCTGGCCGTGGCGGCCTATCTCGGGACGACGCGGCTGATCGATAATCTGGTGCTGGGTGCAGGCTGAAAAACGCACGCTTTCCTTCTCCCCTCGAGGGGAGGAGGTGGCCCGAAGGGCCGGATGAGGGGTTCAGCGCACGGGCGTTGCAAAGAGCCTGCCCCCTCAGGGACGCCCGGCAGCGCCTCCGAGCCCTGCCTTCAGCCGCGCCATGGCAGAGGGCGCGTCGATGCCCATGGCGACGAGCACGGGCTGGCCCTCGGGATCGCGGCTGAGCGCGCCGGCTTCGATGGGATCGTCGCGCTCGACCGTGAGCCACATGGGTTCGAGCGCAAAAAGCTCCGGGGCGACCGCCAGCAGCATGACCAGCGGATCGTGGAGCGGGCGGCTCTCCTTGAGGATGGCCGTCTGGAAATAGGCCGCGACGAACGCGCCGGACAGCTGCGCCGCCACGGTGGATCCTGCCATGAGCTCGGCCACATCCTGCCGGTTGGCGCGCACCTTGCGCGTCACATCGAGGGGGACGAGGGTCAAATCGAGCCCGGCGGCCAGCACCTCGGCGACGGCATGGGGATCGGCGGCGCAGTTGAATTCGGACCGCGTGCCAACATTGCCGGGCTCGTCGATGGCCCCACCCATGGCGATGACGCGCCCGAGCCGCCGCGCCGCATCGGGGTCCTGCCGCAACAGCAGCGCGAGATTTGTGAGCGGCCCGAGTGCCAGAAGGTCGATGCTGCCGGCGGGATGAGCGCGGAGCGTTTCAGCGAGCCAGAGCACAGCATCAGGTTTCGGCGGATGATCCGGCTCGGGCAGCTTGACCCCGCCCAAGCCGTCATCGCCATGAATGGCGGCTTCATCGATGGTGCGGCCCTGCAGCGGTCCGATGGCGCCGATCGCCACCGGCACATCACCGCACCCCATAGCGGCCAGCAACCGGCCGGCATTGCGCGTTGTGAGCGCGATGCCGATATTGCCGGCAACACTGGTGATGCCGATGACATCAAGCGCCGGATCGGCCAGCGCCAGAAGGATGGCGACGGCATCGTCGAGCCCCGGATCGGTATCGATGATGACGCGGCGGCTCATTGCCTCAGCCTTTCGTCGATGCGGGCCATTTCGGCGCGGAACTGCCCGGCGAGCTGCGTTGCGTCGGCCAGCACCTTGTCGCGCTCCAGCGTCTGGACCTGCCGGTCGACCATCAGCCAGCGTCCGGCAACCATTGTGGCACGGATATCGGTGGGCAGGGTGGCAAAGACCAGCATCGCATAGATGTCGTAGATCGGGTGGAGGCGCGGCGCCGAGAGATCGATGCGGATGAGATCGGCCTGCTTGCCCACCGCCAGCGATCCCACCTTGTCCGCAAGGCCCAGCACGCGGGCACCCTCGATGGTCGCCATGGTGATGACATCGACGGCGGGTAGCGGACGGCGCGAGCCGGCGCGCAATTTGGCGAACATCGAGACGGGCGCGAACTGGGCGAAAAGATCGAGCGTGTTGCCGCTCATCGCCCCATCCGAGCCGATGCCGGCGGGCAGCCCCGCCTTGCGCAGCGCCTCGATGGGGGCGATGCCACGCCCGGCCTTGCCGTTGGAGCGCGGATTGGTCGCGACCCCGACGCCCGCCTCTGCCATCATGGCGATATCGGCATCGTCGAGCTGGAGGCAATGGGCGGCGATGAGGCCGGGCTTCAAAAGCCCTGCATCACGGGTGACGGCGACGGTCGAGGCGGCGTGGGTGTTTTTCGCCCACTCGACCTCAAGGGTGGATTCGGCCAGATGCATCTGCACCGGCACATGCGGGTGATCGGCCGACCAGTCCGCGATACGTGCCATCACCGCCCTGCCGGTGGAATAGGGCGCGTGCGGGGCGATGGAGGGGATAACGAGCGGGTGCCCGGCGAAACGGTCGACCAGTTCCTCGACGCGCGCGAAGCCTTCGTCGAAATCGGCATGGTCAGGGGGCGAGAAATCGGCCAGCGTCTGCCCTACGATGGCGCGCAGGCCCGAGGCGGCCATGACCTCGCCGACCATGGTCTCGAAATAATACATGTCGGCGACACTCGTGGTGCCGCCCATGATCGATTCCAAAGCCGCGAGCGCCGTGCCGATACGCACCATTTCGGGGCCGACGAAATGCCGCTCCAGCGGCAGGATATAGCGATAGAGCCGGTCATCGACATCTTCGCCCAGCCCCCGAAACAGCGTCATTGCGAGGTGGCAATGGGTGTTGACCAGCCCGGGCATGACGAGATCGCCGCCGCAATCGATGATCTCGGCGCCCGCGACCTGCGGTGCATCGCCGGGTGCTAGGGCCGCGATGGTGGTGCCCTCGATGCGCAGCCAGCCGCGCTCATGCTCGGTCCGCGCGCCATCCATGGTGAGGATGCGGGCATTGGTGAGGAGGAGGGTCATGGCCGGCCCGGGGCCGTGCCGGCCGCCCTCCTCGTCCTTCGAGGCTTGCCCTGCCAAGGCAGGGCGCGCACCTCAGGATGAGGAGGGCGGAACGCACCGGACCTGCCCCTCATCCTGAGGCGCATTGCGCAGCGATGCCTTAAAGGAGATGGCTTTCGCACCACCGTGACCCCGATCATTCGGGCGCGAGAATGGTGCATTGCTCGGGCACGGGGACGAGCTTTACGGCCATGCCCGGCTCGAGCGGCTGGGTCAGCGGACCGTTGGCGACAAGATGGCCGGCCGGAGTCTCCGCCTGGTACTGGTAGGCGCGCCCCAGATAGGTGCGCAGGCCAAGGGTGGCCGGAATGCCTTCCATGGCGAGATCGGGGGTGACCGAAAGGCCCTCGTCGCGGCAGGCGAGCACGAAGGCATCGGGGATGTGGCCGCCATAGTTTTCGAGCGGCAGGGTGAGGCGCACGCCCCCCTCGGCCTCGGCAGTGACCTTGGCGCCATCGCGCTCGACGACGCGCATCGGCACGAGGTTCTCGAAACCCACGAACCGGGCGACAAAGGCGTTCGCCGGGCGCTGGTAGAGGGTCTCGGGGGTATCGAGCTGCATGATGCGGCCCTGATGCATGATGGCGACGCGATCGGAGATCGAGAACGCCTCCTCCTGATCATGGGTGACATAAACCGAGGTGGTGCCATTGGCCCGCTGGAGCTGACGGATTTCCACCCGCATGTCGATGCGCAGCTTGGCATCGAGATTGGAGAGCGGCTCATCGAACATCAGGAGCGGCGGCTCGATGACCAGCGCCCGGGCCAGCGCGACGCGCTGCTTCTGGCCGCCCGAGAGCGCCCCC
Organism: Devosia enhydra; assembly: GCF_900119845.1. Lineage (GTDB taxonomy): Bacteria > Pseudomonadota > Alphaproteobacteria > Rhizobiales > Devosiaceae > FPKU01. Next base: position 705,479 of record NZ_FPKU01000003.1, read on the forward strand.
GGCAGCCGGTCGGCCAGCGCCGAAAGGCCGACGCGCTCGAGCATGGCATCGACCCGCGTTTTGCGCTCGGGCCCGTTGATGCCGCGCTGCTTTAGGCCAAAGCCCACATTGTCGGCCACGCTCATATGGGGAAAGAGCGCGTAGTTCTGGAAGACGAGCCCGATATCGCGCTTGTGGGCGGGCAGCCGGGTCAGATCCTTGCCGCCCAGGGTGATGGTGCCGGAGGTGGGGGTGAGGAAACCCGCCACAAGCCGCAGCGTCGTGGTCTTGCCGCAGCCCGAGGCGCCGAGCAGCGACACGAGTTCGCCTTCCCCGACCTCTAGGGAGAGATCTTCCAGCACCTTCGTTTGCCCGTAATGGGCCGAAATGTTGCTAATGGAGAGCTTCTGGGTCACTTGCGGCTACTCTGGCGGGCGATGCGGGCTGGGCACGACATGCAGGGAAAGGCTTCTATTTGGCAAGGAAGGTGAGGCCGAGCGTGCGCTCGACCACCGCCATCACGGCCACGGTCAACGCCATCAGCAGCACCGACACCGACGCGATGGTGGGATCAAAGAATTGCTCGACATGCGCGAGGATCTGGATCGGCAGGGTCGAAATGCCCGGCCCGGTGAGAAAGATCGAGATCGACACGTCGTTGATCGAGGTGATGAAGCACAGGATGAAGGCTGCGATCACGCCCGAGCGCACATTGGGCAGGACGATGGTGAAGAAGGTCTTGAGCGGCGGGCTGCCAAGGCTCACCGCCGCTTCCTCGGCGGCGAAATCGAAATTGGCGAGGCTGGCGCTGATCACCCGCACCACATAGGGCAGCACCAAAAGGGTGTGCCCGATGATCAGCGCCGGAAAGATCGGCACCTGGAAGCCGGTGGCGACCGATTTCAGCAGAGAAAAGCCCAGCACCAGCTCTGGCACCAGCACCGGCAGCACGAACAGCGTCGAGAGCCAGGCGGGCAGCTGGATGCGGTGCCGGTTGAGCGCATAGGCGGCCGGAATGCCGATCACCAGCGCGATGGCCGTCGAGATGAAGGCGATCTGGAGGCTGGTGATGATGGTGCGGCGGAAGGCGGCGATGGCAAAGATGTTCTCGAACCAGCGCAGCGACAGGCCCTGCGGCGGGAAGGTGAGATAGGTCGTATCCGACAGCGCCGAACCGACCACGATGACCAGCGGGCCGACAAGGAAGATGAAGACCAGAACGGTCAGCGCAATCAGCAGCGGATGAACGGGACGGGTCATCTTAAACCGCCATCGGGTTGAGACGGCGCGCCACGCGGGTCATCACCAGCACGATGGCAATGGTGAAGACCACCATGATCGCGGCGATGGTCGAGGCCGAGACCCAGTCGAACACCACCATGGCCTGCTGGTACATGAGCGTGCCCATCATCATCACCTGCTCTCCGCCCAGAAGCTGGGGCGTCGCATAGGCGGTGAAGCTGCCGGTGAACACAAGCACCGCGCCCACGATGAGGCCGGGGGTGGCGAGCGGCAGGATGACCTGGAGGAAGGTGGCGGTGGGCGAGGCCCCGAGCGATGAGGAGGCCTGGATCAGGTCGTCGGGAATGGATTCGAGCACCCCGACGCAGGTCAGGATCATCAGCGGCACGAAGAGATAGACCATCGCCACGATCACCGAGCCCTGCGTGTAGAGCATCTGGAAGGGCGTGTCGGTGATGCCCAGCGAGATCAGCGAGGTGTTGAGAATGCCGTTGCGCCCCAGGATGATGAGCCAGGCGAACGAGCGCACCACGACCCCGGTCAGGAGCGGAAAGACCGCCGCGATGATAAGGATCGATTTCAGCCAGCCCGGCGTGCGCGAGATGACATAGGCGGTCAGGAAACCGATGACGAGCGATATGGCGGTGGTGGCCAGCGACACGTTGATGGTGCGCAAAAGCACCGTGCGCCGGAGATTGCTGTTGAAGAAGGCGAAATAGGGCGCGAGCGGACCGTTGGGCGTCGAGAACGTCGTCCAGAACGTCGCGGCGACGGGCAGGATGAGGAACGCCACCACCACCAGCGTGGCGGGGGTCGACAGCGTCCATCCGGCGAATTTTTTCATGATCGTCGTCATTCCTGGGACAGTGGCCGCCGCCTCGTCCTTCGAGGCTCGGGGCGTTGCCCCGAGCACCTCAGGATGAGGCGACCTTGTGGGCGTGTGTCCCCTCAAGCCGCAGGATAAAGGTCTTCCAAAAGCGTCATAGGTGCTCTCGGAAGGACCTCATCCTGAGGCGGGAGCGCAGCGACCCTCGAAGGACGAGGTCCGCTGCGCGCTTGCCAGGATCAGCTGCCGAACAGCTCGTTCCAGCGGTCGATCCAGCCGGTCTTGGCGGCGTTCATCTTCTGGTAGTCGATGCGCTGCAGGCCTTCGATGACATCGGCGCCATAGGTCCAGAGAGCGGCCTGCTCGGGCGTCAGGGTCACGGACTTGACCACCGGGGCGTCGACGCCCTCTTCGGCCAGCTTCTGCTGGATTTCGGGCGAGAGCACGAAGTTGATGTACTCATAAGCCAGATCCGGCTCGGCGGCGCCCACCGGGATATTGATGGTGTTGAGGGTCGCGATGGCGCCTTCCTCGAGCTCGGCCCAGGTCGCGGTTGGCATGGCGGCGCGGATCTGTGCGAGGGTGAAGTCCTGCGCGATGGCCGCCTTGATCTCACCGGTCGAGAACAGGTTGATCATCTCGGAGCCGGTATTGTAGTTCTTGACCACATTGGGCTTGAGCTCTTCGAGCGCGGCGAAGGCAGCGTCCGAATCGGCGAACGCATCGACGCCGGCATGGTCGCCGGCCTTCATCACGACCATCGGGCCGGCCGTGGTGGTGATGCCGGGCAGAGAGAGCGAAGAGGCCATGTCCTCGCGCCACAGATCGTTCCACGAGGTGATCGGGGGATCGACCTTGGCGCTGTCATAGGTGATGCCGACGCGGCCGATGGTGTAGGCCGGGCCGTGGCCACCCTGCGGATCCTTGGCGATGTCGTAGATGCCCTCGAGATTGGGCAGGCGCGAGCGATCGAGCTTCTGGAAGAGCCCGGCCTCGACACCGATCTGCGAGAAGCTGTCCGAGAAATAGGCGACGTCGACGCCGCCGCCATTGCGGATCTGGATCTTGTTGAGACGGTCGGCATTGTTGCCGGTCTCGAAGACGATTTCGCACTGGCACTGCTCGCGGAACGGCTTGAGGATGATTTCCTCGAGCTTCTCGCCATTGAAGCCCCACCAGGAGATGGTGAGCGTCTTGCCCTGCGCGAGGGCCGGCGCGGCCGAGGCCATCGAGAGCGCAGAAAGCGCCGTGGCCAGAGTGATACGCAGTGTGGTGTTCATCTTGCGGTGTTCCCTTGCATCGCGGACCCGGGGGGAGCGCCGGCGATGCGGCTCGTGGCAGTCTCCCTGAGAGGCTTAGCCTATTTTTTCGCCCCTTCTCCCGCAAGCCAAAAGAATGTGCGGCACCCCCGCGCACCCCGTTTATCCCCGGCTGCCCAATCGCTAGGGTGCGCCCATGCTGAACACCCCTGACGACCTGCTGATTTCCGCCGCCGACGAGACCCTGATCCGCCGCAAGCTCACGCTCGTGGCACTCGGCAAGGCGCCTGCCGATCGCGTGCTGCGCGTGGGCCGGCTGCTCGATGTGCATTCGCGCCTGTGGCTCAAGGATCAGGAGATCGTCATCTTCGGTCGCCGCATCGCCTATGTCGGTCCGGCGGGGAGCTGGCCGGGGGAAGCGGCCGAGCGGGTGCACGAGCCCGGGCTTTCAGCGGTGCCCGGCTTTGGGGAAGCGCACAAGCATATCGAATCGAGCCATTTGACACCCGAATGGGAGGCGGCGCTGGTGCTGCCGCACGGCACGACCTGGACCTGCGAGGCGAGCCACGAATTCTCCAATGTCGCGGGCCCGCAGACGCTCGATTTCTGGCTCGAGCCGCGCCGGCGCGGCTCTCCGCTCAAGATCTTCCCCCTGCCCGGCTCGGCCGTGCCGCCCACCGCCTATGAATGGGGCGGCGGGCATTTCGGCCATGACGAGCAGCAGAGCTTCATGGCGGCCTCGCTGATGGTGGCGGGGCTCGACGAGGTGATGGACTGGCCTGCGGTATGGAACCCAGACAATCCCTCGCACGAACGGCTCTGGGGCATGATCGAGGCGACCTTTGCGGCGCGCGGCGTGGTGGAAGGCCATGCCGCCGGCATCCGCGACTTGCCCTCGATCTCGGCCTTCGCGGCGGCGGGGCTGGCCTCCGACCACGAGGCGTGGACGGCTGAGGAGGTGCTCGACAAACTGAGGGCCGGGCTCTTCATGGAATTGCGGCCCCATTCCCTGCCCGACATGGTCAAGGGGCTGATGGCGGCAGGGCTGTCGGACTGGAGCCAGTTCGCCATCGTCACCGATGACCGCTCCGCCTCCGACACGCTGAGGCTGGGGGCCACCAACCACAATGTGCGGCTGGCGATCGCGGCGGGGCTGGCCCCGGAGATCGCCATTCAGATGGTAACGATTAACCCGGCTCGCCACATGCGGCTCACCCCCTGGGTGGGGTCGATCGCGCCGGGGCGCTACGCCGATATCGTACTGCTCTCGGATGTACCGGGCGTTGTGGTCGAAAAGGTCTGGGCCGACGGGCGGCCCGTTGCCGAAAACGGGCGTTACCTGCCCGAGGTGCCGGCCATCGACTGGCCGGACTGGGCGACGAGAACGGTCAATATCAAGCGAAAGATGACGGCCGAGGATTTCGCCATTCCCGCCGCGCCGGGGCGCGCGAGCATGCAGGCGGCGATCCTGCGGCCCTTCCACTGGGCCGATGATTTCATCACCATGGAACTGCCGGTGAAGGAGGGGCTGGTCGCGCGCGACCCCGACCGCAACGTCACCAAATTCGCCATCGTCGACCGGTTCTCGGGCGAGGGCAGAACCTCGAAAATGTTCTGGCTTGGCACCGGCCCGCGCACCCCTGATACGGCCCTCGCCTGCTCGATGGGGCATGACAAGCACAATATCTGGGTCGTGGGATCGTCCGACGCGGCGATGGCCGAGGCTGTCAACGCGCTCACCGCCATCCAGGGCGGCTGGGCGCTGGTGCGCGAGGGCAAGCTCGTGGCCACGGTGCGCTACGAGATCGCCGGCCTAATGACCAAGCGCCCGCCCGAGGCGCTCGATGCGGAGATGAAGGCGCTTTATGCCGAGGGCGAAAAGATCGAGTGGATGTTCGAGCCGACCTTCTCGCCGCGCTGGTTCCCCGGCTTCCCCGAGCGGCTGGCCTTTGCCACGCTGACCTGCGCACCCTGGCGCTGGGTGCTGGTCGCGCCCTCTCCGCTCGCGCCGGAAGGGTTCGTCAACGTTGCGACGGGCGAGACCCACAAGGTGGTGTGGTAGGGGGAACGCCGGTCGATAAGGGCACTCGGTCGAGCGGTTTCGATCGCGTCAACGGAGGTCCCTGCTTTCTCAGGGGCGACAAGGGAATTGAGGACGCTTCCCGGAGCTCGCGCTCAGCCCTTTTTCACCACCGCAATGGCCTCGATCTCTTAGCGCAGGGCCGGCGAGAGGCAGTTGGTGATGGTGGTGCGGGCCGGGAACGGGGCCTTGAAGATGTCCATGTAGATTCGGTTGTATTCGGCATTGTCGGTGGCATCGCGGACATAATTGCGCGTCTGCACCACATGGGCGAGATCGGAGCCGCAGCTTTCCAGCACCTTGCGCAGGTTCTCGATCGAGCGGCGCATCTCGCCCTCGAAACTGTCCGAGATGATCTTTCCGGTCCCGTCCACCGAGGCCTGGCCGGACACGAAGATCAGGTCGCCAACCTTGGTGGCCGGGCTGAAGGGCAGGTGCGAGCGGGGCGCATCGTCCTTGGCGGGATATTCGATCATCACGGCCTCCAGACAGGATCGATGGGGAACACGCCGGGCCGTAGCCGCTTGTAGGGCAGGCTCGGCAGATCGCTGGTGCAGGGGCCGGGGGTGCGCACGGTGTGGCTCGATGCGGCGATCTTGTTATAGGCCTGGCGATGGGCCACGGCCGCCTTGACCCCGATATAGCGCAGGTTTTCGGGCGTGATGCCCTGCGAGCGCCATTGCCCCAGATCGAAGGGCGCCGTCTTTTTCGAATTGAGCAGAATGGTAAGCTTGCCATCATTGGCGGTAACCACCGCCGAAGGCCCCATATTGCAGTGGATGCCGCGGGCGGCGGCGTGGCTGTGGCGATCCTCGAGATCGAACAGCCCGTCGGTGGCGGACACGAAGGTGACATCGAGCTCGACCGGGCCCTCGTCGAGTGGGCTCTGTCGGCCGCCGATGGTGAGGGTGCGCACCTCGCCCGGATGGGCGCCATCGAGCGCCGCCACCGCCTCGGGATCGGCGATGATGACGGCGGCGCCATCGAGATCATGGCGGAGGAAGGCGCGGAGCACTGTGGTCATGTCGCCGGGCGCACCGCCCCCGATATTGTCGGCCGGCTCGACGATGACATGCGGACCCGGCGTGCCCTTGATACGGCCGATGGCCTCGTCGATGTCCCATTCCTTCGGGATACCGAGTTCGCGCAACTGCACCGCCAGCGCCTCGAGCCGGTCGAGGGCCCGCTCGGCCTCGGCCGGATCGCCGACCGTCGCGATCGAGAAGGCGACGCCGGCCGAGGGCACATCGGAGAAGGCGTAGCCACCGATGATGTTGACCACGCGGAAATCGGGCGTATCGGCTTCGAGCTGCCGCGCGAGGGCTTCGAGATCCTTCATCGGGCGATCGGCGGTGCCAGTGCCGGGGGGCGCCCAGATCACCGGGGCATTGCGGGCGCGCATCACCGGCAGTTGCCCCTCATTGAGGGCACGGGCGAGAAGATCGGCGGCACGGACGGCGGTTTCGCGCGCGTCGGTATGGGGGTTCTCGCGATAGCCGACGAGAATGTTTGCGCCTCTCGCCATCTTCTCGGTGAAATTGGCATGGAGGTCGAAGGCACCTGCAATGGGCACCCCCTCGCAGCCGGGGATGGCGCGGATCGCGGCAAAGAGGTCGCCTTCGGGATCGACCGAGCCGGTTGAGACCATGGCGCCATGCAGCGCGAGCAGCACGCCATCGACCCCGCCTTCTGCGACGGCTTTGCGCAAGGCGGCGATGAGTTCATCGCTGAAGGCATCGACGACCGCCTGGTCGATGACCCCGGAGGGGGTGGCATTATATTCGGCCGCCGGCAGCACCTGCCAGGCTTCGCGTTCGGCAATTTCGAGGAAGCCATCGACCATCGAGCCATCGCCGCGCCGCGCGAGCAGCTCATCGCCCCGCTTGATCTCGAAATCGGCAAAAGAGGTAATTTCGGAGACGAAGCTGTGGGTCTCGTGGAAAATGCCGGCCAGAACGATGCGGCGTGGGCTCATCGATGCTCCTCCAAGCAAGACGCAGAGGCCCGGTTGCGGGCTGGTGCGGGACAGAGCCGGCGGATGCAGGGGCCGGCATCATACGATGTGGAACAGCGGCGAGCGCTGCTGACGCCCTATTCTATGCCTGTCGATCCGCACGGTCGCAAGCAACAAAAACCCTGCATTTCGTAGTGTTTTTTGTTCCGTGTGACGAAACGATGTCATCGACAGTTGACAGGCGTGTCCACCTCAACTCTACAATCAGGCCGTCGGCAGGGATCACGTACGCCATTGTACAACGGACCTGGCGCCGTGCGGGAAGGGAGTTCGGGCATGCGCGTGTTCGTAGCGTCGCTGGCGACGGAGACCAACACCTTCTCGCCCCTTTATGTCGACCGCAGGGCCTTCGAGGAGGCCTTCTACTGCCCGCCCGGCACGCATCCGGACACGCCCACGCTGTGCTCGGCCCCGATGGTGGCGGCGCGCGCACGGGCGAAAACCGACGGCTTCACGCTGATCGAGGGTACGGCGACCTGGGCCGAGCCGGCCGGGCCGGTCTCGCGCGAAGCTTACGAAAGCCTACGCGACGAGATCATCGGGCAGCTGCGGACCGCCATGCCGGTGGATGTGGTGCTGTTCGGCCTGCATGGCTCGATGGTCGCGGTGGGCTATGATGATTGCGAGGGCGACCTTCTGGCCCATGCCCGCGCCGTGGCGGGCCCAAAGGCGATCGTGGGCGCCGAACTCGACATGCATTGTCACCTGAGCGACCAGATGGTGGCCTCGGCCAACCTCCTCGTCGCGTTCAAGGAATTCCCCCATACCGATTTTCTGGCGCGGGGCGAGGACCTCGTCGACCGGTGCCTTGCTGCGGCGCGCGGGGAGATCGACCCGCAACCTGCCGTCTACGACCTTCACCGGTTCGCCGCCTTCATGTCGAGCCGCGAGCCCGGCCGCTCCTTCGTCGATCGCATGCTGGCGATGGAGGGCAGGGACGGCATCGTGTCGGTGACCATCGCGCATGGTTTCGGGGCCGCCGACGTCCATGACCTCGGCACCAAGGTTCTGGTCTATGGCGATAGCGAGGCCAATCGCGGGACGGCCGAGGCGCTGGCCGAACGGCTGGGGAAAGAGCTCTTGTCCTGGGACAAGACGGCCCAGCCCTATCACTACCCGCCCGAGGAGGCGATCGCCTATGCGGCGAGCCAGCCCCGGGGCCCCATCGTCATGGCAGATCGCTGGGACAATCCGGGCGGCGGGGTGGCGGGGGATTCCACCGTGATGGTTTCGGCGCTGCTCGCCCATCCCGATATCCCAGCCGCAATCGGCGCGCTGTGGGATCCGGTGGCGGTGAGCTTTTGCCGCGCCGCGGGGGTGGGCTCGGAAATTTCGCTGCGCTTCGGGGGCAAGGCGGCCGCAACCTCCGGCCCGCCGATCGATGCGATGGTCAAGGTGATTGGGGTGACCGACGATCTGCTTTATCCCTTCGAGCAGTCGGTGGTCTCGCTGGGGCCGGCCGCAGCGATCTCGATCGGGTCGCTCGATATCGTCCTCGCCACCGGACGGGCGCAGACCTTCAGCCCGCCGGTATTCACCAAGCTGGGCATCGACCTTTCCAAAAAGAAGATCGTTGTGGTCAAGTCGTCGAACCATTTCTACGCCGCCTTCGCGCCGATCGCGGCGGAGGTGATCTATCTCAATACCGGGGGCCCCTACCCCTACGACCTCTCCAAGGTGAAGCTCGAAAAGGTGCGGCGGCCTTTCTATCCGCTCGATCCCGAGCCCGCCCGGACGGAAGCCGCGCAATGAGCCGACCAGCCCTGCCCTTCGATGCCGCCCTGCCTCCGCTCGAGCTCGATATGCTCAAGGCGAATCCGCTCGATCCCTCCACCAAGGGGCTGCCGGCAGGCGCCGGTGCGGTGAGCCTCAACGACATCGCTGCGGCCGGCTGGAACCTCCTTGCCGAGGACCTGCCCCTGCCCCAGGCGGTCATCCGCAAGGATGTCCTCGACGCCAACAGCCACTGGATGAGCCGGTTCACCGGGCTCAACGGGCTCAGGATCGCGCCCCATGGCAAGACCACCATGGCGCCGCAGCTTTACGATGTGCAGGCACGCGACGGCGCCTGGGCGATCACCGTGGCCACCACCCAGCAGATGGGCGTGGCGCTGCGCTTCGGCACGCGCCGGGTGCTGCTGGCCAACCAGCCGGTGGGGCCGAAGGCGGTCGATGCGATCTTTCTGGCGCTCGCGGCCGACCCGAGCGTGGAAATCTATTGCCTCGCAGACAGTCTCGAGGGCGTGGCGCAGCTTGCCGCAGGCGCCGGGCGACATCAGGGCGCTGCCAGAAACCCCCTTCGCGTGCTCGTCGAGATCGGCATGACCGGCGCTCGCACCGGGGCGCAATCGCCCGAAACGGCACAGGCGGTGGCCCGCGCGGTTGCGGGCCAAGACGCGCTGATGCTGGCCGGCTTCGAGTGTTTCGAGGGCGTGTTGCCCAATACCGCCACCGTGGATGCGATGGTGGATGCGGTGGTGGCTGCGGCGCGCGCCGCCGAGGCCGAGGGGCTTTTGAGCGCCGACCAGCCGCTCATCCTTTCGGCCGGCGGCTCGGCCTATTTCGACCGGGTGGGCGAGCGGTTCGGACCGGCGAGTTTCTCGCGTCCGGTCATCAAGCTCCTGCGCTCGGGCTGCTATTTGACCCATGACGCGCTGAGCTATGCCAAGGCGTTCAAGCGCATCGTCGCCGAAACCAGCCTCGCCCTTCCCGAGGGCGAGTTGATGCCGGCGCTCGAAGTCTGGGCCTATGTGCAGTCGCGGCCCGAGCCGGGCAAGGCACTGCTGACCATGGGCAAGCGCGACATCGGCAATGATGCCGGCATGCCGCGCCCCGAACGCTGGTATCGCCCCGGCAGCGGGATGAGCGGACCCGAGCCGATGCCCGAGGGCCACCAGCTCACCGGGCTCAACGACCAGCACGCCCATCTGCAGGTCCCCCATGAAAGCCCGCTCAAGGTTGGCGACATGGTGGCCTTCGGCATCGGGCACCCCTGCACCACCTTCGACAAATGGGGGCTGCTGATGGTGGTGGATGAGAACTACCGCATTGTCGATGCAGTGAAGACATTCTTCTGAGCGGCGGGGCGGGCCGCAGGGACGGGCAAGGGCCAGCGCGCATGCGCCAGGCTGAAAGGAGCGAGGACATGACGAGCAAGCCGCAGGGCGACTACATCGTGCAGCCCGTGATGAAGGCGTTGCAGGTGCTGGAATATGTCGCGCGCCAGGGCCATGACGTGACCCTGACCGAGGCGGTCTCGGAATTGAAGCTGCCCAAGACCACGGTCTTTCGCTATCTCCAGACGCTGTCGGCCGCCTCCTTCCTGCAGCATGACCACAAGCGCGACCGCTATGGCGTGGGCATGCGGTTCCGCACCCTCGCCAAGCTCGACAAGTCGCTGCACCGCCTGCGCCAGATCGCCCAGCCCGAAATGGTGGACCTGATGCGGCGCTTCGGTGAAACGGTGAACCTCGCCGTGCTCGCCGATCGCCATGTCGTCTATATCGAAATGGTTGAGCCCGACCGGGCGTTGCGGATGCATGCGCGGATCGGGGACCGGCACCCGGTGCACTGCACGGCGCTGGGCAAGGCGATGGTGGCGCACCTGCCCGATATCTCGCCCTATCTCGTCGATGACCTCGACATGCAGGCCAAGACCTTCAAGACCCTCACCGATGCGCGCGCCTTCCGCCGCCAGCTCGATGACGTCAAGCGGCGCGGCTATGCCATCGAGATCGGGGAAAACGAGGACGGGCTGATGTGCATCGGCGTGCCCATTCTCGACCGCAACGGGCTGCCGCTCGCAGCCATGAGCCTTTCGGCTCCCGAGCGGCGGATGCGGCCCGAAGCCGTCGCCACGGCGGTCGAGGCCCTGCAAAGCATCGCGCTGCGCATCTCGCAGGCCATGGGCTCGAGCCAGGAGGATGCCGGGGAGACCCGGGTCGTCGAGCCGGCCTAGACGGGTTGATCTTGTTTCTTGAGGCGGAACCGGCCGTCCTTGACACGAAATTTGCCCGTTAATAGCCTCAATCTGCCGAGCTTCCTGCGGGAGACCGGCGATGAAGGCCGGACGTCCCAAGTTGATCGTGGACGGAACCGGGGAGGGTGACTGACAATACTTGGCGCATGACGGTCTTTTATTGACCGGTTCATGGGCGCCCGCATCGAGGGACAGATATGCGCATTGCGTTGATTCAGGTTGCGCAGGAAACGGATGATTTCAATCCGCTGCCCACGACGCTCGCCGATTATGAAAGCTTCGGCATCTATGAGGGTGCCGACATCGAGCAGCTGCGCGACTATGGCCAGATCGGCGGGCACTATGAAGCCATCCGGCGATCGGGGCTCGATATCGAGACCGTGCCGATCATCCGCGCCTTCGCGGTGGCGGGCGGGCGCATCACCCGCGAAGCCTTCGAGTATTTCCAGGACAAGATCCGCACCGGGCTCGAGACCTGCGGGCCGATCGACGGGCTGGCCCTTCAACTGCATGGCGCCTGCGCCGCCGAAGGCCTCGACGATGTCGAAGGCGAACAGGCCGCGCTCTGCCGGCAGATCCTGGGGCCCGACATCCCCATCGTGCTGGGTCTTGATCACCATGGTAACGTGACGCAGAAGATCATCGATAACGTCGATGCCATCGTGGGCCACCGCACCCAGCCGCATGATGTCTACGACACCGGCATCTTGGGCACGGGGCTGCTGATCCGGCTTCTGACCGAGAATCTGAAGCCGGTGATGGCGTGGCGCAAGATTCCGCTCCTCAGCCATCAGGAGCAGTTCCTCACCGCCCATGGCCCGATGAAGCGCTGGTTCGACCGGGCCCGCGAGATGGAGGCCGCCGACCCGCGCGTGCTCCAGGCCTCCAACTATCCGATGCAGCCCTGGCTCGACGTGACCGAGGGCGGCTGGTCCACCATCGTGGTCACCGACAACGACCAGGACCTTGCCGAACGCCTCGCCGACGAACTGGCCGACCTCGTCTGGTCGATGCGCGACGATTTCCAGGAGCGCGAGGCGATCTCGGTGGACGAGGCCGTGCTCAAGGCCGATGCGGCCGAAAAGGGCGTGGTGGTGCTCTCGGACACCGGCGATACCGTCTTCGGGGGCGCGGCGGGGGACAGCAACCTCATCCTCGAAGCCATGCTGCGCCTCAAGATCAAGGGGCCGGCGCTGGTGCCGCTGATTTCGCCCAGGGCAGCAACGCAGCTTCATGCCGCGGGTGTCGGGGCGACCGTGACGCTGCCGCTCGGGGGCGACGCGGCGACGAAATTCTTCACCCCGCTTGAGGTCACCGGCACCGTGAAGGCGGTGGGCGGCGGCATCGTTGCACTCTCGGATTACAACCATCAACCCGAGGTGGATTTCGGCAAGGCGGTGCTGTTCGAGGTGGGCCCGGTGACGCTGCTCATCACCGAAAAGCGGGCGGTGGCGGGCAATACCCCCGATTCCTACCGCGCGCTCGGCATCGAGCCGGCCGACTACAAGATCGCCGTGGTCAAGACCGCGTCCAATTTCCAGTTCTTTGCGCCGATTTCCTCGGGCGTGGTGCGTGCCGACACGCGCGGCCCGGGGCAGTCGGATGTCTTTACCCTGCCCTGGAAGAACATTCCGCGGCCCATGTACCCGCTTGAACGCTTCACCGACTGGCGCGCCCATTCCAGCCAGCCCGGCCCGGGCCCGAAGGGTCTGAAGTAGACGCAGCCCATTAGAGAAACCCTCGTAATCAGGAGTGCAGTCGAATGAGAATGACCTTTCTTCCTTCCCTTCGCGTCATGGGCGTCGCCCTCATGGCCGCTTCCGCCCCGCTGAGCCTGACCATGGGCAGCACCGTGCTCGCCCAGGATCTGCAGACCGGCACGCTGCGCGTCGGCACGCTCAACGACATCGCCAATTACGACCCGCAGCAGTTCTCGACCATCAATTTCCCGCTGATCAAGAACCTCTATGACAGCCTGATCGAATATACCGAGAATGGCGAGCCTGTGCCGAGCCTGGCCGAGAGCTGGGAAATCGCCGAGGACAACCGCTCGGTGACCGTGACGCTGCGCGACGACGTCACCTTCCACAGCGGCAAGACCATGACCTCGGCCGACGTGGATGCGACGCTCCAGAAGGGCGCCAACCCCGAGCGCGGCAAGAACGTCTTTGCCACCATGGCGGTCGTCGAAAACTGGGAAACCCCGGACGCCACCACCGTCAAGCTCAACTTCAAGCAGGCGGTGCCGGACAAGCAGATCCTTGACCTCCTGCAGTTCCTCATCGTGCTCGAAGCCGAAGGGGTCGACAATATCGAGGCGGTCCCCGCCGGCACGGGCCCGTTCAAGCTCGCCAACCGCGTCGTGGGCCAGTCGATCACGCTCGAGGCCAACGAGAATTACTGGCGCGAGGGCGAGCCGATCCTCGAGGGCGTCGAATTCACCGTATTCACCGAAGACGCCTCGATGACCGCGGCGCTCGAATCGGACGCGCTCGACCTCATCTACAACGGCTCCTCGCGCGCTGCCGTGCGTCTGCGCGATGCCGGCTACACCGTCGTCGCCGGCCCGGGCAAGCTCGTGCAGGTGTTCCGCATCAACACCACCCGCGGGCCGTTCCAGAACGAGAGCTTCCGCCAGGCGTTCAACTATCTGATGGATCGCGATGCCATCCTGCGCGTGGGCTATGCCGGCCTCGGCGAAGTCACGGCCCTGCCCTGGGCTCCCGCGAGCCCGGCCGCCGATCCCGCCTATAACGAGACCTACGCCTATAATCTCGACAAGGCCAAGGAACTGCTCGACGCCTCGGGTCTCAGTGATGCCGAAAAGAGCGACTGGACCATCCTGACCAATGGCGGGCAGGAAGATGCGGTGGCCATCAGCCAGATCGTGCAGGGCTCGCTGGCCGAAATCGGCATCAATGTGGAACTCGACGTGCGCCAGAGCGCCGAATTCACCACGGCGCTGCTGGCCGGTGATTTCTTCGCCACCTTCGGGGGCGTCGGCAACGTGCAGAAATTCCCCTCGCGCGTCGCCACCAACTCGATCTACCGCACGGTCAACAACCCGGTGCTCAAGGACCCGCATCCGCATCCGGAGTATGTGGCGGCCATCGAGCAGGTCAATTCGGCCTTTGGCGAGGATGTGCAGGCCGCCTATGACAACCTCAACAAGGTGCTGGTGGAGTCGGCTTTCGGCATTCCCACCAATTCCTACGAGACCGGCCTGATCGTGGCGGCGCCCGATGTGGGCGGCTTCACGCTCGACATCGACAACCTGCTGGTCGCCCGCACCCTCGGGTTCACCAACTGATGGATGCGGGCACCGTGACGACCGTGGGGAACGGCAGCGTATCCGAGCCGGTTCTCTCGGTCAGGGGGCTGGAGGTCGACTTTGTCGGCTCCGGCCACCCGGTGCCCGTGGTCCGCGGGGTGGATTTCGACGTCTACCCCAATGAAGTGCTCTGCATCGTGGGCGAGAGCGGATCGGGCAAGAGCGTGACGGCGCTCGCGGTATCGGGCCTCCTGCCCGAAACCGCCCGCATCCGGGGCAGCATCGGTCTCAACGGCACCGATGTCACCAGCGCCGACGACGAGACGCTGCGCATGATGCGCGGTCAGGAGGTGGGGTTCATTTTCCAGGACCCCGCCACCACCCTAAATCCCGTGCTGCCGGTGGGCCGGCAGATCACCGAGGGCCAACTGGCCCATGGTCGGCTCAAGCCCGCCGATGCGCCCGCCCGGGCGGTGGAGCTCCTGCGCGAGGTCGATATCGCCGACCCCGAAGGCCGGGCCAATCAGTACCCGCATGAATTTTCCGGCGGCATGCGC
Organism: Devosia enhydra; assembly: GCF_900119845.1. Classification (GTDB taxonomy): domain Bacteria; phylum Pseudomonadota; class Alphaproteobacteria; order Rhizobiales; family Devosiaceae; genus FPKU01. The sequence goes on from NZ_FPKU01000003.1 coordinate 720,686, forward strand.
CAGCGCGCCGTGATCGCCATGGCCATGGCCGGCAAGCCGAAACTCATCATCGCCGACGAGCCGACCACCGCGCTCGACGTGACGGTGCAGGCCCAGGTGCTGGCCGTTCTGGCGAGGCGCCAGGCCGAGACTGGCGCGGCCGTCATCCTCATCACCCATGATCTGGGGGTGGTGGCCGAAGTCGCCGACCGCGTGGCGGTGATGTATGGCGGGCGCATCGTCGAGACCGGGCCGGTGGGCGACATCTTCAAGAGCCCCAAGCACCCCTATACGAGCGCGCTGCTGCAATCGATCCCGCGCATCGATGCCACCGAGGCCCGTCTCGAGCCCATCCCAGGAACGCCCCCGACACCGGCCGCCCTGCCCACCGGCTGCACCTTCCACCCCCGCTGCATGCTGGGCAATGGCCGGCCGCGCTGCCAGAGCGAGGACCCGGCGCTGCGCCCAGTCGGCCCCACCCAGATGGCCGCCTGCCATTATGCCGAAGAGCCGCGCCCGACCCCGCAGGCCGCCACGGTGCGCTCGGCCCCGGCGCCGCGGACCGGTGGCGAACCGCTGCTGGCGATCGACGATCTCAAGGTGCATTTCCCCATCCGCAAGGGCATCCTGCGGCGGGTGGTTGGCCATGTCCGCGCCGTCGACGGGGTGACGCTTTCGGTCGATCCGGGCGAGACGGTGAGCCTTGTGGGTGAATCGGGCTGCGGGAAGACCACCACCGCCCGCACCGTGATGGGGCTGATCAAGGCGACGTCGGGCGACGTGCGTTTCGAGGGACGCTCGATCGTAGGCCTGTCGCGCGGAGCGATGCGCAAGGCGCGCCGCCAGATGCAATATGTCTTCCAGGACCCCTTTTCCTCGCTCAATCCCGTTCTGGCCGTCGAGGACATCATCGCCGAGCCCCTGCGCATCCACGGGCTTTATGACGAGATGGGCGGGGACAAGCGCATCGCCGAGCTGATGGACATGGTGGGGCTGTCGCGAACCATGTTCGGGCGCTTCGCGCGCGAATTCTCGGGCGGGCAGAAGCAGCGCATCGGCATTGCCAGGGCGCTGGCGCTGCAACCGAAACTGCTGATCCTCGACGAACCGGTGGCCGCGCTCGATGTCTCGATCCAGGCGCAGGTGCTCAACCTTTTGCAGGATCTGCAGAAGGAGCTGAACCTCGCTTATCTCTTCGTGGCGCATAATCTCTCGGTCGTCCGGCACATCTCGGACCGCGTGGCGGTAATGTACCTCGGGCGGATCGTGGAGGAGAGCGAGCGCGACGCGCTCTATGACAGCCCCGTCCATCCCTATACCCAGAGCCTGCTCTCGGCGGCCCCGGTGCCCAACCCCGAGGGGCGCAGGGCGCGCCGCCGCATCGTGCTCGAAGGCGAGATCCCCAACCCGGCCAAGCCGCCGCCGGGATGCACCTTCCATCCGCGCTGCTTCCGCGCCACCGAGCGCTGCCGCAGCGAAGTGCCCGCCTTCCTGCCCTATCCGGGGCTGCCGACACGCGCTGCCTGCCACCATGCCGGCCCGCTCCGCCCCGAAGAGGTGCCCGGTCCGGCCCGCGACCTGGAGATGGTCCGATGAAAAAGTGGCTCCAAGCGCTGCGGCGCAATCTCGTCGCCCTGATGCGGCGGCCGGGCGCCGCGCTATCGGTGATCTTCCTCCTCGCCATCACGCTGGCCGCGATCTTTGCCGATTTCCTGCCGCTCGACCCGCTGCGTCAGCGCGTCGCAAATGCGCTGATGCCGCCCAATGGCACCAACTGGTTCGGCACCGACGAGCTGGGCCGCGACATCATCGCCCGCGTCGTCTATGGCGCGCGGACCTCGCTGATCACGGCGGCAGGCGCGGTGGCGATCGCTGCGGCAGTGGGCGTGCCGATCGGGCTTGTTGCGGGCTTTTTCGGCGGCTGGCGCGATGCGGTGCTGATGCGGTTCATCGACGTGCTGCTGGCCCTGCCCGGCATCCTCTTTGCCATGGCGATGATCGCGGTTCTGGGCCGCAGCCAGTTGGCGGCGCTGATCGCAGTGGGCGTCACCGGCATTCCGAGCTTTGCCCGCATCACCCGCGCGCAGGTACTGGCGTTGCGCAAGCGCGATTTCGTCACGGCCGTCGAAAGCTTCGGGGGCAGTTCGGGCTACAACATGTTCCGCACCATCCTGCCCAACAGCTGGAGCCCGATCCTCGTGCAGGTGGTGGTGCTCTCCTCGGTGGCGATCCTGCTCGAGGCGGCGCTGGCCTTTCTCGGCGTCGGCGTGCCACCCCCCACCCCGAGCTGGGGCGAGATGCTGCGCACGGGCAAGAATTATCTCTATGAGGCGCCCTATTACGCCATCCTGCCCGGCATCGTGCTCACCCTTACCATCCTCTCCTTCGACACGATCGGGCGGGCGCTGACCGAAATCCTCGAGGACCGCCACGATACCGGCGCCGGCCTCAAGCCTGAAGGGAGCAAGGCATGATCGGCTATGTGCTGCGCCGCATCGCGCAATTGCTGCCCGTGCTGCTGATTGCCTCGCTGGGCATCTGGGGCATGCTCTATGCAGTGCCGGGCGGCCCCGTCGGCATGCTGCTGGGCGAAAACGCCACCGCCGAGCAGATCGCCGCCGTCACCCGCGACCTGGGTCTCGACCGGCCGGTGCTGGTGCAATATTTCGACTGGCTCGTCGGGGCATTGACCGGGGATCTGGGCAATTCGGTCTACAGCCAGGAGCCGGTGCTCAAGCTCATCGGCGAGCGCCTGCCGGCGACGCTCCAGCTGGCTGTGGCCGCCACCATCGTGGCGCTGGTGCTGGGCATTCCGGTCGCCATCATCTCGGCGCTCTACCCCAACAGCTGGATCGACCGGATCCTCTCGGGCTGGAGCGCGCTGGCGCTCGGGGTGCCGACCTTCTGGCTCGGCATCCTGCTGATCCTGCTCTTTGCCGTGCAATTGCGATGGCTGCCCTCGGCCTCGACCTATGTGGCGTTCTGGGACAATCCGGTGCAGGCGCTGCGCAGCGTCGCCCTGCCGGCGCTGACGCTCGGGATCTATGTCTCGGGCATTCTCGCGCGCTTCCTCCGCGCGTCGCTGGTCTCCGAGCTGCGCGCCGACTACGTGCGCACAGCCCGATCCAAGGGCCTGCCCGAGCGGCAGGTGGTGGGCACCCACATCATGCGCAACGCGCTTTTGCCCTTCATCACCATCGTGGGCCTGATGATGGCCAACTTCATCGGCGGCGCCGTGGTGACCGAGGCGGTGTTCAACTATCCCGGCATCGGCCGGCTGATGATCGGGGCGATCAGCAATCGCGACTACCCGCTCATCCAGGGCTGCATCGTCGTGATCCTCGTGATCTACATCGCCATCAACCTGGCGGTCGACGTGCTCTACGCCTATATCGACCCGCGCATCGAATACAGCTGAGGCAGAAATGACCGATCCCGTGGCAAAGCCGGCGGGACCGGCTCAGCTCTTTGACCTTACCGGACAGGTGGCGCTCGTCACCGGCGCCTCGCGCGGGCTGGGCTGGGCGGCGGCCCAAGCCCTGGCAGCGGCTGGCGCCCATGTCATCCTCAATGGCCGCACGCCCGAGGCGGTGGAGGAAAAGCGCAGCCTCCTCGCCGGCTGGGGCTTTTCAGCCGAGGCCTTGCCGTTCGATACTGGCGACGCCAAGGCCGCCGAAGCCGCCTTCGCCATCATCGCGGCCCGGCACAAGCGGCTCGACATCCTCTATTCCAACACCGCATCGACGGTGCGCAAGCCATTCCTCGAGCTGGAAGAGGGCGAGTTCCAGGGCGTGCTCGACCAGAGCCTCCTGGCCGGCTGGCGGCTTTCCCGTCTCGCCGCCCCGCTGATGGCCGAGCGCCATTACGGCCGCATCGTCTTCGTCTCCTCGATCAACGCCACCATCGCGCGGCCCTCGATCAGCTCCTACGTCACCGCCAAGACGGCGCTGCACGGGCTGGTGCGCGGGCTTTGCGCCGATCTTGCGCCCCATGGCATCACCGTCAACGCGCTGGCGCCGGGCTATTTCCTGACCGATGGCAACAGGCCCCTGCGCACCGCCCAGCCCGAATTCCAGCAGAAGATTTCGGACCGGACGCCGGCGGGCCGCTGGGGCGATCCGGCAAGCGATATCGGGGCGGCAGCCCTCTATCTCGTCTCCCCCGCCGCAGCCTATACCAATGGCAGCGTGCTGACGGTGGATGGCGGATTGACCGCCCAGCTCTGAGGGCACTCCGGAGGACATGATGGCAGACCAGTATACCCGTCACGAGGCCGGCCGCCTCGAGGCGCAGATCACCGATGTGTTCCGCGCCGCCGGTTCGTCCGAGCGCGAGGCCGGGCTCATTGCGCGCCATCTCGTCGAGGCCAATCTCTGCGGCCACGATTCCCACGGCGTGGGCGTGGTGCCGGCCTATATCCGCAATGCCGGGCTCAAGCGGCTGGTGCTCAACCAGGTCCTCGAAACCAGCCTCGATGCCGGGGGCATGCTGGTGTGCGAGGCGCGCCGCGGCGCCGGGCAGGTGATGGCCCATGACGCGATGGCGCTCGGCATCGCGCGAGCGCGCGAAACCGGCAGCTGCTCGGTGGCCGTGCGCGAAAGCCACCATGTGGGCCGCATCGGGCACTGGGCTGAGCAATGCGCCGCCGCCGGCATGGTCTCGATCCACTTCGTCAATGTGGTGGCCGGCCCCTATGTCGCGCCGTTCGGGGGCACCATGCCCCGGCTCGGCACCAACCCCTTCGCCGCCGGCTTCCCCCGGCCGGGCCGCGATCCGGTGGTGGTGGATTTCGCCACTTCGACCCTCGCCATGGGCAAGGTGCGGGTGGCGCGCAACAAGGGCGAAACGCTGCCCGAGGGCGCTCTCCTCGACAATGCCGGTCGTCCCACAACCAACCCCGCCGATCTCTTCACCACCCCGCCGGGGTCGCTCACCACCTTTGGCCGCCACAAGGGCTGGGGGCTGCAACTGGCCTGCGAGCTTCTGGGCGCGGCGCTGACGGGTGCAGCCGTCCAGCACACCGACGACAGCGATACCGGCCTCGTCAATTCGATGTTCTCGGTGATCGTGGCGCCCGACCGGCTGGGTACGGCCGGCCCCTATGCCGAACGGCTCGAGGAGGTCGCTGACTTTGTCACCTCTGAGACCACCACCGGCCCCGGCACGGTGCTGCTGCCCGGCATGCCCGAACGCGCCAACCGGGCCGAGCGCCTCGCCAACGGCATTCCGCTCGACGACGAGACCTGGAGCCAGATCGTGCTCGCGGCCTCCGGGCTCGGCGTGCGGCTCCACGGCTGAACCCGCCCGGCATCCCGAGCCGCCTCAGGGCGGATCGATGGTATCCTTGCGCTCGACCGAGGCGAACCAGTCGGGCGGGCGCTCGATCCAGCGGCGCACCACCGGCATGCCCTCGCCCCGATGAAGGGCGCGGATGCGGGTGGTAATCTCGGCATCGGCCTGGGTGGTGCGCTGGTTGAAGCGCAGATATTCGGTCCAGGTCGGGCACATATAGCTCTCGGTCCACATCTCGGGATGCTCGAGATCGCGCTTCAGGACCCAGTGGCGGGCGCCGTTGCGGATGCGCACGCGCTTCCTGTCGGCCATGACGTCGAGGAAGGCCGCGACATCGGCCGGCAGGATGCGATATTCCACCGAGATGACGATGGGCCCGGAGCGCGGCTGCACGTCGAGTTCGAGATGGGGCGCCGTCCAGCGGTTGAACGGGTCGAGATTGGCGGCCGAACGCTGCGGCAGCGCCAGCCAGAGACCGATGGCCGCTCCGGCGAGCAGCGTCAGGGCAGCTCCACCCATTGCGACAGCCACGCCCTGCCCGTCCGCCACCACGCCCCAGAGCCAGCTGCCCGCCGCCATGCCCCCGAAGATGGAGGTCTGGTAGAGCGAGAGCGTCCGCCCCACCACCCAGCGCGGCGAGGAGAGCTGCACCGTGACGTTGAGCAGCGATTGCGCCAGAACCCAGCAGGATCCGGCGATCGCGCAGCCCAGGGCGGTGAGCCAGGCATTGGGGCTCGCCCCCACGATCACGGCGGCCAGCGCATAGGTGCAAAAGGCGATGCGGATGATGGTTTCGCTCGGCAGCATGGCCTGGAGCCGCGTGGTCATCAGCGCCCCGCCGATGGCCCCGATGCCGAAGGCGCCCAGAAGCAGGCCATAGAGTTCGGGTCCGCCACCGGGCAGCGATTGCGCCACCACCGGCAGCAGCGCCACCACCACGATGGCGGCGATGCCGAAGGCGAAGCCGCGCAGATAGACCTTGCCGATATTGGGCGACATGGCGACGTAGCGCAGCCCGCCCATCATCGCCGAGCCCATGGTCTCGCGCGGCAGGGTGCTGGGCGCGGACGGCGCCTTCCAGAGCAGCAGGATGACGATCAGCGGCAGGTAGGAGAGCGCATTGAGCCCGAAGGCCGCCGTGGCACCCGCCGCGCCCACGATGAGCCCGCCAATGGCCGGGCCGAGGCTGCGCGAGAGGTTGAAGCCGATCGAATTGAGAGCCACCGCCCCCGGCAGGTCGGCCCGCGGCACGATATCGCCGACGGAAGCCTGCCATGAGGGATTGTTGAGCGCCGTGCCGCAACCGATGAGGAAGGTGAAGGCCAGCAGCAGCCAGGGATTGATCAACCCCAGATAGGTGGTGATGGCCAGGGCAACCGACACGCAGAGCATGAAGATCTGCGCGCCGAGCATGACGCGGCGGCGGTTGAAGGTATCGGCGACGGCGCCGCCGACGACCGAGAACAGCATGAGGGGCAGGGTCGTGGCGGCCTGCACCAGCGCCACCATGTCCACCGACTGGGCGATCGCCGTCATCAGCCAGGCGGCGCCGACGGTCTGAATCAGCCCGCCGAAGCTGGAGGCGAGATTGGCCAGCCAGATCGAGCGGTAGGTGGTGTGACGGAACGGTGCCAGCGGCCCCGGCCGTTTTACGCGCGTATCCTCCATGGCCTCCCAGCCTCACGACCCCCGGAGGCCGGCTGATGGAAGTGCCGGACGACAACTGCGACGGAGGACGCAGGAGTTTCATGAGCCGATTGGCCGGCAAAGGCAAGCCTTGTCAGGCCTTTGCGGGCTCCGGCAGCATCCGTGGAGAGGCGGGGCACTCCCCCGCCTCTCCGGCAGTCAGGCGTGATCAGTCGTAAAGGACCGCGGCGATCTCGGGATTGGCCATGGTCGAGGCATCGTAATAATAAAAGCCCGTGTCGATGACCGGCTGCAGCGTCTCGCCCTTGAGGGCGGCTACGGCGGCCTTGACGGTCTCGTAGCCGATGCCCACCGGGTTCTGCGTGATGGCGCCGTTCATCAGGCCTTCGGTGATCGCCTGCTTCTGCTGGGCGCCCGAATCATAGCCGATCACGACGATGGAGCTGCCAAGCTCGCGCTTGCCGTTGACCACGCCGATGGCCGAGCCCTCATTGGCTCCAAAGATGCCCTTCAGGTCGGGATTGGCGAGCAGGATCGACTTGGTGATCTCGGTCGACTGCAGATGGTCGCCACCACCATACTGGACGGCCACGACCTCGATATTGGGATAGGCTTCCTTGATGCGGTTGACGAAGCCGTCGACGCGATCGATGCCGGTGCGGCTGGTCTGATCATGGGCGACCACGGCGACCTTGCCCGAACCCCCGATGAGTTCGGCCATCTTGTCGGCCGCAAGAGCGGCTGCCGCGACGTTGTCGGTGGTGGCGGTGGTGAGCGGAATGTCGCTGTCGACGCCCGAGTCGAAGGCGATCACCGGGATGTTGCGATCCTTGGCCTGCTGGAGCAGCGGGGTCGCGGCCTGGCTGTCGAGGGCGGCAAAGCCGATGGCATCGGGATTGCGCGAGAGGGCGGCGGCCAGCATGTCGATCTGGCGGTCGACCTGGGTCTCGCTGTCGGGGCCCTCGAAGGTGACGTTGACATTGAATTCGGCGGCGGCCTTGTCGGCGCCCGCTTTCACGGCCTGCCAGAACTGGTGCTGGAAGCCCTTGGAGATGAGCGCGATGTCGGGCTTGTCCTGGGCCATTGCAGGGGCGCCGAACCCGAGTGCGGCGGCAAGCGCGATGGCGGAAATGAGGGTGCGTCTGTTCATGAAAGTCCTCCCGGATGGAGTTGCTGTTGTTGAAGCCTTGCGAGGGCTTGCCGCCCTTCTTGGTCTTGGCGCGCCTGCCTGCATGAGGGCGGGCGCGCTGGAAACATGGCCGTCAGAGCCGCCTGCGGCGCAGGATATCGGCATAGACGGCGAGGATGATGATGGTGCCGGTGACCACGGTCTGCCATTCCTGCGCCACCGACAGGATGCGCAGGCCATTGGCCAGAACCGAGATGATGAGCGCCCCGATCAGCGTGCCCAGGATGGTGCCGCGCCCGCCCGAGAGCGAAGTGCCCCCGATCACGACCGCCGCGATGGCATCGAGCTCATAGCCCTGCCCCAGCGCCGGCTGCGCCGAATTGAGGCGGCTGGCGATGAGCAGCCCGGCCACCCCGCAGATGCCGCCGGCCAGCGCATAGACGGCGATCTTCCAGCGATCGGTGTTGACGCCCGAAAGCCGCACGGCCTCCTCGTTGGAGCCCAGCGCGAAGGTGTAGCGCCCCAGCACCGTGCGCCCGAGGATGAAGGCCGCGATGATGGCGACGAGGAACAGGATCAGCACGCCATTTGGAATGGGCAGGGCCGGGAACACGGAGCCGATAATGGACCCCTGCGCGATCTGGGTGAAGCCGGGCGTGTCGTTGAAATAGATCGGTCGCGTGCCCGAAATCACCAGCGACAGACCTTTGAGGATCAGCATCATGCCCAGCGTGGCGATGAAGGGCGGCACCTTGAGCTTGGCGACGATGGTGCCCGAAATCAGCCCGCTGGCGGTGCCCGCGGCGATGGCGGCGAGGATGCCGAGCGGCAGGGGCATGCCCAGATAGGTCAGCACCACCCCGCAGATCACGGCGCAGAAGGTCATCAGCGTACCCACAGAGAGGTCGATGCCGCCGGTGATGATCACGAGGGTCGCGGCAATCGCCAGCACACCATTGACCGACGTCGCCTGCAGGATGGCGAGCACATTGTTGGTCTGCATGAAATTGGGCGAGGCCAACGAGAACACCACGACCAGCGCGATGAGCCCGGAAAAAGCCAGGAGCCGGTGGAACGCCCCGGTGATGCGGATGCCCTGGGGCTTGGCGGGGGTGGCAAGCGTGTCGGTCATTGTGTCTGGCCCTTCAAACTGATCGTCGCGGCTCCTGCGCCCCCTCTCCCCTCAGGGGAGAGGGACGGGGTGAGGGGGCCTTCCTGCTGATATGAAAGCAAAGGCCCCCTCGCCCGGCGCTGCGCGCCGACCTCTCCCCCGAGGGAGAGGTGAAAGGAGACCGGGTGCGCGTGACGCGGACTAGGCTGCATGAGGTGCCTCCACCGCGCTCTGGCGCTGCGTGGCGAGTTGCATGATGGCTTCCTGGCTGGCCCCTGCGGGCAGGAAGCCGGTGAGCCGGCCTTCGCACATCACCGCGATGCGGTGCGAGAGCCGCAGAACCTCGGGCAGTTCGGAGGAAATCACGATGATGGCGCGGCCCTGCGCGGCCAGCGCGTTGAGCAGCTTGTAGATCTCGGTCTTGGCGCCGACATCGATGCCGCGTGTCGGTTCATCGAAGATCAGGATCTCGCAGTCGCGCAAAAGCCATTTGGCGATGACCACCTTCTGCTGGTTGCCGCCCGAGAGCAGGCGCGCCTCCTGCTGGTCCGAAGGGGTCTTGATCGAGAGCTGGCCGATATAGCGCTTGGCGATATCGCGCATCTCGCCATCCTTGAGCACCCCGCCGGGGGCGCAGAAGCGCTCGAGACTGGCCAGCGCGATGTTGTTGCGCACGTCGAGGCCGGTGGCGAGGCCGAAATGCTTGCGGTCTTCGGACAGGTAGCCGATGCCGGCCTTGACCGCATCCTCGGGGCGCCGGATCGAGACCGCCTTGCCGTTGATCCGGATTTCGCCCGCTTCGAGCGGATCGGCCCCGAAGATGGCGCGCGCCACCTCGGTGCGGCCGGCCCCCATCAGCCCGGCAAAGCCGAGGATCTCGCCCTTGCGGACATGGAGGCTCACGTCGCGGATTTCGCGACCGCGCCTCAGCCCGATCACTTCGAGCGCGATGGGCGCATCCTCGCTGGCCCTGGGCGCCGCGACTTCGGTGGTCAGCGCCCGGCCCACCATCATCGCGATGATGGTTTCGATCGGCGTGTCGGCGGCCGGCACCGTGCCGACATATTCGCCGTCGCGCATCACCGTCACCCGGTCCGAGATGCGCTTGATCTCGTCCATCTTGTGGGAAATGTAGACGATGCCGACGCCCTCCGCCTTGAGCCGGCGGATGATGGCGAAAAGCTCGGCGATCTCGGCATCGTTGAGCGCCGCGGTGGGCTCGTCCATGATCAGAACGCGGCTCTTGTGCGACAGCGCCTTGGCGATCTCGACCATCTGCTGCTTGGCGATGGTGAGGCTTTCCACCGGCGCGCGCGGATCGAGCGCGAGGTTCATGCTCTTGAAGATGCTGGCGGCGCCATCATTGAGGGCCGCCTCGTCGAGCAGCAATCCAAAAGCTTTTCGGGGCTCGCGTCCGATGAAGATGTTCTGCGCGGCGGTCAGCTCGCGCATCAGGCTCAGTTCCTGGTGAATGATGCCGATGCCGAGCGCCTGCGCCTCACGCGGCGAGCCGATCTCCACGGGCTGGCCGTCGATGCGGATGGTGCCGGCATCCTTGGCATAGACGCCCGACAGGATCTTCATCAGCGTCGACTTGCCGGCGCCGTTCTCGCCCATGAGGGCATGGACCTCGCCGGGCAGCAGCTCGAACCGCACCGACTTGAGCGCATGCACGCCGGGAAAGGATTTCTCGATGCCCTCCATCGCGACGATGGGGGTCGCAAGGGGGGACGCAGCAGACGCAGACGCGCTCTGGATGCTCATGCCCGATCGCTCCTCCCAGCTCAATCGCGCCATGGCTCTTGCCATATACGAATGATTTATTCACAAATGAACGCGGACTGCAATAGGCTCACGCCAACGGGAGGGGCGGCATGAGCAGCGATGTGAAGGACGGCCCGGCCGAGCGCTATCGTGCGCCCGCTCTCGACAAGGGCCTCGATATTCTCGAACTGCTCTCCGAGCAGCCGCGTGGCATGACGCGGGGCGAGATCGTGCGGGCCATGGGGCGCAGCCCCAGCGAAATCTATCGCATGCTCGAGCGCCTCGTGGCGCGCGACTATGTCAGCCGCTCGCCCGAGGGCGACCGCTATGCGCTCACCATCAAGCTCTTCGTGCTCGCCCACAGGCATCCGCCCGTGCGCCGGCTCGTGGCGCGCGCCACCCCGGTGATGGACCGGTTCGCGCGGCTTGCCGGGCAATCCTGCCATCTCGTCGTGCCCGAGCGGGGCACCGCTGTCGTAGCCCAGCAGGTCAGCAGTTCGGGCAGCTGGGAATTCGGCATCCGCGTCGGCACCGAGATCGATCTTTTAGGCTCGGGATCGGGACAGGTGCTGCTGGCCTTCCGCGCCCCCGAGGCGGTGGCGGACCTGCTGGCGTTCTGGCAGGGCACCGACAGGGCGCAAAGGCTGGAGGCCATCGAGCCCTCGCTCGCCCAATACCGGCGGGCCGGCTATCGGGCCGCGCCGAGCCTGCAGATCGAGGGCGTCGAAGACCTGACGGTGCCCGTGCTCTCGCCAGATGGCTATGCGGCCGCCGCCCTCACCTGCCCCTTCATCCGACGGCTCGACCGCTCCGACCAGCCCGGCCGCACCGAGACGCTCAATCTTTTGCGCGAGGCCGGCGGCGCCATTTCGGTGGACTGACGAATTTACGAAATTCGCAGAACGACCACCTTATCATCGCAAAATTCGTCAAAAAGCACTCGACGGACGCCGCAGATGCGATAAGGTGTGGGAAAGGGCCGCGCAAGGCCCGCCCGACCGAGGACTTCATTGATGCTGGATACGACGACCCTCAGCGCTTCCGAGCAGGCGCATATCGAGAAACTGCACGCCGAAGCCATCGTGATCGATGGCTCCATCGTGGTGGAACTGGGCGAAAACCACTTCACCCGCTACAAGAGCGGCGGGGTCACGGCCGTGAACCACACCGTCACTGGCCCCTATTCGGACCTCTACACCTCGTTTCTCGAACTCAACCGCGCCAGTCGTTGGATCGAGGCCAATACCGACAAGGTGCTCCTGGCCCGAACCGTCGCCGACATCCATGAAGCCAAGCGCTCGGGCCGCGAAGCCATCATCTTCGGGCCCCAGAATGTCGAGATGATCGGCTTCGAGCTCGGGCTTCTGGGCACGTTCTACGATCTGGGCTGCCGCATCATGCAGCTCACCTACCAGCGCCAGAATTTCATCGGCTCGGGCTGCGGTGAAAAGACCGATGACGGCCTCTCCAACTATGGCCGCCAGTTCATCAAGGAAATGAACCAGCTCGGCATCGTGGTCGACGTCTCCCATTGCGGGCAGCGCACTACGGTGGAGGCGATGGAAGCCTCCGACAAGCCGATCATGATCACGCATTCCTTCTGCGCCAGCCTGTCGCCCCATATCCGCGCCAAGACCGACGACACCATCCGCGAACTCGGCAAGCATGGCGGCGTGATGGGCATCACCGGGCTTTCGCCCTATCTCTACTATCCCGACAAGCCGACCACCCAGCCCGACATCGCCCGGCTGGTGGAGCATATCGACAAGATCGTCGAGCTTGCCGGCATCGACAGCGTCGCCATCGGGCTCGATTTCGACGAGACCTATTCGCCCGAAAAGCGCGCGGCCGCCGCCGCCCGCCATGGCGCGCTGCTCGGCAATTGGCCGTGGGGCGAACGCCGCTGCAAGACGCTCAACGACGCCGCCGAATTCCCCAACATCACGACCGGCCTCGTCAAGCGCGGCTATTCGGACGACGACATCAAGAAGATCCTCGGCGGCAACTGGCTGCGCGTGATGGCCGCCAGCTGGAAGGCCTGACCCGATCGTTACCGGGCGGCGGCCTCCGGGCTGCCCCCGGCCATGGCATGAGCACCACCCGTCGCGCCCCTGGCGGAGGCGTGACGGCACCACCCGAGGCCCGGGACGGACGAGCCGCCTCCATCCCGGACGTGCAGACCCGCATAAGCCGGCAGGGTTGCGGCCCCGTGCCATGGAGACCAAGATGAAGCAGCCCAAAGTGAACAGACTCCGCCGGATGGTGACGTTCGGCGCCGCGATGGCCCTCCTCGCCGGCACCGCGATCGGCATGGCGACCCCGGCCATGGCGCAGATGGAGAAGCGCTTCTCCATCCCCGAGGAAACCAGCCTGACCCCGACCCCGGGCGGCCGGATCAACATGCTGATCCGCCTCGACGTGCAGACGCTCGACCCGCATGTGACGTCCGACACCTCGGGCTTCCTGATCGTCGAGCAGATCTATGAATCGCTGCTCGAAACCACGATGGATGGCCTGCAGCCGGCGCTTGCCGAAAGCTGGGAAATCTCGGAAGACGGCAAGACCTACACCTTCAAGCTCAGGCAGAACGCCAAATTCCACTCGGGCAATCCGGTGACCTCGGCCGATGTGAAATATTCCATCGAGCGCATCCAGAACCCGGCCACCGCCTCGCCGCGCGCCCGCTCCTATTCCAACATCACCAGCATCGAGACGCCTGACGACCACACGGTGGTCTTCAACCTCAATGCGCCCAACGCGCCGTTCCTCACCCTGCTCTCGACCTATGGCGCCTCCATTGTCGATCGCACCGTGATCGAGGGCACCGGGCTCAACCAGACCACGGACGCCGGCTCGGGCGCGTTCAAGCTGCGCGAACATGTCGTGGGCCAGCGCGTGGTGCTGGACAAGCACACCGAATACTGGCGCGAAGGCCAGCCCTATCTCGACGGCATCGACATCACCTGGAACCCGGACGACAACGCCCGCGCCGCCGCCATCCGCTCGGGCACGGTCGACTTCCTGTGGTTCGCCGCGCCCGAATTCATCGATGCGCTCAAGACCGATCCGGCCGTCAAGTGGTTCGGCGGCTCGGGCTCGCTGTCGCTGCACTTCCGTATGAACACCTCGCGCAAGCCGTGGGATGACGTGCGGGTGCGTCAGGCGGTGTTCTATGCGCTCGACCGTCAGGAAATCCTCGATATCGCCAATTCGGGCCACGGCACCGTGCTCAATGCCGGCTACCTGCCGCCCGATCGCTGGGGTTCGGTCAAGGAGCCGATCTACGGCGCGCCCGATATCGAGAAGGCCAAGGCGCTGCTCGCCGAAGCCGGCTATCCCGATGGTTTCGAGACCAATCTGCTCGTGATCTCAACCTCCGCCTTCCAGGTGCGTTCGGCTGAAGTCGAGCAATACCAGCTGGCCAATGTCGGCATCAAGGTGAACCTGCAGCTGGCGGAATCCACCGTCGCCAACGCAGCCATCCGGGCCAACGACTTCGACATCTACCAGAGCGGCTTCTCGATGACGCTCGATCCGGATGAGCGCTTCTCCTCGGCATTCGCGACCGGCGGCGGCCTCAATTACGGCAACTGGAGCGATCCGGAGTATGATGCCCTGATCGAAAAGGCCCGCACCGAGCTCGACCGCGATGCGCGCGAAAAGCTCTACCAGGAAGCCGAAACCATCCTCGCCACCCGCGGGCCGGTCGGCATGACCTGGGCCTCGGCCTCCTATGACGTCCTGGCCAACAAGGTCATGGGCTACAATGGCGATGCCGGCCTGAGCTTCCGGTTCTACCGCAATCTCTGGCTCCAGCAGTAAGATCCCAGCTCCCGGCCGGTGATCCGGCCGGGTAGCACCAGAACCGAGCGAAGCCCCGTTCCGGCAAAACCGGGATGGGGTTTTGCGTTTATCTCCGCAATCAATGTGCCAGTGGACCTCGCCCTTCGAGACGCGGCGCTGCCAGCCATTCGAGCATAGCTCTCATGGCCTTCCTGCGCTCCGGGCGCTCCAGTGGTGCGCCCGGACCCTTTCGGGTCGCTCGGAAGCCTCGGGGTGAGGTCCGAGCGTCAAAGGCACAGCACGAGGCTCAGCGTATCCCAGCAGCGCAGGGCGGCGGGTGCGCCAGGCATGGGCCTTTTCATAAGCGTCGGCGACGGCGAGCAGCAAAGGCTCCTCGAAGGGTCTTGCGGCGAGCTGGATCGAGAGCGGCAGGCCCTCGGCGCCGAAGCCGGCACAGACCGAAATGGCCGGCTGGCCGGTGACGTTGAAGGGCGCGGTAAAGGGCGGCAGGTCGAGATTGCGCAGCTTCTGGTCGCCGAAAAGCGGCTTGGCCTCGGCCGGCGTGCTGGTGGTGAGGAGGATATCCACGCCCTCCATCACACGCGCCACTTCGAGCACCATCTCGCGCCGCCGCCTCTGGGCCTGCACGTAGTCGACCCCTGAAATCAGCGCCCCGGGGGTGAGCCGGCTGCGCAGCAATTCGCCATATTCGCCATAGCGGCTGCGCAGATCGCCCTGGTGCACGGCCGCGGCCTCGACCGTGATCAGCACATGCGAGACGGCATTGAACGCCTGGAGCGAGGGCAGCGTCACGCTCGTGATTTCGGCGCCGGCCTCGGCAAAGAACGCGGCGGCCTCGCCGATCGCGCCCAGAACCGCCGGATTGGCGGGGTTATCGGTTTCGTGGAAATGGCCGACCACCCCGATGCGCAGGCCCTTGAGGCTGCGCCCCAGATTGCCGGTGAAATCGGGCATGTCGTGGCGGCTCGAGGATGGATCCCCAGGATCATGCCCGGCCATGGCGTTCATCATCAGCGCGCAGTCCTCGGCCGTCCACGCCATGGGCCCGGCATGATCGAGCGAGAACGAGAGCGGCAGCACGCCCTTGCGCGAGAGCACGCCGTAGGTCGGCTTGAGCCCGGCGATGCCGCAATGGCCCGAAGGCACGCGCACCGATCCGCCCGTGTCGGAGCCGGTGCCGCCCAGGATGAAACCCGCGGCAACGCCCGCCGCCGTGCCCGAGGAGGAACCCGCGGTCATCCGCTCGATGCCCCACGGGTTGCGGGCGGGCGGCCAGTTGAGATCGAAGCTCGGGCCGCCCATGGCAAACTCATAGGTGGTGAGCTTGCCCATCATCAGCGTGCCGGCCTCGGCGAGGCGGTGCACCAGCGTCGCATCCTCGTCGGGCACGTAGTCGGCGAGGATGCGGCTCTGCGCCGTGGTGCGGATGCCTTTGGTGCAGAAAATATCCTTGTGGCCGATGGGGATGCCATCGAGCGGACCCAGCAATTCGCCCGACATCATCCGGGCCTCGGCGGCCCGCGCCTCGTCACCTGCGCGCTCGAAGGTGGGGGTCACGAAGACATGCAGCGTCTCTTCGAGCGCCTCGATGCGCTCGCGGCACTGGTCGAGGAGTTCGACGGGCGAAAGCGCCTTCTTGGCAAAAAGCGCATGGGCTTCGGCGATTGTGGGAATGGCCATCAGCGCTGCTCCGGATCGAAGGTCGCCGCAGGTTCGGCGAAGCGGTCGACCCCCGCGCCGCTGACGCGGTCGAGCATGGTTTCGAGATAGCCCCAGCTACCCTGGTGCAGGGCGGCGATCTGTTCGGGTGTCATCGGCAGGCCGGCGCGGCGCACCAGCGCGGCAAGGTCGTCAAGGCTGAGGCGCGGCGGCATGGCAAACTCCCCCAGGCGGCGGACCGCTACGGCCCTCGTTCCGCAATGAGGAGAGATTGGCGCAGTTTCTTACGGATTTCGAGATGGAATCTCGAAATCACGCAAGAAATCGGCGTTCTTGACCTCCATGTCGATCATCCGGCCGCTACCTCCGGGCGGAATGGCAAGCTGGATGCGATGGGTGGCGCGGGCATAGAGCTCGGGCGCCTGCTGGGGCCATTCGACGAGCACGATGGCCTCGGGGGTATCGAGCAGGCCGAGCTCGTCGATCTCGTGCGGATCGGCGATGCGATAGAGATCGGAATGCAGCACGGGCGTGCCCGCCGGTGTCTCGTAGGGCTGCACCAGCGCAAAGGTGGGCGAGGGCACATCGAGATCGGCATCGGCACAGAGGGCGCGGATGATGGCGCGGGCCAGCGCCGTCTTGCCGGCGCCCAGATCGCCTTCGAGCAGAACCATATCGCCCGGCACGAGGCGGCCCGCGAGCGCCTGCCCGAAGCGGACGGTCGCGGCATCGTCGGCGAGCCAATATTGCGTCATCTACTCGGCGGCGCCTGCCATGGCCGCGGTCTGGGGCAGGTTGACCACGACGCGGGTGCCGCGCGGTTCGCGCGCTTCCATCGAGACGGTGCCGCCATGCAGGTGCACGAAGCTGCGCACGATGGCGAGGCCGAGCCCCGCCCCGCGCTGGCGGGCCGAAAGGTCCTCGCCGCCCGAAAGCGCCGCCCGCATCTCCTCGGTCGGGCCGGGGCCCTCATCCTCGACGATGAACACGACGCGTCCACCGCGCGCTTCGGCCGAAAGCCGCACCCGGCCGCCCTTTTCCGAAAAGCGCGCCGCGCTTGAGAGCAAATTGTAGAGCACCTGCACGAGCCGCGTGCCATCGGCGACGAGGGGCGGCAGCCCGAGCGGAATATCGAGTTCGAGCGCGATGGCCCGCTCGCCATCGATCTCGGGGAAGGTCGCGGCCAGCCCGGCCCGCGCCTTTTCCACCAGCTGGCGAATATCCTGCGGCTCGGTGCGCAGCTGCGCGATGCCGGCATCGACGGTCGCGAGATCGAGGATGTTGTCGATGAGCACGCCCAGCGTGACGCTCGAGGCCTGGATATAGTCGGTATAGGCGCGCTGGCGGGCGTTGAGGGGGCCGAACTCCTCCGAAGCGAGGAGATGGGCAAAGCCGATGATGTCGGTCAGAGGCGAACGCAGCTCGTAGGAGACATTCTGCACGAAGGCATCCTTGAGCCGGTCGGCGGTGACGAGGGCGTCGTTGTGCTCCTTGAGCAGGCGGCTGTAATTGGCGCTCTCGGTGACATCCAGGAAGGTCATCATGGTCTGCCCGTCGGGCAGGCGCACAAGGTTGTAGTCGAGCAGCCGCCCGTCGGACCGGCTGACGCGGCCCGAGGTATCGGTGCGGGCCGGGGTCAGGTCGATGATGCCGCGCTTGAGGTCACGCCAGAGCGAGGGGCCATCCTCGGGCAGGCCGCGTGTGCTGGCTTCGGCGATGCGGTCGATATGCGGATTGGGGCCGAGCTCGCGCAGGCTCAGAGACCACATCGTCTCGAATTGCGGGTTCGAGAGGGTCAGCCGGCCATTGGTGCCGAACACCGCCACGGCCTCGGTCAGCGCATTGAGGGTCGAACGCTGCACATCTAGCAGCGCGCGGTTGATCGAGCGCAGGTTGAGCTGGGCGGTGATGTCCTCGAACACATAGATCACCCCGCCGCGCCCACCGGCCGGGGCAGCGATGACCTGCAGCGTGCGCCCATCGGGCAGGTGCCAGGGGTCGCTCTCGCGTGCGGTCTTGAGGGTATAGGATTCGAGGTGGCGGGCGCGCCAGCCGTGATAGTCGGGCTCGGCCGGCAGCAGGCTCTCGGTGCGCAGGCGATCGAGAATGGTGCGTTCGTCGGGGCCGGTGCGCAGCCAGTCGGGATCGAGCCCCCAGAGATCGGCATAGGCGCGGTTGAACTGAATCAGTTCGCGCCGGGAACTGAAGATTGCGATGGGGGTGGCGAGGGCATCGATGATGCCGCCCAGATGTCCGCCGGCCGGATCGGCGCCCGGTGCCGGCATGTCACGCCGCTCGGGGGTGAGAAGCCCCAGCCGCTGCCCGCCGATATCCACCTCCTGCCAGGCGAAGGCACCGGCCGGTCCGAGCTGGCAGCGTCCGCTGCGCTCGGCGCCCGGCGGGGTCACGAGATCGACCAGCGCCCCCTGCCCCGAGGCGCGACCCAGCGAGGCCACCAGCGTGCCATAGGCGGGGTTGGCGTGGCTCAGCCGCCCGTCGCGCCCGCGCACCCAGGCGGGCAGGCTCAGGGCATCGGCAAGGGGCCTCAGATCGATTTCGGGCACTGTGGTCGGTGCTGCGGGAGCAGCGGGAGTCGCAGCCTGCGGTTCATCCTCGAGCCTCAAGCGAATGGCGACGCCCCCACCCAGAACCCAGCCAGCGGCGCGCACGAGCCGCCCGTCGCGGGTCTTGAGGCTCGTCTCGAAGGACCGGCCATGCACGCGCAGGCCCTCGACGGCCCCCGAGAGCAGCTTGGCCTGTGTGTCGGTGGTCCAGGAGGCGAAATCGAGCACCGCCTCGGGCCGTCGGCCAGCGGGCACAAGTTCGGCCACCGTGCCCAGGATGCGCGGGCTGCCGCCCGTCTCGCTCCAGAGGAGCGTAACTTCGCGTCCCCCCGCAAGCAGGGCTTCGTATTCGTCGAGCAGGGCCCGCAGCGAGGCGACCTGGGCGGCCGAATCACGTTCGGCGGCGAGCCGGTCGCGCTTGAGACGGCGAAAGAGGATGAGGGCGAGCAGCGCGAACGCGCCGCCCCCAAGGGCGACAGCGAGCGGCACGGTGCCAATCAGCTTGGCGACATTGAGGGACTGCGCAAGAGCCGGAACGGTCGATAATAGAACCATGGGGGCCGCGGCCAATACCGCGAATCCCCGCCTGTTCCGGAACAATTCCGGCGCCATAAGCTGCCCCTTTATACCGCATTTTGCCGCTTACTCGCCGGCGCCGGTCAACAGCGCCTCACTACAGCGCCAGGAGCGGGAACCCGTGACGGGCGGCTCCGGCGTCGTCGGCACAACACAGGGCCGACGAATCAACGGCAAGATAGCGGCCGGGGATTCACGGCAAAAGGGGCATCTTGCCTGTTGAAAGCGGGCATAGGCCCGCTTTCGAGGGTTGACCTCGGTCCGAACAGTGAACGAAGCGTTAACGGACCCGTGATCGGCTCAGTAGCGATACTGGTCCGGCTTGAACGGCCCTTCGCTCGAAACGCCGATATAATCTGCCTGGCTCTTGGTGAGCGTGGTGAGCTTGGCGCCCAGCTTGGGCAGGTGAAGGGCCGCCACCTTCTCGTCGAGATGCTTGGGCAGCACATGCACCTTGTGCTCGAGGCGTTCGCCATTGAGCCACAGCTCGATCTGCGCCAGCGTCTGGTTGGAGAAGGACGCCGACATCACAAAGCTCGGATGCCCGGTGGCATTGCCCAGATTGACCAGCCGGCCTTCCGACAGCAGCACGATGCGCTTGCCCGAGGGCAGCTCGATGAGATCGACCTGCGGCTTGACATTGGTCCACTTGAAGTTGCGCAGCGCGGCAACCTGGATCTCGTTGTCGAAGTGCCCGATATTGCACACGATGGCCATGTCGCGCATCTCGCGCACATGGTCGACGGTGACCACGTCGCGGTTGCCGGTGGCGGTCACCACGATATCGGCGCGCGGCGCGGCCTCCTCGAGCGTCACCACCTCATAGCCGTCCATGGCCGCCTGCAGCGCGCAGATGGGGTCGACTTCAGTCACCAGCACGCGAGCGCCGGCGCCGCGCAGCGACTGCGCCGACCCCTTGCCGACATCGCCATAGCCGCACACGATGGCGACCTTGCCGGCCAGCATCACGTCGGTGCCGCGGCGGATAGCGTCCACGAGGCTCTCGCGGGTGCCGTATTTGTTGTCGAACTTGCTCTTGGTGACGCTGTCGTTGACGTTGATCGCCGGGAAGGGCAGTTCGCCCTTCTGCTGCAGCTGGTAGAGCCGCATCACGCCCGTGGTGGTCTCTTCCGAGACGCCGCGGATGTTGGCGCGGATGCGCGAGTAAAACCCCGGATGGGTCGAAAGACGCTGCTTGATGGTGGCAAAAAAGATCTCCTCTTCCTCATTGCCCGGCTTGTCGAGGATGGAGGGATCGGTTTCGGCGCGCGCGCCGGTCAGCACCAGCATGGTGGCGTCCCCGCCATCATCGAGGATCATGTTGGGCGTGCCGCCATCGCCCCAATCCATCATGCGGTCGGTATAGGCCCAGTATTCCTCGAGCGACTCGCCCTTCTTGGCAAAGACGGGGATGCCGGCGGCGGCGATGGCGGCGGCCGCATGATCCTGGGTCGAGAAGATGTTGCACGACACCCAGCGGATATCGGCTCCGAGCGCCTTGAGCGTCTCGATCAGCACGGCGGTCTGGATGGTCATGTGCAGCGAGCCGGCGATGCGGGCGCCCTTGAGCGGCTGGCTCGGCGCGAATTCCTCGCGGATGGCCATCAGGCCCGGCATCTCGTGCTCGGCCATCAGGATTTCCTTGCGGCCGAAATCGGCGAGGCCGATGTCCTTGACGATGTAGTCGGTGAAGGCGGCCATGACGGGCACTCCAGGCAGATGATCTTGGAAAGGGCGGATTTGCGCGGGTTATACGCGCGGCGCCCGGCCGGATCAACCGGATATAAAGAAAACCTTATATCCTTGCCACCGGCCGCTTTGCGGCCAAATCCCTCCGGTGGAGGGATTTGAGGTGGCAAGGCCATGAGCGCTATGCGCGAATGGCGCTAGGAGCGATCCGGCGCAGCCGGACGAAAGCCTCCGGTGAAGGCTTTCGAGCGCAGCAAGGCCACGAGAGCTAGGCTCGAGTGGCGCAAGCCAGCCGACCTACGCGCAATCCTAATCCGCCTCGCGATACCGACGCCGGTGTCGGCGCGAAAAGGGCAGCATGCAGAAACGGATGAGGCCCGAAAAGACGAGATAACCCAGCCCCAGGCCAGCGCCGGCCCAGGCCAGGCCCTCGGCCGTCACGGGCAAGGCCGGCTTGTAGGCGGACAGCGTGCGCTGCCCGATATCGGTATCGAGGAAGGCGGGCAGAAGCGTCACGCGGGTCCAGGGGTCGGCCGTCTCGATCCGCGCGAGGGTTGCCGACAGGGTCTCGTAGCGGCGGAACGTGGCTTCCATCGACCGGCCGCGCCCGCCCACGAAATCGTCGCCGGTGGCGGTAAAGCGCGCCAGCGCCTGCTGCCGGCTGAGGCCGGCCTCGCTCGCAGCGCGGTCGAAATCAGCGGTGATGATGCGCAACTCATCGACGGCGCCGCCCAGCCGCTGGGTGTATTGCTGGGCATATTCGGGGAACTGACCGAGGGCGAGCCCGATCAGCGCGCCGCCCAGAAGGCTCAGCGTTCTGCGCATCGTGGCGCTCCCATGGCCCACTCCATTGTCATCCGGCCAGTCTAGCCGGAAGTGCCGAGCCAATCCTTAATGCGCAGGGCGAGACCGCAGTTGCTCGCGCTCAGGCGGAGAGCCCCTCATTGTCTTCGTCAAAGCCGTTCTCGACGAGCAAAGTGATGGCATCGAGCGCCTCGCGCGCCTGCCGGCCGGAGGCCTGCACGAGAATGGTCGAGCCCGGCCCGGCCCCCAGCATCATCAGCCCCATGATCGAGCTGCCATCGACGGTCTGGCCATCGCGGGTAACCTTGATCGCGGCATCGAAGCACTCGGCCGTGCGCACGAAGCGGGCCGAGGCGCGGGCATGCAGGCCCTTGCGGTTGACGATGGTCATCTGCTGCGCGACGGCGCGGCCGGGGCTGGCGGAGGTGTTCATGCCGATAATGCTAGCGGATTTCTGGGCTCAAGAAAATTGCCCGAATCGCCGGGCGAACGGCAAAATAGTGAGCCCTGTCAGGCGCCCAGCGTCTCGCTCGCCACATTGATATATTTGCGGCCGGCCTCGGCGGCGTCGCGCACCGCCTGCTTGATCGGGGTCTCGCCGCGCACGCGCGCCAGCTTGACCAGCATGGGCAGGTTGACCCCGGCGATCACCTCGATGGCACGGCTCTGCATGACGGAAATCGCAAGGTTCGAGGGCGTGCCGCCGAACATGTCGGTGAGGATCACCACCCCCTGCCCGTCATCGGCGGCATCGACCGCCGAAAGGATGTCCTGGCGGCGGGCTTCCATGTCGTCATCGGGGCCGATGCAGACCGCCTCGACCCGCTCCTGAGGGCCCACGACATGTTCGAGCGCCGATTTGAATTCGACGGCCAGCGCCCCATGCGTCACAAGAACCAGACCAATCATCGCGTATCCCTAGGCTCGCCATGCCAGTCCGGCACCCCGGCGCGGAGTCTCACCTCATGGGGGCGCCGTTTCAAGTGGTTTTTTGACGCAGCGGATCGGCCGGCAGAAGGCGCAGCGCCTCGCGCACCAGCAGCATCTGGTGGCCCAGTTCCACCAGCCCGTTGCGCGGCACCGGGCAACGCGACAATTTGACCCCCGCAACGGTCACCGACTGCTCGGTTTCCTCGGGCATGCGGTCGAGCGCGTCCACGAGGTCGACGATGAGATCGACAGGGGCCGATTGCCGCCAGGGCCGCGCGACGATGCCCCGCCCGCGCAATTCGATGAGCCCGGCTATGCGCGGGGGTGCCAGCATCAGCAAGCCCCCCTCCTCCGGCGCGATATCGAGCCGATCATCACCCACAAGGGCAGCCGGCCGCCCGAGATCCTCCCAGAGCGTCAGGAGGGAGAGCGCCAGCAGCGACTTGCCTGCCCCCGACGGCCCGCGGATGACGAGGCCCGCCGCGTCGAGCACGATGCCGGTGGCGTGGATGTTGATGCGCGTATCCATGGCGTCCCCCCAGATGCCGGCGGGCGCTATTTGCGGCTTCGCTGAGCGCCCTTCTCGTCGCCGCCGCGCGGCAGCGTCACGGTGAACCGTGCGCCGCTGCGATCGGTGCGGTTTTCGGCACGGATCGTACCATTATGCGCGGTGATGATCTGCCGCGAAATGGAGAGGCCGAGGCCGGAATGGTCGCCGAACTTCTCGGCGTCGGGGCGGTCGGTATAAAAGCGCTGGAAGATGCGCGTGATGTCGCCGCGAATGCCCGGCCCCTCGTCGGTGACGGTAACGGTGAGCGTGTCCTCGACCGTCTCGACGCGGATGGCGACCGTGCCGCCGTCGGGGGAAAACGACACGGCGTTGTCGATCAGGTTGTTGAACACCTGCGCGAGCCGGCTGTCATGGCCCAGAACCACCGGGGGCTGGCGCATCTCGGCGAGGTCGAGCACCACATCGACATTGCGCTTCTTGCCCAGATCCTTCTGTATCGAGGCCAGGGTTTCGAGCAGCAAAGCCACATCGACGCGCTCGGAGGTGCCGCGGGCCAGCTCGGCATCGAGCCGGCTGGCATTGGAGATGTCCGAGATCAGCCGATCGAGCCGGCGCACGTCATGCTGGATGATGGCGGTGAGGCGCTCGCGATCCTCGCTTTTTTTCGCCAGCGGCAGCGTCTCGACGGCCGAACGCAGAGAGGTCAGCGGGTTCTTGAGCTCATGGGCGACGTCGGCGGCAAAGCGCTCGATGGCTTCGATGCGGTTGTAGAGCGCCTCGGTCATCGCGCGCAGCGCCTTTGAGAGGTGCCCGACCTCGTCGCTCCGGTCGGTAAAATCGGGGATTTCAGCCCGGCTGTTCATGGAATCCTGCACCTTCTCGGCGGCCTCAGAGAGGCGGCGCAGCGGGCCGGCAATGGTGCCGGCGAGCAGCAGCGAGAGAATGACGGTCACCGAGGCTGCGATCATGGCGATACGCAGCAGGCCCCAGCGCTCGGTGGCGACGATGGCGTCGATATCGCCCGGCTGGGTTGAGAGCAGCAGCACGCCCACGGTGGCGCGTACGCGCTGGATGGGCACGGCGACCGAGACTACAAGCCGGCGCTGGCCATCGACACGCACGAGATCGGCCACCGACCCCGAGAGCGCGGCGGCCACTTCGGGATAGCGGCGGCCCTCATCGGCGCCATATTCCTGATAGGTGGGGAAATTGTCCCCCGGCATCCAGGCGAGCAGCCCGTTCCACCAGCGCCAGAGGAAGAATTCCTCGGCCTGCCCGGCAGCGGCCGGACCGCGCAGGATTTCCCCGCGCGCATAGATATTGGCGCTGTCGAGGATCAGCAGCCCGCCCTGGTCATAGATGCGGGCGCGGGTGCGGGTCGGCGTCACGAGGTTGCGCAGCAGCGGCGCGACGCGCTCGGGATTGATCGGGAATTCAAGCCCCGGATCGAAAAACGACAGCGAGGAGAAATTATTGCCCGGCTGCAAT
Organism: Devosia enhydra; assembly: GCF_900119845.1. Classification (GTDB taxonomy): domain Bacteria; phylum Pseudomonadota; class Alphaproteobacteria; order Rhizobiales; family Devosiaceae; genus FPKU01. Next base: position 745,633 of record NZ_FPKU01000003.1, read on the forward strand.
TCGAGCAGCCGATCCGGGTTGACGGTGATGACGTCGGAGTTGACCGTCGCCGAGGCGGCAATCGCCGCCGCGATGATTTCGCCCTGCACCCTGAGGCTCTGCACGCGGGCGTCGATCAGGCCTGCGCGCCACTGGTTGAGATAGAGGATGCCCACCACCAGCACCATGAGGCCGGCGAGGTTGAGCACCACGATGCGGTTGGTGAGGCTCGAAAACAGCGTGATCGAGAGCAGCCGGGTGACGGCGCGGGCCGCGACCGAAACCCCGCGCGCCACCGCCCTCAAAGGCCGCGGCCACGTGAAGCCCCGCCGGCGAGGCGCATCTGCCTCGTCGGAGGTGGCGTCAGCCTCGTGCTGGCTGATGGCCAAGGGGGCTCCTATTGCTCCTTGAAGCGGTAGCCGACCCCGTAGAGGGTCTCGATCATCTCGAAATCGTCGTCCACCGCCTTGAACTTCTTGCGCAGCCGCTTGATGTGGCTGTCGATGGTGCGATCATCGACATAGACTTGGTCGTCATAAGCGGCATCCATGAGCGCGTTGCGGCTCTTGACCACGCCGGGGCGCAGCGCCAGGGCCTGAAGGATCAGGAACTCGGTGACGGTGAGGGTCACGCGCTGCGACTTCCAGGTGCAGGTGTGGCGCTCTTCGTCCATCACAAGGGCGCCGCGCTCGATCAGCGCCTTGCCGGGCGCCGGCTGTTCGGGGGCGGTACCGGGCATGGCCTGGGGATCGCGGGGCGCGGCCCGGCGCAGGATGGATTTGACGCGCTCGACCAGAAGGCGCTGGCTGAAGGGCTTGGTGATGAAATCGTCGGCGCCCATCTTGAGCCCGAACAATTCGTCGATTTCCTCGTCCTTGGAGGTGAGGAAGATCACCGGCACGTCGGATTTCTGGCGCAGGCGACGCAGCAGTTCCATGCCGTCCATGCGCGGCATCTTGATGTCGAGAATGGCCAGATCGGGACGGTCATTGGTCAGGCCCTCGAGCCCCGATGCCCCGTCGGTATAGGTCGAGACAGCATAACCCTCCGCCTCGAGCGTCAGAGATACCGAGGTGAGGATATTGCGGTCGTCATCGACCAGGGCGATCTTGGGCATTCAAATCCCTTTCCTGCTTGCGCCGGGAGGCAGCGAGCCTCCCCGATTCCACGGGTGAGGTAGACTGCCACAATTCCACATAAATAAGGCGCAGGCGCCAAGTGTTCCATGCCGGGCGCGCCAGAATTGCGCGCCGGCAGCCGAAAACACAGGAAAACGGGACCTCAGGCTGCGCGCGAGGCGGCCTCGGGTCCGGTCAGAATGGCATGGAGTTCGGCAGGATCGCTGGTGTTGCGCAGCTTGGCCACCATGTCCTCGGTGCGCAACAGGCGGGCAACGCGGGCCAGCGCCTTGAGATGATCGGCACCCGAGCCGAGCGGCGCGAGCAGCATGACCACGAGGTCGACGGGCTGGTCGTCCACCGCGTCGAAATCGACCGGATGCTCGAGGCGGGCGAAGACCGAGACCACGCGCGGCAGCGCGGCATATTTGCCGTGCGGCACGGCAATGCCGTTGCCCAGCCCCGTGGAGCCCAGTTCCTCACGCGCGGCGAGCGCCTCGTAGATGGCCTCGCCGGGCTCGTCGAGCTCGGCGGCGGCAATGTCGGCGAGACGGCGGAGGAGCGTGTCCTTGGTCATCGGTTCCGTGAAAACGACCACGGACCGTTCGCTCAGGATGTCGTTCAGTTCCATTGAAGGCCCTACGTTCATTCGCCCATCGCCCACGCCCTGATAAGAACGCAGGGATGCACGGGCTCATGCAGTGTCGCGACGCATTCCCTCCGGGGCCTCCAGCCCCGGAAGGCGGGCAATATCCTGCCCGGTTGCGCTATCAAGCGCGGTCACCCGGGGCTCAATTGGCCCTGAGCGCGGGATCGATCCAACCGATGTTCCCGTCGGCGCGGCGGTAGACCACATTTAGCCCGCCATGTCCAGCATGGCGGAACATCACCATTTCAGACTGGGTGAGGTCGAGTTCCATCACCGCCTCGCCCACGCTCATCTGGCGCAGGTTGGAGGTCGCCTCGGCGATCACCGGGGGCGCGTAATCCTCGTCGAGTTCCTCGTCGTCGCTCGAGGCGGCCAGCACATAGCTCTGCGCCGCGACGACGTCGGCCTGGCCGGTGCCGCGATGGTGGCTCTTGAGCTTGCGGTTGTAGCGGCGCAGGCGCTTTTCGATGGCGTTGGCCATGATCTCGTAGGCAAGGGTGGGATCGGCGCCATAGGCGCTGGCGCGCAGCACCGCTCCGCTGTCGAGATGCACAACCGATTGGGCGTTGTAGCCGGACCCTTCCGGCTCGAGGGTGAGGTGTCCGCTATAGCCTCCGTCGAAATATTTGGTCACGACGGCGTCGATATGCTCCTCAGCCTTGCTGCGCAGCGCATCGCCAACATCCATGTTCTTGCCGGAAACCCTGACGGTCATGGAAATCCTCTCCTCTGGTGGTGCCGAAGGCCGGGTCATCGGACTTCGGCGTCTAGTGCCCGCCCGCTCGGACCCTAAAGTCTTCGCGCGGCGCGCCGTGCGCCGGAAGAACGCCTCCCGCAGCGCTTCGGCTCCTTTGGAGGTGGTCATGCCGACCCATGGAGTCTAGCCCAAGCCGAACCGGGTTTGAATCGGAACCGGTCGGTACGGCGCCGATTTCGCCCTGGCAGTGCCGATAAGAGAAGGAAATGGCCGTAAAGCGGGCCCTATCGGATCATTTCGGCCATGGCCCGCTTCTGGCGCCGACGGATCACCGAGGAGGGGATGTTCATGCCCTCGCGATATTTTGCCACGGTGCGCCGGGCCACTTCGATGCCCTGCTCCTTTTGCAGCATCTCGGCGATGGTATCGTCCGAAAGGATGGCGTCGGGTGGTTCGGCATCCACCAGTTGCCGGATACGGTGGCGCACGGTCTCGGCCGAATGATCGGCGTCGCCACTGCTCGAGGCCAGGGCGGTGGTGAAGAAATATTTGAGTTCGAACAAGCCCCTGGGCGTGGCGATATATTTGTTCGAGGTCACCCGCGACACGGTGGATTCGTGCATCTCGATAGCGTCGGCGACCATTCTGAGGGTCATCGGGCGCAGATGGGTGACGCCATGGGCGAGGAAGCCGTCCTGCTGGCGCACGATCTCGGTTGCCACCTTGAGGATGGTCTGGGCCCGCTGGTCGAGGCTCTTGGCAAGCCAGTTGGCAGATGCGAGGCAATCGACGAGAAAGCTCTTTTCCGCCCCGTCGCGGGTGCGTCGGCTGACGCTCGCATAATATTCGCGATTGACCAGGACGCGCGGCAGGATGTCGCTGTTGAGCTCGAGCTGCCAGCCCCCGAGCGGAGCCGGGCGGACATAGACATCGGGCACGACGGTTTCGACCGGACCCGATTCGAAGGCGCGGCCAGGGCGGGGATCGAGCCGGCGCAGTTCGGCCAGCATGTCGAGCAGATCCTCCCGGTCGCACGCCACGGCACGGGCCAGCGAGGGCAGGTCGTGCGCGGCCACGAGATCGAGCCGCTCGATGAGCCGCGCCATCATCGGATCGAGCCGGTTCTTTTCGCGCAACTGAATGGCGAGGCACTCGGCCAGGTCGCGGGCGAAAACCCCGGCCGGATCGCAGCCCTGCACTTTTTTCAGCACGGCCTCGACCAGTTCAACAGGCGCGCCGAGCTGGAGGGCTATGGCTTCTACGGGCTGGCCGAGATACCCGGCCTCATCGAGGCTCTGCGCCAGAAATTGGGCGATGAGCCGCTCGCGTGGATCGGTGAGGATGAGCCCGATCTGGGACGAAAGATGCTCGGCGAGCGTCGGGCGGGCGGCGACATACTGGTCGATATCAGCGGCTTCCGTGCTCTCGCCGGTCCCGTTGGCGCCGATGCGCTCCGCTCCCCCAGCCTCCGGACGGTCCTGCGCCACCTGCTCGGGAAAGACGTTCTCGACTTCGGTATCGTAGCCGCTGGCGATGCTGTCGGCCGATTGCACGCGATCACCGTGAGCGACCGTGTCCTCATAGGCCGAAAGCTCGACGGGGCGCTCCGGCCGGTCGGCGAGGTCGCTCTCGGCCGATTGCGCAGCCTCCGAGCCCTCGGACGCACCCTCCTGCCCGTCCTGCCGTTCGAGCAGCGGATTGCGCAGGAGTTCGGCTTCGACGAAGGCATTGAGCTCGAGATGACCCAGCTGCAGCAGCCGGATCGACTGCATCAGCTGTGGCGTCAGCGTCAATGACTGAGCCTGCCGCACCTCGAGGCGCGGAGTGAGCCCCATGCCCGTCTCCCAACAGATTTCGCTTCCCGGAACAAAGCTTGGCAAATTCGTGGCGGCGGGGTCAAGGCCAAGTCGGGGCATCGGCCGACAATTCCATGCAAGCCATGTGCCAGATTGCGCCGGATGCCGCGATATAGGCCGGGATCAGACCGAGAAGCTGTCGCCGAGATAAACCCGCCGCGCCTCGGGATCGTTGGCGATGGTGTCGGGCCGCCCCTGGATCATCACCGCGCCGTCATGGATGAGATAGGCGCGATCGACGAGGCTCAAGGTCTCGCGAACCGAGTGATCGGTGATCAGCACGCCGATGCCGCTGCGCGTCAGCTGCCGCACCAGCCCCTTGACCTCCGAGACCGCGATGGGATCGACGCCGGCAAAAGGCTCGTCGAGCAGCATGAAGACCGGGTCGGCGGCGAGCGCCCGCGCAATCTCGACGCGCCGCCGCTCGCCCCCCGAAAGCGCCAGAGCGCTCGATTTCGCGATATGGGTGATGGCAAATTCCTCGAGCAGCTGCTGGAGCCGCGCCTTGCGCTCGGAGCGCGAGCGGACATGGCCTTCGAGGATGGCGAGGATATTGCCCTCGACCGAAAGTCCGCGAAAGATCGAGGGCTCCTGCGGCAGGTAGCCGATGCCCAGCCGCCCGCGCTGGAAGAGCGGCAGATGCGTGATGGGCTGCCCATCGAGCAGGATCCGCCCCTTGTCGGGCCGAACGAGCCCCATGATCATGGTGAAAACGGTGGTCTTGCCCGCCCCGTTGGGGCCCAGAAGCCCCACCGCCTCGCCCCGCCGCACGGCGATCGACACGTCGCGCACGACGCTCTTGCGTCCGAAGCTCTTGGCCAGCCCCAGCGCCACCAGCCAGCCCGACTGGTCGAGCCCCTCGCTCATTGCGGGGTGAAGACGCCGGTGACGCGATTGCCCGAGGAGCCAGAAAATACCGTCTGGTTGGTCTCGAGATTGACGACGAGCTCGGGCGCATTCACCGTGCCCGATGCATTGGTGACGCGCACATTCTCGGTGAGGCGCAGAAGCTGGGTCTTGGGATCGAACACGGCGCGGCGCCCCGTCGCTTCCTGCGTGTCGGTCTTGATGCGGACATTGCCGGTGGCGACGAAATCGCGGATGTCCTCGGCCCCGCCATCGCCGAGATTGACCACGACCTGGTCGGCCCACACCGTCATGGCCTGGCGCAGTACCACTACATTGCCGCTGAACTGGGCGGTGCTCGCCTTCTCGTCGATGACGAAACGGTCGGCGGTGATCTTGACCGAACTCTGCGCCGCTCCGGCGGCGGCCGTCGCCTGAGCAAGGACCGGCGTTAGGCTCGTTGGCAGGGAGAATAGCCCGATCGTTATCGAGACCAGTATAAGGGCGCGGATCGGTGTCATGGCTGGCTGTCTCCGCCCGGCATCGCAGGCAGCGTCACGGTGGCCCGCTCGAACACCCATGTGCCCGCCGATCCGTCATAGTTCAGGTTTTCGCCCTCAACGACGAGGCCGCTGGCCATGCTGATCTTCACCGGACCCTGCGAGACGAGCGTCTGCCTGACGAAATCGACCTCGGCATCGGTGAGCGTACCCGTCATGCCATCGGCATCGCCCACTTCGGTCACCCCCGGAATATCGACCTGCTGGCGCGTGGCGTGAAACCGCGCCATGGCAGCACGCGCCGTCATTTCCGCCGCACCGGCGCTGCGCAAAAGCGTGAGGCGCGGGGCGTCGAGCTCGATCAGTTCGGCATCGGCAATGGCGACGCGGGCGGTCTCGGCGACGACGGCATACCGCCCGCCATCGGCGGTCACCCCGTTATAGCGCGGGGTGGAGACCACCAGATTGTCGCGATCGATACTGACCCCACCCACCGAAAAGTCCCGCGCCAGCCCGCCGATATAGACCTGCACTCCGAAGGCCAGCGCCAGCAGCACGCCCGCCGCCGGCACCACGAGACGCAGCAGCCCCACAACACGGTTGCGGCGCATCAGCCGCCGGTAAAGCGCTGAACGATCCTCCAACCCGCCTGCCGCCGCGCTCATCGCCCTGCTCCGCTACCGCCGCCCTCAGCTATGGGCGAAGATGTCGGTTTCGTCCCAGCCCAGAAGATCGAGCGCGATGCGCGTGGGCAGGAATTCAAAGCAGGCCCGCGCGATCTCCGTACGCCCCTCGCGCGCCAGCATGCGATCGAGATGACGCTTGAGATCATGCAGATAGAGCACATCGGAGGCGGCATAATCGAGCTGGGCGTCGCTGATCTTTTCGGCGCCCCAGTCCGAGCTCTGCTGCTGCTTGGAAAGGTCGACATTGAGCAGTTCGCGCACGAGATCCTTGAGCCCATGCCGATCGGTATAGGTGCGCACGAGCTTGGAGGCGATCTTGGTGCAGTAGACCGGGCCGGTGACCACTCCGAAGCGATGCTTGAGCACCGCCATGTCGAAGCGGGCATAATGGAAGATCTTGGTGACGGCGGGATCGCCGAGCAGCTTTTCGAGATTGGGCGCGCGGTCGGCCCCGGCCGGAATCTGCACCACATCGGCATGCCCGTCACCGGCCGAAAGCTGGATGACGCACAGCCGGTCGCGGCGCGGATCGAGCCCCATGGTCTCGGTATCGATCGCGACCTCCCGGCCATAGCGGGAAAGATCAGGCAGGTCGCCCCGGTGCAGTCGGACAGTCATTGGCGCTCGTGGCTCCATTGTCGGATGACGGGCCGGACGACCGTCTGGTCTCCGGCAGGCGCGCATGCGGAACGCTGCGCATCCGCCGTTGATGCCACAGCAATCGGGCGATGGAAAGGCTCGCGGGGCTGTCGCCGCCAAGGGAGGCCGCCATCCTCGTTCATCCTGCGTTCGGGTTGGGCGTGGTTTGATGCCGCCATGGGACGATCGTGTCCCGAGGGGGACTGCCATGACAAGAAACCTGCTGATCCGGGCTACGCTCGGCGGTGTGGCGCTTCTGGCACTGGGGGGAGGCGCACTGGCCGTCGAGGCCGTGGCCACCACCAATGTCAATGTGCGCACCGGCCCGGGCACCACCTTCTCCATCGTCGACCGGATGATCCCCGGCGAGCGCGTCGACATCCGCGAATGCACCGCCGCCAACTGGTGCTTCGTCGATCGTGAGGGCGCCGATGGCTGGGTGAGCTCGACCTATCTCACCGCCCCGCCGGCCGCTCCGCCCGCGCCGCCGCCCGGCGCGCCGCCGGCCTCGGGCGAGGATTGCTCGTTCGGCTTCACCCTCGGGCCGGGTGGCCCGAACCTGTCGATCAATTGCGGCACCGGCACGCCGCCCGCCCCTCCGGGCCCGCCATCGCCGCCCTCACCCCCGCCCGGCCCGCCGGCACCGCCTTCGGCAGGCGATGAAGCATGTTTCTACACCGGCACCAATTATTCGGGCACCGAGCGCTGCTTTGGCGAAGGTACGTTCAACACCCTGCCCCCGCAGATCAACGACCGTATCTCGTCGCTCCGCCTCTATGGCGATGCGCAGGTGGAGTTGTGTGTGAACCCGAACCTCGGCGGCGCCTGCCGCAGCTTCGATGCCGACACGCCCAACCTGCCCCCGCAGATCAATGATCGCGCCTCCTCGGCCAGCGTCTTCGTGCCCGAGCCTCCGGCGCCCGCCGAGCCGCCCGAAGCCTGCTTTTATACCGGCACCAACTTCTCGGGCGCCGAGCGCTGCTATCCGGTTGGGGTGCGCAATGCGCTGCCTCCAGCCATCAACGACCAGATCTCCTCGGTGCGGCTCTTTGGCGGCGCGTCGGCGCGGCTCTGCGCCAACACCAACCTCAACGGGGTCTGCCGCGTGGTGAGCAGCGACAGCCCGACCCTGCCCCCGCAGATCGATGACCGGGCGTCCTCGCTCGAAGTGGCGGTCGGCCTCGTTCCGTTGCCGGTGCCGCCGATCTTCCCGCTGCCCCCGATCACGCCCGTGCCGCCTCCGGCTCCGCCCGCGCCGGTGACCTATTCGACCGGACCGATCGACCTGCAGCAGACCTTCACCGTCAACCTCGACAATGGCCAGTCAGGCGGACCCGGGGTCGACTTGTGGTATCAGGCGGTCAATGCCGGCGAGAAATATCTCACTCCCCGCAATGGTGCGCTGCTGGCCGTGGGCGACCGCTCCAATCGCGGCTTTGCCGGGTGCAGCGCGGCGAGTTTTTCGGGCGACCGCGTGCCGCTCTGGAGCATTCCGGTGGGCAGCTATGTCTGCGCCCGCACCGACCAGGGCCGCATCTCCCAGTTCCGCGTCAATGGCTTTACCGGCACGACGATGAATCTGGGCTACACTACCTGGGCCAACTGAGCCCGCAACACTGATCGCAATCGATGCAGGGCCCGGGCAACCGGGCCCTTTTCGTCAAGGGGGATGAATGGGTAGGTTGATACCGCTCTGGCTGAGCCTGGCTGCCATCGCCATCCTCGTGCTTTCCGTTTCGGAATGGATGATGCAAAAGCCTTATCCCGTTCCCTTTCGCGACCTTCCTGCCGAGCCGGCCGCTTTTGTGTCGGCGATGCAGCCGATCCTCGCGACGGCGTTTCCAGACGGATTCGACGAGGCTTCGCTCCGTGCAAGCGTAGCGGAATGGGGGTTCGAATCGTCCGACGATGCCAGGGCCGCCTACTATCTGCTGTACCGCTCCGGCTGCACCGCCAGGATCGGAATAACCTGGCAGACTCTGGGCGAGGGAAACATCCAAAGCATCTCGGGAACACGTGACGAGACCTGCTTTTGATCGACAGGGGTCCGATGAGCTTGCGCTTGCCGCCGTCGCAGTTTAATACTGAACCTAATGGTTCAGTGTTTACCCCACACCCTCGACCTGTCTTTCGCGGCGCTGGCCGACGCGACCCGTCGCGGCATCATCGTTCGGCTGGGGCGGGGGGATGCATCGATCAGCAGCCTCGCGGAGGCGTTCCAGATGACGCTGACGGGGATGAAAAAGCATGTGCAGGTGCTCGAGCGGGCCGGGCTCGTGGTTACACAAAAGGTGGGGCGGGTGAGAACCTGCCGGCTCGGCGCGCGTGGTCTTGCGGCCGAAGCCGAGTGGATCGAAGCGCATCGCGCGCTATTTGAGGCGCGCTTTGCCGCGCTTGACGACATCATCGACGAAATCGAGGAGGGCAGTCATGACTGAGCATGTCGAGGAGGCCGGCGGCCCGCCAAATCCGACATCGGTCGAGCGCCGGGGGGACCGCGAGCTCATCGTCACGCGGATCTTCGATGCCCCGCCGCGCACCGTTTACAGGGCGTGGAGCGAGGCGAAGTTGTTCCAGCGCTGGTGGGTGCCGAAATCGGCGCCCATTTCACTGGTCTCGTGCGACATCGACATGCGTACCGGTGGCCGATACCGGCTGGAATTCGGCACCGGCGGCGCCGAGACAATGGCGTTTTACGGCATATATCTGGAGGTGGTGCCCAACCAGCGCATCGTCTGGACCAATGACGAGGGAGAAGAGGGCGCGATCACCACCGTGACCTTCGAGGATCTGGGCGGCAGGACGCTCCTGACCTTCCACGAGATCTATCCCTCGCCCGAAGCGCTCGAGGAAGCTTTGCAGGGTTCAGCAGTCGCCCTGCCCGAGCAATTGCAGCAGCTCGACGGTGTGCTGCACGATCTTTGAGGAGGTGAAGGCTGGAGAGGCGCAGAAAGCCTGCGCCATCGCGCATCCTCGTTCCGGCTGGTAAAACCGGAAGCCTTGGTGCCCAGGAGAAGACTCGAACTTCCACGCCTTGCGGCACACGGACCTGAACCGTGCGCGTCTACCAATTCCGCCACCTGGGCACAGGGAGCAGCGGGTTACTAGGGCGATGCCCCGGGCTTGTCAACGCCATTCTGAGGCTGGCGCAAACTTATGGCCCGTCAGAAGTTTCGCCCATCCCAGTGCTTGATGGTGCTGCGGTCGATGTCGGGGGCGCCTTCGAGGCAATTGACGTTGATCATCACCATCTTGTTGCCCGCCCCATCCTGCCCGCGCCCGAAGGATTCGATGCCGCAATCGCGGCAGAACAGATGGGAGATGGCATGGGTATTGAATCGGTAGTCGACCAGCCGGTCCTCGCCGGCCTCGAGCGTGAAGGCGCTTTCGGGCACGCCCTTCATCACCCAGCCCAGCCGCTTGCAGCGCGAACAGTTGCAGTCCGCCAGCCCTTCGAGATCGGTGGTGACGGAGAACCGGACCGCGCCGCAATGGCACTGTCCCTTCCATGTTTCCGGGGTCGTCATGGTCACACTCCTTATACCAGAACAGAGTAGGAACAGACTGACGATCCTGTCAAGCCCGCCACACTCGACAGCCCCGCGCCCGCTGGTCTAGAAGGCATGCAGACAGGGCAACGCGGGCCCTCATCTCTCGGGAAGGCGCATCATGGCGGATACCACACTGGTCACGATCTTCGGCGGCGCCGGCTTTGTCGGCACGCAGGTGGTTCAGGCTCTCGCCCGGCATGGCTATCGCATCCGCGTGGCGGTCAGGCGGCCCGATCTGGCCGGCCATGTCCGCCCCCTGGGCGCGGTGGGCCAGGTCACGCCCATCCAGGCCAATATCCGCAATCTCGATTCGGTGCGCCGCGCCGTGGCGGGCGCGAGCATCGTCATCAATCTCGTGGGCGTCGGCTTCGAAAAGGGCCAGCAGAATTTCCGCGCCATCAATGTCGAGGGCGCGGCCAATGTCGCCCGCGCCGCGCGCGAGGCGGGGGCGAAATCGCTGGTCCATATGTCGGCGATCGGTGCCGATCCGGAGAGCCCGAGCGTTTATGCCACCTCCAAGGGGCGGGGCGAGCGCGAGGTTCTGGCCGCCTTTCCGCAGGCTGTGATCCTGCGCCCCTCGCTGATCTTCGGGCCGGGCGATGGTTTTTTCAACTTCATGGGCACGCTTTTGCGCATCGCCCCGGTGATGCCGCTGATCGGCGGCTCAAGCCGCTTCCAGCCGGTCTATGTGGGCGATGTTGCCGAGGCCGCCGTGATGGCGGCCGAAGGCGCGGTCAAGGGCGGGCGCGTCTACGAACTCGGCGGGCCGGAGGTCGTGACCTACAAGGCGCTGATGGAGCGCATCATGGCCGAAACCGGGCGCAAGCGGCTGCTGATCCCGGTGCCGGGCAGCCTCATGAAGCTGCCCGCCACCATCTTGTCGATGCTGCCGCTCCCGCCGATCGTCACGCCCGACCAGATCACCCTCCTCTCGATGGACAATATCGTCTCCGAGGAGGCCCAGCGCGACAAGCGCACCCTCGCCGCCTTCAGCATCGCCCCCACCCCGATGGGGGCCGTGCTGTCGTCCTATCTCTGGCGCTTCCGCCGCCATGGCGAGTTCGACAAGAGCACGGCGGCCTGACGCCTGCCGGAAACCGGGCAGGCGCGGGCCGGAGTGCCGCGCCTCTCAGCCAAAGAGCAGGATGCCCCACAGCCCCACCGCGCCCACGAAGATGCGCCAGTAGGCGAAGGGCGCAAAGCCGTTTTTCGAAATGAAGTCGAGCAGGTGCCGCACCACCACCCAGGCGGTGAGGAAGGCGGCCGCAAAACCCACCGCGATGCCGAGCCCGAGATCGGCCGTGATCAGCTCGCGGTTCTTCCACAGATCGAAGACGAAGGCGCCGCCCATGATGGGCAGGGCGATAAAGAAGGTGAATTCGGCGGCGCTGCGCTTGTCGGTGCCCAGAAGCAGGGATCCGACGATGGTCGCCCCCGAGCGCGAGACGCCCGGCACCAGCGCCAGCATCTGGAAAAGCCCGATGTAAAAGCACAAAAGCGGCGGATAGGCGTAGATGTCGGTATAGCGCGGCTGCAGCCGCAGCTGGTCGACATAAAGCAGGATGATGCCGCCCAGGATCAGCATGATGCAGATGACGATGGGCGTCTCGTAGATCACCGTCTTGATGAAATCATGCAGCAGGACGCCGGCCAGCGCCGCCGGCACCGATGCCACCACCACGCCGAGCACGAAGCGCAGGGCGCCGGGCTTGCGGGCCAGCGCATCGCGGGCAATGCCGATGAGTCGCCAGAAATAGGCCACGACTATGGCAAGGATCGCGCCGAGCTGGATCAGCACCTCGAAGGTGCGGCCGGGGCTGTTGAAGCCCAGGAAATGGCCCACAAGCAGCAGGTGGCCGGTGGAGGAGACGGGAATGAATTCCGTTAACCCCTCGATGATGCCGAGAAGAAGCGGCACAAAAAGACCTTGATCGGCGTTCATCAGTTCCCCTACTCATCGAGCCAGCGTCGGGCGGCCCGCTTCTAGCCCGAATTCCGGCGCTGCGCCAATGGCCTGACCAGAGCGGAACCCGAACAGATGCCAAGGCTCCTCATCCACCGGCTCGACCCGGCATCGCGCCTCGTGCGGCTGATGCTCGCCGAATATGGCGTGCCGGTGACCCTCGAGGACATCAAGCCCTGGACGCGTGACCCGGCGCTGCTCGAAATCAACCCGGCCGCCAGCGTTCCGATCCTCGTCGATGAGGGCGGGTTGCCGGTTGTGGGCGTTCTGGCTGTGCTCAGCGCCATCGAGAGCCGCTATGCCCCCGATACGGTGGCGGGCCTCATCCCAGAGAGCCCCGAGGCCAATGCCGAGACCTGGCGGCTGCTCGACTGGGTGCTGCTCAAGCTCAATGACGAGGTGACGCGCTACGTCATCGAGGAAAAGATCGTCAAGCGCGACCGGCGCGGCGGGGTGCCCGACCCCTCGGTGCTGCGCATCGCCAAGGCCAACCTCGTCGAGCACATGCATTATTTCAACTGGCTGTTCGCCACTCGGCACTGGATCGCCGGCGACACCATGACGCTGGCCGATTTCGCACTGGCGGCGCATCTTTCGAGCCTCGACTATCTGGGCGACGTCCTGTGGGAAACCTCGCAGGAAACCCGCGACTGGTATGCCCGCATCAAATCCCGCCCTGCCTTCCGCACCCTCCTCAGCGATCGCATCGCCGGCATGCCGGCCGCCAAGGGCTATGCAGACCTCGATTTCTGAGGTCCCGGCGAAAGGTCTTGTCTCCGAGCTTCGCGCGCGGGCCTTGGCGCTGGGGTTCGAAGCCTTCGGCATCGCTGCGGCCGATGCGCGGCCGGACCTGCCTGAAAAGCTCGCGCAGGCGCTTGCCGCCGGCTGGCATGGCGGGATGGACTGGATGGAAGAGACCGCCGAGCGGCGCGGGTCGCCCCGGGCGCTCTGGGGCGAGGCGCGCTCGATCATCATGCTGGGGCTCAATTACGGGCCCGACAGCGATCCGATGGCGCTGCTCGCCCACAAGGAGCGCGGCGTCATCTCGGCCTATGCCCGCAACCGCGACTATCACGACATCATCAAGGGCCGGCTCAAGGAGATCGCCGGGCTCCTGGCGCGGCGCAGCGGCGCCAATGTCAAGGTCTTCGTCGATACCGCTCCGCTGATGGAAAAGCCCCTTGCCGAGGCGGCCGGGCTGGGGTGGCAAGGCAAGCACACGGTGCTGGTCTCGCGCCAGTTCGGCTCGTGGCTGTTTCTGGGCGCGATCCTCACCGATGCCGAACTGCCCGCCGATGCGCCGCATGCCGAAAGCTGCGGCAGCTGCCAGCGCTGCCTCGATATCTGCCCCACCAAGGCCTTTCCGGCCCCCTTCCAGCTCGATGCGCGGCGCTGCCTCGCTTATCTCAATATCGAGCACAAGGGGCCCATTCCGCGCGAATTCCGCGCGCCGATGGGCAATCGCGTCTATGGCTGCGACGACTGCCTTGCCGTGTGCCCATGGAACAAGTTCGCGAGGGCCACCGCCGAGGCCGGTCTCGCCGCCCGCGAGGCGCTCGAAGCCCCGTCGCTCGCCGACCTGCTCGAGCTCGACGATGCCGGGTTCAGGGCGCTCTTTGCCGGCTCGCCGATCAAACGCATCGGCCATGCGCGCTTTTTGCGCAATGTGCTGATCGCTGCCGGCAACAGCGGTGAGATGGGGCTCGTGGATGCCGTAGCGGCCCGGCTGACCGATGCCGCCCCGCTCATCCGGGGCGCGGCGATCTGGGCGCTGGGGCGGCTCGATCCCCTGAGGCTTCGCGCGGCCGCTGGGCTTTCGGACGATCCCGATGCGCAGGTGCGGGACGAATGGCACGAGGAGATGGCGGCATGAAGCTGATGGTTTTCGGGCTCGGCTTTTCCGCCCGCGCCGCGGTCAAAGCCCTGCGCGAGCAAGTGGGTGATGCGCTTTCGGTGGTCGCCACCCAGCGCCAGCCGGATCGCGACCGTGATGGGGACACGCAGCTTCTGGCCTTTTCCGGCCCCCCGGCCAGCGCTCATGTCACCGAGGCCGTAGCCGTGGCCACCCACATCCTCGTTTCGGCCCCGCCCGGCGCCGATGGCGATCCCGTGCTGCGAGCGCTTTCGGATGTCATCGCCACTGCGCCCAGGCTTCAATGGCTGTGCTATTATTCGACTGTCGGGGTCTATGGCGACCATCAGGGTGCCTGGATCGACGAGAGCGCCCCCACCGCCCCGGTCAATCCGCGCTCGGCCTGGCGGGTGGCCGCCGAAGCCGGCTGGCAGGAATTGGCCGCCAAGCGCGGCGTACCGCTCACCATCCTGCGGCTTGCCGGCATTTACGGGCCCGGGCGCTCGGGTTTCGACAAGCTCCGGGCCGGCACGGCGCGGCGCATTATCAAGCCGGGGCAGGTGTTCAACCGCATCCATGTCGCCGACATCGGCACGGTCACAGCGCTTGCGGCCGAACGCCGGCTGGCCGGGCTCTTCAACCTCGCCGACGACCTGCCCGCCCCGCCCCAGGATGTGGTGGCCCACGCCGCCGGGCTGATCGGCCTCGCCCCGCCGCCCGAAATGCCCTTCGATCTGGCCGAGATGACGCCGATGGCGCGCTCGTTCTATTCGGACAACAAGCGCGTCTCGAATGCCGCCATCAAGCGGGCGCTGGGCCTCGAACTCGCCTTCCCCACCTATCGCGAGGGCCTCGCGGACATATTGGCGAGGGAATCAGCGGGCAGCGTCGGCGACGAGTGACAGAACCAGCCGCTCCATCAGTTTCAGGTCCTGCGGCCGGCTCAGCCGGTGGTCGCCATCGGGCACCAGCGTATAGCTCACCGGGTCGAGGGTGAGGTGGCTCAGGAGCTTTTCGGCATGGGCCCGCGGCACATCCCTATCGGCGCCACCCTGCAGGATCGCCACCGGGCAGCCGGTTGCGATCGTTGCGCCGAACAGCAAACAGCTGCGCCCGTCTTCGATCAACAGGCGCGTCAGCCGATAGGGTGCGTCCGAATAGTCCGAAGGCTGCTCGACCACCCCTTCTTCCGCGAGCGCGGCCTTTTCGGCCGGCGTGAAGAGGTCCTCCATCAGGTCCTTGGTCATGTCGACGGCCGGTGCGATGAGCAGCATCCCGGCGACGCGGCTCTCGCCCACCGTCGCGAGCGCTCGCGCCAGCAGCAGCGCCAGCCAGCCACCCATCGAGGAGCCGACGACGATCTGCGGGCCCGAGGTGGTGGCAAACACCGCCAGCGCCTCCTCGAGCCAGCGGCCGATGCTGCCGTCCTCGAACCTGCCGCCAGACTGGCCATGGCCGGAATAATCGAAGCGCGTCACCGCAAGCCCTTCGCGTGCCCCCAGCCCATCGAGCGCAGAGGCCTTGGAGCCCAGCATGTCGGAGCGAAAGCCGCCGAGCCAGAAGAGCCCGGGCGCACTGCCCTCTCGCGCCATAATGGCGATGTCCCGCGCCTCTGTGCCGCTCCCTACCGCGAGCCGTGAAGCCTCAGCCATGGTGCGCTCCTCTCAACCGTTCTGCCGGCCTGTGTCTATCGGCCGGGAAAATCGACGGCAACCTTCGCAGATGCTCGCGTGTTTGGGGGATTGGTGTTGACTTCGTAGCCCCGAACACCGATTTTAAGCGTGTTTTTCCGCCCTTTCCTGCAATAGCAAAGGATCGTTTGCCATTCGCCGTCCTATGAGACCCGTAGCGCCCCAGAAGGATGGGCCGCTTGCCAATGAAGACATCAACAGCCCCGAAGTCCAGCTGATCGACGCCGAAGGCGTGAATCAGGGTGTCATGCGCACCCGCGACGCCATCGCGCTCGCCCAGGAATCCGGGCTGGACGTGGTGCTGATCGCGCCCAATTCGGCGCCGCCGGTGGCCAA
The DNA here is from genome assembly GCF_900119845.1 of Devosia enhydra. Classification (GTDB taxonomy): domain Bacteria; phylum Pseudomonadota; class Alphaproteobacteria; order Rhizobiales; family Devosiaceae; genus FPKU01. The sequence continues at coordinate 761,996 of NZ_FPKU01000003.1, forward strand.
GCTGCTCGATCTCGGGCGCTTCAAATACGCTGCCCAGAAAAAGGCGGCCGAGGCGCGCAAGAAGCAGAAGGTGATCGAGGTCAAGGAAATCCAGCTCCGACCGAACATCGACACCCATGACTATGAGACCAAGATGAAGGCGGTTCACCGCTTTCTCGATGATGGCGACAGGGTCAAGGTGACGATGCGCTTCCGCGGCCGTGAGATGGCTCACCAGGATATCGGCATGGGTCTGCTACTCAAGGTGCGCGACGAGCTCGAGGGAAAGGCGAAAGTCGAATCCTCCCCGCGCTCGGAAGGCCGACAGATGGTGATGGTGCTGGCGCCCAAATAAGCGCCCCTCCTGTTTGCAGAGACATCATGCGGCGGGTCCTTCGGGGCCCGCCGTTTTCTTTCGGGCCCCCTCTCGCAGCCCAAACCGATGGGCGCCACCCGGCGTTTACCGCGTCTGGTAACCAGATTTTAACGTTTCTCTTCAATTGGCGGCAAATTCATCTAGTATGCCGGCCGCTTTAGGGGGAATGGCGGAAGTTTAGTGACGGCTGACGACTATCTGCGGCAAATTCTTGCCCGCGAAGCCGTCGATGACGGCCCGGGGGCGCCATTGCGCCTGCTCGAGGCCGAAATCGTGCAGATCCTGGGCGACTGGATCGGCAGCGCATTGCAGGAGGTGGCCCCCGGCGGCGCCTTCGAAAAGGGCACCGCCAATGCTTCCGGCGTAGCGATCGATTTTGTCGCCTTCATCACGCCCGACTGCCCCATCCCCATCGAGGCACTCTACGAATCGCTGCATCTTCACCTGCATGCCCTGGGGCTCGATCCCGTGCGCCGGCCGGTCTCGATCGGCATCAGGCTGGATGACATGATGGTCGACATCATTCCCGCCCGCCTCCTGCCCGGCCGCCCCAGCGAGGTGCGGCTCTATAACGAGCGGCGCGAATGTGGCTTCGACACCAACATGCTCTGGCACCGGCATGACGTGCGCAGCGCCGGCCGGGCCGAGGAAATCCGCCTCATCAAGCTCTGGCGCGACCAGAACAGGCTGGAGTTACCCTCGCTCTATCTCGAATTCGCAGTGATCGCGGCGCTGCGCGGCAAGCCGCCGGGGGCCCTTGCGATGAATCTCTGGTCGGTGCTTGCGCATTTTTCGAGCCTATTCGTCGCCCGGGCAGCGATCGATCCGGCGAATGCCAATAATTTCGTCTCCGACATGCTCACCACCGCTGAAAAGCAGCAGGTGAAATCGGTGGCGCAGGCGACCATGGCGCAGAGGGCCTGGCAGCACATCGTGGTCTGAGGGCGCATCGGGCATGGAGGCTCGTTCCCGGCAAGGCTTGCGCACAGCGGCGTCATTCCCTATAAGGCCACCTTCCGAACCGCCCGGCCAAAAGGCATGCCGTGGCGGTTTTTGATGCGTCCGGCCCAGCCGGCACTGAAAGGACAGCGAAATGCCCAAAATGAAGACCAAGTCGGGCGCAAAAAAGCGCTTCAAGATGACGGCTTCCGGCCTCGTCAAGGCCGGCGTCGCCGGCAAGCGTCACAGGCTCAGCTCCCACTCGGGCAAGTACATCCGGTCCAACCGCGGCACCAAGGTGCTCGCCAAGGGCGATACCGGTCTTGTCAAGTGGTACATGCCCTACAACCGCTAAGCCGTAAGGAAACCGACATATGGCACGTGTTAAAAGGGGCGTAACCGCCCACGCCCGTCACAAGAAGGTCCTGAAGGCTGCCGAGGGCTATTATGGCCGCCGCAAGTCGACCATCCGCATTGCCAAGCAGGCAGTGGAAAAGGCCGGCCAGTACGCCTATCGCGACCGTCGCGTCAAAAAGCGCAATTTCCGCGCCCTGTGGATCCAGCGCATCAACGCCGCCGTGCGTGACCATGGCCTGACCTATGGTCGATTTATCGACGGCCTCGGCAAGGCCGAGGTGGCGGTTGACCGCAAGGTGCTCTCCGATCTCGCCATCACCGAGCCGGCAGCCTTTGCCGCTCTGGTCGCCCGCGCCAAGGAAGCGCTGGGCTATCTCGGCGATATCGAGACGACCACCCACGAGCGCATCTCCGCCTAGCCTCCGGTTTTTTCCGAGGCCTATCCGAGCCTTGCGCCGACCCCATGGCCGGCGCAGGGCTTTTTGTTTTCCAGCCCTTACCTGAAGCCCCCACGAACCGGACAGACCCATGCCCAGCCTCGACCAGGACATTGCAAGCCTCGGCGCCGAACTCCACGCCGCCATCGCCGCGGCCGAGGACCAGCAGGGGCTCGAAGCGGTGCGCATCGCGGCTCTGGGCAAGAAGGGCTCGGTCTCGGCGCTGCTGGCGTCCCTGGGCAAGATGGATCCCGAGGCGCGCCGGGTTGCCGGCCCCCTGATCAACGGGCTCAAGGCCGAGATCGCCGCCGCCATCGAAACGCGCGGCGATGCCCTCAAGGCCGAAGCGCTGGCAGCACGGCTCGCGGCCGAGCGGGTCGATGTCACCCTGCCCTTGCGCGCCGCGCCCACCGCCACGGGGCGCATCCACCCCATCTCGCAGGTGATCGACGAGATCACCGCCATCTTCTCGGATATGGGTTTTTCCATCGCAGAAGGTCCCGATATCGAGACCGACTGGCACAATTTCACCGCGCTCAACTTCCCCGAAGGCCATCCGGCCCGGGAGATGCACGACACCTTCTTCATGGCGCCTTCGCCCGATGGCAGGAAGCGGGTTCTGCGCACCCATACCTCGCCGGTTCAGGTGCGGGTGATGAACGCGGCGGCCGGCAAGCCGGAGGCGCCCTGGGTCACCGCGCCGATGGCCCCGCCGATCCGGGTGGTCATCCCCGGGCGCACCTATCGCCATGACAGCGACCAGACCCACACCCCGATGTTCCACCAGGTCGAGGGGCTGGTCATCGACAAGACCGCCCATATCGGCCAGCTGCGCTGGGTGCTCGAGGAATTCCTCAAGGCGTTTTTCGAGGTCGACGACGTCACTACCCGCTTCCGCCCGAGCTTTTTCCCCTTCACCGAGCCCTCGATGGAAGTGGATGTGCGTTGCGATCGCTCCGGCGGCGCGGTCCGGATCGGCACGGGCACTGACTGGCTCGAGATTTTGGGCTGCGGCATGGTGCATCCCAATGTGCTGAAGAACTGCGGGCTCGATCCCGATGTCTATCAGGGCTTTGCCTGGGGCATGGGCATCGACCGGCTGGCCATGCTCAAATATGGCATGAACGACCTGCGCCAGTTCTTCGATGGCGACCGCCGGTGGATCGAGCATTACGGCTTCCGCCCCCTCGACCTGCCCACGCTTTTCGGGGGATTGTCGAGCTAGGGCTCTGGCCAGCGTGCCAAGACGCAGCGGCGGATCCGCGTCCCATAGGACAAGATGGGGGATACCGCCATGATCCGGATGACGATGCTTGCTGGGCTGATATCTGTAATGGCCGCGCCTGCGACAGCAAAAGAGCTTTATTGCCTCGCCGATGCCTCGGCCAGCTGGGCCGTGGCCGAGCCGCGCGTCGCCTTGCATGATGAGGAAACGCTCGGTCGCGCCGAGTTCTGGGTCGAGACGGAAACAGGGGACTGGCGCTATCGCACCGTCGGCAGCGCCGCGCTTTACAGCGATGGCGCGAGCCTCACCGTGCTTGCCGATGGCGAGGGCTATCGGCAGCACTGGGTCGGGATCGAGGATCATGGCGGCTTTGCCAGCCTGCGCATCGCCTTGTCCCGCGACCCCATGCGCTTCGTTTTCGCCGATCGCGATGGCGGGCTCGAATTCGGCACCTGCGTCCAGACGCAGGGCCGGGAGTTCTTCAATGGCGTGGAGCGCACGCAATGACCGCCCCACAAGCCCCCGTCACCTTCGTCGTCACCGATATCGAGGCCGATGGCCCGAGCCCGCTCAAGAGCTCGATGCTGAGCTTTGCCTCGGTGGCGATCACGCTTGAGGGCAAGGTGCTGGATGAATTCGAGGCGGTGCTCGCGCCCCGTCCCGATCGCGCTCCCAGCCCCGATACCATGGCGTGGTGGCAGACCCAGCCCGAGGCCTGGGCCGCCGCCACCACCGATCCCGAACCGCCCGAGACGGTAATGCCGCGCTTTGCCGATTGGGTGGAAGGGCTGCCGGGCTTCAAGGTCTTCGCCGCCGCCCCGATCAGCTTTGACGGGCTGTGGATGGACCACTATCTCGAAACCTTCGCCGATACCCGGGTGCTGGGCGGGCCGTTCAAATCGCGCCAGATCTTCAAGGGCGGCGGGGTCTGTCTTTACACCATGGCCGGCACGCTGCGCGGCGCCGACTATCTCAAATGGGGCATGCAGCGCGTGCCTCCCGAATGGTATGGGCACATCGCCCATACACACAAGGCCATCGACGATGCGCGCGGCTTTGCCAATGTGCTCGTCAAACTGTTCGCCATCTCCAACGGCCTCGACAAGCACGAGGCGAGTGAAAGCGTTTATCGATGAAATTCACCCTCGCCTGGCTCAAGGAGCACCTCGACACCGATGCCGACGCCAATGCCGTGGCCGAGGCGCTGACCACCATCGGGCTCGAAGTGGAGGCGGTCGAACGGCAGGCGGCGGCCCTCGCCCCGTTCCGCGTCGCGCATGTGATTTCAGCCCAACAGCACCCCAATGCCGACCGGCTGCGCGTCTGCAAGGTCGATGCCGGGACCGGCGAGATCATCGACGTCGTCTGCGGCGCCCCCAATGCACGCACCGGCATCAAGGCGGTGTTCGCACTGCCGGGCACCTTCATTCCGGGCACGGGCATCACGCTTTCCAAGGGCATGATTCGTGGCGCGGCCTCCAACGGCATGCTCTGCTCGGCCCGCGAGCTCGAACTCAGTGACGATCATGACGGCATCATCGAATTGCCCCAGGATGCGCCGGTGGGCATGGCCTATGTCGACTATGCCGGGGTCAACGGCGTCGTGATCGACATCTCCATCACCCCCAATCGCGGCGATGCCACCGGCGTCTATGGCATTGCGCGCGACCTTGCCGCCTTCGGGCTCGGCACGCTCAAATCGACCGACATGAGCCCGGTGCCATCGGCCGGAGCGAGCCCCGTCGCCGCCCTGCCGCATCAGTTCGCCGAGGGCGAGCCCAAGGCGATCCGGAAATTTGCCGGCCGCGTCATCGCCAATGTCAAGAACGGCCCGTCGCCCCACTGGCTGCAGCAGCGCCTGCGCGCCGTGGGGCTGCGGCCGATCAATGCCGTGGTCGATATCACCAATCTCGTCTCGCTCGGCTGGGGCCGACCGCTGCACGCTTATGACCTCGCAAAGGTCGTCGGCCAGCCCGTGCTGCGCCCGGCGCGCGAGGGCGAAAGCCTCGATGCGCTCGATAATCGCGTCTATCCGCTCGATGGCACGATGACGGTGATCGCCGACGATCAGGGCCCGCTCTGCCTCGGCGGCATCATGGGCGGCATCCGCTCGGGCGTCACAGAAACGACCACCACAGTGCTGATGGAATGCGCCAGCTGGGATCCCGATCTCATCGCCCAGACCGGCCGCAAGACTGGCATCGTGTCGGATGCGCGCTACCGCCTCGAGCGCAATGTCGATCCGGCGCTGACCGAGCCGGGTCTCGAGCTCGCCACCCGCCTCGTGCTGTCGCTCTGCGGCGGCGAGGCGATGGCCCCGGTGATTTCGGGCGAGGATGTCTTCCCTGATACCAGCATCGCGTTCCCCCTCTCCGAGGTCAGGCGCCTCACCGGGCTCACCAGTACGCCCGACGAGATCGTCGCGGTTCTCTCTCGCCTCGGCTTCGCGGTTTCGGGCGAGGGTCCGGTGCGGCAGGTCAGGGTGCCGTCATGGCGGCCGGACGTGACGCAGAAGGCCGATCTGGTGGAAGAAGTCATGCGCATGACGGGGGTCGACAGCGTGCCCGTCGAGCCGCTGCCGCGCCTTTCCAACGTCGCCCCGCGCATGATCACCGGCCTCCAGAACCGCCGCCGCATCGCCCGCCGCCTGCTCGCCTCGCGCGGCATGGTCGAGGCGGTGACCTGGTCGTTCATCTCGGAGGCCGATGCGCGCGCCTTCGGCGGCGGCGATCCGGCGCTCAAGCTCGCCAACCCCATCGCCTCTGACCTTACCGACATGCGCCCCTCGCTGCTGCCCGGCCTGCTCGCGGCGGCGCGACGCAACCAGAACCGCGGGCTGGGCGATATCGCGCTCTTTGAGGTCGGGCAGGTCTTTGTCGGCATCACGCCCGAAGGCCAGCGCAGCCATGCCGCCGGCATCCGCTCCGGCCATGCGGCCATGGGTGGCGAAGGCCGGCACTGGCAGGGCGGGCGGCGTCCGGTCTCGGTCTATGATGCCAAGGCCGACCTCTTTGCGGCGCTCGATGCGCTGGGCATCGAGGCCGACAAGGTCCAGCTCGTGGCCGAAGCGCCGGACTGGAGCCATCCGGGCCGCGGCGGCCGCCTGCAGCTGGGGCCCAAGGGCCATCTGGGCTGGTTCGGCGAAATCCATCCCCAGGTGCTCGAGGCCTTCGACATCGATGGTCCCATCGCCGCCTTCGCGCTCGATCTGGGCGCCCTGCCCGAGCCCAAGCGCAAGGCGACCCGCGCCAAGCCGGCGCTCGTGCTTTCCGATCTCATGGCGATCTCGCGCGATTTCGCCTTCGTGGTCGATCGCGACGTGCCGGCCGCCACGCTGATCAAGGCGGCGCGCGGAGCCGACAAGGGGCTCATCACCGATGTCTCGGTGTTCGACGTCTTTGCCGGCACCGGCCTGCCCGAAGGCCAGAAATCGGTTGGGCTCGCCGTGACCCTGCAGCCTGCCGAGCGCAGCCTGACCGACAAGGAGATCGAGGCGGTCTCCGAAACCATCGTTACGGCCGTCGCCAAGGCCACCGGTGCGGTGCTGAGACAGTGACGGCCGAGGCGCCGGCGCGCCCCGCCGCTCCCCCGGTGGGGAGTGGCGCCATCGGGCGCGCCGTCCTCAGGACGCTCTGGTTCATTGTTCTGCTCTCGGCGCTGGTCTTTCCGATCACGCTGGGGGTGGTCGGGGCCTATATCGGCATGATCGCGTGCCTGTTGCTCGTGCCGCTGCTGGTCCTGGACAAGGCAGCCCGGGAAGCGACCTTCGCCGAGCCGGCCTCGCGTCTCCTTGCGCTCGCCTTTGTGCTCCTGCTCATGGCCTTTTCGCTCTCGGCGCGCGAGCCCAATGATGTCCTGCTGATCGTCAACTTCCTGCCGCTGCTACTGTTTTTGCCCGCCTATGCAGCCAGCCGGCGACTGGCGAGCCCGCTGGGCGTGCGGGTCGTAGCACTTGTCACGACCGCCGCCCTTGGCCTTGCGGTGCTCGTGGCGCGCCACAGCCTGACGCTCGATACGGTCGACAGGGCGCAGCTGCCCAATGACAATTCGCTGCATTTTGCAGCCCTGCTGACTGTGCTTTCCGGCATTGCGCTTATGGGGCTGTTTTCCCGCAAAGCTGTCGTGCGGCTGGCAGGAATCGTGGGAATGGTGCTGGGGTTCATCGCCGTCCTTTGGACCCAGTCGCGCGGAGCGGTGCTCGCCTATCCGGTGTTCGGGCTCTTCGCGCTCCTTGTCGCACTGCGCCACTACGGGGTGTCGCGCAGGCTGAGCGTCGCGACCGTTGTGGGGCTCGTCCTCGCGGGGACGCTTGCCGTTCTCGTGCTCGATGACCAGCGCCGCGCCTTGACCGGCTTTGCCATGGTGCTCGAATTCCTCCGCACCGGCGAGGTTTCGGAAGTCTCGGCGGCGGTGCGGCTCGATCTCTACACCGCCGCGATCGAAGCCTTCTGGCAGAAGCCGTGGTTCGGGCATGGCTGGGCGCACTTCTATGCGGCCACCGATGCCATCGTGCGCGAGCGCATGGGCCCGGCCTCGCGATATGCGGCCTTTGGGCATCTGCATTCCGACCTTGCCGATTTCGCTGTGGCCGCCGGCGTGCTCGGCATTGCCGCGCTGGCGCTGATCCTTTTTGCCCCGATCGCGGGGGCCCTCGCCTCCCCCTCCGATGGCTGGCGCAGCGCCCGCCTCTATGGCGCGCTGGCCCTCTCGTCCTCCTACGCCGTGCTGGGCGCGACCAATCTGATGTTCGGCTGGGAATTGCAGACCGCGAGCTATGTCTTCATCGCTGCCATCGTGCTCGGCTTCTGCCGGGCCGAAAAGCCAGCCCCACGGCCCTGACCGCCCTCAGGCCTGCCAGAACGCCAAAAGCTCGGCCCGAAACCGCTCCGGCCCATCGAGATTGCCGCAATGGCCCGCCTCGGGTAGCCTGACGAGGCTCAGGCGGGGCTTCTGCTGCAAGGCCCGCAGGCACGGGTCGAGCGCCCGGTTGACGCCCCGGTCGCGCCCGCCCCGCAGGATCAGCATGCGCCCCTCATGGGCGAGCGCAGCGCCGAGCAGGTCGTAGCGGCGCACATTACGGGCGATGGCCTCGCCCACCATGGGATCGAAATCGGCGAGGAGGCGCGCGACTACGACCCGGCCCTCGGGCGCGCGTGTCGTGCCCCAGGCCGTGGTACCGGCGAGCAGGCGCTGCCCCAGCAGCCGATAGAGCAGCGGAATGCCGGTCGCGGCCAGCACCGGCAGGTCGAGCCGGGGGGAGGTGCCGAACATCGCAAAGCTGGCAAACACATCGGGCCGCGCCGCCAGCAGGTGCAGGCCCAGGATGCCGCCCAACGAATTGCCCACCCAATGCACCGGCCCCGCCCCGGCATCGGCGAGAACCGCAAGCAGATCGTCCGCCATGACGGGGATGGCGAAGTGTCCGGCCTCGCGCGGCACGGAAGGCGATCGTGAGGCGCCATGGCCGCGGAGGTCGGGCACGAGCACGCGATAGCCCTCGACGGCGAGCGCCTCGGCGTCGCGGGCAAATTGCAGCGCGCCGGCGCCCAGCCCATGCACCAGCATCGCCGTGCCTCTGGTCGCGGGCCCGCCATAATCGGCATAGGCGATCTCGGCGCCATCGCGTGTCGCGACTTGCCGCAGGGGTGGCAGGGTCGCGATGGATAAGGGCATGGCGGGCTCAGGCGCTGGGCAGGACGGATAGCTGCGACACCGGCCCGATCGCGGCCCGACGCCAACGCCATTGTCGCATGCCACGGGGGCGTCTGCCTATAGCGCTCCTCCCCGCCGCCTCGCGATCACCGGCACGGCACCTCAGTCGGTTGCGAGCCGCCTCAGGATCAGCGCGGGGCGCGTGCCCAGCACCCGCCAGATGGTCATTGCGCCCAGAACCGCCGTGAGCGCAACCGCACCCACATTGACGAGCATCAGCACATGCGGCTCGACGGTGAACCGCACGGCCAGCAGCACGCTGGTGATCACATAGGCGAGCCCGATGCCGAGCGGCGTGGCGATGATCGCGGCGAAGGCGGCGAGGATCAGGAACTGGATCACCACCGCTCCCACCACCTCGAAGCGGCGCGCGCCCAGAACCTTGGTGATCACCGCATCGGCTTCGCGCTGGCGTCGTCCGGTGGCGAGGCTGCCGATCAGCACCAGGAGCCCGTTGGCCACAGCGAGACCGCCCACCAGCACCGCCGCAAAGGAAAGCTGGCTCAGCGCGCTGGTGATCTGTTGCAGGGTGGCCCCGATGGCGATGAAGCGCACATCGGGCAGCGCCTGCGCCAGGTCGCGCTCGAGCGCCTGCTCGCGCCCCGGCACCGCCGTCACCGCGCCGAACAGCGTGGCGGGATAGGCTTCGAGCAGGCCGGGCGAGAAGGTGGCGAGGAAATCGATGCCGCCCTGCCAGGAATAATCGCGGAAATTGGCGATCTCGGCGCTGATGGTTTCCCCGAAGATCTCGAACCGGATCGTGTCGCCCAGCCGCACTCCGAGCCCGTCCCGCAGGCTCTGGTGCAGCGAGACGAGCGGCGCACCGGCATGATCGGCGGGCCACCACACCCCCTCCACCAGCCGCGAGGTGGTGGGCAGGGCCGTGCGATAGGTGATGGGTACTTCCCCGGACATGAGGAACGCCGCTTCCGGGCCGCTGGCGGCAATTGCCGAGGCGGGCCGGTCGTTTATGCCGGAAAAGGCGGCGCGCAGCATGGGCGTAGCGGTAAAGAGCGCGATGTCGCCCTCGGCATCGGCCATGGTCTCGAGCGCCGCGACCTCGTCGGAAAAGAGGTCGGAGGCAACGAGGGTCGGGGCATCGAACACCGAGGCGCCGAGGAATTCCTGGCGCAGATTGGCCTCGAGAACCAGCACCACCACCAGCATGGCGAGCGCCATGCCCACCGATACCACCACCGCCCCAGCATTGGAGCCCGACGAGGCAATGGCCGAGAGCGCCCGGCGCAGCAGCGCAAAGGACGGCTCGGGCAGGCGGCGCAGTCCGCGCTTGGCGAGGTTCACCGCCACCTGTAGGATCACGACGGCGCCCGCCGCAGCGAGCGCAAAGGCAAGCACTAGCAGCGTATCGCCGGTCATCAGCACGGCCAGCCACGCAATGCCCAGCCCCGCCACCAGAAGCGGCAGCACGCGGTGGCTGCCCAGCATGCGCCGCCAGTCGATGGGCGGCGCCGCAAGCCCCTTGGAGCGAAAGAGCAACACGGGCGAAATCGCCTGCGCCTGCTGCAGCGGCAGATAGGAGAACGCGAAGGCGATGAGCAGCCCCACCCCTGCCGCGACGGCCAGTGGCTGGATGTGCAGCGTCGCGCTGAGGTTTATGCCCACGGCCTGGCCCACGGCCGGCAGCACGCCCCAGGCTGTGCCGCCACCCACGAGGAGGCCGAGGCCCACCCCCACCAGTGCCAGCATCGCCACCTGCGAGAAGAAGTGGATGAACACCCGGTTGCGTCCCGCGCCGATCGAGCGCAGCACCGCGATGACCCCGGCCCGCTCCCCGATATAGGCCTGGATGCCGGTCCACACGCTGACCCCGCCGATCAGCAGCGAGGCGAGCCCGACGATGACGAGATAGGACATGAAGAGATCGTAATAGCGCACCATCGGGCCCAGCCCGTCGCGGGCCGAGCGCACCGTCCATGCCGGATCGGCAAGGGCCTCGGCGACGGCGACCTTGCCGGCCTCGGCATCCATGTCCTCGAGCGCCAGCTTGTAGCGAAAGAACGTGCCCAGGCCCGGCAGCGGCGAGGTGCGATCTGACAGCAGTGCCAACCCTTCAATCGTGATCAGCGTGGTCGAGCCCAGGCGGAAGCCGCGCACGGCTGCATCGGGCAGCCCGTCGAGCTCACCGCGTACCGCGAAGGGCGTACCGCCAAGAAGGAAGGTATCGCCCACCGAGATGCCCAGCTCGTCCATCATCAGGGGATCGACGAGCGCGCCCGGCACGCCGTCGACGGCGCTCAGCAGGTCATGCACCGGCGTGCCCGCAACAACCGACGGGCTCGAAACCGAGCCGAAGAGTGGATAGAAACTGCCGATCGCCATCAGGTCGACAAAGGCCTCGGCCGTGCCATCCTCGGCCTCGGCCCGCACATTGGTATCGATGACGCGCGCGATGCGGCCGAACCCTTCGAGCACCGCCAGCTCTTCAGGCGTGGCGGCGCGGTCCGCACGCGAAAGCTCGACATCCCCGCCCATCAGCACGGCGGCGTCGCGTTCCACGGCCTCGGTGATGCTGGCCCCGACCGAGCCGACCCCGGCAATGAGCGCCGTGCCGACGGCAAGGCAGGCCACCAGCAGCCCGAAACGCCTGAGGTCGCCCCGCATGTCGAGCAGGCCGATGCGGATGGCGGCAAGCAGCGCGCGCATCAGCCCTTGGCCTTCGTGGTTTCGGTCAATTCGCCCTGCGTCATGGTCACCACGCGGTCCGCGCGGTCGGCAAGGCCGGGGTCATGGGTGATGAGCACCACGGCGGTGCCCTGCTTGCGGGCCAGCCCGAACATCAGGTCGATGACCTTTTCGCCGGTCTTCTGGTCGAGATTGCCGGTCGGTTCGTCGGCCAGCAACAGCTTGGGCCGTGCCACCATGGCGCGGGCCAGCCCCACGCGCTGCTGTTCGCCGCCCGAGAGCGCCGACGGCCGGTGATCGAGCCTGTCGCCCAGCCCCACGGCGGCGAGCGCGGCGGCCGCCGCCTCGCGTGTCTTGGCGAGGGGCATGCCCGGTGATGCGATCTCCATCGCCAGCCCCACATTGTCGAGCGCCGAAAGCGAGGGAATAAGATGGAAGCTCTGGAACACGATGCCCAGCGTCTTGCGGCGGAACACGGCCAGTTCGTCCTCGCTGAGACTGCCCAGGTTTTCACCCGCCACGGTGACGGCGCCGCCCGTGGCGCGCTCGAGCCCGGCCAGCAGCATCAGCAGCGAGGTCTTGCCGCTGCCCGAGGGGCCGACAATGGCCACGACTTCGGCGGGCTGCACAATGAGATTGATCTTGCGCAGGATGTTGAGCGGGCGCCCCGCCACATCGAGCGTATAGTCGACATCCTTGACCGTAATGATCGGCGCGAGGGACGAATTTGCTGCACTCATGGTCAAATCGATCCCGGACGCGGTTTTTTGACTTGCAGTTAACGACGAAGACGGATTGCCTGTCGGCGCTGCAGGGGTCCCTTCCGAGGCCGGCATGTCGTTCACGGGCTTGTCCTTTCGAATCGGCGGCAGGCATCGTTCCGCCGCTGCTGGCCGGCAGGTTAACGCCAAATCCGCTCGGGACCCTCGCAGATTCGTGAGGTTGATGGGAAGCAAACTGCGTCATCAGGGATCAAGTGACATGACCAAGACAGTCTTTCGCGCCGTTGCGGCCACCATGGCGCTGAGCCTGGCCACGGCCTTCTCGGCCCCGGCCCTCGCCGGCCCTGCCGAGATGGCGCTGCTCGAATCCTATGTCGGGGAATGGCGCGGCGAAGGCGTTACGCGCGGCACGGAAAAACCCGAAAGCTTCCGGTGCCGCCTCACCATTTCCAAGGGCAACCAGGCGCGCATCAACTATGCCGGCCGCTGCTCGCTCGCCAACATGAACCTGTCGGTCTCGGGCACCATCCTCTACAGCGACCAGAACCGCCGCTACGAGGCCGCCATGAGCTCCAATGCCGGCTTCACCGGCATCGCGGTGGGGCGCCAGCAGGGCGATCGCATCCGCTTCGACCTCGCCGAAAAGCAGCGCGACCGTGGCGGCAACGACGTGCGCATCGGCTCGGCCATCAGCCTCGCCAATTCCGGCATCACGGTGGATTTCGAGGTGGAGTTCAACAATTCCGGCCAGGTCATCACCTCCAGCGTGCCGTTCGGGCGCTGATCGGCGGCCCCCGCCAAAAGGCTTAGTCGGAATGGTCAATTGCGGCTGGGAGCCCTATCCGGGCATGTCCTGAGGCGTTCACTGCCAGAGGGATCGACCATGCCTGCTCCCAATTCGAGCGTCGCCGCATTCGTGGCGGAGATAGCGGCCCTGTGCAAGCCGGCCGCCATTCACTGGTGCGATGGCAGTGAGGCCGAATATTCCGCCCTCTGCGCCCGGCTGGTGTCGGAGGGCACGCTGATCCCCCTCAATCCGGCAAAGCGCCCGAATTCCTACCTCGCGCGCTCGACGCCCGACGATGTGGCGCGTCTCGAGCACCGCACCTTCATCTGCACCACCGATGCCGCCGAGGCCGGCCCCACCAACAACTGGCGCGAGCCGGTGGCGATGCGGGCCGAGCTCAATACGCTATTGGATGGCGCGATGGCCGGCCGCACGCTTTATGTGCTGCCCTTCGTCATGGCGTCGGGCACGCCCATCGAGATGTTCGGCGTTCAGGTCACCGATTCCGCCTATGTCGCCGCTTCCATGCACATCATGACCCGCATGGGCGCCGATGTTCTGGCGCGGATGGAGGGCAAGCCCTTCGTGCGCTGCGTACATTCGGTCGGCGCGCCGCTCGCCCAAGGCGAGACCAGCTCGTCCTGGCCGAGCAACCCCACCCACAAATACATCGCCCACTTCCCCGAAACAGCCGAGATCATGTCGTTCGGCTCGGGCTATGGCGGCAATGCGCTTCTGGGCAAGAAGTGCCTCGCCCTGCGGCTGGCCTCGGTCGAAGCCCACAAGTCGGGCTGGCTCGCCGAGCACATGTTGATCGTCGGGCTCGAATCGCCTGAGGGCGAAAAGGCCTATGTCGCGGGCGCCTTCCCCTCGGCCTGCGGCAAGACCAATTTCGCCATGGTCGAACCGCCCGAGGACATGAAGGGCTGGACGGTGAGCACGGTGGGCGACGACATCGCCTGGCTCTTTGCCGGCCCGCGCGGCGAACTGCGCGCCGTCAATCCCGAGGCGGGCTTTTTCGGCGTCGCCCCGGGTACGAGCGCCAAGACCAACCCGGTGGCCATGGACATGGTCGGCCATGACTGCATCTTCACCAATTGCGCCCTCACCGAAGATGGCGATGTGTGGTGGGAAGGCATGGGCACCCCGCCCGACCGGCTGATCGACTGGCAGGGCCGCCCCTGGACGCCCGATGCCGGCCGTCCCGCGGCCCATCCCAATGCCCGCTTCACGGTGCGCGCCACGAATTGCCGCACGCTCGATGCCAACTGGAATGCGCCGGAGGGCGTCGAGATTTCGGCCCTGCTGTTCGGCGGCCGGCTGTCGAAGACCTTCCCGCTGGTCTTTGAGGCGCAGGACTGGGCCGAAGGCGTGCTCTGGGCCGCAACTCTCTCCTCGGAAGCGACAGCAGCTGCCGAAGGCCAGGCCGATATCCGGCGCGATCCCTTCGCCATGCTGCCCTTTTGCGGCTACAACATCGCCGACTACATGGCCCACTGGCTCGCCTTCAAGGACAAGCTCACGGTCGACGTTCCGATCTTCCGCGTCAACTGGTTCCGCAAGGACGAGAACGGCCGCTTCATCTGGCCGGGCTTCCGCGAAAACACCCGCGTCCTGCGCTGGGTCGTCGAGCGCGCGCGTGGCCGGGTCGAGGCCCGCTCGGGCCTTCTGGGCGGCTTGCCGCGGCACGAGGACCTCGTGAATGGCTCGGGCAGCATCGATGCGGCGCGCTTCGATATCCTGATGGCCTCCGACCCCGACGAGATCCGCGCTGAGCTCGAAGGCCAGAAGCGACATCTGGCCGGCATGGGCGAAGCCCTCGATGGCCCCTTCGCCCCGTCGTACCGGCATATCCACGACCGGCTCGACGCGGCAGCCGCGACGCGGCATTAGCATTTCGAGGCAGCGGACACCGATCCGCTGTCACATCCTCGCGATATGAACGGGCGGCATCATCACGGTGTCGCCCGTTCAACTTTTGTTAACATCCTGGATGCAGAGCAGTCTGGAGCGCGCTTCGAAAAAATGACACCAGTGTCGCGGTGAAGCCACTTGGCACGGGTGGGTTTCAGCGGCTTTGCCGTCGAAGCCTGCACTGAAAGGCTTCGACGGACAAAAGCCCGCCAGAGGCGCGTCCGGCAAGGAGAGACAATGTCGATCGCACTCGAACCTGCTCGTCCCTTCGAGCCCATCCGCCGCAGCGAAGCCGAGCGCCTGGACGCGCTTCAGGCCTATGACATCCTCGATACGCCGCCCGAGCCCGAATTCGATCGCATCACGCGCCTGGTCACCCGGATTTTCGACGTCCCCATCTCCACCGTCACGCTGGTCGATGCCGACCGGCAGTGGTTCAAGTCGATGCAGGGGCTGAGTATCTGCGAAACGCCGCGCAGCGAATCCTTTTGCGATCATTCCGTGCAGGCCAACGCGCCCCTGATCGTCGAGGACGCGCGCGAAGATCCCCGCTTTGCCGAAAATCCCCAGGTCGTGGGGCCGCCGCATATCCGGTTCTATATCGGCGCGCCGCTGCGCACCCTCAAAGGCCATGTGCTGGGCGCGCTCTGCGCCATCGACAGCACGCCGCGCAAGGCCAGCGCCCGCGACATCGCCATTCTGACCGACCTCGCCGACATGGTGGTGGAGCAGATCGAGTTGCGCCAGACCGCCGCTGTCGATGGCCTGACCGGCGCGCTGCGGCGCAGCAGCTTCATCGACAGCGCAGCTACGGCCATGCGCCAGACGCGCGCGCGCAACGAGGCCCTGAGTTGCCTGCTGCTCGATGCCGACCATTTCAAGCGCATCAACGACACAAGGGGCCATGCCGCCGGCGATGCCGTGTTGCAGGCCATCGTTGAATCGTGCCGGTCAGTTCTGCGCTCGAGCGATATCATTGGGCGGTTGGGCGGCGAAGAATTCTGCATCATGCTGCCGGGCGCCGACGAGCGCCGTGCCCTCGGCGTGGCGCAGCGTCTTCAACATGCCATTGCCGCACTGCCGGCTACGCAAGGCCATGGCGTGACCGTCAGCATCGGCATCAGCAGCGCCGGGCCCGCCCATGGCGATCTCTCTGCGCTGATCTCGGCTGCCGATTGTGCGCTCTATGCCGCGAAGGGCAGGGGCCGGAATTGCACGGTGGTTTCGGGCCGCGACGATCTGTCCGGGTAGACTGCCGGCGATTAGGCTAGGGGCCTCGGCGTCTTATCGGCAGTCCGTGATGCGTTCGCGGCTCACGCAGAACTGCGCGGTCGTGGGACTGAGGCTGATCCAATAGTCGATCGATCGGCGGACATTCACGTTGCGAAAGTCTCACTCGGCGCTGGAACGGTCCCAATGGCAGTCAAGCGGAATTGCGGATGTAGCTCCGCATGAGTGATGACGAGCGCGCTGGCTGGATTTAGGCATGCACGCCCCCGTCCCCCCGTGCTGTGGACGCAAAAAAGCCCCCGGGATTTATCCGGGGGCTTTTGGGTTGTCAGAGAAGAGATTGTGTTGTGTTTTTGGCAGACCTGGCGGCGACCTACTCTCCCAAGTCTTGAGACTTAGTACCATTGGCGCGACGGGATTTAACGGTCGAGTTCGGGATGGGATCGGGTTCTGGGCCCCGCGCGATAACCACCAGATCGGCGAAAAACACAACTGGTGAATTCTGGTTTTGATGATCCTTTGGTGCAGTGCCGTTTGGCGCTGCGGGCATTGATTAATGAGAACGATCAAGCCGATCGAGCTATTAGTACCGGTCAGCTTCACACATTGCTGCGCTTCCACATCCGGCCTATCAACGTGGTGGTCTTCCACGGCTCTGATAGGGAATACTCGTTTTAAGGGGGGCTTCCTGCTTAGATGCTTTCAGCAGTTATCCCTTCCGCACATAGCTACCCTGCACTGCGGCTGGCGCCACAACAGGTCCACCAGAGGTGCGTCCATCCCGGTCCTCTCGTACTAGGGACAGCTCCTCTCAATATTCCGACACCCACGGCAGATAGGGACCGAACTGTCTCACGACGTTCTGAACCCAGCTCACGTACCACTTTAAATGGCGAACAGCCATACCCTTGGGACCTGCTCCAGCCCCAGGATGTGATGAGCCGACATCGAGGTGCCAAACACTGCCGTCGCTATGGACGCTTGGGCAGTATCAGCCTGTTATCCCCAGAGTACCTTTTATCCGTTGAGCGATGGCCCTTCCACACGGGACCACCGGATCACTATGACCGACTTTCGTCTCTGCTCGACTTGTCAGTCTCGCAGTCAGGCAGGCTTATGCCATTGCACTCGACGACCGATTTCCGACCGGTCTGAGCCCACCATCGCGCGCCTCCGTTACCTTTTGGGAGGCGACCGCCCCAGTCAAACTACCCACCATGCGCTGTCCCGGATGCTGTTACATCGCGGTTAGACAGTCATGACGATAAGGGTGGTATCTCATCTTGCGGCTCCACCAGAGCTAGCGCCCTGGCTTCAAAGCCTACCACCTATCCTGCACATGCCGACACGAATGCCAGCGCAAAGCTATAGTAAAGGTTCATGGGGTCTTTCCGTCTGACCGCGGGAACCCCGCATCTTCACGGGGAATTCAATTTCGCTGAGTCGATGCTGGAGACAGTGGGGAAGTCGTTACGCCATTCGTGCAGGTCGGAACTTACCCGACAAGGAATTTCGCTACCTTAGGACCGTTATAGTTACGGCCGCCGTTTACCGGGGCTTCAATTCAATGCTTGCACATCTCCTTTTAACCTTCCGGCACCGGGCAGGCGTCAGACCCTATACGTCGTTTTGCAACTTCGCAGAGCCCTGTGTTTTTGATAAACAGTCGCCACCCCCTCTTTTGTGCCACCCCATACCGGTTGCCCAATATGAGGTCACGCTTATCCCGAAGTTACGCGTGCAATTTGCCGAGTTCCTTCAGCATCGTTCTCTCAAGCGCCTTGGTATGCTCTACCAGTCCACCTGTGTCGGTTTAGGGTACGGTCTATGTCGGTGGAGCTATTTCCTGGAACCGGCTCACTGCATCCCCAATCCGATAAGGGGATACAGACCCGCGCGATCCGTCACTACCACCAGGCCCACGAATATTAACGTGGTTCCCATCGTCTACGCGTTTCCGCCTCGACTTAGGGGCCGGCTAACCCTGCGCTGATTAGCATTGCGCAGGAACCCTTGGACTTTCGGCGAGAGTGTCTCTCACACTCTTTATCGCTACTCATGTCATCATTCGCACTTCCGATACCTCCAGGAGCTCTCACGAGTCTCCCTTCGCCGGCTTACGGAACGCTCCGCTACCGCTTGCATGTAAACATGCAAACCCTAAGCTTCGGTGCGTGGTTTGAGCCCCGTTACATCTTCGCCGCAGGAACGCTTGACCAGTGAGCTGTTACGCTATCTTTAAAGGATGGCTGCTTCTAAGCCAACCTCCTGGTTGTCTAAGCATTCCCACATGCTTTCCCACTTAACCACGACTTGGGGACCTTAGCTGTAGGTCAGGGTTGTTTCCCTCTTGACGATGGACGTTAGCACCCACCGTCTGTCTCCCGGATAGTACTCTTGGGTATTCGGAGTTTGGTTAGGTTTGGTAAGTCGGTGAGACCCCCTAGCCCATCCAGTGCTCTACCCCCCAAGGTATTCGTCCGAGGCGATACCTAAATATCTTTCGCGGAGAACCAGCTATTTCCGAGTTTGATTAGCCTTTCACCCCTAGCCACAAGTCATCCCCGTCTTTTTCAACAGACGTGGGTTCGGCCCTCCAGTAAGTGTTACCTTACCTTCAGCCTGCTCATGGCTAGATCACTCGGGTTCGGGTCTAATCCGTCTAACTTCGCGCCCTATTCAGACTCGCTTTCGCTGCGCCTACACCTAACGGCTTAAGCTTGCTAGACAGACTAAGTCGATGACCCATTATACAAGAGGTACGCCGTCACCCAGGACAAACCTTGGGCTCCGACTGTTTGTAAGCATCCAGTTTCAGGAACTCTTTCACTCCCCTCGTCGGGGTGCTTTTCACCTTTCCCTCACGGTACTTGTTCGCTATCGGTCGCATGCGAGTACTTAGGCTTGGAGAGTGGTCTCCCCATGTTCAGACAGGATTTCACGTGTCCCGCCCTACTCGAGGACCTATGGGCTTTCTACCGGTACGGGGCTCTCACCCACTATGGCGGACTTTTCCAAGTCCTTCCCGTTCTTACCCACAGGCCACTGGCCTGGTCCGCGTTCGCTCGCCACTACTAACGGAGTCTCGGTTGATGTCCTTTCCTCCAGGTACTTAGATGTTTCAGTTCCCTGGGTTAGCTCCCTTTCGGGTGACCTAAATGGTCGGGTTGCCCCATTCGGAAATCCTCGGATCAAAGCTTATTCGCAGCTCCCCGAGGCTTATCGCAGCGTATTACGTCCTTCATCGCCTGCATGCGCCAAGGCATCCACTAGATGCTCTTAAGGCACTTGATCGTTCTCATTATCAATGCCCGCAACCCGCCCGACCCCTCTTGTAAAGGTACGGGCAGCCACGGGACCGAACGATAATCCACGCCATCACGGCGTGGCTTTTGATCGGTCAGATCAAAAAAAACCAGAATTCACGTGGCGCGCTGTCTCTCCCCGGGGTGCGGGTCAAACAAGCAGCGAGCCATCTCTTCACGATGTCGAAAGATCCGGACGCCTCACCGCTCAATCGCGATGAACAGCATCCAAACTTGCTCTCTGAACCAAGCGACAAAAACAAACAGTAGATCTAGGAAGTGCATCCC
>NZ_FPKU01000002.1:0-206044 GCF_900119845.1 Devosia enhydra
AGAACTGGGTAGATTCCCACGCGTTACTCACCCGTCTGCCACTCCCCTTGCGGGGCGTTCGACTTGCATGTGTTAAGCCTGCCGCCAGCGTTCGTTCTGAGCCAGGATCAAACTCTCAAGTTTGAATGCTGACTTTATGTCGCTGGATTGCACGTTTGCGTGCGCGTCGTCTCCGACGCGACATTGACGAGGACACACACCTAAATCATCGGCCTAAACCGACGACCATGGTTGTGTTTCCTCAGAAACGTGCACCCATCAAAGTCTTCGTCCAATCTTTCGATCAGACCGCAAGAACCTCGCCGTCCACGTTTCTCTTTCTTCTCTCTTCACACTGTCAAAGAGCTGACCCCAAATCCCTCTCAAAGGGCGGCGTCATCGGAGACCTCAGTCTCCACATCCTTAAGGGAACAGCATCTTGCCTCCGGTTGCCCGCCAGCAATCCTGCCCTTTCAGAAGATCACCGACAGTGGGAGCGACCAGCGCTCGGCGTCGTCAGTGCAGCGGGTTCTAGTCGAGGCCGAAGAGCCTGTCAACACCCTTTTTTCCGTCGTACCGCAGAAAGTTTCATCCGAAACTTCCCCGCCGTACCCGCAGCCAACCTAGAATTTTACCTTCCAGATCAACCACTTGCCTCGCCAGAACCACGTTCCCGCAGCCCCGCCTCAGCGATGTCCGGCTTATAAGGGACACCCCATTTCAGTGTCAACGGGCAAAATGACGATTTCGTCACGCAGCCTTCGACCCTGTGAATAACGCCCCTTGGCTGCCCACTCGATATGGGGATCGGGCGACGGGCTTCAAGGCCCGATCACCTCCGGTGTGTTCGCGACCCCCTTTCACCGGCCTTCTCCCAAAGGCGCCACAATCGGCGCGCGTATCATGGAGGCTGCCGGGGGGCAGTGGGGTCTTGAGGACGCAATCATGCGCATCGTTTATCTGTTATGCGCCCTGTTCATTGCCATGGGCATTGCCGGGGCGGGCTGGGTCGTGGGCGAGGCCCTGGTCGAAAGCCGGGAACCGGCCCGCTATGTCACGGTCAAGGGTTTGTCCGAACGCGAGGTCAAGGCTGATCTCGGCTTCTGGCCCATCCGGTTCGTGGCGACCGGGGGCACGCTCGAGGAGGCCCGCGCCGCCCTCAACGCCTCCGAGCAGTCGGTGCGCGGCTATCTCTCCAATCGCGGGTTTACCCCCGAGGAAATCAACGTCCAGAACATCCAGGTCGAGGATCGGGCTGCCGGCTATAATGCGGGATCGACGCCCGATGCCTTCCGGTTCGTCCTGACCGAGGACATGCTCGTCACCTCGACCAAGGTCGACGAGCTGGCCGGGGCCAGCCGTGGCATTGCCGATCTCATCGCCTCGGGTGTGGTCTTTTCCACCGATGCCTACAGCGCCGGCGCGTCCTTCGTCTTTACCGGGCTCAACGGGCTCAAGAACGAGATGCTGGCCGAAGCGACCCAGCGGGCCAAGGAATCGGCCGAGCAGCTGGCCGCCGAATCGGGGGCCGCGGTCGGCGCGATCCAGACGGTCAACCAGGGCGTCTTCGAGATCCTGCCCGCCGTAGAGATCCCCAACGACCGGCCGGAAAAGCAGATCGCCAAGAAGGTGCGGGTGGTCTCCACCATCACCTATTTCCTGCAATAGCGCTTATCGCCGAAGCGAGGACGGCCCGAAGAACGGGCCCCCTCAAATGCAAGGCGCCGCCGGATGGAACCGGCGGCGCCTTGAAGCGGATCGAGTCACCGGCGCCGGGGCGCCGGTCGGAATCGTCAGGCGGCGTGGCCTTCGAGCCATTTCGACAGCCCGGCCTTGGGCGTGCCGGCGCCGACCTTGATATCGGCCGCTTCCCCGCCCTTGAACAGGATCATGGTGGGAATGGAGCGGACGCCGTATTTCACGGTGGTGTCGGGGTTTTCGTCGACATTGAGCTTGACGATCTTGACCTTGCCCTTGAGCTCCTGGGAGAGCTCGTCGAGCACGGGGGCGATCGCCCGGCACGGTCCGCACCACTCCGCCCAGAAATCGACGAGCACGGGCTCCTTGGAGTTGAGGACTTCCTCGCCAAAGGTGGCGTCGGAAACGTGGCTGGTCATTGGTTCGGCCTTCTCTTTTGAAAAGCGGTGGCGCTTGTGATGCAAAAGCTATGCAGAGTCCAGTGCGGCTTCAAGGAACTCACCTGAGGGTGATCCGTTCCCGGAGGGCCGCCTCCCGGGCCTCGGGCAAATACACCAGCGATTCCAGCGACGTCCAGAGAATGGCAGTCTCCACGGCGTGGCGGGGGAACAGCTGACCTGCAACCAGTGCATAGAGCCCCAGCTGCGTGACATAGGCCGGGGGCGCTGCTGAAGACTCAGCGGGCACCCTTGCGTCCGACTTGTAGTCGACCACCAACACCCGCGTCTCGTCAACCACGAGCCGATCGATGCGACCGGCGAGCCGGATCGGCTGGCCATCGCGCAGCCCCTCGACCAGAAACGGCACTTCCGCGCGGGACCCTGGGCCGAAAATCCGCGAAAGATCGGGAGCAGCAAGGATGCGCAGCGCTTTTTGCGCCAGGGGCGCGTGAAGGTGCGGCGCCTCGGGCAGCAAGGCCTGCGCCGCCTTCTCGGCCACTCGCGGGCGATCGGCCTCCGGCACCCGCCCCAGATGCTGGAGCAGCGCATGGAGCGCAATGCCCTGGCGTCTTGCCAGATCGGCCTCGAGCGGATCGGCCGCCGCTTCCGCCAGCGTGCGCAGCGGATCGGGCTGGCGGCCTCCAGCCTTGAGGGAAGCGCCGAGCCGGGCGGGCGAGAGCGTCTCCACAGCCGGGGCCCGACGCGGCGGCGCTGGTACGAAGGGCGCGATGCGCGGCCCTACGACTGGTCCATCCCCTGCCACAGCGACACCGGGATCGGCAGCATCGGCGGGGAAGACCAGCGCGTCGGGCGCGCCCTCCACGCCCCGCCGCCCATGGGGCGCGAGCGCCGCCTCGACGGTGGCATACCAGCTGCCCTCGAGCTGTTTGTCGCGATCGCGACCCGGCGTGACGAAGCCGGTGATGTAAAGCTCGTCCTCGGCCCGCGTCATGCCTACATAGAGCTTTCGCCAGTATTCGGCCCGCTGGGCGGCACGGTCCTCGTCGCGCAGGCTGCGGGTCTCCTCGACATGGTCGGCATCGCTGCCGGCATGGATGAGCAGCGGGCCATCGGCTCCCTCGCGCAGCACCAGCGGCTTGCTCAAGGTCCGGCCCTGCGGCTGCTGGCTGGCATCGGCGAGAATGACGATGGGGGCCTCGAGCCCCTTGGCGCCGTGCACGGTCATCACGCGTACCCCGCCGCCCTTCTCGTTAAGCTCGCGCTTGATGGTCACGTCGCGATCGCGCAAGGCGGCAAGAAAGCCCTGCAATGAGGGCTGAGTCGAGCGCTCGTGGTCGAGCGCCAGTTCGAGGAACTGGGCCATCACGTCGTCGATCTCGTTGCCCAGCCGGGCGCGGAAGCGCCGCAGCCCGCCTTCGGCATAGAGCACTTCGGCGAAAAACGTGTAGGGCCGGTCAAAATCGAGCCGCCCGCGCCAGGCCGCAAGCCGCTCATGGGCCGCCTTCGCCTCGGGCTGGGCAGCACCCGAAAGCGCCGACCAGGCCGTCTGACCCTGCGGCCGGCCAGCGAGCAGCGCCATCAGGCCGTCTTCGCTGACATCAAAGAGCGGCGAGCGCAGCAGCGCCGCTAGCTGCAGGTCGTCGGTGGGGTTGAGCAGCACATCGCCGAGCGCCAAGAGGTCCTGCACCGCGATATGGCGCGTCACCGCCAGCCGGTCGGCGCCGGGGGTGGGCAGCTTGGCCATGTTGAGGGCGCGGATGATCTCGGCAAAGAGCGGCCCGCGCGACTGGACGAGGATCAGCACGTCGTCGGCCGTCACCGCCCGGCCGCGGGGCCCCAGGGTGCGGCCGGTCGCAATCCAGCCGGCAATCGTCCGGGCGATGCGGCGGGCGAGGAGGCGCTGCGGGCTTTCGCTCGCCTCGCCCGGCTCGAGCGGCCAGCTTTCGGGCTTGTCGGCCCGCTGCTCGGGCACCTCGGGCGGCCAGAGCGTCACGCTGCCCCCGCCTTCGGCGCGGGCACTTTCATGGATCACCGGCTCCTCGAGCGCCAGCACGCCCAGGCGCGGCTCGCCGTCGGCGAACACCCGGTCCACCGCGGCCAATACGCCCGGCAGGGTGCGAAAGCTCGTCCTCAGCCCGATGCGGGCGAAGCTGCCCACCTGCGCCCGGGCGCGATAATGCCGCCCCGCTTCTCCGAACAGGCGCGGATCGGCGCCCTGGAAGGAATAGATCGACTGCTTTTCATCGCCCACCGCGAACAGCGTGCGCGGCCGCTCCACCGCGCCCTCGCCGGAAAAGAACTCGTCGGCGATCTGGCGCACCACCCGCCATTGCTCGGCATTGGTGTCCTGGCTTTCATCGACGAGAATGTGGGTGATGGCCGCGTCGAGCTTGTATTTTACCCAGTCGCCCTGTTCGGGGTCGGCAAAGAGCGCGCCCAGCCGCTCGACGAGATCATCGAAATCGAGCAGCGAGCGGGCCCGCTTCTGGCGTTCGTAGCGGTCGAGAATGGCGCCCAGAACGGCAAGCAGCGCCTCAGATCGCGCAAGGATCAGCGCGCCCTTGCGCCGTTCGCAGAGGTGCGCCAGCCGGTTGGCCTCGGCCAGCACCAGTTCGGCCAGATCGGGCCGCGCCGTCTCCAGCGCCTTGCTGGGAAAGCCGCGCTTGGGCACGCCGTACTCGGTGGTGAGGAAGGCGCCGAGCCAGGCCTCGGTGTCGGGGCTTTCGGCATCGAGCCGGCCCAGCTTGTCCTCGAAGCGGCTGCCCCCGCCGGGCGGGCAGGCCGAGAGAATGGCCGAGACGTCCGCGGCGCCCACCAGCCTGCCCTCGGTGATCTCGGCGTCCACAGCCTCGGGCGATGGCGGATCGCCCAGAAGGCGGCGGAGATTGGCGAGCGCCTCGCTCCGCCGCATGAGGATCGGCTTGAGCTTGCGCGCTTCGCCGAGCGCCGTATCGATGGCGCCGGCGATCTGGCTGTCGGAAAGTCGCGCAAACAGCGCTAGCACCGCCTGTTCCTCGGCGCTGCCCGAAAGCCCGCCGGCCAGCACCGCCTCGCGCGCCTTGAGAATCATCTCGGCGCGCTCATGATCCTCGAGCACGGTGAAATCGAAGGGCACGCCCGCTTCTACCGGAAAGCGGTGCAGCACCGCCTCGCAGAAGGCGTGGATGGTGAGGATGCGCAAGCCACCCGGCGTTTCGAGCGCCCGGGCAAAGAGCGTGCGGGCCCGCTGCCGCTCCTTTTCCGTCGGCACCGCGCCGGTGAGCCGGGTCAGCACCGCGGCAAGCTCGGCATCGGCCATCAGCGCCCATTCGGCCAGCCGCGAGGCCACGCGGTCGCGCATCTCGGCCGCCGCCGCCTTGGTATAGGTGAGGCAAAGCACCGCCTCGGGCGCCACCCCGGAGAGCAGCAGCCGCAGCACCCGCTGGGTCAGCACATGGGTCTTGCCCGATCCGGCATTGGCCGAAACCCAGACCGATAGCGATGGATTGCCGGCCTCGCGCTGGGCAGCATCGGCGCTGGCAGAGGGTGCGATGCGGCGGCTCATTCGCCCTCCTCCCCGCCAGCGGCCGACCATTCGGCCAGCCGCGAGAGATGGTCGTAATCCCCGGCATAGCTCTGGCCGGTGCGGGGCAGAACCCCCGCCACCAGCGGCAGGCGATCGGACATCAGCAGGGCCTCGACATGGGCCTCGAGCCGGTGCTGCGCCTCCTCGGCCGCTTCGCCGAGCGTCATGCCCTTGGGGGTCCTGAAATGCTCTTCCACCAGCGCTTCGGGCCCGAGCCCGATCTTGAGATAGCGCAGATCACCGGGCGGGCTGGGCGCATGGCCGGCAAAGGCGCCGGCCGCCGCCATCGCCGCTTCGAGCGGCAGCTGGGGGGCGAGAAACGCCGTCATCTCGCCCGCCTGCGGCAGGGCGCCGGTCTTGAAATCGAGGATGGCCGTGCGCCCGTCGCGGAGCCGGTCCAGCCGGTCGGCGCGGCCCACGAGGCGAAAGCCCGAAGGCAGCAGCCAGTCGCCATCGACCTCGGCGCTGCGGTTTTCCACCTCGCTTTCGCGCGCCCGCTCGAAGGCGACGAACTGCTCGGCGGCACGCCGGAATCGGAAGAGCCAGATGTCGCGCCGCTCCCCGATGCTGTCGAGCCGCGAAAACGCCGCCTCGGCGAGGGACAAGAGCGTCTCCACGGCCCGAGGATCACTGAAATCGCCGCCCTCATTGACAAACCGCGCAAAAATCTCGTGCACCAGCGCCCCGCGTTCGCGCGCATCGGGCACCTCGCCCAGCGGCGGCAGGCGCTTTAGCGCCAGCACATGCCGGGCATGGATGTCATAGGGCGAGCGGATCAGCCGCTCGATCTCGGTGACGCTGAGACGCCTCGGGCGCAACGCCGCCGCCGGCCGGGGCTGCGGCCGTGTGGCCGGCACCGGATCGCCAGAAATCGCATCCAGCGCCCGGGCCCGGTCGAGCCACACCGCCCCGCGCTCGCGCAGTGTCTTGGCCCAGACCGGCCCGAGAAAGCCTTCGAGCCTCTGGATCAGCCGGGAGGGCAGCGCCGGGGCCGCGCCCAGCCGCTCGGAAAAGCTCAGCACCGCCTCGGCATTGCCCAGCGCCATCTCGAAATCATGGGCGGCCAGCCCCTGCCGGCGCTCGGGCGGTTCGAGCCCGGCGGCGAGCCGCATGCCCCGGCTCAGCCACGGTCCGGGGTCGGCGGCGCGCGGCCAGATATCCTCGTTGAGCCCGGCCAGGATCATCACATCGGGGCTTTGCAGCCGCGCCTCGAGCTGGCCCCACAAATACACGCGATGGTTCGAGGCGCCGGGCTCGGGCACGCTCACCCCCGCCATCAGCGCCAGCAGCATGGCATGGGGCGCCTCGGCCGGCAGCACGGGGCCGGGATCGACGCCTTCGGCGAGCGCCTTCGCCCAGCCCTCAAATTCGGGGAGGCCCGGCAGATCCGCCTCCGCTTCGCCGGGAGCGGGTTCGCGTAACGCCGCCAAGGTTTGGCGCAGGGCCGAAGCCAGATCGCCGGCGCTCCAGCGCCGCGCCTGCAGCAGGGCACAGAGCGGCCCCAGCGCCGCTTCGAGCCGGTCGAGCAGCCCGGCGATGGCCGCGCCCGTCTCGGCGTCAAGCCTCTTGCCCTCGAGGCGCGCTGCAAGCCCCCGCCGCAGCCCGGCCAGCCCGATGGGCGGCAATTCCCCGCGCAGCAGCACGCGTTCGAGCCGGCCCGATATCCGGGCCAGACCCTGCCGGCCCAGCCCCAGCGTCACGCCGCGATGGGAGAGCAGCGCCATCAGCGCCACCGGCTCGAAATCGCTTTCGGCCACCGCCAGCGCCAGCCGCGCCAGCCGCCCGGCCTCGGACTGAAACAGCGGCACGCCCGCCGCATCGTCGACCACCACTTCAAAGCGCAACAGCTCCGCCGCGATGCGCCGCGACAGCGTCTGGTCGGGCGATATGATGCCGACGCTGCGGCCTTCATCGAGCGCGTCGCGCGCCAGCACCGCAATCGCCCGGGCCTCCTCGTCGGCCCCGCGCGCCGCGATCACGGTCAGCCCCGCCACCGCCCGCTCGATCTCGGGGGCCAGCGCCGCCCGCGCCTGCGGCCAGCCGGCCGTCGCCTCGGGCAGGGCCAACGCATGCCGCACCAGCCGCGTGCGCGGATGGATCTCCGGTTGGCCAAGTTCGGTGACCGCCCCGACCGTCGCGCCCAGCGCCCGCAGCAGCCGCATCAGCCCATATTGCGGATGGCCGTGCGGGGCCGCCTCGGGCGTGATCAGCCGCTCATGGCCCTCGGGCCCGATCGATGTATCGAGCCCCGGCAGCACCAGCGCCCCGCGCGGCAGGCCAGCCACCGCTGCCATCAGCCGCGCCGTGGCGGGGATCGAGCCGGTGGAACCCGCCGCGATCACCGGCCGGTCGCCATAGAGCACTCCCACCGTCGCGGCCTGTCGGTCGAGCCTTGCATTGCGCCGCGTCGCGGCATCGACAAGCCCCCGCTCGGCGAGCCAGTCCGGCCAGAAGGTCAGAGCGATATCGAGAAAGGCCAGCGTCTTGCGCCAGTTCTCGGCCAGATCCGCCATCGGCAGGTCGCGCAGCACGGAATAAGGCACGCCCTCGACAATCAAATCGTCGGCAAGACTCCCCAGCGAATCGGCGAGCCCGAGGATTTCGGCGGCATTGGGCGGGGTTGCCATCACCTCGCGCCCGCCCTCGGTCTCGGCCCAGCGCGCGATCAGCCGCGACAGCACCAGCCGCCGCGTCAATGGCGAGATCGCCGGGGGCAATGCCGGGGCATCGACCGGGGGCAGGAACGGCTCCTCCTCCCCCGGCTCGCCGCCAAAGGTGCGCAGGTCAGGCAGAAGTCCGGCGCCCTCGGCCGCGAACGCTTCGGCCAGCGCCTGCCGCGCCCTCTGGGTGGGCAGGATGATGGTGATGTCCGAGAGCCAGAAGGGCGTATCGCGCGGCCAGTCGGGAAAGAGCCGCCCCGACAGCACCGCCTTTGCCAGCGTCGGCAGAAACGGCGCATGCGGCGCAATGGTATAGAGCGCGCCCCGCTTCATGCCGCGCCCAGCCGCGCCTCGGCCTCGGCCAGCCCCTCAGGGTCCCCCACATGAAACCACGGAGCCAGAAGATGCACACCGCGCAGGCCATCTTTCGCCTCGGCGGCGGCGATCAGCGGCGCCATCGGCCCCTTGCCCTCGGGCAGGGTTTGAACCAGCGCGCGCTCGACCACCATCACCCCGGTATAGATCACCGGCGCGCCGCTGTCGGGGGTGATGCGGCCCACGGGATCGAGGCAGAAATCATGGCTGAGCCGCGCGCCCACCGCCCGCCCCGGCTGCACGCAGAGCATCGTCATCGCGGCGCCTATTTCCCTGTGCCGCGCGATCAGCCGAGCCAGCGGCCGATCCGCCTCGGGCAGCCAGAAGGCATCGGTGTTCATCACGAGAAGCGTGTCGCCCGTAAGCGCCGAGAGCCCGTTGCGCAGGCCACCACCCACCCCGAGCAGGGTCTCCTCGCGTAGCACCGTGACGCGCGGATGGCCGGCAAAATGGGCCACCACCTGATCGGCATGGGCATGGGCGTTGATCACGAAGCGCCTGGCGCCCTCGGTGACCGCTGCCGTGATCACCCGGTCGATCAGCGGCGTCCCTGCCACGGGAATCAACGGCTTGGGGGTCGCATCCGTCAGGGGGCGCATGCGCGTGCCCAGCCCTGCGGCCAGGAGCATCACCTCGGGGAATCGCTCGATCTCGGTCATGGCGCGATTTGATCGGCCGGCTGCCCACAAGTCCACCCCGCCATCAGCGATCAGGCGCAGCCGCGTCGGGCAGGTGCACGATCTCCTGGTCCTTTTCCCGCAGGGTCAGCCCGCCATACGGATTGGCCAGCGGCTTCAGCACCGGCCAGGCGGCCGCGTCGAACCCCACCCAGCTGAGGCGCTTGCCGACATGGCCGGGCGCCTCGCAGTCACCTTCGGCATGGGGTGGCCAGAGCTCATACTGCTCGTAAGGGCGGTCGAGAAACGCCGTCAGCACCGGACCGCCCTGCCAGTCGACGCTGATGCGCACGAAGCCCGACGGGTCAGCCTCCGCGACGATACGCGCCTCGCCGTGCTCGGTCTTGGCCAGCAGCACCGTCGGCTTGCTCCAGTCGCGGTCAATGAGGCTGAGCGTGATGGCGAGGCCGCCATAGGGCCCGTCATCGATGACCCAATCGGGAAAATGCTCGGCCTCAAAGCCGATGCGATCGATCGCCGCCTTCATCTCGTCGCCGGTGTTGGGCGCGGTGAATTCACGGCCGGTCGCCCCGTCGAAAAACCATGGCTTGCGCTTCGGTGGTCCGTCAGTCTGCCCAGCCATTCGCTGTTCCCTCAATCCCGCCTGAGACGCCGTCGGGCGGGGCCAGCTTTGCCGCTATTCGCAGAGCCGCGCCAGGCACCGCCCGCCATGGCAGCCCATGTCGACATGCAGATGATCCTCATGCAAGGCATTTGCTTCGGGCCCCAGCGTCGTGGTGAACCGCGCGCAGGCCGCCGAATGGGCAAAGCGCAACAGCCGCCCCTCGGCCGAGCCGGCATCCGCCCAGCCCGAGGGCAGCGTCATGCGCTGGCCGTCCTCGAGCACGAAGCCGGTGACGTCGAGGGCATTGGCAAAGGCATGGAAGGAGAGATTGCCGGTGCTGCCATTATTGACGTTGCGGCACATATAGGACGTGCCGGTCAGAACCTCCGAGACGCCCGAATTCTCGCGCGCCTCGGCATAGCGGTCGATTTCGGCGATCCATTCGGGCAAGGCCGTCGCCATGGCACACGACAGCGTTGCGGGGCTCGAAAATTCCACCAGCTGGCCATTGGCCATCACACCCGTGACCTCGAGCGGCGACTGCTCGCCGCACGCACCCTCTGCAATCGGCGGCAGGGAACGCGCAATCACCGCGCCCGAAATCACCGCCGGGCAGGCACTCTGGTAGATGCGCGGCGGCGCTTCGGGTTCGGGGTCCGGCACGCCCTCGGCCGCGTCCCCGTCCTCGCTGTCCCCCGTCGCGGGGGGCGCCTCATCGACATCGGCCGCCTCGGGCTCGGGCTCGGGCTCGGGCCGTGGCCGGGGCAGCGCGATCACCGTGCCCTCCTCGGTGGTCGCGGTGGGTGGCGCTTCGGCTTCAGTCGCCTCCGCGGAACTCTCATCGGCGTCCCCGGCGGCTGCCTCCGAAGCATCCGGAACGTCCGCTTCGGCTTCCTCGGCCGCCTCCGCCGCCTCGGGCGCGGCCGGCGCCGTCACCGCCGGTTCGGGACGCGGACGGGGCAGCGGCACGTCGCCCTCCTCCTGCGCGAGGACGGATGGCACCAGGAGCAGGATCGCGGCAAACAGCGAGCGGTACAGCATCGCCGGCAAACGCCGCCCCACCCCGGCGGGTTCCCGCGCTCTTAAGCGCCGATAAACCATCTTCCGGGGCCCCCGCGGTTCTGCTATCAGCGCCACCATGCCGACGCCCCTCAAGAATATCCGCAATTTTTCCATCGTCGCCCATATCGACCATGGCAAATCCACACTGGCCGATCGCCTGATCCAGATGACGGGCGGGCTGGATGCGCGCGAGATGAAAGAGCAGGTGCTCGACTCCATGGAGATCGAGCGCGAGCGCGGCATCACCATCAAGGCGCAGACCGTGCGCCTCAAATATACCGCCAGGGATGGCGAGGACTATGTCCTCAACCTCATCGACACGCCCGGCCACGTCGATTTCGCCTATGAAGTCTCGCGTTCCATGGCGGCCGTCGAGGGTTCGCTGCTCGTCGTCGATGCCTCCCAGGGCGTCGAGGCGCAGACCCTCGCCAATGTCTATCACGCGCTCGATGCCGATCATGAGATCGTGCCGGTGCTCAACAAGGTGGATCTGCCCGCCGCCGACGTGCCGCGCGTCAAGCAGCAGATCGAAGATGTCATCGGCATCGACGCCTCCGAGGCCGTCGAGATTTCCGCCAAGACCGGCCTCAATATCGATCAGGTGCTCGAGGCCATCGTCACCCGCCTGCCCGCCCCCAAGGGCGAAATCGACAAGCCGCTCAAGGCGCTTCTCGTCGACAGCTGGTACGACACCTATCTGGGCGTCGTCGTGCTCATCCGCGTCATCGACGGCACGGCGAAAAAGGGCCAGCGCATCCGCATGATGGCCTCGGGCGCCGTCTACGAGCTCGACCGCGTCGGCGTCTTCACGCCCAAGCTCATCGAGGTGGCCGAGCTCGGGCCCGGCGAAATCGGCATGTTCACCGCCTCCATCAAGGAAGTGGCCGACACCAATGTCGGGGATACCATCACCGACGACCGGAAGCCCACCGCCACCGCCCTGCCCGGCTTCCGCCCGGCCCAGCCGGTGGTGTTCTGCGGGCTCTTCCCCGTCGATGCCTCCGATTTCGACGAACTGCGCGCCGCCATGGGCAAGCTAAGGCTCAATGATGCGAGCTTTTCCTTCGAGATGGAAACGTCGGCGGCGCTCGGCTTCGGCTTCCGCTGCGGGTTCCTCGGGCTCCTGCATCTCGAGATCATCCAGGAGCGGCTTTCCCGCGAGTTCGACCTCGATCTCATCGCCACCGCCCCCAGCGTGGTCTACGAGATCAGCCTGAGCTCGGGCGAAACCATCCACCTGCACAATCCCGCCGACCTGCCCGACGTGATGAAGATCGCCGAGATCCGCGAGCCGTGGATCAAGGCCACCATCCTCACGCCCGACGAATATCTGGGCGCCATCCTCAAGCTCTGCCAGGATCGGCGCGGCATCCAGCGCAACCTCTCCTATGTGGGCAATCGCGCCATGGTCGAATACGACCTGCCTCTCAACGAGGTGGTGTTCGATTTCTACGACCGGCTGAAGTCGATCTCCAAGGGCTATGCCAGCTTCGACTACCAGCTCTCGGATTATCGCGAGGGTGACCTCGTCAAGCTCTCGATCCTCGTCAATTCCGAGCCGGTCGATGCGCTCTCGATGCTCGTGCACCGCTCGGCCGCCGAATCGCGCGGCCGCCAGATGTGCGAAAAGCTCAAGGAGCTGATCCCCCCGCACCTCTTCGTCATCCCCATCCA
Organism: Devosia enhydra; assembly: GCF_900119845.1. GTDB lineage: Bacteria > Pseudomonadota > Alphaproteobacteria > Rhizobiales > Devosiaceae > FPKU01. Next base: position 12,657 of record NZ_FPKU01000002.1, read on the forward strand.
GGCGGCGATCGGCGGCAAGATCATTGCGCGTGAAACCGTGCGCGCCATGCGCAAGGACGTCACGGCCAAATGCTATGGCGGCGACGCCACCCGCAAGCGCAAGCTCCTCGAAAAGCAGAAGGCCGGCAAGAAGCGCATGCGCCAGTTCGGCAGCGTCGAAATCCCCCAGGAAGCCTTCATCAAGGCCCTCAAGATGGAAGACAACTGAGGGGGCTGCTCCCTTTCACCTCTCCCTCCGGGGGCTTCGAGGCGACGGCGCAGCCGGGCAATCCGTCCAGTGGACGGATTGGAGCCGAGAAGGCCATGAGAGCTACGCTCGAATGGCGTGAGGTCGGCGCTCAGCGGCGGGTGAGGGGGCCCTGCCGCTTGCGCAGAGCCTACTATGAGGCCCTCACCCTGAGGAGCCTCGCAAGAGGCGTCTCGAAGGGCGAGGGCCGCTTGCGCCGTCCCCGCCGCGCCCTATGGTTCGAGACGCGGCTATCGCCGCTCCTCACCATGAGCCACTTCCTGCCCGGCACCGCAACACTACCATATCCGGCAAGGCCCCCGGCATCGGCACCCTCCAGAAAACCTGGTGCCTCCTCCCAGCCCCCTTCCCCCGCCCCGCGCCTTCCGGCATGATCACCCATCCCCATCAGCCGGGCCATCGCGATGACCGAGATCCTCTGGCGCTTCAAGGACCATCCCATCACCCGCTTCCCCGCCGGGGCCGTGCTCATTGCCGAAGGCCAGCAGACGGGACGGCTGTTTGTAATCGCCTCAGGCACGGTCGAGGTTGTGCGCAAGGGCACCGCCGTCATCCGCTTCGATGAGCCGGGCACGGTGCTGGGCGAGATCGCGACGCTGCTTCAGGCTCCGCACACCGCCACCGTCCGCGCCGAAACCGACGTTTCCGCCTATGTCATCGACAATGCGCTCGAATGGCTCGAAGAGCGGCCGGCCATGGCCCTGCATGTGGGCGCCCTGCTCGCCGATCGGCTGCAGCGCACCACCGCCATGCTCGTCGAACTCCAGGCGGCCGGCACCGGCGATCCCCAGCGCGGCTTTTTCGAAACCCTCTTCCGCACGCTGACTGGCCAGAAGGCCTGACCAGCGCCTGCGCGCCACGGGGGTCGGGACGGGCAGCCGCACCCCTCATCCGAGCCGATCGCAGGGACACCACCCTCTCGACCCAGCATTATCGATCCCTCCTGCTCTTGGTGCGGGAACGATCCGCCATGCTTCTCGTTGTCAGGCCACAGGGCGGGGACAAGCCCCTCGGCGTCGCAACGCGGCGTCAGATAAAAAGGAATAAGAACAATGAAGAAGATCCTTCTGGCCGGCGTTGCCGTTCTGGCTCTCGGCATGGCCGCTCCGGCCATGGCACAGTCCAATGGCGCGGCCGTTGGCGGGGCGACCGCCGGCGGCGCGACGGGCGGCACCATCGGCTTCCTTCTCGGCGGGCCGGTCGGCGCCATCATCGGTGGCTTTGCCGGTGCCGTAATCGGTAGCGAAGCTGCGGTTTCGGCAGAATCGGTGGCCTATGCCGGCAACAACCCGGTCGACCCGATCTATATCGATGGCGGCATCGAAGTCGGCGCCGTGGTGACCGATGGGGTCACCGTCTACCCGATCCAGGGCGATCCGGACTTCGGCTATTTCTACGCCAATGGTCGCGTCTACATCGTCGATCTGGCGACCAACGAGATCGTCCAGTCGCCCGGCTATGCGGTTTCCGAGCGGGCCATCTCCTATGTCGAGGCCAATCCCTCGGCGTCGGTCACCATCTCGGGCAATATCGGGCCGGGCTATGTGCTCGAGAACAATGTCGAGTTCGCCCCCGTGCCGGATGATCCGGCCTATGGCTATGTCTATATCGATGGCCGTCCGGCCCTCGTGGATCGCGCCTCGCGCACCATCATCTGGGTTCGCTGATAGCGCTCCATAGCGGTTCCCGAGGCGAACCGACGACCGGTTCGCCTTGCGGAAAAGCTCCAGTTACGGTCGATGGCGGTTCCCCCCAGACTGCCCTTGACCGTTCAGCCGCCCGGCATCCCTCGCCGGGCGGCGCTTTCTTTTCTTCTCTGCCAACAGGCGCGACTTCGCGATCGCGCTGCGCTAACATGGTTCTCTCAGCGGAGACGACGCCATGGCTCAGGACAATGCGGAGTGGCTGCAGCGCGACTGGCTCGCGCCCGGAATGACGCTCATCGAGCAGGGCGGGCGCACCGGCAAGCTTTATGTGCTGCGTTCGGGGGAAGTCGAAGTCATCCGCGACGGCAGTTTCGTGCTGGCCATCCGTACCCCCGGCTCGATCTTCGGGGAAATGTCGGTTCTGCTCGATATCCCGCATTCAGCCACCGTCAAGGCGCTCACCGAGGTCGAGGTCTTCGTCATCGCCAATGCGCTGGCGATGCTCGAGGCCAATCCGGGCTGGCTCCTGCAGATCGCCCGGCTGCTTGCGCAGCGTGTCAACACCACCACCGCCATGCTGGCGGCGCGCGATGCCGAAGCGGCGGAGGCAGAAGCCTTCGTCCTGCCCCAGACCATGATCGCGCACTGGTCGGATCCGCAGGTCTGACTGTACTGGCTAAGGCCTGAACTGGCCCGAGCGCCCCTCTTCCATTTCCCGGCCGACCGGTTAGTCTTTGGCTCGGGGGAGCAAGGCCGGACATTTCCGGCCGGAGATGTGAGGGAAGCCGCGTCATGCCGCACAAATTCAAGATCGTCGCCCGCGCCAATGACCAGTTCGGCGTGCAGTTCGGCTATAATGCCGAAGTCATCGTCTGGTCGGAAAGCTATGCCGGCAAGGCGAGCGCCAAGAACTGCATCGACTCTTTAAAGAAAAACGCACCCGATGCCGCCGTCTTCGACCTTGCCAGGGAGGGTGAGGCGCCCAAGGGCTATCGCTTCGAGATCGTTGCCTCCAAGGACAGCCAGGCCTTCGTGCGCTTCGTGGCGGCGAATGGCGAGACCATGATGCGCTCGGAAACCTACAAGAGCAAATCGAGCGCGCGCCACGCCATCGCCTCGATCAAGAAGAACGCGCCCCTGGCCGAAACGCTCGACATGACGGTTTCCAAGGACTGACCGGGGCAGCCGCTTGCGCAGGGGGTCGGGCGGGGCCATATGCTGCTCTCCCTGCTCCTTGCACAAGGTTGGCCGCCATGAACCGCCTCGTTCTCCTGCCGCTCGCGGCGCTCGCGCTCGCCGGTCTTGCCGCCTGCTCGGACCCACGCGAGGTGGGCTCGGTCTCTGTCGACTGGACCGGCAATGACGTGGTGGTGGAGGCGGTCGCCGATCCCGAGGTCTCGGGCGTCGTCTGCCATGTCGCCTATTTCAACCGCAGCCTGATCGACCGGCTGCAGCAGGGCAACTGGTTCGAGGATCCCTCCTGGTCGGCGCTCGATTGCAGCGCCACCGGTCCCATCACCGTGGGCGACATTTCCACGCGGCGCGGCGGCGAGGAGATCTTTCGCGAGAACCGCAGCCTGATCTGGAAGAGCCTGCGCGTCTCGCGCCTTTATGACGCCCGCAACAACGCGCTGATCTACCTCGCCCATGCGCGCGAGTTGCAGCAGGGCTCGGGCAAGATGTCGGTCTCGGTCGTGCCGCTGGGCGATGCAGAGGTCACCTGGACCAATGGCCGCCCGGTCGAAAGCAGCCTGTAAGCCCCCATTAAGGCGGGGCCGGTAGAGTGTGCGGGCGTCGCCCCAGCGCTGACCCGGCCTCGAGGAGGCCTCCGAGATGGACCTGCTCCGCCGCTACATCGATCATATCGAGCGCCACGATACCGAGATCGTGGTCATGGTCTGCTTCATGGTGGGTTTCTATCTGATCGCCCGGCTGCTCCATGCCCGGCCGGTGATCGCACTGGCCTTCGCCTTCATGCCGGTGCTGTTCGTCACCGCCATGCAGGACCCTACGCTCAAGCAGTGGTTCAACGGCTGGATCGATGCCGGACAGCGCATGCTCTGAGAGCATCGGGCTGGGCAAAGCCTTGGCGCGGACCCTTGCGCTTTTGCCAAAAGTTTTCGCTCGGGCCGGGTGCCGTTCCGGGCCATAACCCCGATATAATTGGGTCACGAGGGACGCGCCGCTATTGGCGGCCGCAAAAAGGAGCACACCATGGCAATCCTGATCGGCGACATCGCGCCGGATTTCGAGGCGGACACCACCGAAGGCCGCATCCGTTTCCACGACTATATCGATGGCCACTGGGCGGTGCTCTTCAGCCACCCCAAGAACTACACGCCCGTCTGCACCACCGAGCTGGGCTATACCGCAAAGCTCAAGCCCGAATTCGACAAGCGCGGCGTCAAGGTGCTCGGCCTCTCGGTCGACAAGCTCGAGAACCATGAGGGCTGGGCCGCCGATATCGAGGAAACGCAGGGCACCAAGCTCAATTTCCCGCTGATCGCCGACCACAATGGCGAAGTGGCGCGCAAATACGACATGATCCATCCCAACGCCAACGACACCCTCACCGTGCGCTCGGTGTTCGTCATCGGGCCCGACAAGAAGGTGAAGCTCAAGATCGAATATCCCGCCTCCACGGGGCGCAATTTCGATGAGGTGCTGCGAGTCATCGACAGCCTTCAGCTGACCGCGCGCCACCAGGTGGCCACCCCGGTCAACTGGAAGTCGGGCGAGGATGTCATCATCGTGCCCGCCGTTTCCGACGAGGCGGCGAGGTCCAAGTTCCCGCAGGGCTGGAAGACCTTGAAGCCCTATCTGCGCATCGTGCCGCAGCCGCAGGGCTGATCGGGCCGGCTTTCCCGATCCTCGGACGGTATTGCCACAATTGAACGGTTAGACCTTCCGCCGAAATGCTTTAAGAGCAGTCGGCGGAGGGCGGCATGAGGGTACGCGGCAGCGGCATCTGGCTCGGTATCGTCTTGTGGGCGCTGGTTTCTGCCGCGCTCGCGGCGCGCGCCTGGCTTTCGGCCGAAACCCTGCCGCTGCACCCTTCGGCACTCGATGCCCTGCGCATGGCCAGTGCCGAATGGCTGCTGCGCGGGCAGGGCTGGCTTCAGGGCCTGCCCCGCCTCGATACCCCTCTGGGCGCCCCGGCCGTGGGCACGCCTCTGGCCGACCTGCCGTTGACCGGCCTCATGGCGCTGTTCGGGCTCCTGATGCCGGCCGCCGATGCTGCCGATCTGGCCGCCATCATCTGGCCCCTGCTTCTTCTGCTGGCCCTCATGGGTATATCCGCCGGGCTGCTGCGCACGCTGATGCCCGGCGCCTGGCTGCTGCCGGCGCTGATCCTGCCGCTGATCTCGCTGGTGCTGCTCGCCAGCTTCGCACCGGGCCGCACGGGCGACGCAACGCTGCTGCTCGTGCTGATACCGCTGCTCGTCTTCGCGCTGGTGGGGGCGCGGACGCTCGCGATCTCCGGCGCGCTGGCGGGTCTCGTGGCCGCAACCTCTGTCGCGCTCAGCGTCGGTGCCCTGCCCGTCGCGGTGCTCGCCATCGTCATCATCGCGGCCGGATGGGTCGTGCGCGGGGAATCGGGGGTCGCGGCGCTGCGGCTCTTCGCCCTCGCCTTCGCCGTCGGGCTCCTCGGGCACTTCCTCGCATCGACGCCGCGCGCCGCCTGGTTCGTGGTCGCCTGCGACCGGCTCTCGTCGAGCCACCTCGTCGCGGGCCTCCTTGCCGCCGCCACCCTCCTCACCGCCAGCCAGATCCGCGTCCGGCGCCAGGCCTGGGCATTGCGGCTCGTAGCGCTTGTCGCGCTGGGCGGGGTCGCCGCGTTTCTGACGCTCTCGAGCCAGCGCAGCTGCTTTTCCGGCTGGAGCGGCGGCGGCCTGCCGGGGCTCGAAGGGGCCATCGCCGCCGGGCCGTTGCTGGGGCAAGTGCTCGCCGATCCGCTCCCCACCGCCGCCCTCGTCATCGCCCCGGTGCTGGGCTGCCTCGCCTGCCTCTGGCTCGTACTTGCCGATGCGCGGGGCCGGGCCGGCTGGCTCATCGTTCTGGCCTTCCTCGTTCTGGCGCTCCTGCTCACGGGGGTGGACCTGAGGCTCGTCGGGCTCGCCGATGCGCTGGCCGTCGTGCCTTCCGCCGCCCTCATCGCCCGTGCGCATGCGGCGTTCGCGCGGCGCGAGAGCGTTTTGCGCGGGGCGCAGGTGCTCGTGCTCTGGCTCGCCTTTGGCGGGCTCTTTCATCATGCCGGCTATGTGCTGATGGCGCCGGCGCGCAGCGATGGCACGGTGCCGCCCATTCCCCTGCTCGTGCAGCCGGCCGGCAGCCAGTGCCTCGTCGAAGAGAGCTATGCCCGTCTCGCTGCCCTGCCGCAGGGCCGCGCCATGGCCGCCCCGCCCATCGGGGCGCATGTGCTGCGCTACACGCCCCACGACGTCGTTGCGGCCGGCGACGGACGCTCCGGCCCCGGCCAGGCCGATGCCGCAACCTTTTTCGGGGGCAGCATGGAGGCGGCGCGGCGCATCATCGCCACGCGCGGCATCGATTACGTCGTCTATTGCCGCCATATTCCGGATGTGCCTGGCGCCGGCGATGCCCCCGAGGGCGCCTTCGGCCCCACCTATCGCGCGGGCGGACACTGGACCTGGCTCGTGCCGCTCACCGCGCCTGACGATGCCCTGCAGATCCTGCGCGTGCTGCCGGTCGGCACGGTGGTTTATGCCGAGCAGGAGCATCCGGCAAAACCCGTGCTGAGCCCCAATATCGCGGACCGCCCCTCTCATGGCTGAGCCCTCCTCCACCGCCCGTCCGCCCCGGGAGACGCCCGACTGGCGGCTGGTGCTGCTCGTGGCGCTGATGGGCGCCGCCTATCTTTCGAGCCGGCTCTATTTCGCCCCCGGATCGCGCCCGCTGTTCCAGGATACCGACGATGCCATGCGCATGGTCACGGTGCGCGATCTGCTGTCGGGGCAGAACTGGTTCGATCTCGTCCAGCATCGGCTCAACACACCCTTCGGCGCCGAACTGCACTGGTCGCGCCTGCTCGATGCGGCGATCGGGCTCGTGCTCATGGGGCTGCGCCCGCTCTTCGGCCCCGGTGCCGAGACGGTTCTGGGCTATCTCTGGCCGGCGCTTCTGCTCGTGCCGATGGTCTGGCTGACCGGGGCACTCTCGATGCGGCTGGCCGGCCCCGCCGCGCAATTGCCCGGCGTCGCACTGCCGCTGTTCTCGCCCGCCGTGCAGGCCGAATTCGTCCCCGGCCGCGTCGATCACCACAATATCCAGATCCTTTTGGCGCTGGCCCTGGCGCTGGCCACCCTCAATGCGCTGCGACGGCCCGGCTGGGCCATCGGCGCGGGGCTCATCGGCGCCACCGGGCTTGCCATCGGCATCGAGGCGCTGCCGCTCGTCATCGCCGCTGCCGCCGGGCTCGGGCTCGCCTACCTGCTCGATGCCCGCGCCGGCCGCCCCATGGCGCTTTACGGGGTATCGCTTTTTACCGGCACCGCGCTGCACCTGATGCTGACCCGGCTGCCCGATCGCTGGTTCGAAACCGCCTGCGACATGATCTCGGCGACCTATCTGGTCGCAACCCTCGTGCTGGCGGTGGCGCTCGGGCTCTTCGCCCTGCCGGTGGTGGCCCGGCGCGGCCCGTGGATGCGGCTCGTCATCGGCGGCGTGCTGGGAATTGTTGCCGCCGGCTTCGTCGTCTGGCTCTTCCCCGCCTGCCGGGCCGGGCCCTATGGCATGCTCGACCCCTGGCTCATCGACAACTGGATCGAGCGCATCACCGAGGCCCGCCCGCTGCACGAATCGATCGAGCGCTTCCGCATCTATGTCATGGGCTCGCTGATCCCGACGGGCGTTGCCCTCGCCGGCGTGCTGGTGATGCTGGGGCTCACCCGAGGCGAGGCCCGGCGCGACTGGCTGGTCTATGGCCTCATGCTCGCCATCGCGATTGCGCTGATGTTCACCCAGATCCGCGCCGCCCGGCTCGCGGCGCCCCTGGCGGTGGCGGGGGGCGCCGGGCTCATCGTTGCGGCCCGCATGCTCTATCTCAAGCACCGCAATCCGCTGGTGGCGCTGCCCATGGTGGTGATCTGGCTGGCCTCGGCCGGCACCGCCGTGCAGGTGGTGACCAACTGGGTCAAGCCCGCCGCTCCGGTCAGCACCGCAACCGCCTCGGCCCCTGCCCCCGACAAGACGCCGTGCCTCCTGCCCCCGGCCTTTGCCGATCTCGGCGCCCTGCCGCCCGAGCGCATCCTCACGCCCGTCGATCTGGGCGCGCATCTGCTGCTCGAAACCCATCATGAGGTGGTCGCGGCGCCCTATCACCGCAACGGACAAGGCGTGCTCGACGCCTACCGCGTCCTCAACGCCCCGCTCGAGGAAGCGCGCGAGATCCTGACGCGCCGCGGCATCGGGCTCATCGTCACCTGTCCGGCCATGTACGAAATGCGCGGCCTGCCCTCCACCGATCCGGGGGCGCTGGTGCGGCTCTTCGAATCCGGCACCCTGCCCGACTGGCTCGTCGACCAGTCCCTGCCTGGCTCGCCGCTCCGCATCTATGCCGTGCTGCCAGCGGCCTCCTGATGCCTATGCAGAGACGTGTCTTGCGCGGGCCGCCCGAACGGCTGAATGAGAAAAAGCCGCCGGCGTGGCGGTGATTCGCCACAACCGGTGTTCAATTGGGCCTCAACGTCCCGACCCTCGCGCCCATCGCGCTGCTCATCGCCTCCAATCTGTTCATGACCTTCGCCTGGTACGGGCACCTCAAATTTCCCGGCGCGGCGCTCTGGGTGGTGGTGCTGATCAGCTGGGGCATCGCGTTCTTCGAGTACTGGCTGGCCGTGCCCGCCAACCGCATCGGCTATGGCGTCTATTCGGGCGCCGAGCTCAAGACGATCCAGGAGGTCATCTCCCTCTCGGTCTTCGCGCTGTTCGCGGTGTTCTACCTGGGCGAGAAATTCACCTGGAACCACGGCATCGGCTTCGGCCTCATCGCGCTGGGCGCCTTCTTCATCTTCCGCGGCCCCATCCGCTGAGGGGATAGGCAGCTAGAGAAGGACCTCACCCTGAGGCGCGCCTAAGGCGCGTCTCGAAGGGCAGGGGCAAGTGCTATGCTCCAGGCCTCGTGGTTCGAGACGCGGCTACGCCGCTCCTCACCATGAGGTCTCTCGTGGAATTCATAAAGGACCTCACCCTGAGGAGCCCCCCGAGGGGGGCGTCTCGAAGGGCGAGGGCCGGGCACACCCCCCTCCACTGTCGTTGCTGCCAAAGCAGGAACCTCCGTTCGCAATGCGCTCCCGGTCAACAGAGGTCCCTGCTTCCGCAGGAACGACCCGGTGGGGATGTCGCCAACTCCCGCGCCAGTCGCCCTCGTGCTTCGAGACGGCTCTGCGAGCCTCCTCACCATGAGGTCTCTCCACTCTCCCGCATGCCTCGGCTCCTGCGTCCCCTCTCCCTTTGGGGCTTCGAGCCGTGCCGCAGGCCAAATCGCTCCGGCGGAGCGATTTGAGGGGAGAAGGCCATGAGAGCTATGCTCGAATGGCGTGAGGGCCAGGGTGAGGGGGCCTTGCCCCACGCGAGATCGCAAGCCCCATTCACCTAGCGCTCCGCCCCCAAGGCAAACGTAAAGCGACCTCAAAACCCCAGCAGCGAGCGGTGCAGCGCGGCGCCGGCCAGGGCGCCCGAACCCAGTGCCCCGGCAACCGATTGCATGGGATTGGCGAGGTCCCCCGCCGCGAACACGCCCGAGACGCTTGTGGCGCCCATCGCGTCGACCTCGACGAAGGGACCCAGCGGCCCCGCCTTCAGCGCACAGCCCAGCCTCTCGGCCAGCGGCGATGAAGGCCTGACCGGTGGCGGGGCAAAAAGCACGTCGACGGCGTGGCGCGCGCCATCGCTGGTCCTTACCGCCGCGATCACCCCATCGGTGTGCAGCAGATCCGTGACCGGGGCCGCGATGACCGGGATGGCGAAGCGCGCAATCACCGCTTCGGCCTCGGGGCCCATGGGGCGGCCGTTCGAGAACACCGTGATGCGGCCTGTCCATTCGCGATAGAGCGGCAGCACGTGTTCGAGAAAGGCCGGATCGATCATCACCCCCCAATGCCGGTCGGCATGCTCATAGCCATGGCAATAGGGGCAGTGCAGCACCGTGAGCCCCCAGCACTCCCGAAACCCGGGCAGGTCGGGAAACTGGTCGCTGACCCCATGCGCGAGGAGGATGCGGCGGGCGCGGCGGACGGCGCCGCTCTCCAGCGTCACCGCAAACACCTCGCCCTGCCGTTCAGCTGCAACGACGAGATCCTGCTCGCAAGAGAGCGTGGGATAGGCCTGGGCCTGGCGGCGGGCGGTGGCGAGCATGTCGTGCGGCGCCACGCCATCAAAGCCGAACACCGTGTGCGCTTCAGGCGAATAGCGGTTGCGCGGCAGCCCGCCATCGACGATGCGGACGCGGCGGCGGGCCCGTAGCAGCGGCAGGGCGGCCGAAAGCCCGGCAAAGCTGCCCCCGACGACCAGCACGTCATCGATTTCTGGCATACGTGCGCTCTCCTTCAGCCGGCAAGGCAGGCCGACATGCTGGCGGCAATGGCGCGCAGCAGCTGGGGATAAAGATCAGGCCCCTCGGCGAGCGTCGCGCCCTCGGGATCGACGATCGCGGTGCGGGCCGCCGTGCCCTCAATGATGGTGTTGACGACGGCGGCCGAAAATTGCGGCTCGGCGAAGACGCAGGCGGCCCCGCTTTCGGCGATCCGCTCGCGCAGCTCAGTGATGCGCTGGGCGCCCGGCGCCACATCGGGGGTGACGGTGATGGAGCCGGCGGCGGTGAGCCCGAAGCGGTCCTCGAAATAATGGAAGGCATCGTGAAAGACGATGAAGGGCCGGTCCGAGACCGGCGCAAGGCTTGCCGTGATCTCGGCCGTGAGGCCGGCAAGAGCGGCATCTGCCGCCTCGGCATTGGCGGCATAGGCAGCGGCATTTTCCGGATCGGCAGCGGAGAGGCGGCGGGCGATCTCGCCCACCATCAGGCGGGCATTTTCCGGATCGAGCCAGTAATGCATGTCGAAGGCTTCGTCGTCATGCCCGGCGTGATCATGCCCCTCATGATCATGCCCCTCATGGTCGTGCCCTTCCTCTTCATGGTCGTGGCCGTCATGGCTCTCCGCCTCATGGTCATGACCCTCGCCCTCGCCATGCCCATGCGCCTCGAAGGCGCCGCCTTCGCGCACGGGCAGCAGCGACAGGCCCGGCGTTTCGGACAGCGTCACCACATCGGCATCGATGGCGAGGGTTTCGAGCGCCTGGGTCAGGAACAGCTCCATGCCCGGCCCGGTCCACACCACCATGTCGGCGGCCTCGAGCGCGCCGGCATCGGAGGGGCGCAGCGCATAGGTGTGGGGCGAGTTCGATCCGCCAACCAGCAGGCGCGGCGTGCCGACATCGCCCATCACCATGGCCACCAGCGAATGGATCGGCTTGGTGGTCGCCACCACATCGGGGGCGGCGAGCGCCAGGCTGGGGGCGGAGAGCCCAAGCGTGAAAGCGAGCGCGAGGCGGGGAAGCGAAGGCATGGCGGTCCTCTTGAATGCAGGCGCGAGACGAACGAAATGTTATTTCATTACTCTATCGGAGCGTTACGCTATAACGTATGAGGTCGGCTCCCGCAAGGCGGGCCATAAAAGAGATGCCGGACAGGGATATGAGCGACACGCTGGTGAAAGTTGAGGGCGCTGGCGTGCGCGGCGCCGGGCGCTGGCTGGTGGAGAACATCGACCTCAGCGTCAGGCCCGGCGAGATCGTGACGCTGATCGGCCCCAATGGCTCGGGCAAGTCGACCACCGCCAAGCTCGTCACCGGCGTGCTGCGCCCCGATCGCGGCCGGGTGACGCGCCGGCCCGGCCTCACCATCGGCTATGTGCCGCAAAAGCTCGCCATCGACTGGACGCTGCCTCTGACGGTGAAGCGCCTGATGACGCTCACCGCCGCCCATGCCCCGCGCGCGATCGCCGGGGCGCTGGCGTCCGTCGGCATCGCCCATCTCGCCGACGCTCCGGTGCAGGGGCTGTCGGGCGGCGAATTCCAGCGCGCGCTGCTCGCCCGCGCCATGCTGCGCCGGCCCGACCTTCTGGTGCTCGACGAGCCGGTGCAGGGGGTGGATTTTTCGGGCGAGGTGGCGCTTTACGAATTGATCCGCACCATCCGCGACGAGACCGGCTGCGGCATATTGATGATCTCGCATGACCTGCATGTGGTGATGGCGGCTACCGATACGGTGGTCTGCCTCAACGGCCATGTCTGCTGCACCGGCTCGCCGCAATCGGTGGTGCAGAGCCCCGAATATCTCAAGCTCTTCGGCCCCCGCGCCGCCCAGACCCTCGCGATCTATCGCCACGACCACGACCATACCCATTTGCCCGATGGCCGCGTGGCCGACGGGCACGGCCATCATCATCACGATCACGACCATCACCACCACGCCCACCACCACGAGGGGGCCGGCCATGCTCGGTGACTTCTTCTCGCGCGCGCTCGTCGCCGGCATCGGGGTAGCGCTGGTTGCCGGGCCGCTCGGCTGCTTCATCGTCTGGCGGCGCATGGCCTATTTCGGCGATACCATGGCGCATTCGGCGCTTCTGGGCGTCGCCTTCGCGCTGCTGCTCGACCTGCCGGTGGCCGGCGGGGTCTTCGCGATCGCCGCGCTGGTGGCGCTGCTGCTCCTCCTGCTCGAGCGCGGCAACCGCATTTCCACCGATGCGCTTCTGGGCATTCTGAGCCATTCCACGCTCGCCATCGGCCTCGTGATCGTGGCGCTGATGCATTGGGTGCGGATCGACCTCAACGCCTTCCTCTTTGGCGATATCCTTGCGGTCTCGGTGCCCGATATCGCTCTGGTCTATGGCGGCGGGGCGCTGATCCTCGCGCTGCTCGTCTGGCAATGGCGGCCGCTGCTGGCGGCCACCGTCAATGCCGAACTCGCCGAGGCCGAAGGGCTCAATCCCGGCCGGGCCCGGCTTCTGCTGATGCTGCTGATGGCGCTGGTCATCGCCATTGCCATGAAGCTCGTGGGCGTGCTGCTCATCACTTCGCTGCTGATCATTCCGGCGGCCACCGCGCGGCGGCTGGCGCTGACGCCCGAGCGCATGGCGCTTTATGCCGCCGGCATCGGCGGGCTGGCGGTGGTGGGCGGGCTCAATGGCTCGCTTGCCTTCGATACGCCATCGGGCCCGAGCATCGTGGTCGCGGCGCTGGTACTTTTCCTCGCCTCGCTTATTGTGCCGCAGCGGCGCGATATCCGCGCCGCCCCCACCCCGACGGAGACCGGAAGACCCTGATGGCCGCCCGCCACGACCTCACCCGCAACCAGACGCTCGTGCTCGACAGGCTGACCCGTGCCGATGCGCCGGTTTCCGCCTATGGCCTGCTCGATCAATTGCGCGAGGAAGGCCTGCGCGCGCCGCTGCAGGTCTATCGCGCGCTAGACAAGCTGGTGGAACTGGGGCTCGCGCACCGGCTCGAATCGCTCAACGCCTTCGTCGCCTGCGCCCATGCCCATGAGCATCGCGCCGATGAGGGCCATGCCACCGGCACCACCGCCTTCGCCATCTGCGAAACCTGCGGCCGGGTCGACGAATTCCACGATCACGCGGTGGAAGAAGGCCTCGCCGCCTGGGCCGGCGCGGCCGGCTTCACGCCCCGGCTCACCACCATCGAACTGCGCGGCCGCTGCAAGGAGTGCCAGGCCAAAGCCGCCTGAGGCTCACCTGGGCGGGGTGCCGTTGGCATCGAGCACATGGCCGGCAAGATAGAGCGAGCCGCAGATGACGATGCGGGCGCCCTCCACCGCACCAGCCTTCGCCAAAGCCCGGCCGATCGAACGCTCGGCAGTGGCCCTCAGCCCCAGCGCCTGCCCCACCCCTGCAATGCGGGCAGCGGGATGCGCGTTGGTTTCCCCGGGGATCGCCAGTGCGTGCACCGCCACCGCCGTGTCGGCGAAGGGCGCGAGGAAATCCTCGGGCCGCCGCGTGTTCATCATCCCCACGATCAAAACGAGCGGCGCCTTGCGCTGCGCATCGAGCCGGTCGAGCGCCTGCCGCAGCGCCGCCGCCCCATGGGCATTGTGCCCGCCATCGAGCCACAATTCCTGCGCCGGCGTGAGGCGCGCAGCGAGCCTGCCCTCGGAGAGCTTTGCCATGCGGGCCGGCCATTGCGCCCGCTTGAGCCCCTCGGCGATCGCCGCATCGGACACCGGCAGGCCGAAATGCCGGAGCGCCGCAATCGCGAGGCTGGCATTGTCGAACTGGTGCGGGCCGAACAGCGCCGGCGGCGGCAGGTCGAGAAGGCCCTTCTCGTCCGAAAACACCAGCCGTCCGGCCTCCTCATGGCCCTCGAAATCCTCGCCCGCGTAAACCGGGACAACGCCGAGCCGCGCCGCGCGCCGGGCGATGACGTCGCGGGCCGCATCCTCCTGCCTGGCGATGACGGCAAGCGACCCGCGCTTCAGGATGCCTGCCTTGGCAACGGCGATCTCGCCCACTGTATTGCCGAGGAACTGCTGGTGATCGAGCGCCACGGGCGTAATGATGGTGCCGAGCGGCTTTTCGACCACATTGGTGGAATCGAACTCCCCGCCCATACCCACTTCGAGCAGCAGCACATCGGCCGGGGTTTCGGCAAAGAGCTGGAAGGCGGCCGCCGTCGTCATCTCGAAAAACGTCGCCGGCGCCCCGGCATTGATGGCCTCGACCGCCTCGAGCGTGGCGTTGAGCCGGCGCGTTGAAACCAGTTCACCGGCCAGCCGGATGCGCTCGTTGAAGCGCACGAGATGGGGCGAGGTATAGACATGCACAGCCAGCCCCGCCGCCTCCAGCATGGCGCGCAGGAAGGCGATGGTCGAACCCTTGCCATTGGTGCCCGCGACATGGATCACCGGCGGCATCCGCCGCTCCGGATTACCCATGGCATCAAGCAACCGCCGCTGCCGATCAAGCCCCAGATCGATGAGCTTGGGATGGAGCGTCAAAAGGCGGGCAAGGATGGCGTCGGTGCGGGACATCAGGGCGTCCGAATTGGCAGGATGGCGGAGCAACGCCTTGTACTCCCCCCGTCATCACGGCGAAAGCGGGGATCCAGTGTGCTGGCCTTTCGAGCGCACACCGCGCCGATCGACGGCTCAGCCCGACCCCGAACAACTGGATCCCGACCTTCGTCGGGATGACGGCGGGGGACGCACGATCGACAGCCTGAAAACCTTTCCCGTCAAAACGTCAGGTCGCCGAACAGATCATGCCGATAGGCGTTGGTCTTTTCGATCAATGCGATCTTCCAGGCGCGCCGCCACGCCTTGATCCGCTTTTCGCGCACAAGGGCAGACGGGGCGTCGGGGTGGGGTTCGAACCAGACGAGCTGCGTGACATCGTAGCGCCGGGTGAAGCCCGCGACCACATGGTTGCGATGCTCCCAGACCCTGCGGCGCAGGTCGCCGGTGACCCCACGTAGAGGGTGCCATCGAGGCCGCTCGCCATGATGGAGACGACGAACTGTTTGTCCGTCGTCACCGAACCCCCTATTCGGCGTGGGCGGCGACGGGCTGGGTGGCGACGAGGTCGTCGTCGCCTTCGGCGGGACGGGACTGGATGAGGGTGGGGGTGGGCTGCACGGTCTGGGTGCCGCTCAGCGCCTCGGGCGCGTCGACCTTGGTCAGCATGGCGACCAGCGAGCCGATGGTGGAGCGCAGATTGTGGCGATGCACCACCATGTCCACCATGCCGTGCTCATGCAGATATTCGGAGCGCTGGAAGCCCTTGGGCAGCTTTTCGCGGATGGTCTGCTCGATGACGCGCGGGCCGGCAAAGCAGATGAGCGCCCCCGGCTCGGCGATATGCACATCGCCCAGCATGGCATAGGAGGCGGTGACGCCACCCGTGGTAGGGTTGGTGAAGACCACGATAAAGGGCAGGCCCGCCTCGCGCAGGCGCAGAACCGCAACCGTGGTGCGCGGCATCTGCATGAGCGAAAGGATGCCCTCCTGCATGCGGGCGCCGCCCGAGGCGACGAACAGCACGAGCGGGGTGCGGCGGCGCAGCGCCGTCTCGAGCCCGGTGATCACCGCCTGGCCCGCGGCCATGCCGAGCGAGCCGCCCATGAAGTCGAAATCCTGCACCACGACGGTGACCGGGCTGGCATAGAGCTGGCCGGTGACGACCATCACCGCATCCTCGGTGCCGGTCTTGGAGCGGCTTTCCTTGAGGCGGTCGATATAGCGCTTGGAATCGCGGAAGCGCAGCGGATCCTGCGCCACCTGCGGCAGGGGCACCGCCTCGTAGCGGCCATCGTCGAGGAAATGCCTGAGCCGATCGGTCGTCTTGATCTTCATGTGGTAGCCCGAATTGGGCACCACCCACTGATTGGCCTCGAGATCGCCGGCAAAGACCATCTCGCCCGATTCCGGGCACTTGACCCAGAGATTTTCGGGCACCGTGTCCTTGGGCTTGAGCAGCGACCGGATTTTCGGGCGGACGACGTTGTTGATCCAGTTCATGAGCCTAGTGCCTCGATCCTTCGACGGGCCGGGCGCATCCGCTGCGCTGCCCAGATGTACCGATGCCGGACGCGCCGGAACCCGGATGTCCACCCGCCATCGCCGGCAGGCGGTAGTGACCAATTGTGGCCGATTATAGAGGTTCGGCGCCCCCGACGCAAAGCGCCAGCATGGGCGATCCGCCGCCTCCTGCGATCAGGCGCGCGCCTGCCGGGTGCCGCGGGCCAATTCGCGCACCCGCGACAGCACGGCCTCGACACTGCCGGGCGCCGCCTTGCCGTCAACCAGCGAATCCCCCAGCGCCACGCAGAGCGCGGTGCCCACCACGACGCCATCGGCATCGCGCCCGATGATCGCGGCATCCTCGGCGGTCTTGATGCCGAAGCCGACAGCGACGGGCAGGCTGGTATGCGACTTGATGCGCTTGACCGCATCGCCCACCGCCGCGCGGCTCTTGATCGCCGCCCCGGTGATGCCGTTCATCGACACGTAATAGACAAAGCCCGAGGTGTTCTTGAGCACGGCGGGCAGGCGCCTGTCGTCGGTGGTCGGCGTGGTGAGGCGGATGAAGTTGAGCCCGGCGGCAAGCGCGGGAATACAGAGTTCGTCATCTTCCTCGGGCGGCAGGTCGACCACGATCAGCCCGTCGACGCCGGCGGCTAGCGCATCGGCCACGAAGCGCTCGACGCCATAGATATAGATGGGGTTGTAATAGCCCATCAGCACGATGGGCGTGGCATCGTCGCGCCTGCGGAAGGCCGCGACCTGCTCGAGCGTCCGGCCCAGCGTCTGCCCGGCGGCGAGGGCGCGCTGGCCGGCAAGCTGGATGCCCGGGCCATCGGCCATGGGATCGGAAAACGGCATGCCGAGTTCGATGACATCGGCTCCCGCCTCCGGCAGGGCGGCAAGGATTTCAGCCGAGGTCTCGGGGTCCGGATCGCCCGACATCACGAAGGTGACGAGGGCCGGGCGATTCTCTGCGGCGCAGTGGGCGAAGCGGGCCGCGATGCGATGAGTGGCCATAAGGGCCGATCCCCCAACAATTGAGCGGGCGCCTGTCGCCCCTTGCGCCGGGGATATGGTCGCAAGCCCGCCGCCCTGTCAACAGCGGCAGGCGTGCCGTGGCGCTCAGTCGCGCTCGAAGCCGGCCTTGAAGGCGAGGCCCGGCAGGTCGGCGCGGGTCAGCCCGCGTGCCGCGAGCGTGGCGTCGCTCATGCGGTTGAGGCGCTCATATTCGTTGACGGCGTGGCGGGCCCGGCCGATGTCGCCAAACAGCGTGACGATCGGGTCGAGGAAACGATTGCTGGCCATGGTGACCTCCGGTCAAGAGCATCGATGTGATGCCCCGAAGATGGGGCCAAAGCCCTTCTGTCACAACGGCGCGGCCTGCATGGTTCGCATGCGCCCTCGGCATGCCGGCTCACCGTCCGGAAACGCGACATCTAGAGGGCGCGGCTCTCCAGCACCTCCACGTCGCGCGCCGCGCAGGCCGGCCACACCCAGTGCTGCCAGTTCTGCGCCAGCCACTGCGCATCGGGCGCCTGCCCGCCCACCCCGCTCGCCTCGGCCGGCAGGATCTGCGGGATGCGCCCGGCATGAAAACCCGAGGCCACCGCAAGCCCGATCTCCCCGCCGGGGATCTCGACGACCATGAAATCCACTATCGGCTCGTAAGGATGCCCGCCGGGAAAGCGCAGGATGGTGCCGGCGGGCAGCGGCCCATCGATCTCGCTCAGCATGCGGCGCACCTGAACCTTGCGGCCTTCGCGCGCCGAGGCCAGCAGCGCCTCGATCAGCCGATGCACGCCCATGGCGGTGCGGCCGGTGGAGCGGGGGGCGCGGCCCTCGGTGACGGCCGAAACGAAATCGGCGATCTGCCGCTCGTGCCAGTGATAGGGGAAGGCCATGGGGTCGGCGCCACCCCCGCCCAGCCCCTCGCCGGCTTCCCCGATGCGCTCGCGCCGGCCATCATGCCAGGCGAGGGTCAATGTGCCGCCCGAAAGGGTCGCGGTCGCTTCTTCACAGGCGAGCACCAGGGTTTCGGCATCGCCCGGATAAAGCGCGGTGGAGGCGGTGAGCGAGCCCCAGGCGCCATTGGCGAACCGCATCCCGCCGGCGACGAAATCCTCGGTCTCCATCGCGTGCAGCCCGGTGGTGCCGGCCATGGCCTGCACCTCGGCCACCGGACCGCAGAGGCTCAGCATCAGGTCGAGCGAATGCACCGCCTGGGTGATCAGCACGCCGCCGCCATCCTGGGCCAGCGTGCCGCGGCCGGGCTTGTCGTAATAGCCCTCCTGCGGCCGCCACCACGGCACCGAGAGCGTCACGGCATGGATGGGCCCGAGATCGCCCGCATCGAGCATCGCCTTGAGCCGGATCGCGCCATCGCGGAAGCGGTGCTGGAAGATGATGCCGAGCGTCACCCCCGCCGCCGCGCAGAGATCGACGATGTCAGCGGCGGCCTTGGCGCTGCGCTCGACCGGCTTTTCCATCAATATGTGCTTGCCGGCCCGGGCCGCCGCGGCGGCGATGTCGGCCCGTGCATTGGGCGGGGTCAGCACGAGGATCGCGTCGGTTTCGGGGTCGGCGAGCAGCGCCTCGAGGCTCTCGGCCTCGGGGAACCCGTATTCGGCGGCAAAGGCGTGGCGGGCGGCGGCATCGCGGCGATAGACCCCGCGCACGGCGACCGTTTCCGATAGCGCCTTGAGCGCCAGCGCATGCGGCTTGGCCGCCATGCCGGCCCCGACGATGCCGATGCCGAACCGTCTCTTGCCAAACCCACCTGCCATCCCGGCCTCCCTTGCCTTGCGGCCGGCACCTTGCAGCGGTCACCCCCGCGAGGCAAGGGCAGCGTTGGAACAAAGCGGAGCTTTGAGAAAAGCGGCCACTCTTCACGAGCACGGCACCGGCCTTGCCGGATGGCGCCCCAATGCCGATCTTTCGGCGTGCTGCTTGTGCGCGCGGCCTGCGGGTGCCAAAAGGAGAGGAGCGTTGACCCGCGGGACATCGATCCCGCCCTTTTCGACCGGCCGGACCCTCCCCAATGCGCCTTTTCATTCGGCTTATCGGAACCTGGCTTTTCGCCCTGGCGGTGGTGCTGGTGATCGTGGATGGCACGCGCAGCCTCGCGGCCTCCGAACTGGTCATTACGGCGCTGGGGCAGGTGTGGCAGGATGTGCATCCGCAAAGCCTCGAAGGCCTGCGGGCCTTTCTCGCCAGCCGGCTCTTCGGTCCCCTGCTCGAACAGGGGGTGGATGCCCTTCTGGGCTTCCCCGCCTGGGCCGTGATCGGGGTTCCGGGGCTGCTTCTGGCCTATGCCGGCCGCTCGCGCCGCAGCAGGACGTTTTTGACCCAAGACGGGATCTGAGCGGGCGCCGCCCCTCGCCCCTCCCGTCGCAACCCCAAGAGGTTCGCGATGTTCTTCCGCATGAAGCCGCTCGATCTGCCCACCGCCGACACCGCCCTGCCGGGGCGCGCCACCCCGATGCCGGTGGCCGAGCGCCACTACGTCAATGGCGCCCCGCTCAAGGGCCCCTATCCTGCGGGTGCCGAGACCATCTATTTCGGCATGGGGTGCTTCTGGGGCGCCGAGCGCCTGTTCTGGCAACTGCCCGGCGTGCTGGTCACGGCCGTGGGCTATCAGGGCGGCATCACCCCCAACCCCACCTATGAAGAGACCTGCTCGGGCCGCACCGGCCATACCGAGGCGGTGATGGTGGTGTTCGACCCTCAAATCATCAGCCTCGAAACCCTGCTCAAGACCTTCTGGGAAGAGCACGACCCGACCCAGGGCATGCGGCAGGGCAATGATGTGGGCACGCAGTATCGCTCTGCCATCTACACCACCTCGCCCGAACAGGCGGCGCGGGTGGAGGAGAGCCGCAAGGCCTATGGCGCGGCACTGAAATCGCGCGGGCTCGGCGCCATCACCACCGAGATCAAGCCGGCCGACACGTTCTACTTCGCCGAGACTTACCACCAGCAATATCTGGAAAAGAACCCCAACGGCTATTGCGGCCTCCAGGGCACCGGCGTCTCCTGCCCCATCGGCACCGGCGTCCGCGCCGCGGGCTAAGTCACAGCCACAGCGCCAGGCCCGACCCCGGGCCTGGCCAGTCGCTCACAAGGGGCCCCGAGAGCCCCTCACCCTGAGCCCCCAAAGGCCTTCACTCCGAGCCCTCAAAGGCCCTCACGCCGAGCCCTCAAAGGCCCTCACCCTGAGCCTGTCGAAGGGCGAGGGCCGGGCACACCGAGCCCCAAAGGCCCCCACCCTGAGCCCTCAAAGGCCTTCACTCCGAGCCCCCAAAGGCCCTCACCCTGAGCCTGTCGAAGGGCGAGGGCCGCGCGCACCGAGCCCCAAAGGCCCCCACCCTGAGCCCTCAAAGGCCCTCACCCTGAGCCTGTCGAAGGGCGAGGGCCGCGCGCACCAAACCCACCAAACCCACCAGACACCCCCTCACCGCCTCCGCGGCACCTTCTGCTGCAGCCCATAGACGTCCTCGGCGAAATCCTCCACCCGCCGCGCCAGAGCCGCCTGCGCATCGGCAAGGCCGCGATTGTACAAGCCCGGGCCCAGATGCTCGGCGATGAACTGCACGAAGACCTCGCCCTGCAAGGTACCGATCTCGAGCTCGAATTCGTCCTCGAGATAGGCCTTGAGCTTTTCGGCCATCTCGGTCGTCTCCTCGCGGCTCAGGGCAATCGGCTTCATGGCGGCACTCCTTTTCGATCCCCGCATAGACCTGGCCATTGCCCCGGTAAAGCCGGCGCGGGATTGACGCCCCGCCGCCCCGCATGCGACATCTCGGCTTCGTGATGGTTCCCCGCGCCCGCTGTGGCAAGGGGATCAAAAGGGAACACGGCGAGGCGTACCCATCAGGGACCGAATCCGTGGCTGCCCCCGCAACTGTAAGTGGTGAGGATACGATCATGCACCCACTGGCCCTTGGGCCGGGAAGGGGATCGCATCCGGCAAAGACACCGCGAGCCAGGAGACCTGCCATCCGATCGCCTGGGCCATAAAGAGCCCGCCCCTCATCCCTTCCGTCGGGTGGACGGATAAAGGAGACCGCCATGACCAAGGCCGCTTCGCGCCTTGCCCTTGCCGCTATCGGCATTTTCGCTCTTTCCAGCCCCAGCTTCGCGCACCACGCCATGGGCGGGGACACGCCCACGAGCCTCATCGAAGGCCTCGTCACCGGCATGGCCCATCCGGTCATCGGGCTCGATCACCTGGCCTTCGTCGTCGCCGTCGGGCTGCTCGCCGCCGTCGCCGGGGCACCGCTCTTTGCGCCGCTGCTGTTCGTCGGGGGCACGCTGCTGGGCTGCGCCGCCTTCCTCTCGGGCATCTCCTTTGCCTTCACCGAATGGCTGATCGTCCTCTCCGTGCTGGCGCTGGGTCTCGCCATCGCTGCCGGGCACACCAAGGTGCGCCCTGTCGAACTCGGGCTTTTCGCGCTGGCCGGGCTTTTCCACGGCATGGCCTATGCCGAGGGCATCATCGGGGCCGAAGCGACCCCGCTTGCCGCCTATCTCTTCGGCTTTGCCATCGTGCAGGCGGCCATCGCCATCGGCATCATGCTCGCCTTCAAGGCGCTGGGCACTGCGCGCACCCCGCTCACGGCCCGGCTCGCCGGCGCCATGGTTGCGGGCATCGGCTTTACCTTCGCCTTCGAGGCGGTGGAATCGCTCCTGCTCCCCGCCATCGCCTGAGGCCTGCAATGACCGGCAAGATCCCCGTCACCGTCGTCACCGGTTTCCTCGGTGCCGGCAAGACAACGCTCGTGCGCCACATTCTCGCCAATGCCGGCGGCCGGCGCATCGCGCTCATCATCAACGAGTTCGGCGATATCGGCGTCGATAAATCCATCCTGGCCGGCTGTGGCGATGCCACCTGCCGGGAAGAGGACATGATCGAGCTCGCCAATGGCTGCATCTGCTGCACGGTGGCCGAAGACTTCATCCCCACCATGCAGGCGCTGCTGGCCCGTCCCGACCGGCCCGACCATATCGTCATCGAAACCTCGGGGCTCGCTTTGCCGCAGCCGCTGATACGCGCCTTCAACTGGCCCGAGATCAGCACCGAGGTCACCATCGACGGCATCGTCACGGTGGCCGACGCCGCAGCGCTGGCCGAAGGGCGCTTCGCCAGCGACGAAACGGCGGTCGACGCCCAGCGCCGGTCCGACGAGATGCTCGATCACGAGACCCCGCTCGGCGAACTCTTCGAGGACCAGCTGATCTCGGCCGACCTCGTCGTGCTCAACAAGACCGACCTCGTCGACGAGGCCGGCCTCGCAACCGTCGAAGCGGCCCTCCGCGCCGAGATGCGGCCGGGCACCGGCCTCGTCCGCGCCCGCGAAGGGGCCGTCGAGATCCGCGCGCTCCTCGGGCTGGGCCTGGGATCGGAGGCCGACATCGCCAACCGCCCCAGCCATCACGAGACCGAGCATGGCGGGGAGACCCATGAGCATGATGATTTTGACAGCTTCTCGCTGACGCTGCCGGCCATCACCGACAAGGCCGGGCTGCTTTCGGCCATAGAGACCGCCATCCGCGATCATGACGTCCTTCGCCTCAAGGGCTTCGCCGCCATTCCCGGCGCCGGCGCCCGCCTCGCCATCCAGGCGGTCGGCCCGCGCGTCACCGCCTATTTCGACCGGCCGTGGCGTTCCGGGGAAACGCGGCAGACCGCCCTCGTCGTCATCGGCGAGAGCCCGCTGCCGCGCGAGGCCATCATCGCCACGCTGAGACAGGCCGAAGCGAAAGCGGCCTGAGGCCATGCACCTTCTCGCCGCCCAGGCCGGGTCGGCCCAGCAGGAAGGCGAGGCCATCGACCTGGGACAGAGCCCCGGGCCGATGGTTTTTGCCGGAGCAGCCGACAGCGAACTGGCCCTTCTTGCCGGCGCTGCCGACCGCGCCGGCGAGCACGGTCTGCGTCTTGCCTCGACTTTGCGTGTTTCCCACAATCTTTCCATCGATTTGTGGCTGCAAAAGACAGTTACGCATGCGCGTCTCGTGGTCGTGCGCCTCCTCGGCGGCGCCGCCTATTTCGCCTATGGCGTCAATGAGTTGGAGGCCTTGTGCCGCAATCGCGGCATCGCGCTCGCCTTTTTGCCCGGCGATGCCACCCCCGACCGCATCCTCCGCGATCGCTCCACCATTCCGCCCGAGGACTGGGCCCTTCTCCACCGCCTCTTCACCGCCGGCGGGCCCGACAATGCCGATGCGATTCTCGCGACGTTCCGCAGGATGGCAGGACTCGCGAGTTCCGGGACCATATCGACCAAGGGCCTGGAACCGCAGCCCTTTTCCCGCTTCGGCCACTGGCACCCCGAACGCGGCATGGTGTCCCCGTCCCCCGCCGACGGCCGACCGATCGTCCCCATTCTCTTCTATCGCGCAGTCCTCGAAGGCGGCGGCACCGCCACCGTCACCGCCCTCATCGAGGCACTTGAAGCCCGCGGCCTCACCCCTTTGCCGCTCTTCGTCTCGAGCCTAAAAGAAAAGCAAGCCATTGATTTCGTTCAGGATCGGTTGTGCACACATCCGCCTGACGTAATCCTCAACCTCACCGGCTTCGCCCTTGGCATCGATGGCCTGGCCCCCGAGGCCAACCCCTTCGCCCCCACCGACGCCCCCGTCATCCAGCTCCTGCAATCGGGCCGCCCCGAAGCCCAGTGGCAGACCGATATCCAGGGCCTCACGGCCAAGGATCTCGCCATGCAGGTGGTGCTGCCCGAGCTCGACGGGCGCATCGGCATGCTGATCGTGGGCCATAAATCCGAGGCCACGTGGCACGCCCGCACACAGTGCCCGATATCGAGCTATGCCCCTGATACGGAAGGTGTTTTACGCGCTGCAACGCTGGCGGAAAACTGGTCCCGGCTGCGCCGCGCCGCGCCGGCGGAGCGCAGGATCGGCATCGTTCTCGCCAACTATCCCATCCGCGATGGCCGGCTGGCCAATGGCGTCGGCTATGATGCCCCCGCCTCCACCATCCGCATCCTCGAAGCCTTGAAAAAAGCTGGTTACAGCACCGCCGACCTCCCCGCCGATGGCAAGGCGCTGATCGCCCGGTTGCAGGCCGGGCCGACCAATGCCGACCCAAGCCGGCCGGGAGGCATAAGCTTCGCACTCGCCGATTATCACAGGCTTTTTTCCGCCCTGCCGGCCAGGGTTCAGGCCGAAGTCACGGCCCGCTGGGGCGATGCAGCAGACGATCCCTTCGTCTCGGGCGAGACCTTCCGGCTGCCCGGCCTGATGCTGGGCTCTATCGCCGTGCTGCTGCAACCGGCGCGCGGCTATCACCTCGACATCGATGCGAGTTATCACGATCCGGAC
The DNA here is from genome assembly GCF_900119845.1 of Devosia enhydra. Classification (GTDB taxonomy): domain Bacteria; phylum Pseudomonadota; class Alphaproteobacteria; order Rhizobiales; family Devosiaceae; genus FPKU01. Next base: position 37,444 of record NZ_FPKU01000002.1, read on the forward strand.
CTCGTGCCGCCGCACGGGTATATCGCGGCTTACCTCTGGCTGCGTCACGGGTTTTCGGCCCATGCGGTCATTCACAATGGCAAGCATGGCTCGCTCGAATGGCTGCCGGGCAAGGCCACGGCGCTCGATGCGGCGAGTTACCCCGCCACACTCTGGGCCGAGTTGCCGCAGCTCTATCCCTTCATCGTCAACGACCCCGGCGAGGGCACGCAGGCCAAGCGCCGCACCGGCGCGGTGATCATCGACCATCTCGTGCCGCCCCTGACCCGCGCCGAAACCTATGGGCCACTCAAAGACTTGGAGGCCTTGCTTGACGAGTATTACGCCGCCTCCGGCATGGACCGGCGGCGGCTCAAGGACCTCACCCGCCGCATCCTCGACCTTACCCGCGATTCGCGCCTCGACGCCGACCTGACACTGTCGGGGGATGACGAAACCCGCCTGCGGCAGGTCGACACCTACATTTGTGAATTGAAGGAGGCTCAAATCCGCGATGGCCTCCACATTTTCGGTGAGGCGCCGCGAGATCGGCTCGAAACTGACCTGCTCGTCGCCTTCGCCCGCGTGCCCCGTGGCGAGCGGCCGGGAGACGCGTCGCTTGTTCGTGCCCTCGCCGATGATCTGAAGCTCGGCATCGATCCGCTCACCGCCGACCTCGGCACGCCTTGGGCAGGACCGGTGCCGGAATGCTTGAGCGGCGGGGACAAGCCCGCTATCCGCAGCGCCGGCAAGCTCGTCGAGGCGCTGGAGGTGTTGGCCGCCGATCTCGTGTCAGGCAAGTCCGCCGATCCGGAATGGACTGCGACAGCGGCCGTGCTGGCAGAAATCGAGGCCACCATCCGCCCCCGGCTTCGCGCCTCGGGGCCCGGCGAAATCGCCGCCCTCCTCGCCGGCCTTAATGGTCGCTTCGTGGCTCCCGGGCCCTCGGGCGCGCCGACCCGAGGACGGCTCGACGTTTTGCCCACGGGCCGCAATTTCTATTCCGTCGATATCCGCGCCGTGCCGACGCCCACCGCGTGGGAGTTGGGCCAGCGCTCGGCCGAAGCTGTGCTCAACCGGCATTTCCAGCAGCACGGCAATCCGCTGCGCACGCTCGTGCTTTCGCTCTGGGGCACGGCCAATATGCGCACCGGTGGCGACGATGTAGCGCAAGCCCTTGCTTTCCTTGGCGTTCGCCCGACTTGGGACCCGGCGAGCCTGAGGCTTTCGGGCTATGAGATCATCCCTCTTGCAAAGCTGGCCCGCCCGCGCGTCGATATCACCCTGCGCATATCCGGCTTTTTCCGCGATGCCTTTCCGGCCCAGATCGCCCTGCTTGATCGCGCCATCCGCGCCGTCGGAGCACTCGACGAACCCGATGACGACAACCCTGTCGCCGCCCGCATGCGGGCCGAGGCGCTTGGGCTGATGGCGGAAGGGGCCAGCGAAGCCGAGGCGGCGCGCGTCGCCGGACAGCGCATCTTTGGCTCCAAGCCGGGTGCCTATGGCGCCGGGCTTCAGGGGCTGATCGATTCGGGCGCCTGGGACACGCGCGCCGATCTTGCCGAAGCGGTGCTCGAATGGGGCCAGTATGCCTATGGCGCGCGCGAGGCGGGCAGCCCGGCCCGGGCGCGATTTGCGCTGCGCCTCTCGCAGGTTGAGGCGGTTGTGCACAACCAGGACAATCGCGAGCACGACCTGCTTGATTCGGACGATTACTACCAGTTCGAGGGCGGGCTCATCGCCACGGCCGAGGCGCTATCGGGCCGCAAGCCGACCGCCTACCACACCGACACCTCCCGCCCCGAACGCCCTATCGCCCGCACGCTCGAAGACGAAATCGGCCGGGTGATGCGGTCGCGCGTCGTCAATCCGAAATGGATCGCCGGCGTCATGCGCCATGGCTACAAGGGCGCCTTCGAAATCGTCGCCACGCTCGACTACATGTTCGCCTTCGCCGCCACGGCCGGGGCGGTCAAGAGCCACCATTTCGACCTCGCCTTTGCGGCCTTTGTCGAAGACGATGCCGTGCGCGGCTTTCTCATCGCCAACAATCGCCACGGCTATCACGAACTGCTGCAGCGTTTCGATGAAGCGCGCCGGCGCGGCTTCTGGACGCCGCGCTCCAATTCCGCCTACGCTTATCTCGAGGAGGCCAAGCCATGACCGAGCGCACGCCAAAAAAGACCGAGCTCATGAGCGAGGCCGAGCGCGATGCCTATCACGCTGAAAAGATGAAGAAAAAGAAGGAGGCGCGCAACCGCATCCTCGCCACCAAGACCGAGGAGCGCGGCCTTCTGATCGTGCATACCGGCAAGGGCAAGGGCAAGTCGACGGCCGCCTTCGGCATGGTGTTCCGCGCCCTGGGTCATGGCTTCAGGATCGGGGTGGTGCAGTTCGTCAAGGGCGCCTGGGGCACGGGCGAGCGCGACGTTCTGGAGAAATTCCCCGAACAGGTGACCATCAAGGCAATGGGCGAGGGCTTCACCTGGGACGTCGCCGACAGGCAGCGCGACATCGCGGCGGCCCGCGCTGCATGGGACGCGGCCAAGGCGATGATCGCCGACGAGACCTATGACATGGTGCTGCTCGACGAGCTCAATATCGTCCTGCGCTATGATTACCTTCCACTCGATGAGGTGATCGAGACATTGCGCGCCAAGCCGCACGACACCCATGTGATCGTCACCGGCCGTAACGCCAAGGATGAGCTGATTGAAATTGCCGATCTCGTCACCGAAATGACCGAGATCAAGCACCCCTTCCGCGCCGGGGTGAAGGCGCAGAAGGGCATCGAATTCTGAGGCTTATCGCGAAGTCGGTCAGCAGCTGAGACTCTGGCCGGTCGCAGCAAGCCCGCCAACCAGCCGCTCTACAACGGAAGTCATGGCCGCTATATCGCGCTGCGGATAGGTGAGCTGGACCGCCGCGAACTGGTTGCCGGCGCAGAGCGCGATCATGCGGGTATAGAGCACGATGCCGTTGCGGCTGCCCGACCAGCTGGCCCAGCCAGGCGTCGTGGCACGGTAGGTGATGGCCCAGCCTTCAGCGGCGGCGGACGCCGCACGTGCTTCTGCCTCAGCCGAAAAATCAGCCTCCGTCACATGCCCGCCCCAGGCGAGCAGGCGCTGCGTACCCTGCCGGTTCGCCAGCGTAACGCCATCGCCATTGGCTGGCGGAGGCGCAGCGAGCGCAAAGCCGGGCGGCACGGGGAGGACAAACCCGAAACGCTCATTGTCATAGCGCTGCCAATCCTCGGCCAGGACCGGAAGGGCGAGCGTTATCAGGGCGATGAGAGCGAACAGACTGCGCATAGCCCGAGAGTGAGCCGTGCGGGCCTGCTTTTCAAGTCCGGTTCAGTCGGCCTTCGACACGCAGGATGCGGCCAGCAGAACGAAGGCCACGAGCACGATCCAGACCGCAGGAATTGGGATGAAGGCGAGCGCGGTGGTCAACCCATGGAGGAACCCAATCACCGCCAGGGCCAGCGCGATGATGAAAACCGGCACCGGCGGCGAATTGAGCTTCATCGCTTTCCTCAAACGCTAGCGCGCCAGCCAGCCGCCATCGACCGGTACGATGGCACCATGCATATAGTCCGATGCCCGGGCGAGAAGGAACACGGTAGCATCCCCGATATCTTCCGAGCGGCCCCAGCGGGCGGCCGGAATACGGGCGAGAATCTGCTGGGTGCGATCCGGATCGGCACGCAGCGCGGCCGTATTGTTGGTCTCGATATAGCCCGGGGCGATGGCGTTGACGTTGATGCCCTTCGACGCCCACTCATTGGCGAGGATCTTGGTCACCCCCGCCACCCCATGCTTGGCCGCCGCATAGGAGGCAACACGGATGCCGCCCTGGAAGGACAGCAGCGAGGCGATGTTGACGACCTTGCCGCGACGATCTTCGCCCAGCACCAGCTTCGCAAAGCGCTGGCTCAGGAAGAACAGGCTCTTGAGATTGACGTCCATGACGTCGTCCCAGTCCTCCTCCGATAGCTCGACCGAATCGGCCCGCCGGATGATGCCAGCATTGTTGACCAGCCCGTCGATCGGCCCGTGCGCCGCCCAGGCCTCGGACAGCATGGCAGCAGCGGCGTGAGAATCGCCCAGATCTGTGAGGATCGGGGTGAAGGACCCGCCGATGGCCTCCACCTTCGCCGCCGTCTCGTCCATGGCCGACCGGCCGACGCCAATAACGCTGGCACCGGCCCGGGCGGCGGCAAGGGCAATGCCCTGCCCCAGCCCGGTATTGGCGCCTGTCACCAGCACGCGCCTGCCTTCCAGCGAAAAGGCCGAGAGATCGGTCACCGGATATCCTCCAGCCTGACCGGATCGACATCGGTGTAATCGACATTGTCGCCGGCCATGGCCCAGATGAAGGCATAGTTGGAGGTGCCGGCGCCTGAATGGATCGACCAGCCGGGCGACAGCACGGCCTCTTCGTTGGCCATCACGATGTGGCGCGTCTCGTCGGGCTCACCCATCAGGTGGATGACACGCGCGGTCTCGGGCAGGTCGAAATAGAGATAGGCTTCCATGCGCCGGTCATGGATATGAGCCGGCATGGTGTTCCACACCGAACCGGGGGCGAGCTGGGTCATGCCCACCACGAGCTGGCAGGTCTTTGCGCCTTCGGGGTGGATGAACTGGAAGATGGAGCGCTCATTGCTGGTCGCCTGCGCCCCCAGATCGATGCGCCTCGCGTCGCCGATGCGGATGTGGCGGGCCGGCAGCGCCGCGTGGGCGGGGGCCGAGAGCAGATAGAGCTTGGCGGGCTTTGCAGCATCGACCGAAGCGAAGCTGACCCCGGCGGTTCCCATGCCTAGGTAAAGCATGTCGCGCGTGCCCAGCACGTAATCGGTGCCGCCGGCCGAAATCTTGGCCTCCCCGCCGATATTGACGATCACCACTTCGCGGCGATCAAGGAAGCCCTTGGTGCCCGTCGGCTTGATGGCCTCGAGCGGCAGGGGCGCATCGACGGGCATGGCGCCGCCCACGATCATGCGGTCGTAATGGGTATAGGTGAGGTTGACTTCGCCGGGTGTGAACAGGCCCGAAATATGGAAATTGTCGCGCAGCTCATCGGTACCCATCAGGGCGGCGGCGTCGGGATCGATGGCCCAGCGGGTCTCGAATTGGGTCGTGGTCATGGTATCTCCGATGGAGTTGGTCAGCGCACCGGCTCGGCGCGCGCGGCGGAATAGGATTGCTGGCGGCCGTAGAGCCGGGCGCGATAGCGCTGCTGGCTAGCCGAAAGGTGATGGCGCATGCTGGCGCGGGCGGCATCGGCATCGCCGGCAGAAATGGCTCTCAGGATCGCAAGGTGCTCCACCTGCAGCCCCTCCTGATATTCGCGGCTGAGGATGCTCTCGGTGCCCCAGGGCGAGGTGATGTCGCAGGGGATGGCGCGCTCGCCCAACGCATCGAGCACTTCGAGATAGAAGGGATTGTTGGTCGCCGCTGCAATGGCGCGGTGGAACTCGAAATCGGTGCGGCCGGTCGCGAGGTTCAGCGACAGCAGCCGGTCGAACTCGAAAAAGGCCTCCTGGATAGCGGCCTCCTGCGCGCCATTACGACGCTGGGCGGCAAGACCGGCACTCTCGATCTCGATGCCCATGCGCACTTCGAGCACGTTGATGGCATGCGAGATGCGGTTGCCGATCTCGGCGGTCATGGAATTGAACGTGAGCGTGGCGCGATCGAGCACAAAGACGCCCGCGCCTTGACGCGGTTCGACAAAGCCATCGGCGGCCAGCGCTGCTATCGCTTCGCGAATGACCGTGCGCGACACCCCGAACCGGGCCGTAAGCTCGATTTCGGTGGGCAGCTTGCTGCCTGCCGGCGGATCGCCGGCGAGCAGCTGGGCCCGCAGGTCCTCGGCGACCTTGAGGGCAAGCTTGGGCCGCGGCGAGGCGCGCGAACGGGACTGGCCGACCTCAGCCATGTCATTGCCCTCGGAAGACTGCGGGCAGCCAGAGCGAGAGGGCGGGAATATAGGTGACCATGAGGAGCACGACGACGCCAGCCAGATAGAACGGCCAGATCGAGCGCATGGCCTGCCACACGGTTATCTTGCCCACCGCGCAGGCAACGAACTGCACCGCCCCCACCGGCGGGGTGTTGAGCCCGATGCCGAGATTGAGGATCATGATCACGCCGAAATGGACCGGATCGATGCCATAAGCGACAGCAATGGGCAGGAAGATCGGGGTGGCGATGATGATCGTGGGGCCCATATCCATGAAGGTGCCCAGGATCAGCAGGATGATGTTGATCATGATCAGGATGACGATCGGATTGTCCGAAACAGTCCCGAGGAAATCAATCATCTGCTGGGGAATGCGCATATAGGCCATCAGCCAGGCGAAGGACGCCGCCGTGCCGATGATCAGCAGCACCATGGCCGTGGTGCGCACCGCACCCAGCGTTGCATCGACAAAAGCCTGGAAGCTCATCGAGCGATAGACGGTGAGCGTCACGATGAGCGCGTAGAACACCGCAATGCAGGAGCTTTCCGTCGCCGTAAAAATGCCCGAGCGCACGCCACCGAAGATGATGGCGATGAGGAGCAGTCCCGGCGTGGCGATGAGGAAGGCGCGGCCGACCGCGGCATAGCCGGGGAAGGCCTCGGTGGGGTAACCGCGCTTTCGCGCCACGATATAGGCCGTGATGGCGAGGGCGAAGGCCAGCAGCAGCCCCGGGATGATGCCGGCGGTGAAGAGATCGGCGATCGAGATGCGCCCACCCGCCGAGATCGAATAGATGATCATGTTGTGGCTGGGCGGCAGCAGCAATGCGATCAGCGCCGCCATCGAGGTGACGTTGACCGCATAATCGGCGCCATAGCCGCGCGCCTTCATCTGCGGAATCATCAGGCCACCGACGGCAGCGGCTTCGGCGACGGCCGAGCCGGAAATGCCCCCGAACAGGGTGGAGGCGGCAATGTTGACCTGCCCCAGCCCGCCGCGCAGATGCCCGATCATGGTGCCGGCAAAGGCGACGATGCGCCCGGCGATGCCGCCGCGCACCATCAGGTCGCCGGCGAAGATGAAAAAGGGGATGGCCAGGAGCGTGAAGACGCTCATGCCAGAATTCATCTGCTGGAAGACCACCAGAGGCGGCAGGCCCATATAGAGAATGGCGGCAAAGCTGGCGATGCCAAGGCAGAAGGCGATCGGCGTGCCGATCAGCATCAGCAGCGTGAAGGTGCCGAAAAGGATCCAGGTCGCCATGGCTCAGATTTCCTTGATTGCGTCGGCCTGGGGGATCGGATCCTCGTCATGCAGATCCTTGTCGACATTGACGCCGGCCCAGCGCAGCACCACGCGCTCAACCGAGAACAGCGCGATCAGAAAGCCGCCCGTTGCCAGCGGCAGATAGCGGAAGGCGCCGGAAATGCCGAGGCCGGGCATGCGCTCGTTCCACTGCAGGCGAATGAGAATGATGCCATAGACGACCATGCCGATGGCAAAGGCGAACACCATGACGTCCGAAATGGTGCGCAGGATCTTCTTGGATCCCTTGGGCAGCACATAAAGCAGCACGTCGAACCCCAGGTGGTAATTCTCGCGAACGCCCACTGCGGAGCCCAGGAAAATGAACCAGCTCATGATCAGGATGGCCGACAGCTCGGTCCACGCATTGGACCAGTTGAGCACATAGCGCACGAACACCTGCCAGCCCACGATCAGCGTCATCGCGACAAGGCCGATGCCGGCGATGTAGAGCGCCAGGTTCGAGATGCGCCCCAGGACACGGGCCACGGTGGCGAGCCGCGGATCGACACCTGTAAGGTCGAGCTGATGGGAAGAGCTGGACATGATGGAAGATTCCCGGGAGCTGCAAAGGCAGCAACGACCTGCTTGGGCCAAAGCGATTGGGCCACAGCGATCAGGCCGCAGCGATGGGGCCGTCGTCCGGCCGCACGGACCGGACGACGGGATGTTCAGCTCACGTCAGCCCTCGGTCGCCTGGATGCGGGCGACGAGATCCTGGAGCTCGGGGGTGTTGACATACTTCGAATAGACCGGCGCCATGGCGTCGATGAAGGGCTGCTTTTCCGGAGTAGTGATCTCCGAACCTGCGGCCTCGACCTTGGCGCGGGATTCGGAGACGCGCGCGTCCCAAAGCTCCCACTGCTTTTCCATCGAATCGCGGGCGGCCTGCTTGAAGATCGCCTTGTCTTCGTCCGAGAGACGATCCCAGCTCGACTTCGACATCACGAAGACTTCGGGAACGATGGTATGCTCGTCGAGCGAGTAATACTTGGCGACTTCGAAGTGCTGAGCCGATTCGTAGGACGGGAAGTTGTTCTCGGCTCCGTCGATGACGCCCGTCTCGATGCCCGAATAGACTTCGCCATAGGGCATCGGGGTGGCCGAGGCGCCCAGGGCGTTGACCATGTCCACGAACACGTCGGACTGGATGACGCGGAACTTAAGGCCGGCGAGGTCGGCGACCGTATTCACCGGCTTCTTGGAATTGTAGAAGGAGCGGGCGCCGCCATCATAAAAGCCAAGCACCACCACGCCGTGATCCTCGAAACCAGCGGCGATCTCATCGCCGATCGGGCCGGCCATCACGGCGCGGGCATGCTCGGGCGAGCGGAAGAGATAGGGCAGCGAGGGAATGAGCGTCAGCGGAACGAGGCTGTTCCACGGCGCCATCGACACGCGGTTGAGATCGATCACGCCCGAGCGCACCTGCTCGATGGTATCGGCTTCCTGGCCGAGCTGGGCCGAGTGATAGACCTCGACGCTGTAGCGGCCGGCGGTGCGCTCGTTGAGCAGCTCGCCGAAATACTTCACCGCCTCGACGGTGGGGTAGCCATCCGGATGGGTATCGGACGAGCGCAGCACCGTCTGCGCGCTGGCCGTGCCGGCCGAAAGGGCAGCGGCGAGAAGCGCCACGACTGCCAGTCTGGTCATCTGAAACATTATTGTCCTCCCGTTACGTATCAGATCATTGCGATGATCGGTTCAGAGCCTGTAGGCGCGCTTGGCGAGCCCATAGGCGAGATCATGCGCCACCTCGTGAGCCTCATCGAGATCGAGCCGATGCTCGGAAACGAGGCGGGCGAGGAAGGCGCAGTCGACCCGGCGGGCCACGTCGTGGCGGGCCGGTATGGAGGGAAAGGCGCGGGTGTCGTCGTTGAAGCCGACGGTATTGTAGAACCCGGCCGTTTCCGTCGCCATCTGGCGGAAACGCATCATGCCTTCGGGGCTGTCGTGGAACCACCAGGGCGGCCCCAGCCGCAGCGCCGGATAGACGCCGGCGAGCGGCGCCAGTTCGCGCGCATAGCTTGTCTCGTCGAGCGTGAAGAGCACGATGGTGAGGTCGGTTTCCATCCCAACCACGTCGAGCAGCGGCTTGAGGGCGCGCACATAATCGGTGCGGGTGGGGATATCGAAGCCCTTGTCGCGACCGAACCGCGCCATCATCGAGGGGGAATGGTTGCGCAGCGAGCCCGGATGGATCTGCAGCACGAGGCCATCATCCCGGCTCATCCTGGCCATCTCGGTCAGCATCTGTGCGCGAAAGAGGGCGCGCTGGCCCGCATCGGCCTTGCCGGAGCGCACGGCGTCAAACAGCGCCTCGGCTTCGGCAGCGCCCAGATTGGCGGTCTCGGCGGTGGGATGGCCATGGTCGGACGCGGTCGCGCCCATTGCGATGAAATGAGCCCGGCGGTTGCGATGGGCGTCGAGATAGCCCTGCCAGCGCCCGGTATCGCAGCCCGAAATGTCGCCCAACCGATCGAGATTGGCGCCAAAGCCCTCGAAATCTGGGTCCACGACGTTGTCGGGACGATAGGCCGGCAGCACCCGCCCCGACCAGCCGCTGTCCCTGATCATCCTGTGCCAGGAGAGATCGTCGAGCGCGCTGTCGGTTGTCGAGATCACCTCGATGCCGAAGCGCTCGAACAGCGCGCGCGGGCGATAGTCGTCGCGCGTCAGCAGCTCGGCAATCCGGTCATACTGGGCGTCGGCATTGGCGGCGCTGAGGCGTTCGGTGATGCCGAACAGCGTCTCGAAGGTGTGGTCGATCCAGAGCCGGGTCGGGGTGCCGCGGAAGAGGTGATAGTTCTCGGCAAAGCGCCGCCAGATGGCGCGCCCGTCGGCTTCCACCGCGCTGCCATCGGCCGTGGGCACCCCCAGGTCCTCGAGCCGCACGCCCTGGCTCAGCAGCATGCGGAAGATGTAGTGGTCTGGAACGATCAGCAGCCGGGCCGGATCGGGGAAATGGGCATTTTCGGCATACCAGCGCGGGTCGGTATGGCCGTGCGGACTCAGGATCGGCAGGCCGGCGATGCCCTCGTAAAGCTCGCGTGCAATGCCGCGGGCGGTGGGCTCGGCGTCGAAAAGCCGGTCCGCGCTCAGAAAACCATGCGTCACACTGAAGTCCTCCCCGACCCGTTTGGTAGGGCAGGAGGCGCTGATATGTCAACATACGAAAATCAGAATTCGTATGATGACTTTGCTGGTGACGCTGTGCGTCGGCTCGCTATCCAGCCGCGCCGGCTCCGTCAAGCCGGGAGATTTTCGCCCCCTCGCACGCGGCAAGGGTGACAAAGCGCCTCGTCGCGCCCATATTCGGCCCTCCCTCAACAGCCTCGGGACCCTTCATGGCTGATGATGCAAACCTTCCCGCCTATTTCGAGCGGATCGGGTTTTCGGGCTCCATTGCCCCGACGCTCAAGACACTCGAAGCGCTCTGCGCCCTCCATCCAGCAGCGGTGCCTTTCGAGAACATAGACCTGCTGATGGGCTCTGCGATACGGCTCGAGCCCAACAATATACAACAAAAGCTCATTTTCGAGAAACGCGGCGGTTATTGCTTCGAGCAGAACCTGTTCTTTCGCCGGGCACTCGAAACGCTCGACTACAAGGTGCGCCCGATCGCCGCCACTGTGCTCTGGGGCGAGCCCGAACCGGGGCCGGACGAAGAGCGGCCGGCGACCCATCTGGCGCTGCTCGTCGATATCGCCGGCACCAATTATCTCTGCGACGTAGGCTTTGGCGGGGTGACGCTCAGCGCGCCGCTCAAGCTCAAATCCGATGCCGTGCAGCAGACCCCGCACGAGCCCTTCCGCCTCACCAATGCGGATGGGGTGTGGACGCTCGAAGTCGAGATCGGCGCGGAGTGGCGCAAGGTCTACCGCTTCACCACCGAGGAAATCACCTTCGAGGACATCGAGGCGATGAACGACCGTGTCGAGCGCCTGCCGCGCTTCCGCGAGGCGCTGATGGTGGCGCGGGCCGAAAAAGGCCGGCGGCTGTCGCTCGCCAACAATCGGCTGACCACACATGTGGTGGGTGAAAATCGCCAGGTCCGGGTGATTTCGAGCCTCGAGGATCTCAAGACGGTGCTGGCCGAAACCTTCGGCATCGCGCTGCCACCGGCCGAGCGTCTCGATCCGGCGCTGGCCCGCTTCTTCCCCCAGCCCAGCGCTGCGGCCGAGCCTGAGGCTGTGGCCGAAGCGGAGGCCGCCGGGGCGGAGGACACGAGCGCCGCGCCGGAGCCCGTCACCGGGGCAGTTGACGCGCAGCAGCAGAGCCAGCAATAGGCGGCAGCGGCCCGCCACGGGCCGTGGGCAATGAGGGGGCAACAGGCGTGATCACCGTTTTCGGATCGCTCAATCTCGACCTTATCGGTACGGTGAGCCGCATTCCGAGGCCCGGCGAAACCGTGCCCGGCGGGAGTTTTTCGACCGCTGCAGGGGGCAAGGGCGCCAACCAGACGCTCGCCGCCCGCCGTGCCGGGGCCAGGATCCGCATCGCGGGTGCCGTAGGCACGGATGCATTTGCCGGGGAAGCCATCGGGCTGCTCGAAAGCGAAGGCGTCGACCTGTCGCTGCTCAGGCGCGAGACGGGCCCGACCGGTATCGCCATGATCTTCGTCGATGCAGCGGGCGAAAACGTCATCGCCGTGCTGCCCGGCGCCAATGGCACGGCCACCCCCGCCCATGCCGACGCAGCGCTCGCTGATCTCGCCCCGGGCGATGTGCTCGTTACCCAGCAGGAAATTCCGCAGGAGGCGACCCGCCGGGCGCTCGAGATCGCGCGGGAAAAAGGCATCGTATCGATCCTCAACACCGCGCCGTTTCTTTCCACCACGCCCGAACTTGCGCCCTTGGCCGCCATCCTCGTGGCCAACGAAACCGAATTCGCGCTTCTGGCCGGCGAGGGAGATCTCGAAACGCTCATGGCAGACTGGGCGCGGCGCCATGGCCAGACGGTGATCGTGACGCTGGGGCCCGATGGTGCGCGTGCAGCAACGCCCGAGGGCCTGATCTCTGTCCCCGCCCTCAAGGTCGATCCGGTCGATACGGTTGGGGCGGGAGATACCTTCGTGGGCTATCTGGCGGCCGGGCTCGATGCCGGCATGCCGCTCGAAGCGGCCATGGCGCGCGCGGCAAAGGCGGCGAGCCTTGCCTGCCTCGCCCCCGGCGCACAGCCGGCCATTCCCCATGCTGATGCGGTGGACGCGGCGCGCTGAACGCCGCTAGAGCGCTTCACCGCACTGAGCTCTCAGTCGGCCTCCCTCCCCTTGGACGGGGAGGGCCGGGGAGGGGTGACGGGAGCCAGTGAATCAACGGCGTGTCTGGTGGCTCTCCGCCCCCCACCCTTGATCCCTCCCCGCAAAGGGGGAGGGTGACGACTGCAACGCCAAGCATCACAACAAAGGTGAAACGACCTAGCCGGCGAGCATCGGCTCGAGGTGATCCTCGAACAGCAGGCCCGGCCGTTCGGCCATTGCCGCCTCGTAGCGCTGTTCGGCATCGAGCGAGAGGGTGAGAAACCGCGCGATGCCATCGGCCGCCCCTTCGCCCTGCATCGGATAGTCGCCCCGCGCCAGCCGGTCGAGCAGCAGGCGCTTGACCCCGATCATCCGCTCGGTCACGCCCGGTCCGTTGCTCATCGAGACCGTGAGCTTGACATAGTCGTGCAGCGGCGTGCCCAGATGGAAAGTGCCCTCGGCGGTGCGCCAGAGCTTCATCAGGAAATCGAGGTCGGTGAGGTTGGGCAGGGCCGGATCGTAGCGGCCATCGCAGCGCCTGCGGTCCCAGCCGATCATGGAATCCATCGAGAGGCAGGTGAATTTGTAGTCGCGCGCCGGCAGCACGCGATCGTCGCCGTCGCCGACAAAGCGCAGGTGCCGGTAGCGGTCATCCATCACATCGAGGGCGGTCGAGACCACCGGATGCTCGGCAAAGGCGCGGCGCATCTGCGCCAGTTTTTCGGGCTTCATCCGGTCATCGGCATCGAGGATGGCGGCATAGGGGGTATCGAGGGCATCGAGCGCGATGTTGCGGGCCCGCGATGCGCCGCCCTTGATCCTGGCCGACGAGATGAACCGGCAGCGCCGGTCCCAGAGCCCGGCCCGGCCAAGCAGCGCCTCATAGTCCTCCCCGTCATCGCCCACCACCACCAGCGCCCAATCCGGATCGGTCTGGGCAAAGAGGCTCCCGACTGCCTCTAGGATCAGCGTTTGTGCCCGAAAGGCGGGCATGACGATGGCGATGGTCACGAAAGACAACTCCGTTAACGGTCACCGGCGCACACTGGCGCAGGGCTGTGGTCGAGGCTTGAACGGGGCCCGCCACCGTCCCATATCATGGGCCGGAGCCGGTGCCATATCGAAGGGCTGGCTCGATACGTTGCTTGAGCAAAGGACGGATCGCTTACATGACTCGCCTGTCGTTCTTTTCGGCGCCGTTCCTTCTGGGCTTTGATGGCTTTGAGGAGCGCGTCGACCGCCTCGCCAAGGCGTCCGATGGCTATCCGCCCTACAATATCGAGCGGCTGGTGGAAGCGGACGGCACGGAGCGCTTCGTGATCTCGATTGCCGTCGCCGGCTTTCGCGAGGACGAGCTCGAGGTGGTGGCCGAGGACAACCAGCTGGTGGTCCGTGGCCGACAGCGCGAGGACCAGACGCGCCAGTTCCTGCATCGCGGCATCGCCGCGCGGCAGTTCCAGCGGGCCTTCCTGCTCGCCGATGGCGTGGTGATCGGGGATGCCGTGCTCAATCATGGCATGCTGGTGATCACAGTCACTCGACCCAAGGCCACGAAGGCAGCGCGACGTATCGCCATTCGCAGCCAATGAGTGCATGCTCATCAAACCTTCTGCGAACGAACCGCGCGCTCAAGCATTTCACGTCAATACGCAGCCGTTCTGCCTAGAAAGGGGAACATTATGCTCGACAAGAACCGCAACGAAACCTTCGCCAACCCGCTGCGCGATCTCTCGCCGGCCGAGTTCATGGCGCTGGGCGGCAAGGCCGTGGTGTTCATCCGGCCCATCGGTGGGGAAGCGCTCGCCGAGATGATGCAGCAGCCCGAACTCGACGACGATGGCCACTATCACCTCGTCGTATCCGCCGATGGCTCGCCGCTGATGGTGGGCGACAGCCCGGAAGCGGTGGCCGAATGGCTGGCCGACAAGAATTTCGGCGTCGTCACCGTCCATTGACCCCTGCCCTGCTCCGGGGCGCACCTGGTGCCTCCGGACGGTCCAAGGCTCAGATGGCGCCGGCCATCACCCCGCCGGTCGGATAGAGCGTTGCGCCCGTGGTATAGCGGGCGCCATCGCTCAGAAGATGCAGCACCGCGTCGGCGACCTCGCGCGATGTGCCCATCCGCCCCATCGGAATGCCCGCCACGCGTTCGCGGCCGATCTCGTCCACGCTCAGTCCCTTGATCCCTGCGAGTCGGTCGTTGAGGGCGTCGGTCAGCGGGGTGTCGATCAGCCCGGGCGCCACGACGTTGACGCGGATGCCGCGCGGCGCCAGCGCCAGGGCCAGCGATGCGGAGAGATTGTGCAGCCCCGCCTTGCTCGCCGCGTAGATCGGCGTGAGCGGCGAGCCGCGCGTCGCCGCGATTGAGCCGATGACGACGATGGCGCCGGCGTCGGCGATCAGGCGATCGAGCGCCCGCACAAGAAAAAACGGCGCCAGCAGGTTGACCGCGAGGATGCGCTCGGCCTCGGCCTCATCGCTCTCCGCCCAGCCCTTTGCATCGATGATCCCTGCCGTCAGCACCAGCCCGTCGATCGATCCGGCCGCCTCCGCAATCGCCGCGCGGCCGGCAGGCGTAGCAACATCGGCCGCGATCCAGTCGCAGGCGATGCCCTCAGGACGCTCCCGGCGATCCGAGCCGATGACGGAGACCCCGGCCGCGATCAGCGCCTCGGCCACCGCCAGGCCGATGCCGCCGGCCGCTCCGGTTACGAGCACGCGCCCGGGCAGTGTCGCTGTGAGTTGAGCCATCACTGATCGTCCTTGCGCGACTGTTCATGTAAAACGATGGCCTCGAGTTCGAGCCCAGCGCGGCGAATATGCTCGCGTGCCGCCGCCCGCGCCGCTTCGGCATCCCCCAACCGGATCGCCGCGATGATGTCGGCATGTTCGGCGATGGTGTGCTGGGCACGGCCGGGAATGAGCCGATAGCCTGACCGATAGCGCGAAGACGAGGCCCAGTGGTCCTCGAGCAGGCGCGTCAGCTGCACACTGTCGGCCGCCTGCAGCATGCGGCGGTGCAGCATCCAGTTGGCCGACCCCATGGCGGTGAAATCGCTGCGCGCCAGGGCATCGGCGAAATCGGCATTGATTGCCTCGAGATCGCCGGGAAGTTCCCTGTCGCCCGAAAGCGCGGCGCGATAAGCCGAAAGACCTTCGAGCTCGCGTCGGATTTCGAACAGCTCCTGCGCGTCGCGCAGCGAGAGCCGCACCACCCGCATGCCCTTGTGCGGCTCGCTTTCGAGCAGGCCTTCCCGTTCGAGCCGCAACAGCGCCTCGCGCACCGGCATGTGCGAGAGGCCCAGCTCCTGCGACAGGTCGGCCAGCGTCATGCGGCGGCCCGGCGCGTAATTGCCGTTGATGATCTGCTCGCGCAGATATTCATAGGCAAGGTCCGCCTTCTTGCGATGCTGGATCGGGGAGGGTCTGTCGGGGGTGTCTTCGCTCATTATCGCCAGTCAGGTTGCGCACCGCTCCAGCCTAGCACGGGCCGCCCCGCTCATGCGCGGGCTTCGAGCCGCGCCCGCCAATCGGCAAGACCGGCATCGAGGTCGAAGCGCGGCCGCCAGCCGAAATCGGCCTCGGCCCGCGTGATGCGGCAGGCCCCGCGCAGATGCCGCGCCGGATCGATGCCGGGCGGCTGCACGATCTGCGCATCCGGAACGAGCCGGCGCACGGCATCGGCAAACTCGCCGCGCGTCCGCAGCACACCGCCCGTGATGTTGTAGACATCGTGCGGCAGGGCGGGCGCGGTGGCTGCCATAACCAGCGCCTCGGCAAGGTCCACCACATAGGTGAAATCGCAGGGGTGATCGCCGCCCGCCGCCTCTTCCACCCGCTCGCCCTTGAGTACGCGGGGCAGGAAATATTCCCCGATCTGGTTGCCGCGCCCATAGACGAAGCCGGTGCGGAATGAGGCGCAATCGCTGCCATAGGTGCGGCGATGGGAGGCGCACCAGGTCTCGGTCATGAGCTTGGTGCCGTCATAAACGGTCAGCGGATCGGGCGGATCGGTCTCATCCAGTGGGGCAAGGTCCGGCCGGTTGCCATAGAGCGTCGCGGTCGACATGTTGAGGAGCCGCGCGCCCTCGCCATGGGCCGCTTCGAGCAAAGCCGCGGTGCCCGCCACATTGACATCGAAGGTTACGAGCGCATCGGCGCGCGCCCTTGCCGGGCCGACCACGGCGGCGCAATGAATGACCGCGCGCATGCCGCGCACCGCGTCCTTGCACGCATTCCGATCGCGCATGTCAAAGCTCAGCCGATCGGGACCCGTGACCCACATGCGATCATCGGGCCAGGCGATATCGGCAAGCGTGACGCCAAGGCCCCAGTTGAGGGCGGCCTCGGCGACATGCTGGGCCAGCATGCCGCTGCCCCCGGTCACGAGAATGCGCTCCATCCTCGGCCTCCGAGCTCGGTGGAGGTGATCGTTTCACCCGTCGGCTGAACGATGTTGAGAAAAACCAGCGGCACCGTGCCGGTATTAAGCAGGCCATGCGGCACGGTCGGTGGGGTCAGCACCACATCACCCTCGGCGACCGCGAAGCGCTCCGCGCCCACCCGCACCTCGCCTTCGCCTTCGGTAATCACCCAGTATTCGGCCTTGCCGGTATGGACATGCAGCGACACCGACGCGCCCGGCTCCACCCTGTATCGGGCGATGCGGGCCGGGGGCTCGGCGGTATTGGCCCAGCGGATGGGCAGGCGCTCGGCGCCGCCATGCATCATTTCGGGGACGGTGGCAGATGGGGCGACGGGGATGGTCACGATGGGGTTCCGTAGACGAGGTTCGGCAGCCAGAGCGTGAGCTGCGGGAAAAGCGTGAGCAGCGCCAGCACCACGAGGAAGCCGCCCACATAGGGCAGCGCATCGCGGGCCACCGAGGCCAGTGGCGCCTTGGCGACGTTGGAGACGACGAACAGCGCCAGCCCGACCGGCGGGGTCAGCATGCCGATCATCATGTTGACGATCATGACGATGCCGAAATGCACCGGGTCGATGCCGAGCGCCATCACCGCCGGTACGGCGACGGGCGTGACGAGGATCAGGATGGCAGCGGCATCGAGGATCATCCCCAGGATCAGCAGGATGATGTTGATCACCAGCAGCAGCATCAGCGGCGAGAGATTCATCGCGACGATGGCCTCGGTGATCTCCTGCGGAATGCGCTCGCGCGCCAGGATCCAGGCAAACACATTGGCCGAAGCGACGATGAGGAGGATGCCGCCGGTCGAGAGCGCCGTCTCGCGGAAGGCGCCCACCATGTCGGCGCGCGAGGTTGTCTTGTAGTAGAAGCCGGCCAGGACGAGCGCATAAAGCGCGCCCACTGCCGCCACTTCGGTGGCCGTGAAGATGCCGGTGCGCATGCCGCCGATCATCATGAAGGGCACGATCAGCGCGGGAGCGGCGAACCAGGCGGCCCGGCCGCGTTCGGACCAGGGCGCGCGCGGGAAGATCGGCACGTCGAGCACCCGGGCCCGCCAGCGCACAATGATCATCAGGGTGATCACCATCATGATGCCGGGCACGATGCCGGCCATGAACATGCGCCCCACCGACACGTCGGCGACGAAGGCATAGAGCACGGCGACAGTCGAGGGCGGGATCACCGGCCCGATGGTGGCCGAGGCCGCCGTGATCGAGGCGGCGAACGAGGCGGTGTAGCCCTTGGCCTTCATCGCCTTGATCTCGATGGTGCCCATGCCAGCCGCATCGGCAAGGGCGGAGCCGGACATGCCAGAAAAGATCAGCGAATTGATGATGTTGACCTGCGCCAGCCCGGCCCGCCAATGGCCCACCATGGTCACCGCGAAATCATAGATGCGCATGGTGATGCCGCTGGCGTTCATGAGATTGCCCATGAGCAGGAACAGCGGGATGGCGATGAGGGAAAAGCTGTCGATGCCGAAGGCCAGCCTCTGCCCCACCATCGATGCCGGGACGCCGGCCAGCATGATGCCGCCCACGCCCACGATGATCAACGAGGTGGCGACCGGTATTCCCGCAAACAGCAGGGCCAGAAGGGCGACGATGTAGAGAAGGCTCATGTCAGCACCTTGGTCTCGCCGGACTCAATCCTGTCGCCCAGGAGCGTCGCGAACAGACGCAGCGCGCAGTGGAACGCCGTCAGCACGCCGCAGGCGATCACCGGCCAGGCGAGCACTGCCGTCGACCAGCCCGTGGCGATCAGCGGCATGGAGCCCACGGCTTTGGCGAGCGCCTGTCCCTGCACGGCGATAAAGAGGAACACCACGATCATCACGACATCACGCAGGATGGTTGCGAGGCGCCGGCCGCGCTCGGGGAGCATCAGCACGAAGGTATCCACCGCGATGTCGGCGCCCCGGCGGGTCAGCGCCGCGGCTCCGACAAAGCCGATCCAGATGAGGCAGAGCCGCGCCACCTCCTCGGGCCAGATGAAGGGCGCGTTGAAGAGGTAGCGGGCAAAGATCTGGAGATTGACCACGATAGCGAGGGCAGCCACCAGCAGCATGCCGACCAGCTCCTCGGCGCGTCCGAGCCAGGTTTGCACCACGGTGAGGGCGTCGAGGAGCCTGCGCATCACCCGGCCTCAGGCGGCGTAGTCGCGGATGCGGGCATAAAGCTCCACATCGCCGCCCCAGCTGTCGGCGAGGGTCGGGATGGCCTTGGCGGCTGCCTCGCGCCAGGCGTCGAGGTCGGTGGGGGTTACCAGCGTCATGCCGGCTGCCTGGAGGTCAGCCTTGACCTTCTCCTCGCCCTCGGTGAACGCCGCCGTCACCAGCGCCGAGCCTTCGGCGATGGCGGCTTCCAGCCCCTGCTGGTCCTCGGCCGAGAGCATTTGCCAAGAGGCATCGGCCATCAGGATCGGACCGGGCGCCGCGAACGACCAGGCGATGAGGTTGACGTATTTGGCCACCTCGAAGAGCTTCTGGGCGAGGATGGTATCGAGCGGCGCATCGGCACCATCGACCACGCCGGCTTCCAGCGCCTGATACATCTCGCCGAAGGGGATGGGGGTGGGAACGGCGCCAAAGCCCTGGAAGACCTGCGGATAGGGCGGCAGGTCGGCGACGCGCACCTTCTGGCCGGCGATGGCGCCGAGCGTCTCATAGGGGCCGTTGCGCGAGATCACATGGCGGGTGCCGCGATGGAACCAGCCGACGATGCGCACGCCCGATTCGGCCAGCATGCGCTCCTTCCAGCCCTGCCCGATCTCGCCATCGACCACGGCCTGCCAATGGGCATTATCGCGGAAGAGATAGGGCGCATCGAGAATGGCGAGTTCCTTGAGGTGCACGCTGGCGCCGCCCGGCGAGGCCAGCAGCATGTCGATGCCGCCGGTGCGGATCGCGACATTCATGTCGCGCTCGGTGCCCAGCTGCGACGACGGAAAGACCTGCAGGTCCACCCGGCCGGCAGAGCTCGCCGCGAGCGTCTTGGCGGCCAGCTCGAGGCCCAGATGGAACTGGTGGGTCGGCGCCAGCACATGGCCCACGCGCAGCGTCGTGGCTTGCGCAAAGGCCCGGCCCGTGCCGAGCAGCGCGGTGGCGGCCAGTGTGGCACCCGAAAGGGCGAGCATGCGGCGGCGTGTCATCGTTTCGGTGATGGTCATGGTCTGGGGCCTCCTCCTCGGCGCATTGGCCGATCATTGATCTTTGATACTTGATCAAATCATGAAGCGGGGTTGGCTGCAAGAGGGTGGGTGGTCGATGCTGGCTGGGATGATGTCGGCGCCTGGCGGCTGCCAGCGGGTGCCCAACGCCCCGGCCTCCATGCATTTGCCCGCGACTGCGAGGCGGTTGACAATGATCGGGCTTGGGCGCATGTGCCGCGCAGTTTCTTGCCCGGGCGCCTTTCATGCCGGATCCGCTGTTCATCGCCGTCGTGATGCTGGCCGGCGTCGTGGTAGGCATGTCGAAATCCGGCATCGTCTCCAACCTCGGCGCCATCAACGTGCCGCTCCTGAGCCTCGTGATGTCGGCCCGCGATGCCGCCGGCGTCCTGCTGCCGGTGATGCTGGTCACCGACGCCATCGCGCTCTTCATCTATGCCCGGCACTTCGACCGGCGCATCCTCGCCATCATGCTGCCCGGCTGCCTTGCCGGCATCGGCATCGGCTGGGCGCTCTCGGCAGTGGTCGATGAAAGCGCGGTGCGGCTCGCCGTCGGTCTCGTCACGCTGGGCTTTGTCATCGATGCCATCTTTCCCCTGCGCAAGAAGCTTTCGGGCCTGCCGCCCTCGCGGCTCTGGGGATCAATCTGGGGTGGCGTTTCGGGCTTCACCAGCTTTGTGAGCCACACCGGCGGCCCGCCGTTCCACATCTATGTCCTGCCCCAGAGGCTGGAGCCGGCAGTGTTCGCGGGCACGGTGGCAGTGTTTTTTGCCATCGCCAATGCGGTCAAGCTCGTGCCCTATTACTTCCTCGGCCAGTTACAGACCGCCAATCTGCTGCTCTCGGCCCTGCTCGTGCCCACAGCCCTCCTCTCCATGGCGGCGGGCGTCTTTCTTGTTCGCCGCATCTCAGGCAAGGCCTTCTACCGCATCGCCTATACGCTGATGGCGGTGTTTTCCCTCAAGCTCATCTGGGATGGTGCGACCGGCCTTATCGGCCTCGCCTGAGGGGAACGCCCCGCTTTGGTCTCGCGTTGGCCCTTCGATACCCACGAAGGACCCAACCAACGATCAAGGAGATCTCATGAGCATACGTCGCCAGCAGCAGCAACGCACCCTCGATGCCGATGAATTCGCCCGCGTCGAGGCCACCCGTCATCCCGCCATCGCGGATCTGTCCGATAAGGATCTGGGCGACGCGCTGGGCTGGCTGCGCGAGCGTCGCGACCGGGCCCAGCAGTTGGCCAACCGCCAGAGACGGGCGGTGCGCGGCAAGAGCGACAGGCCGGCGGGCTTTGATCAGGCCGATGCCGGCAATCGCGAGAAGGCGGCGATCCTTGGCGAAGCCGTCGCGCGGGTGAACAAGGAGCGCGAGCGGCGGCGCGCGGCGGCCAAACGCGGCGATATGGTGGAGCGGGCCCGCTCGGCGCTGGCGGCGCGGCGATCCCTCGGCGATGCGCAGCATCCTGAGGCGGGTCGCACGGCGCGCAAGGGCTTCAAGCCGGTTGACCGCACCAAGCCGATCTCGCCCAAGGAACGGTCATTCCCTTAACGAGACGCGGTTGCGCCCGGGGCTCAGCGTCGGGCGCCCGCTCTCAGTTGGGCGAATAGAAGATGTGCGAGCCGATAGCCGCCACGCGGCGGAAGCTCTTGGACCAGTGCGGGGCAACAGCGGTGGTGTGATAATAGAGCACCGAGCGCGGCAGCATGTCGGGCGTGTCGCCCTTGACATAGTCCGCATAGGCGTCCTCGGCCATCTGCTGGGCGCGGCGCCAGGCGCGCGGCTCGGTCGCGACATCGGAACGACCGTCGCAGGCGAAGGTGAACTGGCAGCGATAGCGGCCCTTGTCGGCGTTCTGGTAGATGACGCCGCACAGCGTCGAGGGATATTTCTTGGAGAAGGCGCGGTTGATGATGACATTGGCCACCGCCCACTGGCCGTCTTCGCTCTCGCCGCGCGCCTCGTGGTAGATGGCCTTGGCAAGGCAGTCGCGCTCTTCGGTCGCCAGCTTCACGCGCTTGCCGGTGGGCACGTAGCCGCCCTGGACATAGGCGGCGAGCGCATCGGTCGAGACGGTTGAACTGCCGAAGTCGACCGCCGCGATCGCGTCGAGGGCCGGATTGCTGCGGCGTTCGATATAGCTCGAGAGGACATCGCCGGTAAGCGGCTGGGGCGGGCCCGGCACGTCGAAGGCGTTGAAGGATTCCAGCGCCTTGCGGCGCTCGACATAGGCGGACAGCACCGCGCTGGTCAGGGCCGGTTGAGCCGGCTTGGCGCGAAGGGCCGCAAGTTCACTCGACAGGGGTGCGGGCATGACGCCGGCGGACGCGGCGTTCTCGGCACGAGCCGTGATGGCAAAGCAAAACGTCATGGCCAGCATCGCGATGACGAAAGTCATCGAGCGAGCGAGCCAGCGCCGTGCATTGGCAGCTTCCAGTCCCGTCAATCCCCGTCCTTCCCCCGACACCGCCCCCAAAGGCAGCACCAGCAAGCGTCCTGATGCGAGACCCCGAACCTAGCCGAGTGCGTCTCGCGATGGAATCAGAATTTACAGACGCTTAACCATGCTCCTTAGCAACTTAAAGCAAGGTTAATGGCTGGGACAAGCCAAGGAAAGCCCTGAAATTCAGGGACTTATGGGGTGGTGAAGGCGAGGTTTCGGGATTGGCTAAAAGTTAATTCGTTTACCATCGTTGCCGCTGGGCCACATTTCGCCGGCCAATCACGCGGCGCCTGGTCAGCGCCGGAAGGCGAGATGGTGCAGCGATTCCAGGCTTTCGAGGACCGCGGCGCACAGTTCAGCGACCTCTTCGGAGGGATGGAGCAGGTCCGGCACCATGATGGTCTGCATGCCGGCCGCCGCCGCGGCGCGCACCCCGGCATGGGAATCTTCGACCGCAAGACAGTGCAGCGGATCGATGCCCAGCCGCGAGGCGGCCATGAGATAGGGCTCGGGGTGCGGCTTGGGGTTGGTCACATCCTCGCGCGTTACGATGGTTTCGAACATCGAGAGCAGTCCGGCCCCGCCCAGATGGGTATGGGCGTGCACCGAGCGCGACGAGGTCGCCACAGCAAGGGGAATGCCGCGCCCGCGCAATTCGTCGATGAAGTCGCGCGCCCCATGCTTGACCGGCACGACGCCCGCCATGCGCTCATGCATGTGGGTGCGGCAATGGTCGTTGAAGAGCTCATAGGGGAAGCTCACGCCATAGGCTTCCACCAGCAGCCGGTTAGTCGCCTCGTGGCTCGACCCTACCATCGAGAGCTGGATGGTGTCGGTCATCTCGAAGCCCAGGTCGCGGGCCACGTCGAACACGATCTCGCGGAACACCGCTTCGGTGTCGAGCAGCGTGCCGTCCATGTCGAAGATCACGGCGGAAAAGGGCTTGAGGCTGGTGTCGGGCGTCTTGAACATCATACCGATATAGGGCGATTTGCCCGGGCCTGAAAGGGCGTGCCGGCTCAGCCCTGGTTTGCCGGCACCGCATCGGTCGGAGCAGCGGGAGCCCCGTCATTGGCGGGCGCCGTACCCTCGGCAGGGGCCGCCTCATTGGCCGGCGCACCCTCTGTCGCTTCTGGCTCGGCGACGGAAAAATCGAGCGTGATCGGGGCAGCCTTGTCCGAGGCGATGTCGCGCGCCCGGTAGCGCAACTGGTAATTGCCAGGCTCGGCGCCCGAGAGATCGAGCGTCATGACGATGAGGAAATCGCGCACCCGCACCCGTGACTGCTGCACGACCTGGAGGAAATCGGGCTGCTCGAGCAGCACCGTGCCCTCGGGCGAGAGGATTTCGAGATCGATGTCGAAGCCGAAGCGATAGCCATCGCCTTCCGCCAGCCAGCCGAAACCCACCGGCTCGGCATAGACGATGATCGGCTCGCCCGGCGCGAACACGGCATCGGGGCGCGCCTCGTAATCGCCGAACTCCGCATCCTCGCTTGCAACGAACAGCGCCTCGCGGAAAGTCAGGGGCGTGGCTTCCCACGCCGCATAGACCGCCTCTTCGGCGGCTGCGATGGCCTCGAGGCTCTGTGCCTGCACCGGGCCGGAGAGACCGAGCCCCGCCATGCCCAGGCCCGAGCAGAGCGCCATGAGCGCCACGCTCTTCCGGGCAAGCCTGCCCCATGATGCGCAATTATGGGACTGGTGGTCGGTCATGGCCTGTCTCCTCTCCTGCCCCTCAACGGAAATGCTAGCCCCTCGTTCCCGGCGCGGCAAGCGCCCCCGCGCCATGTGCCCTCACTCGGGCACCGGCTGGTGCCGCAGGGCCGCGGCCGGGGGATCGGCGGGGGCGAAGACGGCGATGCGCTGCGGGCCGGCCAGCGGAATGCCGCGCTCTTCGAACACCGACATGACCTTGGCGAGAAAGGCGCGCTTGGCCGGCCATTGCTTGCCCGGCAGCGCCTTGATCTGGGCCCTGACCGTCACCCCGGTCTCGGTTATGGCCTCGACGCCGACCCAGTCGAACTCACCGATCACGCCCTCGCCCGCCGGGCTTGCCTTGACCCAGGCGAAGGCATCGGCCATCGCCGCCTTGACCGCGGCGAGATCGGCGGCATGGGCCACGGCGATGTCGCACATGGCGACCGAATAACCGCGCAAAAGGTTCGAGACCGTCGTCACCGCCGAGAACGGGATGACGTGATAGGCGCCATTGCCGTCCCTCAGCGCGGCCGAGCGGATGGTGAGCCGTTCGACCGAGCCGGTGACCCCGGCGATCGTCACCACGTCGCCCACATCCATGGCGCCTTCGAGCTGGATGAAGATACCGGTGATGATGTCCTGCACCAGCTTCTGGGCGCCAAAGCCCACCGCAAGGCCGATGACGCCGGCCGAGGCCAGCAGCGGGGCGATGTTGATGCCCACTTCCGAGAGCGTGAACATCGCCGCCATCACCACGATGGCGATGGTGGCGGCATTGCGCATCAGCACCAGCAGCGTGCGCTCGCGCGCCTTGAGCGGCGGGCCGGAATCGGGGTGGAAGCGATAATCGACCCAGGAATTGAGCGTGAGCCAGGCGACGAAGGCCGCAAGCAGGATCGCCGCCACCGTGAGCGTCGATGTCGCCACCCGCGCCCCCAGCTCGGATTCGAGCCAGCCGCCGAGATCGAACAGCCCGAGCTGGTCGAGCACGAAGGCGAACACCATGATGAAGACGAGGAGGCGCAGCGCCCCCAGCGCCTTCGGCACGAAGGCGTTGAGCCGCGTCTCGAGCAGCGGCACGCGCTCGGCCACCCGCGGCGGCACCCGAACCCCGCCCATGATCAGGCGCCCCAGAAGGTGCGAGACCATGAAGCCGGCCACGATCGCGGCGACCAGCTTGGCGGTATTGCCGAGGATGGGCAGCACTTCGGTAGTGGGCTGCACCACGACCACCACGAAGAGCCCGATGAGATAGGCCAGCACCGGCAGGTGCCAGAACTGGGCGAGAAAGCTCATCCCCGAGCCGGCGCGCGCATGGGTGAAGGCCACGAGCCGCGCGGTCACCCGCTCGCGATAGTTGAGCACGAGGTTGACCAGCAGCGCCAGCATCACGGTCAGAACCGCCACCGAGACCATGGTGCCGGCATCGGCAGAAAGGCTGCGATTGGCGATGGGTACGAGCAGCAGTTGCCCGAACACCAGAACCGAGACCAGCACCCGGGCCCGTCGGGTCAGCTCATAGGCGTCGGCATCCGAAAGCGGCAGGCCGCGCAGCTCGGCCCGGCGGGGAGACAGAAGCGCGCGGATCAGCGCCTGGCTGCCCTCGACGAGGAGAAAGGCGTTGAGGAAGGCCGAATGATGGAAGGCAATAAAACCCGGCGTGCCGAAAAAAGTGAGCGCCACGATGTGGCCGATGGCCCAGGCCAGCGCCACGAGCACGAGATTGCCCAGCGTGATGAAGAGCGCGGCCAGAACCCGCACCACGGCGGTGCCGAAGCGGGCTTTGGCGAGCAGCAGGCGGCGCAGCCGCTCGCCCACGAGCCGCAGCACAAGAAATGTCGCATAGGTAATGAGCGCCAGCAGCACGAGGTCGAGCAATTGCCGCCCGAGCGCATCGAAGTCGCCGCTGCCGATGGCGCCCAGCGTGCCGGGAAGGCCGGTGAGCTGGCGCCAGAAGCGCGCCGCCGAATCGGCCGCCACCTCGGCGGTCTGCTTGGTCATGTCCGCGAGCCGGCCGCCGAGCGAAGGGGCCGGAGGCGGAGCGGCCTCGACGGGGCCGGCGGTGTTGCCGATCTGCGCCTCGAGCTCCTCGATCAGCGTCTGGCGGGCCGCGTCGTCCTTGAGCACTTCGACGAGGGTTTCGAGCGGAGCCGCCTCGGCAGGAGCCGTCTCAGTTGTGGATGCCTCCTGCGCCGATACGGGGATGGCCATGAAAAGGCTGGCAAACAGGGCCACGATAAGGTTACGGACAAGAGGGGGCATGGAACCTGATGTTCGTTGAAAGTGATTGGGCGAAGTGACGACGCGGAACGCTGCAAGGCTGAAACGGGACGGGCGCAGCGGATATTTCATCCGTAATGCCATACGCCCTTAAGGCCCGAATGGGACCGCAATTCGGCCCAACCGGCAAGCTTTGCTTGCGCAGACGAATGGGGGGCTCGCCAGCCGGCGGCTTTTCGGCCATGGCTGGCAGGTGCTAGGAGAGGCCATGGCATTTTTCGACCCCTATGCCCTGTTGGGCCTTGCCCGATCGGCCAGCGAGGCGGCCATCAAGTCCGCCTATCGCAAGGCGGTGCAGACGGCGCACCCGGATCGGGGCGGCGATACCGACAGCTTCATTGCCATCGTGCGGGCTTTCGGGCTCCTGTCCGACCCTGATTCGCGCCGCCTCTACGACACGACCGGCATCATCGACGATGAGGGCGTGCGCAATGCGCGGGCCGATGTGCGGGTCATCCTCGCCGACATGTTCGATGCTGCCGTGCAGTCGGCGGTGGCGAGCCGACTCGACCTGTCATCGGTCAATTTCATCGAGCAGATGCAGGAGGCGGTGAGGGCCGGCCTCTCCGAGACCCGGCAGGACCACAAGCGCATCGGCAGCGAGATCGAAGGGCTCAACGCCCTGCGCGCCCGCATCCACCGCCCCGACGGCGAGGAAAATCTCTTCGTCATCCGCCTCGACCAGCAGATCACCGCCAAGGCCACCGAACTCGCCCAGCTCGGCCGCCGCGTCGTGCTGCTCGAGACCGCCGTGGTGGAACTGGGCAACTACCAGTCCGAAACCGAACTCATCACCGCGCTCGAAACGGCCGACTGAGCGCAGGGACGAAGCTGGGCCGGGGCTGGGCCGCCGGCGGAGCGGGTGCCGTGCTTTATTGGATCTTCATTGCAAGCGGACTGCCCTCGTGCTTCGAGACGCGGCTGATGCCGCTCCTCAGCATGAGGGCTGACGGATCGAGCGACAAAAGACTAATGGGTCAACGGGACAAGGGCCTCCAGGCATCCGGAGACCCTCATGCTGAGGAGCCCCGCAGGGGCGTCTCGAAGTACGAGGGTCGGGCACCCCACCCTCGCCTCCCTCACACCACCACGATGCCCGCGTGCTTGGCTTTGTTTTCTGGTTCCACGTGAATCGTTACCTGCGCCCCGTCGACGGTTTCGCGCAGCTTGGCCTCGATATTGTCGCAGATGGCGTGGGCGGCCTCCACCGTCATCGAGCCGGGTACGACGAGGTGGAAATCGATGAAGGTGATGCGCCCGGCCTGCCGCGTGCGCACGTCATGGGCCTCGATGGCGCCATCGGCATGGGCGGCAATCAGGCGGCGGATGGCCCCGAGGCGCGCCGGCTCCACCGCCACGTCCATGAGCCCGCCGACGCTTTCGCGCAGCACCTGCCAGCCCGACCACAGGATGTTGACGGCGACCAGCGCGGCAAGGATGGCATCGAGCTGGTGCCAGCCCGTCGCGATGACGAGGCCGACACCCACGAGCACCCCGATGGTGGAGACCACGTCGGTCATCAGGTGGCGCGAATCGGCGACCAGCGATGGCGAGCGCAGCCGGCGCCCCTCGCGCCCGAGATAAGCCGCCCATCCCAGGTTGAAGAGCGTGGCCAGTACCGAGATGGCGATTGCCCCGGCCTGCCATTCCACCGGCTCGGGGTTGAAAAAGCCGCGCCAGGCCTCGAGCCCCACCAGGAGCGCCGCCACCGCGATGAACATGCCGATGATGACGGCCGAGAAATATTCGGCCTTGTGATAGCCATAGGGCAGGCCGGCATCGGCCGGGCGCGCGGCGAGCCGCACCGCCACCAGCGCGGCAACGGCCGTCACCACATTGACCACGCTTTCGAGCGCATCGGCATAAAGGGCCACCGAGCCCGTGGCCCAGGCCGCATAGGCCTTGAGCCCGAGCACCGCGACGCCAACGACAAGGCTGCCCATGGCGACCCTGAGCGCGAGGTCCGCCGAGCGGTTGTGGGGAAGCTGAGTTTTCATCACCGCGCCTTAGCGACACCGGCATAATCTGACAAGTCCCTGTATTTGCGAGTGATTTTCAGAAGCGCTCGCATCGGACCCGGCCGTTGCCGGAAAGGTTTGACCGCTCAAGGGCATGGCCCTAGAACGGGGGCCAGCGCAGCGTTCCTTGAGGAACTGAAACAGAGGCCGGTGCGGTCGACCCAAATCGGGGACCAAGCCCGGCGCTGCATTAAGCCTTGTGCGGAACTCTGCCTCTTGAACCAGAGAGGCGAGACATGATCGATCTGCCAACCCTGCCCCCCGGCACCGGGGTCATGCTCTGCGGCCATGGCAGCCGCAACACCCGCGCCGTGGGCGAATTCGCTCGGCTCGCCGAGGCGCTACGCACCCGCCTGCCCGGCGTGCCGGTGGAATATGGCTATCTCGAATTCGCCGATCCGGTCATCCGCTTCGGGCTCGACCGGCTGCGCGAGCAGGGCGTCCGCCATATCCTTGCGGTGCCCGGCATGCTGTTTGCCGCCGGCCATGCCAAGAACGACATCCCCTCGGTGCTCAACACCTACAAGGCGGCCCATCCGGGGCTGGCGCTGACCTATGGGCGCGAACTGGGGGTCGATACCCGCATGCTGCGCGCTGCCGGGGAGCGCATCGCCGAGGCTATGACCGGGGTTCCCGCCTCGGCCCGCACCGAAACCCTGCTGGTGGTGGTGGGGCGCGGCGCGTCGGATCCCGACGCCAACGCCAATGTCGCCAAGGTCATGCGGCTCCTCTGGGAGGGGATGGGCTTTGGCTGGGGCGAGACGGCCTATTCGGGGGTCACCTTCCCGCTGGTCGCTCCGGCGCTCGAGCATGCGGCGCGGCTCGGCTATCGCCGCATCGTTGTCTTTCCCTACTTCCTCTTCACCGGGGTTCTGGTCAACCGCATCTACGACGCGGTCGACGCAGCCGCCCTCGCGCATCCGGAGATCGAATTCCTCAAGGCGCCCTATCTTTCGGATCATCCGCTCGTGGTCGACACCTTTCTCGACCGCATCCGCGAGATGCTGGTGGGCGAGAACCTGATGAACTGCGCGCTCTGCAAATATCGCGAGCAGGTGCTGGGCTTCGAGGCCGAGCAGGGGCTGGCGCAGGAAAGCCACCACCATCATGTCGAAGGCATCGGCGGCGGGCTCGAAGGCTGCCCCTGCAAGGGCGACTGCGATTCCTCCTGCCGCGACGAGGCTTTCTGCAAGGCCCACGGCCTGCCCTTCACCCCGCTGCACAGCCACGGACATGATCATGGGCATCACCATGGGGATGGCCACCACCATCACCACGGCGCGCCCGCCCACGCCCTGCTGCGCCCCGCGCTCCCCCCGCTCACCAGCTTTGCGCCGCCGATGGCCCACCATGGGCATGATCACGGTCATGACGACCATCACCACCACCCCTACCCGCATGCCGACCATCCGCTCGGCCCCGTGACCCTGCCCAAGGTGCCGGGCCGCCTCGCCCGCAAGCTCCGGGGCGAGGCGTGAGGGGCGCGTTTCGACACGGGCCTCGCCCCACCCTAGGCGTGGAAAACCCGAAGGACCTCATGCTGAGGCGGCCCGCCCAGCGGGACCTCGAAGCACGAGGTGCTGAGCACCGGGCCCCCACACCATGACCTATCTGCGCGACCCCGCTGCCATCTATGCCGAAAGCTTCGCCACCATCAGGGCCGAGGCGCGGCTCGATCATCTGCCCGAAGCCCTGCACAAGGCCGCGATCCGCATGATCCATGCCTGCGGCATGGTCGACCTTGCCGCCGATATCACTGGGGACGAAAGGATCGCTGAAGCAGTGCCCATGGCGCTGGCAGCCGGCGCGCCGGTATTCTGCGACTGCGAGATGGTGCGTGCGGGCCTCATCCCGCGCTACCTTCCGAAGGGCGTCGAAACGCTCGTGACCCTCTCCGATCCGCGCGTGCCCGCTCTCGCGCAAAGCCTGAAGACCACCCGTTCGGCCGCCGCCGTCTCGCTCTGGGCAGAGCGGCTGGGGGGCAGCATCGTCGTCATCGGCAATGCGCCCACGGCGCTGTTCGCGCTGCTCGAGGGGCTCGCGGCGGGCTGGCCACGCCCCGCCGCCATCATCGCCGCCCCGGTGGGCTTTGTCGGGGCGGCCGAAAGCAAGGCGGCGCTGGTGGGGAGCCCATTCGGCATTCCCTTTCTCACCGTTGCGGGTCGGCGGGGCGGCTCGGCCATCACGGCAGCCGGTGTGAACGCGCTGGCCGGAGCGCCCTCTTGAGCCCCTGGCTTGCCATTGTCGGGGTGACCGAGGGCGGCATTGCCGACCTGTCCGCCGCTGCGCGCGCCGAGATCGCCGCAGCCACCGTCCTCATCGGGCCAGAGCGGCTGCTCGCACCCCTGCGACCAGCAGTCAACCTCCCCTCCCCCTTGCGGGGAGGGGCCGGGGGTGGGGGCAGCACTGCGCTTCAAACCCTCATCGCCTGGACCAGCCCGCTCGACCAGATGATCGGACAGGTGCTGGCGCGGCGCGGGCAGCCCACCGTGATCCTGGCGACGGGCGACCCGAACTGGTTCGGCATCGGCGCAACGCTGGGGCGGCATCTCGCACCGGACGAAATGAGGCTCCATCCCGCCGTCTCCTCGCTGCAACTGGCGGCGGCGCGGCTGTGCTGGCCGTTGCAGGCAATCACGACACTCTCACTCCACGGCCGGCCCGTCGCGGCGCTGCACCCCCATCTCACCCCCGGCAATCGCATCCTGATGCTGACATCGGACGCTGGGACGCTGCCACAGGTCCGCGACCTCCTGATCGCGCGCGGCTATGGCGGCTCGCGTCTCGTGGCGCTGGCCGATCTCGGCGCCCCCACCGAACGCATCCTCGAATCGGAAGCCCATGCCTTTGCTGCCGATCCGGGCGATTTCTACGTGCTGGCGCTCGATTGCCGCGCCGATGCGACCGCCCCGCTCCTCGTCGCCGTCCCCGGCCTTCCCGACGACGCCTATCGGTCCGATGGCCAGCTGACCAAGCGCGAGGTGCGCGCCGCAACGCTCGCCCGCCTCGCGCCCTATCCCGGCGCGCTGCTCTGGGATGTCGGGGCCGGCATGGGCTCGATCGGCATCGAGTGGATGCGTGCCGCCCGCGATGCGCGCGCCATCGCCTTCGAGAGCGATCCGGCCCGCATCGAGATGATCCGGCACAATGCCACGGCGCTGGGCGTGCCCGGCCTTGCGATCGTCGCGGGGCAAGCCCCGCAAAGCCTTGCCGGCGCCGCCACTCCCGATGCCATTTTCATCGGCGGAGCGGCGGCCGACGACGCGCTGTTTACCGCCTGCTGGCAGGCCCTGAGGCCAGGCGGCAGACTCGTTGCCAATGCCGTCACCCTCGAGGCGGAAGCGGCGCTCTATCAACGCCAGAGAAACCTCGGCGGCGAAATCCTGCGCATCGACATTGCCCGGCTCGACCGGGTAGGCGAAAGTCACGTGCTGCGACCGCGTCTGCCGGTCACGCAATGGGCCGTGGTCAAGTCGGCGCTGGGGGGCGAGGCGTCATGAGCGGAGTGCTGCATCTGGTGGGCACGGGGCCGGGCGATCCCGATCTCCTGACGCTCAAGGCTGCCCGCATCATTTCGCGCGCCGACATCCTGGCCTATCCGGTCGGCTCGGAGACGAGCCTTGCCCGCGCCATCGCCGCCCCGCATATCCGGCCGGGCACCGAGGAAATGCCGATCGTCATCCCGATGCGGCGCGAGCGCGGGCCGGCGCAGGCCGTCTATGACGGGGCTGCGGAAGCCATTGCCGCCGAACTGGGTATGGGGCTGTCGGTCGCCTATCTCTGCGAGGGCGATCCGCTGTTTTACGGCTCGGCCATGTATCTGCTCGACCGGCTGGGCGACCGCTATCCGGTAAAGATCGTGCCCGGCGTCACCTCGCTCACCGCCGCCGCCGCCGCCATCGCCCGTCCGCTCGCGGCCCGCAACGACGTGCTCAAGGTGCTGCCGGCCCCGCTTCCCGACGCCATGCTGGCGGCCGAACTCGCCCCGGCCGGCTCGGTCGCCATCATCAAGCTGGGCAGCCATTTCGACCGGGTGCGCGATCTTCTCGTCGCGCTCGGGCTGGCCGAAGGCGCCATGGTCGTCATCCATGCCAGCACGGGGCACGAAAAGGTGCTGCCGCTTCTGGCCATGCCGGCCGGCGAGCGCCCCTATTTCGCGATCATCCTCGTCTACAAGGGCGGCGAGGGCTGGACCGGGGGGCATGGATGAAGCCACCGCTGGCAGCCGCTCTCCCGCCCGCCATTCTCAGCCTCACCGGCTCGAGCGAGCCGATGGCCCGCCGCATTGCCGAGATCGTCGGCGGGGAGCTCCATCTCGGGGTCAAGGCCGACGGGGTGGCGCCGCTCTTCCTCGATGGCCGGGCCGTAATCGGGGTGTGCGCCGCCGGCATCCTCGTGCGGCTGCTCGCCCCCCATCTCTCGGACAAGCGCAGCGAGCCGCCTGTCATCGCCGTGAGCCAGGATGGCCAGCATGTGGTGGCGCTGCTGGGCGGCCATGGCGGGGCCAATGCGCTGGCCCGCCGCATCGCCGAGGGGCTCGGGGTCACCGCCGCCATCACCACCGCCTCTGAGACGCGCTTTGCCTGCGCGCTCGATGAGCCGCCGCCGGGCTGGACCATCGCCGAGCGCAACGATGCCAAGCCGGCGATGATCGCGCTCATGGCCGGCGCCAAGATCGCGCTC
This sequence comes from Devosia enhydra, assembly GCF_900119845.1. Taxonomy (GTDB): domain Bacteria; phylum Pseudomonadota; class Alphaproteobacteria; order Rhizobiales; family Devosiaceae; genus FPKU01. The sequence continues at coordinate 70,662 of NZ_FPKU01000002.1, forward strand.
AACGGCCATGCCCCCTGGCTCGCCGAAGCGGGCTATCCGCTCTCCTCGATGGGGGCGATCACCGTCATGGTCACCGAAAAGGCCGGGCGCATTCCGCGCGGGCTGGTCTACCACCCCAAAACGCTCGTGGCCGGAGTGGGCTGCGAGCGCGGCACCTCGGGCGCCGAGATCATCGGGCTCATCGAGGCCGCGCTCAACCGGCAGGGGCTGGCCCCGCAAAGCCTTGCCTGCCTTGCCACCATCGCGCTCAAGGCCGATGAGGGTGGCATCATCGAAGCGGCGGCCCATTTCGGCGTGCCGCTCAGGCTTTTTTCCACCGCCGAGCTGGCGCAGGAGCGCTACCGGCTCGTCACCCCCTCCCCCGTGGTCGAAGCGGAGGTCGGGGTGCCCGGCGTCGCCGAGGCTGCCGCATTGAAGGCTGGCCTGCTCATTTTGCCCAAGATCAAATCCAAACGCGCCACCTGCGCCATCGGGCGCTCGACGCGCCCGCTCGATGTCGAGCGCTTCGGGCGCCCGCGCGGCGTCGTCCATATCGTCGGCATCGGCCCGGGCGATGGCCCCAGCCGCACCGGTTCGGCCGTCGCGGCGCTGCGGGCAGCCAGCGACTGGGTCGGCTACGGGCTCTATCTCGACCTTGTCTCGGATTTGCGCACCGACCAGGTCGAGCACCGCTTCGACCTCGGCGAGGAAGAAGCCCGCGTGCGCCATGCGCTCGAACTCGCCGCCGATGGCGCGCAGGTTGCGCTGATCTCCTCGGGCGATGCGCAGATCTATGCCATGGCGAGCCTCGTCTTCGAGTTGATCGAGGCCGAGGGCGATCGCGCGCTGACCGATGATGCGCGCCGCGTCGGGGTCGAAAGCCATCCCGGCATTTCGGCGGTGCAGGCGGCCTCGGCGGCGGCCGGCGCGCTGATCGGGCATGATTTCTGCTGCATCTCGCTTTCCGATCTTCTCACCCCCCGGCCCGATATCCTGAAGCGCCTCAAGGCCGCCGCCGAGGGCGATTTCGTCACCGCGCTCTACAATCCGCGCTCGCAGCGCCGCACCGATTTGATCGAGGCGGCCCATGCAATTTTCGCCGCCAACCGCCCGCCCGAGACCCCGGTGATCATCGCCCGCAGCCTCGGCCGGCCCGAGGAGACGGTGACCGTCGTGCCGCTGTCGGAGTTCGACCCGACCGCCATCGACATGCTCACCATCGTGCTGATCGGCTCGAGCCAGTCGCTGAGCCTCACGCGCGGCGATGGCCGCACCATCGCCTACACCCCGCGCGGCTACGCCGCCAAACACGGGACGCCCGCCCGCGCCCCGGCCACCGAAGTGCCCTCATGACCGTCTATTTCATCGGCGCCGGCCCCGGCGCGCCCGATCTCATCACCGTTCGCGGGCAAAAGCTCGTCGAGCGCTGCCCGGTCTGCCTCTATGCCGGCTCGCTCGTGCCCGAAGCCATCGTCGCCTCGGCGCCCGCGACGGCCCTCGTGCGCGATACCGCCCCGCTCAACTTAGACGAGATCATCGCGCTGATGGCCGAGGCCGACGCCAGAGGCGAGGATGTAGCGCGCGTCCATTCGGGCGACCCTTCCATCTATGGTGCGGTGGCCGAGCAGATGCGGCGGCTCGATGGCCTCGGCATTCCCTATGAGGTGGTGCCCGGCGTGCCCGCCTTTGCCGGTGCGGCGGCGCGGCTGATGACCGAGCTCACCCTCCCCGATGTGGCGCAGACGGTGATCATCACCCGCACTTCGGGCAAGGCCAGCCCGATGCCCGAAAGCGAGCGGCTCGAGGTGCTGGGCGCCGCGAAGGCAACGCTCGCCATCCACCTCTCGATCCGCAACCTCGCTTATGTCGAGGAGGCGCTGACGCCCCACTACGGGCCCGATGCGCCGGTGGTCATCGTCTATCGCGCCACCTGGCCGGACGAACAGATCATCCGCACCACGCTGTCGACCATGCGGGCGGCGGTGCGCGAGGCCAAGGTCACGCGCACGGCGCTGATCCTCGTGGGCGCGGTGTTCGGCGCCGCTCATTTCCCCGACAGCCGGCTCTATGACGCCGATTTCGCGCATGTGCTGCGCAATGCCGGCAAGAAGCGCGACCGCAAGCCGTGAGCGGAGGTCGAACCGGTTCAGCCGGCCCCGGGGCCCTGCGCCGCGGGCGGCGCGGTCAGCTGCAGCGCAGCGATGGCACGGCCGACCGTTGGCACCTCATGGGCCGGCGGCAGGGCCGGCCGCGCGATCATGATCACGGATATGCGCAGCTTCTGCGCCGCGGCGAGCTTGGCCTCGGTCTGCACCCCGCCCGAATTCTTGGTGACGAGATGGGTGATGGCCTCGCCCTGAATGAGCTCGGTCTCGGCGCCCTCGAAAAAGGGCGGGCGCGCCACGATCAGCCGCGCATGGGCCGGCAGCGGCTTTTCGGGCGCCTCGATCACCCGCACGAGGAACCGGCAGTCCTCGCGGGCCAGAAAGGTTTCGAGCCCCGTGTGGCCCACCGTCAGCAGCACCTTGGAGCCGGTGGGCAGCGACAAAGCCGCCGCCTCGGGGCTCGGCACATTGTTCCAGAAGGCATATTGCGGCTCGGTCCAGGCCGGGCGCACGAGCCTTACGCAGCGCATGCCGGTCGCCTTGGCGGCATCGACCGCGTTGGTGGCAATCTGCACCGCATAGGGGTGGGTGGCGTCCACCAGCCGGTCGAAGCCATTCTTGCGCAGAAAGTCCGCCAGCCCCTGCGGCCCGCCGAAGCCGCCCACATGCAGCTCGCCCGGCGGGGTCAGCGGCGCGCTGGTGCGACCGGCGAGCGAGGTGGTGACCGAGTGGCCCATCTTGACCAGCTGCTCGGCAAGAATCCGCGCTTCCTCGGTGCCGCCCAGAACCAGGATCTTCATGGCCGGGCCCTCATCGCTGAGACGGATATCATTGTGAGGTGCGCGCCGAAGGCGAGCCCCGAAGGGCGAGGTTCGCCTGCTCCATGCCCGTCCACATCGCGCACCCGCCCCTCACCGGCTCGTGCCCACGATCCGGCCCGCGCGGTCGACAACCAGCACATCAACGACAACTTTTCCACCCACGACCCCTTGGGCCTTTTCGCGCGCCAGTCCAGCCACCGCATCGGCGAGCCCGAGCCCGGCCGAATCGGCTGCGATGAGCGCCATATTCGCGCTCTTGCCATAGCGGATCGCATCGACAAGGTCAGGCCCGCCACCAAGCGATCGGGCAAGTGTTGCGAGCATGTCGAGATCGACCCCCGAGCGCGACGAGTGCAGGTCGAGCGCGCCCGCCGCGAGTTTCGTGAGCTTGCCGAAGCCTCCGGCGATGGTCACTCTTTCGACCGGATGGGCGCGCAGATATTTGAGCATGCCGCCGACGAAATCGCCCATGTCGATCGCCGCCACCAGCGGCAGCCCCAGATGCGCCAGCGCCGCCTTTTCCGAGAGGTCGCCCGTCGCCCCGATGACATGGGTGAGCCCCAGCGCCCGGGCCACGTCGATACCGCGCTGGATCGAATGAATCCACGCCGCGCAGCTATAGGGCACGACGATGCCCGTGGTCCCCAGGATCGAGAGCCCGCCCAGAATGCCGAGCCGGGGGTTCCAGGTCTTTTCGGCCAGCTGTTCGCCGCCCGGCACGCTTATGGTGATGGCGATGTCAGGCGCAAGACCTGCCTCGGTGCAGAGCATCTCCACCACCCCGGTCATCAGCCGGCGCGGCACGGGGTTGATGGCGGGCTCCCCCACCGCCAGCGGCAGGCCGGGCAACGTCACGGTGCCGACCCCCGGCCCGGCATGAAAGCTGATGCCGGTGCCCGCCGCCCTGCGCTCAACCCGCGCGATCACCAGCGCGCCATGGGTCACGTCGGGATCGTCCCCCGCATCCTTGATGATGCCGGCTTCGGCAAACCCATCGCCCAGCCGCTCATGGGCCAGCGCGAAGGCCGGCTGCTGCCCGCCCGGCAGGGTGATCGCAACCGGATCGGGAAAGCCATGACCCAGAAGCGCCGAGAGCGCTGCCCTGGTGGCGGCGGTGGCGCAGGCGCCCGTTGTCCAGCCGCGCCGCAATGGCGTGCCCTCGGGCGGCAGGGTCGGGTCGGGCTGGTCCATGGCCCGGTTCTATACACCGCCCGGTTCCCAAGCGCGAGCGCGGGGGCATGGTGAGCCCGTCGCACCCCATCTTCGAAGGCTTCCCCGAATTCCGCCCCGGCACGGTCTGGCTGGTGGGGGCCGGCCCCGGCGCGCCGGGGCTCCTGACGCTGCTGGCCCTTCACGGGCTGCAACAGGCGGACGTGGTCGTGCATGACGCGCTGGTGTCCGATGCGGTGCTGGGCTTTGCCAACCCTTCAGCCGAGCACATCCATGCCGGCAAGCGCGGCGGCAAGCCGTCGGCCGTGCAGGCCGACATCACCCGCACCCTCATTGCGCTCGCGCAGTCCGGCAAGCGCGTGCTCCGCCTCAAGGGCGGCGATCCCTTCGTCTTCGGGCGCGGCGCCGAGGAGGCGCTGGGGCTGGCTGCACACAATATCGATTTCCGCATCGTGCCGGGGATTTCGGCGGGGATCGGCGGGCTCGCCTATGCCGGCATCCCGGTCACCCATCGCGATTTCAACCAGTCGGTGACCTTCCTCACCGGGCATGACCTCTCCGGTGACCTGCCGCTGGCCATCGACTGGGCGGGGCTGGCGAAGGCGGCGCCGGTCATCGTGATGTACATGGCGGTCAAGCATCTGCCCGATATCGCCGCGCGGCTCCTCGCCGCCGGCCGCGCGCCCGACGAAGCGGTCGCCGTGGTGATGGAGGCAACGCTCCCTACCCAGCGGGTGATTAGCGGCACGCTCGGCGATGTGGCCGCCCTGATGCCGCAGATCGCCCCGCCCGCGCTCATCGTCCTCGGCCCCGCCTCCAGCCTGCGCCCAGTGCTCGACTGGTACGATACCGCCGCGCGGGAGAACCGGTATGGCTGAACCGGCTTCGCCCAGAGGCCTCGTCATCGCCGCCCCGCGCTCGGGCTCGGGCAAGACGCTGGTGACGCTCGGGCTCATCGGCGCCCTGCGGCAAAACGGTCTCGCCATCGCCCCGGCCAAGACTGGGCCGGACTATATCGATGGCGCCTTCCACGCCCGTGCCGCCGGCCGCGAGACAATCAACCTCGATCCCTGGGCCATGGCGCCCGAGCGCCTCCGCGCCATCGCCGCCGCCCACGCCACGGGCAGCGATTTTCTGCTGGTGGAAGGGGTGATGGGCCTCTTCGACGGGGCCGCCGACGGCACGGGCTCGACGGGAGACCTTGCCGCACAGCTCACGCTGCCGGTACTACTGGTGGTCGATTGCGAGCGCCAGAGCCAGTCGGTCGCGCCCCTCGTCGCCGGCTTTGCCAACTGGCGGACGGATGTGCGCATCGCCGGGCTCATCCTCAACCGCGTCGGGTCGGACCGGCACGGCGCGATGCTGAGACGCGCGCTCGCGCCCCTCGGCATTCCGGTGGTCGGCGCCCTGCCGCGCGCCGAGGTGCTCTCCGTACCCTCGCGCCATCTCGGGCTCACCCTGCCCGGCGCGATCGAAACGCTGCCCGCCCTGCTCGATGCCGCCGCGACCCATGTCGTTGACCATTGCGATCTAGAGGCCATCCGGGCGCTGGCGGCCCCACTGGCACATCCCACCACAATCGCGAAGCCCCTGCCCCCGCTTGGCCAGCGCATCGCCATCGCCCGCGACGAGGCCTTCGCCTTCCTGTATCCGCACTGGCTGGCCGACTGGCGTGCCGCCGGGGCCAGTCTCTCCTTCTTCTCGCCGCTGGACAATGAACCCCCGGCCGCCGAGGCCGACGCGATCCTGCTGCCGGGCGGCTATCCCGAGCTCTTCGCCGCCCGCCTCGCCGCAGCTTCGGAATTCAAGTCTGGCCTGCAAGCCGCTGCCGCGCGGGGCGCGCTGGTCTATGGCGAGTGCGGCGGGTTCATGTGCCTCGGACAAACCCTCACCGACGCACAAGGGGTGACCCATCCCATGGCCGGCCTCCTGCCGCTTGCCACCCGCATCGACCGGCCCCGCCGCGTCCTGGGCTATCGCCGCCTCGTCCATCGGGGCGCCCTGCCCTGGCCGACGCATCTCTCGGGCCATGAATTCCACTATTCCTCCGGCACGCTTGCGCAGGGGGTGACGCCGCTTTTTGCCGTAACCGACGCCGAGGGCCTTGCGCTGCCCGCCATGGGCGCGCGACTTGGCACGGTGATGGGCTCTTACGCCCATGTCATCGATGGGGGAGAGGGGTGATGGCGGCGAAAGCGCTGATGATCATGGGCACGGGCTCTGACGTCGGCAAGTCGCTGGTGGTGGCCGGGCTCTGCCGCGCCTTTGCCGATCGCGGGCTCAGGGTTGCGCCCTTCAAGCCGCAGAACATGTCCAACAATGCCGCCGTCACAGCCGATGGCGGCGAGATCGGCCGGGCTCAGGCCCTGCAGGCCCGCGCCGCCCGCACGCCCGCGCTCACCGCCATGAACCCCGTGCTCCTCAAGCCCGAGGCCGAGACCGGCGCGCAGGTGGTGGTGCGCGGCCAGCGCCTCGCCTCGATGCCGGCGCGCGAATACTGGGCGAAGCGCGGTGCGCTGATGCCGCAGATCCTCGAGGCCTTCGGCGAACTTTCGCGCCAGAACGACCTCATTATCGTCGAGGGCGCGGGCAGCGCCTCAGAGGTCAATCTGCGCCAGGGCGACATCGCCAATTTCGGCTTTGCCCGCGCCGCCAATCTGCCGGTGGTCATCGTGGGCGATATCGGGCGAGGCGGGGTGATTGCCTCGCTTGTCGGCACCTTCGCCGTCATCGCGCGGGAGGATGCGGCGCTGGTGGTTGCCACCCTCATCAACCGCTTTCGCGGCGATCCGAACCTCTTTGCCGAAGGTCTGGCGCTGATTGCCCGGCACACCGGGCGGCCGTGCCTGGGGCCCATCACCCATTACCCGCCCGCCATGCACCTGCCGGCCGAGGATATCCTCGCCCTCGACGCCGCCCGCCCCCACCCGCATGCGGGCTTCCACATCGTCGTGCCGCGCCTGCCGCGCATCGCCAATTTCGACGATCTCGATCCGCTCGCGGCCGAGCCGGGCGTGCGCCTCACCATCGTCGAGCCCGGCCGGGCCCTGCCGCGCGATGCCGACCTCATCGTGCTCCCGGGCTCCAAGGCCACCCGCGCCGATCTCGCGGCCCTGCGAAAAGAGGGCTGGGACATCGACATCCTCGCCCATCACCGCGCCGGCGGCCGCATCATCGGGCTCTGCGGCGGCTACCAGATGCTGGGGCGAACCATCGCCGATCCCGAGGGTATCGAGGGACCGGCGGGCGAGAGCACCGGGCTCGGGCTCCTCGCCGTCGACACCGTGCTCACCCCGGTCAAGCAATTGCGGGTCGAAACGGCGCTGCATATGCCCACCGGCACGTCGGTCTCGGGCTATCACATGCATATGGGGGCAACCGATGGCCCCGATCGCGCCCGTCCTTTTGCCCGGGTAGGGGATGGGTCGGAGGGCGCGATCTCGTCCGATGGAAGGGTCAGCGGCACCTATCTGCACGGCATCTTTGCGTCCGACCCTTTTCGACGCGCGCTTCTGGGCGGGGTTTCGAGCCCCGATCTCGCCTATGAGGCGCTGGTGGAAGAAACCCTTACCGGGCTCGGCCGCCATATCGCCGCGGCGGTCGATCTCGACCAGCTTCTGGCGCTGGCGCGCCCCATCGGGCAGGATTGAGACATGGAGATTTTCCTTGCCCCCCTCGCCCTCCTGATCGAGCGGCAATTCGGCTATCCGATGCGCCTCATCCGCGCCATCGGCCATCCCGTCATCTGGCAGGGCCGGCTGATCGGGCTGCTCGATGCGCGGTTCAACCGGCCGGGGATGGGCAAGCGCGCCGGGCGGCTGCGCGGGGTGCTGATGCTCGTGCTGCTCATGGCAGCCACCTTAGCTGTCACCCTGCCCCTGTCTTTCGCGCTCCGCCTCCTGCCCTTCGGCTGGGTGGTCGAGGCCATCCTTGCCACGAGCCTCCTGGCGCAGAAGGAGCTCGGCCGTGCCGTGCGGGCGGTGGGCGACGGGCTCTCCCGGTCGCTCGCCGAGGGCCGCGAGGCGGTCTCCCATATCGTGGGGCGCGATCCCGAAGCGCTCGACGAGGCCGGCGTCGCCCGCGCGGCCATCGAGAGCCTTGCCGAAAGCAGTTCGGACGGCGTGGTGGCGCCGCTGTTTTTCCTCATGCTGTTCGGCCTGCCGGGCATCGCGCTCTACAAGGCGGTCAACACCGCCGATTCCATGGTCGGGCACAAGACCGAGCGGCACCTGCATTTCGGCTGGGCGAGCGCGCGTTTCGACGATGTGCTGAACTGGGTGCCCGCCCGCCTCACCGCCCTCGCCATTGCGGGCGCAGCGGTGTTTGCGCGCGGGGCCGACCCCGAGGCGGCGTGGTCGAGCGCCCTGCGCGATGCAAAAAAGCACGAATCGCCCAATGCCGGCTGGCCCGAGGCGGCCTTTGCCGGGGCGCTGGGCTTTGCGCTTGGCGGCCCGCGCCAATATGGCGGCGCGCTCATCGACCTGCCGCGCTTCGGGGAAGGCCGTTCCGAGCTTCTGGCCGCCGATATCTACAAGGCGCTCGAACTCTACTGGACGCTGCTCAACGTCGTGCTGGGCGTGACCCTTGCCATCGCCGTCATCGTCTGGCTGTGACGCGAACGCCTCAGCCGGAGATGAAGTAGTAGATCGCCAGCACCACGCCCACAGCGATCACGAAGCCGCGCAGATAGATCTGCGGCACGCGCCGCGCGATCCACACGCCGGCCCAGCCGCCCAGCGCCACGGCGGGAATCATCACCAGCGCCTCGGGCCAGGCGATCACCCCGCCCGAGGTGAAGACGAGAATCGCCACCGCCGCGATGACGATGGCGAGGAGGTTCTTGGTGGCATTGAGCCGGTGATAGTCGCCCCGCTCGGTCAGCCCCAGCCCGGCCAGCATCATGATGCCCATGCCGGCCCCGAAGAAGCCGCCATAGATCGCGGTGATGAACTGCACCACCACGCCCCAGGGATTGCGGCGATCATCGCCCTCGGCGCGTGGCTTGGGCTTGAGCCAGGGTCCGGCGGCGAAGATCGCGGTGGCGCCCAGCAGCAGCCAGGGCACCAGCGCGCGGAAGGAGGGATTGTCGAGCGCCAAAAGAATCATCGCCCCGATCAGCGCACCCACCGCCGAGATCACCGCCAGCAGCAGCGCCTGCCGCCAGAAGGTGCGTATGTCGGAGAGATAGGCGAGCGTCGAGGTGATGTAGCCGGGGAACTGCGCGATAGACGAGGTGGCGTTGGCCATGATCGGGGGCATGCCCACCAGCGTCATCGCCCCGAAGGTCAGGAACGTCCCGCCGCCTGCCACGGCATTGACCGCGCCCGAAATGAAGCCGGCGACGAACAGCAGGGCGATGACGGCGATGGACATGGGGGCACTTCCGGCGGGCAGGGTGCCTCCTTCTTAGGCAGTCCGCCCGCCATCGGCAACCCGCCCTCAGGCCGAATGGGGCCCCTCGGGTTCCTGGCTCTCCTCGGGGCGCCTTCCCTTGAGGGTGAGCGGCAGGCCGGCGGCGACGAAATAGACATCCGTGCAGATTTCAGCCAGCCGCTGGTGCGTAGACCCGGCCAGGTCGCGGAACGAGCGAGCCAGCGCATTGTCGGGCACGATGCCGAGCCCCACCTCGTTGGAAACGAGGATGACGCGCGTGTCTTGCAGCCCCGAAAGCGTGCGCCCCAGCCCCTCCACCGCCCCTGCCACGTCGCGCCCGGCGCCCAGAAGGTTCGAAAGCCAAAGCGTCAGGCAGTCGACGAGTATGGCATCATGGCTCATGGCGGCGCGCTCGATGGCCTCGGCGAGGGCGAGGGGCTCTTCGAGCGTGTCGAAACGGCCGTGGCGGGTGCGCTGGTGGGTGGCCACCCGCTCCTTCATCTCCGCATCGAGAGCTTCGGCCGTGGCCAGATAGAGCGGCCGGTCGCCGGCCCGCATCGCCAGCCTTTCGGCAAATCCGGTCTTGCCCGATCGGGCGCCACCCAGCACCAGTACATGTTCGCTCATCGTCCCAGCCTCATTTTTTCCGCATCACGCGGAACGCATCGCCCTCGCTCTATCAATTCGCGAGGCCGCCTTCGCGTTCATTGTGCCCCTCGCGCCGGGCATGCAAGCCATGCGGGGATGCCCCTTGCGGGAAAGCGGCGAAGGCGGTTTCCTTTGGTTATTCTACTTTCGTCTAGATGGCTTTGGTTCTATGGTCCGCGCGATTTGCGCGGGGGCCCTCCGGCTCCCATCACAAGCGAAATTGCCGATCGGAGAACAGTCCTTTGGCTCGTTTCTATCTGGGCGTGGATGGCGGGGGCACCAATTGCAGGGTGTGCCTGGCCGATGCCGACCTGAATCCGCTGGCCGAAGTGCGCAACGGCCGTTCGAATCTGCAGATCGACGATGGTGAGCCGGCCTGGCGCGCCATCAGCGATGGTACGCGCGACGTTTTCGCCGCTGCCGGCATCGATTATGCCGAAACCGCCAACACTTATGCCTGTTTCGGCATGGCCGGCGGCCGCATGGATACGGCACGCGCCGCCTTCGGGGCGCGGCCCTGGCCCTTTGCCGCCGTGCGCGTCTATGACGATATCGACATCGCCCATGCCGGTGCGCTGGGCGGGCAGGATGGCGCGGTGATCATCGTGGGCACCGGGTCGGCGGCTCTCGCCATCGTAAATGGCAAGCGCCACCAGGCCGGCGGCTGGGGTTTCCAGGTAGGCGACCAGATGTCGGGCGCGATCCTTGGGCGCGAGCTCGTGCGCATGGCCGTCGAGGCCGAGGACGGGCTCGTCGAGGCCACCCCGCTGACCAAGGCCGTGGTGGCCGGGTTCGGTGGCTCCAACCAGGCCGTGATGAGCTGGTCGTTCGCAGCCGAAAAGCCGGTGCGCATCGTCGGCGAAGATGGTGCCGAAGGCCATGAGGATCTGCTGATCGGCCGGGCTCCGGCAGAATTCGGAAAGCTCATGCCGCTCTTTATCGAGCATTACGAGGCCGGCGACAGCGCCGCGAAATCGCTGATGGCGCTGCAGCTGAGCTATGTCGACCGCTACGTGAACTGGTTCAAGGCGCGCGGCGCCACCCGCATGGCGGTGGTGGGCGGGTTCGGGCAGCGGCTCTTTCCGCTGCTCAAGGAGCGCTATGGCGATTTCGTCATGCTGCCGCTCTACGAGCCGCTGCGTGGCGCGCTGATCCTGGCGCGGCAGCATTTCCCCGCCGCCTGACCGATCCGCAAAGGAGTTTTCGGGACGTGTCCAGCCGCATCATTCCGGTCCAGCCCTTCGATTACGTGGTGTTCGGCGCCACGGGCGACCTCACCAAGCGAAAGCTGATCCCCGCCCTCTATCACCGCTTCCATGATGGGCAGTTCGATGAGCAGAGCCACATCATCGGGGTGTCGCGCAGCAAGCTCAGCGATGAGGAGTTCCGCACCCTTGCGCGCGACAGCGTGCACGAGTTCGTCGAGGCCGAGTACCAGGACGAGGCGGTGATCGCGCGTTTCGTCTCGATCTTCTCCTATGTCTCCATCGATGTGTCCAATCGCGAGGGCTGGACCGATCTCGGCCCGGCGCTGCGCGAGGATCCCAAGGTGGTGCGCGCCTTCTACCTGGCAGTCGCGCCCGATCTCTTCGGCCCCATCTGCCAGTATCTCAAGGACAAGGGCTATTACCGGCGCGACGCGCGGGTGGTGGTCGAAAAGCCGCTCGGGCACGACCTCGCCTCATCGGGGCAGATCAACGACGCGATCTCGGAAATCTTCGCCGAGGACCAGGTTTACCGCATCGACCATTATCTCGGTAAGGAGACGGTGCAGAACCTCCTGGCGCTGCGCTTTGCCAATATCCTGTTCGAGCCGATCTGGAACTCGGCCCATATCGACCACATCCAGCTCACCGTGGCCGAATCGGTGGGCGCCGGCACGCGCGGCTACTATGACGAGTCCGGCGCGCTGCGGGACATGATCCAGAACCACATGCTGCAGCTGCTCTGCCTCGTGGCCATGGAGCCGCCGGCCTCGGACGAGGCCAATGCGCTGCGCGACGAAAAGCTCAAGGTGCTGCGTTCGCTCAAGCCCATCAGGGGAGAGGCAGTTGGCCGCTGCACCGTGCGCGGGCAATATCGCGGCGTCTCGTCCGAAGGCACCTCGGTCAAGGGCTATCAGGATGAGCTGCCGGCCGAAAAGAAGGGCTCGCGCACCGAGACCTTCGTGGCGCTCAAGGCCGAGATCGAGAACTGGCGCTGGTCGGGCGTGCCCTTCTATTTCCGCACCGGCAAGCGCATGGCGACCCGCGTCTCCGAGATCGTCATCCAGTTCCGCACGATCCCGCATTCGATCTTCGATCATGCCGAGGGCGCCCCGCGCCCCAACCGGCTCATCATCCGCCTCCAGCCCGACGAGGGCGTGCGCATGCTGATGATGATCAAGGATCCCGGCCCCGGCGGCATGCGCCTGCGCGAGGTGCCGCTCAACCTCTCCTTTGCCGAAACCTTCTCCGAGCGCACGCCCGAGGCCTATGAGCGGCTGCTGCTCGATGTCATCCGCGGCAATCAGACCCTGTTCATGCGCCGCGACGAGCTCGAGGCCGCCTGGAGCTGGGTCGACCCCATCCGCAGCGCCTGGGATACGGGCAATGACGCCCCCCAGCCTTATAGCGCCGGCACCTGGGGGCCCACCGGGGCCATCGCACTCATCGAGCGCGACGGCCGCACCTGGCATGAGGACGGACATTGAACCGGCACGATTTCGAAAGCCGCGAGGAGCTTGCCCGCGCCCTCGCCGAAGCGGTGGCCGAGCGCATCCGCATCGGCATCGCCGAGCGCGGCACCGCCGCCATCGCGCTTTCGGGCGGCTCGACACCGGGCAAGTTCTTTTCCCGGCTGGGCAAGACCAAGGATATCGCCTGGGACAAGGTGACCGTCACGCTCGTCGACGAGCGCTGGGTCGATGAGCTTTCGGCCCGCTCCAATGCCGGCCTCATCAACGAGAAGCTGTTGCAGGGCCCCGCCGCCGTGGCGCGCTTCCTGCCGCTCTATTCGGGCGGCGCCGAGCCCACCCCCGCAACCATCGCCGAAACCGCGGCCCGGCTGTCCGGCATTCCCAAGTTCGATGCCGTGGTGCTGGGCATGGGGAACGACGGGCACACCGCCTCGTTCTTCCCCGGCGGGGATGCGCTGGCGGACGCCCTTGCCGGCCCTGCCCCCGTCATCGCCATCCGCGCCCCGGGCGCCGGGGAGCCGCGCGTCACGCTGAGCCTCCCGCGCCTGCTCGAAACCGAGGCGCTCTATCTTCATATCGAGGGGGCCGAGAAGGCCGAGACGCTGGACAAGGCGCTCGCCGAGGGCCCCGAGCTCGATATGCCGGTGCGCGCCGTGCTGCGGCAGGATCGCGTTCCGCTCGAAATCTACTGGGCGCCCTGACGCCCGCAAGGAGGTCCCATGTCCGTCCGCAAGGCCATCCAGGAGGTCACCGACCGCATCGCCCAGCGCAGTGCGACGACCCGCGGCGCCTATCTCGACCGCATCGCCGCGGCCCGCGACGAAGGCGTGCATCGTGCCCAGCTGTCCTGCGGCAACCTCGCCCATGGCTTTGCCGCCTGCTCGCCGGCCGACAAGGCCCGTCTTGCGGGCGCCAGGACCCCCAATCTGGGCATCGTCACCTCATATAACGACATGCTCTCGGCCCATCAGCCCTATGAGACCTATCCGGCCCTGATCAAGCAGGTCGCCCGCGAATCAGGCGCCACCGCGCAGGTGGCCGGCGGGGTGCCCGCCATGTGCGATGGCGTCACCCAGGGCCAGCCGGGCATGGACCTGTCGCTGTTTTCGCGCGACGTCATCGCCATGGCCACGGCCATCTCGCTCTCGCACAACATGTTCGATGCGGCGCTCTATCTGGGCATCTGCGACAAGATCGTGCCGGGCCTTCTGATCGGGGCGCTGACCTTCGGGCACCTGCCGGGCGTGTTCGTTCCGGCCGGCCCCATGCCGACCGGCATGCCCAATGACGAAAAGAGCCGCATCCGCCAGCTCTACATGGAAGGCAAGGTGGGCCGCGCCGAACTGCTCGAGGCCGAGGCCCGGTCTTATCACTCGGCCGGCACCTGCACCTTCTACGGCACCGCCAATTCCAACCAGATGCTGATGGAGATCATGGGCCTGCACCTGCCGGGCTCGAGCTTCATCAATCCCGGCACGCCCTTGCGCGATGCCCTGACGCGCGAGGCCACGCGCCGCGCCCTGTCGCTCACGGCCACCGGCAACAATTATACCCCCATCGGCCACATCGTCGATGAAAAGGCCATCGTCAACGCCATGGTCGGGCTCCATGCCACCGGCGGGTCGACCAATCACACCATGCATCTCGTCGCCATGGCAGCGGCGGCCGGCCTCGCCATCACCTGGCAGGACATGTCGGACCTCTCCGAAGCCGTGCCGCTGATGGCGCGCGTCTATCCCAATGGCGTGGCCGACGTGAACCACTTCCACGCCGCCGGCGGCATGGGCTTTCTCATCCGCGAACTGCTCGAGGGCGGCTATCTGCATGAGGACGTCAAGACCGTCTGGGGCGGCGGGCTTTCGGCCTATGCGGTCGAGGCCAAGCTGATCGAGGATGCGCTCACATTCATCCCCGCCCCTGCCGAAAGCGCCCTGCCCAAGGTGCTGGCCTCGGTCAAGGCGCCCTTTGCGCCCAATGGCGGGCTCAGGATGCTCACGGGCAATCTGGGCAAGTCGGTGATCAAGGTCTCGGCCGTCAAGACCGAGCACCGGCTGATCGAGGCGCCGGCGCGCGTCTTTCATTCCCAGGACGCGCTGCAGGCCGCCTTCAAGGCCAATGAACTCAATGGCGACGTCATCGTCGTGGTGCGTTTCCAGGGTCCCGGCGCCATCGGCATGCCCGAGCTGCACAAGCTCACCCCAAGCCTTGCGGTGCTGCAGGACCGCGGGTTCAAGGTCGCGCTCCTGACCGATGGGCGCATGTCGGGCGCCTCGGGCAAGGTGCCCGCCGCTATCCACATGACCCCCGAGGCCAAGAATGGCGGCCCCATCGCCTATATCCGCGATGGCGACGTCATCCGCCTCGATGCCGAGGCCGGCACCATGGATGTGCTCGTCGATCCCGCCGAGTTCTTCGCCCGCGCGCCCGCCACCGAGGATCTCACCCCGCAGCATTTCGGCATGGGCCGCGAACTCTTCGCCACCTTCCGCAATCTCGTCGGGCCAGCAGAAGCAGGTGCGAGCGTCTTCTGAGGGGCCGCCCTAGTCACGGGCCCCTCACGCCTGCCGACCCCTCTCGCTGAGGAGCCCCGGAGGGGCGTCTAAAAGTGCGAGGGCCGCCGGCACCTCGCCCTCACAGAAAAGCCCCTCTTTACCTCTCCCTTTGGGGGCTTCGAGGCGACGGCGGAGCCGGGCAATCC
Source organism: Devosia enhydra (assembly GCF_900119845.1). Lineage (GTDB taxonomy): Bacteria > Pseudomonadota > Alphaproteobacteria > Rhizobiales > Devosiaceae > FPKU01. Next base: position 86,133 of record NZ_FPKU01000002.1, read on the forward strand.
GTCCGGTGGACGGATTGAAGCCGAGAAGGCCATGAGAGCTATGCTCGAATGGCGCGAGGTCGGCGCGTAGCGCCGGGTGAGGGGGCCTTCGCCGCAGGCGCGGAATGGCGCAACGTCCTGATACCGCAACTGGATTCCCGCTTCCGCGGGAATGACGTCGTGGGTGGGACGGGTTTGGAGGAGGTTCGGCTAATGCGCAAGCGGCAAGCCGCCTCACCCGGCCTGCGGCCGACCTCGCGCCAAAAGGGAAAGGTGGTCAGCCGAAGCACTCTTCCAGGCGGTCGTCCCTGCGAAAACAGGGATTTCCGTTTGGTGTGCGGATCCGGTCAACAGAGGTCCTGCTTCCGCGGGAACCACCCTGTGAGGGACAAGCGCAGCGGTCCCCGACCTCGTGGTTCGAGACGCGGCTGAAGCCGCTCCTCACCATGAGGTCTCCCCCACAATTCACAGAGGCCCTCATCCTGAGGAGCCCCGCAGGGGCGTCTCGAAGGACGAGGGCCGCCGGCACCTCGCCCTCACAGACAAGCCCCTCTTTACCTCTCCCCCAAGGGAGAGGTTAAACGAGCCCCCTCAGCGCGTGCCGTACATCCGGTCGCCCGCATCCCCGAGGCCCGGGACGATATAGCCCTTCTCGTTGAGATGGCTGTCAATGGCGGCGGTGAAGACCGGCACGTCGGGATGGGCTTCGTTGAATTTCTGCACGCCCTCGGGCGCCGCCAGAAGGCACAGGAAGCGCAGATTGTTGGCGCCGCGCTGCTTGAGCCGCTCGATGGCGGCGATGGCCGAGTTGGCGGTGGCCAGCATCGGATCGACCACGATCACCAGCCGGTCGGCGATGTCGGCCGGCGCCTTGAAGTAATACTCCACCGGCTGCAGTGTCTCGTGGTCGCGATAGATACCAATATGGGCGACGCGCGCCGCCGGCACCAGGTCGAGCATGCCATCGAGCAGCCCGTTGCCGGCCCGCAGGATCGAGGCGAAGACCAGCTTCTTGCCCTTGAGCGTCGGGGCCTCGATGGTTTCGAGCGGGGTCTTTATCGAGATCATCTCGAGTTCGAGATCGCGCGTCACCTCGTAGCAGAGCAGATGCGCGATCTCGCGCAGCAGCACGCGGAAGCCCGCGATCGAGGTTTCCTTGTCGCGCATGATGGTCAGCTTGTGCTGCACCAGCGGGTGATCGACGACTGTGACGTTCTGCATCGCTCTACTCCGCAGCGGCAAGACCGGAAAGGAAGCTCTTGCCGTGCCGGCCCGGAGCGATTCCGAGCCAGTGGGCAATGCCTTCCCCAATATCGGCCAAGCTTGGGCGAATGCCAATCTCGCCCTTGGCCAGAGCGGGGGAAAACACGAGGATCGGCACCTGCTCGCGCGTATGGTCGGTGCCCGTCCAGGTCGGATCGTTGCCATGGTCGGCCGTCAGCACCAGAAGATCGTCATGCCTGAGCCTGGCGATCACCTCGGGCAGGCGCGAATCGAAATATTCGAGCGCGGCGGCATAGCCCGGCACGTCGCGGCGATGGCCGTATTCGCTGTCGAAATCGACGAAATTGGTCATCACCAGCGCACCATCGGGCATCATGTCGAGGGTTTCCAGCGTCGCATCATAGAGCGCCGTCAGCCCCGAGGCCTTGATCTTGTGGGTCACGCCATGGCCGGCGAAGATGTCGGAGATCTTGCCGATGGCAAACACCTGCCGCCCCTCCCCCTTGAGGCGATCGAGCAAAGTCGGCTCCGGGGGCGAGATGGCGAAATCGCGCCGGTTGCCGGTGCGCTTGAAGGCTCCGGCCGTTTCCCCAAGGAACGGCCGGGCGATGACGCGGCCGATATTGAGCGGAGCGGTGTGCCGGAAGACGATCTCGCAGAGATCGTAGAGCCTTTGCAGCCCGAAATGCCCCTCATGGGCGGCGATCTGGAAGACGCTGTCGACCGAGGTGTAGCAGATGGGCTTGCCGGTGCGGATGGACTCCTCGCCATACTGCTCGATCACTTCGGTGCCCGAGGCATGGGCATTGCCCAGGATGCCGGGCAGGCCCGCCTCCGCGCAGATGGCGGCGATCATCTCGTCGGGAAAGGCCGGCACGGTCTTGGGAAAATAGCCCCACTCGAAGGGCACCGGCACCCCGGCGATCTCCCAATGGCCCGATGGGGTATCCTTGCCCTTGGAAACTTCCCGCCCCACCCCGAAAAGCCCGGCCCTCGGGGTCGCGGAGAGCCCCGGCGGCAGGCGACCGGTGGAGAGTTTCACCGCCGCGCCCAAGCCCAGCGCGTCGAGATTGGGCACTGCCAGCGGCCCGCTGCGCAATTCGGCCTGCCCGCCCTTGCCCGCCGCGCAGGCCTCGGCAATGTGCCCGACCGTATCAGCGCCCGCATCGCCATAGGCCGCCGCATCGGGCGCCCCGCCAATGCCGACGCTGTCGAGGATGAGAAGGATGGCGCGGGGCATGAAAACCTCCAGAAAAGGCTGGGAACGGCAGAGCGGATCGAAAGACGGATGAGAAAACGGCCCGTCAGCCCGGCGGGTCGACGCGTCCGGCCAGGAGCGGATCGGTGGGGGCTTTCTCGCCCAGGGTCAGGGCGGCGCGCAAGCGGCTTTCGGCATCGGCTGCGCTGGCCTCGTCACGGGCGTGGAGCCGCGCGACTACGGTCGGGCCGGAGATGGGCGTGCCGAGCCCGGCCAGGGCTTCAAAGCCCACGGCGTGGTCGATCGCCTGGGCAGGATCTGTGCGGCCGCCGCCCAGCGCTACCACTGCCATGCCGATGGCGCGGGTGTCGATCGCCACGATTTCGCCCTCGCCCGAAAGCGTCACGTCGCGCACGATGGGCGCCTTGGCGAGGTGGTGGTCCATGCGCTCGACGAAATCGGTGGGTCCGCCCAGCGCGCTCACCATGCGGGCGAAGCGCTCCAGCGCCGTGCCGTCGGCGAGGCTGCGCTCGGCCGCTTTGCGAGCCTCAGCCTCGTCGGCAAAGAGCCCGCATAGCACGAGCCCGCGCGCCGCAAGCGCCAGCGTCACCTCCAGCAACCGCGGGTCGCGATGCCGGCCGGTGAGGAAATCCACCGCATTGCGCATCTCCACCGCATTGCCGGCAGCGCTCGCGAGCGGCTCGTTCATGTCGGTCAAAAGGGCGGCGGTCGGCAATCCGGCGCCATTGGCCACCGCAACGAGGCTTTGGGCCAGTTCCACCGCCTTGTCGTGACTGGGCATGAAGGCGCCCGAGCCGGTCTTGACGTCGAGGACAAGCGCACCGAGACCGGCCGCGAGCTTTTTCGAGAGGATCGAGGCGGTGATCAGCGAGACCGACTCCACCGTGCCGGTGACGTCGCGGATGGCATACAGCGTCTTGTCGGCGGTGGCGAGATCGGCTGTCTGCCCGATCACGGCGCAGCCCACATCGCGCACCACCTGCCGGAAGAGCGCATTGTCGGGCTGGGTGCGGTAGCCGGGAATGGAATCGAACTTGTCGAGCGTGCCACCCGTATGGCCCAGTCCGCGCCCCGAAATCATCGGCACATAGGCGCCGCAGGCCGCCAGCATCGGGGCCAGCATCAGCGAGACATTGTCGCCCACCCCGCCGGTCGAGTGCTTGTCGAGCACCGGCCCCGGCAGGTCTGTCCAGTCGAGCACCGTCCCCGAATCCCGCATCGCCGCCGTCAGGGCCACACGCTCTGCCAGCGTCATATCGCGGAAATAGACCGCCATAGCGAAGGCCGCCGCCTGCGCATGGGAGACTTCGCCCCGCGTCAGCCCCCTGATGAACCCCCCGATCTGGGCTGCGTCCAACGCCTTGCCATCACGCTTGGCGACGATGATTTCCTGCGGGAGGAGGGTCATGGGCACATCACTTTGTCGATTTGGGACGTGGTATCCCCCACCCCTGTCCCCTCCCCGCAAGGGGGAGGGAGACCCGACTGGTCCATCGCAGAGGATTCAACGATGCGGCTTCGGCTCTTGCGCCTCCCTCCCCCTTGCGGGGAGGGATCGAGGGTGGGGGTATGCCCCCGCAACGAGTCTGCCAGTTTCAGATAGACGCCGTCGGCATTGCGCATGGCTTCAGCATTGGAAATCCTGAGCACGCGATAGCCACGCGCTTCGAGGTAGGCATCCCGCCGGCGATCAGCGGCCTGAGCGTCTTCACTGTCATGGCTCGACCCATCGACTTCGATGACCAGCCCGGCGTGATGGCAGGCAAAGTCCACAAAATACGGACCCAACTGCGCCTGACGGCGAAAATGGAAGCCCTCGCGGCGGAACCAGAACAGGATGCGCCACAGCGCGCGTTCCGGTTCCCCCATGCTGGCGCGCAGCGACCGTGCCCTGCCGATATCCTTTTCGAGCCTACGCCCCATAGGGAATCCAGACGTTCTTGACCTGGGTGGCGCGGGCGAGCCAGTAGTCGCCGGCAAAGCGCGCGTCATCGGCAAGATCGAAGTCGCGCCCGCGGCTCGACCAGACCTGCTTGAGATTGCCGGTCGAGGCCTTTTCCACCATCGCGCTGAGTTCAGCCGACCCGAAGGCCCAGAGCCCGTCCACCCCGTCATGCTCGGCCAAGGTCTTTGCCATCGCCCTGGCCTCGCCCGTCACGATATTGACGACGCCCGAGGGCATGTCTGAGGTTTCGAGCACCTGGTAGAGATCGGTGGCCGAAAGCGGCGCGGCTTCGGAGGGCACCAGCACCACGGTGTTGCCCATCGCCAGCGCCGGGGCGAGCAGCGCGACGCTGCCGAGCAGCGGCCAGCGCTCAGGCGCCACGATGCCCAGCACCCCGAGCGGTTCGATCATCGCGGCGGCGATGGCGCGCATCGGGGGGTTGTGCACCGCCCCGTCATATTTGTCGGCCCAGCCGGCAAAGGCGAAGAGCCGCTCGATCGAAAGGCCCACCTCACCGTCCCCGTCGCGCCCGGTCTGGGCTTTGATGCGGGCGGCAAATTCGGCGCGGCGATAATCGAGGTTTTCGGCGAGGAAATAGAGGATCTGCGCCCGGGCATGCGCCGCCATCGTGCCCCAACCTTGGGCCGCCCGCGCTGCCTCCACGGCATTGCGGATATCCTTGCGATTGCCCTCGCCCACCTCGCCCAGCACGGCGCCAGCGGGGCCGGTCACGGGGCGCGAATAGCCCGAATCGGGCCGCGCCTGCTTGCCCCCGATATAGAGCTTGGCGGTGCGGTCGAGCGGCGCGGTATCGAGCGGATTGGCAGCCCGCGCCGAAGCGACGGGCGACTTTTCACCGCGCGGCGCTTCGCCGAGCCCCTTCTCCCAGTCGGGCTTGAGATAGGCCGAAAGCCCCTCGCGCCCGCCCTCGCGGCCAAAGCCGCTCTCCTTGTAGCCACCAAAGCCGACAGCCGCGTCGAACTGGTTGGTGCCGTTGATCCACACCACGCCGGCCTTGAGCCTTGGCGCGATGTCGAGCGCGAGGTTGATGTTCTCGCTCCACACCGTGGCGGCCAGCCCGTAGCGGGTGTTGTTGGCCAGCGCCACCGCCTCTTCGGGGGTGCGGAAGCTCATCGCCACCAGCACCGGCCCGAAGATCTCCTCGGACACGAGGATGCTGGCGGGCGACACATTGGTCACGAGCGCCGGCTTCAGAAAGCATCCCGCGGCGGGGATGGCGCCATCGGGCTCGTAGACAACGGCGCCCTCGGCGACCCCCTTTTTCATCAGGTCGCGGATGCGCTCCACCTGCACGGGGGCAACCAGTGCGCCGATATCGATGGCCTTGTCGAGCGGGTCGCCGACCCTGAGGCTCGCCATGCGGCGCCTGACCTTGGCAAGGAATTTCTCCTCGATCGATTCCTGCACCAGCAGCCGCGAGCCGGCGCAGCACACCTGCCCCTGGTTAAACCAGATGGCCTCGACCAGCCCTTCGACGGCGGAATCGAGATCGGCATCCTCGAAGACGATATAGGGGCTCTTGCCCCCCAGCTCGAGGCTCAGGCCCTTGCCCGAACCGGCCGTTGCGGCGCGGATGATCTTGCCCACTTCGGTCGAGCCGGTGAAGGCGATCTTGTCGATATCGGGATGGGCAACGATGGCCGCGCCCGTCTCGCCCTCGCCGGTCACGATATTGACTACGCCCGGCGGCAGGCCGATGCGCTCGCAGATCTCGGCAAAGAGCAGCGCGGTCAGCGAAGTGAATTCGGCGGGCTTCAGCACGACCGTATTGCCCGCCGCCAGCGCTGGCGCCACCTTCCAGGCCAGCATCAGCAGCGGAAAATTCCACGGAATGATCTGCCCGCACACCCCATAGGGCACATGGCCGGGAAAGCTCCGGCCGATCAGCGGCGCCCAGCCGGCGTGATGGTAGAAATGGCGCGCCACCAGGGGGATATCGGCATCGCGGCTTTCGCGGATGGGCTTGCCATTGTCCATGGTCTCGAGCACCGAAAAGAGCCGCGCATGCTTTTGCACCGCCCGCGCGATGGCATAGAGATATTTGCCGCGCTCATGGCCCGAAAGCGCGCTCCACGGCCCGAACGCCGCCCGCGCCGCCGCAACCGCGCGATCGACATCATCGCTGTTTCCGTCGCTGATCTCGGCCAGCTTTTCGCCCGTTGCGGGGTTGGTCGTGGCAATGGTCGCCGCGGGGCTCGTCCATTGCCCATTGATGAAATGCCCGAAGGCCCGGCCATGCGCATCGAGCCAGGCATTGGCCTGCTCCGCGCTTTCGGGCGCCGGGCCATAATCGAGGGAGGCAAAGATTTCAGCGATCTTGTTCATTCAGGTTCTCCCGGAGCAGTTGGGCCGGGCTCCACCCCCACCCTGTCCCTCCCCGCAAGGGGGAGGGAACCCTCCCAATCGATCTTCGTCCCAACCACATCAAGCGCGGCTCCCGCGCCTCCCTCCCCCTTGCGGGGAGGGACCGAGGGTGGGGGTGCGGCAGGCGTCACATCTTCCGGTCCAGCCACGAGGGCGGGAACGTCACACCATCGGCATCCGATAGTCCGCGGCGTAGTGGCCCGTCAGCCCATGCTCCAGCTGCCGTTCGATGTCGGTGAGAAGCGATGAGGCGCCGAAGCGGAAGAGATGCGGCTCGAGCCAGTGCGTGCCGAGCTCCTCCTTCATCAGCGCCATGTAGTCGAGCGCCGTCTTGGCCGAGGAGATGCCGCCGGCCGGCTTGTAGCCGATCTCGATGCCCGTCTCCTCGTGGAACCAGCGGATCATGCGGATCATGGCGAGCGAAGTCGGCAGCGTGGCGTTGACCTTTTCCTTGCCGGTCGAAGTCTTGATGAAATCGGCGCCCGCCAGCATGCAGACCAGCGACGCCTTGGCCACATTGGTCTGGGTCGCGAGTTCGCCGGTGCCCAGAATGGCCTTGATATGGGCCTCGCCACAGGCGGCGCGGAAGGCCTTCATCTGGTCGTAGAGGCCCTGCCAGTCCTGCGTCAGCACCATGCCGCGCTCGATGACGATGTCGATCTCCCTGGCTCCATCCTTCACCGAGGCCTCGATTTCCCTGAGGCGGGTATCGAGCGGCGCGAGGCCATGCGGAAAGGCGGTCGATACCGCCGCCACCGGAATGCCGGTGCCGTCCAGAGCTTCGACCGCCGTCTTCACGAAGGCATGGTAGACGCAGACCGCGCCCGGCAGGATGCGCAGGTCACCCACCCCGAGCCGTTCCACGATATCCTGCCGCAAGGGATGCCGCGCCTTGGCGCAGAGCCGTTCCACGCGGCCCGGCGTATCATCGGAATTGAGCGTCGTCAGGTCGATGAGCGTGATGGCCTTCAACAGCCAGGCGAGCTGGTAATCCTTCTTGACCGTGCGGCGCGCCCCGATGCTGCCGGCGCGGCGCTCGAGCGCCGAGCGGTTGACGCGCACCTGCCCCACCCAGTCGAGATCGAGCGGAAAGCCCGGATTGCGCTTATGGCCCTGCGTGCCATCAGGCGCAGCAGCCTTCTGCACGGCATCGTCCGGGGCGGCGCCGTCTTTCGGCGCGGCCGGCTTGGGCTGGTCGACGACCCTCAGATTCATTTGGCCCTCCTCGGACGGCGGCTTGTCCCCGTCACGACTTTTGCTTTCCGCCCGAAATGCGGCGGTTTTTACGAGGCCCGGGGGGTGAGGAAATCCGGGCCGAAGGAATGGGGCAGCAGCTCCCCGAGGCTTAGGGCCAGCGGATCGCCCTCCACCCCATGCGAGATGATCACGGTTTCGGGGTCGGCGAATTCGCGGATGCGCTGCCGGCAGCCTCCGCAGGGGGTCACCGGCATGGCGCCGGGGCCCGTCACATAGATCCGCGCGATGCGCCGCGCGCCGCCGGCGATCATCGCGGCGATCGCCGAGGTCTCGGCGCAATTGCCCTGCGGATAGGCGGCGTTCTCGATATTGCAGCCGGCATAGATCTGCCCGTCATCGGCGAGGATCGCCGCGCCCACCGCAAAATTCGAATAGGGCGCATAGGCCTTCTGGCGGATCGCCTCGGCGGCGGCAAAGAGGCGGGCATCCATGTCGGTCAGCGAGGCCATGGCTCAGCGCTCCTTGGTATAGGGCACGCCGCCCGCCTTGGGGCCCACGGCCTTGCCGATGAAGCCCGCGAGCAGGATCACCGTCAGCACATAGGGCAGCGCCTGAATGGCCTGCACCGGCACCTGGCCGATCACCGGCATCGCCACGCCCTGGAGGCGGATCTGCAGGGCATCGAGGAAGCCGAACAACAGGCAGGCGAACATCGCCGGATAGGGCTTCCATTTGGCAAAGATCAGCGCGGCCAGCGCGATATAGCCCTTGCCCGCCGTCATGTTGTTGCCGAAGCCGGAGCCCTGGGCGATGGAGAAATAGGCGCCGGCCAGCCCGCAGAGCAGCCCCGTCACCACCACCGCCTTGTAGCGCATCAGGTTGACGGCGATGCCCGCCGTGTCCACCGCCTTGGGGTTCTCGCCCACGGCCCGGAGCCGCAGCCCGAAGCGGGTGCGATAGAGCACATAGGCGGTGATCGGCACGGCGAGAAAGGCCAGGTAGACGAAGATCGAATGGCCCGAGAGCACATTGGCATAAAGCGGCCCGATATAGGGAATCTGGCCGATCTCGGCAGCAAAGGGCAGCTGGATGGGCAGGAAGCGCCCGCCCTGCGGCAGAGGCGGGGTGCGCCCGCCCTGGCGGAACCAGCTCTGACCCAGAAAGGTCGTCAGCCCCACCGCCAGCATGTTGATGGCGACGCCTGCGATGATCTGGTTGCCCTTTAGGGTGATGGCGGCCACGCCCTGCACCATGGCGGTCGAGAGCGAGGCGCCCAGCCCGGCGAGCAGCCCCAGCCACATATTACCGGTCACCGCCGCCACCGCCGCCGCAAAGAAGGCGGCGAACAGCATCTTGCCTTCGAGCCCGATATCGAAGACGCCGGCCCGTTCCGAATAGAGCCCGGCAAGGCAGGCGAGCAGCAGCGGCGTGGCAAAGCGCAGCGTGGCGGCAAGGATGGAGATGATCGTCGGCCAATCCATGCTCAGCTCTCGCTTCCGGCGGTGGTGCGGGCAATGGCCTCGGCCTTGCCGCTGCCGCCCCAGCCGGCAAAGAGCCGTTCGAGGCTCGGGCGGAACAGCCCTTCCATCGCCCCGGTGAAGAGGATCACCAGCGCCTGCACCACCGAGACGACTTCCTTGTTGACGTTGGGCATCACGAACTGCATCTCCGAGCCGCCCTGGTAGAGCACCCCGAACAGCAGCGCCGCGAGCGCTATGCCCACCGGATGGTTGCGGCCCATCAGCGCCACGGCGATGCCGACAAAGCCCGCGCCGGCAACGAAATTCTCCACCAGCCGGTGGTTGAGCCCCAGCACCTGGTTGATTGCCATCATGCCCGCGAGCCCGCCCGAGATGGCCATGGTGATGACGATGAGCTTGACATTGCTCATCCCCGCATAGCGCGAGGCCAGCGGGTTCTTGCCCATGGTGCGCAGCGCAAAGCCGAACTTGGTGTGCCAGACGAGGATGTAGAAGCCGACGAGCAGCAGCAGCGCCAGCACGATGGAAAGGTTCACCGGCGAGAAGCCGAAGCCGGGCATGAACAGCCGCAATTGCGGCATCCAGGCCGTCTGGTCGAGCACCCGGGATTCGAGCCCGTTGCTGCCGGCGGGCTTGAGGAACCGGTTGAGCACATAGATCATCGCCGCCGAGGCGATGAAGTTGAACATGATGGTGGTGATGACGATGTGGCTGCCGCGCTTGGCCTGCAGCCAGCCCGGTATCGCCGCCCACATGCCCCCGAAGGCTGCAGCCCCCAGGATCGCGAGCGGCACCACGAGGAAGACGCTTGTCTGGTCGAGCGCCAGCGCCACGAGGATCGCCCCGAGCCCGGCGACATAAGCCTGCCCCTCGGCCCCGATATTGAAGAGCCCGGCATGCGCCGCGATCGCCACGGCAAGGCCGGTGAAGACGAAGTTGGTGGCATAATAGAGCGTGTAGCCCAGCCCGTCGCCGCTGCCGAAGGCCCCGTAGAAGATGGCGTAATAGGCCATCAGCGGGTTCTCCCCGATCATCAGCACCACGAGGCCCGAGATCAGGAAGGCGAGGATGAGATTGAGCAGCGGCAGTAGGACGATGTCGGCCCAGCGCGGAATGGAACTCGTGCCACCCATCAGCGTGTCTCCCCGCCCGTCGCGGCGATGCCGGCCATCATCAGGCCGAGCTCGTTCTCGGTGGCTTTGGCGGGGTCGGCCTCGCCCACTATGCGTCCATCGAACATCACGAGAATCCGGTCTGAAAGCGACCGTATTTCATCGAGTTCGACAGAAACCAACAGGATCGCCTTTCCGGCATCGCGCATGGCGATAATCTGCTTGTGGATGAACTCGATGGCCCCGATGTCCACGCCGCGCGTCGGTTGTCCGACGATCAGCACGTCGGGGTCCTGCCCGAGCTCGCGGGCCAGCACGATCTTCTGCTGGTTGCCCCCCGAGAAGTTCGCCGTCTTGAGCCGCGGGTTGGGCGGGCGGACGTCGAAGGTCTTGATCCGCTCCTCGGCATGGGCTCGCGCGGCCTTGATGTCGAGAAACGGCCCACGGCCGAATTGTTCAGTATATTCATAGCCCAGGATGGAATTTTCCCAAGCCTCGAAGCTCGTCACCAGCCCCATGCGCTGGCGATCCTCGGGCACATGGGCGAGCCCGGCAAGCCGCGCCTTGCGGCCGCCATCGTCGCCGCGGAGCGAAATCTTGTCGCCCGCCAGCCGGATCTCGCCTGAAACCGGGTCCCGCATCCCGGCGATGCATTCGAGCAGCTCGGACTGGCCATTGCCCGCCACCCCCGCGATGCCGACGATTTCCCCGGCCCTGACGGTGAGAGAAATATCCTTGACCCGCGCGACCTTACGATCGTCGTTCACGGTCAGTTTTTTCACTTCCAGCATCGGCTTGCCGGGCAGGGAGGGCTGCTTTTCCACCTGCAGCAGCACCCGCCGGCCCACCATCAGCTCGGCCAGTTCGCCGGGCGAAGTGTCGGCGGTCTTGAGCGTCCTCACCATCGCGCCCTGGCGCATGACCGAGACATTGTCGGTTATCGCCATGATTTCCCTGAGCTTATGGGTGATCAGGATCACCGTCTTGCCCTGCTCGCGCAGCGTGCGCAGCACGCGGAACAAATCGTCGGCCTCTTCCGGGGTCAGAACCCCGGTGGGCTCGTCGAGAATGAGGATATCTGCGCCACGATACAGCGCCTTCAGGATTTCCACCCGCTGCTGCTGGCCCACCGAGATCTCCTCGATGATCGCGTCGGGGTCGACATCGAGCTTGTACTCGGCCGCCAGCGCCTTGAGCGCGGCGCGCGCCTTGTGCAGCGCCGGCGCGATGCGGAACCGGCCTTCGGCGCCCAGGATGACGTTCTCGAGGACAGTAAAATTATCGACCAGCATGAAGTGCTGGTGCACCATGCCGATCCCCAGCCCCAGCGCGTGGCGGGAGTCGGTGATCTTCTGCACCAGGCCGTTGACGAGGATATCCCCGCTGTCGGCGGTGTAAAAGCCGTAGAGGATCGACATCAGCGTCGATTTGCCGGCGCCGTTCTCCCCCACGATGCCATGCACCGTGCCGCGCTCGACAACGAGGTCGATGTCGCGATTGGCATGCACCGGACCGAAATGCTTGTTGATCCCCTTGAGCTCGATGGCCGGGGGATTGGCAGCAGCGGCCCCGGAGGGCCGCTGCATCTGAGATGAGTGCTCAGCCATCGCCGTCTAGGCGGTCAGAGCGGGCACTGGCTATCGGTCTCGTAGTTGTGCACCGTGATCTCGCCGGCGATGATCTTGGCCTTGTAGTCCTCGACCTGGGCGATCATTTCGTCGGTCAGCAGCGAGCGGTTGTTGTCATCGACGGAATAACCAACGCCATTCTCGGCCAGACCGAGAACCTGCAGACCGGTTTCGAGGTCCGGCCCGTCGGTGAAGGCCGTCTCGACAGCGACGTCGACGCGCTTTTCCATCGAAGTCAGCACAAAGCCCGGCGCGATGTGGTTCTGGTTGCTGTCGACGCCGATGGCGAACTTGTTGTTGTCCTGCGCCGCCTGGATGACGCCGAGACCCGAGCCGCCGGCTGCGGCGAACACGACTTCCGCACCGCGATCATAGGCCGCCTTGGCGAGTTCGCCGGCCACGGTGGGGTTGTTCCAGGCATCCGGAGTGGTGCCGGTATAGTTCTCGTAGACTTCGGCATCGGCGCGCACGGCTTTAACGCCCTGGGCATAGCCGCAATAGAACTTGTGGATCAGCGGAACATCCATGCCGCCCACAAAGCCATACTTGCCGGTTTCGGACTTGAGGGCCGCGAGCGCGCCAACAAGGAACGAGCCGGTATGCTCGTCGAACACCACCGAGCGCACATTGGGCTTTTCGACGACGGAATCGATCACGACGAACTTCACGTCCGGATATTCGTCGGCCAGGACCGGCAGCACCGAGCCCCAGTTGAAGCTCATCACCACGATCGGGTTGGCGCCCTGGGAGACCATGCGGCGCAGCGCCTGCTCACGCTGGGCGCCATCGGTGATCTCGAAATCGAGATAATTGCCACCGGTCGCGGCCTTCCAGCGCTCAGCGCCGTTATAGGCGGCCTCGTTGAAGGATTTGTCGAACTTGCCGCCCAGATCATAGATCAGACCCGGATCGGCCAGCGCCGTTCCCGTCATCAGCAGGCCCAGCGCGGCCCCGGCGGACAGGCGGGAAAGAATTGAGAAATTCATCGAGCAGTCTCCCTGTTTCGCGAGGGGCCAGCGCGTAATGGCCGCCTCCGGGTCACGGAGGCCTCGGACCCTGCGTTAGCCCTCGATACAATCGTGCAAATGTCCGCCCCGCAAGAGGGAATTGGCGTTAACTTTGAACGTCTGGTCAAAATTTCCGGAAGCCGTCGAGATGGGTGACCGGTCCTGCGGCCGCCTCGGCGTCGGCCATGTCGTGCGTCACCAGCAGCGTAGGCAGCCCACGCTCGGCGGCAAGGCCGAAGGTGAAGGCGCGGATATCGGCCCTGCGCGCCGGGTCGAGCCGGGAAAACGGCTCGTCGAGGAGTAGTGCCCGGGGCCCGGCAGCAACCGCCCGCAACAGCGCGACCCGAGCCCTTTCGCCACCCGAAAGCGTCGCCGGGTCGCGTCTCGAAAAGCCCGGGAGCCCGGCACGATCGAGCAGCGCTTCGACGCGGGCGTGCCGGTCTTTCCTGCCCCCGCCGGGCGCCATGCCGAAGGCGATGTTGCCGCCCACCGAAAGATGGGGAAACAGCAGCGCATCCTGGAAGACGAGGCCAAGCCGCCGCGTCTCGGCCCGCTCGCCCATGAGATCGAGATCGCCCACCATCACCCGCCCGGTTGTGGCAAGGGGAGGCTGGAGAAACCCGGCCATGGCCAGCAGCAGGGAGGATTTGCCGACCCCGGAAGGTCCCATCAGGGTCAGCACCTCGCCGGGCGCGATGCGGGCATCAAGCCCGACAAGCGGGGCGCCCGAAAGCGTGACCACAAGCCCCTCGATGCGCAGGCCACTGCCCGTACCGTTCATGCTTCCCCTCCCCCGAGAAGCCCACGACGGTTGCGAAAAAGAGCGGCGGGGCCGAGAAGCGCGAGGCCAAGAAGCAGCGCGGGCAGCAGAGTCTGGGCCAGTGCATAGATGCCGATGAGGCGACGGTCGCCGCCCGATGCCAGCGCCACGGCCTCGGTTGTGAGCGTAGCGACCCGTCCGCCTCCGATCAGCAGGGTGGGCAGATATTGGCTGAGCGAAATGGCGCAGCCCAGTGCGAAGGCAAAGGCAAGGGGCACGGCCAGCATCGGCAGGCGCACGCGCCAGAACGCGGCAGCCGGGCTCTTGCCGAGTGCAAGCGCCACCTGCTCATGGCGCGGATCGAGCCGCTGCCACGGTCCGGCCAGCGCAAAGACCATGTAGGGCAGCACGAAGATCACATGCACGGCGATGACCGAGATGAGCGTCCCGTCCCAGCCGAGCCGCAGCATCAGCACAGCCAGCCCGCCCAGAAAGGCGATCTGCGGCACGATGAGACCGGGGATGAGGATCAGCATGCGCAGGCGCGCCGCGCGCGGGCGAGCCAGCAGCAGGATCGCGAGGATCAGCGACACAGCGGCACTGCCCAGCGCCAGCCACAGGCTGGTGGCGCCGAGCCCGGCCAACCGGCCGGCCTGCTCGGCCCAGCGATCGAGCGTCAGGCCCTGCGGAAGCGGATCGGGAAAGCGCCAGGGTCCGGCGACCGACCACAATCCGAGCACCACCAGACCGCCGAGCAAGCCTACGGTGACAAGGCCGGCCAGCCCCAGCCCCGCACCCCTGACGAGCCGGTCAGGCGGCCCCCGCCATCCCCTCGACAGGAGCGTTCGCCCGAAAGCGGCGACGATCACTTCGCCGATGCGCCAGAGGAGAAGGCTTGCAAGCGTGACCAGCAGATGCAGCAAAGCGCCAGCCGCCCCGATGCCCTGACGCGAGAGGTCCGGATCGGTGAGCCAGCCCAGAACGCGCGGCGCGAGCGGCGCCGGGGTGCCGGGGCCCAGGATGATCGCCAGATCCACGACCGAGCCCGAAAAGGCGACCACCGCATAGACCGGCAGGCGGATGCGGCGATAGATGCCGGGAAAGACCGCGGCAAGGAAGGCCCAGCCCGGCCTATGACCGAGCGCGATGGCGGCCTGCATCATGCGCTCCGGATTGGCCTGCGGCAGGATGGCGATGGCCATCAGCAGGAGAAAGGGCACTTCTTTCAGCACGAGGCCGGCAAGGAGGCTCAGCCCGGCCGGATCGTTGAGGATGAGCCAGTCTGGCGGGCGCTCGAAACTGCCTGTCAGGCGGATGAGAAACCCCGATGGCGCGATGAGGAAGGCGAGCGCGAACCCCGCGGCGGCGTGGGGAATGGCCATGGCCGGCGCCATAAGGCCAGCAATCCACCGCAAGCTTCGGCCCTGCGGGGCCGCAGCCATGATGGTGGCCACGATGGCAAGCGAGAGCGCAGCAGCAGCCGGCCCGGTCCACAACGAGACCCAGATCGACAAGCCCAGCCCCGGTTCGGCAGCAAGCCGGTCAAAGCCGCCAGGTCCTCCTCCCGCCGCCTCGGTCGTGGCTGAAACAAGCGTCCAGCCCAGTCCGGCGAGCCCTGCAAGGGCTGGCCAGGCCAGCGCCAGCGCGGCAAGAACGGGCACGAGCCTCAGCCGCCGGCCGCGTAGCGCCGCTGCCACTCCTGCTCGAGCGCCTCGGTCCAGGAGGGGTGTGGCTCGGGCAGCACTTCGCCACGCTCGAGGATAGGCAGGGTCGCCGGCCCGAAGCTGAGGCTGTCGAACAGCGCCTGCCCTTCGCTGTTGAGGCTCTGATAGTCGAGCACGGTCGGGTCGCCCCACACCGCCTCGTCGGCCTTGCGGGCCTGCGCCTCCGGAGAGAGCAGGAAATCGGCAACCACCATCGCCGCCTCGGCCGCATTGGCGTTGAAGGGAATGGCGAGGAAATGCGCGTTGCCCAGGCTGCCGTAATCGAGCACGAAGCTGCGCACCGTCCCCGGAAGGTCGCCGCTGGCGATGGCCGCCGAGGCCTCGGCGGGGTTGAAGCTCATGGCGATGTCGATCTCGCCATCACTCAAAAGCGTGCGCAGGTGCGTCGTGTCCGTGGCAAAGACCCGCCCGGATCGCCAGAGATCGGGCCGGACACGGTCGAGCCAGGCCCAGAGCGGGGCGGATACAGCCGCGAAATCGGCATCGCCGACCGGCTTTGAGAGTATCGCGGGGTCGGCCACGAGGCCCAGCAGCACCTGCTTGAGGAATGTCGTGCCGATGAAATTGGGTGGGGCGGCATAGGTGAAGCGACCCGGATTGGCCGCGATCCAGCTGGCCAGCGCCTCGAGGCTTCGGGGCGGTTCGGCGAGTGTGGCGCTGTCATGATAGAGCGTGAACTGCGCCAGCCCCCACGGGCTTTCCTGCCCCTCTACGAGCACGGTGAAATCGAACAGCAGGATGGGTCGGGCCTCGGCATCGGTAAAGGCCCGATTGGGCAGCGTCTCGGCCCAGGCATCGGCCCGCAACAGGCCATCACGCTTCATGGCGGCAAAATTCTCGCCATTGATCCAGATGAGGTCGACGGCGCCGCCAACCGTCCGGCCCGCGGCCTTTTCGGCCTGGATGCGCGCCACCGAATCGGCGGCATCGGAGATACGCACATGCTCGAGGCGAATGCCGAACCGGTTGAACACCTGCTCGCCAGCCCATTCGAGATAGGCATTGATCTCGGGGGCGCCGCCCCAGGCATGCAGATAGACGGTCTGCCCGCGCGCCTTGGCCAGCATCGCTTCCCATTCGGCGCCCCTGTGGTCACTGGCCAGCACCGGCGCAAGGGTCGCCACGAGCAGGCAAAGCGCCGCCAGCACAGATCTCATCATCGCTCTCCGATTGCCCACGCGGCAGAGTGGCGGCGCCGCTCGACCGGGTCAAGCCGGGTCGGATGTCCCGGTCTCAGCCGGTGCGGCAACGACGAGCGAGGTGCCCATCGCCTCGGCGAATCGCTGGAAGAAGCCATCGATGACCTTCTGGGCCGAATGGCCGATGAGGCCGCGCCCGAGCTTCATGATCTGGCCCGATGCACCCCCGGTGGCGGTGAAATCGAGGCGGGTGCCGCCCTCGGCATCCGTGAGCACGATGTCCGCTGCTCCCTCGGCAAGCCCCATGAGCCCGCCGCGTCCCCGCCCCGAGAGCCGGTAGCTCACGGCCGGCTCGACATTCGAGAGCGTGAGATCGCCCGAGAACACAGGTTTAAGGAGCCCCAGATTGACCTGGATGTCGAGCGCCAGCGCATCCGGACCGGTCCAGGCGATGGATTTGCAGCCGGGGATGGTGCGCCTCAGCACCTCGGCATCGTTGAGGGCCGACCAGACCGCAGCGCGAGGTGCCCCCAGCAGATAATGGCCGCCAAACTGCATGGTCAGTTCCGTTTCATGGATAAATCAGGCGCAAACCTAGCCGTCGCCGCGGCTCGGTACAATTGCGTGGGAGATCGACCCTTTACCTGCGTCTTTTTGGCACCAATATCTGCAAAACCAGCGCCTGGGGCCGGTCGCGACATTGTGTTGCCCAAGCCAGGGGGGAATCATCGCGGCTCAATCGCCGCAGGAGACGGGGAACTCATGACCGCCGAACCGACCACGCCAGCCACCGCCGCCGCCATCACGACCGCCACCCCCGCGACGTTTGGCGACAAGCCGCTCGCCTATCTCGATCGCGCGGTGGGTGCGATCCGCCAGATGGGCATCTGGCCCGAGCAGCAGGGCGAACAGCCGATCACTGGGCTTCTCGAACAGATCACCGGGCTAGACGAGACGCGCGTGGTGCTCATCGCCCGCACGCTCACCCAGGCCAGCGCCTTCAACGAAGTCGTCCGCTCGCAGATCGCGGCGATGAACATCGGCGAGCGCTACGAGGACATCACCAACAATTTCAACTCCATCCGCGACGACGCCAAAGGGATGGTCGACCAGCTCGACGATGGCCGGCTCGACCTGCGCGAGCGCGTCTCGAACGTCTGGATGAAGATCAGCCGGGGCGATATCGCCACCCGCTTCAACCGCATCCGCGACATCTATCTCGAGGTCTCCAGGGAGACCAAGAACCAGATTGACCGCGAACACACCATCCTCGAGGCCTATCGCGATTTCCGCGGCGCCCTGAAGCAGGCCGAGGTGATGGCGCTCGAACTGCTCGCCCTGGCCGAGGAAAAGCTCAACGCCCGCAAGAGCGACCTCGAGGCGGCTTCGTCCGCGCTCGCCGCCTTCACCGAAGGCGCCGCTGCCGATCGTGCGCGCCTCGAACTGGCCCGCGATGAGCGCCTGCGCGACCTGCAGAACGAGGAGCGGCGCTACCAGATCGTCAAGGACCTCTCGGACAATCTGACGATCTCCTACTCCACCTCCGAGGTCATCATGGCCCGGCTGATGCAGACCACCAACGCCAAGGAGCGCGTCTACCAGCAGTCGATCTCGTTCTTTTCGACCAACGAGACGGTGTTTACGGCGCTCTCGGCCTCCTTCACCGGCATGTTCGGGCTCAACGAATCGACCCAGACGCTCAATGCCATGAAGGAAGGCATGTCCAAGAGCCTCGAGACGCTCTCGGAAATCGGCGACCGCGTGGGCGAAGAGGCGGTCAAGGCCGGCTATGGCCCCACCATCCGCGCCGATGCGGTGAAAAAGCTCGTCGACAGCGTCGTGAGCTTCCAGGAAAAATCGCGCACCATCATCAACGAGATGCGCGTGCTCTCCACCAAGAATTCCGCCGAGATCCGCGACGCGGTAGAGGACGGCAAGGCCCGCCTCGCCCGGCTGGCGGCGGAAGGCAATGCGCTGATGCTAGAGGACAAGCAGGTCTGACGATGGCGCTCTATGCCCGGCAGGGCCGCATACTCGCCACGACAGGCAATCGCGACCGGCTGGCGGAGATCCTCTCCGCCGGTACCGCAGCCATGCCCGGTTGCCGGCTCTATCTCGTCATGACCGATCCGGCCGATGCCGATGCGGTGCTGGTGACCGAAGTGTGGGACAACGAGGCCGATCATGCCGCTTCGCTCGCCCTGCCCGCGGTGCGCGCCGCCATAGCCGAGGCCCGGCCGATCATCGCCGGGATGGACGGGCGGGCGCTGAGCGTGGTCGCGGCCCCCGGTCTCGCCTGAGGAGCCGGAAGGATGACCGACATCGCCGCCCCCTCCCAGACGGGCAGCGCCGCCTCACCCAAGGCGCCGCTCGACGACGTCATGATGGCGATGGACGTGGTGGACACGCTGCGCCACCAGCAGGATATCGCGCTGCGCGAACTCGATGCGGCCGCCCGCGAGCAGCAATTGATGGCGCGGCTGCGCGATATCTATGGCCAGCAGGGCATCGCGGTGCCCGACCACATCCTCAAGGAGGGGGTCAAGGCGCTGGCCGAGAGCCGGTTCGTCTACACCCCGCCCCGCCCCAGCCTGCAGGTTTCGCTCGCCCGGCTTTATGTGCGCCGCGGCAAATGGGGGCCGCCGCTGGCCGCCATCGGCCTTGCCATTCTCGTCGGGCTCGGCGGCTATTTCCTCGCCTGGAAGCCCTATCAGGCCAGCCAGGTCGAGGCCGCCCGCATCGAGCTTGCCCAAGGCCTGCCGGCCCAGATGGACGCGTTGTACGAGGCCATCTACATCGATACCAAGGTGCAGCAGGCGGTGACCGAGGCCGAGGCCTTGCGCACCCGCGGCAAGACAGCGGCGGCAGAGGGCGACCGGGCCGGGGCCGAAGGGGCCATCGCGGGCCTCACGCGGCTGCGCGACACGCTGCGCCAGGAATATGCGCTGACCATCGTCAACCGCGAGGGCGTGCAGTCGGGCTTCTGGACCTTTCCCGAGATCAATACCGAGGCGACCAATTATTATCTCGCGGTCGAGGCGCTCGACGCCGACGGCAAGGCCCTGAGCCTTCCCATCCGCAACGAGGAAACCGGGGCAACCGACACCGTTTCGATGTGGGGCGTTCGCGTCCCCGAGCAGGTCTATCGGTCGGTCGAGGCCGACAAGCGCAATGACGGCATCATCCAGCGCAATGTGGTGGGGCTCAAGCAGTTCGGCTTCCTCGAAGTCGACTACACCATGCCGGTTCTGGGCGGGGCGGTAACGCAATGGTAACGTCATGACCCTTTCGGGCCCCGAAGCCATGCGCTCGCTCGACGATGCGCTGCGCGACATTCGCCGCGAAGAGGATGATATCGCCAAGCGCCTGGCGCGCAGTGCCGATATCCTCGCGCGTATCCGCCAGACCGAGGCCGATTTCCTGCGCCAATTGGCCACGATCAGGCTCGATCCGGCCACCCAGGGCGAGATCGCGGGCGATATCAGCCGGGCCGAGGCCAGGGCGCGCGACATGCTGAAAGCCCATGCCGACACGCTGGGCAAGGCCGAAGCCGATCTCAGGGCGGCCGATGCAGCGGTGGCGGCCCTCGCCGGCGAGCGGCGCAAGCGGCTTGCCGAGATGGAGCAGTTGCAGGGGCAGCTCGAAACGCTTTCGCGCAAGGCGCAGGCCGATCTTGCGGGCAATGCCGCCTATGCTGCCGCCCGCGCCGATGCCGAGGACAAGGCGGATGTGGCCGCCGAGGCCCTGCGCAAGACCGAGCAGGCCGAAACCGACCGTGCCGAAAAGGGCCAGCCCTATCTCGAGGATCCGCTCTTTGCCTACCTCTGGGCGCGCGGCTATGGCACCTCGGCCTACAAGGCCGGCAACCTGACGCGCCTCCTCGATGACTGGGTGGCGCGGCTCTGCGATTTCCATCGCATGCGGCCCAATTTCGTCATGCTCAACGAGATCCCGCTGCGGCTGAGGGAGCATGCCGAGCGGCAGGCCTCGGCGGCCGAAGGGGCACGCAAGGCCCTCGAGGCCCTCGAGGATGCAGCGGTCGACGCTGCGGGCGGCGGACCGGCGCGCGCGGCGCTGGCCGCAGCCGAATCGCGCATTGCCGCCATCGATATCGAAATGGTCACGCTCGAAGATCGGCGCGACGAGGCCGCCAACGGGCAGCGCGAACTGGCTCAGGGGGCCGACCCCGCCTATGCGCAGGCGGTGGCGGCGCTGGCCGAGAGCCTCGGGCGCGAAGAGGTGCGCACCCTCCTCGCCCAGGCGCGCCTGACGCGGACCACCGAGGACGACACCATCGTCAAGCAGATCGACGATGCGCGCGCCCGTGCCGCCGAGGAAGAGGCCGAATCGCGCGACGACCGCGAGCGGCTTCGGGTTCTGGCGGCCCGCCGGCGCGAACTCGAGGACATCCAGTACGAATTCAAGAAAGCGCGCTTCGACGACCCACGCTCCCGTTTCGGAGAGGACCGGCTGGTCGGCGACCTCCTCACCGATTTCCTGCGCGGCGGCATCACCGCCGCCAGCTATTGGGAGCAATGGCGCAAGAGCCAGAACTGGCAGGGCGGGCTCGATAATTTTCGGGATGCGCCCCCCGCGAGCCTGCCCCCGCGGCAGGGAACCGGTGGTGGCTTTGCCTGGCCCGACAGCAGCTTTGGCGGGGGAGCGGCCGGCCGCTCCTCGGGCGGCGGCCTCAGGAGCGGAGGGACGACGGGTGGCTTCGGCAGCGGCTGGGGCCGATTGCCCAGGGCCGGCGGATCGGGCGGCAGCAGCAGCGGCGGCGGATTTTCCCGCCCGCGCACCGGCAGTTCCGGCTCGCGCAAGTCCGGCGGCTTCAAGACGGGCGGCGGGTTCTAGCCCCTGTTCGTCAAGGACTGCTCCAGTGCGCGCCACGCTGTGCGGTATCGCGCATCGATAGTGAGCAGCACGCCCCAAAACGCCGCCTCAGTCCCGTCACCCAACACCCCTGCAAATCGCGCGCGAAAGCGAGAACTGCGCTTGCACCGGGGCTTGCGATCGCTATAGTGCGCCGCGCTCGGCCGGGTATTCCAGCCCCGGCACACTGCCGTAAACGGCAGCCGAGCACGGGCAAGATACTGCCCTCCCAGCGGCTCGCCGCTGTGCGGAGAGATGGCCGAGTGGTCGAAGGCGCACGCCTGGAAAGTGTGTAGGCGGGTAACCGTCTCGAGGGTTCGAATCCCTCTCTCTCCGCCACTTGCCCCCGCGAAAGCGTTCTCCCGATCCGGCTGCGGGCGGATTTTTCCGTTGTTTTCGAGGGTTATGCGGGTGGAGCTGAACACTGGCCCGGCCGCAAAGAGGGCCGGAAGCGGTCTCTCAGGGCCGATATTCTCTGGACCTCATGACTGGCACATTCCGGTGTTCAGCTTGCAACCACCTGATGTATAACAATTTTCTAGACGGCGAGCTGAGCATTTCGATGTCTGTGGCATTCGCGAAGATGGGACAGACATCGAACTCACGCCTAGCCACCCTCAGCTTGCAAATCACGGCGGTTTGAGGCCGAGAGCTTTTAGCTTTCGACTGGTTGCTCGCCCACATAGCCACCTTCGACGGTCTTACGGTGGCAGCAGCGCCCGTTCGTGTGAGGCGAGCGCGTCGATCCGCGCTCTGCCGAGTTGCCGACAACCAGAAAGATCGACCAGGAACCGCACCCCTGAAACGCCTGCCGGGAGTGGCGGCCTGATCGCTGGGATCGTGCTCACGTCATAAACCCGCGCGGAGGAGGTTGCGCGCGCCAAGTCGAAAGACCAGCCAAGCGCCGTCTGCATGTCGCGTCCTAGTGTATCGGCCACCACCGTGCGAAGCTTAATGATGAGGTCATGAACCTGAATGCGTGCCTCGATATCGGAAACGAGATCTGACAGCGAGAAACCGCCTCCGGACGGCTGGATGATGAACGAGGCCAGGATTCCCATCGTGCCTGCTGGAGGATTAGCCTGCTCGAACGAGACCTCATGTGCCCGGCGGTCCGTGGCGGTTGCCTTCGCTTCGAGACGGAGGGCGCCGATAGCGAAATCGTAGCGCTCGTCTTGGTCTACACGCCAAGCGCGGACAGCGGCGGCCGGGTCGGCGGCGGCCCGGATTACGAGCAACTCGCCAGTCAAACCGATTAGCGGCCTCCTTGGCGGCCTGGCGAGCCGCTGAAAAAGGTCCACCACTCGGTCGACCATCTCGCCAACAGCAGCCACCGTTGGAGTGGCGCCGAGTGCCGAGGCGAGGAATTCCATAGTGGTGAGAAAGTATCGCTCGACAGCGCGGTCGCGCGATCTGCAGGCGACGACTGTCAGGTTCTCTGTCCGGACGTCGCGGTCACGTTCCTCAATGCGGCAGGCGATGCTAAAGCGCGCCTCGATACCCGCGAGGAGCAACGGCACTCGGTTTGAAGCGCCTGAGGTCCGGATCAGTAGTGCCGCACAACCGGAGTCGTCCCGCGCGACGTAGTAGGTTGGCTGAGAAGGAGCAGGGATGACGCTGAACGTGCCAGGCTGATCCGGCCGAACCAACCGTTCAAGCAGGTCAACGAATTGGGCGGTCAAGTGGCATCATCCTGTCCAGCTTGCAGCTGCACCAGCCACTCCCGCGCAAGTTCCGCTGGAATCCGGATGGCCATCAATGGAGCTGCCCGAGCCTCAACTGCTCCACCGTCGGATCTCGCCAGATCGAATTGGTGGATCTGAATCGTCGGCCGGTCGTTCATGGCGAATACTGTATCGCCCGGGTACGCATAGCCGCCTCCGGCAAGACGCGTCGGGCCTTGCTGGAACCCCTTCTCAAGGGTGCCTGATGCAGAGACGATACGGCGAGCTCCTCGCGCTCGAGGCCGCATGCGGTAGACAGCGACGGTCGCATCGGGTGCCTGGCGAAGAGCCTCACCCAGCATGACGAGCGTCCCCGTGAAGTTGGCTGTGTCACGGGGGTCTTCAAGCCTGTAATCGGAAAGCATATCGATCACTCGGATAAGCGGGACCTCCCGGGCTACGAAATGCTTCTGGCTTTCCTCATCTGATCTGTAGGTGTCGATGTCCTCGACGAACGCAAACTCGCGTACGAAACCTTCGAGAAGTTCGGCATTCGCATTTCGAAGCGCCTCTGCGATAAGGGCGCCGCGCTGCTGGGTCCATCCTCCTAGGCGCGTCGAACGGAAGTACGCGTCGGAAACGACGTTGCGCCTGCAGGGCTGCAATGCGGCATCCAAGACAAACCGGCGACGCCACATGTTTAGGCCGCTTGGTTCTGTCTCCAACCGTTTCAGTTCCCGCCGCATTAGGTTCTCGTGCTCCACGTATCCTTCGAAGGCCGACCGCGTGACCGTTTCGAGCCAGATGCGGCAGATGCCAAGATACTTACGCTTGTATCCGAAAAAGCGCGCCCGCTGCTGCAGCGTGTCGGCGTTCCCCACTCCGACGCCACGGGGCATGTAGGTGACCGTCAGGAGGTCCACGGTGAAGCCTCGGTCGACGGCTTGCCCGCCAACCAGGATCCAGCCCTCGGCGTCTCGCCAGTTAATCTCCGGCGTTCGCGGACGACCGTTCGTATTGAACTCAATTATGGTGGTCTGTCGGAGCGACCTCGGGAGCTTAGCGAGGACATCCTCAAACGCAGGAAGGTTCGCGTCGGTCGTCGACAAGTGATCGTAGGCGGCCCGGAAATCCTCGACAAGTTCAATCCTGTCAGGGTCTGCTTCCGGCAAGCGGAGCGCAGTAAGCCACGTCGTCTTTGCCTCGGTCACCCACTGTACGACCTGCCTATGGTCCGCGCGAAGTCGAGACGGATGAATGAGCATGGAGCGACGTCGCCGGTCGCGGATCAGGCTGGCCGCGAGGCCGACGAAGAAGACCCGCACCGCCTCCAGCATACTATCTGGGGGATCATTTCCCGCGGCGATGTCCTGCGGCGGGATGTCCCTGATGTAGGGAGAGCCGGGAGCGAAGAACTCTTGGCCGCCAACGTAATCCGCCCCAGGGTCGAGCACCTTGGGGAAATCCGGGGACAGAACGTCCGCGATGTTGATGAGGAGAGGCGCCTGCGGCGTGGCGGTGTACTGCAGGTAGGTGTGGCAGGGCAACGCGTCCCGGAGTTCTCGAAGTCTGGTGTAGGTGGCGCTCTCGCCGCCCTGCTGGACACGCGTGTTGAGGCTAGCCTGGTCGGCCTCGTCATCAATAACGAGGACAGGCACGCGCCGGAGGTCCAGCCTACGGAGCAGGTCTGTCAGGCTTTGAAGGCGCTGCCGCTGCTTGAGTACGGTCAGGATGAGCGTTGCCCGTTCATCGTCCTCGAGTTCGTTGTCCTGCCATGCTTCGATGGCCTGCCTGATGGACTGCTCGTGATGCGCGTCGGTGGCTTGGATGTTCTTTTGCATCTTCCACGAGGGAAGCCCGTCACCGGCGTGGACGTTCAGGTCTTTCTCGAGTCTCTCGTGCGACTGGTTTAGGAGGTTAACCTTCGTCCCGGCGATGACGATGACCAACGGGAAACCGTTGTCCCGCGCCAGCCCAATGACGGTGGTGAACGACATGGTCTTGCCGCTCTGCACGTTGCCAACCACAAGCCCGGTTGCTGAGCCGTTAGGCTGCCTAGGATTCACGCCTCGACCAAGGATCTCGGCTGCGTCCGCGATAAGCCTTTCCTGGGACGCCACATCAACGTTGCTGCGGCGGACGACACCGGTCGCCTCCTCCCCCTGAACTGGAACCCACCTCATCTGCGGATTGGGCGGAGTCGCAGGCAGCGGGATTGCTTGTGCCGGCCGCGGCGCCGCGGCGTCATTATCTTGTGTCATGCGCGCGACAGAGCCTCTCGTAGGATTTCGTTGACGTTGCGCCGGATGGTGCCGGCCAGCTTTACGCCAGCTCGGCGGGCTAATTTCTCCGAAATCGCGATCGCGGAGCCAACGCGGATCAGTGCTTCGATGTTATCTGGGTCGGTCTGCGCGAAGAGCACCATGAACGGGTGCGTCATGGCGATACGGATCTCCAGCCTTTCCGCCCCGTCCTCGTTGGCCTGCCCGTCGCTCACCGTAAGCCAATCGCCCTCTGCGGGATCATCTGAAAGCTCGATGCAAATGATCCAAGTTTGTCCGCGGAACTCTACCGTCAACTCGCGCCGCGCAAGCGTCGGCTGCGGCGCCAAAGGCGCCTCCTGGGTTTCGACCGGCACGGCGTCGGCGACCCGCGGCAGCACATCCGTGATCGAGTCCTCGATTAGTTTCGTGGTCCGCTCCAATGCCCTGCTGGCGGCGGCGGCGCGATCGCGTTTTGTTGCTAGTGCTCGGAAGGCATCAGCCTGCCTAAGCAGCGGCAAGTCTTCGCTGTCGAGGTGCTCGCGGAGCAGTTCCAGGAATGGCTGCTCGTCCTCGTCGTTCCAGCGAAACCCATCCTTGGTGTGGCTAACCTCGAATCCATCTAGTTCCAATTCCCCGAAGAGGCGCAGGAAGCGGTAACTCCCGGGGAGCTGGAAAATGAACTGAGGACGGTAGCCTTCTTCACCGCTTCCCTGGATTAGCCTGCCGCGCCGGAACAGAGCGAAGCCTGTTCGGGAATGATTACCGGGATCACGGAGCGCGGCGAAACCCTTAACCGTTTGGCCCTGCCCGAGGTCGAAAGAGATCTCTTTCTTCCAGGTTCTCGGCTTACCGCCTTCCTCGCGAGCATAGGGCGCAACAAGGATGTTCGGTGGCTCGTATACTAGTGGCTCGCCATTGAAGTGGAGGTCGAGTGTCCCATTCCTGACGAAGACGCGGTAGATGTCGGTCAGGTGCTCCCGGATCTTGCCAATGGTTCTTCCTACCGGGATATGGTGAAGGCCCTCCAGCACAATCTCGGTGTAGTGGGCATCCTGCGTGGCGGGCGCTTCGTGAATGTCGAGTTCCTCAATGTCGTCGTTGACGATGCGCTCGATGTCGAACCTGACAGTGCGCTCAACGGTTTCACCGACCGCCTTCGTCCGCACGCGCCAGTGGCTGGAGAACCAGCATGCCGCACTCTTCATCCCCATGCCGAACTCGCTTAGGCCGGACGCATCCAGCGGCACAACGGCGGGACGGAATGCTCGCGGAAACTCCGATCCGGCAATGCCCGCGGCGTTGTCCCGGATGGTGATCCGGCCGGGCGGAGTGGAATCTATCTCGATGGAAACCCGCACGCGTCGCAAGCCGCCGTCAGCATTTGAAAGTGCTTCGCGATTCGAGAGGTAGCTCTGGATGGCATTGTCAACAAACTCGGCCAGCGCAAACCACGGCTTGTAGTTCAGGTAACGCAGGACCGCGAGTACGCTCACACCGGGGCGAATATCGACTGTAGTAACCGGCAATTGGCGGCCCCTCTCTAAAAAAGCAGACTCTTAGGCCGCCGGTATGAGCTCCTGAGCATTTCTCCCATCCCTAGCAATCCGCGCTAAAGGAGGAGTCTGCGGTTCGTTGCAGAACTCTGGCCTAGGGAGCAAAGCAGCAGCAACAGCCGCGATGACTTCGACATTCACTGCGTTGCCAAGCGCCTTGTGCGCGGCAGTCTGGTTCTCCGGGAGATGCTTCAACTGTCCCATGCTCTGGAGCCGTGCGCATTCACGCATCGTCATGTAACGGCGCTCCCAAGGAATCACCGGTACCTGACTTGTTGTGAGTGCGACGAGCGACGGTGCTGCGGTCGGTCGCTTTGCCCTAATCCCGGATGCTCGAAACTGAATGACTGCTTGCCAAAGATCGCGTGGACCGCCCTTCCAGTTCCACTCAAGCTTTTGGAAGCTCGGAGCGAAATCTGTTATACTTGGAAGCCAACGATCAATCACGGCTTTGTGCTGGATATAGAACTCACGGTTTTGCCGAATGAAATTCTTTTTCCAGTCTGGAAAGCTGGCGACCTCATCTACTGCATACGCAGGAAGAGTCTTTTTTACCTCTTCGCCGTTCATGCCCTTGAGAGATCGCCCCAGCGCACCATTGAAGGCTGTAATGTGATCGAAGCCGATCGCGTGCGGGGTCCGGTCATCATAGGGATAAGTTGCGCCGAACTCCATCGCCCATATTGGGAAGGAAGGCAGGTGGGCGTCTTTCGGCAGCGCGTCGATGAGCGCCTGCCAAGTCTCCAGGTACTCAATAAATCGAGGACCTAGTGGCCGTGCTTCCTTCGGATTCTCGTCAAGGACGCTCCGGATTGTGACTTGATCAAGTTGGTGAGTCGGCTCAGGCCAAGAAAAATGGCCTAAGCCTGCCCTTGCTCCAACGATTATTGCGCGTTCTCGCACTTGCGGCACACCAAACATGAAGGGCGAGAGCCTTTTCTTGTCGACCTCGTACCCCAATTCCTCAAGTCGTGCCTTGATTTTTTCCCATGTCTTACCTCCATCGTGCCGCAAAAGGTTAGGCACGTTCTCGATAAGCAAATAGGCAGGCTTGTGCGTGTCGAGAATCTCTAGGACATAGTTGAACAAGTCGCCCCATTGCGGACAATCGAAACCTAGTTGATCGCCTGCCTTCGAAAACGGCTGACACGGAAATCCAGCGCATAGAATGTCGTGGGGCGGCACATCCCCAATCGCTTCGCGGATGTCGCCATGAGGACGAATGCCGAAGTTCTTCTCGTAAAGGTCGGCGAGCCCACTGTTGAGCTCAGAGGCAAACACGCATGTGTGCCCGAGCCCTTCAAGAGCTTGATGGAACCCACCCAAACCTGCAAACAGATCTGCGAATCTCAAATTTCCCATGTCCTATTTGTCCAAGGGAAGAGTGAGTTGACGCGCAGCGTGCTTTTCAAGCAAATCTTTGACGGCAACATTCACTACGTATTGCAATGAAAGTGGCGGGCGGTGACCCTCAGCCAATGCGCGCAATGCATCGTAGTCATCCACCTCGAGCGAGATCGAAAAGCGTCTCTTCTTATCGGTCCTGCTCATCACGCACCCTTTTGCACCAGAGTGCACCAAGTAGGTCGGCTTGTCGATATCTGATTCTCCCTCTGCCAGCGCTTCTCATCTGAAACGCTCCTGCGCGCAGGGCGACACCCTGCAGCCGAACTGAGTTCTTCCCTCACAGAAGGTGTTTCCTTTGTTCGGGCCACTCAACTGGGAACGGCTCGAACACCCGCACCAGCGTCACCTCCGGACCCTGCGTGCCGTCCAAGATCGCCTGGACGATGTCCGGCGCGAGCAGCGTCAGGCGCAGGACGCGCGTCATGTATGAGGATGCGATGCCCTCGCGCTCGGCCAGTTCGGCGATTGTGGCGAACTCGGCCGATTCTAGCAGGCGCTTCCACCGGAAAGCGCGCGCCAGGGCCTTGACGAGGGTACTGTTTGTTCGGCGGCGTTGGGTGGCACTGTCTGGCGTCTGCATCTCCTTCCGCCCGCCGCGTTTCACGATGCGAAACGGAACGTGGAGCGTCATGGTTTCCGGGATCGGCGTGCCGCGGGTCATGCAGCCGCTCCCATGTATCCAGCCAGCATCTCGCGCGTGAGACCGCCGAGCCCATCCATACGGAGCCGGACGTTGAGTCCATCCGTGCCGATGTCCACGCGGTCGACCAGCAGCGTCACGATGCGCGCCTGCTCGGCGGAGAAAAGCTCGTCCCAAAGCGGATCGAACTGCTGCAGAGCCGCACGCGCGTCGGGCTCGGTGATGTCGTCAGCATGGACGCGCGCCGCCTTCCACGTCCCCGCAACGATCTCCGGCTGGCGGAACACGGCGCGGAGCTGGTCAATGACGGCGGCCTCGATCTCGCCCGCGGGGACACGACCCACCGGGCACGACCCGGCACCGTGCTTCAGCACGGTCTGGCTGACATAATAACGGTAGAGCCTGTCGCCCTTGCGCGTATGCGTCGGTGAGAACGCGGCGCCATCGGGCCCGAAAAGTAGCCCCTTCAGCAGCGCGGGCGTGTCGGCGCGTGTGCGGGCGGCGCGCTTCCGGGGGCTCTCCTGCAGGATGGCGTGAACGCGGTCCCACGTCTCGCGGTCGATGATAGCATCGTGCTCGCCGGGATGGCTTTCGCCCTTGTGGACCGCCTCGCCGATGTACGCGCGGTTACTGAGCATTCGGTAGATGTATTTCTTGTCGATCATGTTCCCGCGCGGGGTGCGGATGCCGCGTGCGCCGACTTCTCGCGCCAGTTCCGTGCAGGACCCGATCTCGAGGAAGCGCGCGAAGATCCAGCGGACATGCTCGGCGTGCTCGTCGTCGACGACGAGCTTCCGGTTTTCGACCCGATAGCCGTAGGGCGGCACGCCGCCCATCCACATGCCCTTCTTCCGGCTCGCGGCGACCTTGTCGCGGATGCGCTCGGCCGTGACCTCCCTCTCGAACTGGGCGAAGGACAGTAGGATGTTCAGCGTCAGCCGCCCCATGGAGGTTGTCGTGTTGAACGATTGCGTGACCGAGACGAAGGTCACGGCGTTCCGGTCGAACACCTCGACCAGCTTGGCGAAGTCGGCGAGCGAGCGACTGAGACGGTCGATCTTGTAGACCACGACCACGTCGACCAGCCCGTCCTCGATATCCTCCAGCAGCCGCTTCAGGCCGGGGCGTTCCAGGGTGCCGCCCGAGATGCCACCATCGTCATACTGATCGCGGACCAACACCCAGCCCTCGGAGCGCTGGCTGGCGATGTACGCCTCGCAGGCTTCGCGCTGGGCGTGGAGGCTGTTGAATTCCTGCTCCAGCCCTTCCTCGGAAGATTTTCGAGTGTAGATGGCGCACCGCAGCTTGCGGACGATCTTCAATTTGTCGGGCGGCTTCGTCATGTCCGCCCCCTGTGGTTCTTGAGGCCGAAGAATACCCATCCGTTCCACCGCGTGCCGGTGATGGCCCGCGCGATGGCGGACAGCGACCTGTAGGGCCGCCCCTGCCATTCGAAGCCGTCGGCGGTGACGGTGACGACCTGTTCAACGCCCTGCCACTCGCGCAGGAGGCGCGTGCCAGTGATCGGGCGGTCACGGTCGAGGCGGATGCTGCGCTTGGATCGGTCCCCGCCGTCCAGTTCCTCGCCCAGCCGCTCAAGGCGCCGGATCGTCTCCGGTTTCAGCCCGCCATAGGCGAGTTCCTGGATGCGATAGGCGATGCGGCTTTCGAGATAGCGGCGGTTGAACGGCGGCGGCTCGCTGTCGAACAGGTCGCGCCACTGTTGCTTCAGGTCGGGCGTCGGTGTGGTCTTGAGCGCGGCCAGGCGCGCTGGGATGGGATCGGGCGTGTTCATGCATTTCTCCGGCGAGTTGGAGTTGCATGACGGCATTGGTCGGGCGGATAGTGTAGGCAACGTTCTCCACTATCGTCAGATACTTCGTTCCCCTCGCGCATCCGCAGCCGAACCAGCCCGAGCGCCAGCAGGCCGCACAGCTCAGTGCGGCGCTCTGCCGGCGTCATCTGGTCGGGCGGGAGCGGATTGGGGCGTTTCATGTCTCGTGGCCGTGATCGGTGTTGTCCTTACCGATCAAAAGCCACCACACCTTCCGTGATGGGACATCTCACCCGACAGGATTCACGGCTGCGAACAGGTAGAGAACGTCAGGACTTGCCGATCACCGATTCGTCCGCGACAATCGCGAGTTGAATCAGTCGAGAGCAGTAGTTCATTGAGGTAAGTTCATGGCGCGCAAAGCAACTCCGATCGGCCCCCATGTCCTGGAGCAGATCGAGGATGCGCGCGTGGATCTTGCCTCAGCGGACGTTTTTATCCGGCGAGAAGGCCATGTTGGCCCGGGTCTCCGGAGAGGACGTCGCAGTATCAAGCTCCGAGCACGGCGCCTCGATCGCCATCAATAGCGCAGTCAGAATTCTCGGAGACTTCGATGGTACGCGTCCCGGCCAGAACCTGCCCCAATCTTTCTCGGCTATTCGACGATGCAGAGCCGGAACTGTTGTCCGGATTCCTTAAGAGCAAGGCTTTCGAGAGGTTGAGCTGGCTCGCCACTTACCAGTTCGACCCCGACAATCCGGACGGTCCGACAGTTGCCAGAAATATGCTGCCGCAGCAAAAGAAGGACCGGCTGGGCCCGCTCGAGGCTGAAGCAGCCCGGATCGTCACAATCGCGAGCGACCGCGGCGAGTACGTCCTCCAAGGTCTCGCCGCTACCACGCTCGAACCCGACCGCGCCAAGGAACTTCGAAACCGGCGGGACAAGCTCGCGCGTAGCCTTTGGGCTTTCGCCAACGAGCATGGCTTGTTTGAAGCGGCGGAGAACAGCCTGCACCTGCGTCTCTACCGGCGCTATGACAAGCACTACCAGACCTTCATGGCTGAGCCTTCGGTCGACGGGGGCCCGGACGCCGGCAGCGCATTGCTCGAAGAGCTTCTGGTCGACCTCAACAAGCGTCTCGATCGCGGCGACGGCTACAGCATCGACAAGTTCGACATCCCCGAGGACGGCGATGAACCCGCGGCGGAGATGTACCTGCTGTTCCATCCCGATCCCCCCACGAGCGTTAGGGAGATCGATGACGATGGCAATCGGTCGAGCATCTATTTCCGCCCGCCCGGAGAAGCGATGATCGTCTACACGCCGTCGACCGGGCGGGTGCATGTCCGCGCCGGCAACCGAAAGCTGAGGCACACGGTCGCCGAACGATTCATCGAGACCGCTCTCGATCAGACCTACTCCAACCAGCCCGTCGACTTTCAGGCCTACGACATTTCGCAGTTCCTGCAGGGGCTCGATCTTGAACCGCCGGAACTTGACGACGTGGTGATCGACCGCGCGCAGGTGATCCGCGCTGACATCAGCATCGGCAATCTCGCCAACCGCCTCTCGCTTTCCACCACGATCGACCAGGACATCTCAGAGATCATCGACAGCCATCCGGGCCTTCCGAGGATCTTCGAGCGGGCGCTCGCAATCCGCTTCGTCGAGATTGCGGTCCGGTATTTCCGCGCGGGACGAGATGAGGCGCAAACCCTCAACTTCACGCTCACCGACCGCAACACGAGCAGCCTTCTCAGCATCGACGACCCTTTCGAGCGCGTTCTGGGGCATCGCTTGCTCAGACACTGGAACATCCTCCGTGATGGCCGTGCACCGGGCGATGAGGAGAGCATGGCTGTCATGCCCGCCTTGCTGGCCATATGGGATATCGGAGCTGACAGGGTCACCGGCGCATGGCTCCAATCTCGCGGTGTCGATCCTGGCCTCCTGAACGATCTGGGCTTTCTCGTGCCCGCCGGCTGGGAAGGCGACGATCTGATCGACGATGAAGACGAGGTCGGTCCGGTCGCGGCCGAAGTGGTCGTTCGGGTCGATAACGGAGATGCGGAGGATGGCGACCGCAAGGTGGCCGATCTCAAGGTCGCCGAGGGACAGGTGACGCCTGCGGGCAACCCGGATCGCTACAGGATATATCGGGTGCGCGACGGCTGGGTCGCACAACACCTGAAGGCACGTCTTGAAAAAGTGCTCGATGCACCTGCCATCGAGAAGCTGACCGATCATCTCCTCTACCTCGGAACGCTCCACGTCGATGGCGGGGACGTTCCGATCTACCTCGCGCGCGGTCTCGACCGGGAGAAGGTGCGGTCGGCCGTCGATACGGAGCTTCGGGCGCGCCATAACCTCGGTCTCGGGCTCGTCCTTCAGGCCGGCAACGCTCTCGGGCCGTGCCTGGCGGCCAACGTTCTGACGCCGCTTGTCGATCAGATCGACACCAATCAAGCCGAAATCTCGTTGGTCGCAGACAAGCTCCGATCCGTGTTCCGACGCCATCGGATACTGGCCCGCGGCGGCCAGACCGTCGACCTGACGCTGTCCGGAGAAAACTTCGCCACCCTCTTCGTTCCGGGGAAAGGCACCATCGACATCAAGGGGGAGAACCGCATCGGGATCATCCAGCGACTGGTCGACGCCCACAACGCAGGCCCGATGCCTATGGCAACAGAAGACCTCGTCAGAGGGATCGCCGAGGACCAATCCCTGTCGAACATCTTCAAGCAGCCGCTCTGGAACAAGCTGAAGGCCGACTTCCTGCGAAGCCCCGGCAAAGGGACCTGGGAGATCGCAATCTGACAGCCGGCTCCGATCCGGCTCCGATTGGGGGGTCTGACTAGCTCCTATTCCTCCGGCCAATGGGAGTGCTCCACATCAGAGGAGCATTCCATGCCGACTCCCTTCTCCCAGCGCCAGGCAGTCTCGACGAGCTGGTCCGGCGCCGCGACGACCAAGCCCCCCACATCGAACTCGGAATGGCGCTGCACGCGCTGTGACAAGCTGCTCGGCGTCTGCCGGGACGGCCGCATGCACCTGCGCTTCGCGCGGGGGCACGAGTATCTCGTGGGCTTCCCGGTGCAGGCCACCTGCCGCGGCTGCGGCACGCTCAACAACGCGACCGCACCCGCGCGCTGACGCGCGCATTCACCCAACCCCCTGAAATCGCAGAGACGCGCGACGTCCTGACCTGGCCACGAGAAGGCGCCGGACGCCTGGCCGCAAGGCAGGCGTCCAATGTCCATCGCGTGGCACGCGATCCGCGATCACCTTACGGATTCATCTTCCAAGCTTCACTTCCAACGCAGTTTCGACGCCATCCGGCGTGCGCAGGCTGCCCTCACACCGTTCCGGGATCCGGCGGCCCTGCTGGACAGGCTGCATCGCACCCCCGGCGATCCCGCCCGGAAAAACCTGATCCTCGCCGCGCTGGTAGGGGCGGCGCAGGGCGACGGGCCCGCGTCCGACTGCGCGCTGACGATGCTGTTGCTCGCGCTCTGGCCCGGCCTCGACGCCATCCGGCGCCGGTCGCTCTGGCGCAGGCTCGGCACCGCCGACGAGGTCGCGTCCGACGTGCTGGCGCGCACCACCGAGGCAGTCCGCAGCCTCGATCTCAGGCGCGTCAATTGGATCGCGGCCACGGTGCTGCGCAACGTCGAGCGCGACATGATCCGCGTGCGCCAGCGCGACACGGCGCGCGAGCATCTCGCCAGCAGCGCCGATCCCGACGAGGTGGCGGACAGCGGTGACAGCGGGATCGGCGCGGCCGGGTACGCGCGACTGAACGGCGCCGTGCGGAAGCTGCTCGGCGATGACGCCCTTCTCGTGATCCGCGTGGCCATCGAAGGTTTCTCGCAAGCCGAGGTCGCCGTCGAGCTGGGCCTGACCGAGGCCGCCGCCCGCAAGCGGTACCAGCGCGCCATGCGCCGGCTGCACGCCGCCCTCGAGGAAATCCCCTGAACCGATGTCCCGATCCGGTCCCGCCGGTGGCTTTTCCCATTCGAGCGCCCCGAGCGCCTTCCCTCCAACCGAAAGCAGACACGCATGAACCGCACTGCCGATCTGTCGCTCGAGGATTTCAGGCGTCTTCCGGGGCTCTATCGCCGCTGGGAGCTGACCGAGGTCTGCGAGCCCAACCGCAACTATCAGATTGAGGACGCCGGCGCCCATGCCGACGGGACGCCGTTGCTGGCGATCTACGTCGCCGAGCCCGCGCCCGACGTCCGCGAGGCCGCGTGATGGGCCTCCTCGATCACCTCATCTCACGGAGAAAAGCCATGCCGGACCAGCCGGACGACATCACCCGTCTTCGCAAGGCGAGCTACGCCCTCGAAGACCTCCCGGAGACCATCTCCCTCCCACAGCGCCCCGGTGACGAGCCGCGCGAGCCGCTGCCGGTCGTGGAGGCCAGCGTCGACGAGATCGCCTTCGCGATCGTAGAGGCGGAGCGTGAGAGCACGGTGGCCTACCGCCGCGCCGATGCGCTGAAGCGGCTCTACAAGCTCGCCCGCGAGGCCGGGTGCATCGGCGCAGATCGCGCCGCCGCTGCAGTGATGAAGAAGGAGGGCCAGTGATGGCCCTTCCCATCATCGGCGCCGACGAACGGCTCGCGCAACGCAAGGGCATCAAGGGCGTCATCTTCGGCCGGTCCGGCATCGGCAAGACCAGCCTGCTCTGGACGCTGAACGCCTCGACCACGCTCTTCCTCGACCTCGAAGCCGGGGATCTGGCGGTCGAGGGGCTGGAGATCGACACGCTCCGGCCGCGCACCTGGAGGGAATGCCGCGATTTCGCGGTGTTCATCGGCGGCCCGAACCCGGCGCTGCGCGAGGACCAGCCCTACAGCCAGGCGCATTTCGACGAGGTCTGCGGGCGCTACGGCGATCCGACGGTGATCGAGAAGTACGAGACCGTCTTCATCGACTCGATCACCGTGGCCGGGCGGCTCTGTTTCCAGTGGTGCCGCGGCCAGCCCGAAGCGTTCTCCGAGAAAACCGGCAAGCCTGACATCCGCGGCGCCTACGGGCTGCACGGCCGCGAGATGATCGGCTGGCTGACCCACCTGCAGCACACGCGCGGAAAGCATGTCTGGTTCGTAGGAATCCTCGACGAGCGGCTCGACGACTTCAATCGCAAGGTCTTCCAGCCGCAGATCGACGGCTCGAAGACCGGGCTCGAACTGCCGGGCATCGTGGATCAGGTCATCACCATGGCCGACATCGCCGATGCCAACGGCCAGCCGCAGCGCGCCTTCGTCTGCCAGACGCTGAACCCTTGGGGCTTTCCGGCAAAGGACCGCTCGGGCCGCCTCGACATGGTCGAGGCCCCGCATCTCGGACGGCTGATGGAGAAGATCCAGCGTCCCGCAGCGCCTGCCGCCGAACGCCTGACCTGGCCGCCGGTGACCCCGGCCGATCCCGCGCCCGCGCAGGAGCCCGGCCATGGCTGAGCGCCTCTCGCCACGCCCCGTGTCCCGATCCGGTCGCCGGGGTGGCTTTTCCCCACTGACGCCGCTGCGCGTCCCATCCTCCAACTGAAAGGAGCCGCGCAATGTCCGGACCCTGGAACGACTTCAACTCCGCCCAATCCAACACCAACGTCATCCCCAAGGGCACGCTCGCCAAGGTGCGCCTGACCCTGCGCCCCGGCGGCTTCGATGACCCCTCGCAGGGCTGGACCGGCGGCTGGGCGCGCCGCGCCGCCACCGGCGCCGTCTATCTCGACGCCGAATACACCGTCGTCGAAGGGCCCTATGCCCGCCGCAAGGTCTGGTCGCTGATCGGCCTCTACAGCCCAAAGGGCCCGGACTGGGCGAACATGGGGCGCGGCCTGATCCGCGGCATCCTCAACTCCGCGCGCGGCGTGTCCGACAAGGACAACTCGCCCGAGGCGCAGGCGCGCCGCCGCATCAACGGGTTCGGTGATCTCGACGGCGTCGAGTTCATCGCCCGCATCGACATCGGCACCGACACCAACGGCGAGGACAAGAACGAGATCCGCGCTGCAGTCACCCCCGAACATCGCGACTACCCCGCGCTGATGGGCACGATCGCGCCGCAGTTCACCGCCGCCCCGGCGCAGGGCCACGCCCCGCAGCAGCCCACCACGGCCACCCAGCCTAGTCAGCCCGCGTCCGCCCCCGGCACCGCGGGTCGGCCGAGCTGGGCGCAGTAAGGGGGAGACCGGCCATGCGCCTGCGCCCCCGCCAGAAGACCTTCGTCGAGCGCAGCGTGGCTGCGCTCGCTTCCCGCGGCAACACGCTGGGCGTGGCGCCCACCGGCGCGGGCAAGACCATCATGCTCTCGGCGGTTACCGGCGAGATGATCGGCCCCCTCTCAAAGAATACGGGCGCCAAGGCCTGCGTGCTGGCGCATCGCGACGAGCTGACCGCGCAGAACCGCGCCAAGTTCCAGCGCGTGGTGCCGGGCGTCGCTACCTCGGTGATCGACGCCACTGAGAAATCCTGGAACGGCCAGGTCGCCTTTGCGATGGTTCCGACGCTGGCGCGGGCTATGAGCCTCGCCGACATGCCGCGCCTCGACCTGCTGGTCGTCGACGAGGCGCACCATGCGGTGGCCGACAGCTACCGCCGCATCATCGACCGGGTGCGCGAGGCCAATCCCGACGCCCGCATCTTCGGGGTCACGGCGACGCCGAACCGGGGCGACAGGAAGGGCCTGCGCGAGGTCTTCGACAATGTCGCCGACCAGGTGCGGCTGGGCGAGCTGATCGCCTCGGGCCATCTCGTTCCGCCGCGCACCTTCGTCATCGACGTGGGTGTGCAGGACGAGCTGCGCTCGGTCCGCAAGACCATGTCGGATTTTGACATGGCGGAGGTGGCGGGCATCATGGACCGCGCCCCTGTCACCGACGAGGTGATCCGCCATTGGAAGGAAAAGGCGGGCGACCGGCAGACCGTGGTGTTCTGCTCCACCGTCGCGCATGCCGAACACGTCACCGACGCCTTCAGGGCGGCGGGCGTTTCCGCTGCGCTGATCCACGGCGATCTGGCGGCCGAGACCCGCAAGGCGATCCTCGCCGACTACGCCACGGGGGACATCCGCGTCGTCGTCAACGTGGCGGTGCTGACCGAGGGCTGGGACCACCCGCCCACCTCCTGCGTCGTGCTGCTGCGCCCCAGCTCCTACAAGTCCACGATGATCCAGATGGTCGGGCGCGGGCTGCGCACCGTCGATCCCGAGGAACATCCCGGCATCGTCAAGACCGACTGCATCGTGCTGGATTTCGGCACCTCGAGCCTGATCCACGGCACGCTGGAACAGGATGTCGATCTCGACGGCAAGACCGAAACCGGCGAGGCGCCGACGAAGACATGTCCTGCTTGCGAGGCGGAGATCCCGCTGGCCGCCACCGAGTGCCCGCTCTGCGGTGAGGCGTTCCCGCGCGAGGATCTGGATGCAGGCGAAGGCGGGGCCGCCGCGCCGCTCTCTGGCTTCATGATGACCGAGATCGACCTGCTGAAGCGGTCCAGCTTCGCGTGGGTCGACCTCTACGGCACGGACGACGCGCTGATGGCCACGGGCTTCGCAGCCTGGGGCGGCATCTTCTGGCTGGACGGGGTCTGGTACGCCATCGGCGGGGCGAAGGGCGAACGCCCGCATCTGCTCGGCGTGGGCGAGCGCACGGTCTGCCTCGCGCAGGCCGACGACTGGCTGAACACGCACGAGACCGACGAGAGCGCCTTCAAGACCCGTTCCTGGCTCCGCCAGCCGCCAGCCGAGAAGCAGCTGCAGTACCTGCCGCCCGAGTGCCGCCACGACTTCGGCCTGACGCGCTACCGCGCCTCGGCGCTGATGACCTTCGGCTTCAACAAGCGCGCCATCCGCCAGCTGATCGACACGGCGGCCTCTCCCGAACGGAGGGCGGCATGACCCATGCCCACATCCACCCCCATCACCGCCGAGGACCGGCGGCGGCTCTGGCATCCGCGTGGGACGCTCTGTGCTGTCTGCCGGCAACCCACCCGTGGTTTTGGCTGGTTCGATCCGCACCGTTCGAAGCGGCCCCGGCCATCGGTCTGGTTCTGCTCGATGCCCTGCCAGTCCTTCTGGACGCGCTTGGCGCGGGAGCGTTTCGCCATGGTTGACCTGACCGAGGAGGAGCGCGCCGCGATCACCGCCACCATGAAGCGCGTCGCGCTGCTGATGGACGAGATCGGCTGGGCCACCCCGCTTGCCGAACTCACCGAGGCGCACGTGCGCGCGCTGATCGAGGAAGCCGTCGAGGGCTTCCGCGAGGCCATGTCCGACGTCGCCCGGGCGCAGACGCCGGAGGTGCCGTTTTGACCCTCGACTACAATCATCGCCCCAGCTTCGCCGACCGGGTCAACGCCGCCGTCGATCGGGCGCTCACCGCCGATCAGGCCACGCGGCCGCCCCGCGACTATCTCGGCGGCTCGCGCCTCGGCCATGCCTGCGAGCGGGCGCTGCAGTTCGAGTTCACGGCGACGCCGAAGGACGAGGGCCAGGACTTCAGCGGCCAATCGCTGCGCATTTTCGCCATCGGCCACGCGCTCGAGGATCTGGCCGTCGCCTGGCTGCGCGGCGCGGGCTTCGACCTCTACACCCGGAAGGGCAACCGTCCCGATGGCGGCCAGTTCGGCTTCTCGGTCGCGGGCGGGCGCATCCGCGGTCATGTCGACGGGATCGTCGCCGCCGGGCCCGAAGGCTTCGGTCTGGCCGTTCCCGCGCTCTGGGAATGCAAGACGATGAACGCGAAGAACTGGCGCGCTTGCGTGAAGGACGGCGTGACCAAGTCCAAGCCGGTCTACGCCGCCCAGATCGCGGTCTATCAGGCCTACATGGAAGCGAGCGTGCCAGGTATCAGCGCCGCGCCCGCCGTGTTCACCGCGATCAACAAGGACACCGCCGAGCTTCACCATGAGCTGGTGCCCTTCGACGCCGATCTCGCGCAGCGCATGTCCGACCGGGGCGTGCGGATCCTGCAGGCGACCGATGCGGGCGAGCTTCTGCCACGCGTCGCGACCACGCCCGACTTCTTCGAATGCCGCTTCTGCCCGTGGTCCGAGCGCTGCTGGGGGCTGTCGGCATGAGCGACGACGGCATCCTGCATTTCAACCCGTGGATGGACTTCAACGACGGCCCGCCGTCCGAGAACCCGTTCGGTTGCGACCCCGACCCCGAGCAGATCGCCGTCTTTCTCGACACCGTGTTCAGCTGGTGCGAGGGGCTGATCCCGCTCCGCGGCTTCGTCGACAAGGGTCAGGGCCGGGACGGCAAGCCGCACAACATCTGGATCCCGGCCGACGACACTGCGCCCGAGAAACTCGCAACTTTCGCCGGATGGGCGAACCGCGAAGGTGCCGCCGTCTATGTCATTCCCGGCACGGTCGAGGAACAGGGCCAGGCCCGCGCCGCCGATGTGCTGCAGATGCAGGCCATCGTCGTCGATCTCGACGCAGGCGACATCCCGGCCAAGCTGGACCATGTCACCCGCCACCTCGGCACGCCCTCGCTGATCATCGAGAGCGGTGGGAGGACGCCCGAGGGTGCGGCCAAGCTTCATGTCTGGTGGAAACTGACCGAACCCGTCGAAGGTGAGGACCTGGCCACCCTCTGCCGCCTGCGCGGCGAGATCGCCGTGAAGGTCGGCGGCGACACGCATTTCCGCTCGGCGCACCAGCCGATCCGTGTGCCAGGCACCGTCTATCACAAGCACGGCCATCAACGCCTCGTGCAGATCCGCGAACATCGCGACGTTGAGGTGGATCTTGCGGATTTCGCCGAACGGGTCGCCGAGATGCCGCCGCTGCCAGGCGTGGGCTTCGCCAGCGACGTTTCGGCCCCGCAGGCCAAGCCCGGCATCGACGCGGTGCTCACCACACCGGTGCGCGAAGGCGCGGTCGACGACTGGTCCCGGTTCCAGGGGGCCAGCGCCGCCATCGGCCACTACGTGCGCCTGGTGCACGAGGGCCGCCTCGACCCGTTCGCGGGCTGGGAGGCGATCTGCGGCTACAACGCCGCCATGCTGCGCCCGTCCTGGCCGCTTGATCGGCTGCAGGCCGAGTCCGAACGCCTCTGGGCGCTGCATGTGAAGCGCAATGGCCCGCCGCTCCTGCGCGCAGCCCATGCCGATGCCCCGACCATCCCGTTGCCGACCTTCAGCCTTGGCGCACTCCTCGACGACACGAGCCCGATGCC
This sequence comes from Devosia enhydra, assembly GCF_900119845.1. Classification (GTDB taxonomy): domain Bacteria; phylum Pseudomonadota; class Alphaproteobacteria; order Rhizobiales; family Devosiaceae; genus FPKU01. The sequence continues at coordinate 127,304 of NZ_FPKU01000002.1, forward strand.
CGAGGACGTCATCGGGCCGCGCGTGCTGACCCCGGGCGGGCTCCTCGTGCTGGGCGGCGCGCCCAAGGTCGGCAAGAGCGACTTCCTGATCTCCTGGCTCGTCCACATGGCCGCTGGCGTGCCGTTCCTCGGCTTCACGCCGCCCCGGCCGCTGCGCGTGTTCTACCTGCAGGCCGAGATCCAGTACCACTATCTGCGCGAGCGCATGCAGCAGATCGCGCTGCCCGCCGCCGTGATCGCCGCCGCGCGCGACACCTTCATCGCCACGCCGAAACTGAAGCTGCTGCTCGACGCGGAGGGCGTCGCCCGCGTGGCCGAGGCGATCCGGGCCGCATTCCCCGACGCGCCGCCCGACATCATCGTCATCGACCCGATCCGCAATCTCTTCGACGGCGGGCCCGAGGGGGGCGGCGAGAACGACAACACCGCCATGATGTTCTTCCTGAAGGACCGGGTCGAGCTCCTGCGCGAAGCGGTCAATCCGGACGCAGGCGTGATCCTGGCCCACCATACCCGCAAGGCGGCCAAGCATCAGGTCAAGGACGATCCCTTCCTCGCGCTCTCCGGCGCCAGCGCGCTGCGCGGCTTCTACACCTCGGGGCTGCTCATGCACCGGCCCGACGAGGACAGCAGTGTCCGCAGGTTGGAGATCGAGCTGCGGAACGGCCCCGCGCTGCCGGGGAAGCTGATCGACAAGGTGAAGGGCGAGTGGGTCGAGCTGAACCCGCTGAACGAGCGCCTGGTGCGCAAGGAGGTCGGGGCCAAACTCGATGCCGAGCGGCTGCGCAAGCACGATGTAATCCTCGGCATGTTGCTGGACGAGGCGGCGAGCGAGCGCCTCTACACCGCGATGCAATTCGCCGAGACCTTCGAGAACCGGGGCGGTCTGGGCAGCAAGCACACGATCCGTGAGCGCCTCAGCGTGCTGGCGACCAAGGGCTTCGTGAAGTTCCTGCGCGACCCCTCGGGGTTCGGCTTCCCCGTCACCCGATCGCGGTTCGGCTACCTCTGCGTCGAGGGCATGCAGTTCGGCGCGCCCGTCGAGGAGGTCGATCCGGACACCGGCGAGGTCACCACAAGCGCCCGTCCGGTCCTGCCCAGCCACTTCAAATGCCCCCAGTCCGGGCTCTGCCTGCAGGTCGAAAACCCCGCCGTCTGGGTCTACCCGGAGGGGCTCGAAGACGACCTAACTCATATGAGTGAGGCCTGACTCATATGACAGCGCCAACTGTGCACTCAATGAAATCAACGGCTTACGGGAAACTAAGAGTTAGGTCCCTGACTCATGCCCGAAGACTTCATGAAGTCTTATTCCGCAATGATTTCAGCCACTTGAACGCCTCGGAACAGTTAGGTGTCAAACCCCCATACTACGTATGGGAGGGCCACCCCACAGGGTTGGCCACTCCTCCCATACGTCCGGGCCAGCCGCGCGCGCCGCCGTGACGCTCCCTTGTGCTTTCCGATCCGACGACGGCGGCCCCGTACCGCCAAGCACCAGACCGCCGTCGTCTTCCACCACCACAGGCCACCGGCAAAGGAGACCCATCATGGCTCAGCCGACTCTGATCCCGAATTGCGACGGCGCAAGGTTTGAATCGCTGCCGCTCGACACTCCCCGCAACCGCTGCATTCTCGCGCTCGACCTCGGCACCTCGACCGGTTGGGCGATCCGCGGCCATGACGGTCTGATCACCAGCGGCACCGTCTCGCTGCGCCCGGGCCGCTTCGACGGCGGCGGCATGCGCTACCTGCGCTTCACCAACTGGCTGACCGAGATCGACCGGCTCTCCGGTCCTGTCGCCGCCATCTGGTTCGAGGAAGTCCGCCGCCACGCGGGCACCGACGCGAGCCACATCTACGGCGGGCTCATGGCCACGCTGACCGCATGGGCCGAGCTGCGCGGCGTGCCCTACGAGGGCGTCCCGGTCGGCACGATCAAGCGCCACGCTGCTGGCAAGGGCAACGCCGACAAGGCCGCCATGGTCGCCGCCGTCCGCGCTCGCGGCTTCAGCCCGGCCGACGACAATGAGGCCGACGCCATCGCCATCCTGCTCTGGGCGATCGAAACGAACGGAGGTGTCGTATGAGATGGCATCCCCACGGCTACGGCGGCCGCCGCCGGGATCCCGAACAGGTCAAGCGCGAGGGCTGGCAGGAACAGGGCGTCCTAGCGGTCTCGGCCGATGACGACCGCCTCACCTGGCCCGAGCGTGAACTGGTCCGCCAGCTCGGCGAGAAGCTCTACGGCCCGCGCCCGTCCGACAGGGAGGCACGCCATGGCTGATCGCGAATGGACCGCCAACTGCGTCGCCGATCATTTCGAGGAGGCGTTCCGCACCCTGCGCAAGCTGCCGCCGGTGAAGGCGCAGGGCTACTTCAACACCTGGCCCGACATCGTGCGCACCAGCCGCGAGATCGCGGCGATGGAGCCGCAGCCGATGCGGGTGTGGCCCTCGGCCGCCGCGATCACCCGGCTCGAGCAGACCTTCGACTGGGTGCTCTGGATCGAGGAAGCGGAGCGCAAGCTGGTCTGGTCGCGGGCGGCCCGGGTGCCGTGGAAGCAGATCAGCGGCGAGCTGGGGTGCGACCGCACGACCGCCTGGCGTCGCTGGCAGCTGGCGCTGACGAAGATCGCTGCGCGCCTGAATGCTCAGTGACTCCAATGTGTTGCAACACTTTTTCCTTCGACATCTGCAACATGATCGTGCTATTCCGAAGGCAAGATGGGGAGAGTGCGCTGGAAAGCTCGCTCTCCCCTTTGCGTTGATGGGGGCCTTCTGGACCCCGGTATCCAGCGAGGGTCCGGTCGGGGTCCAGGCCACGGCAGTTTCCGGTTCCTTCCTGGCGATAATCGTATGCTGGCGGGCGAAGCGCGGGACATCGCCAGTGACAGGGCCGGATTTTTGGGAAGCCACCCGGAAGCCGGACCCATCCGCGCCCCGCGCAAACACCAATGAACGCTGGCCTTCCGACCGGACACCGCTGGTGGCCGCTGGACCCCGCCTGGAGTCCGGCGCGGCATCCGGAGTCCGGAAGCCACCGGCATCCACCCGACCGAGGAACCTTGCCCACCATGACGCTGAGCTTCGCCCCGGACGCGATCGAGATGTGGCCGCTGTCGCGCCTCCAGCCTTACGCGAAGAACGCGAAAGCGCATGGCGCGGACCAGGTCGCCAAGATCGCCGCCAGCATGGCCGAGTTCGGCTGGACCGTGCCCTGCCTCGTCGGCGACGACGGCGAACTGATCGCAGGCCACGGGCGCGTGCTGGCCGCGACGCAGCTGGGGCTGACTGAGGCACCGGTGATCGTGCTCGGGCATCTGACCGAGGCGCAGCGCCGGGCTTACCGCATCGCGGACAACAAGCTGACGGAGCTCGGCACCTGGGACGAGGCGCTGCTGTCGGCGGAATTGAACGATTTGCTGGCCAAGGATTTCGACCTGTCGCTGGTCGGGTTCTCGGATGGCGAGTTGGACAAGCTGCTGGCCTTCGTGCCGGAGGGGGACGGTGAAGTAGGTGGCGCCGGGGGCTCTGTGCCCCCTGTGACCATTCCCGAACCGCCGCGCAACCCCGCCTCGCGGACGGGCGATCTGTGGATCCTTGGCGACCATAGGCTTCTGTGCGGCGACAGCACCAGCGCCGCCGATGTGCGCCGACTGATGAATGGCGAGCGGGCGATCCTGTTCGCGACCGACCCGCCCTATCTGGTGGACTACGACGGCTCGAACCATCCGACCCGCAACAAGGACTGGTCGGCGTCCTACGGCACGACCTGGGACGACAGTTCGCAGGGGGCCGAACTCTACGACGGGTTCATCTCGGCGGCCGTGGCCGAGGCGATCACCGAGGATGCGGCCTGGTACTGCTGGCACGCTTCGCGCCGCCAGGCGATGCTGGAAGCCTGCTGGGAGAAGGCCGGGGCCTTCGTCCACCAGCAGATCATCTGGGTGAAGGACCGCGGGGTGCTCACCCGGTCGCATTACCTCTGGAAGCACGAGCCCTGCTTCATGGGCTGGCGCCGCCCGAACCGCCCGCCCAAGGTCGCCGATCAGACGCTGCCCTCGACGTGGGAGATGCCGTCCTTCGCCAAGGACGAGCGGCCCGACCATCCGACGCCGAAACCGCTCGACGCGTTCGGGATCCCGATGCGCCAGCATGTGGCGCGGGGCGGCCTCTGCTACGAGCCGTTCTCCGGCTCCGGCTCGCAGATCATGGCGGGCGAGGCCAATGGCCGCCGCGTCTTCGCGATGGAGATCAGCCCGGCCTATGTTGATGTCGCCGTGGAGCGCTGGCAGGCCGAGTCGGGCCGCGACGCAATCCTCGACGGCGACGGTCGGACCTTTGCGCACTTGAGAACCGAGCGACTGGGCAACGACGCCGACCCCCCGGCCGACGCGCTGGACACGGACGCCGCTCCCGAACCCGCGCGAAAGCGCAAGACCGCCGCGTGACATGCATGACCTGGCTCTACCTTCCTCCGGAGACACTTCCGGAGCCGGAGACGCATGCCTCCTCGGCCTCTCGCTCTGTTCCGGCGCAGGCGGGCTCGATCTCGGGCTCACCATCGCCATCCCCGGATATCGTGCTGTGGGCCATGTCGAACGGGAAACCTTCGCCGCAGCCACTCTCGTGGCGCGGATGGAAGACGCGACCCTGGATCAGGCTGTTGTCTGGGACGATGTTGCCACCTTCGACGGCCGCCCTTGGCGCGGAGCGGTGGACATCGTCACTGCGGGCTATCCGTGCCAGCCGTTCTCCGTCGCGGGCAAGCGCCGGGGCGCGGACGACCCGCGCCACCTCTGGCCGCATGTCGCCCGCATCGTCGGCGAAGTCGAGCCGCCCTTCGTCTTCCTCGAGAATGTCGCCCATCATCTCCGCCTCGGCTTCCCCGAAGTCGCCGCAGGACTGGTCGGCATGGGCTACCGCCTTGCGGCAGGCCTCTTCACTGCGGCGGAAGTCGGTGCGCCCCACAAGCGCGAACGGCTGTTCATCCTCGCCATCCGCGAGGGGGACGAGTTGGCCGACCCCGCGCGCCTGCTCTGGCACCCGGTCGAGTGGCGGGAACCGGACGGAACTGCTGCGGCTCTGGCCGACGCCGAGGGCCAGCGCCAACGAGAACCGGCAAACGAAACCGACGCCATCGCAGGCTGCGGGCCAGCACGGCATGAACCTCGCGACGACAGTCGCGATGTGGCTGACGCCGCAGACGGACAGCTTTCGCAGCCGGAGCGGGGATCGGAAGCACGAGAAGGGTCTGGACGGCATGGCGCGGGACTGGCCGACTCCGATGGCGAACGACGGCTGCAAGCCGAGCGCGGGCAACCGGCGGACAGCCGACCTGACCCATGCGGCGGGGATGTGGATGACGCCGACGGCGCGGGACCACAAGGACGGGGCGACGACATTGGCGAACACCCCGGTGAACGGCCTGCTTGGCCGCCAGGTCCTGGTGACGCCGCTGGCTGGGAGCGATACCTCCGAGCCGCGCCGGACCTTGAACCCGCTGTTCGTCGAGGCGCTGATGGGCTGGCCCACCGGGTGGACCGGCTTCGGCTCTGTGGCAACGGAGTGGTCCCGCTGGTTGCAGCGCATGCGCTGCGAACACTGGCAGCTGAACTGCTGGCCGATGGATGAGGCAGCGGCATGAAGCAGTCCCGCCTCATGTCGCTGGTGGAGTCCGTCGCCAACGTGGTCGTCGGCTACGGCGTTGCCGTCGTCACGCAAATCCTGATCTTCCCGGTCTTCGGGCTGCACACGACGCTGGCGCAGAACCTGAAGATGGGTGCGGTGTTCACCGTGGTCAGCATCGCGCGGTCCTTCGTCCTGCGGCGGGTGTTCGAGGCGATCCGGATGCGGAGCGCCAAATGATCGACCGCCGCCCCGGAGGGACGGCGGTCATCAGCTTGTCGGGGTCCGGTGCGTCAGGCTGCGGGGAGTTTGTACACGCGCCCCCGATCCTCGACCTTCTCCGAGGTCACTTCGAGCCCGAGCTTCTTCTTCAGCGCCCCGGCCATCGCGCCGCGCACCGTGTGCGACTGCCAGCCGGTCGCGGCCATGATCTCCCCGATGGTCGCGCCGTCCGGCGCGCGCAGCATGGCGATCAGCGTGGCCTGCTTGGTGCCCTCGCGCGGCGTGCGCGCCTTGGGCGCGGTCTTGGTCCCGGTCGGGGTGTCCGGCGCCGGTTCCTCGGTCGGCGCGTCCGTCGCGCCCGCAGGCGCGGGGTTCGCGTCCTCGGGCTCGATCCCGATGGCGGCGAAGCCTGCGTCGGTGGCGACCAGCGTGACGCCGTGGCCGTTGCCGGTTTCGCGCCAGACGGCCTCTCCCTTGCGCATGTCCGCGTCGACCTCTTCGAGGAAGCCCTTTGCGAGCATCGCGCCGACCACCTTGGCGGCGGCGCCACCCCGCAGGCTCTCGGGCAGCGGCAGAGCGATGTGCTCGGGCCGCTGGGCCGCAGCGCTCAGGATCAGGGCTTGGGTGTCGGAAAGTTTGATCATCGTCGTCTCCCGTATCGGGGCGCGCGGAATGCGGGCCCTTGTACGAGGCCGAGCCCGCCAGTCGGCGGGCGGGACCGGAAGCGGGTCGTCTCACTCGGCGTGTTCGCCTTCCCTGAAGGCCATGTCGGTGATCTCGCGCAGCTTGGCGCGGTAGTGGTTCAGGGTGCCGACATGACCCCAGTTGATCTCGTCGGGGTGGGTCTCGAAATGGTCCGCGCTCAGGGCGGCGAGCCGCTCCAGCATCGCGTCGATCTCGGACTTGGCGGCGATGAAGGCGTCGAGGGCTTTCGTGTTATCGGTCGCGCGGCGGGTCATCGGGCTGGCTCCTTGGGTCGAGTTGCATCGCTTCGTTGGATTGACGTTCGCTCTGTCCGCCGTGCTTATCAACTCGATAAGCTCATGATTCTGAATGATAATCGGAGCCGTCGATGCAGGGCATGAGCGAGCGCCAGTACGCCGCGCATGTCGGGCTGTCGCGGGGCGCGATCCAGAAGGCGAAGGCCGCCGAGCGGCTGGTTCTCTATCCGGACGGCAGCATAAACGCGGCCGCCAGCGACGCCCTGCGTGCCGAGACGACGGACCCGTCGAAGACGAGGAAGCCGCCCCCGCCGAAGCTGAAGCCCGTCCCCGAGGCGGCGGTGGCGGCGGTCGGCGATACGCTGCGCGAACAGGGTCTGGCAGTCCCCGCCGTCGGCGGCGGCACGACCTTCCTGCAGGCGAAGACCGCGAACGAGGTTCTGAAGGCGCAGGAGCGGCGCATCCGGCTCCAGAAGCTGAAGGGGGAGTTGATCGAGCGGGCCCGCGCGCTGGCGCTGGTGTTCCGGCTGGCGCGGGAGGAACGGGACACGTGGGTGAACTGGCCCGCGCGCGCGGCGGCGCTGATGGCGGCCGAGCTCTCGGCCTCATGCAGCGAAGCGACCGGCCAGCAGATCACCGTGGAGCCAGCCGCGATGCAGAAGGTCCTGGAAAAACATGTACGCGCCCACCTCGACGAACTCGCCGAGGTCCGGCCCGACTTCAGGTGATGATGACGCACTGACGGACTTCGACGGCGCGGGCGAGATCCTGCGCGCGTGGGGCAACGGTCTGCGGCCCGACCCGGACCTGACCGTCTCGGAATGGGCGGACCGGCACCGGATGCTCTCGGGCCGCGCCTCGGCCGAACCCGGGCGATACCGCACGGTGCGCACGCCCTACATGCGCGAGATCATGGACCGGTTGTCGCCCGGCGATCCCACGCAGCGGATCGTGTTCATGAAGGCGGCGCAGGTCGGGGCGACCGAGGCGGGCAACAACTGGATCGGCTTCGCCATTCACCAGGCGCCGGGGCCGATGCTGGCGGTCCAGCCGACGGTGGAACTGGCCAAGCGCAACTCGCGGCAGCGGATCGACCCGCTGATTGACGAGAGCCCGGAGCTGCGGGAGCGGGTCAAGCCGGCGCGATCCCGCGACGCTGGCAACACGATGCTGTCGAAGGAGTTCGCGGGCGGCATCCTGATTATGACGGGGGCGAACTCGGCGGTCGGGCTGCGGTCCACACCGGCGCGCTACATCTTTCTGGACGAGGTCGACGCGTATCCCGCGTCTGCCGACGAGGAAGGCGATCCGGTGACGCTGGCCGAGGCCCGGTCGCTGACCTTCGCCCACCGGCGCAAGGTGCTGCTGGTCTCGACGCCCACCATCCGGGGGCTGAGCCGGATCGAACGGGAATACGAGGCCAGCGACCAGCGTCGGTTCTTCGTGCCGTGCCCGCATTGCGGCGCGATGCAGTGGCTGAAGTTCGACCGGCTGCGCTGGCAGAAGGGCCGCCCGGAGACGGCGGAGTACCACTGCGAGGGCTGCGAGACGCCCATCGCGGAGCATCACAAGACGGCGATGCTGGAGGGCGGCGAATGGCGGGCGACCGCCACGGCCGCCGATCCGACCACGGTCGGGTATCACCTCTCGGCGCTCTATTCGCCGATCGGCTGGCTGAGCTGGGAACGGATCGTGCGGGCGTGGGACGCGGCTCAGGGGTCGGACGAGGCGATCAAGGCGTTCCGCAACACGATCCTCGGCGAGACATGGGTCGAGACTGGCGAAGCGCCCGACTGGCAGCGCCTCTATGACCGCCGCGAGCGCTGGACATCCGGCACGGTACCCGCGGGCGGGCTGTTCCTGACCGCCGGGGCCGACGTGCAGAAGGACCGGATCGAGGTGGATGTCTGGGCCTGGGGTCGCGGGCTGGAAAGCTGGCTCGTCGATCATGTCGTCATCGAGGGCGGGCCGGATCGGCATGACGCCTGGTCGGAACTGACCGCGCTTCTCGACAGGTCCTGGCCGCACGAACGCGGCGCGCATCTCAGGATCGCGCGGCTCGCCATCGACACCGGATACGAGGCCCCGGCGGTCTACTCCTGGTCGCGGGCCCAAGGCTTCGCACAGGTGTCGCCAGTCAAGGGCGTCGAGGGGTTCAACCGCTCGAGCCCGGTGTCGGGGCCGACCTTCGTCGACGCGACCGAGGGCGGCAAGCGTTTGCGGCGCGGCGCGCGGCTGTGGACCGTGGCGGTCTCGACCTTCAAGGCCGAGACCTACCGCTTCCTGCGGCTGGCGCGCCCGACCGATGAGGATATCGCCGAGGGAGCGGCGTTTCCGCCCGGCTCGGTGCATCTGCCGCATTGGGTCGAGAACGAATGGCTGAAGCAGTTCGTGGCCGAGCAGCTGGTCACGGTGCGGACCAAGCGCGGCTTCGCCCGGCTGGAATGGCAGAAGCTGCGCGAGCGGAACGAGGCGCTGGACTGCCGGGTCTATGCCCGCGCCGCCGCCTGGATCGCGGGCGCGGACCGCTGGCCCGACGAGAAATGGCGCGATCTCGAGGATCAGCTCGGGGCCGCGCCAACGGAAATGGATGGCGCGGGGCGGGTCAACCGACCGCAATCCGCACCCCAAGGAAAGCGGCAGTCGGACTGGCTGGGCCGACGCGGAGGATGGTTCTGACATGACCGACTGGACGGAAACGGAGCTCTCGGCGCTTCGCCGGGCCTACGCCAGCGGCACGACCCGGGTCAGCTACGATGGCAAATCCGTCGACTATGGCTCGGCCGAGGATCTCCTCGCCCGCATCCGGACCATCGAGCGCGCCATCGCGGGGACCACGCGGCCGCTGCCGGTCGCCGGGCTGGCGGGCTTCTCGCGCGGGGACCGGTGATGTCGGCGACCTGGTTCGACCACGCCATCGCCACGGTGGCGCCTCGCATGGCGGCCCGGCGCGTGATGGCGCGTCAGGCCTTCGAGACCCTGACCCGCGGTTATGATGGCGCCGCACGCGGACGGCGGACGGAGGGCTGGCGCGCGCCGGGCTCCTCGGCCGACACCGAGATCGGCGTCGCCGGGGCGCTGTTGCGCGACCGCATGCGCGATCTGGTGCGCAACAACCCGCATGCGGCCAAGGCCGTCGCAGTGCTGGTGAACAACATCATCGGCGCGGGCATCATGCCGCGCGCCGCGAGCGGCGACGACACGCTAGACCGCAAGATCGACGCGCTCTTCGAGCGCTGGACGGCGGAGTGCGACGCCGACGGCCAGCTCGACTTCTACGGCCTGCAGACGCTGATCTGCCGCGAGATGGTGGAGGCTGGCGAAGTGCTGGTGCGCCGCCGTCTGCGCCGGTCGTCGGATGGTCTGCCGGTACCGCTGCAGCTGCAGGTGCTGGAGGCCGACTTCCTCGACGCCACTAAATCCGGCGCCCTCGGCGCGGGGCGGCTGGTACAGGGGATCGAGTTCGACCCGGTTGGCAAGCGCCGGGCCTACTGGCTGCACGCGGAGCATCCCGGCGACGCCTACGGGGCATTGCAGAACGGGTTGCAGAGCCGCCCGGTCCCGGCGACCGAGATCGCCCATGTCTACGAGAAGCAGCGCACGCAGGCGCGCGGCGTTCCCTGGGGTGCGCCGGTGATCCGGTCCTTGCGCGATCTCGACGATTACGAGGTGGCCGAGCTGGTCCGCAAGAAGACCGAAGCCTGCGTCACCGCCATCGTGTTCGGCGACGACGAGGCGCAACAGGGCATCGCGCCCTCCGTGGTCGACGCCGACGGCAACCGGGTCGAGCAGTTCGAGCCGGGGCTCATCGCCTATGCGCGCGGCGGGAAGGACATCCGCTTCAACCAGCCATCGGCGACAGGCGGCTATGGCGAATACAAGCGGGCGAGCCTGCACACGATCTCGGCCGGGTTCCGGGTGCCCTACGAGCTGCTGACTGGCGATCTCAGCCAGGTCAACTACTCCTCGATCCGGGCGGGGCTGGTCGAATTCCGCCGCCAGATCGACGCCGTGCAGTGGCAGCTCTTCATTCCGATGTTCTGCGCGCCGGTCTGGCGCTGGTTCACCGAGGCCGCGTGGGCGGCGGGCCAGATCCCGTCGCCAACCGTGCCGGTCGAATGGTCGCCTCCGAAGTTCGAGGCGGTCGATCCGCAGAAGGATGCGATGGCGAACCTGCTGTCGATCCGCTCCGGCACCATGACGCTGGCCGAGGTGATCGCAAAACAGGGCCGCAACCCAGACGCCGTGCTGGCCGAGATCGCCTCGACCAACGCCAAGCTCGACGCGCTGGGGCTCGTGCTCGACAGCGACCCGCGCCGTGTCACCAAGACCGGCAGCGCCCAGACCACCGATCCGGTCACCGACGACCCGACCGCCGACGCGGATGAAACCGACCCGGCGCAGGCCGACCAACAGGACTGACCCCATGGACACGATGATCGAACTGCCGGCCATGCGCCGGTCGGCGGAGCTTGCGCCGAACACGGCCGATGCCGACAGCCGCACCGTCGAGGTGGTCTGGTCGGCCGGGGCACGCGTCCGCCGCGCCACCTTCTTCGGCGAGCCTTATGATGAGGAGCTCAGTCTCGACCCGGCCCATGTCCGGCTCGACCGGCTGAACGCGGGCGCGCCCTTCCTGAAGGTGCACGAGCTCGACACGCTCGACGCGGTGATCGGCTCGGTCGTGCCGGGTTCGGCGCGGATCGAGAACGGCCGGGGCATCGCGCTGGTGCGGATCAGCGAGCGCGCCGACGTCGAGCCGATCTGGCGCGACATCCAGGCCGGGCACATCCGCGCGGTCTCCATCGGCTACCAGGTCCACCGCTTCGAGGTCTCGAAGCCCGAGGCCGCCCGCGAACTCTGGCGGGCGGTGGACTGGACGCCCTTCGAGGTCTCCGCCGTCGCGGTCGGCGCCGACCCCGCGGCGGGCTTCCGCGCCCAGCATCCCCTTCATGACTGCGTCCTTCACCGCCGGGACGCCCCTTCCAGCCCGAAAGGACCCATCCCGATGACGGACAAGACCCAGACTCCGGCGAGTGACGCCGCGACCCCCGCCAACCCCCAGCCGACCGAGCCGGTCGAAACCGAGGACACCCCCATGACCGAGCCGAAAGCGGCTGCGCCCGACCCGAAGGTCGCAGCAGTGGAAACCCGCACCCAGCCGAAGCTTCAGAATACCGATGCCCCCGCTGCGCCCGACACCGAGGCGGTCGCCACCCGCGCCCGCGAGGCCGAGCGCGATCGCGTCTCCACCATCTACGATCTGGCCGGGCGGCTGAACCTCGAGCGCGGCTTCGCCGAGGATCTGGTCAAGCGCGGCGTCAGCGTCGACGAATCCCGCCGCCTGATCCTTGATCAGGTCGCCGCCAAGTCGGACGAGACCCGAACCTTCCCCCATGTCTCCGTCCCCCTCGGCGGCCGGGACGAACGCATCACCCGCCGCGATGCGGTGGCCAACGCGCTCCTGCACCGCTACAGCCCGACGCTGTTCCAGCTGGAGGACGCCGCGCGCCAGTACCGCGGCATGACCCTGCTGGAGCTCGCCCGCGAAAGCCTCGGGAATGCCGGGGTCAACACGCGCGGCCTGTCGCGCGACGAGGTGGCGACGCGGGCCCTGCACTCGACCTCGGACTTTCCCGAGATCCTGTCGGCGGTCACCAACAAGACCCTCCGACAGGCTTACGAGGCCTATCCCCGCACCTTCATGCTGTTCTGCCGCCAGGTGCTCGCCACCGACTTCAAGGCGATGCACCGGGTGCAGCTCGGCGAGGCGCCGCAGCTTCTGGAGGTTGGCGAAAGCGGCGAGTTCAAGCGCGGCACGCTCGGCGAGAGCAAGGAGAGCTACAAGGTCAAGACCTATGGCCGGGTGGTCGCGATCACCCGCCAGACCCTGATCAACGACGACCTCGACGCCTTCACCCGGATCCCGGCGATGTACGGCAACTCCATCGCACAGCTGGAGTCGGACGTGGTCTGGGGCATTATCACCGCCAACCCGGCGATGGCCGACGGCAATGCACTGTTCCACACCACCCACAAGAACCTCGCGGGCACAGGCGCGGCGCTTGATGTCAGCAGCGTCGGTGCGGCCCGCGCCGCCATGGCCAAGCAGACTGGCCTCGACAAGAAGACGGTGCTGAACGTCCGCCCCGCCTTCCTGATCGTGCCCGCCTCGCTGGAGTTGAAGGCCGAGCAGCTGGTCGCGCAGAACCTCGTGCCCGCCGCGACCTCCAGCGTGGTGCCGCAGTCGATCCGGACGCTGGCGCCGATCAGCGAGCCCCGGCTCGACGCCGCCAGCGAGACCGCCTGGTATCTGGCCGCCAGCCCGAACCAGATCGACACGATCGAGTACGCCTATCTCGAGGGCCAGCAGGGCGCCTACATCGAGACCCGCAACGGTTTCGATGTCGATGGCGTCGAGATCAAGTGCCGCCTCGACTTCGGCGCCAAGGCCATCGACTGGCGTGGCCTCTACAAGAACCCGGGCGCGTAAGCCCAGCACCCCAATATGCTGAACCCTGACATGCGGGCGGTCCTGACGGGCCGCCCTTCGTCTTTCCACGAGGATCCTTCCCATGAAAAACTTCGTCCAGCCCGGCAACACCATCACCCTGACCGCACCCTATGCCGTCGTCTCCGGCGATGGCCTGCTCGTCGGCACCATCTTCGGCATTGCCGCCGGGGCGGCCGCCCTCGGCGAGCCCGTCGAGACCGCGCTCATCGGCGTCTTCGACATCACCAAGGTCGGCTCCCAGGCCTGGACTGTCGGCGCCAGGGTCTATTGGGACGACACCAACAAACGCTGCACCACGGTCGCGACCGACAACACCCTCATCGGCGTGGCCGTGGAGGCGGTGGCGAGCGGCGCGGGCGACACCATCGGCCGGGTGCGCCTGAACGCGGCCTTCTGATGAGCGCCTTCGCCGCCGCCGTCGGCGCACTCTTCGCCGATCCGAACATCGGTCAGGAGGCGGTCTACATCGCCGACGGCGGCGCGCCACTTCTGGTGCGCGCCGTCGCCAGGCGCGCGGATGTCGTCTCCGACTTCGGCGACGCCCGGCTCTGGTCCGAGACCACCCGGATCGACCTGCGCGTTGCCGAGGTTCCATCCCCACGCCCCGGCGACCGCATCGAGATCGACGGCGACGCCTTCCTCATCCAGGGCGAGCCGGTCCGCGATCGCGAACGGCTCGTCTGGACCGTGGACCTGAGGCCCGCATGAAACTCGGCGTCAGCATCGTCGGCGATCTGGTCAGGCTGATGGACGCAGAGGTGAAGGCCGGGCAGAACGCCGTCACCACGGCGATGCGCGATGCCGGGACCGGTCTGAAATCCGCCTGGCGCGCGCAGATCACCGGCGCGGGGCTCGGGGCACGGCTCGCCCGCACCATCCGGTCGGAGCAGTTCCCGAAAGGCAAGCCCAGCCTAAGCGCGGCGGCGTTGGTCTGGTCGAAGGCGCCGGTGATCGTTGGTGCGCACGATACCGGCCCGCTGATCCGCTCGAAGGATGGGTTCTGGCTCGCGATCCCGCTGCCCGCCGCAGGCAAGTCCCTGCGCGGCGGCCGGATCACTCCCGGCGAATGGGAACGTCGCACCGGCCTGCGGTTGCGCTTCGTCTATCGCCGCACCGGACCGAGCCTGCTCGTGGCCGAGGGACGGCTGAACACGAAAGGACGCGCGGTGGCCTCGCGGTCGAAGACCGGCCGGGGCGTCGTCACCGCGCCGATCTTCCTGCTGGTGCCGCAGGTCAAGCTGCCGAAGCGGCTGGACCTGGCGAAGGATGCAGACCGAGTGTTGGACAGCGTGCCGGGACTGATCGTGGCGACCTGGGTCGACGCGAAGCTATGATCAGCGCGATAGCGAAAGATGCTTCAAGTCAGGCCCATCAACGCAAGCGCCATGCCGGCGAGCGCAGAACCAACAAGGACCGGCACCGGGCCAAGCTTGAAGTGGAACACAACCACGAGCGCGGCAAGGACCAGTGCCGCAGCTGCCGGGTTCACCGTGGACCAGATGGGGACATCGAGATCGAGGCCGAACGCTGTAACGGTTCTCACCTCATCGAAGACGACGTGCAGACCGAACCAGACGGCGAGGTTCAGGATGACGCCCACCACGGCTGCGGTGATGGCGGTCAGCGCGGCAGTCAGCACCTTGTTGTCGCGCAAACGCTCGATGAAGGGCGCGCCGAGGAAGATCGACAGGAAGCAGGGGGTGAAGGTCACCCACGTCGTCAACAGCCCACCAAGCGTTGCCGCCATCAATGGCGACAGCCCACTCGCATCGCGGAAAGCTCCCATGAAACCCACGAACTGCGTCACCATGATCAGCGGGCCCGGCGTCGTCTCCGCCATGCCCAGACCGTCCAGCATCTCACCGGGGGCGAGCCAGCCGTAGTTCTGAACCGCTTCCTGCGCGACATAGGCCAGCACCGCATAGGCGCCGCCGAAGGTGACAACGGCCATGACGCTGAAGAAGGCCGCAATTTGTGCGAAGACATTGGCCGGACCGAACACGGCGAACAGCAGGGCGACCGGCGCCAGCCAGAGCGCGAGGAACACCGCCGAGATGCGAAAGGCCCAAGCCCGGTTGACGCGCGTGTGATCCGGCGATTCCTCACCCAGCAGGGTATCGGCGTCATCGACCTGGACCTTGCCCACCTTGCCGTGTCCGCCGCCGCCAAGAAACGCAGGCAGGCCCGCACGCGCGCCGAAAAACCCGATCAGGCCAGCGATCAGGATGATGAGTGGGAACGGCACGGCAAAGCCGAAGATCGCCACGAAGGAGGCTGCTGCGACGGCGACCATTGCGCCATTCTTCAGGGCGCGCGTCCCGATACGGATGACCGCCTGCACCACGATGGCCAGCACTGCGGCCTTGAGCCCGAAGAACAGCGCCTCGACCGGTCCGACATTGCCGTAGAGCGCGTAGATCCAGCTGAGCGCCATGATCGCCACAACGCCCGGCAGAACGAACAGGACGCCTGCGATAATGCCGCCGAGTGTGCGGTGCATGAGCCAGCCGATATAGACGGCGAGCTGCATCGCCTCCGGGCCCGGCAGGAGCATGCAGTAGTTGAGCGCATGGAGAAACCGCTTCTCGCCCAGCCAGCGCTGCTCTTCGACGAGAATCCGGTGCATGAGCGCGATCTGTCCGGCGGGGCCGCCGAAGCTCAAGAGGCCGATGCGGGCCCAGATGCGGGTGGCCTCGGCCAGGGAGGGGAATGTGCGGTCCTGCATCAGTCGGCCTTCGGCTTGTTCGTGGGCCAGTTATGGGTCTCGTCGGTTGCGTCCCGCGCCCATCGATAGAAGGCGTCATAGAGCAGCAACCCCGCTTCGAGCTGCTCCAGATCGTCGGAATACATCCGCGACAGGCCGAGCGAAGCCGCAAGCAGACCGGCGGCCTCGGGTGCGAGGTCGAGCCGGGCCGTATCGGCGCCGCGCACAATGGCGGCCAGGCGGTCGAGGGCGGGAATGCTCAGGCCGAACTCGGCCTGCATCACGTCGAAGGTGCAGAGCTCGCCGCGGTGGCTCCAGAACACGTCCTCGATGTCGAAGGGGGACGCGTTGTAGCGTTCGGCGACGCCCACCACCTCGGCGGGCGCCACGAACAGGATGACGGCGCGGGGATCGAGAAAGCGCCGGATCAGCCACGGGCAGGCGATGCGGTCGATCTTGGGGCGCGAGCGCGTGACCCAGATGGTGCGGCCCTGCGCATCGCGCGCGGGCAGCTTCGCCGGATCGATCAGCGGCAGACCGGCGGAGCGCCAGGCCTCGAACCCGCCCTCGAGATACTCCGAGGCGCAGCCCTCGGCGCGCAGCCAGGCTGCCGTGCCCTGACTTCGCCGGTGGCCGGCCTGACAGACGGCGATCGACGGCTGACCGCTGAGTTGTGGCGCGAGGGCGGCCAGCGCCTGGTCGTCGATCCGGGTGGCGCCAGGGAGCAACCGCGGATCGGCGGCGCAATCTTCCTCGGACCGCACGTCGAGCAGGAGCGGTGCACGGGGGGTTCCGATGATGCGGGAAAGCTTGTCGAACGAAATGGCATTGGGCGCAGGCATGTGCGTTCCTCCGTCGCCGGGGTTGAACAGGAACGCGATCTTCGGCTGGCGCCTCGTGGGGAGCTCGCGGATCCCCATGGCTCCAGTTACCGGAAGCGCTCTGAAACTGTCAAGAATTGCAAAGGTCAAGCTGCCCATGCTCGGGCACTTCGGAGATCGAAGGGACCGTCCATGCCCACCCTCCGCGAAACCACCCTCACCGCGCTGCACGCGCGGCTCTCGGCGCTGCCCGCCACCGCCCTGCGCGGCGAGGTCCTGCCCGAACGCGTGCCGGCAGCCGGGTTGCTGATCCTGCGTGACGGCGAACCCGGCGAGCCCGAGGTGACGCTCTCGCCCTTGCGCTACCACTACCAGCACCGCGCCGAGATCGAGGCGGTCGTGCAAGGCGCCGACCGAGACGCCGCATTCGACACGCTGACCGCCAGCATCGGCGCAGCACTCGCCGCTGACCGCACACTGGGCGGGCTCTGCGACTGGGTCGAGGCGGAAGCGCCACAGTCCGTCGATCTGCCCGTCGAGGGCGCGGCCAGCCTGAAGGCCGCCGTAATCCCGGTGGTGCTGCACTATTCCACGGCCGACCCGCTCGGCTGATCCCGACAACCCGAGGAGAACACCATGGCACGAGCCCAGGGGGCGCGGGCGCTGATGGCGCTTGCGTTCGAGACCACCTATGGAACGCCGCCCGCGAGCGGCTTTACTCGCATGCCCTTCGCCAGCACGTCGCTAGGCGCCGAGCAACCGCTCCTCAACTCCGAACTTCTCGGCTACGGCCGCGATCCGCTGGCGCCGATCAAGGACGCGGTGACGGCCGATGGCGATGTCGTGGTGCCCCTTGACGCAGAGGCCTTCGGCTTCTGGCTGAAGGCGGCCTTCGGCACGCCGACGACCACGGGTGCGGAAGCGCCCTACACACACGAGTTCCAGTCGGGGTCGTGGACGCTGCCCAGCATGTCGATCGAGACCGGCATGCCCGAGGTGCCGCGCTACGCGATGTATTCGGGCTGCGTCCTCGACCAGATCACCTGGCAGATGCAGCGCTCGGGGTTGCTGACCGCGACGGCGCGGCTGGTCGCGCAGGGCGAGACGGTCGGGACCACGACGAGCGCGGGAACACCGGCCGCGCTGGAGCTGAAGCGCTTCGGGCATTTCAACGGGGCGATCACCCGCAACGGATCGGCCCTCGGCAACGTGGTCTCGGCCGAGATCACCTATGCCAACAATCTCGACCGGATCGAGACCATCCGCTCGGACGGGCGCATCGACGGCGCGGACCCGTCCATCGCGGCGCTCACCGGCCGGATCGAGGTGCGCTTCGCCGACCAGACGCTGGTGACGCAGGCGATCAACGGCGAGGCCTGCGAAATGGAGTTCGCCTACGTGCTGCCTTCCGGCGAGAGCTTCACCTTCACCGTGCACGCCGTCTACCTGCCGTGCCCGCGCATCGAGATCGGCGGGCCGCAGGGCGTTCAGGCCAGCTTCGACTGGCAGGCCGCGCGCGATGCCACGCTCGGGCGGATGTGCACCGCCACCCTGATCAACGACATCGAGGAATACTGACCATGATCCGTCTCGATCTTTCCGCCGAGCCGAAATGGCTCGATCTCGGGGCTGGCCTGCGCCTGCACGTCCTGCCCGTCACCACCGCGATCATGGTCGCCGCCCGCACCGATCCGGCGGTGGAAGCACTACCCGAGGAGGCAAGCAGGGAGGAGCAGGCACTGGTCATGGCGAAGGCGGTCGCCCGCCGCGTGGTCATCGGCTGGGAGGGTGTCGGCGATGCCGGCGGCAATCCCGTTCCCGTCACACCAGAAGGGATCGACGCGGCTCTGGACATCTGGCCGGTGTTCGAGGCCTTCCAGACCCGCTGCCTCGCGCCGCATCTGATGCTGGATGCGGAAAAAAACGCCTCCGCGCCCTCGCCGAATGGCAGTTCGGCGGGGGCGAAAGCTACTGCGCGGCCTGCCAAGGCCCGTGTCCGGACTGCCCGGCGCGGCTGAACCGGCCTCTGACGTATGAGGGCTGGCAGGTCTGGGATCTGGCGCAACGCCTGACCGGACAGCTTCGCATCGCGACCGGCATAGGCGGTGGTGCCGTCATCGGCTGGGACATGGGGGCAGCGCTCGCCATGGCGCGGGCGCTCGGGGTCGATCCGCTGATCGCCGCCGAATGCCTGCCCGAGATCGAGGCGGCGATGGTCCGCAAGCTCAATGAACAGATGGCGTCCGGTGGCCGGGCGTCGCCGGGGCCGGAGCGATGAACCCGGCCCTACAAGCCTCGTCCCGCTCGTCAGGAAAACTGATCCATGGCTCAGAAACGTGTCTCCGTCCGCCTCGTCGCCGAGGGCGGAAGGCAGGTGAAGGCCGAGTTCCAGGGCGTCGGCGATGCGGGCGAGAGCAATTTCAAGCGGATCGAGCGGCAGGCCGACATCACCGGAGCGGTGGTACGCCGGGTCATGGGCATCCTCGGCGCGGCGATCAGCACGCGCCAGCTCGTCGCCTATGCCGACCAGTGGACCTGCGCTCGCGCGTCGATCTGGCCACCGGCTCGCAGGAAGCGGGCGCTGCCGTGATGGACCGGCTCGCCTCGATGGCGCGGCGGACCTATTCGAGCTTGGGGCAGACCACCGAATCCTGGCTCGCCAATGCCACGGCCCTGCGCGAACTGGGGCTGACGACGGCGGAATCGCTGGATTTCACCGAGGCGCTGAACAACGCCATGGTCGTCTCGGGTGCGCGGGCGGAGCGCGCGGCCTCGGTTCAGACCGCGCTATCGCGCGCCATGGCGCTGGGGACCCTATCCGGTCAGAACCTCAACAGCGTGATCCAGAACGGCGGGCGCGTGGCGGAACTGCTGGCCGAGGAACTCGGCACCACGGTCTCGGGCCTGCGCACCCTCGGTCAGCAGGGCGCCATCACCGGCGATGTCATCCGCACGGCGCTGGTCGGCAATCTCGAACTGCTGCGCGAAGAAGCCGACAGCATGCCCGCGACCATCGGCGACGCCTTCACGCTGATCGGCAATGCCGCCCTGCAACTGGTCGGGACCTGGGATCAGATGGCGGGCGCGTCCTCGACGGTGGCCGAGGCGCTGATCCTGCTGGCCGACAATCTGGAGAGGATCGCTGCCATCGGCATCGCCTTCGCCGGCTTCATGGCCGGACGCTGGGTCGCAGCCTTCGTTGCCGCCCGTGTCGCGACCTTCAGCCTGTCGGGCGCGCTGACGCTGCTGCGCGGGGCGATCATCCGCACGGGGATCGGCGCGCTGATCGTCGGCGCAGGCGAGCTGATCTACTGGTTCGGCCAGCTCGTGAAGGGCGCAGGCGGCTTCGGTTCGGCGCTCGAGTTGATGGGCAAAGTGGCGCGCGCCGTCTGGGACGGGATCAAGGCCACGCTCGGCTCTTTCGTGGACGACTTCCGCGCCCTGCGCGCCGATGTCGAGGCAATCTGGCTGCGGCTGATGGCCTTCCTGTCGAACAGATGGGCCGATTTCCTCGGCACCATCGGACCGACCTTCAACGCGGTCGCCGAGACGATCGGTGCCGACGCGCGGATCGACTGGTTCGGGGCGCAGTCCTATGCCTCGATGCTCGATCACGCCGCCAGCAACGCTGGTGCGATGGCCGACCGCTATCGCCAGCGCGCGGCCGACACGCGGGCCGGAGCGTTCGAAGGTGTCGGCCCGGCAATGCAGGCGCTGCGCGATGCGCTGAGCGGGGATGACAGCGAAAGCGCACTCGATGATGCGGCTGCCGCCGCCGGCCGGGTAACCGATGCGCTGAACGCTTCGGAAACGGCGGCAAGGGGTGCCGGAGCGGCCGGGCGCAGCGCCGGAGAAGAGACCCGGGCCGGGGCCGAGGCTGCCGCGACCGGCTGGGCGGCGGTGAGCGAGACGCTCGCCGACTATGCCACGAAGGCAAGCGAGATCGGCGGCGACATCGGCCAGGCGCTGGTCGGGGCGTTCCGGGGTGCCGAGAACGCCATCGGCGAGTTCGTGAAGACCGGCAAGCTGAAGTTCGGCGATCTGGTCACCTCGCTGATTGCCGATCTGGCGAAGCTCGCTGCGCGGCGCTTCATCCTCGGCCCGCTGGCAGGCGTGCTTTCCGGCGTTCTGGGCAATCTCGGTGGCGGGATCTTCGCCAACATCCTGCACGCCGGCGGCATGGTCGGTTCTCCGGGACCGGGCCGCATGGTGCCCGCGCTCGCCTTCGCCAATGCCCCGCGCATGCATTCCGGCGGCTGGGCGGGCCTGAGACCCGACGAGGTACCCGCGATCCTGCAACGTGGTGAGCGGGTGCTCTCGCGGCGAGAGGCAGCGGGTTACGGCGCCACCGCCGCGCAGACTGTCAACATCACGATCAATGCCCGCGATGCCGAGAGCTTCCGGCAGTCCCGCACGCAGATCGCGGCCGACATCGCCCGCGCGGTCTCGCTCGGGCGAAGGGGCATGTGAGGCATCGTCATGGCTTTCCACGAGGTCCGGTTCCCGGACGACATCAGCCGCGGCGCGCGCGGCGGACCGGAGCGGCGCACCCAGATCGTGGAACTGGCCTCGGGCAACGAGGAACGCAACGCCAGCTGGGCGAACTCGCGCCGCCGCTATGACGTGGCCTATGGCATCCGTCGTGCCGACGATCTCGCGGCAGTGGTCGCCTTCTTCGAGGCGAGAAACGGCCGCCTTCACGGCTTCCGCTTCAAGGACTGGGCCGACTTCAAGTCCTGCCTGCCGTCGCAGACGCCGGGCGCAGCCGACCAGTCGCTCGGCACCGGCGACGGCACGACGACGCAGTTCCAGCTCGCGAAGCGCTACGCCTCCGGCGCGCAGTCCTGGACACGCAGCATCGCCAAGCCGGTCACGGGCAGCGTGCGTGTCGCGCTCGCGGGCGTCGAACAGATGTCGGGCTGGTCGGTCGATACCACGACCGGCCTCGTCACCTTCGCTCAAGCACCCGGTGCAGGCGTCGCCATCACGGCGGGCTTCGCGTTCGACGTACCCGTCCGCTTCGACACCGACGCGCTCGACGTCACCCTCGACCTCGAGCGGCTCGGCTCGATCACCTCCATTCCGCTTCTGGAACTGCGCCGATGAAGACCCTTGATCCCGCCCTGCAGGCCCATCTCGACGAGGGCACGACGACGCTCGCGTGGTGCTGGCGGATCACCCGCGCCGACGGCGTCACCTTCGGCTTCACCGACCACGACCGGACGCTGAGTTTTGACGGGACTGACTTCGAGCCCGAAAGCGGGCTCACGGCGTCCGAGGTGCGCTCGGGGTCGGACCTGTCGGTCGATGCACAGGATGCCGAGGGTGTGCTGACCTCGGACCGGATCACCGAGACCGACATCCTCGACGGCCGCTGGGACAACGCCGAGGTCGAGGTCTGGCGCGTGAACTGGGCCGACACAGGCCAGCGCGTGCTGATGCGGCGCGGGGCCATCGGCCAGATCCGGCGCGGGCGGCTCGCGTTCGTCGCCGAGGTCCGCTCGCTCGCCCATGTGCTCGGTCAGACGGTCGGACGGACGTTTCAGGCGACCTGTGACGCCGCGCTCGGGGATCAGCGATGCGGCGTCGATCTGGAAGGCCCCGCCTTCAAGGGAACTGGCACCGTGATTGATCTTATGCGTGACCGGGCGTTTACCGCCTCTGGTCTCGGCGGGTTCGCCTCCGGCTGGTTCACCTTCGGGATCATCGAATGGACCAGCGGCACGAATGCGGGGCGTCGCGCGGAAGTGCTGGGCCATGACGTCACAGATGGAATCGCGGTGCTGACCCTGCTCGAAGCGCCGGTGCGCGCGATCGTCGAAGAGGACGCCTTCACCATCCGTGCGGGCTGCGACAAGCGCATGGAGACCTGCGGGGCCAAGTTCGCCAACACCGTCAACTTCCGCGGCTTCCCGCATATCCCCGGCCAGGATGCCGTCGTCCGCTACGCCACCAAGGATGGCGGCCACGAGGGAGGCGTGCTGTGACGCAACCCCTCGCATTGTCCGACCCCGCGCGCGTCATCGCCATCGCGCGGTCCTGGCTCGGCACGCCGTACCATGACCAAGCCAGTCTCCGCGGCGTCGGCTGCGACTGCCTCGGGCTGGCCCGGGGCGTGTGGCGCGAGGTCGTCGGCCCCGAGCCGTTCCCGATCCCGCCCTACAGCCGCGACTGGGGCGAGTCCGGCCCGCGCGAAGTGCTGGCCGAGGGCGCGCGGCGCATGATGATCGAGCTGCCGCCGGCCGAGGCAGGTCTCGGCGCGCTGGTGCTCTTCCGCATGAAGCCCCGCGCCATCGCCAAGCATGTCGGGGTCCTGACGGCCCCCGACTCCTTCCTCCACGCCTATGAGCGGCTCGGCGTGATCGAGGAACCGCTCACGCAACCCTGGCGGCGGCGCATCGCCTTCGCCTTCCTGTTTCCGCAACGCTGAGTTTCACACATGGCCACTCTCGTTCTCGGTGCCGCTGGCGCCGCCATTGGTGGTTCGATCGGCGGCGCGATCCTCGGCGTCAGCGCCGCGACGATCGGCGGCTTCATCGGCTCCACCATCGGCTCGGTCGTCGACAGCTGGATCATCTCCTCGCTGGCGCCCACGCAGCGCATCGAGGGCGCGCGGCTCGACACGCTGCGCATCACCTCGGCTACCGAAGGCGCGGTGATCCCGCGGCTCTATGGCCGGATGCGCATGGGCGGCAACATCGTCTGGGCGACCGATTTCCGCGAGGAGACGAAGACCACCACGCAGGGCGGCGGCAAGGGCGGCGGGGGCGGCAAGGTCAAGACCACCGAGTATCTCTACTATGCTTCCTTCGCCGTGGCGCTCTGCGAAGGACCGATCACCGGGATCGGGCGCATCTGGGCCGACGGCAAGCCGATGGACCTCTCCGGCGTCACCTGGCGCTGGTATCCCGGCGACGAGGCGCAGACGGCGGACCCGTTCATCGCCGCGAAGATGGGCGCGGCCAGCACGCCTGCCTATCGCGGCACCGCCTATGTGGTCTTCGAGGAACTGGCGCTCTCGACCTTCGGCAACCGGCTGCCGCAGCTGTCCTTCGAGGTGTTCCGGCCGCTGGCCGATCCCGACACCGCCGAGGGGTTGACCCGCGCGGTCACCATGATCCCGGCCTCGGGCGAGTTCACCTATGCGACGCAGGCGATCCGGAAGACCGATGGCGGCGCGACGGTGCCCGAGAACCTGAACGCGCTGGCCGACTCCACCGACATGGTGGAGGCGCTGGACCGCCTTCAGGCGATGGCCCCCGCGGTCGAGAGCGTCAGCCTCGTGGTGGCGTGGTTCGGCGACGATCTGCGGGCGGGATGGTGCAAGGTGCGGCCCGGCGTCGAGGTGTCGGCCAAGTCGACCACCCCCGCCAGCTGGTCTGTAAACGGCGTGAGCCGCGCCAACGCCTTCCTCGTCAGCCGTGACGAACAGGACCGCCCGGTCTACGGCGGCACGCCGTCCGACTTCGCGGTGGTGCAGGCGATCCAGGAGATGAAGGCGCGCGGGCTGCGGGTCACCTTCTATCCGTTCATCCTGATGGACGTGCCGCCGGGCAATACGCTGCCGAACCCGTATTCCGACAACGCCGCGGAGACGGGCCAGCCAGCTTTCCCCTGGCGGGGACGGATCACCTGTTCGCCTGCAGTGGGGTTCGCAGGGACCGTGGACAAGACCGCCACGGCCGCAAGCCAGGTCGCGGCGCTGTTTGGCGCGGCCACGCCCGCGAGCTTCAGCGTCTCGGGCGAGATCGTCAGCTGGACCGGGCCCTCCGGCGACTGGGGTCTGCGCCGCATGGTGCTGCACTACGCCCATCTCTGTGCCGCCGCAGGCGGGGTGGACGCCTTCCTGATCGGGACCGAGATGCCGGGGCTGACGACGATCCGCTCGGGCGCGGCCACCTATCCGGCCGTGCAGGCCTATCGGGACCTGCTCGCGGATGTGCGCTCGATCCTAGGGGCGGATGTGAGCCTCGGCTATGCCGCCGACTGGTCGGAATACTTCGGACACCAGCCGGGCGATGGTTCGGGGGACGTGTTCTTCCATCTCGACCCGCTCTGGGCCGATCCGGAGATCGATTTCGTCGGGATCGACAATTACATGCCGCTGTCGGACTGGCGGGACGGGTTCGAGCATGCGGACGCGGCCGAGGGCTGGCCTGCGATCTACGACCGGGCCTATCTGCAGGCGAACATCGCGGGCGGCGAAGGATTCGACTGGTTCTATGCCAGCGCTGCCGACCGATCAGCGCAGGTGCGGACCCCGATCACCGACGGTGCCGCCAGCAAGCCATGGGTCTTCCGCTACAAGGATCTGCGCGCCTGGTGGTCGAACGCGCATTACAATCGCCCCGGTGCGGCGGAGAGCGCGACGCCGACGGCGTGGGCGCCGGAGTCGAAGCCGATCTGGTTCACCGAGCTCGGCTGCCCCGCCATCGACCGGGGCACCAACCAGCCCAACGTCTTCTTCGACCCGAAGTCCTCGGAGAGCTTCACGCCGCACTTCTCACGGGGCTGGCGCGATGACGCCATCCAGCGCGCCTATCTCGAGGCGACGTATCTCTGGTGGGGCGATGCCGCGAACAACCCGCTGTCCTCGGTCTACGGCGGCCGGATGGTGCACGTCCCCGAATCCACCGCCTGGACCTGGGACGCGCGGCCCTATCCCTTCTTCCCGGCGCTGGCCGACGTCTGGACGGACGGTGCGAACTGGCGGCTCGGGCATTGGTTGACCGGGCGGCTCGGCGCAGTGTCGCTGGCCGCACTCGTTCGGCACCTCTGTCTCCGCGCCGGGCTCCCCGAGTCCCGGATCGACGTCACCGAACTCTGGGGCGCGGTGGAGGGCTACGCCATCACCGCACTGGAGAGCCCGCGCGCCTCGATCACCACGTTGTCGCGGCATTTCGGCTTCGACGCGGTGGAAACCGAGGGAGTGATCCGCTTCATCAAGCGCGGCCGGGCCTCCGTTGCCACTCTCACGCCTGACGATCTGGTTGCTGCCCGTGAGGGCGACGTGCTGGAACTGACGCGCGGCCAGGAGACGGAACTGCCGCAGTCGCTGAAGTGGCAGGTCGCCCGCGCCGACGAGGATTACGATGCTGCCCTCGTCGAGGCGCGGCGCATCACCGTCGACACGACCCGGATCGCGTCCGAGAGCTTCCCAATGGCGGTGCCGCCCGAGGAGACCGAGCGCCGCTGCCGCCGCGCGCTGATGGAGGCGTGGGTGGGGCGCGAGACGGCGGTGTTCCGTCTGCCGCCCTCGCGGCTGGCGCTCGATCCGGCCGATGCGATCCGGCTGGAGCATGACGGGCGGCTAATGGACCTCCGGCTCGTCTCCATCGCCGACGCCGAGGCGCGCGGCATCGAAGCGGTTCGCCAGGACCGGGCGACCTATGATTTGCCGCCCGGCGATCCCCGCGCGGCCTCGCTGACGCGGGCCGTGGTGTTCGGCGCGCCGGATGCGGTGCTGATGGACCTGCCGCAGCTGACCGAGGACCAGCCCGCGCACCGGCCGATGGTCGCCGCGCGCGCGGTTCCCTGGCCGGGCGAGATGGCGGTGTTCCGCAGCCCGTCGACGGACGGGTTCGAACTGCTGACCACGTTCGGCAGCCGCGCCCGGATCGGCGCGCTGGTCTCGGACTTCTATGCTGGCCCCACGTCTCGCTTCGATCTCGGCAATGCGCTCGTGGTCGATCTGTTCACCGGCACGCTGGAAAGCGTCACCGATCTGACCCTCTTCGGCGGGGCCAACGCGCTCGCCATCGAGAGCGTGCCCGGCGTCTGGGAGATCGTGCAGGCGGGCGCGGCCGAGCTGCTGGCGCCAGGCCGGTACCGCCTGACCCGGCTCCTGCGCGGTCAGCGCGGCACTGAGAATGCGATGGGCAATCCGGCTCCGGCAGGCGCGCGGGTCGTCGTGCTGGACACCGCGCTGGCGTCTCTGCCGATCGCCGAGGCCGACCTCGGCATCCCGTGGAACTGGCGCGTCGGCCCGGCGAGCCGTTCGGTCAGCGACGAGACCTATGTCGCGCAGGCATTCACGCCGGTGGGCGTGGGGCTGCGGCCGTTCTCCGTCGCACATGTCGAGCAGCCGTGGCGCACGCCGCGTACGCCCGGCGATCTGACGATCCGCTGGACGCGCCGATCCCGCGCGCTCGCGGCCGACAGCTGGGGCGGGCTCGAGGTCCCGCTGGCCGAGGAACTGGAAGCCTACGAGGTCGAAATCCTCGACGGCGCCACTGTGAAGCGGGTGCTGAGCACCGCCACCACCAGCGCGGTCTACACCGCCGCAGACCAGACCGCCGATTGGGGCGCGCCGCTCGAGCCCGGTGACACGCTCGACATCCGCATCTTCCAGCTCTCCTCCCTCGTCGGGCGGGGCGCGCCGAAAACCGTCACGCTTATACTTTGAAGGCCATCCCATGTCCGACGCCACGACCCATCTCCTGCTGCCCTACATCCTCGCGGCGCAGGCCCAGAAGCACGTTACCCATAACGAGGCGCTGCGGATCCTCGACGGGCTCGTCCAGCTCTCCGTTCTCGACCGGAATCTGACAGCGCCGCCCGGCAGCCCCACAGATGGCGATCGCTACATCGTCGGCTCGGGCGCGACAGGCGACTGGGCGGGCTGGGACCTGAACGTGGCGCTCTGGACGGACGGCGCCTGGATGCGCCTTCCACCACGGACCGGCTGGCGAGCGTGGGTCGAGGATGAGGGGCTGCTGCTGGTCTACGACGGCGCGGGCTGGGTCGGCACCACGCCCAGCGAGTTGCAGAATATGGCGCTGCTCGGGGTCGGCACGACGGCAGATGCGTCTAACCCGTTCTCGGCCAAGCTGAACGCCGCGCTCTGGACCGCCAAGACGGTGGCCGAAGGCGGCACGGGCGACCTGTTCTACACCATGAACAAGGAGGCGGCGGGCGACGATCTCGGCCTGACGCTGCAGACCAACTTCGTGACCAAGGCGCTGGTGGGGCTCTTCGGCTCGGACCGCTTCCGCTTGGCGGTCTCGGCCGACGGCAGCACCTTCTTCGACGGGCTCAGTGTCGACAACGCCACCGGCATCGTCGACCAGCCCCGGCTGCCCCGGTTCAAGGCGTATACCAACTACGACAACTACGTCGGCGTCGGCGCCTGGACGAAGATCGGCCTCAACAACACCGACACCAACGATCAGGGCGCGTTCGACGCCGCGAACAACCACTTCGTGGCGCCGGTGGACGGCACCTACGTCTTCGGCGCGACGCTGCTCTACAAGATCAACGCCAGCGCCACGGCGCGGATGAGTGGGCGGCTCGTCCTGAACGGCACCACCGAAATCCGCGGCTCCCTCGGCGAAATCTCCGCCACCCACGTCTCGCTCGCCACCGCGATCTGGCTGCAGACCATGGTGCCGCTTACCGCAGGCGATACCGTCGAGCTGCAGGGGTATTTCCGGGTTGCGGACGGGTATTTCGCCGCTGATCACACGTCCTTCTGGGGCTGCAAGATTGGCTGAGCGGCGGAGTGAGGATCCGATGACACCACCCCGATCCGAGGGCTTCGTGCGCATGCCCGACGCCGAGTTCGAGGCAATCCTGACCCGCGCGGCCGAGGAAGGCGCGAAACGCGCGCTCGCCGATGTCGGGCTCGACGGCGACGAGGCCGCGCTCGACATTCGGGACCTGCGCTCCCTGGTCGACTGCATCCGGCTGGTGCGGCGCACGGCGATGCAGACTGCCGTCCGCATGATCACCACCGGCGTGATGCTGGCGCTGCTCGCGGGCATCGCCATCAAGCTCAAGATCTTCGGCGGCGGCCCGTAGTCGCTCCCCATCCCCATTCATCAGCCCGCAATGACCCGCCCTCGAGGCGGGTTTTTTCATTTCCGGAGGACTCCCATGACCACGACCTTTCACAGACACTGGCGCGACGTGCCTGAGAGCAGCTGGCGCTGGCCCAACTTCTCGCCGGCCGAGATCGCCTGCCGGGGCACCGGCAAGCTGCTGGTCAACGAAGCGGCGCTCGACAAGCTGCAAGCGCTGCGCGACCGGCTGGGCAAGCCGCTTATCGTGCGTTCCGCCTATCGCAGCCCCGAGCACAACCGTGCCGTCGGCGGCGCGACCCGGTCGAAGCACCTCGACGGCGCCGCCTTCGACATCGCCATGGCGAACCACGACCCGGTGGCCTTCGAGGCGGCGGCGCGCGAGGTCGGGTTCCTCGGCTTCGGTTTCTATCCGCGCTCGGGGTTCATCCATGTCGACCTCGGCCCTGCGCGACAGTGGGGCGAGCGGTTCCCGGTCCGGGCGACGGCATTCGCAGCCGAGACGCCGCCCGCGCGCGAAGTGCTGGCCGACAGCCGCACCATGAAGGGGGGTGGCGCGGCTGGCGTGGCGACGCTGGGCGCAGCCGGGGTCGAGGTCGCGCAGAGCGTCCTGGCCGAGACCCAGACCGCCATCCTGCCGCTGGTGCCGTATCTCGACACGTTGCGCTGGTTGTTCATCGCCGTGGCGCTCGGCGGGATCGCAGTCACGATCTACGCCCGGCTCGATGACTGGCGCCGAGGGCAGCGGTGATGGCCCCGCTCCTGACCGGGTTCGCCGCCAGCCCATGGATGCGGGCGGCTTTGCGCTACGGCGCCATCATCCTCGCCCTGCTCCTGTTCCTGCTTTCGCTTCGGCGCTCCGGCGAGCGCGCGGGACGCCTCGCTGAACGCCTTCAAACCACGGAGAAAGCCAATGATGTCCAACGCCAGATGCTGGAGGCGGCGGCTCGCCGTCCTCGCGATCGCCACGAGCTTGCTGGGCGGCTGCGCGACGGTCGGTTCTGAGACGGGCGGGTCCGGGACGTGTGCGCCCATCGTCGAGTATAGTCGGGAGTTTCAGGCAAGGGTGGCCGAGGAACTCGGGATCCTTCCGGAGAGGTCGGCCGTCGCTGAAATGCTGAGCGACTACGCCGTCATGCGCGACCAGGCGGCTGTCTGTACCAGATCCTTCGGCTGATGAAGCTGCTCGATCGGACAAGACAAGGCGTTCAGAATTTCTCGAGAAGGGCCAGTACTGCGACCACGACGAGAGCGATCCCCGTCAGACCGAGAGCCACACGCGAAATCAACGTGAGGCCGGGCAAGAGCCTGCCCATAATCGTGCCGAGGCCGGTTCGCGTCAGCACCGCGCCGCCGGCGACCGCAGCGAGAACCAGCCCCACTCCGATCAACATCATCGCGGCGAAGGCAACACCGGCCTCGGGCACACCATGCGCAACGGCAAACGTCATCACCAGAAGCGTCAGGGGGCAGGGAATGAGGCCCGCGGTGACGCCAAACGCGACACCCCGTCCATGCCCATGCCCATCCCCGTTGCCGGAGCGCAGGGCCGAGATCAACAACCAGAGCCCAACGAGCCCGAGAAGGCTTCTGCTCAAGGTTTCGAGGAAGACGGCTCTTCCGACTTCGCCGAGTGCCATCGACGCGAGCGGCAGCCCCAGAAGAACGATCAGGACGGACATCAGGATGTGCGTTGAGGCAAGAATGCCGGCGGTGCGAAGCCCGCTGGCGAACCCTGCACCGCTGCCGGCGACGAACATCGCGAGGACCATCTTGGAATGGCCGGGGGTCAAGGCATGCGCCGCACCGAAAGCAACGCCCCAGGGTACGAAGGCAACAAGCAGGCTCCAGTCGCCCGTAGCCGCGAAGGCGCGCAGCATCGTGGCGATGTCGCCGTAGATTTCGCGCTGGACGGAAACGAGCCACGCCCAGACCGCGAAGAAGAAGGCGTCAAGATTGGCCATCATCGCTGTGGATACCGCGCCTTGGTTTGCCGTCAACATGGTGCGGAGCTGAACCCATGTCCCGAAGTGATCCGGATAAAGCATCCCGGCGGCAAAGAGGAACCGTGCCTGCGGCTGGCCGCAGGCACGGGAAGCGTCAGTACGTCTCCACGACGTCGCTGTATTCGCCACGCAGCTGGATGGTCATCGTGATCGGCGTGCTGTCCCGGTTGCGCCAGAACCAGCCATGATCACCGGCAAAGGGGGCTTCGATGCTGCCTTCGCCCGAAGTCTGGCCGGCGCCACGTTCGTAATTGACCGAGTCGCCGCCACTATGGGCGTGCAGGTCGAAGTTGACCCGCCCCCCTGTCGCCGTCCACGCGTAGTCGACAACATTTCCGGCTTCCATCGTCATCTTGATTTCTGCCGTGGCCCCGGGTTCGAGGGTGAAGGTTACTTCGTCCCGCCAGGCTTCCTGCGCATGGGCCACGCCCACGAACAGGCCGAAGACGGTGTCGAGAACGCTCGAGGACCGCTCCAGCGCGCGCTGCTCGTCGAGCAGGCGATCTGCCTCGGCCTCTTCGGCCAGTTCGCGCTTGATCTCGCCCATCTCGGTCAGGCCGAGCACCCGGCCGACGCCGGTGGGGTCGATGGCATATTCGGCCGGCAGGACCACGGTAACCAGGATCGCCGCGGCGCTGATGCCTGCAATGACCGAGGAGCGGAACAGGCTCGCGCGGCTTGGTAGGTCCTCGGGGCGGGGTTGGGGTGCGTTGTTCATTCTTTGCTCCAATTCTTCAGGCCGAGGCCATGTATCCGGCGATCTGCTGGCCGGTGAGGATGACGCCGAGGACGATCATGATGATGTTTGCGACTGTGGCTTGCCGCATGAAGTTGGGGCTGCGGCGCCAGTAGCCCATGACGATCAGGATCACGGCAAGTGCAAGGATCTGGCCGATCTCGACGCCCACGTTGAACGACAGCAGATTGGCTAGCAAACCATCCTCTGCGATCTCGTACTCCATGATCTTGGTGGCGAGGCCCGTGCCGTGGAACAGGCCGAAGATCAGCGTCGCGGCCTTGGTGTTGGGCTGAAAGCCGAACCACTTCTGATAGGCGCCAAGGTTGTCGAGCGCCTTGTAGACGACCGAAAGCCCGATGATCGCGTCGATGATGTAGGCGTTGATGCCCAAGCCATACCAGACTCCCAGAAGCATCGTGACCGAATGGCCGATGGCGAAGAGGCTGACATAGATGGCGACGTCCTTCATCCGGTAGAGGAAGAAGACGACGCCGAGCAGGAACAGGATGTGGTCGTAGCCCGTCACCATGTGCTTGGCGCCGAGGTAGATGAAGGGGATGATGTTCACCCCCCAGATTTCCTGGATATAGCCCGCGTCACCTGCGGTGACGTTATGGGCCAGGGCCTGG
The DNA here is from genome assembly GCF_900119845.1 of Devosia enhydra. Lineage (GTDB taxonomy): Bacteria > Pseudomonadota > Alphaproteobacteria > Rhizobiales > Devosiaceae > FPKU01. The sequence goes on from NZ_FPKU01000002.1 coordinate 159,308, forward strand.
CTGACGGTCAGCATCAAGGCCGCCAGCAGAAGAAGGATCAGGGTGGCCGTCTGGCGTATCGCCAAGGCACGCCCGACCCGGGAAGTTGGGGTCATGGATGGATCTCCGGTGTAGTGTTGCTTGATCTGTGAAGCCGCTTTGCGCGGCAGCGATCAGGCACGCGGAGGTCGTTCGATTCGGACCACGCGATAGGGACCATCGCGGGATGGCCGAAGCCCCCAGGCATCCCTGGCCCACGGCAAGAGTCCGGTGCTGTCGTCCAGGGCGGCCACGGCGTGGCTGTGATCGTGATCGACAGAATCGTGGCTGTGCCCGTGCAGCGCCCAAAGCAGATCTTCCTGAAACCCGTGCGAATGCCCGTGCTCGGCGATCATCTGGACGTGCTCTTGCAGCGTGTCGGCGATCCTGGGGACATGCGAGAGGGTGGGCAGAATCGACCAGACGACCAGCGACAGGCACAAGAATGCCGCAAATCCCCGTCGAATACTGGTCCGTTGCCGGCACATGATACTTGCCTGTCTGCTCGTCGGATCGCGGCGCTTTCTCAGCGCCGTCTTGTTCGATCCTCTGGGGGAGGATAGTGTCGTTCTATGACAAAGCCCCATGTCCACGCAACCCATCCCGCCCTGATCGCCCGGCTGAAGCGCGCCGATGGGCATCTTCGTGCCGTGATCGAGATGATCGAGGCCGGCAAGCCCTGTCTCGAGATCGCGCAACAGATGCAGGCGGTCGAGAAGGCCGTGGTGAATGCCAAGCGTGCGCTGATCCATGACCACATGGATCATTGCCTCGATGTCGAGCATTCGCCGGAGGATCGTGCCGAGTTGAAGGTCATCGCCCGATATCTGTGAGACCGCCCATGCTGGAAATCCTTGCCGACCGCACATACCGCCATCTCTTCGCCGCGCAGGTCGTGGCGCTGCTGGGAACGGGGTTGGCGACCGTCGCGCTGGGGCTTCTGGCCTATGATCTCGCGGGTGAGAACGCGGCGATGGTGCTGGGCACGGTCTTCACCATCAAGATGGTGGCATATGTCGGCATCGCCCCCATCGCCGGAGCTTTCGCGAACCGGGTGAACCGGCGGGCATTTCTGGTCGCGCTGGATCTGGTGCGGGCGGGTGCGGCACTCTGCCTGCCTTTCGTCACCGAGGTCTGGCAGGTCTATGTCCTGATCTTCCTGCTGCAATCGGCCTCGGCGGCCTTCACGCCGACCTTCCAGGCGACCATCCCGGACGTGCTGCCGGACGAAGCCCGCTACACGCGGGCGCTGTCGCTGTCGCGGCTGGCCTATGACCTCGAGAACATCGTCAGCCCGATGCTGGCCGGGCTGCTGCTGGCGGTGGTGAGCTACAATTCCCTCTTTCTTGGAACGGTGGTGGGGTTTGCGGCCTCCGCGGCGCTGGTCGTCTCGGTGCTTCTACCCAGCCCAAAACAGTCCGAGCCGCGCGGCATCTACGACCGCACGACGCGCGGCATCCGCATCTACCTCGCGACACCGCGCCTGCGCGGACTGCTGGCGCTGAACCTCGCCGCCGCCGCTGCGGGGGCGATGGTGCTGGTCAACTCTGTGGTGCTGGTGCGCAGCACGCTGGGGCTGGATGCATCCGCCCTGGCCTGGACGCTGCTGGCCTTCGGCGCCGGCTCGATGCTGGCTGCACTCGCGCTGCCGAAACTGCTCGACCGCGTGCCGGATCGGCCGGTGATGGTTGCAGGCGCCGCGCTCATGGTGCTGACGCTTCTTGGCCTCGCCGTGGTGGTCGCCGCCCTCGGCCTCAGCTTGCCTTTTCTCCTTGGCGCGTGGCTGCTGGTGGGCCTGGGGTATTCAGCGGTCCTCACCCCCTCCGGTCGCCTGCTGCGGCGTTCGGCCCACGCAGAAGACCGCCCCGCGCTTTTCGCCGCCCAGTTCGCACTCAGCCATGCCTGCTGGCTCGTAACCTATCCGCTTTCCGGCTGGCTGATGACGCAGTTCGGACCTGTCGTAGCATTGGGGCTGCTCGCGGCGCTGGCGGGCGTCGGCACGCTATCGGCACTTCGCCTCTGGCCAAAGGAGGATCCCGAGATCCTTGAGCACAGTCATGACAACCTGCCGCTCGACCACCCGCATCTGCACGGCGCGCGGCGGCATGCCCATCCATTTGTGGTGGATGAAAACCATCCCAGATGGGCATCCCAACTCTGAGCGACACGCCATGACATCCGGTGGGCTGGTCCACGGCGCGACCGTCAAGGCGCGCCCCAGAAAATCGTCCGCAAGTCAGGCTGCCTGATAGCTCGAGAACGGCTCTGTCGTCCCGTCGCGGCGAACCAGGTAGACGACATAGGCTTCCCGCTCCGACTCCGGACCCATGCCGGGTGATCCGTAAGGCATGCCAGGCACAGCGAGACCCACCGCGTCGGGGCGTTCATCGAGCAGACGCCGGATATCGGCAGCAGGCACGTGCCCCTCGATCATGTAGCCCATGACTCGCGCCGTATGGCAGGAGGCCATCTCTTGCGGAATGCCGTTGTCGAGCTTGTAGCGCGCCAGCGCAGTTCCCATGCTCTCCTCGACGGTCACATCGAACCCGTCGGCCTGCAGGATCTCGACCCAGGCCGAGCAACATCCGCAGTTGGGATCCCTGAGCACATGGAGAGCAGGTCTGGACTCGGCCACGGCCGGCAGCGCTGCCGTAACCGAGGCAGCACAGGTGCCAAGCACGAAACCGCGGCGAGAAATCAACAAACTCATCTTGGATCCTTTTGTTCATTGAAGTTGATTGCTGCAAGGAACATAGCCCACAGACCGTCCATACCCCAGTCTTCCCTTTGGTCTCATAGACAATCGACCCATCGAATCGCGACGCAATCGACGTCCGTACACGGAAGGTTGAGCCGAAGCGCATCGTTCAAGGCAAGGCTGCCCTTGACCTTCCACGAACTGGAAGCCCCATCTCTAGGGCTCACCAAATGCTCGGGAGAGTCTTCATGCAGTTCCAGATCGACAACATGGCGTGCGGCGGCTGTGCCAGGAGCGTCACCAAGGCGATCCATTCAGTCGACCCGCAGGCGAAGGTCGACATCGACCTCAACCTGAAACGCGTCACCGTGGAGTCGGGTGCCGATCAATCCGCCGTGGCGGCCGTGCTCCAGGACGCCGGATTTCCGCCGCGCCGCGCGGCGTGATGTCCTGCCGGCTGTCGGTGACGATGCCCCGAGGAACGCGCTGATGGCGTGCGGGTTGTAAGTACTGGCAGAGCGGTTTCCCCGGATGGACGAGTATCGATGAAAAGGTCGGCGCGGAGTTGGAGAATGGGATTGGCAGCGTTACTGACGCTGGCCCTCGTCCTCGTCTGGCCGCCAGTCGACCATGGGTTCGCATCATCCGATCATCACGGGGTGCAGGCAGAAATGCATGGCCACCACGCGCACGCCGAACAGAGCGACCAGGTCCTCTATCGCAATGTCACCTCTGATGGCGATTGCGCCGCTTCTGCGATCGGTTGTTGCATGATGGCGCATTGCTGTCCGGGCATTTCGGTCGGACCGCAAGACCTGCCCGTGATTGTCTGCGATGACGAGGCGACTGCTGCATCAGTTGTCCGTGGCACGGGCAGCGATCCGGGGATGGTGCTGCCGCCGCCCCGACGTATGCCTGTCTGATCGCCAATGAAATTCACACAATCAGGAAGACTCAAGATGAACATCGCAAAGACCATCCTAGCAGCGGCTGTCGCCGCAACCGCCTTCTCGGCGCCCGCTTTGGCACAGGACGCGGAATTCCAGCTCCCCGAGCAGTGCACGACAGCTGCCGCCGCAGGCGGCATGGACCATTCGGCCATGGGCCACGGTGGCATGCACGGCAATCAGGGCGGCGGCATGAACGCGGGCATGATGGAGATGATGGGCATGGGAGGCATGGACCTCGAAAGCATGCCCGAGCATGTGCAGGAGAACATGCGCAAGATGATGATCACCATGCCGGCCATGCACGAAGGCATGATGATGGAGGATGCCGACGTGGCCTTCGCCTGTGGAATGATCGCCCACCATCAGGGCGCCATCGACATGGCTGAGGTTTTGCTCGAGCACGGCGACGATCCGCAGATGCGCGCGCTTGCCGAGGAGATCATCGCGGCGCAGGGCCCCGAGATCGAGCGGATGATCACTTGGCTGGCTGAGAACGCCAACTGAGAACCGGATGGCCGCGCGGTTCAGCCGCGCGGCCACTTCCGTTTGTCGCTTCGAAATCTCTTGAGCTTCCAGTGACTGGAATCCCTATATTGGGAGGGCAAGGTCAGGAGATGCTCCATGAACATCGGGACAGCCGCCAGGCAATCGGGCCTGCCGCCCAAGACGATCCGCTACTACGAGGAGATCGGTCTGCTGACCGCCGACCGGGCTGCCAACGGGTACCGCGACTATTCCAACGAGGACGTCCACCGGCTGCGCTTCGTCCAGCGCTCCCGCAGCCTCGGGTTTTCAGTCGAGGAATGTCGGCAGCTGCTCTCCCTCTACACCGATCGCGACCGCGCCAGCGCGGATGTGAAGGCGATCGCCACCGAGAAGCTTGGCGAGATCGACCGCAAGATCGCGGAACTGACCGGGTTGCGGGAGATGCTCGGGCATCTTGTCGAGAATTGTCACGGCGACGCCCGCCCGGACTGCCCGATCATCGACGGGCTCTCGGGAAGGTCGCGCGACCATTAGGACTCAGGGGACCGGAACGATGATGGGCGACGGCATGATGTGGGGAATGGGGCTGTGGGGCGTCGTGGTCGCCATTCTCGTGGTGCTCGTCGTTGCGGCACTGGTCAAATACGTCTTCTTTCGCTGATGGTTGTGTCGTGGCGCAGACGAGGGGACCGGATGCCGGTCAAACAGCTCTCGCCCGGTCGGCATCTGTTGCCTGCATTCTCCCTGATGATCGGGCTCATGCCGGTTCCGGCTGCGGCGTTCCTCCACGCTTCCGAGACGGACACCGACTCCGGCCGCGCGCTTTACGTCGAGCACTGCGCGGCCTGCCACGGCGTCGATCTCGAGGGACAGCCCGACTGGCGCAGCCCTGACGCCAACGGCTTCTATCCGGCGCCGCCGCATGATGAGACGGGCCACACCTGGCATCACGATGACGCCATGCTCATCGACTACATCGCCCGAGGCGGTCAGGCCGTCCTGGACGACATGGGCGTGACCTTCACGTCGGGCATGCCGGGCTTCGGCTCCGTGCTGAACCAGAGCGAGATCGAAGCCATCCTGGACTACATCAAGTCAACGTGGCCCGAACACATTCGCGACGCGCAAGCGCAGCGGTCCAACGCGGCCGCTGCAGATTGACGATCTTCCGACACCCGTCAGACCTTCTGAAAGAGCCCGAAATGGAACCGCTGCACGCTGCCCCACGGCGTGCGGTGTTCGTGGCTCAGCGATCGGACGAGCCGGTATCCGCTATGAGGTCGAGCGATACCTGCGGACGGCCCTCGAACCAGCTTGTCTCGGCCTCCTCCTTGCTTCGGTAGACGCTTTCCCAGCGGTTCGGTTCTTCGGGCATCGTCAGCCCTTTACAGATCGATCCGCCGCAGTCGCAGCGCGTTCGTGATCACCGACACCGACGACAGGCTCATCGCCGCCGCCGCGATCATCGGGGACAGCAACATCCCCGTGAGCGGGTAGAGCAGCCCCGCCGCGACCGGCACCCCGAGAGTGTTGTAGGCGAAGGCGAAGAACAGGTTCTGCTTGATGTTGCGCAGGGTGGCGCGGGCCAGCTTGCGCGCCCGGACGATGCCCATCAGGTCGCCGCCCAGCAGGGTGATCCCGGCGCTTTCCATCGCCACATCGGCCCCCGTGCCCATGGCGATGCCGACATCGGCAGCAGCGAGCGCGGGCGCGTCGTTCACCCCATCGCCCGCCATCGCGATCTTGTGGCCGTCGCGGCGCAACTGGTCGATCAGATCCTTCTTGGCTTCGGGCAGGACGCCGGCGCGCACCTCGTCGATTCCGAGCTTGCCCGCCACCGCCTGCGCCGTGCGCTCATTGTCACCCGTCGCCATGATGACGCGCAGCCCCTGCGCATGAAGTTCCCTGATGGCCTGCGCGGTGGAGTCCTTTATCGGGTCGGCCACTGCGACGATGCCAACGAGCGAGCTATCGACCGCGATGAACATGGCCGTCTTCCCCTCGGCGCGCAGCGTGTCCGCCTTCACCTCGGCCGCGCCGGTGTCCAGCCCCATCTCCCGCATCATCGCGGCATTTCCAAGCGCCACCGCGCGTCCCCCGACACTGCCACGCACGCCCTTGCCGGTGACGGCGTCGAAGTCGGTCGCTTCCAGACGCGGGGCGCCCTGCGCCTCCGCCCCTTCGACGATCGCCTCCGCCAGCGGGTGCTCCGAGCCACGCTCGAGCGCTGCGGCGAGCGACAGCAGGTCGGTCTCGGTGATGTCCGCAACCGCCACGGTGTCCGTCAGCTTCGGCTTGCCCATGGTCAGCGTGCCGGTCTTGTCCACGATCAGTGTGTCGACGGCCGCCATGCGTTCCAACGCCTCGGCGTCCTTGATCAGCACGCCCGCCTGCGCGCCGCGTCCCGCCGCCGTGGTGATGGAGATCGGCGTCGCGAGTCCGAGCGCGCAGGGACAGGCAATGATGAGGACCGAAACGGCGGATGCGATGGCGAAGACCAGCGCAGGTTCGGGGCCGACGGTCAGCCAGACGACGAAGGCTATTACGGCGATGGCGACCACCGTCGGCACGAACACCGCCGAAACACGGTCGGCCAGACCCTGGATCGGCGCGCGGGACCGGCGCGCGTTCGACACCATGGCCACGATCTGCGCCAGCACGGTGTCGGAGCCGACCTTGCCCGCCTCGATGATCAGAGAGCCGTTCTTGTTGATCGTGGCACCGGTCACCGCATCGCCCGGACCCTTTTCGACCGGCATCGACTCGCCGGTCAGCATGCTTTCATCGAGCGACGAGCGGCCTTCGATCACTACACCGTCGACCGGGACCGCATCGCCAGGGCGTACGCGAAGCCGGTCGCCTTCTATGATGTTCTCGAGCGGCGCGTCGTATTCGGTACCGTCCGGCAGGATGCGCCGCGAGGTCTTGGGCGCGAGGTCCAGAAGGGCACGGATCGCATCCCCGGTGCGTTCGCGTGCGCGCAGTTCCAGCACCTGGCCCACGAAGACCAAAGCTACGATCACCACCGCCGCCTCAAAGTAGGTACCGACGCCGTGGCCCATCCGGTACTGTTCCGGAAACACACCGGGCAGGAAGGTGGCGACGAGCGAGTAAAGGTAAGCCGCCGCCACGCCGAGGCTTATCAGCGTCCACATGTTGGGGCTGCGGTTCAGCACCGAATCCCAGCCACGGCGGAAGAACGGCAGCGCCGCCCAGAGGATGATCGGCGTCGCCAGCACGAACTCCAGATAGCTCGCCGTCTGATGCCCGATCCAGTCGCGGACCGGCAGCGCCACCAGTTCGCCCATCGTCAGGATGATGAGCGGCACCGCCGCGGCGGCAGAGATCCACATCCGCCGCGTGAAGTCGGTCAGTTCCTCGCTGGGCTCGTCCGAGGGGACCATCGGCTCCAGCGCCATGCCGCAGATCGGGCAGGCTCCCGGCGCGTCACGGACGATCTCCGGATGCATCGGGCAGGTGTACTGGACGTTCGCCGGAGCAGCCTTCTTTTGCCCTGCGGCACGACCCGAGGCGTAGAACCATGGATCGGCCTGGAACTTCGTCTGGCACTTGCCCGAACAGAAATGGAAGTCCTTTCCGCCGAAGTTCTCTGTCCGAGAATCCGGCTTCAGGGTCACCGTCATGCCGCAGACAGGGTCGATGGTCGTCGGGCCAGTTGCAGGCGCATCGTGGTGCGTCGGCATTTCGTCGTCGGTGTGGGCGTGGCCTCCGTGGGGATCGACGGTGGACATGGGGTTCTCCTTCTGCGGACGCGCCGCGCGAAGGCCAATGCACGGCCTTCGAATTCAATGTGCTCCTTCCCGTGACTGGAAGGTCAAGGGCAGATCGTGCCGTAAGTTGGGATCGCACGACGAGGCCGGTCGGACATCATCACAAGATCCCGCTATGGTAACGCATGCACGCGATTGCGGCTTGGAAAGGTTTTCTCTGATGAGTCGTCTGTCGCATTCAGAAATCCACATGGTGCATCGCATCGGCTGGTTGCGCGCGGCCGTACTCGGGGCAAATGACGGCCTTGTTTCAACTGCGAGCTTGGTAGTCGGGGTCGCCGCGGCCGGATCTGGTCGTCCCGAAATCCTGATCGCCGGACTTGCCGGCCTCGTCGCCGGAGCGATGTCGATGGCTGCCGGCGAATACGTCTCCGTCAGTTCACAGACCGACGCCGAACAGGCCGACATCGCGCGCGAGACGCGGGAACTGAAGGATACGCCCGAGGCGGAGCTGGAGGAGCTCACACGCATCTACGTCGGGCGGGGGCTTGATGAGGGACTTGCCCGCCAGGTTGCGGTCCAGCTGACCGCAAAGGACGCACTTGCCGCTCACTCGCGTGACGAACTCGGCATCTCGGAAACGGTCACCGCGCATCCGATCCAGGCTGCCCTGGTGTCGGCGGCGACCTTCGCCGTCGGGGCGGTCATCCCGCTCATCATTGCGGCGCTCGTGCCTGCCACTCAGATCACTCTCATCGTCGCGGTCACTACTTTGATCGCGCTTTCGGTGCTGGGCGGACTCGGTGCCTCAGCCGGAGGTGCGGGCATCGTAAAGGGGGCCGTCCGTGTCACCTTCTGGGGCGCGCTTGCCATGGCCGCGACCGCAGCGGTGGGGATGCTCTTCGGTGTGACTGTCGGCTAGGCCGGTAGGGGAGTTTTGATGGGGACAGCACTACGGGGTCAAAGTGATTTCTGGAAGTCGCCACTGGCACCCAAAGAATACAATGATTTCAATGGCTTGAGGTGGAGAAGGTTGGATATCAGGCCCATCCCCTCCGCCATTCCCTTCAGTAGTCGAGGCAAAATGACTTGAAGATCCGCGGGACTGCGGCGCATTCGGTGTCCTCATGCACTTACCTAACACCCGTTGCTTCCTCTCTTTCTCCGGAGCTGATGACTCCGTTGTGATGGTACGGCCCAGGCAGGAGCGACCGCATTTAGCCCAAAGCGGCCACTTGGACAGCGGCACCACTCGGCGACTATTACTGGCATCGCGCGTTGCATGTACGGCACAAGTTTAGCCAGTATTCACCTGACCGACACTGAACGCCAAATTTTTGCTCGACCCGTCGGGTCGTCGGAACTAGGACATCGCCATGGCTTCTGCGCAGCAACTTATTGGTATGATCAAGAGCCATGCAGCAGGCGACGATGAGCGTTTTCTGCTGATCGCCGAGCACATCGCCCAGGAAGCCGACAATTCCGGCAAGGTGAAGATGGCGGGCGAAATCAAGGCTCTCATCGAAAGCATTCGAATCGATGCTGCCCGTGCCCGAATCGCCAAGCCTATTCCGATCACGGCACCGCGTGGGGAACTGGCCGGATTGGTGCGGGCATCGTACCCGGAGATCTATTTGTCGGATCTCGTGTTGAGTTCCCAGTTGGAGCGGCGGATCACTCGCATCGTTCGCGAACACCGAGAGCGCTCAACTCTTGAGGCTAAGAACCTCGCTCCTCGGCGCAAGTTCCTCTTCTCGGGACCGCCGGGAACCGGCAAGGGGATGACAGCCAGGGCGATCGCCGGCGAGCTCGGCTTGCCCCTCTTCACCATCCTGTTGGACGGGGTGATCACGAAATTCATGGGCGAAACCGCGAGCAAGCTGCGGTTGATCTTCGACGCAATGGCGACGACTCGCGGCATCTACTTCTTCGACGAGGTCGACGCACTGGCGGCAAGCCGTGGCAGCGAAAATGACGTCGGCGAAGCACGACGCATGCTCAATTCGTTCCTCCAGTTCCTCGAAGAGGACCAGTCCGGCAGCGTTATAATCGCCGCCACCAACCATCGGTCACTTCTCGATCCGGCACTGTTCCGGCGGTTCGACGCTGCCCTGTTCTACGAAAAGCCATCCGCCGAGGAAGCTCGGCGCGTGCTCAATAACCATCTCTTGGCATTTGACGTCGACAAGCTCGACTGGAACGAACTCGACCTGGCATCGCATGGCCTGAGCCAGGCAGACTTGGTTGCCGCTGCGGCAGACGCGGCACGTGATGCCGTGCTCGACAATGACGCAAAAATCACCACCGAGCTGTTGAAACAAGCATTGAAGGATAGAAACACTATCCACCCCAATTGACGGAGCTGAAGTCCAGTCGCAATAAGAATTGCTGAGATTCTAGTGTTTGGACGCAATGGACAATCTCCGTCATATTCATATTCGTGGCCTAGGCAAACGGCCGGCACGATATGCGTCGCCCCTCGGCCGAAGTTCCAGCAACGAGCTCTCCGCTCAGAACCGGCTCCTTCATGCTCGGGCGCTGCGCAACGAACTGGAAAAAAGCGTTGCCGCAATCGCAGAGCTTGCCGAGATGCAGGCGAACGCGACCGTCAAGAAGGCCGCCAGAGGCGTTGCTGTAGCGGTCGACTCTCGCCCCGGCGTGGCACTGATCACCGGTGACGCACGCGCGACATCACCAACACCGAAACTGCTGTCCCTTCGGCGGGCAAAGGGTAGGGATCCGAGCGAGCCGGAGCAGGACACCGCCACGTTCTTCCTCACGATGTCCAACCTGGAGACGCTGCGAAAGAACCTCGCAGCCTATGGCGATTGGCTGCCCGGCAATTCGGTCGAGAACAGCAATGACGACGACGAGGACGAGGGAGGCGAGAACAAGCCCCGTAGCTTCTGGCTTTTTGAAACCGCATCGACCATTCGGCCGGCGTCTTTGCGTGATTACTGGACTGACAGCCTTGAGCGGCTACCTCGAACCCGGCGGTCCACAAAGTGGGAAGTGTGGATTCGAAAGGACTACCGCGACTACTTTCTGAGGGCTTTGACGCAAGCCAAACTCGAGCTCGACGGCAAGCCCACTGAGTTCGTTGAGGTCATGGTCTACAACGTCGTGGGCACCCCTGATCAAATCCAGCGCGTCATTCAGTCGAGTGTTGCGGTCGTCGAACTGCGGAGCGCCTCTGAGCTCGCGGCGGACCTGGTCAAGATGCCTCCCGCGGCGCGGTCCGCAAGAGTGGACCAGGTGGTTGCCCGCCTGCAGCCGCCGCTACCGACAGCACCGCGGGTAGCCGTGCTCGACACCGGCATTGCGGGCAATCACCCTCTGTTGGCCGCATCGACCGCGGCCAACGGGTTTCACGCTGCCATTCCTGCGTGGGGCGTCGGCGATCATCACGGACACGGCACGAAGATGGCTGGCGTCGTTCAGTTTCTGGACCTTGAGTATGCCATGCAGGGGTCTGGGCCTATCCCCCAGTACACCTGGCTTGAGTCGGTGGTGGTTCAGGCACCCCCCGGTGCTGAACCATTGCCGGCCCGCGACGCGTTGGAACGTGCGGTAGCGCTGGTCGAGAAAGTTGAGGCAAAGAGGGTCTTCTGTCTTGCCCAGACCGCTCGAGGTGAAGCGACGAACGGTCGAGGTACTGCGACCTCGGCGGCACTCGATCTGCTTGCTTATAACAATGGCAAGCCGCGCCTGTTCTGCGTGGCGGCCGGCAACGTGCCGAGGACGCCGGTGGAGCCATATGCGGTGGCCGACTACGCAGATCGCAACAAGCGCTTCGGCATAGAGGCGCCCGGACAGGCATTCAACGCCATCACCGTTGGCGCCATGACTTACAAGGCGCAGGGCGCGAACCTAGTCGCGCCCATGGGCGACCTCGCGCCCACGGCGCGAAGCGCCGAAGCGTGGCCGAAGCCGCATCCGAACAAGCCAGACGTCGTCATGGAAGGCGGAAACTTCTCGGTGGACCCCGGGGGGGCGTTTGCTCAGCCATCCCACCAGAATCTGGTGCTCACCACCGGTCGGAACCTACCGCAATCACCATTCAGCCTGACAGGAGAGACGAGTGCTGCCACAGCGGCAGCAGCCGGCCTTCTGGGGCGCCTTCAAGGCTCATACCCTGCCTACAGCCCGGCGTCGCTGCGTGGCCTGCTGGTTCACAGCGCCGAGTGGACCCCCGCCATGATGGCGCAGTACCAGAGCATCGCAGCTGCAAGCGACCAACCAACGGCGAGAGACATATGTCTTGGCCGCTATGGGTGGGGCCTGCCGAATCAGGAGCGGGCCTATCGCAGCGCAGACAACGCCTGCACGCTTGTCATCGAGGATGAGCTCACACCACTGACGCTCGATGACAAGACCATAAAGCTCAAGGAGATGAAGTACTTCAAGCTGCCTTGGCCAACCGCCGCGTTGAAGGCGCTGGGCAACGTTCAGGTCGAGATGAAGGTTACGCTGTCATACTTCGTCGAACCGGATCCACACGCCTACGCCCGGGATCGCGCCGACCGATACCCATCGCACCGGCTTCGTTTTGACGTGCGACGCTTCGGCGAGGACGACTCCAGTGCGCAATCCCGCTTCAATGCACTAGAGGACGACGACGGTCAGTCCGATGGTGGCTGGCAGATCGGACGGCAATATCGGGGTCGTGGCTCGCTCGTTCAGGATGTCTGGACAGGGCCCGCGTTTCATCTGGCCGAGCGCGATGGCATCGCGGTCGGCCCCGTCAAGGGCTGGTGGGCGGACATCCGGAAAGCAAAACGCTATGACACGGCGACGCCATTCAGCTTGATTGTCAGCATCAAGGCGCCGGCCGGGGCAGAACTCTACACCGAGGTCGCCGCAGCAGCAGCGAAGGTCAACGTCCTGGTTGAGGCAAGCCGCCGATAGCCGGACTGTGGCTCAGTTCGCGGCCTTTGCCATGACGTCGCCGTAGGACAGGTAGGCGAAAGCGCTTGGAGACATTGCCGAGTGGTTCTGTCGCGACTTGAGGACGGCGTTTCCGAACGACTGCTGATTGTCGATCAGTTCGGTGAGCGCGTCCTTGATAAACTCGGAGGCGATATTGTCCTGCACTGACCACAGCGGCGCGATCACCCCGCTGAACGACCTGCGGACAAGGGCCGGGGGCCAGCCTGAAGTCGAGGCGAGACATGCATCTGTCGCCCCAACCTGGCAGGCATTGATGATGCAGATCGGGCGATAACGCTTGCCCAGCTGGACGCTGCTATTAATGGCATCTACAGGTACCCAGCCGTCGAGCATTCTGATGCCGACGCTTCCCGGCGCACCTTCCGACGCACCGTGGCCGGCAAAATGCAGCAACCGCACCGCGGTGCTCGGCGGTGTCTGGAGCACGCCCATAAACCCAGCGTAGGTCGGGTAGGGACGGTGTGCACCGTACTTGGTGACGAGCCATTCGGCTTCGGCCTGCGCCGCCGGCAAATTGTCGCCGTACTCGTATTGGGGCGCAAAGGTGATGACATCACCAGTGGGGAAAGACGCCGGCATTGAAGCTCCATCCATGAACCACCTTGCCATTGGATGCATCAAGTATAGGTGGCCAGCACCTTCCAGGTCTTCCTCGACGGGAAACATGAGCTCCCACGGAACATAGGGCTCGTTGGTCATGATCTGGATGGAAAACTTGAAACCAACGCTTTTTTGGATGGCGAGGTAGAGGTTGCGGAACTCTAGCGGAGCGGCCCGCCAGATCTCTTCGCCAATACCCTGTAGTGCACCCTCGTGCTGTCCCTGGGCAAGGTAGGGACAGGCGTTGAACTTGGCCTTGAAGTAGTCCTTGGCGGACATCCCGAAACCGGAGCTTGCGAACCTGAAGGCCTCGCCGAGGTTCCTTAAGCCTGGCCCAACGTTGAACGTCCATTGGTATCGATCGCCGCCACCGGGGTCCTGCAGAATGTTCACCGTCAGATCGGCCGAAGGCTGGTCGGTGGGGATGTTCACGGATGCGGTCGTCGTTTCGCCCATAGCGGTTGCCGACTGAGAAGCAGTCAATTCGAAGGACACTGCCAGTTCTCCGCACGGGCGGCCGTCGTGGGAGAAGATCAGGTGGATGTTCACGCGGCCGAGTGCACGCGCTTCCTCGGCAACAAGAGCCGAAAACATGACTGGCCTGGATGGCGCATCCCGCTTGACTAGAATGATGGCCCGACGATCAACGTCGTCGATCTGCAGCTGCCAGGAGACGATCTCAACGTCGATTGGTAAGGTTGTCCAATCACCGTCGGCAGTGAAGTCGATCCAGGAGTCCTCGGCGCCGGCAGGGGGTGTCAGGCTCAGGTCGACCTTCAGATCGAGCCTCTCGCCAACGCGGACATCGCTGATCGCTTGGGCCGTGGGGAACCGTGTGACCAATTCCCGTCCATCACCAATGCCATCTGGAACGGCAGTCGGAGGTACCTCTAGTGCAGGGGCCTCACCACCGTTGTCAGGCGCGGCACCAACTTCGGACGGCGACATGGGCACATCGAAGCCGTCATCACCAGCGTTGAAGAATGGAGAAGCGACAACGAGCCGGTTCGCCAATACACTGGCGGGAATTCTCTCCACGATCATCGCTTCGATACTCTGCTTGGTCGCTTCACTGAAAACCTCACCGGCGAGGATCAGCCGGCGCCCTTCGAAGGACACCTCGAGTAAGGTAATCTCGTCTTCGAGCTGCTCTTCGAGCTGGCGACGCAGCTCATCCCAGGCCGGACCGTCGGGTAAGGCAAACTTGTTCACGCGTTCCTCCGGTCGGGTTTATGGCAGGAGGTCTACATCGACGACCGTGAAGATGTCCGACGCCTCTTCGGCACCGGTCGCTTCCACGCTCGCTCGATAGCTCCCCGCCGGCAGGGCGTACTGCCATACGTAATAATCGTCTACCTTGTTCATCCGGGTCTTGATCGGGGGCTTGGTGTCGTCGAGGTTGGTGAGCGTAAGATTAAGGAACTGCGCCGACTGGCGAGTGGCGGCCCGGATTGCGACGTCCGCCCCTGCCCGATAGAGATCGTCCACCAGGAGGCTGATGGTGCCAACGCCGCCTCTATCCCGCAGCGGAGTTTCTGGCATCCCTGCGATGGCGTTGCACACGTGTGACATCACAGAGCCGTAGGACGTGATGGCCGAGTGAGATGTGGGCGCAAAGGCGGCGACTTCCTCGCCAACCTCTGGCGGCGTTGCCGATCGCCGCGGTACGGTACCATCGCCGGAAAGAAAACCCTCCTGCACGGACTTGCCGCTGAACGTCACCCATCCTTGATCATCGACGAAGCCACCGACTTTGGTCGGTTGCTCCGATCCGATGACCGTACGTGTCGCGCCCTTGCGCTCAAGGTAGGCCCCGATCGACTTGTTGGTACTTGCCGCATCGCGCATCTCATCATGGAACGCGAGCGCGGACCGCACGCGGTTCCGATCCACCTTGAGCAGGTTGGCATCGACGAGCTTGACCGGAGAACCCGCGCCGTCCCGGAGAAATGGCCCTGTCGGCAAGAGCTGATACAACGAGTCGAAGCCGGCAAAAGTGTAGATACTCCGTTTCACCCCATCTGGCAGAAAGTTCGCCTTGATGCCCGACTGAAGGAAGTCCAGCGCATCGCCCGACCCAGCGAATGGGGTCGCTATTGCGATGGTCGCCCGTGTGGCTTTCCACCCCTCGAGCACTTCGACGAAATGCCGTGCGATCAGTCCACCCATGGAGTGAACGATCAGGATGAGCTTGGCCTCTGCATTGCCGCTCTCCTCGCGCCACGCCTTCAACCAGTCGTGGCTTTCCCTCGCCAACCTAATGGCTGCCACGCGATTGTCACGTCGCCAGTCATAGGGGAACTCGAAGAAGTTCTTTCCCTTTTTCAGGCCCAGCCGGTCCTGTAGATTGTAACTGAGCTCCTGGTAACCGCCGATCTTCCAAAAGTCGGGAATGAGGGCCGGCCACCGTAGGATTGAACGTGGAACGATGCCGTCGCCTATGTCCTCGTCGAGGCTGCCCGGCGCCGTAAGTTGTAGCCGGGCCAAACCGTTGTTGAATACGGAATCCCATATAGATCCTGCTCCCCAGAGCAGCTTGCCGTCCTTGGTCAGCTCGGAGCCGAGAATGCCGGGCAAGAGAACCACGACATCTGGAAAAGCGCCCACGACCAGACCTCCAAACGACAATACCCGATTCACCAGTGCACATCGGTCTGGAAATTATCCGCAAACACATAAATGTAAAGCCTGACAGATTCTGTCGCGGGCGCTGCTTTGCAGGACACTAAATCTCGCGACAATGTGCGTCGGTTGGCCCAATTCGGTGTGGTAAGCTGTTATTTGGACAGTAGAGCCTTTTTGACGGATGATTGGACGACGCCAATTTGCTCCCGCCGGAATCACGTGGAGGTCCGGAACTGGCGCGAAGCGGGCATTGAGCGGCGGGTACCTAGAGGTGGCGTCAAAAACTCCAACCATCCGGTCGCACTTCGAGCCCATCTGTTGGTGACACCTTCGACGAGGGCAGAGCTGGCAATGATGCCCGAGACGCGGCGATTTCTGGTTATGGAAATTCCCGAACGCATACTCCTCGCCTCGAAGTCAAGAGACGACTGGACCCGCCCCAATCACTACGCCCGCGGCAGGGCAATCTGATGCAATCGTGGACCAGCGGCAACCTAACCTACGGACTGGTGTGCGCTGCCTTTCAAGTGTGGGCTTTTAACTAAAGTGTGACTTGGCGTTGTCGGCTATTGATCAGCAACGATGCGCATGCACGATAGGTGGTCAGGGGACCGCAATGTCAGACCATCTCAATCTCGAGCGCCCGCGCTGGTTGCGCGACCTCCTGCGTTTCCTGCCAATGAAGGCGCAGTTCGTGCTATCCGGAAACGTTCATGATCTGCAGCTTGGCTCCTCCACGTCGCCGATGGCCCAACCCCTCGTCACCCTCCTCGGCGAGGAGCTCCGGACTGTCGGTTACGCTGATGTCGTGGTCTTCGATCCCGTCAATGGCTTTAAGGTGGTGGGCCCCTCCTCACCCGCTCAGGGCAATGTTAACGTTCTGACGTCCCTTGGGTTGACGCCTGGCCCAGACGGCACGGCTCCCGCCGGCATCGAGCTGTTCTCCGAGGTGCTGCGCCGGTTGACTTCAAGGGGACCGACCGAGCCGCCGGTGGCGCTGCTGGTCGACTTTGCTTCGCGCCTGATCGCCCGCCCCGAGGCGTTGTCGGTGACCGAAAGCAACATGTTCTCAAGGGCGCTGGTCCTCGCCCATCAATCCCGCCCACGACCTTATGGGTCGCCGCCCCGACCATTCATGAACTCAGTAGTCTGGATCGTCGAAAAGGAAGGTGATCTGCCGGATTGGCTGGTGATCGACAACGTGCGCCTTCGGCACATTCCCGTCGCAAAACCGGATCATCGTTATCGCCGGACCATGGCAGTGCCGTCGATGCAGAGTTTGCAGGGAGCGGCTTCCGCCACGCCCGAGATGCTCGAAAGGGCAACCGACGAGCTGGTCGAAGGCACCGAGGGGTTGCTGCTCCTTGACCTCCATTCGATCTTCACCCTGTGCCGCATCGAAGGCATCGGCATCGCTCGGCTTGGCGATGCGGTACGGCGCTACAAGGTCGGCGTCACTGAAGACCAGTGGGCCCTGATCGATCGGGAGAAGATCAGCAACGCAGCGTCGTTCGTACAAGATCGGGTGCGCGGGCAAGAACGTGCCGTCACACACGTCCTTGATATCATTAAGCGGGCGGTCACCGGGATCGGCGCGCCGCGACGAGGCAATCGTCCGCGTGGGGTAGTCTTTCTCGCCGGTCCCACCGGAGTGGGCAAGACGGAGCTCGCAAAGACCATCACCCAACTGCTGTTCGGCGACGAGTCCGCGTACATCCGCTTCGACATGTCGGAATTCTCAGCTGAGCACTCCGACCAGCGGCTTATCGGTGCCCCACCGGGCTATATCGGATACGACGTCGGCGGCGAGCTCACCAACGCGGTCCGGGAGCGACCGTTCTCGGTGGTGCTGTTCGACGAAATCGAGAAAGCGCATCCCCGCATCCTCGACAAGTTCCTCCAGGTGCTCGACGACGGCGTCCTCACCTCGGGCCGCGGCGATCGCGTCTACTTCTCCGAGACCTTCATCGTCTTCACTTCCAACCTCGGTATCTACCGGCAGGAGCGTGACGGCTCACGCGTTGCGAATGTTACTCCGACCGATGATTTTGTCACGATCGAGCAGAAGGTGCTTGAGGAGATCGACAGCTACTTCAAAACGACGCTGAACCGGCCAGAGCTCCTGAACCGGATTGGCGACAACATCCTGGTCTTCGACTACATCCGACAGGACATTGCCGAGCAGATCTTCCATCAGATGGTCGCCTCAATCCGCAAGGATATTCTCGCCGGCCAAGGCATTGAGGTTGAGATCGGCGCTTCGGCGCTTCGGCGGCTCGCCGAGCTCTGCATTGCCGATCTCTCGAACGGCGGCCGCGGCATCAGGAACAAACTCGAAACGCACTTCATCAATCCCCTCGCCAGGTCCGTGTTCGACATGGGCATTTCGTCCGGGGGTCGAATCGAGATCGAAGAGCTGCGTGATGAGAGCGACGGCCTCGTGCTGCAGATCCGGGGCCACCCCGTGACGACACGATGAGCGTGACACCGATCAGAATATCGCGGCTGCACTTTCCGGTGCGAGCGCTTGGGCCTGGGGCTCGCGTCGGGATCTGGTTGCAGGGCTGCTCGATACGCTGCCCCGGCTGCATCTCGCTCGATACCTGGTCGACGTCCCGTGGCGAAACTTCGGTCGAAGCCGTGGTCGAGGCAATAGTGCCCTGGCTCGCCACGGCCGACGGCTTCACCATTTCGGGTGGAGAGCCCTTCGATCAACCGGACGCTCTGAAGTCGCTCCTGACGTGGGTCCGCGCCGTGCACGGGGGCGACATCCTGGTCTATTCGGGCCATCCGGTCGAGGTACTGCCATTGCAGGAGTTCGAGGGCCTGTTCGACGCCTTGATCAGCGACCCGCTGGTCCTTGCGGCGAGGCAGACCCTGCCCCTAAGGGGCAGCGACAACCAGCGGCTGCACATCGCGACTGAACTCGGACGACTGAGGTTCGGCGATATGGCCGGGCCTGCAGCCCTCGCGAACACTCTGGACGTGATGTTCGACGACGCGACAGGTGACGTTTTCCTCGCCGGCATTCCGCAGCGGGGCGACCTGGCTCGCCTACAGAAGTTGCTGGAGCTTGGTGGACATAAAGCCGGCATTACCGAAGACAGACAGCAATACTCATGACGACGACCATACTTGAACGATATCGGCATTGCCCCAATTGCGGGAGCGACCGGCCCGAGGGCGAATGGCTGTGCAAGAACGATGTCGCGGGCGAGAAGTGTCTTTGGCCGCTGGCCGACCAGCCAGTCCACACCGCGCCCGCGGACACCGGTTCGGTCATTGCCATGCCTCCGCCCCCCGCGGCGACACGAGTCTGCGCCAACGGGCACCCGATGGCCGACGACCTGGAGATCTGCTTCGTCTGCGGTGCCGATGCCATGGTTGCAACCCCACCGGCAGGGTCAGCGACCACTACCGGCGAGGCCGCCGGCGCTCCGATCGAAGATGAGCCCGAAAGTGCAGTAACGATCGAGATCGAGGGATTGTCGGAGCTGAGACAGCTTCGCGCGCCCCAAGGCCAGCCGTTTACCTCATTTACGGCGCGCGATGCGGCAGCCCGCGAGGTCTTCGTCACCCTGTACGACGAGGGCGCCGAGCCCGATCCCCAAGTGTACCAGACCTTGCGGCGATTGCCGCGCGACCATGTTCCAGAACTGATCACGATCGGCCGGCACGACGGACGATCCTACGACGTCTTCGAGCTGATCGGCGGGGGCAGCCTGGCCGAGGCCGGGTATCCCGCCGCAACCGATCCCGACTTGATGCGGCGGCTGATCACTGAGCTTGCTGGTGTGCTGACCAGCTTCGAGGAGGTCGGGCTGCGGCATCGCGATCTCAACCCGCGGACGATCCTGATCCGTGGTCGCGATCCACTCGACCTGGTCGTTGCCGGGTTTGGTTCGGCGCGCATGTCCGACTTCGATCTCGAGTCCGTAGCGCCGCTAGAGCTCACCCGCTACTCGGCGCCCGAAGCCATTGTCGGAGCGGTTAGTGCCGCGTCCGACTGGTGGTCGGCCGGCATGATCGTCCTCGAACAGGCGACAGCCGGCCAGTGCTTTGAGGGGACCAACGATCAGGCCCTTCGGCTGCACGTGGTCACCCGCGGCATCGACATACCGCCGATGGCCGATACGAAACTGCGCCTGTTGTTGAGGGGCCTCTTGGCGCGAGATCCGCATTCGCGGTGGTCGGGCAACCAGGTTAGGGCCTGGCTCCGTGGCGAACCGGTCGAGGTCCCGGACGATGAACGCACGATCGTCGGGGACGGCAACGGGACCGAGATATCTCTCGGGGGTCGCGATTACACCCGCGCCGACCAATTTGCCCTCGCTGCAGCCGAACCGGCCAATTGGGACGAGGCCCAGGAAATGCTTCTCAATGGCGTCGTGGCCACCTGGCTAAGCGGCGCTCAGATTGAAGGCAAGATCCAGGCTCGCTTCCGCCGGGCCATCGGCAACGAGAACGTCGCATCTGACTATCGCCACGCCCTGGCTCTGATGGCGATGAACCCGAACCTGCCCTTGACTCTGCGCGGCGAGATCGTGACGCCAGCATGGCTGCTAGCTCATGCTGATGATGGGTACGAGATTGTAACTGGCGAAGTGGGCCGGCACCTTGAGCAGTTCGACCAGGCCTCCTGGATCGTTGCGCTGGCTTCGCGGGCCGAAGCCGTCCGGGATCGGGCCAAGCTGCTCGAAATCGAGCTCGACGAGAGCCGGCTGCGAGTGGCCCTGCTGTCGACTTCGCGACCCAACCTCGAGGCGGAACGCGAGGTGTTACGGCGGGTTTATCCCGATACCGATCATGCGGGCCTCGCCTCGATCCTCGAGCGTCCCCGGCTGTCTGACGAAGACCTCATCATCTTGATCAGCGCCGCCACTACTCAGTTCGTCGCTTTCGAAACCCTAATTAATGCGGCTGGCGATCTCGCGAGCCGGACCGGCGTTGATTTCGAGCGAGAGCCCTCGGTCGAGCTGTTTGTGCGTCCGCGCCGTGAAATCTTCTCGCTGATCGATCAGCGGACGGCCAATTTCGCCCGCTGCGGCGATCCGGTGGTCGACGAGTGGGTCGATACTTTCCGGGTCGAACGACGGATGACACTGGCGCGTGCCGCCATTGTGCTGGGCGTGCCAGACGATCAATGGTTGGAGCCACCGCGGCAGCAATATGTTGCCAATCTCCTGTCGCATTTCGAGAAGCGGGTGACCGGAACGGTCTCGCGCGGTCCACTCGCGCGCTTCACCATCGGCAAGACGACCCCTCGGCTAGACCTCAGTGAAATGGGAACAGCATTGCGGCCAGCCGACTCGATCCTGAACCTGCTTATCGGGCGTACCGACACACCGATACCGCTGGATCCGTCTGCCTATGCCGCCGACGAAAACCGTCAAAGCCGGCTTCGCCGCCTCGTCAGTCACGCCCAGACCTTTCGCCGTGACACCGGCCTCGACGGCCGGACCATGGGGTTCCCATTCCTTCTGGTTCGAGAGGCACGATCGGCTGCGTCTGAGCCCCAGGCGCGCCCGCGACTAGCGCCGGTCCTGCTCTGGCCTATCATCATCGAGTTTCCAGTCGGAAGTCCGTCCGCGGCCATCAGCTTCGATAAGGAACGAGAGGAAGTACGCCTCAATCCCGCGCTCGAGACCATGCTGCCGCCGAACGAATTCCAGCGCTGGAAGATGGCTCGCGACGAGCTGCTGAGTCGCGGGGCAATCAGGTATGCCGATGTACTAGATGTTTTCGGCTCGTTGGCGCAGCCCCGTTCGCGGACGTTAGAACGACTGCCGTCCCGCGATTTGAAGGTGCCGCTTGGCACGGTCCAGTTGCTGGCGTCGGCGGCCCTGTTCAATGCCGAGTTTGCTGGCCAGGCCGTTGCTGAGGACATACGCCAGATGGTGCGGATGCCGCCGGCTGGAACAGGCCTCGATGCGGTGCTTCGGATTGGTGGCGAATTACAGTTCGACGACCAGCCCGAGGCGGGGCGCGAGCGCGACAGGTTCCTCGTCGTGGCGGCCGATCCTTCACAGGAATCGGCGGTGTTCAAGTCGCGCAGCGCACCGGGACTATTGGTCGAAGGTCCGCCGGGCACGGGCAAGTCTCAGACCATCGTGAACGTGGTGACCGACGCCATTGGCCGCGGTGAGACGGTTCTGGTGGTTTGCCAGAAGCAGGCTGCCCTTAAGGTCGTGCAGAAGCGCCTCGATGCCGAAGGCATGGGGGATCGGCTTTTCCTTGTCGTCGACATCAACAAGGATCGGGAAATCATCGCACGAACCATCCGCGAGCAGCGCGATCTCGTGCGCGCCGTCCCTGAGGGCCGGCTTTCCGCACTCCTGAAGCAGCGCGACGAAAGGACGGCCCGGATCGAGGCGCTGGAAGCCGAGATCGATGCGACGCATACGGCGCTCTACAAGGAGGACAGCGGGTCCGGTCTGACATACCGTGATGTGCTCGATCAACTGATCGCGCTTGAGGAAGAAGGTCCTTGGATCGCTGCCTCGCCGCTGCGTCCGATATTTACAGGACTAAAGCCAGCCGACCTGTCGGTCATCGAGGAGACCTGCGGCCCGCTAGCCCCGTTGTGGCTGGCGTCCCGCTTTGAGAACAGCCCGCTGCACGCGCTGAAGCAGTTCGCGGTCGATCCATCGGTAGCGGTTGCTTTCGACAAGCACCTCGAAGCCTTCGTAGTCGCAGAAACGCAGCGTGCGGCAGCGATCGAGTCGACCGTTGTGTCGCCCGAGGTTGAGGACGTCGGCACCCATCGAGACTGGCTCGAGACCGACGGCAGTTCACTTGAACGGATGTCGGATGGTTTGCGCTCCTACCTAAACGCCTGGCTCGACCTGTTCGAAACCCCTGCTGCCGGCTCGCAGGGCGATCCGCTGATCGCTCGCATTCGCGAGATCGGAGCCGCCCTGGCCGAGGTACCGGCGGATGATCATTCCGATGAGCTGTTCGCGCCGCTGCTGCAGCTCGACGACAACGAGCTTGCACGATCGCTTGACGACGCTCGCAAGTCATCGTCGGCTGCGGGCGTCCTAGGCTTCCTCAACTTCCGCCGCCATGCACGGCACGGCCGGCTAAAGCGCTTTCTGGAGGCCAACAATCTGCCAGCAGACAAGGCGGGCAAGGCGCTCCTCCACGGTGCTCTCGAACTGGAAGCAGCGTTGCGGCCCTTGCGAGAGGAGATGGCGGAAATCTGCCGAGCTCTTCGCGTCGCGGTGCCTCCCGACGCGACCGTTGCGACGCTGCTTCATTATCAGCAGGCGCTGGGAACAACGCTCGAAGCGGTTCGTCCGCTTGCATTGGCGGTTCGCGCCAGCCCATGGAAGGCCGAGGCTGTGGCTGCGACGCGAGCAGCTACAGCTGGAGCATTTTCTGAGCTTCGGGAGCGAATGCTGGGGGCCTTCCTCCGCAGCGATGCGAGGCGCACCAGCCGGGACGCGCTCTTGGCGCTCGAGGCATGGTTCGAGTCGGACTGGCTTCGGAAGGCGGACGAGGCTGTCAGTGGCCGCGGTTCCATGGCTGGGATGGTGGCCGCAATTCGAGATTCTGCGCCACGGTTAAACGCGTTTCAGCGGTTCCGCCTTCGTGCTACGGCCCTCCAGCCGGAAGTGCTGCGGGTCTTTGCCATGCTGCGTGAATGGCAGGATCAGTTCGACGATGTGCCCCAGTCCGAGCTCGACCCACTTTTCCGTCGGACCGTTCGTCGCGAGGCCCTCTTGGCGTGGAAGGGCCGCATAGAAGCGACCCAGCCGCAACTGCTCGTCGAGGCGGGTGAAATTCAGCAGAAAGTTACGAGTCTCGCGGCCCTTGATCGCGAAGTGCTCGGCCTAAACAAACAGATCCTTCGTCTCGACATCGACCCCGACAGGCTCGGAACTCAGGTGGCCTGGGACGATTTGACCCGTATGAGGGGCCCGCGAGCAAAACGGCTGCGCGAGATCCTTGACCAGGGACGGGATCTCGGCCTGATGCGTATGCGGCCAATCTGGCTGATGAATCCCGACGTCGCGAGCCGCGTGTTGCCCTTGAAGGCCGGACTGTTCGACGTCGTGATCTACGACGAGGCCTCGCAGATGCAGGTCGAGTTCGCAGTCCCAACCCTGTTCCGAGCCAAGCGTGTCCTGATCGCTGGCGACGAGAAGCAGATGCCGCCTACGAGCTTCTTCAGCTCCTCCCAAGTTGAAGACGAGGAGGACGAAAGCTCCGATGAGGCGTTCGACGACGCGATAACCGAAGCGGAGAGGGTGGCGCAAGAAGAGACCTGGAACCGGCGCGAAGTGAAGGATTGTCCGGATCTGCTGCAACTGGGACGTGGCGTGCTGCCTACGACCACGCTGCAGATTCACTACCGCTCCAGGTATCGCGAATTGATCGATTACTCGAATTCCGCCTTTTATGGTGGCGGTCTCAGCGTCCCGGCGAGCCACCCGGCAGATGAGATCAAGCGTGTACGACCGATCGAAGTCGTGCGAGCCAACGGCATCTACGAGGCGCAGACCAACGCCATTGAGGCAGAGCGTGTTGTAGATGTCGTCGCTGGACTGTGGGCGAAGCCGACGCCACCCAGTATCGGCGTCGTGACCTTCAACCGCAAACAGGCCGACCTCGTCGAAGAGGCCCTCAATCGGCGAGCGGCGATGGATGGCGAATTCCTGCGGGCATATCGACGGGAACGCGACCGCACCCAAGGTGGCGAAGACATGGGCTTCTTCGTCAAGAACGTGGAGAATGTGCAAGGTGACGAACGCGACGTGATCGTATTTTCAACCACTTTCGGTCGCGACAAGCATGGTGCCTTCCGAAGGGTCTTCGGCGTGCTCGGCCAGGCTGGCGGCGAGCGGCGGCTAAACGTTGCGGTCACCCGCGCGCGCGAAAAGGTGATCCTTGTGACGTCGATGCCGCTCGGAGATGTCTCTGACTGGCTCACTACGGGCCAGGCCAATAAGCCGCGCGACTATTTGCAGGCCTATATCGATTATGCCGAGCGGCTGAGTTCCGGCGATCTCGACTCTGCCGCGGCATCCGCGCGTCGGCTCAACACCCGCTCCGGTATCGCTCGCTTCGACGCGAGCGAACAGGGTCAGAGCGGCTTCGTCCAATCGGTGGGCAAGTTCATCGCAACGCTTGGCGTGGATGCAGAGGTGTCGCGTGTTGGCGACGCCTTCCAACTCGACTTCGCGATCAAGGATCCCAGGACCGGATTGTTCGGGATCGGTATCGAGTGCGACGCGCCTCGCCATCAGCTTCTCTCGAAGGCCCGGGCGCGCGAGATTTGGCGCCCGAGTGTCCTGAAGCGTGAGCTCAAAGCCTTGCACCGCGTGACCAGCCATAGCTGGTACCACGAGCCGAAAGAGGAGCGTGATCGCCTGCGGTCGGCGATCGCAGCAGCATTGACGTGAGGTACTGATGAGCGGTCCGAAAGTTATCAGGGTGGTGACGCGCGAGGAGCTTGAGGCCATTTGCTCGCGCCTGATCGCCCGCGTCGGTGCCGCTAGCACGGATCTGTTGCGCACGCTGGGCCGCAACGAGCTACTCACCGACGCAATCGAGAAGGATATCGCGGGGCGTATCAAGGCGCTGTCGGATCAACTGCGGGCGGGCCAGTTCGACGCCGTGCAGAGGCAAGCTCCACCGCTTATCGCGTTTTTTAAAGGTGAAAAGCAGCGTTACCAGCAGTTAGCAATCGCGAAGGCCGAGGCAGCGAGGAAGGAACGCCAGCAGCTTGTCGATGCCGCCGCCAGCGTTGCGTATGCCCTGCAGCAGCAGAACAAGCCGATCCCGGACGAACTTGGCCGCATTATCGAGGGGGCGCTGTCCGCAAAGCCAGAAAATGTTCCGAGTTTCCGCGCTGAAGTAGACAAGGTGTTTCGATCGCTGTTGAGTTCTGCGAAAAGCAGTCCTGTAGCATCCGGGGACCTTGCCGCAAAACTCTCGGGCGGGCTTACAGGTCAATCACTATCACAATGGTTGAGCGTTCAACCGGCGAGTCGCGGTGCGTCGGACCGGCTGATCCACGTACTTTCACAGCTTGAGGTGTTAGAGGGCGGGATGACTCTAGCGCAGTTTGCGACGCGGATCGCGGCCATCGATCGAGAAGCCAAGATAGACCGGCGGCGACTACTTGAAGACTCGCTGGTGCTGGACGTTTCGGCGGCACTTGCGCAGCGCCGAATGATTGAGGAAACCCGAGTCCAGGTCCTCGAGGTGGCAGCTGAGCTCGCTACCGTTGCTGGGAAAGAATTAGCCGACCAACGGGAGCGTATCCGTATTCTCGTTTTAGATCCCGACCTTGTCGGTGCAGCGGACTTTCTTGATGAGGTGCGGGGTTTCATTAAAGCCCGCGCCGCGGAGAACGCGGCCGCTGCGCGGCGTCGGGCGGTGCTGACGGGTCTTGCAGGACTCGGATATGAGGTGAGCGTCGGTATGGAGACCGCTTGGGCACAGGAAGGCAGCATTGTTGTTGCAAAGCCCGGAGCGACAGACTACGGGGTGGAGCTTGGCGGCCCGGCCGACGCCTCGCGCCTTCAAGTCAGAGTGGTTGGGGCGGCGGCCCCCGTATCACCGCGCTCTCAGCAGCGCGACACCGAGCAGGAGAAGCTTTGGTGTTCTGAGGTCGACGAACTAATCGCATCGCTCGACCGAAGCGGCACTGAGCTCATCATCGAGAGGGCACTGGGCATCGGATCGCAACCATTGAAGAGTTCCGCGCTCTTGGGGCAACACACTGGCGGCGTTGCCACGGATGAAGTTTCGAGCCGGAAATCGCGGGCACTAAAGTAGCTGCATCGATGCGACGTCGCGTCCGGCCCATGAGACATTGGGTTGTCAACCTGCCCAGTTGTGGCAGCTGTGGCGGCACTGGGCCGATGACCGCTTTCGGCACAAATGGGACCCTTAGGGCGATGCGGCGGCTTTGTCCCAGTGAACGGCCTGCTCAGTCCATTCTAGCGGGAACGGCTCAAGGAGATGCGCCAGCCCGAGCCCTCGTGGCTGACTACCATTGAGGATGGCCTCCACGGTCGTCGGGGATAGCAGGGTCATCCGGATCACCCTGCTCACGTAAGAGGCGTTGATCTTCTCTGCGACGGCGATCTCGGCGATCGTTGCGTATTTACCTCTGTCGAGGAGACGCTGCCACCGGAACGCCCGCGCGAGGGCTTTGACCATCGTGTTATCGACGTTGATCGGCGATGCCCTAAGCTGTTCGCCATCTGGCGCCACGATTACCCTTCGGCCGCCGATACGCCGGAACGACAGCGGCACGGTGACAGTGGTGATGCCATTTCGGGTCAGGCTCATGGTGTTCATGAGGTCGGGGCAGCAGTTTGGGGGAGCACCTCTTTGACCAGGCCAGTGAGGCCCTTGGTCTTTAGGTGGATCTGGAGCCCCTGGTCGGATACGTCGACGCGGTCAACCAGGAGCTGGACGATGCGAGCCTGCTCAGCCGGAAACAGTTCGTCCCAAATCTGGTCGAACGCAACAAGCCCTTCACGGACGTCACGCTCGTCGATATCCGGCAGTGACGCCCTAGCCGCGTTCCAGGTTTGGAAGATGATCTCCGGCGCCCTGACGAGCTGCCGCACCTGGTCGATCACGGCAGACTCCACCTCCCCCGCCGGCACACGGCGCACCGGACAGGCATCCGGACCCGACTTCAGAACGTCCTGGCTGATGTAGTAGCGATAGAGCTTGCCGCGGCGTCGGGTGTGGGTAGGCGACATCGCTCGGCCCGACGGTGCAAAGATAAGACCCTTGAGCAGCGCTGGTGTTTTCGCGCGGGTGCGCGCTGCACGCGTCCGGGGACTGACCTGCAGCATCGAGTGCACCTTGCCCCACAGATCGTCGTCAACGATGGCCTGGTGCTCACCCTGGTATTCCTGCTGCTTGTGGACGGCCTTGCCGTTGTAGACCTTGTTGTTGAGCACCTTGTAGATGCTGCCCTTGTCAAAGCGCTTGCCTTTGCGGTTCACGATGCCGGACTTTGTCAGCTCACCAGCGAGTTTGGTGGCTGACCCAAGTTCCGCAAACCGCTGGAAGATTAAACGGACGACTTTGGCCTCGGATTCAACCGGGGTGAGTTTGCGATCGAGAGCGCGATACCCCAGCGGCACTGGCCCGCCCATCCAAATGCCCTTCGCCCTGGATGCGGCGATCTTGTCGCGAATACGCTCGCCCGTCTGCTCGCGTTCGAACTGACCAAAGCTCGCGAGCACGTTGAGCATCAACCGACCTGCCGCGGTTGTCGTGTTGAGGTGCTGGGTCACCGACACGAAAGTAACCTCCGCCTGGTTGAATTCCTCGATCAGGGAAAGGAAGTGGGTAAGGCTCCGGCTGATCCGGTCGATCTTGTAGACGACCACCACGTCAATCTTGCCGCGGTCAATGTCGGACCTTAGTCGCGCCAACGCAGGGCGATCGAGGGTTCCTCCGGATATTCCACCGTCGTCATAACGGTCCGGTACCAGTATCCATCCCTCTGCGCGCTGACTGGCAATGCACGCTTCGCCGGCCTCGCGCTGGGCATCGAGGGAGTTAAAGTCTTGTTCCAGACCCTCCTCGCTCGATTTGCGGGTATACACGGCGCAGCGCAGCTTGCGCGAGGCTGGGGCTACGGGTTGGCGGGTCATATGCGCTCCCCTGCCCTTGCGAGCCCGAAGAAGACCCAGCCGTTCCAGCGCGTGCCGGTTATTGCGCGTGCCACTGCCGATAGGCTCTTGAACGGACGCCCCTGGTACTCGTAGCCGTCGATCGTGACCGTGACCGAGTGCTCGATTCCGCGGAACTCGCGGACGAGGCGGGTTCCAGCGACGGGTTTCCGGTCGGTTCGGATTCGCCGAACCACCATGTTGCCCCCATCGAGTTGCTCGCCGAGCGCGTGAAGCCTCTGTTTGGTCTCTCGGGAAAGCCCGCCGATCGCGAGCTCTTGCAATCGATATGCAAGTCGACTCTCCAAGAACTGACGGTTGTAGGGCGGCGGCGCGGATCCCGTAAGCGCAATCCACCTCTGCCGCAGTTCAACGACCGTTTGGGTTCTGAGCGATACTATTTGATTTACTATTGTGGATTGCATGTTTCCTCCAAAGATCGTTGAGACAACCGCTCCTGGGAGATGTGAACTCAAGTTGATCTCCGCAAGTTTTGCCAGAATTCTAGCTTGACTGGAGCGGTGCTGCGCGACTTAGCCCTGCTGCGAGCAGGAGACCGAGTTCCGTTGCGGCTGGCACGGATCGCGCAGAGGCGGTGCTACGCCTCCTCGGTGCTGGCTCAGGCTTGGGAGCTCGCGTTTGCGACGGTGGGCTCGAATGAGCGACACTTCGTCTTCGCAATAGTGCGTATTGTGCTCTTGCCAGAGCAGAGGCGTGGCGTTCCATCGAAATCTCCTTGGCCATCTGGGGCACATGACAGGAGAAGAGCTCGAAGGAACACGGCCCCAACCGGCGCGAATTTGGAGTTCGAAACGGCCGTATCTTAAGCGAGCGAAACACAACTAGCAGGAAGAGGGTGAGGATGGGCCCCACCGTGCAGCTAGGAGTATTTCAATGAGTTCGTCGCGTCAGTTCTCGAAGGTTTCGCCGCTCGTCTGGCATTCAAAGCGTTTTCGCTCTTTGGATTCCGATGGGCAGCTGCTGTTCCTCTATTTTTTGACCTGTGAGCATCAGACGAGCGCGGGCACGTTTCGTATCCCTGATGGATACGCCATAGCGGATCTAGCTTGGGAGCTGCCGCGCTACCTCGAAGTTAGGCAGCGCGTTAAGGCGGCAGGCCTTATCGATTGCGACGAAGACGAGAATTTCGTCCAAGTCATGGGGTGGTTTAAGTTCAACCCACCGACAAACGAAAAACACGCTCAGGGCACTCTGAGATTGCTGCAGGGCATAAGCAGCCCACGGCTGAGAGAAGCGTCTTTGACGGCGTTTGAAAATGTTGCAGCCCCACGTCGCAGCGGCGACCGGCAGCTACAATTAGCCCGCATGCGCACAGAAGCCGAGTTTCGAAATTAGGGGTATCAGAGAGCTCAAATAGCCTTCGTCGTAAAAAGACCTACTCGCCAGACATAGAAAAAGACCACACAGCAAACACACAACACGACGGCTCAGACCTGAGACGCCCTAGTCGTCGCGCGAAAGGTCGGCCGGGTTGTAAGTGATTCCGAATTTCGGATCGTACACAAGCGGGATGATCTCTCCGTCCTCCTCGGTGTACCCGTGTGGATAATTTGCCTTAGCGAGTGCGTCGAGGCGACCCTTTGCCTTCCGTAGCAGCTTGCTAAATTTGGAGGGACTGTCACCCGTTGATGGAAAAGCAGCGGAGTAGAGAAAGTCGATCAGCTCCCCACCTGACACGGGCATAGGCAGGGGCTCCCCGGATGGTGTGGCAGTCAACGGTTTCGGAGGAATTAAATGGATTGTATCTTCCATCACCTGGCAAAACATGCGGGCAAATCGAAACAGCGGTTTCTTTTCATGGTTCGCCATAGGTTCTGCGTTAAGTGCAAGCGACAGATCGCCCTTAAGGGCGGCGAATTCCCTAATCAGCGCCGCCAGATGCTGCTCGATCCAGTTTACGCGCCTTTGCGGAGATTGTGACGCTAGTACAGTCTTTGATACAGATATCAGGGCCTCAAGGTAGGATCGAATTTCCTCTTCGTCTATTGAGGGGCCCCTTATATCCAGCCGTCCCATAAACCTCGAGCGACCTTCGCTCGGGGGTTCATCTAGGACTTGTATCAACTGCCCGGCTCCAGCTTTGGCGGTTCTAGCCATCGCGCTCATCACCCAGCGTATTTCGGCCTTGGGCGTTGCGAACAGCCACCTCCAAGCGACAGCATCTATTTGCTCCATCTGCGCTATCGTAACGCTCAATTCGCCTGTCTCTGCGAGCGCGGCGAGTTGTGTATCCAACAACAGCCATTGGTGTTTTTTTGACATCCACCGATCCCTTTACCTAACCTTGGAACGGCAAACGTTGACCGGTGGTAAACGGCGGTTGCGCTTCGACCGAATGGAGTCAACGGCCGGAACATCGACCACCTTGCGGTCTGAAATGGCCGTTGGAATCGCGCGGCAATAGACAATCTTTCTCTAGACCGAGGGGTCGAAGGCGAGTGCTTCCGATCTCATCGGCTAACTACCTTGAGAGAGACAGATGACCACACCTTGTTCTGACGGCGAAGTTGACTCGCGCCCTCCAGAGTTAAGACCAGAAATGAGTTCTAATCCAACCCGCATTCATGCTCGAAGGAACATTCGGGACGGATGGCACACCACGTCCCGGGCAAAAAGCTACGAGGCGTGCCTCGGCGCTTACGGATGGACTTTGCTGCCCAATCCCTTGGTCTCGTCCTTACGATCCTGGTTCGCTCAGCAGGGCGTAGACTTAACGCGCCAGCGGAGCGAACAAGAACTCCTCGAGACCGGGGGCCCTAGCCCGGAGGAGCTCCGGGCTCCATTGCTCGACACCGACCGGCCCATCTCGCTCGCGGTGCTGCAAGAATTGCTTATCGAGCGGGGTCAGATTCTCACGGCAACGCACCCCATCCTTCAGCGAACTTCTTATCGAGTTCAGGCTGCTAGACCGCCGCTGAAGCGTCCCAACCCTTCAGCTCCTGTCTTGGACCAGCAGCGTCGGAGCCGTGCAAACGGTCACCTTACATTCACAGGGAACGCACAATGAGCCACATTGAAAGATTGAGGGCAAAAGTCCGCGCACAGGAGGCCCTCTTGATGGCGCTGACCCTGGAGTCTTTAAGGGGGAACCCCAACAAGCACGATCGCATACTCGAACTAATGGCCACCGCTAGCGCGATAGTGGAATCGCCGGATGACGAGGAGCGCGCGCAGCCAGACCCATCGTTTACTACCTATTTGGCGGGTGTGGAGCTGGAGACGCTCACCGAGATGCTCATGGTCTGTTCCATGAAAGCCGATGAAGATCTGCCTTTCCGAGGGTTTACGTTCGTCCGTTCGGATGAAGCTTGGCTCGAGTTGCGGGACCTACTGATTTCGCCCGAGATCCGCGAAGGATTTCGCCAAAAACACACTCAACCAAAGACGGTTGAGATCCGCAATCGCGTTAGAGCCGCGGACCACATTGAACGCTGGTTGCAGGACCGGATACGAGAAGAGGAAGCAGAAGCTAAACGTTAGGCACGCTCCACATACTCACCAGCTTGGAGCAAAGGGGCTACCCCTTCCCCCTACCCACCGCCGTGGACAGAGGGAGGGGGCACGCCCCATAGGTTCCTGACCTAGGGCCACTTCCCTGCGGGGGCGCTGCCTCCCGCAAATCGAGCGTATTCCGATTTTTCAATTTGCCGTTTCGTTTCGCACATTCTGCTCCAGCCGGCCCAAATCCAGCTTGTTTTGAGTAGCGAAGCGAAATGCGACCCACAATCAATGGGCGGGCCTGGACCACGGACACGGAACAGACCGTGAGTGTCGTCTCGGAGCCGTCGCTGCGAACCGCTGAAAGGCGCAACATGACTTTGCAACTGGAACATTGGCCGCTTGAGCGGCTAAAACCCTATAACCGTAATGCGCGCACGCATAGCGTCGAGCAAATCACGAGCATCGCAAACTCGCTCCTGGAATTCGGCTGGGGCCAGCTGATTCTTGTCCGACGGGAAACCGAGGAGATCATCGCGGGACATGGGCGGTACTATGCGGCCGAACAGCTCCGCAACAAAGGGGATGCCCGGTTTGCTGTCATCCCGGTCGCCGTGAAGAGCCACCTGAGCGATGAGCAGGCCCACGCTCTGGCGATTGCCGACAACCGACTGGCGGAACTTTCAGACTGGGATTTTGACCTGCTGAAATCCGAACTGGACGATTTGAAGGCTGCGGATTTCGACCTTGAGGTCACAGGATTTTCCGACAAGGATCTGGCCTTGATGTTCGATTGGGGCACCGAGGGCCAGTGCGACCCTGATGATCTGCCCGCACCAGAGGACGAGACGGTCACCAGAACTGGAGACACCTGGCTTCTCGGCGATCACGTCCTGAGGTGCGGCGACAGCACCTCCGCCGATGATGTCGCAGCGCTGCTTGGCGGCCGCGTCCCTGCGGTCATGGTGACCGACCCGCCGTATGGGGTGGAGTATGAGCCGGGCTGGAGAGCTGACGCAGGCATCAACGCAAACTCGCGAAAGCTCGGGGAGGTGCTGAACGACAGCCGCGCGGACTGGAGCGAGGCGTGGGCGCTCTATCCGGGAGATGTTGCCTATGTCTGGCATGCCGGCAAATTCGCCAGTACCGTCCAAGACAGCCTCGAGTCCTGCGGCTTCGAAGTTCGGTCTCAGATCGTGTGGCGAAAAGAGCGGTTTGCGCTTGGGCGCGGCGACTATCACTGGCAGCACGAACCCTGCTGGTACGCCGTTCGCGGTGGCCGGCCAAGCGGCTGGCTCGGAGATCGCACTCAGAGCACCGTTTGGGACATCAATGCGCGGGAGGGCAGCGGGCTCGGGCATGGAACTCAGAAGCCGGTCGAATGCATGAAGCGGCCGATCGAGAACAGCACGGTGCTGTCCGCATATATCTATGATCCCTTTGTCGGCAGCGGCACGACTATTATCGCGGCCGGAATGACCGGACGGCGATGCCTGGCGATGGAGCTGTCACCCCATTACGTTGATATCGCGGTCAGGCGCTGGCAGGCCTTCACTGGCCGCCAAGCGACCTTGGCCGGCACCGGCGATGACTTTCGAAAGGTTGCCGAAAAGCGCTCGCAAACAGGCCGGTTGCCGGACCCATGCGCCTGCTAAGCCTCCGAGCCCGGGTTCTCGGCATCGCGACATATCCACCAGTGCCCGTTTGGACGCTGCAATTGTGGTGAACGAAGCCGATGCCATGGGAAATGCGAGTGGCATGGCAGATTCTCCGGTCGTAGGCTGACTGTCAGCCAGTAAGCATCGTCTTATCGGCGAAGACGAAGGCCTTCTCGACCTGGCCGCGCTCGCGCACGAGGGTGCAGACATCGGCAAAGGTCGCGCCTTGGGGAACGGCCCCCGCCCGACGGATGGCGGCGTCGATCTCCTCCAGGACGGTCTGGAAGTTGAGGCGAACGCGATCGGAAGGATCGGCATAGTCGTTGTCGTTGTGGGTGACCATGTGAACGACCGGCACTGCGGGGTTCCGCGCGAGGACCTGCGCCACGATGTTGGTGGCGATCGTGCGGTAATCGGCTTTTTCCCAGTCTGGCCGCAGATCCCAGCAAAACTGCCGCCCGCCGCGGACTTCGTGGCTGGACAGATCAACCGAGAGCGGGATGTCGACGAAATCGAGATCGCCCGGAACCTGCCGGAAGGTGCCGTTGGCGCGGTGCGGATCGGGGGTGGCGCCGGCCCAAATGGCGTTGAGATCGGGATAGACGCGGCCCGGAATGGAGCAGGAGCCGCCGAGGAACCCGAGCGTATCGAGCACGCCAAAGGTGCGATCATTGGCCGAGAAGGTGCCCGGTCTGAAATAGCGCGGGCGCTTGCCGAGCCCGGCCATCCACATGTCGGTGGCTTCCGAGAGGATGGCGTATTGCTGGGCCTCACTGAGGCCGCCGAAATGGGCCTTGTAGTGCCCGTCGGAGAATTTCCACGGATGGATGTGGAGCCCGAGGCAGGCGCCTTCGCCCTCGAGAGACAGAAAGAGGTCACGGTGGGCGTGGCAGACTTCGGGGTGGATGATGTAGGTGACCGGCCAGCCAAAGGCGCGGGCCATGGCATCGTAGCCGCGGATGAAGCGCTCGCTTTGTCCATACGTACGGGGCCCGGAGGCGCCGTCGGGCCGCTCGCCTTCGGGCAGGGGCTTTTCCACGTCCATGGTGATGAGGACATAGATGGTCTTCATTTCATTAGGTCCTTGAGGGTCAGGTGGAGCGTGGATCGAGCCAGTCGCGCAGGGCATCGCCCAGGAAACTGGCGCCGAGCACGAAGAAGGTGATGGCAAGGCCGGGGAATGTGACGGTCCACCAGGCGGTATCGATATAAGAACGCCCGTCCGACACCATGCTGCCCCAGGTGGGAGTGGGGGCCTGCACGCCCAGCCCGAGAAAAGAAAGGGCGGATTCGAGCAGCACCGCCTCGCCCAACTGCAGGGTCGCGATGACGATCAGCGGGCCGACAAGGTTGGGCGCGACGTGGCGAAAGAGGATTGACTGGGAGGAGGCGCCGAGCGCAACGCTCGCCTCCACGAAGAGCGATTCGCGCAGCGTCAGGACGATGGAGCGGGCGTAGCGGGCATAAGGCACCCAGCCCCAGAGGCCGATGACGATGATGACACTCATCAGCCCGCCGCCGAAAAAGGCGATCCAGGCGATGGCGAAGAGGATCATCGGCATGGCCAGCTTGATGTCGGCAGCGCGCATCAGGAAGGCGCCGAGCACGCCGCCATAATAGCCGGCGACGAGCCCGACCAACATGCCGAGCGCCGCCGATACGCCGACCGCGCCTATGCCGACCATGACCGAGATGCGCGCCCCATGGATGATGCGCGAGAGGATGTCGCGGCCGACATGGTCGGTGCCCAGCCAGTGCAGCGTATCGGGCGGCAGATGGCGGGCCCGTAGCGATTGGCGCAGCGGGTCATAAGGGCTGATCACATCGGCAAAGAGGGCTGCGAACAGGACCAGCGCGACGATGGAAAGCCCGATCAGAGCCTTGGGATTGGTGAGGATGCGCGCCATCACGCGGCCCTCCTAATGCGCGGGTCGAGCAGGGAATACGCCAGATCCACCAAGAGGTTGATAAGGAGGAAAATGACGGTGAAGAGCGCGATGGAGGCGAGGACGACCGGATAGTCGCGGCTTTGCAGAGCGTAGATGCTGGCGCGCCCGAGGCCAGGCCAGGAAAAGACCGTCTCAGTGATCACCGTGCCGGTTAGCATGGCTCCGGCCTGGAGGCCCCACACGGTGACGATGGGGATGCGGGCGTTGCCGAAAGCGTGCTTGAGGATGACCATGTGCTCGGGCAGGCCCTTGGCGCGGGCAGTGCGGATGAAGGGCTGGCTAAGGACTTCCAGCATGGCGGTACGGGTCATGCGCGCCATCAGCGCATTCATGTACCAGCCAAGCGCAACGGCGGGCAGAATGATGGCGGTCCAATCACCGCGACCACTGGCGGGCAACCATCGCAGCTTCACCGAAAAGACGAGTATGAGCAGGATGCCGAGCCAGAAGACCGGCATGGACTGGCCGAGCACCGAGACGATTGTGGCGATGGTGTCGACCGGACCATTCCGCTTCGCTGCAGCGGCGATACCGAGCGGAATGGAAATGAGCGTGGCAAAGACCAGGGCCACGCCAGCGAGTTCGAGGGTGGCGGGCAGGGCTTCGAGCACCACGTCCATGGCCGGGCGGCGGGCGCGGAGCGAGGTGCCGAAATCGCCCTGCACGGCGTTGACGAGGAAGTCGCCGTAGCGGACAAGCATCGGCCGGTCGAGCCCCAGGGCCTCCCGCATGGCGACAACATCGGCCTCGGATGCCTCGATGGGCAGCATCATGCGAACCGGATCGCCCGATGCATTGATGAACAGGAAGACGATGAAGCTCATCACAATGACGACGAGCGGAATCTGCGCGAGCCTGATCAGAATGAGCCGTGCCATGTGGTGGTCCTGTTGGTTGTGCGGGGGTGGGGCCGCGGAGCGTGGATCTGCGCCGCGGCCCGGCCCTTACTCGCTCACCTTGATGTCGTAGGCCCAGACCATCTCGTCGGGACGCGGCGTCCAGTCGATGCGGCTGGTCATTCCGTAAATGTCCATGTTGTCAAAGAGGAAGATCCAGGGCGCATCGGCATGCACCTTTTGCTGGATCTCAGCGAGGATGCCCTTGCGCTTTTCGGCGTCATACTCGACCAGTTCGAGTTGGATCAGGGCATCGACCTCGTCGGACTGATAGAAGCGGCCATAGCGCGGCCCGTCGATGCGATAGCCAAGGTGCTGGTCACAATCCATCACCTGGTTGCCGGTGCCCACGAAGTGCATCGGATGGGCTTGCGCGGTCCACTGGCGGATGAACTCGGCCCATTCGGGCTGCACATGGGTGATCTGGATGCCGACATCGGCGAGCATGCCGGCGATGGCTTCCTGAAGCTCCTTGTCCTTGGCGTAGCGGCCAACGGGCCCGAGCATCTCGACGGCAAAGCCGTCGGGGTGGCCGGCCTCGGCAAGCAGCGCGCGCGCCTTTTCCGGATCGTATTCATAGGCGGGAAGCTGGGCGGCGCCGAAAAGTGTCTGGGTACAGACCGAGGCGTTCTCGATGGCGTAGCCGCCCATCACCACATCGATTAGTGCTTCCTTGTCGACGGCGTGGTTGACGGCCTGCCGGACGCGGATGTCGGTGAAGGGCCCCTTCATGGTGTCGAGGCCGACGAACATGTTGCGTACCGATGGCACGGCCTCGACCTTGAGGCCCTCGATCTTCTCGATCTCGGCGACGCGCTCGGAGGTGAGGTTGGAGATGATGTCGACTTCACGGTTGTTGAGCGAGGCGAAGCGGGCAAAATCCTCCGGGATCGGGCGGACGACGAAGCGCTCGATGGCGGCCGGACCGCGCCAATAGTCGTCGTTGCGTTCCAGAACGATCTGCTGGTTCTTGTCCCAGCGGGCGAACTTGAACGGACCCGTGCCGATGGGCGCCGAGCCGAAGGCTTCCTGCCCAGCCGCCTCGAAGGACGCCTTCGGCAGGATGGGCACGCGGATCAGTGTTGGCACGACGGTCGCGCGCGGGGCCGGCATCTTAACCAGCACGGTGAAGTCATCGACCTTCTCGACGCCATCGACGAAACCGCGCAACGACGAGAGCAGCGGTGAGGGACTGGTGGCATCGAACAGCCGTTGGTAGGAAAACACCACGTCGTCGGCGGTGAAGGGCGAACCGTCGTGGAATGTCACCCCCTGGCGCAGGGTCAGCTTCATCTGGTCGGGCTCGGGGAATTCCCAGCTTTCGGCGAGGCCGGGCACGATATTGCCCTCGCCATCGCGCCAGATCAGCGCGTCGTAAATGTTCATCATCACGCCGACGCTGGTGATGAGGGTGTCGACGGCCGGATCGAGGGATTCCGGGTCGACGCCCTGGGCGAGCGTAACTGTCTGAGCTTGGGCAGCGCCCATGGCGAGGGCAGAAACCATGGCGCCGGCCAACACCGTGCGGGCGATGCGGGCGGAAGCGAACGCGAAATCGAACATCCTGGTCATGTCACTCACATCCTTTCTGTCGGCCGGCCGGGATCGGCTGGCTTGGTTTGAAGAGGTCTGGTCTGGGAGAGGACCGGAGCCGGGTGCGGCGCCGGGTGGAAAGAACGGGGCGCGCCGGCGTCGGCCGCCTCGAGATCGAAGGCGGCGGCGAAAAGGGCGCGGGTATAGGGGTGGACCGGCGCGGCAAAGAGCGATGCGGCCGGGCCGGCCTCGAGCACCTTGCCGTCCTTCATCACCATCACTTCGTCGGCCAACGCACGGACGACGGCGAGATCGTGGGAAATGAAGAGGTAGGCGAGGCGATGGCGCGCCTGGAGATCGCGCAGGAGATCGACGATCTGGGCCTGCACGGAGCGATCGAGCGCTGACGTCGGCTCGTCGAGCACGATCAGCGCCGGCTTGAGCACCAGCACGCGAGCGATGGCGATGCGCTGGCGCTGGCCGCCGGAAAACTCGTGGGGGAAACGCCGGCGCGTCTCGGGGTCGAGCCCGACCTCGCGTAGTGCTTCAGCGACCATGCCATCCCGCTCCGCCGGGGTGCCGATGGCGTGGATTCGCAGGCCTTCCCCGACGATGTCGCCGACCCGGACGCGGGGCGAGAGGGCGCCGAAAGGATCCTGGAAGACGATCTGCATGCGCCTGCGCAGCGGCCGCATCTGTTCGCGGGAAAGAGCATCGATGGGGGCACCCTCGAAGCGGATGGCGCCGGCGGAGCCCTGAAGACGAAGCAGCGATCGTCCCAGCGTCGTCTTGCCCGAGCCGCTCTCGCCGACCACGGCAAGGGTCTGGCCGCGCCGGATGGCGAGCGAGACGCCATCGACCGCGCGCACCTCGCCGGTAGTGCGGCGAAGCAGGCCGCTACGGATGGGAAAGACGACGCGGACGTCGCGAGCCTCGAGAATAACGGGCGCATCGGGCTCGACAGGCACCGGGCCGCCCTTGGGCTGGGCAGCAAGCAGCATGCGCGTATAGGCATGCTGGGGCGCCGAAAAGACGCTCTTGACCGGACCGTGCTCGACGATCTCCCCCTTGTTCATGACGCAGACGCGATGCGCCATCTTCTCCACGATCCTGAGGTCGTGGGTAATGAGCAGCAACGCCATGCCGAAGCTTTGCTGCAATTCGGCAATCAGCCCCAACACCTGGGCCTGGATGGTAACGTCTAGGGCGGTCGTAGGCTCGTCGGCGATGAGCAACTGCGGCTCGTTTGCTAACGCCATGGCGATCATGGCGCGCTGCGCCTGCCCGCCGGAGAGCTCGAAGGGATAGGATTTGAGCCGGCGCCGGGGATCGGGGATGCGCACGATTTCGAGCAGTTCGAGCGCCCGCGCGGCGGCGGCCTTGCGATCTAAGCGGCGATGGACGGCGAGCACCTCAACGATCTGTTCCTCGATGGTGAGGACGGGATTGAGGCTACTCATCGGCTCCTGGAAGATCATGGCGATGCGGTTGCCGCGGATACCGAGCAGGGTCTGCGGGCGGGCGCCGACGAGTTCGGTGCCGGCAAAGCGGATGGAGCCACTCTTGTGGCGGGCGGTGGGATAGGGCAGCAGTTGCAGGATGGAGAGGGCAGTGACCGACTTGCCCGAACCGCTCTCGCCCACGAGGCCGAGCGTTTCGCCGGCAGCGAGATCGAAGGAAACGCCGCGTACGACGTCGAACTGTTTTTCCCCAGCGGTGAAGGTGACCCCGAGATCGCGGACCGAGAGGAGCGGGGCTGGCTCAGCCATCGGCCAGTACCGGCAGGATGATCCGCGAGGGGTGGGCATCGTCGTGCAACACGGCCTGCCGGGCGATGCGCAGCTCGCTATCGGTGTGGAAGGGGCGGCCGGTATTGTGGTTGCGGTCAAATGCCGGGAAGTCGGATGAGGTTATGTCGAGCCGGATGCGGCTGCCGGACCTGAAGCGGATGCCGACGGGCAGGAGCTTGATGGCGATCTCGACCGGCTCGCCGGAAGGCATCGGAATTTCGCAGTCGTAGCCCTCGCGGTAGCGGCAGCGAAGGATGCCGTGGCTGATGTTGACCGCAAGGCCATCGGCGCCGACTTCGATCAGTCGTGCGACGAAATCGGTGTCGGGCGCATCGGTCGTGACCCATAGCCTGACTTCGACCGAGCCCGCGAGCACGATGTCCTCGGCGAGCGGGGGGGTCTGATAGACGAGGATATCCTGCCGATCGCGCAGCGGGCGCTGGTCGCAGGCGGCGGCCTGGCCATCGGGCTCGACGAGGCTGAGGACGGGATCGGCGGGATCGTAGGTGAATCGGTCGGGCGTGGAGCTGGGGGCGGTGTCGCGCGACAAGGTGCCGTCGCCGGCTGGCATGTTGGCGCGGCCATTGCTGCCGAGGAAGAAGGGCGTGGCGACCATGTCGGCGGGCGGCCAGGAAGAGAATGTGCGCCAGTCGGTCTCGTTGAGCAGGAACAGGCGGGCCGGCTTTTCGCCGGCGAGGCCTGTATCGCGGCCCTTGAGGTGATGGTCGTACCAGCGGGTGAGCTGGGCGACGAGATCGAGCTGGGCGTTGGGGCCGTAGTCGCGCGGGCCCTTCCAGTCCGCCCGGCCTTCATTGTCGTGGATCCACGGGCCGATGACGAGGCGGTGCTGGTCGCGGGTGGCGGCGGGGCCATGCGCCACCATGCCCGGAAAGTGGAAGGCGCAGTGGCTGAGGCGATCCCACCAGCCGGTGAGCGTTAAGGTAGGCACCTCCACCTGCGGGTAGCTCGCCTCGAGCGACCAGAATTCGCGATTGATCTCGTCCCAGTAGCGGCGCTGCATGGCGGCATCGGGACCGAAGAGGTGGTCGGGCACCTCTGCGAGCGGCAGGTGCCAGATCCACTTGCCGCGCAGCAGCCTGTCCCAGTGGTGATCGGCTTCGGCGACGGTCTGCGGGAAGGCGGTGTCGCCAGCCCTGAGCCGCGAGGAGACGGCCATGTGGTGCTGCCAGCGCAGGCGGATGCCTGTCTCGAAGATGCCCGAGGTGCAATCGAGGGTGCGGGCGGAAAAGCCCGATGTGGCCATGGCCTTCAACGCGGGCGGGCGGGCCGAGGCCATGCGCCAGATGAGCCAGGAGGGATAGGAATTGCCCCAGGTGCCGACCTGGCCGTCGGAGCCGGCGAGGCCAGCGGCCCATTCGCAGGCGGCATAGCCATCGGCCGCCTCGACCGCCTGGCCCTCCTCCGACATGTGCCAGACCCATGTGCCATCGGAGGCGTCGCGGCCGCGTATATCCTGGACCACGGCCATGTAGCCGGCGGCGGCCAGCCGCTCGGCAATGCCGCGGTAGCGGGGGTGCGTCTTGTCGTAGGGGGTGCGGCAGAGCAGCACCGGAAAGCGGCCCGGCCCATCGGGGCGGTAGACATCGGCGCGGAGTGTCACGCCATCGGCGAGCCGGCACTCGGCGTTGCTGGTGAGGGTGTAGCCGCCGGCCATGTTCGGGTCCCCCGGTCACTGGGCAGTGACGGGACGCTATTGCCTGCCTGCCATCGTGGGAAATATTCCTTTCTGGCAGTTTCATTCAAAACGGATATGGAGTGCCCCATGCGGCTGCGGCATATCGAGATTTTCCGCGCCCTGATGCTGACCCATTCGGTGACGCGGGCGGCCGAACAGCTCAACACCTCCCAGCCGACGGCGAGCCGGTTCCTCGCCGAGCTGGAACGGGAGTTGGGGTTCGCGCTCTTCACCCGCACCGGGGGCAAGCTTTACCCGACGCCCGAGGCCGATGCGCTCTATGTCGAGGTGCAGCGCAGTTTCTCCGGGCTCGATCGCATCGCCGAGGTGGCGCGCGGCATCGCGGAATTCCGCGCCGACAGGCTGCGTATCTCTTCGATTTCCAGCTTTGCGCTCGGGCACCTTGCCAAGGTGGTGCCGGCTTTCGGCCGGCAGTTCGAGAGCGTCGAGATCGCCGTGGACGTGGGCGGATTCGACGAAGTGGTGCGCGACGTCATCGCCAATCAGTGCGAGATCGGCTTCGTGGCCTATCCTGTCGACCACAAGGGCCTGACCCAGTTGCCGATTCTGAGGACGAACGCGCTGTGCGCCATGCCGGCGGGTCACCGGCTGGCGGAGCTCAAAACGATCACCTTTGCCGACTTGGCCGGGGAGGCCTTCATTTCGCTCGGGCATGACGTGCCCTCCGGCCGGCGGGTCGACAGGCTGTTTGCCGAAGCGGGGGTGGCGCGGCGCACCGTACTCGAAACGCGAAACGCGGCGATCGCATGCAGCTTCATCAAGGAAGGGATGGGCGTTTCCATACTCGACCCGCTCACGGTGACTGCACTGCTCGATCCGCGCATGACGGCACGCCCCTTCGAGCCCGGAATTACATTCCAGTTCTCGGCGCTTATGCGCTCGGACCGGCCGCTGACGCGGATCGCGCGCAAGTTCCTCGATGCGGTAGCTGCCACCCCACCCCAGGGGAGACAGGCGATAGCAGCGGAGCGGCCTCAGTCGGCGCCAATCTCATATCGGGAGTGAATGAAGGTGGCCCAAAGGGATATTTGCGAAAACGCGCGTGCTGTCGGCATTCTCTCCCCGATGTCCATTTCCCGGAGCCCTCGATGCTTGCCGATGCCCTGCCGATCGTCCGCCTCGTGCCCAACGACACCCCGCGCATTTCGCGGGTAGTGACCTGCGGGCCGCTGGTCTATCTCGCCGGTGTCACGGCGGCCGAGCCGTCGCCCGATTTTGCCACGCAAGTGCGCCAGGTGTTCGAACGCATTGACGGGTTCCTCGAACAGGGGGGATCCGACAAGCACCACGTGCTCTCGGCGACGATCTGGCTGGCGGACATCCGAACCATCGGCGTCATGAACGCGGTGTGGGACGAATGGGTCAGCCGCGACAATGCGCCGGCCCGTGCCACGGTGGAGGCGCGGCTGGCAAAGCCAGAGCTTAAGATCGAGATCGGGATCGTTGCCATTCGCTCTTCCTCCTGAGGTTCGGGCCCATAGCCGCCCTTCTCGCCCCATTTTGCTGTCGGCACGACAGTCAGCCAGGGTGGTGCCTCGCTGACGTTGCCCATCTGCCTAGTACAATTTCAA
The DNA here is from genome assembly GCF_900119845.1 of Devosia enhydra. Lineage (GTDB taxonomy): Bacteria > Pseudomonadota > Alphaproteobacteria > Rhizobiales > Devosiaceae > FPKU01. The sequence continues at coordinate 202,592 of NZ_FPKU01000002.1, forward strand.
ATATGCTCTGGCCCCACGAGCTCATAAGCGGCGACGGTTCGGTTATCGCAATATGCATGTTCTGTTGGGCTCCAGGGCCACTTGGTCAACCACAAGTGGACGTTTTACATCCACCGGGAAGGGAAGCCGGTGGAGCGCCAGAGAGGTGAACGCAAGCGGGCCGTCGGCACCAGGCCCCGATGCTGATCCCCGTTGGCGACCAACGACCAGTGGTCGCCATCTCGTCTCCGAACAGCTCACCGACGGTAGCCGCTGTTCACGGTCGCTGATGACTGCACCCGCGAGTGCCTAGCGCTTGTCGAAGATGTATCGCTCTTGGGAATGGGTGAGGCAGAGACGCCTATCGTTGGCCGCGGCCCGACAGGATGACCATCTCCCTGAACGAAGTCGCGCCGCGAGGAGCTATCGTCGTCCAAAAGCAAACGGGACGAAATTTTTTTGCAGATGGTCGATGCCCCCGCCCGTCGAGGCCCGGGCGGCCTTCTATCAGACAGGGGTGTGGCAGCGCCACGCTCGGCGCAGATAATGGCATTGTCGAGCAACTTCAGTTAGTGGGCATCACCCGCAACCGTGGTCTCATCAGCAGTGGCATTCACACTCCCCAAATCGGCACGCGGCAGGTGTCGAGGGTGCGCAACCTGATAGCGGAGCCGGAGAATGATCCCTTTTTCAGAGGGAACTGTCCTTTCAACGCCGCCAGATAGCCTGCCCATCAGGAGCCGACGCTTCTCGCCCATCGTGCCGGCCTGATCGAGAGCGGCCGGATCAAGTCCAATGCGCGGGTTGCCGAGAGCTTGTTCCGAAAAGCACTGGCGAGGGTTATGGCGCGGTGACGGCAGCCATCTTCTGGCTCAAGACGCGGGCCCCGCTGGAAAGAGACCTCTGTCCAGGAGATGGCCTCAAGTCGGGACTGTCCGGTGACCGTGCAGATCGTGCGCTTCGGCAAGGAGCCGTAGCGACGGCGAACTCCCTGGCCGCCTTCCAGGGATTGAAAAATTTACCGCAAAAGTGCAGCGATGTTAGAAGAACCTAATTCTAGCATCAGGAACGAGCATGCAGGGACGGACATACGAGCGATTCACTCAGGGCGACGCGCCCGAGAATGCAATTTTTGTTTTAGTAATATCCCGAAACGGCATCGTCATTGCTGAGTTAGGGCGTTTTCGTTTCGACGTAAATAAAGGCGAGAATGCTTGGTATATTGAGATATTTTCAGACGTTAGTAGCGCACTACTTGCCGCCGACGCCGAGGCGGCCTCGACGAGTATCGAGCGAGTGGTCGTCTGCATCGAAGATGACCAGCTCTGGGACCCGGTCTGGGGCGGATGGCGATGGTCCCCAAGCAGCTAAGCCAGCCGGTACGCAACGCGCCTGACCGGACCTTTTTTGCTTCTCCGGCCACCTTCGGAATCATTCAGTCTCGCCTGCAGCCGCTAAGGCGACACTCGCGAGGTCCGTTCTGTTTCCACAACTTGGACTTGCCTGAAGGTGCCCTCCGAGCACACTGCAAACGGTCGTTTGCACTGTGCTCACAAGGAGGCATAGCGATGTTGAAGGCGGCGGTCGCCTATTACCGCGTCTCGACGCAGCGCCAGGGGCGCTCCGGTCTCGGCATCGAGGCGCAGGGAGCGCGGGTCGGTCAGTTCGCGGGAAGCGACGTAGCACGCCAAATCGGTTGGTAAGGAACGTCAGAATGGTCGGCAGAAGGTCAAGGGCGCAGCAGAAAGGGCGACGCTCTTTGCGTGCCGCAATCAGCAAACTTGCTGGCTTAGCGAGTTGGCCTCCAAGGCTATCGAATCCCGCGGTCATCACACTGTTAGCTGCCGGCTACCAAGGCCGAGACATACGCGACGTAAGCTGTCAGCATGATGGCGCCTTCCCAGCGTGAAACGCGACGACCCGTCGTTGCAAAGACCACAAGTAGGGCGGTCACCCCAAGTAGCACCCAAAGATCGAAGCCGGCAATTTCCGCGGGCACATCGATCGGGGTGACGATCGCTGACACCCCCAAGATGCCGAATATGTTATAGATATTGGATCCGACGATGTTCCCAAATGCAACGTCAGCCTGCCTTCGCCACGCAGCCGCGATAGACGTAATCAGTTCGGGCAAAGACGTCCCAACTGCGACGATCGTCAGACCAATAATAGTCTCGCTAACGCCTGCGAGAGATGCGAGGGCAACTGCGCCGGAAACAAGAAGGCGGGCGCCGAATATGGTCAATACCAAACCAATAACGGTGAGCCCTATGGCCAGCATCAGACCGATGCGCGGCGCCGACGTATCCTCAAGCTTGGGCACGTTACCCGCTAGTGCAGGCCGCCGGCGCTCCGAGAGAAATGTGAACACCACGTAGACAATGAGCGCGGTGACCAGGAGCAGCCCTGACAGCCGATCGATCCGGCCGAAAAGTATCACTGCTGCTGCCGCCAAGGCTGCAATAATGAGTACCAGACCGTCGCGCCTAAAGGCCTTCCGATCGACGGCAAAGGGCAGCACAGCAGCGGAAAGGCCCAGGATCAACAGGATATTTGCGATGTTGGATCCCACGACATTGCCGACGGCGATTCCAGGAGCCCCCCTGAGGGCAGCTTCCAGGCTTGTAACAAGCTCTGGGGTAGAGGTGCCGAAACCCACCAGCGTAAGGCCAATCAACAGCGGCGAAACCCTCAGGTGCTGCGCGACTGTCACGGCGCCCCTTACCAAAAGGTCGCCACCCAGAGCCAGGAAGATCAGGCCAATCAGGATTTCAATCGCAACCATCTTGCCGGACCCTCCATCCTTGGTGTGTGGAGCGCGTGCAGACTGCCGCGCTCCACAGTTGGCTGGGATTATGGGGCGAAAAACGCAGATGTAATTTGATAACTCGCCCCCGCGCACGCCGTCTTCAGACCGCTCTCACGGCGGATATCCGCACAAGCGCTGCGACTTCTTTTGGGTTCGAGACGCCGTCTGCTTCGAGCACGGATCGACACATGCCGAGCAACGCGTTGAATTGAGCGGCCGTCAAGTGAGCGTCTGCTATCCGGCGCTCCGCATTCTGGTCTGCTGTGGCCTCGTCGGCCGCGAAAGCGATCACATGCGTTTCCATCTCGCGTGCCACATCATCGACTGCAAACGACCTCAGCACCGGGTGCTGCTTGAGAAGGTTGATTATTCGCCGGTGTTCGGAAATGGACGCGTTCCCATCGGCATGGGCGATGATCATGCCCGCTGCGACCGCCGCCTCCATGAAGGAGATGTGGACACTCAAATGCGGGTCATCACCGGCCTCGACATCAAGCCGTTCAGAGTCGTTCCGGCTGATCGGCCGCTTTGAGAACATTGCGCCATCGACATCAGTGTACTTGGCCATCCGCAGATTCTCCTCTCGATGCAGGAGAACCGGGAACCGGCGAATACCGGTCCTACAGCCAAGCCCTCCTGACTGTGAACCGACATCGCACCGACTT
>NZ_FPKU01000002.1:206054-343370 GCF_900119845.1 Devosia enhydra
GATTATTCGCCGGTGTTCGGAGATGGACGCGTTCCCATCGGCATGGGCGATGATCATGCCCGCTGCGACCGCCGCCTCCATGAAGGAGATGTGGATACTCAGATGCGGGTCATCCCCGGCCTCGACATCAAACCGTTCGTTCCGGCTGATCGGCCGCTTTGAGAACATTTCGCCATCGACGTCAGTGTACTTGGCCATCCGCAGATTCTCCTCTCGATGCAGGAGAACCGGGAACCGGCGAATACCGGTCCTACAGCCAAGCCCTCCTGACTGTGAACCGACATCGCACCGACTTGCTGGACGGTGCCAGAGGGGCCCGGACACAACCTTGATTTGGGTGCGCGATCACGGGGCGACAAGTGTGGGCCGGCTCTATTTGCTTCAGATAGCCCGCTCATTCGTCGATCACTCTCGCCAACCCCTTGACCACGTGCCACGGCGAAGACCGGAGACGCCCTTCTTGATGCATAAGGGTAATCTTGGCACATCGCGGCTCGGCAGAGGCAATGCTGCACGAACAGTTCTTCCAACGGGCTGACTCTAGCTAATACCTATGCCATTCGAGGTGTGGCGGTTCGTCGGGTCGCTGGACCGCCGAAACCTACGGAATGCCGGGGTTTTCTTGCCACGTCCGGGTTGATCCCACCCAATCCCAGAGATTTCACTCGTTCTGTCGCGTTACAAGCGAGTACTTCGCAATCATTGCAAGCAGCTCGAGTTTGAGACCGGCAAGAGTGCCGACGCCCTCGACAGGCGCCCTCGCCTCGCCCAGGCGCTGGCAGAGGCCGGCAAGGCACGCTGCCCGGTTGTCGTCGCCAGGCTCGACCGCCTGTCGCGCGACGTCGCCTTCAGCTCCGGACTGATGGCGCAGCGGGTCCCCCTTCATCGTTGCAGAACTTGGCGCCGATGCTGACCCCTTCATGCTGCACCTTTATGCGGCGCTCGCCGAAAAGGAGCGTCGCCTGATCTCCGAGCGGACCAAGGCGGCGCTTGACGCCAGGAAGGCAACGGGCACCAGGCTGGGCAATCGCGTCAATCCGGCGGAGGCGGCCGCCCGCGGCAGGGCGGTATCGGTGGCCGAGGCCGATCGTTTCGCGACGTCAGTGATGCCGATCATTCAGCAGCTTCAGCTCGGGGGGATCACCAGCTATCGCGGCATTGCCACCGCCCTCGACAGCCGAGGCATTCGCACTGCCCGAGGTGGCACATGGCAGGTCTCCAACGTTCGCAACCTGATGGCGCGGGCTGTACCAACAAGCCTTTATAGAGGGGAACAACGCTGGGGGCGACGGTGTGTCCCAAATGTGCAATTTTCTGTACTCGCTTTGGGACCTGTAAGCAGCTCACTGCGGCGATCCAGGCATGGTCCAGAGGATCGCCCGTACGATCTCGAGCTTGTCGGCCCTGCGCGGTCGGCCGCCGGACGCGGCGCGAGATGTCCGGCTTGCCCCTCGCCTTTGGCCGCCGCCCTCTTGACCGCGTAACCGACAAGCGGCTTCCTATACACCATGTCCGATGCTCGCCCTTGCTCCGACCCCGCTCGCCTGCACGCCTCGGGGCCGCACCGTTGGCGCGCAGTCCTGATGTCATTTGGCGTAGTCGCATTAATCGCGCTGCTGGCCATGATCCTGACTTGGCTGGGGATGGATATCCTGCTCGCGGAAGGCCACATATGGCTCGAAATCGGCATTACTTTAACAGGGTTGTGGATGGCATTGGCCGCGTTGACAACGGGTATGGGTGCACTGGATCTGGCTCGCCTGCCCGACCCGCTGCTCGAGATCGGTCCTGCGGGGCTGCGCGATCAGCTGCAGTCGCCGGACCTTGTCGCTTGGGCAGATCTCGAATGGCATCGGATCGCTGTAATGACGCCGTACGGTATGGTGGATCAGGTGCAGATTCGGCTGAACCGTCCATAGCGCCTTAGGCGAGCTGCACGCACCGCGCAGTTGTTGAGCAGGGTGATGCCGATGAAAGCCTTTCGCGGCCAGCCCCTGTTCATCGCACCCCTTGGCCCCGACGCCACCACCGACCGAATCGCTGATGCGATGGCGCATCACTAGGCCCCGTCGCAGTTTTTGAGCAACGCGCGCTCGTTGCCATGCGGATGCCGATGATGACGCCCCTCTCACGATTTCGGGGTGCCAATGCCCCGAGTTTCGAACGTGCCGAGGCCGTCACACGATGTGAACTCCACGGCGGTGCAGGAGTTGCTTGAGGCCGATATGGAGCGAGACTTCGCGGCATTGGGCGGTGAGGGAGCGTCGGCGTACGACCCCGCTAGCGGCCGGACGAAGCCTCAACGCCACTGCAGGCTGAGGGCCCGCAGCAGATCCGTACGGCTGATCTGTCCCGCAAAGCGACCCTGTCGCATGACCGGGAAACGGCGATAGGGGCTGGCGATCATCACCTCACAGGCACTGACGAGGTCGAGTTCAGCGTCGAGCACATGCGGGTCCGGCGACATGTAGTCAGCCACCGTGCCGCCCCACTGCTTGTAGTAGGAGGCGCTCAGCGCCGCCTTGAGACAATCGCGCTTGGAGAGCACGCCAACGAGGTCGCCCTCGCCATCAAGCACGCAGGCCCCCGAAACACCAGCCTCGAGCAGGATCGAGACGGCCCGGACGATTTCGATCGTCGGAGCAAGGGTGACGAGATCGGTCTTCATCACGTCGCCGACGCGGGCGAGATCCGTCTGGGTCATGGCCGATCCTTCGCCCGGTCGGGACAGGCCGCACAGACACCCTGGCAGGCAATGCCGCCGCAGGAGCCCTTGAGGGCCGGACGGCCGAACAGCACCCCGAGTGCGAGGGCCAGCATGGCGAAGGCAACAAGGAGGATGGTGGCGAGGATTGTCGACATGTTATCTCCTATGAGCTGAGCGCCAGCCAGGCCGGGCTGGCCTGCGCAATCAATCCCTCTGCCGGGTCGCGCAGCAGGAAGAGCACGGCAAGGTCATCCGCATGGGCGCGGGCGAGGCCAGTTTCAGGGCCCATCACCATCATGGCGGTCGCGAGGCCGTCGGCGGTCATGGCGGAACGGTGCGCGACACTGACTGAGGCCACTCGATTGAGCACGGGCTCGGCTGTTCCGGGGTCTATCGTATGGCTGTAGCGTCGGCCGTCCACCTCGTAGACATTGACGGAATCCCCAGAGGTGGCGATTGCCAAGTCCGAAATGGGAAAGGAGCATGCCACGCCGCCACTCTGCGGATTGGCGATGCCGACGCGCCAGGCTGGACCATTGTTGACACCGCCGGCGAAAACTTCGCCGCCGATTTCGATGAACATGTCGCTATGGCCGAGCCGGCGGAGCCTTGCCGCGACGGCATCGACCGCATGACCCTTGGCGATGCCGCAAAGATCGAGTGACATGGCAGCATCGGCCTTGCCGACACGGTCCGCAATGCAGGTCAGCCCCTTGTAGTTGCCACCCCGCTCACCGTGCATTGGCCCGAATCCGTAACGGCCGACCAGTGGCCCGACTGTCGGATCGAACGCCCCATCGCTCCAGGCTGCCAGCCGCAGCGCTTCGGCCGTGACAGAGGCAAAGTCACGGTCGACGACGTGAGATCCGGCGGAGGCCCGGTTGAACCGGGAGAGCCCGCTGTCGGGGCGGAAAGGGCTCATCGCGGCATCGATGCCTGCCAGCGTCTCGGCGATGGCTTCGGGCACTTCTGCCCCGGTGCCGTGCGGCAGGATCACGGACCAGCCCGTGCCAAATCCCCGGCCCGACAGCCGCACGGCCTCGCCTGCACCGGCCGAGGCAGGCAGCGCTGCGACCGTCGTCATGCCGGCGAGCCCAAGCAGGAGGTTGCGTCTGGTGATCGGCATGGTCAGATCCCGAAATCGTCGTTGAAGATAGCGTCCGCCTCGACCCCGCAATCGTCGAGCATAGCGCGCACCGCCTCGATCATCAGCGGCGGCCCGCAAAGGTAGTACTCGCAGGCTTCCGGTGCCGGATGGTCCCGAAGATAGGTGTTGTAGACGACGTCGTGAATGAACCCCGTCGGGCCCTGCCATCCATCGCCACTCACCGGATCTGAGAGAGCCGGGGTCCAGCGGAAATTGCCATGGCGACGGGCGAGGTCGTCCAGTTCGTCACGATAGAAGAGCTCAGCTTGAGAGCGGGCACCATACCAGAAGCTGATCGTCCGGTTAGTGGCGAGGCGTTCGAGCTGGTCGAAAATGATGGCGCGCAGTGGCGCCATGCCGACACCGCCCCCGATGAAGATCATTTCCCGGTCGGTAGCTTGTGCGCCGAAATGGCCATACGGCCCGGACAGCGTGACGGTGTCGCCAGGCTTGCGGGCAAAGAGCCATGACGAAACAACACCGGGAGGCGCGTGCGCTACGGCCGGGGGCGGGGTTGCAAGGCGGATGTTGAGGACGATCAGCCCTGAGTCCTGCGGGCGACTGGCAATGGAATAGGCCCGGGAAATCGGCGCCGTGCTGCGCGCAACTAACCGATCCAGTCCCATTGCCGCCCATTGCTGGCGATGGCCTTCAGGAACGTCGATCTGGGAAAGGGCCAGTTCGTAGGCTGGTGCGGCAACCTGGACGAAGCCACCAGCCCTGAAAGGAAACGCTTGTCCCTCGGGCAGCTCAAATACGATCTCGCGTATGAGCGGCGTCAGTGCGCTGACCGAGACGACACGGCATTCGATACTCTCGATGTCCATCATCGCTTCGTCGACGGTGACCGAGACATCGTTGCGCACCACGACCTGGCAGGCGAGGCGCGCCCCTGAGTTGAGATCGGCCACGCTTAGCCTTGCTCGCTCTGTGGGCAGCGCCGCTCCAGCGCCCGTCACACCTTCGACCCGACACAGGCCGCAGGTGCCCGCGCCGGCACAGGCCGATGGGATCGCGACGCCGTTTTCATTGAGGATGTCGAGCAGTTTTAGATTAGCCGAACCGGCGATTGACGTCTTGCCGTTGACGGTGATCGTTACCGGCCGGGAGGGCAGGAGCAGATCTTTGGCGCCATGGAGCAGCACGGCCAGGAGTACCAGGAGCAGGCAGATGAAGAGGAGCCCAAGGCCGACATCGATCATATCGCCCGCACCCCGGCAAAGGCGGAAAACCCCATGGCGATGAGGCCGGTCACGATGAAGGCCATGCCCAGCCCCTCGAGTCCTCGCGGTACGTCTGCATACCGCAGCCTCTCGCGCAGGGCAGCCAGGGTGACGATGGCAAGGGCCCAGCCGATGCCGCTCCCAAGGCCGAACACGGCACTTTCGGCAAGGTCGTACTGGCGTTCCACCATGAACAGGCTGCCCCCGATGATGGCGCAGTTGATGGCAAGGAGGGGCAGGTAGATGCCGAGCCCACGGTGGAGCGCGGGAAAGTAGCGGTCGAGCAGCATTTCGAGCAGTTGCACCAGCGCAGCGACGATGCCGATGAAGGTGATGAGCCGCATGAAGCGGAGGTCAGTTCCCGGCAGGCCGAGCCAGCCCAGCGCATCCGCACGGAGCAGGTGTGCATAAAGCAGATGGTTGAGCGGAACGCTGATGCCCTGCACGATGATGAGCGCAATACCCACCCCGATTGCCGTCTCGATCCGTCGCGACACGGCCAGATAGGTGCACATCCCGAGAAAGAAGGAGAGGGCGAGGTTTTCCTCGAAGATGGACCGTTGGAAGAGTTCGATCATGGCTGCACCTGCCGCTGCTGCGGAAGTGGAGCGAACTCGCGGGCTTCCTGCTGGCCGGGTCGCAGGCTGCGAATTGCCCAGACCAGCAGCCCCAGGATGATGAAGGCGCTGGGCGCTAGAAGCATGAGCCGCATCGGCTCATACCAGCCGCCATCGGCGACCAGCGGCAGCACCGGACGCGCCAGTAGTGTGCCCGATCCGAAGAGTTCGCGGATGCTGGCCACCACGAGCAGCACCAGGGCATAGCCTGCGCCGTTGCCGAGCGCATCGAGCATGGATGGCACGGGTCGGTTCTGGAGGGCAAAGGCCTCGGTACGTCCCAGCACGATGCAGTTGGTGGCAATCAGCGAGACGAAGACCGACAGGCGCTGGCTCATCTCATAGGCGAAGGCCTGCAGCAACTGATCTGCGACGACCACCAGCGATGCTATGATGGTGATCTGCACGATAAGCCGGATCGCGCTCGGGACGTGATGTCGGATCAGTGAGATGATCCCCGCAGCCAGCGTCAGCACAACGATGAGTGCCAGCGACAGGGTGAGCGCAGTGGCAACTGAGGTGGTCACGGCAAGGGCCGAGCAAATGCCCAGGATGTGGACGGTGACCGGGTTCTTGTCGACCAGCGGGTCCGTTACGGTCCGGAGATGTTCAAACATCATTGGTCCTCGAGCCGCAGCCTATCGAGCCATGGGCCGAAGCCGTTCGGTCCAAGCCAGAAGTGGATCATGTCCGTCACCGCGTAGCCGGTCACAGACGCCCCCGAGATGCCATCGACCTCCGTTTCGTCCCCGGCCGATGATCCGCGCACCACCTCGATGACGATTTCGCCGTCGCGGGACACCGATTTGCCTGCCCATTGCGCCTGCCACGCCGGTTCGGCAATGCGGGCGCCGAGGCCGGGCGTCTCGCCCTGCTCGTAGACGGTGAAGGCGGCGACGGTGGCAAGGTCCGCTTCGAGTGCCAGATAGGCCCTGATGGTCGACTGATAGCCATTGCCGTAGACCGGCAGGACAACGAGGGCGCGCTCGCCTTCGCTCCTGACGACATATGCTTGGGCGAAGTTCTCGCGCCGGCCTATGCCAGCCAGATCCTCGGCTCGCGCCAGCGCCGTGCTGGTTGACGGGTCCGCTGCTACCGCAGCCTGGTCAAAGCCGGACGGGTCGAGGTCTTCGGCTATGCGACCCTGGTCGAGATCGATGATCACCGCCTCGACGGCGTCGGCCCCCGCCTGCGCAAGTATCGCGCCAATGCCCGGCAGCCCCGCCAGCATCGCGCTCATGCGCCCCTGTCTATCGGCCTCCACGTTGACGGCGATCAGCGGGCGCAGCAGCACCGAGGTGGTGGAGATGCAAAGCCCGCAGACGACGGCGACGATGAGGGCGATCCCGACGGTCTTGGTCCGGTCTGAATTGGGGCGCGCAAGGAAGCGCCGCCACGGGTTTCGTAGCTCAGCCATGGCGCCTCGCTCTCTGCGCAGCGTTGAGTGCCATGACCGTCTGGTCGAGCAGGGGTGCAAAGATCGCTGCCATCAGCGTCGCAAAGACGAGTGCACCCAGCGCCGGACCAGCGCCGAAAAACATCACGACGAGCAGTCCGAAAAGCAGCCCATGTCCGATGCGGCCCCAGTTCGTGGCGGCCGAGGCCACGGGGTCGGCAACGAGCACCAGCAGCACGAGCCAGAAGATCCCCTCGCCGGGTAGAGCCACAAGCGCCTCCTGGTTCCACAGCCCGCCCAGTCCCATGACCATCCCGACGGCCCCCGGCAGGATGCGCCAGTTTGCATGACCCGATCCGACGAGCAGCAGCAGCGCCGGTACCATCGTCCAGAGCGGCAGGGCGATCCCGGCGCGATAGCCTTCGGTCGGAAACGAGAACATCAGGAAGGCGAGAGTCACCACCGCAGGGTGCAGAATGTTGCGGCCATGTCCCCCAAATACGAGAAGCCCGATAACGATGCCGAACGTACCGCCGAGCACCAGGTGCCAGACCGGCGCCGACGCGGGAACAAGAAGCGCGATCAGGAGCGCCATGACGAGACCCTCGAGTCCGAACTTCTGGCCGCGCCCTCGGGCGAACACCACCTGCCAGACCAGCGCCACAGCGCCAAGGACTGTGAAAGGGCCGATGATGGCCGGGCCTTCGCTGATTAGCCGGTAGATGAGTGGCAGGAGGAGCCCGGCAAATACCGGCAATTGCCCGCGCATCAGCGGATGCAGCAAGAATTGAACGAGACGCGGACCGATCATCGTTCTGCCTCCAGATGATCGAGCACCTGGCGCAGCATGCGACCATAATCGCCGCCACGACAATCGACATGGCCGAGAAGCGCGAGGTCGTCCTCGGCCAATTCGAGGGCCCCTAGGCGGCGTGCCGTCTCGACGTCTCCAACACTGATGGCGCGCAGGAACGGAATGGCCAGGACTCCGGGAGGCGCGGCCCGTTCATGCAGCGCATTCGGCACGATCGCGTAGTTGCCGCGCATCAGCCAGTCGGCCGCTCTGGTCGTAAGTCCGCGCCGTTCCGGTACAGGTGCGTGGCGCAGGACGGAAACCTGCACGTCGCCGCGTGCCAGATACCGCCCGATCCGACCATCGATGGGCGAACCCGACATCAATCGGACAGCGGCGGCAGGCAATACGCTGCGGGTCAGTTCGTGTATGTCGGCTCCCGGGACCGTTTCGACTAGCATGGGCTGGTTGATCCCGTCGCCAGCAACGCCGACGATCCGGCGGGTCCAGATCGTGCCCTTCGCCAGCAGGTGGCCAAGCGCGATGACGTCCTGATACCCGATATGCCAGACCTGGCCGCGGGCTCCCACCGGATGGAGATAATGAATGTGCGTGCCGACAAGCCCGGCCGGATGGGCGCCCGAGAATGCTGCTGCCGTTACGCCCTCGGGCGTGGGAAGGCTGGCACCCGCCGCATGGCAGAGATAGGTCCGGCCGGTGCTGAGGTGCCGCAGCGCCGATGCCCCCCGGTCGAACCACTCGCGGCGCGGCGCGATAACTGCTGCCGGATCAGGCGCCAGAGGTCGGGTATCGATTGCGGTGATGAAGAGCGCATCCGGCTTCTGATCCGATCGCGGCACGTTTTCGAAGGGTCGGGTACGTAGGCTGGGCCAGATTCCGGCCTCAATCATCAGCGCCACAAGGCTGGGGCGGTCAAGTGGATCGGGAATATTAAAGCGCCTTTTGGCATCGTCTTCCATTGCCAAGACCAAGCGATCTACGCCCCGACGAGCGCCGCGAACAATTTGCCGGACGATGCCCCCGACCGGTGCCACAATGCGTATCTCGGGGCGTATTCTGTCCGTAATCAGCAGGTCGCCGGCGGCGACGCTGGTGCCCTCGGTGATGTGCAACGCCGGCCGCAGGCGTGGCACGTCACCGCCCTGTATTCCGCAGGTGCTTATGGCGATGCGGGTTTCTTGCCCGTAATGGGCGAAGTCAAACCAGTAGTTCAACCTGCCCGCAATCCTGATCTTCATGCCGCTCCCGATTCGGTCTGGACGCCACGACCATATTGATCAGAATGAAATCCTGCATATTGACCGAGGTCAATTCTCGGGCGCCTGTACCGAGTTAAGATGGCTTTGACCTGCCGTCAGTTCCTGCATCGGCTGGCGAACGCACAAGATCATAACGGAGATAGACATGACCCTAGATATTTTCCCCGCCATCCGCCACGTAGCGGCGCTGATTCTCGGGGCTTCTGTCTCCTGCGTACTGTCGCTGCCCTCATTGGCTGACGCCGCCAGCGCTCTGCCGCCCGGTCCCAGGGAGGCGCTGGCAGATCGGGTAGGCAACGATGTAGCTACGCTTGAGACGCTACTCGGCCAGTCCAGATCGGCAGAAGCTTGGCAGGCGGAGTTGCAGGGAAGTGCCGACCCTGCAGTCCTGGCCGCCCTCGGCGACTATCTTGCCCGTATCGCCCCCGCCCCTACCGAAGCTTCCGACGTCACGTCGATCGTCGCGGCGCTGCCGGCCGACGGGAAGCAGCTTTTCGTCGACAACTGCCTCTCCTGCCATGGCGGCGATAAGTATTTCCTCAGGCAGGAAAAGGATTTCGAAGCTTGGATGGGCATCTTCGATGCACCCTATCACCGGCGCCAGCTGACCGGAGAGGGCGAGCGTGAGATGTTTGCCGGCTACGCTGCCATAACGACGCCTCTGGCGCTCGATCCCGTGCCCGAAGCGCTCGCAGACAAGGATTGATGGCGATGAGGCCACGTGTCGAGGCGCGTGGTACGCGTCGCTTTTTGTTCGCGTCGGCCCGTCCCCGCGAGAGAGGCCCCTCATGACTGAAGCAACCGTCCCTCGCCGCCTGACCCTCGCCACCGATCTGACAGCGCGAAGCGATCGGGCCACGGAGCGCGCGATGATGCTGGCGTCAGAGTTCAATGCGCAGCTCCTCGTCGTCCATGCGGTCGAAGCTGACAATTACGCCTTTTGGGATCACGGTCCGTCCTGGCGTCGGTCACCCAATCTGGTTGAGGTGGCGCGCCGACGACTTCGTCTGGAACTTCCGGAGATGGAGGCGCTCGACATTCAGGTGCTGGTTGAGCGCGGCGATCCCTTTGAGCTCGTGCGCAAAGCGAGCGAAGGCTCGGGGAGCGAGCTGATCGTGACGGGTGTTGCCCGGGAAGAGGTCTATGGCGCCAGTCAACCCGGTCGCCTTGTCGGCGAACTCGCCTCCCATACCGGTACACCACTCCTCGTCGTCAAGCGCAAGCCTCTAGCGCCATACCGGCATATCGTGGTTGCAGTAGAATTGACGGAGAACTCGGTTGGCGCGCTTCGTTTCGCCCGACGCTGTTTTCCCAACGCGATCCTGACTGTCTTTCACGCCGTCGATCTCAGCTACGCCAACCTTATCGGCGATCTGGAAGGCACGCGACGTAGTGTTGAAGAGGGTGCAACAAAGACCTGCCGCCAGTGGCTGAACGATCAGCTTGGTCCCGCTGAAGCCGAACAACTTCAGCTGGTGGTCGTCTATGGCGAGCCAGCGATGCTGCTCGACCATTATGCATGGGAAAAGCCCGTCGATCTCGTCGTTACGGGTAGCCACCGCCGCGGCGCTATCGCAAGAGCCTTGCTCGGAAGTGTTGCCCGGTCAGTTCTGGAAAGGGCGCCGGCAGATGTGCTGATCGTGCCCTCCTCGTAGACAGTGGACCTGGGCCTGTCGCCCTGTATAGCTACCGGAGCGTTTAGCAAGTGGACCTGCCTCGCCGCCGCAAGAACACGATGGGTCGCCGCCTGATGGCCGGAATCGTCGCGGCCGCGCCATTGGTCGTAACTTGGGTCCTGCTTGCTTTCCTCTTTGATCAACTGGCCCGCGTAGGGCGACCCCTGGTCCTTGGAGTGGCACGGGCCGTAAGGCATACCGCTCCGCCTTTGGCCAATCTGCTGGCCAACGATCTGGTGCTTTCCGTTGTCGGCGTGGCCGTCGTCGTCCTGGCGCTCTACATTCTCGGCTGGCTTGCCGAGCGTGTCGTCGGCCGGAGACTTCTCGCAGTATTCGATGATATCGTCCAGCATATCCCGTTAATTGATACGATATACCGCGCGGTCAAGCGCTTTCTTGAAGTGGCCGGCAATAGTGATGAGAAGAAAAAACAGCGCGTTGTCCTGATCAGCTTTCCGTCTCCTGCGATGAAGACGGTAGGGCTGCTCACCCGGACCCTTGTCGATACCGACACGGGAACCGAACTCGGGGTGGTTTATGTCCCGACCACGCCCAATCCTACGTCAGGGTATCTTGAAATACTGCCTCTTAAGGACGTGGTACTGACGGACTGGAGCTTCGAGGACGCAATGGCCTTCATCGTGACCGCGGGCTCGAACGCGCCAAGTGCAGTGAACTATCGCCAGAGTGTCCGCTCTGACGTCGGAGAGGAAGACCGTGGGGGAGCGTCGCAGAGCACCAGGGCCGGCCCTGATTGAACTGATGACAGAATGGTACCAGGCCTTTTTTTGGCGGCGTTGGGAGCGCCAATCGCAGCCCGTTCGATCTTCCTTTTCAGCTGCCGCTAGGTCCTGCTTGTATTGCTGCCACCGAGCAATTGATCCAGATCATGGCGACGTTGCTGTCCCTCGTGCGATAAAGCCGCAACAGCAAAGGGACAGACCATGAAAATCGATCTACTGGTTCCGATCCTCCTCTATCCTGATATTCCGACGCCTGAGCATGTTGCCGAAACCGTTCGAGTGGGCCGGCAACTTGGCGAAGCCGCATCCGCCCTCATCGTCGAGGCAGTCCTCCCAAGGCTCGAAGGCCATTGGGGCTCGAAACTAATTGGCGTCGCCGGCATGGCCAAAGACCTCGAAACGCGCCAGCATGCAGCGGCCGAGGCCCTTCGGCAACAGCTGGACGGGCAGGCCACGATAGAGGCTGTCCGTATCAGCGAGGGTCAGATCCAACAGGCGATCTCCGTGCGCGCCCGCAGCCACGATCTCACCTTGATCGGTACCGAGACCATCGAGAGCCGGCAACTGGGTCAAACGCTGGTTTTTGATGCCGGTCGGCCGGTCGTGCTGGTGCCCGCGCAAACGAATGCGGCAAAGATCAGCCGCATAGCCATCGCATGGGACGGAAGTCGGGCGGCAGCCCGTGCCGTTCACGATGCCATGCCGTGGATCTCGACCTCGAGTTCGCTCACCATCATCACGGCGTTCGACGACAAGACAATAAGCGAGCAGACAGTGGCGGATCTGCAGGCCTATCTGGCCCGTCGGGGCCTTGACGCATTTTGCGAGGACGTTTCTGCAAACGGCGAGGGGGTGGGACTGGCATTGCAGGACGGCGCCCTTCGCCACCGGGCCGACATGCTGGTGATGGGGGCATTCGGGCACAGCAGACTGAGGGACTTCATCCTGGGAGGCGCCACCGAAGCGGTATTCGCCGAGACGCGATTGCCAATCTTCATGTCGCACTGACAGCGCCGGAGGCAGCACACGCCACGGGAGAACGGCCGCCACGTACCTGCAAGCGCGGGAAGCGTGGCGGCTATTTGTTGCGACAATTACACCGTTTTCGGATTATTGTGCGACATAGCCCCCATCCACGGGGACATGGGCGCCAGTAACGAAGGCTGCCTGCGGCGAACAGAGCCAGACGATGAGGTTAGCGACTTCATCGGCCGTTCCGATCCGCCCCAGCGGATGCAGAGGCGCCATCATCTCGGAGGTCGAGGCCTTTCCGCCGGTCGCCTGCGCGGCCAGCGAGTCGAGCATTCTTGTATCAATCCCTCCGGGGCATATCGAGTTCACCCGAATTCCCTGCTTGGCATATTCAAGAGCAGCATTTTTCGTGAGCCCGTTCACGCCGTGCTTTGACGCGACATAGGGCGACAGACCCGGAAAGCCGATCAGTCCGGCAACCGATGAGAGATTAACGATCGACCCACCGCCCGTTTTCAGCATGGCAGAAATTTCAGCCTTGAGACAGAGAAAGACACCCCGGAGGTTGACCGCTATGATGCGGTCGAAGTTCTCTTCGCTCTGGTCGGTTAGTGGGAGGACTGCACCTTCGATCCCCGCATTGTTGCAGGCGCAGTCGAGTCGGCCATACGAGCCGATGACGTGGTCTATCATCGCCTGAACGTCGGCGGCATTTGAGACATCGGCCCGTGCGAAATTGGCGTCGGCTCCGGTTTCTCGAATGATCCGCACCGTCTCATGGCCGGCCTCTGAATCAACGTCCGAGACCACGACCCTTGCGCCCTCTTGGGCAAAGCGCAGTGCTGTGGCCCGTCCGATCCCCGCACCCGCGCCCGTGACCAGAGCAACTTTTTCTCGCATCAGGGACATGTGTTTTCTCCCTATCCAGGTTCGATGCCGCCTCAGGCAGTGCGTGTTACTGAAACGGCCTCGCGGCCAGCGATGCGCCCCATGACCAGGCAGTTGGTCATCGACCCACCTCCGATGTAGTCTTGGAAGAAGACAGGCCCGGCGCCCTCACCAGCCGCTAAAAGACCCGGGATGACCCGGCCATCGGCTTCAAGCACGCGCGCCCGCTCGTCGATCATGATCCCCCCAAATGTAAGGGTGATCCCAGGCACAAGGGGGCTGAACGCGTAAAAGGGCGCCGTCTCGATGCGGGTGGCAAGTGTCCTCTTGGGGGGATTTGCGGCGGGGGCCGCCCCGTTCTCGACACTCTGGTTGAAGCTCTCGATGGTCTCTTGAAGTGCAGCAGTCGGTAGGCCGACTTTTTCGGCTAACTCCTCCAGAGTGTCTGCTTGGTGCACGGTCAGCCCGAGCCGGGTGAATGTCGAAATCACTCCCTCGGCTGCCTTTTCCCGGATCGGCTGGTCAAACACCAAGGTAGTCGATTGACCGGGCTGTTCGAGCACGGCCTTTCCATGCGTCACATAACCCAGAGATTCATCCACAAAGCGTCGGCCATTGCGGTTGATGCTCACCGCATAGGGCACGACGGCGGCAGGTTGGCCTGCTGCCGTCTCAACTCCATCTACGGCGGCAATGTGCAAAGCCATTAGCCCACCCATGCCTTTGAGGCCCGCACCGGCACCCTGCGCCATCAGGAGCCCGTCACCGGTGGCGTGGGGAATTCCCCGGACCATCAATGCGCCTGCATTGGGATCCGAATAAGATTCGAGGAACTGGGAATTGCCCGCATACCCCCCCGTCGCGATCACGACCGAGGTGCCACGGTAGTCCACCATACCTCTACGACCAATGGCACGCACGCCCACCACGGCCCCATCTTCACTCATGATCAGTTGGCGGGCCTTGGCGTCAAAGACGAACCGGGCTCCCAGTTCCTCGAGTCGCGCCTTCATCCTGCGAAACAGAACGGGCATCCCGGCAAAGGAGGCAGGAGCAACCGTCGCTGTCGCCACGCGGTTTGGCGGGCGTTCGACGGCAGGCAGAACCTCAATTCCATTGTCCTTCAGCCAAGCGACGTCCGCATGGATGTGCTGAGCCATCAGGGCAAATATCGCAGCGTTGCCGCGGCCAAGCGTATACGCTTCATAGTCGGCCACGTAATCGGCACGCGCGGCATCCGTTTCGGCCAAGGGTAGCGAAAAGCTCCCTCCTGCCAGAAATGAGTTGCCACCCATCCGGCTCTGGGAGGCTTTCTCAAGGACTACGACCCTAGCACCGCTGGACGCGGCCTCGAGCGCCGCGGAGCACCCTGCCAAGCCCGAACCAATGACGACTACATCGAAGGTTTCGCTTTGCTCAGGCTCGGGCAGTAACGCCGCTTGCACCGGATGGAATGAGCCAAGGCTGAGTGCACCGGCCCCCAGGCCGATACCCCCTAGCAGGCCACGCCGGGTTATGCGGGAATCGATGCTCGGGGTCATGATAGCCTCCTGGAACTTCACGGGAATGGGTCAGTCGATGGAAAAGCGAAAACCTCGATGGCAGATATTGCAGGTGACCTCGCCCGGCTCATGCACGCGATGGCACTCGGTACATTGTGGGACTTCCCCAGGTGCCAGATGAGGCGAGACATGGGGATTGGGCGCTTTGAGTTCACCGGCTTGTAGGTCGATCATGGTGCCGTGGCAGGCAACACAGGTGGAGTTGAAATTGGGGGCAGACGGTGGGGAACGCATACCCAGCCCGCCGACATGACAACTCTCACAAGGCACGCCGGCTGCTGTGTGCCTATCGATCAACAGTGCTGTTTCGTCGGCAACGGAGAGCAAGTGAGAGCGCGCGGTGGTTAGGCTAGGATGCCAGTTCGACATCTGGCTGCCTCCACCCCATCTCTCAAGGAAGCGAAGGTCCGCCTCATACTCCTGTCCCGCTACAGCCACGGCCTGCAACAACGCCATGCAAATGAGCGTGCGGACAACGAGCAGTCGCATGGTGTCCTCCTCCTGTAGCGGAACATTGCCTCAAGGGTGGCGCCGGCTCCTTGATCTAGGTCAACCACCGCCGAACCCGGAGCGGGAAGCCGATTTGGTCCGAAGGAAAACGTCCTGCCGTGGGCCCCAAATCTTACCGCGACGCGTGAGCGATCCGGCGAGCAAGTAGCGACAAGCTGCAAGCTCCCTCAAATGGTTCGTCCGGCGTCAGGGGCCCGACTATGAGTGCGACATCAACACAGGCAGCTGAAGGTTGGTTAGAACCCCCCGTGTAGCTCCGCCGAGGATGAACTGTTGTAGGCGGCTATGCCCATATGCGCCCATTACGAGCAGGTCGGCACCGGCGACACCCGCGGAGTGTTGCAGAGCCAACCCTATATCAAGGATTTCGGTGTCAACCTTGACGAACTTTGCATTGATACGGCGGCGGGCAAGATAATCCGTCAGACCTCTCTCGCAACCTGACTCGAGTGCTTTGTCGGCAGGCGCATTAATGACGACGACCTTGTCGGCTGCAACTATCAGGGGCATTGCATCCCGGAGTGCTCTACTCGCAGTAGCGCTACCATCCCAAGCAATTGCTACCCTCGCGAATGGCCGTGGCCCATCAGGAATGGCTGACGGTATCAGCATCGCCGGGCGTCCTGTCCCAAAAAGGGCCACCTCTGCAAGCGCAGCACCCGCCTTAGGGTCAGTAAATGCGATCATGGTCATATCATGACAGCGTGCAGCTAACGAAAGCGATGACATCGTCTCGCCGAGCACGATTGGCAATACTCGAGCGGAAACTGAGATTTGATGAGACTCCTTGGCCACAGCGAGAAGGCAGTCCGCGTTTTCTCGGCTGACGCGCTCAAAAACCGAAGCTTCGCCAAGACCGGAGAATGCAGCAGACCAATGGCGCATGCGACGGACGGAGACTTCAAGCGGACAAAGGCTTGCATGGGTGCAAAACGTGGCGGCCAACCTAAGGAGACTTCGGGCAGTCTCCGGAGTGTCCGGCAAGGGCTGCGTACGCAGTGGGATTAGAACATCGTTAAGCATTGCTCTCCCTTCTTTTGATTTGCATGGGCTTCCCGCCATTAGCCCAATCTTTCCCTGATCAGGCCCGCTTTTGGTCCGAGGTTTAGAGGGCCAAATCCGGCGAGGCGGGTAACCAATTCACATTTGTCTTCTCACAGGCACCGGCCAAGGCACCGTTGAAGCTCGCTAATCGGGGTGACCCGAGAGCGAGTAGATGCGTATGTGCCTACTGGGATACCGAGGCTCGCCACTGCGCATTGACCCAAGTCAATTGCCAGGCAGACAGCCACTGTCGCTACGATGCTGCCACTTGACCTGAATCAATACGCTCTCACCCGCGCAACCTATGATTTGCTCGGGTAGGTGGAGCGGATCGTGTGGCTTTTGGCGGGCTTTGTGGCAGCGACAGTCCTGATCGCGCTTATTGGGCTCGTCGCCGTCCGGTCGACAGCGCGTGGCTTTGCTAAGCGGACGGACGGCCTTAAACAGCTGCTGATCGCGAGCCAGTCGCAGGCAAATGATGCCGCACCTGTCCTTCCCGACATTGTCCGATCTTATGCCGTCAAGGCAGGCGGCCGCGAAGGCGCATCAACGGTGTTTCATGCGCGCCACAGGGCGACGCTGCAGACCGCAAAGGGCGCCAGGCCGATCGATATCGAAGCCGATCAGTGGACGGGAATACTGGTCCCCGGCATCGTGTGGACCGCACGAGGCAGGATGTCTGGCCTGCCAGTTTCTGTGTTCGATGCTTTCGTGGAGGGCCACGGCGAGCTCTCGGCGCGCGTTCTGGGCGCCTTCCAGGTCGCGGGCGGCTCGGGTGCGGACTACGACAAGGGCGAACTCATGCGCTATCTCTCCGAACTGCCTGTCTATCCCGATGCGATCCTTAACCTGCGTGGCGTCGACTGGCGGCAGATCGACGACGCGACCGTGTCCGTGACAGCACGGTCGGCGACCGGTGAGGCAACAGTGCGCTTCTATTTCGACCCGTCCGGAGACATCGTCCGAATGGAGGCGGATGACCGCCCAATGGAAACCAGGGGCACAACGGTGCACATCCCGTGGCACGGCGTCTATTCCCGCTATGCCCAGTTCGGCCGCCACCGCATCCCATCCTATGGCGAAGTGGGCTGGGTCCTTCCAGACGGGCTGTTCGTCTATTGGCGGGGTGAAGTCATCAGCTACGATCCCGGAGGTGGAGAACCATGACGATCAACCGTGACTGGCACCTGGCCCACCAGCTGCCGCGACATGCGTCGATCGAGGCCCGCTTGGCCTGGCACCTGGCTCACGCAGCCGAATGTGGCTGCCGCGACATGCCACCAGGCATCCGCAAGGAACTCGAAGCGCGGGGGCTGGTAGCCGCGACACTCCGCAGCCTCAAGTGAAGAAGGCGAACCCCAGGGGCGCATTTTCTGTCTGACCCGATCTGCCTCGCACGGCCGACGATGACTCCGGCGCTGCCTCCCAGCTCCGTTGCGCCTCGGCGCCGGATGCTGGCCCACAGGAGTTGATCAATGATATCTCGAAGGGCGTTGATCGGTGCCGCAATTGCGGCTTCAGGCCTGGTCGCAGCCAGCGGTGGGGCGGCTGCGGCCTACCATGCGGCGATGGCCAAGGCCGAGGCTTTGGTCTCCCCTGGGCTGAGCAAGGTGGTGCGGTCGCGCTTCGGCGACCTCGAATATGCCGAGGCGGGTGCAGGGACACCTCTCCTCATGGTGCATGGAACCGGCGGCGGGTTTGACCAAGGGCTCTTCTTCACCCGCCGTTACTGGGAGGGGGGTTACCGCGTGCTTGCGCCGTCCCGCTTTGGGTACCTGCGATCCAACTTTCCAGACGATCCGTCATCCGAAAATCAGGCTGACGCATTTGCCGACCTGCTGGATACGCTTGAGATCGACCGAATTGCCGTCGCGGGCGGGTCGGCAGGTGCCCTCTCTGCCATGGCGTTCGCCATTCGCCACCCCGATCGCTGCGCAGCTTTGATACCGCTCGTGCCGGCTTCCCACGTACCGCGCGACGAACCTGTCCAGTCGGTCCCGCCCGGCCAGATGCAGATGGCCATGGAGGTGCTGAAATCCGATTTCCTCTTCTGGCTCGCAATAGCGACGGTGCCTGATCTTCTGACTGAAGCACTGCTCGCTACCAGCCCAGCGCTGGTGAGGGCTGCCAATACGGGCGAGCAGGCGCGTGCCCGCCACATCCTCGATTCCATCTTGCCGGTAAGTCGCCGAGCGAAGGGGCTGCTGAACGACGCACTGCTGGCCGGCAACCCTGCGCCAATGGCGCTGAAGTCGATAACGGCGCCCACCTTGGCAATTTCCTACGAGGACGATGGGTTCGGTACGGCGGCAGCCGCCCGCTACATTGCCGAGCAAGTCCCTGGCGCGCAGGTGCACATCTTCGCGGACGGCGGGCATATCGGCATCGGCCACGATGCCGAGTGCTTCATGCAGGTCGATAGGTTCCTAAAGCAGAATGGGTACGTTTGACGTCTTGCATCACCGTCGTAGGCGTGAGCCACAAGGAGGGACTCTAGAATTATCGGTTGCCACGGCGCTGCTTCACAAAGCCATCGAAGTCGCGCGGGCATCACGACGACGCCTCGCCCACCAAGTCGCGATCCAAGTCA
Organism: Devosia enhydra; assembly: GCF_900119845.1. Classification (GTDB taxonomy): domain Bacteria; phylum Pseudomonadota; class Alphaproteobacteria; order Rhizobiales; family Devosiaceae; genus FPKU01. Next base: position 225,203 of record NZ_FPKU01000002.1, read on the forward strand.
CCGAGAAAGGCGCAATTGTCGCGAATTGCTTGGCATCTCGGAAACCGTGACTGCGCATTCGATCCAGGCGCTATGAAGCCCGTCTAATGTGGAGAAGGTTGGATGCCAGGCCCCTTCCCTCCGCCATAAACCTTACCTAAGCACTTGATTTTGCTGCTGTTGGTCCGACCAAACCGGTACTCGCCCTAAGGATTGCCCTAAGGCTGTGCAGTGTTCGGCCATGTTCGGCGATGGACGCTTCCGAACGATTGACCGGGATCAGCCGGGATTCGGCGGGAATTTGTGGAGCGGGCAATGCCGCCCATCACTCGGGCGAGTGACGGCCCCGTATGGAACCGCTCGGACTTCGGCCAGGGCGGACGCCACCCAAGCTGCCGCTGACGGCCTCGCGTTGCTCGCCAATCTTTGCATCAGGCGATGGGTTGAATATGCTGTCCGCAGTCGGGGTGGATTGGGACGTGGCCGTTCGGGAGCAAGTGGTGGCAGCCGCGAGCCGGGCCGGCGTGCGCAAGCTCGCCGAGGTACGGGAGCGTGGCCAACAGGCCATGTTTGAGGCGATTCGCGTCGGGAGGCTTAACAGCGGAGCGCACCTGCGCGCCGAGCAGCAGATTGCCGAGGAAGGCTTCCGAGAGATATGCCTTGATGCGGCTCGCACTGTGGCGGCCGTTGAGGGCGCTCAGGCTCGCATATATGTCGATGCTCTACGAGCGCCACTCGAAGCCTTGCAAGTTGAGGTCGAACAGGCCTTCAAGGAATTTGGCGCTCCGGGCAACTCCCCCATCGCCCGCATTTTCGACAAGCTCAGGTCTCAAGTCCGTGTACAGATGGACCGCTTACTTGGGGACACTATGGATGACCCGCGGCTGGGCCTAATCGATGGTAAGCCGGTTGAGGCGCTCAAGGCTGTCGGCGGCACGCACGTCAGCTTGCATGGTCACGCCGGGCAAGTGATGGTCGGCAGCCCAGGTGCGACCCAGACGGTGCAGGGTGGCCAGATCATCGGGGAGCACCCCAAAGAGGACAGCATCGTGCTCGATTTTAACAGGGCCTATAATCCTCCCTGTTCGTTTACCGAACATGCCGTCTGCCCACTGCCGCCCCCCACCAACATTCTCGGCGTCCGGATAGAAGCCGGCGAAATGCGCCATTCCTTTGCGCGAGGTCCGCAGGGGGACTGGGAATGACTTAACCCGCCGGAATCGCAGATGGGTCGGATTCACCGGCTAGCCAACACGTCAATCGCCTAGGGCGGTGGCGGCCCTCACGGTTCCAGTCTAGATCGCGGTGCTGTTCCGGCCAATCCGGCTTTTTTAGCAGCCTCCAGCACCTGTGGACACCGCTAGCGAGGGGACGCCTCAATGAAGGTGGATTCAGCAGGGTCAATCCGCGGTCAAAATGGCGACAGACCGTAGTCTTCAAACGGGACCGTGCGAAACTGTCCGGCCCCGACGACCGAAGCGATGAAATATCCAGGAGAACCGCCTATTCAGCGCTGCGGCCTGCAGCGGCGCGCGCCGCGTTCTCACCGGCGATTTGGCCGCCTACGAAGCATTCCGCGATGTTGCCGCCCGAAAGATAGAGGTGGCCAAACAGGCTCCCCAGTTCTCCGGCGGCATAAAGGCCGGTGACGGGGTCGCCGTCGGGTCCGAGCACACGCTGGCGTGCGTCATGCACAGGACCACCTTGGGTATTGGAGACGATCGGCCAAGCCTTCGCGAGCACGAAGGGGCCGGCGCCCAGTGGCACCATGCTCGTTGCCGGACGACCCCAGTCCTCGTCCCGCCCCTGCGCACAGGCCGCGTTCCAGCGGCCGATGGTGTCTGACAATCGCGCGACGGAAATGCCGGTGGCTTTGGCGAGTGCATCGATGTCGGGCAGGAGCGTCAGGATGCCATTGGCGATCTCGGCGCTGTTGTCCGGGCTCCAGTCATAGGCGATGCCCGGCTCGTGCGATGTGGGCCGCCCCAGCGGCCATCTGGCGAGCCCTGCGCTGTCGAGCAGCAGCCAAGCCGGGAGCGCGGCGAAATCCTGATGGTCCGGGTCGTAGCGCTCCATCGGCCGGGCGCCCGTGTCCTGCAGATAGGGCTCGTACTCGTTCATGAAGCGGCGCCCGCGCTTGTCGAGCAGTATCCATGGCATCTGCACGCCCGATGGCGGACCCGCGCCCGGCAGCCAGTCCGGCAGGCGTTTGGTGCGGATACCGAAGGGATAGGCGGGGTCCGGATGCCGGAATCCATAAGATCCATGCCAGTGATACATGTGCCAGAGATCGGCCCCGGCAGCCTGGGCCAGCCTGATGCCATCTCCGGTATTGCCGCGATAGGCCGCTGTGAGCACCGGTTGGGCCGGCCAGTGCCGGGCCTGCAGATCCGGCGCGCCCTCGAACCCACCGCTCGCAAGCACCACGCCCCCGCGCGCAAAGACCGCCTGGGCTCCGCCGGGCGTTTCGACCAGCACGCCGACAATGCGGCCATCTTGGGCGAAAAGCCGCGTCACGGGAGTGCGCAGTTGTGGCACTATGGCACGCCGTTGCAGGTTGAGAGCCAGCATGTGGAACAGTCGAACGCCCTCGGCCGCCCCCCTCACATGCCGATAATGCTGCTTTTCGTTGAACCCTTCGATCGGGGAAACCGTCACGAACCCGAAAGTGTCCCCGCCGGGAAACGGATAGTTCCCCGCCGATGCCCGGTAGTCCGTCGACAGCCCGACCGCATCGGCAAGTGCCCCGAGCCGTTGCGGCAGCGCCACCATTCCCTCGGCCAGCGCCTCCAGCAATTCCGAGGGTGCGCGACCGCCATTGGTGCGCTCGAGATAGGCCAGGGCATCGGACTGGCTCCGGGCCACGCGCACCCCGCCAGCCGAACAGATCGATATGCCGCCCGGCGTATCGCCTTTCTCGAACAGCATGACACCGGCACCCGCGTCATGGGCGGCAATGGCCGCAATGGCGCCTGCATAGCCGCAGCCGACCACGACGACATCGGCTTCCCTGTCCCATCGGACAGGCGGGGGAAGAACGAGGGTCACAGCCAGCGCCCCAGGAACCGACGCACGTCCTCGCCCCAGACCTGTGGACCACGTCCGGCGAGCAGGTGCCCCTCCATGGGTCTGACGCCGAAGGCGGGATAGATCCGGGAGACGACAGGCTTGCCGGCATCGAGCCGGGCCTGGGCGAGTTCGATGGTGGGCCGGATCGAAAAATCATTGGCCGCCTGGGCAAAAAAGATCGGCGGGGTCAGCTGCCGCGCGATCTCGAGCATGGCCTCGGCCAGGATGGGGTTGCGATCCCAGTTCATCGCGGCCCCGGCAAATTCCACCGCGGCGCGCAGGCTCGCATCCTTGCCGGCCGCAAACAGGGTGTTGACGCCGCCAAAGGACGAACCGGCCACCGCGATCCGGTCGGCATCGATCTCGGGCAGGCTGCGAAGATAGGCGGCGGCGGCCACCACATCGTCGCTTTCGCGGTCGAGGCGTGCCAGAAGCCCGCGATTATAGGCTTCCGAAAAGACCGGTTCGGCCACCTCCTCCCGCCATGAGGGCCCCGGAGAGTCGCCATAGCCGTGGCGATGGGGGAAGAACAGCGCGATCCCCCAGGCGAGGAAATTGGCTGCGACCCCCGGGGAGGCCACTTCCGCAGAACCGCGGTCGAGACTGCTGCCATGGCTGTAGACCACCGCAGGATGCGGGCCCTCGCCCGGCGGCAGGTAGAGATAGCCCACGAGTTGCCGGCCGGCCGAGACGAAGCTGCAGCGCGCGGGCACGAGGTTGATTTCGGGCGCCGGTGCGAAGCCGTCCTCGTCCGCGATCGGGGCTTCCACATGCCGTTCGAAATGATCGATGAGGTCGCGCATGCGCGCACGGACGGCCGCGAATTCCTCGCTCTGGTCGCGGGCGCGCAGGTCGGCCGCATGGCTGGCCTCGTCCCGGAAGGTCTGGCTCCAGGACACGTCCGGTCCGTCGCCATCATCGCGCCTGACGCGGATGGAGCCGGCGGGCAGCCCGAGTTCAACCCTGATGCGGGATGCAGCGATGCGGGTGTCGCGGACAGCCTGCGCCTGGCCGGGCTTGGCCCAGTAGCGCGTGGTTTCGATGAGGGTCATGAAGCGGATGCTCCCGGAAAGTGACAGCTGGCCAGATGCCCCGAAGCCGCCTCGATGAGTGGTGGGCTGATCCGCCGGCAGATGTTCTGGGCCAGCGGGCAGCGGGGATGGAAATGGCACCCGGAGGGTGGCGCCAGCGCGTCGGGCGGTTCGCCCCTTACGGATCCGGCCTGAAGCGGACGGCCCGGCTCGGGCACGGCGGCGATCAGGGTGCGGGTGTACGGGTGTTGAGGGCGGTCGAAGAGATCGGCCTCGCTCGCCAGTTCGACGATCCGCCCCAGATACATCACCGCCACACGCTGGCTGACGTGACGCACCACGGCGAGATTGTGCGAGATGAACACCATGGTCAGCCCCAGCCGTGCCTGCAGGTCGGTGAGGAGGTTGAGTATCTGGGCCTGGATAGAGGCGTCGAGGGCGGAAACAGCCTCGTCGCAGATCAACAGGTCCGGCTCGGGCGCCAACGCCCGGGCGATGCCGATCCGCTGCTTCTGGCCGCCTGAGAAGGCGCTGGGAAGACGATCGACCGCATCCTGCGGCAATCCCACCAGATCGAGCACCTCGCTCACGCGATCCAGGCGCTTCTGGCGGCTCCAGCCTTGCGCCCTGAGCGGCTCGGCAATGATCGCGCCCACCCGCCAGCGGGGGTTGAGCGAGGCGTTGGGGTCCTGGAAGACGATCTGCATGCGCGCGCGCAGTCGCCTCAGCGCCCCGGCATCGAGCCGGGCGATATCCTGGCCCTCACGCAGCACGCGGCCCGATGAGGGGGGAACAAGATGCAGGGCCAGCCGCGCGAGCGTCGACTTGCCACAGCCCGATTCTCCCACGATGCCCAGCGTCTTGCCGCGATGGACGACGAGGTCCACCTCATCCACCGCCGCAAGGCGCCTGCCAGCCCGCACATAGTCGCGCGAGACCCGATCGAGGGTCAGGACGGGATCGCTCATGGGGCGGTCTCCTTGGTCTCTGCGATCGGATTGAAGCAGGCGACGGTCCTGAGGCCGGAAGGCACAAGCGCGGGCACGCTCGTCCTGCAGCGGGCCGTGGCGCGTGCGCACCGGGGGTGAAAGCGGCACCCGGTGGGAAAGGCGCGCGGAGATGGCGGCTGGCCCTCGAGCGCCTCGAGGCGTGCCACTTTGGCCGACACGCGCGGCAGGGCGCGCCGCAACGCGTCGGCATAAGGGTGGTGCGGTGCTGCGAGGACCGCGGCCGCCGGTCCCGTCTCCACGATGCGCCCGGCATACATCACGGCAACGCGGTCGGCGACAGCCGAGACAACCCCGAGGTCGTGGGTGATCAACAGCATGCCCATGCCGCGCTCCCGGCACAGGGACCGCAAAAGCGTCAGAACCTGCGCCTGGGTCGTGACGTCGAGCGCCGTCGTCGGCTCGTCGGCAAAGAGAAAGGGCGGATTGCAGGCGATGGCCATGGCGATCATGGCGCGTTGCCGCTGCCCGCCCGAGAGCTGGTGGGGATAATCGTCGAGGCGTGTCGAGGCGGCGGGGAAGCCCACCGCGCCCAACAGGTCAATCACCCGAGACCGCGTGGCCGCCCTGTCGAGGTGCAGGTGCAGGCGGATCGGCTCGGCGATCTGCTCGCCGATGGTGAGCAGCGGATTGAGGCTGGTCATCGGCTCCTGGAACACGAAGCCGAAGCTCTTTCCCCTGATGCGATCGAGCGCTGCGCCCCCGGCAGACGCAACATCGGCGCCCCCGACGACGAGGCGCCGCGCGCCCAATTCCGCCCCCGGAGGCAGAAGCCGCGCCGCGGCCAACGCCGTCATCGACTTGCCGGAGCCGCTTTCGCCGACAAGCGCGAGGATCTCGCCGCGTCGCAGCGAGAGCGAAATGCCGTCGAGCAGTTCGACGCGGTCCCGGCCACGCCCGATGCCGACGCGCAGGTCTTCGATGGTCAGCGCCTCATGAAGGTCGACGGGGATGGTCATCGCCGGGCCCCGCGCGGATCGAGGGCATCGCGCAATCCATCACCGAACAGATTGAAGCCGACGATGGTGAAGGCGAGCGCGGCGCTGGCAGCCATGGCCATCCAGGGCTCGGTGCGCAGCGCCGGCAAGCCATCACGGATCATGCCGCCCCAGGTCGGCTGGGGCTCCTGCACGCCGAGCCCGAGGAAGCTCAGGGTGGCTTCCTCCATGATGATGAAGCCGATGCCTGCGGTGGCGCGCACCACCAGCGCCGGCACCATGTTGGGCAGGAGGTGGAACACGATGATGGCCGCGGGGCGCGTCCCAGCGGCCATGGCTGCCTCGACGAAGGCCTCGTTCCTGAGCGACAGGGTGAGCGAGCGCACGATGCGGGCAATGCCTGTCCAGCCCACCAGCGAGAGCGCCACGATCACCGCCGGCACCCCCGGCCCCATGATCGCTGCGACGATGATGGCGATGATCAGCTCGGGAAAGGCAAGCGTGAGGTCTGTTGCCCGCGTGATCAGCCCGTCCGCCCAGCCGCCATGCCAGCCGGCTATGGTGCCGAGCACCGTGCCGACGATCAGGACGATGGTCAGCACGGAGAAAGCGATGGTGAGGGACACTTGTGCGCCCACCAGAAGCCGCGAAAGAATGTCCCGGCCGACGGCATCTCCCCCCAGAAGGTAACGCGCATCGGGCAGGGACCAGCTCATGAACAGGTCGGTGCGGGTATAGCTATGCGGTGCCAGCCAGTGGGCGAACACCGCCACAAGGACTATGAACACCACCATGACGCTGCCTATGACGGCGCTCGGACTGCGCAGAAGCCGGCCAGGGATGCGCGCTCCCGGGGCGCCTGCTGCAAGGGGGGCATGGCTCATCAGGATACCGCCAGCCGGATGCGCGGGTCGACCAGCACATAGGCGATGTCGACGAGCAGGTTTATGGTGCCGTAAAACAGGGTGAAAAGCAGCACGATGCCCATCGTCACCGGATAGTCGCGTGCCGCTATCGAGGTCACAGCGATCCGCCCGAGACCCTGGATGTTGAAGATGTTCTCCACGACGATGGTGCCGGTGATGAGCCCGCCCATCATGATGCCGGCCACCGTCAGCAACGGCACCGTGGCATTGCGCAGCGCATGGTGGAGAACCACGCCACGCTCCGGCACCCCCTTGGCGCGCGCCGTGCGGACATAGTCCTGGCCCAGCGTTTCAAGGAGGAACGTTCGCGTCAGCCGCGCGAAATAGGCGATGGGTCCGATGGCGGCGACGATTATAGGCAGGATCGCCTGCTGCGGCGTTCCCCACCCGGCCACAGGCAGCCAGCCCAGCCTGACGCTCAGCAGCCAGACCAGCCCTGTGGCCACCACGAAGCCCGGAACGCTGAGCCCGATCACCACGACGAACATTAGGCCGGTATCGACAAGGCTGCCGGCCCGCACCGCAGCGATGGCCCCCAGCAGCGTACCCAGGGTCAGGGAGAGCACGAGCGCCGCAAGCCCGATCACCGGACTGATGCGCAGCCCATCGGCGATGACTTCGCCGACCGGAACGCCGGGAAAGCGGAAGGACAGGCCGAGATCGCCGCGCAGGAGGCCGGTGACATAGCGCACGAACTGCTCATGCAGCGGCAGGTCCAGCCCGTAATCGGCGCGCAGCCTCGCGGCGAGGTCGAGGTTGGAGCTCTGGTCGCCCAGCATGACCAGCACGGGATCGCCCGGGACGAACCGGTTGGCGATGAAGGTCGCGATGACCGCAACTGCGATCATCGCGACGAACGACGCGATCCTGCGGGCGAGGTATTGCGACATGCCTAGTCGATCGTCACGTCGGCATAGGGCTGGAAGCGGAAGGGGGTCAGCGTGACACCCTTGACGCTGGGCTTCACCAGAGCAAGCTGGGTACGGACATAGGTGCCGCTGGTGCCCCAGTCTTCGAGCACGAGCAGGCGCTCGGCCTCATGATAGAGCGCGTAGCGCTCCTGCGGGTCGGTGGTCGCGGTGGCTTTTTCGATCAGCGCATCGAAATCGGGATTGCTGTAGCCGGTGCGGTTATAGGGGCTCTTGGAGTACCAGACCTGGGAGAGGAAATAGAGCGCGTCCGGATAGCCCGCCGTCCAGCCGAAATGGAAGAAGGGCACTTCCTTCGCATTAAGCGCGCGGATGAAGGTCGCCCGCTCCTGGGTCTGGAGCGTGACCTCGACATTGAACAGCTGGCTGTAGAGATCGGCGAAATAAGTGGCTTCCGTACGGCTGCTTTCAAGGCTGCCAAGCGTGAGCGGCGGCAGGCCATCGGCATATCCGGCCTCCGCGATCAACTGCTTGGCGCGTTCGGGATCGTGCGGGATGGCCGGAAATTCCGGATCATAACCGCCGACGCCGGGCGAAATCTGGCCATAGAGCGGCTGTGCGGCGCCCCCGAACAGGCCGTTGACCAGGGCCTCACGATCAAGAGCGATCGAGAAGGCCTCGCGCACGCGCTTGTCCCTGAAGGGTTCGTAGAGCGCAGCGTTGAAGCCCAGATAGTTGATCTGGGCTGCCGTGGCGCTCTGGAGCTGGTCTGCATATTGCGGATCGCGCAGCACGCGCCGGCCCGTTGCGGCCGAGAGGTAGAGCACGTCGAGCTCGCCCGTCTCGTAGAGCGCAAGCTGGGTGGTTTCCTCGGGCACGATCTTGAAGGTTACGCCGTCGATGGCCGGCGCGCCGCCCCAGTAATCGGCAAAGGCGTCCAGCTCCACCTGCTCGCCGCGCTTCCATTCGACGAACCGGAACGGGCCGGTTCCACCCGAATTCTCGGCAAAGAAATTGCTGCCCGCCTCGCCCACGAGGCTCGCGTCGAAGAAGTTGAAGGGATAGATCGGAAACAGCACTTCGGGCTCGGTGAACCGAACCTCGACGGTCAGGTCGTCCACGACCTTGACGCCCTCGAGGTCGGTCGTGGTGCCGGCCTTGACGGCCTCGGCCCCGACGATGCGATTGAGATACTGGCTCGCCCCTCCGCCCTTGTTGCCCGGAATGAGCAGCTGCTCGAAGGTCGCCTTCACGTCCCGGGCGCCAAAGACGTTGCCGGTGTGGAACTTTACGCCTTCGCGCAATCGGAAGGTGAAGCCCAGCCCATCCTCATGGGCTTCCCAGCTCGTAGCCAGCAGCGGGACGACATTGCCTTCCGCGTCGGTATCGGTGAAGCCCTGATAGACGTTCTTGAGGATGTCGCCCGAGATCAGCTCGGATAGCGTGATCGGGTCGACCTGCGAGGGATCGGCATTGATCGCCACGTTAAGGTCGCGCGCCCCTGCCGGCAGGATCGCGACCGAGGTCAGGAGGATGGCGGCCAGCGCCAGCTGCCACCGTTTGATGTGCGTCTTCATGAAAGCTCACCCCAAAATCGAGAGCCGAGGGCTCTCTGTTGGCCGTGAGACTGCGGCTTAATGACCATTAAGTCGATCTATTTTAGGGATAAATTATTTTGCCTATCGCACAGCCTGAGCAAAGCGCGTCCCCTTCGTGACGAGTCGTCAGGATCGCGACCGCGATTTCGCGACGGCCGGCACGGCGCTCCCTGTTTCGGCACGGGGCTGCACGTCGGCAGGCTCTGCATTCCCTTCACCCAGGATCGGCTGTCGGCCGCGCCAGATGGCGGATGCGTAGCGCTCGATGCCGAACTCCGGGGAGAGCGGCGCAAGCATCCTGGCATCGTGATGGGCGACGTCATCGAGGAAGAGGTCGAGCCCGATGCGCTTGGTGATGATGGGAACGTCGCGGCGCATCGTCCAGATATCCCCGGTGGGCAGGCCGAAGCTGACATAGGCGCCCGGATTATAGGCGTGGATGTTGCGCAGATACGGCGCTGTACCCGGCGTCTTTTCGAGGAACTCGTGGGCCAGGCCCAGATAGGGATGGGCCCCGCCCTCCTCATAAGCCGCGCCCTCGGGCGGGACATACTGGTCTCGCCACAGGCGGATGTGCTGGACGATGTCGGCCAGTTCGGGCCGTGCCGAGAGATCGGTGAAATAGCCCGTGCCGGCAATGACGAAATCGAAGGCGAAGGTTTCCCCGTTTACTCCGGCCTCGACCCTGTCGTTGCGCACGATGGCGCTCGACCATGGCGCGGAAAGATGCAGGTGAAAATTGCGGTGGCGCGTGACACGGTCGATCGATTCCGCCGGCGGCGTCGATCCCGCATCCCGCCCGAGCAGCGCCTGCCGCCAGCGCACTGCGTCGGGCAGGTTGGAGTAGTGCTCGAAGGCGCCGGGATAAAAGCGGTTGCGATAGACCGGCAGGCTGGAAATGTGGTCGCGCCGGACAAACAGGTGCACATTGGCGGCGCCGCTTTCGAGCGCGACAGCGGCCGCGTCGAAGGCCGATGCCGCGGCTCCGACCACGGCAACGGACTTGCCGGCCAGCCGGTCGAAATCGATCGCATCGGCGGTATGTGCGAGATGGCTGCGGGGCAGCGTCGAGAGGACCGGAGGGATGGAGGGGCCGCCGCTGCCGGCGACGCCATTGGCCAGAATGATCTTGCGCGCGGTCTCGACAACCGGCCGGTCGCCTTCGACCAGGTGCAGGCGAAAGAAGGCGCCGTCGGGCTCGATACGGACGAGGCGCGTGCCATAGCGAACCGGCAGGCCGAGCGTCGTGCGATACCAGGAGAGATAGTCGGCCCAGTCGGTCCGGGAAATGCGATCGAACACGTCATAGGCCGCAGCGCCGCGGGTGGCCTCGTACCAGGACTGGAAGCTCAGCTCCCTGACGCCGAGTTCGGGGCCCGAGACCGCCTTGGGTGTCCGCAGCCTGCGCATGCGAGCCCGCGTCAACCATACGCCGGCATGATCGGCATCGGGAGCCGCGTCGATGATCGAGACCTTGCCGATGCCCGAGCGCGACAAGGCGAACGCGAATGCACAGCCATTCTGGCCGCCGCCCACCACCACCACATTGTGATCTATGCCGGGCCTGTCAGGCACCCAACTGCGCAGGTCGCCAGCGCTCGTCTCGGCTTCAGCCATCATCGTCCCTCTTTTTTCGCCCGGTTGAACCTCGCCCGGCCTGACCCTGCGTCAGGCCGTGTCGCGCTGCCGTGACGCCGATCTGCGCTGACCGGCCTGCAGAAGACGTGCGGCATGCGCGCTGGCCATAGCGATGCGCCGGTCGACGTCAGGGTCGATCTGGCGAAAGTCGAGAAAGCTGCGGTCCTGGGCGAACACCGTCTCGGGCACGATGGTCGCGCCCAGCCACTGGAACAGCGGAACGAGCTGATGCTCGATCAGCCCGGCATCTTGAGGCGATGTACTCGTTGCTCCCAGAATGACCGGCCGGGCGTGCATCGCCTCGGGATCGAGGAAGTCGATCAGGTGTTTGAAGAGGCCCGGATAGCCGCCGCGCAGGACAGGGACCGACACGATGACTAGATCGGCGGCTTCCATGGCCTGCAGGATGGAGAGGCCCGCAGGAGAGAGTTCGGAGCGCGTCCGCGCAAGTCCGAGGTCCTGGCCGGCATCGACAAGGTCGAACTGCTCGAGTTCCCCACGGACGGCGCCGGCGACGCGCCGGCCCAGTTCACCTGCCAGCGCGCGGCCCCGCGACGGCCGTGAAATATTGCCGCTCAAGGCCGCCACGCGTGGTCGGGATGGCGGGATCGCCGAGGGATCGAACAGGGAGAGCACCGTCATCTGTGCCGACGCCTTTCCGAGGCGCTGAAAAGAGCGGCGCTACCGGCGTGGTCGAGATCATGTTCGGGCCAGCGGCCATCAAGGATCAGATGCTGCCGCTCTTCGGGCAGCAACCGCCAGTGCCGCTCCCGCGCGATACGGATACCGGGGCCGGTAGTGTCGTCTGCGTCGGCAAGGCTGGACAGCGAAGGCTCGGGACTGGCACGGTTCATATCGTGATCTCCACTGCGGGGCTGTGAACGCTCGGCTTTGGCGGCCGCAGGTCCCGTCGCGCCCAAGGGAGGAGGGAAGACGCGACGGGATCGGCGCTGGCGGACAGGGAACCGCCAAGTCGCTCGGATGCCGACCGACGGCGTAATCTTTATAATATCTAGTGACTAAGTCGAGTATTGCTGTTGCGTTGCGCGGCGATGCCGTGGAAAATCCTCCCCCGGCATGCTGCGACACCATCACGCCCCGCATGTCGTTGTAGACCGGCTCAATAGAATATATGAGGTGCCGATCGATGCTTTGCTGGATTGAATTGGCGCATGCTGACCGCAAAGGGAAAATACGGGCTGAAGGCGATGGTGCACCTCGCCGGCCTTCCGCCGGGCGAGCTGGCGATGTCGGCCGATATCGCGGCGGCCAACACCATCTCGAAAAAGTTTCTCGATGCGATCCTTGGCGAGCTGCGCAACGCGGGTCTGGTGCTGACCCGCAAGGGCAAGGCCGGCGGCTACCGTCTTGCCCGGCCGGCCGAACAGATCATGGTGGGCTCCATCGTGCGCGTGCTCGACGGGCCGCTCGCGCCCATTCCCTGCGCCAGCCACACCCGGTTCGAGCCCTGCGAGGATTGCAATCTCGAGACCTGCCAGGTGCGGCGCATCATGCTCGAGGTGCGCAATTCGGTGGCGCAGGTGCTCGACAACACATCGCTGGCCTCGATGCGCGCCAACGATCTCGGGCTGCTGCGCGACCTGCGCCGCCCCGCCTGAACGGCCGGGAGTTTCGGGCGTGACGGCCGCGCTCTCTGTCATCATCGTGGGTGGTGGCGCCAGCGGGGTCACGCTGGCAGCCCAACTGCTCGAGGATGTGACCCGCCCCATCCGCGTCACCCTTGTCGAGCGCCGCGACCGGGTGGGCGAAGGCGTCGCCTATTCGGCCCGCCAGCGCGAGCATGTGCTCAACGTGCCGGCCCAGGGCATGAGCGCCTTTCCCGACCGGCCTGAGCATTTTTTCGACTGGCTCGTCGAGCGCGGGCTGATCGGTCCCTCCGAGCGCTTCACCTTCGTGCCCCGCCGCCTCTATGGGCAGTATCTGTGGAGCCTCGTTGCGCCTGCCCTTGCGGCCAATGACGGGCGGCTGACGCTTGCCAAGGCGAGCGCCGTCGACCTCGTGACGAGCGGACGCGGCGTCGAGGTCGCGCTCGACAATGGCACGAGCCTCGTGGGCCAGGTGGCTGTGATCTGCGTGGGCCATGAGGAAAAGCCGCCACGGGCCAATGGCGTCGCCGTCCGCGTCGGGTCCGACGCCGATACCGATCTCGACCCCGAGGCGGAGGTCGTCATCCTCGGCTCGGGCCTCTCGATGGTCGATGCCTGGCTGCGCCTCGATCATTCCGGCCACCGCGGTCCGGTGACCGTGCTCTCGCGGCGCGGGCTGCTGCCCCAGGCGCATCGCCAGGTCACGCCCATTCCGCTCGAAGCCGCCGATGTGCCGTTCGGCACCGATACCGGCTATTTCACCCGCTGGTTCCGCGCCTTGTGCATCGAGGTCGAGCAGCGCGGCGGCGACTGGCGCTCGGTGGTCGATGCGCTGCGGCCCTTCAACCAGCGCATCTGGCAGGGCTGGACGGTGGAGGCGCGCCGCCGCTTCCTGCGCCATGTGCGGCCGTTCTGGAACATCCATCGCCACCGCATTCCGCCCGATATCCATGCCCGCCTCGGCGCAGCGGTCGAAACCGGCCGCATCCGCCTTTTGGCCGCCGAATTCATCGGTGTGGAAGCAGTGGGCACCAGGGCGCGCATGCAGTATCGGCCCAAGGGCGAAACGCGCACCCTCTCGCGCGATATCGACCGCATCTATGATTGCGGCGGGGTCTCGGTGGATGTGACGCAGAGCTCCAACCCGCTGGTCACCGCGCTGATCGCAAGGGGCAGCGCGCGTCCCGATGCGCTGCGGATCGGGATGGATGTGACCCCCGACCTCGCGGTCGTCGATCGCGACGGTGTGGCATCCGCCCGCGTCTTCGCGCTGGGGCCCTTGACCCGCGGCACCTTCTTCGAGATCGAGGCCATGCCCGACATCCGCGTCCAGGCATCCCTCCTCGCCGAACGCCTCAAGTGCCGAAGCGATGCCCCTTGAGATCGCCGACGCGGAAGAATTCGCTGTCTGCCCGCACGATGATCTTGCCGGCCGGCTGGCCCTGGGTGAGCCCTAAAAGCACGGTGGGGCGAAGATCGGCATGCGCTGCAGGATGGTGAGGAAATCGCCCCGCGCCAGAAGCATCGCCCGGCGCAGATATTCCTCGATCAGCGGGCCGAGGATGAAGCCGATCAGCAGCGGCGCGGGCTCGTAGCCGGCCAGCTTCAGGCCGTAGCCCAGGAGCCCGAAGCCGAGCACCAGCACGACATCGGTGAAGCTGTAGGTGAGCGAATAGACCCCGACGCAGATGAAGATGATGACGGTGGAGGGGCCGGCATAGATGCCGTGCATCAGATTACGTGCGGTGCCAATGCGCGTGTTTGTCCTGGGTCTCGTGATGACGATCGCGCTGCGCAATGCGTCGAGGGGGGCTGTACGGCGCTACGACCAGGCGATCGACTGCAGCAGCGCCTGCGCGGCCCTCTTGAGGTCGCGCGACAGATCCATGCGGACATGCTTGAACTCGGGCCGGGCCAGCACGGCCCGGGCGGCCGGGGGCGGGTTAGCATTCGGCCACATACCGACAAGCAGGGTGCCGATCATGGCAATTGCCCAGCCGCAATCGGCCGGCGTGGTGCCGGGCAGGCGCGCGGTCAGCGCCGCAATAATCCTCGCGGTCTGCGCATTCATGTGCAGCTTGGTCGCGGCAATGGTGTCTTCCGAGACATTCTGCTCAAGAGTGGTGGTCAGGATAGCGATCAAAGCGCAGCACCTTGGATGCGCAAGGAAAGTCGTGCTGATGGCTTCAGCCAGGGCCGGCACGTCGCCGCTGGGCTGGGCGCCGATGGTAGCTTCCATGGCGTCCACCAGTTTCACGAATTCGTCGCGGAACAGCTCGAGCAGGACCTGCTCGCGGCTTTCGAAATAGCGATAGACATTGGACTTGGTGAAGCCGGCCTTGGCAGCGATCGCATTGAGGCCGGCCCCGGACGGCCCCTCGGCATCAAACAGTTCGGCGGCCGCCGCAAGCAGTTGCTTGCGGCGGAGCGTGATCTGTTCGGGCTGTCGAGCACGCTGGAAGGATTGGGCGAGGGTCATGCCGCCAGTCTAAGCCGCGCGGACCGTCCCCGGGAAGGGGACGCCCGTCAGTTTCTCCGTCTCATCCCAGAGGCGTTGCGCTAAGGCGACGTCGAGTGCTGCGTTGGGCGTGGTTGCGACGCCCACCTTGCCTCTCACTTCCATGAGGCCCTTCGGGCCATAATAGGCGCCGGGGACGGCATCAGCTGCGGTGGCGGCAAATAGCGTCGGCAGGGCAGCTTGCGGCACGGGTGCGAACAGGAATGTCAGGTATCGTCGCGCAAAGGCCGCTGGGTTCTGCTCGCCCATACCGTTGACGATAAGGTCGGTGCGCGCGACGCCCGGATGGGCAGCTAGGCTCGTAACGCCCCAGTTGTTTGCTTGGCTGCGACGCTGCAGCTCAAAGGCGAACATCAGGCAGGCCAGCTTGGATTGGCCGTAGGCCACCATCGGCGTGTAAGGCTCCGACTGCAGGTTGCTCAAGTCTATCTTTCCCTGCCGGGCGGCAACGCTCGACAGCGACACGACGCGTGCGTTGGGCGACGCCCGCAGCAGCGGAAGCAGACGAGCGGTTAGCGCAAAGTGTGACAGGTAATTCGTGCCGAACTGCAGTTCGAAGCCGTCGCTCGTGATCTTGCGGGTGGGTGGTGTCATGACGCCTGCATTGTTGACCAGGATGTCGAGCGGCTCGCCCGCTGATATCAGCCGGTCGCTGAGTGCCGCGACCGAGGCGAGGCTACCAAGGTCGACCAGTTCGAAGGCGATGTCGGCATTGGCTGCAACGGTGCGAATGTCGCTAATGGCCTTTCTGCCTTTTTCGGCATTTCGGCCGGCGAGGATGACGCGGGCGCCGTGCACGGCCAGCATGCGCGCGGTCTCGTAACCCAGGCCGCCGGTGGCGCCGGTAACAACTGCAGTCTTACCGGAGAGATCGGGAATGTCACGTTCGGAGTAGGTCATGCTGCGCATCCTCATAAGAAACCAGTAGTCTCTAAATAGGAGACCGCCGGTCTTCTGTCAAGCTTTGGTTTTCCGGCGGCGTGAATCCAGATTGGGAGCTCGACAGATTTTGAGGTGTCGTACAGGCGTCAGGCCGGTCTGGACTTCGCTGATATCGACGGGCGAGGCTGAGCCGCAGGCGAGGCTGATTTTTGCCGCCGTTATGGTAACTGGTTGGGTGGGACAAGGCGCAGACAGACTTTCGTCACTTCCGCATGGATCCCATCATTGCGCCCGAATGCCTGCCTGCTACATCGTTTCGGCGTCGGCACGTTCCGTTTGAGGCTGATGTGTGCCCCTTCACCGAATTGGCGCGCAAACTCTCACGCTAGAGAAACAAGGGACGTCTTCACCATCGGCTACCAGGCGCAGCACAGGCCGAAGTCATCGCGACGCTGAAACGAGCGAGCGTCGAACTGCTCGCAGTATCCGCGCCGTCCCACTTTCGAGTCGTCTGGGCTTTCCAAGGAGATTCTAGCCCGAGGTCTTCGCGCGGCGGACATCGATTACATTCATCTCAAGGCACTCGGCACGCCCCCGGAAGGACGGGGAGCTGCCCGCAAGCATGACCACGCAAGATTGGCGTCGGTTCACGCGGCTCGACTCGCAGCTTTAGGATCTGGCCCAGCGCCACCGAACCGCCCTGCTCTGCTTTGAACGCGAACCGAGTGGCTGTCATGGCTCTCTCCTCGTTCCGGCCGCACTGCCCACAGCCACAGTCACAGACCTTTTCGTCAATGTCGGTTTTGCAGACCTGACGCCTGACGCATGAGGGACAAGTAGCACCGGTCGGCCGGCAATGCGCCCTCTTTCCAGCCTTTCCAAATCGATCGTCAATCTCCTGAAAGCGGCCATTTCTTGGAACAGGCAATCCTGAATTAGGGTGATTTGCAGGAGTGTCCCGCCTTAAGGCCGGTCATTTACCGACACCGAAAATCAGAGTTCCATTTCTGATGATTGGAGATTAGTGTTTCAACTCGGGGGTGGGGCACATGAGTTCAGAGACAGTTACCAATAGTGCGTCGCTGGATTTCGCCGAGCGGCTGGCAATACATGCCGACATTGCGGCGAGCTTCACTTATGCATCTTACCAGAATGCAATTCCGGTCCTCCGCTCGATCCGGCTTGCCAATGCGACCGGCGGTAACCTTCAAAACCTTACACTCGATCTGACCGCCGACCCTGCCTTCCTCCGGCCCAAGACCTGGACGGTTGACCGCCTGCTGCAAGGCGACGAAATCTCCCTGAGCGACAGAAGGGTCGATCTCGATCCCGCCTATCTCGGCGGTCTCAATGAAGCCGAGCGCGGCCGCATTTCACTGGTCTTGAAGCGCGGCGCCGAAATTTTGGCTGAAGAGCGCGTGGATGTCCGCCTGCTTGCCCGCGACGAGTGGGGCGGCGTCCATGACATGGCGCAATTGCTGCCCGCTTTCGTCATGCCCAATGACCCGTCCAGCGCCGGCATTCTGCGTCAGGCCGCAGATCACCTCGCCGCACATGGACACAGTTCGGGCCTCGACGGCTATCAGAGCGGCAGCCCGCAGCGCGCCTTCCTCCTCACCGCAGCGATCTATTCCGCCATTACCGGCATGGGACTGCACTATGCCGAGCCGCCAACCAGCTTTGAACAGCGCGGCCAGAAGGTGCGCCGCCCTTCGACGATCGAAACCGAGCGGCTTGCGACCTGCCTCGACACCAGCCTGCTCTTCGCCGCGGCGCTGGAGGGCGCCGGGCTTTATCCAGTTGTCCTGCTGTTCAGGGATCACGCCGCCGTCGGCGTCTGGCTCACCAAGCGGACACTTTCGAGAAGCATCGAGCTCGACGCGATGGAGATCCGAAAGGCACTGGCGTCGCGCGAACTGCTGGTTTTCGAGACCACCGGCGTCTCTCACCGCCCCGCCATGCCGCTCGATGCCGCCCAGCGCCTGCTCGAACGCCGCCTCGACGGGGCCAATGCACAAGATTTCGTCGCCGCAATCGACGTCCACCGCGCCAGAAGTGGCGGCATCACCCCGCTGGCCTCGCACGAACCGCTGCGGCGCGCCACCAGCGATGACCTCACTCCCGTCAGTGCCCTGCCCCTGCCCGCTGCCCCCGATATCGGCACGGGCCCGGCCGAGATCGTCGAGATCAAGCCCACCACCGCAGCCGGCCGCATCGATCGCTGGCAGCGCAAGCTGCTCGACCTAACGCTTCGCAATCGCCTGCTCAATTTTGCCGAAGGCCGCAAGACCATCCCCTTCCTCTGCGCCGATGCGGCCGCGCTTGAGGATATCCTCGCTGGCGGCACGGCCATCCGCCTTATTTCGCTGCCCGAGCAAAATCCGCTGGGCGAACGCGATCCCGCGCTCTACCGCGAAGTGCATGGCAAGGACCTTCAGCAGGGCTTTGCCGCCGAGGCCCTGAAACGCGGCGAACTGCCCTCGCCCCTCTCGGGCCGCGACCTCGATTCGCGCCTCATCGAACTGCACCGACAGTCCAGGAACGATTTAGCCGAGGGCGGAGCCAATACGCTGTTTCTTGCCGTCGGCTTTCTGCGCTGGAAGAAGAAGACCGATGCTACCCGCTTCTACCGAGCTCCGTTGCTGCTCGTGCCCGTAAAGCTCGAACGCCGCAGCGCCAGCTCGGCCTTTTCACTACGCTTTCACGAGGATGAGCCGCGCTTCAACGCCACGCTGCTACAATTCCTCGAAGGCGAGTTCGACCTCCGGCTGCCGCAGTTCAATGGCGAACTGCCTATGGACGCCAATGGCGTCGACGTGCCGCGCCTCCTTACTGTGATGCGGCAGGCCGTACGCGATGTGCCCGGTATGGAAGTGGTGGACGAAACGGCGCTTTCCACTTTCTCCTTTGCCAAATTCCTGATGTGGAAGGATCTGGTCGAGCGCACCGAGGCCCTGCGTGAAAACCGCGTCGTTCGCCACCTGATCGACACGCCCGAACAGGCCTTCGCCGGCGCCGGCGAGCCCTTTGCCGGGGAAGCCAGCCTCGACAAGCGCCCGCCCGCCGATGTTGTCTCGCTGCTCCCCGCCGATTCCTCGCAGACAGCGGCCAGCCTCGCCGCAGCCGAGGGGCGCGACTTCGTCATCATCGGCCCGCCCGGCACCGGCAAGAGCCAGACCATCGCCAATATGATCGCCAATTGCCTGGCTACAGGCAAATCCGTTCTCTTCGTCGCCGAAAAGACCGCTGCGCTCGACGTGGTATATCGCCGCCTGCGCGAACATGGCCTTGGCGATCATTGCATCGAACTGCATTCCAGCAAGGCCGATCGCCGCAATTTCCTCGGCCAACTCAAGACCTCTTGGGAAAAGGGCACCAAGGCCAGCGACGACGAGTGGGTGCGGGTCAACGAAGAGCTCCGCCTGCGCCGCGACGAGCTCAACCGCTATGTCACCGCCCTGCACAAGACCTATCGCAATGGCCTGACGCCCTATGCCGCCCTGGGCTTGGCGCTCCGTGGGCAGAGCCAGATCGCGCCCAAACTCGCATGGTCCCATCTCGATGCCCACGATCACCTGCAGCGTCAGGATCTCGAACGTATGGCCGATGAAGTCGGCCTCGCCTTCCGCTCGATCGAGACACGCCCGGCGCTGCATCTGGTCGACCATGCCGAGTGGACCTCTGCCTGGCAGGCCGATCTCCTCGCCCGGGCCAGTGACCTCGGCGCCGCCAGCGATATCCTCGCCTCCAGCCTTGGTGCATTTCTCGGCGCCATCGGTTTCCAGCCGCGCTCCGATGCGCCTCTGGCTGACATTGCCGTGCTCGGGGAGATTGCCCATGTGCTGATCGACAGCACCGGCTACGACCTCACCCTCTTCCTAGATCCCGATCTCAATAATCTCCCCAAGGCCCTCGCCGCGCTCGAAGCCGACATCGCCGCCTACGCCGCTGCCCATGCTCTTCTCTCCGCTAACTACGACAACGCGGCAGTCCAGCGTGCCGACCTCGACACCATCGATGCGCAATGGCGAGAAGCGCAGGCTGCCTTCTGGCCCAAGGCCCAGCTCGACAAGCGCAAGGCTCAGAAACTGCTCCAGACGTTTGTCGAAAGCGGCACGGCCGATCCCGATACCGACCTGCCGGGTCTCCTGGCCATGCAGGCCAGGGCCCGCGCCATCGCAGCCAACCCGCTCGCCACCAAGCCCATCGGCTTTGCCGGGCTCGATACCGACACCAAACAGGTCGCCCATCTGTTGACCCTTGCCGGCCGGATGCGCCGTGTGCTCTCGCCCTTTGCCAGCGACGGCGAAGCCGTACGCACCATGATCCGTGCGCTCGACCAGACGCTCCGCTCCGGCGCCGAGGATCAGGCGCGGCAGACCGCGCGGCGCCTTGTCGTCTCACGCGCGGGCTTCGACACAGCCCTCGCGGCCTTTTCCGCCAGTGCCGGCAGCACTCCTTCGCTGAGCGGCCCCACCCCGCTGGGCGATCTGCAGGGCCTTCTCACCGAGCTGCCGCAGGTCGCACATCTGCTGCGCGACTGGACCAGTTGGTGCCGCTCGCGCCAGCAGGCCATCCAGCATGGCCTCGGGCCACTGGTCACCGATCTTGAAGCCGGCATGATCCAGCCCGACCAGGCCGCCACAGCCTTCAAGCTAGCCTATGCCCGTTGGTGGGCGCCGCTGGTGCTCGACACCGATCCGGTGTTGCGCGATTTCCGCCGTTTCCAGCACGAGCATGCCATCGCCGATTTCCGAGAGATCGACGACATAGTGCGCGCCCAGGCCACCCAGCGTGTGCTCCGTGCCATCACCCATGGCTTGCCAGCCATCCAGTCTGTGCCTCGCAATTCCGAACTCGGGTTGCTGCGCCACCAGATGGAACTGCAGCGCCCCAGCCGCTCGATCCGCGAGATGATCGGCGCCATGCCGGAAAATTTCGGCAAGCTGGCGCCCTGCATACTGATGTCCCCACTCTCCATCGCCCAATATCTGCCGCCCAATCAGTCGCTGTTCGACGTTGTCATTTTCGACGAAGCCTCGCAGATCACCACCTGGGATGCGGTCGGCGCCATTGCCCGCGCTCGCCAGACCATTGTCGTCGGCGACCCAAAACAGCTGCCGCCCACCAATTTCTTCGGCCGCAACGAGGAAGATGAAGAGGTCGCCGAGCACGAAAAGGACCTGGAAAGCATTCTCGACGAGGTGAAGGCTTCAGGCATTCCGGTGCGCGACCTGCGCTGGCACTATCGCAGCCGTAATGAATCGCTGATCGCCTTTTCGAACCACCATTACTATCAGAACCGCCTCGTCACCTTCCCCTCGCCCCACGTGGAAGACCGCGCGGTGCAGCTGCACAGGGTTGCCGGCACCTATGATCGCGGCAAAAGCCGCTCCAATCGCATCGAAGGCCAGGCCATTGTCGACGAGGCCGTTGGCCGGCTGCGCGCCTCGCTGGCGCTGCCCGAAGGGGAGCGCCCGACGCTGGGCGTCATCACCTTCAACGCCCAGCAGCAATCGCTGATCCAGGACTTGTTCGACGCCGCCCGGCGCGACCAGCCCGAGCTCGAATGGTTCTTCGCCGAAGATCGCATCGAACCGGTTATCGTCAAGAACCTCGAAAACGTGCAGGGCGACGAGCGCGACGTGATCCTCTTTTCGATCACCTTCTCCGAGGATGCTGCCGGAAAGCGCAGCATGGATTTCGGTGCCCTCAATCGCGACGGCGGCGAGCGCCGCCTCAATGTCGCCGTCACCCGCGCCCGCCAAGAACTGCTGGTCTTTTCCGGCTTCACCGCCGACCAGATCGACGTCAATCGCACCAAAGCGCTGGGTGTCAGGCACCTCAAAGCCTTCCTCGACTTTGCCGAGCGCGGCGCTATTGCCCTGCCGGCACAGGACAAAGGCTCGGTCGGGGCGCTGGAATCGCCTTTCGAGGAGGCCGTTGCCGCTCAGCTCGAAGCCCGCGGCTGGGAGATCGTGCCGCAGGTCGGCATTTCGGGCTTCCGTGTCGATATGGGCATTCGCGATCCCGATCGGTCCGGCACCTATCTCGCCGGCGTCGAATGCGACGGCGCCACCTACCATAGCTCCGCCACGGCGCGGGACCGCGACAAGGTGCGCGAGCAGGTGCTGCGCGGCCTGGGCTGGACCATTTTGCGCGTCTGGTCGACCGACTGGTGGTTTGACCCCGCTGGCGCCATTAAGCGCCTCCACACCGCACTGACCGAGCAGCTAGAAACCGTGCGCGCAAAGCGCGCCGAGACAGAGGCGGCGGACGCAGAAGCGGCCTCCACCCGCCATTGGGACATGGGCGAGGAGGTCGAAGCCGCAACCGAAACCGGCCTCAGCGAAGAGGCCGCACCGGCCTATATCATGCCCGAAGATGTGCTGCCGGAGGTTCCATCGGACCTGCCACCAATGGCGGCGCCCGAACCCATGCGGCTGATGGAAGCGGCGACGCCGGTCCAGCCGCCGGCCCCGGTGATCGCGCCCTCAGTGTCGCCGCCAAGTCCTGAGGTTGCGCGGTACCATATCACGGACCTCTCCGCTTTTCCCGCCAATCCCGACCGCTTCTACGAGTTCGACTATCGCGGCACGCTCAAATCCATGGTCGATGCGGTGATCGCGCAGGAAGCCCCACTGCGGGACGATGTCCTCGCTCAGCGCATTGCCCGCGCCCATGGCTGGCAGCGCACCGGCCAGCGCATCCGGGCGAGGATCGACATCTATCTGCGCGACGTTGACCGCACCGAGGAGAGCAGCGGCACCTTTCTGTGGCGGAAGGACAGTGTCACACCGCTCCTCGACTACCGCCCCCATGCCAACGAAGAATCCCGGCGCGGCATCGGCGACATTGCCATCGCCGAACTGGCATCGGTAGTCATTGCCCATCCCGATCTGTTCGACCAGCGCGATCCCGCGTCCGATTTAGCCCGTCTCCTCGGCGTCGAGCGCCTCGCGGCCAGTTCGCGCACAAGGCTCGACGAGGCTATCGCGCGCGCCCGCCAATCTATGCACAATTGAAGATCATGTTTCGCTTCATTCATTCCTCCGATCTGCATATCGGCAAACGCTTCGGCAATTTCCCGGAAGACCTGCGCGGCCGCCTGCGCGAGGCGCGTCATGGCGCCCTCGTCCGCCTTGCCCAGCAGGCCCGCGCCCATGGCGCCGGCACCGTGCTTTTGGCCGGCGACACCTTCGACACCGAAACGCCGACCCCGCAAATGCTGCATCACGCCATGCAGGAGATGCGGCAGGCGGAGGACCTGACCTGGGTCATCCTGCCCGGCAACCACGATTCCCTCCTGGCCGACGAACTCTGGCAGCGCGCTCGCGCCATCCTACCGCCCAATGTGATCCTGGCGCTGGAGCCAAAGCCGGTCGAGCTGGCCGCCAATGTCGTGCTGCTGCCCGCGCCCTGCACCACGCGTCGTCCCGGACGCGATCTCACCGACTGGATGACCGGCGCCACAACGCCCGAGGGCAGTTTGAGGCTGGCGCTCGCCCATGGCCCGGTGCTCGATTTTTCCGAGGACGGCGCCAAGGGCGATGTCATCGCGCCCAATCGGGCGGCATTGGCCGGTCTCGACTATCTGGCGCTAGGCGATTGGCACGGCCAGATGCGCCTTAATGAGCGCAGTTTTTACAGCGGCGCGCCCGAGCCGGATCGCTTCAAACATGCCCGGCCCGGCGAAGCGCTTCTGGTGTCCATCGCCGCCTCTGGCGCGGTGCCCGAAGTGTCTGCCGTCCCCACGGCCAGTTTCGCCTGGCAAACAAAGCCGCTCGAACTGCTGGGCGATGACGATGGCCTTGCAGCGCTCGACGCCCTTCTGCCACCGGCCGGCGATCGTCGCCAGACCCTGTTGCGCCTCAGCCTTTCAGGCCATGCCCGCATCGCCACGCGCACGGCACTGGCAGCGATGACCGAGGCCCTCACCCCCGAATTCGCCCATTTCGAAGTCGATGACGCAGCTTTGCTGACAGCCTGCGAGGCCAGCGACCTTGAACGCATCGATCATGCCGGGGCGCTTCGTCTCGCCGCCGAGGCCCTGCTGGCCGAAGGCGATGACGCTACCCGGTCGGCCGAAGATCGCGCCGTGGCCCAGGCGGCGCTCATGCGCCTCTTCACCTATTGCGCGGAGATCGACGCATGAAGCTCCGCGCCCTACGCCTCCACAATGTGAAGCGCTTCGCCGGTCGCGGCGTCGCAATCGAGAACATCGGCGACGGCGTCCGCCAATGAGTTCGGCAAGTCGACCTCCTTCGAGGCGCTGCACGCCCTGTTCTTCCAGCCCCATACCGGCACGCCGGGCAGCGTGCAGATGCTGCGCCCCTATGCGGGCGGCAATCCGCTGGTCGAGGCCGATATCGAAACCGAGGACGGCGCCTTTCGGCTCACCAAGCAATTTTACAGCGGCCGCCAGGCGCGCGTGACGGAGCTCCGTAGCGGCCGCCTCGTCGCCCAATCGGACGAAGCGGAAAAATTCATCGCCGATCTGACGCGCGGCGGCGCAGGCGGACCATCAGGCCTGCTCTGGGTGCGACAAGGCCTTACGGGCCTCGAAAAGCGCAGCAAGTCGGACGAGGAAAGCGATCGCCGCGTGCGCGAAACCCTGCTCTCCTCGGTGCAAGGCGAGGTCGAAGCGCTCACCGGCGGACGCCGCATGGCCGAAATTCTTGCCGCCTGCGAGGAAGCGCTTGCGCGCTTCGTCACAGCGGGCATGAAGCCAAAGGCTGGCGGTCCCTATCGCGAGGCGCTGGACGACTGCGAAGATTTGGAGGCACGCGAAAAGCAACTGGCCGCCGACTTCACCCTGCTGCGCGACGCTCTGGATCGTCGCCGCGCCGCCACGCGTCGACTGGCCGAGATCGAGGGCGCCAGACGAAGTGGCCGCGCGCGCAGAGGCCATTGCCACGGCCGAAGCCGCCTATCGCACCGCGCAATCGCATAGCGACGCCCTGCGCGCTGCCGAAGCCGATCTGGCTTTGGCGGAGGAGCAATATCGCACCGCCGCAGCAGCCCTCGGGAATTATGAAAATGCCCTCGCTCGCGCCAGCGTGGTCGAGCGGCAGTCCGGCCTCGCCATCCAGCGCCTGCAGCAGGCCGAGGCGCGTCACAATGAGGCGCTGGCGGAAAACGACCGCCTGCAGGCTGCCATGCAGGCGGCCGAAGCCGACGAGCGCACGGCGCGCGAGAACAAGTCCATGCTCGATGCCGCCGAGGCTGCCCGCGACGCCGCCGAGCGCTACGCCGTGGCAAGCGATCTGCTCGACCAGGCCGTGGCCATCCGCACCCGGATCGAGACCGGCGAAGCCCTGCTGGCCACCCTGCAGGTGTCGGAAAAAGCGATCGAGCAGTTGGAGGCTCTGGACATCGAGCTGGCGCGTCTCCACGCGCTGCAGTCGACCGCCCTGCCCAGCCTGCGCATGGCCTATGCCAATCCTGCCGATCCCCAGATTTCCCTTGCAGGCAAGGCGCTGACGCATGACAGCGACCAGGTTTTCAGCGGCACGATCGAACTCGACATCGGCCATCTCGGCCGCCTGACCATTCGCAGCCAGCACGTGGACGACGCGGCCGAGGCCATTACGCTGACAAAAGGCAAGATCCGTTCATTGCTCGCTGGTACTGGCGTCGGCAGCCTCGCCGCTGCCCGCCAGCGCCAGGCCAAGGCGCGTGAAAAGGCCAATGAACTGGTCCTCGAGCGCCAGATGCTCAAGCAGACCGCGCCCGAGGGTGTGGAAACCCTGCGGGAAACCGTCACTCGTCTCGATGCCCTGCGCGGCGACGCCCTCGAATTCAAATTCGACGCCAGCGCCATCATCGAGGGGTTGCGCCTCGCCGAAGCCCGGATCACCGCAAGCCGCAACGAAGCGCGCCAGGTGCTGCCGCTGGTCGAATCCACCCGCAAGGGTCTGGTTGATGCCCACGCCGCCCAGGCCGAAACGCATGGCGAATTGCGGGCTCTGGAAACCATCCTCGGCCCCGCCGACCAGCGCCAGTCGAAGCACCAGGCGCTCGCCGGCGCGGCCCATGCCAGCCGCGACCGCCGCGATGCCTCGGAAGCGTCGGTAGAGCCGCTGCGCGCCACCATCCAGGATCTGGCGGCGACCGAGCTGACCCTCAAACGCGTCCGCGCCGTCGCCCAGGCCGCCGATCAGGAGATCAAGCTCCACAGCCAGGAACTTGCCGATCTCAACGGCCAGATCCGCGTCCAGGCCAATAATGCTGTGGAGGAGACTTGGCTCGAAACCCAGGACATGCTCGCCGCTGCCCGGCAAAAGGCCCGGCGCTACGAGATCGAAGTCAAGACGCTCGACCGGCTCAGGCAGGCCTTAACCACCGCCCGCTCCTCCGCCCGCGATCTCTATTTGAAGCCCGTCATCACCGAGCTTCGCCCGCTCATCGGCCTGTTGTTTGACGACATCACCGTTGCCTTCTGATCTACGTCAACGGGCCAAATATCTAACGAATAAAAGGAAAGGCGACAGACTGAGATTGGGCGAGACGGGAACCTGGCAGCCTCTCTCTCCGCCATCCCTTTTCAGAACCTGCTGGTCTTTCTAAGGTTCTGACGTTTCCATGAGTTCTGGCGGCTCTGGTGGTGCACAACGGTGGTACTCATGGGCCCACGAATGTCCTCGCCTTGAAAGCATCCAAAGACCGGCGCCTCAGGCGCGGGCGGAAAGCGTAAGCCTCCGCTCTGCGTCATCCGCTTGGACACAAAGTGTGCTCCAGTCTGCCAAAGCGCTGAAGCCAGAGAATTATCGACAGAATTGGCCGATGTGTGGTTTGATCGAGAGGCGATAGCTCATTCGATTGCGTGACCCATGTCATCTTCCGACACTCTCATGCCGACCAAGGCCCCCAAGGTGTCGAGCAAGGCCACGACCACCACGATGGTCTATGACAAGATCCGCGCCGACATTCTCGCGGGCCGGCTCGAACCTGGTGCCAAAGTGCGCATCGAACAGCTCGGGCAGACCTATGCCACCTCGCAGAGCCCGATCCGCGAGGCCCTGAACCGGCTGGCGTCGGAGGGGCTGGTTCATCGGGAAGAGCAGCGGGGGTTCTTCATCACCCCCGTCAGCGCCGAAATCCTGCGCGATCTGGTCGACACCCGCTGCTGGGTCGAGGAGCGCGCGCTGCGCCAGTCGATCGCAAATCGCACGCCGGAATGGGAAGAGGGTCTGATCGTGGCGCTGCACTGGCTGTCGCGCTTCCCGCGCTACCTCAACCCGGAGCACACGCTGCTCAATCCGGAATGGGAAAAGCGGCACCGGATCTTCCATCAGTCACTGATCAGCGCCTGCGGCTCGCCGATCCTCTTGCAGCTCTGCCAGGATCTGCGCGACCGGTCCGATCGCTACCGGATCATTGCGGAGACTGCCCAGCCCGTGGTGCTCGAAAGTCGGCCCGACGATCACCGTGCCATTGCGGATGCAGCGCTCGAAGGCAATGCCGATCTGGCGGTCGATCAACTCGTGCGCCACTATCATCGCACGCTCGAGCTGATCGAGAGTCATTTCCTGGCCCCGCTCAGCGACGCCAGAAAACCACCTTCCGCTCGATCCAGCCCACGAGCACGAAAAGCGTCAGCCCGAAAAGGCTGAGATAGAAGATCAGCGAGAAGACCCGTGCCGTCGCCAGCTGGCCGGCGGCCACGCGGATGAGCTGCCCCATGCCTTCCCCGCCGCCCATGAACTCGCCGGCAATTGCCCCGGCCGTGACGCTGACGGCCGCAATCTTGAGCCCGGCAAAGAAATAGGGCAGCGCGATGGGCAGCTTGAGCCGCGTCAGCGTCTTGAGACGGCTCGCGCCCATCGAGCGGAACAGCATCTGGGCATTGGCATCAACCGCGGCCAGTCCTGCGGCTGTCGCGACCACGACCGGGAATGTCGCCATGAACGCAGCGAGCGCCACTTTGGAGGCGATGCCGAAGCCCAGCCACGCCACGAAAAGCGGCGCGAAGGCGATCTTGGGCATCGTGTCGATGGCCACGAGATAGGGCATCACGGCCCGCTCCCCGAACCGCGTCTCGCCCACGAGGATGCCGAGCGCGATCCCAAGACTGGTTGCGATGGCAAAACCGAGAAGCATTTCGCTGGCGGTGGTTGCGGCAGCCTTGAGCACATAGCCGCCGCTCAGGAGGTTCTGGCCGACAAACAGCAGGTCCGCGCCCGTCTCTGCCGGCGTCGGCAGAAGGATCGCAGGAACCGCGCCACTCATGCACAGGAGCTGCCAGGCGAGGACGAAGCCCACCAGCAGCGCGGCCATGCCGAGGCTGCGCGGAATGCGGTCGATCAGTGCGACATGCTCCACCCAGACGGTGTCGCTTCGAGCGGTATCAGGCGTGCTCACTTGAATGCCCCCGTATCGAGCCGCTCGCGGATGCGGCGGACATAGGCGCCGAATTCGGGGCTGTTGACCATGTCGAGTGTCCGGGGCCGTGGCAGGTCGATCGGCACGATTTCGGCGATCCGCCCCGGCCGCGCCGCCATGACATAGACGACATCCGAGAGGAGGACCGCCTCGTTGATCGAGTGCGTGACGAGGAAGGCCGTGGCTTCCCAGGCGGCGCACAGCCGCTGCAATTCCATGTTCATGAAGTCGCGCGTGATCTCGTCGAGCGCGCTGAACGGCTCGTCGAGCAGGAACACCACGGGCTCGGAGACCAGCATGCGGCAGATCGCGGCGCGTTGCGCCATGCCGCCGGACAGCTGGTCGGGATAGGAGGCCTCGAAGCCCTTGAGGCCGACGGTTTGGAGAAGGGTCATGGCCCTGGGGCGCGCCTCTCTCGCGGCCGCCTTGCCGTCGCGCACCTCGATGGGCAGCAGCACGTTCTGCAGGGTTGTGAGCCAGGGCAGGAGCGTGGCCTGCTGGAACATCATGCCGATATCAGCCCTCGGCCCGGTTACCGGGGTGCCATCGAGCGTGGCCCGGCCACCCGAGGGCGGGATCAGGCCGGCCATGATCTTGAGCAGCGTTGACTTGCCGCAGCCCGACGAGCCGATGACGGAAGCGAAGGTGCCCTTGCGCAGGACGAAGTCGACGCGTTCGAGGGCTGTGAGCCTCTGGCCGGCATAGGACTTGGTGATGCCGGCCAGCTCGTAGACGATCGGGGATGCTGCGGGTGGAGTGCCCGCAGCAGTGTTGGTGACCATGGTCAGTTCGCGTTCCACTCGTCGATGTAGTCGTTGGTGTAGGCGCGCGTGAGGTCGGGCAATGGGCCCTTGAGGCCGCCGCTGGCCACGATGCTCTCTTCCCAGCGCTTCCAGGCCGCAGGATCCTGGTAGCCCCAGCCCTTGGTGTCGTCGAGGCGCGAGATGTGGTCCTTGAAGACCCTGAAAAAGGCGCGCGCAAACTCCGGATCCTCGCCTTCGGCGGGGCTGACGGCGGCGATGTCGGCGAGAACCTTGTCCTCGTTGGCGTCATCCATGCCGAAGCGCACCGCCTGCACCCAGGCCTTTCCGAAACCGACGACCAGGTCACGGTTCTCCTCGGCCCAGGGGCGCATCACGGCGAGCCCGTTGCTGAAGAAGCCGGCAAATTCGGGCGGCGTGAGGTTGGTCAGCTCGACGCCCCGCATGCTCATGATCGCGGCGTCGTTGATGCCGGCGACGTAGGCGTCGATGTCATTGCGCGCCACAGCCGCGATGGCGAGCCCGCCATCGCCCACGGCGATGAGGTTGTAGTCGTCGGGTCCAAGGCCGGCGGAAGCCAGCACCGAGCGCGCAAAGCCGGCATCGGAGCCATCAGCGGTACCGGCCCCCACCGTCTTGCCCTTGAGATCGGCGAGGCTGGTGACATCGGAGCCTTCTGGCACCCCGATACGCCAGCCGTTCTTGGTCGAATGATTATACATGAAGACGATATCGACGCCGCGCTCCACTGCCGCGAGCGTCGGCGCCGGGCCGGGATTGCCGATCTGGGCCTGGCCCGCGGCCATCATCTGGATGACCTGCGCCGAACCGTCGACCACCTGGACTTCGACATCGAGGCCCTGTGCTGCAAAGAAGCCCTCTTCCATCGCGACGGCCAGGGGGAACACGTAAACGATGGATGGATTGGGTATGGCCACCGTCACCTTGGTGAGGTCCTGCGCCACTGCGCCGCCAGTGGCCGCCATGCTGACGGCCGCACAGGCCGCAAGGAAACTGCGTCTCGAAATCAACGGTGATCCTCCCTCTCCGTGCGCTGTCGAGAATGCTCTTCAGTCGCGTAAAAAATATAGGATCATGAAACCAAATCGGTCAATCGATAATCCGTCCTGCTGCGCGGCAAGCCTCCGTCGCATCGCCGAGGCGGCCGGAAACCGCGCGGAATGCCATGCAGAGTGCCCGCCTTTCTCCGTCCTGCGTCGCAAACTCGAAAGAAAGCCCGGCTTGCGTATGCTGAATCTTCATGTCTATTTTAGCCACAAATGAAAAATCGTCGATAATCGACGATGGTGTCCTTGGAGGGATGTGTCTCTTGAAACTCACCATGTTCACGACGGGCGGGGCTGCAAAGCTCGGGGTCATTCGCGATGATCACGTCGTCGAGGTCGGTCCGTTGTTCCCCGACGCGCCCACGGACCTGATGAGCCTGATTCTCGCCGGACCTTCGGTGCAGTCGCAGGTCGCCGCGCTCGCCGAAGCACCGCAGGGCGTGCCGCTTTCGAGCGTTACCCTCAGCCTGCTCATCCCGCGCCCCGGCAAGATCCTCTGCCTCGGCCTCAATTATGTGGAGCATGCGCGCGAGGGTGGTTCGGAGGTTCCCGATTATCCGGCGGTGTTCTCCAGGCTGCCCAGCAGCATGTTGCCGGCCAACGCGCCGATCCTCAAAACAGCGCTGTCGGACGAAATCGACTTCGAAGCCGAGTTGCTGGTCATTCTGGGGTCGGGCGGCAAGAACATCGCCGAGGACGAGGCTCTCTCGCATGTTTTCGGCTACACCGCCTTCAACGACGTGTCGGTGCGCGACTATCAGCGCCTGACGAGCCAGTGGACGGTGGGCAAGAATTTCGACGCCACCGGACCTTACGGGCCGGTCGTCGTAACGGCCGACGAATTGCCGGCCGGCGGGCGTGATCTGCGCCTCTGCTCGCGCCTCAATGGCAAGGTGATGCAGGATGCATCGACCTCGGACATGGTGTTTTCCGTAGCGCGCACGATTTCGATCCTGTCGCAGGCCATGACGCTCGAAGCCGGCGACCTCATCGCCACCGGCACGCCATCGGGTGTCGGCGCCTCGCGCCGGCCACAGGTCTTTTTGCGCGATGGCGACGTCATCGAGGTGGAGATCGAAGGGATCGGCACCTTGTCCAACCCGGTCGTGGCGGAGGCGAGGGCTTGAGCCGCTGAGCGGTTCGCGCCGCTGGTCGCACGCGAAGGCCGGCCTCGTTGCCATCGGGGCCGGCCCTTGACCCTGCACGGACCTCAGAACCCGATCCGCAGCTCGGTCTCCCGGTCGAACAGGTGGAGGTCCTTCACAGGCAGGAGGATGGGGACGCTCGTGCCCGGGGTGAGACGCGCTTCGGGGGGCTGGCGGGCGATGAGTTCGAGCCCTCCCACCTTGAGATAGACCAGCACGTCCGTCCCTGTTTCTTCGACGAGGTCGATGGTGGCCAAAAGCCTGAGCCCGTCGCGGCTGGCACCCTCGCCGATCACGATCCGGTCGGGGCGAATGCCCACAGTCACGGCATGGCCCGGAGATACCGGCAGGCCCGTGGCCTCGAGCGCCACCGGGGCGATGTCCGCGAACCCATCGAGCTGCAGCGTCCTTCCGGCGCCCTCCCCGACAATCGTGCCCGCAAGGAAGTTCATCGGCGGCGAGCCCACGAAACGGGCGACGAACACGCTCGCCGGCCGGGCGTAGATCTCGGCTGGCGTACCGAACTGGGCCACCTCGCCCTTGGCCATCACGGCGATGCGGGTTGCCAGCGTCATGGCCTCGGACTGGTCGTGCGTGACATAGACGGAGGTCGCCCCCACGCGCTGATGCAGCCGCTTGATCAGCGCCCGCGTCTCGAGCCTCAGTTGCGTGTCGAGATTGGAGAGCGGCTCATCGAAGAGAAAGATTTTCGGGCTGCGCACCAGCGCCCGGCCGATCGCCACGCGCTGGCGCTGCCCGCCGCTCAATTGCGCCGGCCGGCGATCGAGCAGATGCTCGATCTGGAGCGAGGCCGCCACCGTCTCGGCCGCCTTGCGGCGCTCGGCCCGCGGCACGCCGCGCACCTCCATCGAGAAGGTGATATTGCGCGCCACGCTCATGCTGGGATAGAGCGCGTAGGACTGGAAGACCATGGCGATGTCGCGGTCCTTGGCCTCGACATCGGTGATGTCCCGGTCATCGATCCGGATGCTGCCGGCGGTGGCGCGTTCGAGCCCCGCGATGACGTTGAGCAGCGTCGATTTCCCGCAGCCAGAGGGCCCCAGGAGCACGAGAAAACCGTTGTCCTCGACCTCGATATCGACGCTTTTCAGCACGTCGACGACGCCGAACGACTTCCTCAGCCCCGAAATGGAAAGCCGCGTCATGGTTCAACCCTTGATGGAGCCAGCCGTGAGCCCGCGCACGAAGAAGCGCCCCACGAACAGGTAGACGATGAGGACGGGCAAGGCGGCGATGAGCGAGGCCGCCATGTCGAGATTGTACTGCTTGACCCCGAACGTGGTGTTGACGAGGTTGTTGAGTGCCACCGTCACCGTCTGCGAGGCGCCGGTGGTGAAAGAGACCCCGAACAGGAACTCGTTCCAGATGCCGGTGAACTGGAAGACCACCGAGACCATGGCGATGGGCCAGGAGATCGGCACCATGATCTGGAAGAAGATGCGCCAGAAGCCGGCGCCATCCATATGCGCCGCCCGCACGATCTCGCTGGGTACCCCGACATAATAGTTGCGGAAAAACAGCGTCGTGAAGGGCAGGCCATAGACGGTGTAGATCAGGATGAGCCCATAGATCGAATTGGCCAGCCCCAGCGCGCTCAGCGTCTGCGCGGCCGGGATCAGCACGGCCTGGAGCGGCAGGAAGCAGCCCAGGATGATCAGCACCATGATGGCGTCGGCGCCAGGAAAGCGGAACTTGGTCAGCGCATAGCCATTGATCGCGCCCAGAAGCGTCGAAAGCAGCGTCGCCGGTATAGCGATCACCAGCGAATTGCGGAAATAGGGCTGCAGCCCCTCGCAGACGGCCGCGATACAGGCTTGGCTCCAGGCGGCCCGCCAGGCATCGAGGGTGAGCGTCTGCGGGATGCCGATGATGCCGGCGCTGCGGATTTCCTCGATCGGGCGCAGCGAGGTCAGCACCATGACCGCGAGCGGGGCCAGAAAGAACAGCCCCAATATGCCCAGCACCACATAGAGCATGGCCCGCGTGGCGGGGCGGCGGGCAGCCACCATCTCGGATGGGTTGAGATCAGCGGGCATCGCTCTTGCGGAACTCCCAGACCACATAGGGCAGCACGATGATGGCGGCAAAGACGAGGATCGAGATCGCGCCCGCCGCTGCCATGCCCAGCTGGTTGCGCTGGAAGGCCATGTCGTAGACGAAGGTGGAGGGCAGCGCCGAGGCATAGCCCGGGCCCTGCGCCGTCATCGCCACCACCAGGTCGAACGTCTTGAGCGCAAAGGCTACCAGCAGCACGCCTGCGCTGATGAAGGCGGGGCGGATGGCCGGGATGATCACCGACCAGTAGGTCCTGATCGGGCCCGCACCATCGAGTCGCGCCGCCTTGACCATCTCGCCGTCGACGCCCCTCAGCGCCGCGAGAAACAGCACCGAGACGAAGCCGGCCTGCTGCCAGACGGCCGCAACCACGATGGCGTAGATCACCGTTTCGGAGCGGATGATCCAGTCGAAGGCGAAACCCTCCCAGCCGGCCGAGCGCATGAAGGCTTCGACGCCGGTTCCGGGGTTCAGCAGCCATTTCCACGCAATGCCGGTGACGATCAGCGACACGGCGGCGGGATAGAGGAAGATGGTGCGCAAGGGTGTTTCCCCGCGCACCTTCTGATCGAGCAGGATGGCGATCAGCAGCCCCACGGCGAGCGTGACGACGACATAGAGCGCGGTGAAGGTCACGAGGTTGCCCGCCGCCACCAGCCACCGGTCCTGACCCCACATCCGCTCGTAATTGCGCAGCCCCACGAGGGCGAAATCGGGCACCATGCGCGAGGCGGAGAGCGAGACATAGGCTGTCCACAGCGCGAAGCCGTAGACGAAGATGAGGATCGCCAGCAGCGAGGGCGAAATGGCGAGCCAGGCCGGAGCGTGCCGGCCCAGACCGGACCGGCCGCGCCCGAACCTGCCCGCGCCCCCGCGCGGGTGCGGAGCAGGCTCGACACGCAGTGAAGACTGGCTCACCGTTGCCCCGGACTATTCGGTGGCGTCGCGCAGGGCATCGGCGAGGGTTTCAACGCCCTCGGCCGACGACATGTCCGAGTTGAAGAACGCCGTCGCGGTATCGATCACGGCGCCGCGCACCGAGGCGATGTTGACGGTACCGCCCTGCACCGACGGCACCAGCGTGCCATCGGCGTCAGCGGCGGCCAGATACTCGGCTGCCTTGATGGCGCAGGCGTCATAGCTCGAAAGGTCGAGCCCCTTCACCGCCGGCACGGAGCCCTTGGCGAGGTTAGCCGCAAGCTGCACTTCGGGTTCGAGCAGCACCTTGGCGAGAAGCTCCTGTCCCGGGCTGGCGGCGGGGTTGTTCTGCTGCTTGCTGAAAAAGCTCAGCGAATTGACCACATAGGCATAGCCGCCCGGCTGGTCGCGCGGCGCGCCCGAGCACAGGATGTCTTGGCCAAGCGCAAGCCCGGCGGCGCTGAATTCGCCCTTCGCCCAGTCGCCCATAATCTGGAACGCAGCCTCGCCATTGGCCACCATGGCCGAGGCCAGGTTCCAGTCACGCCCCGAGAAATTGGCATCGACATAGCCGCGCAGCTTCCGGAACTGGTCGAATACGGCCAGCATCGTGTCGCTGCGCAAGGTGTCCTGATCGAGCTCGACAAAGGCCTTGCGGAAGAATTCGGCGCCTCCGACCCCGATCGCCACCGCCTCAAACAGGATTTCGTCCTGCCAGGACTGGCCGCCATGGGCCAGCGGGGTGATGCCGGCAGCCAGCAGCGCATCGGCTGCGGCGTTGAACTCCGCCCACGTCTCGGGCATCTCGAGCCCGTTATCGGCAAGCAGCTTGGCGTTGGCCCACATCGAGTCGAACCGGTGCACAAAGAGCGGCACGGCGATGTATCGGCCATCGAGCTTGATGGTGGGCAGGAAGGCGGCCGGCAGGATCTCGTCCCATTTGTTTTCGGCGGCAACGGCTTCGAGATCGACGATATAGCCGGCACGGGCCCATTCGATGGCATCGGAGGCCTTCGGGATCGCCGCGCCGGGAGCATCGCCGGCGAGCGTGCGCGAGCGCAGGACCTGATCGTGAGCGTCGCCGCCACCTCCGGCCACGGCCTGGTCGATCCAGACGCCACCCTGCGCCTCGAAGGCCTTGCGCACTTCGGCGACGGCCGCGGCTTCACCGCCCGACGTCCAGTAGTGCAGGAACGAGACGCTGTTGTCCTGGGCCGAGACCGGCAATGCGATGAGCGCAGAGAGCGCCGTCGCAGCCATCAGGCCAGATTTCGATCTATCCACGAGAACCTCCCCTACATGTCGGCATGCCAGCTTTCAGCTGACCGTTACGAGCCTTCGGAGGCTGTCTCTGGTCATGAAAAATGTCAAGCGCTTACATTTTGGCCTTGATAGATTCATATCGCCTTTTTCAGCCTGTTCTTCTTGACCGCGTGGCACAGCTGATGGTCTCTTCAGGCGATTCGTGTAATCGCTTCCATGAGGCTTGCGATGGTCTGGAGCGCAGAGACTTCCCACCCTCCCGCACAAAGGGATGCCGGGGGCGTTCCGGTGACGGCGCTGTTCGATGGGGTGCTCAAGAGCGAATTTTCCGCCTATCACCACACGAGCCCCGATGCGCTGCGCGCGGCCCTCGGCCCTGCCGCGACGGCGGAAGCGCCCTTCACCGACAGCAGTTGTTTTCTCGTCGAGACCTCAGAGGGGCTGGCGCTGATCGATGCCGGCTCCGGGCCGCATCTGGATGCGACCGCCGGCCGTCTCGAGGGGCATCTGCGCGATCTGGGCATCGCCCATGAGGCGATCGGCTTCGTCATCATGAGTCACCTGCATGCCGATCATGTCGGCGGGCTCGTCGACCGGGACGGCGCGCGGATGTTTCCTAAAGCCCGGATGCTGCTCCATGCCGAGGAGGCTGCCTATTGGTCGCGCGCAGAACCCGGCGCCGCCGGCGATCACCATCCGGCCGATCTCACCGGACTGGCGCTCAAGGCCTATGGCGAGACCGCGACGACCTTCACCGACGGCGCGGAAATCCTGCCCGGCATCACCGCCATCCACCTGCCCGGCCATACGCCGGGTCACAGCGGCTTTCTCATCGGGCAGGGCGCGCGCCGTCTCTTCATCTGGGGCGATGTGGTGCACCTGCCAGAGGTGCAGCTGGCCCATCCCGAGATCACCACCATTTACGACCATGATCCCGCCGGCGCCGAGGCCAGCCGCCGCCGCGCCTTTGCCATGGCGGCCGACAACGGCCTCACGGTCGCCGGCATGCACCTGCGCCAGCCCCCCTTCGTCCGCCTCGAACGCCGCGCGTCAGGATATGCGCACCATGGTGTCGGTCAGACGGGAACAACCTGACGACGGTGGCCAAGAGCCTATCGATGTCGGCTTGCTCGGCGACGTGAGCGTGCTCAAGCGCCGAAGTAAAGCGCCGCCGGGTTGTCGACGAGGCAGAGGTGGCGGGCCGCGTCGCTAGGGAGCCAGGACATGACGGTGTCGAACAGCCTCGCATCATCGGGGTAATCGGCGGTCCGGCGGGCCCCGTTATGCGGCCAGTTGGTGCCCCAGATGATGCGCTCGGGCGCATGGGCGGCGATCACGCGGGTGACCGCCGCGATATCCTCATAGCCCGGCCCGCCGGACCTCGAGGATTCGTAGCAGCCGGCGAGCTTGTAATAGCAGCGACCGGTATCGAGCAGGCGCTTGACGCAATCGATCTCTGGATCGTCGGGGCGGATGCCCGCGAAGAACTTGCCGTGGTGATCCAGGATCCAGCGGCTCGAAAGGCCGGCCAGCAGATCCTCATGGGACAGGATGGTGCTGCCATCGAACTGCACCGCCAGGCACCAGCCATAGTCGCGCACATGGCGATCGACCTCTGCGAGCCGGTCGAGCCCGACAGCGCCACCCGCCAGGTCCATGATCCGCGCGCCGACGATGCCCGCGTCGGCGAGGCGGCGCATTTCGGCCGGCGGCGTCTCGCGGGTGACGACGCCGACGCCGCGCGCACAAGCACCCATGGCCGCAATGCAGGCCAGCACATTGGCGTTGTCCAAACCATGGGCATTGCCCTGCGTGATCACCACGCGCTCGATGCCGAGCCAGGCCATCACCTGGCGATAGGCATCGGGGCCGGGCGCATTCTCGGGCAGGGGGATGAAGCCGGGCGCCGAGGGAAAGCCGGGCATGTAGACATGCATCTGCGTGTCGATTGTGCCGGCCGGTGCTTTTGTCTGCGGCGGCGCGCCCGAAAAGCTGCGCTCGATCATGCCCTGAGCCTGAAATGGTCGAGCGCTTCGCGGTCGATCTCAATCCCGAGGCCCGGACCATCGGGAATGGCCACCACGCCCGCGACAGCCTCGATGGGCCGGGTGACGATCGCCTGGCGAAACGGGCTGTGGGTGCGGTCGAACTCGAGAATGGGCTCGATCGGATCGACCCGCGGCGGGTTGGGCGGCAAGGCCGCCATGAATTGCAGCGCGGCGGCGATGTGCACGGCCGTGCCCCACACATGGGGAACGAGCCGCACCCCATGGAGGGCGGCCATGTCGGAGATGCGGCGGGCTTCGGTGAAGCCGCCGGTTCCGGCCAGGTCCGGCTGGATGATGTCGATGGCGCGCGTCGCGATCGGCTCGCGCATGGCCCAGCGTGCATGCCAGGTCTCGCCACCGGCCACCGGAATGGGCTGGCCGGCGCGGACGGCGCGATAGGCATCGAGCTGTTCGGGCACCACAGGCTCCTCAAACCAGTCCACCCCGAGCTCATGGGCGCGCTGGCCGAAGGCGATGGCTTCGAGCACGTCATAGCCGTGATTGGCATCGACCATGAGCCGCATGTCCTCGCCCACCGCGTCGCGCACCGCGCGCAGCACCTTGAGGTCGTCCTTAACGCCAAAGCCGATCTTGATCTTGCCGGCGTGGAAACCGGCGGCGCGATGGCCCGCCATTTCGCGGGCATTGTCCAACACGCGGTCGACCCCGTCGCGCTTGAACGACCCCGTGGCATAGGCACGTACGCTCTCGCGGAAGCGGCCGCCCAGCAATGTCGAGACCGGTACGCCGAAATGCTTGCCCTTGATGTCCCAGAGCGCGATGTCGATGCCCGAGAGAGCGGTAATGGTCAGCCCGCGCTGGCCCTGGTCGCGCAAGGCGTTGTAGAGGGTGAGCCAGATCTTCTCGGTTTCGAGGGGGTCGGCACCCACGAGCCAATTGGCATAGGCGGCCACTACGGCCGCGTTAGGCAGGGCCGGGCCGAGGCATTCGCCCCAGCCCACCGTTCCGTCCTCACACACGATCTCGACCAGGCAATGGGTCCGCCGATCAAAGCGCATGCTCGCACTGGCGAAGGGCGTATCGAGTCGATGGTCGAGAATGTGAGTGTGGACGGAGGCGATCTTCATTCCGAAACGCTCTCGATGAGCTTGGCCATCATGCTCATTTCCTCGGGGCTGAGATCGACCAGCGGCGGACGCACCGGGCCTGCCTCGAAGCCGCGCAGCCTCACGCCGGCCTTGACGGCCGATACCGCATAGCCCTTGGAGCGATTGCGGATGGCCATGAACGGATAGAAGAACTGCTTGAGGATGGTTTCGCATTCGTCGCGCCGTCCGGCACGCAGGGCCTTGTAGAACCTGACCGACAGGTGCGGCACGAAATTGAACACCGCCGAGGAGTAGGTGGTGAAGCCGGCAGCCAGGTAGGATTCGGCGAACAGCTCGGCCGTGGGCATGCCCCCCAGATAGGTCAGGCGATCTCCCATCGTGGCGGTGATCTGGCGCACCATGCCGATATCGCCGGTGCCGTCCTTGAAGCCGATGAGATTGGGGCAGGCATCGCAGAGACGCTGGAGCGTCTCGGGCTGGATGACGGAATTGTCGCGGTTATACACCATCACGCCGATGCCGATGGCATCGCAGACCGACTTGACGTGCTGGAAGAGGCCCTCCTGGGGCGCATCCATCAGGTAGTGGGGCAGCAGCAGGATGCCGTCGGCGCCGGCCTTTTCGGCATCGCGGGCAATGCCCTTGGCCACTTCCGTGCCATAGCCGCATCCCGAGACGATCGGCGTGGCGCCGGCCGCAGCCTTCGCCGACTTCACGATCGGGCCGACTTCTTCGGGCCGCAGGGAGAAGAGCTCGCCCGTGCCCCCGGCAGCGAACAGCGCGGCCGCCTCGTAGCCCGAGAGCCAGCTCACATGCTTTTCATAGGCATCGGGATTGAAGGCACCATCGGCGGAGAAGGCCGTGACGGGAAAGGACAGCAGGCCCGATCCGAGCACGTCCTTGAGTGTGTTGGGGTCCATGCGTGCGCTCCTCGACAGTCAGAACCGGTAAGTTGCCTCTCACCTACAATTGGGTCTTACATGTGTCAATTGTTATCTTACAAGTTAGGCGGTCGCACCCCGCAGCAGCGCCCGGTATCGCTGCTGGCTGCCACTCAGATGCTGCCGCATCGCGTCACGCGCCGCCGAATCGTCGCCGGCGGAGACCGCCTCGGCGATGCTCTGGTGCTCGGCAAGGATGGAATGGAGATAATTGGGCGCCACCGGCGCGTCGGTGCCCGGCTCGGCCTGCACGGCCCGGCGCGGAATAGCCGACTTGCCCAGAAGATCGAGAAATTCGGGAAAGCGCGGATTGTTCGTGGCCTCGGCGATGGCCCTGTGAAAGGCGAAGTCGGCATCGGCCGAACGCACGCCCTGCTCCACCTGCTGCACCAGCGCATTGTGCGCCCGGAAGATCTCCTCCTCCTGCATGGGTGATCGGCGCAGGGCAGCGAGCCCGGCGGCTTCGATCTCCACCGCCGAGCGCAGTTCAAGTGTCTCCAGCATCGATGAAATTCGCGCCTGGTCGATAGCCTTGAAAGCAAAAGACGTCGCGGCTGTGCGGGCGCGGACGAAGACACCCGCCCCCTGGCGCGATTCGAGCACGCCATCGGCCTGCAGGCTCGCCACGGCTTCGCGGATCACGGGCCGACTGACCGAGAAGCGGGCCGAGAGTTCCGCCTGGGAGGGCAGCTTTGCCCCGATGTCGAAGCGCCCCGCGGCGATGTCGCTGCGCAGCTCGTCGATGACCCGCCCGACCAGCCCGCCGCGCGCGCGGCTCTCCACACTCTGGACTGGGGACATGATCGATCTCCACGCTGACCACCAACCCTAGCGCAAGGCTATCTTACAGGAAAGCCAGATTTTCGCTCACTCATATTACAAGCATTGACATGTAAGCTGTCCACCCATAGTCTCACCGTGGGATGACACAGGCTGCGGCCGCGATATGCGTGGGATAACCGGGATATCTGCCCGGATCGGCTCTGCGGCGCTGGTGGTCATGAAAGGGAGGTAATATGACTTTGGGTACCAAGAAGAACTGGTCGAGCGGCATCCTTGCCCTGACCATGACGGCAGCCATCGCCGGATCGGCCGGCGCAGCCGAGGGCGAACTGGTGATCGCCCTGCCCTCCGCGCCGACCTCGGTCGACGCCTGCGACGACAGCACCAACGCCAATGCGCGCGTGCTGCGCGGCAATGTGGTCGAGGCCCTGACCCGCCTCAATCCCGATGCCGGCGGCGAAGTTCTGCCTCTGCTGGCCACGGAATGGACGCGGGTGGACGACACCAACTGGCTGTTCACCCTGCGTGATGGCGTGACCTTCCATGATGGCGCCAAGCTCGATGCCGAGGCGGCCGTCTATGCCATCAACCGCATCATGAATGCCGAGCTCAACTGCAATACCCTGCCGCTCATCCGCACGCCCACCAAGGCGTCGGTGGAAAGCGAGATGGTCGTGCGCATCACCACCGAGGCGCCCGATCCGATCGTTCCCGCGCGCATGGCCTATATCGACCTGCCCTCGCCCAGCACCCCGCTCAACGCCAAGGCCGAAACGCCGGTGGGAACGGGCCCCTATAAGTTCGTGTCGCGCGATCCGGGCCAGTCCATCGTGCTCGAGGCCATCGACGGCTACTGGGGCGAGCCCGTCGCCTTCGCCAAGGCCACCTATGTGTGGCGCGGCGAGCCGACGATCCGTGCCGCCATGGTCAAGACGGGCGAAGCCGACATCGCCATCGACATTCCCTATCACGAGGCGCAGGGCCAGCCCAACGCCCAGGAATACTCCACCAACAGCGTGTTCTTCCTGCGCCCCATGATCCAGAAGGCGCCCTTCGATGACCTGCGCGTGCGCCAGGCGCTCGTTTCGGCCATCGACAAGGACCTGCTGACCGAAGTGCTGATGGAGAACTCGGCCACGCCGGCTTCCCAGCTCGTCAGCCCGCTGATCAATGGCTACCTGCCCGACTACGAGGGCCTCGGCTATGATCTCGATAAGGCCAAGGCCCTGCTCGCCGAAGCCAAGGCCGATGGCGTGGCCGTCGACACTCCGATCGAGCTGATCTCGCGCACCGACCTGTTCAGCGGCGTCGGCGAGGTGTCCCAGGCCATCCAGCAGATGCTCGAGGCGGCCGGCTTCACGGTCAAGCTCGTCTCGGTGGACTCGGTCGCCTGGAGCCCCTGGGCCCGCAAGCCCGATTCCCTCACCCAGCCGGTCAACCTGCTGACCGTGACGCACGACAATATCTCGGGCGACGCCTCGATGTCGTTCCCGACCTATTTCGGCACCGAAGCGCGCCTCAGCATGTCGACGGATGCCGAACTGCACGCCCGCCTGATGGAAGCCGCGACCCTCGTCGGCGAGGAGCGCACGGC
This sequence comes from Devosia enhydra, assembly GCF_900119845.1. Taxonomy (GTDB): domain Bacteria; phylum Pseudomonadota; class Alphaproteobacteria; order Rhizobiales; family Devosiaceae; genus FPKU01. The sequence continues at coordinate 267,315 of NZ_FPKU01000002.1, forward strand.
CGCCTATCGCGCCATCGCCGAAACGGCCTATGGGCAGGAGATCATCGTACCGATCGCCGCCCTGCAGAGCCGCCTCTTGACCTCCGGCAAGGTGTCCTACGAGGCCAATGGCTTCACCGACATCGAGATCCACCTCTCGGACGTGACGCACAAATAACAGCGCCACGGCCTCATCGACCGGAAGACAGAAATGCTGAAATTCCTCAGTGTGCGGTTGACCACCAGCCTTGTTGCGCTGCTCGGCGTGATGGTGATGGTGTTCTTTCTCGCACGGCTCACCGGCAGTCCGGCGGCCCTCTATCTTCCGGTTGATGCCACCGATGCGATGGTCGAGGCCTTCAATCGCCAGAACGGTCTCGACCAGCCCCTCCTCGTCCAGTTCACCAACTTCGTCAGCAATGCGCTGCGATTCGATTTCGGGCAGTCCATCGCCCAGCAGCGCCCCGCATCGGTCGCGGCGCTTTCAGCCATGCCGCAGACCATCCTTCTGGCTGCGATCTCGATGGGGCTGACCCTGCTGCTGGCCATTCCGCTCGGCACCTTCGCCGCCTTGCGCCCCAATTCGGCGATCGACCGCGCCATCACGACCTTTTCGCTGTTTGTCGCGAGCATTCCCGATTTCTGGTTCGCCCTGGTGTGCGTGCTGGTCTTCTCGGTCAATCTGGGCTGGCTGCCCACGTCGGGCCAGGGCAGCCTGCTCTCCTGGATCCTTCCGGTCGCCACGGTCATGCTGCACCCGGTGGGTGTCATCACCCAGGTGGTGCGCGGCGCCATGCTCGAGACGCTTAACGCCGGCTACGTGCAGAATGCACGGGCCCGCGGATACTCCTGGAAGCGCCTTGCCTTCCGGCATGCCCTGCGCAACGCCGCCCTGCCCATCATAACCATTGCCGGGGACCGCGCCGGCGGCATGGTCAACGGCGCCGTCATCGTCTCGGCGGTCTTTGCCTGGCCCGGCATCGGCCAGGTGCTGGTCGACGCCGTCTACAACCGCGACTTCGCGGTCATCCAGGCCGGCGTGTTCGTGGTGGGTATCGCCGTGATCCTGCTCAATATCCTCGTCGACCTCATCTATGCGGTGGCCGACCCCCGCATCCGGATTTCCTGACATGGCCATTTCAGACCTCGCCGTTACGCGGCCCGCGCGCTCGAGCGGCAGGATCGGAGAGACACTGGCGCAACTCTCCCGCTCTCCGCTCGCCTTCATCTCGGCCATCGTGCTCGTGGCGCTGGTGCTCGTCGCAGTGATCGGGGCGCCGCTGCTGCGCGATTTCGCCAATACGCAGAATCTGCGCCTGCGCTTTTTCCCGCCCTTCTCGCTCGAGCATGGCTGGGGCTATGTGCTGGGTGCCGATGCCCTGGGCCGCAGCATCCTGGCCCAGCTGATCGTGGGCGCGCGCACCAGTTTCCTCGTTGCCGGGGCCACCGTCGCGGTCGCTTCGATCACCGGCATGACCATCGGCATGGTCAGCGGCTATTTCGGCGGCATTGTCGACGCCGTCCTGATGCGCATCAGCGACATCATTGTCACTGTGCCGTCCCTGCTGCTGGCACTGGCCGTGCTGTTCGTCCTCGAGCCCAGCGTCGTCAATCTCGTGCTGGTGCTCGCCATCGCCCGCCTGCCGGTCTACCTGCGCGTGTCACGGGCGCAGACCCTGGAGCTGCGCGAGCGCGTCTTCGTGGAATCCTCGCGTGCGCTCGGTACCAGCGACGCCGCCATCATCTGGCGCGACATCCGCCCGCTCGTCGTGCCGACGGTCATGACCGTGGCCATGCTGGAACTGGCGAGCGTCATGCTGGCTGCCGCCGGCCTCAGCTTTCTCGGGGTCGGCCTGCAACGTCCGGACGTCGACTGGGGCACGCTGGTTTCCGAGGGCCGCGAATATCTGACGCGGGCCTGGTGGGCGACCGTTTTCCCCGGCACCGCCATCCTCATCACCGCCCTTAGCGCCAATCTCCTGTCCAACTGGATGCGGGCCAATGCCGATCCGTTGCAGGCTGCCGCCATGGAGCCGACCTCATCGCGCGAAGAGGCGGCCCGGTCATGACCGCACCCTCCCAACCGCTGCTCGAGATTGCCGGCCTCAAGGTCCAGTTCGGCCAGACCAAGGCCGTGCGCGGCATCGATCTCAGCGTGATGCCGGGCGAAGCCGTCGCCGTGCTGGGGGAATCCGGCTCGGGCAAGAGCGTCACCGGCAAGGCCATCATGGGCCTCATCAACCGGCCCGGCCGGGTCGAGGGGACCGTGGCCTTCGAGGGCCGCAATCTCGTGGGCCGCAGCGAGCGCGACCTCGCCGCCATCCGTGGACCGGGCATCGCCATGGTGTTCCAGGATTCCCTCGATGCGCTCAATCCGGTCTATTCGGTGGGCAACCAGATCATGGAAATCCTCACGGTCCGGCTCGGCTGGGACCGTGGGCGCGCCCGTGAGGAAGCCATCCGCCTCATGGAGCAGGTGGGGATCAAGGAGGCGGAAACGCGGCTGGGCGACTATCCGCATCAGTTCTCGGGCGGCATGCGCCAGCGCATCTGCATCGCCATGGCCATTGCGCTCAAGCCGCGGCTGCTCATCGCCGATGAACCCACGACCGCGCTCGACGTCACCGTCCAGGCCGGCATCCTGAGGCTGATCAACGCACTGCGCCAAGAGAGCGGCATGGCGCTGCTCTTTGTCACCCACGATCTGGCCGTGGCGCGGCAGGTCGCGACCTCGCTGGTGGTGATGTATGCCGGGCGGGTCGTCGAGCGCGGAAAGATCGACGAGATCTTCGCGCGGCCCAGCCATCCCTATACCCGCGCGCTGCTCGCCTCCAATCCGGGGGCGGTGGCCCACTGGTCGCAATTGCAGCCCATTGCCGGCAACCCGCCCGACAAGGCCACAAAGGTCACAGGCTGCGCCTTCGCACCACGCTGCCCGCGCGCCGAGCCCAGATGCCGCGCCGAGGCGCCAGAGTTGAGGGACGTCATGCCCGGCCGGCAGAGCCGTTGCCACTTTGCCGAGGAGGTCGCCCATGTCTGATCGCGGCCGCACCAAGGTGCTCGAAGTCGATCGCCTGACCAAGCATTTCGGGCAGGCGAAGGCGCTGGACGATATCAGCTTTGACATTGCCGAAGGCGAGATCCTGGCGGTGGTCGGGGAGTCAGGATCGGGCAAATCCACCCTTGCCCGCACCATTCTGGGACTTCTGGACGCGACGGCGGGCGAGGTGCGCTATCGGGGCACCAACCTCTTGACGCTCGATCGGCGCCGCATGCGCCAGACCCGCCAGCACATCCAGATGATCTTCCAGGACCCCTATGCCTCGCTGCATCCGCGGCGGCGGGTGCACGAACTCGTTTCGGAGCCCTGGCGCGTTCATCGCGGCGTGGTGGAGCGGCCCCAGTGGCGCAGCCGCGTCGCCGAACTGCTCGATCAGGTCGGGCTGCCCCAGAGCTATGCCGATTACTATCCGGCGCGGCTCAGCGGCGGCGAACGCCAGCGCGTCGCCATTGCCCGCGCCCTGGCGCTGGCGCCGGACTTTCTCATTCTCGATGAACCGGTCTCGGCCCTCGATGTCTCGATCCAGGCCCAGGTCATCAAGCTTTTGATGACCCTGCAGCTGCAGTTCGGGTTCACCGCCATGTTCATCTCGCACGACCTGGCGCTGGTCCGGCTGATCGCCAGCCGCGTCATCGTCATGTATCGCGGCCAGATCGTGGAATCGGGTGACACGCGGGCCATCTTCGAGGCCCCCGCCCATGATTATACGCGGCTGCTTTTGTCGTCCTCGCCTTCGCTCGAAGGCCCCTCCGCTGTTGAAAGCCGCTAAGTCCATGCGCGTACTGGTCGACTGGGACATTCCTCCCGAAGAACGTTCCGTCCTTTCCAACTGGCCTGCCGGTCTCGAGATCATCGAAGGGGGCAGCAGGCTTTCGGGGGAGAACAAGCTGGCGCTGGCGCCGAGCCTCGATGTCCATACCGGCCTGATGCGCACCGCGACCCGGCCGTTTCTCGAGGCCGCCACGCAGCTCAAGCTGGTGAACCTCACCGGGCATGGCGTCGACCTCCTGCTGCGCGACGGCATCCCCGACCTGCTGACACGGCGCAACATCCGTCTCGCCACCGCCGATGGCGGCGATATCGCCATCGCCGAATACGCCATCATGGCGATGATCATGCTGTCGCGGCAGGTGCTGCGCGCGCACGCAACGCTGACCGATCTTGGCCGCTGGGAGGGTCGCCGGGGGCCGGAACTGCATGGCGCCACCCTTGCCATCGTCGGCTATGGCAGCATCGGGCAGGCCACTGCCAGCCGCGCCGAGGCGATGGGCATGCGGGTCGGCATCGTGACGCGCACGCCCGACAGCTATGCCGATCGGCCGCATGGGCGCGCCTTCGCCTATCGCTTCGAGGAGATCGAGAAGGCCCTCGTGCAGGCCGACTATGTGCTGATGACGGCGCCGCTCACCGCCACCACCTATGCCATGTTCGACGCCCGCCGCCTCGCGACGATGAAGCGGGGAAGCCATCTCGTCTGCATAACGCGCGCACCCGTCATCGAGCAGGCCGCTCTGTTCGAAGCCCTGCGATCCGGCCACCTCGGCGGAGTTGCGATGGATTGCTGGTGGCATGAGGAAGAGGACGGGACGGGACGGGACGGCTATCCCGCCGACCTGCCGTTCCATCAGTTCAACATGCTGATGACCCCGCATTATTCGGGCACCACTTTCGGCACGCGCCAGCGCGCGCTGGCCCTTGTGGGCGACAATATCGGACGGCTCATGCGCGGCGAGGCCCTGCGCAACGAGGTGTCCCATCACGATCTCAAGACAATGGCAGGTGCAGCATGAGTGAGACGACGCGGACCGACCGCGATTGGGAAATCGCGCGACTGGGGATCAGGACGTTCACCTACACGTCCTTCATCCGCCGCGGCTTCGGCCACTCCCACCCGGCCCCGCCCAACGAGGCCCGCCAGACGCTGTTCGAGATCGAGACGCGCGGCGGCGCCAAGGGCTATGCCTTCGGCCTCTCGGCAGAACTGGTCGAGCGCACGCTCAAGCCGATGCTGATCGGCGAGAATGCGCTTTATCGCGAAAAGATCTGGCAGAAGCTCTCCGAACTGCAGCGCGGCAACGGCTCGACCCTTTCCGATGCGCAGATGGCGCTCGTCGACGTCGCCCTCTGGGATCTCGCCGGCCGCGCCTTCGGCCAGCCGGTCTACAAGCTGATCGGCGCCTTCCGCGACAAGATCCCGGCCTATGCCAGCACCATGTGCGGCGACCATGACCTCCCCGGCGGCCTCAACTCGCCCGAGGCCTATGCCGATTTTGCCGAGCAATGCCGCGACGAAGGCTACACCGCCTTCAAGATGCATCCCTGGATGCCGCCGGTTCCCGGCGCGCCCTCGGTGGACCGCGATATCGAGATGTGCGTCGCGGTGCGCAAGCGGGTGGGCGACAGCATGCAGCTCATGCTCGATCCCTACCATCAGTACAGCCGGCAGCAGGCCAAGAGGATCGGCCGCGCCATCGAGGAACTGGGCTTTTTGTGGATGGAAGAACCCATGCGCGAGGCCAGCGTCAGCTCCTATCAGTGGCTGTGCAACGAACTCGACCTCGACATCTGCGGCCCAGAGACGGCGCCCGGTCAGATCTGGACGCGCGCCGAATGGATCCGCGCCGGCGCCTGCGACATCCTCCGCACCGGCGTGCTGGACGTGGGCGGCATCACTCCGGTGATGAAGACCATCCACCTGGCCGAGGCCAATGGCATGTCCATCGAGTTGCACCAGAACGGCGCCGCCACGCTGCACACGCTCGGCGCCATGCAGATACCGGGGCGCTATTACGAGCGCGGCCTGCTGCATCCGCTGATCGACTACACCAAGCGTACGCCCTGGCTCGCCACCATCGACGATCCCATGGATGCCGATGGCAATGTCCACGTGCCGCAGGGGCCGGGCATGGGCTGGGACATCGACTGGGACTTCATTGCGGCCAACGAGGTCAAGTGATGCGCGTCGGGATCGTGGGCACCGCGTTCGGCGAAACCCGCTGCAAGATGATCGCCGAGACGCCCGAGGCCAGTCTCACGGTCGTCTGCGGACGCGACCCCGACCGCACCAGCGCGCTGGCGGCCCGCTATGGGGCGGCGGCCGAAACCAGCTGGGAGCGGATGATCGGGCGCGACGACGTCGATGTCGTGGCGGTCTATACCTCCACCGACCTGCACGGCCCCATCGCCGCGGCTGCGGCCGCTGCCGGCAAGCATGTGATCGTCTCCAAGCCGACGGCGGTGACCCTCGATGAGGCCCGCGCCATGCTGAGGGCGGCGCGGGCGGGCGGCGTGCAGCTGGTCGTCGAATTCGACACCCGGTATCTCGCCGCGCCCTATCGCATCCACAAAGCCATCGCCGAGGGGCGGCTGGGCCCGCTGATCCAGGGCGAATATGCCAACAAGTGCCTGCGCGGGCAGGATTACTACGACGAGGGCTCCGGCTGGCGCGGCAAGGCCGAGATGGGCGGGGGGTGCCTGCTCAACCAGGGTGTGCACGCCATCGACCACATGCTCTGGTATCAGGGCCGGGTCGACAGCGTGATGACGCTCTCGGGCACCTATGCCCATGACATCGAGGCGGAAGACGCCGCCAGTGCCGTCGTCCGTTTCGTCGATGGCTCCATCGCGACCCTCAGCGTCACGACCACCTTCGCCTCCGGCCTGCCGGCCGGCCGCTATGGCGGGGGCGGCACGCTCAAGCGGGCGCAGGTCCATGGCCGCGATGGCGCCGCGACCGTGGAAGGCAATGAAGTGACGCACTGGTCCATCGAGAGCCCCGCATCTTCGCCGGCGCTGCCGGATCACCCGCCGCTCAATGTGTTCCAGGATCTCGCCTGGTCGCTTGCCGACCCCGACCGCCGCTCCACCACCCTGGTAAGCGGTCTCGAGGCCCTCGAAAGCGTCTACCTCACCACCGCCCTTCGCCAGTCGGCCGCAACGGGTGCGCCGGTATATCTTGCGAGCCTCGGCCATGGCGCCGACTGAGGCCATCGCCGCCGACATCCCCGTCGCCCTCAACGCCGATCTCTCGGTGAATGCACACGAGACCCTGGCGCTGGCCCGGCATGTGCGGCTGGGCGGCATCGGGTCGCTGGTCGTGGCGGGCAACGCCAACCTGCAATCGATGAGCCTCTCGCAGTTCGAGGCGATCGTCGAGCTCGCCGAGACCGCCGCCGCGGCCGGCCCGGTGACGATCGGCCTCGGCCCGGAACTGGGGCGCATGCTCGACCAGGCCGGCATCGTGGGGAAAAGCGCGCTGCGCTCGGTGCTCGTCCTGCCCATCATCGCGCCCGCTGATACGCATGGCACGGCCGATGGCATTCGCCATATCGCCCACCGCCTCGGCCATGGGGTGATGGTGGACCTTATGCGCGACAACCACCTCCGGCCGGTGACCTTACGCAAGCTCGTCGATGAAGGCGCGGTCACCGCCGTGCGCTACCGCAACAGCGTCGCCAATCCGGGCGACGACTATTATCTCGAGCGTGTCCTCGAGATCATGGGGCCCGCCTGCGTGGTCTCGGATGCGGGCGAAGGCGCGCTTTACGATCATCTGCATGTGCGCGGCATGGCAAGTACCAGTTCCGGCATCGCCGCGCTGACCCCCAGGCTCCTGCGCAGGATCGTGGGGCTCATGCCCACCCAACCCGATGCAGCCGCCGCCCTCATGGCACCGGTCCTCGAGCTCATGCGCATCCGCGCCATGCTGGGGCCCGTGCAGGTGCTGCACGATGCCGTCACCGAGGCCGGCATCGCCGCCATGGGCCCGCAGATGCCGATGGTCTCGCGCGTCAAGGACAAATATCGCCTACCCTTCACCGCCGCCATACGCACGCTCCTCAAGGCCGAAGCCGCCCTCTAGCCGCTTCCGAGGGGGAAGTGCCTGCCGCCCCGCATGGAACGTCCCGAGGCCCGCGAACTTGTAACGGGCAGGGAGGGTTTCGTGATGAAGCGATCATTGATCTGGGCGCTCGCCGGGCTCTGGCTGATGACTGCCGGCGCATCGCACGCCGCCGAGTGGGTAAGCCATACCGATGCGGCATCGGGCTTTTCGATCGACGTGCCGGGCGACTTCATCGCCGAGGATCGCGGAGACCGGTTGTCGCTGCAGTCCGGTGACGGACGGGTCCAGATCGATGTGTTCAGCGCCGTCTATGGCAATGACATGTCGTTCGCCCAGTTCGCCGAAAGCATCGCTTCGGCCGATCCGCGGCGGGTCATCACCTACCGGGCCGGCGGCGACAGCTGGTTCGTCGTTTCGGGTTATCTGGATGCCGACGGCAGTGCGGGAAACACGATCTTTTATGCCAAGTTCATGTCCAACCGCGCCCGCGACACTGTATCGGCGTTCGAGATCAGCTATCCTGCCGAACTCCGGGACGCGATGGACGGCCTCGTCACGCGGATGGAAAAGAGCCTGACCTCGCCCCGCACCTGAGAGTGCAATCAGGGACGGGCGTCGATCGCCTCGGCTCCGAGCGCGCGCGCCGTGAACCGCTCGGCGCTGTCCAGCCCGAGCCGCTGCCGCAGAGCGGCGATTTCGGCAACGCGGCCGGCATTGTCCTCGGCAAGCGTGCCATCGGCCATCACGAGCCCGTTCTCGAAGCCGACCCGGACATGCAGCCCCAATGCCAGCGCGGCTCCCAGCAGGCGCGTCTCGGTCGCACCGAACGCGCAGAGCATGATTTCGGCGTCGCGGCGGCCCAGCGCCGAAACGAAGTCGACGAGTTCGCGTGGGCCGGCGTCGCGGCCCTCATAGGCGCCCGCAACGCAGAGGATGGCCGGGCGGGCGGGCGGCAGTCCGGCGAGCAGGGCATCGAGCCGTAGGAGGTCGCCGGGGCCATAAACGATGTGCTGGATCGCGACGCCGGCCTCGGCCATCTCGCGATAAAACCCGATGGCCGCCGGCAGGTCGAGCGCCAGTTCACGCACCGCGCATGAGGCGAAAGGCGGCAGGAGCGCCCTCAGCATCGCCATCTGCGCCTCGGGCGCATATCGCCCCGCCGCCTCGGATGTCACCTGCACGACCATCCCGGGCACGCGATCTCTGGCCTCGGCCAGAAGCTCGCGATAGGCACCGGCATCGAGCCAATGCCCGCCCAGGCCGTCGCGCACATGCACATGGGCGGCATCGGCGCCCTCGGCGCGGCAGGCCACGAGGCACGCGATGGTCTCGGCGATGCTCATCGGCAGGTTTGGGTGATCGCTCTTTAAGCGCCTCGCGCCATTGGGCGCCACCATGATGATGCTCATCGGCGCGACCCCGGCGTCATGGCGTGGTGCGCGGATGAAGGCCGCTCATCACCACGCGCATCTGCCGCTCGAAGGAATCGAGGGAGGCTTCGAGATCGAGCCTGCGCTCGACGAGAAATCGCCGCACCTCGAACTGGAAGACCGCGAAGACGAGGTTGCCGATGGTTTCGGCACTTTCCTCGGCCCGGATCACGCCGGCATCGATGTTCTTCTGGATGATGGCGACGATCAGCTTCAGGAGCCGGCTGCGGATGGCGTGGAAGCGCACGGACTGCGATCCGGCATCGTAAAAATACATCTCGCGCAGGGCATAGCGCGAAATCTCGGGCCGTCGCGCGTAATGCATCAGGTGCAGTTCGGCGATGATCATGAGGTTCTCGACCATCGTCTTGCGCCCCGAGACCGCCCGTTCCGCCTCGATGAGCACGAATTCGAGGTCGTCATTATAGATCAGGAACAGCAGGTCGCGCTTGTTCTCGGCATAGACGAACAGGGTGCCGAGCGCGACGCCGGCCAGCCGCGCGATCTCGCGGGTGGTTGCTTCGTCATAGCCCTTGGTGAGGAACAGGGCGAGCGAGGCATCCTTGATCTTCTGGAGCTTGTCGGCCTTCTTGCGCTCGCGGCGCGACATGTCCAGGGCCGATTTCTCGCCATCCTCTGCTGAGGTCATCTCGTCTGCCACATCCAGGGTCATCGCCCGTGCCCGCCTGCCGAAGCGCTGTCCGAAAGCCCTAGCGCCTTGCCGGTCTCGAAGTCAAAGAGGTGCAGCTTTTCGAGCACGACGCCCCAGTCGGCTGTGCCATTGGCAAAGGCGCGATCGCTCGAGCAGCGGGCCACCAGCGGCTGCGTGCTGCTGCCGCGCGGCAGGTCGGCGGCTGCAACCGGATCGACATCGCGCACGATATCGAGCGCCGAGGGGGTTCGCAGGGGTTCGGTCCAGAGTTCGAGCTGCACCAGCTGTTCGGGGGGAATGAGTTCGGAGCCGACGATCTCGAGCCTCAGGGCCGGAAGCGTTGCGGCCCCCTCACCAGGTGGCACCAGATGCTCGGGGCGGATGCCGGCGATCACCTGCCGGTCGCGATACCGCGCAAGCCCGAGCCGCATCACGAGCGCCGCCGGCAGGGCGAGGGACTGCCCGGCGATGACGAGCGCGAGGCCGTCGGCCGTCGCGGCCAGGGTCGCGGGCAAGAGGTTCATGGCGGGCGAGCCGACAAAGGCCGCCACGAAGATGTTGCTGGGCCGCTCATAGAGTTCGAGCGGCGTGCCCACCTGCTGCAGCACGCCCTTGCGCATCACCGCGATGCGGTGGCCCATCGTCATCGCCTCGACCTGATCATGGGTGACATAGAGCGTCGTCACCCCCAGCTGGCGCTGCAGGCGGGTGATTTCGGCCCGCATCTGCACCCTGAGCTTGGCGTCGAGGTTGGAGAGCGGCTCGTCCATGAGGAAGGCCTTGGGGCGGCGCACGATGGCGCGGCCCATCGCGACGCGCTGGCGTTGCCCGCCCGAAAGGTTCTTGGGGCGGCGGCCCAGATGCTCCTCGAGCCCCAGTATGGCGGCGGCGCCTTCCACCCGCTTGCGGATTTCCTCGCGCGAGAGCTTCTGGTTCTCGAGCGGAAAGGCGATGTTCTCGAACACCGACATGTGCGGGTAGAGTGCGTAGTTCTGGAACACCATGGCGATGTCGCGGTCGCGCGGCTCGAGCGCGTTGACGACCTTGCCGCCGATGCTGAGTTCGCCCGACGAGATATCCTCGAGCCCCGCAGCCATGCGCAGCGCCGTGGTCTTGCCGCAGCCCGAAGGCCCGACGATGACCATGAACTCGCCCTCGGCGATCTGGAGGTCGAGGGCGTCGACGGCCTTGGTGCCATCGGCGTAGAATTTCGAGACTTGGTTGTAAACGACCGAGGACATGGCGGAATCCCGCTCCGATCTAGCTTTTGATGCCGCCCGTGAAGCCCTGCATGAAGCGACGCTGGGCAAACAGGTAGAAGGCGAGGATGGGTGCAATCGAGATGCAGACGGCGGCGAACACCATGTTCCAGCGGGCGGTGAATTCGCCCACAAAGCCATACATGGCCACCGGCAGGGTCTGGGCCGAGCTGCCGTTGAGGAAGATCAGCTGCAGGAAAAAATCGTTCCAGACGATCATCCCGGTCATGATGGCGACGGTCGCCGTGACCGGCCGCAGCAGCGGAAACACGATGCGGAAGAAGATCTTGCCGCGTCCGGCGCCATCGACCTGGGCGGCTTCCTCATAATCATGGGGCAGCGCGCGCATGAAGCCGGCATAGAGAAAGACCGCCATCGGCAGCAGCAGCCCGGTAAAGAGCACGATCATGCCGATCTGGTTGCCCACGAGCCCGAGGCTCCTGAGGCTCGAGAACAGCGGCACGATGGCCATCTGGTAGGGCAGGATGATGCCGACCACGAAGAAGACGTAGAGCAGGCCCCCGATGCGCTGGGTGTTCCGCGCGATCACATAGGCCGTGAGCGAGCCCAGAAAGATCAGAAGGCTGACCGTGCCCACGGTGACGATGACGCTGTTGAGGAGGGCCTCGCCCAGCCCCACGCCGCCCGTGCCGCGCCAGGCCTCGGCAAAATTGCCCAGGACGATGGTCGAGGGGAAGCTCATGGGGGCGGTGAACACCTCCATGTCGGGCTTAACCGCCACGATGGCGAGATAATAGAACGGGATGCACCAGACGAGGGCGAGGAGGATGAACAGGACCTCCCGCACGGCCGCCAGCGGACGATAGCGCGTGCTCTCCATCACAGCCTCTTTTCGCGTGCGCGCAGCACGGCCAGTTGCACCGCCGAGACCAGGAGGATCAGCACGGTGAGGATGAGCGCGAAGGCCGCGCCATAGCCGAACCGGCCATTGACGAAGGTTTCCTTGAAGATCGCGGTTGCCAGCGTTTCGGAAGCGAAGCCGGGGCCGCCGCGGGTCAGGGCCATCACCTGGTCGAAAGCGCGCAGCCCGAGAATGGTGGTCATCGAGATGCTGACCGTGGCGGCCGGCGCGAGGAGCGGAAAGGTGATGCGCCAGAACCTACGGCTGGCCGTCGCCCCATCCACCGATGCGGCCTCGTCGAGCTCGACCGGGATCGATTGCAGGCCGGCAAGGTAAAAGGCCATGCACAGGCCCGAGAACTGCCAGATCATCACGAGGCAGACCGACCAGAGCGCGATATTGGGATCGCCGAGCCACACCTTCTGCAGGCTTCTCAGCCCCAGATTGCCCAGCATGGCGTTGAGCGGGCCGCGGGCATCGAGGATGAACTGCCAGATATAGGCCACTGCCAGCGGGCTCATCACCACCGGGGCAAAGAACAGGCTGCGCAGCGCGAAGCGCGATCTGAGCGTGCGGTGCAGCCCGATCGCCAGCCCCAGTCCCACGACATTGCAGCCGACGACGAAAACGCTGGCCAGCAGCAGCGTGTTGACGAGGGCCCCCAATGCGTTCCGGTTGCCCAGGATCTCGACGAAATTGGCAAGGCCGATGAAGCTGGGCGCGGAAAGCCCGTTCCAGTCGGTAAAGGCATACCAGGCCCCTGCCACCACGGCGACGTAGTGGAAGAGCAGGCAGAGCACGATGCCGGGAATGGCCCAGGCGAGCGGGGCCCGCTGGCTGAGGCGGATGCCGGCAAGACCCGCGGCAGGCCGGGGCGGAGAGAGGGAGTGGGACACGGGGCGAACGATCCTGGTGCGCTGCGGCAAGGCGGGCGCCCTCAAGGAGCGCCGCCTTGCCAGAATGGTCGCTTACTTCCAGGCGGCGTCAAGGTCGGCGACGAACTCCGCCGCCGTCTTGCTGCCCGCCAGGAATGCGCCGCCGCTCGAGATCAGCACGCCGCGCACGGCCGGCTCGCGCCAGGCGTGATGGGGCACGGTGTGCACGCGCCCTTCGGCATAGAAGGGCACCATGTCCTCGAGTGCCGGCGGGAAGGCTCCCGCCGCTGCATCGGCCGGCGCGGTGCCGCCCGCCAGCTTGACGAATTCGGCCATCTGCTCGGGCTGCGAGAGATAGTCGAGGAAGGCGAAGGCGGCGTCCTGGTTGGCACTCTTGGCGTTGACGCTGAGCGCGTCGTTATAGACGCTCATGGCCGCCGTGCGCTCGGCGGCATCATTGGGGAACGGCCGCATCTTGAGGGTGATGGCCGGGTTCATGTTGACCACGGCACCCATCAGCGTGGTCGGGCCGACCGCCATCAGCACATTGCCCGCCGCGATATCGGCAAACAGCTGCGGCGGGGTGATCGCCTGCACACCGACGGGGAAGCACTGCCGGTCAAGCATGGTCTTGACGCGCTCGAAGGCGGCCGTCCAGCCGGGCGTACCGGCAAAAGTGGTCTCGCCTGCGGTGCGCTTTTCCGACCAGTCCGGATCCTCCACGAACACCGTGCCGACGGCGACGGCCTCGTAGAAATAGAACGGGCTGCTGCCGGCGATGCCGACGGCGCTCTTGTTGAGCGACACGGCCTTGTCGCAGAGCGCGAGCAGTTCCTCGAAGGTTTCGGGCGGGGTCAGGCCGTTCTGGGCGAGCAGATCGACATTATAGACCAGCCCGACATTGGTGAGGCTCAGCGGCAGGCCATAGAGCTTGCCGTCCGACCAGTACTCGGCGACGCGCTCGGGCGGGAATTCGGCGGCAAAGGCGCGGTCTGTGAGGTCTGCGAGCTGCCCAGCCTCGGCGAGCGGCAGCATCGATTCCGGGGCGCCATAGCCGGCATTGGTGAAGATCAGGTCGGCGCCGGCCCCAGCCTGGAGCTGGGTGAACATGGCCTGCGCGTAGGATTCACCCGAAGGCACGCGCTGGATCTCGACCTTAACGTCGCTCTGGGCGGCGTTGAATTTTTCGGCGATGGCAGCAAAGCCCACGCCGCTTCCGCTCGCGGGGGCGAGGAGCCGGACCTGGGTCTGGGCCAGGGCCGCGCCGGCTGTCAGCACTGACAGCGCGCAACCGGCAAGGCAAATGGATGCGATGCGGCCAAGCCGCGTCTGATGCTTCATGATGTCCTCCCTAGAGATTTTTGAGCTTGTTCAAAAATCGAAGCTACACTGTCGTCGTCGGCAGCTTTTGTCAAGCTTGTCCACCAAACACGAATTAATACCACATATTTCAATGCTTTATATCCGCACTGCCGCCCTCCCCCGGTCGAGGCCCTTGACAAAAACAGCGCATGAAGAAATTGATCATGATCACTTGCAGCCGGAATGGATCTCGGGAGGAGCCCTGGCATGATGTTCGACAAGGTCATTGACGACGGCACGCTCAGGGCTACGCCCGAGGGCTTTTCGGTCGGCGTCCGCCTGCCCTGGTACCGCTCCCTGCCGCTCTCGTGCATCTCGGTCAACCTGTTGACCTGCGATGGGCACGCGGTTCCGGCAGAGGCCATCACCATCCATCTCAATGGCCGGGCGCGGCAGCTTTCAGAGCTCGTCGAGGAGATCGAGGAGACCTGGTTCATCACCGACACCGCTACCCTCTCGGTAAAGGGCGCCCCGCTGGCGTCCGGCAGCGAGCATCGCATCGAAGCCGAGATCGAGGTGCGTCCCCCCTATATCAAGGGTCTGCGCCGGGTCGGTCGCGTCGCCCGCATGATGAAGGCAGCCTGACCATGGACACCACCACCGCTTCGGCGCGCATCAGGACCGGCGCGACGCTTTACGCCTATACCAACGCCTTCCACCAGCGCCGCCTCGGGCTTGAAGGGCTCGTGCGCGAAGTCGCCCGGCGCGGGCAGGGCCCGGGTCTCGAGGTCGTCGGCTTCCAGAGCTTTCGCGACTTTCCCGACGTCTCGGACGACACTGCCGCCCGCTTCCGCGACCTCGTGGCGAGCACCGGGCTCACCCTCACCTGCCTCGGCATCAATTCCGACACCCATGTGACCCCGCACCGGAGCCGCAGCACGCAGGAATTGGTGGACTTCCACGCCCGCCAGCTGCGTTCGGCGGCAAAGCTCGGCTTTCCTGTGGTGCGCTGCCAATATGCTGCCGGCCCCGAGGTGCTGCGGGCGCTCGCGCCCCTGGCCCGCGATCTCGATGTGCGCCTCGGCCTCGAGATCCACGCGCCGCACACGGTCGATCACCCCGAAATCCTGGCGTTCCGCGAGATGTACGCGCAAGTGGGCTCGCCCTATCTCGGCTTCATTCCGGATTTCGGCAGTTCGGCCCGCGCCGTGCCGCGCCGCTATATCGAGTATTACCGCGCCAATGGCGTGCCCGAACGCGCGATCACCGCGGCGCTCGAACTCTGGAGCGACGACAGCGATCCCTTCACCAAGCGGCCGCGCTATCTCGAATGGGCCGCAGCCAACGACATCGAGCGCAGTCGGGCGCTCGAGATCCACACGATCTTCGGGCTGTTCAGCCGCCAGCCGCCGCGCAACTGGCTCGAGATCATGCCGCAGGTGGTCCATGTCCACGGCAAGTTCTACGAGGTCGACGACAGCGGCGAAGAGGCTTCGATCGACTATCGCGCCATTCTCGCCACCTTCGTGGAGGGTGGTTATGAGGGCTTCATCTCGAGCGAATGGGAAGGCCACCAGGTCTCGGACGAGGATGGTTTTCTCGATGTCGACCGCCACCAGGCGATGATCCGCGGCATCCTCGCTGCCTCCTGAGCCTTAGGCCGCCGCCAGAACGAGACCCCTGATGCGCGAATTCGACTACATCGTGGTGGGCGCCGGCTCGGCCGGCTGCGCGCTGGCCGAGGGTCTTTCGGCCCGGCCGGGCGTGAGCGTGCTTCTCGTCGAAGGGGGCGGGGCCAATGCCCACCCCTTCGTCTCGATGCCGCGCGGCTTCATCAAGATCTTCGGGCGCAAGGAGTTCTTCCGCAGCTTTCCGGTGCGCCCGCAACTGGGGCGCGACGCCGAAACCTGGCGCTACGGGCGCGGGCTCGGCGGATCGAGCGCCGTCAATGGCACATGGTACCTGCGTGGCATGCCGAAGGACTATGATGGCTGGGTCGCGCGCGGCAATCCCGGCTGGGGCTGGGACGAGATGTCCCGCATCTTCAGGGGCATGGAGAGCTATGTCGCCCCCGATGCCGATGCCGGTCGGGGACGCGACGGGCCGCTCGAGATCACCGCCTCGCCCTACCGCTCCCCCGTGCTCGATGCCGTGCTCGCGGCGGGCGGCGAGATGGGCTGGCCCGTGCTTGCCGACATCAACACGCCTGATACCGAGGGTATCGGCTACACCCAATCCACCGTCGACCGGCGCGGGCGCCGCGCCTCGAGCTATCGGGCCTTCATCGCGCCAAACCTGTCGCGGCCCAACCTCACGGTTCTCCGCGACACCGAGGTCACGCGCATCCTCGTCGCGAACCGGCGGGCTACCGGGATCGAGACACACTCGGCCAGCGGTGCGGAAACGATAAGGGCGCGGCGCGAGGTGATCGTTTCGGCCGGCGTCTTTTCCTCACCCAAGCTCCTGCAGCTGTCGGGCATCGGACCGGGGCACCTGCTGCAGTCGCTGGGTCTCGCGGTCGAACACGACCTGCCGCAGGTGGGCCGGCAGCTGTGCGACCACGCCATGCTGACGATGAATTACCGCCTCACCGGCCATCCCGGCCTCAACCGCGAATTCGTCGGCTGGCGGGTCTATTGGCACGCGATGCGCTATTTCCTCGGCCTCAAGGGGTTGATGGCCTTCACCGGGCCGCCGGTCACGGCGCTGGTCTCGAGCGAGGGCGACCCGAGCTGGCCCGATATCCAGTTCGGCATCGGGCCCTTCACCATGCATTCGAGCAAGGCGCGCAAGGCCGATCCCGGGCGGGGGCTGATCGAGGACCAGCCCGGCATCATGTTCAACAGCTTCCACCTGCGCCCCAGGAGCCGGGGCAGCGTCGCCATCACCAGCCCCGATCCCCTCGCCGACCCGGAAGTCGATGCCGGCTGGTGGACGGACGATTACGATCGCAGGATGGCCATCTTCATCGTCCGGCTCATCCGGCGCCTCGCGCGCAGCCCGGCCCTTGCTGCCCATGTCGCCGAGGAAACCGTGCCGGGCGCCCATGCCCTTTCCGACGAGGCCATCGCCGAAGAGCTCAAATGGATGCTGAGCCCGGGCCTGCATGGCACGGGCAGCTGTTCGATGGGCCCCGACGCAACAACCGCCGTCGTCGATGCGCGGCTGCGCGTGCATGGCCTTGATGGCCTGCGCGTCGCGGACTGCTCGGTGATGCCCACCCCCGTTTCGGCCAATACCAACGGACCAGCCATGGCGCTGGGCCGCAGGGCCGCCGAACTCATACTGGAGGACGCGCGGAGATGACCGCTTCCCTCGAAGAGGAGCGCAACCGGCCCCGGACGCTCAATGAGGCCAAAGCCTGGATGCACCAGCGCCTCGTGCAGCGCGTGCACCCCATGGCCCTGACCCCGCCCGAGGCTACGGCTGCGGCGATCGACACCCTGCCGGGGCTAGATGGCGAGCGCTGGGCCAGCCACTGGATGGCCGAGGGCGACAAGGTCCTTCGCGACGCCGAAGCCGCCCTTGCATCGGGCGATCGCAGCCTTGCGCGAAAACTTTATTACGACGCCTACGGCTTTTACTTTCTGGGGCGCTTTCCCTGCCCCAACCATCCGCGCAAGCTCGAAAGCTACGAGAAAGCGCGCGCCGTCTATATCGTTTATGGCGGGCTCTGCGATTCCCCGCTCGAAGTCGTGCGCATCCCCTTTGCGGGCCGCCCGGGCGAAGGCACCAGCATCACCGCCTATGTGCGGCGCCCTGCCGGGGTTAGCGCCCCGCCCGTGGTGGCGATGTGGGGCGGGGTCGATGCCTGGAAAGAGGAGATGACCATCCTCTGCGACCAGCTTCTGGCCGCCGGCATCGCAACGGTCGCGCTCGACAATGTCGGCACGGGAGAATCGCCCATCAAGGCCGGCCCCGATGGCGAACGGCAGTTCCTGCCGATCTTCGACTGGATCGAAACCGAGGGCGGCTTTGCCCCCGGCCGCCTCGCGATCATCGGTCGCTCCTTTGGCGGGCACTGGGCGACCAAGCTCGCCCATCAGAGCCCGGCGCGCTTTTGCGCTGCGGTCAACTGGGGCGGGGGCGTGCATTTCATGTTCCAGCCCAGCTGGATCGAGCGCTCGCGGTTTCCCGAAAGCTATCTGATGGAGCTGGTCGAGACGCGCTGCCGGATGCTTGGGGTTAGCGGGGACGACGCCTATCGCGAAGGCTTCCGGGCCCTGTCGCTGCTCGACCAGGGCCTGCTCGATGGCCCCTGCGCGCCGCTGCTCCTGGTCAATGGCCGTAACGACCAGCAATGCCCCAACGCCGATATCGACCTTCTGCTCGATCACGGCGATCCCAAATCGGTCCGTCTCTTTCCCGGCGGTCATATGGGCTTCGGCCCCAGGACCGTCCCCACCATCATCGGCTGGCTACACCGGCACCTCGCCGCAAGGAGCGCATGAATGGCCAATTGGCAAGAAGCGATGCCATCCACCAGAGCCTATCTGATGGACAAGGTTCTCTATCAGCTGCACCACAACGCCGATCACCTCGAGGCCTACAAGGCCGATCCGGACGCCTATCTCGCCCGATTCGACCTGCCCGAGGATCTGGCCCGCACCATCAAGGAAAACGACGTCGCCCGGATGTATCTGAGCGGGGTCAACCCCTATCTGCTGCGCGCCCATTGCATCGGCGTGCGCATCCCCGAGGACGTTTCGCTCGCCGCCCTGCGCAGCCTGCTCGACAGCAAGGACTACAACAATGGCTAGGATTACCGGCATCTATACCGCCAGCCACACCCCGGTGATGCTGAACTTTCCCGATCGCATCCCGGCGCATCTGCGCGACGAGATCTTCTCGGCCTATGCCGCCATGGGCGCCGACTTCATGGCCGGCAAGCCCGATGTGCTCGTGGTGCTGTCCAACGATCACCTGCACAATTTCTTCCTCAACAATTTCCCGGCCTTCTGCATCGGCTGCGCCGAGAGCTACGAGAGCCCCATCGAGCACTGGCTGCATGCCAAGCGCCGCACCTTTGCCGGCGACCAGGCCTTCGGCGCCTTCCTGCTCCAGCGCGCCCTTAAGGCCGAGTTCGATCCGGCCTTCTCGATGGAGATGGTGCTCGACCATGGCTCGCTGACCCCGCTCGAACTGGCCGGCATGGATCCCGACATGCCGGTGGTGCCCGTGCTGATCAACTGCGTGCAGCCGCCCATGCCCACCATGCGGCGCAGCTACAATCTGGGGCGGTTCCTGGGTGAGGCGATCGCCGCTTACGACGGGGTGGAGCGCGTCGCCATCCTCGCCACCGGCGGCATCAGCCACGATATCGCCACCCCGCGCATGGGCATGGTCAACGAGGAGTTCGACCAGACCTTCCTCGGCCTGCTCGAAAGCGGCGAAATCGACGGCACCATTCAATACGCCACCGATTTCGTGCACACCGCCGGCAATGGCTGCGAGGAGATCCGCATGTGGATGGCCGCCATGGGCGCAGCCAATGGCGCGCGCTACGAGCGCACCTATTACCGGGCCGTGCACGACTGGTATACCGGCATCGGCATCGGCCGGTTCGCAGTCTAGGACCCGCACCATGCCCGCCATCCGCAAGGCCCTGATCGTCGGCGGCGGTATCGCCGGCATGTCGGCTGCCATCAGCCTCACCGAGGCCGGCGTCGCCGTCGACCTCATCGACCGGGACCCCGAATGGAAGGTCGCCGGGGCGGGCATCACCATCACCGGCCCCACGCTTCGCGCCATGGGGCAGCTCGGCATTCTCGATCAGGTGCTGGCCCAGGGCTATGCCGCAGACGGGTTGCTGGCCTGCGACCATCACGGCTCGGTGCTTGCCGAGATCGGCACGCAGATGGGCGCGCTGTCGGGCATTCCGGGGGCGGGCGGCATCACGCGGCCGGTGCTGCACGCCATCATGGGAGAGCGGTGCCGCGCGCTCGGCTTTGCCTTAAGGCTCGGGATCACTGTCTCGGCCATTGCCGGCACGCAGCGCAAGCGCATCATCTTCAGCGATGGCAGCGAGGGCGAGTACGACCTCGTGGTGGGCGCCGACGGCATCTTCTCGCAGATGCGCGGCCTCGCCTTCCCCGAAGCGCCGCAGCCCCATTTCGTCGGCCAGATCTGCTGGCGGCTGACGACGCCGCGGCTGCCGGGCATCGACCGGCGCACCTATTTCCTCGGCGGGCCCTCCAAGGTCGGGCTCAATCCGGTTTCCCAGACGCAGATGTACATGTTCCTGCTCGAGCCGGCCTCCGAGATCAGGCGGCTCGCCCCCGACGTGGCGCGGCGGCGCCTTGCCGAGCTCATGCGGCCTTATGGCGGGGCCATCGCGCAACTGCGCGAGGCGCTCGATGCGGATGCGCAGATCAATGTGCGCCCGCTCGAAACCCTGTTGCTGCCTGCGCCGTGGCACCGCGGCAACGTGCTGCTGATCGGGGATGCCGCGCACGCCACCACCCCGCAGCTCGCCTCGGGGGCCGGCATGGCGATCGAGGACGGCATCGTACTGGGCGAGGAAATTGCCGCCCATGCCGACCTTGGCGCGGCGCTCGAGGCCTTCATGGCGCGGCGCCATCCGCGGTGCAGCCTCGTGGTGGCAAAGTCCCTCGAACTGGGTCGCCTCGAACGCGCCGTCTCCGACCCGCTGCAACAGGTGCGGGTGGTCGAAGAGGCCCTGGCCCTGCTCAATCACCCGATCTGAGCGCGGGCAGGCCGTCTGCCACGCGCTGGCCCGCCCCCTCCCCGCCCCCATCAACCAGGCTTAAGGACTTGACGCGCCTCGGCAAACCGCCAAAGCTCGCACCCTGGAGGTGAGCCCATGGACTTCATGCGGTTGCTCAAGTCGATCGAGGAGCTCCTCTACGAGATCGTCACCTGGCTGGTGTTCTATCCCCTGACCGTGGTGCGCATCGCGTTGCGGCCTTTGCACATGATGGCCTATGCCGAGCGCGAGCTGCGCGACGCGGTCGAGGACCAGTATGACGATGCGCTGAGCCCGCCGATCTGCCTGCTCATCACCCTCGTGCTGCTGCATCTGACCGAGCGCTGGATCGTCGGCGCGAACGCGCCGGCTCTGCCCGGCCCGCTTGCCGATGACCGCAACCTGCTGGTCTTCCGGGCCGTCGCCTTCGGGCTCTTTCCGCTGCTGCTGTCGGTGGCCCAGCTGCGCCTGATGAAGGCGCGGCTGATGCGCAAGACGCTGCGGCCGGTGTTTTACGGCCAGTGCTATGCGGCCATCCCCTTTGTCATCGCCATAACCGCAAGCCTGCAACTGCTGGCAGCGCGGCAGGTCATGCCGGGGCTCGTGACGCTTCTGGCCGGGCTCGGCTGGTATGTCGTGGTGCAGGCGCTGTGGTTCCGCAGGGAGTACAAGACCTCGCATCTGCGCGCGGTATCGACCGCCATCCTTTCGATCATCGCATCGGCGATACTGGTGATCGCATTGGGGTTGCTGACCAGCCTGGCCCTGAGCCAGCCCGCGCCGGGCTAAGCCGTCTTCAAGGCGCAGGCGCTTCGTGCCGTTTCAAGGACCGGTGAAAACTCGCGGGCGATCAGGAGCCCGGCGCCCTGTCCGCTTCAACCCAGGGTGCCATGTAGAAGCTGGGCTTGAGGGCGGGCCCGCACACATCCTCGAGCCGTCGCGCCGGATCGTTGATGAAGGCAACGCCCATCTCGACGGCGCAGCGCTGGTAGATCAGCGCGCCGTGCCCGGCTTCGGGAACAACGAAGGACTGGCCGTTGGGCAGGGTCTCCACCGCCGTGGCGGCCCAGCTCATGGCCGTCTGCGTATCCCAGGCACTGCCGATGGCGAGGGTCGGAATGTCGCTGACCACGGCCACATGGTCGCCCGCGCGCGGCGACGGGGTGTAGAACTGGCAGATCGCAAAGAGCCCGGCCGTGGCCGAGGCATAGACCTCAGCAAGACCGGGATAGTCCAGCGTCGCGTTGACGGCGGCGACGCCTTCGGGCGAATTGAAGGGAATATCCTCCTGGCAGGCATAGATCGACAGGTGCTGGCCGCGCAGGAACCCGGCCTCGGCCTGCCGCGAACTCGTGCCGATCAGCGCGAACGATCCTTCGATCTCGCTCTGGCGCATGGCTTCCACCAGTGCGCGCAGCCGATCGCGCGGCTCGCCCTCGAAATGGCGGTCGACAAAGCCCAGCAATGCGTCGCGACTGGGCGCGCCGGCCAAGAGGCCGACATAGTCGACGATCATCGCCGAGCCCTGCGCCCGCCCCGTCGCCGGATCGGCCGTGAGCAGCGCGACCGTCGCCGCGCTCAGCTCGCGATCAAAGAGCTCGACGATGGGCCCGAAGCGGTCGGCGCGCACCATGGCCTCCAGGTCCCACACCGATTGCTGCAGGGCCCCGGTCGCCGCGATCTGCGCGCCGAGATCGGCGATCACCGCCGCTGCCAGTTTCTGCTGGCCGGGCGAGAGCGCCTTGGCCGCCGCCGTCGGCAGCTCGGGTCCGGGCGCGGGCAACTGGAAATTGGCGGCCGACAGCATGTCGATGGTCGGGGTCTCCTTGCCCCGGTAGATCTCGTAGACATAGGCCGGGAGATAGGGCGTGAGGCTCGAGAGCCCGCGCTGGCCGTTGCGCGCGATGATCGGCTGCACGATCGCCTCGGGCGGGATCGCGGCGCCGTCCTTGGTCAGGGTTCCGGCCACCGCCTTGTCGAGCAGCTCGGTGATGACGCCGCCGAGATCGGGATAGGCCGCGTCGCAGGCCGCATCGGCCTTGCACTGCGCCACCAGCAGCGCCACCGCCTCGTCGGCGGGCACGGCCACCGTGTCGTAGGCGGCCACCTGCATGGGCACCACCCCATCGATGATGACGGCCCGCAGGCCTTCCGAGGCCGATCGCATCACCTCGAGCGCCAGCTTGGTGCCATAGGAGATGCCGTAGAGATTGTAGCGCGAATAGCCCAGCCCCTGCACCAGCGTCCGGACGTCGTAGGCATTCTGCAGCGTGTTGTAGCTCTTGAGGTCGACGCCGGCAGCCTCGAGCTCGCCGAGGCAGTCGCGGATGGCGTTGGATTCGCCGTCGCCGGCCTCCGTCGGCACGCCCATGATGGCCGGCGCATATGCGGACAGTGCTTGCGCACAGGCGACAGAGCTGTCCGAAAGGCCGGCCGAGCGCTGGTCAAAGAGCACGATGTCGCGCGTCTGCCGCCACGCATCGAAGATCTGCGCATAACCGGCGAGCTGGTCGACCACCCCGCCACCGGGCCCGCCATGGAGGTGAACCAGCGGATCGGCCTCGGGAAACCGCGTCTTGGCCTTGAGCACCGCAAATTCGAGGCCGAGGGCGCGCCCGCCCGGCAAATCGTGGTTTTCCGGCACCGTTAGCGTGCCGCAGAGCACAGTCTCGCCTTCGATCTCGTCATAGCCGATCGGTTGCACACAGGCATGCAGGGCCAGCGCCGAACCGGACGCGGCGGCCAGGGCCCGCAGCTCGGCAAAGCCGGTGGGGGCGGGATTGCCGGCCAGCGACGCGATCAGGGCCATCAGATGCACGTAGTCCATCGCCGAAATCCTTGAGCCTTGGGCGTCGCGCCCCTGCGGTTGGGTGGTGGTTCAGTGCGCCGGGCGCAGGCTTTCAGTCGCCGGAGATGACGACGTCCGGCACAGTGTAGATTTCCGCGTCCGCGCCCAGCGTGACGATGGTTTCATCGCCATCGCGCGTCGCCGACAGGGCGAGCGCGGCCGACGGAGCGGTCACGGCGCCATCGCTGGCAAAGTCGAGCTGGCGCACGAACCCGCTGGGAAGCGTGATGAAAAGGCTTGCCGTGCCGCCGCCCAGCCGCCTGACCCCGAAAGCGCAATCGCTCGCATCCGGGCTGGCTTCGAAGCGGCAGGTCAGCGCGCCCGTGGCATGAAAGTCGGTGCCTTCAACCAGCGCATCCTCCTGTTCAGGCAGCGTTACGGCATTGAGCCCGATCGCCAGCGAGAAGCTCGCCTCCCGCCCCTCGGAGGACGCCGCACCCAGCTGGTAGACGCGGATTTCATAGCGCCCCGCCTCGGCAATCCGCCCCACATAGTCGGGACCGTAGATCGATCCGATGTAAATCGCCTCGGGATTGCCCTCGGGCAGGACATTGAAATTGACCGAGGCGCTCGGCGAGGCGAGCGAGACCGAGAGCACCTGCCCCGCCGCCGCATCGATGAAGACGCTGGCATAGCCATCGCCTGCGATCGTGCCCGAGATCTCCGTGCTGTTGGCGCCCGCAACGAAGCTCAGCACGCCCAGATCCGCCTGGGCGAGCCCGGCCGTCGGCGTCATGCCCAGCGGCACCGCCAGCCAGAGGGCCAGCAAGCCGGGCAGACCTGCCCTGCGGAAACGTCCCATCGCCATCGCATCAGCCCTGAATGTAGGAGAAATTGCCGTCGATATCGAACCAGCAATTAAAGAAGGTCGAGCTGCCGCCGCGGTCGAACCACCCCTGCACCACATAGTTGCCGCCGCTCTGGAACGCGGCGTTGGTGGTGATGTCCTGCGGACGGACGCTGAAGCGCGCCGAGGCTTCGCCGGCGCAATAGCGCGACATCTCGGCGGTCGTCATGCCCGGACGCACGGGCGCCGCCGGCCCCACCTGCTGGGGATAGAGGGGGTAGGAGGGGAGCGTCACGGCCGGAGGCGCCACCGGCCGCTGCGGCGGCGGGCGGCTCGGGCGCTGGGCCGCCTGGGGGAAATCCTCGTGCAGGTAGCGCGCCGCGACCCAGCCGGTCAGGCCCCAGCTGGTATGGATGCGGCACCATTGCTGGTCGCTGCCGGCCTGGCAGCCCAGATTGTCGGCCCGGTCGCCATCGACCAGCTTGCCCACGACGGCGCCGGTGGTCGATGCGCTCGAGCGCACATTGAGCGTGCCGCCATTGAGCCCCTGCACCACCCACTGGCTCGGGCCGGTGGGGTTGGCTGCGTGGGAGGGAAGCGGGGCCGGGGCGGCCGCGGCCCTCCCTTCGACATAGAGCGTCAGGCTGTAATTGGCGCGCTCGTTGCGGCGGGCCGCATTGCGCATCAGATAGACGGTGATGACATAGGTGCCGCTCGAGGGGATATCGACGCTCGTGCCATTGCCCGAGATCGAGCCGTTATAGAGCGCCGCCGAAGCGCCGGGCGCAGTGATGTTGAAATAGGCGCTGGCATTGTCGACATCGAGGTTGACGCTCATCTTCTGGCCGGCCGAAACCCCGATGCGGTAATTGACCGCCTGGTTGCCGACGATGGTGTCGGTGATCGTCGTGCCGCTGGCGCCGCGCGGAAACCGGACCTCGACAGACCGTTCCTGGGCCGAGGCGCCGATGGGCGCCGCGATCACGGCCATGGCGAGCGCCGCCGCGGCGATGAGCGCCCTCAAGGGATGAAAGCCTGCAAACATAATGCTCTCCACTGCAAGGATGCGCCGGCTCCGGCCTTGTCCTGTCAAGACGACGATCGCCGGGATGCGCCTGTCGTCGGTCTCATCATCGCATGCGGCGCGGCCTGCAACTATCCACAATGCGAAATCAGTGATCGTTCAAATTGTCGGCGTGTCATGGCTCGCTGAATGCCACCGTGCTAAGCAGAACGCATCTCAGCGAGCGCGTTTACATGTCTTCGAAGTCTTCAGCTTTTCCGGGGCTCATCGGGCGACGACAGGTCCTGGCCGGCCTTTTGGCCACCCCGATTGCCGGCTGCGCGTCGCTGAGCGGGGTCGAGTTGCAGGCGCTGGGCAACCGCGTCGACCAGGCCTCCCTCGATTTTCGCCCCCTGCATCTGGCCGCGCGGCGGGCCGACGATGCGGCGCGCGACGAAGCCACCATCCGGCGCAACTGGCCCGATACGCGACATGTGGCGACGGTCAGGTCGGTGGATGTGACCTATGTCCTCGAGCGCAACGACAGTGCGCGCACCCAATATGTCTCGATGCCGGGTTCGCGCTCCCTCACTGACTGGCTCGAGGATTTCGACATCTTCCTCAAGCCCGAGGCGCGCTACGGCATTCCGCTGCATCGCGGTTTCGAGGATGCGGCGCTTGCCGTCTATGAGGACCTCAAGCCCCGCCTCGACAAGGCCCACCGCACCCATCTCATAGGCTATTCGATGGGCGCGGGCGTTGCCGCCGTGCTCTCGCTTTATATGGCCGAGGATGGCTACAACCTCGTGCGCACCACCACGTTCGGCCAGCCCCGCGTCACCAATGCCAGCGGCGTTGCGGCCCTCTCCCGCCTGCCGATCACGCGGGTGGTCAATGCCGATGATTTCGTCTCGATGGTGCCCACCTTCCCCTTCGAGCATTTCGGGGAGGAGGTCATTCTCCATGACGGGCCGGACTATGTCTACCTGACCCATCAGGACGCCAACCGCCTGTCGATCGGCGAAATCTGGCGCCAGCACCACGGGCTCGACATCGCCGCCCACAGCTCTGCCACCTATGTCGCGCGGCTGGCGGCCAAGGTCGCCGGGGCGCGCCCGGTGCCCTATCTCACGCGGCTGGCGTGAAGCGGATGGCCGTGCACGGCAGCTCGAGCCCGCATCTGGTCCACACCCGCAGCCATGAAGCCACCACCGGGGAGGCGCCGCGCCCCTTTTCGTCGGTGCTGTTCTCGCAGACCAACGGTTTCGATTTCGCCGGCGGCGGCGGGCGCATGCAGAGCACGACGGCCATGCTGCCGCGCCATGGCTTGCGGCTCGGCCGCGTCCGGTCCACCGGCCACGAGATCAGCCTCGTCGAACAGGATCATTTCAGCCTCTTGCTGCCCCTGCGCGGGCTGATCGCGGTGGAGACGCGCGGGCGCTTCTGGGACACGAGGCCCGGAACGCTTCTGGCCGTAGGCACCGGCGCCCGACGCACCACCGCGATTGCCGACAGCGCCCAGGGCTTCGAGGCCGCGCTGCTGATGATCCCGATCCCGTTCCTTGCGCAAACCCTTCATGCCAGGAGCGACCGGGCCGTGCCCTTTGCCGGGCGGTTCGCAACGCTCATGGCGGCGGGAGGGCTCGTTGCGCGCCTGCCCCTGATCCTGGGCGAGCTGATGGAGGCTGAGGCCCAACGGATCGATTCGCGGCGGCTGGGTCATGTCGAAGGGCAGTTGCTCGACATTCTCGGCCTGCTCTTGGATCCGGAGCCCGACGAAGCGCATGCCGCCGATCCTTCGGCCGAGGCGAGGGTCAGCCGGGTAGAGGCGATGATGGAGGAGCGGCTCGCCGAACCGCTGTCGATCACCGCCCTTGCCGGCGAACTGGGCATCGGCCCGCGGCTGCTGCAGATGATGTTCCAGGCCCGGCGCGGCATCTCGCCCCGGCAGATGCTGCACCGCTTCCGCCTGCGTTCCGCCCGGCAGAGGCTGCTGAGCGGCGCGCCCGGCCTCGATGTCACCGGCGTCGCGCTCGAAGCCGGCTTCACCCATCTGGGCCGCTTCGCCCATGCCTACCGCGTGGCATTCGGCGAATGGCCGCGCCAGACCCTGCTGCGCAGCCGCCGGCTCGCCTGAACCCCACACCGCCCGACAGGGCGGATGGCCGGCAAGTGTGGCGGAGCCGAGGGTTGAATGGTAGTTTTGCGCCATCACTCGAAGATGGAAGAAACCATGTCGCCCTTTGCTCTTACGCCCGCCCGAAAAGAGCGACTTGCGGATATCGTCTACGGGCAGATCCTCACCGAGATCAGCTCGGGCCAGCACAATGCCGGGGACAAACTGCCGTCGGAGGCCGAGCTCTCGCTGCGCTTCGGGGTGTCGCGGCCGGTGGTACGCGAGGCGCTGTTGCGCCTGGGCAGCGACGGGCTGGTGCAGTCGCGCCGGGGCATCGGCACCTTCGTGTCCAAGAAGCCCTCGACGCGGCTGACAGAGCTTGCCGATTCTTCTGAACTCTCGTGGTATCTCCGGGCCTTCGAGCCGCGCATCGTGCTCGAGACCGAAGCAGCCCGGCTCGCCGCCGAGCGCCGCACCCGCGCCGATATCGAGCGGGCGCGCACGGCCATCGAGGAATTGCGCGTGGCGATCGCCGCCGGGGAGCTGGGCCAGGCGCAGGACATCGCCTTCCACGAGGCCATTGCCGAGGCGGCGGGCAATGATTTCTTCGGGGCGCTGCTCAACGATCTGCGCGCGCCGGTGACCCAGACGATGAATATCGGGCTCGAACTGGCGCGCGGACGCTCAGCCGGCCGCAGGCTGCGCATCATTGAGGAGCACACCCGCGTGCTCGATGCCATTGCCGCGGGCGATGGCGAGGCCTCGGCCAGCTACATGAAATACCATCTGCTGCAGGCCCGCGCCGCGCTGCTCGATGCGCAGCATCTCGAAGCCAGCCAGGCGCTGGGCGGCGGCCCGCAGCGCTGAGGCTGTACCGCGCGGCCTTAGTGCAGGATCTGCGCGAGGAATTCCCTCGCCCGCTCGCTGCGCGGCGCCGAAAAGAACGCCTCCGGCTCTCCCGCCTCGATGATCGCCCCGCGATCCATGAAGATCACCCGGTCGGCCACCTGGCGGGCGAAGTTCATCTCATGGGTGACGCAGATCATCGTCGCCCCGCCCTGGGCGAGTTCGACCATGGTGTCGAGCACTTCGCGCACCATTTCGGGGTCGAGCGCCGAGGTCGGCTCGTCGAACAGCATCACGTCGGGGCTCATCGAGAGCGCCCGGGCGATGGCGACGCGCTGCTGCTGGCCGCCCGAGAGCTGGATGGGGTATTTGTCGGCCTGCTCGGGAATGTGCACGCGCTTCAAGAACCGCTCGGCGGTGGCACGCGCCTCGTCCCTCGACATCCCCTTCACCTTCATTGGCGCGATCATGCAGTTTTCGATCACCGTCATGTGCGGGAAGAGGTTGAAGTTCTGGAACACCATGCCGGTGCGCCGCCGCACCGCATCGATCGAGGCGCGCGTGCCAGAGAGCGGAATGCCGCAGACCACGAGGTCGCCCGACTGATGCTGTTCGAGCGCGTTGATGCAGCGGATCAGCGTCGACTTGCCCGAGCCCGAGGGCCCGCAGACCACGATGGTCTCGCCCTTGCTGACCTTGAGGTCCACATCCGCGAGCGCCTGGAATTTTCCGAAGAACTTGCAGACCTTGCGGGCCTCGACCACGGTATCGTCGATGTCGGCCATGATCGTCTCCTCCTGCGCCCGGGGCGGATCGCCCGCGATCAGCGGATCTTGGGGTCGAGCGCGCCCGACTGGTAGCGCTTTGCCATGTCGGCCATGGGAATGACCTTGATCTTTCCGGCGTGCCCAGCGGTGCCGAATTCCTCGAGCCGCTGGCGGCAGAGCCTGGTGATCGCATCCATGCCCGGCTTCATCATGTTGCGGATGTCGAATTCCTTGGGGTCCTCGTGCAGTACCCGGCGGATCTGCCCGACCAGCGCCATGCGGTTGTCAGTATCGATATTGACCTTGCGCACGCCATGCTTGATGCCGCGCTGGATTTCCTCGATCGGCACGCCCCAGGTCTGTTTGATGTCAGCGCCATAGCGGTTCATGATGTCCTGGAGTTCCTGGGGCACCGAGGACGAGCCGTGCATGACGAGATGGGTCTCGGGCAGGCGGCGGTGGATTTCCTCGAGCCGATCCATGGCCAGCACGTCGCCATCGGGCTTGCGGCTGAACTTGTAGGCGCCATGCGAGGTGCCCATGGCGATGGCCAGCGCATCCACATGGGTGGCGCGCACGAAGTCCACCGCCTGGTCGGGATCGGTCAGCATGCGCTCGTCATTGCGGCTTTCGAGCTTGCCGAGGACGCCGATCTCGCCTTCCACCGATGCGCCCATCCAGTGGGCCATGCGCGAGACGCTGCCGGTGACGCGGACATTGTAGTCATAGTCGGACGGGCTCTTGCCATCCTCGAGCAGGGAGCCATCCATCATCACGGAGGTGAATTTATGCTGGAGCGCCGTGGCGCAGGTGGCTTCGCTGTTGCCATGGTCCTGGTGCACGACCATGGGGATATGGGGAAACTGCTTTTCGAGCGCCGCGAACAGGTGCTCGATCATGATGTCGCCGGCATAGGCCCGGGCCTTGGTGCCCACCTGCAGGATCACCGGGGCATCCACCGCATCGGCGGCGGCCATCACGGCCAGCATCTGCTCCATGCTCGTGACGCTGAAGGCAGGGACGCCATACTGGTGCTCGGCGGCGTGATCGAGGAGCTGGCGGAGGGTGATGCGGGACATGAAAGAGGCCTTCCGGAAGGGGGAGACCCCGCGTCATCGCGCGGGGCCGATGAGGGATCAGAAGCGCGGCAGTTCTTCGTTGACGATGCCGAGCCATTCCTGCTGGGCCGCCTGGATCTCGCCCGAGTTCCACAGCAGCATGATCTCGGTGTTGAGCCACTGATGCAGGTCGAAATCGCCGCGACGCACGCCGATGCCCATCGGGGACTGGCGGACGGCGAACTTGCGCTGGAACTGGTCGGTTTCCTTGTTGATGGCGTTGGCCGCGGCGACGCCCGAGACGATGGCATCGACCTGGCCCGAGAACAGGGCCTGGTTGGTGGCCGCATCATCCTCGAAGCGCTGGATGTTGGTGCCTTCGATGGCCTTGTCGGTGATGATGGTGTCGTTGGTGGTCGAGCGCGTCACGCCGACCCGCTTGCCCACGAGGTCCTCAAGAGAGGCGATGGCAGCGCTGGTGGGCGCGATGATCATCTGCTCATCGACATAGATGGCGTTGGTGTACATGATCGCCTTGGCGCGTTCGGCGGTGATGCCGAGCGAGGAGATGACGATATCCACCTTGTTGCTGGTGAGGTTGGGGATGCGCGCCTGCGAGACCTGGTCGAGGATTTCGAGCTCGACGCCCAGATCGCGGGCGATCAGGTTGGCGATGGCCACGTCGAAGCCGGCCGGCTGCAGGTTGGCGTCGGTCATGCCATAGGGCGGGGTCGAGAGCGAGATGCCGACCACGATCTTGCCGCGCTGCACGATCTCGTCGAGCGTGTTGGTGGCCTGGGCCAGGGTGGCCGATGAGAGCGCGGCGGTTGCCGCGGCGGCCAGCACGAGGCCTTTTACGAAACGCATCATCTTAGGTTCTCCTCCATGTGTGATGAGCTAGACGCTCAGCCGCTTTTCGAGGCGTCGGCTAAAGAGCGTGATGGGAAAGCAGACGAGAAAGTAGAACAGGGCCGCCGTGAGATAGACTTCGAGCGGCTTGAAGGTGGCATTGCTGACGATCTGGGCGGTGCGGGTCAGCTCCACGATGCCCACCACCGAGGCGAGCGAGGTGTTCTTGATCAGCTGCACGAAGAACCCCACCGTCGGGGGCGTCGCGATGCGGATCGCCTGCGGGATGATGATGTGGCGCATGGTATCGGCGCCGCTCAGCCCCAGCGCATGGGCGCCTTCGCGCTGCCCCACGGGCACCGACTGGATGGCGCCGCGCCAGATATCGCCCAGGAACGCCGCGGCATAGAACGAGAAGGCGACCGCGATCGCCGTCAGCGGCGCCACGGTGAACCCCAGATAGGTCGAGCCGAAATAGGCGATGAACAGCGTCACCAGCAGCGGGGTGCCCTGCACCACGAAGATATAGACCTGCGCGATGCGGCTCAGCACCGGGTTGGCCGAAACGCGCATCAGCGTCAGCACCGAGCCGGCGATCGAGCCGCCGATGAGCGCGATGGCCGCGAGCCCGATGGTCCAGCCGAGGCCGGTGAGCATGAAGTAGACGTGGTTGAGGCTGAATTGCTGGAACATGGTTCAGCGCCTCAGGAACTTGAAGGGAAACAGCAGGCGTTCCAGCACCGTCATGCCGCCCTTGAGCGCGGCCACCAGCGCCACATAGATGAGGGCGATGATGAGATAGACCTCCATGTTGCGCAGGGTGAGGCCCTGGATGTCGTTGCCCACGCTCGTCAGTTCGGCCACCGAAATGGCCGAGACGACGCTCGAGGACAAAAGCAGCAGGATGAACTGGGCAACGAGCGAAGGAAACACCGAAGCCAGCGCCGGCTTCAGCACCACATGGCGGAAGATGGTGAGGGGCGACATGCCCAGCGCCCGGCCCGCCTCGATCTGCCCCCTGTTGATCGACTGGATGCCGGCCCGGATGATCTCGCTGGTATAGGCCCCGCCATAGATCGACATGGCGAGGATGGCGGCGCTGACCGGATCGAGCCTCAGGCCCAGGGCCGGCAGGCCGAAATAGATGAGGAAGACCTGCACGATGAAGGGCGTGTTCCGGATCACCTCGACATAGGCGAAGACGGGCAGGCGCAAGAGGCGGTTGCCGCTGAGGCTGAGCACGGCGGCAAGCACCCCGATGGCGAGCGCGAACACCATCGCGGCGAGCGAAATCTGCGCCGTCAGCCAGACGCCATCGACGAGCCGGTCGGCGCGCGAGAACACGCCCGAAAAATCGAGCGGGTTCATCGGCAGGCCTCCGCGCCCATGTCGGCCAGCGCGGTCATGGGCGTGCCACGCCCGCTGCGGCGAGCCGGCCATAGGCGGGGGCGAATTCCTCGCCCGAGGGCACCATCACCACCCCGTCGTCCCAGGCCGGATGCGTCGGCCAGGGGTGTGCCAGCCGGTCGGTCAGGGCGTTGAGCCTGTCCATGATGCGCGGGGCGCTGGCAGCGAGTTCGGCCTCCATGGCGGCGAGATCGGGGAAGCGCCGGAACGCCTCGGCCCAGATGGCGCGGCCGGCAAGATAGCCGCTGGCGCCCGAGCGATAGGCATAGGTCAGGAGCCGCAGGAAATCATCGGGCGCCGCGCCGCCGCTCAACAGCACCCAGGGCCGGCCGATGCCCCGCGCCAGCCGGTCGAACCTTGCTTGAACCGCAGCAGCATCCGGCCCGTCGGGATCGGGCACATCGGCGACATCCACCGGAGGTTCGAGCTTGTAGAGCTCGACGCCTTCGGGGTCCATGACATCGGGGTCCGACAGCGCCTCGAGGGCCAGGTCGGCCCGGCGCGCCGCGAAGGCGTCGGCCGTCTCCCCTGGAAACGGATAGACGAGGAATTCGAGCACGAAGGCGATGTCGTTTTGCGCGCAGGCGGCCTTGACGCTTTCGACATAGGCGATCTGATGGGCCCTGACCTCCGGGCTCGCATCGCGGCGATACCAGAGATTGACCTTGACCGCATCGCCCCCGATCCGGCGGATGACGGCGGGGTCCCAGCCCGGAATGTTGCGCGATCTGCGCCCGGTCTCGGTCACTTCCCACGTCGCCCATTCGGTCGCGACCAGAAGGCCGCCGCGCGGCGAGAGCCCGTCGATTGCGGCCGCATAACCCAGCGGCGGATCGATCAGCACGGCCGAGGCCTTGGCCGAAAGATGCTTGCCGAGCAGGCGCTTGACAGAGGCCACATCGGCATAGGGGGCATGGTCGAGCCCGCGCGCCGCCTTGATCGGATTGACGATGGGGCCGGTCTGGTCCATCGCCAGCATCTTGAAGCGTCCCGCGTCATCGGCGAGGCGGCGCAGGCCCCAGAGCTTGCCCGGCGTGATGTTCATGGCCGCCCGCCCTCGAGCAGGGCGCTGACGGCGGCGCGGTCGGGAATGCTCTCCCAGCCGCTGCCGGCGGCGCATTTGAGCGCGGCCGTGGCGCTGGCAAAGCGCGCCGCGCCTTCCACGTCAAGCCCCTCGGCCAGCCCCAGCGTATAGGCGCCGTGGAAGATGTCACCCGCCCCGTTGGTGTCGATGGCCTTGACCGGGAAGGCCGGCACGTTGCGCACCTCATCGCCCTCGAGCCAGAAAAAGCCGTGCTCGCCATCGGTGACGGCGACGACCCCGCGGCAGAGCCCGCGCGCATGCCGCAGCCCTGCCGCGATATCGGACGTTCCCGCGAGCCGCGCGAGGCAGGCCGCCGAGAACACCACATGGTCGGGCAGGTCGAGCAGCCGGCGCACCGCGTCCATGTCACCCACATCGGCATCGAGCACCGAGACGATGCCGCGCTCGCGCGCCGCACCGAAGACGGCCGCCGCGCCTTCGGCCCAGCTGTAATCGGCCATCACCGCATCGACGCCGTCGAGTTCGTGCAGCGGCAGCCAGTCGGCGTCGTCACCCAGATTGCGCCCGATGAAGCCGAAGGCCATGCGGTCGCCATCGGGGGAGACGAGAATGGTGCCGATGGGGCTGACCCCGCCAGGCACGCGGCGCACGGCGCCCGTCTCGACCCCCGCCGCCCCGAGCCGTGAGAGGATCTGGTCGCCGGTATCGTCCTGACCGAGCCGGCCCCAATAGATGGTGTCGGCGCCGAGCGCCGAGATGGTGTAGGCCGCCGTCGCGGCAATGCCGCCACCTGTCCGGCGCACATCGAGCGCACGCAGCTTGATCGGCGCCGAGGGCAATTCGGGCAGATAGACGATCGTGTCGAGAAAGGCGTTGCCCAAGGTCACGATACGGCTGCGCGCCATCACAGTCCTCTTTGCCCGCCGATCGGGGCACCGGTCCGCCGCGCTTCAAAAGAAACGCGGGCCGCGCCTCGTCGCGATGCATCCTCCGCCGGTTCGGCCCGGCCTGGTTGATCTCTGGCAGGAGGCTTACCGCTCGCTTGACATGTAGTCAATCTTTTTTACAAGTGCCTGCATCTGCGGGCCGCTATAGAAGCGGCGGCGCAGTGGATCAGCGAAAACAGCGCCCCGGTCCTGACCGGGCAAGAGGGAGCCAGGCGATGATCGGCAGCACGATCTCGCGTCATGTCGTGGGCAGCATCGCGGGCACGCCCGTCGAGGCCTTCCGGCTATCCGGCGGAGACACCAGTATCGAGGTCATCAGCTTCGGGGCGATCCTTCGACGGCTCACCCGGCCTGACCGAAACGGACAGGTGGACGACATCGTCCTCGGCTATGACGACCCTGAAGCCTATGTCGGCACCCCCGGCAATGCCGGAGCCGTGTGCGGGCGCTATGGCAACCGCATCGCCAATGGTCGCTTCACCCTCGATGGCACGGTCTACGAGCTGCCGCGCAACAATGGCGACCATCACCTGCATGGCGGGGCCCAGGGTTTCGGCAAGCGCTTCTGGACGCCTTATCCCGACCCCGACGGCAATGCCGTGGAGTTCCGGCTCTTGAGCGAAGATGGCGATGCAGGCTATCCTGGCACCCTTGAGGCGAGCACGCGCTACGCGCTTGCGGCAGACGGGACGCTGACGATCACGATGTCCGCCACCACAGATCGCCGGACGATCGTCAATCTCGTCCATCACGGCTACTGGAACCTTGCCGGGCATGCGAGCGGCAGCATCGCCGAGCAGGTCCTGCAGCTCGATGCCGATCACTATACCCCGACCCATCCCGACAAGATCCCGACCGGCGAGATCGCCCCGCTGGCCGGCACTGCCTTCGACTTCTCCCGCCCCAGAGCCATCGGCGCCGATATAACGACGGTTGCGGGCGGCGGGTATGACCATAACTGGTGCCTGAGGCCGGCCGAGAGCGGCATGCGCCGCTGCGCCGTGGCCTGGGACCGGGCCAGCGGCCGGCGCCTAGAACTCCACACCAACCAGCCCGGCGTGCAGTTTTATACCGCCAATCATTTCGCCAATGCGCCCGCAACGGGCAAGGGCGGCGCGCCCTATGGAGCCCATGCCGGCTTCGCGCTCGAAACGCAGACCTTTCCCAACGCTCCCAACGAACCGGCCTTTCCCTCGCCGGTGCTCTCCCCCGGCGCATCCTACGATCATCGCATGGTGTTGCGCTTTTCCACTGAACAGGACTGGATCGCATGACCGCACTCGGCATTTCCCTCGACGCCTGGCTGGCTGAGGCCGCCGATCCCGAGCTCGCCTCGGTGATCGCCGATATCGCGGCCGCGAGCCTCGAGATTTCCGCGCTGGTGCGCGGCGGCGATCTCTCGGGCCCGCTCGGGGAAGCCGGCGCCAGCAATGTGCAGGGCGAGACGCAGAAAAAGCTCGACGTCCTCTCCAACGACCTGCTGCGCGATGGCCTTTCGCGCAATCCCCGCATCGCCGCCATCGCGTCGGAAGAAGAAGACCATTCCGCCTGGTTCGGCCATGCCGACGGGCGCTATCTCGTCGCCTTCGATCCGCTCGACGGGTCGAGCAATATCGATGTCAACGTCACGATCGGCACCATCTTCTCCATCCTGCCGCGCGGCGATGCGCCCGAGGGCGACGGCGCCTTCCTCCAGCCCGGCACCGCCCAGCTCTGCGCCGGCTATTTCGGCTATGGCCCGCAGACGGTTCTGGTCCTGGCGCTCAACGGCCGCGTGGTGCAGTTCACGCTTTCGCCCACGGACAACCGCCTGCTGCTCACCCATCCCGATATCCGCATGCCGACGGGCACGCGCATGATCGGCGGCAACATCTCCAACATGCGCCGATGGGACCCTGCCCTTGGCGATACGGTCGCCACCATGATGGCCGAAGGCGGCTACAACCAGCGCTGGGTGGGCTCGATGATCGCCGACATCCACCGCATGCTGCACCAGGGCGGGGTATTCCTATACCCCTTCGACAGCCGCCAGCCCAAGGGCAAGCTGCGGGTGCTCTACGAGTGCAGCCCGATGTCCGCCATCGTGGAAAGCGCCGGCGGCAAGGCGGTGTCGGGCACCGGGCGCATCCTCGACCTCCAGCCCACGGGCCTCCACCAGCGCACCGGCCTGATCTGCGGCGATGCCGCGATCGTGGACGCCCTTATCAACCCCCTCCCTGCCGCAGGCTGACCCTGCGGCCGCTGTTTTTCGTCCCGGTCATGCTATAGCTGCTCTGAAACTGCAGTTTCAGGGCAGGTGGCATGAAAACGCTCGCGCAGAAGTCTTTCCTGGGCCGCATCCGTGCGGCCCTGCCGGAGCTTCATCCGGCCGAGCGGCGGCTGGGCGAGTTCCTGTGCGACTTTCCCGGCGAGCTGGCGAGCTATGACGCGCAGGAGCTGGCGCGGCTCGCCAATGTCTCGAAGGCGACCGTGTCGCGCTTCGTGCGTCGGCTCGATTATGCAAGCTATGAGGAGGCGCGGCGCCACGCCCGCGAGGAGCAGCGCTCGGGATCGCGGCTGTTTCTCAGCCACCCGGGGGACGCGAACCCCGAGGCCTCGCTCGTTGCCGCCATCGCACAGGGCAAGGCCAATCTCGACCAGACCTTCACCACCATCACGCAGGCCGAGATCGATGCGCTGGCCGGCGCCATACTCGGGGCCCGCAAGGTCTGGATCATCGGCTTCCGGGCCAGTCATCCGCTCGCCGACTACCTCCAGTGGCAACTGATACAGGTGGTCGAGACCGCGATTTCGATCCCCGGGGGCGGGGAAACCCTGGGCGAGCATCTGGCCAGCGTTCGGGCTGAGGACTGCGTCGTGCTTTTCGGGCTGCGGCGTCGCGTCTCCGAGATGGATGCGGTGCTCGACTATCTCTCGGCCAGCCGGGCCGCGCTCGCCTATATCACCGATGAAGGGGTGGAGATCGAGCGCCGCGCCCGCTGGCACATGCGCTGCCACACCGCCTCCACCGGTCCGCTGTTCAACCATGTTTCGGTGATGGCGCTCTGCCACCTCATCGTCACCCGCGCCATCGACCTGTCGGGCGCCGCCGGACGCGCCCGGCTGCGCCGAATCGAGGCGGCCAATGACGGGCTCGGCGAACTCTAAGCCGCTTCTGAGAGCGCCGCACTGCACCGGGCGACGGGCTTTCAGCACCGGGAAAGCCATGGGCTGCCCCATTAATCAGCAGCCTCCGACCGGCTTTTGCTGAAACTGTAATCAGCAGCACGGCTCCGCTGGGAATGCCATAATCTGGAAAATCGCGATAAGTCTTTGCGCCAAATATGGAACTACAATTTCATATTGACTTGGCATGAAATCTGCATTGCATATTGCGTCAGCCGAGTGGCTTGGCAGGCCCTCAGGGCTTCAGCAGTTTAACCGCCGCCGCCGCTCTCTTGCGGCGCATGCGGCACTGACACGGAAGGCAATTGAAGTGGTCACCCGTTCGATCCTGACAGCCTTGGCCCTCGCCACGCTGTTTGCTCCCGCCGCCTATGCCCAGTCGCTGTCGCTCAAGGTGCTCGGCCAGCCGGCCGGCTCGGGCCTCATCGCCCAGAACAAGGAGAAGCCCTTCTTCGAAGCCCTCGGCGCCAATGCCGGCATGGACGTATCGGTGCAGTATCTGCCGGTCGATGTCGCCGGCATTCCGGATTCCGACGGGCTGCGCGTGCTGAAATCCGGGCTCTTCGACATCGTCTCCATTCGCGGCCCGCAGGTGAGCCGCGACGAGCCGTCGATCCTCGGGCTCGACCTGATCGGGCTCAATACCAGCTACGAGGCGGGCCGCGCCCATATCGAGGCCTTTTACGAGACGGTCGATGGCCGCCTGCAGTCCCAGTTCAACGCCAAGCTGCTCGGGGTATGGCCGGCGGGGCCGCAGATCATCTTCTGCAAGCCCGAAATCGGCGGCCTTGCCGACCTCAAGGGTCTGAAGGTGCGCGTCGGTGACCAGAGCGCGGCCAATTTCATGGCCGGGCTCGGCGCCACCGGCGTGCCCATGCCCTTTGGCGAGGTGCAGCAATCGCTCGCCCGCGGCGTGGTCGATTGCGCCGTCACCGGTCCGGCTTCTGCCAATTCGGGCGGCTGGCCGGAAGCGACCACCACGGTGCTGCCTTTGGCCCTGCAGATGGCGGTGAACGGCTACGCCATCAACCTCAACAAATGGAACGCCATGTCGGCTGAAGACCAGGGAAAACTGCAGGCGGCCATCACGGCGCTCAGCACAGACATCTGGGCCTATTCCGAAGAGCTCTATGCCGACGCCATGCGCTGCAACAGCGGCCAGACCCCCTGCGCACTGGCCACCTCCTATACGCTGAAGCAGGCTCCGGTGTCCGATGAAGACGTCGCCACCGTCGCCTCGGCGGTCGCCGACGTTTCGCTGCCCGTCTGGGCCCAGCAATGCAATGCGGTCTTTGCCGAGTGCGAGACGAAGTGGCGCGAGACGGTCGGCGTCCAGCTCGGCCTCTGAGGCCCTCTGCGTGGGAGAAGACCGATGAAACGCATCGCCTTGCTGTCGGGCATCACGTTTGGCGCGATCATGATCGTGCTGTCATTTGCCATTGCCGCGGAGACCATCCTGCGGAAATTCTTCTCCCACTCCATGGGCGGTATCGATGAACTGGGCGGCTATGCCGTCGCCATCGTCGCGCCGCTCGCCTTCATCGTGGCGGCCCATGAGCAGGCCCATATCCGCATCAACGTGCTGCACGGCCAGCTGCCGCTGCGGGCGCGGGCATGGCTGAATGTCGTCGCTGCGGTCTCGCTCAGCCTGCTCGCGCTGTTCCTGCTCTACTTCACCTTCAAGACGGTGCAGGACACGCTGGCCTACCGCTCCATCGCGCAGACGCCATGGGCGACCCCGCTGATCTACCCACAGGGGGTGTGGCTGGTCGCAATGGCCTCCTTCGCCATCGGAACGCTGGTGATCGCGGCCCGAACGGTGATGCTGGCCTTCCGCGGCGACTGGCAGACGCTCGATCGCCGCTATGGGCCGGGCTCTCCGCAGGACGAACTCGAGGCCGAACTCGCCGATCTTAAGGCCCGCGACGGAATGCAGTCCGACGAGGTCAAGCCATGAGCATCACCATTGTCGCCATCGGCTTTGCCATCATGCTGGCCCTGATGTTTCTCGGCATCCCGGTGGCCGTCGCCATCGTCGCCGTCGGGGTGCTGGGCGGGCTCGTGTTTTACGGCATGCCGCTCGTCGACATGATGGGCGGCGTGGTGTGGACGAGTTTCAACTCGCCCTCGATCCTCGCAATCCCGCTCTTCATGCTTTTGGGCGAACTGCTGCTGCGCGGCGGCATCGCCGACAAGATGTTCGACGCCTTCGCGGTCTGGCTCGATCGGCTTCCCGGCGGGCTGCTGCACACCAATATCGCCACGAGCGCGCTGTTTGCGGCCACCTCGGGCTCCTCGGTGGCCACCGCAGCGACGGTGGGCACCATCGCCCTTCCCGCGCTCAACCAGCGCAACTACCCCATCAGCGCCTCGCTGGGCTCGCTGGCCGCAGGGGGCACGCTGGGCATCCTGATCCCGCCATCGATCAACCTCCTGGTCTATGGCTCGCTGGCCAATGCCTCGGTGGGGCAGCTCTTTGCCGCAGGGCTCATCCCCGGCATCCTTCTGGCGCTGTGCTTTTCGCTCTATATCGCCGTTTTCCAGGGTCGCAGCGGGCGCGATGCGGGCCAGTCCAGGCTCTCTTTGCGCACCAAGCTGAGCTATCTCAAATATCTCTTTCCGCCCTTCCTGATTTTCGGGGTGGTGATGGGGTCGATCTATGGCGGGCTCGCGACGCCCACGGAATCGGCCGCGCTCGGGGTGGTCATGGCCTTAGGCATCGTCGCCGCCATGAGGCGGCTGAGCTGGGCGCTGCTGCTCAATTGCTGCATGCAGGCGGCGCGCACCACCGGCATGACGGTGATCGTGCTGAGCTGCGCCTTGCTGCTCAATGTCACCATCTCGATGCTGGGCGCCACGCAGGTGGTGACCCAATGGGTCGCGGGCTTCGAGCTCAACGCCTTCACGCTGCTGCTGGTCCTGATTGTTTTTTACGTCGTGCTCGGCATGTTCATGGATGCCATGTCGATGCTGGTGCTCACCGTGCCCATCGCGGTGCCGATGGTCGCGGCCGTGGGCGTCGATCCGATCTGGTTCGGCATCTTCATCATCCTGATGTGCGAGATCGCCCTCATCACCCCGCCCGTGGGCATGAATCTCTTCGTCGTGCATGGCCTGCGGCGCGATGGCGGCAGCTTCAACGACGTGGTGAAGGGCGCCCTGCCCTATGTCTTCGTGATGATCGGTTTCGTGCTGCTGATCATGGCCGTGCCGGACATTGTCATGTGGCTGCCCGACAGGCTGGCTGGACGCTGATGCCGGTGCCAGTTGCAGCGATGACCGAGAGGACACTCTTGGTCATCAACCCCAACACCAATAGCGGGGTTACCGGGCGGGTGCGCGTGTCGGTCGAGGCCTGCGCGGCACCGGGCACGCAGGTCGTCGTCGTCAATCCCGAACGCGGCCCGGTGGCGATAGAAACGCCCGAGCACCGGGCCATGGCCGTGCCCAACGTGCTCGATCTCATCGCCCGCGCCCCCGATCATGACGGCTATGTCCTTGCCTGTTTCGACGACATCGCCATCGCCGAGGCGCGCGCGCTCGTGCCCGTCCCGGTGATCAGCATGGCCGAGGCCGGCATCAGGGCGGCAGCGGCGGCACATGATCGGTTCGACGTCGTCACCACCGTGGAGGCTGCCGTGCCCACCATCGCGGCGCTGGTTGCATCCTATGGTATGGCGAACCGGTGCACGGTGCGCGCCACGGGCATCGGGGTTTCGGAGACGGCAGAAGCCGGCCCGAAGGCAGAGGCGGCACTGGCCCGCACCATCTCGGCGTCCCGCGCCGCGGGGGCCGGGGCCATCGTGCTCGGCTCGGGCGCCTATGCAGGCCGGCGCCCGGCGCTGTCCCGCGCCTTCGGCCTGCCCTTCATCGACGGGCTGGAAGCGGCGATCGCCTATTGCGAAGCGCGGACGGGCGCCCTCTGGCAAGCCTGAGACGAGCCCGGCCTCTCAGGCCTCAGTGCATGCCTGCCGAGACATCGAAGATCGGCGGCGGGGCGGCGCCTGCGACGGCGAGAGCGGCGACGGCTTCGCGCACGTCGTCGGGCCGCTCCCGCGCCAGATCGAGGGCCCCGAGATTTTCCGCGATGTGCTCCGGGCGGGTCGCCCCGAACAAGAGCGTGTCGAGCGCGGGGTGGAGGAGGCAGAAGGCCATCGCCAGTTGCGCCGGGGTCACCCCCAGCCGCGCCGCGCCGGCTTCGAGCCCGGGCACCATGGCGCGGATCGCCGGGCGGATGCCGCCCGAATCGCGCGGAATGTTGCGGTCGGGGAACCAGTGCCCCCTGTCCCTGTCGCCGGGATTGTAGCGATCCCGATGCAGATGCCCGGCCAGGATGCCGCCCTCGAGCGTATCGGCGGCCTGCAGCAGGATGCCGGTCCTCTCAAAGAGCGTTTCATAGGGCTCGGATTCCACCACCGAGCGCCGGCACACATTGTATTGCAGTTGCAAAAAGCGCGGCCGCGGCAGGTTGCGGACCACCATCAAATCCATCGCCTCGCCCAACATCTCGGGCGCCCAGAGCGATGCCGCGATCTCGCGCGTCAGGCCCGACGAGACGAGACCCGCCATGGCCGCGACGGCGTCTTCGAGCGCTTCCCCGACCGCCGGGCGCGAGCAGACCACGTAATCGGCATGCGCTATGCCGAG
Source organism: Devosia enhydra (assembly GCF_900119845.1). Taxonomy (GTDB): domain Bacteria; phylum Pseudomonadota; class Alphaproteobacteria; order Rhizobiales; family Devosiaceae; genus FPKU01. Next base: position 309,769 of record NZ_FPKU01000002.1, read on the forward strand.
CCGCAGGAGCGATTGCTTGACCAGCGCGTCGCGGCTTTCGAGCGAATTGGTGAACACCTTGATGCCGACGCGGTAGTCGTCGCGCCCCAACCCCAGATAGCGGACGATCTCGCGGAAGCGCTCCTCGTTGGACAGCTCATGGTCCCAGTAGTCGCCCACATCGAACAGCGTGATGCCGAGGTCAAGCGCCCGCCGCACCAGCGCTGCGCCCTCTTCAAGGCTGAGGCGGCTGAAGATGTGCCACGAGCCCAGCGCAAAGCGCCCGGCATCGAGGCGCGCAAGAGAATCAGTCGGCAAGGGTGGCCTCCGGGCTCGTTAGGGCGACGCCCGATGTGGCGAGGAACCGGCCAAGCCGGCTTTCGGGCGGCGCGCCGAAGATCTCCTTTGGGGTCCCTTCTTTCACGATCCGGCCCGCTTCCATGAAGACGATGCGGTCGGCCACGTCGCGGGCAAAGCTCATCTCATGGGTGACGATGACCATGGTCATTCCGCCGGCGGCGAGATCCTGCATAACCTCGAGCACTTCGCCCACCAGTTCGGGGTCGAGCGCGCTGGTCGGCTCGTCGAACAGCATCAGCCTGGGTTCGTTGGCCAATGCCCGCGCAATCGCCGCGCGCTGCTGCTGGCCGCCCGAGAGATGGCGCGGATAGGCATCGACCTTGTCGCTAAGGCGAACCCGGGCGAGCAGCGCGCGAGCTTTCTCCTCGGCCTCCTTCCGGGGCACGCCCAGAACGCGGGTCGGGCCTTCGATGAGGTTTTCGAGAATGGTGTAGTGGCTGAAGAGGTTGAACTGCTGGAACACCATGCCCATCTGGGCGCGCTGTCTCGAGAGGTCCCGATCGCGCAGCGGCAGGAGTTTGCCGCTCTTGTGCTCGAAGCCGAGCAGTTCCCCATCGAGATAGATCGCGCCGGCATCGATGCGCTCGAGCTGGTGGATGCAGCGCGCCAGCGTCGACTTGCCCGAGCCAGACGGCCCGATGATGGCGACCACCGAGCCTTCGGCGACGTCGAGATCGACGTCATCGAGCGCCACCAGCGCGCCGAACTGCTTGCGCACGCGGCGCGCGGAAAGAACCATGCTGTCGCCCGTCATGCTTCGATCCGCCCCTCGACCGCCTTGATGGCGCGGCTGGCGCCGTGCCCCCGGCTGAAATGGCGCTCGATGCCGATCTGGATCACGCTCATGATCGAGACGATGATGAGGTACCAGAGCGTCGCGACCATCAGCAGGGGCACCACTTCGAGCGTCCGGTTGTAGATCGACTGCACCGAATGGAGCAGGTCGGACAGGGCAATGACGCTGACCAGCGAGGTGCCCTTGAGGTTGAGAATGGTCTGGTTGCCCAAAGGCGGCAGGATGAAGCGCATCGACTGCGGAATGACGATGCGGAAAAACGTCTGGGGACCGGTGAGCCCGATGGCGCGGGCCGCTTCGCGCTGGCCCTTGTCCACCGACATGAGCCCGGCCCGGATGATTTCGGATTTATACGCCGCCTCGCCGAGCCCCAGGCCAAGCACCGCGGCGAGGAAGGGCGAGATCAAATCGTTGACGCGCGCCTCGAACAGGGTCGGTCCGAAGGGCAGCCCGAGCGAAATCGAGGGAATGATATAAGCGAGGTTGAACCAGAAGATCAGCTGCACCAGCGCCGGCACCGAGCGGAACACCCAGCTATAGACCCAGGCGAGAATCTGGAAGGGGCGGTAGGCGCTCTCGCGCGCCAGCGCCAGCAGGGTGCCGATCACGAGGCTGAAGACGAAGATGACGAGGGTGAGATAGAGCGTCGTCATGAGGCCGTTCATCACTGCCTGGGCGGTGAAATAGCGCGCCACCACATCCCATTCGAAGCGGGGATTGGCGGCCGCGGCCAGCACCAGCCAGGCGAGGAGCCCGAAGACCAGCGCGCCCACCACGATGCGCCCGATCCTGTCCCGCCTGATGGCGAGGGAGGCATCGTCGGCCGGCAGGGGACGCCGGGCGGCGCCCCCCATGTCAGTGGCAATGGCCATCAAAGGCCGCCGCGGATCGGATTGATGGCGAAGTCCTCGACCAGGAGGTCCGCAAGGCCATAGGCGTCAAAGATCGCCTCATAGGCCCCGTCGGCCGCGAGCTTTTCCATCGCTGCAAGCACGGCCGTGGCCAGCTCGGGGTTCTGCTTGGACATGCCCATGCCCGAGAACACCCCGACCTGGAAGATGTCGGTTTCGGCGCTGAAGGCCGCCAGCCGATCGCTCTGGGTGCTGGCGACGTAGAGCGCGCTGGCAGAGCCCATGACGGTCGTGTCGTTGCGTCCGGACAGCACGGCGACGATGGTGGCGTTCTGGTCGCCATAGGCGTTGACGATCGGCTCAGCCTTGCCGGCCGCCGCGCAGCCAGCCTTCAGCGCTTCCATGTTGCGCTCGACCGGCACGCTGCCCGAGACGATGGCGAGGCTCTTGCCGCAGAAATCGAGCGGATCGCTATAGGTCTCGCCGGCGCGGAAGACGAAGCCCGGCGTCACCTTGATCCAGTTGATGATGTTGAACTGTTCTTCTGTCGCAGCCGAATCGAGGAAGGGGCCCATGCCCAGCTCGTAACGGCCGCTCTCGATGGCGACACGGCTGGCCGCGACGCTGGAATTGTCCTCGATCACCGCATCGAGCCCCATGGTGGCGGCAATCGCGCTCCCGAGATCGATCACGGCGCCGAAGAGCTGCGAGCTCTCATTGGTCATGGTGTAGGGCGTGTTGCCATAGACCGAGATCCGGAGAACGCCCGCATCCCTGATCGCCTGCGGCACCAGCTCGGCAACAGCGGGGTCGGCGGCAATGGCGCTCGCCGCCTCGCCCACCACATAGCCTTCGGCCGCGCCGGCCGGCATGGCACCCAGCGCAAAGGTTGTGCAGGCAAGCGCCAGCAGTGACGTCCGCGTTGAAAACTGCATCGTGATCCTCCCGTTCGAGATGGCCCGTTGTCAGGTCCTCTTCCCATGGCGGACGCTAGCAAGACTGCGTGGAGAGAGGATATAACGCGAGCATTATGTCCATCATTCAACAAGCTGATATCCGCCGCTTCGATGTCGGCACCCTGATGCTGGTCCGCACCATATTGAGCGAGGGCAGCATCACGGCGGCCGCGCGCATCTCGGGGGTGTCGCAACCGGCGGCAAGCAATGCCCTGGCGCGCTGCCGCCGCGCCTTCGCCGATGCGCTGCTGGTGCGCGGTCCTTCGGGCATGGCGTTGACCGCGCGCGGACGCATCCTGCTCGAACAGCTCAACGATGTCGCGCCCCGCATCGAGGCGATGACACGCCCGCCCGAGTTTTCGCCCGAGGCTTCGACCGCCATGATGGCGCTGGGCGCCAGCGATCATGCCAGCCTGCTGCTGATCCCGAGGCTCACCGAGCGCATCAGCAAAACCGCGCCCGAAGTGCGGCTCGCCGTCTCGCTGGTCCAGGCCGGCGGGTCCGATCCGGACCGGCTGGAGCGTGCCGGGGTCGATCTGCGGCTGGGCTGGCTGCAATCGCTGCCGCAATCCTGGTACACCCGCAAGCTCATCGACGACGAGATCGGCATCATCGTGCGGGCCGATGCTGAGGTGACGGCAAAGACCATCGACCGGGCCTTCTTCCTCTCCACCCGCCACGTCGCGCTCGCCACGGACCGGCCCTATTACCAGACGCTGGCCGATCAGGCGCTGGCCCGCCAGGGCATCGAGCGCAAGGTGGGGGTATGGATCACCAATTTTTCGGCCATCCCGCTCATCGTCGCGCAATCGGACATGATCGCCTTCTTTCCCGTTTCCATCGCGCGGATGTATCAAAGCTTTGCCAATATCAAGGTGCTGCCCAGCCCCGTCGAGGTCGGCAGCTACAATGTCTCGATGGCCTGGCACCCCCGCATCCACGAGGATCCGGGCTACAAATGGCTGCGCAGCCAGTTGATCGCGGCAGCCAGCGACCTACCCTGACGTCCTCCTGAGGCCGGGGTGCGCCCCGGCAACCAACCGCATCGAGCCAAGTTATCGGGCTGAACACCCGACGGCACCGAGACCCATTCCCCGCCGCTTCAATCCTGTTTCCCCGCCCGCAGCGTACCCCGCCGCGGCTCGCGACCCCATGCCCGGAGGACCGCATGCACAGTTCTGCCCAGCCGCTGCGCGACGCGGTCGTGGTGATCAGCGACCTCGTGCAGGACCGCTCCGATTTTCCAGAGGCCTCCGAGCCGGTTTTCGAAAGCAACACGGCTGGCGACGTATCGGTCGAGGGCGGCTATCTCGAGCGCCTGCCCCTGGCGCTGGTGCGGGCGGGCCGCGCCCGCTTCGCCGAAATCTGGCACCATCACCGGGGCGAAGCCATCACGGCGCGCCGCGATAACGCTGCCCTCGCGCGCCGCGCCTTTCCCGGGTCCGGCGGCCCCCCCTTTCACTCCGATGCCATGGTGGAGTTCATCCATCGCCATGGCGCGCCCCGCATCCTCTGCGTTTTGGGGCTCGGCGTCTCCGAAGCGGTGCTCGAGGCCTGCGGGGAAAGCCTCATCCTCTACAATTCCATCGACGTGCCGGCCTTGCGGGTGCCGGCCGAAATCAGCCGGCATTTCGACCTCGTGATCACCGGAGCGGACTGGCAGAGCGCCGATGTGCGCGCGCGTCATCCGCACATGCCGACGCTCGTGTTGCCGATCGGGCCGGACTTCGCCTCGCCCGAGACCTTCTTTCCCATCCCCGGGCCCAAACCCTACGACCTCATCTATGTTGCTGCCGCCCAGCCCTACAAGCGGCACGATATCCTCTTTGCCGCCCTCCAGCGCTCGCCCCGCCCACTGAGGGCGCTCTGCGTCATGGGCTATGGCGACGATGGAGACCGATTGCGACACGAAGCACATGCGCTCGGCCTTGCCGTGGATTTCGTCGGGCCGCCCGGCGTCCCGCATGCCGAGGTCAACCGCCTGATGAACACTGCGAAAATCGGCGTCGTCTGCGGGGAAAACGACGGCGCCCCCGCCATCTTGACCGAATATATGCTCGCGGGCCTGCCGGTGGTCGCCAACGCGGCCTTGCGCTGCGGGCTCGACTATATCCGCCCTGAAACCGGCCTCGCTGCCCCCGCCGACCGGTTCGAGCACGCCATCATCGAAGCGCTCGCGTGCGCAGATTTCACACCCCGCCAGACCGTGCTCGATCACTGGGCGTGGCCGCATTCGGTGCGCCACCTCGGCGCCGCCATCGATGCCCTGCACCCCGCCCCCGTCCCCATGCAGCCGGACCTTATGGACATTTCAGCATGAACGAGCATGTCACACCCCATTCCGGCCGGGCCGCCAGCACTCCGGATATCCCGCTGATCTGCTTTTCGCATCTTCGGTGGGATTTCGTATTGCAGCGGCCCCAGCATCTGATGAGCCGGTTCGGACGCACCCGGCAGATCTATTTCTTCGAAGAGCACATCCCCACCGATCATCACGCCCCCTATCTCGAATACCACCCCTATGAGGGCACCGGCATCGTGTCGCTGCGCCCGCGCATCCCGCATCATTGGGACGAGGCGCGGCGGGAGGCGGGGCTGGCCGGCCTTCTCGACATGATGCTGCGGCTCAACGGCATCGTGCGGCCGATCCTGTGGTTCTACAGCCCGGTGATGTTCGGCTTTGCCCGGCATGTCGAGGCCGCCGCGGTGGTCTATGACTGCATGGACGAGCTCGCCAATTTCCGCTTCGCGCCGCCCAATCTCAAGGCGCTGGAAGCTGATCTCATGGAGCGGGCCGACCTCGTGCTCACCGGGGGAGCGAGCCTCTTCGAAGCCCGGCGCCACCGGCACGACAACATCCACGCCTTTCCCTCGGGCGTCGATATCGGGCATTTCGGCGCGGTTCGAGAAGGGCTGGCGCCGGCCGCCGACATTGCCCAACTGCCGGGCAAGCGGCTCGGCTATTACGGCGTCATCGACGAGCGCATCGATCTGGGGCTCATCGACCGGCTCGCGGAAGCGAAGCCCGACTGGTCGGTGATCATGGTCGGCCCCCTCGCCAAGATCGATCCGCGCGACCTGCCGAACCGTCCCAATCTGCATTTCCTCGGGCAGCGCGCCTATGCCGATCTGCCGCACTATCTGGCCGGATGGGACGTGGCGCTGATGCCCTTCGCGATCAATGACGCGACGCGCTTCATCAGCCCTACCAAGACGCCCGAATATCTGGCCGCCGGCCTGCCCGTGGTCTCGACGCCGATCACCGACGTGGTCGAAACCTATGGCGATATCGATGCCGTGCGCATCGCGGCCAGTCCCGAGGACTTCATCGCCGCCTGCGAGGCGGCGCTCGCTCTCGACCCCGCCGCCTATCTGCCGGCGGTGGACGTACGGATCGCGTCGATGGGCTGGGACGAGAGTTTCCGCCGCATCTCAACCCTCCTCGATGCGGCTGTTGCCAATGGCCAGCAATGGCTGACCGCGCCGCGCATCCGCCGCACCCGGCGCGACGGGCCCTATGACTATCTCATCGTCGGCGCCGGCTTTGCCGGCAGCGTGCTGGCCGAGCGGCTGGCCTCGGACGGCGGCAAGCGCGTGCTGCTCTGCGACCGGCGCCCCCATATCGGGGGCAATGCCTATGATCATTTCGATCGCGCCGGCATCCTCGTGCACAAATACGGCCCGCACATCTTCCACACCAACAGCGAGGATATCGTCGCCTACCTCTCCCGCTTCACCGCCTGGCGGCCCTATGAGCATCGCGTGCTGGCGGCCGTCGGAGACCATCGGGTGCCGATGCCGATCAACCGCACGACGCTCAATACGCTTTATGGCCTCGGCCTTGCGAGCGACGCGGAAACCGAAGCCTTCCTCCAGGGGCGCGCCGAGGCCGTCGACCCCATAAGCAGCGCCCGGGACGTGGTGGTGAGCCAGGTCGGCAGCGAACTCTACCGCACCTTTTTCGAAGGCTATACGCGCAAGCAATGGGGGCTCGACCCCAGCGCGCTCGACAAGGCGGTGACCGCCCGCGTGCCCACGCGCTTCAATACCGATGATCGCTATTTCCTCGACCGGTTCCAGGCCATGCCGCTGCATGGCTATACCGCCATGTTCGAGAAGATGATCGATCATGACGGGATCGAGCTGGCACTGGGCGTCGACCATCGCGAGCTGCGCAATCAGCGCCTTGCGCCCCACACCATCTTTACCGGCCCGATCGACGAGTATTTCGACCACCGCTTCGGCGCCCTGCCTTATCGCAGCCTTGCCTTCCGGCACGAGACGCTCGACCAGCGGCGCTTCCAGCCGGTCGCCGTGGTCAATTATCCCGCCCCCGAGGTGCCCTATACGCGCATCACCGAATATAAGCACCTGACCGGCCAGGTGCACCGGCAGACCAGCATCACCTATGAATTCCCGCAGGATGACGGGGACCCATACTACCCCATTCCCCGGCCGGAAAATGCCGCGCTCTACAAGCGCTACGAGGCGCTTGCCCATGAGCATCCCCAGGTCACCTTCGTGGGGCGGCTGGGCACCTATCGCTACTACAACATGGACCAGGTCGTGGGCCAGGCGCTCGCCACCTATCGGCGCATGAGCAGCGTGCCCGAATTCCGCCAGACCGACGCGGTGTCGGCGTGAAAAGGATCGTTCTGGCTACCGACAGCGCGCAACCCTCGGGCATGGGCGAGCACATGCTGACGCTGGGCGCGGCCCTGTCAGGCTTCGACATCACCCTTGCCTGTCCGGAGGGTGAAGCGGGCCGCGCGCTGCTGAGAAAGGCGGCGTTGGCAGGGCTCGCCATCAAGGCCATCGACTTGGACCGGCTCGACCGCTTCGGCACCTGGATCAGGGCAGCGGCCATCGATCTCGTCCATGTCCATGCCGGCATCGGCTGGGAGGGGCATGACCTCGTGCGCGTCGCCAAGGCCGCCGGAGTGCCCGTGGTGCGCACCGAGCATCTGCCCTATCTGCTGACGAGCCCCGTCCAGCAGGCCCAGTATCGGGCCATGCTGATGTCGGTGGATCGGCGCATTGCTGTTTCCGATGCGGTCGCCGCGTCGCACGAGGGCACCGGGCCGGGCCGGCACTATGTGGTGCGCAACGGCCTGTCGCCGCGCCTGCCCTCGCGCCCTGCCGAGGAGACGCGCCAACGGCTCGGGCTTGCTCCCACGGACACTGTGCTGCTCAGCGTTGCGCGCCTCACCCCGCAAAAGGATCATATGGCCCTTATCGATGCGGCGCCCCGCGTGCTGGCGCGCCATAAAGGGGCAAAGTTCATCTTCGTGGGCAGCGGGTCCGAGGCCGAAGCGGTGGGTGCCGCGATCGCCGCCCGCGGGCTGGGCGACAGCATTCGCCTTCTGGGCCACCGCGACGACGTGCCCGATCTCCTCGCCATCGCCAACCTCTTCATCCTGCCCTCGCGCTTCGAGGGGCTCTCGCTGGCCCTGCTCGAAGCCATGGCGGCCGGCGTGCCGGCGCTCGCCACGGCGGTGGGCGGCAATCTCGAGGCGCTGGGGCAGAGCCACCCGCTTCAGGTGCCGCCCGGCGACAGCGACGCGCTGGCGGGCGCGATCCTGCGCGCCATCGAGGACAAGGCGCTGGCGAGCGCCGCGGCGCGTGGTGCGCAGGCCCGCTTCCAGGCCGGTTTCGCGGCCGATCGCATGGCTGCCGAAACGGCCGCCATCTATCTCTCTCTTCCCTCCATTTCAGGTACACGGCCATGAGCAAGACCCGCATCGGCTTTATCGGGGTGGGCGGCATCGCGCAGCGCCATCTCGGGGTGCTCGAACAGTTTCCCGATGTCAGTCTCGTCGCCTTTGCCGATCCCGATTTCGATCGCGCGGTGGATGCCGCTGCCCGGTTCGGCGCGCGCGCCTTTGCCGACCATACCGGCATGCTCGAGGCCGCCGACCTCGATGCCGTCTATATCTGCGTGCCGCCCTTCGCCCATGGCGCGCCCGAACAGGCCGTTATCGCGCGCAACCTGCCCTTCTTCGTCGAAAAGCCGCTGTCGCTCGACATCAATCTGGCCGAGGAGCTGGCGCGTGCCGTCGACGCTGCCGGCCTCGTGACCGCCGTCGGCTATCACTGGCGCTATCTCGACATTGTGGAAGAGGCGCGGCGCCGTCTTGCCGACAGGCCCGCTCAGCTTCTCTCGGGCTACTGGCTCGACCAGACCCCGCCGCCCCAATGGTGGTGGCGCGCCGATCGATCGGGCGGGCAGATGGTGGAGCAGGCGACCCACATCATCGATCTGGCACGCTATCTGGCCGGCGAGGTGACGCAGGTTTTCGGGCTTGCCGGCCACATGGCGCGCGAGGGTTTTCCGGGGCTCGATGTCGCCACCGCCAGCACAGCCAGCCTGCGCTTTGCCTCGGGCGCCATCGGCAATCTGGGGGCCACCTGTTTGCTCGGCTGGGGCCACCGCGTCGGCCTGCACGTCTTTGCAGACGGGCTCGCGCTCGAACTCAGCGACCACGACATCATGATCGATGTCGGCGCCGGCCGGCCGGTGATGCATGCCCAGGGCGATCCCGTCTGGGCCGAGGATCGCGATTTCATCGATGCGGTGCGCGGCGAAGCCAACCGTATCCGCAGCCCCTATGGCGAAGCGCTCAAGACCCACCGCGTCGCGCTCGCCATCGCGACATCGGCCCGCGAGGGGCGCGCCATCGATATGGCCGAGGACAACTAGATTATCATGAGCGAGCGTCAGATCAGGTCCCTCGGCATCGCGCGCGAGGGTGAGGCCTATATCCATGATTACCCCGAAGGCGACCCGGCGGACGGGCATGTGCGGCTTGAAACGCTCTATTCCGGCTTTTCGGCTGGCACCGAGCTGACCTTTCTCAAGCACACCAATCCCTATTTCCATTCCCGCTGGGACGGAGACCGGGGTGTCTTCGTTCCGGGCGAAGCCAGCCTCCATTATCCCGTGCCGTTTCTGGGCTATATGGAGGTTGCCCGCGTCACCGAGAGCCGCAGCCCGGCCTTTTCGCGCGGGCAGGTGCTGGCAACGACCTTCGGGCACAAGAGCGGGCACACCGCCGACCCGGCCCGCGACGTGCTGATTGCGCTGCCCGAGGATATCGACCCGGTGCTCGGCGTGTTTGTCGCGCAGATGGGCCCAATCGCGGCCAACGGCATCCTGCATGCGGATGCGGAAATCTTCGGGCCCGGCGTCAGCATGCTGGGACAGAGCCTGCGCGATCGTCCGGTGCTGGTGATCGGGGCGGGCACGGTGGGCTGGATGACCGCGCTGTTCGCCAGGCGCGCCGGCGCCTCGGAAGTCGTCATTGCCGATCCCTCACCTTTCCGCCGCCAAAGGATGGCGGCCCTCGGGCTTCTGGCCATGGACGAGCACGAGGCCTGGCAGCATGCGCGCACCCATTGGCACAGCGGGGGCGAGCGGGGCGCCGATTTCGTCTTCCAGACGCGCGCCCATGCCGGCAGCCTCCACACCGCGCTGCGGGCGCTGCGTCCGCAGGGCACGGTCATCGACCTCGCCTTCTATCAGGGCGGAGCCGAAGCGCTGCGGCTGGGCGAAGAATTCCACCATAACGGGCTTTCGATCCGCTGCGCGCAGATCAACCGCGTGCCACGCGGCCTTGCCCCGGCCTGGGATCGCCGCCGCCTGGCGCTCGAAACCATCGGCCTTCTGCGCGCCGAAGCGCCCGCCATCCTGCGCGAGGTGTTGACCCATGTCGTGCCGTTCGCCGATGCGCCCGCCTTACTCGCAGAGCTCGTCGCGACACGGCCCGAATTCCTCCAGATCGTCTTTCAGGTGGCCGATTGACCAGCGAGCCCATGCGCATCCTTTTCGTCTTCGCCTGGCTAGTGGTGGGCGGGGAAGAAACCGAAATCCGACTTCTGGCGCGCCATCTCGATCCCGAGCGCTACCGCATCGATGTCCTCGCCTGCTTCCGCAAGGAGGGCATGCCCGACCAGACCCATGACCAGCTGAGGGCGCTCGGCATTTCGGTCGATACCCACCCCTACGGCCTCTCCTTTGAGGATACGGTGGCCTATCTCGCGGGCAAGGTGGCGCGCTATGACCTTGTCGTTTCGTGCCAGAACGTTGCCGATATCTATCCGGCGCTGGAACGCACCTGTCTGCGCCCGCCGCTGATCGAACATGGCGGCCTCGTCTCGGAGGCCCTGGCAGGCCCCAAGCATTTCACCCATCGCTATGTCGGGGTCTGCCGCTCGATCCGCGACGCGGCCGCCTCCCGCATGCCCGACCGTCCCCATCACGCCATCGAAATCCCCTCGATGGTCGACCTCGGGGAGTTCGACCCGACCCATCGCGCAGCGGTGCGAGAGGAGTTGATGCTGGATGAGGGCGTTCCGGTCATCGGCTGGGTCGGCCGGCTCGATGCCAAGAAACGCGTGGAAGACTTCATCATGGCCGCCGCCGAGGTGCGCCGCACGCGGCCGGATGCGGTGTTCCTCGTGATCGGCGGGCCCGATGCCTTCATGCCGGACTATGCGACACACCTGCGCACGCTCGCCCAGACGCTGGGACTTGGCGACAGCCTCCGCTTTCTGGGCGATCGCGGGGACATTCCCCGGCTCCTCTCCGGGCTCGACATCTTCGTCTGGCTCTCGCGCGGTGAGGGCATGCCCCATGTCATCGCCGAGGCCGGCGCGGCGCGCCTGCCGGTCATCGCCACGCCCGACAATGGCGCCCTCCAGCAGATCGAGGACGGGGTCTCGGGCCTCTTCGTGCCCCATGAATCCCCGGGAGCGGTTGCCGCCGCGATGCTGCGGCTCCTCGCCGATCCGCCCCTGCGCCAGAGGCTGGGCGCCGCGCTGCGGCAGACGGTTGAGAGCCGGTATTCGGTGGCCGCCGTCATCGGTCAGTGGCGCACGCTCTTTGACGCCGTTGCCGCCGAACGGCCGGTTGCGCCTCCTCCAAGCCTCTTCCGGTCCTATTTCCAGGGCGGGTTCGAATGCTCCACCCACCGTCTGGGGAACGGGCGCCGCCTCGACATCATCGCGTCGAGCCGGCACGACGTGCATGCCGAAGACGATTACCGGCAACTTGGCGGCATGGGCCTGCGCACGGTGCGCGACGGCCTGCGCTGGCACCTGATCGAAGCCAGCCCCGGCCGGTTCGACTGGTCGAGCCTCGACCCGATGCTGGCGGCGGCCCGGCACGCCGGAACCCAGGTGATCTGGGACCTGCTGCATTATGGCTGGCCCGACGACATCGATATCTGGGCCCCGCACTTCGTCGACCGCTTCGCGCGCTTTGCCCGCGCGGCGGCGAGGCGGCTGAAGGATGCCAGCGATGCAGTGCCGTTCTACTGCCCGGTCAACGAGATCTCGTTTTCCGCCTGGGCCGGGGGCGATGCGGGCTATCTCAATCCCTTCGCCCGTGGCCGGGGCTTCGAGCTCAAGGTGCAGCTGGCGCGCGCCTCGATCGCGGCCATGCATGCCATTCGCGAGGTCGATCCGCGCGCCCGCTTCGTGCATGCCGACCCCGCCATCAATGTCGTGACCGATCCGCATCGCCCGCATGAATTCGGTGCTGCCGAGGGCCACAGGCTGGCGCAGTACCAGGGCTGGGACATGTTGAGCGGCGCCATCTGGCCGCAATTGGGCGGGTCACCCGAGCTGCTCGATATCGTCGGGGTCAACTACTACTCCAACAACCAGTGGATCCATGGCGGTCCGACCCTCGATATCGGGCACCCGCTCTACCGGCCGCTGCATCGCCTGCTGATGGAAATCCATGGGCGCTATGGCCGGCCGATGGTTCTTGCAGAAACGGGCATCGAGTTCGACCGTCGCCCGGCCTGGCTGGCCTACGTTGCCGCCCAGTTGCAGCAGGCGCGCGCCCGGGGCGTGCCGGTGGAAGGCCTCTGCCTTTATCCCGTGCTCAATCATTTCGGCTGGGACGACGACCGCCCCTGCCAGAACGGCCTGCTCGAACAGGAATTCATCGCCGGCCGCCGCGCCGTCTATACCCCGCTCGCCGACGAGCTGGCCCGGCTCCAGGGGCGGCCACCTCGCACGCGCGACGCGGCAACCCCGTCGCCCGATCGGAGCCACGCGCCGCTCCCGGCCTGAGCGCCCGATCGCGGGCGCGCCTCTTCCGGAGCCATGCTCATCCCACGGGCCCTATGCTATCGGCCGGCGCGAGAGGGGCTGGTCCGGCGCTCCCAATCGAGGCCGGCAATGCGCGGGTCGGCAGCGAACGTCTCGGGTGGAAATTCGAGGCCCTGGCGCGGGAAATCGCAGAGCGCCTGCACCCCCGATGCGCTGAGGCGAATGCGCCAGGTCTGGCGCGAAATCGGCGCCCGTGCGGCAAAGGCCCCGCAGGTCAGAAGCGCCAGATTGCACCCACCTCCGGGGTCGCGCACCGAGGCATAGCGGATGGTCTCGGCATCGGCGGCGCGGGCCGCATCGGCCAGGTGCTGGCAGGCGCTGTAATCGACGAGATCGGTCCAGAGGACAGTGTCGGCCGAGAGCGGCTGACGCGTGAGATCGAGCAGCGCCTGCGTCGCGATTTGAGCCGAAAAGGCCGTGAATTCGGCGGCATCCCGGGGCCAGGGCGTTTCGGGCGACTCGGCAAAAAACAAGAGGCGGTAGAACGCCATCTCGGCCACGGCCGTGGCTGGGCTCTCGGCGGCATAATAAACCCCCAGCGTCCGCCCGGCGCGGCGAAAGCGCGAGCCATGCGGATAGACCCCGCCATAGCGGAACGGCGTTGCAAGAAGGAAATCGAGATGCCGGCATTCTGGTGGAATGGCCGGTTTGGTGGTCTCGATCAGGTCCTCGAGCAGCGCCTGTTCGGCCAGCGTGTCGGCGAGCTTGAGCGTCGAGACGCGATGCTGCGCCTCCACCAGCCGCCAGCAGAGCCCCTCATATCGATGCAGCTCAGACGAGAGCGCGTCGCGCGTCCAGATAGGCGATGACATCGACAAGTCCGCTCACGCTTTGCACTTTTTCGATCGGCCGGCCATCGAGGACGGTGTTGGGGCTGAGGAGCCAGCGTGCCGCCACCGCCTCGTCGCCGCCCACAATGGCATCCAGCGAGCGGAAGAGGCGGATGAAGAGCACGCCGAGTTCGAAGGGCTTGCTGCCCGGCTCGAGCGCGAACCCGCCGCGCTTCATGCGCGAGACGCTCGCTTCGCTCACCCCGATGATGGTTGCGAGCGTGCCGGCCGTCACGCCCAGCCGGTCGGCAGCCCGGATGACGGCCTTGGTCAGTACCGGTCCCGGTGCCGGCCGGGCCTGATCCAATGTGTGTGCACTGAACATACAAACCTTCTTCAGAAAGAAACGAGCTACATTCATTCTCCTGAAAGACAAGATGGGCGCTGCGGTTTCCCGCGTCAAGATCGGCGGCTCAGCCGTGAGCACCATTCGCTGTCAGAAATGCGCCTCCACCCGCTCATGCGCATAGGCAAAAGCCCGGAGGGCCGCCGCGATCGCCCGCTGCTCCTCGGCAGCCGACAGCGGCACCGAATCGAGAGCCTCGACGAACGCCTTCCAGGCTGCGCCGCGCCCCTGTGGTGGACCCGCCAGATGACGGGCGCCGAAAATTTCCGACAATTTAAGGACCCGGGCGGCCTTGAGCAGCACGGCCGCGCCCAGCGTCGATCCTTCCGTCACATAGAGCCAGCCCAGCGCCTCGGGCAGCGGCATGTCAGCCTTAAGCGGCACGGCCTCGTCCCGGACACGACCGAGATCGGCAAGATCGTGCTCCAGCAGGTCGAGCCGGTCGCGCCCGGCCAGCCCCGGCAGCAGCAGGCCGAGATCGGCGCGGTGATAGAGCGGGCTGGCCCGCCCCAGCACATCCGCCTGAACCGCCAGGAAGCGCCCGTAGCGCTCGCGATCGGCAAAGGGCCGTCCGGCCATGATGCGCTGGTCGAGGCGCTCATGCCCGATGCGCGTCCCAGCCTTGAGCCGCGCCGCAAGACCTCCCCGCACAGCAAGACCTGCCCGCGCCATCGCCTCTGGCATCAAGGTTTCGGCCACGGGCTATCCTCTGCGTCTTGCAAGGGGCGCAAAGATCGCCCCCATCCTCGCAGGGATCATAGGAAGCCCGTGCCCGAGGCGCCAGAGCCTATGCCGATGACCTCGTCAGGGCATGGCGGCCGAGAGGGCGCGTTTCTGCGCGGCGATGCGGAAGGGCGCGTTCGGAGCGCCATAGCCGCGATAGCCCCCGCGCCGCTCGACGATCTCGAAAAAGAACCCCTCGCCCATGGTGTGGCTGTAGGCCTGCAGGAACTCCCCGCTCTCGTCACGGTCGTAGAGAATATTGTGGGCCCGCAGCCGGGCGACGAAATCCGGATCGAGCCCCAGCCGGGCCTCGACATCGTCGTAATAGCTCTGGCCGATGGGGAGCGTCGGCAGGCCCATCGCCGCGACCGCCGCGAAGATGTCGCTGGTGGCGAAGGCCAGATGCTGCACGCTCGAGCCAAAGGTGCGGGTCACGAAATGCCCGGCCAGCGTCCGGCTGTTCTCGGCGCCATTGAGCGTGAGCCGCAGGCTGCCCGAGGGCGATTCAACCGCCAGCGAGCGTACGAGCCCCGACGGATCGGGCACGTCGACGAGGGCGCTTTTTTCCATCGCAAAGATCGAGCGATAAAACAGCACCCAGGTCAGCATCTCGTCATGGTTCATGGTCTGGGCGATATGATCGACCCGCTCGAGACCGACCGGCGCCACCGGCTCGACACCGCTGATGGGCACGAACTCCACATCCCAGACGCGCGCAAGCTCGGACCGATCGTCGAGAAAATGGATGACCCCGCCCCCGACCCCGCGGATGGCGGGAATGCGCAACTCCCCCTCGCCCACCGCCTGCTCGAAGGGCTGGGCCCCGAGCGCCCGGGCCCGCGCCACGGTTGCCGCCGCGTCCTCTACCTTGAGGCCGATGGCATAGGCCGAGGTGCCGTGGGTGACATAGGTGGCATGGGCCAGCCCGTCATCCTCGGTATTGACCACGATGTTGATGCCGCCCTGGCGATAGAGCACCACGCTCTTGGTGCGGTGGCGCCCAACCTTGGCAAAGCCCATGGCCTTGAGCCGCGCCTCGAGATCGGGGGCCGAACGCGCATCGGCGGCGAATTCGATGAATTCGACGCCCTTGACCGCGATGCGGTCGGGCATGGCCGGCACGCTCAGCGCACTATGGGGTTCTTTGCGCGCCACCTGGTCCATGAGGTAGACGAGCGAGCGATGCCCGTCCGCCGCGATGGCGCGCGACGAGCCGCCGCGGAACTGGTCGTTGAAGATTTCGAGCGACAGCGGCCCGGCATAGCCCGTCGCCGCCACCGCCTGCATGAAGGGCACCACCGCCAGGTCGCCCTCACCCGGCATGTTGCGGAAATGCCGGCTCCAATAGAGCAGGTCCATGTCGATGAGCGGCGCATCGGCCAGTTGCACGATGAAGATGCGGTCGCCCGGAATGGCGCGGATGGTATCGGGGTCGATGCGCCGGGCGAGCGTGTGGAAGCTGTCGAGGATGAGCCCGACGCGGTTGTGGTCGGCGCGCCGCACCACCTCCCAGGCGTCGCGATGGTCGCTGACATGCCGGCCCCAGGCGAGCGCCTCATAGCCCACCCGCACCCCGAAGCCCTCAGCGATCTCGCCTAAATCGCGCAGGTCCGCCGCCGCCCGGTCGATGCCCCCGAGCGCTGCCGGCGACACGTTCGAGCAGATGAGGATGAGGTCGGTGCCCAATTCGTTCATCAGCGCGAATTTGCGCCGGGCGCGCTCGAAGGCACGGGCCCGCAGCGGCTCGGGCAGGCCCTCGAAATCGCGGAAGGGCTGGAAGAGCGTGATCTCGAGCCCGAGGTCGCGCGCCATGCGGCCGATCGTGGAGGGGCTTTCCCCGCTGGTGAGGAGATCGGTCTCGAAGATCTCCACCCCGTCGAAGCCGGCCGCCGCGATGGCTCCAAGCTTTTCGACGAGGTCTCCGCTGATCGAGACCGTCGCGATCGAGGTCCGCATTCAACCCTCACTTGCTGTTATGTACGAACCGGTTCGTACATCATGCTAGTGGAGCGGGCCCCATGCGGTCAAGCGCTGCGGTTCGCTCAGAGGCCCAGCGTCACCAGCCGGTCGGGGCGCACCACATGGCGGGTGACCATGTCCACGGCATTGCGCCGCAGCGCCTCCTGCGCCCCGGGCGCGCCGAAATCGCGGCCGAACAGATGGCTGAAGGTTGCGCGGTTGGAGACGTTGAAAAAACAGAGCGCGCTGATCTGCCAGTGCAGCTCGATGGGATCGAGCCCCTCGCGGAAGAGCCCGTCCTTGAGCCCGCGCGCATAGATCTGCTCGATCGTGCCGATGGCGGTGACGTTGAGCTGGCGGATGACCTTCGAACGCTCGAGATATTCGCCATGGTGGATATTCTCGATCATCACCATGCGGATGAAATCCTCATGCTGGTGATGGTGGTCGAAGGTGAATTCCACCAGCCGCCGCAGCGCATCAAGCGGGGCCAGCCCCTCGATGTCGAGCTGTGCCTCGCCCTCGCGCACCCGCCGATAGGCGTTTTCCAGCGCGCTGAGATAGAGCCCTTCCTTGTCGCCGAAATAGTAATAGATCATGCGCTTGGAGGCGCGGGTCTTGGCGGCGATCTCGTCGATGCGCGCGCCCGAAAGCCCGTTGAGCGCGAATTCCTGCGAGGCCACCTCGATGATATTCTGCCGCGTGCCTTCGGGGTCCTGCGTCCGTGCCGCCTTGGCGCCTTGTGCGCCGCCTGAGCCTGCCAATCCTGCCACTCCCGAAACCGCGCCTCCCGATGCCGGGGAGGTTGACTAAACTAACCAGTTCGTACATTCATCGATCCGGTCGCACCCGTCATTATCGGGGGGCAGGCGCCGATAGCAAGGGCGGATAGCGGGTGGGCCGCGGCCTTTCCCATGCCTCCGCGCGCCGGCCCGCCCTCCTGAACCGGGCCGGGCGATGGCGCAGGCCCTACAAGCGGGGCAGGAGACTCCAGGTGGACGCAAGACTGGCCGAACGGCTCAAGCAGCATCTCGCCACGCACTCGGGCGCAGAGGGTCCCGCGCGCTTCCGTGTCGGCCTCGTCGGCCGCGGCATCCAGGCCTCCCGCACCCCCGGCATGCATGAGCGCGAGGGCGCGCGGCTCGGGCTCAGCTATGAGTACAGGCTCATCGATTTCGATGCGCTCGGGCTCGCCGATGACGATCTGGCCGATGCGGTGATGCTGATCGAGGCGGCGGGCTTTGCGGGCATCAATGTCACCCACCCCTTCAAGCAGGCGATCATCGCCGAACTCGACGCGCTCGCCCCCGAGGCGGCCGGCATCGGGGCGGTCAACACGGTGGTGTTCTCCGAACAGGGCCGGGTCGGCCACAACACCGATTGCTGGGGCTTTGCCGAAAGCTTCCGCGAGGGCCTGCCGGGCGCGCCCATCGGCACCGTCATCCAGTTCGGGGCGGGCGGCGGTGGCGCGGCGGTGGCTCATGCCCTGCTGCTCTCGGGCGTGGGGCGGCTCCTGCTCTGCGATCCCGACCGCGAGCGGACCGAGGCTCTGGCGCAGCGCCTCGCCCAGCGCTTCGGCCCCGTCGTCGCGGCGGTGAGCGATGTGCGGCTGGCCCTGCGGCAAGCCGACGGCATCGTCAACGCCACCCCCATGGGCATGGCCAAATATCCCGGCATGGCGGTTCCCCCCGAAGCGCTCGAGGCGCGACACTGGGTGGCCGACATCGTCTATTTCCCCGAGGAAACCGCGCTTCTGGCGCATGCCCGTTCGCTCGGCTGCCGCGTCGTGCCGGGCACCGGCATGGCAATCTACCAGGCCGTCAAGGCCTTCGAACTCTTCACCGGCCAAGCCCCCGACCGCGCCTCGATGCACGAACACTTCCGCGCCGCAGCCTGAGGGGCGCCGGCCTCGCCTTTTCCGAGGGCCTCATCCTGAGGAGCCCCGCCAGGGGCGTCTCGAAGGACGAGGGCCGCTTTCAGCGCCCCTCGCGAAAGCACTACCCTTAGTTTACCAGCCCCCCTCACCGCCCCCGCGGCCCTCCGATGCGCCCGCTTGCGAGCACATGGGCGATGCCGGCCTCGACATGGCGTTCGAGCAGCGCTCGCGCGGTGGCGACATCGCGCCCCAGCGCGGCCGTCACCAGTTCCTTGTGGTCGGCGATCACCGGCGGGCCGCGGAAGCTCTCGGCCAGCATGTGGTAGCGCACGAAGCGGTCGAACACCGAGACATGCACATCCATCAGCGCCGGCGAGCCGCAGGCGGAAATCAGCGCCTCGTGAAAGGCCCGGTCATAGGCGATCCAGGGCGCCGTAAGCCCCGTCTCACCGGCCAGCAGCCGCTTTTCGATGGCCGAGAGCTTGTGATGGGCCCCCACCACCCGCGCTTCCCAGTCGAGATCGCCCTGCGCGATGGACTGTTCGAGCGCGCGGGCTTCAAGCAGCAGCCGCAGGGCCCCCAGGTCGCGCAGGTCAGCCTCCGATGCCGGGGCCACGGCGAAGCCGCGCTGGCCCTCGGCGACCACGAGATGCTCGGAGGCGAGGCGCTGGAGGATTTCGCGCAGCGTCGAAAGACCGGCGGCATAATCCACCTTCAGCCGGTCGAGCAGCAGCCGCTCTCCCGGCCGCAACCGTCCCTCGACGATGTCGGCGCGCAGCCTGCGGAAGGTCGCCTCCCCCACGCTCAGCGGCTCGATATCGGTCAAAGGCTGCAACTGCATCTGGTCATCGGCTTTTCATCTGATGCTTTTGATATTGACAGATGTCGTGGTCGGCCGCAACCTTGCGCTGACCGGATGCGGGGAAGCCTCGGTTGACATGTACGAACCATTTCGTACAAAGTTATTCACCCGGCGGCGATCGCCCCCGGATGCTAGGGAAAGAGCCCGGGATACGGGCGACCGGTCCCCTCGGGGCCGAGTTGGGAGGAACTCATGACCAAGTCCATTCGCCGCCGCGCCGTGCTTGTCGGCGCTGCCATGCTGTCGATCTGTGCGGCCCTGCCGGGCCTGGCGCAGGACAAGCCGACGCTGCGCTTTTCGGCCGTGTTCTCCGAGCAGGATATCCGCGCCGGCATGATGAAGCAGTTCGGCGAGGCCATCGCCGATATCGCGACCCTCGAGCCCTATTACGGGGGCAACCTCTTCAAGCAGGGCACCGAGCTCGTGGCGCTGCAGCGCGGCAATCTCGAGATGGGCAACATCGCCCCGCAGGACGTTTCCAACCAGATCCCCGCCTGGTCGGTGCTGACCTCGGGCTATCTCTTCCGCGACGCCGATCACCTGCGCGCCTTCTTTGACAGCGAAGTGGGCGCCGAGTTCAAGAAAATGGCCGAATACCAGCTCGGCATCCACATCCTCGGGCCGACCTATTTCGGCATCCGCCAGGTCGGCCTGCGCGGGGACAAGAAGATCACGACGCCCGCCGACATGGCAGGCATCAAGCTGCGCATGCCGGGCGGCGATGCCTGGCAGTTCCTCGGCACCGCTCTTGGCGCCAACCCCACCCCGATGGCCTATGCAGAGGTCTATACGGGCCTCCAGACCGGCGCCATCGACGGGCAGGACAACCCCCTCCCCAATGTCGAGAACATGAAGTTCTTCGAGGTGATGGACCAGATCGTGCTCACCTCGCACCTCGTGGGCTATGACCTTCTCGTCATCTCCAAGACCGCGTGGGACGCCATGTCGCCCGAGAACCAGGCTGCCCTCGAGGCCGCTGCGCGCGACGCCATCGACATGAGCCAGGAGGCCCATGTGGCCCGCGAAGCCGCGCTGCTCGAGCAGTTCAAGGCTGCCGGCCTCGACATCTACGAGCCCGATGTCGCCGCCTTCCGCGAGAACGCGCAGAAGCTCTATCTCGAATCCGACCTCGCCAAGGATTGGCCCGAAGGCGTGATCGAGCGCATCAACGCGCTCTGAGCCATGCGGGGAGCGGTTCGCGCCGCTCCCTGTCCGTCAGGGGGAGGATGGCAATGATCGAAAATCTGGCCGCCATCGGCTCATGGCTGCGCGCCCGTGCCGAAAACCTGCTCGCCGCCATGCTGGCGGTGATGTTCATCGTCTTCATCATCCAGATCGTCTTTCGCTACCTCCTGAACCTGCCCATCGGCTGGACGCACGAGATCAGCGTCATGATGTGGCTCTATCTCGTGCTGTTCGGCACCGCCTTCGTGGTGCGCGACAGCGAGGAGATCCGCTTCGACCTGTTTTACGCCGCCGCCAGTCCGCGCGTGCGCCGCGGCATGGTGGTCCTCACCGCCACCACCGTGGTGGTGCTGTTCACGATTTCGCTGCCGGCGGTCATCGACTACATCGCCTTCATGAAGGTGCAGCGCACCGCCTATCTCAAGATCCGCTTCGACTGGCTCTATGCCATCTACGGGGTCTTTGCCGTGGCGGTCATCGTGCGCCAGCTCTGGCTCGGCATCAACGCCCTGCGCGGGGTGGATCCCGTCTCGGTCGATCCGCTCAAATCCACCTCGGGAGTGTAAGGGCCATGTCGATCCCCTTCGCCTCGGCGCTCGCCATCATCACGGCGCTCGCCTTTCTCGGCCTGCCCATGGGCATCGCGATGATCGCCGGCTCGGTGCTCTATCTGCTGATGCGCGGGCAGGACATGGGCATCGTCGCCGAGCAGCTGCTCAACGGCATGTATTCGAACTACATCATGCTGGCGGTGCCGCTCTTCATCCTCGCCGCCGAGATCATGAATTCGGGCACCATGTCCGAGCGCCTGCTCAAATGGTGCGATGCGCTGGTGGGCCGCTTCCGCGGCGGGCTGGCGCAGGTCAACGTGCTGCAATCGATCGTCTTTGCCGGCATGTCGGGCTCGGCCATCGCCGATGCCGCCGGCTCGGGCAAGATGATGCAGTTCATGATGACCAAGGACGGCAAATATACCCCGTCCTATGCCGCCGCGCTCACGGCCGCCACGGCGGTGATCGGGCCGATCATCCCGCCCTCGATCCCCATGGTACTCTATGCGCTGGTTGCCGATACCTCGATCGGCTACCTCTTTCTTGCCGGCGTCTTTCCCGGCCTCCTGATGGCCGGGGCCATGATGGTGCTGATCGCCGTCACGGCGCGGCGCAAGAACTTCCCCGTCGAGCCGCCCGTGCCCCTCCGCCAGCTGCCGCGCATGACCTGGCATGCGCTGCCCGTCTTGATGATGCCGGTGGTGCTGATGTACGGCATCTATGGCGGGGTGACGACGCCCACCGAGGCCGCCGCCGTCGCCGCTTTCTACGCGCTCATCGTCTCGCTCGTCATCTATCGCAGCGTCGGGGCCCGCGACCTCTATGGCTCTGTGCTGACCAGCGCCAAGACCACCGCCTCGATCGGCATGCTGATCGCCGGGGCGCTGGTGTTCAACTATGTCGTCACCATCGAAAATATCCCGCGCAGCCTCTCGATGCTGCTCCTCTCCTGGGATCTCGATCCGCTCACTTTCCTCATCGCGGTCAACATCCTGCTGCTGCTCCTGGGCTGCGTGCTCGAGGGTACCACCATCCTGCTCGTCATCGTGCCGGTCCTGATCCCCACCGCGCAGGCGCTGGGCATCGACATGGTGCATTTCGGCGTGGTCGTGGTCGTCAACATCATGCTGGGGCTCATCACCCCGCCCTATGGGCTCTTGCTCTTCATCATGACGCGCATTGCCAATGTGCCGATGCGCGCGCTCGTCGCCGATACCCTGCCCTATCTGGGCATGCTCGTCGGCGCGCTGATCCTCTTCACATTCGTGCCCGAGACGGTGCTCTGGCTGCCCCGGCTCTTCGGCTATCAGGGAGCCACCCCGTGAAGCCCGTCCACGTCCTCAACGGCCCCAATCTCAACCGGCTGGGCACGCGCGAGCCGCATATCTACGGGCACACCTCCCTCGCCCAGGTCGAAGCCATGTGCCGGGAGGCGGCGGGGCCGCGCGGCCTGGTGTTTGTCCAGACCAACAGCGAGGAAAAGCTCATCGACGCGGTGCATGCTGCCATCGATCTTGCCTGCGGCATCGTCATCAATCCGGCGGCGCTGAGCTTCACCTCTCTGGCGCTGCTCGATGCGCTCAAGATGGTGGAGGCACCGGTCATCGAGGTGCACATCTCCAACATCCACAAGCGCGAGCCGATCTATCACCGCTCCTATGTGTCGATGCGGGCCGATGCGGTGATCTGCGGCATGGGCGCCGAGGGCTATCCCGTCGCCATCCGCTATCTCTTGTGCAAGCTCGCGGACTGAGCACCCCGCCTCAATGCGGGTGGTCGGCGGCGCATTGGCCGTGATCGGCCAGAACCTCGATGATGCGGCAATCGCAGATGCGGCCATGGCTGCATTCGGAGATCATCCGGGACAGCTCGTCGCGCAGCGCCGTAAGCTTTTCGATCCGCGCCTCGACCTCGGCCAGATGCGAGAGCGCGATGCTGTCCGCCTCGTGGCACGAGGCCTGCGGCTTTCCCGTCATGGCGAGCAGTTCGCGGATCGCCTCGATCTCGAAGCCAAGCTCCCGCGCATGGCGGATGAAGTTGAGCCGCTCGATCTCGGCCCGGCCATAGCGGCGCTGTCCGCCCTCGGTGCGCGGGGGCGCCGCGAGCAGGCCGATCTGCTCGTAATAGCGGATGGTGGGCACCTTGGCCCCTGTTGCCCGCGCCAGATCACCGATCGAAAGCTGCATCGCAAGGTCCTTTCCCGCGCCGCGATTTTGTAACTCTGTCACTCTTGACCCTCTAGTGGCTAGAGAGATTATGTCCTGAGGCGGTCGTTTCAAGGAGACCGTCCATGACGCACGACGCTTCCGCTCCCACCCCCCTGCGCTACCGCATTGGCGGCATGGACTGCGCCTCCTGCGCGCAAAAGATCGAAACGGCCGTACGCCGCCTGCCCGGGGTCGCCGATGTCGGCGTTTCGGTTTCCGCCGGCACGCTGCGCGTCGATCCGGCCCCCGGCCTTTCGAGCCGCCGCATAGAGGCGCAGGTCCGCGACCTCGGCTACACCATCGCCCCGCTCGAGCCCGCGGGCGAGACGCCCAACCAGAGCGATCACGCCGGCCAGCCGCATGCCCATGATCATGATGAAGATCATGCCGATCTCGGGGACGGTCCGTTCTGGCGGACGCCCAAGGCCATCGCGACGCTTCTCTGCGGCGCGGCCCTCGCACTCGCCTTCATCCTCGGGCAGATCGTTCCGGCCATCGGGCCCTTCGCACTCGTCGCGGCCCTGCTCGTCGGGCTCGTGCCCATCGCGCGCCGGGCCCTGAGCGCGGCGCGCGCCGGCACGCCCTTTTCCATCGAGACGCTGATGAGCATCGCGGCGGTCGGCGCGGTCATCATCGGGGCCACCGAAGAGGCGGCCATCGTCGTGCTGCTGTTCCTCGTCGGCGAACTCCTCGAGGGCATCGCCGCCGGCCGCGCCCGCGCCAGCATCCGCGCGCTCGCCGACCTCGTGCCGCGCACGGCGCTCCTCGAGCGCAACGGCCAGACCATCGAGACCCCGGCCGACCGGCTCACCATCGGCGACATCATCCTCGTGCGCCCCGGCGACCGCATCGCCGCCGATGGGATCATCGTCGCCGGCCGTTCGGCCATCAACGAGGCCCCGGTCACCGGCGAGAGCCTGCCGCGCGACAAGGGCGAGGGCGATACGGTTTTTGCCGGCACCATCAATGCCGATGCGGCGCTGCGGGTGAAGGTCTCCGCCCGGGCCGACGACAACACCATCGCCCGCATCATCCGGCTCGTCGAGGAAGCGCAGGAGGCCAAGGCCCCCACCCAGCGCTTCATCGATCGCTTCTCGCGCTATTATACCCCCGCGGTGCTCGCCGCCGGCGCGCTCGTCGCCCTCCTGCCGCCGCTGCTCTTCGGGCAGGATTGGGGGATATGGGTCTATCGCGGGCTGGCGCTGCTGCTCATCGGCTGCCCCTGCGCGCTGGTCATCTCGACGCCCGCCGCCATCGCCGCCGGGCTTTCGGCCGGGGCGCGTCGGGGGCTGCTCGTCAAGGGCGGGGCGGTGCTCGAAGCCCTGCGCAAAACCACCACCATCGCCTTCGACAAGACCGGCACGCTGACCGAAGGCAAGCCCAAGGTGACCGACATCGTCGCTTTCGGGCGCAGCGAAGCGCAGATCCTGTCGCTCGCCGCCGCCATCGAGGCCGGTTCGAGCCATCCGCTGGCCCTCGCCATCCGCGAGGCGGCCAAGGCCCGCGCCGTGCCCGTGCCGCCCGCCTCCGCCGAAACCGCCCTGCCCGGTCGCGGCGTCAGCGGCAAGGTCGGTGGCGTGGCGGTGATGCTGGCCTCGCCGCAGGCAGCCGGCGCCATCGCCCCGCTGCCCGCCGAGATCGAGGCCCGCATCGCCGCGCTTTCGGGCGAGGGCAAGACCGTCTCGGTGCTGCTCTATGACGGAAAACCCGCCGGCCTCATCGCCATGCGCGACGAGCCGCGGGCCGATACGCGCGACGGGCTGGCCCGGCTTTCGGCCATGGGCATAGAAACGCTCATGCTCACCGGCGACACACCGCGCACCGCCGAAGCCATCGGGCGCGACCTCGGCATCGCCGTGCGGGCCGGGCTTCTGCCCGAGGACAAGCAGGCCATCGTCCGCGATCTCCAGGCCAAGGGCCAGATCGTGGTCAAGGTCGGCGACGGCATCAATGACGCGCCGGCGCTCGCTGCCGCCGATATCGGGGTGGCGATGGGCGGGGGTACCGATGTGGCGCTCGAAACTGCAGATGCCGCCGTGCTGCATGGCCGGGTGATGGATGTCGCCCGCCTCATCGACCTCTCCAAGGCCACGATGGGGAATATCCACCAGAACATCGCCATCGCTCTGGGGCTCAAGGCGGTGTTCCTCGTCACCACCATCATGGGGGTCACCGGGCTCTGGCCGGCCATCCTCGCCGATACCGGCGCCACGGTGCTCGTCACCGCCAACGCCATGCGGCTTCTCGGGTGGAGCGGCAAGGCCCGGCCCCGGCGCTGAACCGGGGCGCCCCGCCCTCCTACCGCCGAGGCTGCAGCCCGTGCATGAACAGCCGCTCGAGGAAATGCGCCGCATCCTCGTAGCGCCCGTCCCCGCCCCGGTCCCTGCCCAGCACGGCGCGCACCTGCACGTCGAAATCGGCGTAATGCTGCGTCGTCGCCCAGATCGCAAAGATCAGGTGATAGGGGTCGGCCCGGTTGAGCTTGCCCTCGTCCATCCAGCCCAGGATGATCTTGGCCTTCTCGTCCACCAGCGCCTTGAGCTCGCCTTCGAGCATGTCGATGACGCGCGGCGCGCCCTCCAACATCTCATTGGCAAAAAGCCGGCTCTCGCGCGGAAAATCGCGCGCCATCTCCAGCTTGCGGCGGATATAGGAGCGGATCTCGGGGATTGGGTCGCCGCTCGCATCCATCTCGCTGAGCGGCGCCAGCCAGGTCTCGAGCAGGCCCGAAATCAGCCGCTTGTAGATCGTTTCCTTGCGCGGAAAATAGTAGAGCAGGTTGGGCTTGCTCATGCCGGCCTGCTCGGCGATCTGGTCGATGGTGGCGCCGCGAAAGCCGTGCCGCGAGAAGATGTCGAGCGCAGCTTCGAGGATCTGGTCCTGCTTTTCGCGCTGGATGCGGGTCAGCGGCTTGGGCTTGCCTGCGCCCTTGCCGGTCCCTTTCCCAGCCCCCTTCAGAGCCCTTTTGGCAACGGGCTGACCCTGTGCCTGGGCGATGGTTTCCACCGGATCGGCCGGGCTCGGCGGGTCCGCAATTTTGACCTTGATCGGCGGCATGGGAGTGCTAACGTTTTTCCAACTGGTCAAATTTCCGGATAACACGGTCCGGCGTCAAGCGGCAAGAAAAGCTGACGGTCAAGATCAAGAAAGAGGGAAGACATGTCAGATCGCCAGGCCGTCGTGCCCAACGACCTTTCCGCCTTCTGGATGCCGTTCACGGCCAATCGGCAGTTCAAGCAGGCCCCGCGCATGTTCGTGGGCGCCGGCGACATGCATTACACTACTTCCGACGGGCGCCAGGTGCTCGATGGCACGGCCGGGCTCTGGTGCGTCAATGCCGGCCATTGTCGTCCGCTCATCACCGAGGCCATCCAGCGCCAGGCTGCCGAACTCGATTATGCGCCCGCCTTCCAGATGGGTCATCCCAAGGCCTTTGAGCTGGCCAACCGCATCGTCTCGATCGCGCCGCAGGGCCTCGAACATGTGCTCTACACCAATTCGGGCTCGGAATCGGTCGAAACCGCCCTCAAGGTGGCGCTGGCCTATCACCGGGTGAAGGGCGAGGGCAGCCGCTTCCGCCTCATCGGGCGCGAGCGCGGCTATCACGGGGTCAATTTCGGCGGCATCTCGGTGGGCGGCATCGTCACCAACCGCAAGATGTTCGGCACGCTGCTGACCGGCGTCGATCACCTGCCCCACACCCACAACCTTGCCAAAAACGCCTTCTCGCGCGGCCAGCCCGAGCATGGCGCCGAGTTGGCCGACGAGCTCGAGCGCATCGTCACGCTGCACGATCCCTCCACCATCGCGGCGGTGATCATCGAACCGGTGGCTGGCTCCACCGGCGTCTTGATCCCGCCAAAGGGCTATCTCGAAAAAATCCGCGCCATCACCAAAAAGCACGGCATCCTTTTGATCTTCGACGAGGTTATCACCGGCTATGGCCGGCTCGGCACGCCCTTTGCCGCCGATTATTTCGGCGTTACGCCCGACATCCTCGTCACCGCCAAGGGTCTTACCAATGGCGTCATCCCGATGGGCGCGGTGCTGGTCACCGCCGAGATCCACGATGCCTTCATGCAGGGGCCCGAGCACCTCATCGAGTTTTTCCACGGCTACACCTATTCGGGCAATCCGATGGCCTCTGCAGCCGGGCTCGGCACCCTCGAGACGTACCGGCAGGAAGGGCTTCTGACGCGCGGCGCCGAACTTGCCGACTATTTCGCCGATGGGCTCCATTCCCTCGCCGGCCTGCCCAACGTCATCGATATCCGTAATATCGGGCTCGTGGGCGCCATCGAGTTGGCGCCCATCCCCGGCAGCCCCACCAAGCGCGCCTTTTCGGCCTTCCTCAAGGCCTTCGAGAAGGGCGTGCTCATCCGCACGACCGGCGATATCATCGCGCTTTCCCCGCCGCTCATCGTACAAAAGCACCATATCGACGAGATCGTCGAGACGCTGCGCACCATCCTTTCCGATCTCGACTAGGAGCGCCCGGACATGCAGGTGATCGAGAACGCCATCGGCGGCAAGCGCGTCCGCTCCGCCTCCACCCGCCTCGCCGCGGTGTTTGATCCGGCAACCGGCGAAAAGACCGCCGACCTGCCGCTTTCGACCCTGAGCGAGATCGACGCGGCCGTTGCCAATGCCAAGGCCGCCTTCCCGGCCTGGGCCGCCACCCCGCCGATGAAGCGGGCCCGCATCCTCTTCCGCTTCAAGGAGCTGCTCGACAAGCACGCCGCCGACCTTGCCCGCGCCATCTCCAGGGAACATGGCAAGGTGCATGACGATGCCCTGGGCGAGGTGGCGCGCGGCATCGACTGCGTCGATTTCGCCTGCGGAATCCCGCATCTCTTGAAGGGCGAGTTCTCGCGCAATGTCGGGCCCTCGATCGACAGCCATTCCGATCGCCAGCCGCTGGGCGTCGTGGCCGGCATCACGCCCTTCAACTTCCCCGCCATGGTGCCGATGTGGATGTATCCGCTGGCGATCGCCTGCGGCAACACCTTCGTCCTCAAGCCCTCCGAGCGCGATCCCTCCGCGCCGATGCTCGCGTGGGACCTCCTGATGGAAGCCGGCCTGCCCGAGGGCGTGCTCAACATCGTGCATGGCGACAAGGAGGCGGTCGATGCCCTGCTCGACCATCCCGACGTCAAAGCGGTGAGCTTTGTCGGCTCCACCGCGATTGCCGAATATGTCTACCGGCGCGGCTCGCAGGCGGGCAAGCGCGTGCAGGCGCTGGGCGGGGCCAAGAACCACATGGTCATCCTGCCAGATGCCGATATGGAGCAGGCCGCCGATGCGCTGATGGGGGCGGGCTTCGGTTCGGCCGGCGAACGCTGCATGGCGATTTCGGTCGCCGTGCCGGTGGGCGACGAGACCGCCGACCGTCTGGTGCAGATCCTCAAGCCCCGCATCGAGGCCCTCCGTATCGGCCCGGCCACCGATCCCGAGGCGCAGATGGGTCCGCTCGTCACCAAGGCGCATCGCGACAAGGTCGCCGCCTATATCGACAAGGGCGTCGAGGAGGGGGCCGAACTCGTCGTCGACGGGCGCGGTTTTTCGCTCCAGGGCTATGAGAACGGCTATTTCCTCGGCGGCACGCTGTTTGATCGCGTCACCCCCGACATGACCATCCATCGCGAGGAAATCTTCGGGCCGGTGCTCTCGGTGGCCCGCACCAGGACCTATGAGGATGCTGTCGCCCTCATCCACGGCCATGAATACGCCAACGGCACCGCCATCTTCACCCGCGACGGCGATGCGGCGCGCGATTTCGCCGATCGCATCGAGGTCGGCATGGTGGGCATCAACGTGCCCATCCCCGTACCCGTGGCCTATCACTCCTTCGGCGGCTGGAAGCGCTCGCTGTTCGGCGACCACGCCATCTACGGGCCCGAAGGCGTGCATTTCTATACCCGCCTCAAGACGGTCACCACCCGCTGGCCCGCCGGCATCAAACGCGGCGCCGAATTCACCTTCCCGAGCCTCAAATAATGTCGGACGAGGGCCCTTCCCCCCCTCAGCCAGCCCCCACCCTCTCTCCTCAGGGGAGAGGGAGCCCAGGCTCCGTGGTCCCCAAAGCCCCGTCCGAAAACCCTGCTGCACTACAGTACCCCCCCGCGCCAGAGGCAGCCCCCACCTCTCCCCTGAGGGGAGAGGTCGCCGCGCAGCGGCGGGTGAGGGGGTCAGACTCTCAACTCACGCCGCCATCCTCCCGCGCCGCCGAGCCTGCCCAACCCCGGATCAGCGAGAGCCGCACCTCTGAACCCCTCACCCCAACCCTCTCCCCAGAGGGGAGAGGGAGTGCAGGCACCGAGGTTCCAAAAACCCCGTCCGAAACCCCCGCTGTACCAACGCCCACCCCCGCGCCAGAGGTCGCCCCCACCTCTCCCCTGAGGGGAGAGGTCGCCGCAGAGCGGCGGGGGAGGGGGTCAGACTCCCCGCCCATGCCGCCATCTCACCGCGACACGGAAAGTGCGCTTTCCCCAGCCGATGGCACCAGAGAGCCCGACCCCCTCACCCCAACCCTCTCCCCAGAGGGGAGAGGGGGCGCGGACACCAAGGTTCCCCTTCGGAAAAAGCGGGCCCCGAACCCGCAAACCCAACGCGCCCGGGCCCTTCGCAGCTGGATGACGGATGCGGAGGCCCGCCTCTGGTTTCACCTGCGCAACCGCCGTCTCGGCGGCTGGAAATTCGTCCGTCAGCTGCCGATCGGGCCCTATTTCGCAGATTTTGCCTGCCGCGACGCGATGCTGGTCGTAGAGGCCGATGGCAGCCATCATGATGCCGAGCGGGACGAAAGGCGCGACGCTGCAATAGCGGCCGCAGGCTATCGGATCGTACGGCTATACAACCGCGATATCCTTGCCAATACCCCTACCGTTCTCGACCACATTCTCGGCGCCGCCGGCTCCATCGTCCCCTCTCCCCGCCGGGGAGAGGGACAGGGTGAGGGGTCTTCCGGCGCAGTTCAGTCCCAAAGCGTGGAGCCCCACCCATGACCGCACCCGGTGAAAACCTTCGCATCAACAGCGAGCGCCTGTGGGATGCGCTGATGGAGATGGCAAAGATCGGGCCGGGGATCGCCGGCGGCAACAATCGCCAGACCCTGACCGATGCCGATGGCGAAGGCAGGGCGCTGTTTCGCCGCTGGTGCGAGGCGGCGGGGCTCACTGTCGGGGTCGACCAGATGGGCTCGATCTTTGCCCGTCGTGAGGGCACCGAGCCGGGGCTCGACCCGGTCTATATGGGCAGCCATCTCGATACCCAGCCCACCGGCGGCAAGTTCGACGGCGTCCTGGGCGTGCTCGGCGGGCTCGAAGTCATCCGCACGCTCGATGACCTGGGCATCAGGACGCGCCGGCCCATCGTGCTGGTGAGCTGGAGCAATGAGGAGGGCACCCGCTTCGTGCCCGCCATGCTGGCCTCGGGGGTGTTTGCCGGCCTTCACCCGCTCGACTGGGCCTATGACCGCACCGATCGCGACGGCAAGCGCTATGGCGACGAGCTTGAGCGCATCGGCTGGAAGGGCGAGGAGCCGGTGGGCAACCGGCCGATCCACGCCATGTTCGAGCTCCATATCGAGCAGGGCCCCATCCTCGAGGACGAGGGCATTGATATCGGCGTCGTCACCCACGGCCAGGGGCTCAAATGGCTCGAGGTCACGCTCGTAGGCCGCGAGGCCCACACCGGCTCGACCCCGATGTACAAGCGGCGCAATGCCGGGCTGGGGCTCGCGCGCGTCACCGAGCTCGTCCATGAGGTGGCGATGGATTACCAGCCCTATGCCGTGGGCGCCATCGGGCACATGGACCTCTATCCCAATTCGCGCAACATCATCCCCGGCCGGGCCACGGCCACCATCGATATCCGCTCCCCCGACAAGGGCGTGCTCGACGAGATGGATGATCGCATCCGCGCCGGCATCCTCACCATCGCCGAAGCCCTCGACATCACCGCCACCGTCGAGCAGGTGGGCCATTTCGATCCCGTCGCCTTCGATCCGGGCTGCGTCGCCACCGTGCGCGCCGCCGCCGAACGGCTGGGCTATTCGCATCGCGATATCGTCTCGGGCGCCGGCCACGATGCCTGCTGGATCAACCGCGTCGCCCCCACCGCCATGATCATGTGCCCCTGCGTCGACGGGCTCAGCCACAACGAAGCCGAGGAAATCTATCCCGACTGGGCCGCCGCCGGCACCGACGTGCTCTTCCACGCCGTGGTCGAGACGGCGGAGATCGTGGAGTAGTCGCCAAAGCTGCGGCAATCTGCTTGCAAAACAGGCGCTTGGCGATGCACGATGCGAGAATGTGCAAAGCGCGCGGCGCCGTCCGGGCCAACCGGCCACCGCATCGATGAGGGACCAGACAATGACCAGCACCATCATCAAGAACGGCACCGTCGTCACCGCCGACCTCACCTATGCGGCCGATGTGCGCATCGAAAACGGCATCATCACCCAGATCGGGCAAAACCTGGCCGGAGACGAGGTGCTCGATGCCACCGGCTGCTATGTCATGCCCGGCGGCATCGATCCGCACACCCACCTCGAAATGCCCTTCATGGGCACCTATTCGAGCGATGATTTCGAGAGCGGCACGCGCGCCGCACTCTCGGGCGGCACCACCACGGTCATCGATTTCTGCCTGCCCAGCCCCAATCAGTCGCTGCTCGAAGCGCTCACAATGTGGGACAACAAGACCGGCAAGGCCGCCTGCGACTATTCCTTCCACATGGCGATCACCTGGTGGGGCGAGCAGGTGTTCAACGAGATGGCTGAGGTCGTCGATCGCGGCATCACCTCGTTCAAGCACTTCATGGCCTATAAGGGCGCGCTGATGGTGGATGACGACGAGATGTTCTCGTCCTTTTCCCGCTGCGCCGATTTGGGCGCGCTGCCGCTGGTTCATGCCGAAAATGGCGATGTCGTTGCCGCCATGACCCAGAAGCTCCTCGCCGAGGGCAAGACGGGGCCCGAGGCCCACGCCTTCTCGCGCCCGCCCGAGGTGGAAGGCGAAGCCACCAACCGCGCCATCATGATCGCCGACATGGCCGGCGTGCCGCTTTATGTGGTGCATGTCTCGTGCGAGCAGGCGCACGAAGCCATCCGCCGCGCCCGGCAGAAGGGCATGCGCGTCTGGGGCGAGCCGCTGATCCAGCATCTGGTGCTCGACGAGAGCGAATATGCCAATCCCGACTGGGATTACGCCGCCCGCCGCGTCATGAGCCCGCCCTTCCGCGACAAGGCTCACCAGGCCTCGCTCTGGGCCGGCCTGCAGGCGGGCTCGCTCTCCTGCGTCGCCACCGACCATTGCGCCTTCACCACGGCGCAAAAGCGGAATGGCATCGGCAATTTCGCCAAGATTCCCAATGGCACCGGCGGGCTCGAGGACCGGCTTTCGGTGCTCTGGACCCATGGGGTCAACACCGGCCGGCTGACGATGAACGAGTTCGTCGCCGCCACCTCGACCAATATCGCCAAGATCCTCAACATGTACCCGAAAAAGGGCGCGGTGCTGGTCGGCGCCGATGCCGACCTCGTGGTCTGGGACCCAGCGCGCAGCAAGACCATCTCGGCAAAAACCCAGCAATCGGCCATCGACTACAATGTCTTTGAGGGCATTGCGGTCAAGGGCCTGCCCCGCTTCGTCCTGACCCGCGGTCGCCTGTCGGTAGTCGAAGACGAGATGCGCCACGCGCCCGGCCACGGCCAGTTCATTGCCCGCGAGCCGAAAAACCCCGTCAACCGCGCCCTCTCCCAGTGGAAAGCCATCACCGCCCCCCGCGCCGTCGAACGCACCGGCATCCCCGCGACAGGCGTCTGACCTTGGGCGCACGGGGGCAGGCGAAACGCGATGGCACCCCTCTTCACCTCTCCCTTCGGGGGAGAGGTCGGATGGCCCTCGCCATCCGGGTGAGGGGGCCTTGCCGCTTGCTCGAGGGCAATATGGGCAAGCTTGCAGCGCGTGATCTGATCATCAGAACCGCAAATCCCGCGCC
>NZ_FPKU01000002.1:343380-1164472 GCF_900119845.1 Devosia enhydra
GGGGGCCTTGCCGCTTGCTCGAGGGCAATATGGGCAAGCTTGCAGCGCGTGATCTGATCATCAGAACCGCAAATCCCGCGCCCTTGTCGAAGGCCCCCTCACCCGGCCTTTGCTCCGCAAAGCCCGACCTCTCCCCCAGAGGGAGAGGTACCCCGGCCCCTCTCGACACCTCGCCAGGGGTGAAACGCAATGTCACCCCTCTTCACCTCTCCCTTCGGGGGAGAGGTCGGATGGCTCTTGCCATCCGGGTGAGGGGGCCTTGCCGCTTGCTCGAGGGCAATATGGGCAAGCTTGCAGCGCGTGATCTGATCATCAGAACCGCAAATCCCGCGCCCTTGTCGAAGGCCCCCTCACCCGGCCTTTGCTCCGCAAAGCCCGACCTCTCCCCCAGAGGGAGAGGTACCCCGGCCCCTCTCGACACCTCGCCAGGGGTGAAACGCAATGTCACCCCTCTTCACCTCTCCCTTCGGGGGAGAGGTCGGATGGCTCTTGCCATCCGGGTGAGGGGGCCTTGCCCCACGGACAAATGTCATGACGAGGACCAGCCACGATGAGCGTCCTCAAGACACGCTTCGCCGCCCGCGCCGCGCACGCCCTGCGCCAGAACATGACCGATGCCGAGCACCGGCTCTGGCAGCATCTGCGCAACCGGCAGATGCTGGGCCATAAATTCGTGCGCCAGCAACCGGTCGGGCCCTTCATCGTCGATTTCGCCTGCCGGGAGGCCAATCTCGTCATCGAGCTCGATGGCGGCCAGCATGCCGACAACCCCGCCGATGCCCGCCGCACCGCTGCCCTTGCCGCTCACGGCTACGAGGTAATCCGGTTCTGGAACAGCGATGTCCTCAAGAATCCCGAAGGCGTGATGACCGTCATCGCCGCCCGCCTCGCCCAGGCCCCCTCGCCCCACCTCCGCTTCGCCCGCCCCCCTTCACCTCTCCCTGTGGATGCGGGGCCCTCGCCCCAAGCGCTGCTCCCGCCGGACCCCACCCCTTCACCTCTCCCTTCGGGGGAGAGGTCGGATGGCCCTTGCCATCCGGGTGAGGGGGCCTTGCCCCACGCGACAATCCTGCTGCTCCCGCCGGAATCAGCCCAATGACCCCCGTCGTCTCCGCCAAGGGCCTCGGGCTCACCTACAGGACGCGCGAGAGCGAGGTGGTGGCGCTGTCCGATGTCGATCTTGATATCGGCAAGGGCGATTTCGTCTCCTTCATCGGCCCCTCGGGCTGCGGCAAGACCACGTTCCTGCGCGTCATCGCCGATCTCGAGCAGCCGACTTCAGGCAGCATCACCGTCAACGGGCTCACCCCCGAAGAGGCGCGGCTCAAGCGCGCCTATGGCTATGTCTTCCAGGCCCCGGCGCTGCTGCCCTGGCGCACTATCGCGCATAATATCGCCCTGCCGCTCGAGGTCATGGGTATCCCCCGCGCCGAGCAGCAGGCCCGCATCGCCCGTACCCTCGCGCTCGTCAATCTCGAGGGCTTTGCCGATCGGTTCCCCTGGCAATTGTCGGGCGGCATGCAGCAGCGCGCCTCGATTGCCCGCGCGCTGGCCTTCGATGCCGACCTGCTGCTGATGGACGAGCCCTTCGGCGCCCTCGACGAGATCGTGCGCGATCATCTCAATGCCGAACTCCTGAAGCTCTGGGCGGCCACCGGCAAGACCATCTGCTTTGTCACCCATTCCATCCCCGAGGCGGTCTATCTCTCCACCCGCATCGTGGTGATGAGCCCGCGCCCCGGCCGCGTCATCGATGTCATCGACAGCGACCTGCCGGCCGAGCGCCCGCTCGATATCCGCGAAACCCCCGAATTCCTGCGCCTCGCCGCCCGCGTCCGCGATGGCCTCAGGGCCGGCCATTCCTACGAGGAAAGCTGATGAGGCTGCTGCTTTGCCTGCTGCTCGTTGTTCTGGCGCTTCCGGCATTGGCTCAATCCGCCGAGCCCGTAGGTGCGGACAAGGCCAGCGATGGGCAGTTCACCGGCATCGCGATGGTCACCGACCACCTCGACTGGTACGCGATGTTCGCGCGTCCGCAGACGCCGCGCGTGTCGGGCCAGTCGCATTTCCCGCCGGGTCGGCAGGGCGCGCTGGCCCTGATGTTCAGCAATGCGGAGCCACGCAACGGCGTCGTGACGATCACCTGCGGTATCGAGGCCTTCGATCCCGACGGATCGCGGCAAGTGCATTCCGGGCCCTGCTATGAGGGCCCGTATCGGGGTCCCAATATCATCCACCCGACCCTGCTCGATCTGCAATTCAAGATCGGCCCGAACGAACGTGCAGGTCTGGCAGGGTTCCGGATCACCATGCGCGATGCTCATGCGCGCAAGACGGTCGGGCTCGCCGTCTCGTTTATCCAGGGGGCGGCGCGATGACCGGCCGCGCCTTCCGCGACGGCCGCTGGGCCGATCCGTGCTGCGAGCACTAGGCATGGCGCACGGCAAGACCCGCGGTTCCGGCAGTCTCGGCCCCATCCTCATCGTGCTCGGCGCGCTCCTGGTGCTCTGGTACGTCGCCGCGCTGGGCATGAACTGGGATCGGCAGGCAGGCCTCTACCAGCGCACCGGCGTTCCGATGCCTCCGGTCACGCAGGTCGTGGGCGACCTGCTCAACATGGACAAGCCCATGCTGCCGGCGCCCCATCAGGTGGCGACCGAAGTGTGGAAGACCACGGTCGAACAGGCCGTCACCTCGCGCCGCAGCCTCGTCTACCATGGCTGGGCGACGCTTTCGGCGACGCTTCTGGGCTTTGTCATCGGCACCGCGCTCGGCATCGGGCTCGCGGTGCTGATCGTGCATAACGACGCCGCCGACCGCTCGATGCTGCCTTGGATCATCGCCAGCCAGACCGTGCCGATCCTTGCCATCGCGCCCATGCTGATCGTCGTGCTCAACGCCATCGGCATCGAGGGGCTTTTGCCCAAGGCGCTGATCTCGGCCTATCTGAGCTTTTTCCCGGTGGTGGTGGGCATGGTCAAGGGCTTCCGCAGCCCCGAGCCCATCCTGCTCGATTTGATGCGCACCTATTCGGCCGCCCGCGCGCAGGTCTTTGCCAAGCTGCGCTGGCCCATGGCCATGCCCTATCTCTTTGCCTCGATGAAGGTGGGCATCGCCGCCAGCCTCGTGGGCGCCATCGTCGGCGAACTGCCGGCCGGGGGCGCCGGGCTCGGGGCGCGGCTGCTCGCCGGCTCCTATTACGGGCAGACGGTGCAGATCTGGGCCGCGCTGGTGGTCGCGGCGGTGATGTCGGGCACGCTCGTCATGCTGGTTGGGCTGGGCGAGCGATGGGTCACCGCCCGCATGGGGGCGCGCCCGGCATGACGCGGCTTTCCACCCTCCTCACCCTTGCTGCAGCCCTGCTGCTGGGCGCAATTATCGTCCTGCCCTTCGTCACCACCGATGGCTGGGTGCGGCAATCCTGGGATTATTCCCCCGTCATCTCTTTCTGCCTCGTCTCGCTGATCTTCATCTTCTGGTACCGGCATCGCCTGCCCGCCGCCATTCCGGGCACGCTGGCCACGGTGGGCGGGCTCATCCTGCTCTCGATCCTCCCCGGCATCGAGGCGGCGCGGGCCGGGTTCTGGGCCATGCTCGCTTCCGTGTGGGTACTGGCCTGGCTCTTTGCCGAACGGCTCTCCGCCGATCTGCGGGCGAAAGCTGCGCCCAGCCCGGTGCTCGGCGCACTCATCCCCATCGCCTTCGGCGCCGTCATCCTGCTGGTCTGGGAGGCGGGGACGCGCGGCGGCAATGTCTCGCCCGTGCTTTTGCCCCCGCCCTCGGGCATCGGGACCGCCATTCTCGACAATACCAGCCGCCTCTGGGCCGATTTCCAGCAGACCTTCCTGCGCGCCGTGCTCATCGGCTACGCGATCGGCTGCGGCTCGGCCTTTATCGTCGCCATCCTCGTCGATCGCTCGCCTTTCCTCAGGCGCGGGCTGCTGCCCTTGGGCAATTTTGTCTCGGCCCTGCCCATTGTCGGCATCGCGCCCATCCTCGTCATGTGGTTCGGGTTCGACTGGCATTCGAAGGCCGCCGTCGTCGTGGCGATGACGTTTTTTCCCATGCTGGTCAACACGCTGGCCGGCCTCGAGGCCACCAGCGCCATCGAGCGCGACCTGATGCGCACCTATGCCGCCAGCCCCTGGCAGAGCCTTTTGAAGCTCCGCCTGCCGGCCGCCGCGCCCTTCATCTTCAACGCCCTGAAGATCAACTCGACTCTAGCGCTGATCGGGGCCATCGTGGCCGAATTCTTCGGCTCGCCGGTGGTGGGCATGGGGTTTCGCATGTCCTCCGAGATCGGCAAGCTCAACCTGCCTCTGGTGTGGGCCGAGATCGCGGTGGCGGCGCTGGCAGGCTCGCTCTTTTACTTCGTGATCGCCCTTGTCGAACGGGCAGTCACCTTCTGGCATCCGTCCGTCCGCAGGGGTCGGGCGTAGCAATCGGGAAAGGGACGTCGATATGAGGAAGCTTCTTCTGGGATTGGCCGCCGGGGCGCTGGCGCTCTCAACGCTGCCGGCGCTGGCGGCCGATCCGGTCACCCTCCAGCTCAAATGGGTTCCGCAGGCCCAGTTCGCCGGCTATTTCGTCGCCAAGGACAAGGGCTTCTACGCCGAGGAAAACATCGACATCACCATCAAGCCTGGCAGCCCCGATATCTCGCCCGAGCAGGTTCTGGCCGGTGGCGGCGCCGATGTGGCGGTGGCCTGGATGGGTGGCGCGCTCGCCGCCCGCGACCAGGGCGCGCCGCTGGTCAACATCGCCCAGCCCTACAAGCGCTCGGGCCTGCTCATGATCTGCCCCAAGGATGGCCCGGTGCAGACCGAAGCCGACTTCCCCGGCAAGACGCTCGGCGTCTGGTTCTTCGGCAACGAATATCCCTTCATGGCCTGGATGAACAAGCTCGGGCTCTCCACCGAGGGCGGGCCGGATGGGGTCACAGTCCTCAAGCAGAATTTCGACGTCTCGGCGCTGATCGACGGGCAGGCCGACTGCATCTCGGTCATGACCTATAACGAGCTCAAGCAGGCTGCCGATGCCGGCTTCACCGCCGACAAGCTGGTCATCTTCAACTATTCGGAGATGGACAACGACCTGCTCGAGGACGGGCTCTACGTCATGGAGCCCAATCTCGCCAACGCCGCCTTCAAGGACAAGATGGTCCGCTTCGTGCGCGCCTCGATGAAGGGCTGGCAGTATGCCATCGAGAACCCCGAGGAAGCCGCAGAGATCGTGCTCGACAATGACGAGTCCGGCGCCCAGATCCTCGAAAACCAGATCTACATGATGAGCGAAGTCGGCAAGCTCATCGACGTCAACGATCCGGCCCTCGATCTCACCGCTTACGAGCGCACCGAAAAGGCGCTGCTCGACCAGAAGATCATCACCAAGGAGCCCACCGGCGCCTATACCACCGAGATCACCGACGCGCTCTGATCGGGTCTTGCGACTATGTCAGGGGCGGGTGCCGAGCGGTGCCCGCCCTTTTTGCCGCCCTTTTTCTGCCATCGCCTGCCCAAAATTGCGGCAAGGGGGCAACCAAATGCCGACAGCGACGGTTTGGAGAGTCATCACAAACGCGTCACAAGGGGTTTCCCATGAACGGCATCATCTATCTCGTCGGCCTCGTGGTCATCGTCATGGCCATCCTGTCCTTCATCGGCCTCGCATGAACCGCCGACCCGAAGAGGAGGCACGCCCATGACCATCAATGCTCCCGCCGACACGGTGGTAATCGCCGAAAACAGCAAGGAACAGTCGTCCTATGTCGACTGGCCGGCGATCATCGCCGGCATCGTGCTGGCCTCGGCCATTTCCCTCGTTCTGCTCACATTCGGCTCGGCCATCGGGCTGAGCTTCACCTCGTTTGATGCCCGCGAGGGCGCGGCTCCGTTCGCCATCGCCATCGCCGCCGCCAGCTGGCTGCTCTGGGTGCAGGTTTCGAGCTTCATGAGCGGCGCCTATCTCACCGGCCGGCTGCGTCGCCGGTTCCATGACGCCACCGAGCATGAAAGCGATGTGCGCGATGGCGCCCATGGCGTGCTCGTCTGGGCCGGCGCCCTGGTCGTCGGTGCGGTCATTGCCGCCAGCGGCGTCGGTGCTGCCGTCACCGCCATCTCCAACGCCACGGGCACAGCCGTCGAAGCCGCGTCCAATATCGCCGGCGAAGACGGGCTCGATCCCAATGCCTATCTGATCGATACGCTGTTCCGTGCTCCCGTGGTCACCGATGTCGCCGCGGCACCCGCCGCTGCGGCCCCTGCGACCCCGGCTCAGGGCACGCCCGGCACGCCTGCCTCCACCACTCCGGCGGTCACCGCGCCCGTCGCCACAGCCCCCGCTTCGGTTCTCGCCGTGCCGGTCTCGGAGGATACCCGCGGCGAAGTCGGTCGCATCTTCCTCAACGCCGCCACGAGCGAAGTCTCCGATGAGGACAGCACCTATCTTGCGAGCCTCGTCGCCCGCCAGACCGGCCTGCCGCAGGCCGAGGCCGAGGCCCGTGTCGATGCCGCCCTCACCCGCTTCGAGGAGGCCAAGGCCACGGCT
Organism: Devosia enhydra; assembly: GCF_900119845.1. Classification (GTDB taxonomy): domain Bacteria; phylum Pseudomonadota; class Alphaproteobacteria; order Rhizobiales; family Devosiaceae; genus FPKU01. Next base: position 349,927 of record NZ_FPKU01000002.1, read on the forward strand.
CTCGAGGCTGCCGACCGCGCTCGTCGCACCGGCATCATCGCCGCCTTCCTCGCCGCCGCTTCGCTGCTCGTCAGTGCCGCCGGCGCCTGGTGGGCCGCCTCGATGGGTGGTCGTCACCGCGACGAGCAGACCGTCTTCGCCGACGTCTTCCGCCGCTATTGATCACTGTGCGGAGCGGGCCCCGCGCCCCTCCGCCCCTCATTCCTGGAGATAGACATGTTCAAGGCACTGGGCCTCTGGCTCCTCGGCATTCCGATCTGGCTGATCATCATCATCATGATCTTCCTCAACTGAGGATGCAAAAAGGGGAGGCTCGCGCCTCCCCTTCTGTCTATGCAGCGTCAGCAAACGCGACAGGCCCTCAGCGGGCGGTCTCCTCGGCCACCAATGCGACGGCCCGATCGTAAAGCGCCCGTCCGTCGACGCCCGAGGCATCCATTTGGCTCACCCAGTTGTCGATGGTGGCCTGCGCCACTTCCTTCCAGCGGGCCGTCTCGGCCTCGTCGAGGGTCACGATGGAATTGCCGGCATCCTGCGCGATCTTGAGGCCGGCCTGGTCGCCGCCATCCATGGCCTGGCCAAAGGCCCGCGCCGTCTCGACGCCGGAATTGGCATCGATGATGGCCTTCAGGTCGTCGGGCAGGTTGTTGTAGGCGTCGAGGTTCATGGTGAAGGCGAAGGTCTGGGTATAGAGCCCCTGCTCGCCCGAAAAGCCGGTGTGGTTCTTGACCAGTTCGGCCACGCGCAGCGAGGGCGTCACTTCCCACGGGATCGTCGTGCCGGTGATCACGCCCTTCGAGAGCGCTTCGGGCACGCCCGTCACCGGCATGCCCACCGGTTCGGCGCCCAGCCGCGTCAGCATGTCGTTGATGACGCGCGAGCCGCCGCGGATCTTCATGCCGCGCAGATCTTCGAGGCTCGTGATCGGATCGATCGAGTGGAACAGCCCCGGCCCATGCGCGTGCACGGCGATGAGCTTGACGCCTTCGAACTCGTCCATGGCGTTCTCTTCCACGAAGCGCTGGAAGGCCACCGAAGTGGCTTCGCCCGTGGTCACGAGGAACGGCATCTCGAAGACTTCGGCCTTGGGGAAGCGGCCCGGCGTGTAGCCCAGCACCGTCCAGATCAGGTCGACCACGCCATCGCGGGCCTGGTCATAGAGATTGGCCGGCGCGCCGCCCAGCTGCATGGCCGGATAGAGCTCGAACTTGATGCGCCCGCCCGAGGCCTCTTCCACCCGCTTGACCCAGGGCTCGATGGCCTTGGCCGGAATGGTAGCCTGGGCAGGCAGCATCTGGTGCACGCGCAGCGTCACCTCCTGCGCCTGGGCCGAACCGGCCAGCATCAGGCCGGCGACAAGGCTGCCGGCGAGGCCGCCGAGCACAACAGAACGTCTCTTCATCTTTGTCCTCCCACGCCGCATTGCTGACTGTCCTTGGCCGGGGCTGCGGCGGCCCCTGCCCGGTAATCGCTCGTCCGGCTCAGTAAGGCAGGCCGACATAGTTCTCCGCAAGCGAAGATGTCGCCGCCGCCGACTGGGTCAGGTAGTCGAGTTCGGCCTCCTGCATGCGCTGGCCGAAACTGTCGGTGTCCGGGAAGCGGTGCAGCGTCGAGGTCATCCACCACGAGAAGCGCTCGGCCTTCCAGATGCGCGACAGCGCGCGACCCGAATAGGCGTCGACGCCGGAATCGGAGCGTTCGCCATAATGCTCGATCAGGCCCTGCGAGAGATAATGCACGTCGCTGGCCGCGAGGTTGAGCCCCTTGGCCCCGGTCGGAGGCACGATATGGGCCGCGTCACCGGCAAGGAACAGCCGTCCGAACCGCATCGGTTCGCAAACGAAGGAGCGTAAGGGCGCGATCGATTTTTCGATCGAAGGGCCCGGCGTCACCGCATCGGCGATCCGCTCGGGCAGCCGGCGGCGCAGTTCGTCCCAGAACGCATCGTCGCTCCAGGCGTCCACCTTGTCGGAGGTGGGCACCTGCACGTAATAGCGCGAGCGTGTCATCGAGCGCATCGAGCAGAGCGCGAAGCCCCGCGGATGGTTGGCATAGACCAGCTCGTGGTCGGCGGGCGGCACGTCGGCCAGAACCCCGAGCCAGCCGAAGGGATAGACCCGTTCGTAGAGTGCCTTGGCCGCATCCGGCACGCTCGCCCGGCTCACCCCGTGATAGCCGTCGCAGCCGGCGATGAAATCGCAGGCGATGGTGTGCGTCACCCCGTCCTTCTCGTAGGTGACGCTGGGCGCCTCGCCCCCGAAATCATGCAGCGCCACATTGGCCGCCTCGTAGACGCTCGCCCAGCCCTGCGCAGCCCGATGCGCCATCAAATCGCGCGTCACCTCGGTCTGGCCGTAGACGGTCACCGTGCGCCCGCCGGCATGGGCGGGCAGGTCGATGCGGTGCTGCCGGCCGGCAAAGGCCAGCCCGAAGCCCTCATGCACCAGCCCCTCGACCTTCATCCGCGCCCCGCAGCCGACGGCTTGAAGCAGCCGCGTCGTGCCCTCCTCGAGCACCCCGGCCCGGATGCGCGCCGCCACATAGGCCTGTGAGCGCGCCTCCACGATCACAGTGTCGATGCCCGCCTTGCCCAGAAGCGCCCCGAGCAGCAGCCCGGCCGGCCCCGATCCGATGATCGCCACCTGCGTGCGCATCATGGCCCTGTCCTTCAATAGAGTAACCTGACGAGAAACAGCGTGATCACCGGGAATGCCGCGAGGATCACCACGCGCAAGAGATCGGAAGCCACGAAGGGCAGCACGCCCAGATAGGTCTGGCTCATCGGCACGTCCCTGGCCATCGAGTTGATGATGAAGAGGTTCATCCCCACCGGCGGGGTAATGAGCCCCACCTCCACCACGATCAGGATGAGGATGCCGAACCAGAGCGCGAACTCTTCCGGCGGCAGGCCGAAATCCATCGCCGTCACGATCGGGAAGACGATCGGCACAGTCAGAAGGATCATCGAGAGCGAATCCATCACGCAGCCAAACACGAGGTAGAACAGCAGGATGATGCTCAGCACCAGCCACGGATTGAGGCCCTGGCTCGTGACGAATTCGGCCGACGCCTGCGGCAGCTGCGAGAGCGCGAGGAAGCTGTTGAGCGCCGCCGCACCCAGAACGATGAGGAAGATCATCGCCGTCGAGGAGGCGGTCGAGAGCAGCGCCTGCTTGAAATTGGCCCAGTTGAGCCCGCGATTGGCGATGGCGATGATGCCCGTGCCCGCCGCCCCGATGGCGGCCGCTTCGGTGGGCGTGAACCAGCCGAAATAGATGCCCCCGACCACGAGGAAGAACACCAGCAGCACCGGCCAGATGTTGATGAGGCTGGCAAAGCGCTCACGATAGGGCACGCGGGGCAACCTGCCGGCATCCTCGGGCCGGAAGCGCACATAGATCGCGATGGTGATGAGATAGCCGATGGCGGCGAGGATGCCGGGCACGAAGGCCGCCATGAAGAGCTTGGCGATATTCTGCTCAGTGAGGATGGCATAGATGACCAGAATCACCGAGGGCGGGATCAGGATGCCCAGCGTACCGCCGGCTACCAGCGTGCCGGTCGAGAGCCGGCCCGAATAGCCGTGCTTGCGCAATTCCGGCAGCGCTACCTGCCCCATCGTCGCCGCCGTGGCGAGCGAGGAGCCGCAGATCGCTCCGAACCCGGCGCAGGCGCCGATGGCCGCCATGGCCACCCCGCCCCGGCGATGGCCGAGCCAGTCCGCCGCCGCCTTGAACAGCGCGGCCGACAGCCCGCCCAACGCCGCGAACTGCCCCATCAGCAGGAACAGCGGAATGATCGAGAAGGAGTAATTCGAGAAAGTGGCGTGGGTCAGCGACTTGAACTGCGCCAGCATCGGGTTCAACGAGCCGGTGATCATGTAGCTGCCGCCGATCCCCACCAGCAGCATGGCGAGCCCGATGGGCACGCGCAGGAAGATGAGGCCGAGCAGGATGGGGAAGGATGTCAAGCCGATGGCGACGTTGCTCAATGCGAAGCTCCCATCATCTGCGGCCGCGCCTCGGGATGGCGGAACTCATGGGTGGCGCGGGCCACGCAATAGGCCGAGACGATGATGAAGGTGATCGCCCCCACCATGCCCGAGGCATAGATCCACCAGAGCGGGATGCGCAGGATGAAGGTGGTTTCCATGTAGCGCTGCTTGTCGAGCATGCCCAGCCAGTGCCGCCAGGCGAGGAACACCGCCGCCCCCAGCATCAGCAGGTTGGCCATGATGTCGATGAACGCGTTGGCGCGCCGCGACATGAAATTGGTGACGATGTTCACATCGGCATGCCCACGCACATACTGGCACCAGGGCATGAAGCTGAAGACGGCAAAGAAGACGCCCGCTTCCACCAGTTCGTAGTCCCCGGGGATCGGCTTGAGCCCGGCAAAGATCAGCCCGCGCCCGATGATGGAGATCACCGTGGTCGCGGTGATCACGATCAGGATCACGCCTCCCGCGATCGCCACCCAGCGCGCCAGCCCGCCCACGAGGCGTCCCGGCATCGTGTTATCCATCGTCTCTCTCCCCCTCCGTGCCGATCCGCGTCACCTGGCCGACCAGTTCGCCGGCAAGCCGCAGCCCGCCTCCGGTCGTGGCCAGCATCTGCGGCAGCGTCAGCCATTCCAGCGTCCAGGTGGCGCCGGAGCGTTCGAATTCGTTTGTCATGGCGGCCAGCATCGCGGGCGCCAGCGCCCCATTGTAGCGCGCAAGGCTGACCAGAAGCTCGGCGCGCACGGGATTGGCCTTGTGGGCCATCGCCGACGAGCCGCCCCCGCCGGCAATCGCCAGCGAGCCGTCGAGCGCCATCAGCGCCATGTCCTGCCCCAGCTTGCCGAGGCTCGCCGAGACTTCCGCCAGCCACAGCGCCAGCCCCACGAGCCCGTCGCGCTCGGCCTGCCACGAGCGTGGCGACGCCTTGAGATCGAGCGCCCCCGCCAGTCCCTGCCGCAGCGCCTCGGCCTTGCCGCCGGCGCTTTCGAGCGTGCCCACGGGGCCTCCGAGCTGCACCCGAAGCACCGCCTGCCCGATCGCGGGCAGCCTCTCCGAAAGCCGCTCCAGCGGTCCGCGCCAGGCGGCGATACGGTGCCCGGCCGGTATCGGCAGGGCATCCTGCATCCGCGTGCGGCCCATGATCGGGCGGGCCCCGAAGCGCCGCTCCAGTGTCTCGAGCGCAGCGATCACCGCGCCCAGCCGGGCATCGAGATGGGCCAAAGCCGGTTTCAGCCGCAGCACCAGCCCGGTGTCGATGGCGTCCTGGCTGGTCGCGCCCCAATGCAGCCATTGCCGGTGGCGGGGCTCCAGCCGTTCGCGCAGTTGCACGAGCAGCGCCGGTATCACCACGCCATCCCTCGCCGCGCCCCTCGCCAGCGCCGCGATATCGGGAACAAAACCTTCGATCGCGCGGGCAATGCCGTCGGCCGCCTCGCCGGGGATCAGCCCCAGCCCGGCCTGCACCTCTGCCAGCGCCCGTTCGAAGCGCAGCAGCGCGCCGATTTCGGCCTCGACCGAAAACAGCGCGGCGATCTCGGGGTCGCCGAGCATCGCACTCAGGATCGGGTGGTCGAAGGCCGACAGGCTCATGCCGTGGGTCAATCCTCAGATATCGAAGAAGATCGTTTCCTGCGGACCCTGCAGGTGGATGTCGAAGGTGATCGTCTGGCCCTCGCGCTTGCCCACAAGTGTCGGTACGCGCGCCTGATGCTCGAGCCGCTTCAAAAGCGGATCCTCGGCATTGGCGGCGCTCTCCTCGGGAAAGTAAAGCCGCGTGTTGAGCCCCAGATTGATGCCCCGCGCCACGATCCAGAAGCTGATGTGTGGCGCCTGCATCCGCCCGTCGGGCCACGGCACGCGACCGGGCTTGATGGTCTCGAACCGATAGACCCCGGTCTCGCCATCGGCGGGGCAGCGGCCCCAGCCGGTAAAATGCGGATCGGCGCCGCCGCGCGGGTCGGTCGGGCCGGGATAGCGGCCCGACGCATCGGCCTGCCAGATCTCGATGAGCCCGTCGCGCAGGGGCGTGCCGGTGCCGTCAAAGATCCGGCCCGTCACGGTGATGCGTTCGCCCTTGGTCGCCTCGCCCACCATCACCGTGCCGAGGTCTTCGGGGTAAACGCCGGTGATGTCGCAAAAATTCGGCGTCAGCCCGATATGCACATAGGGCCCGGCGGTCTGGGACGGGGTTTCCTTGAGAAGGTTGAGGGGCTGCGGCATCAATTGCCCTCCCGCCGGTTTTCGAAGGGCGTCGAGCGGCGCCCGCGCAGGATGATGTCGAACTTGTAGGCGCGCGCATCCATCGGCACGGTGTTGGACATGTCGAGCGGCGCCACCAGCGCCTCGATCGCCGCCGGGTCGGCGATGGTGTTGACGATGGGGCAGAGCTTGAGCATCGGGTCGCCCTCGAAATACATCTGGGTGATCAGCCTTTGCGCAAAGCCCGATCCGAACACCGAGAAGTGGATATGGGCCGGCCGCCAGTCATTGACGCCATTGGGCCAGGGATAGGCGCCGGGCTTGACCGTGCGGAACCAGTACGAGCCATCCTCTGCCGTGATCGAGCGCCCGCAGCCGCCGAAATTGGGGTCGAGCGCCGCCTGGTAGCCTTCCTTCTTGTGCCGGTAGCGGCCACCGGCATTGGCCTGCCAATATTCCACCAGGACGCCGGGCACCGGCCGCCCACGCTCGTCGAGCACGCGACCATGCACGATGATGCGCTGCCCGATGGCCATTTCGCCGGGCCGGGCGAAGTTGATGATCAGGTCGTTGTCATTGGGCCCGATGAGGTTGTGCCCAAAGCGCGGGCCGGTCACTTCCGACAGCGAATTGTCGAACGAGATCAGCGCTTTTTGCGGGGCCCGCACCACCGAGGTCTTGTAAGTCGGGGTGAAAGCCGGCGGATGCCAGTTGCGGTCGCGCGGCAGGAAGGCACCGGTCTCGGGCGGGGTGTTGATGCCGAACTCCGTCATGCGCTCTCTCCCTGTCCCATTTCGGCATAGACCTGCTTGGCGATCTTGAAGGCATGGTTGGCCGCCGGCACACCGGCATAGATCGCCACATGCAGCAGCGCCTCGCGCACATCCTCCTCGGTCGCCCCCGTGCGGGCCGTGGCGCGGATATGCATCGCCATTTCCTCATAATGCCCGAGCCCGGCGAGGAGCGCGATGGTCACCATCGAGCGCTCGCGCTTGCTCCAGTTGGGCCGCGACCACACATGGCCCCAGGCCGCCTCGGTGATCAGCACCTGGAAGGGCGCGTCGAGCTCGGTCTTGCCGGCCTCGCTGCGCTCCACATGGGCGTCGGACAACACGGCGCGCCGCGTCTTCATGCCCTGGCTCAAACGGTCGACCGCCGCTTCGGTCATTGGCTGGCTCCGGAAGGTACAAGGGCCGCAAGGGCCCGGATCATGTCGGCAAGCAGCGCCGGCTGCTCCACCGGTGGAATATGGCCCGCGCCGGGGATCACTTCATAGCGCGCGCCCGGAATGAGCCGTGCGAGCGCCAGAACGAGGTCCGGCGGGGTCGAACCATCCTCGTCGCCCACGACGCAGAGGGTCGGCACGGCGATGGTTTTGACGAAGTCGGTGTAGTCGGCATCGCGCAGTGCCGCGCAGGTGCCGGCATATCCCGCGGCCGGCTGGCGGACGAGCATGTTGCGCCAGCCCGCCATCGCCTCGGTCTCCTCGGCGCGGTAGCGGGCGGTGAACCAGCGGGCAAGGATCGCATCGGCGATGCCCGCGATCCCGCCATCGCCCATCACCGCGTCGATCCGCCCGTTCCACAGTGTCGCATCGCCGATCTTGTGGGCCGTGTCGCAGAGCACGAGGCCGCGCACCAGGTCCGGACGCCGCTCTAGGAGCCCCTGCGCGATCATCCCGCCCACCGAGAGCCCGACGATGATCGCGGGCCCCAGCTCCAAATGGTCGATGAGCCCGGAGAGGTCATCCACATGCTGGTCCATGGTGTAGGGCGGAGCGCCCAGGTCCGAGAGACCATGCCCGCGCTTGTCATAGGTGAGGATCGTGAACTCACCGGCCAGTCGCACGATCACGTCGCGCCAGATGCGGAAATCGGTGCCCAGCGAATTGGCGAAAACCAGCACCGGTCGACCGCTGCCGGCGCCGAACAGCTGGTGGTGCAGCACCACGCCGTTGATCCGTGCGAATTGCATAGAATTTCATCTCCCTGCCACGAGAATGGACCGGTATTTCACGGGTGTAAAATCAGAGTCTTGCGCCCATTCATAACAGGCATGGTATGAATGGGCATGGACCCGCATATCCGCCTGCGTCACCTGCGCACCTTCATCGCCGTCGCCCGGCAGGGCGGCGTGGGCCGTGCGGCCGAGGCGCTCAATGTCAGCCAACCCGCCGTCACCCGTACTCTGCGCGAGCTCGAAATGGCGCTGGGCGCCGATCTCGTCGAACGCGACGGGCGTGGCGTTCGGCTCACCGCGCGCGGCCAAGTCTTTCTGCGGCATGCGGAAATCGGCCTCGCCGCGATCCGTCAGGGGGCCGATGCAGTGGCGCCCGGCGCCGTCACGAGCCTGCCGCCACTGCGTGTCGGGGCGCTGCCCACCGTCTCGGCCCGCCTGATGCCGGGGGCCGTCGACCGCTTCCGCGCCATCGCCGAGGGTCAGTCCCTGATGATCCTCACGGGCGACAACCGCTTCCTGCTCGACACCCTGCGCCGCGGCGATCTCGACCTCGTCGTCGGCCGCCTCGCCGCCCCCGAACAGATGGCGGGGCTCAGTTTCGAGTATCTCTATTCCGAGCAGGTGCGCTTCGCGGTGCGGCGCGGCCATCCGCTGCTCACCGCGCAACCCTTTGAAATCGCAGCGCTTGCGGCCTATCCCGTGCTGCTGCCGCCGCGCGGGGCGATCATCCGGCCCTTCGTCGAAAGGCTATTTTTGGCCGCCGGTATCGCCGAACTGCCGGTCGCCATCGAGACCGTTTCGGATTCCTTCGGCCGCTCGTTCCTGCGCCAGTCCGACGCCGTCTGGGTGATTTCCGAAGGCGTCGTCGCCAATGACCTCGAGGAGGGCACCCTGGTCGCGTTGCCCGTCGACACCACCGACACGCGCGGCGCCGTGGGGCTGACGCTGAGGGCCGGCGCCGGGCGCAGCGAGGGGCTGGAACGCTTCGGCCGTGCCCTCAGGGAGGCCACGGCCGAGCTTGGATTGTAGCAGTGCTTCAGTCGCTTAGGGCCGCGGCAGGGCCTTCTCGGTCTTGGCATCGAAGAGATGCAGGCTGCCCGGCTGCGCCATCGCCGTCACCGTCTGGCCCACCGCCGGCACGACCCGGCCCGGCGCGGTGGCGATCGCTTCGGTTGCACCGACCTTGATATGCACCAGCGTTTCGGGCCCGAGCGGCTCGACGGCATCGACGACGCCTTCGACCGCAAAGGCACCCGGCTGGCCGGCGCGGCTGGGATCGACCACGAATTCATGCGGCCTCACGCCGATGAGCAACTTGTCCCCGCCGCCGGCCGGCAGGGCCACCTGCACCGAGGTGCCGTCGATGGTGACGCCGCCAGCGGTCCGGGTCGCCGGCAACAGGTTCATCGCCGGGCTGCCGATGAAGCGCGCGGTGAAGATATCGACCGGGTTCTCGTAAAGCTCGGTGGGCGAACCGACCTGCAGGATGTCGCCGTCGCGCATCACCACGATGCGGTCGGCGAGCGTCATCGCCTCCACCTGGTCATGAGTCACATAGACGATGGTGGTGCCGAGCCGCTGGTGCAACCGCTTGATTTCAATGCGCATCTGGGCGCGCAGCTGCGCGTCGAGGTTCGAGAGCGGCTCATCGAAGAGGAAGGCGACGGGATCGCGCACCATGGCGCGGCCGATGGCCACGCGCTGCCGCTGCCCGCCCGAAAGCGCCGCCGGCCGACGCTCGAGATAGGGGGTAAGCCCCAGCGTCTCGGCCGCCGCATCGATGCGCTGGTTCTTCTGCGCCTTGTCGAGCTTGGAGGTATAGAGCCCGAAGCCGATATTCTGGCGGACCGTCATGTGCGGATAGATCGCGTAGTTCTGGAACACCATCGCGATATTGCGCTGCTTGGGGTCCTGCATGTTGACCACGCGCCCGCCGATCTTGAGCGTGCCGCCCGAGATCTCCTCGAGCCCGGCGATCATGCGCAGCGTCGTGGATTTGCCGCAGCCCGAGGGGCCGACCAGCACTACGAATTCGCCATCGGCGATGTCGAGGTCGATCTCGCGGACCGCCTTGACGCCTTTGCCATAGACCTTGCTCAGGCCTTCAAGCGTGATGGTGGCCATCATTGCCCTCCAGAAAGTGCAGAAAAGCGCTGCGCCAGTTCGGCGGCGGCTGCGGCTTCGCGCGCGGCACGCGCCGCAGCACGATCGCGGAAGCCCGCAAGCGCTTGAGTGTAAAGGGAAAGCGAGGCATCGAGCGCTTCGGGGGCAGGTCCGCCCAGGCGCGCGCGCACCGCAATGAAATGCTCGGGCGAAACGATGCGGCGGAACGCATCCTCGCCGATATCGGCCTCGCGGCCGGTATGCTCGGCAAAGGCCTCACGGAACGGGCCATAGCCCTCCTCGAGGCTGCCGCCCACCGCCACCACCTTGCGCGCCACATGGGCGGCAATCTCATGGGCCTGCCGGAACGACAGCCCGGCCTCCCGCACCAACGAATCCGCCAGTTCGGTAATGGTGATGCAGCTTTTGGCGATGTTGGCGCGCACCCGGGCCGGATCGACCCGGATCTGGGCGACGAGCGTTGCGAGCAGCCGCAGCACCCGGCCGCCGCTGGCAAAGGCGCCATAGCCGAAGCCCTGGCTCTCGCCCTCGCTGTCGTTCATATCGGTGAAGGGCGTGTTGTGCATGATGTCGAGCATCGCGCGCGCCCGGCCCATGGTCTGGCTCGAGAGGTGCCGCAGATGCTCGATCGGCACCGGATTGCGCTTTTGCGGCATGATCGAGGAGATCTGCACCAGCGCGTTGGGCACATAGATCTGCCCGACCTCGAAGCTCGTCCAGAACTGCAGGTCCTGGATCGGGCGCCCCAGATGCAGGAACATCAGTTCGATGGCGCTGTAGGTCGCCGTCGTGTAGTCGACTCCGGCGATGCAGGAATAGGAATTGTTGAGCGGGGCTGAAAAGCCCAGAAGCTGGGCCATCCGCACCCGGTCGATCGGGAAGCCCGACGTGGTGATCGCCGCCGCGCCCATGGGCGAGAGATCGACGATGGCGCGGGCCGCCTCAAGCCGCTCGATATCGCGCACCATCACCTCGGTGACGGCGGCGAGGTAGTGGCCGAGCGTCGAGGGCTGGGCCGGCTGCCCATGAGTATAGGCGACGATGAGCGTGGATTTCTCGCGCTCCACCGCCGCGACCAGCGCCTCGAGCAGGCCGAGCGCTTCGCCCAGCAGCACGTCGATGCGCTCCTTGAGCCCGAGCTTGAACAGCGTGTGATCGATGTCATTGCGCGAACGCGCCGTGTGCAGCCGGCCCCCGATATGGGGGCCGATCCGCTTTTTCAGCTCTTTCTCGATGAGGAAGAAAAAGTCCTCCACCTCGCCCGTATAGGTCAGGGCCGGCACGTCGAGCTCAGCATCGATCGACACCAGCGCCCCGGCGATGGCCGAAGCCTGCTCGGCGCTGAGGATGCCGGTTTCCGCCAGCATCACCAGATGGGCCCTGTCGATGCGCCGGAAGCTCTCGACGTGATGGTCCTTGGCCCCGTCGAACAGCGGACGGAGCACGGTTTCGGTATAGACCGGGTCGGGGAACCGGCTGGTATCGGCAAGCCTTGGGTCAGTCATGGTCATCCCTTGAGGCCTGCGAGCATGACGCCGCGCACGATATAGCGCTGCAGCACGAGGAACACGATCAGCGTCGGGATGGTGGCGAGCGCCGCACCCGTCATGATCATTTCCCACTGGATCGACTGTTCCACCGCAAAGCTCGAGAGGCCCACCGGCAGAGTGTAGAGCTCGCGGCTGTTGGTGACGATCAGCGGCCAGAAGAAGGCCGTCCAGTTGCCCAGGAAGGTGAAGATGGCGAGCGCCGAGATCGCCGGGGTCACCAGCGGCATGGCCACCTTCCACCAGATCTGGAACTCGTTGAGCCCGTCGATGCGCGCGGCTTCGAGGAAGTCATCGGGCACGCTCTCGAAGAACTGCTTCATCAGGAACACGCCGAAGGCGGTGATCATGCCGGGGAACATGATGCCCCAATAGGTGTTGATCCAGCCCAGCTGCGCGCTCATCAGGTACCACGGGATCACCAGCATCTCGGTGGGGATCATCAGGGTGGACAGGATGGCGATGAAGACGAGGAAGCGGCCGCGGAACTGGAACTTGGCCAGCGTGTAGCCGACCATCGAGTCGAAAAACACCGCCGACAGCGTCGAGCAGACCGCGATGAAGGTCGAATTGAAGAACCAGCGCATGAACCGCCCGTCCGAGAGGACGGCGATATAGTTGTTCAGCGTCGGATTGGCCGGAATGAGCTGCAGATCGTAGATCTGGCCAGCCGATTTCAGCGAGGTCGAGAGCATGTAGAGCAGCGGGGTCACCATGATGACGCCGCCGATGAACAGCAGCGTCCAGGTGATGATGCGGCCCGGGCGGATCGCGGCGCGATTGAGCCGGTGCTCCGCCGCCTGCGGGTCGGCCACAGTGGTCATTTGCGTTCCCTCAGGACCCAGAGCTGGAGGAGCGAGACGATCAGGAGGATGGTGAACAGCACCACCGTCTGCGCCGCTGCATAGCCCATGGCATAGGACTGGAAGGCCGTCTGGTAGATCATCAGCACCAGCGGCTTGGTGGTGTTGAGCGGACCGCCCGGATCATTCGTGGTCATGTTGTAGACCTGGTCGAAGATCCGGAGGAACCCGATCGAGGAAAACACCACGAGGAAGACGGTGGTCGGCTTGAGCAGCGGCAGCGTGATCTTGCGCAGGATCGGCCATTCGCCGAGCCCGTCGATGCGCGCCGCTTCGTAATAGGTCTGCGGGATGGCCCGAAGACCGGCCATGAAGATGATGATCTGGAACCCCAGCCCCGCCCAGATGGCGGTGACCATGATCGAGGGCAGCCCCTGCTCGATCGAGCGCAGGAAGGGCTGGGCCGGCAGGCCGATGGAGGCGAGGATGTTGTTGAGCACGCCGATCGGCACGGGCTGGTAGAACCAGCGCCAGACCCAGGCCATGGCAGCAGCCGTGGTCAGGAAGGGCACGAAATAGAGCGCGCGGATGAACCCGTGCATGAACCGGACGCGATCGAGGTAATAGGCGATCACGAAGGACAACAGCAGGCTGATCGGCGTGCCGATGATGAGATAGGCGAAGGTGTTGCGGAACACCTGCCAGAAGGCCGGATCGTTCAGCAGTCGCTGGTAGTTGGCAAGCCCGATGAAGCGCGCGGGGCGCATCAGGTCCCAATTGGTCAGCGACAGCCAGAAGGCCCAGAAGGTGGGGTAAAAGCGGATGACGACGAAGAAGACGATGGGAATGGCGAGGAAGACCCACGCCCAGACCACGCGCTTCTGCCCGATCGTCAGCTTGTCCCAGATCCGGCCCTTGGGGGCCGGATCTGCGGTTGTATCAGCCATGGCGCGGCTCAACGGGAGTAGAACTCGTCAAGAATGGCCTGCTCCTGCTGGGCGGCTTCGGCCACGGCCTCGGCCACCGGCTGGTTCTGCAGCTTGATGCGGGCTTCGAGATCGAGCGCCACCTGGCGCTGCGCGATTTCGTCCACGAAGATCGTGGTGCGCGAATAGTCCAGAGCCCGCAGGAACGGCCCGTAGATCGGGTCGGCGAGGTTGGTCTCGGTCAGCGCGGCGGCACGGCGGGCCGGGAGTTCGCCCACCACTTCGAGCCACACGGCCATGGCTTCTTCGGAGCTGATATACTGCAGGAACTTCTGGGCAGCTTCGAGTTCCTCGCCCTGGGCGCGGGCGCCGATGGCGTTGGCGAAGTAGCTGGCATAGTTCGAGCGCACGCCCTCGGCATTGGCCGGAAGCTCGGTCACGCCCCATTCGAAGCCTTCGATGGCGCGGAAGGCGCCGAGGCGGAAGGTGCCGTCGATGGTCATGGCGGCAAGCCCGCCGCGGAACGCGGCCTGCGGCTCGTCCATGAAGCCGATCTCGCCGATCTTTTCCTCGCTCTCGAGGCCCATCAGGAACGCGGTGGCCTCGATGCCGGCCTCGTCATTATAAGTGACGGTGCGGCCATCGTCGGAATAGGGCTGGCCGCCGAACTGGCGGATCAGCACTTCACGCCACCAGTGATGGTCCTGCGCGGAAAGACCGAAGGCGAGGCCTGCCGAGGTCATGTTGCCGGCGCCATCGCGCTTGACGGTGGCCTTGCCGGCGGCAACCAGTTCCTCGAGCGTATCGGGCGGATCGTTGGGGTCGAGCCCGTTCTCCTCGAAGATCTTCTTGTTGTAAAACAGCGCCAGCGAGCGCACGGCGGTCGGCAGGCCGTAGTAATCGTCGCCGCGCTTCATGGCGCTGACGATCGGGAAGAAATCGGATTCGATCTCTGCATGCGGGAACACGGCCGGATCGAGCGGCTGGATCAGGCCGCCGGCGACGAAATTGTCTACCCAGCCATAGAACAGCTGCACCACATCGGGGCCCTGGCCCGCGACATTGGCCGCGACCACGCGGGTCTGGTAGTCGGCATAGGGGAAGGTCTGGTGGCGAACCGTGATGTCGGGGTTGGCCGCCTGGAAATTGGCGATGAGCTGATCCATCGCCTTGACGCGCGAGTCAAACACATACTGCCAGTATTCGATTTCGACCGCCTGCACGCTCGACAGCGTCAGGAAGCTGATGCCGGCGGCGAGCCCGCCGGCGAGGAACCGATTGCGCATGAAGACCTCCGTGATGGACCGCGCCGCCACAGCGGGCGGCTGCGGTTCGTTTCCCTCGGGGGCAGGAGCTGAACCCACTGCCTTGAGGCTACGCTCACCTGCCGGGGCCGTCTTGTCAATAAAATAATCTACTTGTGTTATTCGCGTCATGACGCCATCGTCCGGGTCGGGAAGGAATGCTGCCATGACCACGAGGGAGCGCCCCGCCGCGCGCCAGCGCGTGGCGATCGGCACCAATCCGGAGCGCAACAGATCGCATAACCGCCGCGTCGTTCTCGACGTGGTGCGCATGCATGGCGCGCTGGGCCGCACCGAGATCGCGCGGCTCACCCGCCTCACCCCGCAGGCCGTCGCCAATATCGTCGAGGAACTCTGTTCCGAAGACATGCTGGTTGAAGTGGGCCGCCGCCGCGCCGGGCGCGGCCAGCCCCCCATCCAGTTCGCCGTAAACCCCGAAGGCCCGATGACGGCGGGCGTCGAGATCGCCGGCGATCGCATCGCCACCGTCCTGCTCGATCTGGGCGGCGGGGTCAGGGCGCGGCGCACAGCGCCTCTCGCCGACACGCGGCCCGAGATCGTCGTCGAGCATCTTTCGCGTGAGATCGCCGCCCTGCGCCGCCAGGGCGGGTCCGCCCGGCTGCTCGGCGTTGGCGTCGTGATGCCCGGGCCCTTCGAGGTCGATGGCATGAGCTCGGTCGGCCCCGCCACCCTGCCGGGCTGGAGCGGCATCGATCCGCGCGGGCTCATCGAAGAGGCCACCGGCACGATGGCGGTGATCGAGAACGATGCGAACGCCGCCGCTGTGGGCGAGCGGCTTTTCGGCGCCGGCCGGCCGTTCTCGAGCTTCTGCCTCCTCTATTTCGGGGTCGGCATCGGGCTCGGCATCATCCATGAGGGTCGCCCGCTCAGGGGCGCGCATGGCAATGCCGGCGAGATCGGCCATACCCCCACCCGGCCGCGCAATGATCGGCCCGCCGGCGGCTGGCTCGAGCAGCATGCCTCGCTCTATGCCCTGCGCGACCGGCTCGCTGCCGCAGGCCTCATCGATGTCGGCCCCGTCGCCCTCGATGCGCTGCTCGCGGCCCGCCATCCGGTGCTGATGGACTGGATCGCCGAAGCCGCCGATCACCTCGCCCCGGTTGTGGGCATGCTCGAAAACCTCCTCGATCCCGAGACGATCATCCTGGGCGGGGCCCTGCCCGATGCCCTCACCGATGCGCTGATCGCCGCGCTCGAACCCCTGCCGATTTCGGTTGCGGCCCGGCCGCACCGCACCGTGCCGCGCGTTCTGCGCGGCCAGACCGGGCGCTGGACGGCAGCGCTCGGCGCCGCGGCCCTGCCGCTGATGGAAACCCTGACGCCGCGTCTCGATCTTGCTATCGGGCCGCTTGCCCCTGCCGATACGGAGCCCAACTGATGAGCCTAGCCCGAGATCGCATCGCCCGCCGCCGGGCCCGTCCGCGCCTGGTGGCGCTGAGCCACGCGCTGTCGCGCCTGCAATCGGTGCTGACGCTGATGAATACCGGCGCGCATCCCGATGACGAGGACAGCGGGCTGATGGCCGCCTTCCGCTTCAAATACGGGCTGCGCGTGGTCGTCGCCAATTCGACGCGCGGCGAAGGCGGGCAGAACGCGCTCGGGCCCGAACGCACCGGGGCCCTCGCCGCCATGCGCTCGCGCGAGATGGAGGAGGCGGCGCGTGAGCTCGATGCCGGCGTGCACTGGATGGGCCATGGCCCCGGTGACCCGGTGCATGATTTCGGCTTCTCCAAATCCGGTGTCGATACGCTCGAACGCTGGGGGCGTGACAGGATCATCGAGCGGCTGGTGCGCGCCTATCGCACCGAGCGGCCCGATATCGTCATCCCCACTTTCCTCGATGTGCCCGGCCAGCACGGCCACCACCGCGCCATGACCGAGGCGGCCGAGACCGCTCTGGGCCTCGCCGCCGATCCCGATGCCTTCCCCGAGCATTTCGAGGAAGGCCTCAGGCCCTGGACGGTGGCCAAATACTACCTGCCGGCCTTTTCGGGTGCTGGCGATACCTATGACGACGAGGTGCCCCCGCCCGAAACCACCATGGTGGTCGAGGCGGGCGGACGCGATCCCGCCACTGGCGCCAGCTGGGACGAGATCGGGGAATTCTCGCGTTATTACCATGCCAGCCAGGGCATGGGCCATTGGCGGGCGGAATCGCCCACCGCCTGGCCGCTGCACCTCAAGCACGGCCCGCGCGGCAATGCGCCCGAGACCGATATCCGCGACGGGCTCGCCGCCACCATCGGGTCGCTCGCGTCCCTCGAAGGCGTTTCGCCCGCCGCCGCCGCCTCGCTCAATGCGGCGCAGGCCGCCATCGATGAGGCGCAGGCCGCCTTCCCCGATGGCGCCCGCATGGTGCCGCTCCTGCTGCGCGCCGCCAGCGAAACCGGTGCCGCCCATGAGGCGCTTTCGGGCGACGTGGCGGAGGCCCATCGCCATCGCCTCGCCCGCAAGATCAGCGAGATCGACGCCGCCGTGCTGCTCGCCGCGGGCATCGATGTCGAGGCATGGGCCGAGCCGCCCAACGCGCCGCCGGGCGCCAGCGCCACCCTCAAGGTGCGGCTCCATGGCCCCGAGGGCGCAGATATCCGCATCAGGCCCTGGGCCGGCGCCGGCATCGTCACCGGACCAGCCGAGCATGAGAGCCCCTCGGTGACGCGGTTTCCGCTCACCGTCTCCGAGCACGCCGACCTCACGACGTCCTATCCGCCGTTCTACGAAAATCTCGGCGGCAACGGGCCCCTGTCGGTCGCCGTCGAAATGGCCATCGACGGCCACCGTGTCTTCGGCCGCTTCGACCTCGAAGAGCCCTTCGCCATCGTGCCGGCCCACTCGCTGCTGCTCGATCCGCCCGCGATCATCGCCCGTACGGCCGACCCGCGCCGCAACTGGTCGGTCGCCGCGCGCGTCGATGGCCCGGCCGCGGCCCTGAGCCTTTCTGCGCCGGCCGGCTGGCAGGCTGGCATCGGGTCGGGGTCCATCGCCATCACCGCGCCCACCAACCTGCCGGCCGGAGCGACGCGGCTCGAACCGATGATCGATGGCCGTCCCGCCTATCGCATCGAGCGCTTCGCCTATCCGCATGTGGGGCGCATCGTGCGCCCGGTGCCGGCCACCATCGATGTGCTCGCGCTCGACCTCGAACTCCCCGAGGGTGCGCGCATCGGCTATGTCGGGGGCGGCGCCGATCGCGTCGGCCTCTGGCTGCCGCGCATGGGGCTCGACGTCACCGAAATGGGCGCGGCCGATCTCTCGGGCGATCTGTCGCGCTATACCACCATCGTCATCGGGCTCTTCGCCTTCGGCCTCCGGCCGGATCTGGTGGCGGCGCTGCCGGCGCTGCATCGCTGGGTCGAGGCGGGCGGTCACCTCGTCACCCTCTATCATCGCCCCGGCGATGGCTGGGATCCGGCCCGCGTGCCGCCGCGCCGGCTTGTGGTGGGTCACCCCTCGCTGCGCTGGCGGGTGACCAACCCCAATGCCGAGGTCACGGTGCTTGCCCCCGATCACAGGCTGCTCAACGGCCCCAATGTGATCACTGCGGCCGATTGGTCGGGCTGGAACAAGGAGCGCGGCCTCTATTTCGCGTCCGAGTGGGATGAGGCCTATGTACCGCTGATTGCTGCCTCCGATGCCGGCGAAGCGCCCTTGCGCGGCGCCCTGCTTTCGGCTCAAATCGAAGCGGGTCGACATACCCACTGTGCGCTGGTGTTGCATCACCAGATGGATCATCTCGTGCCGGGTGCCTTCCGCCTCATGGCCAATCTCGTTCAGCCCGAAAGGCGCAGATGACCACAACAACCCCCCAGCCGACATCCGACCGGCTGGGCATAATCTGGTTGTTGACCGACATGGCGATCGTTACCGTCATGACGGTGGTGGTAAAGATCCAGGGCGCGACCTATCCCGCCATCCAGCTGGTGTTCATCCGCTCGCTGGTCGGGCTGG
This sequence comes from Devosia enhydra, assembly GCF_900119845.1. Lineage (GTDB taxonomy): Bacteria > Pseudomonadota > Alphaproteobacteria > Rhizobiales > Devosiaceae > FPKU01. The sequence goes on from NZ_FPKU01000002.1 coordinate 368,758, forward strand.
TCGCGATCCTGCCCATCGTCTGGCGGCAGCGCGCCGCCATCGCCGGCACGCAGCGGCCCGGCCGGCACATCTTCCGCGTCTTCTGCAACGCGGTGGCGATCACCGGCAATTTCGCTGCGCTTGCCGCCCTGCCGCTGGCGCTCGCCAATGCCATCGGCTTCATCCGGCCCATCGTGGTCATGCTGCTGGCCCTCGTGCTGCTCGCCGAAAAGATCGGGCCGATGCGCTGGCTGGGCGCCGGCATCGGGCTCTGCGGCGCCCTGCTGATGGTGTCGCCGGGCAGCACCGAATGGTCCTGGGGGCTGGTTGCGGCCTTCGCCTCGGTGATGTTCGGCTCGCTCGCCACCATCCAGATCCGCGCCCTCAAGGCCGAGAACACCATGACCATGATGCTGTTCTATACCGTCGGGCTCGCCATCTTCACGGGGCTGCCGGCCTGGTATTTCTGGCAGCCGGTCGCCTGGGGCGACTGGCCGGCGCTGCTCCTGATCGGGGTCATGGCGCAGCTGGCGCAGTTCTTCTATCTCAAGGCCTATCAGAGCACCGCCGTCGGCGTTCTGTCGCCCTTCACCTATCTCTCGGTGGTCTTTGCCTCGACGGCCGGCTTCGTCGCTTTCGGCGAAATCCCGAGCTGGCAGACGCTGGTGGGCGTGCTCATCATCATCTCGGGCCTCGCGCTCGCCAATCATTTCGAGCGCAGGGACAAGGCGCAGTGACAGGTTTCGACGTCGTCGTGGTGGGGCTGGGCGCGGCCGGCAGCGCCACGCTGCTGCAACTGGCCCGGCGCGGCGTCCGGGTGCTGGGGCTCGATCGGTATGCCCCGCCCCATGCCATGGGCTCCACCCATGGCGAGAGCCGCATCACACGGCGCGGCATCGGCGAGGGCGAGGCCTATGTGCCACTTGCGCGGCGCAGCCACGAGATCTGGCGGGACATCGAGGCCGAGACCGACGCGGGCCTGCTTTTCGAGATCGGCTCGATCATCATCTCGCGGGCCGACGATGCGGTGCCCCGGCCCGGCCGCACCGGCTTCATCGCACGCTCGCGCGATGCGGCGCGGCGCTTCGGCATCACCCACGAGATGCTCGATGCCGCCGAGATCCGCCACTGCTTCCCCCATCTCAGGCCCAGCGACGATGAGGTGGGCTATTACGAGCCAGGCGGCGGCTATCTCGTGCCCGAGGCCTGCGTTGCCGCCAATCTCCGCCTTGCCGAGCGCTCCGGCGCCACGCTGGGGCTGGGCTGCACGGTGCAGTCCCTGCGTCATGAGCGCGATCATGTGGTGCTAGAAACCGATACGGGCCCGATCCGTGCCGCCCGCGTCGTGGTCTCGGCCGGGCCATGGGCCGGCCCGCTTCTGGGGCCGCCCTTTGCCGCGCTGCTTCAGCCGGTACGGCAGGTGATGCACTGGTTTCCCGTCGATCCCGACTGGCAGGCGGCATGGCGGTCCGGCCCGGTCTTCATGTGGCCCCATGGCGCCTCGGGCGATGATTTCTTCTATGGCTTCCCGCTCATCGGCGAGGCCGGGAGCTTCAAGACCGCCGACGAATTCTATGGCGCGCCCACCCCGCCCGAAACAATCGACCGCGCCGTTCCGGCCGAGGATTCAGCGCGCATGTATCGCGCCCATCTCGAAGGGCGGCTCGCCGGCATCGGCGCCACGGCTGAAAAGGCGGTGACCTGCATCTATACCGTCACCCCCGACAGCGCCTTTCTCATCGATGATCACCCCGCCATTCCCGGTGTGCTGGTCGTGTCGCCCTGCTCTGGCCACGGCTTCAAGCATTCGGCGGCTATCGGCGAAGCGGTGGCCGAGCGGCTGGTCGAGGGCCGCAGCACCATCGACCTGTCGCCCTTCGCGCTCGGCCGCCTTGCGTCGCAGGCTGTTCCGGCAAGATAATATGCCTTCAATCTGCATTTCCTGAGCATACTGTACTCTGCTGATAAATTCCGGTAGCATGGCATTCCTCGCTCAGGGAGCCCTTGCCATGTCCGATCCGGCCGACCATCCGCTTCTCGCCCGCATTCGCGACAGCCTGGTCGGCGACACGGTCAGCATCCCCGGCCCGTTCGGCCCCAAGCCGCTGGTCTATGCCGACTACACCGCCTCGGGCCGCAGCCTCGACTTCATCGAAGAGGCGGTGGCGCGGCTCGTGGCGCCCACCTATGCCAACACCCACACCGAGACCTCCTATACCGGGCTCCAGACCACCGCCCTGCGCGAAGGCGCCCGCGCCGCCATCCGCAAGGCGGTCAACGCCGATGACCGGCACGCGGTGATCTTCACCGGCTCGGGTGCAACCAGCGCCATCAACAAGCTCGTGCGCCTCCTCACCCCGCGCGGCGGGCCGGCCCCGGTGGTGTTCGTCGGGCCTTATGAGCATCATTCCAACGATCTGCCCTGGCGCGAATGCGGGGCCAAGGTCCTGCGCATTCCGCTCTGCGGGCGCGGGCTGCCCTGTCTCGACAGCCTCGCCGAAGCGCTCGCCCATCATGCCGATGCCCCGGTCAAGATCGGCGCCTTCTCGGCCGCCTCCAACGTCACCGGCGTCATCACGCCGCTGCGTCCGCTGGCGCGGCTGCTGCACGCCCATGGCGGCTGGCTCCTCGCCGATTATGCCGCAGCCGGGCCCTATCTCTCCATCGACATGGCCGAATCCGCCCTAGGGGCTAACGATGCCTGCGACGCCGTCTCCGTCTCGCCGCATAAATTCGTGGGCGGCCCGGGCGCCTCGGGCGTGCTGATCGCCGATCGCGTTCTGCTCGCCGCCACCGTCCCCTCCATGCCGGGGGGCGGCACCGTGTCATACGTCACGGCCCATTCGCACCGCTACGTCGCCGATGCCGAGCGCCGCGAGGAAGCCGGCACCCCCAATGTCATGGGCGATATCCGCGCCGGCCTCGTCTTCCAGCTCAAGGCCGATATCGGGCACGAGACTATCTCGGCGCTCGAGCAGCGCGCCGTTGCACGCATCCGCGCGGCCTGGTCCGACTGCCCCGGCATCGCCGTGCTGGGTCCGGCCGAGACGGAGCGACTCGCGATCTTCTCGTTCAACATCCGCAGCGGCGAGCGGCTGCTGCATCCCAATTTCGTCGTGGCGCTGCTCAACGATCTCTTCGGCATCCAGGCGCGTGGCGGCTGCTCCTGCGCCGGGCCCTATGCCCATGACCTGCTCGGCATCGGGCGCGACGCGGCCGACCATTATGCGGCGCTGGTGGGCGAGGGGCTCGGCGTCTACCGCCCCGGCTGGGTGCGGCTCAATGTCAATTTCTTCTTTGAGGACAGGCTGATCGACTATATCGCGAGAGCCGTGCGCTTCATCGCCGAGCATGGCGCCGCGTTCCTGCCCGCCTATCGCGTCAACGCGCAGACCGGCCGCTGGACCTTCGGGGGCATCTCGACACGCGCCGGGCACGGCTTTGCCGATCTCTGCCTGTGGCGCGATGCCTCCGCCCAGAACCAGCCGGTGCCCGCCACCCCGGACCTGTCTGTTGTCATGGAGGCTGCCCACCAGGCGCTCGCCGCGCTAACGGGCTCAGCGGCTCCGGACGATCAGGATGGGCGCATCGATCCCCGCCTCGGCGATCCCGCCCGCTGGTTCGCCCTCGCCGAGCCTCAAGCCGGGCGCTGAGCGGGGGAGGCGCGGAGCGAGAGAGGCTACGCGCACCCGGAAATCGCTACTGCCGCTTGACGTCGAAGCCGAGATGCCGGCCGACGCTCTCCACGTCCTTGTCGCCGCGACCCGAGAGGCAGAGCACGATGGTCTCGTCCTTGCCCATGGTCGGGGCGATCTTCATCACCAGCGACAGGCCATGCGCGGTTTCCAGTGCCGGGATGATGCCCTCGAGCCGCGTGCAGAGCTGGAACGCCTCGAGCGCTTCATTGTCGGTGATGGGCGCATAGGTCACCCGGCCGGTATCCCTGAGCCACGCATGTTCGGGGCCGACGCCCGGATAGTCGAGCCCGGCCGAGATCGAGTGGCCTTCGAGGATCTGCCCGTCCTTGTCCTGCAACAGATAGGTGCGGTTGCCATGCAGCACGCCGGGGCGCCCGCCGGTCATCGAGGCGGCATGGCCGTTCTCGACATCGATGCCGTGCCCGCCTGCCTCGGCGCCATAGATCTTGACGCTCTTGTCGTCGAGGAAGGGGTGGAACGTGCCGATGGCGTTCGAGCCACCGCCCACGCAGGCCACCACCGCATCGGGCAGCTTGCCTTCGGCCTCGAGCATCTGCTCCTTGATTTCCGTGCCGATCACCGACTGGAAGTCGCGCACCATCTCCGGATAGGGATGCGGGCCCGCCGCCGTGCCGATCAGGTAATAGGTGGTCTCGACATTGGTGACCCAGTCGCGCAGGGCCTCGTTCATCGCATCCTTGAGCGTGCCGGCGCCCGCCGTCACCGGCCGCACCTCGGCGCCCAGCATCTTCATGCGCAGAACGTTGGGCCATTGCCGCTCGACATCGGTGGCGCCCATGAAGATCGTGCAGGGCAGCCCGAAGCGCGCGCAGACCGTGGCGGTAGCCACGCCATGCTGGCCGGCACCGGTCTCGGCGATGATGCGCGTCTTGCCCATGCGCCTGGCCAGAAGGATCTGCCCCACGCAATTGTTGAGCTTGTGGCTGCCGGTGTGGTTGAGCTCTTCGCGCTTGAAATAGACCTTGGCCCCGCCCAGATGCTCGGTGATGCGCTCGGCGAAATAGAGCGGCGAGGGGCGCCCGGTATAGTGTTTGCCCAGATAATCGAGCTCGGCGAGATAGGCCGGGTCGGCCCGGGCGGCGCGATAGGCCGCCTCCAGGTCGAGGATCAGCGGCATCAGCGTTTCGGCCACGAAGCGACCGCCGAAGACGCCGAAGCGGCCCTGCTCGTCGGGGCCGGTGCGGAGGGAATTGAACGCCGTCGTCATGGCAAGCCTTCTGGTAAAAGGAGCGTGGTCAAAATCGGATCAGCCGGCGTCGCGCACGGCGCGCACGAAGGCCGAGATGAGGGCGGCGTCCTTGACGCCCGGCGCTGTTTCCACCCCCGACGAGACATCGACGCCCATCGGCCGCACACTGCGCACCGCCTCGCCCACCGTTTCGGGCGTCAGCCCGCCCGAGAGCATGAAGGGCAGGTCGGGGTCGAGCCCCTTGAGCAGCGACCAGTCGAAACTGTGGCCGAGCCCGCCCGGCCGCTCCGCCTGGCGGGGCGGCTTGGCGTCGAGCAGGATGCGGTCGGCGACATCAGCAAAGCCCTTGACCGCCACCACATCTTCGGGCCCGCCGATGGGGCAGGCCTTGATGATGGCGATGCCGGCCTCGTCGCGGATGGTCGCGACGCGATGCGGCGTTTCGGGCCCATGGAGCTGTATCCAGTCCGGGCCGAGCGCCGCCACCTGGGCGACCAGCGTATTGTCGGGGTTCACGAGAAGCACGCAGCTTTCTACGCGCCCGCGCGCCTGCGAGATCAGTTCGCCCACCGTGTCGATGTCGACATGGCGCGGGCTGCGCGCAAAATGCACGAAGCCGACCATGTCGGCGCCCGCCGCGATGCTGGCATCGAGCAGCGCCTTGGTTTTGATGCCGCAGATCTTGATGATGACCGGATCGCTCATCGTGCCGCTATTGCTGTTTGCTGACCAGTTCGTCGAGGCCGGGAAGGGAGCGCCCGTCGAGGCCAGGGCTGCGCCGGGCCGATTCGAGGTCGCGGCTCAGCACCTCGGCATGGCGGCGCCAGTGGCGCTCCTCGCGGCGGTGCGGGGCCTGCGCGAACCAGGTCGCCATGCCCCCGAGCAGCACCCCGATGAGGAGCACCGCGAAGATGACGAGAAAGAGCGGCACCCCGGCGCCGCTGCCCGCCAGCTCCTGCGGAGCGATGAAGGGGTTGAAATTGACCACCACGAGCTGCCGGTTGGCGAGCGCGAACACGATCAGCACCGCCGAAAGCGGCAGCAGGATGAACCAGCCCACGATGCGCTTCATCATGGGAAGAGCTCTCCGGCCATTCCGCCGCATGTGGACCGTTTCACCGTCTCGTTGAAACGGCAAAGCCACTCATGCTCGTGATGTGCGGCGCTTCCGAACCGGAAAACCGTCGCCACTTTTCCTCGCAGCGCTCTAGGCGTTGTTGAGCCGCTCACGGATTTCCTTGCCCGCCTTGAATTGCGGCACGTATTTCTCGTCGACTTCGACCTGCTCGCCGGTGCGCGGGTTGCGTCCGACGCGGGCCGGCCGGTTCTTGACCGAGAAGGCGCCGAAGCCCCTGAGTTCGACGCGGTCGCCGCGTGCCATGGCATCGCCGATCTCATCGAGAATGGCGTTGACGATATTCTCGATATCACGCTGGAAAAGATGCGGATTTTCCTCGGCAAGCTTCTGGACCAGTTCGGACTTGATCATCGCCGCTCCCCGGCCTTCCTCCCCCGCCCGTGCGGGTCCCGTCATGCCGGACCAACCTGCCAAAGCGAGACCAGCCCGTCAAGCGCGATCGGTCCGGAGGCGGGAAGGCCGATTGTCGCGCGCATCTGGCCACCCAGCCACTGGCCGAGATCGCCGAGCGGGCTCGATGGCACCGGATACCAGGTGATGATGGGCAGGTCCTCGGCCACGTCGCGCTCCGCCTCGAGCCAGGCGATGGCTTCCTGCTCCCCGCCATTGGCGTCGATCAGCCCGGTTTCCACCCCGACCCGCCCGGTCATGATGCGGCCATCGGCAAGCCCCAGCACCACCGGCCGCTCCAACCCGCGGCGTTCGGCCACGATGTCGACGAACCAGGCAAAGGAATCATCGACCAGCGCCTGCAGCGACTGGCGCACGGGCGGGCTGATCGGTTCGTCGAAGGACGGCTCGGCCTTGAGCGGCCCGGTGGCCACCTTGTCGAGGTCGATGCCGATCGTATCGAAGAGCTTGCCGGCATCGACATGCTGGTAGAGCACCCCGATCGAGCCCACGATCGAAAGCCGCCGCGCCACGATGCGGTCGGCGGCGATCGCCGTCATATAGGCGGCCGAGGCACCCAGTTCGCGGATCACCGCGACCACGGGCTTTTCGGCCCGCAGCCGCGACAGCGCCTCATAGAGCTCCTCGCCGCCCGCCGTGGTGCCGCCGGGGGAATTGATGTCGATGATCACCGCCTTCACCCGATCGTCCTCGGCGATGCGCTCGATGGTGCGCAGCCGCGTGCGTTCGGTGAGGATGGTGCCGTCTATGCCGATGCGGGCGATCTGGTCGCCGGTCTCGCGCCCCGGCCCGGCAAAGCGGGCCGTCGCCGCGAGGGCAGCCACGAGCAGCGCCACCACGAACAGCACCCGCCACAGCCGGCGCGAGCGCCGGAGCCGGTCGAGCGCGGCAAGCAGATGAGCGGTCTGGTGCCGCGGCTCGGGCGCAAATGCGGCATCGGTCGCAGCGGCGTCGGGGGCCACTCCGGCACCCGAACTGGCGCGCTCCCAGGTGTTTGACTGGGGCGGCGGCGGGCCGTCGCTATCGGAAGGAGACGTCATGGCAGGCCCCGCTGGTCTTGATGGCAGACACGATAGGGTTCGCGGCGCACTGGATCGGGCGTCCGTCCGGCAACGCGACAGAAAGGCGCTTACGCGCCGGTTGCGGCAAAAGCAAGCTCAGCCGACGGGCCGCTCCATCAGCCGCGCCGCCGCTTCATAGGCCGCGAGCTTTGGCGCCAGATGCGGGGCATCGACCACGCCAAAGCCCTGCCGGCTCCAGAACGGGATCGACCCGTTGACGGCCACGAGGCTGATCCGTGCCATTCCCGCCTTCTGCGCAAGGGCGACAAGATCGGCGATGCAGCGCCCGGCCGCCCCGCTGCCGCGCGCTTGGGGCAGAAGCGCCAGGTCGTGGATGTACCAGCAATCGGCCGTCTCGGGCAGGCCCCCGAGCGGAGCGTTGAGCGCCGGCACGGCGCCCCGCAGCCAGGGGTGGGAAAACACATAGCCCGCAAGCCCGCCCGCTTCGGCTTCCAGCACGCGGCAGCCCTCGGGCGCCAGCGCGAATTTTTCCGCCAGCACTGCGGGCGCTTCGAAGAAATCGGGATGCACGCGATCGGCGATGGCCTGGATGGCAGGCAGATCATCGGCAGCCATGGGGCGCCAGACGAAGGCCGGGGATTGGGCCATGATGGCACCCTCGCAAAACCAATCGGCCCCGGCAGCGGCTCCCTTGGGGAAGCTGCGTACCGGGGCCGGAGAAATCCGGGGGCGCCAGCACGGCGTCCCCGGTCATCAGGATCAGTTGCTGTCGCGGCCCTTGAGGGCGGCGCCCAGGATGTCGCCGAGCGAAGCGCCCGAATCCGACGAGCCATAGGCAGCCACGGCTTCCTTTTCCTCGGCGATTTCCAGCGCCTTGATGGAGAGCTGGATGCGCTGGGTCTTGCGGTCGTACTGGGTGACGCGCGCATCGACCTTGTCGCCCTTGGCGAAGCGCTCGGGGCGCTGGTCGTTGCGATCGCGGCTGAGATCGGCGCGGCGGATGAACGCGGTCATCTCGCTGTCGGCGATACGGACCTCGATGCCCCCGTCATTGACCTCGGTCACCGTACCGGTGACGACCGAGCCCTTGCGGATGCCATCGCCGCCCTGGTCGGCAACTTCGCTGGTGGCGAGCTGCTTGATACCGAGCGAGATGCGCTCCTTGTCGATATCGACGTCGAGCACCTTGGCCTTGACCATGTCGCCACGGTTGTAGTCGTCGAGAGCGATCTCGCCCGACTTCTGCCAGTCGAGGTCCGACAGGTGCACCATGCCGTCCACGTCGCCATCGAGGCCGATGAACAGGCCGAACTCGGTCTTGTTCTTGACTTCGCCTTCGACGGTGGCGCCGATCGGGTACTTGTCGGCAAACGCTTCCCACGGGTTCTGCAAGGTCTGCTTGAGGCCCAGCGAGATGCGGCGCTTGTCGGGATCGACCTCGAGCACCATCACTTCCACTTCCTGCGAGGTGGAGACGATCTTGCCCGGATGGACGTTCTTCTTGGTCCAGCTCATCTCGGAAACGTGGATCAGGCCTTCGATGCCCGGCTCCAGTTCCACGAACGCACCGTAATCGGTGATGTTGGTCACGCGGCCGGTGAACTTGACGCCAACCGGATACTTGGCCTCGATGCCTTCCCACGGATCGGCCTGAAGCTGCTTCATGCCGAGCGAGATGCGGTGGCTCTCATGGTTGATGCGAACGATCTGCACCTTGATGGTCTCGCCGATCGAGAGCACCTCGGTGGGATGGTTGACGCGGCGCCATGCGATGTCGGTGACGTGCAGCAGGCCATCGATGCCGCCGAGGTCGACGAACGCACCGTAATCGGTGATGTTCTTGACCACGCCGTCGACCACCTGGCCCTCTTCGAGCTGCTGGACGATTTCCGAACGCTGCTCGGCGCGCGACTCTTCGAGAATGGCGCGACGCGAGACGACGATATTGCCGCGGCGCTTGTCCATCTTGAGGATCTGGAAGGGCTGCGGCACGTTCATCAGCGGCGCGATGTCGCGGATCGGGCGGATATCCACCTGCGAGCGCGGCAAGAAAGCGACGGCGCCTTCGAGGTCGACCGTGAAGCCGCCCTTGACCTGGTTGAAGATGACGCCTTCGACGCGCTCGTTGGCGGTGTACTTCTCTTCGAGCTTGACCCAGCTCTCTTCGCGACGGGCCTTGTCGCGGCTGAGCACGGCTTCGCCCATGGCGTTCTCGACGCGGTCGACATAGACCTCGACCTCGGAGCCCACCTGGATGGTGCCGTCACGGCCGGCCTGCCCGAATTCCTTGAGCGGAACGCGGCCTTCGGTCTTGAGGCCCACGTCGATGATGGCGAGATCCTTCTCGATCGCCACCACACGGCCCTTGACCACGGCCCCTTCCAAGGGCTCGTTGTCGACGAACGAATTCATCAGAAGGGCTTCGAAATCGTCTTTCGTCACAGTCTGCTGTGCCAAATCGGTCTCCAGTCACGCCGTATGCGGGGGTTGGAACGATGAAAGCCGGATCAGGTCCAGTCGCCGGCGATGAGCCGGACGACCCGGCGCGCGGGACCTGATCGCGATCTATTCTGTTCATGATGTCATTCGTCGCGGCCGGCAGGGATGCACCGTCCGGGGCAGGCCGCAAGGGTTGATTTACGAAGCCCCGGAGGGTCCGGCCTTGCGGGCCATGGCACCGTCGACGAGAGCGACGGCCGCGCGGAATGCGGCCTCTATATCCAATCGGGTCGTATCGAGCAAGTGCGCATCGGGGGCCGGAAAGAAGCCGCCATTGGGATTGGCGCGGTCGCGCGCGTCGCGCGCCTCGATCTGGTGGTAGAGCTCGTAGCGGTTGACCGTGAGCCCGCGCGCCTCGTACTGGCGCGCCCGCCGCTCCATGCGCGCCTTGCTGTCGGCATCGATGAAGAGCTTCACATCGGCTTCCGGGCAGATTTTCGTGCCGATGTCGCGCCCGTCGAGCACGGCCCCGCCGGGCTGCAGCGCGAACTGGCGCTGGAAATCGAACAGCGCCTGGCGTACCGCCCCGATCACCGCCACCCGGCTCGCCAGCTCGCCATAGGGCTGGGCCGAAAGGATGGCCGGATCGAGATGGCCGGTATCGACCGCCCCCGCCGCCGCGATGGCGCGCGCCTCGAAATCGGGCGCATCGGAATAGGCCTCGATCGCCCGGCCCACGGCGCGATAGAGCAGGCCCGTGTCGAGATGGGGCAGGCCGTAATGGCGGGCCAGCGCCGCCGCCAGCGTCCCCTTGCCCGAGGCGGCCGGGCCATCCACCGCGATGATCACGCCGCGGTTCCTGGCGTAAAGGCGGCGCCGAGCCGGGTCATGCCGGGCACGAAATCGGGAAAGCTCGTGGCGATCATGCGCTCGTCATCCACCGTCACCGGCTGGTCCGAGGCCATGCCGAGCACGAGGAAGCTCATGGCGATGCGATGATCGAGATGGGTCCTGACCACCCCCCCGCCCGCCACCCGGCCGGTGCCGCGCACGAGGAGGCTCTCCGGCCCCTCGACGCACGCGACGCCATTGACCTCGAGCCCGCGCGCCACGGCGGCGAGCCGGTCGCTCTCCTTTACCCGCAATTCCTCGAGCCCTTCCATCAGCGTCTCGCCCTCGGCATAGGCGGCCGCTACCGCCAGAACCGGATATTCGTCGATCATCGAGGGGGCCCGCTCGGCCGGCACGGTCACGCCCCTGAGCCGCGAATGGCGCACCCGCAGATCGGCGACGTCTTCCCCGCCCGACTGCCGCTGGTCGATGAGTTCGATATCCCCGCCCATCTCCTGCAAGGTGGTGATGAGGCCGGTGCGGGTGGGGTTCATCAGCACGTTCTCGATCACGATGTCGGCACCCGGCACGATGAGCCCGGCGACAATCGGGAAGGCGGCCGAGGACGGATCGCCCGGCACCACCACGTGCTGGCCGGTGAGCTTTGGCAGCCCCTCCACCCTGATGGTGCGCACCCCTTCACTGTCGGTCTCGACCGAAATCTCTGCGCCGAACCCCTCGAGCATCTTTTCGGTATGGTCGCGCGTCATGATCGGCTCGATCACCACCGTGGTGCCCGGGATGACGAGGCCCGCCAGCAGCACGCAGGATTTGACCTGCGCCGAGGCCATGGGCACCCGGTAGCTGATCGGCAGCGGCGCCTTGGGTCCCCGGAGCGCTATGGGCAGCTTGTTGTCATGGTGCTCCACCACCTCCACCCCGATGGCGCGCAGCGGATCGAGCACCCGCTTCATCGGCCGGCTCGACAGTGACGCATCGCCCACAAAGCGCGTGGTAAAGCCATAGCCGCCCACCAGCCCCATGGTGAGCCGCGCGCCTGTGCCGGCATTGCCGAAATCGAGATCGTGCCTGGGTTCGAGAAAGCCTCCGACCCCCAGCCCGTGCACGTGCCAGCGATCGCCGCGCTTTTCGATGCTGGCTCCGAGTGCCTGCATGGCCTTGCCGGTGGCCAGCACGTCATCGCCCTCGAGCAGCCCGTCGATCAGCGTCTCGCCTTCGGCCATGGCGCCGAACATGAAGGCGCGGTGGGAAATGGACTTGTCCCCAGGCACCCGGAAGCGGCCCGAAAGCGGGGCGGCCTTGGCCGAGCGGAGGGGGCGGGGCGGGCTGGCGGAATGGGACATCTGTGGGCCGTCGGCGCTGGTCGATGGAAAGCCCGGTCGGCTTAGCACGGGCGCCCCGCCCGAGGCCAGCGCCCAGCGCCGCGCGGCCCGGCCCTGTCTTGGCCGCTTTGGCGAACCATTTAGCGTTTGACAGTCCCCGGCTTTGGCAATAACCGGACCCACCACAGCACCCCCTACAGATGAGGACCCAGATTGGCCAGTTCAGAGCGCGGCACCAAGCGGCAGTGCCTGCATTGCGGCACCAAGTTCTACGACCTCAATCGCGATCCCATCCTCTGCCCCAATTGCGGCAAGGTGTTCCTGCTCAGCGAAGCGCGCGTGCCGCGCTATCGGGCTGAAGAGGACGAGGAAACCGAAGAGGTCGAGGTCGACGAGGCCGCCGATCCCAACGCCCCCGAGATCGTGTCTCTCGAGGACGCCGAGACCGAGGATGCCGCCGAGGACGAGATCCCCGATGTCGAGGATGTCGAGGACGTCGAGGATATCGGCGACGACGATGCCGACGTCTTCCTTGAGGAAGATGAGGACGAGGATGAAAATCTCGACTTCGACGTCGGGGGCGGCAACGACGAAAGATAGTGCGTTTTGCCCCTTGCATCCCTCCGGGAGCTTGAATATTAGGGGGCACCGCTTCGAAGCGGTCCGGTTCGGACCGTAGCGAAGTGCCCAGGTTTCGGGGCCATAGCTCAGTTGGGAGAGCGCTTGAATGGCATTCAAGAGGTCGTCGGTTCGATTCCGATTGGCTCCACCATCCACAAGGGTCCGGTAACGGATCTGGATCTGAAAAAGACCCGGCCTCGCGCCGGGTCTTTTTCATTTTGCGCAGTTATCGCCAGAGACGCCGGCACATCGTGCCATCGGCGCTCCGCAACATCTTGTTAATCTTTCAGCGCTGCTGTTGTCATACGGCCACAGTGAGGGTCTTGTTGTCGAAATGATGCCTTATATGGGTTGGCAATTGGGCATGAAGGGTGCAGAAAAGCGGCAGTATCACTGTCAGCTCAGGACTTTTCCAAGATGAACATTGCTCTCAAGCTCGGCGCTTCGGTCGCCACCCTGGCCGTTTTGACCGTCTCGGCTCACGCTGCTGACCTCTACGTTCCCCAGCAGCCCTTCATTCCCGAATCGCCTGCCATGAGCTGGACCGGCGGTTACGTCGGCGGCCATGTCGGCTACGGCTTCGGCAGCGTTGATGGCACCATCACCGCCGGCGGTACCGGCTCGGCCGAGTTCGACACCGAAGGCTGGGTCGCGGGCGTCCAGGCTGGTTACAACCATGATCTCGGCGGCATCGTGATCGGTGTCGAAGGCGATATCGCCTGGGCCGACATCAATGGCTCGATCCCGAATGGCGGTTCGCCCGGCACCATCTACAACTCGATCGACTGGCTCGCCACCCTGCGCGGCCGCGTCGGCTTTGCCGCCGATGCCTTCCTCGTCTATGCGACGGGCGGCGTGGCCTTTGCCGGCGGCACCACGGGCATCGATTTCGTGGGCGGCCCGAGCTTTGAAGGCAACGCCACCCACACCGGCTGGGTCGTCGGTCTGGGCGCCGAGGCCATGGTCGCCGAGAACGTCTCGCTCAAGGCCGAATATCTCTACCACGATCTGGGCACCGCCTCCTACGACGCGGCTCCCTTCTCGGCCGATGCCGCGATCACCGTCTCGACCATCAAGATCGGCGCCAACTTCCACTTCTGATCGCCGCGATCTCCACGCTTTTCGAAAAGGCAGCCCTCACGGCTGCCTTTTTGCTTTTCGCGCGGGGGGTCTCGAGGGACGGAGGGCAGAACAGCGGCCTCCCCCATGGTTCGCGACGCGGCTGCGCCGCTCCTCACCACGAGATCTCACCTACAATCACAGAGGTCCTCATCCTGAGGCTTCCAAGCGAGCCGCACGGACCGGGCGCTCCGGTGGAGCGACCGGAGCGCAGGAAGGCTATGAGCGCTATGCGCGAATGGCTCGGCGCAGGGGCGTCTCGAAGGACGAGGGCCGGGCACACCCAACGGCCCTTCCCACTCACAGCGCGATCTCGGCTCCCGCGTCCCCTCTCCCCACCGGGGAGAGGGCCAGGGTGAGGGGTCTCGCCCCACGCAAGATCGCAAGGCCCCCTCACCCGGCGCGCCGCGCTGGCGCCGCTCCTCACCATGAGATCCCCCGCAATTTACCGAGGTCCTCATCCTGGGGAGCCCCTGTAGGGGCGTCTCGAAGGACGAGGGCCGGGCACACCGAACGCCCCTTCCCACTCGCAGCGCTATCTCGCTCCTGCGCCCCTCCCACTTTGCTCAGCGCGCACCACCCCCATCCCCAACTTATCCCCACCCCCACCCACCACCGCCATAATGCGCCTCATCTCCTACCCGGGCGGTGTCGCGACACTTCGAGCCGTGCCGCAGGCCAAATCGCTCCAGTGGAGCGATTTGAGGGGAGAAGGCCATGAGAGCTAGGCTCGAATGGCAAAGATCGGGGTGGGATGCGGGTGCGGGGCCGGTCGCGGGCCTGCAGGCCGTCGATGATGTGTATGGCCAGAGGGCCAAGGCCAGGACGGGAGCTCAACACTCCCGGGACCCGGGGACATAGCCCAGACGCCCCGTTCGCATCCCGACCAAGCCAAAAATCCCGAACACCCGGCGAGGCGCAAGTCTCACCATACTGCGGACCACCCGCTTCGAGGCGAACCGTCTCGCCGGGCCGCCCAACCTTTCCCAAACCCGGATGGGCAACGCCCTGCCGGCGCGTCCGGCTGCGGCAAACCCGCAGGTCTTTCGGCGATGCGGGCTCGCTGCATTGCGGTCGGTCTCCCACCGTGCCAGATGTCGCGGGCACGAGACTTTCGGGAGACCCGCCATGCTCAGAGCCTTTTTCTGCCGCCACGGGCTTCTCGTCGAGGATACGGCGCCCGGGGCCACCGGGGCCGCCGACTGGGTGTGGATCGACCTGCTCAATCCCACGACCGAGGAAGATCGGCAGGTCGAGAGCTGGCTGGGCATCGCCATTCCCTCGCGCGACGAGATGCAGGAGATCGAGCTCTCATCGCGTCTCTATCAGGAGGCCGGGGCCGAGTTCATGACCATGACGGCGCTGGCCAATCTCGACAGCGACGAGCCGGTTAAGGCGCCTGTGACGTTCATCCTCAAGGCCCGCACGCTCGTCACCGTGCGCTGGGCCGATCCGCGCCCCTTCACCGCCTATCGCAATCGCGCCCAGCGCCAGCAGGAGACGCTTTCGGGCGATGGCGAGCAGGTGATGGTGGGCCTGCTCGAAGCCCTGGGCGACCGCACCGCCGATGCGCTCGAACGCGTCGGCGACGAGATCGACCAGCTCTCGCGCCGCGTTTTCGGCAACAAGACACGCAAGGTCAGCAAGAAGACCGAGGATCTGCGCACTCTCATCGAGCAGATCGGGCGCAAGGCCGAGATGCTGACCCTCGTCAAGGAAAGCCTCGTCAGCATGGGGCGGCTCTCCTCCTATCACGTGGCCGTCGAGCCGCAGGGCCGCCGCATCGGGCCGGCCGGCAAGGAGGCTAAATCCCTGCTCAAGGCGGTGCAGCGCGATGCGGCGGCGCTGGGCGAGCACGCTAACACCCTGATCGGGCGGCTGAGTTTCCTCCTCGATGCGACGCTGGGGCTGATCAATCTCGAGCAGAACGGCATCATCAAGATCTTCTCGGTGGCGGCCGTGGTCTTCCTGCCGCCCACCCTCGTCGCCTCGATCTACGGCATGAATTTCGAGATCATGCCCGAGCTCTCATGGCCCTTCGGCTACCCCTTCGCGCTGGGGCTGATGGTGCTCTCGGCGGCGCTGCCCTACCTCTTCTTCAAGCGCAAGGGCTGGCTCTGACGGCGCGGGCGGGAGGCGGAGGCATGGCACGGATCGGGATCATCGGGGCGGGGCCAGCCGGGCTCATGGCGGCCGAAACCCTTGCCTGCCATGGGCACGCGGTCATCGTTTACGATGCCATGCCCACGGTGGCGCGCAAGTTCCTGATGGCCGGCAAGTCGGGGCTCAACATCACCCATGCCGAGCCCCACGAGCGGCTGGTCACCCGCTACGGGCCCGCCGCGCCCCGCCTGCGCGACGCCCTCGATGGCTTCACCGCAGCCGACCTCACCGCCTGGTGCACGGAGCTCGGCATCGAGACCTTCGTGGGCTCCTCGGGCCGTGTCTTTCCCACCGCGATGAAGGCCTCGCCCTTGCTGCGGGCCTGGCTCGGGCGACTGGCGGAGCAGGGCGTCGCCGTAAAGACGCGCCATCGCTGGACGGGATTTGCCGGCTCCGCCCTGCTGTTCGAGACCCCTGCGGGGCCAACGGAAGAGCGTTTCGATGCCGTGCTCCTCGCCCTTGGCGGCGCCAGCTGGCCGCGGCTGGGCTCGGATGCCGTCTGGGTGCCGTGGCTCAGGGCAAAGGGCGTCGCGATTGCGCCCTTCCAGCCCGCCAATTGCGGCTTTCGCGTTCCCTGGAGCCCGATCTTTGCCGAGCGCTTCGCCGGGGCGCCGGTCAAGTCCGTGCGGGTCACGGGCGATGCCGCTGCGGGCGAATTCGTCGTCACCGCCTCGGGCATCGAGGGCAGCCTCGTCTATGCCCATTCGGCGCGCCTGCGCGAAAGGCTCGCGGCCGAAGGCACCGCCACCCTCACGCTCGATCTCGCCCCCGACCGTCCCCTCGAGCGGCTCGCCGCTGAATTTGCCCGCCAGCCGCGCCAGGCGAGCTTTGCCAACCGCCTGCGCAAGGGCGCCCGTCTCGAGGGCGTCAAGGCCGGGCTGGTGCGTGAATGCGTCCCCAACGCGGCCGGGCTCGACGCCTCGGCCCTTGCCCATGCCATCAAGCACCTGCCGCTGCCGCTTACCGCCACCCAGCCCATCGACAGGGCGATTTCCTCGGCCGGCGGCATCGTCTGGGACGGCGTCGATCCGCGCTTCATGCTGAGGGCGCTGCCGGGAATCTTCGTTGCCGGCGAGATGCTGGACTGGGAGGCACCGACCGGTGGCTACCTCCTCACCGCCTCCATGGCCACCGGCCGCGCCGCCGCGCTCGGGCTGCTCGACTGGTTGGCAGAGGATGGGCCCGGGGGAACCTCGCGGTCGGAGCCACGTCCTTCCCTTGCGCCCGATGCCGGCGCAGGGAGCCCGAAATGACAGAAACGCCCGAACAGCTGCGCCAGCGGATCGACAAAGGCGAGACCCGCGACAAGGTCGATTTCCCCGATCCCGCCGCCGTCCCGCTCACCGCCGATGCCGAGGCCGCCGGATTTCCGCCCGACCGGCAGGAGCTCGCCCTTGAGGCCAACGCGCTGCCGCGAGGCGGCACCGGCCGCGCCCCCGCAGCCGATCCGCGCCCCACGCGCAGCATCTTCCCGCTGCGCTACGTGCTGATCGCAGCCGGCATCCTCGTTGTGGCGCTGCTCGTCATGATGGCCGCCCTGCGTCCGGGGCCGTAAAGCCCTCGGCACTGTCCCCGGCAGCCTGCGCGGCGCTATCATGATGGGCCGGCGCGTCGACCTTGCCCAGGCGCCGCAGCACGATGGCCACCGCGCTACAGAACAGCGCCCAGGCGGCACCGATCGACCAGCCGGCCAGCACGTCGCTGGGATAATGGACGCCCATGAAGACCCGGCTCGTACCCACCAGCAGCGTCAGGAGGATGGCTGCGCTCACCGCGAAGATCTGCAGCCGCCGATTGGGCGCGATGCCGGCGAGGATGGCGCCGAGCGTCAGGAACGTCACCGCCGAGAGCATTGCATGCCCGCTCGGAAAACTTGCCGTAAACTGGTGCGACATCACGGCGAGGTCGGGACGGGGCCTGTCATAGCCCATCTTGAGCACGGTGCTGAGAAGGGTTCCGCCAAGCACCGAGACGAGGATCAGCACCGCCGATGACCGCTTGCCCGCCATCAGCAGATAGCCGCAGGCCGCCACCACCACGATCCCCAGCACCGCGAAGCTGCCGAGCGCGGTGATGTCGCGCACCATCTCATGCACCCAGGCCGGACCGATGACATTGTCGAGATTGCCGGGATCGCGGAAGGCCATGAGGATGGCCGTGTCGAAAGCTTCGAGGCCGCCCTCGCCCATTTCGTCGGCGATCTGCAGGAAGGCGAGCAGCAAGCCCGTGACGATGGCCATGGCCGCCAGCAGCGGCGCTTCGCCGGTGATGAAGGCCCGGACCCGCCTGGCGTGATGCGATTCGACGATTTTGTGGAACATGTGACGCTTTACCCCAGTTTTGCGCGCAACGCCCGAGGGTCGACACACGTTCCTTGGGCCAACCGAGATGATCCTTCCGGGATGGAGCCATTTGGATGGAGCCGACGACCGTGCAGAACAAGTCGTATCACGTCCTGCTCAACGCAAGCGCCGGGACCGCCAATGCCACCGGCGTCACCGCCGCCGAACTCGAGCAGCTGTTTGCCGCGCAGGGCCTTGCCGCAACCATCGATGACCGGCGCGACCTGCCGCTCGACCGGCGCATCGCCGAAGCGGTCAAGGGCAAGGCCGATGTCATCGTGGCAGCGGGTGGCGACGGAACGATCACCGCGCTGGCCGGTGCGCTGGTCGACAGCGACAAGAGCCTCGCCATCCTGCCGCTCGGCACCGTCAACGCCCTCGCCAAGGACCTGCATGTGCCCCTCGACCTGCCCGGGGCCGTCGCTGCGCTGGCGACGGGGGAAACCCATCGCATCGATGTGGGCGAGGTCAATGGCCGGATCTTCCTCCACAAGGTGGTCATCGGGGTCATTCCGGGCGTCGCGGCGGGTCGCGAGCGCATCAGGGGGCGGGAAGACACGACGGCCAAGTTCGGCTTCCTGCTCTATTTCTTCCGCCGGCTGGCGCGGGCGCGGCGCATGGCGGTCGCCATCGAGGCCGATAACGGGCCCCGGCGCATCGAACGGGCCCAGGCCATCGCTGTAGCGTCCAACTCCTATGACGAGGGCATGGGCCAGTTCTTTTCCCGCAGCAGCCTCGACCAGGGCACGCTGACGCTCTACGTCGTCCACCATCTCACCATCACCGATGTTTTCCGCCTCACCACCCGCATGCTGCTCGGGCGCTGGCAGGATGACGAGGCGCTGACCATCGATACGGTCGAGGCGGTGTCGATCACCACGCACAAGAAGCTGCTCAAGGTGATGCTGGACGGGGAAATCGAAACCGTGCACACGCCCCTCGATTTCCGCATCCGCCAGAAGGCGTTGAGCGTCATCGTGCCGGCCGAAACGGCCATCGATATCGGAGCCGCCAAGGCCGCATGAAGATCCTGCATATCTCAGACCTACATTTCGGCCATCACGACCCCTTGCTGGCCGAAGGCTTTGCTGCCGACATCAACGCCCAGGCGCCCGATCTCGTGGTGGCGAGCGGGGATTTCACCCAGGTCGGCACCCGCAAGGAATTCCGCCAGGCGCGCGCCTTCCTCGATACCCTCACCGCGCCCGTCTTTGCCGTGCCGGGCAATCACGACGTGCCGGCGGTCAATATCCTGCGCCGCTTCCTCGACCCCTATGGGCTATACCGCCACTATATCGCCCGCGAGACCGAGCCGTTCCTCGAGATGGACGGCGTGGTGCTGGTGGGCATGCGCACGTCGCGGCGCGCCCGGCTCGAATGGAACTGGGGGCACGGCACGATTTCGCGCGACCAGCTCGAGGATCTCGAGGAGCGTTTCTCCAGGGCCTCGCCCAATGCCGTGCGGGTGATCGTGGCGCATCATCCCCTGCTCTTTCCCACCGAGCCGATGATGCAGAAGACCAAGCGGGTGAAGCGGGCCGACGAGGCGCTCGAATGCTTCGCGCGGCTCGGGGTTCGGCTGGTGCTTTCAGGCCATTTCCACCTGTCCTATGTGCGCCGGCACACGGAAAACGCCCGCGAGGGCGAGCCTCTGGGGCTGAGCCAGTCGACGGTGGCGCCCATCCTCGTGGCACAGGCGTCGTCTGCCATTTCCACCCGGTTGCGGGGCGAATCCAACGCCTACAACCTCATCGATATCGGGCCGGGAGCGATCAATATCCTCGTGCGCGAATGGCGCGATGGCGCCTGGCGCACGCGCGACAAGGCGAGCGAACCGGTCTGACGCTGCACCCGTTTCTTGTCATACAGCACGACAAGAGACGGCGAATCAGGGCCTATCGCCAAAAGCGCGCAAAGCGCCGCAGGCCCGGTCCGGCGAGCGGCGAAACGGCAGGGAGGCGAGCGATGGGGTCTTATCTTTACGAACGGCTGACGGCAGGAGCACAGGGCGAGGCTCCGGCACTGCTGCTGGCCGGCGGGCAGGTTCTGAGCCATGCCGATCTCGCCGCGGCGGCCGGCCGCTATGCCAATGCCCTCGTCAGACTGGGGGTGAAGCCGGGCGATCGGGTCGCCGCGCAGCTCGAAAAGTCCCCTGAAGTCGTGATGCTCTATCTCGGCTGCCTCAGGGCCGGCGCGGTCTTCCTGCCGCTCAACACCGCCTATACGCCGGCGGAGATCGGCTATTTCCTCGGCGATGCGACGCCTTCCGTCTTCGTCTGCGATCCGGCCCGCGAAGTGGAGATGGCGGCCGTTGCCGGCGGCGCCAGGATCGTGACGCTCGGGCGCAAGGGCGATGGCACGCTGGCCGACCTCGCCGACGGCCAGGCCGAGACTTTTGCCGATATCGATCGCGGGCCGCAGGACCTGGCGGCGATCCTTTACACCTCGGGCACCACCGGGCGTTCCAAGGGCGCGATGCTGACGCAGGCCAATCTGGCCAGCAACGCCGAAACGCTGGTGGATTACTGGCGTATCACCGCCAATGACATCCTCATTCACGCCCTGCCGATCTACCACATCCACGGGTTGTTCGTTGCCCTCAACACCCTGCTGATGGCGGGTGGGGCGATGCATTTCCTCTCCCGCTTCGATGCCGGCAAAGTCTTGGGACTGATGGATCGCGCGACCATCCTCATGGGGGTGCCCACCTTCTATGTCCGCCTGCTCGACGAGCGCGGACTGACCCCGCAAGCCGTTGGCAAGATGCGGCTTTTCGTTTCCGGGTCGGCGCCGCTCCTCGCCGAGACGCACCGCGCCTGGCAGGAGCGCACCGGGGAAGCCATTCTCGAGCGCTATGGCATGACCGAGACGGGGATGAACACCTCAAACCCCTATGAGGGCGAGCGCATTCCCGGCAGCGTCGGGTTTCCCCTGCCCGGCGTTGATCTGCGCATCGCCGATCCCGAGACCGGCAAGGTGCTCGGGACGGGCGAGATCGGGGGCATCGAGGTCAAGGGGCCCAATGTCTTTGCCGGCTATTGGAACATGCCCGAAAAGACCGCCGCCGAGTTCCGGACGGACGGGTTTTTCATCACCGGAGATCTCGGGAAGATCGACGAGAAGGGCTATGTCCATATCGTGGGGCGCGCCAAGGACCTCGTGATCAGCGGGGGACTGAACGTCTATCCCATTGAAGTGGAAGCCGAAATCGATGCGCTGCCGGGCGTCGTGGAAAGCGCCGTGATCGGGTTGAGCCACAAGGATTTCGGCGAGGCGGTGACGGCCGTCATCGTGCCCGAAAAGGGCGCGGCGCGCGACGAAAAGGCCGTGATCGCGGCGGTTTCAGGTCGGCTGGCGAAGTTCAAATGCCCCAAGCGGGTGCTGTTCGTCGATGCTTTGCCGCGCAATGCCATGGGCAAGGTTCAGAAGGCCGAGCTGCGCCGGATGTTTGCCGCCCTCTACGACTGACCCGCCTTTCGTAGACTTGTGTGCGCAGGTTGCGATCCTGTATGCAGGATTGGAGCCCGCGTGCGCCTGAGACACGTGAATATCTGTGCAATCGGAGAAGATTCACGTGACCGACCGCCGCCGCCGCTTCCGGGACCTCGTCGCCGCGCCCGACATGCTGGTGATGCCGGGCGCCTATGACGGGCTCTCGGCCCACATCATCGAGGCAGCCGGCTTCCCGGCCATCACGGCGGGCGGCTATGCCGGCATCGGCTCGATGATGGGCGAGCCCGATGGCGGGCAGTCCAACATGCGCGACATGGCCGATCACTATGGCCGCATCGTCGATGCGGTCTCGGTGCCGGTCTATATCGATGCCGATACCGGCTTCGGCGGCGTCCACAATGTCGCAAAGGCGGTCAGGGCCTTCGAGCGGACCGGGGCGGCGGGGCTGTTCTTTTCCGACCAGGTCTTCCCCAATCGCTGCGGCTACCTGCCGGGCAAGGAGGTCGTGCCGGTCGAAACCATGCTGGCCCGGATCATGGCCGCCCTCGATGCCCGCACCGATGAGAACTTCTTTATCGGCACGCGCACCGACTGCCTGTCGCTGACCGGGCTCGACGACGCGATCGTGCGCTGCCAGCTCTTTGTCGAAGCCGGCGTCGACATGGCCAAGCCGCAGGGCGCCGATACGCGCGAGCAGATCGCCCGTTCGATCGCCGAAATCCCCGGCCCGCATTTCGCAACCCTGTCGCAGGCGGCCGGCCGGCATCCGACCGGACTGGCCGGCATGCGCGAACTGGGCGTTGCGGCGGTGACGCTGCCCTCGATCTCGCTCTTTGCCGCCGCCCAGGGGGTGCGCAACGCCATTGGAAGCCTTGCGGAGACCGGGTCGGTCGACGCACTGGGCGATGCCCTGATGCCGCTGCCCGATTATTACGCGCTGGTGGGTCTCAAGGCCTTCCAGGAGCGGGAAAAGAGCTATGACGATCGGGCCGCCGACCTCGTCGCGCGTTCGGGACGATGAACGGGTTCAGGCCGGGCCGCTTCCCGCCTGCCTTGCCTGCACATCCATCTGGAGCGAGGCGATGAAGTCGGAGAACTGCTCGCCCTGGATGATGATGTGGTTGCGCAGCACCTCGCTCGCCTTCTCGCCATCCATGGCGAAGATGGCATCGACGATCTGCTGATGCTCGGCAAAGGAAATATGCATGCGGTTGCGAAACCGCTGCCGCAGCCGCCGATAGGGCTTGAGCCGGCGATGCAGGGCGGTCGCCTGCTCGCGCAGGAACTCGTTGTGGCTCGCCGCATAGATGGCGAAGTGGAAGGCCTCGTTCTCTTCGTAATAGCGGGCGCTGTCATTGCGCTCGACCGCATCGGCGCAGGCGGCGTGCCGCTCCGAGATCAGGGCACGATCGGCATCGGTGTGGCGGCGCGCGGCGAGGCGGCCGGCCATGCTCTCATACTCGGCCATGACCTCGAACATCTGGATCAGCCGCTCAGTGCCGATCTGGGCGACGATGGCGCCCCGACGCGGCCGGATCTCGACCAGCCCCATCGAGGCCAGCTGCATCAGGGCCTCGCGCACCGGGGTGCGCGACACCCCGAAGCGTTCGGCAAGGGAGAGCTCGTCCAGCCTCTGGCCCGGCAGGTACTGCCCGCCGATGATCTCGCCCTCGATCTGGTCGCGAAGGCTGTTGCGTGAGGTCTTGGTCAAGGCGGCTCCTGTCCGTCTGGCCGGGCTAAGGCGATGCCCCCATTCATAGGCGGCTTGATTTGCCACGTCAAAACCAATCCTGCATACAAGAACGGCGATTATGTTGACATGAATGCCGTGCAGTGCATAATCAACCGCGGAGGTCTTCGACAATGCGCTTTCAAACCTTGCTGCGGGACGGTGACGTCATCGCCGGCGCGGCGCTTGCCGGGTTGGGCGGCTTCGTGTTCGTGACCGGGTCCGGCTATGCCTATTGGAGCCCCAGCGGCCCGGGGCCGGGCTTTTTTCCCGTCTGGTATGGCGGGCTGATGATCGCCTTGTCGCTGGGCCTTATCGTCTCGCGCATCCTGCGCGGCATCACGCCGGGCGAAGCCATCGACTGGCCGGGCATCGGGCGGGCGATGTTCACCTGGGCCGCCTTTGTGGTGGCAACGCTGTCCATGCCCCATGTCGGGTTCGTCATCGCCTTCACGCTCTTCTGCCTCGTTTTGATCAAGGGCGTGTTCCAGCGCCCGTTCCTGCAGGCGATCCTCGCCTCGGTCGCGATCACCGCGGCATTCCACGTCATCTTCGTCATCCTGCTGCAGGTCGACCTGCCGGCAGGGCCGCTGGGAGTCTGAGCCGATGGATATTCTCTACGGGCTCGGCCACGGCTTCGGCGTCGCCCTGCAACCCCAGAACATCGTCTGGTGCTTTCTGGGCTGCTTCCTCGGCACGGTGGTGGGCATCCTGCCCGGCCTCGGGCCTGCGGCGACCATCGCCATCCTGATGCCGCTCACCCTCAACATGGATCCGGCCGGCGGCATCATCATGCTGGCGGGCATCTATTACGGGGCCAAATATGGCGGCTCGACCACCTCGATCCTGCTCAACATGCCGGGCGAATCGAGCTCGGTTGTCAGCTGCATCGATGGCTACCAGATGGCGCTCAAGGGCCGCGCCGGCGCCGCGCTCGGCATCGCCGCCATCTCGTCCTTCATCGCCGGCACCGTCGGCATCGTGCTGCTGACCCTCGTGGCCCCGGCCGTGGCGCGCTTCGCGCTGTCGTTCAGCTCGCCCGAATACTTCGCGCTGATGGTGTTCGGCCTGTCGCTGGTGGTGCTGCTCTCGGGCGCCTCGCTGCTCAAGGGCCTGCTGGCGCTGCTCGTGGGGCTGTGGCTCTCGACGGTCGGGATCGATCTCTTCACCGCGCAGTCGCGCTTCACGTTCGGGCGGCCCGAACTGCTGGGCGGGCTCGATTTCGTGGTCATCGCGATCGGCGTCTTCGCCATCGCCGAAATCATGACCACCATCCAGAACCGGGCCGAAGGCCGGCTGATCCCGGTGCCCAAGGGCTTCCGCAACCTTCTGCCCAGCTGGGAGGAGCTCAAGGCCTCGCGCTTTGCCTTCGTCAACGGCTCGATCACCGGCTTCGTCATCGGGGTTCTGCCCGGCGCCGGATCGGCCATCGCCTCCTTCATTGCCTATGGCATCGAAAAGGCCGTTTCCAAACGCAAGGAAATGTTCGGCCATGGCGCCCCCGAGGGTCTCGCGGCCCCCGAAGGCGCCAACAATGCCGATACCGGTGGGGCGCTCGTGCCGCTGCTGACGCTGGGCATTCCGGGCGGCGGCACCACGGCGATCCTGCTTTCGGCGCTGATCCTGTGGGGCGTGCGTCCCGGCCCGCTGATGATCACCGAATCGCCCGATATCTTCTGGGGCCTCGTGGCTTCGATGTATGTGGGCAATGTGGTGCTGCTGCTGCTCAACCTGCCGCTGGTGCCCGCCTTCGCCCAGTTGCTGCGCGTACCCAAATGGGTGCTCTTCCCGGTGATCTTCGGGCTCGCCATCATCGGGGCCTATTCGGTCTCGGGCCGCATCTTCGATGTCGAGCTGCTCGCCGCCTTCGGGCTTCTGGGCTTCCTCATGGCCAAGCTCGGCTTCCCAAGCGCTCCGCTGATCCTCGGCTTCGTGCTCGGCGATGCGATGGAGCGGGCGCTGCGCCAGTCCCTGATGATGTCGCAGGGCGATATCACCAGCCTCTTCCAGCGACCGATCTCGCTGACCCTGCTGATCGGGGCCGCCATCATCCTCATCCTGCCGATGGTGGGCTTCATCAACCGCTTCCGCGTTCGCGCCATCAGCGAAGGCGCCTGAGACCAAACCAAACCCAACTCTGGGAGGAGTTTTCCATGAAACTATCCAGCCTCTTCGCACCGGCTCTGGCCGTTGCCGTCGGCCTTGCCGCCATTCCGGCGGCGCAGGCCCAGTTCGTGCCCAACCGGCCGCTCGAGATCGCCGTGCATGCCGGCCCGGGTTCGGGCAATGACGTGTTCGCCCGCGCGCTGATCTCGGTGATCGAGGCCAACAATCTCTCGCCTGTGCGCATCCAGGTGGCCAACAAGCCCGGCGGCGGCTCGACCACGGCGGCCGCCTATGTGGCGAGCAAGGCCGGCACCAGCAACACGCTCGGTGTGTTCACCAATATCTGGATCACCGACCCGCTGGTCTCGGCCGAGGCCACCAACCCGCTGAGCTCGATGACCCCGCTGGCCCTCGTCATCCGCGAGCCCGGCCTCATCGCAGTCAAGGCCGATTCGCCCTACCAGACGCTGGGCGACTTCATCGAGGCGGCCAAGGCCGAACCCGGCAAGCTCAGCCAGTCGGGCGGCTCGGTGCTGGCCCGCGAGAACGTGCTGCGCCAGCTCATCATGATGGAGACGGGCGCCGACTGGCAGTTCATCTCCTTCCCGTCGGGCGGCGAGCGCCTGGCCGCGCTGCTGGGCGGGCATGTCGATCTGATGATCGTCGAGCCCGGTGAAGCCGCCGAGCAGGTGCGCAGCGGCGCCATGCGGGTGATCGCGGCCGTTTCCGAAGAGCGCCTGCCGACCTTCCCCGATGTGCCGACCCTCACCGAAGCCGGCCTCAACGTGCCCAACCTGCCGCAGATCCGCGGCATCGTCGCCCCTCCCGGCATGCCGGCCGAAGCCGTCGCCTATTACAGCGACATGATCCGGCAGGCCACCGAGAGCCAGCAGTGGCAGGATTACGTGAGCGAGAACGGCTTTGAGGCCGCATTCACCACGCCTGAGGAAACCAGCGCCTTCGTCGCCGAATATACCGAGCAGCTCGCGGGCATTCTCGAGGCCGCCGGCCTTGAGATCGTCAAGCGCTGACCGTCGGACGCCGTTGATACCGGGCCGGCGCCTTGCGGTGCCGGCCCTCTTGTTTTTGAAGGACACCTGTCGCCATGCTGAGCCAGAGCTTCGTGTTCGGGGACATGCGCATCACCCGCGTGCTCGAGACATCGGGCCCGACCCATGACCCGACCTTCCTCTTCCCCGATCTCGATGCGCGGGCGCTGGCGGGCGAGGCCGACTGGCTGGCGCCGCATCACTACCAGCCCTCCATCGACCGGCTGGTCGTGACCACCCAGATCTGGATGGTGGAGGCGCCGGGACGGCTGGTGCTCGTCGATCCGGGGCTGGGCAATGGCAAGAACCGGCCGGCGGCGCGGCAGAACCGTCTCAATACGCTGGCCGGCGCCTGGCTCGAGGCCGCGGGAGCGACGGCGGAGACCGTCACGGATGTGGTGATGACCCATCTGCATGCCGACCATGTGGGCGGCTGCACCACCGCGCAGGACGGGCGCTGGGTGCCCGCCTTCCCCAAAGCGCGCCACCATGTGCCCGAGGCGGAACTCGACTATTGGCGGGGGCGCGTTACGGGCGGCGAACAGGGCGCCATCAGCGGGGCCTGGGACGACAGCGTCGTGCCGCTGCTCGAGGCTGGCCTCGTCGAGACCTATCGACCCGGCGAGCGGCTGCTCCATCTCTTCGATGTCATGGACGCGGCGGGCCACACGCCGGGGCAGGCAGCGCTCTGGCTCGATGACAAGCGGGGGGAGCGGGCGGTGTTTTCAGCCGACATCTTCCACAGCCCCCTGCAGATCCGCTTCCCCGACCTCAACACGCGCTACTGCATCCTGCCCGAGAGGGCACGGGAGACGCGCCGGGCCTTCCTCAGGGAGGCGGCCGAAAGCGGCGCCCTCATCATGCCGATGCATTTCGGCTGGCCCTATCGCGGGCGCGTGACCGGCACGGAAGAGACCGGCTACGCCTTTTCCCCACTCGCCTGGTAGAGCCCCGACAGCGCGCTCGCGACAGCCTCGGGCGCCTGCAGGATCATGATGTGGCCGCTCTTAACCACTTCGAGCCGGCGATCGGGGATGGGCGCGATATCGGCCTCGACATGGGCGACAGGTCGCAGCAGGTCCTTGCTGCCCGCCAGCACCAGCACGGGGCAGGCGAGCCCAGCCATCTCGGCGCTGACATCGACATCGGCCAGCATGTGGTTGGCCATCTCGTAGCAGACGGGGTCGATGGCGAGGAAGCGGGCGCGATACTCGTCATGCACATGCTGGTCGGTGATGGCGCTTTGCGGATAGGAGCGCTCGAAGACGAGATCGACCACCGCGCGCATCCCCTCCTCCCGGGCCGTGGCGGCCCGCCCGAGCAGATAGCCGCGCCGCTCGGGGTTGGCCTTGAGCGCTGGTGAGCAGAGCAGAAGGGATTCGACGCTTCCGCCCAGCAGCGCAGCGAGCGCCACCGCGATGGCGGCGCCCGAGGCGATGCCGGCGATGGTGTAGGGCGGGGGCAGCTGGGCGGCCCGGATGATGGCGGCGGTATCGGCGGCCATGTCGGCGATGGAAAAGGGCGTGCGCACCTTCTCCGACAGCCCCGTGCCGCGCTGGTCGGCGCGCAGGATGCGGTAGCCGGGCGCAAGCTTTGCGATCACCTCGTCCCAGCTGTCGCTGGTGCCCGAGAGCTCATGGATGAGCACGAGGCTGCGGCCCTCGCCCGAGAGCTTGTAGTGGAGGCTGACGCCCTGATGCTCGGTCCAGCGGAGGTCGGTCATGCTGCCCGCCCCGCCGGATGGACGCGGGCCATGAAGGCGAGGAGTTCCCGGGCGATGAACCCGGGCTGCTCGGGCAGGGCGGCGTGGCTGGCATTGGGGATGACGACCACCGTCACCCGGTCGCCCAGCTCGCGCTTGAAGATCTCGGCATCCTCGACATGGGCGAGGGGGTCGGTATCGGGCTGGAGATAGAGGAGCGGCGCGCTGCCGCCGGCATAATCCTCGTGGCGCGGGGTCTGGTCGCCGGCATGGCGCTGGGCGGCGAGGACCTCGGGATACCAGTCCTCAAGCCAGCCGGTTGGGTCGTTGCCCGGCGCAAAGAAGGCAAAGCGGAGCGCCTCGAGCCGCTCCTCGGCGGGCAGGTCGGGATTGGCGCTGGCGCGGATGGCGGCGCGCATCTTGGGGCCGCTGGGCGCGATGCCGACATTGGCGGCGATGATCGAGATGCCCGAAATAAGGTCTGGCCGGTCGGTGGCGAGCATTCTGGTGACACGGTTGCCGAAGGCGTGGCCGGCGACGAAGGCCGGGCCGTCGCCAAAGGCTTCGATGATGGTCGCGATATCGGCGGCGCAATCATGCAGGTCGCGCCACGGCTCGGCCGAGACGCTGGCTCCGATGCCGCGCGGCTGCGGGCGCAGCACCGTGTATCCGGCCGCTGCCACTTCGGCCGCGATGGGGTCGAAATCGGTGGCCGGCCGCCCGAGCGAGGGCAGCATGACGACCAGCGGGCCTTCGCCCTCTTTCAAGACTTCGAGCGTGACATCGGCGCCGCGCGGCACGAGGTGGCGGGTAAGCGTCATGGTCAATCCTCTTTCTGGCGGTCGGCGGGGGATGGCGTGGAGGGCGGATCGGCTGGGGGACTGCCCCCGCCGGTCAGGGTGAGAATCAGCGGCGCCAGCACCAGCGTGCCGACGACGCGGCAGACCTGGGCGGTAACGACGAAGGCCACTTCGAGCCCGATGGCATAGGCCAGTAGCGTGATCTCGGCGAGCCCGCCCGGCGAGAAGGCGAGCAGCAATGTCGGGGCGTCGAAGGGCAGGAAGCGGGTGGCGATGAAGGCGGTGAGGGCGGCGATGGCGATGAGCGCGACGGCCCAGACGGCGCCCTGCATCAGGCTGCGGGCGAGTTCTCCCCGCGATGCACCTCCCAGCCGCGAGCCGACGGTGGCGCCGATTACCACCTGCACCGTGGCAACGAGCCAGGCCGGAGGATGGGCGGCGGTGAGCCCCGTGCCATGGGCGATGGCGCTGAGAACGAGCGCGGCGACCATGGCGCCGCCCAGCGGCCGGAACAGCTTGCGCAGGAGATAGCCGCCAAAGGCGCAGCCGATGAGGATGGCCCAATCGAGAAGTCCGATGATCTCCTCGTGCCCGGCTGCGGCGGCAGGAGCCGTGCCGGTGAGCGGGGTGCCGACCCAGGCCTGCACGATCAGCGGGATCGAGAAGATGACGACGATGACCCGCGCGGTATGGACGAGCGCGAGGCGCCGCACATCGGCGCCCATCGATGCCCCGACCATGGTCAGTTCGCTGAGCCCGCCGGGAAAGCCGGCAAAGATGGCGGTCGGCTTGTCATAGCGGCAGGCACGCATGAAAAAGAGCGTGCCCAGCCCCGCCGTCACCAGCGTGTAGACGATGATGGTGGGAATGACCGGCCACCACAGCGCCATGATGGCGACGATCTCGGCGGTAAAGGCGCTGCCCGCCAGCACACCCACCATCGGCCGCGCGACATGACGGGTCGAGGACGGCAGCAGCGCCTTGCTGCCCAGAATGGCGGTGACGCCGACGGCGAACAGCGACCCCAATGTCCAGGGCAAAGGCAGATGGAGATAGGAAAAGACGAGCCCGCCAATCGTGCCGATGACGAGGGCGCCAAGCCCGGACAGCAGGGTCGGGATCGTGGGCAGCGCCGCCATGCGCTCAGGCCTCCGCCGCGAGCGAGCGGGCGACGGTATCGCCCCAATCGGGTGCTTCGCCCTCGGCATAGCCGGTGCCGATGACCATGGCGAGGAGGCTGTAATAGCCGCAGAGCGTCACGAGTTCGATGGCGCCTTCGCGGCCGAAGCGCCCGGCAAGGGCGACAAAGCGCGCATCATCGAGCGATCCGGAGGCGAGGATAGCGCGTGCGGCCGCAAGAGCCAGCGCCTGGTCGGGCGGCAGATCCGGGGTGCCACCTTCAGCGAGCGTGCGAAGCGCCTCACGCTCCAGCCCGGCGGCGAGCCCGAGGCGTGCATGGCCGGTCCATTCATAGGGCGAACGCCAATGGGCGGCGGTGGCGAGCGTCACGAGTTCGCGGATATCGGCGGGCAGCGTGCCCTCGAAGCGAAGCCAGGCGCCGACATCGGCGACTTTTTCGGCGAGTGCCGGCTGGGGCAGGAGGTTGAGGAAGGGCACCCCTATCTTGCCCCGCGCGCTGCCCCGGAGCTTTTGCGCGAAGGTCGCCTGCTCAGCCGTCCACTCGCTTTCGGCAGTCTCGAACCTGGTCATCGCCCTACCCCACGTATCGCCCCCGACCTCTAAGAGGTCCCGACCGACAAATACACTAGTCGCGCTCAAAAAAATGCACTATCGCTATTCTCGTATGCAATTTAGAGGCGAAATGCTCACCACGGCTCCTTTGCAGCCCCATCTCGTCCGCTGCGAGGCGGGCATTGCCCATATCGATCTTGGCCGGCCGGACGCCGGCAATGTGCTGACGCGCCAGCAGATGGGCGTGCTGGTCGACGTGCTCGGTGCTGCCGGCGCCGACCCCAGCGTGCATCTTGTGGCGATCGGGGCGCAGGGCCCGGCCTTCTGTCTCGGGCGTGACGGCAAGGGCGAGGTGCCCGAGGCGCTGCCCTGGGACGCACGGCAAAAGCAGATGGGCGCGACGCTCGACCTTTATGACGCCATCGCCGCCTGCCCCGTGCCCGTGGTGGCGCTGGTGCATGGCGATGCCATCGGCCTCGGCGCCGCTCTGGCCGGCGCCTGCGACATCACGCTGGCCTCGGATCGGGCGAAGTTCGCCCTGCCCGAGATCCGCCACTCCATTCCGGCGACGCTGGCGATCTCGGCGCTGCTGCACAAGCTGCCGGCCAAGGCGCTGGCCCATCTCGTCTATTCCGCCGAGACGATTTCGGCCGAGGAGGCGCTGGCGCTGGGGCTGGTGAGCAAGATCTATCCCGACGACCGGTTCGCGGCGGGCGCGGCCGAGTATCTCGCCGAGCTCTCGGGGCGCAAGCGGCTCGTGCTCGAAACCATCAAGCGCTATCTCGGCAAGGCACGGCAGCTCTCGCCCGACATGGCAGCCGAATATGCCGGCACGCTGATGGCGCTGGTCAAGCCCAGTATCTAGGGCTGAAGACGAAGGACCTGTCCATGGCCGAGATATCCGGCAAGAAGACCCTGTTCGAAAAGATCTGGGACGCCCATTTCGTGGCCGAACGGCTCGATGGGCGCGAGATCATCTATATGGACCGCACCATGGTCCACGAACTGCACGGGCCCAAGGCCTTCGAAAAGCTGCGCAAGGCCGGGCGCCGGGTGCGCAGGCCCGACCTGACCTTCGCAGTGCAGGACCACACCATCGCTACCCGTCGGGGCCGGGACGACACGACCAACCCCGAGGGCACGCCGTTTCTGCGCGCGCAGCGGGCCGGGGCGGTCGAATTCGGCTTCCGCATCTTCGATGTCGATGATCCCGAACAGGGCATTTCGCATGTCATCGGACCCGAGCTCGGCATGGTGCTGCCGGGGGCGACCCATTGCGTGCCCGACAGCCATGCCGCGACGGTCGGCGCGCTCGGGGCCCTGTCCTTCGGCTGCGGCACGACCGAACTCGAACATGTTTTGGCGACGCAGGTTCTGGCGATGAAGCGCCCCAAAACCATGCGCATCCGGCTCGAGGGCCGGCTCGGCCGGCATGTGACGGCCAAGGACGTGGCGCTGCACATCATCGGCACGCTCGGGGTGTCGGGCGCCAATGGCCATGCGGTGGAATATGCCGGGCCGGTGGTGGAAGCCATGGGCATCGAGGCGCGAATGACGCTCTGCAACCTCACCGTCGAGATGGGCGGGCGCACCGGCTTCGTGGCGCCGGACGAGACCGCCTTCGCCTGGCTTGAAGGCCGGCCCTTCGCGCCCATCGGGGAGGACTGGGCGCGGGCGCTCGAGACCTGGCGCATGCTGCGCTCGGACGAAGACGCGGTGTTCGACGCCGATATCGTCATCGACTGTTCCGATCTTGCCCCGCAGGTCACCTGGGGCACCAATCCGGGGCAGGTCACGGGCGTGGGTGGGCTGGTGCCGGCCACGCAGGGCGATGAGGCGCTCGACAAGGCGCTGGGCTATATGGACATTTCCCCCGGCGCGCGGCTCGAAGGGCTCAAGGTTGACCGCGTCTTCATCGGCTCGTGCACCAATGGCCGCATTCCCGATCTCGAGGAGGCCGCCGCCATCGTGCGCGGCCGGAAGGTGGCGCAGGGCGTGATCGCGATGATTTCGCCGGGCTCGACCATCGTCAAGCGCGAGGCGGAGGCGCTGGGGCTCGACCGGGTGTTCATCGAGGCCGGCTTCGAATGGGCCGAATCGGCCTGCTCGATGTGCGCGGGCGGCAATGGCGATCGCGGCCGGCCGGGCGAGCGGGTGGTTTCGACCACCAACCGCAATTTCGAGGGGCGGCAGGGGCCGGGGGTGCGCACCCACCTCGTCAGCCCCGCCATGGCGGCGGCAGCGGCGGTGACCGGCGTCATCACCGACGTGCGCAAGCTCGAGGAGGCATGAGCATGCGGGCTTTTACCGCAACCACCGGGGCGGCCGTGCCGCTGCTCGAGGACGATATCAACACCGATGCGATCTCGCCCATCCAGCTGGCGCGCAGCCTTAAGCCCGACTACCGGCGCATGCTGTTCATGCGCACGCGCTGGCAGGCCGATGGCACCCCCGACCCGGCCCATGTGCTCAATCAGCCGCACTTCGCCGATCCGGCCATTCTGGTGACGGGCGAGAATTTCGGCTGCGGCAGCTCGCGCGAGGCGGCGGTGTGGGCGCTGCAGGCCAATGGCTTTTCCTGCCTCGTGGCAAAGAGCTTCAACGACCAGTTCCGCGAGAACTGCCTCCAGAACGGGGTGCTGGCGATCACCCTGCCCGAGGCGCTTTATGCCGAGCTCGTCGCGCGCGTGGTAGCGGCCAATGGCGCGCCCTTTACCGCCGATCTCAGGACGCAGACGATCAGCGGGCCGGGCGGCGAACCGATTGCGTTTGCGGTGCCCGAAGCCGAGCGGCTGGTGCTGCTCGAAGGGCTCGACGATATCGGCCTGACCGTGCGGCACATGGCCCAAATCGAGGCCTGGGAAGCGCGCATGGCCGAAAGCGCACCCTGGCTGCAAAGCGCAGTGGACCGGCGAGGCTAAGGCTCGAGCGCCGCGGCGTCTCCGCCTTCAACGGAACCGGTGAGGCGCCCTAGAAGGCGCCCATGATCATCAGGAGGCCCGAGGCCAGGGTGATGTTGACCAGCGTCAGGTAGAGATGCGGATCGCGCGCCTTGCCTTCGAAGCGGAAGAGGTTGTGGTAAAGGCCGGTGGCGAGCCCGAGGAAGGCGATGAGCGCGAGCGCCGCCCAATCGACGAAAAGCCCGAGAGCCAGGAGCGCGCCACCGACGAGCTG
Source organism: Devosia enhydra (assembly GCF_900119845.1). Classification (GTDB taxonomy): domain Bacteria; phylum Pseudomonadota; class Alphaproteobacteria; order Rhizobiales; family Devosiaceae; genus FPKU01. The sequence continues at coordinate 402,779 of NZ_FPKU01000002.1, forward strand.
GATGGCAAAGCCCAGCGCCACGATGGGCGGGGGCAGCGGCCAGCCATAATTGGTCATCGAGGGAATGCGATCCTTGAAGCCGGCAAAATTGCGCAGGCCGGCGATGAGGAAGAACAGGCCGAACACCACGCGCCCGACCAGAATCAGCGTTTCATCCACGATTTGGCTCCCCCATGCGAGGCAAGGGGTAACTGAAGTCGGGCGTTGAGGCCAGCGGGATGGGCCGTGAGAGACCCCTCAATTTCGGCGAGGCGGCTGTCGCAGTCCCCTCACCCTGTCCCTCTCCCCGGCGGGGAGAGGGGACGATGGGCCGATGGTCTCTGCAGGAGCGCTGGCTCCAGCGCAAAGTAAGTAGCCCCGGTTCTTTATGCGGATCGTTCCGGCCAGTTGATGTCGGCAGGATGAGTACCCTCTCCCCGCCGGGGAGAGGGACAGGGTGAGGGGGGCCACTGGCTCAGGTCTCACCCCTTTGCCGCCAGCTCCTGCCAGAGTTCGATGGGGTTGCCTTCGAGGTCGTGGAGGCGGGCGAAGCGGCCGTTGGGATAGGACTCGGGATCAAGGGTGACAGTTATGCCGGCAGCCTCGAGCTGGGCGATCATGGCATCGAGGTCGCGGACGCGGAAATTGACCATGAACTGCTGTTCGGGCCGGTCGAAATAGGTCGTGTCGTGCTTGAAGGGCGCGAACACCGTGGTGCCAGCCTCCTGCTGCCAGGGCAGCGTATCGTAGTCCGAAGGCACGCCATCGACCCCGAGATGCTGCTGGTACCAGAGCGCCAGCGCCTCGGGGTCCCGCGCCCGCCAGAAGAAGCCGCCGATGCCGAGGACCTTTTCCATCACTCGGCCGGTTCGACTTCCGGCTTCCTGGCAGCCGGGTTGTTGGGATGGGTCGTCCAATTGGCATAGGTGTCCGACACGGTGAGGCCGGTGCGACGGTCGAGCGCGCCGGCGGGCAGCGGCTCCATGGTGATGCAGTTTTCCACCGGGCAGACATCGACGCAGAGGTTGCAGCCCACGCACTCCTCTTCCATCACCTCGAAATGCCGCACCCCATCCTTGAGCCGGGTGATCGCCTGGTGGGAGGTATCCTCGCAGGCGATATGGCAGCGGCCGCATTTGATGCAGAGGTCCTGATCGATATGGGCCTTGGTGACGTGGTTGAGGTTGAGGAACTGCCAGTCGGTGACATTGGGCACGGCGCGCCCGACGACATCGGACAGGGTGCGGTGGCCCTTCTCGTCCATCCAGTTGGAGAGCCCCGAAATCATCTCCTCGACGATCTTGAAACCATAGGTCATGGCGGCGGTGCAGACCTGCACATTGCCAGCGCCCAGCGCCATGAACTCGGCCGCGTCGCGCCAGGTGGTGATGCCGCCAATACCCGAGATCGGCAGGCCGCGCGTCTCGGGATCGCGGGCGATCTCGGCCACCATGTTGAGCGCGATGGGCTTTACCGCCGGGCCGCAATAGCCGCCATGGGTACCGCGCCCGTCGATGCTGGGCTCGGGCGAGAAGGTATCGAGATTGACCGAGGTGATGGAATTGATGGTGTTGATCAAAGACACCGCATCGGTGCCCCCCTTGTGGGCGGCGCGCGCGGGCTTCCTGATATCGGCGATGTTGGGGGTGAGCTTGGTGATCACCGGCATGCGGGTATATTGCTTGCACCAGCGCACGACCATCTCGACATATTCGGGCACCTGCCCGACCGCAGCCCCCATGCCGCGCTCGGACATGCCGTGCGGACAGCCGAAATTTAGCTCGATGCCATCTGCGCCGGTCTCTTCCACGAGCGGCAGGATGGCCTTCCACGCCTCCTCCTCGCAGGGCACCATGATGGAAGCGACGAGCGCGCGATCGGGCCAGGCCATCTTGACCTGCTTCATCTCGCGCAGATTGACCTCGAGCGGCCGGTCGGTGATCAGCTCGATATTGTTGAGGCCCAGAAGCCTGCGGTCGGCGCCCCAGATGGCGCCGTAGCGCGGGCCGTTGACATTGACCACCGGGGGACCCGCTTCGCCGAGGGTCTTCCACACCACCCCGCCCCAGCCGGCGCGGAAGGCGCGCTCGACATTATAGGCCTTGTCGGTGGGCGGCGCCGACGCCAGCCAGAACGGATTGGGTGACTTGATGCCGAGAAAGTTGCTGCGCAGATCTGCCAATTGAGCCTCCTCTGGCTTTATCCTTGCGGCCGGGCGTTCAGCCGATCAGGGCGCGCATCGTTTGAAAGCGACCGGGTCGTCCGCTTCGAAGCGGGCGAAGATGGTGATGGGGGCAGTGCCGTCGGAGACCAGCCGCCCCATGCGCTCTTCGGTGGTGACCAGCGTGTCGCCGCTGGGATAGACATTGGCGCAGGCTATGGCAGCATCGAAAACCGCCGCCTCGGGCCTGCCTTCGAGCCATTGGCAGACGGTGTGCTCGTTAAAGCCCGGCCCCGCCGCGTCGATGAGCAGCCGCTCGCCCGCCGCACTGCACCACTCGCCATCCAGCCCCTCCGCCGCCAGCAGCGGCAGGGGTGAAAGCGCGAGCGCGACGGCGCAGAGGCGGAGCGGGATGCTCATGAGAGATACCGGTTGATGCTTTCGGCAGCATCGCGGCCCTGGGCGACGGCGCTGACGGTGAGATCGTCCCCGCCCACCACGCAATCCCCGCCCGCCCAGAAGCCGGGGCGCGAGGTGCGGCCTTCGGCATCGGCATCGATGCGGCCCCCCACCACCGAGAGCCCCTCGACGGTGCGCCCGGTGAGGGTCTGGCCGATGGCCTTGAACACCTGGTCGCACGGGATGGTCATGGTGTGGCCGAGCCCGACGAGGCGGCCATCCTGAAGGCCGGTATATTCGAACTCGACGCCGGTGACGCGGCCGCCCTCGGACAGCACGCGGCGGGGGGCGAGCCAGTGGCGGATGACGACACCGCGGCTTTGCGCCAGATCCTGCTCGAACTGGCTGGCATTCATCGCCTCCCGCCCGCGGCGATAGGCGATGGTCACCTCCTCGGCGCCGAGCAGCCTCGCCTGCACCGCCGCGTCGATGGCCGTCATGCCGCCGCCGATGACGATGACGCGCCGGCCGATGGCAAGCGTCGACAGATCGCTGGCCTGGCGGAGTTCGGCGATGAAATCGACGGCGTCACGAACGCCCTCGGCGGTTTCGCCCTCTGCGAGGAGCGAATTCACGCCACCGAGCCCGATCCCGAGGAAGACGGCATCGAAGCGGGAGGCAAGATCGTCGAGGTGGAAATCCCGCCCCAGCGCCTGCCCCAGTTCGACGCTGATGCCGCCGATGGCGAGCACGTAGTCGAGCTCGGCCTGGGCGAAGCCGTCGGGCGTCTTGTAGGTCGCGATGCCATATTCGTTGAGCCCGCCGGCCTTGGGGCGGGCATCGAACAGGGTGACATCATGGCCGTGCATCGCCAGCCGATGGGCACAGGCGAGGCCAGCGGGACCAGCACCCACGATCGCGATCCTGCGCCCGGTGGGTGCGGCGCGGGTAAAGAATTGGGTATTGGTGGCCATGGCCGCGTCGGTGGCGTAGCGCTGCAGGCGCCCGATCTGCACCGGCTTGCCCTCCGCCGCCTCGCGCACGCAGGCTTCCTCGCAGAGCTGCTCAGTGGGGCACACGCGGGCGCACATGCCCCCGAGGATGTTCTGCTCGAAGATGGTTTCGGCTGCCCCCAGCGGATTGCCCGCTCCGATCTGCCGGATAAAGAGCGGGATGTCGATCTCGGTAGGGCAGGCATTGAGGCAGGGCGCATCGAAGCAGAAATAGCAGCGATCGGCTTCCACCCGCGCCTCATGCAGGTCGAGCGCGGGGTGCAGCTCCGAGAAATTCTCGGCGTAGTGACCGGGATCGAGGCGCCCCGCGGCGATGCCCGGCTTCAGCGTTCCCACTGCCATTCTGGCCTCCCTGGAACGGTTCCAGAGACGAGGCTAGCGCAGCCCGGAATTTTTATCAATTGGTCAAAAGCAGGCTCGGTTATCCCCGCTGTTCACAGCGTAAGGCCCGGATTCCGCGGCTTTTGCGCAACACCAGCTCGCCGAAGAGCAGGAATCAAGCTTTGGCCAGAATGATTCACGCCGGGTTCACATTTGGGCCACAGCGCCTGCCTAGCCCGGCTGCCGTTGTGTTTAACAAAGTGCGAGTTAGTACAAGAGTGACCAAGAACATCGTCGTGGTTGCCGCGCTGGCAACGGGCCTGTCCATCGTCTCGATGGGAGCGGCCCTTGCAGCGGGTGACCAGTGTGGTGGCGCCTCCTGGTATGGCCCGGGGTTCCACGGCAAGACGGCGGCTTCTGGCGAACGCTTCAACGAGAACGCCATGACCGCCGCCCACCGTTCCCTTCCCTTCGGCACCGTCGTCAAAGTCGTCGACCAGCGTACGGGGAAGTCCATCACTGTGAAGATCAATGACCGGGGACCCTTCCACAAAGGCCGGATCATCGATCTTTCCAAGGCAGCAGCGACGGCCCTCGGCTTCCGCAATGCAGGCACGACCAAGGTCTGCATAGACCGCGCCTGACGCATCACCCATGGCGGCGTCGCTCATACCTTAACGGTGCGACGCCGCCATCGGTTTCATCACTGCAATGCGAGCCAGGCGGAATATTGCACCAGCGCCGCATTCCAGTTGATGGCGATCTCGTTGGTCGACCAGCTCTCCACATCGTCGAGATAGCAGGACTGAGGAGCGCAGCCCTCGGCAAAGAGCGCGCTCGCCACCGGATCGTCGCGCCCCGAATTGGCCCCGCCCACCAGCGTGCCATCAGGCGGCGGCGGGAAGAGCGGATCGAGCCCGTGGGCGAAGTGCCGGCTGTGCGGATAGAGCGGCGGGCGCAGGCCATAGCCGACCACATAGCTCTGCCCCAGCGCATTGCGGCCCATGATATAGTCCATCGCCTCGATGGCCCCGTCGCGCAGGTCGGCGCGGCCAGAGAGATCGGCTCCCGCCGCCATGACGAGCGCTGCCTGGGCCACGAGATGGTTCGATCCCCAGGCATAGAGCCCGTTGGTGGGCTGGTAGGGCGATCCGAAGCTGCCCGCATTCTGACGCTGGAGAAAGGCTTCCGCCCCGCTTACCACCGACGCGCCGACCAATTCGGCATCGGCGGGTGGCAGGCGATCGAGATGGGCGGCCAGTTGCAGGCGGGCAAAGCCCGCCACACTGGCCCAATCAAAGATCGGCGAGGGATAGACGGGGCCGGACCAGTGCGGGGAAGCCCTGGCGGCTTCGAGGAAGGGCATTTCCCCGGTGGTGATGAAGAGCTCGGCCGCCGCCCAGTAGAACTCGTCGCTGACATCGGTATCGTCATAGGCGCCGCCGCCGAGATCGGGGTCGGCCGGCCCGGCGATGAGTTCGGGATGGGCAATGGCCTCATCATAGGCCCGACGCGCCGCAGCCAGCAGCCGATCGGCATAAGGCTGGTCGAAGGGCGCAAAGAGCCGCGCGCCCTGCGCCGCGACGGCAGCGAAATCAAGGGTCGCGGCGGTCGAGGGCCGATGCAGCCGGCGCGGCAGGGGATCATCCGAAGGTAGGATGGGAATATGGGTCCAGCCGATGTCATGCACCTTGTGATGCACCATGCCGGCAAGCGGCCGGCCCTCGGGCACCACCATGCGCAGCAGCCAGTCGAGCTCCCAGCGGACCTCATCGAGCAGGTCCGGCACGCCATTGCCGGCCTCGGGGATGGAGAACCGGCCATCGCTGAAGCGCGCTTCGCGGCCATCGCGAGCAGAACGGGCATAGGCGGCCATCAGCTGGGCCGCGGCTAGCGCGCCGGGCACGGTGTATTTGCCGTGGTCGCCGGCATCGTACCAGCCGCCGGTAACGTCCTGGGCATAGTCGCACGGCCAATCCGGCAAAGGCTGGCAGGGCACGGCGACATCGCCCTGGTTGAGGCCCGGACCGCCGGGAACACCCACATGCCCGGCCGGGCGGGCGTTGCGCTCGCCGGCAAAGTCGGCCTCGATCGCGATGCCGGAACGCGCCAGGTAGAAGAACCGCAGCGCATCGGTGGCGAGCGGACCATAGGGATTGACCCCGATGGCGAAGGGATCGCTGCGCGCTGCGCCAGCCTCGAGCACGAGGCCCTGCCCATCCGCGGTGGCGGAGGAAAAATCGATGCGATGGACGAAGAGCCAGGAGGCCGGATCGAGCCCCACAGGCGTCGAGAACCCGTGCCAGAGCGCCGTGCCGTTTTCGGCGAGCAGACGCACCAGCACCGGCTCCGTCGCCTCCGAAAGCAGCGTGGCGCGGCGCGGCCCATCGGCCAGATAGCCCAGCTGGTTGACGCGGATGAGCGGCGCGAGGTTCTTGCGCTCCTGGCCCATTGGCCCCAGATCGACGAGCGAGGCATGCGAGAGGCAGATGGTTGCCGGCTCGGGCGCGCCGCCGAACTGGAACTGCAGCACCGCCTCGCCATCGCTCAGGTCGCCGGTGATGAACCCCAGCGGATAGCCCACGACGTCTTCATCGGCGATGCCTTCGAGCCGCGCGATCGGCTCGAAAGGCTCGTTGGCGCCCTGCACGACGGCGGCAAAGGCCGCAGGCGGATCGGCAGTGATCGAAAAGCGCAGGCGGTAGCCGGTCTCGGGCGCAAGAGTGAGGCCATCCTGCCCCACCATCACCGACCACGGATCGCCATTGCCGGCGGGCACATCGATGCAGAAGCGCCCGTCCCCTGGGCGCGATATGCCCCCTGCCGCCCACCAGGCCGCGTTGACCTGGCGAAAGGCGGTGTCGCGCAGCTGCTCGGCCCCCTGAGCGGGCAGAGACAATGCAGGCGCCAGGGCCAGCCCGACCAGTGCCAGAAGGCGGCCGGATCGGGGACGATGAGAGGGAAAAATCGCGCGGAGATTTTTGATCATGGCGCATGTGTAAGGGCAAAGTTTTGCCCGTCAATCGGGGCTTTCGATGGACGGGATCGAAATCGCTGAAATCACATGGAGCGCCCTGCCCATCGCCGCGCAGCCGGGTCGGTTGGCGCGGCGGCTGCGCGGCTTTTGCCCGGCCATCGCGAGCACGCCCATCTGGACGCGCCGAAACGTTTTGGGGTATCGTTACGGCCTTCCCGTTCAAGGTTTCCTCCATGAGATTCGGCCTCTCGCTGCCGCCGCAGATGCGCGTCTATGGCGCCTTCTTCATGTATTCGTTCTGCATGGGGAGCCTCTTTCCGCGCCTGCCCGAACTCAAGGCGCAGATGGGCGCCTCCGAGAGCGAGCTGGGGCTGGCGCTGATCGGCACGGCAGCCGGAACGCTGGTGTCCCTGACCTTTGGCGGCCCGCTGCTCGACCGCATCGGCTATCGCCGGGCCATCCTCGGGATGATCCCGCTTCTGTCGCTCGGCTATGCGCTCGCCACCTTCGCGCCCGGTCCCCTCGCCTTCTTCCTGCTGCTCCTGCCGGTGGGGCTGCTGATCGGGGCGATCGAAATCATCGTCAATCTCGAAGCCGACCGGGTGGAGCACCAGATCGGGCGGCGGATCATGAACCGCTCGCATGCCTTCTGGAGCTTCGGCTTCTTCTCCTCCGGGCTCGTGGGCGCAACGGTGGCGCAGGCCGGCATCTCGCCGCAGACCCAGATGCTGGCCATGGTGCCGGTGATCGCGCTCGGCGTTGCGGTGATCCTGGGGCGGTTCGATCCGGCACCCCATCGCAGCGGTGGCAGCACCGAGGCGGGCCCGCGCTTTGCCGCCCCATCGCTGCCCATTCTCGTGCTCGTGGTGGTGACGCTCTCGGCGATGATCCTCGAAGGGGCGGGCATCGACTGGTCGGCGATCTACATGACCAATGAATTTTCGGCCGCGCCCTTCATTGCCGGCATCGCGGTGGCGACCGGGGCCGGCGCGCAGGCGGTGACGCGGTTCTTTGTCGATGGCTTTGTCGAGAAATTCTCCCCCGCCGGAGTGGCCCGGACGCTGCTGACCATCCTGGGGCTCGGGACGCTGATCGTGTTCTTTGCCCCCCATCCGGGCATAGCGCTTCTCGGCTTTGCGCTTCTGGGCGTGGGGTCGAGCGCCATCTTCCCGCTCGCCATGTCGGCGGCGGCGCAGCGCACCGACCGGCCGGCAGCGGTCAATGTGGCGGCCTTGGCGCAGATTTCCTTTGTCGCCTTCCTCGTCGGCCCGCCGCTCCTGGGCTTTGTCGCCGAGCATTTCGGCATCCGCTGGAGCTTCGGGATCGGGCTGCCGCTGGTGGTGCTGAGCTTTATCTCTGCCGGGGCGCTCGGACGTCGCACGGCCCGGCCGGCACTTCCCTGATGGAGGGGCTGCCGCCGATCGTCGACCTGCGCCAGAGCGCCACGGCGCTCCGGGTGCAGCGCGGGGTGATGCGGCTCTTGCGGCAGGCCCATGATTTCTGCTGCTACGCCGAGGTACCCTTGCGCAATGGACGGCGGGCCGATGTGCTGGGCGTTGGACCGGGCGGGGAGGTCTGGATCGTCGAGATCAAGTCGAGCCTCACCGATTTCCGCGTCGACCGGAAATGGCCCGAATACAAGGACTTCTGCGACCGGTTCTTCTTTGCCAAGCCGCCCGAACTCGACCCCGACATCTTTCCGGCCGAGGAAGGGCTGATCGTGGCCGACGGGCATGATGCGGCGATCGTGCGGCAGGCCCCGCACGCCCCGCTGGCCAGCGCCCGGCGCAAGGCGCTGCTCTTGAAGCTCGCGCGGCTCGGGGCCGACCGGATCCATACGCTGATGGACCCCATCGACCGGCTCTGAAACGCATGGAGCGTGTCGCGTTTCAGGGCGGCGAACCCGAAACGCTCAGGAGACCGGTGCGATCTCGAAGGCGCAGCGATGACTGTAGGGCCGGTCGGGCCCATGCAGGATCGAGGGGAAATGCGGATGCGAGAGGGCGTCGGGGAAACTCTGGTCCTCGAGACAGAAGCCGCTGAAAGGGCCGTAGCGGCGCCCGTCATGGCCGGCAAAGCCGTGGGTGACGAAGGGCGAATTGTAAAGCTGCACGCCCGGCCGGTCGGTCCAGAGCCTCATGACGAGATCGCCCTCGGGCGGAGTGGCCTCGACGACGGGCGCATCGATGGCGCGACCGGCATCGAGCACCAGATTGCCATCATAGGCGACGGGGGCGCCACCCGGGTCGCGCATGCTGCGCGGCTGCCGGAAATCCCATTTGCTGCCCGAGACCGGCAGGATGGCACCGGTGGGCATCAGCGCATCGCTGTTGGGCGTGAAGGCCGACGCCGCGATCTTCAAGCGGTGATCGAGCACGTCGGGGCCGGTGCCGAGGTTGAAGTAGAGATGCTGCACAAGGCTCAGCGGGGTCCGGCGGTCGGCCGTGGCATCGAGGGCAAGGCTCAACCGATGCCCTTCGAGCCGCCAGGTGGCGACAATCTCGACAGTGCCGGGAAAGCCCATGTCGCCATCATCCGAGCGGAGCGAGAGCCGCACCGCAGTGCCCTTGGTGTCGGGCTCGCCCTGCCAGACGCGATGGGCAAAGCCCCGGGGCCCGCCATGCAGGCAATAGCCGCCCTTGGTGGCCGGCAGGACATAGGTCTGGCCATCGAGGGAAAAGCGCGCATCGGCGATGCGGTTGGCGACGCGGCCGACCACGGCCCCCATATGCGCCGGGCTCTGGACATAGGCGGCAAGATCGGGAAATCCGAGAACGACCGGGCGCATGGCGCCGGCGACGGGCACACGCCAGCCCGTGACGGCGGCGCCATAGGATATGATCTCGACCTCGGCGCCCTTGTCGCTGACGAGGCGGAAACGGTCGACCCGCTGGCCCTCATGTTCGCCAAACCGTTCGGTGAAAACCGCCATTGCCGTCCCCAGTGATGGTGTCCTGCGGCCAATAGCCGGTTTTGCCGTCCCCGCAAAGCGGTGAAGCCTTTGCGCGAGGCGGTTGGCACGGCCGGGCAAAGCCCTTAAGTTCGCGCCCCTGTTTACAGTGGAATGGCATGCACCAGGCGCTCTCCCCAGCCCGGCCCGACGACGAGGATACCAGCACCATCACCCCGATGATGGCGCAGTTCCTCGAGATCAAGGCGATCAATCCCGGCTATCTGCTGTTTTACCGGATGGGCGATTTCTACGAGCTGTTCTTCGAGGACGCCGAAATCGCCAGCGGCGCGCTCGGGATCGTGCTGACCAAGCGCGGCAAGCACCGCGGCGCCGACATCCCGATGTGCGGGGTGCCGATCCACGCGGCCAACGACTACCTCAACACGCTTATCCGGCTGGGGCACCGCGTCGCCATCTGCGAACAGGTCGAGGACCCCGCCGAAGCGAGGAAGCGCGGCAGCAAGTCGGTGGTCAAGCGCGACGTGGTGCGCCTCGTGACGCCCGGCACGCTGACCGAGGACGAATTGCTGCCCCAGCGCGGGCCCAACCACCTCGCTGCCCTGGCCATGCTGCGCCATGGCGAGGCCGATTTCGCGCTCGCATGGGCCGATATCTCGACCGGCGAGATGATGGTGATGGACATTACCGCCGCCGCGCTGGGCGACGAGCTCTCGCGCATTGCGCCGGCCGAATTGCTGCTGAGCGAAGCCGCTGCCGAGGCGCTGCGGGCGCTGGGGCTCGGGCGGGCGGTGGCCCATATGGTGCTGCGGCCGCCCGAAGCCTTCGATTCGAGCCAGGGCGCCGAAACGCTGAAATCCGCCTTCGCCGACGGATCGGTGGACCCCACTGCCTTTTCGCGCGCCGCGCGGGCGGCGCTCGGGGCACTCGTTGCCTATGTCGCCGAGACCCAGAAGGGCGCGGCCCCGGCCCTGAGGCCGCCGACCCAGGAGCGGGTCTCGAGCCATATGGCGATCGATGCGGCCACCCGCTACTCGCTCGAACTGGTGGAGACCCAGCGCGGCCAGCCGAAGGGCTCGCTGCTGGCGGAAATCGATGCCTGCTGCACCCCGGCGGGCTCGCGGCTCCTGGCGCGGCGGCTGGTGGCGCCCCTGACCGATGCGAGGGCGATCAACGCACGGCTCGATGCGGTGGCGCGTCTCCTCGAGACGCCGGCGCTGACCCGCGCCATCCGGCAGGGGCTGCGCGCGGCGCCCGATCTGATGCGGCCCCTGACGCGGCTGTCGCTCGAACGGGGCGGCCCGCGCGATCTCTTTGCCATCGGATCGGCGATCCGCGCGGCTCGCGATCTGGGAGCGGCGCTTTCGGGAGAGGCGCGGCTGCCGGCCGATCTCTCCGCGATCGCCGAGCATCTGGCGGCGGCGCCCGAGGCGCTGGGCGCCGAGCTCCTTCTCGCCATTGGCGACAATCCGCCGCTGCTCGCGCGCGAGGGCGGCTTCGTGGCCGAAGGGTATGACGGGGCGCTCGATGGCGAGCGGGCGCTCGCGAGCGAGACCCGGGCGGTGGTTGCGGCGCTCCAGGCGCGGCTCATCGAGATGACGGGGGTCAAGGCCCTCAAGATCCGCCATAACGGGGTTCTGGGCTATTATGTCGAGGTGCCCGCCAGCCATGGCCGCACCTTGCTGGAGGGAGATTTTCCCGACCGGTTCCTTCATCGCCAGACCATGGCCAACGCCATGCGCTTCACCACCGCCGAGCTCAGCGAGCTCGAGGGGCGCATCGCGCGGGCCCACGAAGCGGCCCTCGGGCTCGAGATGGCGATCTTTGCCCGCCTGCGCGAGGCGGTGCTCATGGAGACCGGGGCGCTGCGCGGGGTGGCCGACGGGCTTGCCGCACTCGACGTGGCGGCGGGCCTTGCCCATCTTTCCGCCGCGCGCGGCTATTGCCGCCCGGAGATCGACGACAGCCTCGCCTTCGCCATCGAAGGGGGCCGGCACCCCGTGGTCGAAGCCATGCTGGGAGCGGAGAACCGCACCTTCGTGGCCAATGACTGCGATCTCTCGGAGGGTGCGCTCTGGCTCGTGACCGGCCCCAACATGGGCGGTAAATCGACCTTCCTGCGCCAGAATGCGGTGATCGCCATCCTCGCGCAGACGGGCAGCTTCGTGCCCGCCGCACGGGCCCATATCGGGGTGGTGGACCGGGTGTTTTCCCGCGTCGGCGCGTCGGACGACATCGCCCATGGCCGCTCGACCTTCATGGTCGAGATGGTCGAGACGGCCGCCATCCTCAACCGCGCCACCGCCCGCTCGCTGGTCGTGCTCGACGAGATCGGCCGCGGCACCGCCACCTTCGACGGGCTCTCGATCGCCTGGGCCTGCGCCGAGGCACTGCATGACGAGACCGGCTGCCGCGCCCTGTTCGCGACCCATTTCCATGAGATGACCAGCCTTGCCCGCACCCTTGCGAGGGTCTCCAACCACACGATGGCGGTGCGGGAATGGGAAGGCGACGTGGTGTTCCTGCACGAGGTCAAGGGCGGCGCGGCCGACCGGTCCTACGGGATCCAGGTGGCGCGGCTCGCCGGCATGCCGGACCGGGTGCTCAAGCGCGCCCGGCTTGTGCTCACCACGCTCGAGCGACGCTCTTCCGGCGGAAGCGGCGCCGTGCTAGACGATCTGCCGCTGTTCGCCCATCAGCCGCCGCCGCCCGAGCCGCGCACCGATATGGTGCAGACCCTGCTCGACAGCCTGAGGCCTGACGAAATGTCGCCGCGCCAGGCGCTCGACGCCCTCTACGACCTGAAAAAAGCCCGTGATGCCGCCAGCCGACGCTGACATCCGCACCAAAGCCGACGCCGACGCGCCCCCTCAGGCCCGGCCGGCCTTCGCGCCCATGCGGGCCGACGCCATTTTGTCGATCATCCTGGGCGAACTGGCCGAGGCTAAGGCCAATTCCACCGAGGGCCGCGCCGTGGCGCTCGCGGTGCTGCGCCGCACCCTCGCCGATGCGCGGGCGGGCGCGCGGGCCGACCTCATCGCCACGCGGCGGGGCACGCGCTGCGCCGAGACCCTCGCCCAGGCCGAGGACGAGATCGTCCGCGCCATTCACCTCTTCGCCACGCGCCATGTCTACCGGCTCGACAACCCTTCGGGCGCCGAGACCATCGCGCTGGCCGCCGTGGGCGGGTATGGACGCGGCACGCTGGCGCCGGGTTCGGACATCGACCTGCTCTTCATCCTGCCCTACAAGCAGACCCCCTGGGGCGAGCAGATCACCGAATATGTGCTCTACATGCTCTGGGACCTCGGCCAGAAGGTGGGCCATGCGGTGCGCTCGGTGGATGAGTGCCTGCGCATGGCCAAGGCCGACATGACGGTGCGCACCGCGACCCTCGAGGCCCGGTTCCTCACGGGGGATACCGCACTTTTCGAGGAGCTGACCCGCCGCTTTGCCAGCGAGATCGTGCCCCGCACGGGCCCCGAATTCATCGCCGCCAAGATGGCCGAGCGCGACGAGCGCCACAAGCAGATGGGCAATACCCGCTATGTGGTGGAGCCCAACATCAAGGACGGCAAGGGCGGCCTGCGCGACCTCAACACGCTGTTCTGGATCGGCAAATATTTCTATCAGGTGCGCACGAGCCACGAGCTCATCGAGAAAAGCGTGTTCTCGGCGGCCGAATACCGGCTCTTCCAGCGGGCCGAGGACTTTCTGTGGGCGGTGCGCTGCCACATGCACTATCTCACCGGCCGGGCCGAGGAGAAGCTGACCTTCGATATCCAGCCCGAGCTCGCCGAAGCCATGGGCTATACCCAAAGGCTCGGGATGCTGGGGGTGGAGCGCTTCATGAAGCGCTATTTCCTCGTGGCCAAGGATGTGGGGGACCTGACCCGCATCTTCTGCACCAGCCTCGAATTCGCCCATGCCAAGGACATGGACCTCGTGGGCCGCGTGCTCGCGCCCTTCCGGCGCGGCCAGGTCAAGATCAAGGGCGAGCCCGACTTCATCGTCGATACCGGCCGGCTCAACATCGCGAGCCCCAGCGCCTTCGAAAAGGATCCGACGAACCTCATCAAGCTGTTTCTCGTGGCCGGGCGCGAGCAGCTGCTGCTGCATCCCGAACTGGTCAAGGCAGTGCGCCGCTCGCTGCGCCTGATCGACGGGGACCTGCGCAACAATGCGCGCGCCAATGGCTATTTCCTCGCGATCCTCACCGCGCCGGCCTCGGTGGAGCGCATCCTGCGGGCGATGAACGAGAGCGGGGTGCTGGGCAAGTTCGTGCCCGATTTCGGCAAGATCGTCGCGCTCATGCAGTTCAACATGTACCACCACTATACGGTGGACGAGCACCTGATCCGCGCCGTGGGCGTGATGGCCGAGATCGCCAATGGCGGGCTCAGGACCGAACTGCCCCTGACCCACGAGCTCCTGCCCCAGCTCAACGACACGCGCCTGCTCTATATCGCGCTTTTCCTCCACGACATCGCCAAGGGCCGGCTCGAGGACCATTCGCTGGTGGGCGCGCGCATCGCCCGCAAGTTCTGCCAGAGGCTGGGGCTCTCAGCGGCAGAGACCGAGACGGTGGCCTGGCTCGTCGAACATCACCTCGTGATGAGCCAGGTGGCCCAGAGCCGCGACCTGCAGGACCCCGAGACCGCCAAGGCCTTCGCCGATGTGGTGCAGAGCCCGCAGCGGCTGGCGCTGCTGATGATCCTCACCGCCTGCGACATCCGCGCCGTGGGGCCCGGGGTGTGGACGGGCTGGAAGGGCTCACTCCTGCGGGCGCTCTATTTTGCCACCGAGCCGCTGCTCTCGGGCGGGCATTCGCAGGTGACCCAGTCGGACCGCATCGAGGAGGCCCGCACCGCCCTGCGCGCCGCGCTCTCGGATGGCGGGCAGGGCTGGCCCGAAGACGAGCTCGACGCCTATATCGAGCGCCACTACGACCATTACTGGCTGCGCGCCGAGCCCGAACTGCAGATCGAACACGCCCGCATGATCCGGCAGGCGGACAGAGCGGGCGAGGCCTTTGCCGGCTCGATCCGTGTCAAGGCCTTCGAGAGCATCACGGAAGTCTCGTTCTATACACCCGACCATCCGCGGCTGCTCTCGCTGATCGCGGGCGCCTGCACGATGTGCGAGGCCTCGATCATCGGGGCGCAGATCTTCAATACGCGCGACGGGCACGCGGTCGACACCTTCCGCCTGCGGCGTGCCTTCACCTCGGACGAGGACGAAAAGGTGCGCGCCACCCGCATCATCAAGACGGTGGAGCAGCTGCTCGAGGGCAAGCGCAACATCCTCATCGACCTGGGCAAGGAGAGCCGGCGCGACCGGCGGCTCAAGCCGTTCACCCTGCCGGCCGAAGTGCATGTCTCTAACGCGCTCTCGGAAAAATTCACCGTCATCGAGGTCTCGGGCCTCGATCGCACGGGGCTGCTGCACCTCCTCACCCGCGCCATCTCCGATCTCAACCTCACCATCGGTTCTGCCCATATCGGCACCTATGGCGAAAAGGCGGTCGACGTCTTTTACGTCACCGACCTCACGGGGCAGAAGATCATCTCCAAGCCGCGCCAGCGCCGCATCCGCGATGCGCTGATGGCCGTGTTCGGCGCGAGCCGCGACGGAGGCGGCAAGGCCAATGGGTGATCTCGGACAGCCCGACCCTCGTCCTTCGAGGCGTGTCCGGGCTTGGCCCGGACGCGCACCTCAGGATGAGGGTCTCATCAGGGCAACGCTCGACCTGCGCCGGCGTGTCGGCCGGCCATGAGCCTTTACCGCAACATCCTCTCGGTGGGGGGGCTGACGCTGCTGAGCCGCGTCTTCGGCTTCGTGCGCGACGCGATGATGGCGGCGGTGCTGGGCACGGGGCTTGCGGCGGACGCGTTCTACGCCGCCTTCCGCTTCCCCAATCTCTTCCGCCGGCTCTTTGCCGAGGGCGCGTTCAATACCGCCTTCGTGCCGATGTTTTCGGGTGCGCTCGAAACCGGTGGCGCCGATCACGCGAAGGCGCTGGCGTCGCACATCATGGCCTGGCTCACCGCCGCGCTGGTGGTGGTGACGATCCTTGCCGAAATCTTCATGCCGGTGCTGCTGCAGCCCTTTGTACCGGGCTTTCTCGATGATCGGGACAAATACGAGCTGACGGTTCTGCTCACCCGCATCCTCTTTCCCTATCTCGCCTGCATGAGCCTGATGGCGGCCTATGGCGCGATTCTGAACAGCCTGGGGCGCTATTTCGCTGCCGCCTTCGCCCCCGTGCTGCTCAATATCGTCTCGATCGTCGCGATGATCCCGCTGATCATCCTCGCCGTCCAAGGGTCGGAGGCGGCTGTGTGGGTGGCGATCGCGACGCTCGCCGCCGGCTTCGTGCAGCTTTATGCGGTGTGGGAGGCAGTGCGGCGGGCCGGCATGCTGCCGCGCTTCGCCCTGCCCCGGCTCGACCCCGAGGTGCGCCGCTTCTGGGCGCTGGCGGTGCCGGCGATCCTCACCGGGGGCATCACGCAGATCAATATCTTCGTGGGCACCATCATCGCCTCGGGGGCGGCGGGGGCGATCTCGTACCTCTATTATGCCGACCGGCTCTACCAGCTGCCGCTCGGCATCATCGGCATCGCCATCGGCACGGTGCTCCTGCCCGAGCTTTCCAAGGCGCTCAAGGGCAAGCGGATGGAGGAAGCGCACGGGTTGCAGAGCCAGTCGCTGCTGATCGCCATGCTCCTGTCGCTGCCGGCCGCCGCCGCACTCGTGGCGCTGGCCGAACCCATCGTGCGGGTGCTGTTCGAGCGCGGCGCCTTTACCCCCGAGGCGAGCACCGAGACGGCGCGCGCCCTTGTTGCGTTTGCCTGGGGCCTGCCGGCCTTCGTGCTCATACGCGTGCTGCAACCGGGGTTCTTTGCCCGCGAGGACACGCGCACGCCCACGGTTTTCGCCGGCCTGTCGGTGGTGCTCAACATCGCTTTGTCGCTGCTGCTCTTTCCAAGCCTTTCCCATGTCGGCATCGCGATTGCGACGACCGTTTCGGCCTGGGCCAATACCGGGCTCCTGGCGCTGTTCCTCGCGCGGCGCGGGCATTTCCTCATGCCCATGGCCGAAGCCCGAAGGCTGGGCCTGATCCTCCTCTCGGCGCTCGTTATGGCGGGGCTGCTCTGGGGCCTGCTGCTGACCATTGCGCCGGTGTTCACGCCCGGCGGATCGTTCGTCCTCCAGGCGCTGGCGCTGGCCGGGCTCTGCGCCATCGGCTTTCTCGTCTATTTCGGCGCGGTGCACTGGAGCGGCGCGATGCGGCTGGGGGCGCTGCTGCGCCGGCTCAAGCGGAGCGGCTGAGAGGCCCGGCCCGGGTGCCGAGGCTTGTCGGGCCGGCACCAAGCCTGCTAACAGCGCGCAACCCTTGCTCACAGCGATCTGGCTCGACCCATGGCTTTCACCCCGCGCGTCTTTTCCGGCATCCAGCCCTCGGGCGATCTGCACCTGGGCAATTATCTGGGCGCCATCCGGCGCTTCGTGCCGCTGCAGGACACCCACGAGACGCTCTATTGCGTCGTCGACATGCACGCCATCACGGTCTGGCAGGAGCCCGAGGCGCTGCGCCGCGCCACCCGCGAGGTGGCCGCCGCCTTCATCGCCGCCGGCATCGACCCCAAGCGCTCGATCATCTTCAACCAGTCGCAGGTGGCCGAGCATGCCGAGCTCGCCTGGGTGTTCAACTGCATCGCCCGCATCGGCTGGATGAACCGCATGACGCAGTTCAAGGACAAGGCCGGCAAGAACAGCGAGAATGTCTCGCTGGGGCTTCTGGCCTATCCCTCCCTGATGGCCGCCGACATCCTGCTCTACAAGGCCACCCAGGTGCCGGTGGGCGACGACCAGAAGCAGCATCTGGAACTCACCCGCGACATCGCCGCCAAGTTCAACAATGATTATGCCCAGACCATCAAGGCGCTGGGACTGGGCGGGGACACGGGCGAATTCTTCCCCATGACCGACCCGCTGATCGCCGGGCCCGCCACGCGCATCATGAGCCTGCGGGACGGGACCAAGAAGATGAGCAAGTCGGACCCCTCCGACCAGTCGCGCATCTCGCTGCTCGACGATGCCGACGCCATCGCCAAGAAGATCCGCCGCGCCACCACCGACCCGGCCGAACTGCCCGAGACGGTCGAGGGCCTTGCCGGCCGGCCCGAGGCCGACAATCTCGTAGGCATCTATGCGGCGCTCTCGGACAGGAGCAAGCCCGAGGTGCTGGCCGAATTCGGCGGCAAGGGCTGGGGTGTGTTCAAGCCAGCGCTGGCCGATCTCGCCGTCTCGGTGCTCTCGCCGATGAGCACGAGGATGCGCGAGCTGCTCGATGACCCCGAAACCATCGACGGTGTGCTGCGCGACGGCGGGGCGCGGGCCCGCGCCATCGCCGCCCCGATCATGGATGAGGTCCGCAGGATCGTCGGCTTCGTACGCTAGAGGCAGCGTCAGCCGGTCGGCGGGCCGCAACTGGACAGTCCGGGCCGGCAATGGCAGGCTCCGGCTTTCCCGCAAATCAGGAGTGCCGAGGATGAGTGAAACGGATCAAGCCCCCGTGCCTCCCGAGCCGGTGCGGGACTACAAGCGCAAATTCCTCGTGGTCATCGACGATACCGAGGAATGCGATCGCGCCGTGACCTTCGCGGCCGGCCGCGTCAAGCGCACGGGCGGCACGGTGGTGCTGCTCTCGGTGATCGAGAGCGAGGATTTCACCCAGTTCCTCGGGGTCGAGGAGGTGATGCGGGCCGAAGCGCGCGAGGCTGCCGAGACGCTGCTCGACCAGCGCATCGCGCGCATCAACGAGATCGGCGGGGTGCGAACCGAGACGGTCATCCGCGAGGGCCGGCCGGTCGAGGAGATCGAGAAGGTGATCGCCGCCGATTCCAGCATCGCCATTCTCGTCCTGGCTGCATCGGCCTCCAATGAAGGGCCGGGCCCGCTAGTTTCGGCCTTTGCCACCCGAAGCGGCGCCAAGGCCCTGCCGCTGCTGATCACCATCGTGCCGGGCGCCTTGACCGACGAACAGATCGCCGCGCTGACCTGATCGCCCGCAACCCCTTGCGTCCGGCGCCGCGGAACATTAATTTAGAACCGTTCCAAACGAAAGTTCCGCGCCGATGTTCATCCAGACCGAAGCCACGCCCAATCCGGCAACGCTCAAGTTCCTGCCCGGTCGCGAGGTGCTCGTGGGCGAGCCGCGCGATTTCCGCGACATGGAGGCGGCCAGCGCCTCTCCGCTCGCCGAGGCATTGTTCGAGATCGGCGGCGTTACCGGCGTGTTCCTGGGATCGGACTTCATCTCGGTGACCAAGGATTCGAGCGAGTGGGGCCATATCAAGCCGGCCGTGCTCGGCGCGATCATGGATCATTTCCTCTCCGGCCGCCCGGTTCTGGCCGATTCCTCGGTGCAGCACGATGCCGAGGAGGGCGAGTTCTTCGCCGAGGACGACAAGGAAACCGTCGAGGTGATCAAGGAGCTGCTCGCCACCCGCGTGCGCCCGGCCGTGGCCATGGATGGCGGGGACATCACCTTCAAGGGCTTCCGCGACGGCACGGTCTTCCTGCACATGCAGGGAGCCTGTTCGGGCTG
The DNA here is from genome assembly GCF_900119845.1 of Devosia enhydra. Taxonomy (GTDB): domain Bacteria; phylum Pseudomonadota; class Alphaproteobacteria; order Rhizobiales; family Devosiaceae; genus FPKU01. Next base: position 422,153 of record NZ_FPKU01000002.1, read on the forward strand.
CCCCTCCTCGACCGCCACGCTCAAGAGCGGCATCGAGAACCTCCTCCGGCACTTCGTGCCCGGCGTCGAGGCCGTGCAGCAGATCTGACCGGCCGGGCTCTGCCGGCCCGTTGCGGAAAAGTGGTTTCCCCTTTTTCGGCAAAGCCTTTATGTGACGCTTTATGAGCGTCACACTGCCTCCTCTGACCCTTGCCATAGATACTTCGGGCCCGCGCCTGCAGCTGGCCGTTTATGGCGCAACGACGGCCGGCACGGCGATCGCCGATGCCCTCGTAGAGGACCTGGCCAAGGGCCATGCCGAGCGCATCCTGCCGGCGGTTGCGGACCTTCTGGCCAGCAACGGCCTCGCCTTGCGCGATCTTGGCCGCATCGGGGTGACCAGCGGGCCGGGCTCGTTCACCGGGCTGCGCATCGGGCTTTCGGCGGCGCGCGGGCTTGGGCTGGGACTGGGCGTGCCGGTGCTCGGCATTCCCACCCTCATCGCCATGTCCCTTTCCGGCCCTGAGGCCGGGCCCTTCACCGTGCTCATCGATGCGCGGCGGGACGAAGCCTATCGCCAGCGGTTTTCCGCCCCGGGCGTCGCTGCCGATGGCCCCGCCCTGCTGCCGATGACGGACGCCCGCGCGCTGGTCGGCCCTCACGAGCCGGTGCGCGAGACCCCGTTCTGCGATATCTCGGCCCTGGCGCGCTTTGTGGCCGATGCCGACCCCGTAGCCTTCCCGCCCGAGCCGCTCTATCTGCGCGGCGCCGATGCCAAGCCGCAGGAGAAGGCGCGCATCGCCCGGCTGCCCGGCAGCGCCGCGGTTTCGTGATGGACAGGATGTGGCTGGGCCCGCGCGGGCTGCATGTCGAGATGGCAGAGCCCCAGGATGCCGAGGCCATCGCCGCCATCCATGCCGAGGGCTTCTATCGCGGCTGGCCGGCCGAAGACTTCATCGGCTTCATCGACGGGCGCGACACGCCGACCTTCATCGCCTGCGACGCGCGCCGCCGCATCGCCGGCTTCGCCACCCTCAGGCTCGCGGCCGACGAGGCGGAACTGATCTCGATCGCGGTGGCAAAGCGCTGGCGCGGCAAGGGGGTGGGCGAGGCGCTGATGCGCGCGCTGCTGGCCGACCTGATGCACAGCCCCGCCCGCCGGCTTTTTCTCGAAGTGGCGGCCGACAACCCCGCCGCCATCGCGCTTTATCGCAAGTTCGGCTTTGCCGAGCTCGGGCGGCGCACCGGCTATTACCCGAGGGCGGAGGGCGGCGCGGCCACCGCTCTTGTCATGGGACGCGATCTTGGCTAACCCGACTCCTCACGGGGACTGCGAAAGGGGCGGGCCATGACGGAAAAGCCACCGGCCATCGCCTCGCTCGAGGAACAATGCGCGGCGCGCGGCATGCGCATGACCGACCAGCGCCGGGTGATCGCACAGGTCATCGAACAGGCGATCGATCATCCCGATGTCGAAGAGCTCTACCGGCGCGCCGCGGCCATCGACCCCCGCATCTCCCTCTCCACGGTCTATCGCACCATGAACCTCTTCGAGGAAGCCGGGCTCGTCACCAAGCACGACTTCAAGGACGGCCGGGCCCGCTTCGAGCCCATCCCCGACGAGCACCATGACCACCTGATCGATATCCGCTCGGGCAAGGTCATCGAGTTCCGCAATGAGGAGATCGAGGCCATCCAGGAGGTGATCGCGCGCAAGCTGGGCTACCGGCTCGTCGACCACAGGCTCGAACTCTATGCCGTACCGCTCACCGGCGGGCCGCGGCGCAGCGGGAGCGAGGAATGATCTTCCGCGTCCTCTTTTTCGTCCTCGTCATGGTCCCCTTCATGATCGTGGCGCTGCCCATCCAGTTCCTTATCACCCGGCTCAACCTGCCGGGCTGGCACATCCTGCCCCGGCTGTTCCACCGGCTGGGCGCGATTTTCCTCGGCCTCCGGGTCAGGGTCATCGGGCAGCCCAATGCCGGCAAGCCGACGCTGATCACCGCCAACCATATCTCGTGGACCGACATCATCGCCATCGGCTCGGTCGCCGACGTCTCCTTCGTGGCCAAGCAGGAGGTGGGGCGCTGGCCTTTCGTGGGCTTCATGGCCTCGCTGCAAAAGACCATCTTCGTTGACCGCACGCGCCGCTCCGATGCCGGGCGCACCACCCGCGAGATGGGCCGGCGCATGGCCGATGGCGGCTCTGTGCTGCTGTTTGCCGAAGGCCAGTCCGATATCGGTACGCATGTACTGCCCTTCCGCTCGGCCCTTGTGGGGGCGGCCCAGCACGCCATGATCGAGGCCGGCGCAAGGGATGTGGCGGTGCAGCCCCTCACCATCGCCTATACCCATCTGCAGGGCCTGCCGGTGTCGCGCAACGAGCGCAGCCTCATCGCCTGGATCCGCTCCAAGACGACGCGCGAGAATATCCGCGAAATCCTCTCGGGCGGGGTGCGCGACGTGACGGTGGCCTTCGGGCTGCCGCGCCCCCTGGCCGAGGGCGAGGATCGCAAGGCCATCACCCGGGCGGCCGAGGCCGACGTGCGGCGCATGCTGGTGGCACTCAATCGTGGCCTGCCGATCCCGGAACTGACACGCTGAGGCGGCCCATATGGCGCCGCCGCGCGTTCCGGTGTAAGGAGCGGCCATGACGAACGCTTCTCTCCCCAATGCCCGCAAGGTCTTCATCAAGACCTATGGCTGCCAGATGAATGTCTATGACAGCGAGCGCATGGCCGATGCGCTCGGCGCCTCGGGCTATGTCGAAACCAAGGAGATGGCCGAGGCCGACCTCGTGCTGCTCAACACCTGCCATATCCGCGAGAAGGCCTCGGAAAAGGTCTTTTCCGAACTGGGGCGCCTGCGCGAGATGCGCGCCGAGCGTCGTGAGGCGGGCGGAGACCTGATGGTGGGGGTCACCGGCTGCGTGGCCCAGGCCGAAGGCGACGAGATCGCGCGGCGGGCCCCGGTCGTCGACCTCGTGGTGGGCCCGCAGAGCTATCATCGCCTGCCGGAGATCGTGGCGCGGGCGCGAAGCGGGGAAAAGGTGGTGGACACCGAATTCCCGCCCGAGGACAAGTTCAGCCACCTGCCGGCGGCAAGCCGCGAGGCGACCATCGCGCGCGGGCTCACCGCCTTCCTCACGGTGCAGGAGGGGTGCGACAAGTTCTGCTCGTTCTGCGTCGTGCCCTATACGCGCGGCGCCGAAACCAGCCGGCCGGTGGCCGATGTTCTCGCCGAAGCGCGGCGGCTCGCCGATGCCGGGGTGCGCGAGGTGACGCTCCTGGGCCAGAACGTCAACGCCTATCACGGGCTCGACGCCACGGGCCGGCCGATGGGGCTGGGCGAGCTCTGCTTCCGCCTCGCCGACATCCCCGGCCTCAGCCGCGTCCGCTACACCACGAGCCACCCCCTCGACATGGATGACGGGCTGATCGCGGCCCATCGCGACCTCGATGCGCTGATGCCCTATCTGCATCTGCCGGTGCAGTCGGGTTCGGACGCGATCCTCAAGGCCATGAACCGGCGCCATACGGCGGCCCAGTATCTTGCCATCATCGAGCGCATCCGGGCGGCAAAGCCCGACATGGCGCTCTCGGGCGATTTCATCGTCGGCTTCCCCGGCGAGACCGATGAAGATTTCGAGGCGACGCTCGCGCTTGTGGAGGCCGTGGGCTATGCCTCGGCCTTCACCTTCAAATACTCCACCCGCCCCGGCACCCCGGGCGCCAGCATGACCGATCAGGTACCCGAACCGGTCAAGGCCGAGCGCCTCGCCCGGCTCAATGCGGCGATCGCGGCCGGCACGGCGCGGTTCGCGCAAAGCTGCGTGGCGCGCACCCTGCCGGTGCTCATCGACAAGAAGGGCCGCAATCCCGGCCAGGTCGGGGGGCGCTCGCCCTATCTGCAGGCGGTGCACATGGATGGGCCCGAGCGGCTCATCGGGCAGATCGTGCCGGTGGAAATCGTCGCTGTGGGTAATAATTCGCTCAAGGGCAGGATTGTCACGCGCGTGGAACCGGGTTCTGCTAGCCTCGTTGCATGAGGTGGAGCGCATGACGCGTGCGTCGGGCGTTTCCAGCCTCCAGCGGCCCGGCCGTTCGACCGGGCCTGCATGACGGAGATCGACGCCATTCGGAGCTTCAGCATTTGAGCAGGCATTTGGCCCCCACCGCCGACAACGCCCTTTCATCCCAGCTTGAACTCGCTTTCGACGACAACCGGCTCGCCGCGCAGCTTTTCGGCGAATTCGACCAGAATCTCGCGCTCATCGAGCAGCGGCTGGCGGTGACGGCCACGCCGCGCGGCAATCATGTCATGCTCAAGGGGTCGGCCTCCTCGGTCGACCAGGGGCGGCGCGTGCTCGAATCGCTCTATGCGCTGCTCGAAGAGGGCAAGAGCGCCGAGATCGGCGATGTCGATGCGGTCATCCGCATGGTCCAGAGCGAGGACAGCCAGCTGACCCTGCCCACCTTCGAAAAGAAGGGGAAAGTCCGCATGGCCCAGATCGCCACGCGCAAGGCCACCATCGTCGCCCGCACCCCGGCGCAGGACGCCTATATGCGCGCCATGGAGCGGGCCGAGCTGGTTTTCGGCGTCGGCCCCGCCGGCACCGGCAAGACGTACTTGGCAGTCGCGCACGCCGCATCGCTGCTCGAGCGCGGCGACATCAACCGCATTATCCTGTCGCGACCGGCGGTGGAAGCAGGCGAACGCCTCGGCTTCCTGCCCGGCGACATGAAGGACAAGGTCGATCCCTATCTGCGCCCGCTCTATGACGCGCTCTACGACATGATGAAGCCCGAAGTGGTGGAGCGCTGCATTACCTCCGGCATCATCGAGGTGGCGCCGCTCGCCTTCATGCGCGGGCGCACGCTGGCCAATGCGGTGGTGATCCTCGACGAGGCGCAGAACACCACCTCGATGCAGATGAAGATGTTCCTCACCCGGCTGGGCGAGAACTCCAAGATGATCGTCACGGGCGACCCCACCCAGGTCGACCTGCCGCGCGGGGAACGCTCGGGCCTCGTCGAAGCGCTCGGGCTGCTCGATGGCATCGAAGGCGTGCATATTTCGCGCTTCTCGGACAAGGATGTGGTGCGCCACGCCCTTGTGGCCCGCATCGTGCGGGCTTATGAGGGCGCCACGGCCAAAGAGGACAAATCCCGCTGAGCGCGCCGCTCGACATCGCCGTCATCCGCAATGACGAGGCCTGGCCCGAGGGGCTGGAGACGCTGGCCGAGGCCGCGATCCGGCGTGCGCTGACCCATGCCGAGCCCGAGATCGCGGGGGTATCCGAGCTTTCGGTGGTGCTGACCAACGATGCCGAGCAGCAGGAGCTCAACCGCGACTGGCGGGGCATGGACAAGCCCACCAACGTGCTTTCCTTTCCCCAGATCGAGCCCTTCGCGCCGCTTTCAGGGCTTCTGGGCGACGTGATCCTCGCCCGCGAAACCCTCGAACGGGAAGCCGCAGATCTCGGCATTTCGTTCAATGACCACTTCACCCATCTTGTGGTGCATGGTTTTCTCCATATTTTGGGCTATGATCATCTCGACGATGAGGAGGCCCTCGAAATGGAGGGCCTCGAAACCGAAATACTCGCCAGTCTGGGGATCGCCGATCCCTATGGCGAGGACGGGCCGGACACGCCGCCCACGCCGAACCCAGTGTAACCAGACGAGGATTTATGCCGCGTGCAAGCGGCGCTTGAGATGAACGACAGCGACAGTAGCAGCACGACGCCCGAGGCGTCACGGTCCACCGCCCTGGTGCCCATGGCCCAGGAGCCGTCTCCCGAGCCGCACTCTAGACAGGCTCCCGTCCAGCAGCGGGGGCCATCGATCTGGAACCGCCTCAAATCGCTTCTGGCGCTGCGCACGGTCTCGTTGCGCGACGACCTGGAAGTGGCGCTCGAAAATGGCGGCACCGGCGAATCCGCCGATTTCACCCCCTCCGAACGCATCATCCTGCAGAATGTGCTGCAGCTGGGCGAGCGCCGCGTCGAGGACGTGATGGTGCCGCGCGCCGACATCGTTGCGGCAGAGGCCAGCGAGACCTTCGGGGCGCTGGTGGCGCGGTTCCGCCAGGAGGGGATCTCGCGCATCCCCATCTATGACGACAGCCTCGACAACATCACCGGCTTCATCCACGTCAAGGATGCGCTGCGGCGCATCACCGATCCGGTGCTCGACCCCGAAAAGGAAGTGCCGATCCGCCTCCTGTCGACGGGGCTGCGCACCAAGGTCTCCAAGCTCGAGCTGATCCGGCCGGTGCTGTTCGTGCCCCCGCTGATGCCGGTGGGCGAGCTCCTGACGCAGATGCAGCAGAAGCGGCTGCACATGGCCATCGTCATCGACGAATATGGCGGCACCGACGGGCTCGTGACCATCGAGGACCTGCTCGAAGCCGTCGTCGGAGACATTGCCGACGAGCATGACGATCTCGATACCTCGCTGATCCGCAGGGTCAACTCCAATATCTTCGTGGCTTCGGCGCGCGCAGAGCTCGACGAGGTGCGCGCCGCCATCGGGGAGGATTTCGACCCCGGCGAGCATGCCGAGGACGTCGACACCATCGGCGGGCTGGTGTTCGACCTTGCCGGCCACGTACCGGCCAAGGGCGAAGTCGTGACCGGCATCCGCGGCTTCGAGTTCGAGGTGATGGCGGCCGACAGCCGGCAGATCAAGCGCGTCAAGATCAAGCGCATCAAGCAGCGCCGCAGCCTCGCCAGCACGAGTGGCGGCGGGGGCGGAGACGACGCGCAGGCGGCGGCCGAATAGGCCGCTTCAGCGGCCCTGCGCGCGTCATGGCGGGCGGCTGAGCCCCTTGGGGGAGAGCCCGCCCCCTTGACCCCCTCGGCCTGCCCGGCACATTGGGCCCATGGCGCCTGATTCGCTTTTTCCGAGACCCAGCCGATGAACCGTCTCGCCGAAAGCGTCATGCTCGCCTCCGGCTGGCGCCGTGCCCTCATGATGGTGATCGCCGGGGCGCTGGGCGCGCTGTCGGCACCGCCGCTCTTCGTGCTGCCGGCATTGTTTCTCGCCCTGCCCGTTCTCGTCTGGGCGCTCGATGGCGCGGAATCCCGGCGCGGGCTCAGGCGCCTGTTCGGCCCGGCTTTCCGCATCGGCTTCTGGTTCGGGCTGGGCTATTTCACCATCGCCTTCCACTGGCTGGGCAGCGCGTTTTTTCTCGAAGGCGGCTGGTATCCGGCGCTGATGCCGCTGGCGATCCTGGCGCTTGCCGCGCTCATCGCCCTGTTCTGGGGGATGGGCACGGCTCTGGCGCATCTGCTGTGGTCGGATGGGCCCTGGCGGATCGTCGCCCTTGCCGGCGCCCTCTCGCTCGCCGAATGGGCCCGCGGCACGCTGTTCTCGGGCTTTCCCTTCGATCTCCTGGGCTACGCGCTCACCGCCAATGACGCGATGATGCAGCTTGCCTCCATCGTGGGCATCTATGGCCTCACCTTCATCGCCATCCTGATCGCGGCGACGCCGGCCTTGGCCTGGCCAGCCGACGGGCGGGCGCTGGCCCGCCGGATGCTGCCCGGCGTGCTCGCCATCGCGGTCATCGCGGCACAACTGGGCTATGGCAGCTGGCGGCTCGTAAGCACCGAGACGGTGATGCGGCAGGACATGCGCCTCAAGCTCGTGCAGCCGATGATCACCGAGCACACCAACTGGGCGGCAGCGCAGCCCGCCGCGATCATCGACCGGCTGATCGGGCTCTCCGAGGCGCCGTCGGGCGCCCATGATCCGGGGCTCGAGGGCATCACCCACCTCATCTGGCCCGAATCGGTGCTGCCCTTCTTCATGAGCCAGTATCCCGAGGCGCTGGCACGGATCGCCCGCATGCTGCCCCCCGAAACCATGCTGCTGACCGGAGCGCCGCGCGCCGACGCCGAAACCGGCGCCGGCAATCCGGGATACAATGCGCTGCTGGCCATCTCCACCGATGGCGAGATCGTCGCGTCATATGACAAGGCGCATCTGGTGCCGTTCGGGGAATATCTGCCCTTCGCCGATCTTTTCGCGCGCTTCGGCATCAGGCAGTTCGTGCCGGGCACCAATGGCTGGGCGCCGGGCAATGGCCGGCGGCTGGTGAGCCCGCAGGGCACGCTGCCCTTCATCGCGCTCATCTGCTACGAAGCCATTTTTTCGGGGCTGTTTTCGGCCGATGCCTATCCGGGCGGCACTCAGGCGGCCGGGTTCATTCTCAACATCACCAATGATTCCTGGTTCGATGGCTCGATCGGGCCGGAAAAACACGCCCATCACGCCAGGGTGCGGGCGGTGGAGAGCGGGCTGCCGCTCGTGCGGGTGGGCAATTCGGGCGTGACCTTCATCACCGATGGCGCGGGGCGGATCACCGCCGCGCTCGCACCGCGGGCCGCTTCAACGCTCATCGCCGAGCTGCCGCAGGCAGAGGGCGGGCCCACCCTTTTCATCCGGCTCGGGATGTGGCCCTTCGCAGGACTGGTAGGGCTCGCACTCGTTGCGGGGCTTCTCTCCCGCCGTCGCCGCCCGAGGCCCATCGCCTAGGCGGCACGGCCCGCCCGCAGCATGGTCTTCTCCCCACAAGGCCTGCGGGACATAAAGCTTTCTTTATATATGCCTTGACCCAAACCCGCGCCGATGGCAAAAACCGCGGCATCCCGCCCGTTTTGGCGGCACAGTTTCAATCCGCCGTTCCGGTCCGGTCCCCCGAGGGGATCGCCTCCGTCCGCGGCGGCTCTTTCCCCGCCAGAGCCTGCGCCTCCCATGGGCGCCGCGCAGATGGCGGCCTGACCCAGGGGCAGTCGGTGGTGCGCTCTTCCTATCTTTTCACGTCCGAATCGGTCTCCGAAGGCCATCCCGACAAGGTGTGCGACCGGATTTCCGACGAGATCGTCGATCTCGTCTTCCGCGAGGCCAAAAAGACCGGCATGGATCCGGCCAAGGTGCGCATCGCCTGCGAGACGCTGGCCACCACCAACCGCGTGATCATCGCGGGCGAGGTGCGGGTGCCCGAAACCCTGCTCAAGACCGACCGCGAAGGCAAGGTGCTGCTCGACGGGGCGGGCAACCCCGTGGTCAACCCGTCCAAATTCCGCTCGACCGCCCGCAAGGCCATCCGCGCCATCGGCTATGAGCAGTCCGGCTTTCATTGGAAGACGGTGAAGATCGACGTGCTGCTGCACGGCCAGTCGGCCGACATCGCGGCGGGCGTCGATGAAAGCGGCAACAAGGATGTGGGTGCGGGCGACCAGGGCATCATGTTCGGCTATGCCACGCGCGAGACGCCCGAGCTGCTGCCCGCGCCGATCTACTATGCCCACAAGATCCTCGAGACCCTCGCCGAGGCGCGCAAATCCGGCGAGGGCCCGGCCGCCGTGCTCGGGCCCGATGCCAAGAGCCAGGTGACGGTGCGCTACGAAGACGGCAAGCCCGTCGGGGTGACCCAGATCGTGCTCTCGACCCAGCACCTGGATGCCAGCCTGACCTCGGCCGATGTGCGCAAGATCGTCGAGCCCTTCATCCGCCAGGCCCTGCCCGAGGGCTGGATCAGCGACAAGACCATCTGGCACGTCAACCCCACAGGCAAGTTCGTGGTGGGCGGGCCCGATGGCGATGCCGGCCTCACCGGCCGCAAGATCATCGTGGATACCTATGGCGGGGCCGCCCCGCATGGCGGCGGCGCCTTCTCGGGCAAGGACCCCACCAAGGTCGACCGCTCGGCCGCCTATGCGGCGCGTTATCTCGCCAAGAACGTCGTTGCCGCCGGGCTGGCCGAAAAGGCCACGATCCAGCTCTCCTATGCCATCGGCGTTGCCCAGCCGCTCTCGATCTATGTCGACCTGCATGGCACCGGCACCGTCGACGAAGCCGATCTCGAAACGGTGCTCGGCGAGGTGTTCGACCTCTCCCCGCGCGGCATCCGCACCAAGCTCGACCTCAACAAGCCCATCTATGCCCGCACCTCGGCCTATGGCCATTTCGGGCGCAAGCCGGGCCGCGACGGCAGCTTCTCGTGGGAGAAGACCGATCTCGTGCCGGCGCTGAAGGCGGCGCTCAAGGCAAAGGCGAAGGCGGCAGCCTGAGCTGCCGCCGCCCGCCAATGACCGAAAAACGCCACCATCCGCTCAACGAAGCCGGCGAGCCCCGCGCCTTTTTCGGCCGCCGCTCCGGCAAGCGGCTGCACAAGGGGCAGGACGAGCTGTTTCGCGAGGTGCTGCCGGGCCTCTCGATCACGCTGCCCGAAGCCGCCCCGCTCGATCCCCACACCCTCTTGCCCGAAGCCGCCCGGATCATTCTCGAGATCGGCTATGGCGGGGGTGAGCATCTGGCGCGCAAGGCAGCCGAGGCGCCGGATACCGGCTTTATCGGCTGCGAGGTGTTTTCGGGCGGCATCGCCAAGATGGTGCAGGCCATCGACGAGAACGGGCTCGCCAATGTGCGGCTCTTTACCGACGATGCGCTCAAGCTGCTGGTGACGCTGCCGGCGGCGTCGGTGGATGCGGTCTACCTGCTCTATCCCGACCCCTGGCCCAAGACGCGCCACCACAAGCGCCGCTTCGTTTCCCACACGACGCTGGGCGAGCTGGCGCGCGTGCTGAGGCCCGGTGGCACCTTCCATTTCGCCACCGATATCGAGGATTATGCCAACTGGACGCTGGCCCATGTGCTGCGCGCCCCCGAGTTTCGTTTCGAGACCAACGCTGCGGGCGACTGGCATGTGCCCTATCCCGGCTGGCAGTCGACGCGCTACGAGGACAAGGCCCGACGCGAGGGGCGGATGACGAGCTTTTACCTGAGCTTTATCCGGGCCTGAACGCGGAGCACGGGTTGCGCGTTGACATGCCGGAACAGGAGCACCGGCATGGACCAGAGCGTCGCCATTCTCGAGATCACCGACGTCACCCACAACACCCGCCGCTATCGGGTGGAAAAGCCCGAGGGCTATAGCTTCACGCCCGGCCAGGCCACCGAGCTCTCGCTCGACGAGGCCGGGTTCCGCGACAAGAAGCACCCCTTCACCTTCACGGCGCTGCCGGACGAAGGCGGGCTCGAATTCACCATCAAGAGCTATTTCGATACCGATGGCGACGGCATGACCGAGCGCCTTTATGGCTATAAACCGGGGCAGCGGCTGATCCTGCGCGATCCCTGGGGCACCATCACCTGGAAGGGGCCGGGGGTGTTCATCGCCGGGGGCGCCGGCGTCACCCCCTTCATCGCCATACTGAAGCAGGCGCGGGTCGAGCGCAGGCTCAAGGGCTCGACGCTGATCGTCTCGAACCGCACCGAAGCCGACATCATCGAGCGCGGGCTGTTCGAAAGCATGGGCGGGCTCGAAACCATCTGGACGGTGACCCAGGACCCCGATGCCAACCTGCTGCATGAGCGCATCGATGCCGCGTTCCTCAAGCGGCATGTGGCGGACCTGTCGCAGCAATTTTACCTCTGCGGCCCCGACCCGATGGTCAAGGACCTGCGCGACGCGCTCAAGGGCCTCGGCGCGGATGTCGAGAACGTCACCTGGGAGAAGTGAACCACGCCGCCGGCGGGCCCCGGTGCGCGACCCTTGCGTTCCGGCGGCTTGCGGCGTATATAGACGCCATCATCTCTGGCAGTTTGCAGAGTGGGAGCCGACCGGCCCCGCTCTTTTTTGTTTCATGACGGAGCCTATGGCTTTCGACCTTACCGAGAAACGCTACATCAAGCAGACCGGGCTCGAGGCCCGGATCGCCGCAATCATCGAGCCGGTGGCCAATGATCTGGGCTATGCGCTGGTCCGGGTGAAGATCACCCAGGAAAATGGCTGCACCCTGCAGATCATGGCCGAGGACGAGAACGGCCGCTTCACCATCTCCGATTGCGAGCGCCTGTCGCAGGACGTTTCGGCCATCCTCGACGTCGAGGACCCGATCGACCGCGAATATCACCTCGAGGTCTCGTCCCCCGGCATCGACCGTCCGCTGGTGCGGGCGCGCGACTTTGCCACCTATATCGGGCACGAGGCCAAGATCGAGCTCTCCGACATGCTGGAGGGGCGCAAGCGCTTCCGCGGGCTGATCAAGGCGGTGGGTGCCGAAAGCGTCACCATCACCCTGCCTGATGCGCCCGCCGGCACCGATCCGGACCGCGTGCTGCCGCTCGCGCTCCTGGGCGATGCCAAGCTGGTGATGACCGATGCGCTGATGGACAAGGCGGCCACCGACCAGGCCGAACACCCCATCGACGATGACGACGAGATCGAGACCGTGATGGCGCCGCTCGATGGCGACGCGGACGGCGACGACGACACCCAAGACACCGACACCCAAGACGACCGGGACGGCGACGAGCCGCCCGCTCGCCCTACGACCACCGCCGAGGAGACGAACTGAGATGGCCGTCAGCGCGAACCGACTTGAGCTCCTGCAGATCGCCGATGCGGTCGCGCGCGAGAAATCGATCGACCGCATGATCGTGATCGAGGCGATGCAGGACGCCATGGAGAAGGCGGCCAAGGCGCGCTACGGCTCCGAGACCGAGATCCGCGTCGAGATCAATCCGCGTTCGGGCGAGACCCGCATGTGGCGCCTGCTCGAGATCGTCGAGACGGTCGAAGAGCCGGGTCGGCAGACCAGCCTCAAATACGCCAAGACCAAGAATCCGAGCGCCAAGATCGGCGATTTCCTGACCGAGCCGCTGCCGCCGATGGAATTCGGCCGCATCGCGGCGCAGTCGGCCAAGCAGGTCATCGTGCAGAAGGTGCGCGATGCCGAGCGCGACCGGATGTACGAGGAATATCACGGCCGCATCGGCGAGATCGTCAACGGCACGGTCAAGCGGGTCGAATATGGCAATGTGATCGTCGACCTGGGGCGTGGCGAAGCCATCATCCGGCGCGACGAGCTCATCCCGCGCGAGATGTATCGCTATGGCGACCGCGTGCGCGCCTATATCTATGACGTGCGCCGCGAACAGCGCGGGCCGCAGATCTTCCTGTCGCGCACCCATCCGCAGTTCATGGCCAAGCTGTTCATGCAGGAGGTGCCCGAGATCTATGACGGGATCATCACCATCCGCTCGATCGCCCGCGATCCGGGCAGCCGCGCCAAGATCGCCGTGACTTCCAACGACTCTTCCATCGACCCCGTGGGCGCCTGCGTCGGCATGCGCGGCAGCCGCGTGCAGGCCGTGGTGGGCGAGCTTCAGGGCGAAAAGATCGACATCATCCCCTGGACCGACACCATCGCCGACCTCGTGGTCTCGGCGCTCCAGCCGGCCGATGTCGCCAAGGTGGTGCTCGACGAGCAGGCCGAGCGCATCGAGGTGGTGGTGCCCGACGAGCAGCTCAGCCTCGCGATCGGCCGGCGCGGGCAGAATGTGCGCCTCGCCAGCCAGCTGATCGGCTGGGATATCGACATCCTCACCGAGCAGGAAGAGAGCGAGCGGCGCCAGAAGGAGTTCAGCGAACGCTCCGCCTTGTTCATGGATGCCCTTGACGTCGACGAGATGGTTGCCCAACTCCTGGCTTCGGAAGGCTTCTCCTCGATCGAGGAACTGGCCTATATCGAACTCGACGAAATCGCCGCCATCCAGGGCTTCGACGAGGAAACCGCCGGCGAGCTCCAGACCCGCGCGGTGGACTATCTCAACGCCATCGAGCAGGCCCATGACGACGAGCGCAAGGCGCTGGACGTTGCGGACGAGCTCTACGAAATCCCGGGCCTGACGGCCGCCATGCTGGTCGCGCTGGGCAAGGACGGCATCAAGACGGTCGAGGACTTTGCCGGCTGCGCCGCCGACGATCTCGTCGGCTGGTCCGAGCGCAAGGACGGCGAGGTCAAGCGCTTCGACGGGACCCTCAAGGGCTTCCCCGTGTCGCGCGAAGAAGCCGAGGAGATGATCCTTTCGGCCCGCCTCAAGGCCGGCTGGATCACCGAGGCCGATCTGCCGGCGGCCCAGCATGAGGCGGACGCGGAAGCGGACGCCGAACCGGCGGAGTAACGACCTGATGCCGCGCCGCGAGGAGCCGATGCGCAGTTGCGTCGTGACGCGGGAAAGCCTGCCCGCGGCTGAGCTCGTGCGCTTCGCGGTGGGGCCCGACGACGTGCTGGTGCCCGATGTCGAGGGCAAGGCCGAGGGGCGCGGCGCCTGGGTGACGCTGGGCGCGAGCAAGGTGGAGGAGGCCGTGCGCCGCCGCCACTTCGCCCGCAGCCTTCAGGCGCCGGTGACGGTGCCCGAGGATCTTGCGGCCCTGACGCGGCTGCGGCTCGAGCAGCGGCTGCTCTCGGCGCTGTCGATGGCTCGGAAAGCCGGGCAGCTGGTGACCGGCGCGACGAAAGTGCGCGAGGCCATCGGCTCCGGCGGGGTTGTCGCGCTCATCACCGCCACCGATGCGGCGGAGGACGGGCGTGCAAAAATGGTTTCCGCGCTTGCCGGCCGGCGCCGGCTCGAGCGCGAGATGATGGCCGAAACTGCCGCCGAGCCGGCGGAAACCGACCATTTCGAATTGCTCGATTCGACCCAATTGGGTTTGGCACTCGGGCTTGAAAATGTGATACATGCTGCGCTCACAAAAGGCGCGGCAGCCCAGGCGGCAGTGGAAAAGGCCAGGCGACTGGCTGTTTTCATCGCCAATTAAGAGAAGAGACGCGAAGTTTATGGCTGATAACGACGACAAGCGCGACGACAACCAGGGCGGCGGCAAGAAGACGCTGACGCTCAAGGGCGCTCCCAGCTTAGGCGGGCGTCCCGGAGCGGCGCGCTCCTCGCGCACCGTGGTGGTCGAGAAGCGTACGCGCCGCGTCGGGCCGCCAGGCGCGCCCGGCACCGGAACGGGTTCTGCCCCGCCCCCGCGCGGCCCGGGCGCCTCCGCCGGCGGCGGACAGCGCGGCCAGATGCGTGGCGGCCCGATTGGTGGCCGCTCCACCGGCCTCACCTCGTCGGAATCGGATGCCCGCGCCCGCGTCCTGCGCGAGGCTGCCAGCCGCCAGGCCGAGGAAGATGCCCGCGCCCGCGCCGATGAAGCGCGCCGCATCGAGGAAGATGCGCGTCGCCGCGCGATCCGCGAGCAGGCCGAGCAGGAAGAGCTGGCCCGCCAGCGCGCCGCCGCAGAGGCAGCAGCCGCCGCCGAGCGCGCCGCCGCCCAGCCCGAGCAGCCGGCTGCCGAAGCCGCGCCGGCGCCTGCCGCGCCACCGACCCGTTCGGGTGCGCCTTCCGAGCGCCCCGCCTCGGCCCGGCGTCCCAACGAACGCCCTGCCGCGAGCGGTGCCGCCCGCCGCCCCAACGAGCGTCCCGTGGCCTCTCCGGCCGCCCGCCGCCCGGCTCCGGGCGCCGGCATGATGCCGATCGGCAACGTGCCCCCGCCGGCGCCGTCCGAGGCCGATGGCCGCAAGACGCGCACGACGCCGCCGGCCGCCGGCCGTCCGATCGTCAATGCCGCCGAACTCGAGAATGCCCGCCGCGCCAGCCGCGCGCAGCCCGAGCGTCCCTCGCGCCGCGCCGATGAAGGTGCAGCCGGGCGTGGCCGCCTGACGGTTTCGAGCGCCACCACCGAGAACGACCGCGATCGCGGTCCCTCGCTCGCGGCCATGCGCCGCCGTCGCGACAAGAAGATGGGCCGCAACCAGCAGGATGCGCCCAAGCTCAGCCGCGAGGTCGTCATTCCCGAGGCCATCACGGTCCAGGAACTGGCCAACCGCATGGCGGAGCGCTCTGTCACCGTCATCAAGATGCTGATGCAGCAGGGCCAGATGGCCACGATCAACGATGTGCTCGATGCCGACACGGCCGAACTCATCGCGACCGAGCTCGGCCATACGGTGAAGCGCGTCTCGGACGCCGACGTCGAAGAGGGCCTGTTCGATCTCGCCTCGGACGACAAGGCCGAAGACCTGACCGATCGTGCGCCGGTCGTGACCATCATGGGTCACGTCGACCACGGCAAGACCTCGCTGCTCGATGCCATCCGCGAAGCCAATGTGGTTTCGGGCGAGGCGGGCGGCATCACCCAGCATATCGGCGCCTATCAGGTCGAAAAGAACGGTGCCAAGATCACCTTCCTCGACACTCCGGGCCACGAGGCTTTCACCGCCATGCGTGCCCGCGGCGCCCAGGCGACCGACATCGCCGTTCTGGTGGTGGCGGCCGATGACGGGGTGATGCCCCAGACCATCGAATCCATCAAGCACGCCAAGGCGGCGGGCGTTCCGATCATCGTGGCCATCAACAAGATGGACAAGCCGGACGCCAACCCCACCCGCGTCCGCACCGAGCTGCTGCAGCACGAAGTGTTTGTGGAGACGATGGGCGGCGAGACGCTGGACGTGGAGGTGTCTGCCAAGACCCATGCCGGCCTCGACACATTGCTCGAGACCATCCTGCTGCAGGCCGAAGTGCTCGAACTCAAGGTGGCCCGCGACGGGCGCGCCGAGGGCCTTGTCATCGAAGCCAAGCTCGATCGCGGCCGCGGTGCGGTGGCGACGGTTCTGGTGCAGCGCGGCACGCTCAAGGTCGGCGACATCGTCGTGGCGGGCACCGAATTCGCCCGCGTGCGCGCGCTCATCGACGACAAGGGCAACCAGGTCAAGGAAGCCGGCCCGTCGGTTCCGGTCGAAGTGCTCGGGTTCAACGGCGTGCCGAGCGCGGGCGACCGCTTCTCGGTGGTCGAGAGCGATGCACGGGCCCGCGAGGTGACCGAATATCGCCAGCGCGCCATTCGCGAGAAGACGGCGGGCGGCGGTGCCACCAGCCTCGAGCAGATGATGAACCAGCTCAAGGCCTCGGGCATCTCCAAGTTCCCGCTGGTCATCAAGGGCGACGTGCAGGGTTCGGTCGAAGCCATCGTGGCGAG
The DNA here is from genome assembly GCF_900119845.1 of Devosia enhydra. Taxonomy (GTDB): domain Bacteria; phylum Pseudomonadota; class Alphaproteobacteria; order Rhizobiales; family Devosiaceae; genus FPKU01. Next base: position 438,959 of record NZ_FPKU01000002.1, read on the forward strand.
CCTCAACAAGCTCTCCACCGACGAGGTTTCGGCACAGATCCTCTATTCGGGCGTGGGCGGCATCACCGAAAGCGACGTGACGCTGGCTTCGGCCTCGAACGCCATCGTCATCGGCTTCAACGTGCGTGCCAATAAGCAGGCCAGCGATCTCGCCACCCGCGACGGCATCGAGATCCGCTACTACAACATCATCTACGACCTCGTGGATGACGTGAAGTCGGCGATGTCCGGCCTGCTCAAGCCCGAACGCCGCGAGACCTTCATCGGCTACGCCGAGATCCTCGAAGTCTTCCAGATCACCAAGGTCGGCAAGGTCGCCGGCTGCCGGGTCACCGAAGGCATCGTCGAGCGCGGCGCCGGGGTTCGTCTGCTGCGCAACGACGTGGTCATCCACGAAGGCAAGCTCAAGACGCTCAAGCGCTTCAAGGACGAAGTCAAGGACGTGCCGATGGGCCAGGAATGCGGCATGGCCTTCGAGAATTACGAAGACATCCGCGCCGGCGATGTCATCGAATGCTTCCGCGTCGAGAGCGTGCAGCGCACGCTCTGAGCGCAGGCCAAGCCAAAGTGATCAGGGGCCGCCTTTCGGGCGGCCCTTTTTCTTGCCATTGTTACCGTCTTGATTGTCGTGGCGTTCTGGAGGCAGGCAGCCGCTGGCTATGATCGGTTCCCGGGAACGGCGCTCAACTGCGTGTCTTCGCCGGTCGCCGCTTCCGGACGCCGGACCGAAACCGACTTCGCCTTGAAATGCTCTGGAGGGAGGACCATTTGCCGACGCTTCTCAATCCCTATCTCAACTTCGATGGCCGGGCGGACGAGGCCATCCGCTTTTATCAGCATGTGCTGGGTGGCAGGCTTGAGCTCACCACCTATGCCGAGGGCGGCATGAGCCACGGACCCGATGATGCGAACCGGGTGATGCACGCCCAGCTCACCGCCCAGAACGGCATGACGCTGATGGCCTCCGATACGCCGCCCGGCATGCCGAGCGGGTCGGGCAGCGCCATCGCGATCTCGCTTTCGGGCGAGGACGAGGCCGAGCTCAGAGGCTATTGGACCAGGCTCTCGGATGGCGCCAGCGTGCTGCTGCCGCTCGAAAGGGCGCCATGGGGCGATATTTTCGGGATCCTCACCGACCGCTTCGGCGTTCAGTGGATGGTCGACATAGGACCGGCACACTGAGCCGGACCGCCCCTCGCCTCTGCTTCGCAGCGCCAGCGGCTAACTGACTGAAAATCAGTCGTTATTGTCTCATGCCCGGGCTTTTGGGCAGAAATGCGAAAATTGCATGGGTCACATGCGGGAACCCGCATGTGCGCGTTGCATTCGACCCCTGCACAACTCCCCCAAAACGTGCTTCTTACGCCGCCATCGAGAGTTCGGTTCCCACCCGTGTCCGTTTTCCATCCATCGCGACGTCTTGTCCTCGGCCTGCTGGGCGCGAGCACCGCTGCCTTTGCCCTGCCGGTTCCCATGCCGGCGCGGGCACAGTCCGAACCCGCGTCCTTCAGCTTCGATGCGCTGGCAGCCGATGCAGAACGGCGCGCCGGCCTGCCCTGGGTTCCGGCCTCCGCGCAGCCCTGGACGACGCTGTCGATCGATTACGATCTTTATCGCCGCATCTACTTCCTCGAAGACCAGATGCGCTGGAGCGACGGGGGCGCGGTGCGGCTTGCCGCCTACCCCACAGGCTGGCTCTTCAACCGCCCGGTGCGGCTCTACGAGGTCAAGGACGGCGTTGCCGGTCCGCTCGATTTCTTCACCCGCGACTACGAATTCCGCCATCCCGAGATGAAGGCGGCGGCCGACGCGATGGGCGATACGCCCTTCCCCGTGGCCGGCCTGCGCATCAACTCCCCGATCAACCATGACGGGTTCGACGAACTGGCCTCATTTCTGGGCGCCAGCTATTTCCGCGCGCTTGGGCGCGGCAATGTCTATGGGCTCAGCGCCCGCGGGCTGGTGATCAACTCCTGGACCGATGGCGAAGCCGAGGAATTTCCCGATTTCACGGCCTTTTACGTCGAGCGCCCGAAAGAGGGCGGGCCGCTGGTGGTACATGCCGAGCTCGACAGCCCGAGCGTCGCCGGGGCCTATCGCTTCGTGATCGATGCGGCCGGCCCCTCGCGCCAGACCACCGAGATGGAGGTCGAGGCCCGGCTGTTCTTCCGCGCCGACGTCAAGCAGCTGGGCGTGGCGCCGATGACCTCGATGTATCTGTTCGCCGAGGCCAACCGCACCGGCTATGACGACTATCGCCCGCAGGTGCATGACAGCAACGGGCTCGCCGTGCACCGCGCCAGCGGCATCAATGCCTGGCGCGCGCTCAACAATCCGGCGTTTCCCACCAGCTCCTGGCTGCGCGAATTCAATCCGCGCGCCTTCGGTCTCGAACAGCGCGGGCGCAGCTTCGACGAATATCAGGATGCCGGTGCCCATTACGAGCGGCGCCCCAGCCTTATCTGCGAGCCGCTCGAGGATTGGGGCGACGGCTTCGTGCGCGTGACGGAAAGCTTTGCGCGCAACGAGACCGAAGACAATATCGGCGCCTTCTGGGTGCCGGCCGAGCCCGTCAAGGCCGGCGACCGGCGCACCTATCGCTACAGGCTTTTGTGGGGCGACCTGCCACCGCCCGAAAATGGCCCTCTTGGCTATGTCTATGAAACGCGAACCGGCCATGGCGGTGTTTCGGGCGGCCTGCCCGAGCCCGACAGCGTGCGCAAGTTCGTCATCGATTTCCAGGGCGGCCCGCTTTCGGACGCCGAGCTGCTGCGCGAGGGTGTCGACGCCTTCGTGGATGTGAGCACGGGCGTCATCAAGACCAAGGCGATCAGCAGGGTCGAGGGCACCCAGCGCTGGCGCGTCGCCATGGATATCGACTTTGCCGACGCGACGCTGTCCGAGCTGCGCGTCTATCTCATCAGCGGTGGTCGCCAGATCACCGAAACCTGGCTCTATCAGTGGACAAGACAGCAATGAAGCACGACACCGAGGCCTATATGCAGGCGCTCAGCGCCCACCAACTGCCCGATGCGCCGCTTGCCATGCCGCGTCAGGAGCTCGAGCGCCGCATCCGCTGGCCGCGCCTGGGCTTCATGCGCGTACTCTTCGCTTTTTCGGCGCGCTGACCATGACCCGCCCCGCCCCGAGGTCTGACTGGACCGTGCCCGCGCTTCGGCTCGGCATCGTCGCCTTTGCCCTGACCAACGGGATCATCGGTTACCTGCTGTTCCGCGGCTATTGGGCCCGCGGCGGGGTGGACTGGGTGGAAGGGGCGGCCGGCATTGCCATGTTCCTGGGCCTGACCTGGCTGGCGTGGGGCGCCGGGGTCGGGCTTTTGGGCCTGTTCACCCTCGGGCGCCGGCCGGCCATCGAGCCGCCACCGGCCACAGGGCGCACCGCTGTGCTGGTGCCGATCTACAACGAGGATCCCGCCTCGACCTTCGCACGCGTGGCTGCGATGTGCACCGGGCTCGATCGCCTCGGGGTCGCCGATCGCTTCGATATCGCCATTCTGTCGGACACCACCTCGGATGCGATCGCGCTCGAGGAAGCCGGCTGGTTCGCGCAATTGGCGCGCCATGCCGAGGACGGGTGCCGCGTGTTCTACCGCCGGCGCGAGATCAATCACGGGCGCAAGGCCGGCAATATCGAGGATTTCATCACCCGCTCGGGCGCGGCCTATGATTATGCCGTGATCCTCGATGCCGACAGCCTCGTGGCCGCCGAGACGCTCGTGGCCATGGCCGCGCGGATGGAGGCCAGCCCCGATGTCGGGCTCATCCAGACCGTGCCGCAGATCGTTTCGGGGCATTCGCTGTTTGGGCGCATCGTGCAGTTCAGCGCCAATTACTATTCGGCCGCCTTCGCCGCCGGCACCGCCATGCTGCAGGGCGCGGAGGGTCCCTATTGGGGCCACAACGCCATCGTGCGCATGCGGGCCTTCGCCGAAAGCTGCGGCCTGCCGGTGCTGTCGGGCAAGCCGCCCTTCGGCGGCGCCATTCTCTCCCATGACTATGTGGAAGCCGCGCTTCTGGCCCGCATGGGCTGGCGGGTCGAGCTCCATCCCGATCTCGGCGGCTCGTTCGAGGAAGGCCCCGAGAACCTCGTGGAATTCGCCAAGCGCGACCGCCGCTGGTGTCAGGGCAATCTGCAATATCTGCGGCTGCTGATCGCGCCGCGGCTGCGGCTGTGGAGCCGCGTGGTGTTCGCGCAGGGCATCATGAGCTACATGGCCTCGCCGCTGTGGTTCGCCTTTCTCGCGCTTGCCGCCATCGCCGCCGACCGCGCCTCGGGCACCTTCTGGCTGCGGCCCTCCAATACCGGGCCGGCGCTGCTTTTGACCGCGCAGGTCATCGCGCTGCTGCTGCTGCCGCGCCTGCTGATCCTCCTGCGCGGCGCCTTCGATGGCACCAACCGGCTTTATGGCGGCACGGGTCGCGTGCTCGTGTCGGTGGTCTGCGAGGTCGTCTTCACCACCGCGCTCGCTCCCATCATGCTGATGGTGCAGTGCCGCGCCATCTGGCAGATCCTCACCGGGCGGGATGGCGGCTGGCCCTCGACCCAACGCGGCACCAGCCAGCTTGACAGCGTCACCGCCTGGCGCGCCGTCGGTTGGATCGTCGCCTTTGCCGCTGCCGCCACCATCGTGGTCATCGTCTCGATGCCCGAAGCCGTGGCGTGGCTCAGCCCCGTGCTGGTGCCGATGCTGCTCTCGCCCTTCCTCGTGCAGTGGAGCTCCGGGCCGCGCGGACCCAAATGGCTGTTCCAGACCCCGCAGGAGCGCTCGATGCCGCATGTGGATCAGGACCGCCACCGGGTTCTCGACAGCTGGCGTATGATCGACAAGGCCGAAGCGGCCAGCTGACGGCGCGCGGCGCAGGCTTTTCTTTGCGCCGCAAATCTCCGATGATTGGCCCGATGGCCGGGCGACGTGCCGGCCTTGGGGACACGCGATCATGAGCGGGGCGTATGGACGTCTTCGGGCCGAGGCAGGCTGCGGGCGGAGCAATCGCCCATGACGCCGTTCGAGCCGCGCAGCCTTGCCAGTCACACCCTGACCTCGGCCGATGCCCTGGCCTGGGAAACGCTGCCGCGCGACGGACGGCGCAGCGATTTCTGGCTCCTGATCGGGCTGGCCGGCGGGGGCGGCATGATCCTCGGGTTCCTGCCTGATGAGTGGACCGATGGCTGGCGCTTCTGGGCCATCGGCGGATTTTTCTGCGTGCTGGCCTTCGGCATCTTCGTCCTCGTGCGCACGCTGCTTGCCTACCGCAAGGCGCGGCGGCGGATCCCCGTGCCGATCACGCAGACGGTCGACATCCTCCCGCATGGCATCGCGGTCGTCAGCGGTTCGGGCCGGCGCGTGCTCGCGCGCGAGGCCATCGCCACGGTGGTGGCGACGGCAACCCATCTGTTCGTGGCGGGGGCCGACGACCTCGTCATCGTGCCGCTCGGGGTCTTCGACGATGCCGCCGATCTGCAGCGCACCGGGCAGATGATCGAGGCGGCCCTGCGTGATGACGATTGATTTCGCCGCCCTTTGCTCCTAGATGCCCGGCATGAAGAAGTCGAACGGCAAACCCACCGGACCCAGCCAGCGCATGCTGCGCGTGGGCGAACTCGTCCGCCACGCCCTGGCCGGCGTCTTCGCGCGGGGCGAAATCGAGGATGACGCGCTTGCGGGCGCCGTGATCACCGTGCCCGAGGTGCGGATGAGTCCCGACCTCAAGCTGGCCACCGCCTATGTCATGCCGCTGGGCGGCGAGCGGGCGGAGGAGATCGTCGAAGCCCTCAACCGCCACCGGCGCTTCCTGCGCGGCCGCGTGGCGCCCGAGCTCGATCTCAAGTTTGCGCCCGAACTGCGGTTCTTCGTCGATACCACCTTTGACGAATTCGGCCGCATCGATGCCCTGCTGCGCTCGGACCGCGTCCGTCAGGATGTCGAGCGGGGCGAGGATGGCGACGAGCCCGAGGATGGCCGCCCCGCCTGAGGCGGCGCTCGGCTCCGCTCCGGCCGTCCGGGCCTTCGGCTCACTCTTTAGCCGCGCGGCCATCAGCGCGGATGCTTTTTTTGAAGGATTTCACCGGTGACCAAGCCGAAGCGCATCAAGCGCCCGATTTCGGGCTGGCTGATCTTCGACAAGCCCTATGACCTGGCCTCGACCGAAGCGGTCGGCAAGCTCAGATGGCTCTATTCGGCCGCCAAGGCCGGTCATGCCGGCACGCTCGACCCGCTCGCCACCGGCATCCTGCCGATCGCCTTCGGACAGGCGACCAAGACCGTGCCGATGATCCAGGACGGTACCAAGACCTATCATTTCACCGTGCGCTGGGGCAGCGCGACCACGACCGACGACATCGAGGGCGAGGTGATCGCGACCTCGCCCGTGCGGCCCGAGGCACCGGCCCTCACTGCGCTGCTGTCGCGCTTTACCGGCACCATCCTCCAGACCCCTCCGCCGTTCTCGGCCATCCGGGTCGACGGGCAGCGCGCCTATGATCTGGCGCGCGCCGGCGAGACCGTGGTGCTCGCCCCGCGCGAGATCACCATCGATTCGCTTCGGCTGATCGCGCATTCGGGCGAGGAGAGCCGCTTCGAGGCGATCTGCCAGAAGGGCACCTATGTGCGCGCGCTGGCCCGTGACCTCGCCGAGGCGCTCGGCACCAAGGGGCATGTCACGGCGCTGCGGCGCACCGCCGTCGGGCCCTTCCACGAAGCGGACGCCGTTGGGCTTGAAGCAATCGAAGCGCTTGACGAAGCGGGCCGCGACGCGCTTTTGCGGCCCATCGCCGAGGCGCTGGGGGAGCTGCCCGAAATCCGGCTTTCTCCCGAGCAGATGACGGCGATCGGCCATGGCAATCCGGTGCTGCTGACCGGCGCGCGGGCGCCGGTCAACCTCGGCGAAGCCTGGGCCAGCTTCAAGGGCGAGGCCTGTGCGCTGGGGCGCGTCGAGGCCGGGCATTTTCATCCTTCGCGCCTCCTCTCCGGAGGCTGACCGGCTGCGGCGCTATGTCCTGCTTTATGGACAGGGCCCGGCTGTGACGCCATTATCGACATCGATCGGCGGGAGGAGCGCTTTGCTCGGACCCGGGGGCCTGTTGCATTCGCGGCGGCCGAAGGGGTGGGAGGCGGCTTCTGGTCAAGCAGGACAAGGGCGATGCAAGGGCTAAGCGCCCCGGCCGTTCGCGCCCCATCGCCTATTATCTCATCGGTCTGGCGCTCGTGGCGCTGGTGCCGAGCTTCTTGTTCTCGGCCATGCTGCTGGGCCGCAACGCCCTGTCGCAGGAACAGATTACCGAGACCCTCGTGCAGGGCACGGTGGGGGCCCTCGTACAGACCGTCGAGCGCGAAATCGCCGCCAACATCACGACGCTGCGGGTGCTCGCCACATCCCCCACCCTCGCGACGGGCGATTATCGCGGTTTTCACGAGCGCGCCCGGCTCGCGCTTGCGGGTACGGGCGCCAACATCTTCGTGATGGATCGCGGGCTCGAGACGCTGCTCTCGACGCGACGCGATTATGACGACGTGCGTTCGCGCACCGCCGACCCCGCTTCGGCCGAACTCGCCTTTTCCAGCGGCGCCGTGGTGATCTCGGATGTGCTGGTGGGCGCCGAGTCGCGTCGACTCGTCTACAATATCCTGATGCCCGTCGCCCCTGCCGGGGCCGCCCCCGTGGTCGTGGCGCTCAACCAGGAGGCGGCCGGACTTTCGAGCGCGCTCCTCGCCATTCGCCTGCCAGCGGGCTGGGAGGTGGGCCTCGTGGATGCCAAGGGAACGCTCGTCGCCGGATCGCCCGGAGCCGGCGAGACGGGCATGCCCTTCCGCCTTGTCGAGGGCGCCCCCTTGATCGAGGCGGACGGCTGGCAGGCGGTGCGCGCCGAGAACGAGACGCTGCGCATCATTACGCGTCGCTCGCCTCTGACCAACTGGACGCTGGTGGCCTGGGCCCCCGAATGGGTGATCACCCAGCCGCTGGTGATCAGCATCGCCTGGCTTTTCGGGGGCGGTTTCCTCGTCGGGCTCGCCACCATCGCCGCGATCTACTGGCTGAGCCTCAGGATCGGGCGGTCGGTCAAGCTTCTCGCCGAAGACGCCCAGCGCCTGGGATCGGGCGAGGCCGTGCTGCGGCGGGCCTATCCCATTTCGGAGATCGCCACGGTCGCGGACGCCATCGGCGATGCCGCCGAGGCCCGGCAGGCAGCGCTGGCCGAAATCCGCTTCCTCATGCGCGAGCTCGCCCATCGCAGCAAGAACCAGATGACGGTGATCGCCGCCATGGCCAAGCAGACGGCGCGCTCGGCGACCTCGGTGCCCGAATTCGTCGCCGCCTTCGAGCGCCGCATCATGGGGCTTGCCGGTTCAACCGACCTGCTACTGGCCCATGGGATGGCCGGGGTGGAACTGGGCGCGCTTTTGCGCCGCCAGCTCGAGCCCTTCACCGATCTCGACACCGGGCGGGTGCAGCTCAGCGGTCCGGCGGTACGCCTCAATGCGCAGTCGGCCCAGATCGTCGGCATGGCGGCCCATGAGCTGGCGACCAATGCCGTCAAATATGGCGCCTTCTCCACCGAAGCCGGGCGTCTTACCGTCGACTGGCAGGTGGAGGGCGAGCATGTCGCGCTCTCCTGGCGCGAACACGTGCCCGTCCCGCCCCAGCCGTCGAGCCGGCGCGGCTTCGGCACCACGGTGCTCGAAACCATGGTCGGGCGATCGCTTTCAGCCGAAGTCGGCTCGACGCTTCACCCCGATGGCATGGAATGGCGCTTCCGCATTCCGCTCGCCGCGCTCGACCCGGTTCTGGCCACCCCCGCGGAGGATGCTGCGGTCGGCTGAGAGGGCGCTCCCGACCGCCCTCGATCGGCCCCCGGTGGCGGGCCGAACCCCGGCGTTTTTCGAGAATTGACTGGCAATTGGTGCCGGCATGCCCTATATGCCCCCGCATGCGGCAGGGCCTTCGCGCCCTTTCCCGCCCCGGCTCGCCCTGGACGACATCCCGGAGCGCAGCGACTTTTCCCCCCGTTTGAAAGGATGGACCGATGTCGATCACGCCAGACCGCAAGAGCACGCTCATTTCCGAATACGCGACCAAGGAAGGCGACACCGGTTCGCCCGAAGTCCAGGTCGCGATCCTGTCGGAGCGCATTGCTAACCTGACCGAGCACTTCAAGAGCCACAACAAGGACAACCACTCCCGTCGTGGCCTGCTCAAGATGGTGTCGACCCGTCGTCGCCTGCTCGACTATGTCCGCAAGTCGGACGAGGCCCGTTACAAGGCCCTGATCGAGCGCCTCGGCCTGCGCCGCTAGGCGTCGCAATCCCGGGGACCGGAGCTTTCCTCCGGCCCCTGTGGCCCGTGATCGGCCTTTGGCCGATATCGACCCCTCCCGCGAGGCACGCCTCGCAGGTCCCGGTCGGAAGCCTGTCTTGTGCGGGCCCGACCTCAGCGCAAGGCCGACAAGTCCATGCGGAGCATGGCGAGATCGTCGGCCGCTCATGGCACCCCGAGGGTGCCCGTCCCCTTTGTCTTGCGGACATCTGAGCGGCTCATCGTCTTGTCCATGTTCCGCCCCTCCGCCGCACAGGCGGTGTCAGCCGCGGAAACCGTGCCGATTTTGGGCCGGCCGAGCACATGGGGTGCGCGGCGCGGCTGGCACACCGGACGAGTTCGTGGGGAAGGATGCGCGCCCCGCGTTCCCGCTCGTTCCGGCAGAAATGGAAGGACGAGAACCATGTCCATCGACTTCGCTCACCACACGGTCGAGCTCAACTGGGGCGGCCAGCCCCTCACCCTCGAAACCGGCAAGATCGCCCGCCAGGCCGATGGCGCCGTGCTCGCCACGCTCGGCGAGACCGTGCTGCTGGCCACGGTGGTTTCGGCCAAGTCGGCCAAGCCGGGGCAGGATTTCTTCCCGCTCACGGTCAACTACCAGGAAAAATACTTCGCCGCCGGCAAGATCCCGGGCGGCTATTTCAAGCGCGAAGGGCGCCCGACCGAAGCCGAGACACTGATCTCGCGCCTCATCGACCGCCCGATCCGCCCGCTTTTCCCCGAGGGCTACAAGAACGAGACGCAGGTCATCGTCACCGTTCTCCAGCATGACCTCGAGAACAACCCGGACGTGCTCGCGATGGTCGCGGCATCGGCCGCGCTGACCATCTCCGGCGTGCCTTTCATGGGCCCGATCGGTGCGGCGCGCGTCGGCTATATCGATGGCCAGTACGTGCTCAACACCCCCATCGACAAGCGCAGCGATTCCAAGCTCGACCTGATCATGGCCGGCACCCAGGATGCGGTGCTGATGGTGGAATCGGAGGCCAAGGAGCTCTCCGAAGAGGTGATGCTGGGCGCCGTGATGTTCGGCCATGAGCAGAGCCGCAAGGTCATCGACGCGATCATCAAGCTGGCCGAGCTGGCCGCCAAGGAGCCGCGCGAGTTCACCGCTCCCGATTATTCCGCGCTCGAAAAGGACGTTCTGGCGATTGCCGAGACCGACCTGCGCGCCGCCTACCAGCTCACCGACAAGCAGGCCCGCTACGCCGCCGTCGGCACCGCCAACGCCAAGGTGAAGGAAGCCTTTGCTGCCCGCATCGAGGCTGGCGAGGTTTCGTCCGAGGATCTGGGCGAGGTGGTGCACAACCTCCAGGCCAAGATCGTGCGCTGGAACATTCTCGACACCGGCCACCGCATCGATGGGCGTGACCTCAAGACGGTCCGTCCGATCGTTGCCGAAGTCGGCGTGCTGCCCCGTACCCACGGCTCGGCGCTCTTCACCCGCGGCGAGACGCAGGCCCTCGTGGTCGCGACCCTCGGCACGGGCGAGGACGAGCAGTATATCGATACGCTCGAGGGCACGAAGAAGGAGAACTTCCTTCTCCATTACAACTTCCCTCCCTATTCGGTGGGCGAGGCGGGCCGCATGGGCTCGCCGGGTCGTCGTGAAATCGGCCATGGCAAGCTGGCCTGGCGCGCGGTGAACCCGATCCGTCCCTCGGCCGAGGAATTCCCGTACACCATCCGCGTCGTCTCCGAGATCACCGAGTCCAATGGCTCGTCCTCGATGGCGACCGTGTGCGGCACCTCGCTCGCGCTGATGGATGCCGGCGTGCCGCTGGCGCGCCCGGTGGCGGGCATCGCCATGGGCCTAATCCTCGAAGGCGAGCGCTTCGCGGTGCTCTCTGACATCCTGGGTGACGAAGATCACCTCGGGGACATGGACTTCAAGGTCGCCGGCACCTCCGAAGGCGTCACCAGCCTTCAGATGGACATCAAGATCGCCGGCATCACCGAGGAGATCATGAAGGTCGCCCTGGCCCAGGCCAAGGACGGTCGCGCCCATATCCTGGGCGAAATGGCCAAGGCGCTCGCCACCAGCCGTGGCGAAGTGGGCGAGTTCGCCCCGCGCATCGAGACCATGAAGATCCCGACCGAGAAGATCCGCGAAGTGATCGGCACCGGCGGCAAGGTGATCCGCGAGATCGTCGAGAAGACCGGCGCCAAGATCAATATCGAGGACGATGGCACGATCAAGATCGCCTCGTCGGACGGCAAGCAGATCGACGCGGCCATCAAGTGGATCAAGTCGATCACCGACGAAGCCGAAGTGGGCGCCATCTACCAGGGCACCGTCGTCAAGACCGCCGATTTCGGCGCCTTCGTCAACTTCTTCGGCGCCAAGGACGGCCTCGTGCATATCAGCCAGCTGGCCGAGCAGCGCGTCGCCAAGACCACCGATGTGGTCAAGGAAGGCGACAAGGTCTGGGTCAAGCTCCTCGGCTTTGACGAGCGCGGCAAGGTCCGCCTCTCGATGAAGGTCGTCGACCAGGCGACCGGCAAGGAACTCCAGAAGGGCGAAGCGGCCGAATAAGGCCTGCGCGCTTTAAAATCAAAAGCCCGGGGCTCACGCTCCGGGCTTTTCTGTTTCGGGGCTGGCTGCAGGCGCGCAAAAGCAAAGGGAGGCCCAGGAAACGCAGGGACCTCCGTTTGCTTGAGCTAAATCACGTCGCTTCCTGCGCCGGCGCCCCGTCCACCGGCTCGATCAGCGAGAAGCATGCAAGGGGGTCGTAGCGCATGGTTTCCTGCGCCATCTGCTCGAGCACCTCGACATCATAGTCGTCGATGAGCGCGGCGATCGCGTCGCCATCCATGCCGGCCTCTTCGAGAAGGGTAACGCCGGCCCCGGTCAGCGCTTCGCTCCAGCCATCGAAGGTCTCCATGTCCTCTGCCTTGCCGTCTTCCTCGGCGTCGCCTGCAAGCCAGAACATCGCCGATCCGCACCAGAGCAACTGGTCGGCCAGCGGCGGCACGCCATCGGGCTGGGCCAGGGCGGGGACGGGGGCGGATAGGCAGAGCGCAAGCGCCAAAGGCGCCAGGAGGGTCGGCTTAAAAGACATGATGGAATCGGATCCTTTCAGGACCCGATGAGCAGAGCACGCAGGCGCAATACCGGCAAGCGCCAGTGATGTCCTCTCCCGCGCCCCTTAAGCCCCGACCTCAGGCCGCGAGGTCGGCGACCACCGCGTCGAGCACCGGCCAGCCCTTGTCGGTCACGCGGATGAAGCCGTTGGGCAGGGTCTCGACAAAGCCGATGGAGCGCAGTTCGGCGATCTGGCGATCCGACAGCCGCCGCCCGGAGAGGCGCGCGAAGCGCTCAGGGTCGATGCCCTCGCGCAGGCGCAGGCCCATCACAAGCAGTTCATCGCCCTCTTCTTCCCAAGTGAGAATGTCGTCGGTGGCCATGCCGTGGCCGCGCTGGGCGACACGGCGCTGCCAGTCGAAGGGCATCTTCTCGCAGGCGGTGGCGTGGCGCTGGTTGTCGATGACCAGCCGGCCATGGGCACCCGGACCCACCCCGACATATTCGCCATAGCGCCAGTAGATGAGGTTGTGGCGGCTCTCTTGCCCCGGCCGGGCATGGTTGGAAATCTCATAGGCCGGCAGGCCGGCCTTTTCGGTCATTTCCTGGGTCAGCTCGAAGAAATCGGCCGAGAGGTCCTCGTCCGGCATCTTGAGCTTGCCGGTGCGGTGCAGGTCATAGTAGCGCGTGCCCATCTCGATGGTGAGCTGGTAGAGCGAGAGATGCCCCTGGGCCAGCCACAGCGCCTCGGTCAGCTCATCCTGCCAGTCGTCGAGCGTCTGGCGCGGGCGGGCATAGATGAGGTCAAAGCTCGACCGGTCGAAGATCGACTGCGCCAGCCGCACGGCGGCCACCGCTTCCTCGACGCTATGCAGGCGTCCCAGCTCCTTGAGCGGGGCTTCGCGCAGCGACTGCACCCCCAGCGATACGCGGTTGACGCCGGCGGCGCGATAGCCGCGGAAGCGGTCGGCCTCGACGCTGGTCGGGTTGGCTTCGAGCGTGATCTCGGCCTTGGGGTCGAGCGTCCAGTTGCGGGCGATGGCGTTGAGGATGGTCTCGACCGAGCGCGGCGCCATCAGCGAGGGCGTGCCGCCGCCGAAAAACACCGACTGCACGGTTCGGCCGGGCGTCAGCCGGGCGAAATAGGCCAGTTCCCGCTCATAGGCCGAAACGTAGTCGGCCTCGTCGAAGGCACCGCGATGGACATGGCTGTTGAAGTCGCAATAGGGGCATTTGGCGGCGCAGAACGGCCAGTGCACATAGATGCCGAAAAGCCCGTTGCCGCGCCCGCGGCCATCGCCATGCACCATCATTTGGTCAGGGGGCAAGGGCATCCTCCACGAAGCCGGCAAAGGCGCGGGCGCGATGCGAGAGCCCCACCTTGCCGGGGGCCCAGGAATGTTTTTCGGCCGAGCTCATCTCGCCGAAGGTGCGATCATGGCCATCGGGCATGAACACCGGATCAAAGCCGAAGCCGATGGTGCCGCGGGGCGGCCACACCAGCGTGCCCTCGGCCACGCCCTCATAGAGCGCATCTCGGCCATCGGGGGTGGCAAGGCAGAGCGTGGCCACGAAGCGGCCCCGCCGCTGGCCCGGCTCGCTGGCACCCGCTGCCTGCAGCCCATCCTCAACGCGCCGCATGCCGATGGAGAAATCCCGCCCCGGCCCGGCCCAGTTGGCGGTGTAGACGCCCGGATCGCCCCCCAGCGCATCGACGCAAAGCCCCGAATCGTCCGAAAGCGCGATCATGCCGCTGGCAATCGCCGCGGCATGGGCCTTGATGCGGGCGTTCTCGACAAAGGTCGTGCCGGTCTCGTCGGGCTCGGGCAGGCCCAGCTCCCCGGCCGACACGATCTCGAGCCCGAAGGGTTCGAGCAACTCGCGGAATTCCCTGAGCTTGCCGGCATTGTGGGTTGCCAGCAACAGGGTATCGCCACGCTTGAGCCGGAGGGGATGGGGCGCTGTCATGCGGGGTTGAGCGCCGCCTTTTGCAGCGCCGTCAGCTCGCCGATACCGGCCTCGGCCAGCGCCATCAGCGTCTCGAGCTCGGCCCGGCTGAAGGGCGTCTGTTCGGCGGTGCCCTGGATCTCGACGAAGCGCCCGCTGCCGGTCATGACGAAATTGGCGTCGGTATCGGCCTCTGAATCCTCGGGATAGTCGAGATCGAGCACCGGGGTGCCGCGGAAGATGCCGCAGGACACGGCGGCGACGCTGTCGCGCAGCGGCTCGCCCTTGGTCAGCCCGCGCGCCTTGAGCCAGGTGATCGCATCGGCGAGCGCCACATAGGCGCCGGTGATCGAGGCGGTACGGGTGCCGCCATCGGCCTCGAGCACGTCGCAATCGAGGATGATCTGGTTTTCGCCCAGCGCCGCCATGTCGACCACGGCGCGCATCGACCGGCCGATCAGCCGCTGGATTTCCTGGGTGCGGCCCGATTGCTTGCCCTGGGCCGCCTCGCGGCGGGTGCGGGTATCGGTGGCGCGCGGCAGCATGCCATATTCGGCGGTGACCCAGCCCAGCCCCTGCCCGCGCCGCCACGAGGGCACGCCCTGCTCGACGGTGGCGGTGACGAGCACCCGGGTCGAGCCGAAGCACACGAGGCACGAGCCCTCGGCCTTGGGGGCGATGCCGCGCTCCAGCGTCACGGCGCGCATCTGGTTCGGCTGGCGTCCGGACGGGCGCATGGGCAAATCACCTTCGAAACTGCACGATTAACCGCCTCTTAACCCCTGGCGCGAGCCGGAACAAGCATGAGGGGTGTTTGCTTCCCCGCGCAATTTGCCTACATCCTTATCGATGCCGAGATTTTCTCCGCGCCGTACCGGATCATGAGCAGGCCAGCAGAAGAGTTTCTCTCCGTCCTCAACGCCAGAAGCCAGGATATCTTCCGCAAGCTCGTCGAGCGCTATCTCGAGACGGGCCTGCCGGTGGGGTCCCGCGACCTGTCGCGCATTCTCTCGATCGGGCTCTCGCCCGCATCGGTGCGCAATGTAATGGCCGATCTCGAGGATCTGGGGCTGATCGCGCCGCCCCACACCTCGGCCGGCCGCGCGCCGACGCAGGAAGGCCTGCGCTTTTTCGTCGATGCCATGCTCGAAGTGGGCGCGGTCGACGAAGCCGAGCGCAGCAAGATCGCCCAGCAGATCGAGGGGCACTCCGGCCAAGGCGATATCGAGGATATCCTCACCGAAGCCTCCACGGTGCTCTCGGGGCTCTCGCATGGGGCGGGCCTCGTGATCGCGGCCAAGGCCGACATGGTGCTGCGCCATATCGAATTCGTGCGGCTCGATGCGCAGACGGCCATGGCCATCCTGGTGGGACAGGACGGATCGGTGGAAAACCGCGTGGTGCCGCTGCCCCCGGGGCTTACGGCCAGCGCCCTGACGCAGGCCTCGAACTACCTCGCTTCGATCGCCGTAGGACGTACGCTGAGCGAAGCGCGCGCCGCGCTCGCGGCCCGCCGCAGCGAGCAGAAGGCCGAACTCGACGAGCTGACCCGCCGTCTGGTTGAAAGCGGGCTCGCCGAGCTCTCTGATGCCCCGATGGCCAGCCCGACGGTGATCGTGCGCGGGCGCGCCAACCTCCTCAACGACGCCATGGCGTCGGAGGACCTGCAGCGCATCCGGGAGCTCTTCGACGAGCTCGAAAGCAAGACCGGGCTTATCGAGCTGCTGGGCGATGCGGAAAAGGCGCAAGGGGTGCGCATCTTCATCGGGTCCGAGAACAAACTCTTCTCGCTCTCGGGCTCTTCGGTGATTTTATCGCCCTATCGCGATGCCAACGAGAAGGTGGTGGGCGTGGTCGGCGTCATCGGGCCCACCCGGCTCAATTACGCGCGCATCGTGCCGGTGGTGGATTATACCGCCAATGTCGTCAGCGCCATGATGGGGCGCAAGAAGCAGACCCGAAGCTGAAGCCGGGGCCGCCCTGCCCGCCCGGGAGGGACCGGCTGCGCTCACCAAGGGTTGAAAAGCGCCGCCGTCTGTCCGATATGCGAGCGCAACAGGCCTCAAGCCAAGAATAAGCGGAATTGGGATGAACGAGAACAAGACCCCGAACGACGAAACCGAAGCGGAAATCGCCGAAGCGAGCGCCGCCGCGGACGCCTCCGTCTCCGCCGATGCCGGTGATGAAGCGGCCAAGGCGCTCGAGCAGCTTTCGGGCGAAAACGCCGAGCTCAAGGACCGCATGCTCCGCCTCGCCGCCGAGATGGACAATCTGCGCAAGCGCACCGAGCGCGAAGTGGCCGACACCCGCGCCTATGCCATCGCGAGCTTTGCCCGCGACATGCTCACGGCTACCGATTCGCTCTCGCGAGCCCTGATGGTCATTTCCCCAGAAACCCGCGCCTCGGCCGATGCGACGCTCAAGTCGCTGATCGAGGGCATCGACATGACCGAGCGCGAGATGCAGCGGCTCCTCGCCAAGCACGGCGTCAAGCCGATCGAGGCCGAGGGCCAGAAATTCGATCCGCACCGGCATCAGGCGATGTTCGAGGTGCCCGACGCGACCAAGCCCGAGGGCACCGTGGTGCAGGTGGTGCAGACCGGCTTTGCCATCGGCGAGCGCGTTCTGCGGCCGGCCATGGTCGGGGTCTCGCGCGGCGGCGGGGCTGGCGGTTCGGGCGAGGCCGACACGGCGGGCGTCGACAAGAGCGCCTGATCGGGCGTTCCCGAGGCGGGGCTTGGAGCGGTATTCACTTCGCCTGGAAACGCTCTATGCGCTGCCTAGTGGTTGAATCGCCTCTCATGACGAACTGAGCTCTCAGTCGGCCTCCCTCTCCTTGGACGGGGAGGGCCGGGCTGGGGTGATGGGAGCCAGTGAATCGACGGGGTGTCTGGTGGCTCTCCACCCCCCACCCTTGATCCCTCCCCGCAAGGGGGTGGGTGACGACTGCAACGCCAAGCATCCGCCCAAACGTGAAACGCTCCGGCTGAGGCTCAGCGCCGCCCGTCGGGCAAAACCCGATGGGGCGGCTGATGTCCGTCCATGAAGGTGCGGATATTGACGATCACCGTCTCGCCCATCTCCACCCGGGCCTCGAGCGTTGCCGAGGCCATGTGGGCGGTGAGGATCACCCGGTTCTCGCGCGCCAGCGACAAGAGATCGGGGTTGATGCCGTGCCGGTGCTCGACCACGTCGAGCGCCGCCCCAGAGAGATGGCCCGAGCGGATTTCGGCCACCAGCGCTTTTTCGTCGATGAGCTCGGGGCGCGAGACATTGACGACATAGGCATCCTTGCGCATGCGCGCGAGCCGCTCGCCCGAAAGAATGTGGTAGGTATCGCGCGTGTGCGGGGTATGGAGGCTGACGATGTCGACCGCCCCCAGCATCGCGTCAAGATCGGGCCACCAGGTGGCCTCCAGCATCTCCTCGAGCGCGGGCGGCCGCCGGTCGCGCGCGAAATAGTGGATCGAGAGGCCGAAGGCCCGGGCCCGCGCCGCCACCGCCGTGCCGATGCGCCCGAGCCCGACAATGCCCAGCGACTTGCCCCGCAGCCGCCGCCCCAGCATCCAGGTCGGCGCCCAGCCCGGCCAGGCCTCGTCGCCCAACAGCACCCCGGCCCCCTCGACCAGCCGGCGCGGAAGGGCCAGCATCAGCATCACCGCCATGTCGGCGGTATCCTCGGTTAAAACGCTCGGGGTGTTGGTGACCGTGAGGCCGGCCCGATAGGCGGCCTCGACATCGATATTGTCGACCCCGTTGCCGAACTGCGCGATGAGCCGCACCCCCGCCGGCAGGCGGCCCAACAGGTCCGCATCGATGCGGTCGGTGATCGAGGAGACCAGCACCTCATGCCCCTCAAGGGCCGCGACCAGCTGGTCGGCCGAAAGGGGCGAATCACTGGCGTTGAAGCTGGCGTCGAACAGCGTCGCCATGCGCGCCTCGACCGTCTCAGGCAGGCGCCGCGTGACGAAGATCCGGGGCCGCCTGCCGGTCACCCGCGCGGTCCTGTGCAGCTGGCAATGGCCTTTGGGTCCGCGACCGGGGACATCACGAGGTCCTTTCAGCGACCATTAAGGTCTTCGGGGTAAGTGATAGGTCAAATCGCACAGCCACGCAAAGTCATGATCGACCAAGAACACCCCTTCCCCTCGGCCCACCGGGTCTACCGGCGGGAATCGGCAGCTGTCATGCGTGCCATGATTCTCGTCGCCCTGCTCCTTCTCGGCATCGGCTCGGCCGCCATCGGCCTGTCGCAGCGCAGCCACGCGGCGGAAGGTCCGAGCACCGGCCTGCCCCTGCCCCGTTTCGCCACAACGCGCTCGACGCCGATCAATGTGCGGGTGGGGCCGGGCACGCGCTATGGCATCGCCTGGGTCTATGTCAGGGCCGGCACGCCGGTCGAGATCATCCAGGAATTCGACACCTGGCGGAAGATCCGCGATGCCGATGGCTCGGAGGGCTGGGTGCACCAGAACCTCCTTTCGGGGCGCCGGGCCGGCATCACCACCGCGCCGCAATCGGAGGATCGCATCGGGCTCAGGGCCAATCGCGACGAGGCGGCTGCCGTGCGCGCCTGGGTCACGCCCGGCTTTCCCGTCGAGATCGGGCGCTGCGACGGCTCGTGGTGCGAAGTGGTCGCCACCGACCATCCCGAAAATGGTCGCCCGCGCCAGTATACCGGCTTTCTGCAGCAGGACCTGCTCTGGGGCGTCTACAAGGGCGAAGCCTTCGAATAGGGCGAGCCGCATCACCAGACACACAAAAGGCCGCTCACGCGGCCTTTTTTCATTCAGCGGATGCTCGGCCGTTTCACGCTTGGGCTGATGCGCGGCGCTGCAGTCGTCACCCTCCCCCTTTGCGGGGAGGGATCAAGGGTGGGGGGCGGAGAGCCACCAGACACACCGTTGATTCACTGGCTCCCGTCAACCCTCCCCGGCCCTCCCCGTCCAAGGGAAGGGAGGCCGACTGAGAGCTCAGTGCACCCTGAGAGGCGATTCAACCAAAAGGTGAACCGGTTTAGGAGCGGCGGGGCGTTCAGACCTCCTTGCGTACCCTGATCACCACATCGACATGGGTGACCGCCATGCCGGGCGGCGGCTCGGGCAGGTTCTGGATGACGATGGAGGATGAGGGGATGTCGATCACCCGCTGCTCGTCCTCGATATAGAAATGATGGTGGTCCGAAGTGTCGGTATCGAAATAGGAGCGCGAGGCGTCCACCGCCACTTCGCGCAAGAGCCCTGCGCTGCGGAACTGGTGCAGCGTATTGTAGATGGTGGCCAGCGACACGTTGACATGGGCCGAATTGGCTTCGGTGTGAAGCTGCTCGGCGCTGACATGGCGATGGGCGCCCCCGAACAGCAGTTCGGCGAGGGCGACACGCTGCCGGGTCGGGCGGAGGCCGGCCATGCGCAGCACCGCTGTGAGGCAGGGGCGGCGCGAGGGCACGGTACGGGCGGCTAGGCTGCGCTCGGGCATGAACGTCCTTGGTCAAGATCTTGAACCGGAACCTCTTGGTCGACTTATAGCGGCGCCCTCCCTTGCGCACAAGCACTCCGGCCGGCGCTGCGGCATTCGGGCACTTTGCAACGGCCCGTCGAGGGCGCGCGCGACTTGACCCCCCGATGTGCGGCCACTACACACGGGTTCAATTCACGCGCAGGGGAAACCGATGGCGGAACGCCGGCACCAGTTCGCTTACGACGACCTCATCGCCTGCGGCAAGGGCGAGCTTTTCGGCGAGGGCAATGCCCGCCTGCCGCTGCCGCCCATGCTGATGTTCGATCGCATCACCCATATCGACGAGGATGGCGGCGCCCATCATCGCGGCCAGGTGCGGGCCGAACTCGACGTGAACCCCGATCTCTGGTTCTTCGCCTGCCATTTCCAGAACGATCCGGTTATGCCCGGTTGCCTGGGGCTCGACGCCCTGTGGCAGATGACGGGCTTCTTTCTGGGCTGGGGCGGATCGCCCGGGCGGGGTCGCGCGTTGGGCGGAGAGATTAAATTTACCGGCCAGGTGACCAATGACGTTGTACTCGTCGAATACGGTATCGATCTGAAGCGAGTGATGCGCTCGCGCGTCACGCTCGGCATCGCCGACGGGTTCGTCAAGGCCGACGGCAAGGTCATCTACGAGGCCAAGGACCTGCGGGTCGGGCTGTTCACCGATATCTGACCGGACAGTTCCGGCTCTCATGCTAACGGGAAGCGAGACAGAATGAGGCGTGTCGTCGTCACGGGAATGGGTATCGTCTCCTCGATCGGCAACAGCGTGCCCGAGGTGGTCGAGAGCCTGCGCCTGGCGCGGCCCGGCATCAGCTTTGCCGAAGACTATGCCGCGCTGGGCTTTCGCTCGCAGGTGCATGGCGCCCCCACCCTCGATCCGTTCTCGGTCCTCGATCGGCGCGTCACACGCTTCATGGGCAAGGGCGCGGCCTGGAATTACGTGGCGATGCAGGAAGCCATCGCCGATGCCGGGCTCGAAAGCGCCGATATCAGCAATCCGATGACCGGCATCATCATGGGCTCGGGCGGCACCTCCACCCGCACCATCGTGGAAGCCGCCGACATCACGCGCGAGAAAAAGAGCCCCAAGCGCATCGGGCCGCTGGCCGTGCCCAAGGCGATGGGCTCGACCGCCTCGGCGACGCTGGCCACGAGCTTCGGCATCCGCGGCATCAATTTCTCGATCTCGGCGGCCTGCGCCACCTCCAAGCATTGCATCGGCTCCGCCTTCGAGCAGATCCAGTGGGGCAAGCAGGACATCGTCTTTGCCGGCGGCCACGAGGATCTCGACTGGACGCTGTCGGCCCTGTTCGACGCCATGGGCGCCATGAGCTCGGACTTCAACGACACACCGCAAAAGGCCTCGCGCGCCTATGACAAGAACCGCGACGGCTTCGTCATCGCCGGCGGCGCGGGCGTGCTGGTGCTCGAGGAGCGCGAGCATGCGTTGGCGCGCGGCGCCACCATCCATGCCGAAATCGTCGGCTATGGCTCGACGTCGGATGGCGTCGACATGGTCGCGCCCTCGGGCGAAGGCGCCGAGCGCTGCATGCGCATGGCGCTTGAAGGCGTGAAGCGCCTGGTCGACTACATCAACCCGCACGCCACTTCGACCCCGGTCGGGGATGCCCGGGAACTCGAGGCGATCCGGGCGCTCTTTGGCAACGAGGACAAGTGCCCGCCGATCTCGGCCACCAAGTCGCTCACCGGCCACAGCCAGGGCGCGACCGGCGTGCATGAATCGATCTATTCGATCCTGATGATGAAGCACCGCTTCATCGCCGAGAGCGCCAATATCGAGGAACTCGACCCCGCCTTTGCCGACATGCCGATCCTGCGGCAGCGGCGCGACAATGTCGATCTCGGGGTGGTGATCTCCAATTCCTTCGGCTTCGGCGGCACCAATGCCGCCCTGGTCTTCCAGCACCCCGACGCCTAAGCGGGGGTCCGACTGACGTTGGGCCCGTTGGTTGCTCGCATTTTACCCCTCCCACCGGGTCGTCCCCGTGAAAACGGGGACCTCCGTTCAGGATGCTTGCAGCGTGAAACGGGGATTCCTGCTTTCGCAAGAATGACATAGAGCGTGGGTGGGCTTCAGCGGCCTGAGACCCAAATCCCGGCGCTCACCCCGCCCCGTAGGAAAACTCCGAAAACCGCGCCGCGCGGCCATCATAGAGCAGCACGCGCCCCACCAGCGGCTCGCCGACCCCGGTGACGAGCTTCAGCACTTCCATCGCCATCAGCGTGCCGATGACGCCGGTTACCGGGCCCAGAATGCCGGTCATCTCGCAATTGGGCAGGTCGCTGTCGTCCATGTCGCCATAAAGGTCGACGAGCCGCGCGCCGCCGGGCAGGAAGGTCGTCACCTGCCCATCGAACATCGAGACGGCGCCCGAGACCATCGGCTTGCCCTGCGCCTCGGCTGCGGCAGCAACGATGCGGCGGGTGGGCAAATTGTCCGAGCCCTCGACCACGAGATCATAATCGCCGAGGATTCCCGGTGCATTGGCCGCATCGAGCCGCAGCCGATGCGGCACGAGGCTGATGGCCGGGTTGAGTGCCGCCGCGAAGGCCTGCGCGCTCTCGACCTTCGCGGTGCCGTTGCCCGCCGTCGTGTGGATGATCTGGCGCTGGAGGTTCGAGAGCGAGACGGTGTCGTCGTCCACCACCCCGATGGTGCCGGTACCGGCGCCTGCGAGATAGGCGATGACCGGCGCGCCCAGCCCGCCGGCACCGATCACCAG
Source organism: Devosia enhydra (assembly GCF_900119845.1). Classification (GTDB taxonomy): domain Bacteria; phylum Pseudomonadota; class Alphaproteobacteria; order Rhizobiales; family Devosiaceae; genus FPKU01. The sequence continues at coordinate 461,518 of NZ_FPKU01000002.1, forward strand.
CACGCGCGCTGCCTTGAGCTTCTGCTGCCCCGCCCCGCCAACGCCCTTGAGCACGAGGTGCCGGGCATAGCGGCGGGTTTCCTCGGGCGAAAAACTCATCGCCCGTTCATCAGCGGCACGGCGAGGAAGCGCCGGTCCGGGCCCTCAAAGCCGAAGGGATAGCTCGAAATGATGGCGAGCGCGGCATCGAGGTCCTGCGCGTTCATCGGCAGCACCACGCCATGGAGGCGGTAGGTGACGACGCAGCCGCGCGATTGCGGCAGGCGGGTATCGCGATGCAGCTCGCGGAATTCGCCGTCCCCGGCAAGGGTCAACGCATAACCCTGGGCCGAGGCGTTGAGATAGGTCTCGCAGGGCTCGGAGCCGGCCCGCGCGCCGGGCATGTCGAAGGTTTCGAGCCCCAGCGTGAAGCTCTCGCGCACCTGCCCCGGTCCGTAGCCCGGAAGCCCGAAATCGAGCGCACTGGCTTCGGGATCGAACTCCCCGTCCCCGATCAGCGCCACGATATCCGCCGGCACCGCGATCTCGAGCCCGGACAGCACCGGTTCGGCCTCGGCGCGGTTCTGCTCGCGCACCGCGATCATGGGTTGGCCCTCATCCTCGAGCCGCAGGCGGAGTGGCGTGCCCTCGGCCCAGGCATCGGCGGGGATGTCGATGACATAGATGTTGGAATAGGCGAAGCCCGACCCGTCCTGGATGCCGAACTCCTCGAAGGCGAAATAGCGCCCGTCGGCCGAATAGCCGATAGGATCGAACAGCGCCCGATCGCCCGCCAGCGCCGGCAGCGCCAGCCCGGCGAGGATCAGAACGCTAGGCGCGACCAGTCGAACCGAAGCCGCCAGCCCCTCTTTCAGTATCATCGAGTCGCTCCCTCTGCTCGAATCGCGCGCGTGCCACCGGGGCCACCACCAGCTGGGCGATGCGGTCCCCCCGCGTGATGGCGAAGGGCTCGCTGCCGTGGTTGATGAGCAGCACCTTCACCTCGCCGCGATAATCGGCATCGATGGTACCGGGCGCGTTGAGCACCGTCACCCCGTATTTGACGGCAAGGCCCGAGCGGGGACGTACCTGCCCCTCATGGCCCTGGGGCAGCGCTATGGCAAAGCCGCAGGGGATCAGCGCGCGGGCGCCCGGCGCAAGCGTCATCGGAGCCTCCGCAGGCAAAGCTGCCCTCAGGTCCATGCCGGCCGAATGCACCGTCTCGGCCCTGGGCAGGGGCAGGCCCTCCCCATGTGGCAGCCAGAGCAGCTCTACCGTCAAGGCATCGTTCACTGCTGGACCCTGACCACGGCATAGAGTTCGTCGGGCACGTCCGCCGTCCCAGCGATGAGGTCGGTAAAGGCCATCACCAGCTCGGCACCCCGGCCATCCGCCATGGGGGTCATGTTGGTTTCGATCAGTTCGCTGCCGATGATGCGCACGGTCATCGCCCGGCCCTCGAACATCGAGGTGATCATGTTCATGATCTGCGGGTCCTCGCCGCCCTCGGCCGCGATCTCGCTGCCGACGCTTTCGGTGCGGAAGGTGATCCGCACCACGCCCGGCGAAACCACGGCGACATCGAAGCTGTCGGCATCGTCTGCCGCCTCGATATCGGCATAGCTGCCTTCGACGATCTGGGTGCAGGAGGCCGTGCCGTCGGCCGCGATTTCGAGGCTCTCGCCCTCGGCAGTGCAGAAGCCGCCCTGCCCGGCCGGGGCCTGCGCGATCATCTGGTAGACATCCGAAGGCATGGTCTGCACGATCGTCGATCGCGCCGTCGTCTCGCTCAGGATGTCGAGATCCATGGTCATGTCGAAGCAGCCGGCAAGGCCGAGGGTGAGCACGCCGATGCCGGCGAGACGTCCGATGGTGCTGATGGTCATAAGGCTTTCGTTCCTGGCCAGGTCCCCGTCGGGCGCGACCTTAATGGCGGCTTGGGCGAGCGGCAAGCTTGGGCGGTCCTCAGAAAATGAGGGCCAGCAGCCCGACGATCACGGCGATAACGATGAGCGGCCCCGTCCAGGCGGAGAGCGCGGCGCGCTGGCGCGCCTTCCTCAGCCGGTCCGCCTCATGCTCGAGAATGAGCCGCTCGGCTCCCAGCACCAGCGCGGGCACCCGCCGCAGCGCATCGAAGGCGGCCTTGCCCTCGGCGGCAGCCGCCTCGATGCGGCCCATGGGCCCGGCCTCGCGCTTCAGCCACTCACCCACCACCGGCTCCGAGATCGCCCAGATATCGAGATCGGGATCGAGCGCGCGGGCCACGCCCTCGACCAGCACCATGGACTTCTGCAAAAGCACCAGCTCGGGCCGCGTCTGCATGTTGAAGAGTTCGGTGGTGGAAAAGAGCTGCCCCAGAACCCGCGCCATCGAGATGTCGGACGCCCGCCGCCCCTGCAGCGGCTCGCCGATGGCGCGCAGCGCGAGGGCGAATTCATCGACCGACTGCGTCGATGGCACATAGCCGATCTCGAAATGCCGCTCGGCGATCATCCGGTAATTGCGGGTGATGAAGCCATAGAGGATATCGGCGAGAAAGCGCCGCTCGACCCGCGAGATGCGCCCCATGATGCCGAAATCCACCGCCACTACCCCGCCCGTGGCCGGATCGGCAAAGAGATTGCCCGGATGCATGTCGGCATGGAAAAAGCCGTCGCGGATGGCATGCTGGAGAAAGCTCGCCAGCACCTTGCGCGCCAGCGCCTTGCGGTCGATGCCGGCGGCATCGAGGGCGGCATGGTTGGCGATGGGGATGCCATCGACCCAGCCGGTGGTGAGCACGCTGTCGCTGGTATGGTCCCAGCTGGGGCTCGGAATGCGGAAATCGCCATCGGCGGCCAGATTGTCGGAAAACTCCGACATGGAGGCGGCTTCGAGCCGCAGATCGAGCTCCAGCCAGGCGGAGCGCTCGAGCGTCTCTGCCACATCGATGGGGCGCAGCCGGCGGATCGATGGCAGGAACAGCTCAGCCAATCGCGCACCGGCGCGAAAACTCTCGAGATCGGCGGCAAAGCGCTCGCGCACGCCGGGGCGCAGCAGCTTGACCGCAACGGACCGCCGCGTGCCATCGGCCTCCACCAGCGTGGCGCGATGCACCTGCGCGATCGAGGCCGCCGCAATCGGCGGGGAGAGATCGACGAGGTCGGCGGCCCGCGGTCCCAGCGCATCGCGCAGCAGCCCCGGCACCAGCGCCGCATCGAAGGGCTCCATCTTGTCCTGGAGCACGGCGAGATCGGCCGCCACCGCCGCACCCACGATGTCGGGCCTGGTGGCGAGGGTCTGGCCGAACTTCACATAGGTCGGGCCCAGCCGGTTGAGCGCATTGGTCAGCCGCTCGACGCGCCCGGTCTCGCGCACCGATGGGCGCTCGATCAGCCGTCCGAGCCTGATGCCGGTGCGCATCACCGGCGGCAGGGCGGGATTGTCGAGGATCGAGAGCGCGCCTTCGCGCGCAAGCACGAAGCCGGCGCGCGCGAGCCGGAAATAGGCAGCAAGACCCATCAGAGCTTCCAGGCGGCGTGCAGCGCGGCGATATTGCCCGAATAGGCGGTATGGGTGACGCGCTTGAAGCCGGCCGCCGCGATCATGCCCGAAAAGGCAGCGGGCGTCGGGAACTTGCGGATCGATTCCACCAGATACTGGTAGGGCTGCGCATCCCCGGTCACCACGCGCCCCATGGGCGGGATCACGCGATCGGAGAAGGCGCGATAGACGCCATCGAGCCCGGGCAGGTCGACATGACTGAATTCGAGGCAGAGGAAGCGCCCGCCGCGCCGCAGCACGCGATGCGCCTCGGCCAGCGCCTTGTCGATGCGCGGCACGTTCCTGATGCCGAAGGCGATGGTATAGGCGTCGAACGAGGCATCGGGAAAGGGCAGCTCCTCGGCATTGGCCTCGACAAAGCTCACCTGCCCCGGAAAGCGCCAGCAGCGGGCGCGCTCGGCGCCCACGCGCAGCATGTCGGTATTGATGTCGCCCACCACCACCTCGGCATGGCCCACCGAGGCATTGACGATGCGCTCGGCGACATCGCCGGTTCCGCCCGCCATGTCGAGCACGCGGTAGGGCGCCTTGCCCACGCGCGGCGGGGCGAGGCGGGCCACCATGGCGTCCTTCCAGAGCCGGTGGACGCCTCCGCTCATCAGATCGTTCATCAGGTCGTAGCGGTCGGCAACCCCGTGGAACACGGCGTTGACGAGCCCCTGCTTGTCCTCTAGCGCTACCTCGCGCTCCCCGAAATGGGTCGTCTCGCGGGCTTGTTCAGTGACCATCGCGGCATTCCGATCAGCTATCCGTGCATGCGGGCGCACCATAGAGGAAGGTGCCGGGGCGCGCCATGGCGCAGTGCCGGCTGCGACCCCATGGACCGCCCGAAGGGTTTGCAATGCCTGAACTGCCCGAAGTCGAAACCGTGAGGCGCGGTCTGGCGCCGTTTCTCGAAGGCGCGCGCATCATGCGTGTCGGCCTCAACCGCGCCGACCTGCGCTTTCCCTTTCCGCCCGGATTTGCCGAGGCGATCTCCGGCAAGCGCATCCTCACCGTCGGGCGGCGGGCGAAATTCCTGCTGATCGGGCTCGAGGCCGGCCCCACCATCATCTCGCATCTGGGGATGACGGGCAGCTACCGTTTCCTTGCGGCGGACAGCCAAGGCCCCGCCCTCGCCGAGCCCAGCCGCTACCGGCCGGGCGATGCCACCGGCAAGCACGATCACATGGAATGGGGGCTCGACCACCCCAGGCTCGGCGCCCTGACGCTGCTCTATGCCGATCCGCGCCGCTTCGGGTTTATCGACCTGGCCGAGGATGCCGACAAAAGCCCCTGGCTCAGCGATCTGGGCCCCGAGCCCCTGGGCAACGGCTTTTCGGCCCCCATGCTGGCGCAGCGCTTTGCCGGCCGCAAGGCGCCGGTCAAGGCCGGGCTTCTCGACCAGCGCGTGGTGGCGGGGCTGGGCAATATCTATGTGGTGGAGGCGCTGCATCGGGCCCATATCCATCCCGAAACGCCGGTCGGGGCGCTCGTCACCAAGGCCGGCGGGCCCACGGCCGCGCTCGAAAGGCTGGCCGAGGCGGTGCCCGCGGTGCTGCGCGAGGCGATTGCCGCGGGCGGCTCGACCCTGCGCGACTTTCGCGCCGCCGATGGCGAGCTGGGCTATTTCCAGCACAGCTTCAAGGTCTATGGTCGCGAGGGCGAGCCCTGCCCCACCCCCGGCTGCACCGGCACCATCGCGCGCATCGTGCAATCGGGGCGCTCGAGCTTCTTCTGCCCCGTCTGCCAGAAGCGCGGCCGCCAGGGCTAGGGCTCGGGCGCGGTCACATTGCTGTTGACTGGGCCCCGCCTTCACCCTATAGAACCCCCGACTTGGCGGCCGGTTTGCCGCCCTATTCATTTGTCATGCCCGTTGCGGCGCCGGATCATGCGGCGCGTGCGGACAAGAGGCCCAAGAGGATCCCATGGCCAATACACCCTCGGCCAAGAAGGCCACCCGCAAGATCGCTGCCCGTACGGCGGTGAACAAGTCGCGCCGGTCGCGCATGCGCAATTTCATCCGCAAGGTTGAAGAGGCGATCGCCGGCGGCAACCACGACGCCGCTGCCGAGGCGCTCCGCGCCGCCCAGCCCGAGATCGTGCGCGCCGCCCAGAAGGGCATCGTCCACGCCAATCTCGCGGCCCGCAAGGTCAGCCGCCTCAACCACCGCATCAAGGCCCTCCAGGCCTGATCGCGAAGCCTCCGGGTCCCTTGTGGACCTGAGACGGACAAGGCTCCCCTCGGGGAGCCTTTTTTGTTGCCCGCAGCACCGGCGCCGCGTGCACCCCCCAGAGTGCGGCAACCGGTTTCACAGCTGGTGTGGCAGCTTTGTGACAGTTCTGTCACCGACCCGCGGCCGGCATTGAAACGGACATGAATTCAAGCACTTGCGGCAGAAGGTCGCTGGCCGTGGCCGCGTCTTTGGCGGCGATCGCGCGGATTTTTTTGCACGCCAGCAAGCCTTGCCCGCGGGGGCGATAGCGGGCCCGGAGCCGATTCTCCAATGACTCACAAAAGCTTGTGGGCAAGCCTTGGGGAAGAGTGGGGGAACCGGGATTTTTCCCTTGACCCGAGTCTTTTCTGTCAACCCCCTGAATCGCGGATTCGATGGTTGATTGGCCAAGGGCGCCTGTTAGAATGCCCTGGCTGTCACGGGAAAGACGCCTCAGGCACCCGGCCTCGGCAGCAACAGTGTAACATCCAAAGTACGGATTCCGGGCCGCGATGTATTCATCGCTGCCGGGGAACGGGTAGTGTTGTCTTGTTTTTGCGTACCATCGACAGAGCTGGACACCTAGACTTGGAGTTGCCCGGAAACTAATTCAGCGCCACGCCGTTCTGGCAGTGGCATCAGTGAAAGGATCGGTCGGAGCGGCCGCAGGAGACTGCGACCACGAGACGGTTCTGCCATGTTGCGGGGCAGGACCGGCAGCACAACCACGCGCCCGGAAAAGGGCGACGCCGTCAGCGATGGCGGCGATGACAAGATCCGCGAGCCGTACCCTCTGGGTCCGGCAGCGCGGGATGACAAGGCGAGAGACAATGATGCGGGGCGCAGGTTCCGAAAGCGGCAGTGTTGCCGCCGAAATCGGTTCTTCAAGAGGCAGCGGCAATGATCAGCTTTTCGACGATGTCGGACGCAACAGCGGGACGCAGGACACGGTGAGCGGGCGCGACCTGTTTGCCCGCGTGCGGGCGCGGCTGCGTGCGGCCGTCGGCGAGGATGTGTTCAATTCCTGGTTCGTGCGGCTCGAACTCGAGGAGATGGTGGACGGGCTGGCCCATCTTTCGGTGCCCACGCGCTTCCTCTGCTCGTGGATCCAGTCCAACTACGCCGAAAAGATCCTCTCTTGCTTCCAGGCCGAAACCGATGCGGTCGAGCGCCTGCATTTCACCGTGCGGGTCAACGGGCAGGCGCGCCCCAGGCTGCAGCCGCCCGCCGAGCCCGCAGCCGAACCGGCGGCGCCCCCGCCCCAGCCGCGCCCGGTGATCGACGGGGCGAGCCTCGCCATTCCCGCCGCCCCGCGCGGGGATGCGCTTTCGGGCAGCGCGCTCGACCCCAAGATGACCTTCGAGACCTTCGTGACCGGGGCGCCCAACGAGATGGCGCTCGGCGTGGCCAAGCAGATCGCCCATGCCGCCGCCAACAACACGGTGAGCTTCAACCCGGTCTATATCCATTCCACCGTCGGGCTGGGCAAATCGCACCTGCTCAACGCCATCGCCTGGGCGGCCGGCGCCGCCGACGAGAAGCGGCACATCGTCTATCTCACCGCCGACCACTTCATGTACCATTTCATCACCGCGGTGCAGCGCCAGTCGGCCCTCGCCTTCAAGGAATGGCTGCGGCGTGTCGACCTGCTGCTGATCGACGACATGCAGTTCCTGCAGGGCAAGTCGGCCACCGAGTTCGGCCATACGCTGGGCACGCTCCTGACCGGGGCCAAGCAGGTGGTGGTGGCTGGTGACGCCCCGCCGCGCGATCTCGAAATGCTTGACGAGCGCGTGCGCTCGCGGCTTTCGGGCGGGCTCGTCGTGCCGATCGCGCCCTTTGACGTCGAGCTGCGCCGCGACATCGTCACCCGCCGTTGCGAGCAGGCCATGGGCCGCTTTGCCGGGCTGCATTTTCCGCCCGCCGTCATCGATTATATCGCCCAGGTGGTGGTGAGCCATGGCCGCGACCTCGACGGGGCCGTCAACCGGCTCGTCGCCGCCAACCAGCTGACGCGCGAGCCGATCACCGTGCCGCTGGCCGAGCGCACGCTGGCCGACCTGGTGCGGGCCCGCGAAATCCGCCGCGTGCGCATCGAGGATATCCTGCGCATCGTCTCGCGCCACTACAAGGTGCCGCGCAACGACCTCTTGTCCTCGCGCCGCTCGCGCGACGTGGTGCGGCCGCGCCAGATCGCCATGTATCTGGCCAAGGCCCTGACCAGCCGCTCGCTGCCCGAGATCGGCCGCCGCTTCGGTGGCAGGGATCACACCACGGTGCTGCATTCGGTGCGCAAGGTGGAGCAGATGATCAAGGATGATGGCGATCTCGCCCAGGAGATCGAACTCCTCAAGCGCATGCTCGAGGAATAGTCCACATCACCAGAGCCAGTGCAAGGCCGGGCCGCGGCATATCGCGCCCGGCCTTGCCTTTGCCGGCTTAAATTGCAAATGTCGCAGCCCCCGATCCGGGGGCTGTTTCGTCGAATAGGGCCGGCCATCATGAAAGTCACTCTCGAGCGCAACCACCTGCTCAAGTCGCTGGGGCATGTGCATCGCGTGGTGGAACGGCGCAACACGTATCCGATCCTCGCCAATGTGCTGCTGCGCGCTGCCGACGGGGCGCTGGAATTGCGCGCCACCGATCTCGACATAGAGGTCACCGAAAGCGTGCCCGCCATGGTTTCGGGCGCCGGCACCACCACCGTGCCCGCCCATACGCTCTACGAGATTACCCGCAAGCTCGCCGATGGCGCCGAAGTGCGGCTCGAGACCGATGGCGCCGATCAGGTGCTGCTGACCTCGGGGCGCTCGCGCTTCCACCTCGCCTGCCTCTCGCCCGACAGCTTCCCCGATCTCAAGTCGGGCAGCTTCAGCCACAGCTTTTCCATTCCGGCCACCACGCTGCGCGAGCTCATCGAGCGCACCCAGTTCGCGATCTCCAACGAGGAGACGCGCTATTATCTCAACGGCATCTACATGCATGCCCTCGATGTCGGCGGGGAAGCGCGGCTGCGCGCGGTTGCAACCGACGGGCACCGCCTCGCCCGCGCCGAAGCTCCTGCCCCCGAAGGCATCGCCGGCATGCCCGGCATCATCGTACCCAAAAAGACGGTCGGCGAAGTGCAGAAGCTGCTCGATGGCGCCGAAGGCGATATCGCCGTCGAGGTGTCCGACACCAAGATCCGCTTCACCCTCGGGCCGGTCGTCCTCCTCTCCAAGCTGATCGAAGGCACCTTCCCCGATTACGAGCGGGTGACGCCCAAGAACAACGACAAGGAGATGCAGGTCGATCGCGCGACCTTCGCCACCGCCGTCGACCGCGTCTCCACCATCGCATCCGATCGCGGCGGCAAGGCGGTGAAACTCTCGCTCTCGGATGGACAGCTCGAGCTGTCGGTCACCAATCCCGACCATGGCACCGCCAATGAGGAACTGGCCGTCGCCTTCGAGCAGGATCGCTTCGAGATCGGCTTCAACGCCCGCTACCTGCTCGACATCGTCGGCCAGATCCGCTCGGACAATGTGGTCTTCCTCTTCAACGATGCGGGCTCCCCCACCCTCGTCAAGGAAGAGGGCGAGGCCAGCGCGCTCTATGTCCTGATGCCGATGCGGGTGTGAGGGCGCGCGCCCCGGCTTGCCGGTGAGCCAGCCGCCCCGGCAGATCATGGGTTATCCGCATCTTTCGCGCCTGCGCCTCAGCCAGTTCCGCAACTACGCCCACGCCGCCCTCGATCTCGACGGGCGGCATGTGGTGCTGACCGGCCCCAACGGGGCGGGCAAGACCAATCTGCTCGAAGCCATCTCGCTGCTGGCGCCCGGCCGGGGCCTGAGGCGCGCGCCCTTCGAGACGCTCGCCAACCAGGCCGGCGACAGCGGCTGGGCGGTGGCCACGACCGTAGAAGGGCCGGAAGGCCCGGTCGATATCGGCACCGGCATGAGCCCGGGCGACAGCAGCCGGCGGGTGCGGATCAATGGCGCCAATGCCCGCACCATCGAAGAGATGAGCGCCTATCTGCGCGTCATCTGGCTGACCCCGGCGATGGACGGGCTCTTCACCGGGCCTGCGGGCGATCGGCGGCGCTTTCTCGATACGCTCGTGACCACGCTCGTGCCGGGCCACACCGCCACCGTCTCGGCCTTCGATACGGCGATGCGCCAGCGCAACCGGCTGCTCTCGGAACCGGCCGACCCACTCTGGCTCGATGCCATCGAGGCGCAGATGGCCGAGGCGGCCGCCGCGCTGCATTTCGCCCGTACCGATGCGGTGGGGCACCTCCAGGATCTGCTCGATCGCTCGCTGCCCGACGATGCCTTTCCCTCGGCCCATCTCGCCCTGACCCCGCTGCTGCCCGAGAGTGCGCCCGAGCAATCGAGCGCGCTCGAGACCGTGCTGCGCAGCCTCTGGCGTTCCGACCGCGACCGTGACCGTGCCGCCGGGCGCACCCTCGTGGGCCCGCATCGCATCGATCTGGAAGTGGTGCATGCGCAAAAATCCATGCCCGCAGCGCTGGGCTCCACCGGCGAGCAGAAGGCCATGCTGATCGGGCTCGTTTTGGCGCAGGCCCGGCTGGTGCGCTCGATGAGCGGTCTTGCACCGCTCCTGCTGCTCGACGAGGTGGCGGCCCATCTCGATCCGGGCCGGCGCGCCCAGCTCTTTCTTGCCATCGACGCCCTGGGCAGCCAGTGCTTCATGACGGGCACGGACGCCATTCTCTTTGAGGCACTGGGCGAGCGGGCCGAGCATGTGCATGTCGAGGGCGGGCGCCTGAGGCGCTGAGGCCCCATGGGCTCTTTCATTGCCCGCCCCTTCACCCCATATGGACATTGATAGCGAGCATCGCGGGGCCGCCCAGGCCCGAAAGGGTGCAAAACCCCGCCAAACCCACGGAAATCGGCCCGTTTCGGGCCATTCGGCTTGGGGATATTGGTGTGATCCGCTAGGAACAATCGAACGGCAATAGACCCTGATTCGGGGACCAATGAGCGACGACACGAGGCCAGAACCCGCCGAATACGGCGCCGATTCCATCAAGGTGCTGAAGGGGCTCGACGCGGTCCGCAAGCGGCCCGGCATGTATATCGGCGATACCGATGACGGTTCGGGCCTGCACCACATGGTCTATGAGGTGGTCGACAACGCCATCGACGAGGCGCTGGCCGGCCATGCCGACCTGGTCTCGGTGATCCTCAATGCCGACGGGTCCTGCACGGTCATCGACAATGGCCGCGGCATTCCCACCGGCATCCACAAATCCGAAGGCGTCTCGGCGGCCGAGGTCATCATGACCCAGCTCCATGCCGGGGGGAAGTTCGACCAGAATTCCTACAAGGTATCCGGCGGCCTCCATGGCGTGGGCGTCTCGGTGGTCAACGCGCTTTCGGTGTGGCTGAAGCTGCGCATCCGCCGCGATGGCGAAATCCACGAGATGAGCTTCACCCACGGGGTCGCCGATGCCCCGCTGAAGCAGACCGGCAGCTATGACGCCGCTCTCCTGCCCGGCACCTATGAGGGGCGCTCGGGCTCGGAGGTCACATTCCTGCCCTCGCCCTTGACCTTCACCATGGTGGAGTTCGATTTCAAGACGCTCGAGCATCGCCTGCGCGAGCTGGCCTTCCTCAACTCGGGCGTCCACATCCTGCTCAAGGATCTGCGCCACCCCGAGCCGGTGGAGGTCGATCTCTATTACGAAGGCGGGCTCGAGGCCTTCGTGCGCTATCTCGACAAGGCCAAGACCCCGCTGATTTCGGCGCCCATCTCGCTTTCGGCCGAGAAGGACGGGATCAGCGTCGAGGTCGCCATGTGGTGGAACGACAGCTATCACGAGAACGTGCTGTGCTTCACCAACAACATCCCCCAGCGCGATGGCGGCACGCATCTGGCCGGCCTGCGCGGGGCGCTCACGCGGCAGGTCACGACCTATGCCGAGCAGAGCGGGGTGCTGAAAAAGGAGAAGGTCCAGCTCACCGGCGACGATATTCGCGAGGGGCTGACCTGCGTGCTTTCGGTCAAGGTGCCGGATCCCAAATTCTCTAGCCAGACCAAGGACAAGCTCGTTTCCTCCGAGGTTCGCCCGGTGGTCGAGAACGTCGTCAACGACAAGCTCAGCCAGTGGCTCGAGGAGCATCCGGCCGAAGCGCGCATCCTCGTCGCCAAGGTGGCCGAGGCGGCCGCCGCCCGCGAGGCAGCCCGCAAGGCGCGTGAGCTCACCCGGCGCAAGGGCGCGCTCGAAATCTCCTCGCTGCCCGGCAAGCTCGCCGACTGCCAGGAGAAGGACCCGGCCAAGTCCGAGATCTTCATCGTCGAGGGCGATTCGGCCGGTGGCTCGGCCAAGCAGGGTCGCGATCGCGCCACCCAGGCGGTTCTGCCGCTGCGCGGCAAGATCCTCAATGTCGAGCGCGCGCGTTTTGACCGCATGCTGGCCTCTGACCAGGTCGGCACGCTGATCATGGCGCTGGGCACCGGCATCGGGCGCGAAGACTTCAACATCGAGAAGCTGCGCTACCACAAGATCATCATCATGACGGACGCCGATGTCGACGGCGCCCATATCCGCACTCTGCTGCTGACCTTCTTTTACCGCCAGATGCGCGAGCTGCTCGACCGGGGCCACATCTACATAGCCCAGCCGCCGCTCTATAAGATCAAGCGCGGCTCCTCCGAACAGTATCTGAAAGACGAGCGCAGCCTCGAGGATTACCTCATCGATGCCGGCAGCGACGACGCTGTCCTCGCCACCCGCGACGGCGACCGGCTGGCTGGCGCCGATCTTCTCGCCACGGTCCGGCAGGCGCGCGACATCGTCAAGGCCATCGAGAACCTCAACACCCGCTACAACCGCCAGCTGATCGAGCAGGCCGCCATCGTGGGCGGGCTCGATACCGACGCGCTGGCCGATCCTGCCACCGCCGCCGAGGTCGCGACCCGTGTCGCCCAGCGGCTCGATCGGGTTTCCGATGAGCTCGAACGCGGCTGGGAGGGCCGGTCGGATGGCCAGGGCGGACTCGTGCTCACCCGCACCCTGCGCGGGGTCACCGAGACCCATGCCATCGATTCCCAGCTGCTCCAGAGCGCCGATGCCCGCAAGATCCGCCAGCTGGTGGAAAAGCTCGGCGACCTCTATGGCGGGGTCGCGAAGCTCGAGCGCAAGGACCAGACCCACGAGATCTTCGGGCCGGCCACGCTTCTGGCCAATGTCATGGCCTTGGGCCGCAAGGGCATTTCGCTCCAGCGCTACAAAGGGCTGGGCGAGATGAACCCCGAGCAGCTGTGGGAAACCACCCTCGACCCCAATGCCCGCACCCTGTTGCAGGTGCAGGTCAAGGAAGGCACCGATGCCGACCTGCTCTTCACCCAGCTGATGGGCGACCTCGTCGAGCCGCGCCGCGACTTCATCAACGACAACGCCTTGTCGGTGGCCAATCTCGACGTCTAGCGAAGACTGGCCGGATCGGGGCGCGCAGCGCCTCGAAAGCGTGTGGTGCTTTTCGGTTTTGATGACCTCGGAGCATGGCTTCAGCGGCAGGGAGTGTCCCTTCGCTGCCACAGGGCGATGCGCGCCGCTTAAGACCACATAAACCGGCCACATTTAGCTTCGATACGGCAAGGAACGCGATGCGTCGCCCAGGGCTTCGAGCCGGGGCGCGCCAGCCAGTGCCCCGGCCGGGGGCCGTCGTCCTTTGCCTGGATGAGCGGCAGCCGGAGGGCCGATGCGCAAGAAATCTGCCGGAGCCCCCTATATGGACCTGCACCTGTCGCCCGAAGACCGAGTCGGGGCAGCACCGGGCAAGCCGGCAAGCAAGCCGCGTCCCGCCCGCAAGGGCTCGGCCAGGGCAGAACGCGTCGAGCCGCAACTGGGCGGCAGCGACGCGGCCTTCGCGCTCGATGCCGGCGAGCCCATCGCCCCGGAGCGGCGCGGCAAGGCCAAGCCGGCCAAGGCGCGCAAGGGCCGTCGCGAAAAGCGCCCCCTCACCTTCGGCTGGTTCGTCGGCAAGCTCTTTTACTGGGGTTTCGTGCTGGCGGTCTGGGGCGGCATCGCCATCGCCGGCGTCGTCGCCTATTACGCCGTGCAGCTTCCGGCCGCCGACAGCTGGGCCGTGCCCGAGCGTCCCGCCAATATCCGCATCGTTGCCGCCAATGGCCAGCTGATCTCCAATCGCGGCCAGATGGGCGGCGAGGCCGTGGCCCTGCGCGAATTGCCCCATTACGTTCCGGCCGCCGTGCTCGCCATCGAGGACCGGCGCTTTTACGAGCATTTCGGCGTCGATCCGATCGGCATCCTGCGCGCCTTCATCAACAACACCACCGAAGGCCGGATCACCGGCGGCGGCTCGACCATCACCCAGCAGCTGGCCAAGAACCTCTTCCTGACGCCCGACCAGAATTACGGCCGCAAGATCCAGGAAGCGCTGCTCTCGCTCTGGCTCGAGCGCAACTACACCAAGGAAGACATCCTCGAGCTCTATCTCAACCGGGTGTTCTTCGGGCACAATTCCTACGGCATCGAGGCGGCCTCGCAGACCTATTTCGGCAAGTCGGCGCGCAATCTGTCGCTGGGCGAAGCGGCCATCCTCGCCGGCTCGCTGCAGGCGCCCAGCCGCCTCAACCCGCGCACCAATCCCGAGGCTTCGGCCACCCGCGCCCGCCTCGTGCTCGGCGCCATGGCCGAGGAAGGCTATATCTCGCAGGCCGAAGCCGATGCCGCCGCCATCGATCCCAACAAGCGCATCCGCACCCGGGTGGCCGGCGCCGAATATTACGTCGCAGACTGGGTCGAAAGCCTGATGACCGCCTATCTGGGCGAGGTGAAGCAGGACGTGATCGTCTCCACCACCATCGACTGGGACCTGCAAAAGCACGCCGAATTCGTCGTCAAGGAGATGGTGACCGCCAAGGGCAGCGAGCTCGGCTTCTCGCAGGGCGCGCTCGTGGCGATGGAAACCGACGGCACCGTGCGCGCCATCGTCGGGGGCACCGATTACGGGCAGAGCCAATTCAACCGCGCCGTCACCTCGCGCCGCCAGCCCGGCTCGGCCTTCAAGCCCTTCGTCTGGATGGCTGCGATGGAAAAGGGCTATACGCCCGATACCGTCGCCGAGGACGCGCCCTTCAACTATGAGGGCTGGGCGCCGGAAAATGCCGGCGGGCAATATCGCGGCCAGGTGACGCTGCGCGATGCGCTGGCCTATTCGCTCAACACCATCGCCGCCAAACTCGCCATCGACGTCACCCCGCAGGCCGTGGTCGAAGCGGCCATGCGCATGGGCATTTCCGCCAACCTGCCGGCGGTGCCCTCGATCGCGCTGGGCACCGCCGAGGTGTCGCTGCTCGAACTCACCGCCGCCTACGCCCCCTTCGCCAATGGCGGGCAGGGCGTCATCGCCAATGTCATCACCCGCATCGAAACCGTCGATGGACAGGTGCTCTACGAGAGCATTCCCGCCGGGCCCGGCGAGGTGGTGTCGCCCGTCGTCGTCGCCGAAATGAACGACATGCTGCACACCGCCGTCGAGATCGGCACCGGCAAGCGGGCCCAGCTCGATGGCTGGCCGATGGCCGGCAAGACGGGCACGAGCCAGAAGGCGCGCGATGCGGTGTTCGTGGGCTATACCGCGCGCATGGTCACCGGGGTCTGGCTCGGCAATGACGATGACACGGCCACCAAGCTTGCCGGCGGCAGCGTGCCGGTCGAGATCTGGAGCCAGTTCATGAGCAAGGCCCATGAGGGCTATGCCGTGGCCGAACTGCCCGGCATGTATGGCGCCCAGACCCAGTATGCCCAGCCCGATCTGCAGCCGATGGAGCAGGCGCCGCCGCAGCGCACGACCCGCACCATCGTCGATCTCCTGGGCGAGATCTTCGGCGGACGCCAGTAAGGGTCGAGGATCAGCCTTCGGCGCCGTAGCCCATCAGCACGGTGCCATTGGCCTTGAGCCACGTCCGGCCCTCGTCCATTCCCGGCATGGCCCGCTTGCAGGCCCGCCAGAAGGCCGGCGAATGGTTCATCTCGACCAGATGGGCCACCTCATGGGCGGCGACGTAATCGAGCACATCGGGCGGCGCCATCACCAGCCGCCAGTTGAAATTGAGCCGTCCGGTCGATGAGCACGAGCCCCAGCGGGTCGCCTGCGAGCGCATGGCAATGGCCTTGACGGTCACCCCCAATGTTGCCGCATGCACGGCGCACCGGGCTTCGAGATCCTGGGCCGCCTGGACCTTGAGCCAGTCGCAGAGCCGGCGCGCCATGTGCTCGGGGGCGCCCGGCACCAGCAGCTGCCGCTCGCCTTCGGCATCGTTCGGGGTCACGACGCCGCGCAGCTTTCCGGTAGCGACAATCCGATGCGGCACCCCGCGCAGCGGGATCACCGCGCCATCGGCAAAGCCCACCGGCTCGGCCCGACGTCCCATGCGCAGGGCCAGCCATCCGGTCTGGCGGATGAGAAAACCCTCGGCGTCGGGCCAGCGGCCGGTGGCGGGCACGGTCAGCACCGGCGGGCCCACATGGGGCAGGCTCAACCGGTAGGAGCGGGCCCGGCTCGAGACCCGCACCGAGACGGCGACCGGGCGGCCGCCGATCTCGAGCGAGGCGGTCTCGGGCCAGCGCTGGGGTCGCTTTTTCGAAAAGATCATGTCCCGATCATTGCCGCGATTCGCCGGGGCGGCGCGCACAAAAATGGCGCCCTTCCGGGGCGCCATCCTTTGACTGCGCGGGTGAGTGCGCAGCTCGTCGCGCTCAGTAGCGCCGATCCTCGGGCTTGGCATCAAAGCCCTGCCGGCTGCCACGACGCTCGGCCATGAAGCGCTCGAACTCCTCGCGCTCCTTCTGCTTGTTGAGGCTGGCATTGTATTCGTGGAAGGCGGCGATCTCCTCGTCGAGGCGACGGCGCTCTTCCTCGAGCTTGCGCAGCTGCTCGGCGCGATATTCATCGAAGGCGGCATTGCCGCTGTGCGACCCGGTCCAGGCGCCATGGCTGGTCGTGGCGCTGCCGGCACGATTGGCATGCTTGCCAAAGAACGCCTTCTGCTTGTCGACGAAGCGCTGAGCCTTTTCGGCCGACCCGCCCATATATTCACCCCACAGGATATAGCTCAGCACGGCAAGGCCGGCCGGCCACCAGACGATGAAGCCGATCACCATGAGGGCGATGGTGAGCGGCGACCATTGAGGCTTGATGATTGCAGTGGACATCTGTTCTTGTCTCCCGGTCACGAATGCGTCCGATGTGGCCCCTTTCACGTAAGGATCAACGGCCGGGGCGCATTTTTTGGCGCCGGAAGAAATCTTGATTCAGGGTTCGCACTTACTATGCGGGCGCTGGAGGACAAAAAATGAGCGCACAGGCTGTTGAAGCAAGCGGATTGCCGGGTGCCTGGCGACCGCTGCGGCTGGCCACACTGGTGTGGCTGCGCTGGCTCGCCATCGCCGGGCAGGCGGCGAGCGTGCTGTTCGTCGCCTTCGGGCTCGGCTACGACGTTCCGCTCGTGCCCTGTCTTGCGCTGATCGGGCTTTCGGTGGCGCTCAATGGCGCGCTGACGGTCAATCCCCCCGGTCCGCTGCGGCTGCCGGTGAGGGTCGCAACGCTGCTGCTCGCCTATGACTGCCTGCAGCTGGCCGGCCTGCTCGCGCTGACGGGCGGGCTGCAGAACCCGTTTTCGCTCCTCCTCCTCGCCCCGGTCTCGGTTTCGGCCACCACCCTGCCCCAGCGGGTGACGCTACTGCTGGCAGGCCTCGTGGTGATGCTCGCCTCGCTGCTCGCCATCGTGCACCTGCCCCTGCCCTGGGCGCCGGGGCAGCAGATCGTCTTTGACCGGGTCTATGTCATCGGCATCTGGGTCTCGATCCTCTGCGGGGTGGTGTTCATCGCCGCCTACACCAACCGCGTCGCCCACGAAGCCCGCCAGCTCGCCGATGCCCTGGCCGCCACCGAGCTCGCCCTGTCGCGGCGCGAACAGCTTTCGGCGCTCGACGGGCTTGCCGCCGCCGCCGCCCATGAGCTGGGCACCCCGCTCTCCACCATCGCGCTCGCCGCCCGCGAAATGCGCGACGAAGTGCCCGAGGGCCCTTTGCGCGAGGATGTCGAGCTCATCATCTCGCAGGCGGCGCGCTGCCGCGCCATCCTCGCCAAATTGCGCAATCTGGGTGCCGATGGCGGCGATCCGTTCCAGAGCGCCACCCTGCCTGCCCTCCTCGCCGAAGTGGCGCGTCCGCACCAGCAGCGCGACAAGCAGGTGGCCATCATCGCCCAGGGGCAGGGTCCCGAACCGGTCGTGCAGCGCAGCGTCGGCCTTCTCTACGGGCTGGGCAACCTCATCGAGAACGCCACCGATTTCGCCCGCTCGGGCGTCGAGGTGGTGGCGATGTGGGACGCCCAGAGTCTTTCGGTCTCTATCACCGACGATGGTCCGGGCTATCCGCCCGAACTGCTGGCGCGCCTCGGCGAACCCTATCTCACCACGCGCGGCGGCGACGGCGCGCAGGGCACGGGCGGCGGGCTGGGGCTCGGCATCTTTATCGCGCGCACGTTGCTCGAGCGCTCCGGAGCGCGGCTCGGCTTTTCCAATGCCGGCGCCGAGGGCCATGCGCGCGTCGTGATCACCTGGCCCCGTGGCGCCGTAGAAGACACGGGCAGCCCAGAATCCTGAGGCGCAGCGGCTATTTCCGCAGGCAGCCTTTGACCTTTCCACGCCGCGATACTATCTGAGAGGCACCATGAGCACAGAGATCGAGCTGCCGCCAGGCGACCAGAGCCTGCTTCTCGTCGATGACGACAAGGCCTTCCTCACGCGCCTCGAACGCGCCATGCAGAAGCGTGGCTTTTCCGTCCGCAGCGCCGATACCGTCGCCGATGGCCTCGCCGCCGTCGAGGCCGATCCGCCGGCCTATGCGGTGGTCGATCTCAGGCTCGAGGACGGCAACGGGCTCGACATCGTCTCGGCCCTCCACTCGCGGCGTCCCGATGCCCGCGCCGTCGTGCTCACCGGCTATGGCAACATCGCCACCGCGGTCACCGCGGTGAAGCTCGGCGCGGTCGATTACCTCTCCAAGCCCGCCGATGCCGACGACGTCATCAACGCCCTCCTCGCCACCGGCGAGGCACCCCCTGCCCCGCCCGACAATCCGATGTCGGCCGATCGGGTGCGGTGGGAGCATATCCAGCGCGTCTACGAACTCTGCGAACGCAACGTCTCGGAGACGGCGCGTCGGCTCAACATGCATCGGCGCACCCTGCAGCGCATCCTCGCCAAACGCGCCCCGCGCTGAGCGGTCCCTGATCTCAAATCCCTGCCGGGAGGTCCCATGAGCGTCACCTTGAGCTTTCACGGGGCCGCCGGCACCGTTACCGGATCGTGCTATCGGGTCCGTCATCCGGGCGGGCAGTTCCTCGTCGATTGCGGGCTGTTCCAGGGCAACAAGTCGGTCCGCGACCTCAATCACAAGCCGCTGCCGTTTTCACCCGGCGATATCGACTTCCTCCTCCTTACCCACGCCCATATCGACCATGCCGGGCTGCTGCCGCGGCTTTACCGCATGGGCTGGCGCGGCCCCATGCACATGACCGAGCCGACGGCCGGGCTGCTCGAATATCTCCTGCCCGACAGCGCCGGCATCCAGGAGAGCGAGGCCGAGGCCGAAACCAAGAAGCGCGGCCGCAAGGGCGAGCCCGCCGCCGCGCCGCTCTACACCATGGAAGATGCCGCCGAGGCGCTGCGCCACCGGGTCATCGTGCCCTATGGCAGCTGGATCGAGCCGGGGCCCGGCGTGCGCGCGCGGTACTGGAATGCCGGCCACATCCTGGGCTCGGCATCCATCGAGGTGGAAGTGGCAGACGGCGCCGGCAAGCCCGTGCGCCTGCTGTTTTCGGGCGATATCGGCCCGGACGAGAAGATCTTTTATGCCGAGCCCGACGCTCCGGCCGATTTCGACTACATCCTGTGCGAGGCCACCTATGGCGGGCGCGAGCGCGCCGATCGCACCCTGCCCGAACGCCGGGCGATACTGCGCGAGGAGATCAACGCGGCGCTGGGGCGCGGCGGCAATCTCATCATCCCCGCCTTCGCCGTCGAGCGCAGCCAGGAACTCTTGCACGACATCGGGGTGCTGATCCGCGACGGCGAGATCAATCCGCAGCTGGTGTTTCTCGATTCGCCGCTGGCCAGCCGGGTCACCGGGGTCTACCGCCAGCATGCGGCGATGTTCGAGGACAGCGCGCTCTCGGCCGACCAGCTGTTCAGCGATCCGCGCTTCCGCATCGTCGAGGCGGTCGAGGCCTCCAAGGCGATCAATTCCATCCGGGGCGGCGCCATCATCCTTTCGGCCTCGGGCATGGCCGATGCGGGACGCATCAAGCATCACCTGCGCAACAATCTGCCGCGCGGCAATGCCACCGTGCTGTTCGTCGGCTACCAGGCGCCCGGCACGCTCGGCCAGATCATCCTGTCGGGCGCCAAGGTGGTGCGCATCCACGGCACCGAAATTCCCGTCCGGGCCCGCATCCGCTCGATGGACAGCTATTCGGCCCATGCCGACCACACCGAGCTCATGGCCTGGGTGGCGGCGCGCCTGCCCGCCCATGGCGCCCTCTTTCTCACCCATGGCGAGGATGAGGAGCGGCGCGCGCTGCGCGAGGCGCTGGTCTCCACCGGGTCGCTCGCGGGCGACCAGGTGGTGCTGCCCATGCTCGACGATGCCTTCGAGCTGCGCGCCATGGGCGTTGCCGGGGTGGAGCGGGCGGCGCAGCCGCGCATCGATCCGGCCCAGCTCGGCTATGACTGGCACAACGCCTATGCCCATTTCGTCATTTCGCTCAGCCAGTCGCTGCAATCGGCCGCAACCGACGCCGAGCGCATGGCGCTGATGCGCCGGCTCGAGGCCAGCCTCGGCGCCGGCCCCCTGCCGCCGCCGATGGCACCGACGCCGCTCACCCCGGTCCCCGGCAAAGGCGCGGCTGAGCGCTACGGCGAATAGAGCGCTCGAGCGCGGAGGGAAAATCGCTCCGACGGCCCTCAGCCGCCGCCAAAGCCCAGGCGGTAGCTCAGCGCCTCGGCGACATGGGGACGCCCCACCCTCTCCACGCCAGACAGATCGGCCAGCGTGCGCGC
Source organism: Devosia enhydra (assembly GCF_900119845.1). GTDB lineage: Bacteria > Pseudomonadota > Alphaproteobacteria > Rhizobiales > Devosiaceae > FPKU01. Next base: position 482,334 of record NZ_FPKU01000002.1, read on the forward strand.
GACCTTGAGCACCCGGTGATAGGCGCGGGCCGAGAGCTTGAAGCGTTCGGCCGCCTGCAGCAGCAGCGCCTGGCTCTCCTTGTCGGGGGCGGCGACCTCATCGATCAGCCGCGCCGGGGCCGCCGCATTGGTGGCGACGCCCATGGCGCCGAGCCGTTCATAGCGCATGCGCTGGATGCGACGAGCCGCCGCCACGCGGGTGGCGACCCTTGCCGAACTTTCCCCCGTTGCCGGCCCGATCATCTCGGCGGCGCCCACCGCCGGCACGTCGATGCGCAAATCGATGCGGTCGAGAAACGGGCCCGAGACGCGGCCCTGATAATCGGCGGCGCAGGCATCGCCGCGCCGGCAGGTATGGCCCGGCGTGCCGGCCAGCCCGCATTTGCACGGGTTCATCGCCGCCACGAGCTGGAAGCGCGCAGGAAACGTCACCCGCGCATTGGCCCGCGCGATCACCGTCTCGCCCGCCTCCATCGGCTGGCGCAGGCTGTCGAGAACGGAAGGCGGGAATTCCGGCAATTCATCGAGAAACAGCACGCCATTATGGGCAAGGCTGACTTCGCCCGGCCGAACCTTCAGCCCGCCGCCGACAAGCGCCGCCATCGAGGCCGAATGATGCGGCGCGCGGAACGGCCGCCGATCCGACAGCGCCCCGCCATCGAGTTCGCCCGCGATCGACTGGATCATCGAGACATCGAGCAGCTCGCGCGGATCGAGCGCCGGCAGGATCGAGGGCAGCCGCGTCGCCAGCATCGACTTGCCGGCGCCCGGCGGCCCGATCATCAAAAGGTTGTGTCCCCCGGCGGCCGCCACTTCGAGGGCGCGGCGCGCCACCTCCTGCCCGCGAATGTCGGCAAGGTCGGGCAGCCCTTCGCGCGGCGGCTGGCGGCGCGGCAGCGGCCGGGCGCAGAGCTGGTGGCCGGCCATGTGGTTGACCAGCGCCAGAAGCGTCTCGGGCGCGACGATATCGATCTCCTCGCCGGCCCAGGCCGCTTCGGGCCCGCAGGGCTCGGGACAGATGATGCCCAGCCCCTCCGCACCTGCCGCGATTGCCGCCGGCAGCGTGCCGTTGACCGGGGCGAGCCGGCCGTCGAGCCCAAGCTCCCCGATCACCAGATAGCCGGCAAAGGCATCGCCGGGCACGGCCCCGATCCCCGCCATAAGCCCGAGCGCGATGGGCAGGTCGTAATGGCTGCCCTCCTTGGGCAGGTCGGCGGGCGCCAGGTTGATGGTGATGCGCTTGGGCGGCAGCGACAGGCCCGAGGCGTGCAGGGCCGCCCGCACCCGCTCCCCCGATTCCTTGACCGCCTTGTCGGGCAGCCCGACGATGACAAAGCTCGGCAGCGCGCCGGGGGCAATCTGCACCTGCACGTCCACGGGCACCGCCTCGATGCCCCGGAACGCCACCGTCCTGACCCGCGTCACCATCCCGCCGCCCCCGATACGCACAAACCCTAGCATCGCAAAAGCGTGCAAACAAGAACGTTTGGCGAACGCATCGCGGCAACGCTGTGGCGGTTAACCACGCTCGCTGGTGTGAGGGTTAGCGCAAGGTTTCGTTAAGCTGCCCATGTTGATTCAAGTACCGACAAAGTCTCGTCTTTTTCCGGTTTGAACTCGCCCATGCCCAGCCTTGCGCGCACCCTTTGCTCCGTGTTGGCCAGAACGCTTCTGGCCCTGGCCGTCGTTGCGCTCGTTGCCGCCTGTGCCCGCTCGCCGGGCGGCATCGGCGCCCCGATCCCCGGCGACAGCCGGCCTCATGAGGGCGTGGCACGCGCCCGCGGCCTGCCGATCCAGGGCATCGACGTCGCCCGCTACCAGGGCGCGATCGACTGGAACCAGGTGCGTCGCGACGGCATGCATTTCGTCTTCATGAAGGGCACCGAGGGCAAGGATTACATCGATCCCAATTTCTACGCGAACTGGCGCGGCGCGCGCGAAGCCGGGGTCCCGCGCGGGGCCTATCACTTCATGACGTGGTGCTCGCTGGCGAGCGAGCAGGCGCGCTGGTTCGAACAGATGGTCCCGGCCGATCCCGATGCGCTGCCCCCGGTTCTCGACCTCGAATGGAACAATCATTCGAGCTGCAAGACCAAGCCGAGCCGGGCCGATGCGCTCGAGAAGATCCAGCTGATGCTCGACGCCATGGAGCGCCACACCGGCAAGCTGCCGATCATCTATACCGACATCAATTTCCACCGCGACGTGCTCGAGGGCCAGTATTTCCCCAACGCCTTCTGGCTGCGCTCCACCGCCGCCGAACCGCATGAGCGCTATCGCAACCGCGCCTGGACCTTCTGGCAGTGGACCCAGACGGGCCATGTCGCGGGCATCAAGCCGATGGTGGATCGCAACGCCTTCTATGGCAGCCGCGACGACTGGACAGTGTTCCTCCTCACCGGCTGCGATCCGCGCGCGGTGGCGGCGCTGGGGCCCAGCGGCCGGTGCCGCTCGGCGAAATAATCGCCGGGCCGCAGCCCTTGCCTATTGCGGCCTTGGCAGCGCGGGCCTAGCTCTAGTGGGCTCCAGTGATCGGGCAGGTGCCCGGTCCGGCACGCGACAGGTGTAGCCCATGGCCAAAGGTCAGCTGCGTTCCAACAAGGAAGCCAAGAAGCCCAAAAAGGACAAGATCAAGACGGCTACCGCCCCCGCATCGGGGACAGCGGTGACCGCCGCGACGTCGGGCAAGAAGAAATAGGCCTGCCCCCGGGCAGGCCGACCGTATCGGAGGCTTCATGGGCCGTGGCCGCAAGGCTGCGGCCCCTGCTTTTTCGCCCCGCCGTCAGCCCGGCGGCGCGCCGAGAAGTCCGCTCGCCGCAATGCCATCGAAGAGGAATTGCACCGCCAGCGCCGCCAGCAATATCCCCACGATGCGCGACACCACCGCAAGCCCAGTGAGGCCTAAAAGCCGCTGGATGGGAATGGCGAGCAGCATGGTGATCCAGGCCAGCACCATGATCAGCACCAGCGCCAGCAGCACCAGCCAGCGATCGAGATCGCTCTCAGCTCCCGTGGTCAGAAGGATCACCGCGCTGATCGCGCCGGGCCCGGCCAGAAGCGGCATGGCGAGCGGAAAGATCGAGAGATCGTCGCGCTGGCGCGATTCGGCCTCCTCGTCATCGGTGGTGCCCGTGGCGCCGGAATGCCGTGCGAACACCATGTCGATGGCAATCAGCAGCAGCAGCACCCCGCCCGCCGTGCGCAGCGCCGGCAGGGTGATGCCGAAGACCTTGAGGATCCCGTCCCCGATCACCCCAAAGACAAGCAGGATGCCACCCGCCACCAGCGCCCCGCGCGTGGCAAAGGCGAAGCGCCGGCCATGCGATACATCCTTGGTCAGCGCCGCAAAGATGAAGGCGATATCGGCCACCCCGACGGTCGCAAAAAAGGTCGCAAGCGCAACGAGGAAACTGTTCATGACACCCTCCCGGCCGTCATCGCTCCCGGCCCTGCCCCGCCCAGTGTGGCTTTTGCGCATCAAGGCGGCAAGTGTGCATTGAGCGCCCTCTCGCGCCTCCAGGCGCGATATTGAAAGGCTTTGCGAAGCCGCGCACAGTCCACTCCACATCCTTGGGGGATATCTCGATGCGTTCGATTGCCGTGGCCCTGCTTGCACTCATCGCTCCGGGCTAGGCGCTCGCCAGCGACTGGTCCGGATTTTATGCCGAGATCTATGGCGGAGCGCGCCTGGCCGGCCTCTCCAGCTATTATGATTATCACGAGGAATACGACATGCTGGCCGGCCCGGTGGTGGGCGCATCGGTGGGCGTGGGCACACCGGTTCCCGGCCTTTCCGCCGAGCTCGACCTGATGTGGACCTCGGCAGAATACGATTATCTCGAGGACTATCTGAGGACGCTGAGCCTCATGGCCAACCTCGAATACACCGTCGCCCTCAACGACACCTTCGCCGTTTACGGTCTCGCCGGCGCGGGCCTTCTCAACATCACCTTCGAGGATTCGGTGGGCGAGACCTGGAGCGGCACGGGCCCGGGCTACCAGCTCGGCGCGGGCGTGCGCGCCCAGCTCACCGATCAGGTGGCGCTCTACGCCGAATACAAGTTCCAGAACAGCTTCGGCTATGTCGATGTCGATGGCGACGACGTCTCCTCGCCCACCAGCAACGTCCTCCTCGGCCTGCGCTTCACGCCCTGATCTGGGGGATTATTGCAGGCAGCGCCCTTCAAGAGCGGGGGCTGATCGCGTCATCGAGAAGGCCCGGCGACAGGCGCATCCGGGCATCGAGCACCTCGATGCCCACGATATGGCCCCGCGCATCGTAGTCGAACACGACCCCCGGCGAGGCCTCCTGGCTCTCGACCACCGGGCCTGGCGACAGGCGGATATAGGCGGCGTTGGCCGTTGCGTCATAGGCAACGGCCAGGATCTGCTGGGCCTTGTCCGGATCGGACACGCGGCTAAACCGCCGCCCGGCGCGTCTCGATCGCGTCCCAGATCAGAGCGGCGATGTCGGGGCCGCCGAAGCGCTTGATCTCGCGGATGCCGGTGGGCGAGGTGACGTTGATCTCGGTGAGGTACCCACCGATCACGTCGATGCCCACGAAGATCATTCCGAGTGCCTTGAGCCGCGGGCCGATGGCGGCGCAGATCTCGCGCTCCTTGGCGGTCAGCTCAGACAGTTCGGGTCGCCCGCCGACATGCATGTTGGAGCGCGCCTCGCCTTCGGCGGGGATGCGATTGAGCCCGGCCACCGCCTCGCCATCCACGAGGATGATGCGCTTGTCGCCCTTGCGCACGTCGGGCAGGTATTTCTGCACCATGAAGGGCTCGGGAAAGGCCTGTTCGAACAGTTCGATCAGCGAATTGAGGTTGTGGTCGCCTTCCTGGATGAAGAACACCCCGGCCCCGCCATTGCCATAGAGCGGCTTGACGATGATGTTGCCATGCTCCTTGCGGAAGGCGTGGATCATGCCGCGATCGCGCGTCACGAGAGTGGGCGGCATCAGTTCGGGAAATTCGGTGACGAGGATCTTTTCGGGGCTGTTGCGCACCGCCGCCGCCGGGTTGACCACCAGCACCTTCGGCTCCAGCCGCTCGAGGAAATAGGTGAGGGTGGTGTAGTTCATGTCGAAGGGCGGGTCCTGGCGCATCAGCACCACGTCGAAGCCCGAAAGGTCGGCGCGGGCGAACTCACCAAGGGTGAAATGCTGGCCCTTTTCGGCGTCGGTCACCGTGATCGGGGCGAGATTGGCGCTGACCTTATTGTCGCGCAGCGCCAGCGTGTCGGGGGTGTAATAGGCGATCTCGTGCCCGCGCGCCTGCGCCTCGAGCATCAGCGCGAAGGTCGAATCCCCCCTGGGGTTGATCGAGGCGATGGGGTCCATCTGCACGGCGATGCGAAGCGGCATGGCAAGCTCTCGGAGGATCTAGAAACCGGTGGCGGAAAAGGCATTCCTGACATGGCGCGGCCATGTGCCGGGTGCAAGGAAAAACACGTCGAACCGCATCGGGTGATCGGCGAGACGCGGATTGCGGGCCCGGAAATACTCGGCCGCCCGCACCAGCCGCTGCCGGTTGACCGAAGCCAGCGCATTGGCCTCGCCCGCCGCGCTGCCGCGCGTCTTGACCTCGACGAAGACGATCGATCGCCCGCGCCGCACGATGAGGTCGATCTCCCCCACCGGCGTCTTGTAGCGCTTTGCGATAACCCGATAGAATCGGCAATTGAACCACAGCGCCGCGAGGGTTTCGGCACGGCGGCCCTGCCGTTCGGCGCGGGCGCGATCAGGGCTTTTGTTCGCGGAGGGCGAGCGCGGCATCATACACCTCCTTGCGCTTAAGCCCGAAACGGGCCGCAACGGCATCCACGGCGTCGCGCACGCTCTGGGCCTCCAGCGCCTCGGCAAGGGCCTCCTGCCAGTCAGCTTCAGCCACCACGCGCTCGGGCGCGCCGGCCACCAGCACCACGGCCTCGCCCCTGGTTTCGCCTTCGGCGAAGCGCGCGGCGAGATCGGCCAGCGTGCCCCGCTCCACCCGTTCGAAGCGCTTGGTCAATTCCAGCGCCACCGCCGCCTCGCGATCGGCCCCGAAGCTTTCGGCCATGTCGGCCAGGGTCTCGGCCAGCCGTCGCGGCGATTCGTAATAGACCAGCGTGTCGCGCCGCTCGGCCTCCTGCGCCAGCGCCTTGCGGCGGGCCGCCTGCCGGGCCGGCAGAAAGCCGAAAAAGCCGAAGGCATCGGTGGGCAGCCCCGCCACAGACAGCGCCGAGAGCAGCGCCGAGGCGCCCGGCACGGCAAAGACCGGCAGCCCCGCCTCGCGCACCGCGCGCACCAGCGGAAAGCCGGGATCGGAGAGCAGCGGCGTCCCGGCATCGGAAATCAGCGCGATCGCCGCCCCCTGCCCCAGCCGGTCGATCACCTCGCCGATGCGCGCATGCTCGTTGTGCTCGTGCAGCGCCCGGCGCGGCGTGCGGATGCCGTAATGGTCGAGCAGCGTGGCGGAATGCCGCGTATCCTCGCAGAGCACGAGATCGGCACCGGCCAGCACACCGAGCGCGCGGATGGTGATGTCCGCAAGGTTTCCAATCGGGGTCGCCACCACATACAGCCCCTGCTGCGGGCGCGTCGCGGCGAGCTTCTGGCCGGCGACGTGATAGCTTGGCTCTGGCGTTCCCTCGGTCACGCGCCCTCCCTGCGGCTCGAAGGCGCTGTGCCTTCTGGCGCGCCCATTCGCCTTAGTCTTTAAGCGCGAGGCCTGCTCCTGTATAGACGAGCCGGGGCCGGGGCGGCCTGCCTTGTTCCGGGCATGATTGCCGGAAAGCTTGGTGCGCAAGGATTTTCTCGACGCGGGGGGCAGAGTGGACAGCATCGGCCGATTGGGACGCATCGCACGGATCGCCACCGGCATCGCGCTTGCCGGCCTCCTGGCCGCCTGCGCCTCGGTCGGCTTCGGCCCGATGATGAGCGAGGGCGGCACCACCGCCGACGCGTCCGCCCTTCCGGCCGTGCAGGGCCGCACCTTCGGCACCGGGCCCACCCGCGTGGCGCTGCTTTTGCCGCTTTCGGGCGATCCGGCGCTGGTTTCGGTGGGCAGCTCGCTCTCCAACGCCGCCCAGCTGGGCATGAAGTTCATCGCCGACAGCCCCAACCTCACCGAGAACATCACCCTCGTCCTCAAGGACAGCGGGGATACGGCGGGCGGCGCGGCGCAGGCGGCGAGCCAGGCGGTGGCCGAGGGCGCGAGCCTCATCCTCGGGCCGCTGCGCGCCGATCAGGTGACGGCGGTGGGCGGGGTGGCGCGCACCGCCGGCATCCCGGTCATCGGCTTTTCCAACAATTCGGGCGCCGCCGCTCCAGGGGTCTATCTCCTCAACGTCCTCCCCGAGGTCGAGGCCAAGCGCGCCTTGAGCTTCGTGCATGGCAAGGGCAAGCGCGCCTTTGCCGGCATTTTCCCGGCCACCGATTTCGGCCGCATCCATGAGGGCGCCTTCCGCCAGGCGGCAGCCGATCTCGGGCTCAACGCCCGGGCGGTCTATTCCTTTTCCAACGAGGCCGAAGCCCGCGCCTTGGTCCAGCAGGTGGCCCCCCTGCTGCAATCGCGCCAGATCGACACGCTGTTCCTGCCCGATCGTTCGACCGCGCCCAGCTTTGCCGTGATGCTCGAGGAGGCCGGCGTGCCCATGGGCACGGTGCAGATCGTGGGTTCGGCCGACTGGAACGGCGACCAGGCCATCATGAACACGCCCTTCCTGTCGGGCGCGCTCTATCCGGCCGTCGATGAAACCGGCTACCAGGCGCTGGCCGGCGAATACCGCGCCCTGTTCGGGGGCGAACCGCACCCGCTCGCCACCATCTCCTATACCGCCGTCATCCTCGCCAACGCCTCGGCCCTCTCCCAGTCGACGCCCAAATATGACCGGGCGGCGCTGACCATCGCCGGAGGCTTCAACGGCCGCGACGGCGTCTTCCGCTTCCTGCCCGATGGGCGCAGCGAATATGCGCTGGTGATGAAGGAAATCGCCATTGCCAGCGCCCGCATCGTCGACGGGCCCAAGCTCTAGCGCGCTTCACCTTAAGGCTGGATCCCTCTCAGGACGCACTGAGCTCTCAGTCGGCCTCCCTCCCCTTGGACGGGGAGGGCCGGGGAGGGGTGACGGGAGCCAGTGAATCAACGGTGTGTCTGGTGGCTCTCCGCCCACCCACCCTTGATCCCTCCCCGCAAAGGGGGAGGGTGACGACTGCAGCGCCGCGCATCAGCCCAAACCTGAAACGGCCTAGCTGGCGTCCGGTTCAGCTAATCGCGCCGCTCGTCACTCGCGTGACGCCGGCCCTATCCATGTCGGCGAGCGCCTTTTGCAGCGAGCCATCCGCATCGATGGCGCGCGAGAGATCCTCGACCACGATCGCATCGAACCCGAACGCCCGCGCGTCGAGTGCCGACCAGCCGACGCAGAAATCGAGCGCCAGCCCGCAGAGATAGACCCGCGAGAGCCCCCGTTCGCGCAGATAGCCGGCAAGCCCGGTCGGCGTCCTGCGATCGGCCTCGAGAAAGGCCGAATAGGAATCGATGCCGACCCGATAGCCCTTGCGGATGATGAGCTCGGCTGCATCGAGGCGCATCGCCGGATGGATCTCGGCCCCCTGCGTGCCCTGGACGCAATGGTCGGGCCAGAGCACCTGCGGGCCATAATCGAGGTCGATCACCGAAAACGCCGCCCGCCCCGCATGGCTCGAGGCAAAGGAGAGATGGCCTGGCGGATGCCAATCCTGCGTCAGCACCAGATGATCGAAGCGCTCGGCCAGCGCCCTGATGCCGGGAATGATGGCATCGCCATCGGCCACCGCCAGCGCACCGCGGGGCAGGAAATCATGCTGCATGTCGACAATGACGAGCACATCGCTTTTCGGATCGATCATCGCGTCTTTCTCCTCGTCCTGCGCGTCATTGCGGAAAACCGGCAAGCGCCGCGCAATCCTCAAAGCTCAGCGCCGGACGCGCGTCGCCGGCAAGGCTCGCTTCCACCTCGATCCTGAGGCTGGCGAGCAGTTCGTCGGTGCGTTCGGGCGACCAGCCGGAATCGCCATAGGCGACCGTTGCCGCCTCGATCAGCGCCGTGCCGCCATCGCGGAAGATTTCGGCGAGCTGTTTCTGCTCGGCATTGGCCGTGTCCGCCACCTCCTCGGCCATCATCGAGAGGGCGACCCCGCACCAGGCCTGGGCGCGCGGCCCCTCGGGCACGGCCTGCGCCACCGCGACGCCGCAGGAGAGGAGGGCAAGGATGAACGGGAACGAAATGCGGATCATGGCCAAAGTCTAGGCCCCGGCCTCGGGCGCAACAAGCTTGGCGGGCATCAGCCCGCGCAGCGAATTGCCAAGATGGATAATGGCGCCTTCCAGATCGGCCGGCCGCAGCACCGCCTCGCGCGCCCGTCCGGTGGCGATGAGCTCGGCCCGCAGCACCCCGGCCAGAAGCCCCGAGGCCAGCGGCGGGGTCAAGAGCACGCCATCGCGCTCGACAAACAGCGAGGTGATCGAGCCTTCGGTGAGCTCGCCGCGCGTATTGAGGAACACCACCTCGTCGATCGGCAGAAGCGCCTTCATCGCTTCGCGCGGCGGATCGTAGATGTGGCGCCGCGTGGTCTTGTGGATCAGCAGCGGATCGGTCTCGTCGATGATCTCGGGCGCGATCGCGAAGCGGAAGGGGCCCGGCGCCTGGGGCGGCATCGGCACGGCGGTTACCGAGAGCCCGTCCCTGGGGTCGAGCAACAGCCGCACCCGCATGCGCGGCGCCGAAAACCCCGAAATCGCCGCTTCGAGCGCATCCCCGGCCGCGCCGTCATCGAGCGCGATCCCCAGCGCCCCGGCCGACGCCGCGAGCCGCTCGAGATGCCGGTCGAGCAGCCAATAGCCCCTGCCCTCTTCCCAGAGCAGCGTTTCGATCAATCCGGGCGGCTCGGCGGCCTTCAGAAAACTCATCTTGAGCAGCGCTTCCTCATATTCATCCCCCGCCTCGCTATCGGCCACGATGCCCCCGCCGACGCCGATCTCGCCCCGCCCGTCCGGACCGATCACGAGGGTGCGGATCGCGACGTTGAAGCGGAAATCGCCATCGGGGGCGATCGATCCGATGGCCCCCGTATAGAACCCGCGCGGCTCGGGCTCCAGTTCCGCGATGATCTCCATGGCGCGAATCTTGGGCGCCCCGGTGATCGAGCCGCAGGGAAAAAGCGACAGCAGCGCATCGATGGGGTCGATGCCCTCAGCCATCTCCGCCGTGATCGTCGAGGTCATCTGGTGGAGGCTGGGATAGGTCTCGACGGCAAAAAGCTGCGGCACCCGCACGCTGCCGATCCGCGCGATGCGCGAGAGATCGTTGCGCAGAAGGTCAACGATCATCAGGTTCTCGGCCCGGTTCTTGGCATCGGCGGCAAGCCGTGCCCGCGCCGCCGCGTCGGCCTCTTGGGTCGCGCCCCGCGCCATCGTGCCCTTCATCGGCCGGGCGGTGAGGCGGCCCCCTTCGTTGGCCACGAAGAGCTCGGGCGAGAGCGAGAGCACATGCGCGTCGGCAAGCCGCATCAGCGCCCCATGCGCCACCGGCTGGGCCGCCACCAGCAGGCGATAGAGCGCCGCCGGATCGCCGCGGCTTTCGAGGCGCGCCCTGAAGGTCAGGTTGGCCTGATAGATGTCGCCCGCCGCGATATAGCGCAGGATGGCGGCTACCGCCGCGCCATGATCCGCCCCGTCATGCCCGAGCCGCCTCAGTTCGACCTCGGCCGGACCCCGCCCGCAGCGCCTGAGACAATCGATCCGGTCGTGTCCCGCGAGCACCTCAGGCGCATCGAACACCCCCATCTCGATGAGCGGCAGGTCGGCATCGGGCAGCAGTGGGCGCAGCCGCTCTTCGCGCCAGAGCCCCAGCTCATAGCCGAGCGCGCCGGCAAGGTAATATCCCGCCTCCCGCGCCTTGCGCATCCGCGCCAGCGCGTCGGGCACCTCGGCGCCCCGGCGCGCGCTGATCCAGTCGCGGGGGGCGGCAAAGAGCAGCGCGCGGCCGGCAAGCGCGTCGTCGAGCAGCACCGTCCCGATGTCGATCACGGCAGGGTCACCCGCCGCAGCGTCAGATTGATCCGCCCGCCCTCGGGAAAGACGCCCGCATGGCGCCCCAGGAGGGTGGACGTCCCCGGCATCAGCCTGTCGATGCCGTGGAAGGCGAGCCGCTCGGGCCCTGCCAGCATCATCACATCGCCCGATTCGAGCATGAAGCTCGTCGTCGGATCCTCCCGCCGTGTGCCGCCCAGGCGGAACCGCGCGCTGTCGCCGAGCGAAACCGAGAGCACGGGCGCGTCGAAATCGGCCTCGTCGCGGTCCTGGTGAAGGCCCATCTTCGCCTTGGGGCCATAATGATTGACGAGGCAGGCCTCGGGGGGATGGGCATAGCCGGCATGCTTTTGCCAAAGAGCGAGCAGCATCGTCGGCATCGGCGCCCAGGGCGTCCCCGTATCGGGATGCAGCGCCTGGTAGCGATAGCCGCGCTTGTCCGAGACCCAGCCCAATGGCCCCAGATTGGTCATCCGCACCGAAAACGGCGTGCCCCAGCGCGGCAGGGTCGGCTGGAAGAACGGCGCGACCGACAGGCTTTCCACCACCGCGTCGATCAGGGCGATCTGCGTGGCGTCATCGAGATGGTCGACAATAAGATCGGCTGGGGTCAAGGGGGCGGCCTCGGGCAGGAAGCGGGGCGGAACGGGGGCAGACGGGTTTTCCCGGCCATCGCGCTTGCAGGGCCGGAATCAGCCTCCTATATAGCCCTCGACGCCCGGAAGCGGGCAATATGAACCAAATCTCATACGGGGACCTGGGTCCGCGCGAGTGGACCACGGAACTGCCGGATCCTCGGGGTTCCAGCATGGGTTCGCTAGGAAAGAGGCTAGAAGACATGGCTAAAGTCATCGGTATCGATCTGGGCACGACCAACAGCTGCGTCGCAGTGATGGATGGCTCGACCCCCAAGGTCATCGAGAATGCGGAAGGCGCGCGCACCACGCCCTCCATGGTCGCCTTCTCCAAGGATGGAGAGCGTCTGGTCGGCCAGCCGGCCAAGCGCCAGGCGGTCACCAATCCGGAAGGCACGCTGTTCGCGGTCAAGCGCCTGATCGGGCGCCGCTACAACGACCCGATGGTGGAAAAGGACAAGGGCCTCGTCCCCTTCAAGATCGTGCAGGGCGACAATGGCGACGCCTGGGTCGATGTCGCGGCCAAGAAATACTCGCCCTCCGAAATCTCGGCCATGATCCTCACCAAGATGAAGGAAACGGCCGAAAGCTATCTGGGCGAAACCGTCACCCAGGCGGTCATCACCGTGCCGGCCTATTTCAACGACAGCCAGCGCCAGGCCACCAAGGATGCCGGCAAGATCGCCGGCCTCGAAGTGCTGCGCATCATCAACGAGCCCACCGCGGCGGCACTCGCCTACGGCCTCGACAAGAAGAACACCGGCACCATCGCGGTCTATGACCTTGGCGGCGGCACCTTTGACATTTCCGTCCTCGAGATCGGCGATGGCGTATTCGAGGTGAAGTCCACCAATGGCGACACCTTCCTCGGTGGCGAAGACTTCGACATGCGGCTCGTCGATTATCTCGCCGACGAGTTCAAGAAGGAGCAGGGCATCGACCTGCGCAAGGACAAGCTCGCCCTTCAGCGCCTCAAGGAGGCTGCCGAAAAGGCCAAGATCGAGCTCTCGTCCTCGACGCAGACCGAAATCAACCTGCCCTTCATCACCGCCGATGCCTCGGGCCCCAAGCACCTCACCCTCAAGCTCTCGCGCGCCAAGTTCGAGCAGCTGGTCGATGACCTGATCCAGAAGACCATCGACCCCTGCAAGATGGCGCTCAAGGATGCCGGCGTCACCGCCGCGCAGATCGACGAAGTGGTGCTGGTGGGCGGCATGAGCCGCATGCCCAAGGTGCAGGAGATCGTCAAGCAGCTGTTCGGCAAGGAGCCGCACAAGGGCGTCAACCCGGATGAAGTGGTCGCCATGGGCGCCGCCATCCAGGCCGGCGTGCTGCAGGGCGACGTCAAGGATGTGCTGCTGCTCGACGTGACCCCGCTCTCGCTCGGTATCGAGACGCTGGGCGGCGTGTTCACGCGCCTCATCGATCGCAACACCACCATCCCGACCAAGAAGAGCCAGACCTTCTCGACGGCCGAGGACAACCAGTCGGCGGTGACCATCCGCGTGTTCCAGGGCGAACGCGAAATGGCCGCCAACAACAAGCTCCTGGGCAATTTCGACCTCTCCGGCATTCCGCCGGCGCCGCGCGGCGTGCCGCAGATCGAGGTGACCTTCGACATCGACGCCAACGGCATCGTCAATGTCTCGGCCAAGGACAAGGGCACCGGCAAGGAGCAGCAGATCCGCATCCAGGCCTCGGGTGGCCTGTCGGATGCCGACATCGAGCGCATGGTCAAGGAGGCCGAGCAGAACGCCGAGGCCGACAAGAAGCGGCGCGAGGCGGTCGAGGCCAAGAACCAGGCCGAATCGCTTATCCATTCGACCGAGAAGTCGCTCAAGGATTATGGCGACAAGGTCGGGGCCGATGAAAAGGGCGCCATCGAGGCGGCCATCGTGGGCCTGCGCGAAGTGATCGACGGCGACGATGCCGAGCAGATCAAGGAGCGCACCGCCACCCTCGCCGAAGCCTCGATGAAGCTCGGCGAAGCGATGTACAAGCAGTCCCAGGCGGAAGCCGAGGCCAAGGCCTCAGGCGCCCGGCCCGAGGACGACGATGTCGTCGATGCCGATTTCGAAGAGGTCAAGGACGACAAGAAGTCGGCCTGATCGTTTCCTTCCGACAGTCTTCAAGGGCCTGGCACAGCGCCGGGCCCTTTTTGTTTGCGCTGTTGGTCCGGCTGCGACCTTGGGGCAACATTTGCATTGCCCTGTGCGCATCGGGGGCGTTTCACGTGAATCAGGGTTGCGGCGCATGCCACAAAGCGGTCATCTTTGGCCTACTCCAACTGATTTGGCCCGTTGCCAGAAAGCCGCTGACCCTTGTCCGCCGCCGACCCCAAGAGCTTCATCGCAACCGCCAGTTTTTCGGTTGCTCCCCCCAAGCCGGTCGAGCCGCCGCGGCTCGATGCCGATATGGGGCACGTGCTCGCGGTCTGGCAGAAGCTGGGCGGTCGCGGCTTGCAGGGGCTCAAGCTCGAGGAGGCGCGCGCCCTGCCCCCGCTGGTCCTCGCCGCCCGCACCATCCTCCGGCGCACAGACGACATGGGCGTCGACATGGAGCCGGCCCGCATCCCCGGCGCCGCAGGACTTCTCGATGCTCGCGTCTATCGCCGCCGCGCCGCGGCCCGTTCGGGGGAAGCCGGCGCCATCCTGTTCTTTCCGGGCGGCGGCTGGGTGCTGGGCAGCCTCGATGCCCATGACGAAACCTGCCGCACCCTCGCCCTGCGCACCGGGGCGGTGGTGATCGCGGTGCTGCCCCGGCAGGCGCCCGAGCACAAATTCCCCGCCGCCCATGACGATGCCAATGCGCTCTGGGCCTGGCTGATGCGCGAGGCCGAGGGCCTGCGCATCGATCCGCGCCGCTGCGCGGTGGCGGGTGAAGGGTCGGGCGGCAATCTCGCTTTCAATGTCGCGCTCTTTGCCCGCGACAGCCGTGGCGCCGACAAGCTGCCCCATCCCGTCCATGTCGCCATGCTCACCCCGGTTGCCGGGGGCGGGCTCGATACGCCCAGCCATCGCGAATGCGGCGCGGCCCTGCCGCTCGGCACGCCCGGGGCGAAATGGCTCGGCCAGCAGGTTTTCGAGCAGACCAAGCAGGCCTATGACAAGCGCATCGCGCTGGCGCTTCGGGCCGATCTTTCCGGCCTGCCGCCCATCAGCCTCGTTCTGGCCGGCGCCGATCCGCTGCGCAGCGATGGCGAGCAACTGGGCCAGGCGCTCAAGCGCTCCGGCATCCGCGTCACCACCAGCCTTTATGATGGGGTGACCCATGATTTCTTCGGCCTGGGGCAGGTCGTGACCAAGGCGGCCTTCGCCCAAGGCGAGGTCGGGATGGCGCTCGCCCTCGCGCTCGGCACCGATCCGCGCTACATCTGAGGGGTTCCGCCGGCCGCGCGGGGTGTTGCCTCGCGCTTGTCCTATGGTAAGAGCGGCGCACCATACCTATTTGAGGCGGGCGCACCGCGACGGCTCGATCCTTTGGGCCGGCGCGCGCCCTGCCAGAACAGCCCGAGAGACGATCGAGATTGGCTAAACGCGACTTCTACGATGTGCTCGGCGTGCCCAAGGGGAGCGACGAGGCGGCCCTCAAGAGCGCCTATCGCAAGCTTGCCATGCAGTTCCACCCGGATCGCAACCCCGGCAATGCCGAAGCCGAACACCGCTTCAAGGAAATCAACGAGGCCTATGATACCTTGAAGGACGCCCAGAAACGGGCGGCCTATGACCGGTTCGGCCACGCTGCCTTCGAAAACGGCGGCGGGCGCGGCGCCAGCGGTTTCGGGCCCGATTTCTCCTCCTCCATGTCCGATATCTTCGAGGATATCTTCGGCGATTTCATGGGCGGGGGCCGCGGCCAGGGCCAGGGCGGACGCGCCAGCCAGTCGCGCCTGCGCGGCTCGGACCTGCGCTACAATCTCGAGATCACCCTCGAGGAAGCGTTCCTCGGGCGCACCGTCGACATCGACGTGCCCACCCTCGTCACCTGCGATACCTGCGATGGCTCGGGCGCCAAGCCCGGCACGGGGCTTTCCACCTGCAAGCACTGCAACGGGCACGGCAAGGTCCGCGCGGCGCAGGGCTTTTTCACCATCGAGCGCACTTGCCCGGTCTGCCACGGCCGCGGCCAGATGATGGACAATCCCTGCACCGATTGCGGCGGCCAGGGCCGGCGCCAGCAGAACCGCACCCTTTCGGTCGACATTCCCAAGGGCATCGAGGACGGCACCCGCATCAGGCTCGCCAATGAAGGCGAGGCCGGGCTGCGCGGCGGGCCGCCGGGCGATCTCTACATCTTCGTGTCGGTCAAGCCGCACGACCTGTTCCAGCGCGACGGGGCCGATCTTTATGCCCGCGTGCCCATCGCCATGACCACGGCGGCGCTTGGCGGCGAGTTCGAGGTGCCAACCCTCGATGCCGCGCGCGCCCGGGTCAAGGTGTCGCCCGGAACCCAGCCGGGCCAGCGCGTGCGCCTCAAGGGCAAGGGCATGCCGATCCTGCGCAGCAAGGATATCGGCGATCTCTATGTCCAGCTCGATGTGGAAACGCCGCAGAACCTGTCGCGGCGCCAGCGCGAGCTGCTCGAGGAGTTCGAAAAGCTCAACACGCGCGAGACCTCGCCGACCTCGGACGGGTTCTTTTCCAAGCTCAAGAGCTTTTTCGAGACCTGATATCGCCGGCAGCATGAGGGCAACGACATGAAGACGGCGATCACGCTTTGCGGTTCGATCCGCAAGGGCTCGTATAACGAGATCCTGCGCGCCCATGTGAGCGGCAGACTGCGCGCCGCCGGCGCCGCGGTCGAGGATATCGATCTGGGCGATTATCCCATGCCGATCTTCAACGAGGATCTCGAGGCCGATCACACCCCCGAGGCGGCCGGCATTCTGGCCGGCAAGTTCGCGGCGGCCGATATCATCTTCATCGCCAGCCCCGAATACAATTCGGGCGTCTCGCCGCTGATGCTCAACACCATCACCTGGATCTCGCGCCAGAAGCAGGGCCAGTTCAGGCATGCGGTGTTCGGGCTCGGGGCGGTCTCCTCGGGCAAATATGGCGCCATCGTCGGCATCTACCACCTGCGCGACGCGCTGCTCAAAGTCGGCGCTCTCGTCACCCCCACCCTCCTCGGCGTCGGCCCTGCCTCGGACGCCTTCGACGCCGAGGGCGCCCCCAGGGAAGCCGGCATCCAGCGCAAGGTCGACGCCCAGGTCCGCGAACTCATGGCCTTCTCGCGCGGCGGCGCCTGAGGCCGGCTTTACCTGCCCCTGCTTTGCATGCCAGATACTGCGGCATGTATTTCGGGGGGCTATTGGTGATCACTGTTTCAATGCGCCGGCTTTTTGCCGGCCTTCTGCTTTTCGGGCTCAGTAGTTTTCCGGCCCTGGCGCAATCGAGCCTCGTCAACAAGACGCAGCTCTTCTTCGGACCGGGGCACGGCACCCAGGTCGAATATCTCGCCAAGGGCGGCACGAGCTACCTCTGGTATCCGGGCAATCGCGTCATCCTGCGCGGCGACTGGAAGACCGAAGGCAATCGCATCTGCTTCCGCTATGGCGCCAACACCTACAATCCGGTGACCGGCCAGCGCGGCGCCACCTGGTCGTGCCAGTTACTGTCCGAGCATCGCCGGTTCATGACCGAATCGCGCACGGGCGACGTGCTCGGCCTTGCGGGGCGGGACAAGCCGCCCTTCACCCTCGACAGCCGCCAGGTCACCCTCGCGGCGCTGATCACCGCAGTAGAGACCGGCCGCAAGCCGGAGATGCCGCCGCCGGGCAAGGCTATCACCAATGCCGAGGCCGATGCGCTCTGCAAGGCCGTCGTGGCCAATGCCGATCGCAGCCGTGCGGATCAGGTGGCGGCCGCCCATCTCTATTTCCACGGCATGCATATGGGCAGCCGCTGCGTAAGGCACGACTACGCCAAAAGCTTCGCCCTGCTCGACGCCGCCGGCGACACCATCTGGCGCGCCAACTTTATCCGCCTCCTCCGCGAACGCGCCAGAGGTGGTATGCCCGACGCCCAAACCGCCCTCCGCCGCCTTGGCCTCTGAGGCGAAAAGGCCGCGATGTGACGTAAAGAGAGGCCCTCATGGTGAGGAGCCCCGCAGGGGCGTCTCGAACCACGAGGGCCGCTTGCACCGAATTCCCCGCTCATGGTTCGAGACGCGGCTGCGCCGCTCCTCACCATGAGGTCTCTCTGCCAGCAGCCTGAAAGCAGAGAATTTATCCCCACCCCCATCCACCGCCCCCATAATGCCCTCATCTCCCACCCGGGTGGTGTCGCGACGCTTCGAGCCGTGCCGCAGGCCAAATCGCTCCAGTGGAGCGATTTGAGGGGAGAAGGCCATGAGAGCTACGCTCGAACGGCAAAGATCGGGGTGGGATGCGGGTGCGGGGCCGGTCGCGGGCTCGCAGGCCCTCGATGATGCGCATGGCCAGAGGGCCAAGGCCAGGACGGGACCTCAACACTCCCGGGACCCGGGGACATAGCCCAGACGCCCAGTTCGCATCCCGACTTAAGCCAAAAATCCCGAACACCCGGCGAGGCGCAAGTCTCACCACACTGCGGACCACCCGCGCCGAGGCAAACCGCCTCGCCGGGCCGCCCAACCTTACCCCGAACCCGGATGGGCCACGCCCTGCCGGCCATCGCCCATGCCGAAGCGCTTGCCCGCCATCGCCCCCTGTGGCAGGAGGCGGCAACCGAAACGCCGAGAGAGTGTCATGGCCGGAACCCTCATCGTCGCCCTCGATCTCGATAGCCGCGCCGAAGCCGAGGCGCTGATCGCCCGGCTGGGCGATGCCGTCGATTTCTACAAGATCGGCTACCAGCTGTTTTACGGCGGGGATGGCCTTTCGCTCGGCAAGGCGCTGCTCGCCGCCGGCAAGCGCGTGTTCTTCGATCTCAAGCTGCTCGACATCGACAACACCATCGAAAAAGGCGTCACGGCCCTTGCTTCGACTGGCGCGCAGATGCTCACCATCCACGCCTATCCCAAGGCGATGCGTGTCGCGGCAAAAGCGGCGGAGGGCTCGGGCGCAACCGTGCTCGGGGTCACGGTCCTGACCTCAATGGACGATGCGGATCTCAGGGAAGCCGGCTATGCCCGCGATGCAGCCGGGCTCGTCCTGTTGCGTGCGCAGCAGGCGCGCGATGCGGGCATTGGCGGGCTCGTCTGCGCGGCGACCGAAGCACAGATGGTACGCCCCGTGCTGGGGCCCGACATGGCCATCGTCACCCCCGGCATCCGCCCGCTTGGCGCCGCGCAGGGCGACCAGAAGCGGGTTATGGGCCCCGGCCAGGCCCTTACGGCGGGCGCCACCCATCTCGTGGTCGGCCGCCCGATCACCGCCGCACAGGACCCTGCCGAGGCCGCCCGCGCGATATTGGCCGAAATGGCGAGCGGCACGCGGCTGGCCTGAACCGGCCGCTCTTGGTAAAAGGCCGGGGCTTTGAAGGAGAGTTGGCGATGTCGGATGTAAAGATCGCGGTGGCCGGGGCCGGCGGCCGCATGGGCGCAGCCGTCATCCGGGCCGCGCAGATCGCGGGCGCTTCCGTCCATTCCGCCTTCGACCGGCACGGCTCGGCCGCCATCGGTAAGGATGCCGGCACGCTTGCGGGCACCGATGCGCTGGGCGTTGCTGTCGTCGACGACATCGCTACCGCCCTTGCCGGGGCCGATGCCATCATCGATTTCACCGTGCCCTCGGCCAGCGTCATGCTGGCGCGCCATGCCGCAGAGCATGGGCTCATCCATATCTGCGGCACCACCGGCTTCACGCCGGGAGAAAGCGACGAGATCGCCGCGGCCGCCCGGGCCGGCGCGCGCATCGTCAAGTCCGGCAATTTCTCGCTCGGGGTCAACCTGCTCGCTGGTCTCGTGCGGCAGGCGGCCAAGGCGCTGCCGGGCTTTGACATCGAAATTCTCGAAATGCACCACAACCGCAAGGTCGATGCGCCTTCGGGCACGGCCCTGCTCCTGGGGCAGGCGGCTGCCGAGGGCCGCGCCGTTGCGCTTGATGATGTGTCCGTGCGCGTTCGCGATGGCCATACCGGGCCGCGCGAGCCGGGCACCATCGGCTTTGCCACATTGCGGGGCGGCACCGTGGTGGGCGAGCACAGCGTCATCCTTGCGGGCGATCGCGAGATGATCACCCTCTCCCACCGCGCTGATGATCGCGCCATCTTTGCCAATGGCGCCGTGCGCGCCGCGCTCTGGGCGGCTGACAAGCCTGCCGGGCTTTACGACATGGCCGATGTGCTCGGCCTCAAGGATTAGGAGAGATTATGACGGGCATGCTGATCCTGGTCCGACACGGCCAGAGCGAATGGAACCTCAAGAACCTTTTTACCGGCTGGCGCAATGTGGAGCTGACCGAACAGGGCATCGGCGAGGCGCGCGCCACCGGCAAGAAGCTCGCGGCGGCCGGCATCGTGCCCGACCTGTTCTACACCTCGGCCCTGCGCCGGGCGCAGCACACGCTCGACCTCATCCTCGAGGAAATGGGCATCGTCAACCTCACCATCACCCGCAACCAGGCCCTCAACGAGCGCGACTATGGCGATCTGTCGGGGCTCAACAAGGATGATGCGCGGGCCAAATGGGGCGACGAGCAGGTGCTGATCTGGCGCCGCTCCTATGATGTGCCCCCGCCGGGCGGGGAGAGCCTCAAGGACACCGCCGATCGCACCCAGCCCTATTTCGAGGCCGAAATCCTGCCCCATCTCAAGGCCGGCAAGACTGTGCTCGTCACCGCGCACGGCAATTCGCTGCGGGCGCTGGTCAAGGCCATCGAGGGCCTGACCCCCGACGAGATCCTGAAGCGCGAGATCGCCACCGGCGAGCCCGTCGCTTACCGCATCGGGCCCGATGGCGCGATGATCGAGAAGGTTACACTCTAGAGGCTTCACGTTTGGGCTGATGCGCGGCGCTGCAGTCGTCACCCTCCCCCTTTGCGGGGAGGGATCAAGGGTGGGGGGCGGGGAGCCACCAGACGCACCGTTGATTCACTTGCTCCCCTCATCCCACCCCGGCCCTCCCCCGTCCAAGGAGAGGGAGGCCGACTGAGAGCTCAGTTCGTCCTGAGAGGCGGTTCAACCATAAGGTGAAGCGCTTTAGACCGCGGTCACCCCGGCCTCCCAGCCCAGCATGGCGCGCTTGCGCGGCAATCCCCAGTGATAGCCGGTGAGCGCGCCCGTCGCGCCCACCACCCGATGGCAGGGCACGACGAAGGAGATCGGGTTGCGCCCCACCGCCGCCCCCACCGCCCGCGCCGCCGTCGGCCGGCCGAGGTTCTGGGCGAGTGCGCCATAGGTGGTCGCCCGGCCCACCGGCACGCCGAGCAGGGTCTGCCACACCGAGACTTCGAAATCGGTGCCGATCAGCACCACCCGCACCGGCTCGTCGGACTGCCAGCGTCCGGGCTCGAAGATGCGGCGGGCCAGCGCGGCAACGGCCGCATCATTGCGGGCATAGCGGGCCCGGGGCCAGCGGCGGGCGAGATCGGCGAAAGCGGCCTCCACGTCCTCGGGTCCATCGGCAAAGCCGAGGCCGGCGAGCCCCCAGCGCGTCGTGACCATCACGGCGAGGCCGAAGGGCGAGGGCGCCACGCCCCAGTCCATCGCCAGCCCCTCGCCCCTGTCGCGCCAGGCGCCGGGCGGCATGGCCTCATGGGTCACGAAGAGATCGTGCAGCCGCGATGCCGAGGAGTAACCCACGTCATAGGCGACCCCGATTATACTGCCCTCTCCGCCGAGCAGGCGTCGGGCATGATCGAGAGCAACGGCTTGCGAAAAACTCTTGGGCGTCAGCCCGCACCAGGCCTGGAACAGCGCCACGAGCTGCCGTTCGGAAAGGTCGAGCGCCTTTGCGAACATAGGCAGGTCGAGATCTTCCGGTCCCGTCTCGGTGAGATAAGCGATGGCGCGGCGTACCCGCTCGTAATCGTGATGGGCGGCAAGGGTCTGGTCGTGAGGCATTTCGTGGGCTGTCGATGGGGAGCTCATCACCCCAGACTAGGGCAGAGCCCCCTCGCGATCGACCCGATTTTGACGGATCGGCCTATCTGCGGGCCTGCCGCAGCGCCGTCCCGAACGCCTTGGCAAAGCTCGACTTCTCGTTTTCGGCGAGAAAGGCCCCGATCTCCAGCGTCTGGTCCGCGCCGCGCAGATGAAGCGCGCGGGTGCGCTCGTTGATGTCCCGGTCGATCACGAGGCGCACCGCGAGGGGGTTGAACGAAAAACTCCGGCGCTGGCCTTTGCCGTCCACCTTGAGGATGTCGAGCTGGTGGCGCCAGAGCGTCACCTCCTCGAAGGCGCGTCCATTGCGGCGCGCGGCCGACAGCGCCCACCACACGGCGAGGATGTCGAGGCCCATGAACCCGACGATCGGCCAGGCGCCCATCGAGAAAAACACCATCCCTGGCACCGAGGCCATCACCACCATCACGGCGATGACGATGCGCTGCCCGTTGCCGGTCAGGGAATTGTGCGGTGTGAGCTTGGCGGCAAAGAGCGGCCGGGCTTGCGTGGTGGTCGACATCCTTGCATCACTTCGTCGGATGGAATCGAGGCTCGCATGACTTCGCCTAAACGAACAAGACGCCTCTCACGATCAGATGTCGACGCGATTTTTGGCGCTTTTTCGGCAGCGAACCCGGAACCGAAGGGCGAGCTCGATTATGTCAACCCGTTCACCCTGCTGGTGGCGGTCGTTCTCTCGGCCCAGGCCACCGATGTGGGGGTGAACAAGGCCACCGGGCCGCTCTTTGCCATCGCCGATACGCCCGAGAAAATGGTGGCGCTGGGGCTCGAGACCATCGAGGCCCATATCCGCACCATCGGGCTTTTCCGCACCAAGGCGCGCAACGTGCTGGCGCTCTCCGAGCGGCTCATCGCCGAATTCGGTTCCGAAGTGCCCCAGACTCGCGAAGCGCTCGAATCGCTGCCCGGCGTCGGCCGCAAGACGGCAAACGTGGTGCTCAACATCGCCTTCGGCCAGCCCACCATCGCGGTGGATACCCATCTCTTCCGGGTCGGCAACCGCACGGGCCTTGCCCCCGGCAAGACGCCGCTGGCCGTGGAACTGGGCCTCGAAAAGATCGTGCCCGACCGCTATCGGCGGCACGCCCATCACTGGCTGATCCTGCACGGCCGCTATGTATGCAAGGCGCGCAAGCCCGAATGCTGGCACTGCCTCATCGCCGAATGGTGCCGCTTCGAACCCAAGACCCCGCCGCCAAAAGGTACCCTGCCGCTCGAAGGCGACCTTCCGGGAGAGGAGCCTTAGGCGAGGCGACGCGGCGCCCATACGGTCCTACGCCACCCAACCCACCCCATACTCGACGTCATTCCCGCGAAAGCGGGGATCCAGTTTGCGATCTACAGGCACCACCAGGCGAAACAAAACTGCTTTCCCGCCTTCGGGAATGACCCCGGGGCACGTACGAAGCAGTCCCCCGAGAAATCCCCCCGCCCCTTTTGTCCCCTACAATCCGATGCCGCGGGCCATGAGGGCTGCGGCAATGGGAATGAGGAAGAGGAGGCCCAGTTCGGCATGGAGCAGCGTGCGCACGCGCTTGAGGTCTCCGGCCGGCACCGTGAAGGCTGCATCGGCCTTCAATGCCTTGTTCCAGCGCAGGAAGGCCAGCGTCGGGGGCACGGACAAAAGCCCCACCACGACGAACAGCCCGATCTTGGTCCAGAACACCGGGTTGGCGAGATAGAAATTCGCCTCGTTGTGAAACACCCGTCCGAACCCGGCCAGCAGGACGAGGATCGCCGCCCCGCCATAGATCGCGTCGAGCCGACCCAGCAGCCGGACGGCGTTCGGGGTCACTCCGGCACGCAGCACCGCGAATTCGGCGCCCAGCATGGCCACGACGGCGAAAACGCCCAGATGATGGGCAATGGTCAGGACGATATCGCCCATGTTGACTCCGCTCACTTGGTGGAAAGCGCGATGTGAGCGCTGCTCAAATCACGCGAACGATGTTAGCAGCGTATGTGAACAGGGTTAAGTCAGATGTTTCCAGTGCCCACATCGGCGCAAGCGCGGGAGGAGAGCTATCATCATGGCGATCTGGCGCAGGCGCTCGTCGATGCGGGGCTGGATGCAATGGCGGCGGGCAGCCCCCTACCCGGCTTGCGCGAACTGGCGCGCCGCGTAGGCGTTTCATCGGCCGCGCCCTACCGGCATTTCCGCAATCGCGACGAACTCGTGGCTGCCATCGCCGCCGAGGGCTTCCACCGCTTCGCCAGGCTCCTGCAGCAGGCGGCAGCAGGCCGCCCTGCCGATCTTCAATTGCCTGCCATTGGGCGCGCCTATGTGCGGTTTGCGCGGGAAAACCGGCCGCTCTTCCAGCTGATGTTCTCGCCCGAGATCGACCGGATCGGGGACGACAGCCTGAAGGTGGCGATGGAAGCAACGCTCGCGCCCCTCACCAGCGCGGCGACCCACGAAGCCGGACGGCGCGATCCGCTCGATGCCACACTCGGCGCCTGGGCGCTGATGCACGGGCTAGCGCAGCTGCTGCTCGATCCGGGCCTTCTCGACCTCGATGCCGAACGCAGCGAGCGGCTGGTCGCCGGCATCCTCCAGACCTTCGTCGCCGGCCTGAGGGCCACCCCCGGCGCAACCGTCCTGAGGCCGGGGTTCGAGCGGGTCTCCTGAGGCTTGAGGTTGCGTCGCCCGCACCCATCCTCTATTGCCTCCCCCGTTCCTGGAGAGCCCGCCCGTGCCCGAAACCCGTTTCGACGTCCTGACCATCGGCAACGCCATCGTCGACGTCATTGCCCCGATCGATGCCGATTTCCTTGCGCGCGAGGGGCTGTCAGAGGGGATCATGCATTTGGTCGATGCCGACCGCTCGGCCTATCTTTATGCCCGCATGCCCGAGAGCAAGACGCAGATTTCGGGGGGCAGCGCCGCCAATACGGCGGCCGGTGTCGCGTCTCTCGGCGGACGGGCTGCCTTTATCGGCAAGGTCGCCGATGACGAGCTCGGCGATGTCTTCGCCGCCGATCTCGAGGCCATCGGGGTGCACTACACCACGACCCGCCTCATCCATGGCGCCGCCACCGCCCGCTCGATGATCCTGCTATCGGCCGATGGCGAGCGCACCATGAACACCTATCTGGGCGCCTGCCACCAGCTGACCGAAGCCGACATCCATGAAGACGAGATCGGCGACGCCGGCCTCACCTATATGGAGGGCTATCTCTGGGATCCGGTCGAGGCCAAGAAGGCCTTCGTGCGCGCCGCCCATTATGCCCACAAGCATGAACGCGCCACGTCCTTCACGCTCTCGGACCCGTTCTGCGTCCATCGCTTCCGCGAGGAATTCCTCGATCTCATCCGCTCGCAGACGATCGACTACGTGCTCGCCAATGTCGATGAGCTCAAGGCCCTCTACCAGACGCAGGATCTGGGCACTGCCGTACGCGGCATCGCCAAGGATGCCGAGCTCGCAGCCATAACCATGGGCGCCGATGGCGCAATGGTCGTCGCCAATGGCGAGGTGATTTCCGTGCCGGCCTATCCCGTGCCCGATGTCGTCGATGTCACCGGCGCCGGCGATCTCTTCGCCTCGGGCTTCCTTCTTGGCCTCTCGCGTGGCCAGCCGCTCGAAATGGCGCTCAAGGCCGGCTGCCTCGCGGCGTCCGAAGTGATTTCCCATATCGGGGCGAGGCCGGTGGCCGATCTGCGGACCCTGGCCGAACGGGAAGGCGTCGCCGTCTGACGCTGATGGCAGCCCTTAGAGCTTGCGCAGCGCCACTTCGGCGATGGCGTGGTCCGGACCCTTCTTGAGAATCAGGTCGGCCCGGCTTCGCGTAGGCAGAATGTTATCCACGAGGTTGGGCTTGTTGATACCCTCCCAGGCCGAGAGCGCGAAGGCGCGGGCCTCATCCTCTTCCATCCGCGCATACCGGTGAAAGAAGGAGCGCGGGTCCTGGAAGGCCGTCTCGCGCAACCGGAAGAAGCGTTCGAGGAACCAGCGCCTGAGGTCACGCTCCTCGGCATCGAGATAGATCGAGAAATCAAGGAAGTCGGAGGCAAACAGAACCGGATTGCCGCTCTTGGGCGCCTCACCTGGCTGCAGGATGTTGAGACCTTCCACGATCAGGATGTCGGGACGGTCGATGAGGATCGATTGCCCCGCCACCACGTCATAGGCCAGGTGCGAGTAGACGGGCACCGTCACCTTGGGCCGGCCTGACTTGATATCGGACAAAAAGCCGAGGAACCGTCCGCGATCATAGCTTTCGGGAAAGCCCTTGCGGGCCATCAGTCCACGCGCCTCGAGGACGGCATTGGGAAAGAGGAAGCCATCCGTCGTCACGAGATCGACCTTGGGCGAGGCCGGCCAGCGCGACAACATCGCCTGGAGGATGCGCGCCGTGGTCGATTTGCCGACCGCAACCGATCCGGCCACCCCGATGATATAGGGCACCTTGCCGCCATTGGTCCCCAGAAACGCCTGGCTCGCCCGATGCAGGCCCTGCATGGCCTCGTGATAGAGCGAGATCAGACGCGAGAGCGGCAGATAGACCTCCTCTGCCTCCTGCCGCGAGATCGGATCGCCCAGCCCGCGCAGCCGCTCGATGTCGCCGGCATCCAGCGTCATCGGCTCGTCGGCGCGCAGCCGCGACCATTCCGCCTTGCTGAACCGCACATAGGGCGAAACGAGCGTCGAACCCCGGCTCATGAGCGCGGCCGCCCGGCCTTTTCGGCAAGACCGGACTGGGCGGTGCGGCTCTCCAGTTCCGCCATCACCTGTGCCAGCGGCACATCAGATGCGCGGAGCAGCACGAGCAGATGATAGAGCACATCGCCGGCTTCCGCCGCCAGTTCCTCCTTCCTGCCCGCCACTGCGGCGATGGCGGCCTCGACCGCCTCCTCGCCCAGCTTTTGTGCGCATTTCTCGACGCCGCGGGCGATGAGCTTGGCGGTGTAGCTCTCATCGGGCGAGGCGGAAGCGCGCACCGCCACCCGCCGGTCCAGCTCTTCGAGGGAAAAACTCATGAGCGTTTGCTCCTCGCCCTAGGGGGCGTCGCTGGGGTCCATGCGCACCGGCACGCCATGGGCGGCCAGATGCGCCTTGGCCTGCCCAATGCTGAAGGTGCCGAAATGGAAGATCGAGGCGGCAAGCACCGCCGAGGCATGACCCTCTTTCACCCCGTCGACGAGGTGATCGAGCGTACCGACGCCGCCCGAGGCCACCACCGGCACCTCCACCGCATCGGCGATGGCGCGGGTGAGGGCGAGGTCGAAGCCGGACTTGGTGCCGTCGCGATCCATCGAGGTCACGAGCAGCTCCCCTGCCCCGCGTCCGACCATGGCGCGGGCAAACTCCACCGCGTCGAGCCCGGTGGCGTTGCGCCCGCCATGGGTGAAGATTTCCCACCGCCCCGGAGCGATAGTGCGGGCATCGACCGAGACCACGATGCACTGGTTGCCGAACTTGTCGGCCGCCCGAGAAATGAAGTCCGGGTCGCGCACCGCGGCCGAATTGATCGACACCTTGTCGGCGCCCGAAAGCAGCAACTTGCGGATATCCTCGAGCGACCGGACCCCCCCACCCACCGTCACCGGCATGAAACAGTGCTCGGCGGTGCGCGCCACCACATCGAAGATCGTGTCGCGACCTTCATGGCTTGCCGCGATGTCGAGAAAGCAGAGCTCGTCGGCCCCGGCCGCGTCATAGGCGATCGCTGCCTCGACCGGATCGCCGGCATCGACGAGATCGACGAACTGCACGCCCTTGACCACGCGTCCGTCCTTGACGTCGAGGCAGGGGATGAGGCGGGTCTTGAGGGTCATCGCCCGCTCCTTGCCGCCTTGATCAAGGCCAGTGCTTCACGTGAATCAATGCGCCCGTCATACAGCGCCCGCCCCGAGATCGCGCCTTCGAGGATGGCATATTCAGGCTGCGTCAGGGTGCGGATATCGTCCATGGAGGCAAGGCCTCCAGACGCAATGACCGGGATCGAGACCGATTGCGCCAGCGCCAGCGTCGCCTCCCAGTTGATGCCGGTCAGGATGCCGTCGCGGTCGATATCGGTATAGATGATGGCCGCAACCCCTGCCCCCTCGAAGCGCTTCGCCAGTTCGATGACATCGAGCGACGAGGTTTCGGCCCAGCCCTCGACGGCCACCATGCCGCCGCGTGCATCGATGCCCACGGCCACCTGTCCGGGAAACCGTCGCGCCGCTTCCTTCACCAGGGCCGGGTCCCGCACGGCCACCGTGCCGAGGATCACGCGGGCGAGGCCCTTCTCCAGCCAGCCCTCGATATGCTCGAGCGTCCGAATGCCGCCGCCGAGCTGCACCGGAAACGACACGGTATCGAGAATGGCCTCGACCGCAGCCCCGTTTACCGACTGGCCGGCGAAGGCGCCGTTGAGGTCGACGACATGCAGGTACTCGAAGCCCTGCTGCTCGAACTGCCGAGCCTGGTCGGCGGGAGACTCGTTGAAGGTCGTGGCCTGTGCCATGTCGCCGAGCTTGAGGCGCACGCACTGGCCATCCTTGAGGTCGATGGCGGGAAAAAGGATCATGGCTGCCACCGCAGGAAATTGGTGATGATGCGCTGGCCCAGCGCCTGGCTCTTTTCGGGATGGAACTGGGTGCCGAACACCGTGTCGCGCGCCACCGCCGCCGTTATGGTCCCGCCATAGTCGGCCGTCGCCACCACATGCTCGGTACTCTCGGCATGCAGATGATAGGAGTGCACGAAATAAGCGTGCAAGCCATCCGGCCCATCGGGAATGCCCGCGAGCACCGGGTGGTCGCGCAGCACAGTGAGCGTGTTCCAGCCCATATGCGGCACCTTGAGACCGCCTTCGGGCATGATGCGTTCGACGGCGCCCGGGATCCAGCCCAGCCCCCGCGTCACGGTCTTCTCACGGCCTTCGGTCGCCAGAAGCTGCATGCCGACGCAGATGCCGATAAATGGCGTTCCGCCCCGGCGCACCTTTTCCTCGAGCACCTCGACCATGCCGGAGACGGCATCGAGGCCGGCGCGACAATCGGCGAAGGCCCCGACGCCCGGCAGCACGATGCGGTCGGCGTGACGAACGACCTGAGGATCGGCGGTGACGACGATCTCGGGGCCGTTGTCGAGCCCGGCCGCAGCCTTTTCGAAGGCATTGGCGGCCGAGCGCAGATTGCCCGAACCATAGTCAATGATGGCAACGCGGCTCATGGCTCAACTCCCTTCGCTGGGGTATCGAGCCAGGCGAGCAGCGCCGCATCGGCATCTGCTGCCATGCGCTCGCCTACCGATAAGTACCCGCGCCGTGCGAGAGCCACGCGCCGCAGAGCCGCCGCTTCGAGCCCCACGAGCAGGCACAGGCAGGCATAGGCCAGAAACGCGGCATCCCCCCCGATCCACCGACTGGCAAGACCGAGGAGCACGACAAGCCCGATGAACCCCAGACCGATGAGCCACAGCCGGTTGACCAGCAGCCAGACCGGCGCAAAGACAAAAGCCGGCCAGCTGAAGCGGTCGGCCACGGCTACCGGAAGGGCTCCGAACGGCTCGGCCGCGGCGGGGACCGCAGAGGGTGATTTTTCGAACAGAGATATCAGCTGCATGGCGTCATCCCGCAAGGGTCCCCTTGGTCGAGGGCACACGATTGGCCGCGCGCGGATCGATCTCGACGGCGTCGCGCAAGGCCCGGGCGAGCGCCTTGAAGGCGCTCTCGGCGATGTGGTGGTCGTTGTCGCCATAAAAGCATTCGACATGAAGGGTGATGCCGGCATTCATCGCAAAAGCCTGGAACCACTCGCGGAACAGCTGGGTGTCGAACTCGCCGACCTTTCCATGCGTGAAGGCCACCTTCCAGACGAGGAAGGGCCGACCCGAAACATCGAGCGCCACGCGGGTCAGCGTGCCATCCATGGCGAGGTCCGAGCTCGCATAGCGCCTGATGCCGGCCTTGTCGCCCAAGGCCTTCTGAACCGCCTGCCCGAGCGCAATGCCGACATCCTCGGCCGTGTGGTGCATGTCGATATGCAGGTCACCCTTGGCGGTGACGCTCATGTCGATGAGCGAATGGCGCGAGAGCTGGTCGAGCATGTGATCGAGAAAGCCGATGCCCGTTGCCATTTCGTGCCGGCCGGTGCCGTCGAGGTCGATCGCGACGGCGATCTCGGTCTCGTTGGTCCTGCGGCTCAGTTCGGCCTTGCGCATCGGGGCTCTCCTTGGTTCGGCGCTCCATAGCAGGCAGCCCCATCGCTGGCAAAGGCGCGATCATTGCATTCGGGCTGCCGAGACCTAAATAGGAGCAAATCCTTTTGGAGCGTTTGATGTCGAAGGACAATGACTTTCCCGGCTGGCACGGTACCACCATCGTATCGGTCAGAAAGGGCGGCAAGGTGGTGATCGCCGGCGACGGCCAGGTCTCGATGGGCCAGACCGTCATGAAGCATGGCGCGCGCAAGGTGCGCAAACTGGCCGGCGGCAAGGTGATCGGCGGCTTCGCCGGGGCCACCGCCGATGCGTTCACCCTCTTCGAGCGGCTCGAAGCCAAGCTCGAGCAATATCCCGACCAGCTGATGCGGGCGGCCGTGGAACTGGCCAAGGACTGGCGGACCGACCGCTATCTTCGCCGGCTCGAGGCGCTGATGATCGTGGCCGATGCCAAGGAAACGCTCGTGCTCACCGGCACGGGCGACGTGCTGACGCCCGATCACGGCGTCACCGCAATCGGCTCGGGCGGTAATTACGCCCTCTCGGCCGCGCTTGCGCTTTCGGAGAACACCGAGATGGACGCCGAGGCCATCGCCCGCGCGGCCATGAAGATCGCAGAAGAAATCTGCGTCTACACCAACGGCAATGTGACGGTCGAAAGCCTCGAGACCGCCTGAGCCCATCCCCCCTGCCCGCCGGCTCCAGAGCGGCGGGCCCCTCCAGACTGGGAGACCGCGCCATACCGGGCGGCTCCGGAAGGAACAGCAGAGTGACCGAGAGGAATTTTTCGCCGCGGGAGATCGTTTCCGAGCTCGACCGCTATATCGTGGGCCAGGCCGATGCCAAGCGCGCCGTCGCCATCGCCCTGCGCAACCGCTGGCGGCGCCAGCAGCTCGCCCCAGAGCTGCGCCAGGAAGTGACGCCCAAGAACATCCTGATGATCGGGCCCACGGGCGTGGGCAAGACCGAGATTTCGCGCCGCCTCGCAAAGCTGGCGCAGGCGCCCTTCGTCAAGGTCGAGGCCACCAAGTTCACCGAAGTCGGCTATGTGGGTCGCGACGTCGAACAGATCGTCCGCGATCTCGTGGAAGCCGGCATCACGGTGTTGCGCGACCAGCGCCGCCGCGACGTGCAGGCGCAGGCCCATCACAATGCCGAGGAGCGCGTGCTCGATGCGCTGGTCGGCACCTCGGCCACGCCTTCCACGCGCGACAGCTTCCGCAGGAAACTGCGGGGCAACGAGCTCGATGACAAGGAAATCGAGATCGAACTGCAGCCCACCGGTCCCTCCGGCTTCGAAATGCCGGGCATGCCCAATGGCGGCATCGGCATGATCAACATTTCCGACATGTTCAAGCAGGCCATGGGTGGGCGCGGCGTCAAGCGCAAGCTGCGCGTCAAGGATGCCTATGAGCCGCTGATCGCCGAGGAGGCCGACAAGCTTCTCGACCAGGACCAGCTCAAGACCGAAGCGATCGAGCTCGTGGAAAACCACGGCATCGTCTTCATCGACGAGATCGACAAGGTGGCAGCCCGTGAAGGCGGCGTGCAGGGCGGGCCATCGCGCGAGGGCGTCCAGCGCGACCTACTGCCGCTTATCGAAGGCACGACGGTTGCGACCAAGTACGGACCGGTCAAGACCGACCATATCCTCTTCATCGCCTCGGGCGCCTTCCATGTCTCCAAGCCCTCGGACCTTTTGCCCGAACTTCAAGGCCGCCTGCCGATCCGCGTCGAGCTCAAGGCGCTGACGCGGGCCGACTTCATCCGCATCCTGTCCGATACCGAAGTCAGCCTCATCCGCCAGTATATCGCGCTGATGCAGACCGAAGGGCTGACGCTGGAGTTCACCGAGGATGCCATCGCGGCTCTTGCCGACGCCGCGGTACGGGTCAACTCGACGGTGGAAAATATCGGGGCACGGCGCCTTGCCACCGTCATGGAGCGGCTGGTTGAGGACATTTCGTTCGATGCGCCCGACCGGTCGGGTCAGTCGATCACCATCGATGCCGCTTTCGTCGCCGAGCATATCGGCAAGATGGCGGCCGATGCCGACCTGTCCCGCTTCGTTCTGTAAGAGCAGCGTCTAACGCGCGCCGGATCAGCTGACCCGGCGCATCACTTCCCGATTGAGGGCCACCAGATCCTCAGGGGAGAGCCGGGCGATATCGCGGGCCAGGCGGTTGGCGAGTTCGGTTGCCTCGGGCGCAAGGCCGGCCGTATCGATCGTGACCCTGGGGTCGCTCATCTCGGCGAGGCGCTGCAACTCTTCGGCTTCGTCCCAGATGACGTTGAAATAGGCGATGATGCGCTGCAGCAGCAGCCAGGTCGGCTTGCCGCGCTTGCCGTGCTCGAGCGCCGA
Organism: Devosia enhydra; assembly: GCF_900119845.1. Lineage (GTDB taxonomy): Bacteria > Pseudomonadota > Alphaproteobacteria > Rhizobiales > Devosiaceae > FPKU01. Next base: position 514,588 of record NZ_FPKU01000002.1, read on the forward strand.
CAGATAGGCGCTCGAGACCCGCAGGGCGGTCGCCATATCCTTGAGCGTCACGCCCCGCTCCTCCCGGAGAGCCCTGAGCTTTGCGCCGAGCGGGGTCATGGCTTTACGCGCCCCGGAGCGATCCGCCCCGGCGCCTTGAGCCGCACATAGAACGCGCCGTCCCCGCCATGGCCCTGCACCGCGCTGTCCCAGCCGGCGACGAGCGGCGCCAAGTCTGGCGATGACAGCCAGATCGGCAGCATGCCGCGCAGCACGCCGCGCTCGAAGGAAACGAGAAGATCCTCATCACGCAGCGGCACGCGGCCGCCCTTGCCGGTGATCACCAGCAGGGTGCGGTCGCCGCGCGCGGCGCGCGCATGAATGAAGCGGGAGAGCGCGGCATGCGCTTCGGACTGGCGCATGCCATGCAGGTCGATGCGCGCATCGATGCCGATCCGTCCCCGCCCGAGCTTCTTTTTGAGCTTGGGCTCGATCACCGTGCCCGGTGGGGTCTGGGCAGAAGGATGGTCGGGGCGGTAAGGCGGCAGAAACGGTGCCTTGGGGATGCGCGTGAACCGTGGCGGCGCCTTGCGCGCCACAGGCTCGGGGATCGGTAGCGTCAACTCCGCGGCCGGCTCAGGCTCGACAACCGCCGCAAACCGCAAGGGGGTGATCGATCGGGCGACCTCTGACCACAAATGCCAATCGGGCAGGGACGGCCGCGCCGGTCCGCGTTTCGACATAGGACCGTCCCGGCACCGCTATTCGAGCTGGCTGGTGGCCGCGAGCTTCCAATTGGGATCGCGCGACTTCGGGCTGCGTGCAAAGGTCCATTCGTCGGCGATATTGGCGACCTGGTCGGCATTGCCCTCGATGAGCGTGCCGTCCTTGGCGCGGGTGGCCGACACAACTTCGGCGTAGAACCGCACGGTGACCTGCTCGAGCTTCTTGTCAGCGGAAGCGTCGGAGATCTCGATGCGCGGCAGGCCCACAAAGGTGAAGTCGATGCTGTGGCCGGCAGCTTCCCGCTCGTCGATGACGCGCTCGAAGCCGTCATAGACGTCCTTCTCAAGAAGGTTGCGCAGCGTCTTCTTGTCGCCCGCGGCAAAGGCAGTGACGATCATCTCATAGGCAGCCTTGGCGCCTTCGAGGAAGCCCTTGGGGCTGAAAGACGGATCGACCTCGACCACCTGGCGCAGCGATTGGGCCAGTCCGGCATCGCCGCGCGAGAAGGTCTCGATCTCGCTTTCGAGCTTCCTCGCCCGCCGTTCGGCATCATCATCACTGGGTGTTTCGACAGGACGTGGCCGCATGGGAACGACCGTATCGTCGGCTTTCACGCCGTCCTTGGCCGCATCGCGGCGAAACCGGTCGACGGGCGGTTTTTCCGTGCCGGTCCGTGTCCCCAGCACCGAGCGGAGCCGGAACAGGATGACGATCGCCAGACCTATGACGATGAGGGTGGGGAGATCGAGAAACTCGGCCATCGGTCTTCTGCACCATGCGGGAGAAATGTCGAGGGCGCCTTACGGGACCCGGTGTGGCACCCTATATAGGGTGCTGATCCGATATAGGGAATGGTTCACCTCAAAGCCAGTTCACGCTTTGTCGAGGACCACAGCCGGAAAGGACCGGAATGGCCCCCGCGTTACTGCTCTTTATCGTGCTCCTGCCGCTCGTCGAAATCGCCCTCTTCATACTCGTGGGGCAGGCGATCGGATTGGTGCCGACATTGCTTCTCGTGGTCGCGGCGGCGATCGGGGGCGCGATCGTCCTGCGCCTTCAGGGGCTTTCGGTCCTCTCCCGCATGCGCATGACGATGAGCCAGGGCGAACTGCCGGCCCGGGCCATCGCCGATACCATGCTGATCGGGATTGCCGGCGTGCTGCTGTTTCTTCCGGGCTTTTTCACCGACATCCTGGCGCTGTTGCTTCTGATACCAGCCGTCCGCACCGCGCTTTATCGGTTCATGGGCGCACGCATGAAGGTCGTGGTGGCGACGCCCGGCGTCTACACCACCACCTCGTATCGCACCGGCGGACCCAAGCGGATCGAGGACGAGGGCACCATCGATCTGGATGACGAGAACTGGCGGCAACGCTGAACCCATCGGCCGCAATCACCGGGCAATGGGCGCCCCGCCTTGTCGCTCGGGCGCAAAGATGCTAGCCAGCGCCCCACACGAAAGCCCATCAAGCGCTTAAGAACAGAGGATCGAGAGATGGCCGACGAGACTGCCGACACCCCCGCTCAGCAGGCGGCTAACGCCCCCTCCATGAATCTCATCGGTCAGTATATCCGCGACCTCTCCTTCGAAAATCCGGGTGCGCCGGCATCGATCATGGCGGGCGGGCCAAACCCGAACTTCCAGGTCAACATCAATGTCGGGGTCAAGAAGCAGTCCGACGATGTCTATGCCATCGAGCTGACGCTCAACGCCAAGGCCGAACGCGACGCCAAGACGCTGTTTGCGGTCGAGCTGGTCTATGGCGGCGTCTTCCGCCTGCGCAACGTGCCGGAATCGCAGCTGGCTCCGCTCCTGATGGTGGAATGCCCGCGGCTGATCTTCCCGTTCGCCCGCCAGGTGCTCGCCAGCGTCACCCAGCAGGGCGGCTTCCCGCCCCTGATGATGGAGCCGGTCGACTTCATGGCGATTTATCGCCAGAATCTTCAGGCTCTCGCTGCCCAGCAGGCGGCCAAGGGCGGTGCGCCGGCGCCGGCCAATGGCGACGCGCCCAAGCCCAACTGATACAGACCCTTATCGGTCCAACGTCGAGAATTGCGAAGGGGTCGGCTCAGCCGGCCCCTTCTTCATAACTGCGCCAGAGGGCCGCTTCGCCCAGGCTCTCGATCATGGCGGCATGGGCAAGCAGCGCAGCCTCGTCGAGGCGCGGCGCCAGCGGCACGGGGCGCGGACGGGCCGGGGTCGCGACGATCGCCTCGCCCTGGCGCTGATGGGTCTCGCGCATTTCGGCCACGAGGCTGAGCGCGACCTGGCGACCGCCGATGAGCTCGAGATAGACCTCGGCAAGGATCTCGGAGTCGAGCAGCGCGCCATGCAGCGTGCGCTTGGAATTGTCGATGCCATAATGCTTGCAGAGCGCATCGAGGCTGACCCGCGCGCCCGGATGACGCTGACGCGCAACGAACACCGTATCGATGACCTCATTGCCCAGCGTCGGCAGGCCGGCGCGCTGCAACTCGGCGTTAAGGAAACCCATGTCGAAGGCTGCATTGTGGATGATGAGCCGGGCGTCGCCGATAAAGCGCCGGAAGTCGTCGGCAACATCCTTGAACAGCGGCTTGTCCGAGAGGAAGGCCTCGGAGAGGCCATGCACCTTGAAGGCCTCCTCGGGCATGTCGCGCTGAGGATTGATATAGACGTGAAAATGCTTGCCCGTCGGGATGTGGTTCAGAAGCTCGACGCAGCCGATCTCGACGATGCGGTCGCCGCGCAGCGCCTCGAGGCCGGTGGTTTCAGTATCAAGGACGATTTCACGGATCATGGTCGGGCCTGGGCCTTGGCTCTTTCCTGCGCGATGATGGCGTTCACGGCCGCACGCGTCTCATCGAAACTGCCCGAGGTATCGACCACATGGTCGGCGCGCGCAAGCTTTTCCCCTTGGGGCATCTGGCGCGCGAGGATGGCATCGAGCTTGTCCGGTGTCATCCCCGGCCGGGCCAGCGCCCGCTGACGCTGGATCTCTGGCGTGCAGATGGTGACGATCACGGCATCGAAGCCCCAGTCATGGCCGCTTTCAAAGAGCAGCGGAATATCGACCACGGCCAGGTCTGCGCCCGAAGCGTCCGCTCGGTTCAAAAAATCCCCGATTTCGCTCCGCACCATGGGGTGAACAAGGCGTTCGAGCGCCGCAAGGTTCTGCGGCTGGCCCAGCACTTTATGGGCGAGGGCGGCACGATCGACCTCTCCATCCCGTACCATACCGGGGAACAGCGCTTCGATGGGCCGGCGGGCCGCCCCGGCATAGAGCGCATGGACGGCCGCGTCGGCCGAAAAGACCGGAATGCCTTGAGCCTTAAATTCCGCCAGGGCCGTCGACTTGCCGGTGGCGATCGAGCCAGTGAGTCCGAGACGCCGCATCACAGGGTGGCCTCGATCAGCCGGCGCAGATCCGCTGTAACCTCGGGCTCGACCCCGAACCACAGCGCAAACCCGGGCGCCGCCTGATGCAGGAGCATGCCGAGACCATCCACGGTGCGGAGCCCGAGGCGACGGGCCTCGGCAAGGAAGGGAGTTTCGAGCGGCACATAGACGATGTCGGTCACCACGGCATCACGCGGCAGTCGGGAAAAGTCGATGCCCTCGAAGCGCGTGCCATGCATGCCGAGCGTCGTGGTGTTGACGACGAGGCGCGCGCTTTCGGCAAGGTGGGCGAAGTCATCGAGGTCACCTGCCCGCAATCCGCCTGCCAGATCATCGACGAGGGCCTCGGCGCGGGCCCGGGTGCGGTTGAGCACATGGACCTCGCCCATGCGCAGGGCCAGACCTGCGGCTACGGCGCGGGCGGCCCCGCCGGCCCCGAGCACGATGGCGCGCCCCCTGCCCTCATCCCAACCCGGCGCAGCTGCATCGAGATTGGCTAGAAAGCCCACGAGGTCGGTGTTCTGGCCATAGACCATCAGTCCGTCGCTTGTGGGCAGGGTCGAAAGCGTGTTGAAGGCCTTGAGGTGGCAGGTATCGACATCCTGGAAATCGCAGAGGGCGAATGCGGCCTCCTTGTGCGGCACCGTGACGTTTCCGCCGGCGAATTCTCCTGCGCGGATCCGATCGAAAAACTGCGGCAGGGCTTCGGGGGTGACGTCGATGGCTTCATAGCTGCCGGGGATGCCATAGGTCTTGAGCCAGTGACCATGGATCAGCGGAGAGCGCGAATGGGCTATGGGATGGCCGATGACGAAGGCTCTGGTCACGTCTTTACCGGGCTGAGCGTTTGGGGAGCATGGACACGCAGGGCAGCGAGCAGAGGCAAAAGCGGCAGCCCCAGAATGGTGAAATAATCGCCTTCCACGCGGGAAAACAGCCGGATGGATGGTCCCTCGAGCCTGTAGGCGCCCACCGAGCCCAATACGCCCTCGCCTTCGAGCGCAAGCACCTCATCGCGCTCGTCGGCAGAAAAGTCGCGCATCGCAAGTCGGGCCGTGTCGAGCGTCGACCAAAGCACCATGCCGTCACGCACCAGTGCCACGCCGGCATGAAGCGCGTGGGTACGATCGCGCAGGGCATCGAGCCGCGCGCGGGCCGCCTCGAGGTCGCTGGCCTTGTGCAGCACCGCGCCATCCAGTGCCAGCACCTGATCGGCGCCAATGACCACCGCATTGGGGACAAGCATGCTCACGGCGCGCGCCTTGGCGATGGCAAGCCCTTCCGCGATCGCACCGGGCGACTGGTCGGGCATCTGCGCTTCGAGCAGACGTTCATCCACAGCCGCGGGCTCTGCCCGGAAGGACAGGCCTGCCCCGCTGAGAAGGTTGATCCGCGTACGACTCTGGCTGGCGAGAATGAGCATGGCAGGTGGTTTTCCACACACTTGTCCAAGGCTCAAGCCTCAAGATCAGCCTAGAGGCCGGCATTTCGAGGAGCGAGGGAGTTGTTCATATCCATCCCCAATTGCGTCCCCAACCTCCGGCGCAGCGGTGGGCGCGAGGGATGGGAGTCGATAATGGGGATAACCCTGGCGGTGAAGGGGCGCGGCGCAGCGCCGCCATACACGAGATATCCTCTCAAGACCTGCCGTTAAGACTTTGTTTACCAATCTTAATCAGCCGTTACTGACTCTATGCCGCCACATCCCTTAACAAGCCGTTAACGACGCCGTCTGCGCGCGCATGCCGCTGTGGGTCCCGATTGTGGGCAGACGTGAATTGGGGCAAAACACCGTCATGATAATGAAAATACAGAATCTAGATTCTTTTCAGGGGGATAGGCGACTGCCCGCATCGCGGACGGGGAAGCGCCTGCTCGACCTGGTTTTGGGCCATGAGCAGGAAAGGCCGCCTGTCTGGATTATGCGACAGGCCGGGCGCTACCTCCCTGAGTATCGCGCCCTGCGGCAGACGGCCGGCAGCTTTCTCGATCTTTGCTACACACCGGAGCTCGCAGCGGAGGTAACACTCCAGCCGCTGCGGCGCTTTCCCCTCGATGCGGCAATCCTCTTTTCCGATATCCTCGTCGTGCCCGACGCGATGGGCCGCACCGTGCGCTTCGAGCAGGGCGAAGGCCCACGGCTCGAACCGATCAGACCTGAGGACGTGGCTAATCTCAAGGGTGAGGAGGGGCTTGCCCACCTCGCGCCGGTGTTTGAGACCGTTCGGCTGGTGCGGGCTGGCCTCTCGCCGGAAAAGACCCTGATCGGCTTTTGTGGCTCACCCTGGACGGTGGCGACCTACATGATTGCCGGCCGCGGCACGACCGATCAGGGTCCTGCGAGGCTTTTTGCGCTGCAGCATCCGGAGGCCTTTGCGGCGCTGATCGATCGGCTGGTTGATTTCAGCATCGCTTATCTCGTTGAGCAGTTCCGTGCTGGTTGCGATGTGGTGCAGCTGTTCGAGAGCTGGGCCATGAACCTTGATGAGGTGGCGTTTGCCGAGCGGGTGATTGCCCCCAATCGCCGGATCGTCGAAGGGGTGCGCGCCGCTATTCCCGGTGCTCCGATCATCGGTTTTCCACGCGGCGCGGCGGGGCTCGTCGCGCGCTATGTCGAGGAGACGGGCGTCGACATGGTCGGGCTCGATTACGGCATGCCGGTGGACTTCGCCAACACAGCGCTGCCGGCTTCTGTCGGTGTGCAGGGCAATCTCGATCCGCTGCGGGTCGTGGTGGGCGGCGAGCAGATGCGTGAGCGGGCCCGGAGCATCATTGCCGGGTTCTCCGGCCGGCGCCATATTTTCAATCTCGGGCACGGCATCGTGCCCGAAACGCCGATCGCGCATGTCGAAGAGCTGATCAACCTCGTTCACAACGGATAAGCACCATGGAATGGGTCAAGGCCGCGCATGTGATTTCGGTCATCGCCTGGATGGCCGGGCTTTTCTACCTGCCGCGCCTCTATGTCTATCACGCCGATGCAGAGGTCGGATCGGTCCAGTCCGAGACCTTCAAGATTATGGAACGGCGGCTGCTGCGTGCCATCACCACACCGGCGATGATCGCGAGCTGGATCTTCGGGCTCTGGCTCATCCATCTTTATGGCAGCGCCATCTTCTCGATGGGCTGGATCTGGCTCAAGCTAGCCCTCGTGCTCGTGCTCTCCGGCTATCACGGCCTTCTTGCCCGGCATCGCAAGGCCTTTGCCACCGACAGCAACACGAGGCCCGCCCGCTATTTCCGGCTGATCAACGAAGTTCCAACCGTGCTGATGATCGGCATCGTCATCGCTGTGATCGTCAAGCCGTTCTGAGCCGCACCGCTTTGCCGCTTGAACCGCGGGCATGATTGCGCTAACGGTGCAGCGACGGGTTCGCCTTTTCTAAGGCTCGCGCTTCCCCAGCGTCGACACGCCTTGTCCTTTCCCCGCCGTCCATTCCCATCGCATTCGCCCAAGGGTCTCTTCACTCCATGGAAAACATGAAGCTCAGTGAGCTTAAGGCAAAATCTCCGGCCGAGCTCCTCGCCTTTGCCGAGGAACACGAGGTCGAGAACGCCTCGACCATGCGCAAGCAGGAGCTCATGTTTGCCATCCTCAAGGAGCTGGCGGCGCGCGAGGTGGATATCACCGGCGAGGGCGTAGTCGAGGTCCTGCCCGACGGGTTCGGCTTCCTGCGTTCACCCGATGCCAATTACCTTCCGGGCCCCGACGATATCTATGTCAGCCCCAGCCAGATCCGTCGCTTCGGCCTCAGGACAGGCGACACCGTCGAAGGCCAGATCCGGTCTCCCAAGGAGGGCGAGCGCTATTTCGCCCTTCTCAAGGTCAACACGATCAATTTCGAAGATCCCGAGACCGTCCGGCACAAGATCAATTTCGACAATCTCACCCCGCTCTATCCCGATGAGCGGCTGCGCATGGAAATTGCCGATCCTACCCTCAAGGATCGCAGCGCCCGCGTTATCGACCTGGTGGCGCCGCTCGGTAAGGGCCAGCGCGCGCTGATCGTGGCGCCGCCACGGACCGGCAAGACCGTTCTGTTGCAGAACATCGCCCAGTCGATCGCGATCAACCATCCCGAGTGCTACCTTATCGTGCTGCTCATCGACGAGCGGCCTGAGGAAGTGACCGACATGCAGCGGTCAGTCAAAGGCGAGGTTATTTCCTCAACCTTCGACGAGCCCGCCTCGCGCCACGTCCAGGTGGCCGAGATGGTGATCGAGAAGGCCAAGCGGCTGGTCGAGCACAAGCGGGATGTGGTTATCCTCCTCGATTCCATCACGCGTCTTGGCCGCGCCTACAACACTGTGGTTCCGAGCTCGGGCAAGGTGTTGACGGGTGGCGTCGACGCCAATGCCCTGCAGCGTCCCAAGCGCTTTTTCGGCGCCGCGCGCAATATCGAGGATGGCGGCTCTCTGACCATCATTTCGACGGCGCTGATCGATACGGGCAGCCGTATGGATGAAGTGATCTTCGAAGAATTCAAGGGCACGGGTAACTCGGAAATCGTGCTCGATCGCAAGGTGGCGGATAAGCGTGTCTTCCCCTCGATCGACGTCACCAAGTCCGGTACGCGCAAGGAAGAGCTGCTCGTCGAACCCGATATCCTGCGCAAGATGTATGTGCTGCGCCGCATCCTCAACCCCATGGGCACGGTGGACGCGATCGAGTTCCTGCTCGACAAGCTGCGGCAGACCAAGACGAACAGCGACTTCTTCGATTCGATGAACACCTGACGGGTGTCCCTGGTGCGCGACACGATCTTCGCGCTGTCGAGCGGGGCCCTGCCGGCTGGCGTTGCCGTCATTCGTCTGTCGGGCCCTGCGGCTGGGTCCGCGCTCATCGACATGACGGGCCCCCTGCCCCCGCCGCGGCGGCTCGTCCTGCGGGACGTCCGCGTCGGCTCGGCGACACTCGATCGCGCGCTGATTGTCTGGATGCCCGCTCCGGGGAGCTTTACCGGCGAAGATACTGCCGAGTTGCACCTGCATGGGTCTCCCGCGCTGGTCCGTAAGATTCTGGGCGAACTGGGCGGCAGGCACGGCTTACGTCTGGCGAGGCCGGGCGAATTTACCCAGCGCGCGTTTGAGGCCGGGAAACTCGACCTCGTGGCGGCCGATGGGCTGGCTGATCTTTTAGGCGCCGAGACCGAGAACCAGCGGCGCCTGGCACAGAGCCGCTTCGAGGGCGGACTGTCAGAACGTCTCGAGGGTTGGCGCGAGCGGCTCCTCGATCTTCGCGCCGAGCTCGAGGGTGCGCTGGACTTCTCGGACGAAGGTGACGTCGGAGAGTTCCTGCCGCCCGATTTTGCCGAGCGCGTTGCCGATCTGGCGCGGGCCTTTGAGCAGAGTGCCGATACCTATGGTCGCGGGCGGATCATACGAGAGGGCCTGCGCGTCGTCATCGCCGGCCCGCCAAATGCCGGAAAATCCAGCCTTATCAATGCTCTTGCACGCTCAGACATCGCCATCGTCACGGCGGAAGCCGGCACAACCCGAGACGTTCGGGAAGTCCCCATCGATCTCGAGGGGCAACTGGTTGTTCTCGTCGACACGGCTGGCCTGAGGACAACGGACAGCCTCGCCGAGGCGGAGGGCATCCGGCGCGCGCACCTCGCCATAGACACCGCCGATGTCGTGCTCTGGCTCCAGGCACCCGACGTCCCTACGGATCTCGTTGCACCGCACCATCCGGAAGTCTGGACGATATCGAGCAAGGCGGACCTGGGTGCATCTGCACCCGGAACCCTCCCAATTTCAACACTTAACGCCGACGGTCTCGATCCTCTCCTGTTGCGCCTGACAGCGTTTCTAGCCGATTTCGATGCCGGGCAATCCGTACTCATCAGCCATGAGCGCGACAGGCAGGCCTTGAGTTCGGCGGCGAGCGGACTTAGGGAAGCACTCTCGTGTCTTGACCGGCCAGAGATCGCAGCCAGCTTGATCGGCACGGCGACGACATCGCTCGATCGCCTGATCGGCCGCGTCGACCCCGAACATGTGCTCGATGCACTCTTTTCGCGGTTCTGCATCGGGAAGTGACTGGCCGATGATTCACGTGAAACGCAGGTGGCGGTCATGACTGATTTCGGGGTGATCATCGTCGGTGGCGGCCATGCCGGCTGCGAAGCTGCGGCCGCTTCCGCCCGTATGGGCGTACCGACGGCCCTCGTCACCCATCGCTTCGATACCATCGGCGAGATGAGCTGCAACCCGGCCATTGGAGGCCTTGGCAAAGGCCATCTGGTGCGAGAGATCGATGCGCTCGACGGCGTCATGGGCGTGGTCGCCGATGCTGCCGGCATCCAGTTTCGCGTGCTCAATCGAAGGAAAGGTCCAGCCGTGCGCGGGCCTCGCGCTCAAGCCGACAGGCGGCTCTATCGCAGTGCCATGCAGAGGAAGATGCGCGGTACACCGGATCTCGACATCATAGAAGGTGAGGTCGATGATCTGGTGCTCGACGATGGTACCGTGTCGGGCGTCCGTCTTCGTGACGGCCGGGTTTTGACAGCGTCATCCGTGGTCCTGACGACTGGTACCTTCCTGCGCGGTCTCATCCATCGCGGCGACGTCACCACGCCGGGCGGTCGTTTCGGCGAGGGTCCGGCGCTGGGGTTGTCCGAGCGCCTGATGGCGCTCAACCTGCACCTCGGGAGGCTGAAGACGGGCACACCGGCGCGACTTGACGCCAATTCGATCCGCTTCGACGAGCTGGAAATCCAGCACGGCGATGATCCGCCAGAACCGTTTTCGGCGCTGACCACGCAGCTCCTCAATCGGCAAGTCCCCTGCCATATCACGAGGACCACGGACGAGACGCACCGTGTCATCACGGATAATCTGCATCGGTCGGCGATGTACTCCGGCAAGATCACCGGGCGTGGCCCCCGCTATTGTCCATCGATCGAGGACAAGGTGGTCCGCTTTGCCGATCGCGACAGCCATCAGATCTTCCTCGAGCCGGAAGGTCTTGACGACGCGACGATCTATCCCAACGGACTGTCGACCTCTCTACCCGAAGACGTGCAGCTGCAGTTTCTGCAGACGCTGCCCGGTCTTGAAGACGTGAGGATTCTCCGTGCCGGCTACGCCATTGAATATGACTATGTGGATCCCCGCGAACTGACGCATGGGCTTGAACTGCGCGCCGTGCCCGGCCTGTTTCTGGCCGGTCAGATCAATGGCACAACGGGCTACGAGGAGGCCGCGGCCCAGGGCCTGGTGGCTGGAGCAAACGCTGCGCGAAAAGCGCGGGGTGAACTCGAATGGGTTCTGTCCCGCACGGAAAGCTATATCGGGGTGATGATTGATGATCTCGTCAGCCGGGGCGTCACCGAGCCCTACCGGATGTTCACCTCCCGTGCAGAATTCCGTCTTCATCTCCGCAGCGATAACGCAGACCAGCGGCTCACTGATGTTGGCGCATCGATCGGGCTGATCTCCCCGGAGCGTCTCGATCAGTATCGGCGCAAGAAGGCGGAGCTGGATACCGCACGGGTGAAGTTGGAATCGCGCATGGTGACACCCGGCGAGGCAGCGGCTGCAGGCATTACGGTTAATGCCGACGGTCGTCGCCGTTCGGTGTTCACGCTCCTGTCGTATCCGGACATTGATGCGAACGCGATGGTTGCCGCCTTCCCCGAGCTCGCAACAATCGAACGACCCACACTTGATCAGCTGGCCATCGATGCTCAATATGCAGTCTACCTTGACAGGCAGCGTGCCGACATTGCCTCGGTCAAGCGCGCGGAGGGCGAAATCCTGCCAGCGGATTTCGATTTCGCCGCGATCCCGGGCCTGTCGTCAGAACTGAAGCAGAAGCTCACGACATTCAGGCCAGCTACGATCGCCCAGGCTCAGATGCTCGAGGGAATGACGCCCGCCGCGCTGACGCTGATTGTCGCGGCTCTGCGACGGAGCGGTTTACGTCGTGCGGGGTGATCTATCGCGCTATTCCGGTTTCCTCACGCGGTCGGTTGGTGAGGTAACTCGCGACCTGGAATCTTATGCCTCGCTGATCCGAAAATGGAACGCAGCACAGAATCTTGTTTCACGTGAAACCACCGATCTCTGGGATAGGCACCTGATCGACGGCGTCCAGCTCGTCCGCTACATCCAAACGCACGAACGCATCCTGTGCGACATCGGGAGCGGCGGCGGTATCCCGGCAATCCCACTAGCGACCGCCCTAAAGGGGAGCAACCGGCGTCATTACCTGGTGGAGCCCATCGCCAAGAAGGCCGCGTTTCTCCGCCAAGTCCGCCGCGAGCTCGGTCTCGACGGGGTCGAGGTTCTGACGTCACGGATTGAAGACACCCTTCTACAGGCAGATTTGGTGACAGCGCGCGCCGTCACTGCGCTGACGCCGCTTCTCGGACTTGTTGCGCAGGTGATGGCGCCGACCGGGCGAGCCTTGCTCCACAAGGGCCGCGAACATGTTGACGAGATCGCTGCCGCGCGTGCCAAGTGGGCGTTCGATGTGATAGTGCATCCAAGCGACATCGATGGCGATGGCGTGATTCTTGAGGTCAGTTCCATCCGGCCTCTCTGAACCATCGGGCAGGAGGCAGCGGTGCCACGCATCTTGACCTTGGCGAACCAGAAGGGCGGGGTCGGCAAGACCACCACCGCCATAAACCTCGCGACCGCCCTTGCGGCGATTGGCGAGCGCGTGCTGATCATCGACGTTGATCCGCAGGGCAATGCGTCGACGGGGCTCGGCATATCGCGGGCCGGTCGTGAAATTTCCAGCTATGACCTTCTCGTCGGAGAGTCGGACGTGGCTGGGGCGGCCGTGATGACGGATGTGCCGAATGTGGCCATTGTTCCGTCGACAATGGATCTGCTGGGCGTGGAGCTTGCGATCGCGGCTTCATCAGACCGTGCCTTCCGGCTTCGCGATGCGTTGCGCGGAATGGACGGGTTCCTGGTTGCCGGCAAGCCCGTGACCTATGTCCTGATCGATTGCCCGCCGTCTCTCAATCTCTTGACAATCAATGCCCTTGTCGCCGCAGATGCGGTGTTGGTGCCGCTGCAATGCGAGTTTTTCGCGCTCGAAGGGCTGAGCCAGCTGCTTCAGACCATCGAACACATCCGGTCGACGCTCAATCCGCGGCTATCGATCCAGGGCGTGGTGATGACGATGTTCGATAAGCGGAATAATCTGTCGGAGCAGGTGCTGACCGACGTGCGGTCCGAAATGGGCGATCTCGTTTACGACACCGTCATTCCGCGCAATGTGCGTCTGAGCGAGGCTCCGTCCTACGGCAAGCCGGCGCTGCTTTATGATTTGAAATGCGCTGGCAGCCAGGCGTATCTGCGATTGGCGACTGAAGTGATCCGGCGCGAGCGGCGCCTGCAGGCGGCCTGAGGAGGCGAAGATGACGGAACGACCGAGCCGCCTGGGACGTGGGCTTGCGGCCCTGATCGGCGACATGAATACGATCGACAGCCCCCGGGTGGCGGAATCATCCAATGGGTTGAAGCGGTTGCCGGTCGATTTCATCATCGCCAATCGCGCCAATCCGCGGCGGGAATTCAACGACGAGCAGCTTGCGGACCTTGCGAACTCGATTCGCGAAAAGGGCATCATGCAGCCCCTGCTGGTTCGGCCGACACGGGATCCGAACCAGTTCGAACTGATCGCGGGCGAGCGGAGGTGGCGGGCGGCGCAGAGGGCCGGGCTGCATGATGTTCCGGTGCTCATTCGCGATGTGGGCGACAAGGAAGCGCTCGAGCTTGCGATCATCGAAAACGTGCAGCGGGTGGATCTCAATGCGTTGGAAGAGGCGCAGGGTTATGGCCAGCTGATCGAGCAATTTGACTATACGCAGCAGGACCTTGCGCAAGTGATCGGCAAGAGCCGGTCGCATGTCGCCAATACCATGCGGCTGCTGAAACTGCCGGAGCCGGTCAAAGCCATGGTGGCCAAGGGCGACCTGACGGCGGGGCATGCGCGGGCGCTGATCACGGCCGGTGATCCTGAGGCTTTGGCCCGAATCATCGTGGAAAAGGGTCTATCGGTGCGTGAGGCCGAGGCGCTGGGTCAGGCCGAGGAGACGCCCCGGAAGTCGCCTAAACAGAGTGCGCCCAAGGTCAAGGATGCCGATACGACCGCACTCGAAAAGCGCCTGTCCAACATGCTGGGGCTCAATGTGGCCATTGCGCATGGGGAAAAGGGCGGGCGGATGGAGATCCGGTATTCGACGCTGGAGCAGCTCGATGCCATTTGCATGAAGCTGGCTGGCCAGAGCTAAGCGTTTGATTTAGCACGTAAAAGCGGGCTGTTTCACGTGAAGCGGACGACTTCTGCTGCTTCGGGATTCACGTGAAACATCCACGCAGGCACGTGAGATATCGTGCGAAAGCCGCTAAATCACGCGGCCGATCCCATGTAACACAGTGCCAGAAATGTTCGGCGCGCGATCGCCTCGGAGAGCGGGGCGTTGCGTCGGCTCTCGTTGATGCCGGTCAGGACGCGATCGGTTGCGGACGCGAGACGCTCTTCATCCCATGAGCGGAGCTGACGCTCGAAAGCAGCGCGACGAGAAAAGTGCGGACGGGGGCGCGCGCTATCCAGCACGGCGCGAGCGGGCTGGCCGCCATCGACTGCCAGCCTCCAGCGGCGCAGTGTAGTGAAATGGTTAAGCGCCATGGTTAATATTTGCTGAGGATCGACCTTGGCGGCGATGGCGCGGTTGAGGGCTCGCTCCATATTCTCGGCATGGCCTGAGCCGGCATTGTCGAGAATGGCATCGAGCATGAGCGCGGCGTTGTCAGCGCAAAGCGCGAGCACGTCGTCTCGGGTCACCGTTCCGCCGGGGCCGGCGAACAATACGAGCTTTTCCAATTCGGCGCGGGTGACAGCCCGGTCGTTGCCGAGACTGTCGCGGATGGCGGCCATGGCATCGGCATCGGCCCGAATGCCGGCCTTGGAGAATGTATCTGAGATCAGCCGGGCGACGGCTTCATCGCTGTCCGCGTAGCAGGGCAAGGCCCGCCCCAGCTTCTGGGCTTCGGCAAAGGCCCGCAGCGGGTCCTTGGCCGCAAGGTTGCCGGCTTCGATGATGATGGGGACAGCGAGATCGTCGATCAGTTCAGCGAGGGCCAGCACGGTGCCCTTGCCGGGGCTACGCAGATGCAGGACGCGACGTTCGCCGAACAGCGAGGTGCTGCGCGCTTCCACCGCCAGCCGCTGAGCGTCGCCGTCGAGGACGGCCTGGTCGAGCGTGACGATCTCGGCTTGGTCGCTGCCTTCGCCGGCGAGCGTTGCGACAAGGCGGGTGGCAACCTCGTTGACGAGGCCGGCGTCGGGACCATAGGCGAGGTAGACACCTACCCTGATGTCCGGGCGGATGATGTAGCGCTCGACTTCATGGGCTTTGAGGGCGGTCATTGCGGCTCGTAGGGGAAGGGTTAAGATCCCGGAGTGCCCGCCCTCGCCCTTCGACAGGCTCAGGGTGAGGGCTTTGAGGGCTCAGGGTGAGGGCTTGAGGGGGCAGGGTGAGGGCTTGGAGGGCTCAGCGGGAGGGCTTGGAGGATCAAGGGGAGGACTCCGCAGTCGGTATGCCAAGACCCGCCGGGAATGCACGTCTATGCGTCAGCGCGACAGGGCCCCGAGGAGGGCGAGGCGGAGGGATTCGGCGGCGGCTTTGGCGGCGCGCTCCTCCGCTTCCGTTCGGGCTGAAAAGTTCGCCAGCCCCTGGGCGTTTTCGGTGTACGAGGCCGAGGCGTTCCGCCGCACCTGCAGAAGTTCGCGTCCGCCGGGTCCGTCGAGAACCTTCGCCGTGGCGGTGACGGTTGCCTCGCGCGCATCGGCTGGTGCGGGGTTACTGCCCAAGGTGAGGTCGCGGCTATAGACCGAGGCGGTGACCTGGATCAGCGGGGCGGAGGGATCGGTGGTCTTGCCCAGTCGCAGGCCGAGTTCCTGGTAGATAACCTGTTCGAGCCGGTTGCGCGGCTCGGCATAGGCAAAGCTCATCTGGCGCGCGCCGATCTGGCCGTCGCTGTAGACGGGGGTGAGGCTGGAGCAGGCGGCGAGCGGGGCGATGAGGGCTGCGGTCAGGGCGAGGGCTTTGAGGAGGGTGGTTGGGCTTCTCGTTGGGCGAAGCTGAGCGGACGTGGGAAGAACGGGTTTCTGCCGAGAGACTGCACCCCTCACCCTGACCCTCTCCCCTGAGGGGAGAGGGGACGCCAGAACTGATGGTGTCGTGCCTGCGGTGAGCCGTCCTTTGACTTTTGCCCTAGGACTAGACTGCGCTGCCTTGGAAACTTCAAACCACCACATTGACGATCCTGTCGGGCACGACCACCACCTTGCGCGGGGGCTTGCCATCCAGCATGCGGGCAACGGCGTCCAGTGACAAGGCCTGGCGTTCGGCTTCTGCCGGATCGCAGCCCTTGGGCAACACCAGTTCGCCGCGCTTCTTGCCGTTGACCTGCACCGGGACGACGACGCTGTCGTCGACGAGCAGGGCAGGATCGACTTCGGGCCAGGCGGCATCGCAGGCCATGCCGGAATGGCCCAGTGCCTGCCAGCAGGTTTCGGCCAAATGCGGCATCATCGGGGCGATGAGTTGGACGAGGCGAGTGACGCCTTCGAGCAGGGCGGCCTGGCGGGCTTCGGGAGCAACCGAAACCAGCCCGACATAGCGGGAGAGGGCGTTGGCCAACTCGTAGATCTGCGCCACGGCGCGGTTGAAGCGCAGGCCTTCGATGTCGCCACCGACGGCATGAACGGCCCGATGGACGATGCGGCGGATGGCCTGCGCCTCGTCGTCAGGCGCGCCGGCGATGACCGGCGGATGGGCCAGAGCCTCGCCGACGAGCCGCCAGACGCGCTGCTGGAAGCGGCCCGCACCCTCGACGCCGGCTTCGGTCCACTCGACATCGCGCTCGGGCGGGGAATCGGACAGGATGAACCAGCGTGCGGCGTCGGCCCCATAGACCTTCAGGATGTCGTCGGGGTCGGTGCCGTTGCGCTTGGACTTCGAGATTTTCTCGACGGCGCCGATGCGGATGGGCGCATTGCTGGCGATCTCATAGCCGTTGCGCTGGCCGGCGACGGTCTCGAAGCGCACCTCTTCCGGCGAGAGCCAGCGGCCATCCTCGGACTTGTAGGTCTCGTGGGTCACCATGCCCTGGGTAAACATGCCCTTGAACGGCTCATCGAGATCGAGATGGCCGGTGGCCTTCATTGCGCGGGTGAAGAAGCGCGAATAGAGCAGGTGCAGGATCGCGTGCTCGACGCCGCCGATATACTGGTCGACCGGAAGCCAGCTGTTGGCCTCGGCCGGCACGGTGGGCGTATCGGCATCGGGCGCCGTGAAGCGGGCGAAATACCACGAGGAATCGACGAAGGTATCCATCGTGTCGGTCTCGCGACGGGCCGGGCGGCCGCATTGCGGGCAATCGACATGCTTCCAGGTGGGATGATGGTCGAGCGCGTTGCCGGGCTTGTCGAAGGTGACATCCTCGGGGAGCACCACCGGCAGGTCCTTCTTGGGGACGGGAACCGTGCCGCAGCTTTCGCAGTGAATGACCGGGATCGGGCAGCCCCAATAGCGCTGGCGCGAAATGCCCCAGTCGCGCAGGCGGAAATTGACCTCGACCTTGCCCTGCGGCTGGCCATCGACCTGGCGCGCGGCGAAGTATTCGGCGATGGCTTTCTTGCCCGCTTCGATGGAAAGACCATTAAGGAAGCCGGAATTGAACAGCGTGCCATCATCGGTGAAGGCATCGTTGGCGACCGAGAAGCTTGCCGGATCGGCGCCCTGCGGCAGCACGACCGGCAGCACCGGCAGATCGTATTTGCGGGCGAAATCGAGATCGCGCTGATCATGCGCCGGGCAGCCGAAAATGGCGCCGGTGCCGTAATCCATCAGCACGAAATTGGCGACATAGACGGGCAAGGTCTCGCCCGCATTGACCGGATGGCGCACGCGCAGGCCGGTGAAATGGCCGCGCTTTTCGGCCTTTTCGATGGTCTCGGTGGCTGTGCCCTGGCGATGGCATTCGGCGACGAATTCGGCCAGCGCCGGATCGTCGGCGGCAAGCTCAGTGGTCAGCGGATGATCGGGCGAGAGCGCGATGAAGGAGGCGCCGAAAATCGTGTCGGGCCGGGTGGTGAAGACCTCGATGCTGGTGGCCGTGGTGGCCGCGGAGGGCTCGAGCGCAAAGAGCAGGCGCAGGCCTTCGGACCGGCCGATCCAGTTGCGCTGCATGAGCCGCACTTTTTCGGGCCACTGGTCGAGCCCGTCGAGCGCCGACAAGAGCTCATCGGCATAGTCGGAGATCTTGAAGAACCACTGGGTCAGCTCGCGCTGCTCGACCACGGCGCCCGAGCGCCAGCCGCGCCCGTCGATCACCTGCTCGTTGGCGAGAACGGTCAGGTCCACCGGGTCCCAGTTGACCTTGGAATTCTTGCGGGTGATCAGCCCCTTGTCCAGCATGTCGAGGAACATCGCCTGCTGGTGGCGGTAATATTCGGGCTCGCAGGTGGCGACCTCGCGCGACCAGTCGATCGAGAGGCCCATCGACTTGAGCTGGGCCTTCATGGTCGCGATGTTCTGGCGCGTCCAGGTGCCGGGGTTGAGCTTACGCTCCATGGCGGCGTTTTCAGCCGGCAGGCCGAAGGCATCCCAGCCCATGGGATGCAGCACGTTGAAGCCCCGGGCGCGCTGGAAGCGGGCGACGACATCGCCCAGCGTGTAATTGCGCACATGGCCCATATGGATGCGGCCGGAGGGGTAGGGGAACATCTCGAGGACGTAGTAGCGCGGGCGCGGATCGTCGTTATGGACGGTGAAGGCGCCGGCTTCGTCCCATGCCTTCTGCCAGCGGGGTTCCTCGACGCGCGGATTGTAGCGCTCGGCCAATGGGGCGGTCACGATAGCGTCCTTCTGCGGGCTTGCTGTTGTATTCCGGGGGGCGTTGGGTTACCCGGACCATCATCAGAAATCCCCTTTGCGGTCAACAGTCGGGGCCCCTAAGCCATGGACGACACGCGTCTCGATGCCTCGGCGGCAGCGGCCGAGCGGCTTGCCATCATCACGCGCGAGATCGCGCGGGCGAGGGCGCGGTTCGGCCCGCCGGCCGAAGAGGTGACGCTGGTGGCGGTGTCCAAGACCTTCGCGGCGGAAGCGGTGCGGCCCTATCTTGTGGCCGGGCAGCGGGTGTTCGGGGAGAACCGCGTGCAGGAGGCCAAGGAGAAGTGGCCGGCGCTGCGGGAGGCGTTTCCCGATCTCGAACTGCACCTGATCGGGCCGTTGCAGACCAACAAGGCGCGCGATGCTGTGATGCTGTTCGATGTGATCCAGTCGGTGGATCGCGAGAAGCTGGCGCGGGTGCTGTCCGAGGAGATGGCGCGGGCGGGCAAGCAGCTGCCGGTTTTCGTGCAGGTCAATATCGGGGAAGAAGAGCAGAAGGCCGGCATCGCGCCATCCGAGGCGGTGGCGTTTGTGAAGACGTGCCGGACGACTTATGGGCTCGATGTGCGCGGGCTGATGTGCATTCCGCCCGAGGGCCAGCCGGCGGGGCCCTATTTCGCGCATCTGGCGCAGCTGGGGCGCGAGGCGGGGGTCAAGGCGCTGTCGATGGGGATGAGCGGGGATTTCGCGACGGCGATCGCGATGGGCGCGACGCATGTGCGGGTGGGCTCGGCGTTGTTCGGCTCACGGCCACCGCAAGGGATGGATCAGCGGTAAATCGCCGCGCAAACGAAACTTTCGCAAGTCAAATCACGTTCCCCGACCGTAACGGCTATTTGATTGGCCCGATCCGGCGTCTCGGCCGTATTCGGGCCAGTGACTGTCGCATGAAGGGTAGGGCCATGAACAAGCGCCGCATTCTTATGGTTGACGACGATGCGGAGCTGCGCCGGACGCTGGTGGAACAGCTCGACCAGTATCGCGAGTTCGATATCGTCGAGGGCGGGACGGCGCAGGACGCGATCTCCAAGGTGCGCAACGCCCATGTGGACCTGATGATCCTCGATGTCGGGCTGCCCGACATGGACGGGCGCGAGGCGGTGAAGATCCTGCGGCGCGAGGGGTTCAAGAGCCCGATCCTAATGCTCACCGGCCAGTCGGCCGAGGCCGACGAGATCCTGGGGCTCGAGGCCGGGGCGAATGACTATGTCACCAAGCCCTTCCGGTTCTCGGTGCTGCTCGCGCGCATCCGCGCGGCGCTGCGCCAGCACGACCAGAGCGAGGACGTGGTGTTCACCATCGGGCCCTACAGCTTCCAGCCGGCGGCCAAGATGATGGAATCCACCGATGGCGCCAAAATCCGGCTGACCGACAAGGAAACCTCGATCCTCAAGTTCCTCTACCGGCAGGGCCCCAAGACCATGAGCCGCGAAGTGCTGCTCAAGGAGGTGTGGGGCTACAACAACCGGGTGACCACACACACGCTCGAAACCCACATCTACCGGCTGCGCCAGAAGATCGAGCGCGATCCCTCGCATGCCCGCATTCTCGTGACGGACGACGGGGGCTACCGGCTGGTGCCGTGAGCGATCGGTCGTTAACGCTTCCAGTTCCTTAATGGAATTGCTCTATATGCACAGTTTGCGGCCCCCGCCGCCGGCATGAGGCCGGGTTTGGGGCGGGCCGGGAACTGGGGCAGGATGCAGCTGGACGACGTCGCGACGATCCTGGGCAAGGCGGATTTCTTCGAAATCTGCGACGCCGAGCAGCGCCGTCTCCTCGCCTTCGCGGCCGAGCGGATGCGCCACAAGCCCGGCGCGCTGATCTACAAGGTCGGCGACACGGCGGCGGGCGCCCATGTGCTGGTATCGGGCACGGTGGCGACCACCGCCGATCTCGAGGGACAGGGCGACCCGCATGTGGTCTCGAAGGTGGGCACCGTGTTCGGCGCGATGGCGCTGGTGGTGGCCAAGCCGCGCCCGGTGACGCTCAAGAGCATCGATTATGCCGAGACGCTGTTCGTGCCGCGCAGTGCGTTCAAGAAGCTCATCGACGGCGATCCCGGTCTCGCGGCGCGGGCAGCCAGCCGCATCCGCGAGGAATTGCTGAGCTATCTGGGTGCGATCGCCGGCGTGCGCGGCCGGATCGGCGGGGCCTGACGCCTATCGCCGCCGGCCAGCGGCGGCATTAGACCGACGCGCGGCGTTGGCGTTGTTATCATTCACATCGTAGAAATTCGCCGCTCCGTCGGGCTGTATTCAGTCCGTCCCGCTGCCGGGCGGCGAAGCGTGTGCCGCTTCGCCTCACGCCGGTTGGGAGAGTGCGGGCTGAGGGCTCGTGCCCTCAATACCCGTCCGCATTGTTGCCGACGAGAATCTCGCGCTTGCCGGCGTGGTTGGCGGCCGAGATCACGCCTTCGCGTTCCATCCGCTCGATGAGCGTCGCGGCCTTGTTGTAGCCGATGCCCAAGCGGCGCTGGACATAAGAGGTCGAGGCCTTCTTGTCGGTGAGCACCACATGCACGGCCTTGTCATAGAGCTCGTCGCCCGAACCGCCGCCCTGATCGTCGCCCGTCGCGGTGGCGGGATCGAAGTCTTCTTCTTCCTCGGTGATCGATTCGAGATAGTCGGGCGAGCCCTGTGCCTTGAGATGGCTGACGATGCTCTCCACCTCGCTGTCGGCCACGAAGGGCCCGTGCAGGCGGCGGATGCGGCCGCCACCGGCCATGTAGAGCATATCGCCATTGCCCAAGAGCTGTTCGGCACCCTGCTCGCCCAGGATGGTGCGCGAATCGATCTTGGAGGTGACCATGAAGGAGATGCGGGTGGGGAAATTGGCCTTGATGGTGCCGGTGATCACGTCCACCGAGGGGCGCTGGGTGGCGGTGACCATGTGGATGCCGGCGGCGCGCGCCATCTGGGCGAGGCGCTGGATGGCGCCTTCGATCTCCTTGCCGGCCACCATCATCAGGTCGGCCATCTCGTCGACGATGACGACGATGAAGGGCAAGGGCTCGAGATCGAATTCCTCGCTCTCGAAGATCGGTTCACCGGTCTCGCGATCAAAGCCGGTCTGCACGGTGCGGGTGATGACCTCGCCCTTCTTCTTGGCTTCGCTGACGCGCTGGTTGAACCCGTCGATATTGCGGACGCCGATCTTGCTCATCTTGCGATAGCGATCCTCCATCTCGCGGACGGCCCATTTGAGCGCCACGACGGCCTTGGAGGGATCGGTGACCACGGGGGTCAGAAGGTGCGGGATGCCGTCATAGATCGAGAGCTCGAGCATCTTGGGATCGATCATGATCAGGCGGCATTCGGCCGGGGTCATCCGGTAGAGGATGGAGAGGATCATGGTGTTGATGCCCACCGACTTGCCCGAGCCGGTGGTGCCGGCGATGAGCAGATGCGGCATGCGCGCGAGATCGGCGATCACCGGTTCGCCACCGATGGTCTTGCCGAGGCAGATGGGCAGCTTGCCCTTCATCTTCTCGAAATCGGAGGAGGCCAGCATTTCGCGCAGATAGACGGTCTCGCGCGTCTTGTTGGGCAATTCGATGCCGATGGCGTTGCGCCCCGGCACCACGGCGACGCGGGCCGAATGGGCGCTCATCGAGCGGGCGATGTCGTCGGCGAGCGAAATGACGCGCGAGGACTTGATGCCGGGGGCGGGCTCGAGTTCGTAAAGGGTCACGACCGGCCCGGGCCGGACGTTGATGATGTCGCCCTTGACGCCGAAATCCTCGAGCACGCCTTCGAGCCTGCGGGCCATGGCTTCGAGCCGCTCGGGCTGGTGCTCCTCGGGCACCCCGCTCTGGCGCGGCTCGGCGAGAAGGCTGAGCTCGGGCAGCTGGAAGCCGAAGGGATCATCGAGCAGCGAGGACTGGGCCTCGCGCGTGGCGCGCTGGCCGGGGGCCGAACGCGGCGCAGGGGCCGTGACGCGCGGCGCGGCGGCCGGGGCTGCCACCGGCTCGACGGGCGCGCGCCGTGCGGCGGGACCGCGCTGGGGCGGCACGACGCGCGAGACCGGCGGCGGCTCGGGCATGACGGCAGCCGGATCGTCGTCGAGATCGAAGGGCGCATCTTCGGGATAGAGTTCGTCGGGATCGGGCGCATCCGAAACCGGTTCGGCCGAGCGGCGGGCATGCACCACCACCGGCTCGCGCCGCTCTGGGGCAGAGGCATGGGCGGGGGCGATGGCGGGGGCAGAAACGAGGCTGGGCTCGGCCCGGCTGTCGCGCCAGGCGCCGTCATCGGCTTCGGCTGCCTTGCGGGCGAGAATCGCTGCCCTGGCACGCTTGATGGCGCTGCGGGCGGAAAACCCGAGATGGACGGCGGCGCCGAGCGCCACGTCGAACAGCCCGGCCCGCCCGTCATCGGCGTCAGCCTCGGGCTCGTGGGCACCACGGGTGCCGACCCGGCTGCGCGCCTTGGCCTCGGCCGGCCGCGTTCTGGCGGCGGGGGCGGAAAATCCGAAGCCCATGGCGATGAAGAAGAGCGCAAGGCTGGGCGCGGCGACGAGCACGGCAAAGAGCATCGCCGTCAGGCCGGCTGGCGCCTCGCCGGTGAGCATGGTTGAAAGGCTCAGGAAACCCGTGCCGATGAGACCGCCGAGCCCGGTGGGCAGGGGCCAGCTTTCGGGCACGGCGAGGAAGGCCAGGGCGCCCGTGGCCAGAATGCCGGCACCGAGCCAGGCGATGAGCCGGAGCGGTAGGCGCGAGGGCACCTTGCGGCGCATCAGCGTCCAGCCCCAGAGCGCGGGCGGCACCAAGAGCGCGATGATGCCGAGCCCGAAGACCTGGAAGGAAATATCGGCGATCACCGCGCCGGGAAAGCCGAGCCAGTTCGCCGCCGGCTTGTCGGTGGCGTAGGAAAAGCTCGGATCATCCACCGACCAGGACGCCAGGGACAGCATGACGATCGCCACGAGCCCCAGCACCACGAGCCCGATGAGACGCACCGGGATGGTGATGGCGATGGCCGGTGCCGGGTCCTGGCGAAGGTCTTGGGCGAGATTCTGGCTGGGCATGGGAGGACTTTTCATCATGACGCAGGGCGCGGGAGCCCCATCCAATGCGCCATGCTAGGGGTCCATGGTTAACCCCGGCCTAATCCCCGGCATCGGCAACTCCATCGAACGAAAAGGCCGCCGGCATGATGCCGACGGCCTTTCCGGGAGGAGCCTTTGGATTGCAGGATCAGTTGTAGGCGCGCTCGCCATGGGTGGCGAGATCGAGACCGTCGCTCTCGGCCTGCTCGGAGACCCGAAGCCCGCCGAACAGCGCTTTGACGATCAAGAGCGCCACGAGGGTGACGACGGCCGACCACACCACGGCGATGACCACGGCGGTGATCTGGGTCACGAGCTGGCTGCCCATCGCATAGCCATCGAGCGGGTAGCCGCCGAGCGAGGGGCTCGCCACGATGGCCGTGCCGATGGCGCCCACGATGCCGCCGACGCCATGGATGCCGAAGACATCGAGGCTGTCGTCATATTTCAGCATCGGCTTGAGGGTGATGACCGCCCAGAGGCAGACGACGCCGGCCACGGCACCGAGGACAATTGCGCCCATGGTGCCCGAAAAGCCGGCCGCCGGGGTGATGGCCACGAGGCCGGCCACCGCGCCCGATGCCGCGCCCAGAAGGCTGGCATGGCCGCGCAGCACCTTTTCGGCCAGGGCCCAGGCCAGGGCCGCCGCCGCCGGGGCGGTGATGGTGTTGAGGAAGGCCTGCGCCGTCAGCCCGTTGGCCTCGAGGTTGGAGCCGGCATTGAAGCCGAACCAGCCCACCCACAGCAGGCAGGCGCCGATGAAGGTGAAGGGCAGGTTGTGGGGCGGCTGCGGCTCCTTGAGGAAGCCCCGGCGCGGCCCAAGCACGATGCAGGCGACAAGGGCTGCGACGCCCGAATTGATGTGCACCACCGTGCCGCCGGCAAAGTCATAGGCGCCCATGCCAAAGAGCAGGCCCGGACCGGCCCAGACCATGTGGGCGATGGGCAGGTAGGAGAAGGTGAACCAGAGGGCGAGGAAGGCCATGACCGCGCCGAACTTCATGCGCTCGGCGATGGCGCCGGTGATCAGCGTGGCGGTGATGGCCGCAAACGTGAGCTGGAAGCACACGAACACGAGCTCGGGCAGCTCGAAGGCCGCCGAGAAGGTGGGGGAGGTGCTGTCGGGCGTGACGCCGGCGAGGAAGAGCTTGGAGAGATCCCCGATAAAGGCCGAAAGGCCGCCCTCGCTGGGGCCGGCAAAGGCCAGCGAATAGCCGTAGATCACCCACAAGAGCGCGATCATGGCGAAGCCCGCCAGCACCTGGGTGAGGATCGAGAGCATGTTCTTGGAGCGCACCAGGCCGCCATAGAACAGCGCGAGGCCGGGGATGGTCATCAGGATGACGAGCAGGGTGCACACCAGCATCCAGGCCGTGTCGCCCTTGTCGATGACAGGCACGACGGCGGCGGCGGCCTCGGCCGCGGGGGCGGAGGCTTCCTGCCCCAGAGCGGGCAGGGTCAGGGCCGCAAGCCCCGCGCCCACGCCCAGAAGGGTCTTGGTTTTGAACATAGCAAGAGAACTCCGGATAGGAAGCATCAGAGGGCGGAGGCGCCGGTTTCGCCGGTGCGGATGCGGGTGACGGCGAGGAGGTCGAAGACGAAGATCTTGCCGTCCCCGATGCGGCCGGTCTGGGCGGCCTCGCGGATGGCGGAGACCACGGCGTCGGACTGGGCCTCGTCGACGGCGATCTCGACCTTGAGCTTGGGGAGGAAATGCACGGCGTATTCGGTGCCGCGATAGATCTCGGAATGGCCCTTCTGGCGGCCATAGCCCTTCACTTCCGTGACGGTCATGCCATGGACGTCGAGGGAGTTGAGGGCCTGCCGCACCTCCTCGAGCCGGGACGGCTTTATGATGGCGACGACGAACTTCATGGATGCCTCGCAGGTGGCGGTTTGGTCGACTTCAGAGAGTCAAGCCGCGTGCCAGTTCGTGCCGAGGCGAATTTGCGTTGAGAGTCAGGGCCTTGCCCATCGCGGCTGCAGGAGGCGCGCGAGGCGGGCATTGGCGCGCCTAAATATTGGGCAATTCGGCAAGCGTTTGCCGCTCATTTGGGCGGCAGACGGAGGCTGGCTCCGGTCGGTCCGGGGCGCTTGGCGGGGGTGTGCAGCCCATGCGGTTTGCGAGTGGGAAGCCTCTGTGGCGGGCCAAGAGGAGCATGGGCTGCACGCCGCCGGCAAGCGGCAGGGTTGGGTCCGGCAGCGTGCCGGACCCGGAGGCGGAGATCGGCAGCCCGGCACGATGCCGGGCCACCAGGGTCGATATCACCTGAACTCGGGATAGGCCTCGATGCCGACTTCGGCCTTGTCGAGCCCAAGTTCCTCATCTTCCTCGCTCGGACGCAGGCCGATGGTGGCCTTGATGATGAACCAGACCACGAAGCTGACGACGAAGACGAAGACGCCCACGATGACGATGGAGATCAGCTGGTTGATGAGGTTGGCCTCGCCATTGGTGAAGACCACGGCGATGGTGCCCCAGATGCCGGCGAAGAGGTGGACGGGGATGGCGCCCACCACGTCGTCGATCTTGAACCGGTCGAGCAGCGGCACGGCGAAGACCACGATGATGCCGCCCACGCCGCCGATCAGCATGGCAGTGCCAAGGCCCGGCGTCAGCGGTTCGGCCGTGATCGAGACGAGGCCCGCCAGCGCGCCGTTGATCACGAAGGTCAGGTCGACCTTCTTGTAGACGATTGCGGCACAGACCATGGCGGCAAGGGCACCGCCCACGGCGCCGGCATTGGTGTTGGCCATGATGCGGCCGACATCGGCAACATCACCCACCGAGCCCATGGCCAGCTGCGAGGCGCCGTTGAAGCCGAACCAGCCGAGCCAGAGGATGAACATGCCCAGCGTCGCCAGCGGCATGGACGAACCCGGCATGGCGTTGACCGTGCCATTGGCGTTGTACTTGCCCCGACGCGCGCCCAGCAGGATGGCGCCGGCGAGCGCCGCCCAGCCACCCACCGAGTGAACCACCGTCGAACCGGCGAAATCGAGGAAGCCGAACTGGGTATCGAGGAAGCCGCCGCCCCACTTCCAGGAGGCCTGGATGGGGTAGATCAGCCCGGTCAGGACGACCGTGAAGATCAGGAACGGCCAGATGCGGATGCGTTCGGCCAGCGTGCCCGAGACGATGGAGGCG
The DNA here is from genome assembly GCF_900119845.1 of Devosia enhydra. Lineage (GTDB taxonomy): Bacteria > Pseudomonadota > Alphaproteobacteria > Rhizobiales > Devosiaceae > FPKU01. The sequence goes on from NZ_FPKU01000002.1 coordinate 541,796, forward strand.
GCGGTGGCGCAGAACATCACCTGGAAGAAGAAATCCGAGCTGGTGGCGGCATAGGAGATGTCGCTCGCCTGCTCGGCGGTGATGCCGACCGCTTCGAGGATGGCGATGCCGAAGGCGCCGAGATAGCCGCCCCCATCGGAGGTGCCGATCAACCAGTTGTCGCCCGGATACATGAGGTTGTAGCCGATGAGGTAATACATCAGCACCGCCACCCCGAAGAGCGAGATGTTCTTCAAGAGCTGCATGGAGACGTTCTTGGTGCGCACCATGCCCGCTTCGACCATGGCGAAGCCGGCCGCCATGAAGAACACGAGGAAGCCGCCGATCAGCATCAGCAGCGAATTGAGAATGAACACCACATCGACCGACACGCCGGTGAGCACGGCTTCGGCGGCTTCGGCAGCCTCGGCGGGGGCAGTGGCCTCCTGGGCGAGGACGGGGAAGGCAAGGACGAGAGAAGCCAGCGCCGCAGTGCCGCAGAGCTTCGGGGAAAACTTGGAAATCATCGCAGGAACTCCGTGATGGTGCGGCATCAGAGGGCGGAGGCGCCGGTTTCGCCGGTGCGGATGCGGGTGACGGCGAGGAGGTCGAAGACGAAGATCTTGCCGTCCCCGATGCGGCCGGTCTGGGCGGCCTCGCGGATGGCGGAGACCACGGCGTCGGACTGGGCCTCGTCGACGGCGATCTCGACCTTGAGCTTGGGCAGGAAGTGCACGGCATATTCGGTGCCGCGATAGATCTCGGAATGGCCCTTCTGGCGGCCATAGCCCTTCACTTCCGTGACGGTCATGCCATGGACGTCGAGGGAGTTGAGGGCCTGCCGCACCTCCTCGAGCCGCGATGGTTTGATGATGGCGACGATAAGCTTCATGGGCGCCCCTTTCCTTCTGCTGTCGGTCCTTGTGTCGCCGTTGCAGAGTCAAGTGCCGTGCCAAACTGTCGAGAAAGTTAGCAAGTCACTGTCGGTAAAGAGTTTTTTCTTCCAAAGGCGCTGGATCCGTCGACAGGCCATCACTATCGCCGACCGCAAAATGATGAAAAAATGCGCGATGATCGGACTGTAGCTGATATTTTGAGCAGATGCCGTGCGTCACCGCGTGCCTTGCACCGGCCCCGGCAAAGCGCGACATAGAAGGCGATTTCCAGTTAACGAGGACGCCATGCCGGCCAACACCGATGCAGACTATGATGTCGCGATCGTCGGCGGCGGGCCGGTGGGCCTGGCGCTCGCCATCGCGCTGGCGGACGGCATGGACGGTATCCGCATCGCGCTGCTCGACCGGCGCCCGCTTTCGGTGCCGCGCGACCAGCGAGCCTCGACCATCGCGGCGGGCGTACGCAAGGTGCTCGACGGGCTCGGCGTCTGGCCCGGCGTTGCGGGCGTGGCCTCGCCGGTGCGGGCCATGCGCATCACCGATTCGGGGACGGGTGATATCGCCCGGCCACTCTTCTTGAGCTTTTCGGGCGATGTCGCGCCCGGCGAACCCTTCGCGCATCTGGTGCCCAATACCGCGCTGGCCGAAGCGCTCTTGGCGCGGCTTGGCGACAGGGCCGAGATCATCGCACCGGTCACCATCGCGGGCTTTGCCGCGGACCGGCAGCGGGGCCGCCTGACGCTGGCGGATGGCCGGACGATTTCGGCCGCGCTGGTGGTCGCCGCCGATGGCGCGATGTCGGGCCTGCGCGGCATGGCCGGCATCGGGGTCGTGACCCATGACTATAGGCAGACGGGGCTGGTGGCCACTATCGGCCATGAGCACGACCATGAGGGCATTGCCTATGAGCATTTCCGCCCCGCAGGTCCGTTTGCCAGCCTGCCGCTGCTCGATAGTGACGGGCGCGGCCTGCGCTCGTCGCTGGTGTGGACCGAAAGCGCACCCGAAGCAGCGCGGCTCGCGGCGCTGCCACTCGCGGAGGCCGCATCGGCCATCGAGGCGGCCATGGGCTCGGCGCTCGGCGCGGTGACGCTCGAGGGCGCGCTGCAATCCTATCCGCTGCGACTGATCCTTGCCCGCAGTTTCATTGCCGAGCGCCTGGCGCTGGTGGGCGATGCCGCCCATGTGGTGCACCCCATCGCGGGGCAGGGGCTCAATCTGGGGCTGAAGGATGTCGCGGCGCTGGCCGAGACGGTGCTCGATGCCCTGCGGCTGGGGCTCGACCCCGGCCAGGCCGATACGCTCGAGCGCTACCAGCGCTGGCGCAGGCTCGATACCGCGCTGATGGCCATGGTGACAGACGGGATGAACCGGCTGTTTTCCAACGATGTCGCGCCGTTGCGCGCCATCCGCGACCTGGGGCTCGGGGTGGTGGACCGGTTGCCGCCGGTCAAGGGCGCGCTGATGGCGCGGGCGGCCGGCCTCGACGCGCAGGGGCCGCGGCTGCTGCGGGGCCTGCCGGCCTAAGAGGCAAGGGCTGACGAGGAGGACGGGGGCTCACGGGGAGGACGGGGGCTCACGGGGAGGACGGGCGGCGAGCGAGAAGCTGGCCGGTTTCGTCCTCGCTCAACTCCCGCGCCTCGTCGAGGCTGAGCAGCGGCACGCCCTGCCGGATGGGAAAGGCCAGCCGCGCTACCTGCGAGATCAGTTCGCGCCGATCCTGCGAGAGCGAGAGGCGCGTCTTGGTCAGGGGACAGACCAGCATTTCGAGCACGCGCGGATCGACCTGTCGCTCCATCTGCCGGTCCGGCTGGCGCGGCGGCTGACCGGTGTCGGGCACGTTCATTGCAGCGGAGCGGCGCCGGTGCCGCCGCGCGCCATCTCGTATTCGGCCATGGCGATGAGGGTTTCGGCCCGCTCGTTGAGGCTGGTGGCCTCGAGCAGCACCTGCTTTTCCGCCGGCCCGTAAGGGGAGACCATCGAGCAGAAATTGACGAGGTCGGCCGTGCCCGTCTGCTTGATCTCGTCCCAGTTGAGGTCGATCTCGGCGAAGGCGGCATAATCATGCATCATCTTGAGGAATTTGGCGCGATCGACCGCCTCCTCGCCATGGGTGCGCTCGAAATCGCGCTCGAAACCGGACGTCTCGATCTCGACGACGCGATAGGGCAGGCTGAGCCGGCGCTCGGTTCTGACGCGGAAGCGGCAGATGCCCGAGAGGATGACGAAATATCGCCCGTCCGGCTGCTCCTCGAAATGGGTGATGCGCCCGATGCAGCCGACCTCGCGCAGGGAGGCGCGGCCCTTCGGGCTTTCTTCATCCGTCTCGACCGGCTGGATGAGCCCGATGAGGCGATTGCCGGCCAGCGCATCATCGACCATGTCGATATAGCGGGGCTCGAAGATATTGAGCGGCCGTTGCCCGAACGGCAGCAGCAGCACGCCCGTCAACGGAAAGATCGGGAGCGTTTCGGGCAGGTCGGCGAGGCTTTCGGGGCGATGCGCCATCAGGGTCCGATCGATACTGCAGGAGAGGCGCGAGCGCCCCTCACCGGGAAAGTGAGGTCAGGAAAAGAGAACCGCCGACAGCATCCGCCGGCCCTTGAGGGTGGCGGGATCCTTGGGGCCCCAGGCTTCGAAGAGTTCGAGCAGCTTCTTGCGCGCGCCATCCTCGTTCCAGGCGCGATCGCGCTTCATCAGCGCCACCAGCTGCTCTGCCGCCTCGATGCGGCGGCCCTCGGCATTGAGCACCACGGCGAGCTCGAAGCGGGCATCGTGATCATCGGGGTTGGCGGCGACGGCCTGTTCGAGCTCGGCCGATTCGGAGAGCTCGGCGGCCTCCTGCAAGAGGCGGATCGAGGCGATGGCGCCGAGGTAATCCTCGCCCTTGCGGTCGGCCTCGGGCACCATGTCGAGGGCTTCCTGCGCCCGCTCGGGCTGGCCGGCGGCGAGATAGACCTTCGCCATGCCCACGAGCGCAGCCACGGTTTCGGGCGCGTGCTGGAGCACAAGGCCATAGATCTGCGCGGCGCGGTTGAGATCGCCGGCGGCGAGCGCCGCATGGGCGGCTTCGAGGGCCTGCTTGAGCTCCTCGTCGAGCCCGCCCGCGCCCTCGGCCGGCGGGGCCGCCGCAATGACGCGCTCGGCGAAGCGGCGCACTTCGCTTTCGGGCAGAGCGCCCATGAAGCCATCCACGGGACGGCCGCCGGCAAAGGCGAAGACGGCGGGAATGGACTGGATGCCCATCTGGCCGGCCAGCGCCTGATTCTCGTCGATATTGATCTTGACCAGCCGGATCTGCCCGGCCTTTTCCTTGACCACCTTTTCGAGCGCCGGGGTCAGCTGGCGGCAGGGCCCGCACCAGGGCGCCCAGAAATCGACCAGGACCGGAGCATCGCGCGAGGCATCGATGACATCGGCCTTGAAGGCCGCGGTCGAGGAATCCTTGATCAGCCCCGCAGGTGCGGGCGCGGTGCTGCCATTGGGGGTCAAGCCATTGAGGTTCATGTCGATCCTGGTCCTGTTCGGGGCCGTCCCCGTCCACCTGATAGGGCAGCCACGGACACCCCCTCATAGCCTTTTGCAAAGATGAGGAGAATGGGGTTGCAATGCTCCGTGCGATTGGGCATATAGGCGCGCGTCGGGGCGCTGCCAAGTGCAGTCGCCGATGTGGAGCGCGGGTGTAGCTCAGGGGTAGAGCATAACCTTGCCAAGGTTAGGGTCGTGGGTTCGAATCCCATCGCCCGCTCCAATATTCCGGTTCGGTGATCCGGGAGACAAAGGGCCGCGAGGCCCTTTTTGTTTTTCTGCGCATTGTCGCGCATCTGTTGCCGCCAAACCCTGCCGCAGCTTTCGTGCGTCCGCTATCCTCTTGTGATTCAACGGATCAGCGATCGATGCTTGCGCTTGAAGTGAATGCTTTCCTCGGCGAGATCGCGCGGGCACGGAGCGGCTATGGCCCGCCCCAGGTCGCGCCCGCGCTGCCCGATCACCGCAGCTTCCGCCGCGACGGACCGGCCACCCATGTGGTGCTGGCCCCTGGGCTCGTGGAGGCGGTGCTCGGCGCTGGCGATATGTTCCTGCAGGCGGATTTCCACGCCGCGATCTCGGCGGTCGATCGGGAGAGCGCGTGGCACTGGGTGCGGTATTTCATCAGCCACAACCCCATCCAGCATGACGGGCCGGCCCACAAGGCGTCGCGCGAGGCCTTTCTCACCGTCTTTGCGGACGCCTCCCGCAGGCTCGATGGGGCCTGGCGGGCAATTTCGGCGGCCAATCTCGCCGAATTCGCCAAAGGCCATGTCGCGAGCCCTGCCGAGTTCGCCCGGCTTTCGGCGGACCGGTTCATCGAGGCGGTGATCGGGCTGCATGCGCCTGACTTTCCGGCCGGTGCGCTGGCAGGGGCAGACAAGCCATCGGCCAAATCGGTTTTCGGCTATCTGCATTCGCCGGCCCGGCTCGCGGCTGAGGAGGCGAGCCTTGTCGGGCTTGTCGGGGCGATGGGGCGCGAGGGTACGGGGCCGGACGGAGTGATGCCGATGCTTTTGAGCCTCATCGTCCAGGGTCGCGACCCGATGGTGGGCACCATGGCGGCGTTTCTCAACCACCTTCTTGCTCTCGACCCGGAGCAGCGGCGGGCGGCAATCGCCGGGGCGAGCCCGCGCGAGGTTTTTCGCAAGGCGGCGAGCGTCAACTATACCGGGCGGCGCGCCGCCGCGGCGTTTGCGCGGGACGGGCTCGACATCATGCCGGGGGATGCGGTGCTGGTGATCCTGCCGCCGCTGAACGGGCCGCAGGGCGGACCCGATCTGAGCTTCGGGCACGGCGCGCATCGCTGTGCGGGCAAGGCCCTGGCCTACCAGATGCTGGGCATATGGCTCGACGACCTGAGGAAAAGCTGCGACAGCATCCCCTGGCAGAGCCTTGTCGCGGACAGGCGGATGCCGGGTGTTTTCGAGGAATACAGGGCCGCGTGATGAGCAGAACCGCCACCCCGGACGAGGTGATCGCCTTTATTGCGAGCGCGGCCCGGCTCGGCCCCGACGTCGATCCGGATGCTTCGCTCAGCGCGGTGGGTATCGATTCGCTCGATTTCGTCGACCTGCTGCTGTCGCTCGAAACCGAATATGAGGCGAGCCTGCCCATCGAGCAGATGGATGACGGGATGAGCCTGCGGGCGTTTGCCGTGTGGGTGTCGGGCCAGCTGCGCTGAGCCCGACCTCGCGGCCCCGTTCAGGCCGTGGGCGCAACGACCGGCAGCCTGCGGGCAATTTCCCAGCCTGCGAAGCGGGCGTCGAAGCGGGCGAGAAAGGCGATCATTTCCTCGGCGGCGGCATGCCCCTGCGGGCGGTGCCGGATGGGCGATGCCTTCACCATGACCTGCCCCTCGCCATCGACGGCGATATAGAGAAAGCAGGTGGCGATGCCGCGCCGCGCTGCAAGCTCGAGGCAGTTGGGGTTGATGACCCCGAAGGCGCCGGCGGCGTTGCAATAATCTATGGCGACGAGCATGCACCGGTCCGGGCCCATGAGCCGCATCGCTTTTGCCAGGGACACCGCGTCCGAGCGCACCGGCATCTGGTGATCACGGCTGATCCCAAGGCGCTCCAAGCTCTCGGCCACCCCCTCGGGCTTTTCGACGGGACGAACGGCCTGCAGGTCGATCTGGTGGAACAGGGTGCTGAGGAACATGCCGCCCTGATGGGTGTGCACGAACATCACCGGGCCGTTTTCGCGCATCGCCGCCTTGAGATCGCGGTCGCAGGCGATGGTGCAGGGTTTGCGCCGCGCTATGGGGAAATAGCGGCGCAGAAACAGCAGCGCCGAGTGGTCGAGCGTTGCGGGGAAGCGGCTGCGCCCATGTTCCTTGAGGAGGCGGGGGCGGTAGCGCGCGCCGTGGCGGACGCGTTCGAAGGCGGCGCGCTGGTCGGGGGCGCCGGCCAGCAGCAGGTCCTCGGCGAGCGCGATAGGCGCGATGACGTGCTTGGAGGCGAGGGGATCAAGGCGCATCGGGGCAACCTGCTGGCGACCCGATGAGCTAGCACCGCCCCGGCCGCTTCGTCCAGATCGCGGGGACGATGGTTCTCGCGGGGGCCCGCTCCCCTGCTGGGCACGCCCATGCTAGGGTTCGCCACCGTTTCGGAGGTGTGCGGAAAAGCCTGCGGGTTGCACTCCGGCCGCTTGGGAAACGCCGACAGGGAGACCGCCATGACGACCCAGACCCGCATCGCGCTCGTGACCGGGGCCACCGGAGGCATCGGATTGGCGATTGCCCAGCGCTTCGCCTTTGCCGGCTACACGGTCATCGCCCATGGCGTCGAAGCCGAGGGGGTTGCGGAAACCATTCTCGGCCGGGCCGCGACGCAGTATCTGCGCGCCGATCTCAGCCGCCCCGCCGAAGCCGGCGAGCTGGTGCGCGAGGTGGAGCGCGGGCACGGCCGGCTCGACATTCTCGTCAACACCGCCGGGGTGCAGAAGGTCTCGCCCATCGGCGACTTCCCCGTCGAGGACTGGCAGCGCATTCTCGCGATCAATCTCGATGCCGCCTTCCACGCCACGCAGGCGGCGGTGCCGGGCATGGTGGCGCGGCAATGGGGCCGCATCGTCAACATCGCTTCGGCCCATGGGCTGGTGGCCAGCCCGTTCAAATCGGCCTATGTCGCATCAAAGCACGCGCTGGTGGGGCTGACAAAGACCGTGGCGCTCGAGACGGCCGAAGCCGGGGTGACCTGCAACGCCATCTGCCCGGGCTATGTGCTGACCCCGCTGGTCAAAAAACAGATCGCCGACCAGGCCCGCGCCCATAACCTGCCCGAGGATCGGGTGATCCGCGAGGTGATCCTCGCGCCCCAGCCCAACAAGGCCTTCATCGCGCCCGAGGAAGTGGCGGAACTGGCCCATTACCTCACCACCCCGCTGGCCCGCTCGATCACCGGGGCCTCGCTTGCCATCGATGGGGGCTGGACGGCGCGGTAGGTCTCCGGCCCCTCACGCCTTCTGGGCGGCCGCGCGGATTTCAGACAGCGACTGGCCGGCGGTCAGCGCCTCGGGATCGACCTTGAGGTGGATCACGGTGGGCACCCTGGCCTCGAGTGCGCGCTTGAATGCGGGCATGAAATCCTCGGTGCGGTCAACATATTCGCCGCGTGCCCCGAAGGCCCGGCCGAAAGCGGCGAAATCGGGGTTGCGCAGCTCGGTCGCCACCATGCGCGCCGGATAATGGCGTTCCTGATGCATGCGGATGGTGCCCAGCATGCCATTGTCGACGACCACGAAGATCGGCGCCCCGCCGAACTGCATGGCGGTGGCAAGCTCCTGCCCCGTCATCATGAAATCGCCATCGCCGGCGATGCACACCACCGGCCGGTCGGGATGGCGCAGGGCCGCCGCGATCGCCGCCGGCACGCCATAGCCCATCGACCCCGACCCGGGCGCCAGCTGCGTGCCATAGCGGCGGTGGCGGTAAAAGCGGTGGAGGAAGGCCGCGAAATTGCCGGCGCCATTGGTCAGGATGGCGGTCTCGGGCAGCTTTTCACGCAGCGCCAGGATCACTTCGGGCATCTGCACATTGCCCGGCAGGAGGCGCGGGGTCTGCCAAGCCTCGTATTGGGACCGCGCTTCGGCGCGGCGCTCGGCCCAGCGCACAGGCGCGTCGGGAACGAGCGCATCGATATGGGGCGCCATGCCGAGCGGGGTGGCGTTGATGGCAAGATCGGCCTGATAGACCCGGCCCAGTTCGTTGGCATCGCAATGGATGTGCACGAGAGTCTGGGCGGAGCGCGGCACGCCGAGCAGCTCGTAGCTGTCCGAAGGCACCTCGCTCAGCCGGTCGCCGAACAGGATGACGAGATCGGCCTCCCGGATCCGGGCCTTGAGCTTTGGGTTGATGCCGAGCCCGGCTTCGCCGGCATAGCAGCGATGGGCGTTGGAAAAGAGATCCTGCCGGCGCCAGGCCGCCGCCACCGGCAGATCCCAGCGTTCGGCGAAGCGGGTGAGGGCGGCGAGGGCGTCGTCCGTCCAGCGGCTGCCGCCGGGAATGAGGATGGGGCGCTCGGCCCTGGCCAGAAGGGCCTTGAGCGCGGCGATCTGCTCGGGCGCCGGGTGAATCTCGGGCACCTCGGTGCGCCGGGCGGGGATCGCCGAAACCACATCTGTCAGCATGTCCTCGGGCAGGGCCAGAACCACCGGGCCGGGCCGGCCGGACATGGCGATGGCGAAGGCCCGGGCGATCATCTCGGGCATGCGCGCGGCATCCTCGATCTGGGCCACCCATTTGGCCAGCCCCGAAAACATCTGCACATAATCGACTTCCTGGAAGGCTTCGCGGCCGAGAAAGCCGCGCGCCACCTGGCCGACGAAGAGGATCATAGGGGTCGCGTCCTGATGGGCGACATGCACCCCGGCGCTGGCATTGGTGGCGCCGGGCCCGCGGGTGGCAAAGCAGATGCCGGGCCGCCCGGTCATCTTGCCGTCGGCCTCGGCCATCATCGCGGCGCCGCCCTCATGGCGGGTGGTTATGACCTCGATCCGGGCATCGTGCAGGGCATCGAGCACGGCGAGATAGCTTTCGCCGGGCACGCAGAAGATGCGGTCGACCCCTTCGGTCTCGAGCGCGGCCACCAGATGTTCGGCACCGGTCCGCTCGACCGGCTGAAGGGGGGAAGGGGCCATGGTCAGATAGTCCTCGAGGCGAAAGCACAAAGGCCCGGCGCTCGCCCGGGCCGGGTGCGGCGACCATGCCGTGCCGGCCGCCTGTCGCGCAAGCGACGCCGCGGCCCTGCCTCATGCTCTTTTGCCATGCCCTCATTCGGCAAGGTCATGCCGGTTCAGGTCATGCCGGTTCCGATTATGCCGGTTCACAGCAGAGCGAGGTGCGCGCGAAGGGCATCGGACAACCTTGACTCCAGTTGTATGATGTCTAATAACAGACGCCGACTTCTTGCTTCGCAAATGGGAGGACTCTTGCGATGAGAAAGACGATCCTGGCTGCCCTGATGGCAGCCGCTCTGGCCGGGACTTCGGGCATCGCCATGGCCGCGACGCCGGCCGACCAGCTCGTCATCGGCATGAGCATGAACAACATCATCACCTTCGATCCCGCCGCAATGACCGGCCGCGAGACGACGGGCGTGGTGACCAATATCTACGACACCCTCGTCCGCCTCGATCCGGTCGAGCGCACCCAGGTCAATCCCGGCCTCGCCGAAAGCTGGGAGATTTCCGAGGATGGCCGCACCATCACCTTCACGCTGCGCGAGGGCGCCAAGTTCGCCTCCGGCAATCCGGTGACCGCCGAAGACGTCCTGTGGTCATACAAGCGGAACATCGAACTGGGCCTCGTGGGCGCCGGCATCTGGCTGGGCTTCGGCTTCACCGCCGAGAATTTCGACGAACTGGTGACGGCCGAGGGCAACACGCTGACCGTCAACCTGCCCCAGGCAGGCGATCCGCAGCTGGTGCTCTACATGTTCGGCAAGCCCGACACGGCAGCGGTGATCGACAGCAAGACCGCGCTCGAGCATGTGGTTGACAACGACTATGCCAAGGGCTGGCTCACCACCAACACGGCCGGCTCGGGCCCCTACAAGCTCGTGAGCTTTGCCGCCAACGACCTCTTGGTCATCGACCGCAACCCCAATTACTGGGACGATCCGGCGGCGATGACCCGCGTGCTCTTCCGCCACATGCCGGAAAGCCAGACCAAGCGCCTGATGCTCGAGCGCGGCGACATCGATGTCGGCCTCGCCCTCTCGGTGCCCGACATCAACGCGCTTTCGACCAACCCGGATGTCGAGGTGCAGGCGGTGCCGGCGGCGGGCTTCTACTTCCTCGGCATGTCGATGAAGGACGAGCGCTTCGCCAACCCCAAGGTGCGCGAGGCGCTGCGCCACCTCATCGACTATGATGGCATCAACGAGACCATCATGCCGAACTATGGCGTCAAGCGGCAGCGGCCGGTGGCGCTGGGCGTGCTCGGCGCGCTCGAGGATCCCGGCTTCGACCTCGATATCGAGAAGGCCAAGGCGCTGCTCGCCGAAGCCGGCTATGCCGATGGCTTCCCCGTGCAGCTGCTCTCGCTCAACGAGGCCCCGTTCCTCGATGCGGCGACCGCCATCCAGGGCACGCTGGCCCAGGCGGGCATCACCGCCGAGATCGTCACCGGCGGCGGCAACCAGGTCTACGGGCCGATGCGCGAGCGCAATTTCGAGCTCATCGTGGGTCGTGGCGGCGGCGGCCAGGAGCCGCATCCGCATTCCAACCTGCGCGCCATGGTGATCAACCCCAACAATGCCGACGATGCCGGGCTTTCCGGCGTCATCGTATGGCGCACCTCGTGGCAGGACGAACAGGCCAACCAGATGGCCGCCGATGCCCTGCTGGTCCGCGATCCGGCCGAGCAGGCCGCCGCCTATGAGGCCATCCAGCAGCGGGTGGACGAGGTGATCCCGGCCCTGCATGTGTTCTCGCAGGCCGTCGATACCGCCGTGTTCCGCGCCGATGTCGAGAACTACCAGACCCATTACGGCTGGACGACGCGGCTCGAGGACGTGACCAAGTCGCGCTGATGCAACAGGCCGGCGGAGCAACGCGCTTCGCCGGCCTCCTCAATTGACGGACGCGGCGGAGCGCCGCCATCCTCGCTCTGCCCAGTGCCTCAGGGAACCGACCCATGACCCCGCAAGCCGCACCGCCGCCTGCTTCGAGCTTCGGCCCCCGCCTGCTGTCGGGGCTGGGTGCGGTCGGCTCGGTGGTGGCCACCCTGATCGGGCTTTTGTTCCTGACCTTTGCCATCGGGCGGCTGATGCCGGTCGATCCCGTGCTCGCCATCATCGGGGATGAGGCGACGCAGGCGACCTATGACCGGGTCTACCAGCAGCTGGGGCTCGACCAGCCGGTCTATGTGCAGTTCTTCCGCTACGTGTCGGACATCCTGCGCGGCGATTTCGGTGTTGCGATCCTCACCGGCCGGCCGGTGATCGAAGACATCATACGGGTGTTCCCGGCGACGGTGGAACTCGCCACCCTCTCGATCCTGATCGGCGCCGGCATCGGCGTGCCGCTCGGCGTGCTCGCTGCCACCCGCCGCGACCGGATCGAGGACCATGCGGTGCGCTTCATCACGCTGATCAGCTATTCGACGCCGGTGTTCTGGCTCGGGCTGATCGGGCTGATTGTGTTTTACGCCATGCTGGGCTGGTCGGGCGGCACTGGCCGCGTCGAGATCTTCTATACCGGCATCGTGCCGCCCATCACCGGCTTCCTTTTGATCGACAGCCTCATCACCGGCAATATGGATGTGTTCTGGAGCGCCCTGCGCAACATCTGGCTGCCGGCCGCGATCCTCGGTCTTTCCTCGATGGCCTATATCAGCCGCATGACGCGCAGCTTCATGATCGAGCAGCTGGGGCAGGAATATATTCTTACCGCCCGCATCAAGGGCATGTCCGAGAGCGCCGTGATCTGGCGCCACGCCTTCCGCAACATCCGCGTGCAGCTCGTCACCATCGTGGCGCTCGCCTATGGCAGCCTGCTCGAAGGCGCCGTGCTGATCGAGACGGTGTTCTCCTGGCCCGGCTTTGGAGGCTATCTCACCTCCAACCTGATGATCGGCGACATGAACGCGGTGATGGCCTGCGTGCTGCTGGTGGGCGTCATCTTCATCGGGCTCAACCTGCTCTCGGATGTGCTCTATCGCGTCTTCGACCCGCGGACCAAAGCCCAATGAGCACCGACCTCTCCTCCGCGCCCCGCCGCGGCCTTTCGCACTGGCTATCGACCGACGAGATCACCTCGGGCCGGCAGGCCGCCGCCCAGCGCGCCTACTGGGGCTTTGTCGGCTTCATGGGCAATCCGCTCGCGGTGATCGGCGCGCTGATCATCCTGCTGCTGATCATCTCGGCGGCCTTCGCCCCCCTCGTCGCCACCCATGATCCGATCGCGCAGAACCTGCGCGCCGCCCTGCAGCCGCCCAGCGCCGCCAACTGGTTTGGTACCGACGAGCTTGGCCGCGACATCTATTCGCGCATCGTCTATGGCGCGCGCATCACCCTCACCATCGTGGTGCTGGTGTCGGTGATCGTGGGCCCCATCGGGCTCTTCGTGGGCATGCTGGCCGGGTTCGTCGGGGGATGGACCGATCGCATCCTGATGCGCATCACCGATATCTTCCTTTCCTTCCCCAGCCTCGTGCTGGCGCTGGCCTTCGCCGCAGCGCTGGGGCCGGGGCTCGAAAATGCCGTCATCGCGATTGCGCTGACCGCCTGGCCGCCGATCGCGCGGCTGGCACGCGCCGAAACCCTCACCATCCGCTCGTCGGACTTCATCGCTGCGGCGCGGCTCGTCGGCGCCTCGCGGCTGCGGCTGCTGTTCCGCCATGTGCTGCCGCTCTGCCTGCCCTCGGTGATCGTCCGGCTCTGCCTCAACATGGCGGGCATCATCCTTACCGCCGCCGGGCTCGGCTTCCTCGGGCTGGGCGCCCAGCCGCCCTCGCCCGAATGGGGCGCGATGACCTCGGCGGGCCGCCGCTTCATGCTCGACAGCTGGTGGGTGGTGACCATGCCGGGTTCGGCCATCCTCATCGTCAGCCTCGCCTTCAACCTCTTCGGCGATGGCTTACGCGACCTCCTCGATCCGAGGCATTCCAAATGACGACGTCCACCGATCCGCTGCTGTCGGTCAAGAATTTGCGCGTGCGCTACGTCTCCTCGCGCGGGGTGATGGACGCCGTGCGCGGCGTGAGCTTCGACCTCGGGCGCGAAAAGCTCGCCATCGTCGGCGAATCGGGTTCGGGCAAGTCCACCGTCGGCCGCGCCCTGCTCAAGCTCCTGCCCGGCTCGGCCAAGGTAACCGCCGACACCTGCCGCTTCGAGGGCACGCACCTGCTCGATCTTTCGCCCAAGGCCATGCGCAAGGTGCGCGGACATCGCATCTCCATGATCCTGCAGGACCCCAAATATTCGCTCAACCCGCTGATGACGGTGGGTGAGCAAGTGGCCGAGGCCTATCGCGTGCACCATCCCGGCGCCCGCGCCGAGGCGCGCGAGCGGGCCCTCGCCCAACTGGCGGCGGTCAAGATCCGCGATCCCGAGCATGTCTACGGGCTCTACCCGCACGAGATTTCGGGCGGCATGGGCCAGCGCGTGATGATCGCCATGATGCTGATCCCCGATCCGGCGCTGATCATCGCCGACGAACCCACCTCCGCGCTCGATGTCACCGTGCGCATGCAGGTGCTCGCCATTCTCGATGATCTCGTCAAGGAGCGCGGGCTGGGGCTGATTTTCATCAGCCACGATCTCAACCTCGTCAAAAGCTTCTGCGACCGGGTGCTGATCATGTATGCCGGGCAGGTGGTGGAGGAATTGAAGGGCTCCGAGCTCGACGAGGCCAAGCATCCCTATTCGCGCGGCCTGCTCGCCTCGCTGCCGCGGCTGGGCGAGCGGCGCGAGCGCCTCTCGGTGCTCGAGCGCAAGCCCGAATGGCTCATCGAGGGAGCCTCCCGATGACCGCGCCCATGCTCGAGGTCGAGAACCTCTCACTCCATCTGGGTGAAGGCACCCGCCGCCGGCTCATCCTCGATGGCGTGTCGTTTTCCCTCAAACCCGGCGAAAGCTTCGGGCTGGCGGGCGAATCGGGGTCGGGCAAATCCACCGTGCTGCGCTGCATCGCCGGGCTCTACCGGCACTGGACCGGCACCATCAGGCTTGATGGCGAGCCCCTCGCCGCCCGGCCGGAAAAGGATCGCTGCCGGCTCGTGCAGATGGTCTTCCAGGACCCCTATGGCTCGCTGCATCCACGGCACAAGATCGATACCATCCTCGCCGAACCGCTGCGCATCCACGGCATGGGGGATGTCGATCGCCGTGTCGACCGTATCCTGACGCAGGTGGGGCTGGGCCCGCGCTTTCGCTATCGCTATCCCCACCAGCTCTCGGGCGGGCAGCGCCAGCGCGTCGCCATTGCCCGGGCGCTGATGCTCGAGCCGCGCATTCTTCTGCTCGACGAGCCGACCTCGGCGCTCGACGTCTCGATCCAGGCCGAGATCCTCAACCTGCTGGCCGACCTGCGCACCGAGCTCGATCTCACCTTCCTGCTCGTCAGCCATGATCTGGCGGTGATCGAGCATATGTGCCACTCCCTTGCGATCATGCGCGCCGGGCGTATCGTGGAGACGCTGAGCCGCGAGACCCTGGCCCATGGCACGCCGGAAGCGTCCTATACCGCCGCCCTGATCAAGGCCTCCGAGCGCTATGATCGGGAACTGGCGGGCGTTCTGGCGCGCGAGGACTGACGACACGCAAGAGCCGCGCCTTCTCACGTCGCGGCAAGAAGGAGACGACTGCAATGGCCGAGGCCCATTCCCCCACCTTCAACGAGGGCAAGGACATTCCGTGGCGCGATTTCGGCGAAGGCCGCCGCCAGCAGATTCTCGCTTACCGCGACGATCTGATGATGGTGCGCTTCGAATTCGCCGCGGGCTCGGTGGGCGAGCCGCACCGGCATCCCCATTCGCAGTGCGCCTATGTGGAAAAGGGCGTCTTCGACATGACCATCGATGGCGTCACCCGCCGGCTCGGGCCGGGGTCGGCTTATGTCGTTGACCCGGACGTGCTGCATGGGGTGGTGTGCATCGAGGCCGGTTCGATGATCGACTGCTTTACCCCGCATCGCGCCGATTTCATCGCCGCCAAGCCCTGAGGATTTTCAAGAGATGGTCGAGCTCACCCGCCGCGGCAGCCTGTCCGACCAGATCGTCACGGTCGTGTCCGGGCGCATCCATGAGGGCGTCTACAAGCGGGGCGAGCAGCTGCCGACCGAGCAGGTGCTGATCGAGGAGTTCAAGGTTTCGCGCACCGTGGTGCGCGAGGCCATCGCCAATCTCAAGGCCAGCGGGCTGGTCTCGGTGCGCCAGGGCGTCGGGGTGTTCGTGCAGCGCGATGCCCCGATCCGCCCGTTCTTCATCTCCGAGGCCAATATGGACCTCGTGAAGGAGGCGACCCGCGTGCTGGAGCTGCGCATCGCGCTCGAAGTGGAGGCCGCCGCCCTCGCCGCCAGCCGCCGCGATGCCAAGGCGCTCGCCCAGATCGAGGCCGCCTATGCCGAGATCGTGCGGGTCATCGAGACGGGCGAGGATTCGGTGCAGGCCGATCTCGACTTCCACCGCAGCGTCGCCGAGGCCACCGGCAACCCCTATTTCCTCGGGCTCTTCAACTATCTGGGGGAATTGCTGTTTCCCCGCACGCGGCTCAAGAACGCCATGCTCTCGGGCAAGGTGCGGCAGGATTATCTTAACCTCTTCAACCGCGAGCACGGCAACATCTTCGAGGCCATCAAGCGCGGCGACAGCGACAGCGCCCGCGCGGCCATGCGGCTCCATCTCGTCAGTTCCAAGATGCGGCTCGAGGCCGCCGGCCCCGATGGCCGGCCGGGCCCGCTGCCGACCCCGCCCGCCGAACCGGCCGCTCCCCGGCCGGACATCACCTGACCTTCCCGAAAGACCGCAGCTCCTTCATGGCCACCATCACGCGCTTCATCATCTCCACCTTCGACTACCAGCTCGACGGGCTGGCGGTGGACGAGTTCTCCAACACCGTGTTCAAGAAGGGCTCGAGCGTCACGCGGCGGGGCATCACCGTCACGGTCGAAGACAGCGAGGGGGCGCGCGGCCGTTTCGTCAATATCGACAACGACACCGCCACCACGGCCCAGACCATCGCGATCGCGAAACTGCTGGTGGGCCGCGACGTCGATACGCGCGAGCAGATGTATGACGACGTCAAGCGCATCCAGCGCAAGATCGGCGCCTTCGGCTATCCCAATCTCGACATCGCGCTCTGGGATCTCGCCGGCCAGCGCGCCGGCATGCCGATCTGGAAGCTGCTGGGTGGCTATCGCAAGAGCCTGCCGGCCTATGTCTCCACCTTCCATGGCGACCGCAATGGCGGGCTTTCCTCCAAGGAGGCCTTTGCCGATTATGCGCAATGGAGCCTCGAACAGGGGTTCAAGGGCTTCAAGATCCATGGCTGGTCGGCCGGCGACCGGCGCGAGGAGGCCGAAAACGTGCTCCATGTCGCCGAGCGGGTCGGGGGGCGGATGGATCTGATGCTCGACCCGGCCTGCGAGCTCAAGACCTTCGGGGATGCGCTCTATGTGGGGCGGGCCTGCGACGAGGGCAATTACTTCTGGTACGAAGACCCCTTCCGCGATGGCGGCTTCTCGCGCCACGCCCACAAGAAGCTGCGCCAGATGATCAAGACGCCGATCCTGATGGGCGAGCATATCCGCGGGCTCGAGGCCAAGGCCGACACCATCACCACCGAGGCCACCGATTTCGTGCGGGTGAACCCGACCCTCGACATGGGCATCACCGGCACCATGAAGATCGCGCATCTGGCCGAGGCGCATGGGCTCGATGTCGAATATCACGGGTGTGGGCCCAGCCAGCGCCAGTGCATGGCGGCGACCCGCAATGCCAATTATTACGAGCTGACGCTCTGCGCCCCCGGCATCGGCAACCCCAAGCCGCCGATCTACACCTGCGGCTATTCGGAAAGCCCCGAGGCCATCGATGCCAATGGCCATGTGCCGGTCTCGGACCTGCCGGGCATCGGGGTCAGCTATGACTGGGATTTCATTGCCCGCAACACCGCCGACACGGTGACGGTTTCGGCCTGACCCGGCCGCACCGAGGGGCTTGGGCCCTGCCCGCTCTCGAGCGAGCGCGCAGGGTCTAAAGCAGTGCTGGCCTCTCGTGCCCTCAGAGCGCTTCGGCGAGCGCCCGCAGCCAGAGCGATACGGCGACGGCCCCGCCATCGGGGGTGCCCAGCGCCCGCTGGCCGAGATAGCTGGCACGGCCGAGCCTGGGCAGCATCTGCGCGGTAGCGGCTGCGCCCTTTTCGGCGGCGTCGGCTGCGGCGATGAGGGCGTCCTTGCCCGAACGGCCGGCGGCGATGGCGTCGCGGAAGGCGAGGCGGGCGGGCTCGAGCGCATCGAGCATGGTGCGATCATTGGGCTTGGCCCCGCCGATGGTGGCGACGGCCATTACCGCTTCATCAAACGCATCGGCCCAGGCCGAGAGCGCGGGGGCTTCGGCATCGGCGAGGAGCCGGCCGGCGCGGGTCAGCGCCGTGGCGTAGAACGGGCCCGAGCTGCCGGCGATGGCGCGGCGCAGGGCCCCGCCCATGGCCACCATCGACCGGCCGGGGCGGACCCAGGCGGTTTCGGGCAAAGCGCGGATGGCTTCGGCGCCGCGCGCCATGGAGGCGCCGAGATCACCGTCGCCGGTCTTGGCGTCGAGGTCGGTGAGCTCGGCTTCGGCGGCAGCGAGGCGGGCGGCAACGGCTTCGAGCAGCGATCTGGTCTTGCCGGCCAAAGCCCCGGCCGAGGGCACCGCCTCCTCGGCGAGGGCGGATTGCGGCACGCTGACGGTCTGCCGGGCGGCGGGAATGCGGCCGGGGCCGGGCCAGGCGGGGGCCGAGGCTTGCGCATCGAGCAGCGCGAGGCGCGCATCGTCGAGCCCGATCAGCGAGAGCGAGACGCCCGGCATTTCAAGCGCCGAGAGGAAGACCCCGTTCCAGGCGCGTTCGACGACGATGCCCAAAGCGCGTAGGTCCGCCAGCGCCTTTCGCCCGACGATCGCCAGCTCCATGGGCGGGGTGGCGCCGAGCCCGTTGATGAGCAGCGCGACGCGATCGCCCGATTTGAGGCCAAGATCGGCGACGATGCGCGCAACTAGGATGGCCGTGAGGTCGTCGGCCGGCTTGATGGTGGTGCGCTCGACGCCCTTTTCGCCATGGATGCCGAGCCCAAGTTCGATCTCGCTTTCGCCGAGTTCGAAGCCGGGCTTGCCGGCGGCCGGAACCGTGCAGGCCCCGAGCGCCACGCCCATCGAGCCGAGCGCTGTGGCGCCCTCGCGGGCGATGCGGGCGACTTCGGCGACGGGCAGGCCCGAGGCAGCGGCGGCGCCGGCGAGCTTGTGGATGAGCACGGTGCCGGCAATGCCGCGGCGGCGGGATTTTTCGACGACACCGGCCAGGGCCACGTCATCGGCGACGACGACGACCTCGGTGGGGATGCCCTCGAGGGTGGCGAGTTCGGCGGCGAGGCCGAAATTGATCCGGTCGCCGGTGTAGTTCTTGACCACGAGCACGCAGCCGGCGGGCCCGGCCGAGGCGCGGATGGCGGCGAGCACAGCATCGACCGAGGGCGAGGTGAAGACATCGCCGGCCACGGCAGCCGACAGCATGCCGGCCCCGACATAGCCGGCATGAGCCGGCTCGTGCCCGCTGCCGCCCCCGGAGATGATCGCGACCGGACGGGCGGCGGGCTCGGGCAGATCGGACCGCAGGATCACCGCCTCGCCCTCGAGCAGCGCCTGGCCGGGCGCGAGGTCGACGAGCCCTTCCAGCATTTCGCGCACGATGTTGCGGGGATCGTTGATGAGCTTTTTCATGATCGGTCCTTGGTTAGGCGAGGCAAAGGCGCGGCAGGCTGATGGGTAGGCCTAGCGGATGTAACCCATAAGCTGCGGCAGCGTCAGCGAGATTTGCGGCACGAGGATGAGGATCAGCAGAAAGAGCATCTGCAGCGCATAAAAGGGCAGCATGGCGCGGCTGATGCTCTCGATCTTGAGGCGGCTGACACTGGCGGCGGCAAAGAGGCACGGGCCGACGGGCGGGGTGGCGAGCCCCATCACGAGGGTCAGCGACATGACGATGCCGAAATGGATGGGATCGATGCCGGCGCTGACGGCGGCCGGCGCGAGAATGGGGGCCATGACGATGAGGGCGGCGCCCACATCCATGAACATGCCGACAAGGATCAGCATGCCGGCAATGAGCAGCAGCAGGATGGTGGGGTCGGAGGTGATCAGCAGAAGGCCGCCGGCCATGCGCTCGGGCAGGCGCTCGAGGCCGATGAACCAGGCGAAGATGCTGGCGGTGGCCAGCACCATGAAGATCACCGAGGTCATGATGCCAGCACGCAGGAGGCAGCCGGGAATCATCTTGAAGGTCAGCGTGCGCTTGACGAAAAGCCCGATGAGAAGGACGTAGAGCACCGCCACGGCCGCCGCCTCGGTGGCGGTGAAGATGCCTGAGAGAATGCCGCCCATGATGATGCCGGGCATGGCGAGCGCGGCGCCGGCGCGCAGCGAGATGGCGAGGAATTCGCGCGGGGCGATGCGGTGCTCGCGACGCGGGAAATTGTTCTTCTTGGCGAGATAGGCGACCAAGAGCATCAAGAGGGCGGTGAGCAGCAGGCCGGGGACGAAGGCGGCTAGGAACATCGCGGCCACCGAGACCTGCGCGATGGACGCATAGAGCATGATGATGATCGAGGGCGGGATGATCGGCCCGATCAGCGATGAGGCGACGGTGAGGGCGGCGGCAAAGCGCTTGTCATAGCCATGGGCTTCCATGGCGCGGATCTCGATGGCCCCGAGGCTCGCCACATCGGCGATGGCCGAGCCCGAAATGCCGGCGAAAAAGGCGCTGGCCAGAACGTTGACATGGGCAAGCCCGCCGCGCAGCCGCCCCACGACGGCGTCGGCGAACTCCATCAGGTCCTCGACGATCTTTGCCGCCGTCATCAGCTCGGCGGCGAGAAAGAAGAAGGGGATTGCCATGATGGTGAAGACGTTGAGCCCGGCGAACATGCGCTGGGGCACCAGCATGAGGAAATTCATGCCGCCGGCCGAAAAGATCAGCCCGGTGGAGAGAATGCCGACGGCAAAGGCGATGGGCAGGCCGATGACGAGCAGGATGACGAAGACGAGGCCGGCGATGAGCATGGCGAAACTGGTCCCTGAACTCAGCTGATGCCGCTGCCGGCGACGAAGGGCGATTGCCCGGCGCGGGCGCGGCGCATGGCCTCGATGGTGGCGGCGACGAGCTGGACCAGCATCATCACCCCGCCCAGCGGCATGGCGACATAGGCGGCAACCATCGAGAGCCCGAGCGAGGAGGAGATCTGGCGAGGGCCCATCTCGAAGGTGAGGCGATAGCTAAAGGCGATGAAGACGACGAGGAAGGCGGCCGTCAGCGCCATGCCGAGGAGGTAGAGCCCGGTGCGCAACGCGCGCGGCAGCGCATCAACGATGATGGTGATGCCCACATGCTCGAGCTGGCGGATGGCGATGCTCGAGGCGAACATGGTGACCGCGACCATCATGAAGCGGGCCGCCTCGGGCGGCCAGGCCATGGGCAGGGGGATGACATAGCGGAAGAACACCCCGATCAGCACCGAGATGGTCATGCCCGCCATGATCAGGATGGTCATGAGCTTGGCGAGCGCCAGAAGCGCATCGGCGAATTTGAAAAAGAGCCGCATGGCCTTCCCCCTTGGCCGCAGGAGCGGTCGGGCCGGCACCGGATCTTCCTGATGAAGGAAGAGCGGCGCCGGCCGGAGCGCGATCAGAAGCTGGCGAGTTCGGCCTCGGCCGCCTCGACGGCATCAAGGAAGCTCGTGACGTAATCCTGCCCGAACTGGCCCGAGGCCCAGGTGATGACGCCGGGTTGGGCGGTGGCCTTGAACTCGGCCTGCTGGGCCGGGCTTGCCACCGTGACCTCGACGCCGCGCTTGCGGAATTCGGAGGTGACATCGCCCACGAGTGCCTGCGAGACGCCGCGGCCGGCGATCTCGGCCTGCTTGCCGGCGACGATCACGGCCTGCTTGAGGTCATCGGGCAGGCTCTGGAACCATTGCTCGGAGACCACGATGAAGCCGAGCGAATAGACGTGCTGGTCGATGGTGGCGTATTTGAGCACTTCCTGCAGGTTCTGCTGCAGGGCCCCGATGATGGGCAGCTCGGCGCCATCGACCACGCCCGTCTGCAGCGCGCCATAAACTTCGAGCCACGGAATGGCGGTGGGGGAGGCGCCGAGGCTCTTGACCATCTCCTGATGGGCGGTGATTTCCATAGTGCGGATCTTGAGGCCCGACATGTCGGCGGGGCCGGCGACGGGGCGGGTATTGTTGGCCCAGATGCGGAAGCCGGCATTTTCGCCCACGGCGACAGCGCGGATGCCGGTGGTCTCGGTCATCTCCTTGAACAGCGCCTTGCCCCAGGGGCCATCGAGCACCTCCCAGGCGACGACCGGGTTGGAGAAGACGTAGGGGACGGTCAGCACCTGGATCTTGGGGAAGAAGCCCGACAGCGTGCCCTCATTGGGGGTGGCCGCCTCGAGAATGCCCGCCTGCACGGATTCGACGTTCTCGCGCAGGTCGCCCAGCGTGCCATTGGGATAGAGCTCGACGGCGATGCGGCCACCCGACAGGCCCTCGAGCGCATCCTCGAAGGTGCGCATCATGGCGTAGATGTGGTTGGGGTAGCGCAGCTCGCCCACAGACGAATAGGGCGGATCGACATTGGGCAGCCGGAGCGTGAATTCCTGCGCCGTAACGGCGCTGGACAGGGCAATGGCGCTGACGGCACCGACCGCAAGGCCGGCGAGGATGCGCTTGAGCATCAGGTAGATCTCCCTCGTTCGGAAGCGGCTGGTCTCTTGTGGACCACACCGCAGACAGGCGGACAAACTCCCGCTATGCGGAACTGTCTACCGGAACGAACGATCGTGTCAACGGGCGCAGCGCGCAAAAGCCGCAGCTTTGGGTGGCTGATATTGATTTGCTAGGGCGTTCGGCGGAACTTCTTGTCTTCGAGCGACGCTGCGGGCGACATTATCCCGCTATGTGGGATGACCAGGCTCACGGGAGGTCGTAGACCACGCGGAAGCCGATATGGCCGGTGGCGCTGTCGGGCGTGTTGCCGGTGCGCGCGGCGATGCGGTAGCGATGGCAATAGGAGCGGTGGCAGAGATAGGAGCCGCCCTTGGTGAGGTAGAAGCCCTTTTTCACCACATCCTCGTCGGCCTGGCGCAGGAGCTTCTTGTTGGAGCGGATGCGCATGGGCTGGTCGCACCATTCCCAGACATTGCCGCACATGTTGTAGAGCCCGTAGCCATTGGGGGCGAAGGCATCGACGGGCGCGGTGCCCAGATAGCCATCGGCCCTGGTGTTGCGCTCGGGGAAGGCGCCCTGCCAGATGTTGCAGGGCATGAAGTCGAGATCGTCGGGCTCGCGATCGCCCCAGGGATAGCGGACATCGCCTGAAAGCCCGCCGCGCGCGGCGTGTTCCCATTCCGCCTCGCTGGGCAGGCGCGCCCCGGCCCAGCGGCAGAAGGCGCGCGCATCGTTGAGCGAGACCTGCACGACGGGATGGTTCTCGCGCTCCGCGATGGAGGAGCCCGGACCTTCGGGGTGGCGCCAATCGGCGCCCGGCACGTTGCGCCACCATGTGGCACCGACGACGCCCTGGGTCGGACCCAGATGCTCGGGCATCAGCAGGTAGAAGACGAAGGACCAGCCGAACCGCTCGGCCTCGGTGACATAGCCGGTTGCGGCGACGAACCGGCCGAACCAGGCATTGGTGACGGTGAAGGGATCGATCGCGAAACCGCCGACGCGCTGCTCGCGCAAGGGGGCTTCGCCATCGATGGCCAGAAGCGGATGATCGGTGCCGATGCGGGCCCGGCCGGGCGGCAGGCGCACGAAGCGGTCGGGGATGCCCTGTGTTCGGGCGGCAGCGGGGACGGCCGGCGCGCTCGGGCGCGCAGCCGCATCGGGCAGGCGGAGTGGAGGCACGGGGCCGCAGCAGCCGCCGCCGTGTCCGCCATCATCGTCCTTAGGGCCGCCCATGCGATGCCGCCCCTTGCACGGACCTAGTCGAGCGCCGCGACGGCGATGATCTCGACCTTGAGCGCCGGATGGGCGAGGCGAGCCTCGATGCAGGCGCGGGCCGGGGGATTGGCCGGGTCGATCCACGCGTCATAGACGGTGTTCATCGCGGCGAAATCGGCGATGTTGTTGAGGATCACCTGGCAGGTGAGCACGCGCGACTTGTCGGTGCCAGCCTCGGCCAGAAGCGTGTCGATGGCGTCGAGCACTTCGCGGGTCTGCTGCTCGATGGTGCCGTTATAGTCTTTTGCCACCTGGCCGGCGAGATACACCACACCATTGTGGCGCACGGCCTGGCTCATGCGCTTGCCCGGCTGAAGCCGCTCGATCGTCATGCTCATCTCCTCGGTCCGGGCCCCTCACGAGCCCGCCTCCGCTTAAGACGATTCGCGCGGGCCTGCCAGCAGCTGCGTTGGTCCCTGCCGTTACGAAATTCGTCAATTTCTCTTGGCATTCTCGCGAAGCCAAGCAATACAATAGCTTATTGGATGAGCGGATTCAAAAAAGGCGATCTATTGTGGCGGTGCAGCGGTCGGGTTCGGGCAAGACGGTGCGCGTGGAGGATGTGGCGCGCGTCGCGGGCGTATCCCCGATAACAGTCTCGCGGGCGCTCAATACGCCGGACAAGGTGCGTCCCGAAACCCGCCGCAAGGTGGAAGAGGCGGTCGAAAAGACCGGCTATGTCATCAATACATTGGCCTCGAGCCTGCGCTCGGGCCGATCCTCGATGATCTCGGTGTTCATCTACAATCTGCGCAACCAGCATTTCGCCACCGCCATGCAGGGGGCCGCCGATGCCATCGAGGGCAGCCGCTATCATATCCTGATGGGCCAGAGCGGGCTGGCCGCCTCGGCGCAGGGGGAATTGCTGCGCTCGGTGCTGCCCTTCCAGCCGGCCGCGATGATGTTCATGGGGTTCGTTCGCAGCCCCGAACTGCGCGAGACGGTCTCCCAGCTCAACCTGCCGGTGGTGGAGCTGTGGGATTATCGCGACGACCCCATCGACATGCAGGTGGGCATCTCGCTCCATGAGAGCGGGCGGCTGGTGGCCGAGCATTTCATCGAGCAGGGCTTCAAGCGCATCGCTTATGCCGGGCGGCTCGACGGGCGGGCGCCCGAGCGGCTCGCCGGGTTCCGCGAGGGGCTGGCGGCCAAGGGGGTCGAGCCGGTGATGGTGGTCGAAACGCCCGACAGCCAGTCGGTGGGCCGGGGCCGCGATGCCATGGCGCAGATCCTCGACGCCATACCCGATTGCGACGCTGTGTTCTTTGCCACCGACACCCTCGCGGTCGGCGGCCTGCTCGAGGCGCGCAATCGCGGCCTGCGCGTGCCGCGCGACATCGCGGTGGCTGGCTGCGGGGACCTCGAATTTTCCAAGCAGATGCACGTGCCCCTGACGTCGGTGCGGATTCCGGCCTATGAAATCGGTTCCATTGCCGGCAGGATGATCCGCGCCCGGCTCGAAAATGGCGACAGCGTGCGCAACCGGGTGCTGCTCGATGTGTCGCTGCAGGTGCGCGAAAGCACCCTCAGGCACTGACCGGACGGGCGCGAGGGCGCACGAATCCGCTCCTGCTCGGGCGCGATTTGCGCTATGGCTTGGCGCAGCGGACCGAGGGGCCCGACACTCTGACTGCACATCACTGCGGAATGCACATGGAGACCAAGATGACGAGCGGCACTGGCGCACATGGGAGCACGGACGGGGCCGCGTCCCGCAGGCTCAGGTCACGCGCCTGGTTCGACAATCCCGACAATGCCGACATG
The DNA here is from genome assembly GCF_900119845.1 of Devosia enhydra. Taxonomy (GTDB): domain Bacteria; phylum Pseudomonadota; class Alphaproteobacteria; order Rhizobiales; family Devosiaceae; genus FPKU01. The sequence goes on from NZ_FPKU01000002.1 coordinate 567,172, forward strand.
ACGGCGCTTTATCTCGAGCGCTATCTCAATTTCGGCCTGTCGCGCGAGGAGCTGATGTCGGGCAAGCCGATCATCGGCATCGCCCAGACCGGGTCCGACATTTCCCCGTGCAACCGCCATCATATCGTGCTGGCGCAGCGCGTGCGCGACGGCATTCGCGAAGCCGGCGGCATTCCGCTCGAGTTCCCGATCCATCCGATCCAGGAAACCGGCAAACGCCCGACCGCCGGGCTCGACCGCAACCTCGCCTATCTCAGCCTCGTGGAGGTGCTTTATGGCTACCCCATCGACGGGGTGGTGCTGACGATCGGCTGCGACAAGACCACGCCGGCCTGCCTGATGGCGGCGGCGACGGTCAATATTCCCGCCATCGCGCTCTCGGTGGGGCCGATGCTCAATGGCTGGTTCAAGGGCGAGCGCACCGGTTCGGGCACCATCGTGTGGAAAGCGCGCGAAATGCTCGCCACCGGCGAGATCGGCTATTCGGACTTCATCGACCTCGTGGCGACCTCGGCCCCCTCAACGGGCTATTGCAACACCATGGGCACGGCCACCACGATGAACTCGCTGGCCGAAGCGCTGGGCATGCAGCTGCCCGGCTCGGCCGCCATCCCCGCGCCCTATCGCGACCGGCAGGAAATGTCGTGGCGCACCGGCAAGCGCATCGTCGACATGGTGCATGAGGATCTGAAGCCCTCCGACATCATGACGCGCGAAGCCTTCGAGAACGCCATCGTGGTGACCTCGGCCATCGGCGGCTCGACCAATGCGCCGATCCACATCAACGCCATCGCCCGCCACATGGGCGTGGAGCTTTCGATCGACGACTGGCAGACGATCGGGCATGACGTGCCGTTCCTCGTCAACATGCAGCCGGCCGGCGAATATCTGGGCGAGGATTACTACCATGCCGGCGGCGTGCCGGCGGTGGTCAACCAGCTGATGAGCAAGGGGCTGATCCGCGAAGGCGCCATGACCGTCAATGGCAGGACCATCGGAGAGAACTGCCGCAATACCATTGTGCAGGACGACAAGGTCATCCGCCCCATCGACACCCCGATGATGGAGCGCGCCGGCTTCGTGGTGCTGCGCGGCAATCTCTTCGACAATGCCATCATGAAGACCAGCGTGATCTCGCCCGAATTCCGCGAGCGCTATCTCTCCAATCCCGATGATCCGGAGGCCTTCGAGGGCCCGGCGGTGGTCTTCGACGGGCCGGAGGATTACCACCACCGCATCGATGACCCGAGCCTCGGGATCACCGAGCACACGCTGCTGTTCATGCGCGGGGCCGGCCCCATCGGCTATCCCGGCGCGGCCGAAGTGGTGAACATGCGGCCCCCCGCCTATCTCATCGAAAAGGGCGTGCATGCGCTGGCCTGTATCGGGGATGGCCGGCAGTCGGGCACGTCGGGGTCGCCCTCGATCCTCAACGCCTCGCCCGAGGCGGCGGCCGGCGGCAATCTCGCCATCCTGCGCACGGGCGACAGGGTGCGTATCGACCTCAACAAGGGCTCGGCCAATATCCTGATCTCCGACGCCGAAATCGCCGAGCGGCGGGCGGCGCTGGCGGCCGGGGGCGGCTACAAATATCCCGCCCACCAGACCCCGTGGCAGGAAATCCAGCGCGGGCTGGTCGACCAGCTCGGCAATGGCGGCGTGCTGAAGCCGGCAGTCAACTACCAGAAGATCGCCCAGACCAACGGCGTACCGCGCGACAATCACTGATCGACAGCCGGCGCTGATCGCCGGCATCGCATCTATGAAAGGGGTCGGCTCGCGCCGGCCCCTTTTGCATGCGGCCTTCGTTGCGCCCGTGCCGTTGTATTTCTGCACGGATTTGCGCCCTGCCCTCCGGTCCTCCGCAAGGGATCAATTGACGCCGGCCTGCGTGGTGGGCACTAATCGGGGTGGCGGGGCACGGTGCGGGGGTTGCAGGACATGGCCGATATTCTGGACTATTGCGAAGGACGCGAAGTCAGGAGCTTCGAGGCCGGCGAACTGATGGTGCCCGAGGGCGGCCGCGATGGGCAGCTGCTGGTGCTGATCGAAGGCCAGGTCGAGGTGCTGCGCAAGGACACGCAGGTGAGCTATGTCGACGAACCGGGCTCGCTGTTCGGCGAAATGTCGGTGCTGCTCGACATGCCCTACAGCGCCAATGTGAAGGCGCTGAGCGATGTGCGCGCCTATGTGATCGAGGATGCGCTCAATTTTCTCGGCTCGCGGCCCGAGATCGCGCTGCATGTGGCCCAACTCCTGGCGCGGCGGCTCTATTACACCACATCGTACCTTGTGGACCTGCAGCAGCAGGCGGCCGGCAAGCGCGAGGATCTCGACCTCGTCGACCGTATCCTCGCCCAGCTGGTGAAAAAGCCCGAGGAAAAGGCCGGCAAGAAGAAATAGGGGCTGGGGTGGCCTGATCGTCGGGTCGTCTGCATACGGGCGCGGACCATAGAGAGACCTCATGGTGAGGAGCGGCCTTGGCCGCGTCTCGAACCATGGGGCTGGGCGCGCCGGGTTAGCCACCTGCACACCCGTCGTTCCTGCGAATGCAGGAACCTCTGTTGATCGCACCCTCAGCCCAAACGGAACACTACACTTTCGCAGGAACGACGGTGGCAGGGGCTGGTGCGCCCTTCACCTCTCCCTTTGGGGGAGAGGTCGGCGCGGAGCGCCGGGTGAGGGGGCCTCGCGATCTCGCGTGGGGCAAGGCCCCCTCACCCTGGCTCTCACGCCATTCGAGCATAGCTCTCTGGCCTTCTCCCCTCAAATCGCTCCGCCGGAGCGATTTGGCCTGCGGCACGGCTCGAAGCCCCCAAAGGGAGAGGGGACGCAGGAGCCGAGGGATTTGTGCCCGGTCCTCGTCCTTCGAGACGCCCCTGCGGGGCTCCTCAGGATGAGGACATCTGCCACTTACGAAAAAGACCTTGCGCGCCAGTCGATCCACAGGAGCGCTCGGACCTTGTGGGTCGCCTCGAAGCCTCAGGATGAGGACCTGGGTGAGGTGCCGAAGACACCTCTTGCATCGGACGGGGCCGATTTCAGGCAAAACCCTTGGCCGCGAGCACGGCGTAGATGATGGCGGCATAGGTCAGTTGGTGGGCGACCTGGTCGACCCCGTGCAGCACCCAGAAGCGGCGGGGGTTGCCGTCGACATGGACGCCCTTGGAGTAGTGGATCTTGGCATAGTCGAGCCCGTAATGGACGACCCATTCGGCCAGCACCAGGCCGACCAGCACGGGCAGCGGCGTTGCAGCGGCGAGCAGCACGAGGCCGGAAAGGCCGGCATGGATGCCGGCATGCACATAGCCGCCTGGATGCCTGAGATCGCCCTTGCCGGCCAGGATCCAGCCGGGCTGGAGGAAATAGTCGGCGACGTAGTGCTTGATCTCGAGGCCGAGGAACAGGATGAAGACCGTGGCGATCATCGGCGCAGGGTTCCTCCTTCAGCGGGTGCGGGCCGGGACGGCGCGCATGGCAAGATGGCGGCGTGGCTGTGCCGACGGCGCCCATGGGATGATGCTGGCAGCGCCCGATGCGTTGCGCAAGCAGTCTGTCTTTGAATTGAGCGCCACAATGGTGTTAGTGTTCAGCCATGGTTCAGGTTTTTTCTGGCAGGCACCCGGCACGCTGATCCGCGCGCAGGGGTCCCGCACCCGTTGCAGCGCCGTTCAATGAGGCCCCTCATGTTTTCCAGATTGCTTCCCGCTCTTGCCGGCACCGCGCTGATGCTCTTGGCATCGCCCGTGCTGGCCCAGTCGGCCACCGGTACGGCGCGGGGGGTTGATCCGCAAGCCTCCGCGACGATCCAGAACCAGACCCGCCAGCTGGTGGTGGGATCGGACGTGTTCATCGGCGACCGGGTGGAAACCGGCGACAAGGGCCTCGTGCAGATCAAGTTCGCCGACCAGACCGAGCTGGTGGTGGGCCCGCGCTCGGCGCTGGTGATCGACGATTATCTGCTGCGCGCCGACAACTCCATCGGCAAGCTGTCGGTCAATGCGCTGGCCGGCACCTTCCGTTTCGCCACCGGAACCGGCCCCAAGGATCGCTACCAGATCTCGACGCCCACCGGCACCATCGGTGTGCGCGGCACCGAATTCGACTTCGTCGTGACCCCGCAGAATACCCAGGTGCTGCTGTTTTCGGGCGGCGTGCAGATGTGCAATGCCGGCGGGCAGTGCGCCGAGCTGACCGAGACCTGCGATCTGGGCAGCTTCGATACCGCACTGGCCCAGGTGCTCGGGCATCCCGATGCCATCACCGGGCAGGCCCGCGCCGACCTGCGGAGCCAGTTCCTCTATGCCGTCAACCAGAGCGGGCTGATGTCGGAATTCCGCTTCGACAGCGCGCTACGCTGCCTCAACCGCCCGGCTTCCGAGGACGTTCCGGCCTTGGACACGATACTGGGCGATGGCGATGCCCCGGTCGATGACTACAATTCCTGCTCCTTCTACGAGTATTCGTGCGGCTGAGTGCCGGCGGGTCCTGACGCATGATCCGGCGCCGATTTCTGCCGGCGCTGATCGGCGTCGCTCTCGTGCTCGGGCTGACGCTGCTGCGGGTGGCCGATCCCTATCCGGTCGCCACCCTGCGCGAGATCGCGTTCGATGCCTATCAGCGGGCCAAGCCCCGGGAGAGCCCGGGCTGGCCCATCCGCGTCATCGATCTCGACGAGGCGTCGCTGTCGGCGGTGGGGCAATGGCCCTGGCCGCGCGACCGGCTGGCGACCATCGTCGATCGGCTGACCGAGATGGGCGCCGCCACCATCGCGTTCGACGCGCTGTTCGCCGAGCCCGACAGGCTTTCGCCTTCGCGCATCGCGGCGACGCTGCCCGAGGTCGATGCCGCCGCCCTGCCCGATTATGACGCGATCTTTGCCGAGGCGCTGGGGCGCGCGCCCAGCATCCTCGGCTTTGCGCGCTCCCCCTTCGCAAAGACGATGCCACCCCCGCCCAAGGCCGGCTTTGCCGTATCGGGGCCCGATCCGCGGCCGTCGCTGGCGCTGTTGCCTGGCGCAGTGGTACCGTTGCCGCAGCTTTCGGACGCCGCCGCAGGGCTCGGGGCGCTGAGCCTGCGCACCGAGGATGCGGTCAGCGCGGTGCGGCGCCTGCCACTGCTCTGGAACGACGGCACGGCGCTGCACCCGGGCTTTTCGATCGAAACGCTGCGGATCGCGCTCGGCATTTCCACCTATGTGGTTCTGGGCGATGTCGGGCAGCCGGGCCGGATGGAGGGGTTGCGGCTGGGGGAATTCACCATTCCCACCACGGCGACGGGCGATCTCTGGCTCTATTACAGCCGTCCCGATCCCGACCTCTATGTGCCGGCCTACAGGTTGCTGGAGGCCGATTACCAGAGCCTTGCGCCGCTGGTGTCGGGGCATATCGTGCTGTTCGGCACCTCGGCCAGCGGGCTGCTCGACCTGCATTCGACGACTTTGGGCGACAATGTGCCGGGCGTGTCGATCCATGCGCAGGCCATCGACCAGATCCTGTCGCGCCAGTACCTGACCCGCACCGATGGGGTGCAGGGGCTCGAAATCCTGCTGTTTGCGTTCTTTGGTCTCTTGCAGGTGGCGGTGGTGCTGCGGCTGGGGCCGCGGGCCGGGCTCGTGGCGGTGATCGGGCTGGCGGGGCTGACCTTTGCGTCCTCGTGGTATCTGTTTTCGCAGAGCGGCGTGCTGGTCGATGCCACCTTCTCGCTGGCGGCGGTGACGCTGGTTTATGCCGTGATGGCATTTTTCCGCTTTGCCACCACCGATGCCGACCGGCGGCAGATCCGCCGGGCCTTCGGCTATTATGTGGCGCCCTCGCTTCTGGCCGAAATCGAGAAATCGGGGGCCGATCTCAAGCTGGGCGGGGATCTGCGCGAGCTGACGGTGATGTTCTCGGATGTGCGCGGTTTCACCCCGCTTTCCGAAAAGCTCGGGCCGGTGCCGCTGCTGGCGCTGCTCAACACGCTGTTTTCGGCCCTGGGGCGCAATATCGTCACCCGCTCGGGCACGATCGACAAGTTCATGGGCGACGCCATCATGGCGTTCTGGAACGCGCCGGTCGACGTGCCCGGCCATGCCCGGCTCGCCTGCGAGGCGGCGCTCGGAATGCGGGCAACGCTTTCGCGGCTTAATGCGAGCGATGGCTTCGGGCTCGGGGCCGGCGATACGGTGGCCATCGGCATCGGCATCGCCACGGGCGAGGCGGTGGTGGGCAATATGGGGCTCGAGACGCGCTTCGACTATTCCTGCATCGGGGACACGGTGAACGTCGCAAGCCGCGTCGAAGGCGCCTGCAAGCAGGTGGGCTACGATATCGTGGTGGTCGAGGGCACGCGGCAGGGCGCGGCGGGCTTTGCCTTTCTCGAGGCGGGCGCCATTCACCTGAAGGGCAAGAGTCGCGCCCAGCCGATCCATGTGCTGGTGGGCGATGGCGCACTGGCCACGAGCGAGGGCTTTATCGAGCTTTCAGCCGAGCACCAGCGTCTCGTAAGCGCGCTGCGCGCGGGCACCGATCCCGCCGTGCCGCTCGCGCGCTGCCGCGTGCTGGCGCCCGGCATCGAGCCGGGGCTCGTGCAGTTCTACGCGCTGCTGCCCGGGCGGGTCGAGGATTTCGCGGCGGCCGTTCCGGCATAGGCCTGCCGCATCTCTTCAATTTCAGCCAAGGCCGCCTCGAGGGCGCTCCAGTCGTCGCGCGCGGCGATGGGGGCCCAGAGCGCCTCCATCTCGTCGATGAGCATGGTGCGGGGGGCGGGCCGGGCGAAATAGGGATGATCGAGATTGGCCGAGGGGGAGGCTTCGCGGTCCCTCAACAACCGGGCGAGCGGCGCGAAGGCTTCGCTGCGGTAGATGGCGCCCGCTGGACCCGACAGCGCGCGCTCGTCGGCGCCGCCGCGCCAGTCGAAAAAGAAGCGCTCATAGCCGATTTTGGTGTCGAACAGCGCAGTAAAGAGCGCGGTGAGGAGCTCGGCATCCTCTTCGGGTCCGGTGGGGACGAGCGCCAGCCGGTCGAGGATGGCTGAGGCCATCTCGCGCTGGAAGCCCGGCCAGAAGCTGTTGAGCGCGGCTTCGAGCGCGGCGTGATCGCCCAGCGGCAACAGGCATTCGGCCAGCCGCGTCAGGTTCCAGGCCAGCGTATCGGGCTGGCGGCCGAAGGCGTAAAGGCCCGTTTCGTCGAAATAGGCGGCGGTGAAGGCCGGATCATGGCTGGGCAGGAAGCGCCACGGGCCATAGTCGAAGCTCTCGCCTGTGATGTTGATGTTGTCGGTGTTGAGCACGCCATGCACGAAGCCCGTCGCAAGCCAGCGGGCGCCGGTGCGCGCGACATCGGCGGCGACGCGTTCGAGAAAGAGCGCTGCGGTGGCGGCAGTATCGGCGCCCCGGCAATCCGGGCGGTAATGGGTGACGCAATGCTCGAGCAGCCGCCCGAGATTGGCGGTGTCGCCCTCATAGGCGAGGCGCTGGAAGGTGCCGATGCGGATGTGGGAGTGGGAGAGCCGCACGAGCACGGCGCCGCGGGTGGGCGAGGGCTCGTCATGGCGTTCCAGTTCCTCACCGGTCTCGATGAGCGAGAAACTCTTTGAGGTATCGACGCCCAAAGCCTCGAGCATCGTGGTGGCGAGCACCTCGCGCACCCCGCCCTTGAGGGTCAGACGCCCATCGGCCCCGCGCGACCAGGGCGTGCGGCCCGAGCCCTTGGTGGCAAGATCGAGCAGCCGGCCATCCTCAGGATCGACGAGCTGCGCAAAGAGAAAGCCGCGCCCGTCGCCGAGGTCGGGATTGTAGCTGCGGAACTGGTGGCCGTGATAGCGCAGCGCCAGGGGCGTGTCGAAACTGCCCGGCAGGGGCGCGAACCGCCCGAAATGGGCGATCCATTCACCATCATCGAGGGTGCCGAGCCCTACCCGTTCGGCCCAGCGCTGGTTGCGGTGACGCAGGATGGTCTCGGGGAAACGGGCGGGCTGGACCGGATCGTAGAAATCGGGCCCGAGCGCGGCGTGGGTGGTGGCGGGGCGAAAGCTTGGCGATGGGGGCATTTTCAGGGTCCTTGGGGTCATCGCCGGGCAGCGGGAGTTGGCGGGTCCTCGCCCTTCGAGACGCGCCTTCGGCGCTCCTCAGGGTGAGGCCGTCTGGAGAGAAGGGCGCTTGATCGGTGTACCCCGCCCTCGTCCTTCGAGGCTTTGCTTGACGCAAAGCACCTCAGGATGAAGGCGTCAATGTCGCTTGAGCCAGCAGACAGCTCGTGGCCGAGACATCGAACTCAACGTTCGAAGATGCCGACGAGTTCGACATGCGGGGAATGGGCGAACTGGTCGACGGGCGTGACGCGGGTGAGGCGGTAGCCGCCGGCAATCAGGATCTGGGCGTCGCGCGCGAAGGTGACCGGATCGCAGGAAACGCCGACGACCAGCGGCACCTTCGAGCGCGCCAGTTCGCGGGCCTGCGCCTCGGCCCCGGCACGAGGCGGATCAAAGACCACGGCGTCGAAATCCTTGAGCTCGACGGGCACCAGCGGCTCGCGGAAGAGATCGCGGGCCTTGGCGGTGACCTTTTTGAGGCCGGAGGTGTGGCGCACGGCGCGTTCGAGCGCCAGGATGGCGGATTTTTCGCCATCGGCGGCATAGACCTGCGCGGTTTCGGCGATGCGCAGGGCGAAGGTGCCGATGCCTGAAAAGAGGTCGGCGACGCGTTTCGCCCTGGGCAGTGCGGCGATGACGAGCCCGGCCAGAGCGGCCTCGCCCTCCCGGCTCGGTTGCAGGAAGCCCTCGACCGGCAGCGGCACGCGGGCCCGGCCGATGGTGTAGAAGGGCTCGGCGTTCTGGTAGACCACCTCCCCATTGAAGGCCAGCCGCGCCACGCCGGGCAGCTTGCGCACCAGCGCCACGAGCATTTCGGGCTTGATGCGGCGCTTGGCGCGGATGGCGAGGTCGATGCCGTCGGCCATGACCGCATGCACCTCGCAATCGCCCGCCAGCCGGCCGAAGGCGCGGGCCATTGCAGGCACCCCGGCAAGGCTGGGCACGAGGATGGGGCAGGCCTCGATATCGAGGATGTCATGGCTGCGCGGGCGCATGTAGCCCGCCTTGCCATCGCGCACATGAAGCGTGGCGCGCTGCCGCCCGCCCAGCGCCGGAAGCGTCGGGGCGATTTCGGTATCGAGCCCGGCACGGGTCAGCGCATCCACCACCAGCCCATGCTTGAAGGCGAGCTGGGTTGAGGGCGCAAGATGCTGCAGCTGGCAGCCCCCGCAGCTGCCGAAATAGGGGCAGAAGGGCGCGATGCGTTCCGGTGCTGTGGTGAGCAGCGCTTCAAGCGTGCCGCGCGCACCGTCGCGGCTCAATTGCACCCGCTCGCCGGGCAGGGCGAAGGGGATGTGGATGCGCGCGCCCTCGATTTCGGCAATGCCGTCGCCCCGGGCGCCGAGGCCGATGATGGTGGTTTCGATCATACGGGCCGGCTCACCGCCTCGAGCAGGCTGGCGAGCGACACGAAGGGCACCCCGGCATGCTCGCTGAGCCCGGAGGCGCAGGTGGAGACCGTCGAGACGCCGATCCGGCAATCCTCGGGCACGTCGTTTTTCGCAAAGCGCGTAGCATGGGCGTTGAGCTCGGGCACGAACAGCCCCTTGTCCCCGGCATAGCCGCAGCAGGTGATGGAGGTGAGCACGGCGACCCGCTCGGCGCAGGCGGCAGCGACCGCCTCGGTGGAGGGCTGCTCCTTGAGGCGCTGGGCCGAGCAGTTGTGGTGCACGGCCACGACGGGGACCGGCGTGGTGACGGTGATGTAGGGCAGGATTTCGCTGACGAGGAACTCGGCGCTGTCCGCCACGGGCACCGCCTTGTGATGCTCGCGCAGATGCTTGGCGCAGGTCGAGGCATCGGTCAGAACCGGTACGGCACCGCCGCGCGAGGCGGTGGCAAGCTCTGCCTCGAGCCGGCCCCCGACCCTGGCCGCCTCTTCGGGGAAGCCCTTGGAGGTGAAGGGCTGACCGCAGCAGGCGCCATCGACATGGGCCGGCATGATGGGCGCAAAGCCGGCCCGTTCGAGGAGCTTGAGCATCGCCTCGGGGGTGGGCAGGAGCTTCAGCACCCGGCCATCGGCCAGCTCGATGCGCTCGGGCGCGCCGAACATGCGGGTGGCGCAGGAGGGGAAATAGACGACCTCCCCGCGTGGCGCATCGGCCAGCGCATGGGTTCGGGACGGTGCGCCGGGGCCGGGCCTGAGCGCCCGGCTGACGCGCGGAATGCGGCGGCCAGAGGCGCGGCGCATGCCGTCGGCGACGCTGTCGACGAGACCGTCGCCCACCACGCGGCGGGCGAGCGCCTGGGTGCCGACGCCGAGTTTCATGCCGGCTTCGACGAGCCCGGTATTGCCGGCGGCGAGGCTGGCGATGCGATGGCCGGCATCGCCGCGGCGGCGGCCACGCTCGCCGATGATCATGGTGCCGGTCTCGATGCCCACAGGGCAGCGCAGCGAGCAGAGGTTGCAGGCCGCGCAGGTATCGAGCCCGGCATGCTGGAAGCCATCATCGAGCGCCTTGAGGCGTTCGGGATCCTCGCCGGTGCGGCGCAGCCGGGCGCGCTCGCGGGTGACCGCGATGCGCTGGCGCGGGGTGAGCGTCATCTGGGCCGAGGGGCAGGCGGGCTCGCAGAAGCCGCATTCGATGCAGAGATCGACCACCGGATCGGCCAGCGGCATGAGCTTCAGATTCTTGACGTGGATGCGATCGTCGGCGTTGAGCAGCACGCCGGGATTAAGCAGGCCTTCGGGATCGAAGATCTGCTTGATCCTGTGCATGACGGCATAGGCCTTGGCGCCCCATTCGGCCTCGACGAAGGGCGCGATGGCGCGGCCGGTGCCGTGTTCGGCCTTGAGCGAGCCGCCATAGCGCACAGAGACGAGGTCGGACAGGTCGCGGGAGAACTGGTCGAACTTCTCGTCCTGGCCGGGCTTGGAGAAATCATCGCCCATCTGGAAATGCAGATTGCCGGCCAGCGCGTGGCCGAAGATCACCGCATCCTCATAGCCATGGTCGTCGAGAAGCTGCCGCAAATCGATGACGAAATCGGCGAGCCGGTCGATGGGAGCCGCGACATCCTCGGTGAGCATGGCGGTGCCCTTGGGCCGCATGGCGCCGGCCGAGGCGAAAAACCCCTTGCGGATATCCCAGAGGGCGTGGCTGCGCTCCTCGTCGGTGGAAAAATCGATATGGACGGCGCCTTCGCTCGCAAGGATGGCGCGGGCCTTTTCGACCTCGATGTCGAGGGTTTCGGGATCGGGCGCCGTCACGTCGATGAGCACGGCCGGCGAAGTGTCGGTGAGATAGGGCAGCAGCGGCTGCATGGGGGGCAGGTGTTCCACCGTCGCCAGCGCCCGGCGCTCGATATATTCGGCGGCATTGACCCCGGTGGTCAGCTGCACCCCGCCATTGGCCATCTTGATGATGGCCCGGCCGGCCGATTGCGGATCGGGGAAGGGCACGAGCGCGGTGGATTTGAACGGATGCTCGGGCACCGTGTTGTAGGTGACCTCGGAGGTGAAGGCGAGCGTGCCCTCGGACCCCACCAGCAGGTGGGTGAGGATGTCGAAGGGGTCGTGGAAATCGACCAGCGCGTTGAGCGAATAGCCCACGGTGTTCTTGATGCGGTATTTCCTGCGGATGAGCGCCACGAGCTCGGCATCGGCCATCACCTCGTGATGGAGCGCATGGAGCGCGTCGAGCACGTCGCCGCGCTTTTGCGCGAAGGCTTCGCGCGAGGCCGGATCGCCCGAATCGAGCACCGTGCCATCCGAGAGCATGCAGCGGATGCGGGCCATGGTGTGGTAGGTGTTCTGCGCCACCCCGCAGCACATGCCCGAGGAATTGTTGGCCACGACCCCGCCGATCTTGCAGGTGGCCTGGCTGGCCGGATCCGGCCCGATCTTGCGGTTGAAGGGTTTCAGCGCCTTGTTGGCGTTGGCCACGATGATGGCGGGCCCGAGCGTGATCTGGTCGGCGCCCTCATGGATGACGAGCTTGCGCCAGCCATCGCCCAGAACGGCGAGCACCCCATCGGTCACCGCCTGGCCCGACAGCGAGGTGCCGGCCGCGCGGAACGTGACCGGCAGGCCTTCGGCGCGGGCCGCCTCGATCACCGCCTTGACCTCGGCCTCGGTGTTGACGATGACCACCACCGCCGGAATGAGGCGGTAGGAGCTGGCATCGCCCGAATAGGCATAGGTGTAGAGCGGATCGGTCATGATCCGGTCGGGACGGACGAGACCCGAAAGGCGCGACACCACTCCGGATGTGGCGGCACTCCTGTCCCTGGCCAGCGGCGCCATGCTGTTCATGTCCGGAGCTCCTCTTTTTCGGCTCGGGGCCTCAATACCATTTTTATGAAGGCGAGGGGGAGGCCCGATTTGGCCTCCCCCGTACGCTGCCCGATCTCGTGATCGCGGCTACCGATGCCGATCCAAAACGCTTCACTCTGCGGGTGAGTCGCCTCTCATGACGAACTGAGCTCTCAGTCGGCCTCCCTCCCCTTGGACGGGGAGGGCCGGGGTGGGGTGATGGGAGCCAGTGAATCGACGGAGTGTCTGGTGGCTCTCCGCCCCACCCTTGATCCCTCCCCGCAAAGGGGGAGGGTGACGACTGCAACGCCGGGCATCAGCCCAAACGTGAAGCGCTCTAGAGATCGATGCCGTCATCGGGCTCGGCGGCACTCCGCAGGGCCCTGATGTCGCCGGCGGCCTTTTCGAGGATCGCGGCGGCGCGGCGCTGGGTCTCGGCCTCGGCCGACTGCACCTCGCGCAGCGCCGACTTGACGGTGCGGCGGGCGGCGTCGAGCTCGGGCACGACGCCATCCATCGGCCGGTCGGCATCGGGGGCGCGGCGCAGCTTGTCGTCGAACTCCGAGAATTTCTGCCTGATCTCGCCCATGCGGCGACCGACGCGGCCGAGATAGTCGAGGGTCGCCTCGACGGCTTCGCGATTGTCGGCGAGATAGGCGCGGCCGGCCTCGGTGATGGTATAGAGCCGCTTGTTTGCCTCGGCGCTGGCGGTCACGTGGCCGGCTTCCTCGAGATAGGTCAGGGCCGGATAGACGACGCCGGGGCTCGGGGCATAAAAGCCCGAGGTCTTGTCTTCGATGGCCTTGATGAGGTCATAGCCATGGCGCGGCTGCTGCTCGATGAGATAGAGCGCCACGAGCCTGAGATCGCCCCCGGCCAGCATGCGGCCAATACGGAAATTGTCGGAAAAGCCCTCCCAGTCGAGCCGGCCCATGCCGGGAATGCCGCGCAGGGCGCGCCGCGCCTGCTGCTCGAAGCGGTGCCACTGGCGCTCGAAGCGGTTCTCGGGGTCGAAATTGTGCCCGTTGTCATACATGGCGTGTCTCCGTTTTCGTCACTGAATGACAGATCGGGACGACGGGAGGGTGGTACAAGATATATCGCAGAATATCTTTTTGTGTCTGCGATAGGCTTCTCGGGTCTGATGGCAAAAAGCAAAGGCCCGGTCGCGGGGACCGGGCCTTCTCAATCTCTGCGATGGATCGGAAGCCGATCCGGCGCGCGTTCTTATTCGGTCTTGGCTTCCGCGGCGGCCTTTTCAGCGGCCAGAGCCTCGGCAGCGGCGACCTTCTCGGCCTCGCGCGCGGACTTGGCAGCCTGTGCGGCCTCGCGCTCGCCGGCCTCGATCTTCTTGGTGCGGGCGTTGGTCGATTCGAAGATACGGGCCGACTTGCCGCGACGATCGCGCAGGTAATAGAGCTTGGCGCGACGCACCTTGCCGCGCTTCAGCACTTCGATGCGATCGACATTGGGAGAATGGAGCGGGAAGACGCGCTCGACACCCTCGCCATAGGAAATCTTGCGGACGGTGAAGCTTTCCATGATGCCCTGGCCGGAGCGGGCGATGACGACGCCCTCATAGGCCTGCAGACGCTCCTTTTCGCCTTCACGCACCTTGACCCACACCTTAACGGTATCGCCATGAGTGAAGTCGGGGCGGGCGTTCTTTTCGGTCAGCGTCTGGAGCTGCTCGGCATTGAGCTGTTCGATGATATTCATGATCGTTCCGATCTTTTCGCAGGGGCGTTTCGCCGGTTTCCCGACCGCCCGGTCTTGTTTGGCGGAGACACCGACCGGTCCCGGAGACCATCGGCTTGGGCGGGCCTATAGAGCAATCGGGCACGCAAGTCCAGTCATGCGCGGCGGTTGGGTTGCATGAAGGCAGGCGGGGGTAGAGAAAGCGCCTCAGGCCGGCACGTAGACAAGGCGGATCGCGGTCTCGCCGAACCGTCTGGTGCTTTCGAGGCGCAGCGGGGGCGGCGGAACCGCGAAATAGCGGGTGCCTCCGCCGGTGACCGCCGGGCTGAGGTAGATATGATATTCGTCGATGAGGCCGGTGCCCGACAGCCGGCCCACAAGGGTAGGCCCGGCCACCTCGAAGAGGCCGTCGCGCTGGGCCTTGAGCCGGCGCAGGGTCTCTTCGACGTCTTTCGAGACGAGGGTGGCGTTGGGCCCTACCGTGGAGAGGCTGGTTGAAACCACCCATTTGTGGCAGTTGCGCCAGGCCCGCGCATAGGCCCATCTGGGCTCGTCCCATTCGGGTCGATCCTCATCCCAATAGGCCATGATCTCATACATGGTGCGGCCATAGATCATGCCGGCCAGCCCTTCGACATCGGCGATGAAATGGGCAAAGAGCGCCGGATCGGGCGCGAAGGCCATGTGGTCGACATAGCCGTCGAGCGATTGGTTGAGCGCGTAGATGAACGTCGCCATGCTGATCCTCCCCGCCGCTGGGCGTGAGGCTACAGCACACTGATAGCGAAACGCAATCGGTTGGGGTGGCCCGTTCAGCCGGCCTTTGGCGACGATCGGTCGATGAGGAGATCCGGCCGGCGGGCGCGGGTCAGGGCTTCGGCCTCCGCCCGGCGCCAGCGGGCGATGCGACCATGGTCGCCCGAAACGAGCACGGACGGGATCTCGCGGTCCTCGAACAGCGCCGGACGGGTGTAGTGCGGATATTCGAGGAGCCCATCCTCGAAGCTTTCCTCGATTTCGCTGGCGCTGGCGCCCAGCACCCCGGGAATGAGGCGCACGACCGCTTCGAGCAGCACCATGGCGGCCACTTCGCCGCCCGCCAGCACATAATCGCCGATCGAGACCTCCTCGAGCCCGCGGGCTTCGATGACGCGCTGGTCGACGCCCTCGAAGCGCCCGCAGACGATGACGGCGCCCGGACCGGCGGCCAGCGCGCGCACGCGCTTCTGCTCAAGCGGGGTGCCGCGCGGGCTCATCAGCAGGCGCGGGCGCGGATCATCGGGGGGAGAGACGGCGTCGATGGCGCGGGCGAGAATGTCGGCGCGCAGTACCATGCCAGCGCCGCCGCCGGCCGGCGTGTCATCGACGGTGCGATGCCGGTCGGTGGCGAAATCGCGGATCTGCGTGGTCCTGAGGCTCCAGAGCCCTTCGGAAAGGCCCCGTCCGATGACGGAGGCCCCGAGCGGGCCGGGAAAGAGCTCGGGGAAAAGCGTCACCACATCGGCGGAAAAGCTCAATCCGCCGTCCCTCCGTCCGATCCGTCGGCGATATAGCCATCCTCGTTGGCTTCATCGGGATCGGCCTCGGTCTCGATGGGCGGCTCGATGACGAGATAGCCCTCGGCGATATGGACTTCGGGCACGACGGCGCGGGTGAAGGGATAAAGGAAATTGTCGCCCGAGCGGGCATCGCCCACTTCGATGATGTCGCCGGCGCCGTGATTGTGCACCGCCGTCACCATGCCCAGATTGCGCCCGTCGCTCAGCCGGGCCGAGAGCCCCACGAGATCGGCGAGATAGAATTCGTCCTCATCCTCGGCCTCGGGCAGGCGCGAGCGATCGACCAGCAGTTCGAGCCCGTTGAGGCGCTCGGCGGCGTTTCGGTCGGAAATGGACTGGAAGCGCCCCACGAGCCCCTTGCCCACGGTCTTGAGACCCAGGAGCACGAGCGACACGCCGGGGCGCGCGGTCTCGAAGGATTTATAGGCGAGCAGCGCCATCGGGTCCTCGGTGAAGGACTGGATGCGCACCTCGCCGCGCACGCCATGGGCCGCGCCGATGCGGCCCATGACAAGCTTGCGGGCGGGGATGGGACCGCCCTTGCCAGGCGTTTCTGACCCCGCCATCGCGATCAGGCGGCGTCGCCGGCGGCGGCAGCGGCTTCGGCGGCCTTGGCGCGGGCTTCGGCGCGTTCGGTGGCCTTGGCACCGGGCACGGCGCGCTCGGGATTGTTGCGCGGCTCACGCTTCAGGAGGCCGGCGGCATCAAGGAAGCGGGCGACGCGATCGGTCGGCTGGGCGCCGACGCCGAGCCAATGCTGGGCGCGCTCCGCCACGAGGCTGACGCGGGCCGACTTGTCGGCAAGGCGCGGATCATAGGTGCCGATCTTCTCGATGAAGCGGCCATCGCGCGGGGAGCGCGCATCGGCGACGACGACGTGGTAGTAGGGGCGCTTCTTGGTGCCGGCGCGGGCGAGACGGAGCTTGAGGGACATCGGGTTCTCCTGAAAAATGTCCTGAGGGATGAGTT
The DNA here is from genome assembly GCF_900119845.1 of Devosia enhydra. GTDB lineage: Bacteria > Pseudomonadota > Alphaproteobacteria > Rhizobiales > Devosiaceae > FPKU01. Next base: position 583,726 of record NZ_FPKU01000002.1, read on the forward strand.
ATTTCTTCCTGGGCGTGCCCAGGCCCGGAAGACCGGGGAAACGGGGGGCGCCGCCAAGGCCGGGCAGGCCGGGGACGGAGCCCGATTTCAACAGCTTGCCGACATCGGAGGGCAGCTTTTCGGTGAGCTGGGCCGGCGGCGGGGGCAGGCCGCTCGTGTCGAGCGCCTTGGGATCGATGCCCATCTGGCGCGCCATGCGCTCGATTTCGGCGGGATCCATCTTGGAGAGATCGGGCATGCCCCCGGGCATTCCGCCCGGCATCATGCCGCCCATCTTGCCCCCGAGCATGCCCGAAAGCGCGCCGAGCCCGCCCTTGCCGACCTTTTTCATCATGTCCGCCATCTGGCGGTGCTGCTTCATCAGCTTGTTGACGTCCTCGACCTTGGTGCCCGAGCCCTTGGCGATGCGGATGCGGCGCTTGGCGTTGAGCAGGTCGGGATTGGTGCGTTCGGCCAGCGTCATGGAATTGATGATGGCGATCTGCCGGTCGAAGACCTTTTCGTCGAGATTGGCGCCGGCCAACGCCTTCTTCATCTGGCCCATGCCGGGCATCAGCGACATGAGCCCGCCCATGCCGCCCATCTTCTTCATCTGCTGCAACTGGTTGCGCAGATCCTCGAGGTCGAAGACGCCCTTCTTGAGCTTTTTGGCCATCTTCTGGGCGTCTTCGGCCGAAACCGTCTGCGCGGCCTTTTCGACCAGCGAGACGATGTCGCCCATGCCCAGGATGCGGTCTGCGACGCGGCCGGGATGGAAATCCTCGAGCGCATCCATGCGCTCGCCCACGCCCACGAGCTTGATCGGCTTGCCGGTTGCCGCGCGCATCGAGAGCGCGGCGCCGCCGCGCCCGTCGCCATCGACGCGGGTGAGCACGATGCCGGTGAGATCGACGCGGCTGTCGAAGGAGCGCGCCAGGTTGACCGCATCCTGACCGGTGAGCGCATCGGCAACGAGGAGCACTTCATGCGGGTTGGAAACGGCCTTGATCCGGGCCGTCTCGTCCATCAGCTCTTCATCGATATGGGTGCGACCCGCCGTATCGAGGATCAGCACGTCAAAGCCGCCGAGCCGCGCCTCGCGCGCCGCACGCCGGGCAATCGCAACGGGATCCTCGGTGGTGACGATGGGCAGGGTTGCCACGCCCACCTGCTCGCCCAGCACCTTGAGCTGCTCCATGGCGGCGGGGCGGCGCGTATCGAGGGAGGCGAGAAGGACCTTCTTGCCTTGCCGCTCCTTGAGGCGCTTGGCGATCTTGGCGGTGGTGGTGGTCTTGCCCGAGCCCTGCAGGCCCACCATCAGGAGGGTGACGGGCGCGGGCGCGTTGAGATCGATGGGGACGGCGGCATCGCCGAGCACCGCGACCAGCTCGTCATGAACGATCTTGACGACCTGCTGGCCCGGCGTGATGGAGCGCGTGACCTCGGCGCCGACGGCCCGCTCGCGCACCTGCTCGACGAAAGCGCGCACCACTTCGAGCGATACGTCGGCCTCGATCAGGGCGCGCCGCACCTCGCGCAGCGCCGCCGTGACGTCGGCTTCCGACAGGGCACCGCGGCCGCGCAGGCCCTCGAAGATTTTTCCGAGCCGGTCGGAAAGGCTTTCGAACATCTCATCATCCTTTGTCCGGAGGCGGGGGTCGCTTCCGGATATAGGCGCTTCCACCGGCCCTGCCTTCCCCCCGGATGGAGGAAAAACGAAAACACCAAGGGCACCCGCGGGCGCATGGCGCTGGCGGATGTTGGCCTCCGGGATCTCTTTATACCTCTGCGGGTCCCGGTCGGCGGATCAGGGCTGGGCCTGATGGAAACGCGGCTTCATAGGCCGCATGGACGGGGGAGTCAAGGAAAGCTCAGCGGTAGACCTCGCTGCGATGGCCTATATCGAGGACGAGAACGATCAGGCGACCATCCTCGATCGAGCAGATGATACGGAAATCACGGACCCGGTATCGCCACAGGCCAGCCAACGGGCCGACCAAGGCCTTGCCGAAGCGGCGAGGGTCCTCGGATCCAGCGATGCGTTCGTCGAGATAGTCGAGAATCTCGCACGCGGCCTGTCGGTCGAGCTTCTTTAAGGACTTTCGCGCACTCGCTGAAAACTCAATCGTCCAGCCCAAGCTCGCGCCTCATGTCCGACGCGCTCAGGAGCTCTTCGTCACCGTTGCGGATGCGCTCGAGCACCTCGGCGCCGCGATGATAGTCTTCGACGTCCTCGATACCTTGGGTGAGTATGTCCTCGATCACCGCATCACGGTTGCGGCCGGTGCGGTGGATGATGGCCTCGATCCGGGCCTCGAGCGCCGGGGGCAGCTGGAAGGTTACGGTCATGGGCCCGCTCCTTTACGATGTCGCAGATATAGGTGTGTCTGCGGCTCCCGTCCATCAGGTCGAAACTGCGTGCAGCACGGTGACCGACTGGCCATCCTCGTCATGGCGGGTTTCGGAAACCGAAAAGCCGAAGCCTGTCAGGGCGGCGGTGGCGTTCCGGGTGAAAAGATCGCCATTGCGCGACCCGGGTGGCGCCTCGAAGGCAAGGACGAGGCGGCCTGAGGGTTTGAGGAACCGGGCGAGCAGCCGCGGCCAGCGATCGCCCAGCCGGCGGTTGAGATCGACATTGATGGCGAGGATGGCATCGAAGCTTTGCGGCGCCAGTCCGGCGTCCTCGAGGGCTGCGGTGCGGGGGACGATGCGGCCTGCGGCGATCTCATCGCTCGCGCCTGCGGTCAACTGGGCGATCGCCTTGGCGGATTGGTCGAGCGCCACCACGCGGCCGCGCGGCAGCGCTTTTGCCAAAAGGCGGGTCGCCACGCCCGGCCCGCAGCCGATTTCGAGCACCTGTTCGTCGCCTTCGAGTTCGAGCGCGGCAACGCCCACCCTGTGCCGCAAGCCGATCGCCATTGGTTCGTCCTCCGGGATGCACCGCGACCGCAATACTGGCAATTGGCGCGCGTCTGCGCCATATAGGGCGCCAATGGCCATGCGGCGCGGGCGAAAGGCGCATTTTATGGGCGACGTCCCCTTTCTCAAGATGAACGGGCTCGGCAACGATTTCGTCGTGGTCGATTCCCGCGAGACCGGCCGTCGCTATGACCGGGCTGCCGTGCGCCGCATATCGGACCGGGCCCGCGGCATCGGCTGCGACCAGTTCATCGTGCTCGAAACGCCGCGCACGCAGGGCGCCGACGTCTTCATGCGCATCTACAATGCCGAGGGCGGGGAAGTGGACGCCTGCGGCAATGCCAGCCGCTGCATCGCCGCCATCGTCTCGGAGGAAAGCGGCCGACCCGAGGTGACCATCGAAACCAATGCCGGGCTCCTGGCTTCGGAGGTTTCGGGGCCGGTGGCGACCGTCGACATGGGGCGGCCGCGTTTCGACTGGGACCAGATCCCGCTGGCCGAGCCCTTTGCCGACACCACCGGCATCGAATTGCAGATCGGCCCGATCGATGCGCCCATCCTGCACACGCCATCGGTGGCCAATGTCGGCAATCCGCATGCGATCTTCTGGGTCGACGATGTCGCGCGCTTCGACCTCGCGCGCATCGGGCCGATGCTGGAAAATCATCCGATCTTTCCCGAGCGCGCCAATATCTCGCTGGCCCAGGTGATCGCGCCCAACCGCGTGCGCGTGCGGGTGTGGGAGCGCGGCGCCGGCATCACCCAGGCCTGCGGCACGGCGGCCTGCGCGGTGGGTGTCGCGGCAGCCCGCAAGGGGCTGACGGGCCGCACCGTGACGGTGGAGCTGCCGGGCGGGCCCCTGACCATCCGGTGGCGCGAGAGCGACAACCATATCCTGATGACCGGGGCCTGGTCGCTCGATGGCGAGGGCGTGCTGCCCGCCGAGCTTCTCGAGGGCACCCCGGCATGAGCGTTTCGACCCTCACCTTCGGTTGCCGGCTCAATACGCACGAATCCGAGGTGATGCGGGCCGAGGCCGAAAAGGCCGGGCTCGAAGATGCGCTCATCGTCAACACCTGCGCGGTGACGGCGGAGGCGGTGCGCCAGGCCAAGCAGGCGATCCGCAAGGCCCGCCGCGAGGCCCCGGAGCGCCGTATCATCGTCACCGGCTGCGCGGCCCAGACCGAGCCGCGCGCCTTCGCCGAGATGGCCGAGGTCGATCTCGTCATCGGCAATGCCGACAAGATGAAGGCCGAGACCTATGCGCCGCTGGCCTTCGGGGTGCCGCTCAACGACAAGGTGCAGGTCAACGACATCATGAGCGTGACCGAGACCGCCGGCCACCTCATCGAGGGGCTGGAGGGCCGCACGCGGGCCTTCGTGCAGGTGCAGAACGGCTGCGACCATCGCTGCACCTTCTGCGTCATTCCCTATGGCCGCGGCCCGTCGCGCTCGGTGCCGATGGGACTGGTGGTGGAGCAGGCCAAGAAGCTCGTCGCCAATGGCTATGCCGAACTGGTGCTGACGGGGGTCGACATCACCTCCTATGGCCCGGACCTGCCAGGCACGCCGACCCTCGGGAAACTCGTGCAGGCGCTTTTGCGCCACGTGCCCGATCTGCCGCGCATCCGCATCTCCTCGATCGATTCGGTGGAGGCCGATCCGGCGCTGATCGAGGCGATGGGCGAAAAGCGCCTGATGCCGCATCTGCACCTCTCGCTGCAGGCGGGCGATGACATGATTTTGAAGCGCATGAAGCGCCGGCATGACCGGGCCCAGACGCTCGACTTCGTCGCCCGGCTGCGGTCGATCCGGCCCGACATGGTGTTCGGGGCCGATCTCATCGCGGGCTTTCCGACCGAAACCGACGCCATGTTCGAGAATTCGCGCGCCATCATCGCGGAAGCCGGGCTCTCCTTCCTCCATGTCTTTCCGTTTTCGCCGAGGCCCGGAACGCCAGCGGCGCGCATGCCGCAGGTGGAGCGCGCCGTGGTCAAGGCGCGGGCTGCGATGCTGCGCGCCGAGGGCGAGGCGGCCTATCGGCGCCTGATCGAGAGCCGCATCGGGGCGGTGGAATCGGTTCTGGTCGAGCGGGCCGGGCTCGGGCGATCCGAGCAATTCGTGCCGGTGGTGATCGCGGGCGGCGCGCCCGGCCAGATCCTGCCGGCCCGTGTAACGGGCAGCGAGCCGCGCGGGCTCGTCGCCGAACCGGTACTGGCAGCGGCATGACCGAAAAGAAATCCGGATTCTGGCGGCGCCTGTTCGGCGTCGAGGAGGCATCTCCGGCTCCCTCTGACCCGACGCGCGAGGCGCATGAGCCCTTGCCGATGGCGCCGGCAGATGCCGATGCGCCAACAGAGCCGGTGCCCGATGCGCCGCCTGCGCCGGCCGATCATGTGCAGATCCAGGATGGTCCGCTTGCCGGCCCGCCCGAGGCCAGCATCGATTTCATTGAAGATCTTGAAGCCGAGACCCACCCGGCTCCGACCCTGCCCCCGGTGGTTGCGCCAGCGCCTCAGCCTGCGGCGGAGCCGGACAAGAAGCTGGGCTGGTTCCAGCGGCTGGCCACGGGCCTCAAGCGCTCGTCGGACCAGCTGACCGGTGGCATCGCGGCGATCTTCACCAAGCGCAAGCTCGACCAGGGGATGCTGGACGAGCTCGAGGACATTCTGATCCAGGCCGATCTCGGGCTCGACACCGCCTCGCGCGTCACCGACGCGCTGGCCGAATCCCGTTTCGATCGCGAGATCTCTCCTGACGAGGTGCGTGCCGTGCTTGCCGCCGAGGTGGCGCGGGCGCTCGAACCGGTGGCGCTGCCACTGGTGATCGATGCCGGCAAGAAGCCCTTCGTGATCCTGATGGTTGGGGTCAACGGCTCGGGCAAGACCACGACGATCGGCAAGCTCAGCCAGCTTTTTGCCCGCGAGGGGCGGAAGGTGGTGCTGGCGGCGGGCGATACCTTCCGCGCCGCGGCCATCGAGCAGTTGCAGGTGTGGGGCCGGCGCACCGGCGCCGAAGTGATTGCGCGCGCGCCCGGCTCGGATGCCTCGGGCCTTGCCTATGACGCGATGGAAAAGGCCCGCGCCGATGGCGCCGACGTGCTGGTGATCGACACCGCCGGGCGCCTGCAGAACCGCGACGAGCTGATGGCCGAGCTCGAAAAGATCATCCGGGTGATCAAGAAGATCGATCCCGAAGCCCCGCATGCCACGCTTCTGACGCTGGACGCGACCACGGGGCAGAACGCGCTCAACCAGGTGGAGATCTTCGGCCGGCGCGCCGGGGTCACCGGGCTGGTGATGACCAAGCTCGATGGCACGGCGCGGGGCGGCATTCTCGTTGCGATTGCGCAAAAGCACCGGCTGCCGGTGCATTTCATCGGGGTCGGCGAGGGCGTCGACAATATCGAGCCGTTCTCGGCTGAGGATTTTGCCCGCGCCATCGCCGGGACTGCGGCGCGGTGACGGGCCAACACAAAATCGGCCCAATCCTCGGGCTGATGCCGCACCAGCCGGCAAAGGAGCATGCATGAGCACGAAACCCGACAGCGCGACGGCAGGCAAGGGCGGGGCCGGCAGCGATGACGTCAACTGGGCCGAATTGCGCCCCCAGCTGACCAAGCTCGGGCTCGAACTCGGGCCGCTGGTGGTGTTCTTCTTCATGAACGCGCGGGCCGATATCTTCGTGGCCACGGCGTGGTTCATGGGCGCGATGGTGATCTCGCTCATCGCCTCCTGGCTCATCCTCAAGCGCGTGGCGGTGATGCCGCTCGTCACCGGCGCGGTGGTGCTGGTGTTCGGCGGGCTGACGCTCTGGCTGCAGGACGACACCTTCATCAAGATGAAGCCCACCATCACCAATGTGCTGTTCGGCTCGGTGCTGCTGGGCGGGCTGCTTTTTGGCCAGTCGCTGCTGCGCTATGTGTTCGGGGATGTCTACAAGCTCAAGCCGGCCGGCTGGTATCAGCTGACGCTGCGCTGGGGGATTTTCTTCTTCGTTCTGGCCGTGCTCAACGAAGTGGTCTGGCGGTATTTTTCGACCGATTTCTGGGTCGCCTTCAAGGTCTGGGGCATCATGCCGCTGACCATCGTGTTCTCGATGCTGCAACTGCCGCTTCTGACGAAATACGCCCCGGACCCCGAAGAACCGGCCATCCCGCCGCTGACGCCAAGCGTCTGAGGGCCTGTGCCCCCGTTGGCGTGCTCTCGTCTGTCGGGAGCCAGACACCGGATGGGCCGGGATGATGGTCCTATCGGCCACGAAAAAGGGCGCCGTCCTGCGGCGCCCAGTTGCATCCAGAGCTTTCCACCGTTTCCTTGAAACGGCGAAAAGCTCCATGTCTTTGCTCTCTCGCGTTTCCCCTTCGCCCGGAAACGCCCCGCAAGGGCGAGGTCAGCGCTTGACCAGTTCGTCCTTGGTGACGTTGAGCGTCACCTTGTCGTCGGTGACCCCGAGGATCTGGTCGGGCAGGATGTAGCGGTCTGAGGCGAAGAGGCCGCTGGTATCGAGACGCACGAAGCCCTGCTGAAGCAGCTTCTGGCGCAGCGGCTCGGGGATCTCGTCGGGTGAAAAGGCCTCGGCGATATTGTCGATGAGGCTGTCGCGGCGCGGCGGCTCGCTCGACGTGGTGGCCTCGACTTCCGGGGTGGATGGGTCGTCGTCGCCGAACTTGACCCACTCGACGGTGCCGATCTTGTGCTGGTCACGATCGTAAACGTTCATGCCTTCGCGAATGTCGCGCAACAGATTGCCGTACATGTCGTCCTCCAGTGTTCTTGTGGAGGAGGAACGGCCGGGCGGGCCCTGCGGTTCCCGGCCGGGCCTGCTTCAGCGCGCAGCCTGGGCCGCGCGCACGGCGGGGATGACATCCTCGACAAGGCTCTGCGGCGTGATGGGGCCCACATGCTTGAAGGTGACGATGCCCTGGGCATTGACCACGAAGGTTTCGGGCACGCCATAGACGCCCCATTCGATCGAGGCGCGCCCGTCGCCATCGGCGCCGATGGCGGCATAGGGATTGCCGAGTTCGGTGAGGAAGGCGCGGGCGTTTTCGGGCGCATCCTTCTGGTTGAGCCCGAACAGGCGAACGCCGGTCTCCTCGGCCAGACGGATCAGCTGGGGATGCTCGTCGCGGCAGGGAATGCACCAGCTGGCAAAGACGTTGACCACGGAGGCTTCGCCCAGCAGCGCAGCGCGATCGAAACCCGGGGTCGCAAGCCCCTCGACTGGCGCGAGCGAAAATTGCGGGGCCGGGCGATCGATGAGCACCGAACGCACGAGGCCGGGATCGCGATCGAGGCTGATGGCGAAGACCCCCACCAGCAGCAGGAGAACCGCCAGCGGCGCGAGCAGCAGAAGGAAGCGCATCGGATCAGCCCTCTTCGGAGCGACGGCGGATGCCGCGCGCCTCGAGCGCGGCGATGCGGCGCCTGACCGAGCGATCGGCGAGGATGGCGCGGGCGACGAGCCCGCCGAGCACCAGCGCGACCCCGGCATAGGCGAAGGCGATGTACTGAGCGTGTTCGCCGAGCGCGATCATGGGGTTGCCTGTGCGTCGGGCTCGGGACGGGCGGCACGACGGGCCATGCCATCGGCGCGGCGGGCGAGGATCTCGCTGCGCATGCCGGAAATCTGCAGGACGACAAAGAGCAGGGTAAAGCTCAGCGTCATCACCAGCAGCGGGGCGAGGATCGAGCCGGGCATGCGCGGGCCCCCGGCAACGAAGACGCTGGCGGGCTGGTGCAGCGAACTCCACCAATCCACCGAGAATTTGACGATGGGGATGTTCAGCGCCCCGATCAGGGTGGCGACGGCGACGACGCGGCCGGCGCGCAGCGGATCGTCGAAGGCGCGCCAGAGCGCGATCAGCCCCAGATAGATGAACAGCATCAGGAGGGTGGAGGTCATCCGCCCGTCCCACTCCCAGAACGTGCCCCAGGTCGGCCGGCCCCAGAGCGACCCGGTATAGAGCGCCAGCGCGGTGAAGGCGGCGCCGAGCGGGGCGGAGGTCCTGGCCGCGACATCGGCGAGGGGATGTCGCCAGACCAGCGTGCCGAGAGCCGCAACCGCCATGCCGCCATAGACGAACTGGCTGAGCCAGGCGCTGGGCACATGCACATACATGATGCGCACCGTATCGCCCATCTGGTAGTCGGCCGGCGAGCCGAAGAAGGCGAGCCAGAGCCCGAGCCCGAGGCCGAGCAGGGTGAGAACCGTGAGGGGCAGCACGAGCCGGCCCGACCAGCCGAGAAAGCGGCCGGGATGGCCGATGCGATCGAGCCAGCCCAGAAAGCCCGTTGCGGGCCGGGGCGCTGCGGATCGGGCATCGCGGAGTGGAGCGGTCATGACGGCGCAGACTTAATCGTCGCCCGCGCGCAAGGCAAGCGCCCCCAGGAAGGGCGAAAGCGCGCAGGTCAGGAGGCTGATGGCGAGGAGAAACAGCGTCGGCGCGAGAATGCCGCCCTCGGCCGCGGCCACCCCGAAGATCAGCACCGGCACGGCGAGCGGCAGGATGAGGATCGGCGCCACCAGCCCGCCACGCCTGAGCCCGGCGGTGGTCGCCGCGCCCAGAACGCCGAGCCCCGTCAGCGCCGGGGTGCCGCACAAGAGCGACAGCGCCGAGCGCCCCCAGCCTTCGACATCCATGCCGAGCAGCACGGCGAGCACCGGGGTGGCGACGATCAGTGGCAGGGCGGTGAGCAGCCAGTGCGCGATCACTTTTGCGCCAACCACCGCTTCGAGCGGCAGTTGCCCATGATTGAGCAGCGCGAGCGAGCCATCCGCGTGATCGTCGCGAAAGATGCGGTCGAGCCCGAGCAGCATGGCGAGCAGCGCCGACGTCCAGACGATGCCGGGCGCGAGGCGGGCGAGCAGTTCGCGATCGGGGCCGACCGCGAAGGGAAAGAGCGCCGTCACCATGACAAAGAACATCACGAGGGTCAGCGCCTCGCCGCCGCGCCGTGTGGAGAGGCGGATCTCGCGGGCGATGAGGGCAAAAAACCCGGTCATCGCGGCGCCCCCAGCCGCAGCCTCACAATATCGGCGCCCTCGAGCGCGAGGGGCAGATGTGTGGCGCAAAGCGCCAGCCCGCCCTGGCCGAGATGATCGGCCAGAAGTGCCGCGACCATGGCATCGCCCTCCGCATCGAGGGCGGCGGTGGGTTCGTCGAGCAGCCAGACCGGCCGCGGCGAGACGATCAGGCGGGCCAGCGCCAGCCGCCTCTGCTGGCCGGCCGAGAGCAGGCCGGCTTCGAGCCAGTCGAGACCGCCGAGGCCGACCCGATCGAGCGCCTCGAACGCATCGGGGCCCGGCCCGTTGACCGCCTGCCAGAAGGCGAGGTCCTCGCTCAGCGTCAGGCGCGGCTTGATGGCGGTGCGGTGGGAGAGAAGGTGCATGAGGGCCTGCGGGCGCGCGTCCTCGTCGATGCCCTGCCAGACGAGCGTGCCGTCCTCGGGGGTGAGCGCGCCAGCCACGAGCCGCAAAAGCGTCGTCTTGCCCGCGCCATTGGGCCCGGTGATCAGCAGCAACTGGCCGGGGGCGAGGGTGAAATCGAGCCCGGAAAACAGCAGCCGCTCGCCCCGCCGGGCAGCAAGGCCGGCGGCGGCGAGGCGGATGGGCGGCAATTGCAGGGGCTTTGGATGGGCATTCGGCATGGGCCGACTTGGTGAGCCATCACGTCGGCACTGGCAAGGGCGAAATTGTTTCTCTATAAGCCCGGGAGATTGGAATGTTTCCAGCAAAGACTAAGGCGTCCGCTGATCGCCACGGCCCCTACCGGCCTGGTCCCCAAGAGAGACGCCCTCGGCAAAAACCCTAGCGATGGCAGGCTCTCCCGTGACAGGCACATCCCTCGACAGCTTCAAGTCCCGCAAGACCCTTAACGTGGGGGGCAAGACCTACACCTATTTCTCGCTGCCCGACGCAGAGAAGAACGGTCTTGCCGGCATTTCCCGCCTGCCCCACTCGATGAAGGTGGTGCTGGAAAACCTCCTGCGCTTCGAGGATGGCCGCACCGTTACCCGCGAGGACATCCTGGCGGTGGCCAAATGGCTCGAGACGCGCACCTCCGACCATGAAATTTCCTACCGCCCCGCGCGTGTGCTGATGCAGGATTTCACCGGCGTTCCGGCGGTGGTCGATCTTGCCGCCATGCGCGATGCCACCGCCAAGCTCGGCGCCGACCCGCAGAAGATCAACCCGCTGGTGCCGGTCGACCTCGTCATCGACCATTCGGTGATGGTGGACCTGTTCGGCACGCCCACCGCCTTCTCCGAGAATGTGGAGCTCGAATACGAGCGCAATGGCGAGCGCTACGAATTCCTGCGCTGGGGGCAGAAAGCCTTCGACAACTTCCGCGTCGTGCCCCCCGGCACCGGCATCTGCCACCAGGTCAATCTCGAATACCTGGCCCAGACGGTTTGGACCAAGACGGAAAATGGCGAGACCATCGCCTATCCCGATACGCTGGTGGGCACGGACAGCCACACCACCATGGTCAACGGCCTTGCCGTGCTCGGCTGGGGCGTGGGCGGCATCGAGGCCGAGGCGGCGATGCTGGGCCAGCCCATCACCATGCTGATCCCCGAAGTCGTCGGCTTCCGCATGACGGGCCGCATCAACGAGGGCATCACCGCCACCGACCTGGTGCTGACCGTCACCGAGATGCTGCGCAAGAAGGGCGTGGTCGGCAAGTTCGTCGAATTCTACGGCCCCGGCCTCGATTATCTCAGCCTCGAGGACCAGGCGACGATCGCCAACATGGCCCCCGAATATGGCGCCACCTGCGGTTTCTTCCCGGTGGATGCCGATACGCTGGCCTATCTCACCACCTCGGGCCGCGATGCCGACCGCATCGCGCTCGTCGAGGCCTATTCGCGCGCCCAGGGCATGTTCCGCGAGACGAGCTCGCCCGATCCGGTGTTCACCGACACGCTCGAACTCGATCTCACCACCGTGGTGCCCTCGCTTTCGGGCCCCAAGCGCCCGCAGGACCGCGTGGCCCTGACCGATGCGGCGCCGAAATTCGCCGAGGCGCTCAAGGAGATCGCCGGCGGCCGCAAGGACCGCACCAAGCTGCCGACCAGCAAGGACGAATCGCGCTTCGTCGATGAGGGCGCCACCGGCGTCCACGACATCCCCGAAGAAGCGCGCGTGCCGGTCAAGGGTGCCGATCACGGGCTCGCCGATGGCGACGTGGTGATTGCCGCGATCACCTCCTGCACCAACACCTCGAACCCCAACGTGCTGGTCGCCGCTGGCCTCGTGGCCCGCAAGGCCCGCGCGCTCGGGCTCAACCGCAAGCCGTGGGTCAAGACCTCGCTGGCGCCCGGATCGCAGGTTGTGACCGACTATCTGACCGCTTCGGGCCTGCAGGAGGACCTCGACGCGCTCGGGTTCAACCTTGTGGGTTATGGTTGCACCACCTGCATCGGCAATTCCGGGCCGCTGCCGCAGGCCATCTCCGAGGCCATCACCGAACACGACCTGGTCGCCGCCTCGGTGCTGTCGGGCAACCGCAATTTCGAAGGCCGCGTGAACCCGGACGTGCGGGCCAACTATCTCGCCAGCCCCCCGCTGGTGGTGGCCTATGCGATCGCCGGCTCGCTCGATGTCAACCTCACCACCGACCCCATCGGCACGAGCACCGATGGCAAGCCGGTCTATCTCAAGGACATCTGGCCAAGCAATGCCGAGGTGGCCGAGATCGTGCGCAAGGTGATCACTCCGCAGATGTTCACCGGCCGCTATTCGGACGTCTTCAAGGGCGACCAGATGTGGCAGAACATCGCCGTGGAAGGCGGGGAGACCTATGGCTGGAATTCCAGCTCCACCTATGTCCAGAACCCGCCCTATTTCGAGGGGCTGAAGATGGAGCCCGATGCGGTGACCGACATCAAGGACGCACGCGTCCTCGGGCTCTTCCTCGATTCCATCACCACCGACCACATCTCCCCGGCCGGTTCGTTCAAGGCCGGCACCCCGGCGGGCAAGTATCTGGTGGAGCGGCAGGTCGCCCCGCGCGATTTCAACTCCTATGGCGCCCGTCGCGGCAACCATGAAGTGATGATGCGCGGCACGTTTGCCAATATCCGCATCAAGAACCAGATGGTGCCCGGCGTCGAGGGCGGCTTCACCAAGGGCCCCAATGGCGATGTGATGCCGATCTATGATGCGGCCATGTCGTACATGAAGTCCGAGACCCCGCTGGTGATCTTTGCCGGCAAGGAATACGGCACCGGCTCGTCGCGCGACTGGGCGGCCAAGGGCACGCGCCTTCTGGGCGTGCGCGCCGTGATCGCGCAGAGCTTCGAGCGCATCCACCGCTCCAACCTCATCGGCATGGGCGTGCTGCCCCTGCAGTTCGCCGATGGCGAGAGCTGGCAGAGCCACAAGATCGAGGGCGCCGAAAGCGTCTCGATCGAGGGGCTGGAAGGGCTGACCCCCCGGTCGGAGGTGATCGTCAAGGTGGTGCGCCCCGATGGCCGCATCGACGAGATCCGCACGCTCTGCCGCATCGATACGATCAACGAGCTCGACTACTACCGCCATGGCGGCATCCTGCACTACGTGCTGCGCAACCTCGTCGCGGCCTGATCGACCTGTGACGGCCCGGGGTCAGCCCGGGCCGCTCACACGACGAATTGACTCGCCCGACCCGGATGGCGCGCCTAAGACTTCGGCGCATGAGATCCCGTCCCGCAGCCCTTTTTCGCCCCATTCTGCTGATGCTCGCCCTTGGCGCTGCGCAGCCCGCGCTTGCCGGCGAGATCCGCACGGCGCCCAAGGCGGTGGTGGAGCTGTTCACGAGCCAGGGCTGCTCGTCCTGTCCGCCCGCCGATGCCATGCTGTCGACGCTGGGGGAACGGCCCGAGATCATCGCGCTGGCCTATCACGTCGATTACTGGGACTATATCGGCTGGCCCGATACGTTCGGGCAGAAGGCGCATTCGGACCGGCAGCGGGCCTATGCCGAAAGCTGGGGCTCGACCCGCATCTATACCCCGCAGATGGTGGTCAATGGCCGCGAGGGCGTCGTCGCCTCCCGCAAGGGCGAGGTTGAGGCGGCGCTGGGCAAGGCCAGCCTTTCCGTGCCCGTCACCATGATCGAAGCCTCGGGCATGCTGCATGTCGATATCGAGGAGCGTCCCGGCGCGCCCGAGGGGGTGATCTGGCTCGTGACCTTCAAGGCGCGCGAGAGTGTCGAGATCGAGCGCGGGGAAAACAGCGGCAAGCGCATGGACTATACCCACATCGTTACCGGGCGGCAGCTTCTGGGCATGTGGGAGCCCGAGACCGGCACGCATCTGAAACTGCCGCTGGCCGAAGTGCTGGGCGCGCGTGCCGATGGCGCGGCGGTGCTGGTGCAATCGGAAGAGAACGGCCTGCCCGGCTCCATTCTCGGCGCAGCCAGCTTCGTTCACTGAACGCCGGCCGCCTCTCCTTTTCCCTCCCATCCGATGCAGGCCTCTGCAAAACAAAACCCCCGCCGGGGGCTTGGCGGGGGTCTGAAAGACGTGTGCATGGGTCTTTGGAGGTCGAGCGGCACCCGGGCGTCTGATTGGGGGCTCGGTCGGCCCGGGTGCCTCTCGATTGGCAATGATGAGAAGATGCCGGCCCATTCTGGCGGGACAAGGGACGGATTGTGACGGAACTGGGGAATCTTGAGGGGAAGATTCTGGGCGCTCTGCCCATCCGGCGCACCTGAGCCTCGGAAGGCTCGTGGCCCGTAACCCGTCCGGCTTGCATCCGTATGCGAAACTCGCAATCATGACGATCGTGTAACGGAGTGCCGGATCGGTGGACAATCCGCAGCGGCCAGCCGGGCAGCTGGTCGAATTTCCCAATGCCGTGGGGTTCGGGGGATCGCGCGCGCCCGAGGCGGTCAGTTTCAACCGACAGGAGCTGATGCAGATCCTCAACCTTTATGGCCGCCATGTCGCGGCCGGCGAGTGGCGCGACTATGCCATGGATTTCCTGCGCGAGCGGGCCCTGTTCTCGATCTACCGGCGCAATTCGGAACGCCCGCTCTATGTCATCGAGAAGAACCCGCGCCTGAGGAACCGGCAGGGCCAGTATGTCGTCACCGGGCAGGATGGGCGCATCCTGAGGCGCGGTCACGACCTCGCGCAGGTGCTGCGCGTGCTGGAGCCCAAGCTGGCGGTGGTGCGCTGACAGCTTCGCCCAGGCCCGCGACGAGATGGCGTTTGCCCCTGCCCGGTCCCGGTCGGTAAGGTTCGACCATCACGGGGAGAGATTCATGGGTTCAAGGCTGGAGCGGCTCAAGGAGTTCATCTGGCCCAGCATGGGCCCTAAACGCTACACGATCTACCTGGCCCGGCGTGCCCAGCGGCTCCGGGCGAGCCCGCACGCGATCGCCGCAGGCATCGCTTCGGGCGCCGCGGTCTCCGTCTTCCCCTTCATCGGCTTCCACTTCATTCTCGGGTTCGTGCTCGCCTTCTTCATGCGCGGCAACATGCTGGCGGCGGCCATCGGAACGGCGTTCGGCAACCCCTTTACCTTCCCGATCTTCTTTGCCTTGAGCTACCAGATCGGCAAGGTCATCCTGCCTGGCGACCAGCGGACCGCCGACAGCATCATGGCTGATGCCAATGTCACCGATCTCGTGGCGCAGATGTTTTCCGAAGGCTTTGCCGGGCTCTGGCCGGTCCTGCACGCGATGATCATCGGCGCGATCCCGGTGGCGCTGGTGACCTTCGCGACATTCTACCTCGTGACGCGAACGCTGGTGACCAAGGCCCGCAAGCGCAAGGCCGAACGGCTGGCCCTGCGCCGCGCCTCAGGCGCTGCGAGCCAGATCTGAGAGAAGCCCAGCCGCCACCGAGAGGCGCGAGACGGTCATTTCGCCCTGGGTGAGGCCGCGCACCTGCTCGGCGAGCCGGGCTATGGTCTCGGGCTGGCGCTCGGCCCAGGCCGCAAGGCGCGTGGGCACGGGGACGCGCCCGTCGGCTTCATCAAGGACATCGGCGGAGAGATCGCGCAAGGCGCGCATGAGATTGGCCAAGGCCCGGTCGAGCGCCATGCGGTCGAAGCGGTCGGCCAGAACGATGCCGTCGCCCTCGATGAGTACCTTGCCGAGCCCGAAGGTCTCGAGCACGCCGAAAAAGGCCTGCGCCGCCTCTCCGACGCGGACGCCGCAGCGCGCCGCCACCAGCGCGATATCGGCGCTCATGGCAAGGGCGGGCAGTTCGGCGATGCGGCGGGCGATGGTCTTGCCGGCCCCGCCGGCCTCGAAGCGGCCGGCTGCCTCGGCGATGGGACGGGCCAGGCTGGGGGGCAGGAGCGTCGGCAGGAGGTTGAGGACGTCGGTGACGCCTTCGGCATAGACGAGCACCAGTTCGGCAAGCGGCTGCGCCAGATCGCCATTGCGCAGGAACCATAAGGTGGTGCGGGCGAGAAGACGCTGGATTTCGGCATAAAGGGCGAGCTGGGTCTCCCCCGACAGCGCGCCATCGAGCCCGTCCACCTGCCGCCAGAGATCCTCGATGCCGAAGGCATCGCGCGCCACCGCGAAGGCGCGCGCCACCCGGCCCGCATTGGCGCTGGTGGCCCTCGTCATCTCGAACAGGAAGGACGGCCCGCCGCGATTGATCATGGCGTTGGCGAGCACGGTGGCGATGATCTCGCGGCGCAGCCGGTGGCCGGTCACCAGATCCTCATGCTTGCGCACGAGAAGGGTGGGGAAATAGGCGAGCAGCTGGCGGGCGAGATAGGGCTCGTCGGGCACGTCGCTTTCGAGCAGCTGGTCGTGCAGGGAGAGCTTGGCATTGGCCAGCAGCACGGCAAGCTCGGGCCGGGAGAGACCTTCGCCCGCTGCGGCGCGCTGGCCCAGAGCCGCATCCTCGGGCAGCACGGAGACGCGGCGGTTGAGCCTGCCCTCGGTCTCGAGCGCCGCGATCAGCGCGCGATGATCGGGGAAGACGGAAAGCCCGCGATGCCGGGCGATCGAGAGGGCGAGGGTCTGCTGATAGGTGTTGGCGAGGCACAGCGCCCTCACCTCATCGGTCATCTGCACCAGAAGGTCGTTGCGCTCGGCCCGGCTCATCGAGCCCGAGCGCAGGAGCGGCCCGAAGGCAATCTTGATGTTGACCTCGAGATCGGAGGAATTGACCCCGGCCGAATTGTCGATGGCATCGGTGTTGATGCGGCCACCGGCCCGCGCGAAATCGATGCGGCCCTGCTGGGTGACGGCGAGATTGGCACCCTCGCCCACCACCTTGGCGCCCAGTTCGGAAGCTGCGACGCGGATGGCGTCGTTGGTCTTGTCGCCGGCCTCCGCATCGGTCTCGGCATCGCCCCGGACATAGGTGCCGATCCCCCCGAACCACATGAGGTCGACAGGCGCGCGCAATATGGCGCGCATCACCTGGTTGGGGGTGAGATCGCCTTGCCCCAGCCCCAGGAGCCTGCGGGCCTCGGCAAACAGCGGCACCGTCTTGGCGCTGCGCGGATAGATGCCCCCGCCATGGGAGAGCACCGACTTGTCGTAATCCTGCCAGCTCGAGCGCGGCAGGTCGAACAGGCGCCGCCTTTCGGCGAAGCTGCGTTCGGGATCGGGGTCGGGATCGATGAAGATGTCGCGATGATCGAAGGCGGCGACGAGCCGGATGCGATCGGAAAGCAGCATGGCGTTGCCGAAGACATCGCCCGACATGTCACCCACCCCGGCCACCGAGAAGCTCGAGGCGGCGATATCGCGGTCCATCTCGCGGAAATGGCGCTTGACCGCCTCCCAGCCGCCGCGCGCGGTGATGCCCATCGCCTTGTGGTCGTAGCCGGCCGAGCCGCCCGAGGCGAAGGCATCCCCGAGCCAGAAGCCGTGCTCGGCGGCAATCGCATTGGCGAGGTCGGAAAACCGCGCCGTGCCCTTGTCGGCCGCAACCACCAGGTACGGATCGTCGCCATCATGGCGCACGATATCGGGCGGGGGCACCACGGTCTCACCATCGAGAGTGTCGGTGAGATCGAGAAGGCTGGAAATGAAGATACGGTAGCACTCCATGCCCTCGCGGAGCACCGCGTCGCGATCGCCCGGCGGCACCGGCAGGCGGGGCACGAAGGCGCCCTTGGCGCCGACCGGCACGATGATGGCGTTCTTTTCCTGCTGGGCTTTGGCCAGAGCCAGGACCTCGGTGCGGAAATCCTCCGGGCGATCGGACCAGCGGATGCCGCCGCGCGCGATGGCGCCCATGCGCAGGTGGATGCCTTCCACACGCGGGGATGAAACGAAGATCTCGCGATAGGGCCGTGGCTCGGGCAGGTCCGAGAGCTTGTTGCAATCGAACTTGAAGCTCAGCGCCGGGCGACGCGCGCCGTCGGGGCCGCGCTGGAAGGCATTGGTGCGCAAGGTGGCTTCGACGAGATTGGCGAGGCGGCGCACGATGCGATCCTCGTCGAGCACGCTGATGCGCGACAGGATCGCTCCGAGCGTTTCACGCGCCTGATGTTCGGCGCGCTCGCGATTGCCGGCAAAGCCTTCGTCGTGAAGGGTGTGAAAGAGCGTGACGAGGGCCGAGGCGGCCTCGTGATGGCTGGCCAGCACCTGGGCGAAATAGGCGCGCGAATAGGTGACGCCCACCTGCCGGAGATAGCGGGCGAGGGCGCGCAGGATCGCCACATCGACAAAGGGAAGGCCGGCAAGGAGGGTGAGGGCGTTGAGCCCGTCATTTTCGGCCTCTCCCGACCACACGGCGAGGATGGCTTCCTCGACAAGGCCGGTGTCTGGAAGACCCTCTGCGGCAAGCCCCCCTGAGGCAAGAGCGGCCGGCAGATCGAGATCCATGTCGTGCAGGTAGCATTCGGGCTGCCCGCGCGGGGTGATCACATAGGTGCGCTCGTCGATGACGCGGAAGCCGAAATGCTCCAGCATCGGCACCCGGTCCGAAAGCGGCACCGGGGTGCTGCGGTGAAAGAGCCTGAGGCCGATGCGCGCCGAACCCGCCTCACCGGCAATCAGCCGCAGCGCGATGGTGCGGTCGGCATCGAAGCGGTCGCCCAGCGCGCGGATGGTCGCGATATCGGCCAAGGCTTCGGCCGGGCTGTGGCGCGACTGGTAGGCGGGGGTGAAGGCCTCGGCATAGTCGGCGACATCGGGCGGCGCCTGGCGCTCGGCGGCGAGCCGCTCGCCAAAGCCTGCCATCAGCGCGGTGACGCCGGCCTCGAGCGCCTCGCGCCGCGGCGTGGGTGCCGGGCCGCCATCGCGCCCGATGATGAAATGCACCCGGACGAGGTCGCTTTCGGGGAAATGCGGCACGAAGGCCGATACGCGCCCGCCATAGGCCTCGGCGAGCAAGGCCCCGATGCGCTCGCGCAGCTCCGAGGAGAAGCGCTCGCGCGGCACATAGACCAGCACGGAGACGAAATTGTCGAACCGATCGGGCCGCGGCAGCACGCGCACGCGGGGGCGGTCGGCCAGAGCCGCGATCTCGGCGGCGAATTCGAAGAGCTGGTCCTCCGCGATCTGGAAGAGCTCCTCACGCGGATAGGTATCGAGGGCGTAATGCAGCGCCTTGCCCGAATGGCTCGCCGGATCGTGCCCGGCCCGCCGCTTGACCTCGGCGACCTTGCGGCGCACGAGCGGGATCTCGGCGGGATGGGTGGCGAGCGATGCGGAGGTGAAGAGCCCCACGATGCGCAACTCGCCCGTGGCGCGCCCGTCGGCCCCGTAGAGCTTGACCCCGATATAATCGAGATGGACCCGCCGGTGCACGCGCGAGCGGATATTGGCCTTGGTGACCATCACCGGGTCGGGCTCGACAAGGAAAGCCGCGTGCTGCGGGGTCATCTCGACCCAGTCGGCGCCCGCGCGCAGGAAGCGCCGGGCGGGGTCGGCGAGGATCCCAAGCCCGCTGCCCTCGATGGGCACGAGGCGCGCCTCCTCGGCGAGGCCTTCGAGCCGGTATTCGCGCAGGCCGAGGAAGATGAAATTGCCCTCGGCCAGCCAGCCGAGGAAATCGATGGCTTCGGCCAGAACCGCGGAGGGCACGCGGGGCGGGCTGGTCCTGAGGCCCTCAACGAGCCCGGTGAGGCGCGCCAGCATCGGCTTCCAGCCGGTAACGGCAAGCGCCACATCGGCGAGGACCTGCTCGAGCTCTGCCCCGAGCGCCGCCCGCCGCGCATCGTCGCCCAGAGGATCGATATGCACGGTAAGCACGCTTTCGGCGACCGAATCGCCCGAGGGCGCATCGAGCAGCCGGTGCGACTGCGGATCGAGATTGAGCACCGGATGCGACATGTAGCGGATGACCCCGCCCAGGGCGCGGATCGCGGCCAGCACGCTGTCGACGATGAAGGGCGCGTCGGTGGTGAAGGCCTCAACGATATCGGGATCGCCCGGATGGCGGCCGGGCAGCACATAGACGCGCCGCTGGGCCCCGTCGCGCTTGCCGATGCGGGCATAGGTCTGGCGCAGATAGGCTTCGAGCGCCTCAGCCGAATAGAGCGAGAGGTCCGCCGGGTCGGTGGCCTTGACGGTGGCCAGCAGAAAGCGCGCGAAATTGGGCTCGCTGTCGACGAGCCGCCGCGTCCGCGCGATCAGCGCCGCGCGTGTCTCGAAGGGCGGCTCCATGCTCGCCATCCCAAGCCTCGTCGTTCTGATCGCCCCGTTCCCCGATGCCCACACTGGCCCGTCGGCGCCGGAAAGTCGAGTAGGCATAAGGGCGTGCCCGTGCCGGAGGGCGGGCTGCGCACCCCACTAAGGATCGCGCAATGGACCGCGATATCCCTGCCGCACTGGCCGGTTTGGCGCCCCGGCGTCCTTGACCGGCCCGACCCTGCGGCTTAGATAGCCAACTCTGACTTTTCCCCAGCCAAATTTGGGACCTGCGCTCCGATGGCACGTACGCTTTATGACAAGATCTGGGACGATCACCTGGTCGGCATCAACGAAGACGGCACGGGCCTTCTCTATATTGACCGCCATCTGGTCCATGAGGTGACGAGCCCGCAGGCCTTCGAGGGCCTGCGCCTCAATGGCCGCAAGGTACGGGCGCCCGAGCGTACGCTGGCGGTGGTCGACCACAACGTGCCCACCACCGATCGCTCGCTGCCCAATCCGGACCCGGAAAGCGCCATCCAGATCGAGACGCTGGCCGAGAACACCCGCGATTTCGGCATCGAATATTACGACCCCTTCGACAAGCGGCAGGGCATCGTGCACATCGTGGGCCCGGAACAGGGCTTCACCCTGCCCGGCATGACCATCGTGTGCGGGGACAGCCATACCTCGACCCATGGCGCGTTCGGCGCGCTGGCCCATGGCATCGGCACCTCGGAGGTGGAGCATGTGCTCGCCACCCAGACGCTGATCCAGCAGAAGGCCAAGAACATGCTGGTGCGCGTCGACGGGCAATTGCCCGAAGGCGTCACCGCCAAGGACATCATCCTCGCCATCATCGGGGAGATCGGCACGGCGGGCGGCACCGGCCATGTCATAGAATTCGCCGGCGAAGCCATCCGTTCGCTCTCGATGGAAGGCCGCATGACGGTCTGCAACATGACCATCGAGGGCGGCGCCCGCGCCGGGCTCATCGCCCCCGACGAGAAGACCTTCGCCTATGTGAAGGATCGCCCGCGCGCCCCCAAGGGCAAGGCGTGGGACATGGCGCTCGACTACTGGAAGACGCTCTATACCGATGAGGGCGCCCATTTCGACAAGGTGGTGGTGCTCGACGCCGCGAACCTGCCGCCCATCGTCTCCTGGGGCTCCTCGCCCGAGGACGTGATCTCGGTGACCGGGGCCGTGCCCGATCCCGACCAGATCGCCGACGAGAACCGCCGCAAGTCCAAATGGCGCGCGCTCGACTATATGGGCCTGAAGCCCGGCACGAAGATCACCGATATCGCCATCGACCGGGTCTTCATCGGCTCGTGCACCAATGGCCGGATCGAGGACCTGCGCGCCGCCGCCGCCGTGGTCAAGGGCCGCAGCGTGGCGGCCAGTGTCAGCGCCATGGTGGTGCCGGGTTCGGGGCTGGTCAAGGAACAGGCCGAGGCCGAAGGGCTCGATCAGATCTTCAAGGCCGCCGGCTTCGAGTGGCGGGAACCGGGCTGCTCGATGTGCCTCGCCATGAACCCCGACAAGCTCAAGCCGCAGGAACGCTGCGCCTCGACCTCCAACCGCAATTTCGAGGGCCGCCAGGGCTTCAAAGGGCGGACGCACCTGGTCTCCCCCGCCATGGCCGCCGCCGCCGCGGTCTCGGGGCATTTCGTCGATATCCGCGAGTGGCCCAAGGGCTGAGCTGAGCCTGTCAGCGCCGGGTTATCCATCCGGCGTCCCGGCCCGCCACCGGGTCGTCCCCCGTGAAAACGGGGACCTCCGTTTGTGCCCCGGCGCTTCCCTTCGACAGGAGCTCCCATGCCCGATGCTGACCTCAACCGCTGGTCCCAAACCATGGCGCCATCGCTCGATGATATCGAGGCCTTGGCGATCGCGGCGCTCGAGAGCCTGCCGGAGCCGTTTCGCGGGCTCTCCGCCGGGGTGACCTGCGCCGTTGCCGAATTTGCCGAGGACGAGGTGCTGGAAGAGCTGGGCATCGAGAGCCCGTTCGACCTCATGGGGCTCTTCCAGGGTATCGGCATGCATGAGGCTGGCGCGGTGCCGGCCACGGGGCAGATGCCCAACCATGTCGTGCTCTATCGCCGCGCCATCCTCGACTACTGGGCCGAGCATGAGGAAACGCTCGGCGCCGTGGTCAGCCATGTGCTGATCCACGAGATCGGTCACCATTTCGGCTTTTCCGACGACGACATGGAAGCCCTCGAGGCGGAAGCCGAGGCCGAGGGCCGGTAGGGTCAGCCCCGATCCTCACTCCGGGCGTCGGTTGCGCGTCCAATTGTAGCGCGGCTGGTAGCCGAAGGCGTTTCGCGCCTTCTCTATGCTCATCGGCGAGATCGCGCCTTTGAGACCCGGCCGGATTTCGGCCTCGGGGCACCAGCGCGCAACGAGCGCCGCGGCATCCTCCTCCATCAGATTGACCGCCCCAGTGATGTTGTAGACCCCCGACGGCACGGCATCAGCCTCCAGCGCCAGCCGGCAGGCGAGCGCGATGTCGCGCCCGTCCGAGCGCGTCCAGAGCAGGAACCGGCCGCCCTCCGGATCGGCGGCGGCGGTGTCCATCTCGGCGGGCAGGTCGGCCGGGTCGCGCGCCCCCATGATGCGGAACGAGAGGACGTTGAGCCCCTTCTGGGTCGCGAAATAGGCGCCGGCCTGCTCGGAGGCGATCTTGGCCAGCGCATAGGAGTTGAGCGGCCGCAGCGGATGCTCCTCATCCACCGGCGCATAGAGCGGGCCCTGCCCGGCAAAGCCATAAACCTGCGCGCTCGAGGCGAGGATCACGCGCTTGAGCCCCAGCCCGTGCGCGGCTTCGAGCACGTTGAACGCCCCCGCCACATTGTCGCGATAGGTGCGCGTATCGGCCACGATGCCGGGGTCGCTCCAGGCGGCCAGATGCACCACCGCCTCAGCCCGCGCATAGGCTAGCGCGCCATGGATATCCTCGAAGCGCGAGACATCGCCGGTCATGTGCCGCACCCCGGCGATCCGCTGGCTGACCGAAAAATCGAGGCTCGTCACCTCATGGCCGGCCGAAGCCAGCTCGCGGACCACGAAGCGGCCGACGCGGCCACTGCCGCCGGTAACCAGAATGCGCATGCTGTAAAACTCCCTGCCCGGCATCTCCACCCCGTTGGCGACGGGGCGCGGCAGATGTAAGACATAGTACGACTTGAGGGCAAGGGAGCCAGAGCGTGAAGATAACCGGGATCAGGACCGTGCCGTTGCGGCGAACCCTCGAGCGGCCCATCGGCAATGCCACCGCCACCATCTCGGCCTTCTCCTATCTCGCCATCTTCCTCGATACCGACGAGGGGCTGAGCGGAGAAAACCTCATCTTCACCATCCGCCCCGAGCAGCTCAAGCTCCTCGATGCGATGGTGCATGTGCTTGAAGGCGCCATTGTCGGGCGCGACCCCGACGATACCGAAGGCTTCTGGGCCGAGGCGTGGAAGCGCATCAATTTCATCGGCTTTTCCGGCGTCTCGATCATGGGCATTTCGGCGCTCGATGGCGCGATGTGGGATCTGCGCGGACGCCGCCACGGCCTCTCCATCTCACGGCTCATCGGCCGGCGGCGCGCGCGCGTGCCCACCTATGCCAGTGGCGGGCTCTGGCTCACACAGTCGATCCCCGAACTCGTGGCCGAAGCCGAGCGCTTCTGCGCCGAAGGCTTCACCGCGATGAAGCTGCGGCTCGCGGGCGATGCAGGCATCGATCTTCCCCGGCTTGCCGCGCTGCGTAAGGCCGTCGGCCCCCATATCGGGCTGATGGTCGATGCCAATCAGGGCATGTCCGTCAAGGGCGCTATCGCGCTCGCCCGGCAGATGGAGGCCTATGACGTCGCCTGGTTCGAGGAGCCGGTGCCGGCCCATGATCTCGAAGCCTCCGCCGAAGTGCGGCGCGCGCTCTCCATGCCGTTGGCTTCGGGTGAGAACGATTATACGCGCTTCGGCTTTCGCCGTCTTATCGAGACGGGCGCGGCCGATATCCTGATGCCCGATCTGCAACGCGTCGGCGGCCCCAGCGAATTCCTCAAGGTGGCGGCGCTGGCCGCGTCCCACGGCCTGCCGATCTCGTCACACCTCTTCCCCGAGCAGAGCCTGCAGCTGCTGGGCGCCATCGATGGCGTGCACAGCCTTGAGCATGTCGACTGGTATGCCCCGCTCTACCGTGAAAGCCTCGACATGGTCGATGGCGCGGTGGTCGTTCCCGACCGGCCGGGCTGGGGGTTCTCGTTCGATCCCGACAAGCTCAGGCATTACGCGCTCGCCGAGGCTTGACCCGTCGTCATCAGTCATCATACAACATCCGCATGTCGTGAACATGAGGAGTTGGGGCGGTGAAGATCGTCGATGTCAGGGTCAGGGTGTTCCGTTACACCACGCGCAAGGTGCCCGACAGCGCCGGCCATTCCCATCCGGGGCCTGAAACCCCGGCCCAGCTCGCCCTTCTCACCATCGTTTGCGATGACGGGTCGGAAGGCCATCATTTCTCGGCGCCCGAGCCGGTGCGGCCCTTCCTCATCGAAAAATTCGTCAAGAAGGTGCTGCTGGGCCAGAACCCGTTCGATCGCGAGCGGCTGTGGCAGGATCTGGCGCATTGGCAGCGTGGGTCGGGCATGCAGCTTTCCGACCGGACCCTGGCCATTGTCGATGCCGCGCTCTGGGATCTGGCCGGCCGCAAGCTCGGCCTGCCGGTGCACAAGCTCATCGGCGCCTATCGCGACAGCGTGCCCGCCTATGCCTCGACCATGTGCGGCGACGATATTCCCGGCGGGCTTGCGACCCCCGAAGACTATGCGCGCTTTGCCGAGCAGCTCGTGGCCCGCGGCTACAAGGGCATCAAGCTCCATACCTGGATGCCGCCTTTGGCCGGCGCTCCCGACGTCAAGCGCGACCTCACCGCCTGCGCCGCCGTGCGCGAGGCCGTCGGCCCCGATATCGCGCTGATGCTCGATCCTTATCACTGGTACTCCCGCATGGAGGCCTATGAACTCGGACGCGGGCTCGAAAAGCTGGGCTTCGCCTGGTTCGAGGAGCCGATGGAGGAAGATTCCATCGCGTCCTATGCCTGGCTCACCGAAAATCTCGATATCCCGATCCTCGGGCCGGAATCGGCAGGCGGCAAGAATTTCTCCCGTGCCGACTGGATCCTCTACAAGGCCTGCGACATCCTGCGATCCGGCCCTTATGACGTCGGCGGCATCACCCCGGCGATCAAGTCGATGCATCTGGCCGAAGCCTTCGGCATGGATTGCGAGGTGCATGGCAATGGCATCGTCAACCTGATCTGCACCGCCATCGCCAAGAACTGCCGCTGGTATGAGCGCGGCCTGCTGCATCCGCATTTCGATTACGACAGCGCGCCCGCCTATCTCAAGGCGCCGGTCGATCCGCTCGATGCCGATGGCAATGTCGCCCTGCCGACCCTGCCCGGGCTCGGGCAGGACATCGATTTCGATTACATCGACGCCCATTTGCTGGGCTGATCCCTCTCCCGTCCCGGCCGGGCTCTCGCGCCTTCGAGCCGGCCGCCACAAGGACGTTTTCCTGTGACCCTCGATCTTGCCAGCGCCGCGCCAGCCACCACCAGAACGGGCCGCTCCGCCTTCAGCCCCACCGAACTGCGCACCCTGCTCTCGTCGGGGCTGATGAGCTTTCCGCTCACCGATTTTCATGAGAATGGCGATTTCAACGAAGGCAGCTATCGCAGCCGTCTCGAATGGCTGATGCCCTATGGCGCCACCGTGCTCTTTGCAGCCGGCGGCACCGGTGAGGGCTTCTCGCTGACCACCGCCGAGCACAGCCAGGTGATCCGCGCCGCCGTCGAAACCTGCGGCAGCGATACCCCCATCGTCGCTGGCGGCATCCAACGCCCTTGACTCTATTTAAGTTTAGGCTTATATAAGCCTCAATTGAAGTAGGGAGAGCCGCATGAGCTTCGACATCGCCGCCCATCTAGGCGCCATGCATCGCGAGGTCCGCAACGTCACCCGTGACGGGCAGACCGCCAAGGACCTCATCGCCTCGCGGGTCTATGACACCGATATCGAGGATCTCTGGGATGCGGTGACCGATGCCGGACGTCTTGCACGCTGGTTCTCGCCCGTCACCGGCGAGCTCACGCTGGGCGGGCGCTTCGCGGTCGAGGGCAATGCCTCGGGCACGATCACGGCCTGCGAGGCGCCGCGGCATTATGCCGGCACCTGGGAATTCATGGGCCATGTCAGCTGGATCGAGGTCCATCTCAGGCCGGAGGGCAATGGCACGCGCCTCGAGATCCACCATATCGCGCCCCATCCCAATCCGCATTGGGATCAATATGGCGCCGGTGCCGGCGGGGTGGGCTGGGAACTCGGGCTGCTCGGGCTTTCCGAGCATCTGCAGCGCCCCGCGGACGATGTGCGGGCCGAAGGCCCTGGCGGCTGGGAGACTTCGCCCGAAGCCAAGGAGCTCGTTCGCGAAGCGAGCGCCGATTGGGGCCGCGCCTCAATCGATGGCGGGGACGAGCCCGATCAGGCGATGCGTGCCGCCGAGGCGACGCGGCGCTTCTACTCGGGCGAGCCACCGCTGGAGGCCTGATGCACGCTTTCGACGTTCTCGGCGATCCGGTGCGCCGCCGCATCCTCGAACTGCTCGCCGAGGGCGAGAGCAGTTCGGGGCAGGTGGTGGAGGTGATCGTCGCCGAGTTCGGCATCTCGCAGGCCGGGGTCAGCCAGCATCTCAAGGTTCTGCGCGAGAGCGGCTTTGCCACGGTGAGGGCCGAGGGCACGCGGCGGATCTACCAGCTCGACACGAGCCCTTTGCGCGATATCGACGACTGGCTTTCGTGCTTCCGCGTCTTCTGGGACCACAAGCTTTCAGCACTCGATACCGAGATCGCTCGCGGCAAGCGGCAGCGCGTCAAGAACGCAAGCGACGCCGGGAGCTGATCCCGGCGCGCTTGTGCCGGGCGGCAAATCGCGGCAGGCTCGGCCCCTTATCGGGGAAGGGTCCATGCCAGAATTGCTCGTTTCAGCGTCCGACCTGCCTTCAGGCTTCCGCTATCCGGAGGCCTTCCACACCATTCTCGCCCATGGCATGACCGATTTCGTGCCCTGGTATCCCCTCGAGGACAATCTGCTCTACGCCGTCTATTTCGGCATCAACGAGCGCTATCCGCGCTATGGCGGGCTCGTGCCCTTCGCCCGGCGCCAGGACAATGACGATGTCGCGTGCCTGTATGCCGGCAAAGCGGGTGAGGTGCTGATCATCCACGACTATGCCTCGGAGGGGTGGGAACTGGTCGCACGGCTGCCCGATATCGCGGCCTTCCTCAGGCTCCTTGTCGATGACTTCATCGACTTTCACGACCTGGGTGCGGCTCGTGCCAAGCCATAGCGCGATGGGGGCGGGAACCTTCGTGCTCCTGCCGCAATTGCACCCTACCCGATTGCAGCATGCCCTTCTCGTTGAGGCCAGACATCATGAAAAGACGCGATCTCCTCGCTTTTGCCGCCGCCTTCACCCTTCTGCCCGCCACGGCGATGGCCCAGCCGAGCATTCCGCTGGCCGCCGAGGATGTCGGGACCATCAACGATATCAGCGCCCATAACAGCGCCATCCGCACCATGGCGGGGCGCTTCCTGCAGATCGATACGCGCGGCGACCGGATCGAGGGCACGTTCTTCATCGAGCGGCCGGGCAAGGTGCGCTTCCGCTACAATCCGCCGAGCCGCGAGGAAATCATCTCGGTGGGGCGTGGCTTCTACGTCATCAACCGGCAGGAAGAGACGCAATACGCCTATCCGCAGGATGCCATCCCGCTGCGCAGTTTCCTCGATTCGGCGATCAACCTGATGACGACCAACATCGTCGCGTTCGATCGCTCGGAGGGCTATGTGATCGTCACGCTCGAGGACCAGACGCCGGCCGGCCTTGTGCGCGTGTCGCTGGTGTTCGACGAGGCGAGCCTCGATCTCAAGCAATGGACGCTGGTGGAGCCGTCGGGGGCGGAGCTGACCTTCTCGCTCTATGACGTGCAGAAGGATGTCGATATCCCGGCCAATTTCTTTGCCTGGCCGGCGACCTACAAGGCTGTCGAGCCGGGCTCGCGCTGAGCGGGATGGCGGGGTTGCAATCGCGCCCCGCCTCGCCATAAAGGGTGCGCCCACCTCAAACCGGCGTCTTCATGCCCACAACCCTTGCCACCTGGAACATCAATTCGGTCCGCCTCAGGCTGCCGCTGGTGCTCGATTTCATCGACCGGTTCGGCCCCGATATCCTGTGCCTGCAGGAGATCAAGTGCCAGAACGACCAGTTCCCGCGCGATGCTTTCGCGGCTGCCGGCTATGTCCACCAGGCCGTGCATGGGCAGAAGGGCTATCACGGGGTGGCGATCGTCTCGCGCTTCCCCTTGACCGACATTTCAAGCCGGATGTTCTGCGAAATCCCGGATTCGCGCCATGTGTCGGCGCTGCTCGATTTCGGGCGCGGGCCGGTGACGGTGCACAATTTCTATATTCCCGCCGGCGGGGACGAGCCCGATCCCGAGATCAATCCCAAGTTCAGGCACAAGCTCGGCTTTCTCTCGGAGCTGGGCACCTGGTTCTGCGAGCCGGTCTTTGCGCGCGGCCATATCATCGTGGGCGATTTTAACGTCGCCCCGCATGAGAACGACGTGTGGAGCCACAAGCAGCTGCTCAATGTGGTGAGTCACACCCCGGTCGAGACCGAGGCGCTCAACGCGCTGCTGACCGGGGGCAGTGGCTGGGTCGACCTCGTGCGCAAGCATATTCCGTTCGACCAGAAGCTCTATTCGTGGTGGAGCTATCGGGCCAAGGACTGGGATGCCTCAGATCGCGGCCGGCGGCTCGACCATATCTGGTCCACCCCCGACCTTGCCGAGCATGCCGAGCATGCGCAGATCATCCGCGAGGCCAGGGGCTGGAGCGACAAGCCCTCCGACCACGTGCCGGTGATGGTGCGGTTCGCGACGGACTGAAGGGGGAACCGCCCGTCCGTCGCCTTTGCGGATGGCGAAGCGGTGGCCGCTTCGCCTCCAGGGCTCTCAGGCTTCCTCGCGCGGCACGAAGTCATATTCGGCCTCGCTCCCGCCCGCCTCGTCGTCCGAAACGCGGATGGCGAGCCCCTCGGCCTCGAGGGCTGCGAACCAGTCGTCCCAGGATACGAGCTCGAACCCACCGGGCCGATCCTGGTACTGGCTTTCCCCGGTGTTGAGCGCCTCCTGTCCAAAGGCCAGCTGCACCACGGTGCGCGTGCCCGTGCCATCGGGTGCTTCCATCACGACGGGGCTGCCGGCCCGGGCTTCGGCCCATTGGCGGATGGCGGTGCGGTCGGTGAGGATCTTGGACATGGGGACGCTCCAGGTGTTCAGGTCGGGTTCACCTCAACGCTCTCACGGTGATGAAGTTTCAGCCTTGACCCTGATCAAGGCCGACTAGAGCTGTCCGAAAGACGTGCAAGCAAGGAGTCGACGATGATGAACCCCTTTTTCCGGTCCGTGGTCACGGCCAGCCTCATGCTCGGGTCCGTGCTGCCCGCCTTTGCCGCCTGCGCCGTACCAGAGGGCATAAGGCTTTCCGACACCGACAAGGACCGCATATCCAGTCTGGCCGAGGCGCGCAGCCGCGGGCTGGCCCAGGCCCTGCGCGCCACCTCGGCTGCCGACCGCGACCTCGTTGCGGGCCTGCTGTCGACGGCGCCCTCTCGCCCTGCCCTCGAAACCCTGCCCGGCGATTATCGCTGCCGCACCATCAAGCTCGGCGGCATCACGGACCTCACGGTCTATGGCTGGTTCCGCTGCGCCATACGGGCCGAGGGAGACGCATTGTCGGTGGTCAAGCTCACCGGCTCGCAGAACTTTACCGGCGCCCTCCATGCGGGCGGCGAGGGTGTGCTGATGGTCGGGGCCGGCCACTACAACCAGGATCCGCCCAATGGCTATGGCGATGATCCTGAGCGCGACATCGTAGGGTGTCTCGCAGCGCTGGGCGAGGCGGGCACGCTCGTGCTCGAAGAGCCGTTCCCCCGTTTCGAATCCGTTCACGATCTCATCGTTTTCGAGCCCATCCGCTAAATTGTCACGACGCATTAACGGGGTGTTCTGTGCGCGAGCCTAATGTCCGCGCACGAATGGAAGGATGTGCCTCATGGGTGCGGCCAGTTTTGTTCTCGCCATCAACGTGTTCGTCGCGGGCCTGTTCGCCATCACCTTCATGGTGCTTGCATGGCGTGGGCGATCCCGCGTTCCCTTGTGGTTCGGCCTCACCTATCTCGTCGCCTCGCTCTATGTGGTCAGCGAGTTCATCCTGCCCTTCCAGGGCGATCCGCGTCTGACCTATTCGATAGGCTTCTCGCTTTTTCACCTCAGCCTCGCGGCGGCGGTGGCCGGCATTGCCGAGCGCTATCGCAAGGCCATTCCCTGGGAACTGCTGGCTGCGCTTGTCGTGCTCGGCATCGCCTCCGGGGCCATCAGCTACGATTTCGAGCGCGGCTCGTTTGCGCGCATGATGCTCTACCAGGCGCCTTTTGCCGCGATGCATATCGCCATTGCCATCATGATCCTCACCAGCCGCCGCATCGACCGGCTCGACATGGTGCTTGCCGGGCTGATGGTCATGGGCGCACTGCAATATCTCTCAAAACCGTTCGTCGCGACGTTCACCGGGGGCGCCGGCACGAGCCCGCAGGATTACATCGCCACCACCTACGCCCTTTACTCCCAGACCATGGGCACCATCGTGGCGCTGACCACAGGGCTCATGCTGCTGCTCATCCTCGTGCGTGACATGCTCGTGGAAATCACCCTGCGCTCGGAGACCGATGCGCTTTCGGGCCTCTACAACCGTCGGGGCTTTGATGCCCATGCCAGCGCCTTGCTCGATGCAGCCCAGCGCACCGGGGTGCCGACCGCGATGGTGGTGGCAGACCTCGACCACTTCAAGTCGATCAACGATACCCATGGCCATGAGGCGGGCGACCGGGTGATAGAGTGGTTCGGCGCCGTGCTGCGCGGCACGGCCTCGGACCGCTGGGTGGTGGGGCGGATGGGGGGCGAGGAGTTCGCCATCTTCCTCTCCGGCGCCAATCTGACCACGGCGCGGCTTTTTGCCGAAAGCGTCCGCAGTGCCATGGCGGGGCTGATGCCCGAGACCCTGCCGGATACCCTCAGGGTCACAGCCAGTTTCGGTGTATCGGAAGGCGACGGCGAAACGAGCCTGGCCGATCTGAGGCGCCGGGCCGACGCGGCGCTCTATCGCGCCAAGAGCCAGGGCCGCGACCGCGTCGCGACCGCGGTTGCCGCCCCCGCTGTGGTGCCCGAGGCGAACGCCGAACCAACGCCGACGATCAAGCTGCGGCAGGCCTGAGCGGCCTGCCGGCCGTTGTGACGATCAGGCCTTGAGCTTGCCGAGAATGGCGGCGCCCATTTCCTCGGTGCCGACGGTGCGGCGATTGTCCTGGGCGATATCGCCGGTGCGGAGGCCATCGGCCAGAACAGCCGAGATCGCAGCCTCGACGCGGTTGGCCAGTTCGATCATGCCGAAGGAATAGCGCAGCGCCATGGCAAAGCTCGCCACCATGGCGATGGGGTTGGCGATGCCCTTGCCGGCGATGTCGGGGGCCGAGCCATGCACGGGCTCGTAGAAGGCCTTGCGCTTGCCGCTGACCGGATCGGGCGCCCCGAGCGAGGCCGAGGGCAGCATGCCGAGCGAGCCGGTGAGCATGGCGGCAACGTCCGACAGGATATCGCCGAAGAGATTATCGGTGACCATCACGTCGAACTGCTTGGGGTTGCGCACCAGCTGCATCGCGGCATTGTCGGCCAGGATGTGGTTGAGCTGCACGTCGGGATATTCCTTGCCGACCGAGCGCACCACTTCGTCCCAGAACACGCCGGACTTCATGACGTTCTTCTTGTCGGCCGAATGCACCTTGTTCTTGCGGGTGCGGGCGAGGTCGAAGGCGACCCGCGCGATGCGGTCGATCTCGTAGGTCTCGTAGACCTGGGTATCGATGGCGCGCTTCTGGCCGTTGCCCAGATCGATGATCTGCTTGGGCTCGCCGAAATAGACCCCGCCGGTGAGCTCGCGCACGATGAGGATGTCGAGGCCTTCGACCAGCTCGCGCTTGAGCGAGGAGGCATCGGCGAGGGCCGGATAGCAGATGGCGGGGCGCAGATTGGCAAAGACGCCGAGCTCCTTGCGCAGGCGCAGCAGCGCCGCCTCGGGCCGGTGCTCATAGGGCACATTGTCCCACTTGGGGCCCCCGACCGCGCCGAAGATCACGGCATCGGCGGCCAGCGCCTTCTGCATGTCCTCTTCGGAGATCGCCACGCCATGGGCGTCGTAGGCGGCACCGCCGGCCAGACCGGTATCGAGGGTGAAATCGGTTTCGCCCTGGCTGTTGAGCCAGGCGATGATCTTTTCGACCTCTGCCATGATCTCGGTGCCGATGCCGTCGCCGGGAAGCAGAAACAGGGAGTGGGCCATGACCGTCCTTTGCGCGCGCCTTTTAGCTCTTGCGACCCCTTAGCGCCAATCGGAGGGGGGACGCAAGCGAGCAGGTAAATCCGGCGTGAACGGGCAGCTCAGGAGGAGTTCAAGGCCGGTGGGGCAAGGTCTCTCCATCAGACCGGGACAACGAGCCCGGCGTCAAAGAGGAGAGACAGTCATGACCACCACCATCCGTATCGCCGCCTTCGCGCTCTTTACCCTTGTGAGCTATGGCTCGGCGCAGGCCGCCGCCGGGGACCTCGCCAAGTGCTATGACCGCGTCATTTCGTCCTGCAACAAGACCAATCACGCCCAGAGTTGTGCCGAGAACGGCATGAACCAGTGCGACGAAGTGCACCCCACTCCATATGTCTTCCAGCCGCAGCTCAACCTGCGCGCAGGTCTTGGCCGCTGAGGTCTTGGCCGCTGAGGGCTTGGCAAAGACCAGACGTGCAAAAGGCGGGCGCCGAGGGGCGACCCGCCTTTTTATGCGTCAGGCTCGGCTCGGCGCTCAGAGCCAGGGGCGCTGGGCCGCCATGGTCTGCTCAAAGCCCGCGATGGAGGCGTTGCTCTTGAGGGTCGCGGCGATGTCGTCGAGCCCTTCGAGCAGCACCTGCTTGCGGGCCGGATCGATATCGAAACGGATCTCGCCGCCATCGGGGCCGCGAATGGTCTGGGCTTCGAGGTCGACCGTCATCGTGGCGTTGGCGCCGCGCTCGGCATCATCCATCAGCAGCGCCAGCTGCTCGGGCGAGACGACGATCGGCAGGATGCCGTTCTTGAAGCAGTTGTTGTAGAAGATGTCGGCGAAACTCGTGGAAATCACGCAGCGCACGCCGAAATCCAGCAGCGCCCAGGGCGCGTGCTCGCGGCTCGAGCCGCAGCCGAAATTGTCACCCGCCACGATGATCTGCGCGCCGCGATAGCCAGGCTTGTTGAGCACGAAATCGGGGTTCTCGCTGCCATCCTCATTGTAGCGCATCTCGGAAAAGAGGGCGGTGCCCAGGCCGGTGCGCTTGATGGTCTTGAGGTACTGCTTGGGGATGATCATGTCGGTATCGACATTGATGATCGGCAGCGGGGCGGCTACACCCGTGAGGGTCGTGAACTTTTCCATGGCGTTCCCCGGGGGACCGGCGCGGCGAGGCCGAGGCTTCAGGCGCGGCGGACTGCGAAAAGGATGACTGGTACCGAGGGCGTCTAATGACGCATCTGGCGGGCCCGGGTCAAGTGCGGCGATGTTTGGGGGGCGATGATGAAGCTGTTGCTGGTGGCCGATCTCCATTACACGCTGCCCCAGCTCGACTGGGTGCTCAAGGTCGCCGCCGAGTATGATCTGGTGGTCATTTCCGGCGACCTGCTCGAGCTCTCCTCGATGGTCGATCCCGAAGCGCAGATCGTGGTGGTGCTGGCCTATCTCAAGCGCATCCGGGCACGGACGCGGCTCATCGTGTGCTCGGGCAACCACGATCTCGACGTCATCGGCGCCAATGGCGAACGCCAGGCAGGGTGGCTCTCGGCGCTCGCCGATCTCGACGTGCCGGCCGATGGCGAGACGATCACCATCGGGGACGCCGACTTCACCCTCTGTCCCTGGTGGGATGGCCCCCTGACGCTGGCCGAGATCGGGGCGCAGATCGAGGCGGCCCGGACGCAGCGGCGGGGCCGGCAGTGGATCTGGGTCAACCACGCCCCGCCCAGCGGCAGCCAGACCAGCTGGAACGGCAGCCGCTCCTATGGCGATCGCGAGCTTGCCGAATGGGTCGAGCGCTTCGCGCCGCAGATGGTGCTTTCGGGCCATGTGCACGAAGCGCCGTTCTCGCGCAACGGCTCGTGGGTCGATCGCATCGGGGAGACCTGGCTCTTCAATGCCGGCCGGCAGATCGGCCCCACGCCCTGTACCGTGGCCATCGACCTTGTAGCCGGGGAAGCGGCGTGGTTCTCCCTCGAGGGCGCCGAGACGGTGCGGCTCGACAAGCCCTTGGTGCGGCCGCTCGACATGCTGACCGCCATGCCGGCCTGGATGGCGCCGCGCCTGCCGGCCGGGGCTTGAGCGCCTTTAGAGCCGCGGATCCTCGGCGAGCTCCGACCCGACGCGCGCCCGGGGGCGCTGGCGCTGCACGAGCGCTTCGAGCACTTCGTCGACCATGCCGAAATGATCGTCGCGGTCGGCGAACTGCCGCTTGAGGTCGGCGAGATAGGTGGTGGCCTGCTGCAGGCGGCCGGCAAGGATCGAAGCGACGTGGAAGACGATTTCGGGATGACCCTGCAGATAGGCGCGGGCATCCTCGATCACGAAGGCTTCGACGGGCGTTTCCGCCCGCACCGTCGCGGTGTGGTCGCCGCCGAGAAACGCCGCCATCTCGCCAAACACCGCGCCTGGCTCGGCGATCCGCGCCACGACGGTCTCGTTGCGCAGCACCGCGATGGTGCCCGAGGCGAGGATGAACATCCGGCCCGTTGCCGGGCCTTCGCCGATCAGCGTCTCGTCCGCTGCGAAGGCGGTGCGGGGCAGCCCCTCGCAGTGGACGAGGACCGAGCGGAGGGAAGTCTCGACATGCGTCATCGGCAGGGCCCCCTTGGTACCATCCAGCCTCGCATGGCTGTGGCGCCCCGGTCAAACGGGGCGCGAGCCCGCTTCAGAGCCCGAGGGCCGGATCGGCGCCGATCATCAGGTTGAGGTTCTGCACGGCCGCGCCCGAAGCGCCCTTGCCCAGATTGTCGTAGACCGCAACGATCACCGCCTGGGCTCGCCTGTCATTGGCAAAGACGTGCAGGGTCATGGCGTTGGTGCCGTTATGGGCCTGCGGGTCGAGTGCCGCCGTCTTGCCCAGCGCCGAATCATAGGGGGCGACCGTGACGAAGCTGCCCGGAATGGCGGCGAAATGATCGGCCAGCGCCGCATGCAGCTCGGCGCCCGTGGGCACGCGCGGCAGGGTTTCGAGCAGCAGCGGCACCGAGGTGGTCATCCCCTGCGCAAAATTGCCCACCACGGGTTCGAACAGCGGCGTGCGGGCGAGGCGGCCATAGGCGGTCATTTCGGGCAGGTGCTTGTGCCCGAAGGTCAGCGCATAGGGCATGTACTGGCTGGCCGAAGTGCCGGCCGCCTCATACTCCTCGATCATCGAGCGCCCGCCGCCCGAATAGCCCGAAATGCCGTGATAGGCGATCGGCTGGTCGGCCGGCACGAGCCCGGCCCCGATCAGCGGCCGCATGGCGGCGATCAGCCCCTGCGGCCAGCACCCGGGATTGGCGATGAAGCGCGCGGCGGCGATGGCGGCGCCCTGGGCCTTGTCCATCTCGGCAAAGCCATAGGTCCAGCCCTCGGCGACCCGATGGGCGGTCGAGGCATCGATGACGCGCGTGGTGCCGTTCTCGATCATCGCCACGCTCTCTTTTGCCGCATCGTCGGGCAGGCAGAGAATGGCGATGTCGGCGGCATTGAGCAGCCGCTTGCGCTCGGACAGGTCCTTGCGCCTGTCGTGGTCGATGGAAAGCAGGGTGAGGTCGCTGCGCCCGGCCAGCCGCTCGCGGATCTGCAGGCCGGTGGTGCCGGCTTCCCCGTCGATGAAGATGCGCGTGCTCATGCTGGGAAGCTCCTCGGTCTCACGATTTCGTCCATATAGGAGCATGCGCCCCGTGAGGCAACGCGCACAAGCGCCATTGGTGCCGGCGGGGGTGCAGCCGGAGGGGCGTGACGCATTTGGGGGTGGGGGAAGGTCGGGGCGGCCGGGAGCGGGCGGCGTGCGCCCTTCACCTCTCCCTTTGGGGGAGAGGTCGGCGCGGAGCGCCGGGTGAGGGGGCCTTGCCATACGCGAGATCGCGGGCCCCCTTACCCTGTCCCTCTCCCCGGCGGGGAGAGGGGACGCAGAGGCCGAGGCATTTGCGCCTGGCCCTCGTCCTTCGAGACGCCCCTGCGGGGCTCCTCAGGATGAGGGCCGCTTTGAAGTGCGGGAGAGACCTCATGGAGAGGAGCGGCTTTAGCCGCGTCTCGAACCATGGGGGCGGGGCAGCGCCGTACCTGTCCCCAGTGGAATCGGCGGGCGCTCATCCCACCCGCGTGGTTCGACGGGCTTACGACGGCAATCGGCCGCCCAGGCGGTAGAGGGTAGCTTCCACAAGGGTGTTGCCGCTGCCGAAATCGGGGACCGGGTAGGCGGCGACGGGGGTGAGGTGGTTCAGCGGCAGGTCGCGGCGGCCGGGGTCGCCGATGAGGATATCGGCGCCGGCATGGGCGGCGCGGCGGAGGGTGGCGAGGCTTTGGCGCGCGACGGCGGGGGCGTAAAAGACGTCGCCGGCCAGAATTAGGCTGCCTGGCTCGGGCACCCAGTCGGCCGGCGGCACGATGCGGAGACGGGCGTTATTGGCCGCCGCGTTGAGCGCGATGGCTGCGCGCGCCAGGACATCGGGTTCGATGGCGGTGACCGAGGCAGCGCCGGCACGGGCCGCCACCAGCCCCACAAGCCCGCTGCCGGCGCCGAAATCGACAACGTCACGATCAGCGACCGTTTCGGGGTGGGCCAGGATATGGGCCGCGAGCGCCAGCCCACCGGCCCAGAGATAGGCCCAATAGGGCGTTTGGCCACCGGGGCCGAGGAGATCGGAGAGTCGGCTCTGCGGCGTTGCGAGGTGGAGCAAAAGCCCGGGCACGGCCGGCACGGGCCCGAGCGGAAGGCGCCCCGCGATCCGTGCGGCGCGCGCCTTTTCGGCGTCAGATATGGATGGCGCCATCCCCGCACATCAGCGCGGCTTCGCGCACCGCCTCGGAGAGGGTGGGATGGGCATGGGTGGTGCGCGCCAGATCCTCGGCGGATCCGCCGAACTCCATCAGCACGGCCAGCTCGTGGATGATCTCGCCGGCGTTCTTGGCCACGATATGGGCGCCCAACACCCGATCGGTCGCGACATCGGCGAGGATCTTGACGAAGCCCTGGCTCGCCTGCATCGCCTTGGCGCGGCCATTGGCGGTGAAGGGGAACTTGCCGACCTTGTAGTCGATGCCCTCGGCCTTGAGTTCCTCTTCGGTCTTGCCGACCGAGGCCACTTCCGGGTTGGTGTAGACCACGGCAGGGATCACGCCGTAATTGACGTGGCCATGCTGACCGGCGAGGATTTCGGCCACCGCGATGCCCTCGTCTTCGGCCTTGTGGGCCAGCATGGGGCCGACGATGACGTCGCCGATGGCATAGATGCCATCCACCGAGGTCTTGTAGTGCGCGTCCGTCCGCACGCGGCCGCGCTCGTCGAGCGCGACGCCGGCTTCGGCCAGCCCCAGCCCCTCGGTATAGGGCTTGCGGCCGATGGCCACGAGCGCCACGTCGAACTCATGGGCTTCCGCTGCGCCGCCGGCGGCGGGCTGGATTTCGGCGACGACCGTGCCGGTATCGCTGCGGGTGAGGCCCGACACCTTGCTCGAGAGCTTGAAGGCCATGCCCTGCTTTTGCAGGATGCGCTGCATCTGCCGGGCCACTTCGCCATCCATGCCGGGCAGGATGCGGTCGAAATATTCCACCACGGTGACCTTGGCGCCGAGCCGGCCCCAGACCGAGCCGAGCTCGAGCCCGATGACGCCGGCCCCGATGACGAGGAGCCGCGCCGGCACTTCGGGGAGCGCGATGGCGCCGGTGGAGGAGACGATCTTGTCCTCGTCGATCACGATGCCGGGCAGGCTGGCCGAAACCGAGCCCGAGGCGATGACGATCGACTTGGTCTCGATGGTCTGGCGCTCGCCCTCGCCCGAGGTGACGATGACCTTGCCGGCCGTCTCGATGGAGCCCATGCCGGTAAAGCGGGTGATCTTGTTCTTCTTGAACAGGAATTCGACGCCGCTGACATTTGCGGCGACGGTATCGTCCTTGTGGCCCAACATGCGCTTGAGATCGAGGCGCGGGGCCCCGACATCGATGCCGAGGCTGGCAAAGGAGTGCGTGGCTTCCTCGAACAGTTCGGACGCATGCAGCAGCGCCTTGGAGGGAATGCAGCCGATATTGAGGCAGGTGCCGCCCAGCGTCGGCCACTTCTCGACCACTGCGACCTTCATGCCCAGCTGCGCCGCGCGGATTGCGCAGACATAGCCGCCCGGGCCGCTGCCGATTACCGTGAGGTCAAACTGTTCCGCCATCTGTTCCGAGCCCCGTCATGGGCGCCCTCTCAACCGGCACCCTTTCCGTCGATTACCCCTATATGGGGCGTGGTTCTCGGTTAACCCAGCCGGGGCGCGGAAGAAAGTCGAAACCGCGCGGCTCACCAGAAAGCACTACCAGCGGCAGCCATTGAGGGTGAAGACATCCCATGGCGTCTCGGCCGGCCCGTCGAGCAGCCCGGAATAGCGGATCTGGCGGCCGAAATCGGTGAGGAGGATGGCGGGCGGCGCCGGCTCGTCGCCAAAGGGCAGCATTTCGGCGCCGCCATCGACCAGCGCGTAGACCACGCCTGTCCAGTAGGTGCAGGCCTCCCATTCGGCGTCGGTGATGTCGGCGGGCGCCTTGTCCTCCGGGCAATCGCGGCGGACGACGCCGGTATCGCGGCTCACCCCCATATTGCCGCTGATGGTGCCCGAGAGATTGCGGTCATCGCCCGGCCGCACCACGAAAAAGCGCAGCGAGGTGTTGGCCATGTCGCGATTGGTGGGGGCAAAGAAGCTCAGCCCATAGCCCTGGTCGCGCTCGGTATAAAGGGCGCGCTCCATGGGGCAGACGTCCTCGGCAAAGACCGGGGCGGTGAGGGCGAGGGTGACAGCGAGAGCGGTGAGGGTGCTTTTCATGTGCCGCAGGCCTTGAGGGTGAAGACATCCCAGACCGGCTCGTCGGTCTCATAGCCGAACCGGCCGTTGCCGGCGCGGATCGCGGGGCCGAGATCGGCGAGGATGAGGGTTGGGGGGGCGGGGTCGCGCGCATCGGGGGCGAGCAGCACCCCGCCATCGGCGAAAACCGCATAGAGCGTTCCCTGCCAGATGGGGCAGGACGCATCGGGCGCCGCCTCGGCCGGGCAATCGAGCGTGAGGCTGGCGACGGGGCGCTCGGCCTCCTCGTCGGGCCAGACGACGGCGCCCACCAGCGGGCGACGGAAATCGGCGAGCCTCAGGGTAAAGGCATTGGCCTGGCCGTCGCCCATGGCGGGATCGACAGGCTCGAACCAGAGTTCGCTGCTGCTGTCATCCTGCCCGTAAATGGCATGATCGAAGCCGCAATCGAGGGCGAGGGCGGGCACAGCGCCGGCCAGCAGGGCGGCCAGCGCAAGGGCCATCGGAGTTTTCACGGTATCACCTCGGCATCGCGTTGCAGGCGGAGGATGGCATCGTAGTGGGTGACCGCGATATCGCGCTCCCCGGCCGCAGCGGCGCGCATGAGTTCGGCGCAAAATGCTGCAGGCTCGCTTCCGGTCAGTTGCGCTTCTGCCTCGGCCTCGGCACGCCTGCGCCCCTCGGCAACGCGCCCGGGCGCCTTGGCACCCCAATTGTCGAGGATCTGGTCGACGAGGATTTCGGCATGGGAATTCTCTATCGCCCACGTCCTGCCGGCCTTGCGATAGGGTTCGGCCGGCGGGTCGAGAGCGCCGCAGCGCGCGAACAGCGCCTCCTCGCGATAAAACATCGCCTTGATTTCGGCGGCATGGGCGACGGCGGGCGAGCCCGCGACATCGAGAACCGGCAGCCTGCCGGCATGCGCCTCGAGCAGGCGCGCGGTTTCGGCCGGATAGGCCGAAGGATGATCGAGTACGCCGGCGTCGAGCGCGAGCGCCATGGTGCGGCAATGGCCGGGCTTATCCTCGCGCCGCGCCCAGTCGGCTGCAAAAACCGCCTGTCCCGCTTCGCGCGCGGCCTCCGCGCCGCCCGGCGGCAGGGTTCCACGCGTGCCGATCAGCGCGGCTGAAACGATACGCCAGGGCGCCATGCGCTCGCGTTGGGCGGCAAAGGAACGGGCAATGTCCGCATCCCCCAGAAGCTGCGCGCATTCCGTATCGAGAGCCGCGAGCGCGGCATCCTCCTTGATCAAAAGCAGCACGTCGTTCATCACGCGATCATCGGTCTGGGCCTCGGCGGGGCCGGACCACACCGCGAGCCCGAACAGCATGAGACTGACCGCCGCCCATGCCGCCATCCCTGCGCGCCCCTGTGAGCGCCACCGGCGCGTGAAGCGGGTCACGGCATGATCTCGGCGTTGCGGCGGACGCTGTCGAAGAGTTCGGGGCGTTGCTGGTCGATATCGAGTTCGCCCGAAGGCACCTGGGTCAGGGTGCGTTCGCACTGGGCGCGGGCGGCGTCCTTGTCGGCGAAGGTTTCATCGACGATGGCGCCGGCTTCGTCGCGGGCATCGGCCCAGCGCTGTGGATGGAGCGCGCCCCAGTTCTCGAGCACGCGATCGGCGAGATCGCGTGTGTAGGAATTGCGCGCCTCCCACTCGGCATAGGCTGCATCGTAGGGCGCGGCCGGGGGAAACAGCACGCCGCAGCGCACGAGCCCGTCCTGCATGGCAAAGAACAGCTGCTTGACCTCGATGGCGTCTTCAACAGGTGGCACATCGGTGAGATCGAGGGGTGGCCATTTGCCGGCGAGTGCTTCGGACATGCGGGTGGTCTGGCGCGGGAACCAGGCCTTGAGGTCGAGCGCCTCGAGCGCCATGGCCTCGCCCATCTCTTCGCAGAAGGCGGGACGGTCGGCTTCGCGCCCGAAGCTGGCGCCCGCTTCGCTCTCGGCCTCCGCGCGCAGCGTGTCGAGCATGCCCGGTTCGAGGCCGGGGCGGCGGATGAGGAGGAGATTGGCGAGGCGCAGCGTCTCGTCATTGCGGGCGCGCCAGTCGACGAAATCGGCCGAGAGGTCGGTATCGGCGAAATCGAGGCAAAGCTGGCGCGTCTGATCGAGGATGGCCTCGCCGCGCAGCACCGCGAAGACATCATTGAGGATGCGATCGTCGGTCTGGGCCAGCGCGGGCCCGGCTGCAAGCATCGACAGCGCAGCAAAAAGCATGGCGCGCATTCTGTTCCCCCGATATCCGGCAGCATCTGTGACGCCGGCCCGAGGGAAAAGCTTGGCGCAAAAACGAAGGGCCCGCAACACGCGGGCCCTTCGGCAGATCAGAGGTCGAGCACGAGGCGCTCGGGGGATTCGAGGCTTTCCTTAACGCGGACGAGGAAGGTCACCGCTTCCTTGCCGTCGACGATGCGGTGATCGTAGCTCAAGGCCAGATACATCATCGGGCGGACCACGATCTGGCCCTCGACCACCACCGGCCGCTCCTGGATCTTGTGCATGCCCAGAATGCCCGATTGCGGGGCATTGAGGATGGGCGTCGACATCAGCGAGCCATAGACGCCGCCATTGGAGATGGTGAAGGTGCCGCCCTGCATGTCGGCCATGGTGAGGGCGCCATCGCGGGCGGCCTTGCCCAGCCGGGTGATGTCCTTTTCGATCTCGGCGATCGACATCTGGTCGGCATCGCGCACCACCGGCACGACGAGGCCCTTCTCGGTGCCGACGGCGACCCCGATATGGGCGTAGTTCTTGTAGATGATGGCATCGCCATCGATCTCGGCATTGACCGCCGGGATCTCCTTGAGCGCATGCACGACGGCCTTGGTGAAAAAGCCCATGAAGCCGAGCTTCACGCCATGCTTTTTCTCGAACAGGTCCTTGTAGCGGTTGCGCAGCTCCATCACCGGCTTCATGTCCACCTCGTTGAAGGTGGTGAGCATGGCGGCGGTGTTCTGCGCATCCTTGAGGCGACGCGCGATGGTCTGGCGCAGGCGGGTCATCTTGACCCGCTCCTCGCGACCGGCCTCGTCGGTGGCGCGCGGGGCCTGGGCGGGGACAGCAGCGGGGGCCGGAGCCGGGGCGGCCTTTGCCGCAGCCGGAGCGGGCTGGGGTGCGGCAGCTTGGGGCGCGGCGGCGGGAGCCGGTTGGCGCGCGGCAGCCAGAACGTCTTCCTTCAGCACCTGGCCGCGCTTGCCCGAACCGGCGATGGCGGCGGTGTCGAGCCCGTTATCGGCGGCGATCTTGGCGGCGGCAGGGGCGGCCGGCATGCTTGTGGCCGGAGCGGCAGGCGCCGAAGCCGGGGCCGCCTGCGCGACCTGCGGGGCGGCAGCGGCGGGAGCCGGCTTTTCGGTAGCAGGTGCCGGAGCCGCCGCAGGCTTGGCGCCACCGGCGGAGATGGCGCCAATCAGCGCCCCGACATTGACGGTATCGCCCGGATTGGCGGCGATGGCTTCGAGCACGCCCGAGGCCGGGGCCGGGACTTCGATGGTGACCTTGTCGGTCTCGAGTTCGACCACCGGCTCATCGGCGGAAACAGTGTCGCCGACCTTCTTGAACCACTGCCCGATGGTGGCTTCGGTGACGCTCTCGCCCAGCGTGGGCACGCGGATTTCGGTGGACATCGCCGTTCGTTCCTTACTGCGCAAACGCTTCGTCGAGGAAGGTCTGCAATTGCTGCAAATGGGTGCGCATGAGCCCGGTGGCAGGTGATGCCGCGGCCGGCCGGCCGACATAATGGAGCCGCTCGCCGCCGCGACCCATCTGGTCCATCACCCAGTCGACATAGGGCTGCACGAAAGCCCAGGCGCCCATATTCTTGGGCTCTTCCTGGCACCAGAAAATCTCGGCGCCGGGGAAACGGTTGAGCTCGTCGAGCAGCGCCTTGGCCGGGAAGGGATAGAGCTGCTCGACGCGCAGCAGATAGACATCGTCGATGCCCTTCTTCTCGCGGTCCTCGAGCAGGTCGTAATAGACCTTGCCGGTGCACAGCACGACGCGGCGGATCTTCTCGTCGGCGGCGAGCTTGATGGTGGTCTTGGGCGCGCCCGGGGCTTCGGCATCGTCCCAGAGCAGGCGATGGAAGCAGGAGTCCGGGCCCAGTTCGACGAGGCCGGAGACCGCACGCTTGTGGCGCAGGAGGCTCTTGGGCGTGAACAGCACGAGCGGCTTGCGGAAGTCGCGATTGAGCTGCCGGCGCAGGATGTGGAAGTAGTTGGCCGGCGTCGTGCAGTTGGCGACCTGCATGTTGTCTTCGGCGCAGGACTGCAGGAAGCGCTCGGGGCGCGCCGAGGAATGCTCGGGGCCCTGACCCTCATAGCCATGGGGCAGGAGCATCACTAGGCCCGACATGCGGAACCACTTGCGCTCGCCCGAGGAGATGAACTGGTCGATGACCACCTGGGCGCCGTTGACGAAGTCGCCGAACTGGGCTTCCCACAGCGTCAGCGCGCGCGGCTCGGCGAGCGAATAGCCATATTCGAAGCCCAGCACCGCCTCTTCCGAGAGCATCGAATTGATGACCTCGTAACGCGCCTGGCCTTCGGACAGGCTGTTGAGCGGCACATAGGTCTCGTCGGTCTGCTGGTCGTAGAGCACCGAATGGCGCT
Organism: Devosia enhydra; assembly: GCF_900119845.1. GTDB lineage: Bacteria > Pseudomonadota > Alphaproteobacteria > Rhizobiales > Devosiaceae > FPKU01. Next base: position 628,044 of record NZ_FPKU01000002.1, read on the forward strand.
GGCTGAAGGTGCCGCGCTCCACATCCTGCCCCGAAAGACGCACCGGGGCGCCCTGCTCGAGCAGCGAACCGAAGGCCAGCGCCTCGGCCGTGGCCCAGTCGATGCCCTCGCCGGACTCGATCGCCGCGAGGCGATTGTCCATGAAGCGCTTGACGGTGCGGTGGATGTTGAACCCCTCGGGCACGCGCGAAAGCCGGGTGCCGAGGCTCACCAGATCCTCGATGGGCAGGCCCGTCTGGCCGCGACGCGGACCATCAAGCTCAGCGGTCTTGATGTCCTTCCAGACGCCATCGAGCCAGTCGGCCTTGTTGGGGCGGAAGTTCTGGCCGGCCTCGAACTCGGCCTCGAGATGGGCGCGCCAGTCGGCCTTCATCTGGTCGATCTCGGCCTGGGTCAAAAGGCCTTCGGCCATCAGCCGCTCCGAATAGAGCTCCAGCGTCGACTTGTGCGAGCGGATCTTGGAGTACATCAGGGGCTGGGTGAAGCTGGGCTCGTCGCCCTCATTGTGCCCGAAGCGGCGGTAGCAGATCATGTCGATCACCACCGGCCGGCCGAAGCGCTGACGGAATTCGGTGGCCACCTTGGCCACGAACACCACCGCTTCCGGATCGTCGCCATTGACGTGGAACACCGGCGCCTCGATCATCTTGGCGACATCGGTGGGGTAGGGCGAGGAGCGCGAATAGATCGGCGAGGTGGTAAAGCCGATCTGGTTGTTGATCACGAAATGGATCGACCCGCCGGTCCGGTGTCCCTTGAGGCCCGAAAGGCCGAGGCATTCGGCCACGACGCCCTGGCCGGCAAAGGCCGCATCGCCATGGATGAGCAGCGGCAGCACCACCGAACGGTCGGTCTGGCGCGTATCGAAGATGAAGCGGCCATCGACCGAGGAGCGCTGGTCCTGCTTGGCGCGCGCCTTGCCCAGCACCACGGGATCGACGATCTCGAGATGGGAGGGGTTGGCGGTGAGCGACAGGTGCACTTCGTTGTCGTCGAAGCTCCGGTCGGCCGAGGCGCCCAGGTGGTATTTGACGTCGCCCGAACCCTCGACTTCCTCGGGGTAGAAGGCGCCGCCCTTGAATTCGTGGAAGAGCGCGCGGTGCGGCTTGGCCAGCACCTGGGTCAGAACGTTGAGGCGGCCGCGATGGGCCATGCCCAGGACGATGTCCTTAACCCCCAGCGCGCCGCCGCGCTTGATGATCTGCTCGAGGGCCGGAATGAGCGATTCACCGCCATCGAGGCCGAAACGCTTGGTGCCGGTATATTTGACGTCGATGAACTTCTCGAAGCCCTCGGCCTCGACGAGCTTGTTGAGGATGGCCTTCTTGCCCTCGGGGGTGAAGGAGATTTCCTTGTCCGGCCCCTCGATCCGCTCCTGCAGCCACTGCTTGGCCTCGGGATCGGAGATGTGCATGAATTCCACGCCCACCGTGCCGCAATAGGTGCGCTGCAGGATGGTGAGCATCTCGGGCAGGGTCGCGTATTCGAGCCCGAGATAGTTGTCGATGAAGATCTTGCGGTCGTAATCGGCTTCCGAAAAGCCGTAGCTGCGCGGATCGAGCTCGGAGGCCGGCTCCTCCTTGCGCAGCTTCAGCGGATCGAGATCGGCATGCAGGTGCCCGCGCATGCGGAAGGCGCGGATCATCATGATGGCGCGGATCGAGTCGCGGGTGGCGCGCAACACGTCGACCGGATCGGGAGCGGGGGCCTTCTCGGCGGCGGCCTTCTTGACCAGCGCCTTTTCGGCCTTCACGGCGATTTCGCCCCAATTGCCGTCGAGCGCGGCGACGAGGTCGCCACCGGCGGCCTGCGGCCAGTCGCGCCGCTGCCAGGACGGGCCCTCGGCATTGGCCTTCGCATCAGCCCCGGTATCGGACAGCCCCTCGAAGAACTGGGCCCAGGTCGGGTCGATGCTCTTGGGGTCGGCTTTGAACCGCGCATAGAGATCCTCGATATAGGCGGCATTGCCGCCATAGAGGAAGGAAGTGCGCAAGAACGCGTCGTTCTGGTCCTGTCGTGTCATGGTCCTGCCGGGGGTCGCCCACCCCGCGTCCTTCTTTATGCGCCGGCTCGTGAACTCGCCGGCAGGGCGGCACTGTCGCCGCCTCGGGTTAGAATGTCGTCAATGACCACGGTGATTGCAACCGCGATCGGCCCGGCTCTCAGCCCTTGAGGACTTCGGCGAGCGTTGCACCTATCCGCGCCGGAGATGGCGAAACCTTGATGCCGGCCGCTTCCATCGCCGCAATCTTGTCGGCAGCCCCGCCCTTGCCGCCCGAAATGACCGCGCCGGCATGGCCCATGGTGCGGCCCGGAGGCGCGGTGACGCCGGCAATGAAGCCCGCCATCGGCTTCTTGCGGCCCTTCTTTGCCTCGTCGATGAGGAACTGCGCCGCGTCCTCCTCGGCCGAGCCGCCGATCTCGCCGATCATGATGATCGACTTGGTGGCCTCGTCGGCGAGGAACATTTCGAGCATGTCGATGAATTCGGTGCCTTTGACCGGGTCGCCGCCGATGCCGACCGCGGTGGTCTGGCCAAGGCCGACATTGGTGGTCTGGAACACCGCCTCATAGGTCAGCGTGCCCGAGCGCGAGACGATGCCCACCGAGCCCTTCGAGAAGATCGAGCCCGGCATGATGCCGATCTTGCATTCCTCGGGCGTCAGCACGCCGGGGCAGTTGGGGCCGATGAGGCGCGACTTGCTTTTTTCGAGCTTGGCCTTGACCCGCACCATGTCGAGCACCGGCACGCCTTCGGTGATGCAGACGATGAGCGGAATTTCCGCATCGATGGCTTCCTCGATGGCGGCGGCGGCGCCTGCGGGGGGCACGTAGATCACCGAGGCATTGGCGCCGGTGCGCGCCTTGCCCTCGGCGACCGAGGCGAAGATCGGCAGTTCGGTGCCGTCAAGGCCCGACTGCCAGGTCTCGCCGCCCTTCTTGGGGTGGGTGCCCCCGACCATCTGGGTGCCGTAATAGGCCAGCGCCTGTTCGGTATGGAACGTGCCGGTCTTGCCGGTCAGACCCTGTACGAGGACCTTGGTGTCTTTGTTGACGAGAATGGACATGGGCTGGCTCGCTTGGGCTGGAGGCTTTGGGGCTGGAGGCGGGTGCCTTCAGCAATAGGGTTCGGGAACCGGCTCGCCTTCGGCAAGCGCGGTGGTCGTGAAGTTGAGCGCGATGCCGGTCATGGGAACCTGCGCAGTCAGCGGGCTGCCCTCGGCGATGTAGCTCAGATAGGTGTCGCCGGTCATCGGCATCGGGCAGGGCGGGCCCCAGATGACGCTTGTGGCGCCTTCACCCTCGCGCGTGGCGCTGATCGGATTGCCGATGAGCGCGGTGACGGGGGCCGGGTCGAGCGGGGAGGTGGCATCGAAATTATAGAGATAGCACCCGGTCTGGATCCAGGGATCGTCGGGATCGCTGATCACCGCGGAGGTGGTGCTGACCACGAGGAAATGCGGCAGGCCCTCGATGGATTTGGCGTGGACGGTATAGGCGAAGGTCGCCTCGAGCTCGGGGTCGAGCGCCGCCGCCTCGCCCACCGCCATCACGGCGGCGAGTTCGGGATGGGCGTCTGCGGTGGTCGGGGTCCAGCCGGCATCGCGGGCGGCATCGAGGCTCGTCTGGTAGCCGAGGCGGCCCGGAACGCAGGCCTGCTCGAATTCCGCCACGAAGGCCAGGTCATAGGCGGACGGGGCCGGCTGGGCGGCAGCGGGCATGGCGGCAAGAGCCGCCAGAAGGCCAACCGCGCCTGCCCCGCCCCATTGCATCAGCCCTGGCTCCCCACCGCCTTGACGATCTTCTGGGCCGCATCGTCGAGATCATCGGCCGAGATGACGTTGAGGCCCGACTGGTCGAGAATGGCCTTGCCTTCCTTGACGCGGGTGCCTTCGAGGCGAACCACCAGCGGCACGGTGAGCCCGACTTCCTTGACCGCGGCGATGACGCCCTCGGCAATGACGTCGCAGCGCATGATGCCGCCGAAGATGTTGACGAGGATGCCTTTGACGTTGGGGTCGGCGGTGATGATCTTGAACGCCGCGGTGACCTTCTCCTTGGAGGCGCCGCCGCCCACATCGAGGAAGTTCGCCGGCTCGGCGCCATAGAGCTTGATGATGTCCATGGTCGCCATGGCAAGGCCGGCGCCATTGACCATGCAGCCGATATTGCCTTCGAGCGCGACATAGGCGAGGTCGTATTTGGACGCCTCGATCTCCTTGTCGTCCTCTTCGGACATGTCGCGCAGCGGCTTCAATTCCTCGTGGCGGAAGCCGGCATTGTTGTCGAAGCTGACCTTGGCATCGAGAACGCGCAGATGCCCGTCCGTGAGCACGATCAGCGGGTTCACCTCGAGAAGGCTCATGTCCTTGTCGGTGAAGGCCTTGTAGAGGGCCGGGAACAGCGACTTGGCGTCCTCGGCGGCAGCGCCCTCGAGCTTGAGCGCCGCATTGATGGCGGCGATATCGGCGGCGGTGACGCCGGCTGTCGGGTCGATGGCGACCGTGATGATCTTTTCAGGCGTATGCTCGGCCACCGCCTCGATATCCATGCCGCCTTCGGTGGAGACGACGAAGGAGACGCGGCCGGTGCCGCGATCGACCAGGAGCGAGCAGTAGAGCTCGCGGGCGATATCGGCGCCGTCCTCGATATAAAGGCGGTTGACCTGCTTGCCGGCCGGGCCGGTCTGCTTGGTCACGAGCGTGTTGCCCAGCATCTCGCGGGCCGCAGCCACGACATCCTCAACTGAGCGGGCAAGGCGCACGCCGCCCTTGGCATCGGGACCCAGTTCCTTGAACTTGCCCTTGCCACGGCCGCCGGCATGGATCTGGCTCTTGACCACATAGAGCGGGCCGGGAAGTGAGCGGGCGGCAGCCTCGGCCTCGTCGGCCGAGAAGATGGCGACGCCGGCCGCGACGGGCGCGCCATAATCCTTGAGCAGCGCCTTGGCCTGGTGTTCGTGGATGTTCATTTGACCGTCTCCCGACGCGAAGTGTTCAAGGGCCCCTCACCGGGATCGCGATGCGATCCGACCTCTCCTTTTGGAAAGAGAGGCGGGGCTGGAGGCGCGATCCGGTTCCCCCTGCGCCCCTCCTTGGAAGGAGAGGCCGACGCGCCGCGTCGGGTGAGGGGGCCGTACGCGCCCTGGGTGTTACGCCAGCTTGGGCGCGATCTTCTTGCAGGCTTCGACCAGCCCGTGCACCGAGGCGACGGATTTGTCGAAAGCCTTCTGCTCGGCGCCGTTGAGCGCGATCTCGACGATCTTTTCGGCCCCGTTGGCGCCGATCACCACCGGCACGCCGACATAGGTGTCCTTGACGCCATATTCGCCCGAAAGATAGGCGGCGGCGGGCAGCACGCGCTTCTTGTCCTTGAGATAGCTCTCGGCCATGGCGATGGCGGAGGCGGCCGGGGCATAGAAGGCCGAACCGGTCTTGAGCAGCCCGACGATCTCGGCGCCGCCATCACGGGTGCGCTGGATGATCTGCTCGAGCTTTTCCTTGCTCATCCAACCCATCTTGACGAGGTCGGTGAGCGGAATGCCGGCGACGGTGGAGTAGCGGGCCAAGGGCACCATGGTGTCGCCATGGCCGCCGAGCACGAAGGCCGAGACGTCTTCGACCGAGACCTTGAGCTCGTCGGCGATGAAGTGGCGGAAACGCGCCGAATCCAGCACGCCCGCCATGCCGATGACGCGGCTCGCCGGCAGGCCCGAGAACTTCTGCAGCGCCCAGACCATGGCATCGAGCGGGTTGGTGATGCAGATGACGAAGGCGTTGGGGGCGTATTTGGCGATGCCGGCGCCCACCTGCTCCATCACCTTGAGGTTGATCTCGAGCAGGTCATCGCGGCTCATGCCGGGCTTGCGCGGCACGCCGGCGGTGACGATCACCACGTCGGCGCCTTCGATGTCCTTGTATTCGGAGGTGCCCTTGATGGTGGAGTTGAAGCCATCGACCGGGCCCGACTGCGACAGGTCGAGCGCCTTGCCCTGCGGCACGCCATCGACGATGTCGAACAGAACAACGTCGCCGAGTTCCTTGAGCGCAACCAGATGCGCCAGAGTGCCCCCGATCTGCCCCGCTCCGATGAGTGCGATCTTCTTGCGCGCCATGAGCCGTCGTCCCGTCACATAGTGTGGAAATTGCGGCCCCTCATAATGCCAAGACATGACCTGCGCAAGTCAGCCGTAGGGCTTAGTGTCGCAGGGGGCGTTCGGGCCTCAGGATGCTGCGGCGGGCTCGGCCGGGCTCTCGGCGGTGACGGCATCACGACGCGGCGCTTCGAGATAGGTTTCTGACTGCATTTCGAGGAGCCGGGACAGGGTGCGGGCAAATTCGAACTGCGTGTCGCGGTCGGCGCCCAGCGCTTCGAGCGGAGTGGCAAAGCTGGCGGCGAGCTTGATGCCCATGTCGTAGAGCGTATCGACGAGCAGGATGAAGCGCTTGGCAGCGTTCGAGCGGGTGCGGTCGAACTGCGGCACATCGTCGATCACCAGCGCGTCGAAGCGCTCGGCGAGGCGGATATAGTCGCGCGCCCCGAGCGGGGTTTCGCACAGCGCCGAAAACGGAAACCGCGCCACCCCGAGGGCCGCTTCGGGCACGGGGATCTTGCGGCCCAACGATTCCACCGTGGTGGGCGCGCTGTCCGCACCGCCGGTGAAGGCCTGCCAGAGCCGGTCCATCGCCGCCCGCGCTTCCGGGCCCCTGCCGATATGGAACACGGCGCGGCCGGCAAATTTGAGCCGGCGGTAGTCGGTCTCGCCATCGAGCGTCATGACGCTGACATGGGCTTCGAGCAGGCCGATAAAGGGCAAAAAGAGCTGGCGGTTGAGCCCGTTGCGGTAGAGCTCGCGCGGCAGGACGTTGGAGGTGGTGACGAGCACGACGCCGCCGGCAAAGAGCTGCTCGAACAGCCGTCCCAGGATCATCGCATTGGTGATGTCGGTGACCTGGAATTCATCGAGGCAGAGGAGTCGCGTGCGGGCGAGAATGCCTTTGACCACATGGGCGATGGGGTCGGCCTTGCCATCCTTGCCGCGCGGGGTGGCGCGGAAGGCGGCGATTTCGGCATGCACCTCATCCATGAAATGATGGAAATGCACGCGCCGCACGCGCTTTTCACGCGTATGGGCAACGAAGAGATCCATTAGGAGCGTCTTGCCGCGCCCCACATCGCCGACGAGATAGGCGCCCCTGACCGGGTCTTTCGAGCCCAGGGAAAAGCCGAACAGCATTCTGCCCGGCGCCGAAAGCCCCGCCTCGATACTGTCGAGAAGGCGCGCGGCCTCGGCCTGTTTTGGATCGGGCGTCAGCACGCCATCGGCGACAAGGCGCGCAAGCGCCGAGCCTACGGGACCCTCCGGGGAGGCCACCGGTCAGCCGACCATCGAGATGCCCTGGCCGCCCGAGAGCACGCCGATGAAGCGGTTGCCCGACAGCATCAGCTGAGCGACGATGTCGTTGTTTTCATCGAACAGCTGCACTTGGTTGCCGGCCAGCTGCCAGGACGCGACGACCTTGAGGCCGGGCATGGTGCAGCCCGGGCTCGAGGCCCGATAGCGGCTGGTGCCCGATTTCGCGGTCTGCGTCAGGTTCAGCCGGCACTGGTCGGGGCCTGAAACGATGGTCCAGCCACCAAGGAGCTTGGCGACGGTGAGGCCGCCCGAAAGGTCGCGCGCCCCGGTATTGGGCATGCTGCCCACCGCATCAAGCGTAACGAAGGAGGGATCGGCGCTCGCCACGCCCGGTGCCGGCGCGAGCGGATCGCCCATCGGCGGATAGACCACCGGCGCGCCCGGGTTGGGGAGGCTCGAGATCGTGGGCTGGCCATAGACCGGCTGGCCGCCCGCCACCTGCGGCGGATATTGCTGCGGATAGGCCTGCGGGTTCTGCGGGAATTGCTGGCCATAGACCGGCGTGCCGATGGCGCCCTGCTGCATGGGTTGGCCAAGCGGCGCCTGCGTCACCTGCCCATCCGGCCCGATGGGCGGAAGGCTGGCGGTGGCCACGGCCGAATCGATGACCGGCATTGCCGGCTCGGGCGCCATGTTATGGGCCGTCACCGCACCCGAACCGGTGCTGCTGCAGGCCGAAAGCGTGACCGCCGCAACGAGGAGGGTCGCGAGCGCTGCGCTGTTGCGCGCCAGTCTGGTCATGCACTGCTCCACAAAGGACTAGGGTCCGCCGCCACCGCAACTTGGCCTCGCACTCGGATTTCGCATATAGCGCGAAGCGTCCGTGTCGTTCAACCGGCCAATGATGCGCCTGCCGCCCCGAAACAGACGGGGCTCGTGGCCTTTTGGTCCGATCAATGTGGCTAAGTTACGACTCCGCCCGTTTCCGGGCCGCCCATGTCCGCAATGAGATCGGCCAGCAGCAGCCGCGCGTCGCTCGCCTCGGCGTCTGGCACGGCGATCGCGATGCCCCTCGGACCGTAGACGCCCGGCAGGCCGGGCAGCCCGTTCTCGCCGCCTTCAAGGGGATGAAAACCATGCGCCTTGAGCGCCGTGATCAGCACGCGGGCCTGCGAGGGATCTGCGATCTCGGCGACGGTTTCGTACATGCTGCCAGGCCTCAGGCGGCCTTGCGCTCGATCATCATCTTCTTGATCTCGGCAATGGCCTTGGCCGGGTTGAGGCCCTTGGGGCAGGCCTTCGAGCAGTTCATGATGGTGTGGCAGCGATAGAGCTTGAAGGGGTCTTCAAGATTGTCGAGCCGCTCGGACGTGGTCTGGTCGCGGCTGTCGATCAGCCAGCGATAGGCCTGCAGCAGAACGGCAGGGCCGAGATATTTCTCGCCATTCCACCAATAGGAGGGGCAGGAGGTGGAGCAGCAGGCGCACAGGATGCACTCATAGAGCCCGTCGAGCTTCTCGCGATCGGCGCGCGACTGCAGCCATTCCTTGTCCGGGGCGGCATCGGTGGTCTTGAGCCAGGGCTCGACCGACCGGTGCTGGGCGTAGAAGGTGGAGAGATCGGGCACCAGATCCTTGATCACCGGCATGTGCGGCAGCGGATAGATCGCGATGGTGCCCGAAATCTCGGACATGCCCTTGGTGCAGGCGAGCGTGTTGAGCCCGTCGATATTCATCGAGCACGACCCGCAGATGCCCTCGCGGCACGAACGGCGCAGCGTGAGCGTGGGGTCGACCTTGTTCTTGATCCACAAGAGCCCGTCGAGCACCATCGGTCCGCAATCGTCGAGATCGACGAAATAGGTATCGGTGCGCGGATTGTCACCGGTATCGGGATCGTAGCGGTAGATCTTGAACTCGCGCAGCCGCGTGGCGCCGGCCGGTTTCGGCCAGGTCTTGCCCGTGCGGATCTGCGAATTCTTGGGAAGCCTCAACTCGACCATGGCCCGACCTACCTTCTCAATAACCCGGCTTGCAGACGCGGTTGCTCTCGGCGACGTAGCCGTTCCACCGCTTCTGGATATCGGCGGGCGCATTGCCCGCGCCCTTCATGCCGGCGATCACATAACCCATCATGCGCTCATCGACGAGCGTCATCGCCGCATCGGCCTTGCAGCCACACAAGGCCGCGTCGCCGCTGATGCCCATGCAGACGGAGTAGAATTCCGCCTTCTGCGCCGCGGTGGGGGCAGCAACGGCAGCCAATGGCCACAGGGCGACGCCAGCAATCAGCGAAACGGGTAGCGCGTGTTTCATCGCTGATCTTCCGGACTTGCAGGCGGTGCGGCGGCCAGCGGCGTTGCCTTGGCGGCCTGCGCCTCTTTTGCACGGGAAAGCCTTGCAGCCTCCATCCGGCGGAGCTCCGCTTCGTATTCCTCGCACATCTGGCACATCGGGATCTCCCTAGTAGACGCGCGCCTTGGGCGCGATCTTCTTGAGGGGGATGCCGCCTTCGGCTTCCGGGGTCAGCGGATCGACATGCACGGGGCGGTAGTCGAGGCGCACGCGGCCGTCATCGTCGACCCAGGCGAGGGTATGCTTGCGCCAGTTGACGTCGTCGCGATCGGGGAAGTCCTCATGGGCGTGGGCGCCACGGCTTTCCTTGCGCGCCTCCGCCGAAACCACAGTGGTGATCGCCGAAGCCATCAGGTTCTCGAGCTCGAGGGTTTCCACGAGGTCGGAGTTCCAGATCAGCGAGCGGTCATGCACCTTGAGGTCCTTGAGGCCCGGATAGAGCGCGCTCATGCGCTCGACGCCCGACTTGAGGCTTTCGGCGGTGCGGAACACGGCCGCATCCTCCTGCATGCTGCGCTGCATGGTCTCGCGCAGCTCGGCGGTCGGCACCGAGCCATTGGCGTGGCGCAGCCGGTCGAAGCGGGCGAGGATGCGCTCGTCGGCGAGGCGGTTGACGGAGGGGATCCTCGCCTTGCGGTCGAGCACCTTGCCGGCGCGAAGGGCTGCGGCGCGCCCGAAGACCACGAGGTCGGTCAGCGAATTCGAGCCCAGGCGGTTGGCGCCGTGCACCGAGGCGCAGGCAGCTTCGCCCACGGCCATCAGGCCCGGCACGGTCGCATCGGGGCCACCGCGGGCAGGGTCGATGACCTCGCCATGATAGTTCGCGGGGATGCCGCCCATATTGTAGTGCACGGTGGGCAGCACCGGGATGGGCTCGCGGGTGAGGTCGACGCCGGCGAAGATCTTGGCCGATTCCGAGATGCCCGGCAGACGCTCATGCAGCACCTTGGGATCGAGATGGTCGAGATGGAGGAAGATGTGGTCCTTCTTGGGGCCCACGCCGCGGCCTTCGCGGATCTCGAGCGTCATGCAGCGCGAAACCACGTCGCGGCTCGCCAGATCCTTGGCGTTTGGCGCATACCGCTCCATGAAGCGCTCGCCCTCGGAATTGACGAGATAGCCGCCTTCGCCACGCGCGCCCTCGGTGATGAGGCAGCCGGCCCCGTAGATGCCGGTGGGGTGGAACTGCACGAATTCCATGTCCTGCAAGGGCAGGCCGGCGCGCGCCACCATTCCGTTGCCGTCGCCGGTGCAGGTATGGGCCGAGGTCGCCGAGAAATAGGCGCGTCCATAGCCGCCCGTCGCCAGCACCACGAGCTTGGCGCGGAACCGGTGCAGCGTGCCATCGTCGAGCTTCCAGGCGATGATGCCCTGGCAGGCGCCGTCATCGCCCATGATCAGGTCGATGGCGAAATATTCGATGAAGAACTGGGCGTTGTGCCGCAGCGACTGGCCATAGAGCGTGTGGAGGATGGCGTGGCCGGTGCGGTCGGCGGCCGCGCAGGTGCGCTGCACCGGCGGCCCGTCTCCGAATTCGGTCATGTGCCCGCCAAAGGGCCGCTGGTAGATGCGTCCGTCTTCGGTGCGCGAAAACGGCACGCCGTAATGCTCGAGCTCGTAGACGGCGGCGGGCGCCTCGCGCGCCAGATATTCCATCGCGTCGTTGTCGCCCAGCCAGTCCGACCCCTTGACGGTGTCGTACATGTGCCACTGCCAGCTGTCGGGCCCCATGTTCTTGAGCGAGGCGGCGATGCCGCCCTGGGCCGCGACGGTGTGGCTGCGGGTGGGGAACACCTTGGTGACGCAGGCGGTATTGAACCCCTGTTCGGCCATGCCGAGCGTCGCGCGAAGGCCGGCGCCACCGGCGCCGACGACCACCACATCGAATTCATGGTCGATGAGTTCGTAACTTGCCATGCTCAGACTAACCCCAGAACACCAGCTTGAGCACGCAGAGGGCGCCGAGCGCGCCGACCACGACGCTGAACAGCGTGGTGAGTGTCATCAAGAGAGTGTAGGTGCTGCCCGCAAAATAATCCTCGAGCACGTCGCGCATGCCGTTGCGGATGTGGATCGCGACGTTGACGATGAGCAGGGCCAGAGGCAGGCCGATCCATGGCGTGCCGATGAGCGCGACCGCGCCCGCCCGGTCGGCGCCGGCAAGGCGCACGACCACGAACAGCAGCAGCAGCAGGAAGACGATGTTGATCGCCCCCGTCACGCGCTGGGTCATGAAATGTCGCGTCGACGCCTTGGCCGCGCCATAGCGGGTGCGCGGATCGGCGATGGTGTCCTTGGTGATCAACTGTTCGCGCATCTCAGCCTACCCACACGAATACGAGCCAGATGACGAGGGTGATCACCACCGAGCCGACAAGCGTCGCCCAGGCGATGGCCTCGCGGCGGCCGGGCTCCATCATGGCGCCGGTATCCCAGATGAAATGACGGATGCCGCCCAGCATGTGGTGGGTGAGGCTCCATGTGAAGCCAAAGAGCACAAGCTGCCCGAACCAGCTGCCGAAGAGGCCGTTGACGGCGCCGAACATCGGGTCGCCGGCGGCTGCCGCCACGAGCCAGAGGACCAGCAGCACGAAGCCCGCCGCATTGGCGATGCCCGTCGCGCGATGCACGATCGACATGGCCATGGTGATGGTCCAGCGATAGACCTGCAGGTGAGGAGAAAGGGGACGGGGTCGAGCCGACATGAGGCCTCGCGAGCCGAGCGGGGAGCGCCTTGGCTCCGCGCCAGTTTGGAAAGGTTCGAGACTTCTAGCGATGCCGGACCGGCGCGTCAAAGGCAGAAAGGTCGCGCGGAGGTAAACTTTAGGCCAGAATATGGCGATCCGGCGATGCCGTCGGCGGCGTATCGTCGGGACGACCAGCAGCGCTCGTTGCAAGAAGCGAGAGCCCGACCAGGAGCCCGATGACCCGGTGGCGCATTTCGGGCGCCCCGATTTCTTTTGCCACAGTCTCTGTCGCCGGGGGGATCGGCGCGGGGGCCGTGCCCCCGCTGCCGGTGCGACAGGGCGCAAGGGTCATGGCCGGGGCATTCCTCATCGCAATCCCATCCATGATCGGCCTCCGTCGTCCATGCGGTCTGCCAAGGAGGGCTGCCGCTGTCTGGGACCGTTTTGGCAGAGTGCGGGTTGACCCCGGCTGAAGGCAGGATTCACACCCGGTTCATCTGGTGCCCGGCATCCCGCCATGGCATGGGTCTGTCGCGAAAACCCAGGGGCGCAGCGCCATGACCAGTTCTGATTTTGGGGACAAGACGCGCGACGGGGTAACCATCATCGCCCATGCCGAGGTCTTTGTGGGCTGGGGCCGGATCACCAGCACCACCATCGATCTTGCGACGGGCGATGGCGCCACGGTCCGGCAGGTGCGCGAGATCTATGACCATGGCCATGCCGCCTGCGTGCTGCCCTATGACAGGGCAAGCGGCTGCGTGATGCTGGTGCGCCAGTTCCGGCTGCCGCCGCATCTGTGCGGTGATGAGGGCTGGCTGCTCGAGGTGCCGGCGGGACTTCTGGATGCCGATGCGCCAGAAGCCGCCGCCCGCCGCGAGGCGGCCGAGGAGACCGGGCTCGCTCTGGGGCCGATGCGCCTTGCGTTCGCGACCTATCCGAGCCCTGGCTCGCTGACCGAGAAGGTCAGCTGCTATATCGCGCCCTACACCGCCGCCGATCGCATCGGGCCGGGCGGGGGGCTGGCCGAGGAAACCGAGGCGATCGAAGTGGTGGAAATGGCCTTTGCCGAGGCGATGACGATGATCGCCCATGGCCGCATCATCGATGCCAAGACCATCCTGCTGCTCCAGCACCTGGCGCTTTCGGGCGAGATGACCGGGACGAGCGCCGGGTTCAGCGATAGTCGATGAGCTTCTTGTCCGGGTCGTAGGGCTGGTCGGCGACCACCCGCGTCACCGCCTGCCCGCAGCGCATTTTCTTTGAGGTGGGGTCATAGGCATAGGTGGGCGAGCCCTGCAGCACCCAGCCTTCCGACAGGGCCTTGGTCACCTTATGGCAGAAGGCCGAATCATCGTCGCCGGTCAGGAACCTGTAAATCTGCATGTCCGCTCTGCTTGTCGCGCCGAAGGGAGGAGTTGAAGTTTTGCTGCTCTGGCACTAATCGAGAGCCATGCACAGCTTCCCGACGCGCCTTCTCTCCGGTTACCGCACCTTCATGGCGGGCGTCTACCGGAACCGCAACGAGCAATATCGCGAACTGGCTGCCTCCGGCCAGAAGCCGACGACCATGGTCATCGCCTGCTGCGACAGCCGGGCGGCGCCCGAGACGATCTTCGATTGCGGCCCCGGCGAGCTGTTCGTGCTGCGCAACGTCGCCAATCTCGTGCCGCCCTATGCGCCCGATGGCGGCCAGCACGGCACGTCGGCGGCGATCGAGTTCGCCGTCAAGGGACTGGGCATTACGGATGTGGTGATCATGGGCCATGGCCGGTGCGGGGGCATCCATGCCGCCCTCACCAGCCCCGATCCGCTCGATGAAGGCGACTTCATCGGCAAGTGGATGAGCCTTCTGGGTCCGGTGGCCGAGGAGGTGAGCCGCTACAGCTTCCTCACCACCGCCGAACGGCAGACCCTGCTCGAGCGCCATTCGATCCGCAATTCTATCGCCAATCTCAGGACGTTTCCCTATGTGCGGGCGCTCGAGGCGCAGGGCGCGCTCAAGGTGCATGGCGCCTGGTTCGATATTTCGACCGGCGAGCTCTGGGTGATGGATAGCGAGAGCGGCGATTTCACCCGCCCCAGCCCCGAGCCCGAAGATCGGTCGCTCGTTCACGACCACGAGACCTGATCACTTCGGCGGAACCCTTTGCTGTTCCCAAAAAGCGCCGCCTTCAGCGATCACATTGTTTCGACTGCATAATTTCGCGCGCTCCTGGAACTTAGGTGGCGCTGTCGCTGTTTCCTCCCTGCGACTGTGAGACAGGCATTCCCTGTCTTTTAAGCAACAGAGAAAGGAAACAAAAATGAAGAAGATTCTCGGCTCCGTCGCCGCTATCGGACTTCTCGCTGGTCTGGCCGCCCCGGCCTATGCCCAGATGGCCACGACCGCCCCGGCGCCCGCCGCCGACACGATGACCTTCGCCGGTGCTGACACCAATGGCGATGGCATGATCTCGCTCGAAGAAGCTGAGGCCGCTGCGCCCGGCATCGCGCCTGATTTCTTCACCCAGGCTGACGCCAATGCGGACGGCAATCTCGATGAGACCGAGTTCGAGGCGTTCCTCGCCCTCGCCACGGGGTCTGCCGAGGCGCCGACCACCAACGAAAGCCGCGAATCGACCCCGAGCAACACCTCGAACTGATCGGTTCGCTGAGCCTGAACGAAAGGCCGCCCTCACGGGCGGCCTTTTTTGTCTGCGCAGAATGAGGGATGGCGATCAGGCGGCGCGCTTGATCAGCCCGCGTTCGATCAGCGTCTCGGCGATCTGGATGGCGTTGAGTGCCGCGCCCTTGCGCAGATTATCGCTGACCACCCACAGGGCGAGGCCGTTTTCCACCGTCACATCCTCACGGATGCGGGAGACGAAGGTGTTGTAGTCACCTACGCATTCGACCGGCGTGATGTAGCCACCGGGCTCGCGCTTGTCGACGACCATGATGCCGGGCGCCTCGCGCAGCGCATCGCGGGCCTCGTCGGGGCTGATCGGGTTTTCGAATTCGAGGTTGATGGCCTCCGAATGCCCCACAAAGACCGGCACGCGCACCGCCGTCGCCGTCACCTTGATCTTGGGATCGAGGATCTTCTTGGTCTCGGCCAGCATCTTCCACTCTTCCTTGGTGTAGCCATCCTCCATGAACACATCGATATGGGGGATGACGTTGAAGGCGATCTGCTTGGGGAACTTCCTGGGGCTGGGCTTGTCGGTAACGAACATGCCCTTGGTCTGGTCGTAGAGCTCGTCGATGCCTTCCTTGCCGGCGCCCGAGACCGACTGGTAGGTCGAGACCACGACGCGCTTGATGGTCGCCAGATCATGCAGGGGCTTCAATGCCACCACCATCTGGGCGGTGGAGCAATTGGGGTTGGCGATGATGTTGCGGCGGTTGGCCTGCGCCATATAGGCGTCGAGCACATGGCCGTTCACTTCCGGCACGATGAGCGGAACATCGGAATGGTAGCGCCAGTAGCTCGAATTATCGATCACCATGCAGCCGGTTTCACCGATGCGGGTGGCGTATTCCTTCGAGACCGTCGAGCCGGCGCTCATCAGGGCGAAATCGACGCCTGAAAAATCGAAATCGGCGAGGTTGCGGCACTTGAGGCGCCTGTCGCCGAAGCTCACCTCCTGCCCGGTCGAGCGCGAGGAGGCCAGTGCGATGACTTCGCTGGCGGGAAACTTGCGCTCATCCAGAATGTTGAGCATTTCACGCCCGACATTGCCGGTGGCACCGACGACGGCGACACGATAGCCCATGGGATGTTCCTTTTTGCCTTGTTGCCCCGCGCGGACCTTTGAGGTCCCCGGCCACATGGCTTGAGCCGCTCCCCGGCAGGGGCACGGCCCGGGGATCGGCTAGCGGGTTTTGGCGGTGGTTTTGACCGGAAGCGGCGGGACGAACGCAAGCCCGGTCCGGATGGCGATCCGGATGCCCTGGGCAGTGTTCGAGAACGATCCCGTGGCCATGAGGGGCCCTTTCCGCATCGACGATGGCGTTTCTAGCGGTTTCCGCCCGCGTGTCAATGCAGCGCGTGGCAATGCCTCTGCCTCAAAGGCCGCTCGAAGGTCCGGTGTCCCTCGTCAGGCGCGTCGTCTCAGAACTTGTAGCCGATGCGGACGCCCAGGGAGTTGAGCCCCGAATTTTCCGGATTACAGAGCCAGGCATGGCTCGAATGCTCGACCGTCAGCATCGCCGTCCAGTCGTCCCCGATATCGGCGCCGATGCTGCCCTGGAAATAGCCGGTGACGTGGCAGCCCAGATTGCGGTAGCCGGGCGGGGCATCATGGGTATAGCCGCTGATGGCGGCGAGCCCGAGGCCGCCTTCGACCCAGAACGGTGTGTCAAAGATCGGCAGATGCCAGTTGAGCCCGGCATGCACCATCTGCTCGCGGCCCTTGAGATTGAGCGTGCCCCCGACGGCGGGGCGCGGCGAGCCGAGCCAGTAGAGCGCATCGATATCCGGGGTGCGCCACAGGATCTCGAAGCTGACATCCTCGAGCTGGCCGGTCTCGAAGGGGTTGAGCAGCGATTCGCTCGTGGCTTCGAGCCCGTGGAACATCGGGCCGACGCGGATTTCCGAGAGGCCGAAATCCTGCCCGAAATCCTGTGCCAGGGCGGGGGTGGCGCAAACCATGAGGGCTCCGACCAGCGCTGCCGATGTCCTGACCATGATCGTCACCCCTTATGCCTTAATATGCCCGGCGGATATCACCCGAGCCCATGGTGCGGTTCAAGCGCAAATTCGGCAAGGCTCTCATGTGGCTTGCCGATGCGACGCTTTTGCCATAGCCCAGCATGAGCCTAGGCGGTTCTGGTGAACGAACCCTCAGCGCGGATGGTAAATGCGGCCCCCGACCGGGGCGCGTCGCCGCGACGGACAGGCAGGATACGGGATCGCATGGACAAGCACGAAGTCATCATCATCGGAGCCGGCGCTGCCGGCCTCATGGCCGGGATCCGGGCCGGGCGGCGCGGTCGCCGGGTGCTGGTGCTCGACCACGCCCGCGATCCGGGCGAAAAGATCCGCATCTCCGGGGGCGGGCGCTGCAACTTCACCAATGTCAACGCCACGGGCAAGCTCGGGCGCGACCGGTTCCTGTCGCAGAACCCGCGTTTCGCGCTCTCGGCCCTGTCGCGCTTCACCCCCGCCGATTTCATTGCCATGGTCGACCGGCGCGGCATCGCCTGGCACGAAAAGGCGCTGGGCCAGCTCTTCTGTGATGGCTCGGCCACCCAGATCGTCGGCATGCTGGTCGAGGATCTGCGTGCCGCAGGCGGCGCGCTCCGGCTCTCGACGCCCATCGAGGCGGTGGAGCGCGCGGGCGAGGGCTTTCTCGTGCGGACCGGCGCGGGCGTGCTGGCGACCGACCGGCTGATCATCGCCACCGGCGGCAAGTCGATCCCCAAGATGGGCGCGACGGGCTTTGCCTATCGCCTCGCCGAACAGTTCGGCCTGGCCGTCACCGAAACGCGGCCGGCCCTCGTGCCCTTGACCTTCGAGCCCGGCGCCCTCGCAAGGCTGTCGCCGCTCGCCGGGGTTTCCACCGAGGCGCGGGTGAGCCATGGCAAGACCGGCTTCACCGAGGCGCTGCTCTTTACCCATCGTGGGCTCTCGGGCCCGGCGATCCTGCAGATTTCATCCTATTGGCGCGAGGGCGAGGCGATCGGCGTCGACCTCATGCCCGACGGCAACGGGCTCGATCGCTTGAAGGCCGCGAGGCGCGATACGCCGCGCCTCGCCATCCAGACCGTGCTCAGCGCCTTCCTGCCCAAGCGGCTGGCCCAGCTCGTGGGCGAAGATCTCGAAATGCCCGGCATGGTGGGCGATTTTTCCGACAAGAAGCTGATGGCGGTGATGGAGCGGGTCAACCGCTGGTCGCTGAAGCCCGTCGGAACCGAGGGCTATCGCACCGCCGAGGTGACCCTTGGCGGCATCAACACCGACGGGCTCGATGCCCGGACGATGGAAGCCAAGGGCGTGCCGGGGCTCCATTTCATCGGCGAGGCTGTCGATGTGACCGGCTGGCTTGGCGGCTACAACTTCCAGTGGGCCTGGGCCTCGGGCTTTGTCGCCGGCGAGGCGGCTTAGGTCTTTGTCGGCCGGGGTTCAGCGGGAAAAGAAGGTGATGCAGTTGCTCGCAGGGTCGGTGACCGTCACTTCGAGCCCACCCCATTCGGGCCGTTCGAGCCCGGGCCGGTTGCTGGCATAGCGCTTTTCGAGGAGCTCGCGATGGAGAGCCTCGACCCCCTCGATCTCGACCCGGATATGGGAGCCGGGGGTCGCATCGCCATGATGCTCGGACAGGTGCAGGACGAGGCCGTTGCGGCTCACCTGCATGTAGAGCGGGGCCTCGGGCGCGAAGCGATGCTCCCAGTCGAGGCTCATGCCCAGAAAGCCGAGATAGAACTCGCGTGCCTTGGCCGCATCGAAACTGCGCAGGATCGGCACGGTGCCGATATGGCGCATCAGAACTTCATGCCGAAGCGGACGCCCAGATTGGTGAGGCCGCGATTTTCCTCGCCGCAGAGATAGGCGTGCGAGGCATGCTCGAGGGTGAGCATCACGCTTGCTTCCTGGGTGACCTGGTAGCCGAGGCTGGCGCTTTCGCGGAAGAGGAAGGGGCAGCCCAGATTGCGCGCCGGATAGATCGCGCCGGTCTCGGCGCCATTGCTCAGTGCCGCGCCGAAGGTGCCTTCGACAAAGAGCGGGGTATCGAAGACGTGCCAGGTCCAGGAGAGGCCGCCATAGACCATGCTTTCGAGCCCGCCCAGATTGATCGTCGCGCCCAGATGCGGGCGGGGCGAGCCGATCACGCTCCAGATATCGCCCTGCAGCGGCGTGAAGAGCAGCTCGACATTGGCATCCTGGATGCGCGTCACGTTCCAGAAGGCATCGTCGGGGCCCGGCTCGTCGACGCTGTGCGCGAAGAGCCCGCCCCGGATCTCGTCGATTGGCAGGGCCTGAGCCTGCACCGCCAGCGGCATCGCAAGCGCGAAAAGGGCCGCGATGGCCGTCTGGACGAGGATACGCATGATCATGACACTGCCCCTGAGCTCGAGCGATCAAAGCCCCGGCCGTGGCGGTCTGTCAATCGCAGCCGATCCCAAGGGTGAATTCCGCTGCCATTGCGTCACCTGCGCGCAACGACCACCCGTAACGCCAGACTACCGGCCAGCAGCTTTTAGCGCGCCGGAGGTTGTCTTTCATCGTCGAGTGCCGATATAGCGAGGGTCATACTGGTCTGGAGCCTGCCCATGTCCGTCGCCCTTTCGGTCCTCGATCTCGCGCCCATTGCGGAGGGCGTTTCCACGCCCGAAGCGCTGAGGGAGACCGCGCGGCTCGCGCAGACAGCCGAGGCGCTGGGCTATACCCGCGTCTGGTATGCCGAGCATCACGGCATGCCGTCGATCGGTTCGGCGGCGCCCGAGCTCCTCATCGCCAATTCGGCGGCCGCCACCTCGACGATCCGGGTGGGGTCGGGCGGCATCATGCTGCTCAACCATCAGCCGCTGCGCATCGTCGAAGCGTTCCGCACCCTCGAGGCGCTGCATCCCGGGCGCATCGATCTGGGACTGGGGCGGGCGCCGGGGGGTGACCGGCTCGCCATGCAGGCGCTGCGCACCGGCGGGGGCGAGGAGTTTTCGGCCTATTTCGCCGAGATGATCGCCTTTGACGAGGAAGGCTTTCCGCCCGACCATCCGTTCTCGCGGCTTCTCGCCTCGCCCGGCGGGGTCAGCCTGCCGCCCATCCATCTTTTGGGATCATCGGGATCGAGCGCCCATGCGGCCGGCCAGATGGGGCTGGGCTATGCCTTTGCGGCGCATTTTTCGGCAACGCCCGGCGGACCGGCGATTGCAGCCTATCGGCGGGGTTTCGAGGCCAGCCGGCAGCTGAAGGCGCCGCACGCCATCGTCTGCCTCTCGGTGATCTGCGCGGAAACCGATGAGGAGGCCGAGTTCCTGGCCGGCTCGCAGGCCCTGAGCTGGGCGCTCTTCCATTCGGGCCAGATCCGCAAGCTGGTCTCGCCCGAAGAGGCGGCCGCCCATCCTTATACCGAGCGCGAAAAGGCCATCATCGCCAACCAGCGGCCGCTCTGGATCATCGGCGGGCCGCAGACGGTCAAGGCCGAGATCGAGGCCAAGCTGGCAGAGACCGGCGCCGACGAGGTGATGATCACGACGACGCTGCACTCTTATGCCAAGCGCCGCCGGTCGTATGAACTGGTCGCCGAGGCCTTCGGGCTCGAAGCGCGCGCCCCCGCGCTGGCGGCCTGATCGGCCGTCGCTTTTTGCCGCGGGTGAGGCAGTATCGGCTTTACCCGGAACGCCTCAGTTGAGGCTCTTGCGGTCGACGATCTCGCAGCCTTCGGGCGCCTGACCGCCGACCTTGAGGGCCAGCTGCTGGCGTTCGAGTTCGGCCAGCCAGGCCGACCACGAGCAGGGGCTCATGCCATCGTCGAGGCTGGGGGCCTGCTGGGGCCGCACCGGCAGGGATCCGAAACGCAGCGCCAGCTTGGCGCGCACGGCCCCGGTATGGTCGGGCACCCGCCGGATCGCCGGCAAACCCCGGCGTGCCGTCACCCAGGCCTGAATGTCGCCGGGCCGCGTCAGAACTCTGTGCTTGTCCCCACCTCTTGCCTTGTCCATTTCATCCTCCCCTCAGAAGGCGCATTGAGCGCCAATATGAAAGCTAACGTTGATCTCCACAGGCCGTTCCGCGCGCCCATCGAAATCTTATGCCGCGACGACGCGCAGGCTCAGCCCTATCGAGAAGAGCTATGCCGCGCATCGAAGACATCTTGATGAAGCTGTGAAAGGCTCCAACGCGCATTCATCGCCATAATCGTCGTAAAGGGAGTGAGGGGATGGCAGTAACAATCAATGTCAATGGCCAGTCGCACGAGGTCGATGCTGATCCATCAATGCCGCTTCTGTGGGTATTGCGTGACAAGATCGGCCTGACCGGCACCAAATATGGCTGCGGCATCAACCAGTGCGGCGCCTGTACCGTGCATATAGACGGGCAGGCGGTCCGCTCCTGCAACACCCCGCTTGCCCGCGCCGTCGGGCAGTCGGTCGTTACCATCGAGGGCCTGTCGGCCGATTCCAGCCATCCCGTGCAGCGGGCGTGGACCGAGCTCAACGTGGCGCAATGCGGCTATTGCCAATCGGGTCAGATGATGGCCGCCGCGGCGCTTCTGGCGCAAAGCCCCAATCCAACCGACGCCCAGATCGACCAGGCGATGGACAATGTGTGCCGGTGCGGCACCTATCTGCGCATTCGTTCGGCGGTGCATCGCGCCGCGGAACTGGCCTGAGGAGGACCCGATGGCACTCATGGGAAAACTTGCAATCCGCCACCGCCCGCTTTCGGTCAACCGTCGGCAGTTTGTTCTCTCGACGCTCGCTCTTGGCGGCGGGCTGATGATCGGGCTTACGCCCTATCGCGAGAGCATGGCCGCGACCAGCGCCAAGCCCTGGGAAGGCGGTGAGGGCACGGAGTTCACCGCCTATCTCTCCATCGGCCCGGACAATATCGTCACGGTGCGGTCCACGACGCCCGACATCGGCAACGGGACGTTCACGGCCAACCCGATGATCATATCGGAGGAATTGCCGCTCGACTGGTCGCTGGTCCGGGGCGAGTACATTCCCCCCGAGCGCGATCTCGCCGAAGGTGGAAAATATTCGACCTCGGGCTATCTCGCCTATTTCTCCGGCCGGTCGACGGAGCCCGAGAAACTGCATGAACTCCTTCAGCTTGCCGCCAGCACCCGCGAGCGGCTGCGGCAGGCGGCGGCCGAGGAGTGGAGCGCCGCGGTCGCCGACGTGACGGTGGAAGAGGGCAGGCTGCGGCATGCCGACGGCCGCACCCTCACCTATGGCGAGGTGGCCGAAAAGGCCGCCACCGTGGAACTGGCCGAGGAGCCGGCGCCCAAGCCACGCGCCGACTGGGCCGTCCTTGGCAAGCAGTCTCGCAACAAGCTGCAGATGCCGATGATCATGAACGGCTCGACCGTCTATGGCATCGACCTCAAATTGCCCGGCATGGTCTATGCGGCCCTCCGGCAGTCGCCGGTGCAGGGCGGGCGCCTCAAGAGCTATGATTTCGAAGCGGTGCGTGGCCTGTCCGGCGTGCGCGGCGTCGCGGTGGTCGACCCCGACGAACCCCGGGCCGGCCTGCCCGAGGGCTTTCGTGCGCCGTTTGGTCTCACGGCCAGCCAGAATGGCCCGCAGGCCGCCATCGCGGTGATCGCCGACAGCTACTGGGAAGCCCAGACCGCCCTCGACCTGATGCCCGTCGAGTGGGAGGCGGGCGAGGGCGCGCGCTGGACCAGCACCCAGACCTTCTATGACCACCTCTCGGATCGGCTGACCAATCCGGTCGACCCCAACATCGTGGTTGCCGAGGGCGATGCGGAGGCCGAGATCGGCGACGCGGCCGATGTGGAGGCCGAATTCCTGACGCCCTACATGGACCACTTCACCATGGAGCCGCTGAACGGAACGGCGCTCGTCGAGGCCGATCGCCTCGAGATGTGGCTGCCCACCCAGCACACCCAGCAGGCTCTGTTCGTGGGTGCCGACGAAACCGGGCTCCATCCCGAGAAGGTGCTGGTCAACCAGACCTGGGTCGGAACCGGCTTCGGTCGGCGTGTCTACAATGATGACACCCGCATGGTCGTGGCCGTGGCCAAGACGATGCCCGGGGTCCCGGTCAAGGTCGTCTGGTCGCGCGAGGAATCGATGCGGCAGGGGCGTTACCGCCAGGTAATGGCGGGGCGGTTTACCGCAAAGCTCGACGAGAGCGGCATGCCAAAGGCAATCAAATCGAGCATCGCCGGCGCCGGGGCTGGCCATATGGGCATCGCCAACTCGCCCTACAGGCTCGCCGTACCCAACTGGCTGATCCAGACCCAGAACGTCAACTCGAACCTTCTGACCGGGCCCTGGCGCGGGCCGGGCTGGAACTCGAACTGCTTCATGCTGGAAAGCTTCATCAACCAGTGCGCCGAAAAGGCGGGAATCGACGCCATCGAATACCGCAAGACGCTCCTGGCGGAATTCGAGGATCCCGCCTGGATCAGGCTTCTGGACCTCGTCAAGGAAAAGTCCGGCTGGGGCACCGATCAGGGTCGCGGTATTGCGCAGGGCGTGGCCATCGGCAACTGGGGCATGGGCGGGTATTCATCGACCGCGCCGGTCGGCTTCTCGGGCACCACGGTCGCGACGGTCGTTACCGCCGAAGTCTCGAGACGCGGCGATATCTACATTCCGCGCGTCGATCTGGCCGTCGATCTGGGCAGCCTGATCAATGAGGATGCGGTGCGCCAGATGCTGGAAGGGGGCGTGGTCATGACCCTTGGCGCGGCCATGCATGAGGAGATCAACCTCAATAATGGCCGCGTGGTCGAAGGCAATCTCGACAGCTATCGCCTGGCCCGGCAGAACGATCCCTCCCTGCCGCTCGAGATCCATGTCCATTTCGAGGGGCTTTCCAATGGCGAGCGCTTCTCGGAGGCCGGCGAGCCGCCCATGGGACCGCCGCCTCCGGCACTCGCCCATGCCGTCTACAAGCTGACCGGACAGTGGCTCAACCGCATGCCGTTCGGCCGGCAGAATCTGGCGTGACAGCACCCATGGAGGCCGGCCCCGCTCCGGCCCTCCACCGGAGAGCCCGATGGCCTTGATCCCGCAGATGTCACGGCGCCGGTTCCTGCTCGGGACCGGCGCCGCGCTGCTGGCCGCACCGCAGCCCGCACGCGCCAGAGAGAGCGATGTCGCCTACGAGATCCGCCAGATCACCCGTGGCGCGCCGGTGGCGGAGGGCGCCATCAGCATCCAGCTGCCCGCCCATAGCGATGCCGGCACGGTGGTGCCGTTCGGCTTCGAGATCGACGCCGATCCGGCCCGGGGCCCTGTCGCCGTGCATGTCTTTGCCACAGAAAACCCCCGGCCGAAGGTGCTGTCGGCCCGATTCATGGCAGGTGCCGCGCGTCCCGTGCTCTCGACGCGTATCAGGCTCGATGGCTCGCAGCGTGTCGTGGTGCTGGCGGGGATGCCCGATGGCAGCTTCCGGCAGGCGGAAGCCAGCATCGGCGTCACATTCGGGGCCTGCGCCAATGCCGGGCCGGGATCTGCCCTTGCCGATGATTTCGTTCCCCGGCCGCGCATCTCGGTGCCCGCTACGGCACGCGCCGGCGATGCTGCGACGGTACGGTCGCTCATATCCCATCCCATGGAAACCGGCCTGCGGCTCGGTCCCAACAATCAGTGGGTGCCCCTGCGCATCATCGAGCGCATGTCATGTCTTGTCGACGGGCAGGAAGCGGTCCGCATCAATCCCGAGCCGGCGGTTTCCACCAATCCCTATTTCGCCTTCGAGATCCGGCCACTCCGGACTGGCCCCGTCGGCTTCGAATGGCTGGAGACGGGCGGCAGGGTCTACCGCGAAGAGGCCGAACTGACGCTCCTGCCCGCCTGATCGGCGGACTGGTCTCTAGCGCTGCAGCTCTCCGGTGGGCAGCAGAGAAGCCTGCCTTTCGCGGCGCCACTGCGCGAGATTGGCCTTGCAGTCGGCAGCCGTGATCACGGATGTCGGCATCATGTGCGTGCTGAATTCCATCCGGGCGAAGGAGACCAGAGCGTCGCGAAACGCCGAAAAGGCGGGAATGCTCAGCAGATGCCGCGGCATGGCCAGCACGATATCCTCTCCCATGTGGTCCAGCTCGAAGATGTTGAGACGGTTGAGCGTGCCGGCTTGCAGGCCCGGCAACTGGCTCAGGGGCGTGAGGCAGGTCGCGAGCCCTTCGGCGACGAATTCGATGGCCGCCAGATGCGTGGGGGTCGCGAAATAGGGCATCGCGAACGGCAAATTGGTCCGATACCAGTGCTCGTCTTCCCGCGACGAAACCAGCGCGCCCCTACCCACATCGACATAGCGGGTCAGCGCATCGCCCGGCCCCGGTGGAGGCGCCCGCCGGCACATGAAGGCCTCGGTCATCAGGTCGCGCGAGATCGCACGCGGGGAGACCAGCGCGACCTTGTCGAAAAAAAGCGGGGTTATGGACAGCGTCGCCTCATCGCTCCTGATGCTGCGGGCGGAGACCACGGCGCAATTGATCTGGTGAAGGTGCAACTGCTCGACGACATCTTCGGAGTTGAGCGCCCAGACCGATTCGAAACGCTTGAAACGAGGGTCCGAGACGGCCATTCGGGCGGCTGCCCCGAGAAAGCGCCCGCGCAATGTCGGAGTGGCCCCGAAACGAAGCACCACCTGGTCGGGAGCAAACTGGCCTGAATGATGCTCGACCATCTGGTTAAGAGATCCCAGCACCTCGCGCGCGCAGCGCAGCCAGTATTCGCCCGCCGGGGTCAGTTCGAGCTCGTTGCCTCGGCCGCGTATGATCAGCTGGGCGCCCAGAACCGCCTCCAGCCGGCTGATATGATGGGACACGGTGGGCTGCGACAGACCCGTTCGACGCGCCGCCTGCGTAATGGAGCCGGCCGTGCCCACTGCGGCGAGTATCTCCAGCTGTTTCAGCGTAAGCGATGCAATGCGACCATCATCCACTGGCAATCTCCCTCCAGAGCACACTATGCAGCGCTTTGTCCGCGGATCAATAGTGGCGCGTTGCCCGAAGCGTAAGGTGACGGTCGTTTGGCGCATGCGGCAGCAGTCATGTAAAGCAGCCTACACCCTGGCGGAGACGACAAGGCTCGTCGTCCGGGGGCGCAGCACCACAACGAGGTGCAGATCCTCAACGGCTCGGCAAACCGGCGAAACGCTGGTCGAGCCTTGTCACGAGCTTCAGATCGACGAGTTCTTCAGGGGAGAAATAGTAAAGGCGATCGGGCGGGGTCTCGAGGGCGTGGACCCAGAGGGTTGGGGCAATGCCCATATCGTCGAGATAGCGCGAGATGCGGGCGGTGGTGGCCTGGGCGTCGGCCATGGCCCGCCGGCTCGAACGCAGGCTGTCGGTGGCCGGATCGGGCGCTTCGGCCGCGTAGATCTGGTGTACCCCGATCGCCGCTTCGGGCGAGGCCTCGCGCTCGGCGCCCCCCGCAAGCACCAGCGGGCAGGACGAGGCGCAGAGGCTGCCGGCAGCGACGCGGGTGATAAAGCCCTTTTCGCGGATGAGCCGGCCCATGGCCAGGGCATCGACCACCGAGCCGCCGGGGGAATCGAGCACCACCGCCTCGACATATTCACCGCGCGCCTCGACTTCCGCGGCAAAGCGCTCCGCGGCGCCCGGATCGATGGTGCCGATAACGGTGAGGAGCCCGCCGGCAGTGAGGGCGATCTGGGCCGGGGCGCGCAGGGTTTCCGGGTCGGTGGTGACGCTCGGGCCGTCAGGGCTTTCGGGCCCCTCGGTCTCGAAGGCGGGCAGGATCGGGGTCTGCGGCGCAAAGAGGCTGGCGGGCTCAAGCCCGGTCAACTCGCCATAATCGAGCCACAGCACGCCGGCGGTTCCGGCGAGGAGCGCGAAGAACGCGACCCGCAGGATGGCGCCATCATCGATGTCGGCGAGCCGCGCCAGACCCCGCCGCGGCGGAGCCTCCTCGACGCCGTCGAAGGCCTCAGGAGCGGACCGGGCCATCGCTGCGCTTGCGCTGGTTGACATCGATGGGGGTCACCACGGCTTCGCTGGCCTCGGCGACAGGATGGGCGGCGGGGGGCGTCTGTGCTGCAACCGGCGCGGCCGGGGGAGGGACGGGGGTCGGCTCGGCCACCACCGCATCGCGCGGGGGCGCCGGTTGCGCGATGGCGGCAAGGGCGCCGAGATTGGCCTCCCCGGGCTTCTGCCCCGTCATGTCCTGATAGAGCCGCAGGGCCCGCAGCATCTCGCCGGCAGAGACGGTATCGGCATCATCGACCGCATTGGCCTCGCGGCGCATGGCATCGTTGACCAGCATCAGCACCAGCACGAGCACCACGGGCAGCAGGTCGATCGAGATGGCACCGGCCCAGGAGGGCAGGAAGTCGCTCCAGTAGCGCAGCACCGCTTCGGCGGTGGAGAGCGGCACGAAGCGGCGCGGTTCGACGCGGGGTTCGGCGAGGATTTCGTCGGCGGCCTGCGAGAGCGCGGCCGATTGCGCGGTGACGGAATCGCGCACGGTCTGCATCACCTGATCCTGCCGCACCACGAGGCTCGCATCCCCGCCATCGGCCACCGGCGCGATGAAGCCCAGTGACAGATCCTGCGCGGCGCGCTTGACCGAGGGGGCGACGCCGGTTTCCTGCAGGGCCGAAATCACTGCCGTCAACTGCACCACTTCTGCGGCGAACTGGTCGGCGCGGGGCTCGACCGGGCCGGGTGCGGAGACCAGCTCGCGCATGCGCGCCAGATGCCCCGAGCCGGTCTCGAACAGGGCTGCAACCTCGGGGCGCGAGCCGGTGATCGAGGCGCCGAGCTCGTTCATCTGCGCGCTCATCTGCGAGAGCAGCTGCACAACGCTGCCGGACCCGGAGGTACCGGTCAGAGCGCCCGAGGCCCGCTCGTCGGCGGCAAGACGGGTGAAGCGCTCGGAGGCGCGCTGCACGTCGGGCAGCAGCGACTGGGCGGCAAGCGCATTGCCATGGGCGGCATCGAGATCCCCGACATAGCCCTCGAGCGTCACGGCCAGATGCTGCTCGAGCGCCGCGGATCCGGCGAGCGCGGCGGCATTGAGCCAGCTCGACATCGCCACGATCATCACGCAGCCGATGGCCATGACGAGGAACATCGCCGCCCGCTGCGCCGCATCGACCACGAGGGGCACGAAGCGCAGCATGAAGCTCCAGAACGCATAGATCGCGACCGACACGGCGGCCGAATAGATGATGGCGGCGAAAAACACGAAGGTGGCGGACCCGTCGAGCAGGCTGCGCACGCCAAGATAGGTGTAGACGCCCGAGGCAAGGGCGAGCACCGCGAGGGCAAACCGCGTCATGGTCTCGACGCCGCGCACCGTTTCGCCGAGGCGCACCACATTGCTCTTGAGCTGCATCGGCACGGCCCTTTCTCGCCCCCGGCCCGGGACCGGACCTTACCCCGACGTTAACACGCCGATGCCGGCAAGAAAGCGGCAGCCGCAGCGAGGGTTAAGACACCCTCGCTGACGTTTGCGTGACGAGAGAGGTGATGATGGTGGGTTTACCGGGTGATGGGGTTGCGTCCCACATTAAGATCGCCATCGTCCGGCATTCTCTGGCTCCTGCGTCCCTCTCCCCGCCAGGGAGAGGGTCAGGGTGAGGGGTCTTGCCGCTTGTGAGAAGCAGGGACCCCGTTTCGCAGGGCTCGCCTATGAACAGATGTTCCTGCTTTCGCATGGACGACCCGGTGGGTGGACAAGTACGGCGCTGCCCGCCCCCATGGTTCAAGACGCGCCGACAGGCGCTCCTCACCTTGAGGACTCTTTGTCGAGGCCTTCCTGGCCCTCAGGCGGCGATGGCGACGTCGAGGGCGATGGTGACCATGTCCCTGAGCGAAGTCTGGCGCTGCTCGGCGTCGATCTCGGCCTTGGTGATGAGGCAGTCGGTCATGGTGCAGATGGTCAGCGCCCGCTTGTCGAAGCGCGCGGCCAGCGTGTAGAGGGCGGCCGCCTCCATCTCCACCCCGATGATGCCATGGGCCGGCAGCGTGCCATAGCCTTCGAGACCCGGCTCGGCATGGTAGAAGATATCGGACGAGAGCATGTTGCCCACATGGTAGCGCATGCCCTTGGCCTCGGCCCGCGCGGCGGCATCGCGCAGGAGGCCGAAATCGCCGATGGGGGCGAAATTATAGGGCCCGAACCGGTCGCGTACGATGCTGCTGTCGGTGGTGGCCGCCTGCGCCAGGATCAGGTCTCGCACCTTGACCCTGGCGTTGAGCCCGCCGCAGGTTCCGACGCGGATCAGCGTTTCGACGCCATAACTGTTGATCAGCTCATGCACATAGATCGAGAGCGAGGGCTGGCCCATGCCCGTGGCCTGCACCGAGACGGGCTTGCCCTGCCAGGTGCCGGTGAAGCCGAGGCAGTTGCGCACGCTGTTGACCTGCCGCACATCGGCAAGGAACGTCTCGGCGATCCATTTGGCGCGCAGCGGATCGCCCGGCAAAAGAACGGCCGGGGCATAATCACCGGGCTTGGCGTGGTTGTGCGGCGTCATCGGGGCAGCATCCTCCTGTTCGTGTCGCGGACAAGGATAGCCGCCCCGGGCAGGCGGGGACAGCCCCCACACGGACCGGAGGGCACGGGGTGGCCCTTGTCGCGGCCTGAGGGGAGCGCTAAATCCTGATCATGACAATCAGGAAAAAGATGATGGACCGCACCCTCCAGCGCCTGCGCCACGATACCCGCATCCGCATTCTCGAGGTCGTCGGGGTCCACGACATCACCCCGCGCATGCGCCGCATCACGCTGTCGGGCGCCGATCTTGCCGGATTTTCGAGCCCCGGCCATGCCGACCATGTGAAAGTGTTCTTCCCCGAGCCCGGCAAGGCACCGGTGCTGCCCGAGCTGGGGCCCAACGGGCTGCAGTTTCCCGCAGGCCAGCCGCGTCCGCAGATGCGCGATTATACGCCGCGCCTCCACGATCCTGTCGCCAACACCCTCGCCATCGATTTCGTGCTGCATGGCGATGGTCCGGCGGCAAGCTGGGCGGCCAATGCCGCGATCGGGCAGAAGCTCGTTATCGGCGGGCCGCGCGGCTCGCTGATCGTGCCTTTTGCCTTTGACTGGTATTTCCTCGCCGGCGACGAGGCGGGGCTTCCCGCCATAGCGCGCCGCCTCGAGGAGTTGCCGCAAGGGGCAAAGGCGGTGGCCGTGATCGAGGTGGCCGATGCCGGCGAGGAGCAGCCGATTGCCACGCGCGCCGATCTTGCCCTCATCTGGGTGCATCGCAATGGAGCGCCGGCGGGAACGGGGACGCATCTGCTCGATGCGGTGGCCGCGCTCGGCGCGCTGCCGCAGGGCGATGCCTATGGCTTTATTGCCGGCGAAGCCAATGCTGCAAGGGCGCTGCGCGCCCATCTCGTAGAGGTGCGCGGCTTCAACCCCGAATGGGTCAAGGCGGCCGGCTACTGGCTCCTGGGTGTCGCCGACGCGCATGAGCCTCATTGAGCCGAAGCGATCGCGGTCTTCAGGGCCCTGCCGGCGGCGAATGGCTGCCATCCGCCGGCCGGGCCATCCTCGGTGATTGCCTCGCCGCGCGCCGTCCCCTAACGTCCCCCATTTGGGGGCAACGGACGGATTTGAGCACCATGGCATTTGCCTTGCCGGTCGATTCCTATCTGCAGACACTTCACGACAGGCACAAGGCGAACCGAACCGGCAAGCTGGCCGATTACATCCCGGAACTGACGCGCATCGCGCCCGATCTCTTCGGGCTCGCCTTCGTCACCATGGACGGGCACATCTACGAGGCTGGCGACACCAAGGCGCGCTTCACCATCCAGTCCATCTCCAAGCCGCTGATCTACGGCATGGCGCTCGAGGAGCATGGCCGCGAGGCGGTGCTCAAGCGCATCGGGGTGGAGCCCTCGGGCGAAGCCTTCAACTCCATCGCCTTTGACGAGCGCAACAACCGCCCTTTCAACCCGATGGTCAATGCCGGGGCGATCGCGGCGACCGCGCTGGTCAAGGGCGCCGACCATGCCGAGCGTTTCGCGCGCATCCTCGAGACTTTCGAGCGCTTCGTGGGCCGCCGGCTCGAGATCGACGAGGATGTCTATCGCTCCGAAAGCCTCACAGGCCACCGCAACCGCGCCATCGCCTATCTCGAGCTCAATTTCGGCATGATCGACGGGGATGTCGATGCCCATCTCGATCTCTATTTCCGGCAATGCTCGCTGCTGGTGGATACGGTGGACCTGGCACTGATCGGGGCGACGCTCGCCAATGGCGGGGTCAATCCGGTGACCGGGGAGCGCGCGCTTTCGTCTGACAATGTGCGCGCCGTGCTTTCGGTGATGAACACCTGCGGCATGTATGATTATGCCGGGGGCTGGCAGTTCGATGTCGGCCTGCCGGCCAAGAGCGGCGTCGGGGGCGGCATCGCGGCGGTGCTGCCCGGCCATCTGGGCATCGGCACCTTCTCGCCCCGGCTCGATGCGGTGGGCAATTCCGAGCGCGGGGTCAAGGTCTGCGAGGATATCTCGCGCAGCTTCCGGCTGCATCTGTTCGAGGATAGGGGGCAGCGCCAGAGCCCGATCCGCCGCATCTATCGGGGCACCGATATCCGCTCCAGCCGAGTGCGGCGCAGGGCCGAGATCGATGCGCTCGATCATTACGGGCATGCCATCGGGGTGGTCGAGCTGCAGGGGGACGTGCATTTCATGGAAGCCGAGGCGATCACCCGCCGCATCCGCACCGACCTCGGCAGCCTTGCCTGCATCATTCTCGACATGTCGCGCGTGCGCCGGGTGGATGGGGTGGCCGAGGCGCTGCTGGCGAGCTTTGCCGCAGCCTTTGCCGGCTCTGCAACCGAGCTGGCGGTGGTGAGTGGATCGCCCCGCCTGCGGGAGTTGGGCGGGGCCAATGGCTTTCCGGCAGTGGACGAAGCGCTGGAGCATTTCGAGGACGTGCTGCTCGCCCGCGTCATACCCCAGGAGCAGGCGGCACCCGAGCAGGTGCCGATCGAAAGCTTCGCGCTGCTGGCGGAATGGCCCGATGATCTGCGGGCCAGGCTCGCGGGCATCCTCTGTCCACGCGCGGTCAAGGCGGGGGAGGTGCTGATTGCCGCCGGCTCGCAGGCGACAGCGCTGTTTTTCCTCACATCAGGCCGGGTGACCGTGTCGATCGCCGTGGATGGCGGCAAGCGGCGACGCATCAGCACGATCGATCCGGGCAATGTCTTCGGGGAGCTGGCGCTGTTCGGCAGCGCGCGGCGCACAGCCGATGTCATCGCCCAGACCGATGGCGAGGTGCTGCTTCTGTCCGGCGCCACCCTCGCCGATATCGAGGCCAGCGATCCCCGCCTGCACCTGGCGCTCGCCCTGGCCGTGGGCCGCAGCCTCGCCGACCGCCTTGCCCGCGCCAATCGGGAAATCCAGGTGCTGGCGCGTTAAAGCCCAATCCTCGGTCGTGTCACGTTTCCGGATGGCGGAGCGGCTTCCGCGATCTTTCGCGGAGCTCTGAATACAAGAAGAGAGCCGGTCGGCGACCGGCCCTCTCCCTCAGGCGCAGAGTCCGGCTCACCCCAGATGGGCGAGCACGGCGATGAGCAGCAGGGCCACGATGTTGGTGATCTTGATCATCGGGTTGACGGCCGGGCCGGCCGTGTCCTTGTAGGGATCGCCGACGGTGTCGCCGGTCACCGAGGCCTTGTGGGCGTCCGAACCCTTGTAATGGGTCACCCCCTGGCTGTCGGTGAAGCCATCCTCGAAGCTCTTCTTGGCATTGTCCCAGGCGCCGCCGCCCGCCGTCATCGAGATGGCGACGAAAAGGCCGGTGACGATCACGCCCATGAGCATGGCCCCGAGCGCCGAGAAGGCCGCGGCGGCCCCGGCGATCCAGTAGATCGCGGCAAAGATCGCGATGGGCGAGAGCACCGGCAGCAGCGAGGGCACGATCATTTCCTTGATCGCGGCCTTGGTCAGCATATCCACGGCGCGGGCATAGTCGGGCTTGGATGTGCCCGCCATGATGCCGGGATCGGCCTTGAACTGGCGCCGCACCTCGACCACCACCGACTGGGCGGCGCGGCCCACGGCGGTCATCGACATGCCTCCGAAGAGGAAGGGCAGGAGCCCGCCGAACAGCAGGCCCACCACGACATAGGGGTCGGCCAGCGAGAAGGTGAGCGTGCCCATGCCGGCAAAGATCGCCGGGGCATCGGGCAGGCCGGCGAAGTAGATCAGGTCCTGCGTATAGGCGGCAAAGAGCACGAGCGCCCCGAGGCCTGCCGAACCGATGGCATAGCCCTTGGTGACGGCCTTGGTGGTGTTGCCCACGGCATCGAGCGCATCGGTGTTCTTGCGCACCTCCTTGGGCAGGCCGGCCATTTCGGCGATGCCGCCGGCATTGTCGGTCACCGGGCCGAAGGCGTCGAGCGCCACGATCATGCCGGCCAGCGCCAGCATGGTGGTGACGGCAAAGGCGATGCCGAAGAGCCCCGCCAGATTGTAGGTGACGATGATGCCGACGATGATGACCAGCGCCGGCAGGGCGGTGGATTCGAGTGAGACGGCGAGGCCCTGGATGACGTTGGTGCCGTGCCCGGTCACCGAGGCCTCGGCGATGGAGTTGACCGGCCGCTTGTTGGTGCCGGTGTAATATTCGGTGATGACGATGATGAGGCCGGTGATCACGAGACCGGCCACCCCGCACCAGAACAAGCTCCAGGGCGTGAAGGTCGCGGTCGAGGTGGCGATCGCGGCATTCATGTTGCCGAACACCATCCAGAGCACTGGCACCAGCGCCACGAGCGAGAGCACGCCGGTGGCGATGAGCCCCTTGTAGAGGGCGTTCATGATGTTGTTGTCGCCACCCAGCTTGACGAAATAGGTGCCGATGATCGAGGTGATGACGCAGGCCCCGCCGATGGCGAGAGGCAGAACCATGCCCATGAGGCGGAATTCCTCGGGCAGCACGATGGCTGCCAGCACCATGGTGGCGACGGCGGTGACCACATAGGTCTCGAACAGGTCAGCGGCCATGCCGGCGCAGTCCCCGACATTGTCGCCCACATTGTCGGCGATGGTGGCGGGGTTGCGCGGATCATCCTCGGGGATGCCGGCTTCCACCTTGCCCACCATGTCGCCGCCGACATCGGCGCCCTTGGTGAAGATGCCGCCGCCCAGTCGCGCGAAGATCGAGATCAGCGAGGCGCCGAAGCCCAGAGCCACCAGCGCATCGATCACGGTGCGGCTGGTGGGTGCGATGCCCATGAACTGGGTGAGCACGATGAAATAGAGCGTCACGCCCAGAAGGCCGAGGCCGGCGACCAGCAGGCCGGTGACCGCGCCGGACTTGAAGGCGAGATCGAGCCCGCCGGCGAGCGATTTCGTCGCCGCCTGGGCCACGCGCACATTGGCACGCACCGAGACGTTCATGCCGATGAAGCCCGCCACGCCCGAGAGCACGGCGCCGATGAGGAAGCCGATGGCGGCGTGACCGCCTAAAAGCACGAAGGCCAGAATGAAGATCACGACGCCGACGATGGCGATGGTGATGTACTGGCGCCGGAGATAGGCCGAGGCGCCTTCGCGCACCGCCGCCGAAATCTCCTGCATGCGGGCCGAGCCGGCATCCGCTGCCATGAGGGCGCGGGTCGTCACCACGCCATAAACAATCGAAAGCGCGCCTGCGCCCACGATCAGCCAGAGCAATAAAGTCACCTAGAACCCCCTCGGTCCCTGTCTCCCCAGGCCGATGGGCGGCGGTGAATCGCCTCCCAGCGTCCCTCCAGGTTTGAGAGTGCCGAATCATTGCCGGCTACGCAATTGGAATCGCGATGATTTGCCGCAGCGTCGGGCGGCGGCTCAGTCCGGGGTGACGAGCGCCATGATCCGCTCCGCCAGCATCGTGGGATCGCCGGTGATGGCGACCTGCTTGATGCGCGCCGTCTCGCCCGAGACGATCGCAAGGCTGGTGCGGGTGAGTCCGAGCCTCTCGGCAAGCAGCGCAAGCACGGCGGCGTTGGCGCGGCCGCGATCCGGCACGGCCCGGACGCGCACGCGCAGCACGCATGTGCCATCGTCACGCGTCTCGATGGCCTCGATCCGGTCCGCCCCGGCATTGGGGGTGACGCGCAGGACAAGCCGAAGCCCGTCCGGCAACAGGCGGAACGGGTGAGGGGGGATTACCGACAGGCGCGCCGCCCAGGCCTAGAACACATTGGGATAGATATAGAGCTCGATCACCCGGCGGATGAGGAAAATGCCGAGGAACACGACGATCGGGGAGAGATCGAGCCCCGAGAAATTCGGCAGCGCCCGGCGGATCGGCCCCAGCACCGGCTCGGTCAGCTGGTTGAGGATGCGCCACACCGTCGCGACGAACTGGTTGCGCGTGTTGACGACGTTGAAGGAGATCAGCCAGCTCATGATGATCATGGCCAGCAGCACCCACCCGTAGATGTCGAGGATGATGAGGATGAGTTCGAGAATGACGCGCATGGAAGGCTCCGGCCACAACTGACCCTATTTAGGGGCTCGCCGGCCAAAGGGCAAACATCCTGGGGCCGTTGGCGCGGAGGCGGAAAGAGAAAGGCCCGCCAGGGGTCAAGCTGACGGGCCTCAAAAGACTGACTGGTGCCCGGTACGCACAACCTTTTCCGGGCACGTCCTCTCAAATGCACGAAGCGTGCCATTAACCATGGCTTTGGGGGTAATTCCGTCGGGGCCCCGGCAGCCGGGGCATAACGGGGTCTGACGGATGGGCAGAGGCGTTAACGCGCCCGGCGCCGCGTTTGCACAATGCGAACGGCGTTGCAGACTGCGAAGCGCGCGTCCGCGGCATTTCTGATGCGTTAAGGCTGTTCGCGCTCAGCGCGGGCCGGCTTCCAGGTGATGACGCGGAAGAGATAGAGCAGCACCACGAGGCCGAGCACGATGTAGCTCAAGGGATCGAGCACCACCTCGATCACATGGTAATGCTCGTGCAGCAGGAACCCCGCCATGGTGAGGAAGGTGTTCCAGATGAGCGCGCCGGCGGTCGAGGCGAGGAGAAAGAGCGGCAGTGGCATGCGCGACAGGCCGGCCGGGATCGAGATCAGCGTGCGGATCAGGGGCACCAGGCGCCCGAAAAGCACGATGATCGGGCCATAGCGCTTGAACCAGGCGACGGCGATGTCGATCTCGTCGGAATTCATCGCCATGAACCGCCCGAAGCGGTCGGCCAGCCATTGCACCCGGGTAAGCCCGAAGATGCGGCCGGCGAAATACCAGGGCAGCATGCCGATCACCGCTCCCAGCGTCGCGGTCGCGAGTACGCCAAAAAGGCTCAGATCGCCATTGGCGGCGGCATAGCCGGCAAAGGGGATGATCAACTCCGACGGGATCGGCGGAAAGAGCGACTCGGCCAGCATCACGAGGAAGATGCCGAGATAGCCGAGCTCGGTGATGGTTCCGATGATCCAGTCGGTCATTGAGCCTCATGCGGATTTGGACGACAGGCCGGAGCCTCGCACGGCCCCGGAGGAAGGCCCCGAAAGGGCCTTCCCGAAGGTGTGGAAAAGCTCAGCTCGCCTTGGAGGCGCGCATCAGCTTCTTGCGCTCATTGGGGTCGAGCGCGATCTTGCGCAGGCGGATCGACTTGGGCGTCACCTCGACATATTCGTCGTCGGCGATATAGCCCAGCGACTGCTCAAGCGTGAGCTTCTTGGGCGGGGTCAGGCGCACCGCCTCGTCCTTGGAGGTGGTGCGGATATTGGTCAGCTGCTTGCCCTTGAGCGCGTTGACCTCGAGGTCGTTCTCGCGCGTGTGCTCGCCGATGATCATGCCCTCGTAGATGTCGACGCCGGGGTCGATCATCATCGGCCCGCGATCTTCGAGGTTCCACATGGCATAGGCCACCGACTGGCCGGTGCCGTTCGAGATCAGCACGCCGGTGCGGCGGCCGGGCAGGGCGCCCTTGTAGGGCTGGTATTCGTGGAACAGGCGGTTGAAGATCGCCGTGCCGCGGGTGTCCGAGAGCAGCTCGGGCTGGTAGCCGATCAGCGAGCGGGTGGGCACGTAAAAGCGCAGGCGCGTACGGCCGACGCCCGAGGGGCGCATGTCGGCAAGTTCGCCCTTGCGCTCGGTGAGCTTCTGGACGACGACGCCCGAATGCTCGTCATCGACGTCGATGATGACTTCCTCGATCGGCTCGAGCTTCTGGCCGTTTTCCTCGCGGATCACGACGCGCGGACGGCCGATGGTCAGCTCGAAGCCTTCGCGGCGCATGTTCTCGATGAGCACGGCGAGCTGGAGTTCGCCGCGGCCGGCGACCTCGAAGCTGTCATTGTCCTCGCCTTCGGTGATCTTGATGGCGACATTGCCTTCGGCCTCGCGCATCAGGCGCTCGCGGATGACGCGGGACTGCACCTTGTCGCCTTCGCGGCCGGCCAGCGGACCGTCATTGATGCGGAAGGTGACCGAGAGGGTGGGCGGGTCGATGGGCAGCGAGGGCAGCGGGGTGTTGACCGAGGGGATGGTCAGGGTGTCGGCCACGGTGGTGGTCTCGAGCCCGGCGATGGCGACGATATCGCCGGCTTCGGCCACATCCACCGGAGTGCGCTCGAGGCCGCGGAAGGCCAGCACCTTGGAGACGCGGCCCTTTTCCACTTCCTTGCCGTCACGGCCGAGCGAATGGATGGCATCGCCGGCCTTGACCGAACCGGAGAACACCCGCCCGGTCAGCACGCGGCCGAGGAACGGGTTGCGCTCGATGGTGGTGACCAGCATGCGGAACGGGCCCTCTTCCACCTTGGGCTCGGGCACGTATTCGATGACCTTGTCGAGGAGCGGCGCCAGGCTTTCCTTGGGGCCCTCGGGCTGGGCCGACATCCAGCCATGCTTGGCGGCGCCGTAGAGCACGGGGAAATCGAGCTGCTCGGGGCTGGCATCGAGCGCGATGAAGAGATCGAAGATCTCCTCTAGCACTTCGAGATGGCGCTCGTCGGGGCGGTCGATCTTGTTGATCGCAACGATGGGGCGCAGGCCCTGCGCCAGGGCCTTGCCCAGAACGAACTTGGTCTGCGGCATCGGGCCTTCGGCGGCGTCCACGAGGATCACCACGCCATCCACCATCGAGAGGATGCGCTCCACCTCGCCGCCGAAATCGGCGTGGCCGGGTGTATCCACGATGTTGATGCGTGTGTCCTTCCAGACCAGCGAGGTGACCTTGGCAAGGATGGTGATGCCGCGCTCGCGCTCGAGGTCGTTGCTGTCCATGGCGCGCTCTTCGACGCGCTGATTGTCACGGAAGGCGCCGGATTGCTTGAGCAGCACGTCGATCAGGGTCGTCTTGCCATGGTCGACGTGCGCGATGATGGCGATGTTCCTGAGGCTCATGTCTTTGTCCCGGGCGTCTGCCCGATTGGGATGGGTCCGGCCGTCCGATGATCGGGGGTCAGGGCGGTCGCGGCACCATGCTGGGTAAGGGCGAGGCCACCTCCGGCGGCCCATTCGCGCGCTGCCTTACAGGAAGTCGCCCTTTCCCACAAGCGTGCCCGGCGCAGGGCTCGCTTGCACAAGCGCGTCAGCAGGGGCTCGCCGGCCGTCGCAGCGGCGGATCCGGCGCCGGAACTCGTCCCCCGTTTCGAGGCAGCGAACCGGTGTCGCCTTCGCTTCACGAGCCCCTAGCGTGCCGATGCGAGGGGATCGCGGGCGAGCAGGCCGGCAATGGCCTCGGGTGGGACGGCGGCAGAGATGAGAAATCCCTGGATCTCGGTCATGCCGTCCTCGCGCATGGCGTCGAGCTGCTCGCGTGTCTCGACGCCCTCGGCGGTGACCTGCATGCCCAGGCTGCGGCCGAGCCCGATGACGGCGCGGATGATGGCGCGGCTGTCGGGCCGGCTTTCGAGATCGCGCATGAAGGAGCGGTCGATCTTGATGCGGTCGAACGGGAAGCTCCGCAGGTAAGAGAGCGAGGAATAGCCGGTGCCGAAATCGTCCATCGAGACGCGTACGCCCAGCGCCCGCAGGCGATGGAGGGTGCGGGCGTTGCTGTCATTGTCGATGAGCAGCAGCGATTCGGTGATTTCGAGCTCGAGCCGGCTCGGCGACAGCCCGCTGTCGGCAAGGGCCTGCTGCACGGTTTCGTAGAGCTGGGGGTTCTTGAACTGCACGGGCGAGAGGTTGACCGCCACGCGCTGCCGGCCCGGCCAGCCGGCCGCCACCTTGCACGCCTCGCGCAAGACCCAGTCCCCGATCGGCACGATCAGCCCCGTCTCCTCGGCGGCGGGAATGAATTCGCCGGGCGAGATTTCGCCGCGCTCGGGATGGTGCCAGCGCAGCAGCGCCTCGAAGCCGGTGATGCGGTTTTCCCGCAGCCCGAAGAGCGGCTGGAAGGCGAGGCGGAAGCTCTTGTCCTCGAGCGCCGTGCGCAGCCCCGTCTCGATGGTGCGGCGCTTCTGGATGGCGGCATCCATGCCCGGCTCGAAGAAGTGAAAGGTCGAGCGGCCCTCGGACTTGGCCTTGTAGAGGGCCAGATCGGCATTCTTCATCAGCGTATCGGCGTCCGACCCATCGTCGGGCGCCAGCGCGATGCCGACGCTGGCGCCGATCGACACGAGGTTGCCCTCGATGGAAAACGGCATCGCCATCGCCTTGACGATGCGGTCGGCCACGGCGGCCGCGTCCGAGGGGCGCTCGATGGGGCGGATCAGCAGGGTGAACTCGTCGCCCCCGATGCGGGCCAGCACGTCGTTTTCGCGCGTCGTGCCCCAGAGTCGCGCCGAGGCCTGCTTGAGCAGCGCATCGCCCACCGCATGGCCCAGCGTGTCGTTGATGAGCTTGAAATGGTCGAGATCGACGCACAGCACCGCCGCTTTCTCCCCCCGCTCGATCAGCGGCTCGATCGCCGCCATCTCCTCGAGGAACTGGATGCGGTTGGGCAGCTCCGTCAGTGCGTCGTGGCGCGCGAGGTGGCGGATGCGGGCTTCCTGCTGCCGCTGCTCGGTGATGTCCTCATGAGTGGTGACCCAGCCGCCATCGCGGGTGGGGTGGTGCTGCACCATGATGGTGCGGTTCCTGAACTCGTGCACCGTCTTGCCGAACTCGCCATTGGCGATCATCGTCCGGCGCCAGCGCAGATAGGCATCGGGCGCGGTGCCGGGGTTCATGCCCTGGGCGAACAGATACGCCATGATCGCATCGAAGGTGGTGCCGGGGGCAAGGAGCGTCTCGGGCAGCTCGTAGATGCGCTGGAAGGGCTGGTTCGATATCACCAGCCGCCCCATGGCATCGAACATCGAGAGGCCCTGAGAGATGTTGTTGACCGCTGCGTCGA
The DNA here is from genome assembly GCF_900119845.1 of Devosia enhydra. Classification (GTDB taxonomy): domain Bacteria; phylum Pseudomonadota; class Alphaproteobacteria; order Rhizobiales; family Devosiaceae; genus FPKU01. The sequence goes on from NZ_FPKU01000002.1 coordinate 668,345, forward strand.
GCCGCATGTTCTGCCGTTCGAGCTCGCGCTTGCGGCGCTGGACGAGTTCGCTGGTGGCGATCTCCTCGGTCACGTCCTCATGGGTCACGACCCAGCCCAGGCCCGGCGCGAAGACATGGCCGGTCTCGATGACGCGGCCGCCCGAAGCCCGCTCCTGGCTCTTGGCGCGCGCGCCGCCGCGATTGTCGAGCAATTCCTTTTTGTAGGCGGTGAGGAACGCCTCGGCGCTGAGGCCGGGATGGTTGCCAAGCTCGATCGAGAGCCGGACCACGGCATCGAGCGGCATGCCGAGCGTGATGCGATCCGGCGGGAAGCCATAAAGGCTGCAATAATTGCGGTTCCACATGACGAGCCGGAAATCCGGGCTCCACACGCAAAAGCCATAAGGCATGGTTTCGAGCGCGGCATCGAGCAGCAGCGCTTCATCGGACCGGAAGGCGGTGCCGAGCTCCGTCGCGATCACCGTGGGGGCGTCCTCATGGCCGTGGGCATGATGGAATTTACGCTAAGGAGCGTCGCTTAAGAAGGCTTAAAGCAAGACAGCGAAGTTGATCGCGCCCTCCCAGCGGAAGAGCGCGATCGACTTGATTGACTTTACTTGCGCGCGGCAGCGGCGTTGCGGGCCGCCCAGGTCTTGAGCCTCAGGCCATTGAGGCGGATGAAGCCTTCAGCATCGTGATGGTCATAGGCCACCGCGCCTTCCTCGAAGGTCACGAGATCCATCGAGTAGAGCGAGTTGGGCGAGGTGCGCGCGATGACGCTGGCCGAACCCTTGTAGAGCTTGACCGTCACTTCGCCCGCCACATACTCCTGGCTCTTGTCGATGAGCGCCTGCAGCATCTCGCGCTCAGGGCTGAACCAGAAGCCGTTATAGATGAGCTCGGCATATTTGGGCATCAGCTCATCCTTGAGATGCGCCTCACCGCGATCGAGCGTGATCGATTCGATGCCGCGATGCGCCGCCAGCAGGATAGTGCCGCCCGGGGTTTCGTAGAGCCCGCGGCTCTTCATGCCCACGAAGCGGTTTTCGACGAGGTCGAGCCGGCCCACGCCATGCTTGCCGCCCAGCTCGTTGAGCTTGGTGAGCAGCTCGGCCGGCGACAGCGCCACGCCATTGACCGAGACGGCATCGCCCTTCTCGAACCCGATGGTGATGATTTCGGGCTGGTCGGGCGCCTTTTCCGGATCGACGGTGCGCTGGGGCACATAGTCGGGGAAGGGCACGGCCGGGTCTTCGAGCACCATGCCTTCGGAGGAGGTGTGCAAGAGGTTGGCATCCACCGAGAAGGGCGCCTCGCCGCGCTTGTCCTTGGCGATGGGGATCTGGTGCTGCTCGGCATAGCTCAGAAGCGCGGTGCGCGAGCGCAGATCCCATTCGCGCCACGGTGCGATGACCTTGAGGCCCGGCATCAGCGCATTGGCTGTCAGTTCGAACCGCACCTGGTCGTTGCCCTTGCCGGTAGCGCCATGGGCGATGGCGTCGGCGCCGGTCTCGCGCGCGATCTCGACGAGGTGCTTGGCGATCACCGGGCGGGCGATCGAGGTGCCGAGCAGGTACTGGCCCTCATAAAGCGCGTTGGCGCGGAACATCGGGAACACGAAGTCGCGCACGAATTCCTCGCGCACATCGACGATGCGGATATCCTTGAGGCCGAACATCTCGGCCTTCTTGCGGGCCGGCTCGAGTTCCTCGCCCTGGCCGAGGTCGGCGGTGAAGGTGACGATCTCGGCCTGGTAGTGCTCCTGCAGCCACTTCAGCATGATCGAGGTGTCGAGGCCGCCCGAATAGGACAGCACGATTTTCTTGATATCTTTGGCCATGGTTTGGTTCAGCCCGTTTGAGGGGGCGCGCCGGCCCCGGAATTCGGCGGCACCCTAGTCAGCAAGCCGCGCGCGTGCAATTGTCCGGCCGCAAAATTCCGGACCCCGCCATGCCGACCTTCCTGCCCGACCTGTCGGTCATCCTCGCCTTCGCGCTCGCCACCATCGTGCTCGCCATCACGCCGGGCCCGGACATGGCGCTGCAGATTTCGCGCGCCGTCAATTACGGGCGGGCCCATGGTATGGCAACGGCGGCGGGGGCGATGTCGGGCATTCTCGTGCACACCATGCTGGTGGCGCTCGGTATCTCGGTGCTGATCGTGGCGGCGCCGGCTGCCTTCTTCGTGCTCAAGATCGTCGGGGCCGGTTATCTGCTGTGGCTGGCCTGGCAGGCGCTGCGCCATGGCGGGGGCATCCGCGTGGCGCAGAAGGCGCCGCGCACGCCTTCGGTGCTGGAGAGCTATCTGACCGGGGTGGGCATCAACCTGCTCAACCCGAAGGTCGTGCTGTTCTTCATCACCTTCCTGCCCCAGTTCGTCGATCGGCACGATCCGGCGGCGCCGCAGAAGCTCATCTTTCTGGGGCTCGAATTCATCATCGTCTCGATCCCGCTGGCGGTGGCGACCGTCCTGGCGGCCGGCGCGCTGGCCGGCATCCTCACCCGCAACGTGGTGGTGCAGCGGGCGTTGAACTGGACGTTCGCGGCCGTGTTCACCGCCTTTGCCGCCACGATCCTGTTTGCCGAAGCGCGCAAGTGAGCCGATGAATTATCGCCACAGCTTCCATGCCGGCAATTTCGCCGATGTCGTCAAGCATGTGATCCTCACCCGCATCCTCGCCTATCTGATGCGCAAGGAGGCGGCGTTCCGGGTCATCGATACCCATGCCGGCATCGGGCTCTACGATCTTTTTGGCGATGACGCCAACCGCACCGGGGAATGGCGCGAGGGTATCGGCCGGCTGATGGCGGCAGATTTGCCCGAGGCGCCGGCAGCCCTGCTCGCCCCCTATCTCGATGTGGTGCGCGGCTTCAACCCCGATGGCGATCTGCGGTTCTATCCCGGCTCGCCGATGATCACCCGCCGCCTGCTGCGCGCGCAGGACCGGCTGATGGCGCTCGAGCTGCACCCCGCCGATGCCGAGGCGCTGCGCGATAACTTTGCCGGCGATATCCAGACGCGCGTCACCCATCTCGATGGCTGGGCGGCGCTCGGCACGCATCTGCCGCCCAAGGAAAAGCGCGGGCTGGTGCTCGTCGATCCGCCCTTCGAGGAAAAGGGCGAGTTCGCGCGCATGGTTTCGGGGCTGGTCAAGGCGCACAAGCGCTGGCCGGGCGGCATCTATGCCTTCTGGTATCCGATCAAGGATCCGGCGGAGGTCTCGGCCTATGTCCGGTCGCTTGAAGCGACCGCCATCCCGCGCATCCTCCGGCTCGAGCTGACATTGCGCCCGCCATCCGACCCGCCGCGCCTCCACGGCACCGGGATGGTGGTGGTCAATCCGCCCTTCGTGCTCGAGGATGAGATGGCGAGCCTTCTGCCGATCCTCGCCGATCTTCTTTCGGACGAGGGTCGGGGGCGCAGCCGCATCGACTGGATAACGGGGGAATAGGCCGACCCGGTGGAACGATTGCGCCGGTCATCGCGTTGCATGCCCTTCAAAACACGGGGGCCTGTCTCATGGACGTTCTGCGCATCATCCTGTCGGTTATCATCCCGCCGGTGGGGGTCTTCCTCCAGGTCGGGCTCGGCCTGCAGTTCTGGCTCAACATCCTCCTGACCCTGCTGGGCTATTTCCCCGGCCTCATCCACGCGGTGTGGGTCATTCTGCGGAAGTAATTGTCAGCGCCGCGCCCGCCAGCCGCCGCCCCTGATCCGAGTGCGGGCATGGAAATCAGGCGGGCGGCCTGCCACCCAGGCGAGAAATTCCGCCATTGAGGGATGGGCGCGCAGCGCCTCGATATCGGCGAGTTCGCGGGCGAGTTCGGTTTCCGTGAAACGGGCGTGGATGGCGCTGTGGCAGATCTGGTGCAAGAGCACCGTGCCCTTGTGCGTGCCGCCCCTCAGCCGCGGCACGAGGTGGTGGCGGCTGGCGCGGGCGCCCTTCGGAATGGGCCTGAGGCAGAGCGGACAGAGCGGATCGCCCGCGCCCGTTTCTGCCATCTAGGCCTCCAGCGCCTCGCGCTCCTTCTTGCTCAGCCGCTCGGTCTCGCTCTTCAATTGCCCGCAGGCGGCGAAGATGTCGCGGCCGCGCGGGGTGCGGACGGGGCTGGCATAGCCGGCGCGATTGACGATGTCGGCGAAGCGCTCGATGCGCGAGGAGCTCGAGCAATCGTAATTGGTGCCCGGCCAGGGGTTGAACGGGATGAGGTTGATCTTGGCCGGAATACCGGCGAGCAGCCGCACCAGTTCGCGCGCATCGGCGTCGCTGTCGTTGATGTCCTTGAGCATCACATATTCGAAGGTGATGCGGCGGGCGTTCGAGAGGCCCGGATAGGCGCGGCAGGCGGCGAGAAGCTCGGCCAGCGGCCACTTCTTGTTGATCGGCACGAGAATGTCGCGCAGCTCGTCGCGCACCGCATGCAGCGAAATCGCCAGCATCACCCCGATCTCGCGCCCGGTCGGCTCGATCTGCGGCACGACGCCCGAGGTCGAGAGCGTGATGCGGCGCTTGGAGAGCGAGATGCCGGCTTCGTCAGACGCGATCAGCAACGCCTGTTTCACATTGTCGTAATTGTAGAGCGGCTCGCCCATGCCCATCATCACGATATTGGTGATGGCGCGGCTTTCGCCCGAGGGCACGAGGCCGCCATCATCGGGCCGCTCGCCGCCGGGGAAATCGCCCAGCCGCTCGCGCGCCATCAGGATCTGGCCGAGAATCTCGCCCGCCGTCAGGTTGCGCACCAGCTTCTGCGTGCCGGTGTGGCAGAACGAGCAGGTCAGCGTGCAGCCCACCTGCGAGGAGACGCAGAGCGTGCCGCGATCCTCCTCGGGGATATAGACCGTCTCGATCTCGACGGGCGGCATGTTGGGCTTCTGCGCATCGCGATAGCGGAACAGCCATTTGCGCGTGCCATCCATCGACACCTGCTCAGTGACGATTTCGGGTCGCGCGATGTCGAAGGCGTCGGCCAGCTTCTGGCGCACCGGCTTGGCGATGTTGGTCATGGCGTCGAAATCGGTGACGCCGCGATGATAGATCCAGTTCCACAATTGGCTGGCGCGCATGCGGGCTTCGCGCTCGTCGAGCCCGATCGTGCCGAGGGCGCTGCGCAGGCCAGAGCGATCAAGACCCACAAGGCCGGTCCGCAACGGCGCCGGGCTGGCGGCCGGGCGGGCGATATGGCTCAGGTCGAGGGCGATGCTCATGGGCGGTCTCGATCGTGGGAGGGGGTGGGCACCGCGGGCGGATCGCCTACGGCCTCATGCCGCGCCCATAGCATGATCCGAAAAAAAGCACAAAGCGCGCCGCGCGCATATGGGATGCGCAGGGCGCAGAGGCAAGCCTTGCCTGACCGGAGAGAGCTTCCAGGGATGTCCGTCAGCAGCCGTCTAGAGCCCGCGAGGCGGCGGTGGCGCCCGAAAGCGAATAGGTCTGGCGGATCTTGATGCCGCGCTCGCTCGTGGCATCGACCACCAGCGAACTGCCGGCCCTTATGGCGCTTGCCAAGTTGGACCCCTGGCTCGGATCGAGCAGCCAGGCCGCGTCGCGCTCGGTGAAGAGGTCGAAGATCTGGCCGCCCACGCTCACTGTCGCTCCGGCATCGGGCGCGAGGGGGAAACCGGCCACGAGGTTGAACTCGTTGCGCACGCCTTCCGACGAGCGGTTGGTGAGATAGAGATAGGCCTCGCCCATGCCGTCGGGCAGCGGCGTGGTCTCGATGGGGCGGGTCATCATGAAGCACATGGCGCCCGCTCCTTCGGAAGCGGAAAAGGACGACCAGTCGCGGAATTCGCCCAGAAGCCGGGCCGATTGCGCCGAGGCGGGGCTGGCAAGGGCCAGGCCGGCAAAGGAGGCCGCAACAAGGGCAAGGGCGAGGTCGCGAAGGCTGGGCGTCATGCTGTCTTTCAACTCCATGCAGCGCCCCACACGGATCAGGGGCGCCAATGACTGGCCTGCCCGCCTTAAGCCGACAGCGCCGTCATGCCTCGACTATCAGCCTTGCCGCCCCCGTGTCACCCGGTCCGCCGCCGGATGCCATCTGTCGGACGACACTGCGCCATTGCGCGAGGCACAGCCATGGCAACGGCTCTGGCCGATAAAGGTTGCCGCGCCGAGGCTTGCCCCGTCAGGCGCAGGCCTTCTCCATCTCGGTGATCGCGGCGGTAACGCCCGAAAGCGAATAGGTGTCGGCTGTGTTGGTGCCGCGCTGCGAGCGGCCCTTGACCACGAGGCGCGAGCCGGCCTTGAGCGCTGCCACGAAGCTGCTTTCGTCGGCTTCGCTTGCGAGCCAAGCCGCCTCGCCTTCGGGCAGCATGTTGTAGCTGCGCCCGTCGACCTCGGCGGTGGGCAGGGGCTCGCTGGCGAGCGGGTAGCCCAGAAGGCTCTGCACTTCGTTGCGGGTGCCCAGGCCCTTGCGCATCACCACGAGGAAGTGAATGGGGTCGCGTCGCACATTGGCCGGCTGGGTCGATTGCGGCTGGCTCGAAATGTAGCAGAGGGTGCCGCTGCTGTCCTGGGCGCGCCACACCGTCCAGTTGGTGAAGGTCCCCAGATTGGTTGCCTCCTGCGCGCCGGCAGGGGCCACGCCCGCCAACATGACAAGGCCTGCAAACAAGGCCTTCGCCGGCCCGATCGACTTGGTTGTCATCGCCCACTCTTCTTTGTTGTCAGGATCCGCGAATGATCCCGAGCGCCTTCAGCCTGACACGTCATCGTTATCAAGCTCTCAAGGCCCGCCCGCATTTGATTTAATTGGCGACATTAGCGCCAATCGTGACGGCAATTTGACGCCCGCGGACGCGCCCGCTTCCTGTTTGCCCCGCCATGCTTAAGCAAGGCTTAACGCAGCCGAAAGAGAGGCTCAAGCCGGCATGTGCGCGGGGTCGTCGGCAGCGTCCGGGCAGGCGGCGAGCGGGTAAGTCTCCTCGACCCGATAGGGGCCGCCGCCGACGGAATCCCGGCTCGAATAGAGCACGAAGCGCCTGACCTCGAAGCTCATGGGCTGGAACTGCCCGCCTGCGGCGATGAACTGCGCCATGTCCGTGGCGCTTATGCCCTTGAGGCGCGCCAGCGAGACATGCGGCACGAAGCGCCGGCCATCGGGCGCCAGCCCGAGCCGTTGCAGCACCCGCTCCTGAGCCGCCTGCAGGTGGTGGAGAGCGGCGTTGTTCTCGACCCCGGCATAAAGCGCGCGGGGCTTGTCGCCGCCAAAGACGCCCAGATGATCGAGCCTGATCGAAAAGGCCTCGCTCATGGCGAGCCGGTCGAGGCTGTCGACCACCTCATTGGCGGTGATGCGGTCGACATCGCCGATAAAGCGCAGGGTGATGTGGTAGTTGTCAGGGTCGATCCAGCGGGCGCCCGGCAGCCCGCCGCGCTTGAGCGAGAGAAGGAACGCCACCTCCGGCGGCACCTCGATGCCGGTAAAGAGTCTGGGCATTTCGTCCATCCTCCTTTGGCGCCGGGCCGATTCGCCGACGCATGAGCCAGACCGTAACGGCCCCCTCCGCGACCGGCAAGCACGGCGCCCGCGTCGTGGCGTTGGGAGGGCGGTGCCGACGCGGCTGGAACGTACCGCCGCGACACAGTGCCGTGCGACATTAACGTTCGGAAAGCGCTGCCGGTTTCTCTTGTATTGGGGCCGGGATGTCCTCATATTCCCCATAACTCTGGATGCATGGCTGACATGCTTGCCAGGCACTGCGTCTACCGAAGGGAAACTGACGACCATGGCACAATTCGACCGACCGACAATTGCCGCGAGGACTGGATCCGCCGCGGTCATCGATGAAGGCCTTCGCGGCTATATGCTGAAGGTCTACAACTATATGGGCCTGGGCCTCGTGGTCACCGGCCTTGTTGCCTATTTCACCAGCCAGTGGGCCATGTCGAGCCCGGCCAATGCCGAGCTGCTCTATGGCAGCCCGCTGGCCTGGGTCATCATGCTGTCGCCGCTGGCCTTCGTGCTGGTGCTGAGCTTTGGCATCAACAAGCTCTCGGTGCCCGCCGCACAGGCCACCTTCTGGGCCTTCGCTGCCGTGATGGGGCTGTCGCTCTCGTCGATCTTCCTCGTCTATACCGGCGCCTCGATCGCCAAGGTGTTCTTCATCACCGCCGCCACCTTCGGCGCGATGAGCCTTTACGGCTACACCACCAAGCGCGACCTGACGGGCATGGGCAACTTCCTGATGATGGGCCTGATCGGCATCATCATCGCCTCGATCGTGAACATCTTCATGGGTTCCACCATGCTCGATTTCGCGATCTCGGTCATCGGCGTGCTGATCTTCACCGGCCTCACCGCCTATGACACCCAGAAGATCAAGGAGAGCTATTCGGACGCCTTCTCGGCTGAAAGCCTCGCCAAGGGCGCCATCATGGGCGCGCTGAGCCTCTACCTGGACTTCATCAACCTGTTCATGATGCTGCTGCGCCTGTTCGGCAACCGCGAATAATCTCATCATAAACACCGATTGGCAGTCCTCGGGGCCGCGGTCTAATGTGACCGCGGCCCTTGTCTTTTCAGGATAAACCGTCGTGCCCGCCTTCACGCTCCGCCCCTATCGCCCCGAGGACATCGCGGCGATCACCGAGATCTACCACCATTACGTCCTGACCTCGGTGGCGACCTTCGATCTCACCTGTCCCCCGCAATCGGCCATGGCCGAAAAATTCGCCAAGATGGGGTCGCTGGGCCATCCCATCATCGTCGCGGAAAGCGAGGACGGCACGCTTTTAGGCTATGCCTATGCCTCCACCTATCGCGACCGGCCGGCCTATCGGTTCACCTGCGAGGATTCCGTCTATGTGCGCGACGGCCATCACGGGCAGGGGATCGGCCGGGCGCTGCTCGAGCAGCTGATCGCCGAGAGCAAGGCCTTCGGCTTCACCCAGATGCTGGGCGTCATCACCGCCGACAGTGCCGGCTCGATCGCGCTGCACGAAAAGCTGGGCTTCCGCATCGCCGGGCGCTTCACCGGGCTCGGCCTCAAATTCGATCGCTGGCTCGACGTGGTGCACATGCAGCTGGGCCTCACCGACCGGTGAAGGCGCAGATCCTCGCCATCGGGCGGATGAAGGACGGGCCGGAGCGCCTGCTCGTCGAGCGCTATCTCGAGCGGGCGCGCGCCACCGGCCGGGCGCTCGGGCTCAGCGACTTCTCCGTCCACGAGGCCCCGGAATCGCGGGCCGGCAGTGCCCCGCAGCGCAAGGCCGAGGAAGCGCAGGCATTGCGGCGCTTCCGGCCCGAGGGCGGGATGCTGGTGGTGCTCGACGAGCGCGGCGAGGCCATCGGCTCGGAAACGCTCGCCCGCCGGATCGCTTCATGGCGCGATGCCAGCCGGCCCGGCCTCGCCTTCGTCATCGGCGGGGCGGACGGGCTCGACCCCGCGCTCATGGCCGAGGCCGAAATGAAGCTTTCGTTCTCGCCCCTGACCTGGCCCCATCAGCTCGTGCGCATCATGCTGGCCGAGCAGCTCTATCGCACGACGACCATTCTCTCTGGCCATCCCTATCACCGGGCGTGAGCACTCCGGGGCTCTGTCGCCCCATCCCGGTCACATTGGCCGGGCAAAGCCGCGCTCCACATCTCGTTAACCATGGACCTGATAGGGTTCGGGGCACGATTCTCCTCAAGGGCCAGATGCGCAAGGCCACCGCACCCGTTCTCAAGGCTCTCTTGCTCGCCCTCGCGACGGGGTGGGCGAGCCTGCCGCTCCTTGCCCAGACTTCGGGGCCGGACGCCGCCGGTGCACCCGTGCCCGAAATTTCCAACCCGGCGCCGGTCGCCCCTGACGCCGCGCCATCGCCGGCCAATGAGATCGCGCCAGCCGTCCCCGCCGGCCCTGAGGCCGAGCTTGCCGCCCGCGAGACGGCGCTCGAGGAGATCGAGGCTTCCATTTCGCTCAGCCAGGAGCGGGTCGATGCCCTGCGTGCTGAAATCGCCCAGATGCAGGGCGACCGCGCCCAGCAGAATGCCGCCCTCATCGCCGCCGCCCAGCGCGTGCGCCTTGCCGAAATCGAGATCGGCGCCATGGAGCAGCGGCTGGGCGAACTGATCGCCGCCGAGCTTGAGGTGCGCGGCCGGCTCGACGGGGCCGACCGCAATGTCGCGAGCGTGCTCGCCGCACTCGAGCGGATCTCGCGCAATCCCCCGCCGGCGCTCATCGTCGATCCCTCCGATGCGCTGGGTTCGGCGCGCTCGGCAATCCTCATTTCCGCCATCCTGCCCCAGCTCAAGGCCCAGGCCGAAGCGGTCACCGCCGATCTCGTCCGTCTTTCCGACATCAAGGCTGCTGCCCAGGAGGAAGAGGCGACGCTGCGCGCCAATTTCACCATTCTCGAAGAAGAACAGCTGCGCATCGGCACGCTGATCGCGGCGCGGCGGCAGGGCGAGGAGCAAAAGACCGCCGAACTCGCCGCCGAGGAAGAGGCGGCCAACGCCCTCGTGGCGCAGGCGGCAACGCTGCGGCAGGCTATCGACGCGCTGGCCCAGCGCGCCAGCGCGCTCGCCACCGCCGCCTCGGCCACGGCTGCCGCAGAGGCCGGCGCCAGCGCGCCGCGGCTCGATGCCGAAACGATCCGCACCGCGCTCGCCAATACCGACCGGCAGGCCCCCGCCGTGCCCTTCGCCGCCCTGCGCGGCTACATGCCCCTGCCCGCGAGCGGTGTGACGGTCATCGAATATGGCGCGGGCGACGGGTTCGGCGGCATTTCGAGCGGCGTCTCGGTGGTTACGCGCCCCGATGCGCAGGTGGTGGCCCCCGCCGATGGCCATGTGCTCTATGTCGGCGATTACCTCAATTATGGCCAGATCGTCATTCTCAATGCCGGTCAGGACTACACCATATTGCTTGCGGGCCTTGCCGAGACAACCGTATCGGTGGGTCAGTTCGTAATGATGGGCGAGCCGGTGGGCGTGATGGGTTCACGCACAATTGGCCGAACCGTGGCCACGAGCGCTGGCGTCTCCCGTCCGACGCTCTATATTGAATTGCGACGGAACAGCGCCCCCGTTGATCCCAGCGGATGGTGGGCCCGCGCCCAGACCGAGATCGAGAGTGGATAAAACCTCATGCGCCTGACGCCCATTCGTGCCGCAGCGGCTGTTGCCGCGCTCGCCCTTCTCGTGCCCTTTGCGCCGCATCTTCTGGCGCAGCAGCAGGAAGCGGCTGCCACGACGCGCGCGCCCGACGAGATCTATTCCGATCTCAGCCTGTTCGGCGAAGTGTTCGATCGCATCCGCTCCGAATATGTCGAGGCCCCCGACGAGCGCGAGCTGATCCGCGCCGCCATCCAGGGCATGCTGACCTCGCTCGACCCGCATTCGGGCTATCTCTCGCCCACGAGCTATGAAGACGTGCAGGAGGATACCTCCGGCGAGTTCGGTGGCCTGGGCATCGAGGTCACGATGGAAGAAGGCGTGATCAAGGTGGTTTCGCCCATCGACGAGACGCCTGCCGCACGCGCCGGCATCCTTGCCAACGACTTCATCGTCGAGCTCGATGGCCAACAGGTCATGGGCCTCAGCCTCGATGACGCCGTCAAGAAGATGCGCGGGCCGGTCGGCTCCAAGATCAAGGTCACCGTGGTACGCGAAGGGGTCACCGATCCCCTGAGCTTCGAGCTCGAACGCGCCGTCATCGCCATGCGCGCCGTGCGCTGGTCGATGGAGGGCGATGTTGCCGTGCTGCGGCTGCTGCGCTTCTCCGAGCAGGCCTATGTCGGCATCGAGCAGGCCATCACGGCCGCCTATGCCCAGCGCGACGGCGTGGCGCCCAAGGGCATCATCCTCGATCTGCGCAACAATCCGGGCGGGCTCGTCGACCAGTCGGTCAAGGTCGCCGATGCCTTCCTCAAGCAGGGCTCGGTGGTTCTGACGCGCGGTCGCGGACCGCAGGAAAGCGCCCGCTACGACGCGCGCCCCGACGCCATCGACCAGCGCATCGCCGATGTGCCGATGGTGGTGCTGATCAATGGCGGTTCGGCCTCCGCCGCCGAGATCGTCGCCGGTGCGTTGCAGGATCACAAGCGCGCGACGCTCGTGGGTACGCGCTCCTTCGGCAAGGGCTCGGTGCAGTCGATCATTTCGCTCGGGCCCAATGGCGCCATGCGGCTGACCACGGCGCGCTACTATACGCCCAACAACCGCTCGATCCAGGCTCTTGGCATCACCCCCGACATCGAGGTGCGCCAGGTGGTGCCCGAGGAGTTGCAGGGCCGCGACGAGATCAAGGGCGAGGCCGGGCTTGCCGGCCATATCAGCGGCGAGAACGAGGATCCCGAGGCGGAAGTCGCCGGCTCCTCGGTCTATGTCCCGGCCGATCGCGCCGAGGATGCTCAGCTCCAGTATGCGCTCAGGCTGATCAATGGCGAAGAGACGAGCGATCTCTTCCCGCCCAAGCCGGCCAGCTGATCCGCAAGGAGAGCCCCGCAATTGAGGCGGGCCCGCAAACGGGTCCGCCTTCCTGCCCCTACAAGCTTGATCCTGCCGCTCTCACCTGCGAAGAAGCCATGAGCCTGGTGCGGTCGGCCGTCCATCGTCAGGCGTTTCGGGCCCGCAAAGGGAGCTGAGTGATGGCGGGCGATCTCGATACGCCGCTGAAACCGCGCAGTCGCCGGAACCGGGCCGGTTTGCGGCTCGGCATGCAGCGCTTACCCTGGGGGCGGCTGATGCTTGGTGTCAGCGTTCTGATCGTAGCCGGCGTTGCCGCCCGCATCGTGCTCGTCGATGATCCACAGGGCGGAAGGCCGCAGGCGAGCGCGCCGGTCAGCGTCGAGACCGGCACCAACCCCGTGCAGCAGGCCCTGTCGGGCCCCGTCACCATCACGGCCGATCCCGAAACGCCGGTCGACCTGCTCGTGCGCGAGAACGCTGATATCGTTGTTACCGATCCGGCGGGCTCCCCTCAGCTCGTCGACGAGCGCGGCCTTTATGGCGATCTCGTCGAGGAGACCGCGCTGGGCCCCCTGCCGCGCGCCGCTGCCGGGCGCAGGCCCTTCGATGCCTATCGGCGGCCCGCTCCCGCAACAGGGGAGGGCGGCCGGCCGCGCGTGGCGCTGCTGGTCACCGGGCTCGGGCTCAACGAGCGCGGCACGCTCGATGCCATCTCGGCCTTGCCCGATGAGGTGAGCCTCGGCTTTGCGCCCTATGGCCGCACGCTCCCGACCACCGTTGCCGCAGCCCGGGCCGAGGGGCATGAGCTCTTTCTCGAAGTGCCGATGGAGCCCTTCGACTATCCCAACAACGATCCGGGCCCCGATACGCTCCTGACCGGGCAGACGCCGCGCCAGAGCATCGACAAGCTCTATACCGTGATGGCGAGCTTTGGCGGCTATGCCGGCATCGTCAACAATATGGGCGCCCGTTTCACCGCCTCGGCCGCCGATCTCGGGCCGATCATGGAGGAGGTCGCAACGCGCGGGCTCGGCTACATCGATGACGGCGCCTCGAACCGCACCGTCGCGCCGCAGCTGGCCGGGACCAATGGCGTGCCCTTCGTTCGCGCCAGCCGGACGGTGGATTCCGACCCCTCGCGCGCGGCCATCGCCGCCGCGCTCTCGGCGCTCGAGGCCGACGCGCAGGCCGGAGGCGCGGCGCTGGGGGTGTTCTCGGCGCTGCCGGTTTCGATCGCTGCGGTCAGCGAATGGGCCGCCGGGCTGTCAGCCCGCGGTTTCGAACTGGTGCCCGCCAGCGCCCTGATGAAGTGAGATGAGCATGCCCAAAACCCCGCCCGACCGCCAATCCCTGCCCTATCGCGATTGCGTCGGCATCGCGCTCTTTAATGCAGAGGGGCAGGTGTTCATCGGCCGGCGGCAGGGCATAGTGGTGCCCGAAGGGGCGGAGGAGACCCAGCGGCCCTGGCAGATGCCGCAGGGCGGCATGGACAAGGGCGAGACGGCGCGCGAGGCCGCGCTGCGCGAGCTCTGGGAGGAGACCTCCGTCCGCTCGGTGCGGTTCATCGCCGAATTGCCCGACTGGATCTATTACGACCTGCCCGATGCCGATCTCGGCATCGCGCTCAAGGGCAAGTATCGGGGCCAGCGCCAGCGCTGGTTCGCCTTCAGGCTTACCGGCGACGACAGCGAGATCGACGTGCTCGCGCCCGGCGGCGGCGAATTTCCCGCCGAGTTCGATGCCTGGCGCTGGGAAGACCTGTCGAGCCTTCCGGACCTCATCGTGCCGTTCAAGCGAGAGGCCTACGAGAAAATCGTCTCGGGCTTTGCCGGGCTGCCCGAACTGGTGCGGCAGGGCGCATGAAGACTATCGGCCTCATCGGCGGCATGAGCTGGGAATCGAGCGCGCATTATTACGCCGCGCTCAACCGCGAGACGGCTGTCCGCCTCGGGGGCCTGCATTCGGCGCCCGTCATCCTGCATTCGGTCGATTTCGCCCCCATCGAGGCGATGCAGCGGGCAGGGGACTGGCAGGGCGCGGGGGCGCAGCTGGCCGATGTCGCGGTCGGGCTCGAGCGGGCCGGGGCGGGAATCATCGGGCTTGCCACCAACACCATGCATATCGTTGCCGATGCGATCACGGCGCGGCTTTCGGTGCCGTTTCTTCACATCGCCGACCCGACGGCGGCAGCGCTTGCCGAGGATGGCTATGAAACGGTCGGCCTTTTAGGCACGCGCTTCACCCTCGAACAGCCCTTCTACCGCGCCCGGCTCGAAGCTGCCGGCTTCACCGTCCTCGTGCCCGAGGTCGATGTCACCAATCTCAACGGCATCATCTATGAGGAGCTGTGTCGCGGCATCATCCGCGACGAGTCCCGCCGCCTCTATGTCACGGCGATCGAGCGCCTCAAGGCCCGAGGCGCCGAGGCCGTCATCCTGGGATGCACCGAGATCGGCATGCTCATCGACGACGCCGTCTCACCGATCCCCACCTACGACACCACCGGGCTGCACGCAAAGGCCCTTGTCGCCGCGGCGTTGGCTTGAGGCAAAAGCAAAAGGCCGGCTCGCGCCGGCCTTCGTCATTCTATCTGCCTTTGTCGCTCAGTGAGCGACGCTGGTGTTGACCGACGCGTCGAGCAGCAGGTTGCGCCAGTCATCGGCGATGGCCTGCAGCGCGTTGCGGCTCTCGGGCGGGGCGGCGTTGGCGGCGGCCTGGGCCTCGGCGATCCTGGCTTCGATCTCGGCACGGTCGAACTCGGCGGCCGGGCGCGCATCCTCGGCGAGGATGGTGAGCGAAGCGGGGGTCACGTCGGCGAACCCGCCGGTCACGAAGAAGCGGTGGCTCGTGCCCGACAGCTCGGTGACGGTGATGAAGCCGGGCTTCAGCGTCGTCATCAGCGGGGAATGCTGCGCCATGACGGTGAGATAGCCTTCCGAACCGGGCACGGTGACCGCCTGGGCGGTGGCCGACACCACGAGGCGCTCGGGCGAGACGATGTCGATCTTGAAGCCTTCGGCCATTGCACTCATCCAGATGTCGGGCATCGCGCCCGGAAGAGATCATCGGGGCGCCGGAGGGCGCCCCGCCTTATCGGGCTCAGGCGGCCTGGGCAGCCAGCTTCTGGGCCTTTTTGACGGCATCCTCGATGGTGCCGACCATGTAGAAGGCCGCTTCGGGCAGGTGGTCGTATTCGCCGGCCACGAGGCCCTTGAAGCCCTTGATGGTGTCGGCGAGCTGCACGAACACGCCCGGCGAGCCGGTGAACACTTCGGCCACGTCGAAGGGCTGGCTCATGAAGCGCTCGATCTTGCGGGCGCGCGCCACGGTGAGCTTGTCCTCTTCGGAGAGCTCGTCCATGCCCAGGATCGCGATGATGTCCTGGAGAGCCTTGTAGCGCTGCAGGATCTGCTGCACCGAACGGGCCACCTGGTAGTGCTCCTCGCCCACGACCTGCGGGTCGAGAATGCGCGAGGTCGACCCGAGCGGGTCCACGGCCGGGTAGATGCCCTTTTCCGAGATCGAGCGATCGAGCACGGTGGTGGCATCGAGGTGGGCGAAGGTGGAGGCGGGGGCCGGGTCGGTGATGTCGTCGGCCGGCACATACACGGCCTGCACCGAGGTGATCGAGCCCTTGGTGGTGGTGGTGATGCGTTCCTGCATCGCGCCCATGTCGGTGGCCAGCGTCGGCTGGTAACCCACGGCGGAGGGAATGCGGCCCAGAAGCGCCGACATCTCGGCACCGGCCTGGGTGAAGCGGAAGATGTTGTCCACGAAGAACAGCACGTCCTGGCCCTGGTCGCGGAAATATTCGGCGACGGTGAGGCCGGTCAGCGCCACGCGGGCACGGGCCCCCGGGGGCTCGTTCATCTGGCCGAACACAAGGGCGCATTTGGAGCCGGCGGTCGAGCCACCGTTCTCTTTGGGGTCCTTGTTCACGCCCGATTCGATCATTTCGTGGTAGAGGTCGTTGCCCTCGCGGGTACGCTCACCGACGCCAGCGAACACCGAATAGCCACCATGGGCCTTGGCGACGTTGTTGATCAGCTCCTGGATCAGCACCGTCTTGCCCACGCCGGCGCCGCCGAAGAGGCCGATCTTGCCGCCGCGTGCGTAGGGAGCGATCAGGTCCACCACCTTGATGCCGGTGACGAGCACTTCGGCCTCGGGGCTCTGCTCGACGAATTCGGGCGCCTTCTGGTGGATCTCGCGGCGCAGCGCGGCCGGAACCGGGCCGGCTTCGTCGATCGGCTCGCCGATGACGTTCATGATGCGGCCGAGCGTCGATTCGCCGACCGGCACCGAGATGGCTGCACCGGTATTGGTCACCGGGGCGCCGCGCACGAGGCCTTCGGTGGTGTCCATGGCGATGGTGCGCACGGTGTTGCCGCCCAGGTGCTGGGCGACTTCGAGCACGACCCGATTGCCGTTGTTGTCGACTTCAAGAGCGGTGAGAATCGCGGGAAGTTCGCCATCGAAGGCGACGTCCACGACCGCGCCGATCACCTGGGCGATGCGGCCATTGCCGGAAAGAGTGGCTGCAGAGGCTTCTCGGGCCATTTTCTGGTACCTCGTCTGACTAGAGCGCCTCGGCGCCCGAAATGATTTCGATGAGTTCCTTGGTGATCTGGGCCTGGCGCTGCCGGTTGTAGAGCAGCTGAAGCTTGCGGATCATGTCGCCGGCATTGCGCGTGGCGTTGTCCATGGCCGTCATCTGGGCGCCGTAGAACGACGCCTGGTTTTCGAGCATGGCCCGGAAGATCTGCACCGAGATGTTGCGCGGCAGGAGATCCTTGAGGATCTCCTCCTCGCCGGGCTCGTACTCATAGACCAGCGAGGGGGCAGGGGTTGCGGCGCCCGGCGCGGTGTCGAGCTTGGCCGGAATCAGCTGGGTGGCCGTCGGCACCTGGCTGATCACCGAGCGGAACCCGGCATAGAACAGCGTGGCGACGTCGAACTCACCGGCCTCGTACATGGCCAGGATCTTCTCGCCCACCGACTGCGCATTGGCGTAGCCGATCGACTTGACGTCGCGGAACGACACCGTGCCCACGATGTTGCTGGCATAGGTGCGCTTGAGGATGTCGTTGCCCTTGCGCCCGACGGTGAGGATCTTCACCGTCTTGCCGTCCTTGATCAGGCGGCTCGCATGGTCACGCGCCAGCCGCACGATAGAGGAGTTGAAGCCGCCGGCAAGCCCGCGCTCGCCGGTGGCGACCACGAGCAGGTGCACCTGGTCGCGGCCCGTGCCAGAAAGCAGCGCCGGAGCGCCATCGCGCCCGGCATAGGCGGCGCCCAGGGCCGAGAGGACCTCGGCCATGCGATCCGCATAGGGGCGCGCGGCCGTGGCAGCCTCCTGCGCGCGGCGCAGTTTTGCGGCGGCGACCATCTGCATGGCCTTGGTGATCTTCTGGGTCGATTTGACCGAGGAAATCCGGTTCTTTAGGTCCTTCAGCGACGGCATGAGCCCATCGTCTCCCTGGGGCTCAGCCCGCGTAGGTCTTCTTGATGGCGTCGAGCGCGGTCTTGACCTGCGTGCGCAGATCGTCCGAAAGCGCCTTCTGGGTGGCGATGGCCGAGAGGATATCGGCATGCTTGGAGCGGAAGGCCGAGAGCACGGTGCGCTCGAAATCCCCGACCTTGGAGACCGGCAGGTCGTCGAGATAGCCGTTGATGCCGGCAAAGATCACCACGACCTGCTCTTCTGTCTTGAGCGGGGAGAACTGGGGCTGCTTGAGCAGCTCGGTGAGGCGGGCGCCGCGGTTGAGCAGGCGCTGGGTCGCAGCGTCGAGATCGGAACCGAACTGCGCGAAGGCCGCCATCTCGCGATACTGGCTGAGCTCGCCCTTGATCGAGCCGGCCACCTGCTTCATCGCCTTGATCTGGGCCGAGGAGCCTACGCGCGACACCGAGAGACCGACGTTCACGGCGGGGCGAATGCCCTGGAAGAAGAGGTTGGTCTCGAGGAAGATCTGGCCGTCGGTGATCGAGATCACGTTGGTCGGGATATAGGCCGACACGTCGTTGGCCTGCGTCTCGATGATCGGCAGCGCGGTGAGCGAGCCCAACCCGTGATCTTCGTTGAGCTTGGCGGCACGCTCGAGCAGGCGCGAATGCAGGTAGAACACGTCGCCCGGATAGGCTTCGCGGCCCGGCGGACGGCGCAGCAGCAGCGACATCTGGCGGTAGGCGACGGCCTGTTTGGTCAGATCGTCATAGGCGATCACGGCATGCATGCCGTTGTCGCGGAACCACTCGCCGATGGCGCAGCCGGTGAAGGGCGCGATGTACTGGAGCGGCGCCGGGTCCGACGCGGTGGCGGCGATCACCACGGAATATTCGAGCGCGCCGGCCTCTTCGAGCTGGCGCACGAACTGGGCAACCGTCGAGCGCTTCTGGCCCACCGCGACATAGATGCAGTAGAGCTTGTCGGTTTCGGACGCGTTGGCGTCGTGGGCCGGCTTCTGGTTGAGGAAGGTGTCAAGAACGATGGCGGTCTTGCCGGTCTGGCGGTCGCCGATGACGAGCTCGCGCTGGCCGCGCCCGATCGGGATCATCGCATCGATGGCCTTGAGGCCGGTCGACATCGGCTCATGCACCGACTTGCGCGGCAGAATGCCGGGGGCCTTGACGTCGACACGGCGACGCTCGGTGTACTGGATCGGACCCTTGCCGTCGATCGGATTGCCCAGGCCATCGACCACGCGGCCCAGAAGACCCTTGCCCACCGGGGTGTCCACGATGGCGCCGGTGCGCTTGACGGTGTCGCCTTCCTTGATCGAGCGGTCGTCGCCGAAGATCACGACGCCGACATTGTCGGTCTCGAGGTTCAGCGCCATGCCCTTGATGCCGCCCGGGAACTCGACGAGCTCACCGGCCTGGCACTGGTCGAGGCCGTAGACGCGGGCGATACCGTCGCCCACCGACAGCACCTGGCCGACTTCGGATACCGAGGCCTCCTGGCCGAAATTCCGGATCTGGTCCTTGAGGATCGCAGAAATTTCCGCGGCTTTGATATCCATTATCCGACCTCTTTCATGGCGATCTTCATCTGGGACAGTTTGGTCTTGAGCGAGCTGTCGATCATGCGGGAGCCGACCTTGACGACAAGGCCGCCGATCAGCGAGGCGTCGACATGCTCATTGAGGGAAACGGTCTTGCCGATGCTGGCTTTCAGCGTCTCGGCGAGGGCGGCGCGCTGGTCGCTGGTCAGCGGCGCGGCAGAGGTGACGTCAGCGGTGGTCTCGCCGCGCGCTTCGGCGGCAAGGCTCCTGTACGCGCTGACGATGGCGGGGAGCGCGAAGAGGCGGCCATTGCGGGCCACGACGCGCAGCAGATTGCCCACCAGCGGGCCGGCGCCGGCGGCGCTGAGGATCGGCTCGAGGGCCGCGGACTTCTCCTCGGCCTTGATGACCGGAGAGGCCAGATAGCGCGCGAAGTCGGCACTTTCCGCAGCCAGACGGTCAAGTGCGCTGAGCTCGGCCTCCACGGCGTCGATCCGCCCGTCGGCCGCGGCCAGATCGAACAGCGCGGCCGCGTAGGGCCGGGCGATCTGGGCCAGTATCGATACCTGATCTGCCAATGCCGCTTTACCCCTTGTTTCACGTAGCCCGGACGCCCGCGGGGATTGCTCATGCCGGGCGGCTCGGTGACGTGACGATGTCATTAGGCACGGGGGCCGTCCCCGGGCCCTCGAAAGTCGCGCCCCCACTATCACATGGGGCCGCGCGGCTGCAAGGCTTGCACCGGCATTTCATCGGGGCGCGAAAATGTCGCACCGCCGGGACACGCGAGCGCAGGCTCAGGCGGGTCCGTCTTTGCGGCCAAGGCTCTGGCGCAGGGCGGCGTTGATCCGCGTCTGCCAGCCCGGCCCGTCGGCCTTGAAGGCCTCCACGATATCGCGGTCGAGCCGCAGCGAAACGGCCAGCTTGGCATCGGCCGAGGGCGGCCGCCCCGGCAGCTTCAGCCCGCGCTCTGCGAAGAACTGGCTGGCGGGTACGAGCTGCCTTGCGGTCTCGGCAGTCAGTTCCGGACTTTCCTCATCGGGTTCGCCATAGACCAGCTCGGCATTCTTTTCATGTTTTCCCATAATGGAGGTGGTCCTTCCTGCCGAAGCGCCTGACGCTGATGACGCGGATCATGGTGCCGCGCCAGGTGAATACGATGACATAAAGCAGGCCGTCCCGGGCCTTGCCGTAGGCCACTGCGCGATCCTCGCCATAGTCGAGCCGGCTATCGGGCCTGACGAACGCCTCGCTCCAATCAAACTCCAGCGCCAGCGAGAAATCCACGCCATGCTTGGCACGGTTGCTCGCGTTCTTGGCTTCGTCCCATTCGAAGTCCACGCCGCGTCCCCCCTTATAGCGCGTCCGCGATCCGGTTGCAATTTCTGTATATACAAAAATCCTCAGAAGAAGCTTTGCGGATCGATATCCACCTGGACCTTGAGGTTGCCGGTCGGTCGGTCGGCACCCGTGAGCCAGAAGCGGACATAGCCGGACAGGTCGAAGTCGCGCGGGCTCTGGGCCAGCAGGCGCACGCGGTGGCGGCCGCGGATCATGGCGAGGGGGGCGTCGGCGGGGCCGAAGAGCCTCAGGCCCTCCGCGGCCGGCGCTTGCGCGAGGAGCCGCTTTGCGTGCGCCATCGCCACGTCATGCTCTGAGGCCGAGACCACGAGGGCGGCGAGCCTGCCGAAGGGCGGCAGCCCGCCCTCGCGCCGCGCCGCCACTTCATGGGCGTAGAAGGCCTCGCGATCGGCCTTGACCAAGGCTTCCATCACCGGGTGGTGCGGATGATAGGTCTGGAGGAAGGCCCGGCCCGATCTGCCCACCCGGCCTGCCCGCCCGGTCACCTGGGTGAGGATCTGGAAGGTCTTTTCGGCCGCGCGCGGATCGCCATGGGCGAGCCCCAGATCGGCGTCGAGCACGCCTACCAGCGTCAGTTTTTCGAAATGATGGCCCTTGGCGACCAACTGCGTGCCGATGATGAGGTCGTAGTCGCCGCGCGCCACCTCGACGAAGCGCTCGCGCAACTGCGCGTTCGAGCCCATGTCCGAGGAGAGGATCACCCGCCGCGCATCGGGGAAGCGCAGGGCGGCCTCCTCGGCGACACGCTCGATGCCGGGGCCGATGGGCACGAGGCTCTTTTCGGCCCCGCAGGCGCCGCAATTGACCGGCGTCTTCTGCTCATGGCCGCAATGGTGGCACATCAGCACGCCGCGAAAGCGGTGCTCCACGAGCCAGGTCGAGCAATCGGGGCACTGGTACTGGTGGCCGCACTGCTTGCAGAGCGTCAGCGGCGCATAGCCGCGCCGGTTCAAGAACAGCAGCGCCTGTTCGCCCCGGTCGAGCGTGGCGAAGACCTCGCGGGCAAGACGCGGCGCGATCCACTGGCCGGGCTCGGGCGGGTCTTCGCGCATGTCGAGGGCGTTGATGTCGGGCAGCCGTGCCTCGGCGAAGCGCGAGGCCATGCGCACATAAGCGTAGCGGCCCTGGTCGGCATTGTTGCGCGATTCGACCGACGGGGTGGCGGAGGCCAGCACCACGCGAGCCTCGGCGAAGCGGGCGCGGACCACCGCCATGTCGCGGGCGTGGTAGTTGACGCCCTCGGCCTGCTTGTAGGCGCCGTCATGCTCTTCATCGAGCACGATGAGGCCAAGCTCGCGAAACGGCAGGAAGAGCGAAGAGCGCGCCCCGACCACGGCCCGTACCTTGCCCTCGATCACCCCCCGCCAGGTGCGGGCGCGCTGGATGGGCGTCATGCCCGAATGCCATTCCGCGGGTCTGGCGCCGAATCGGCGCGCGAATCGATCAAGAAACGCATGGGTCAGGGCGATCTCGGGCATCAGGATCAGCGCCTGCCGACCGGCCCGCAGCGTGTCCGCCACCGTTTCGAAGAACACTTCGGTCTTGCCGCTGCCGGTGACGCCATCGAGCAGCGCCACCCCGAAGGCGTCGGCGGACAGGGTGCGGATGGTGTCGAGCGCGCCCTGCTGGTCGGGCGAAAGGGCAGCCGGGGCGGCCTCGGGATCGGGCGGCATCACCACCGGCGGGGCGGGCAGGGCCAGCCTTTCGAGCGCGCCCGACCGCTCCAGCCCCTCGATCACCGAAGGCGACACTCCCGACGCCCCGACCAGCGCCGTCTTGGGCCAGGCCTGGCCATCGGCGAGAAGCTCGAGCACACGGGCCCGCGCGTCGGTCATGCGATCGGGGACGGTTTCCGTCCTGCGATAGGCGGTGACCGGCTTTTCGGGGTCGAGCGCCTCGCTTGAACGCAAGACGCCGCGCAGCACCATGCCCGGAGGCGCCAGCGTATAGCGGGCCACCCAGTCGATGGTCCTCAGCAACTCCTCGGAGAGGGGCGGCACGTCATAGACATGGGCAATGTCGCGCAGCCGGTTATGGGCTACCTGATCCTTGGGCTCGCCCCAGACGACGCCGAAGACGAGGCGTGGCCCGAGCGGCACGGCGACGATGGATCCGCGCCGCACGTCCATGCCGTGGGGCACGCGGTAGGAGTAGGGGCCCTCGACGGCGACCCCGACCATGACAGCGACGATATCTGGGGCGATCAGCATGAGGTGCCCGTTTTGTTCACGGGCGAACCATAGGGGCGGGCAGCCGATTCGGCCAACCCGCCCGGAGCGTGATGCAGCCCGCGATCAGGCGACGAGGATCGGCGACCCGTCCTTGACGCGGTTGTAGAGGTCGATCACGTCCTGGTTGAGCAGGCGCACGCAGCCCGAGGACACGGCCTGCCCGATCGAACGCTCGTCGGGATTGCCGTGCAGGCGATAGATGGTGTCGCGACCGCCCTCGAAGATATAGAGCGCCCTTGCGCCGAGCGGGTTCTCGATCCCCGGGGGCATGCCGCGGCGATAGGGCTCGAGATAGGGTTCGCGCGCGATCATCTCTGCGGGCGGTGTCCAGGTCGGCCATTTGCGCTTGTAGGCGATGCGGGCGCGGCCCGACCAGGAGAAGCCGTCGCGCCCGATTCCAACGCCATAGCGCATGGCCCGGCCGCCCTCGGCGACATGGTAGAGGAAGCGGTTGGCCGTATCGACCACCACGGTGCCCGGGCGTTCGCCGGTGGGGTCGGCCACCTCCTGGCGCCAATACATGGGATCGACGAGCTCGATACGCGCCGCCGGAATGGGGAACTGCTCCTCGGGCATGGCGCCATACATGGCCAGCACATCGGGCGGGATCGACGCGCGGGGGTCGACCGGCACGGCGGCGATCCGGCGGCTGCCCGAGGCGCAGCCGGCAAGGGCGAGGGCGGAGAGGCTGGCGGCGCCCAGCATGAAGCTGCGGCGGCCGAGGCGGGGGGAAGTCATGATCGAAAGTCCTTTGGCGCTGGCCGAAGCCGCGCAGAGAGGGCGAAAGGGAAGCGTCGGGTCAGGCGAGGCCTCGGGGCGGGGGCAACTCGACCGCGGGGGCCGGCTGGGCAAGGGCAGCCGGGGTCGTGCGGATCGACGGCGCTCCCGCACTGCCCGCCTGACGCTCGAGCTGCGGCATCACCGGCGCAATCCCCAGCACGCAGCCGAAAACGCGACTGCCGCCGAAGACGAGGCATGGCTTGACGAGAGGCTGCACGGGCCGGACCGCCTCGACGGGCTGGGGCTGCAGAGCCGCGGCCATGGCTGTGCGCGCGCCGAGCGTCAGGCTCGGCCCGGCCATGAGGATAACGGCGAAAGCCGCAAGCAACCATGTGCGCCAATTGGTCATGAAGCGTCGATACTGTGGCGGTTCGGCAGAGATAAGGCGCCTCACGGGGGCGTGTTCCATCCCGGACACCGAGGCGGGCCGAGGTGGTGCACAGTTGCAACACCTGTTTTCACGGGCGCCGATACACATCGGCAACCGGATGGGGCTAGACTTGCCGCATGACCGAGACAGCCTTTGCCATCGACGCCGCCGTCCAGACCCATCTTGCCGGCTGGGAGCGGCACCTCTCCGCGGTGCGCCGGCTGGCGCCCCTCACCGTCGAGGCCTATCGGCGCGACGTGGCGCAGTTTCTTGCGTTTCTGGCCGAGTATCACGGCGGCCCCGTCGGGCTTGATGGGCTGGCAGCCATTGGCGCCCCCGATATTCGGGCCTTCATGGCCGAGCGGCGCAATGGTGCAGTCGGGTCGCGCTCGCTCGCCCGGCAATTGTCCGGCATCAAGAGCTTTTTCGGCTATCTCGAGCGCGAGGGGGTGGGCAGCGGAGAAGCCCTCAATCTGGTGCGGGCACCGCGCCAGAAGAAATCCCTGCCCAAGCCGGTGTCTGTGGCCGAGGCCAAGGCCAGCATCGCGGTGGTTGCCGAGCTTGAGCCCGTGGAGTGGGTCGCGGCGCGCGACATGGCGGTGATCGCGCTCTGCTACGGGG
Organism: Devosia enhydra; assembly: GCF_900119845.1. Classification (GTDB taxonomy): domain Bacteria; phylum Pseudomonadota; class Alphaproteobacteria; order Rhizobiales; family Devosiaceae; genus FPKU01. The sequence goes on from NZ_FPKU01000002.1 coordinate 693,092, forward strand.
CGGGCCTGCGTATTTCCGAGGCTCTGGCGATCACCGCAGCCGATCTCGAGGGCAGCGCCCTCCGAGTGACGGGCAAGGGCGGCAAGACGCGGCTCGTGCCGCTGATCGCCCCGGTCAAGGCCGCTATCGCGCGCTATCAGGGGCTTTCGCCCTTCAAGCCCGGCCCGCGCCAGCCGCTCTTTCGCGGCGTCAAGGGCGGGGTGCTGTCGCCACGCATCATCCAGTTGCGGATGGAGCAATTGCGCGGTGCCCTGGGCCTGCCGGCTTCGGCCACCCCGCATGCCCTGCGCCATTCCTTTGCCACCCACCTCCTCGCCAAGGGCGGCGACCTGCGCTCGATCCAGGAGCTTTTGGGCCACGCCTCGCTCTCGACCACGCAGATCTATACCGCCGTCGACAGCGATCGGCTGCTTTCGGCCTATCGCAGCGCCCATCCAAGGGGATGAGACGGCTTTCATCATCAGGCGCGCGGGTGTAGAGGCAGGATCGTCTCCCCGATGGGCGGCGGCCCGCCGAGGCTGCCGCAGACCCCATGACCGCGCCAGCCCAGCCCCAGTCCGAACCCTCCCGCCAGACGCTCGGGCTCGTCCTCGCCATTGCGGGCGCCGCGCTCTTTGCCACCAAGGGCATCATCGTCAAGCTGGCGCTGGCCGAGGGCATCGACGCGGTGACGACACTGGCCTGGCGCATGCTGGTCTCGGTGCCAATCTTTGCCGGGGTGGGGCTCTGGAGCTGGCGGCAAAGGGCGCGCGCGACAGGCAGGGGTGGCACGGCGCTGCCCGACCGGGCAACCCTCGCCAAGGCCGGCGGGGTCGGCGTCCTGGGCTATTACCTCGCCTCCTATTTCGATTTTGCCGCGCTCGAATATATCTCTGCCCAGCTCGACCGGCTGATCCTGCTCACCTATCCCTTCTTCGTCGTGCTGTTCGGGGTCGTGCTGTTCAGGCGCAAGGTGACCCTGCCGATGGTGCTGGCGCTGGTGCTGAGCTATTGCGGCATCATGCTGATCTTCCTGCATGATTTTCGGGTGGCCGGCGATACGGTGCTGCTCGGGTCGGCCCTGGCGCTGGGATCGGCCATCGCCTATGCCGGCTACCAGATCCTCGCCAAGCCGCTGATTGATCGGATGGGCGCGCAGCTCTTCACCTCGGTCGCGATGTCGGCGGCCGGCGTACTGGTGTTTGCTCATTTCCTTCTGACCCACCCCATCTCCGCGCTGGCGGTGACGGGTTATGAGTTGAGCCTGATGGTCGGCATCGGGCTCTTTTCCACCGTGCTGCCCGCCTATTGCATCTCCTGGGCCATCGGGCTCGTGGGCTCAGAACGCACCGCGGTGGTCGGCAACATTTCGCCCGTGGCGACGGTGGGGCTCGCCGTGCTCGTGCTGGGCGAGGCGTTCACCCCCTTTCACCTTGCCGGAACCGGGCTCGTGCTCATCGGGGTCTGGCTCTTTGCCCGGCGTCCGCGCGCCAAAAATTGACCGCCAGTGGACGGATCGGCCCCGGGCTGGGGTTGGCGCCTGCGGCGTTGCGCTCTAGAACATTGCCTCAAATTTCGGCGCCGCGGCGCTTTGCGCTGCGCCCCCTCTCAGGTGGATGACGAGAATGCCCCAGTACCGCTCCCGCACGACCACCCATGGCCGCAACATGGCCGGTGCCCGCAGCCTGTGGCGCGCCACGGGCATGAAGGATGGCGATTTCGGCAAGCCGATCATCGCGGTGGTCAATTCCTTCACCCAGTTCGTGCCCGGCCATGTGCACCTCAAGGATCTCGGGCAGCTGGTTGCCCGCGAGATCGAGGCAGCGGGCGGCGTGGCCAAGGAATTCAACACCATTGCCGTCGATGACGGCATCGCCATGGGCCATGACGGCATGCTCTATTCGCTGCCCAGCCGCGAGATCATCGCCGACAGCGTCGAATACATGGTCAATGCCCATTGCGCCGACGCCATCGTGTGCATCTCCAATTGCGACAAGATCACCCCCGGCATGCTGATGGCCGCCATGCGGCTCGACGTTCCGGCGATCTTCGTTTCGGGCGGGCCGATGGAAGCGGGCAAGGTGCGCATCGACAATATCGAGCATGCCGTCGATCTCATCGATGCCATGGTGGTGGCTGCCGACAGCCGCTACACCGACGAGCAGGTGAGCGAATTCGAGCGCAATGCCTGCCCCACCTGCGGCTCCTGCTCGGGCATGTTCACCGCCAACTCGATGAACTGCCTCACCGAGGCGCTGGGGCTGAGCCTGCCGGGCAACGGCACCATCCTTGCCACCCATGCCGATCGCGAGAAGCTCTTCCGCCAGGCCGGCCGCCGCATCGTCGAGATGGCGCGGCTCCATTACGAGGTCGAGGAAAAGGGCCTCAACCCGCGCGCCATCGCCACCAAGGCGGCGTTCGAGAACGCCATGACGCTCGACATCGCCATGGGCGGCTCGACCAACACCATCCTGCACATCCTCGCCATCGCGCGCGAGGGCGGGGTGGATTTCACCATGGACGATATCGACCGGCTGTCGCGCCAGGTGCCCTGTGTCTGCAAGGTGGCCCCGGCGGTGCAGGACGTGCATATCGAGGATGTGCACCGGGCCGGCGGCATCTTCGGCATATTGGGCGAACTCGATCGCGGCGGTCTCCTTCATCGCGACGTGCCCACCGTGCATGAGGCGACGCTGGGCGAAGCCATCGACCGCTGGGACATCATGCGGGTGCGCGACGACGAGGCGACGGCGACGCTCTTCAAGGCGGCGCCCGGCGGCAAGCGCACACAGGTGGCTTTCAGCCAGGCGAGCCGGTTCAAGGAGCTCGATCTCGATCGCGAGACCGGCGCCATCCGCTCGGTGGAGCATGCCTTCTCCAAGGATGGCGGGCTGGCGGTGCTCACCGGCAACCTGGCGCTCGAGGGTTGCGTGGTCAAGACCGCGGGCGTCGATGAATCGATCCTCAAATTCTCGGGCCCGGCGCGCGTCTGCGAAAGCCAGGACGATGCGGTCAAGCGCATCCTTTCCAAGGACATCAAGGCCGGCGATGTGGTGGTGATCCGCTATGAGGGTCCCAAGGGCGGGCCCGGCATGCAGGAAATGCTCTACCCCACGAGCTATCTGAAATCGATGGGGCTGGGCAAGGCCTGCGCGCTCATCACCGATGGGCGTTTCTCCGGCGGCACCTCGGGTCTTTCCATCGGGCACGTCTCGCCCGAGGCGGCCGAAGGCGGGCTCATCGGCCTCGTCGAGGAAGGGGACATGATCGACATCGATATCCCCGCCCGCACCATCTCCCTGCGCGTCGAGGATGCGGTGCTGGCCGAGCGCCGCACCCGGCAGGATGCGGCAGGCTGGAAGCCGGCGGCACCTCGCCCGCGCAAGGTCTCGGCTGCATTGCGGGCCTATGCCGCGATGGTCTCGAACGCCGCCCAGGGCGCGGTGCGCGTCGTTCCGGAGTAATCGCTCCGGAACTTTCTGCCCGGTCCCGCCTTACTTGTGTCAACAAGGAGGTGGGACATGGACACGCAGCCGGCAAGCCAGACGGCCGACATCAAGACGCAAGGCAGTCAGGCGCCGGACACGCAGGCGCAGGATGTTCAGGCGCCTGACACTCAGGCCGCGTCGGTTCCCACCGCTTCCGTTTCGCCGGATCTGCGCCGGGCGCGGCTCCTCTCGGCCGGGCGCTATGCCGGCGTGCTCATGGCATCGCTGATCGTTATCGGCGGGGCTGTCGGGTTTTCGGCCCAGGCGGCCGGGTCGATGGTGTCCATCAAGTCGGCGGCCCGTGCCGATGTGCGCCAGTCCTATGCCATGCCCCTGCCCGACCGGAAGGCTGCCGATTTCAACGTGGCAAGGGCCACCCCGGCGGTTGTCGAGGCGCGCGCCAGCGTCATGCAGGCGGCCTTGCCCGCCCCTGCCGCCGAAGTGGCTGCAAAGCCCTCCCGCCCGCACCGCATCGTAGCGTCTTCGCTCAATATCCGGTCGCGGCCGGGCCAGGGCGGGACGCTTTTCAGCCTGCCGCGTGGCAGCGTCGTCGATGTCGCCGAGGTGCAGGGCAACTGGCTGCGCATCACCGCCCCCGATGGGCGCAGCGGCTGGGCCTTCTCGCGCTATCTCGAAGCCGCGAGCATCCAGTAGAACGGATCGGCCGCTCCGACGATTGGCCTCACCACCATCGGGAGTATCCATGCGCCGCTCGTCCATCCTCGTCGCGATCGCCAGCCTCTGCCTGTCCTCCGTGGTCTTTGCCGCCGATGCCGATATCCTCTCGCAGGGTCGCACGCTCAGCGAGGCCTTCCTTGAGGGCGAGCATCAGGCGGTGTGGAGCCGCATGACGGACGAGATGCAGTCCGCCTTCGGCACGCTCGAAGCGCTGGCCGCCTTTCGCGAGCAGCTTTCCGGCAGCCTTGGCGAAGAGACCGAGGTGTTGACGGAAGAGGTGGAGCAGGTCGAGGGGCATGACGTCTATCTGCGCACCGGCCGCTGGTCGGAGGCCGACCCCGATATCGTCATGCAGTGGGCGCTGTCCCCCGAGGGGCAGGTTTCGGGCTTTTATGTCCGCCCCGTCGCCGTGTTGGCTGAAAGCCGCTTTCTCGACTACCAGACCAAGGCCAGCCTGCGCCTGCCCTTTGCGGGTGAGTGGACGCTGGTCTGGGGTGGGCGCAGCCTTGCCGAGAATTATCACGGCGCGGACCCGGCGCAGCGCTTTGCTATCGATGCGCTGATCCTGCGCGACGGGGTTTCGCATGAAGGGCCGGCCGACAGGCTCGAGAGCTATCATTGCTGGGGCGAGCCTATTCTGGCCCCCGCCGCCGGCACGGTGGTGGCCGCGATCGATGGGCTGCCCGACCAGCCCATCGGCACGATGGATCCGCACAATCCGGCCGGCAATCACGTGGTGCTCGATCTGGGCAACAGCGAATTCGCCTTTCTCGCGCATCTCCGGGCCGGGAGCGTCGCGGTGGCTGCCGGGGACAGCGTGTCGGTTGGCGACCGGCTCGGGCTTTGCGGCAACAGCGGCAACAGCAGCTAGCCGCACCTGCATTTCCACCTGCAGACGACCCCCGATCTCGCCAATGGCGAAGGCCTGCCGGCCCAGTTCACCGACTATGTCGTGCGCCGGGGCGAACCACGGCAGGGCGAGACCCTCTCGGCGCGGTGAGCCGCGGCGAACAGCCTCCATGCGCCGGATGGGGTTGCAGGGGGGGCCTCCATATGCGATGGCCAGCGTTCCAAACGCCCGTAGCACCGATAGGGGGAGCCGGAACTGTCCATTCCGACGCCTTATTATCTCATCGACGAAGTGGCGCTGCGCGCCAATCTGGCCATCGCCGAAAGGCTGCGCGCACGCTCGGGCGCGAGGCTCCTGCTCGCGCTCAAATGCTTTGCCACCTGGTCGGTGTTCGACATCATGGCGCCGGCGCTCGATGGCACCACCTCATCCTCGCTCAACGAGGTGCGGCTGGGTCGGGAGAAGTTCGGCAAGGAAACGCACGCCTATTCCGTGGCCTATGCGGACGATGAATTCGCTGCGGTGGTCGACCACGCCGACAAGGTGATCTTCAATTCCATCGCCCAGCTCGAGCGCTTTGGCGCGCAGGCGCAGGGCAAGCCACTGGGATTGCGTGTCAATCCGGGGGTGAGCCACAGCCATTTCCTCCTCGCCGATCCGGCGCGGCCGATGAGCCGGCTGGGCGAGCGCGATCCTGCGCGGATCGCCGCCGTGCTCGATCGCATCACCGGGGTCATGCTGCACTGCAATTGCGAGAACGATGCGTTCGAAAGCTTCGATGCGCTTCTCGGCCGGATCGAAGAAGGCTATGGCGCGATCCTCTCGCAGCTCGACTGGGTGAGCCTGGGCGGGGGCATCCACTTCACCGCGCCCGGCTATGATCTCGATGCGCTGGCGGACCGGCTCAGGGGCTTTGCGGAGCGCTATGGCGTCACCGTCTATCTCGAGCCGGGCGATACGCTCGTGACCAATGCCGCGACCCTCGAGACCAGCGTGCTCGACATCGTCGAGAACGAGGGCCGCATCGCCATCGTCGATGCCTCGGCCGAGGCGCATATGCTCGACCTGCTGATGTACCAGCAGGAGGCTGCCATTGCGCCGGCGCGCGGGGATCATATCTACCAGGTGTGCGGCAACTCCTGCCTTGCCGGAGACATCTTCGGGGAGGGCCGCTTCGAAGCGCCGCTCCGGGTGGGTGACCGCGTCTCGATCCTCAACGCGGCCGGCTACACCATGGTCAAGAAGAACTGGTTCAACGGGGTCCGCATGCCCGCCATCGCGATCAGGCGGCCCGGTGGCGAGGTCGAACGCGTGCGCGCGTTCACATTCGAGGATTATGTCGCCAGCCTCTCCTGAGGGCGGCATGATCATGTCCTGAAACCGCTAGCGAAGGTGTCTCGTGACAATTGAAAAAGAACATTCTCATCATCGGCGCCGGAGGTGTGGGCCAGGTCGTCGCGCATAAGGCGGCGCAGCACAATGACGTGCTGGGCGACATCCACATCGCTTCCCGTACGGTGGAAAAATGCCACCGTATCATTCAGTCCATCCTCGAGCACAAGGCGCTGAAGCGCCCCGGCATCCTTGCCGCCCATGCGCTCGATGCAACCGATATTTCCGCGACCCGCGCGCTGATCGAGCGCACCCGCGCCCAGATCGTCATCAATGTGGGTTCGGCCTTTCTCAACATGTCGATCCTCGAAGCCTGCCTTGAAACCGGCGCGGCCTATATCGACACGGCCATCCACGAAGATCCCGACAAGGTCTGCGAGAGCCCACCCTGGTACGCCAACCATGAATGGCAGCGGAAACAGGCCTGCAAGCAGCGCGGGGTGACAGCCATTCTGGGTGCGGGCTTCGATCCCGGCGTGGTCAATGCCTATGCGGCGCTGGCCGCCGAGCGCTATTTCGACGCGATCGAGAGCATGGACATCATCGATGTCAATGCCGGCAGCCATGGCCGCTATTTCGCAACCAATTTCGACCCCGAGATCAATTTCCGCGAGTTTACCGGCACGGTCTGGAGCTGGCAGCAGGGCCAGTGGACGCCCAATCGGATGTTCGAGGTCAGCCGGCAGGACGATCTACCGGTGGTGGGCAACCAGACCACCTATCTCACCGGCCATGACGAGCTGCACTCGCTCTCGGCCAATCTCGATGTGCCCAATATCCGCTTCTGGATGGGGTTCGGCGCCCATTACATCAATGTCTTCACCGTGCTCAACTCGTTGGGCCTGTTGTCGGAAAAGCCCGTGAAGACCGCCGAGGGGCTCGAGGTGGTGCCGCTCAAGCTGGTGAAGGCGGTGCTGCCCGATCCGGCTTCGCTTGCCCCCACCTATGAGGGCAAGACGTGGATCGGCAATCTGATGAGGGGCAGCTGGAACGGAACCCCGCGCGAGATGCTGCTCTACAATATCTGCGACCATGCCGACTGCTATCGCGAGACCGGCAGCCAGGCGATCTCCTACACCGCCGGCGTGCCGCCCGTGGCTGCGGCGATGCTCGTCGCAGATGGCACCTGGGATGCGCATCGCATGGTCAATGTCGAGGAATTGCCGCCCGCGCCCTTCCTCGACCTGCTCGGACGCATGGGCCTGCCCACGCGAGTGCGCCTCGGCGATGCGGATATGCCGCTCGAGGATGCGCTGGGCACTGACGAAGAACGCCGCACCGGCAGCTAGACAGCAAGGGTCGCCCGAAAGGCGGCCCTTCCCACATCGCGCAGCGGACCGTGGGGCGGAACGCCGGGCGATTGTGAAACGGCGCGCGCCATTGCACTCTCTCCTCAATATTCGAGGGGAGGGCGCAATGGACCGGGTGCGCATCGGATTGTTCGGGGCCGGGCTCATCGGGCGGGAGCATGCCCGCTTCATCACCGCGCATCCCCGCGCCGAACTCGCCGCGATCGCCGATATCGGCCCTGCCGCTGCCGGCTTCGCGTCAGAGCTCGGCGTGCCGTTCTATTCGGACTATCGGGCGCTCCTCGCCGAGGCCCGGCTTGATGCTGTCATCGTCGCCCTGCCCAATGCGCTTCACCTCGCAGCAGGGCAGGCGGTGATCGGCGCCGGCCTGCCGCTCTTCATGGAAAAGCCGGTGGCCGATACGATCACTGCGGCACAGGCGCTGGTCGCCGCCGGCACGGCAGCCGACATACCCATCCAGGTTGGCCACCATCGTCGGCATGCGCCCGATATCCAGCGTGCCCGGGCCACCATCGCCGAGGGGCAGCTCGGCCGCATCCTTGCGGTCAACGGCATGTGGATGGCGAAAAAGCCGCGCGACTATTTCGATGTCGCCTGGCGGCGCGAGGCCGGCGGCGGGCCGATGCTGATCAATCTCATCCACGACATCGACCTCTTGCGCTATCTCTGCGGCGATATCGAGAGCGTGCAGGCGATGAGCGCCAACAGCGCGCGCGGTTTTGCCGTGGAAGACACGGTGGTCGTGCTGATGCGCTTTGCATCGGGGGCGCTCGGCACCTTCACCCTCTCAGATGCAGTGCCCTCGCCCTATGGCTGGGATACGGCCGCCTGCCAGGCCCTCTATCTCGCCCATCAGCCGGGCGATTGCTTCTTCATCGGAGGCGAAAAGGCCACATTGTCGGTGCCGAGCATGGATCTCTGGCGCCACGAGGGCGATGGCGACTGGCGCCATCCGCTGACGCGCACCCATCTCGCCCATGACCATGCCAGCTGCTATGTGCGCCAGCTCGACAATTTCCTCGCCGTGGTGCGGGGCGAGGCAAAGCCTCTGGTCGACGGCGCTGATGGCATGATGGCGCTTGCCACTGTCGCTGCCATCGAGGAGGCGGCCCGCACCGGCGCACGCGTGGCTCCCGCGCAGATGCTCGCGCGGGGGTGATCGGCCTCGCGACTGGTGCCGTAAGGCAAACGACAGGCCGGCTATCCGCGCCATGAGTGTCAGGGGGCGTGGAATGGGTCTGCGGATTGCCGTGATCGGTGCGGGGCTGGGCGGGCTCACCCTGGCACATGCGCTGCGCGATCGCTGCGAGGTCGTGGTTTTCGAAAAAGGGCGCGGCCCCGGCGGTCGCTCATCGACGCGCCGCGAGGGGCGCTTCGCCTTCGACCATGGCGCGCAGTGCTTCACCATCCGCACGCCGGCCTTCCGCGACTGGCTCGTGCCCTTCGCAGCTGAAGGATGCGTGGCCCGATGGTCGGGCCCTGTCGTCAATATCGAGGGCGGGCGGGTCACCGGCCCGCGCCATTGGAGCGAGGTGCACCACGTTTTTGCGCCCGGCATGAATGGCTTGGCGCGGCGGCTCGCCTCCGGGCTCGATCTGCGGGCGGGCGTCGATGTCGCGCCGCTCGCGGCAGGGCGCGGCCCGACGGAGTTGTTCGACACGCGCGGCGTAGCGCTCGGCGTCTTCGATCTGGTTGTCTCGAGCACCACGCCGCATCAGACGGCCGCCCTGTTCGCCGCGCGGCCAGAGGCGGCGGGAATCGGAGCAGGTGCCTCGCTCAAGCCCTGCCATGCCCTGATGGTGGGGTTGCCCATCCCCTCGCCGCTCGACTGGATCGCCGCCAAGGTCATGGACGGGCCGATCAAATGGATCTCGGTCGATTCCAGCAAGCCGGGCCGCGACGCATCGGTCACGACGCTCGTGGCTCATACAAGGGCAGGCTGGTCAGCCCCGATGGCGGATGCGGCGGCCGATACGCTCAGTGCGCCATTGCTTGCCGCGCTGCAGGCGGCGCTGCCCGATCTCGATCTGGCGCAGGCCGAAACGGTCAAGGCACATCGCTGGCGCTCGGCGATCATTGCGCGCACGCGGCGCCCCGGCCCTTTTCTCGATCTCGGCGCAGGCATCGCCGCCACGGGCGACTGGGCCTCCGCGAGCCGCATCGAGGAGGTCTGCATGAGCGCCCTGGCGCTGGCCGCCGAGATCGGCCAGGCAGCGGGCTGAGCGCCTTTGCCGCCGGCGGCGAGGGTGCCGCTGTCACTGCTCGTCGACGAACAGGATGTGGTGCTTGCGGATGCCCAGCACGTAATCCTGCATGAATTTCGAGGAGCCCGCATTGAGCTCCGCCGCCGCGCCCTTCACCAGCCGCCGCCAGGTCAGTGACAATCCTTTGGCCGAGCGTGCATGGAAGGCGGCGCTGGCCCGCGTGCTGGCGATATCGCTGAGCGCGATGGGATCGCCCGGCCGCTGCTCGGCGATACGGGCTCGCGCGATGCCCGGCACGAGCTGGTAGGGCCTGAGGCGGCGCCGCAACGGACCGTAAGGATCGAACAGGGCCAGGTCGATCGGCACCCCCAGATAGGATCGCTCGCCCAGAAGATTGGCCGCCGTGGCGCGGTCGATCAGGTAGCAGGTCGTGTTGTGGGTCACAGAATACATGCGCCGGAGCTGGAAGCGGCCTAACCTCGCTTCGGGCTCGCCGAGCCGCCGGGGGCCATCGACCGCATCCAGTTTGACGAGACTGGGCAGGTTATCTGCGTTGAGCAGGTCCCTCAGTGTCGCGACGAAGCAATTGGAGAGGTCGGCATCGTCCTCGATAACGAGGCATCGATCCGCATCGGAAACCAGAAACAGGCTCCACGCCTCAAGATGACTCATAGTGCAGGCAAGTTCGGAGCGCGCGAGGCCCAAAGGATTGTCGGGAACGCAGTGCCTGCGGGCAATGTCCGCAGGCACGCGTTCAGGCGTGGTGGCCTCGATGCGCCGGGCTTCAAGACCAAGCAGTGTTAGTTGCTCTTCGATGAAAGATCTTCGGTCCGGACGCGTGGCAAGGTTAATGTAACAGGAAAAAAGTTTCGGCATTTAAGTCCCCCGAAAAGGAGGAAGCAGAATTCCGATGCTGCATCAACAATGATATGCTTACCATGCCGATCACGAAAATCGGCAAGCCTATGGCTGCCCCGAGCGGAGCTCAGGGTGGTCAATATTGAAGCTGAAAGAAGGAAGTGGTGCCGCTTGCGTGACTCGAACACGCGACCCCATCATTACGAATGATGTGCTCTACCAACTGAGCTAAAGCGGCGCCGGGCGGGCCCGGAATGGCGGTCTTGTAACCGCGCTCTGGCATCGACGCAAGGGGCTAGAGCTCTCACCGTTTCCTTGTAACGGCGCAAAGCTCCAGCTCGGTTCCGACTTGTCTCGTCGCGCTCCCGGACGCGGACCGGTGTCCCTCCACCCGGAAATGCTCCATGCGGGGTCAGCGGGTCGAGAGCGCGAGTGCGGTGCTGCCCGTGGCGTCTCCGGCCGGGACGGCGACGGTGGTGCCCGAGGGCGGCGCGACCGGGGCGGGGCTGCGCTGCAGGCCGGTGGCACCGATGGGCACGCGCCATTCGAAGGCATCGAGCTTACCGGTGACCGGCGAGACCGGCTCCCATTCCTCGGCGGTGAGCCCGTCTGCCGTCCAGGTGGGATCGCGCGGTGCACGCACGGCGCGGGAGAGCCATTCACGCGCCTTGCCATGGTCGCCCGACTGCCCTTCCTCGATCTCTGCCATCAAAAGGCAGAGCGCCTGTGTGGCATCGCTCGAGACGTAGGGGGCGAGGGCATTGCGGGCGGTAGACCATTCGAAGGCATCGACCGCTGCACGCGCCAGAACGATGGCCGCAGCCCGGTTGGGCGGCGGCTGGTCGATGAGCTCGGTGACGCGCTTGAGCCGGTCGACGGCCGAGGCGCCGGGCACGGCGGCCGCATAAAGGGCTGCGATATCGGGGTGCGAGGTGGCGCGCCAGACCCGGCGCAGCAGGCTCATGGCGCGGCGGGCTTCGCCCCGGTTGGACTGGATGCGCGCGGCGATCAGCGCTGCCGGCACGAAATCGGGCAGGAGCTTGAGGGCAGCCAGCGCATGATCGAGGGCCCGCAGCGGCTCGCTCGGCTCGGCCTCGCGGGCGCGGGCCGTTTCGATCAGCGCCTGCTTGCGCCGCTTGCGCATCTTGTCCTCGCGGCTCACGGCCGGTTCGGCTGAAAGATGATCGAGCGCCGCCTGCCACTGGCCGCGCCGCGTCAGATCGTCGAGCACCGCTTCGCTCGCCCAGGGGGCGGGCGCGATCGCCACCGCCTTTTGCGCGAAGGTCAGCGCCGCATCGTGCCGCCCTTGCGCGCGGGCCTGTTCGTAGAGCCCCGAAAGGGCGGCAAGCGCGGTCCGCCGGTCGGCGATCAGCGCGCGATAGTGCTCGCGGGCCGCGTGCATGTTGCCCAGCGCCAGGTCGGCCTTGGCCTCGAGCAGCTGGGCTGCGGCATTTTCGGGCAGGCTGGAGCGGGCGTCGCGGGCGAGGCGGCGGGCGCGATGCGCGTCGCCGGCCGACAGCGCGATGAAGCCATCGGAAAGAGCAACCATGGCGCGTTCGCGACGCCGTTCCCGCGCCATGCGGGCAAAATGGCGGGGCGCGTCGATCACGCGGCGGACGATGGTCCAGACGAGGATGGTCAGGGCGATGAGGCCGATCGAGACGGCGGCCGCAACCCCGAGACGCGGCTGCATGCGATACCCGGCCACTTCGAGCGTCATCGTGCCGGGCAGGCCGATGAGCCAGGCGATGCCGGCGGCGACGACCAGCGAAAAGACGATCCAGAGCGCGAGCCGGATCATGAGGCGGTCTCCGTCGTGGCGCCGGCCCGCAGGGCGGCGATCAGCGCATCCGCCTCGGCCAGCGCTGCGATCTCGGCCGGCAGGGGCGCGGCTGCCTCCCGCATCGGCGCGGGCAGGGCCGCAAAGAGGTCGCGTGCGGCGGCATAGTCGCGGCGGGCGATGGCGGCTTCGAGCCGGCTCAGCACCGCCTCGGGCGTATCGCCGGCCTGTTCGGAGGCAGGGCGGAGGGCGAGCAGAGCCCGGCCCCATGCGAGGGCATCCGACACCCAGTCGCCTGTCTCAGTCCTTGTACCGGCCGCAATGATGGCCGGCAGGAGCGATTCAAACCGCGCCGAGAGGGTGTCGGGGCGGGGCAGGCCGATGGCGGCGGCCCCGGTCAGTGCCTCGGAGGCCGGCAGGTCGCTTCTGATCGAGACAAGGCCCTGGAGTTCGCTGGCAAAGGGCCGGCCGGCTGCCAGCGCTGCCTCGAGCCCCGAAAGCAGCAGGGGCAGGCGCAGTTGTGCATCCAGGCTCTGCTGCGCTGTCTCGGCCGGCGGAGCGGCGGGGGTGAGCTCCGCGAGGCGTGCCTCGGTTTCCTCGGCCCGTGCCGCGCTCGCAGCCAGGGCGGCCTCTGCCGCCGCTAGCCGCTGTTCGAGGGCGGCAAGGCTTTCCCCCATCGCCGTGGCGTCGGCGGGGGACGCGCCCGCCGCGATCGCATCGAGCCTGGCGGAGAGGGCATTGAGATCGTTGCGCAGGCCCGAGAGATCGGCCGGCGGGGGCAGGGTGGAGGGATCGAAGCGCGCCGCCTCGGCCACCCCCGTCACCCGCGCGAGCCCCTCGTTCAGCTCGGTCTCGAGCGCCGATTGGGCCGATGACAGCGCGCCGAGCTGCTCGGTCTGGCCCGCAAGGCCGGCATCGAGGGCGCCCAGTCGCTCATCGATCTGTGGCAGAGTCTCGATCTCGGGCAACGCGCCATAGAGCTGCGCGAGGCGGGCATCGGGCTCGGGCTGCGGCCAGAGCCCGGCCGAGGCCAGGCCCAGGCTGATGGCGAGCCCTAGCACGCCGCCAACGAGCGCCGTCGCGGCCAGTCCCGCCGGGCCGACGCCCTCGCGGCGGAGCGCCGGTGCGACCGGAGGCGGAGGTGGAGGCGGCGGCGGCGGTGGCGTGCGCTTGCGATCGCCGCGATCCGCAGCAGAGGCGGTTTCCGTCTCTTGGGGTGCAGCTGGTTCCGGGCGAGGGGCGGTCGCCGGCGCCTCAGGCGCAGGCTTGTCAGTCGTAAGCGACGCCGCCGGTTCTGCCGGCGGGGCGGGCGGCACGGCGTTCTCCGCCGCGACGGGTTCGTGCGCAGTTTCGACCGGCGCTGCGGTCGGCGCAGCCGGTTCCGGGGTCGGTGCTGCCCCGCCCATGGCGTCCTTGCCCTTCGGGCTTGCCGGGCGGGCTTCCAGATCGATCATCGGAGGCTTGACGGGCCCCGATTTGCGCTCGGCCATAGGGTCAGGTCCTTTCGGTTCGGGCCGTCACGACAGGCCCCCATCGCGCGAAAACGACAGGGCCAGTCGCATCATGGCCTGTTCGCCCGGGCTGTCGGCAAGCCCGACCCGGACGAAATGGGCGTCAATCAGCGGTTCGGCAATGGCCTCGGAGAGACAAAGCGCACCAAGGCGCCTGCGTTCCACCGGACCCATGATCGGGGCTGCCAGCCGGACGAAGGTTTCCGCCGTGCGGCGCGAATAAAACAGCGCCGCGTCGATGGCGCCGCCCGCCAGATCGGCGGCGACGGGCTCGGGCAGGGCATCGGCCGCATCCATGGCGTAGACGCGGGTTGTAATCACCATCACGCCATAAGGGGCCAGGGACCGGGCGAGATCGCCCGAAAGATCGCGGGCAGCGGGATAGAATACCGGCCCGCCGAGCCCGGCATGGGCGAGCTTTTCGACGAGGTGCCCGAGCGTGCCGCCGGCGATCTCGACCGACGAAAACCCCATCTCCCGTGCGGTTCGGGCGGTTTTTTCACCCACGGCAAAGAGCGGCAGCCCGCGATAGGGCGCGATCGCATCGCGTTCGGCGAGGGCGCGCAGGGCTGCGGCGCTGGTCACGGCGATGGCCGAAAAGCCGCGCGGGTCGGGCAGGCTCGTGGCGAGCACGCGCGCCCGCAGCAACGGGGCGATCACCGCCTCGATATCGAGGGCGGCAAGCCGTTGCGCGGTGTCGCTCGCTTCGGGCTCTGGGCGGGTGACCAGCATGCGGACCATGACGTCACTATGGCGAAAACACCTTAACGAAGTCAGGCCCGGCGCGATCCTTGAGCATGCGGCCGACAGCCGCGCCATCGGCCTGGGCGGTGTCCTCGCCCAAAGGCCCCTCGGCCTTGATGGTGATGCGGCCATCGGGCGATACGAGTTCGGCCACCAGCATCAGCTGCGGCCCGCGCCAGGTGGTGAGCGCCCCGATAGGTGTGCGGCAGGAGCCGTCGAGGATCTGCAGCATGGCGCGCTCGGCCTTCACCGCGCGGGCGGTTTCGGGGTGATTGAGCGGCGCCACGATATCGGCGGTGCGGTGGTCGTCGGCGCGATGCTCGATGCCGATGGCCCCCTGCGCCGGCGCCGGCAGGAAGATCTCGGGGTCGAGCCAGTGGCGGATGCGGTCGGCCATGTCGAGCCGGTTGAGCCCGGCCCCGGCCAGCAGCGTCGCCTCCGCCACGCCCTCTCCGAGCTTGCGCAGGCGCGTCTGCACATTGCCCCGGAACGGCACGATCGCAAGGTCGGGCCGGGCCCGCAGGATCTGCGCCGCGCGGCGGATGGAGGATGTCCCGAACAGCGCCCCCTCGGGCAGCGATTCGAGATTGGCGTGACCCAGCGAGATGAAGGCGTCGCGCACGTCCTCGCGCTCGAGAAAGACCGGCATCACGAGCCCGGGCGGCAGGGTCGTCGCCATGTCCTTGCTCGAATGCACGCCGATATCGATGATGCCCTCGGCAAGCGCCGCCTCGATCTCGCGCGAGAACAGGCCCTTGCCGCCAAAGGCCGACAGCGGCACGTCGGTGAGGCGATCTCCACCGGTGCTGATGGGGATGATCGCGATGCGATCGGGCTCCACCCCGTGCAGGGCCGAAAGCCGGTCGCGCGTCTGATGGGCCTGGGCCAGGGCGAGCGGCGAGCCGCGGGTGCCGATGCGCAGGAAGGGCGGGGGCGATTGCAAAGCCGTACCATCCTATTGTAGGCCATCGTCTTCGGGGACGCAGTAGACCGTTCCCCCCCGGCGGGCAAGCGCGCATGAAGATTCTGGGCATCGAGACCAGCTGCGACGAAACCGCCGCCTCGGTGGTTCTGCGCGATGCGGACGGCCGGGGCACCATCTTCTCCAACATCGTGCGCTCGCAGGTGGAAGAACATGCCGCCTTCGGCGGCGTGGTGCCGGAGCTGGCCGCGCGCGCCCATGTCAGCCATCTCGACGGCATCATCGCGCGTGCGCTCGACGAAGCCGGGGTGGCGCTCGGCGATCTCGATGCCATCGCGGCCACCGCCGGGCCGGGGCTGATCGGGGGCGTGCTGGTGGGTCTGACCACCGGCAAGGCGCTGGCGGCGGCGGCAGGGCTGAAATTCATCGGGGTCAACCATCTCGAAGGCCATGCGCTGACCGCGCGGCTGACCGACGGGGTCGAGTTCCCCTATCTCATGCTCCTGGTCTCGGGGGGGCACAGCCAGTTCGTGCTGGTGCGCGGGGTGGGCGATTACGAGCGCTGGGGCGGCACCATCGACGATGCGCTGGGCGAAGCCTTCGACAAGGTCGCCAAGATGCTCGATCTCGGGCTGCCCGGCGGTCCGCGCGTCGAAGCGCTGGCGCGGTCGGGCGATCCGCGGCGCTTCCGCCTGCCGCGCCCGCTGATGGGCGAGGCGCGGCTCGATTTTTCCTTTTCCGGCCTCAAGACGGCGGTGCGGCTCGCCGCCGAGGACGCGGCGCCGCTCACCGATCAGGATGCCGCCGATCTCTGCGCCAGCTTCCAGGCGGCCGTGGTCGAAATCGTGGCGAAGCGCTCGGCTGCCGCGCTCGCGCGGTTCGCCGCTGCCCTGCCTGATGCGACGCCCACCCTCGTGGTTGCCGGCGGGGTCGCGGCAAACCGGGCCATCGCCGCTGCGCTCGGCGCCGTGGCCGAAAAGGCTGGCGCCCGGCTGGTGGTGCCCCCGATCGCGCTTTGCACCGACAATGGCGCGATGATCGCCTGGGCCGGGGCCGAGAGGCTGGCTCTGGGCCGCAGCGACGGGCTCGACCTGCCCGCACGGCCGCGCTGGCCGCTCGATGACCCCGGCATGCGGATTTCCCATGCAGCCTGAAGCAATCAAGAATGTCGCGGTGATCGGCGCCGGCTCATGGGGCACCGCCCTCGCCCAGGCGTCGGCGGTGGCGGGGCGCCGTGTCACCCTCGTCTGCCGCGATCCCGAACAGGTCGCCGAGATCAATACGCGCCACACCAACAGCCGGGCGCTTGGCGCTCTGCCGCTCGATGCGGGGCTGGTGGCGGCGCTGGCGCTTCCGGCCGATGTCGATCTCGCCATTCTCGCCGTGCCGGCCCAGCAGAGCGCGGCGGCGCTCGGGGTGCATGGCCGGATGCTGGGCGGGCTGCCGGTCGTGCTTTCGGCCAAGGGCCTCGAGGCCGGAACGCTGAGGCGCCAGAGCGAGATCCTGCTCGATCTCGTGCCCACGGCAACCCCGCTGGTGCTCTCGGGCCCGAGCTTTGCCGAGGATGTGGCCGCCGGCCGGCCCACGGCCGTGACGCTTGCGAGCCCGGACGGGGCCATGGCCGATGCCGTCGCCGCCGCTCTCGCCGGGCCCGGCCTGCGGCTCTATGCGGCGGGAGACATGATCGGTGTCGAGCTCGCGGGCGGGCTCAAGAACGTCTATGCGCTGGCCTGCGGCGCCGTCGAAGGCGCGGGGCTCGGGGCGTCGGCACGGGCGGCGCTGATCGCCCGGGCGTTTGCCGAAATGGCGCGGCTGGTGGTGGCGCTGGGCGGCAATGCCGGAACGCTGACCGGGCTTGCCGGGCTCGGCGATCTCACCCTTTCCTGCACCTCGGCGCAATCGCGCAACTATGCCACCGGCCTCGCGCTGGGGCGCGGCGAAATCCTCGTTGAAGGCCGTCGGCCGCTGGCCGAGGGCGTCTTCACAGCGCCTGTCGCGCAGGCCATCGCGCGGCGCCAGGGCGTCGATGTGCCGCTCATCGATGCCGTGGTGCTCCTGCTGTCGGGCCGCGCCGCCATCGCAGATATCGTTTCCGGCCTCATGTCGCGGCCGCTCAAGAGAGAGGACTGAGAGATGCTTTTCGCCATCATCGCCGAGGACAAGCCCGATGGCGTCGACCATCGCATGGCGGTTCGCCCCACCCATCTCAAGCATCTCGATACGCTGGGCGACAAGCTGGTCTTCGCCGGCCCCTTCATCGACAGCGCCGGCCAGCCCTGCGGCTCGCTGATGGTGATCGAGGCGCAGAGCCAGGCCGAGGCCGAGGCGATGGCCGCCCAGGATCCCTTCGTGGTCGAGGGCGTGTTCGAGAGCTACCAGGTGCGCCGCTGGAATTGGGGCATCAACAACCCCACCGGCCGGGGGCAGTAATGGCCTATTGGCTGATGAAGTCCGAGCCGGACGTCTTTTCCTTCGACGACCTCGTGGCCAAGACCGGTCGCGGCGAGACCGAGGAGTGGCATGGGGTGCGCAATTATGCCGCCCGCAACCACATGAAGGCGATGAAGACGGGTGACCAGGCCTTCTTCTACCACTCCAATATCGGCAAGGAGATCGTCGGCATCATGAAAGTGGTGGCCGAGGCCCATCCCGATTCCACCGCCGAGCTCAAGGACGGCAAGGTGGTGTGGGAGTGCGTCGATGTCGCCGCCGTCAAGCCTTTCGCCCGCCCTGTCACGCTGGCCGAGATCAAGGCGACGCCCGAGCTCGAAAATATCGCGCTGGTCAAGCTCTCCCGGCTCTCGGTATCCCCTGTCACCGAGGCCGAGTGGGCGGTGGTCTGCCGGATGGGCGGGGTCTGAGGCCTTTATACCATCCGCTGTCGATCGGCCTCCTTGGGGCGCCGAGCGACAGCGGATGTGAACCCCTCTACTGGCCTTCGTACCAGTCGCGCAGGCGCACCTCGATGCCGGCCTCGCCTTCGAGTGCTTTGGCGAAGACCTCGTCCTCCCTGCCACCCAGATAATGGAAGGGGTAGACGATGCGCGGCCGGAACTGCCTGACGCCTTCGGCAGCCTGCGGTCCCGTCATGGTATAGGGCAGGTTCATCGGCACCAGCGCGACGGCGATGTCGGTCATGCCGGCCAGTTCCGGCGTCACTTCGGTGTCGCTGGCATTGTAGATGCGGGTGCCGCCGAAATCGAGCACATAGCCGTTGACCAGCCCGCGCGGATGGAATTGCAGCCGCTCGGGCGTGGTGTTGTAGGCCGGCACCGCGTCGATCACGACCCCGAGCTTTTCAACCGTCTCGCCATTGGCCAGCCGCGTGGCCCGTGTTTTGAGGGCATCGGGCAGCAGCGCATGGGTGCCGGGGGAAGCGATGATGTCGAGAGGACCCTGCTCGGCCAGCGCCAGCAGCGTTGCCTCGTCATAATGGTCCGGGTGTTCATGGGTGAGGATGACGAGATCGGGCCGCGGCAGGCCCGCGAGCCGCGCTGTCCCGCCGACGGGATCGAAGACGATGCTGTTCTCGCCCCAGCTCAGCATGAACGTGGCATGATGGACGGGCTGCAGCACCACATCACCCAGGCCCGTTGCGATGATATCGGGTGTGATCATGACATGTCCTCAAACAGGGTTCAGTGCGGGCGCAGGGCGATGAGCCGCAGCCGCAGGGTTTCGGCCTCCGCCCCTGCGCTAACGAGTGCGGCGGCCCGGTGGTTCAGTTGCCATCGGGCGAAGTCCCAGTCCGGCGCCGAAAGCGACGGCGGGCTCACCGGCAGGTAGGCATCGGCCTCGAAGAGTTCGGCCTCCACCATCACGGGCAGGGGCAGCCGCCGGTAGCCCTCCCCCTCCCAGGCATCGAGCAGGTCGCGCTCGAAGGCCGTGAGCCCGAGGACCAGCAGACCCTCGGCGGCGTGGCCCGGGCTGCGCGCCAGCACCGGCCAGGGGTGGCGCGCAAGGGCGACGGCCCGCCAGCCGGGCGCTGCGGCCGGCAGCAGCGCAGTGTGCGGCACCGGCCTGCCGAGCAGCCGCATCAGCAGTTCGGGGTCGCGCAGCGTGCCATAGACGAAAAGGCGGGCCGGCTCGTCGCGCTGTGCGTTCAGTGTGGCCATTGCGCTCGATTGTCCTCGTGTCTGGCAACGCTACACCACCTCCCGGCTCAAAGTCAGAGCACGGCCCCAAAAAGCACAGACGCATGCGCGGATCGGACGCGCCGTCGGGCATCCGTTCCAAGGCTTGGTTTGCGCCACCGCCACGCGCAGCTCGCCTGTGGAGACGGTCCTTTCGCGCTCTTTGATGCGGCAGTTGAGGCGAGGCCTTGCAGCTGACGGTTGGGGATTGACCGCCTGGCTCTGGCGATCCACCAGATCGGCATGAGACTGCGCAAGGGTGTTGCAGGGCCGGTCGCGCTATGCCATAAGCCACCCCGTCTCGACCGGCCTTCAGGGCCAAGTGCAGACCTCGCGGAGAGGTGGCAGAGTGGTCGAATGCACCGCACTCGAAATGCGGCGTGGGGGCAACTCCACCGGGGGTTCGAATCCCTCCCTCTCCGCCACCTATCTGAAGATTGTGCAGTCAAAACAATTTCTTATGTTTTGGCCCGTATTTTCAACCCACATTTCATACCACATTCGCCCCGTTTACCCTGAGCAGGGCCACTGGCTTGCCACCTGCGCGTGCTCTTTGAACGAACGCGATGCATGCGGTGGGCACGACAGAGTCGCCTTGCCCCGCCTCCCCCCATTCGGACACCGGCACGATCGCTTTGCGGAAATCGCAAACACGGGCTCGCGGTATTATAAATAATGTTGACTTGATTGACAATATACCTTATAATTGTCCTATTCAAAGAAATTATTGGAACAGAGAGAATGAGGAATTCTTCATTCTCATAATTCCTATTCTGATATGCCCAAAGCGACTTTTCGTCGCTAATGTCTTCTATTACCTATAATTACTTAACATATGGATTCATTAATGACACTTCACCTGAAAGGTCCCGGATTTCGCGACCATTACCAACAACATATCGTCACTTACGCACAACAAAAACCGACATTAAGACCATACTTTTTGACGAAAGATTTCTATAGTACCGGTTATCGCGATGCACCAACGATGTGCCATCGCATCTTCCAACTTAATGCCCTGTTTTATATCAGGCTCGTTTCTGCCCTGATTAAAAATTACCAGAGACCAGGAAAACGTCACCTTCAACCCAGAAGTTTCGATTTCCTAGACATCCCTGGCTCCCGCCAATCCGTGAGCCCATCGCAATTAGCAATGTCCGAGTGGCCCCATATCCACTCGATCATCTTTATCGACCCCACCATCTTGCCATCGTTCGAAACGCTGTCTCAGCAACGCTTCCAGAGCATCACACGCTTCCGATACAGCGACGGCACTCAACCTTTGCTGCCTCTCAAGAGCGTCGATGCACGTCCCATCACCCACAACCTTGGCGGGGTCGTCAGCTACGCAACCAAGCTGTTCCGCACCACCGGCATCATGGCCTTGAACGGCAACGCGACGCTGTTTGACCAAATGCCGCATAGCCAAAGCCGAAGCGCCGCAGCGACGCACCCATAATTCAAGGGTCTGGTCATCGATTGCAGTGGGTGAAATCGCCTTTGAGACAGGTCGATTACCCCATGACCAGCATCGGATGATGAATGGTCGTCACACTCACTGTTTGACCAACGGCTCCGGCGAACGCAGCACAGCATTCCCTCAGGAGCACCTCGAAGGTCACGGTGACCGAATGTCCCTCGAGCAGCACTTTGCCAGGGCGCCTGCTCATGACAACCCCGTACTCAACTTATGGGTGGAAGAGATTTGAGGGAGCACCTCAAGACGCGTGGTTCCTGAAAAGACTTGCCGAACTATCGTCGCTAGAATCGCCATCACAATTTCTGCCAGAATGGCGCTCATTACCCCGTATTCAGCCCAGATTGGAAGAGTATCCCGATTGACGGGCAACTCCAAGAAATTTAGCAAGAAAACGCACTGGCTGGACGAAGGCAAATAACATGACTCTGTCAGTGCGTACGACTCTCGGACTAACTTTCGCCCTGCTATGGTCGAAATCCGCGACCGATGCCCCGGAAGCGTATGATTGGTCGGACTTCTATATCGGTGTAATTGGCAGCGGCACCATCGGAAACAATAAGACCTCTGCCAATTATGGCGCCGAACCGATCGAAGACGCAGATTCGGATTATCGGTAAAAAAGCGACGCTGGGGGTGCGTCGCTTACTGCAGTAAATGACCATATATCTGCGAAGGCGCTCGGTAGCCCTACATAAGCGAGCGGCATATATTTGTATTTTAGTAATATGCTTTCGCAATTCTACTAATGGGGGCGCCTATAGGCGTCCCTTTTTTTATTTTCTATTTCTATGCTGGCTAGCGATCAGGACACCTACAAACCACTGGTCTGAACGGTCCCTGGCACTTGAGTCCGTCTCGTTCGCAACCAGACTCCCGAATGTTCACCTCGATTGTGAACGGTGCGTGCGTCCCCATCTCTGCTGTTCAGAGATCAGGTCAGAACTCCCCTCATCGCCACAGTCCAGTCTGCCAGAACCACGTCTGACCTGAGATCCAGGTTCCGCTCTATGACCGAGGGACAACCCCAACGATCGTTGCTCCTGGTCTTCCGTATCCAGAGTTACCGAACAACACGCGGCGGCATCAGGATCTGGGGGTTACCGTACTGCCTCTTGACCATCTCGAGTGCCACTTGTGGTGAATCTGCATCGACCCGCACGTCCTGGGCAAAACCGGCAATCCGGATCTTGACCTCATAAGTTCTGGTGAACGCCCCCATCTCGCCTCCTCATGATCTCGATCACCTCGTCGTTCTACGAGATCATCGGTTTGACCGTTCCTCACAGTCACTGCCAACTCTGTTCCAGGCGTTTTCTGCATGGACCATACGGTACCAAGCACCAAATCCATTCCCTTCAGCGCCTCGTCCCGTTGCAAAATTCGCTTATTTCTGCTACGTTTAGGTCTTCTCCATTTTCACTCTTTGCGCGCAGGCAAGTCCATGTGATTTGCCCTGCACGGCCATGCCATTCAATTCATGAGGTCATCGATCAAAACCAGCGAAACACCCCCCCTGCGGATTGCAACAATAGGCCTTGGCCATGGTCACGGTTCGCTTGGCATCACCTTCTGTCCAGGAAAAAAGCAGAGCGACAGCGTCAGCGGTCCCTGGGACCGAGACCTGGATGCTGATCTCGACATCATAGTCGCCTGGAACGCAGCAGCGGTTCTGACCCTCCTGGAGCCCTTCGAGCTTGATGAGCTGCAGGTGCCTCATCTGGGGCAGCGGGTGACCCAAAGGGACATAGACTGGTTCCACCTCCCCATCGTTGATGTCTCAGTTCCCGATGAGGCCTTTGAAGAGGCCTGGTTGAGCGTGGGCGAGGCCCTGCGGACAAAACTGCGCAATGGCCTCAACGTCCTGGTGCACTGCAAGGGAGGCCTTGGTCGGGCAGGGACAATAGTTGCACGGCTTCTGGTCGAACTTGGGGTCGACCCTCAGTCTGCCATCGAACTGGTTCGCTCCGTTCGTCCCGGAGCCATCGAGACGAGACAACAGGAGGACCACGTCCTCAGTACTGTCCGCGTGCCCCCGGTATCGCAGAACACACACGCGCATCGAGACCGGGCAGTTGGCGCCCTCATCGGTCTGGCAGTCGGTGATGCCATTGGCACCACACTCGAGTTCGCTCCTCGAGATGATCATGCCCCACCTCTGACAGACATGGTGGGGGGTGGACCCTTTGGTCTGGCGGTCGGACAGTGGACCGATGACACCGCGATGGCCTGGGCCCTGGCAGACAGTCTGGCATCCACAGAGACCTTCAAACCCCATGACCTGGCGGATCGATTTGTCTCCTGGTGGCGACAGGGGAGGTATTCCAGCACGGGCCAATGCTTTGATATCGGTCTGACGACACGCTCGGCACTGCATCATCATGAACGCACTGGAGACCCGTTCTCCGGGCCCACTGATCCCTCAACTGCAGGCAATGGCTCGCTGATGCGCGTGTCACCTGTGGCCATTCGATACTGGAATAGCGCAGGCGTCATGGCTCAGGTTGCTGCCGATCAGAGCAGGGTCACCCATGGGGCTCCTGAAGCAATCGAGGCCTGCATCCTGTTTTGTGAAATCCTCGCTGACGCGATCGCCGGCAAACCCAAGTCAGAGGTCCTGCGCTCGCGAACCGGCACCTACACAACCAAGGTCAGCGAAATCGCCTCTGGCAGCTGGACGTCCAAGAGGCGCTCCGAAATACGCGGCACCGGCTACGTCCTCGATGCTCTCGAAGCCTCACTCTGGTGCGTGGATCAGACAACCACTTTCGAGAGTGCGGTGCTCATGGCTGCCAATTTGCGCGAAGATGCCGATACCACTGCAGCAATCACAGGGCAGCTCTCTGGGGCACTCTATGGCAACTCCGCCATTCCGCTACGCTGGCGCAACAGCATCTCAAAAAGTCGCGAACTTCACCTCATTGCAGACCGTCTGTTCAGCAAATCCATCAGGGGATGATGGATATGCCTCTCACCGAATCCCTTCAACAGCACCAGGAGCATTAATGACGAGCAATACCATCGCATTCAAACACGATATCGCCCTCAAGACCTTTCTCGCGGAAATGGAGTGGGACGATGAGGTCGCGTATGATTTCGATCAGGATTTCGCCCACGTAACCACATCGGTCTCAGTCGGTGGCAATTATTGCCTGCTGATCGTTGAAGCCTACAACAACGACATGATCGATATCTATATCTATATGCGATACATGAGCGTGAAAGAGTCACAAAGTGAACAGATGCAGCTACTGCTGTCCACCATAAACTCAAAAATGCGCGTCGGTGCATTCCAGTTCTTGCCAATGCCAGACCAACGGGTCGTCAGATGGCATCACGCCACTGATTTTGAAGGCAGCAATCCCACGGGCACGACGATACGTCTCAATGTGGTCAATGGCCTCGAAACGGTTAAACATTATGCAGATCTGATTGCAGCAGTCGCCCTGACCAATCAAAAGGCGGATGCCGCATTTGCGGAGTTCATGCAAACGCATCAGCATGAAGGCGAAAACACCCATTAGTGCATTCGCACATAATCACTCTATTGCATGATGCAGAAAGGTACAGAATGCTGATTATGCAGCATTTCTGGTTTCCTATAATATCAATACCCCAAATTTGTCATCAGATATGGAGATGCAATGATTGCATTTGGACGGAGAAAAGTCCTCAATATACCGTATTTTGCGATAGAAAAATCGGACAAGAGCAGTCAAGCAAGAGCTGTTACCGACCTCGCCCAGATCAGAGAGGTCATCGGAGGGCACCAGTACCGATGGCTCAGCACCACGCCTGATTTGCATAATGCATGGCGCCTGATCGAGACGCGAACTTACGTTCCCCTAAAGTCCGCTGTCTACTCCAACTGGTTGCTGTTTTCGGACGATTATTTGCAGAGACGGTTTCTTGAGCAGTTTCCGAACATGTCCCGTGCCCATCGGATCATTCGCCTCTCAACGAAGCTGGAGCAACTCCGTACATCACTGCAAAAAGGTTTGCTTGCGGGAGGCTATGACCTGAGCAAGCGGGCACCGGAATCCCGTGTTAACGTGGCTCAATCCTATGTCAAAAAGGCCACGACGATCAGTGAACTGCAAAACGCGATCGATGCACTCACTGCACAAGAACACGATCTGAGGCAATGGCATCACCTGACACTCGCGATGTTTCCATAATTCTGAAACATTCTTCCGTTCAGCTCTATCGTCCATCGGACAAGAGACCTATTTGGTACGCTTCACAATCATCCCGGATATTCATGCAGACATCGAGCGCCTGAACGTATCACTGCAGCGCACACATAAGAACAGCATGATCCTGTTTCTCGGAGATTTCGTGGATGCGAGCAAGGATGTCACAGCAGCGTCAGACCTTCGCGTGCTCGAAACTGCCCGCAAATTGATTGCGGAAGCTAGGGCGCGTGCAGTCATGGGCAATCACGAACTGAACGCACTCCTGTACCACTCCGCAGGGCCCGACGGTTCCCCACTGCGCGCTCACAGTTCAAAGAACCAGAGGCAGCACCGCAGCTTTATCGAGGCATTTGGTGTCGGCACACCACAGGCACTGGAATGGACAGATTGGTTCCTGGAGACTCTCCCGCTGTGGATCGAGGTCGACGGGTTGCGCATTTCTCATGCCTGCTGGTCTGATTTGCACATATCGGAAATCCGTAAGCGCAGACCTGATGGGTTCTTGAAACGAGAAGACCTTGCTGAGATTGCGAGTGGCGCTACTCCCTTCGGCAGAGCTGTAAAATCTCTGGTCACGGGACCGGAGGTTCCGCTTCCAGAAGGTTGCCTCTTCCATGATTACCATGGAAACCCGCGCAAGGAGGTCCGCTTGGCCTGGTGGAATGCCGGCGCCAGGACATGGCCCCAAGCGTCCCTGTCAGTTCCCAATCCCGATGAACTCCCCCAGTCGGAACTGCCCTCGGATGTGATCGCAGCGATCTACCCGATGGATGCGCCACCTGTACTGGTTGGGCACTACAAGATGAAGGGCGACCCCGGCATCCAGCATCCCAAGGCATCCAGCATCGACTACCCCAATACACCCTGCATCTACCGCTGGTTCGGGGAAACGGAATTAACCTCGGCACATCTCATCAGTCTGTGACGATGCATAGGCTTCATCAAAATGCAGCCCACTGATGAAATGCAATCGGGGGAAACAATGCCTGTTATATGGACGGATCTGTTGGCAATGATAGATGTTTCACACTTTGCGGCGACTAGCGGCCATGGATTGGGTGTCGAAATCGCAGCAATCCGCGAGCCTGCGATTTGTGATCAGGAAGGCTTAGGAAGTGTGTTGGTAAGCATTCTCATGCGTCGTCGCCGCGTGATCGCTTGGTAGGCTGAGCCTAGTCCCGCCTCGGGTCCAAACTGTCAACGCCGGTGATTGTGGGGCTGTCGAGTGAGGGCGCGGTGGCTCAATCGCTGATGCCATCTCCCCGCAGCCAGCGCCAGTTCTTATAGTCAGATCCGCACTTGTCAACCTGGCGCATCCCTCCCAGCAGGTCGCTTGGGCTCACCCGCGTTGAAGCGGGTGAGCCTAGCCCCATTTCACCAATCAATGTGCTGTTTAAATCGCGCGACTATATCTTCCCAAAGCTTGAGATTATCGGCGAACAGTTCAGGGCTCATGCCTCCGTTGATCGCGATGTCCATTTGGACATAGGGATCGCGCTCGTCGTCAAGGTGCGCTTTCCCATATCGGTTTTGTTGGTTCCATTCGTTCGCGACTGCGAGATCGAGTCCGCTGGGCGTATCAAATCCCACCGAGAACTGAATGGAGCCACACTCATTGCCATCTTGGCAGTCATAGAACCATACGAGGAAATTTGACCCACCAGCGGCCGACTTGATCTGCGGGTCGCCAACGTTATCGGTGGTCAATTGCGCCCTGTAGCCGAGCCGCTGCATCTCTGAGGCAACGTCCTCGGGTGCGCTAGCCTTGATCAGCGGCGCTTCCGCAGTTGAATTGCCTATGGTTTGAGCCAGCGCTGGAAGGGGCAGGAATGCCGCTACCAATGCGAATGAAAGGGCTTTCATAACGGTGTTCCTGAGGTTAGGGGGCGTCACGAGACCAGTTTTGACCGCGGGTCCCTGAGGTGGGCGCAAAACCAGATTTGCCTCATCTTGGAGCTTGATCAAGGACTTTCGCTCTCCATCCTGTTTCGACACGCTGAGGGTGCTGAACGTCGTGAACTGATCGCACTTTGCATTTGCGCGGCCTCAAATAGCCGAGCTGATGCGAAGACACTTGCAGCTGCCTCTATGCGGCAAAAACACGGGAACGTTGCAGCTCCCGATGGTTGACCCGGCTGCGCGCATCGGTCTCAGACATCCAAGCTCCATATCACCCCGTGTGGCTCAAACTGCAGATGAACCTTACCTCCGACGGCGTGCTCCACCATGTCGACCATGACAACATGCCCGAAGCCCCTCCTTTCCGGAGCAGACAAAGTTCGCTTCACAGTCTCGCGCCATTCTAACCGCCAGTGCTCCCGGCCGGTCGTATGCCAGACTACCCTCAAACGGCCATGCGGTTCAGACAGCGCACCATATTTCAGGCTGTTCGTTGCCAACTCATGGAGTGCCATCCCAACCGTCTGTGCGTGCTGTGGGCAGACGGAAATATTCGGACCGCCGAATGCCACGCGTTCATCTTTCTCCATGGAAATGGTCTGCAGCTGGCTCGTCACAAGATCGCTTAAGGACACAGAACTCCAATCTCTCGCGACGAGCAGATCGTTGCTGGAAGCAAGGCCAGATAGTCTCGACGAAAAGGTATCCAGAAAGCGCTGGGGATCAGTACTCTTTGCCGTCGCTCGCGCGATCGCCATGACAACCGCCAATAGGTTCTTGGTCCGATGGTTCAACTCACCCATGAGGTACCGCGACTGCTGTTCCGCGTGTCGTTGCTCGGTGACATCAATGTTCAACCCCGTCATGCCGAGGAAGGCGCCGTCATGGCCGAAGCGCGGATTGGCCTCCGTCCGCATAATCCGAAAGACTCCATCGGCCCGCTTGTAGCGCGCCTCAATCGTGAATGGGGTATGGGCGGCCATGGCCTCGCCAAACGGCTTGCTCAATAACTCGATGTCGTCGGGATGGAGCGTCGACGTCCAGTCGAACTGATCCAGATGTTGGGGGTCAACGCCCCAGAAACGCCGAAGGGCGCTGTTCAGGAAAACGCAACGACCAAGCGCATCGCCCATCCACAGCATGGCAGGTGTGGTCTCGGCTACGGCTATCGCAAACTCGTCTTCGATCATGGCCATTTGCGGAGCACGATTTTGTCAACGGTGCAATGGCAAGATTGCACTTTCATGCTGGGGCGACAACTATCCACATGGCTTCAGGCTGCGACGATGGCTGGGATGATTTGAGAATAGATTGCCCAGTCATTTCATGGCGGGCATATCCGAGATCCTCCCGGCACCGGCGTTCCAAGGATGTGGCGATGCCATCAAGCTTTTTCGCGTGAGGGCGTCGTTCGTCCCTACGAAATTAGCGGTGAGCCAAGCAACACTGCATACTGGTGCCGCAAAAAGAGTCGTTGCGCTCTCATCTGTGCACGCTTTGCGTTAGCGCCCACCTTTTGCGCGTCCAGTCACTTTCGTACGCGCGCTCGCGCCAGCTAGGGCGGCTCGGTGAATGCAATAGCGGCAAGCTTGGGGCACCGCGGCCTCTTTCAGGCCTGGCTCTCTCCGCTACCTTGCTTCCATAAAGCATTGCGCTTGGGTTGAAGCCGCTATTAACTCCAGTGTGCCCATTGTGAAGGCAGTACGCTGGAGCACAGGTCGAACGATGGTTGATGGGCTCTTCGAAACGCTGACACGCGCCATACCTGGAATCGTCTGGATTTCAGATTCTCAAGGTATGGTCGAGTTCAATAATGACCGCTGGCGCGAGTTCACCGGCATGCAGCGTGAGGCGGGGCTCGGCCATGGCTGGCTCGACGCCATTCACCCCGCTGATGTCGCTGTATTTTATGCTCAGATTCCGCTTAACAGCGCCGGCAGAAGTGAGATCCAGGCCGAAATCCGCGTGCGCCGTTACGACGGCGTCTACCATCGACACGTGCTCAACGCTCGCCACATCGGGGGTGAGAAGTGGATCGGCTGCGCTATCGACGCCCATGATTGGCTGACCACGGAGACGCGGGACGCCGCGCAGAGCCGCGTGCTTGATTTGGTGTCTTCAGGTGCCGAGTTGCGTGAGGTGCTGGCCGAGCTCTGCCGGGCAGCCGAAAAGCAGCTTCCGGGTGCAGCTGCCAGTATCTTGCTGGTAGACAAGGATGTCGAGCATTTCGAGGCTGGCATCGCGCCCAAGTTCCCGCCTGACATGTATAAAGACATCAAGGCGCTGCGCGTGGACGCACGGGCCGGCTCCTGTGGGACCGCTGTCTACGAAAATCGCGATGTAATTAGTTGGGACATTGGGACGGACCCCTTATGGGACGGTTGGCGGGGTCCCATTCTGGCCCTCGGCTACAAGGCCTGTTGGTCACGCCCTGTTTTTGACGCTGCCGGCAAGGTCATCGCTTCGTTTGGATTCTACTTTAAGGATAGCCGTCAGCCGGGTTCCCACGAGCAAAGAGAGATGGATCGTCTCCGACGGCTTGCGTCGCTCGCCATCGAGCGGGCTCGCATCCTCGAGGCCTTGCGCGAGAGCGAGGAACATTACCGAGTTACAGTTGAATTAAATCCCCAGATACCCTGGACTGCAGATCCTGCAGGGAAGATCCTCAGTGTCTCAAGTAAATGGGCTGAGGCGACTGGCATTAGCGGTGAAAAGGCACTTGGGGACGGCTGGCTTTCCTCGCTCCATCCTGATGATGTGGAGCCGACGATTAAGAAATGGGAACATGCGCTGGCGTCGGGCACCCCGCTCGATGCGTCCTACCGTATAAGTCTGGCAAATGGCTCCTATCGGTGGGTCAGGGCGCGCGCCTTTCCTCGCTTTGATGACAATGGACGGATTCTGCGCTGGTATGGTGCGGCGGACGACATTCACGACCGTTTCGTTGCCGAGCAAAGGCTTCAGCGGCACGCCTACTACGACGACCTTACGGGATTGCCTAACCGCCGGCGCTTTGTGGATCAGCTCCGTCGTTCCCTCGATACAGCCTCACATCCGGTAGGGCTGATGGTTCTGGATATGGACGACTTCAAGCTTGTTAATGACCGGCATGGTCACCGCACAGGGGATGCGGTGCTCCGTCTATTCGCCCGCTATCTGATGTCTGTCTGTGAGCCTGGTGAGCAGGTTTTTCGGCTAGGAGGAGATGAGTTTGCCATCATCACGGAACTCGCCTTTTCCGATGACTGCCTTATGAAGCGCGGCAACGAGATCGGTATTGGCCTCGACGTGCGGATGCGCGCCAATAAGAAGGCGCGATCCTGCCGGGCGAGTGTAGGCTGCGCGCTCGGGCGATCCGATGAGAACGCTGATGAAGTTTTTAAACGAGCCGATCTAGCACTGTACGCTGCTAAATCTTCGGGGAAAGGCTCCGTTAAACTTTTCGACCCCAGAATCCGCAGTAACGCCACAGCTCGCGCTGAGGAGTTCGAGTTTGCAAGATTGTCCCTCCGTGAAGGTTGGGTCGAGCCATATTTCCAACCTATCCTTTCTCTGGAGACGCGAAGGCCGCACAGTTGGGAAGCACTCCTGCGGATTCGTCATCCCAAGCAAGGCGTCTTGCCTCCGACAACGATCAGATCTGCGCTAGATGACCCTAGATTGGCCGATGCCATCGGGCTGCGTATGGTCGAGTGCGTTGTTGATCAAATGGCGCGTTGGCAACAGGCTGGTGTGGCCTTCCAAAGGGTCTCCCTCAACATGGCAACGGACAATATTGTCAATCCGGAGTTTACTGCCGCTCTGCTTGATCGCCTAGACCGCAACGGTCTGCCCCGCTGGAGCGTCAAGCTCGAGATTACCGAGCGTGTTCTCCTTGATGAGCTCGAGGACGTTATTCTCTGGAAACTGCAGGACTTCAAGGATCAGGGCATTAGCCTGTCGCTCGATGATTTTGGCACCGGTTATGCGTCTCTGGTGCATCTTCAGACGCTCCCCGTTGATGAGCTCAAAATCGATCGGTCCTTCGTCTCAGGCATGCGCAAGAATGATAAGGGAAAGGAGATCGTGCGGGCGATGATCGGCCTTGCCAAAACGATGGGGCTCTCGACAGTTGCTGAGGGGGTCGAGACGGAAGCAGAAGCGATTCTTCTGACATCCTGGGGGTGTGACTATGGACAGGGCTATCTCTTCAGCAGGCCGATGCATCCGGACGATGTTGCGGGATTTCTCGCGGAAGCGCTTGGTGGCGCGCCACGGCGTTTGAGCTCGCACCGGCGCTCGGCAAAAGGAGCAACCGTTTAAACGACGCCGGGTATTGCGCTGAAGCCCAAATATCAATCTGCGATCTGGACGCCAATGATGATTGCGCCGAGCTACGATGACGAACGAATTGCCGCTGTCAGGCGCTACGGGTTGCTCGATGCCGCCACCGACAGTGATCTAGATCGGATCGTCAAGCTTGCACAGACGCTGCTGGGTTCTGAATCGGCGGCCATTTCGCTCATTGATCGCGACCGCCAGTTCTTTATATCGCGCCGGGGAATTGCCGAGGCGGAAACACCAAGGCAAACGTCTTTTTGCACTCATACCATCCGGGCGGCAGGGCCAATGGTAGTCGATGACGCAGAACACGATCCGCGTTTCGCCAACAATCCATTCGTCCTCGATACGCCTAAAGTACGGTTTTACGCTGGCGTCCCCCTTGCCAGTTCTGATGCCTACCCACTGGGAGCGTTATGCGTCTTCGATCCAAACCCGAGATCGGTGACGCCCGACCAGCTCTCCAGCCTTGAGAACTTAGCCGCATTAGCGATTCATCATCTGGAGCTGCGCCGGCAAGCGTCGATAGACACGCTCACCGGGACACTCAACAGAGCCACCATATTGCGCGTTGCGGAGCTGGAAATCGCGGATGCCGAAAAACATCAGACCAACCTCGCGGTGCTGATGGTAGACCTTGATCACTTCAAGACTATTAATGATACTTACGGGCATGGGACCGGGGACGCAGTTTTGGCCAGCGTGGGCCGTTTGCTCGAAAGCACTATTCGCAAGTCCGACTATGTCGGACGCTATGGCGGTGAGGAATTTTGCATGATTCTTCCCGGGGTCTCCGCTGAGCTCGCCTTTTCGATAGCGTCTAGGGTCCGTGCGACGATTGAAGATATGACTATAGAGGCAGAAGGTCATCGGCTGACCATCACCGCCAGCATAGGAATTGCCATGCTACATGAAAGAAATGGGCCAACCGTTACTTTGCTGTCTGCAGCTGACAGGGCGCTTTATGCGGCCAAGAGAAAGGGGAGAAACTGCGTAGTCTTTGCTTATCAAATGGTTTAAGGCCCCTTTGATCGTCTCGGGGAGTTGGCAATAATTGCTCAAGCCATTGAGGTGGATGCCCACGACGCCCAAGGGCCTGGCGGTTTACATCCCGCGATGTAGCACATTCCCCTGTCCGCGAGGAGCAACGCCGCCTCCTCGAAGCCGCAGCATCCCGGAAGAACGTACTATGCTGAACCTTCAGCTGCTGAGCCGGGAAGGTGGTCTGCATGAGGAGCCCGTCTGCTGTAGTATGTGTTATGGGCAGCGCTATGCGCGCTGCCCGTAGATAGTCACCAAATCTCAAAGCCCCCGCAGTCGCGAAGGAACGCGACAAATTTGACGACGTTGTCAGTGGTGAATTGGTAGTTTACCTCCCAAGGGTCGACTTGTCCGGTGCCTTCGCAATTGTCGCACCCGCTGCCGCCGGCGTTCGCGTAGCTGCCGTTGAGATGCATGCTGGCAGGAAGCGTCCCGGTTCCACCGCACCTCCGGCATGGCTCCCTTGGCAGCCTCGCTTGTTGAGCTGCGAACTCCAACTCCCAATTAGCAGCGTGGCCGCTGGCAACTCGGAGCATTAGCGTATCGGCGAGTGCGACCGACCTTTCGTCGTCAAGTCCGTCGCCGTCGTTGGTGTGCCAATAGCGGCATGCCGAGGTAATTTCCGGAGCTACCTTGCATGCGTATTCCGCCAGAGGGTGCCAAAACCACACATTGTTCCGAAAGTACTCACCATTTTCGCTTTTTGGCTTATTTCCAAATACATCCATTCCCATTCTCTATTCCTTTAAGTTTTTTTGTTAATATGATATTGATCATAGATGGTTCTCTATAATTTAGATTTCTATGCAATGTTATTATAAATGACGATTAAACGTCATGAATATCTTGAAATAGCTATAAACACATAATCGTGGCTCCTCTATTTACCCCTATTACTTCTATGTACCCATTTACCTGCAATCCATGCTTGGATCTCGCTGAGGCGATAAGCCCTCCGGCCTGGCGAAATGGCCACAGGTTCAGGGAACAAGCCTATATCCCGCAGGCGATACCGCGTGGTTCGCCCCAACGTCGTCAGCTTTCGACATTCTTTTTCGTCAATTAGGCGATCAAAAACAATTTCGTTCATTCAAATTCCTTTCCTGTCTCCTGGATGAGCAATAAGAGTATGCACTATATATGCGACAATGTCAACTATAAAATGATACAGAACGCCAGAAAGTGACTATTGACACGCATCTTTCTGAGATAATCATTAAAGAATTAATTGAGCAATAGCCCCCTGGTCGTTCAGGAATATAGACGTAGGCTCTGTTGATATAGACGCCCATCACACTTACTCCAAGCCGAGCGGTCGCGTTAAAAATGGACGTTTGATCGTCCTTGAGCGCCGTCGCAGGATCGGTGCCATGGCATGCAAATTGATCAGAATCGCACTATTTGGACCACGGCAAAATAGTATGATTTGTGGACAGCTAATAATAGCGCGATTCATCGTAATATGGCGCGCTCCCTTCTTTGCTGTTCAATCAGTTGTGCAGCATCGGGAACAGTATCAAATGATGGACAACGCCATAACCTGCGCGGATATGGCCGGACTGTTGTGGGCGTACTGAGCGCGTCCGCAGCTTGGCCCAACGCGCCCGAGGTTGAGGTGAATACGCCCCGAGCGGTCCGAGAGGTCGCAACTGCCCGGTTGACACATGCTCCCGGAGAAGCATCCAAATTGGTTCAATTCCCGGATGGCGCGACTTGATAGGTCGGTTTGCTTGAGCGTAGATGCGCTCGCCGTGCACACGGTGGGCGGCGCCGGTGACCCACGCCCAATGAGTAACACCGGCGCCGCTCTTGACCATTTACGCTGCCCTGCGGGACTCGGCAAAGAGCTTCTCGGTTGGGCTTGTTAAGTCGGCGATCGCAATGCTGGCACCCGCGAAGTCACAGTGACGTTCAGTTCGCGCCCAGTCTTATACAGATGAAAAGCACACCCTTTGCGTCGGCAGGGATATAGCGCGCCAAAACGCCCTTAGGCGATATGGTTTCAGATGGAGTGCGAGCGGAGTTTTAAGGTCTTAGGTCACATGTTGCGTTAAAGTGAGATGCTATTGGAGCAACGACAGCCCAAGCGTTAAAAGCTGGGCGTTGCGTTTACCAAACCGCCGCGGGACCTCAGTTGATCGCCTCTCTAAGTCGTCAGCGCTGGTTTTCCAAGAGCTCGATCCAAGCTCCTGACGTCGAAGGCACTCACCCTTGGGCACAAGTCGGTTAATGGTAGCGAAGGTTCATGATCCTGATCGTAAGGCGAGTGGTTCAAATTTCCTGCCAATTTGGCAACGAAAGCTCGCACCGCAAGCGTCGACATTGATAATTGGGAACCCAACCGAAAACCTGCTCCGTCTCGACTAAAAATGACACCTAGCGAAGCCGGACTTCAGGACGTAGCGCCAAGAGCGCGCCGTCGAGTTAGAACGACTAAGCACGGGTGTACAAGAGGCACTAACCATGGATATACACGCTATAGAACGGGCCTATATAAAGGTATCCCTAGAGGATTTGCTTTATACGTTATGGTTTTCACAATCGGATACTATAACACTGGCTGAAACTATGATACAGAGGGGCGTATTACTCCAGCGCGATTTCCCAGAATCCGACGTTCCATCGATTATACAAGAGATCGCTCGGGAGTTATTTGACTCTACCGCGCGGAGAGGAATAACGAATAATGTTATCGATCTAGATACTCATCGAAAGCAAACGAGGCCAACGGAAGGATAACTCGAGATCTCGTGCGAGGCTCGGCAAAAGCAAAGCAAATTCGTAGCGCTCCGAGAATCTACGTAAGCGGGCTGCCTGGGTGATCCGCCCAGCACAACTCAATCGTAACTGAAAGGGATCGGAGAGTACTATGAAATTGACTATTCTAGCTGCCTTCCTGCTCCTCGGCAGCGGTTTGGGCGCTTTGTCCTCGCCGCTTACGCTTTCGCTTTCAAGCGAGGCGACAGGAGCACTCACCGAGTTCGCCCTCAAAGACCTCGATGCCTTGACCCAGTCTGAGATCAAGACATCCACGCCATGGACCGAAGAACCTTATACCTTCTCAGGACCTAGGTTGAGCGCGGTGATTGCCCAAGCCGGAGTAAGTTCATTTTCGAGCATCACCCTCCGGGCCCTTAACGATTATTCCGTCACGCTGAGGGCTCAGGATGTCGCCGCGTTCGAGCCCATAGTTTCGACCCGCATGAACGGCGCACCGATGGCAGTCGAAGACAAGGGCCCCTACTGGCTTATCTTTGATCTCGACAATACGCCTCAGTCTCATCAGATCCAGACGACATCCTGGATGATTTGGCAGCTGATTGAGGTCCGCGTTCGTTGAACGTTCTGTGGCGCATCCTGCCGGCTTTGGCGGTCCTGCAGGTCATCCCTTTCGCCTTTGTCGCCTATATGAGCTATACAGCTCACACTGAACAACTCGATGTGCTTCGGGATGTACAGACGTCCACCCAGTGGGATGTGCACCAGGCCTCTCTTGAGCATGCTCGTCTGATGGGCGCCTTCGATGCGCTTGTTACCCGCCAGACTGATATCGACGATGACGATCTCGATCATGCTGAGTTGCGGCTCGCCATCTTTGTGTCTCGTATCGACATACTGGCGGTCCGCACTGCCAACGCGCCCCTTGCTATTCCCGATGGCTATCAGGAGACGATGAGCACGCACAGCAAGGTTTCGCGTGCAATGCTTTCCGAATTGCGGGCTGCCCGACACTCAGCCTCGACGCCAGCGGATCTCCAGAGGATCGCGACGAGTCTCAGACCGATCGGAACATCCATCAACATGATGCTGGCTGATATGGTCCTGTACAGTACGGAGATGCAACGTCGTCAGGAGATCATTGCCGGTTCAAGAACTAGGCCGGCCCTGATACTGCTCATCGCATCTCTGTTTTTGGGATATGGCCTGAACCTCCTTCAGCTCTGGAGATCGCAGCGCCTGAACGAGAGGCTGGCGGTAGCCATTGCCGATGAGCGCAATGCGATCAATGATTTGAACCGCCTGCTCGACACCATACCCTCCGGGGTAATGATCCTCAGCCAAGTCAGCGATACGCCACTCACCAAGAACGCTCGCGTCGATGCGCTTGGCGGACCATCGATGGATGAGCTGATGCGGTGCGTTGGCGAAATTCGAGAGAAAATGGCGGGGGAGGGCTCCGTTCCGGCCATGAGTTCGGGCGAAGCGCAGCTGACGCTGGTCAACGAGGAGGGCTTGGGGCGTCGCCTGAACATACGGGTCGTTTATCCCGATTGGTCCACTGAGAAGTATGTCGTCTATGTCCAGGACCTGGGATCGACCGGCGTTGAGGTCATCAAGGCGGCAGAGACGGCGCGAATGATAACCTTGGGGCACATCACGGGTGCGGTTGCGCATGAACTGAACCAGCCATTGGCCGTAATTCGCGCAGCAGCTGAAAATGGTCTGCTGCTCCTGAGGTCGCATTCTCCAAACAGCATGGAGGCGGCACTGGCCAAGCTCGAGCGTATAGCGAACCACGCGGCTCGGGCCGGTCGTATCGTCTCGCAGATTCAACGCTACGTCATGCCTCCGGATGACGGCGATGCCCCGTTTATCGTCAAGGATCGCCTGAACAACGCCATAGGCTATGTGGCCGACACCATGCGGGCTGAACAGGTCGCCCTGCACCTGGATATCCGGGATCGGTTCGCGAAGGTTCTTGGAGATGGCCACCTCTTCGAGCAGGTGCTGGTCAATATTCTCTACAATGCGGTGGAAGCGTTTCGCGCAAGGCCTCGTGAAGGCAAGACCGTCTCCATAAAGCTAAAGCGCGTTTCCCGACGCGTGGTCATCGCCATACTCGACAATGCCGGCGGCCTCAGCGCACAGGTTGCTGCAGACCCGTTCGCTCCCTTCGCCACGACCAAGGGGTCGGCGGGTTCGGGCCTCGGATTGGCGATCACGAAGGCGGGTGTCACCGCGATGGGCGGCACCATCAGACTAAGGTCCTTCGCTACCGGGGTAGCGGTACTGGTAACCCTTCCCGTAGCCGGCGATACTCATGTTAATTGACGTCCTAATAGCCGATGATGAAGTCGATTTCCTCGATGAAGTTTCTCTAGGTCTTCGCCTCTTCGGATGGTCGACGACGACGTGCAGCAGCGTATTCTCCGTCCTCGAAAACCTTAGCCGCCGGAGGGATCGCTTGGCCGCTTTAATCGTTGACCGATCTTTCTCGGATGGCGATTTCTTGCAAATTGTCCGGTTCTTTGAAGGGAACCGTTCGATCCCGAAGCCAAATGTGATTATCCTCGTCACAGGGTCTATCGTCTACAGCCTTCCAAAATCTGTGTGCTGCCCAGTCCGAACGCTATTTAAGCCTGTTTCGGTCCTGGAACTGGATGAAATCATCAGAGCGCACCTGCCGGATCATACGGCGGAGGAAAAATGAAAGTCGTAATATTTGAGGACAATTCGGAACTTGCCGATGAAATGCGGACGGCGCTGACGTCTGCTTCCCTAGACGTATCGATTGCAGATCTGAACGACGTGAAGGGGTGGCGAGGAGAACTCAGGGCGGATCTGGTGATCTGTGATCTCGACCTTGATCGCTGGAGCTATGTGGACGTCATCAATTCCGTTGACCCTGCATGCCGTCCCACGGTTGTGTTCATCAGCGGAAGAGGGCAGGATCTGCTCTCCTCGGCGGCGGTCTATACGAAATCGCTCTCCGTCGAAGTCGTGGGTTTGCTGGCCAAGCCATTTTCTATATTGCATTTAAACAAAATTGTCGAGTCTCTTGCTCTGCAAGGGGCGTCCCGCGGCTCGGT
The DNA here is from genome assembly GCF_900119845.1 of Devosia enhydra. GTDB lineage: Bacteria > Pseudomonadota > Alphaproteobacteria > Rhizobiales > Devosiaceae > FPKU01. The sequence continues at coordinate 731,684 of NZ_FPKU01000002.1, forward strand.
GGTTGCCCCAATTGGTCATGTTGGAGGCTCAACATCGCAGGTGCAGAGGTATTCGACGCCCTTTGCGGCTCAACCGATCTACCGCTCCAGCGATCTCTTGTGCGTCGGCGCCGAAGTGTTACTCTGGCGTGTCGAAGAGCGGTCTGAAGAGGCAACTGGTAGCGAAAGCGTTCTCAACAATCGGCTTGCATCAAACGCGGTCCGCCTGTGGGATAATATCTTCTTTTCGCAGATTGCTGGCATTCACGATATCCTGACATCCTATAAAGACACGTTGGACGCGGAATTTTTTGTCAGCGTGAACATGCCGTGGCATATAGTTACAGACGCGACTCTATTCTCGCGCCTCACGGACTTTTGCAGTAAACAGACCTTTGTCGAAGGTATTGTACTGGAGGTCAACGAAGCTGAAGTCGGGAAGATCGATGCCTCTTCCATGGCGGCATTCAGTCGCCTCCGCCTATCCGGCTTTGGTCTTGCTCTGGATGATGTCGGGGCTGGCGATGCGGGGTTGCGCAGCGTCTCTCAGCTGCCCGCCACACATTTGAAACTGGACAAGTCGCTTCTTCACGGCGCGCGCTTAGGCGGCAAAGGAGCCGCTGTCCTTGAGGGAATGATCGCTTTCGGACAGAAGGCCGGCTGCAAGGTCGTAGTGGAAGGAATCGAAAGGGCCAGCGATCTTCAGCTGGCGCGCTTCCTTGGAGCTGATTATCTCCAAGGCTACTTTTTGTCTGGAAAAATCGCCTGGGACCTAGCCATACGCAACGTCGTCCAGTCTCGCAGGGACGGGCAATGACAGGAGCGATAGATCGGTCGCTGGTCCTGGTTGCCGAAGATGACGCAGATCTCCTCGAGGAATTGACCGAGGCCCTGCGCGGGCGAGGTTTCCCGACGCGCCCGGAAGCCTCTCTAATGGGTGCTCTCGGCGCAGTGTCCTCATCCAACAGCATCCAGGTTATCGTAACCGACATCAGGCTGGGCTCTTTCAATGGCCTCGAGTTGGTTCGGCGCGCCTTCGTTACGCCGCGCACTCGGCCTCTGTCCTCGGTTGTCATTACTGGAAAGCCTGATTTTGAGACGGCTATCACCGCGATGAGGTATGGTGTAGCCGACTACATCGTCAAACCCCTTCTGCTCGATGACCTGCTGAACGCAGTCGGGAGATTGCTGAGCGCCGTTGATGCCCGGAAACTTGTCAGTCAAGGCACAGCGGATGTCCTTCTTGTGCGGAAGATCCTCAAGATTCTGCGCCAACCCTCTCGCATAGGAGCAGCCTCGACCGGCGATACGGCGGTAATCATGCTGCTTGATGCCTATGAGAGCTGGCTTTCTGGGACAGAACTTTCGATTTCGTCGGTGTCATTCGGCAGTGGTGCATCCACTACAACCGCGTTCAGGCGTGTGAGGGAGCTATGCGACCGGGGCCTGCTCGCTAGACATGAGGACTTTGACGACAGACGCAGGGTCTTTGTTAGAATCACGGATTCAGGACGTTATGAGGCCGAAAAGATTCTCTCGGTATGGCGCAGACATTTAAGCGCGTAGAGACAAGGCCCCGTGTTCAAAAATAGACGGAGATGTGCCGCGTAGTCGAGGGATGCGCAGGAGCAACATATGCTCGCTGACTCGGCACGAAGATCAATCCGGCGCGATGCAGCAGCCACGCTTTGAGCGCTTCATGCTTTCTCCGACAATTCATATTAAATGTAAAAACTGATGTTCAAAATCCGGTAATGAGCGCATTCGCGATAACTTTTGCGACGACAGCTCTCGAAACGGGTTGATCGAGCCGGTTGTTTTATTCTGACGACACGGCGTTTAATTTTTATATTGTGATCGGGTTTTGACTCGCGCCGGGCTACGTACCGCCAGTCTTTAAATGACGGGATTTGGTTTTGGTCGGGTGTCGACCTTAAGTACTGATTGCCGGGGAAGACGGTGCGTTCAGAAAAGCGCCCCAACTTTCCATGGCAATGCGCCTCTCATCCAAAAGGTCGGTCCTCTTGTAGGCCGCGACGACCGCGTTCCTTTCAGTGTGCGCCAGCATTGCCTCCATGACATCGTTGGCAACGTTGTTCTCAGCTCCCCAGACCCGCAGGGAGGACCGGAAACCATGAACGGTGGCATAGCGTCCTGGTGCGTCACTGGGCACGCGATGGTCCCTCAGGAATTTTGACATCGTCGCGTCACTGAACTCTCCCCCGCGCGGTGCAGGAAATACCAGTTCACCAGATCGACCATTCGACCGCTGCCTGCTGAGCAACTCCTTCATCCTCCCGGTCAGGGGGACGCGGTGTTCCTTTCCCGCTTTCATCCTATGCCCTGGGATAGTCCAGATACCGTTGGTGAGGTCGACCTCATCCCACTTCATGCCACGCACTTCACCGGAACGGCATCCACTGAGGATAAGAAACTCCAGGGCCTCTCGACAGGTCCCTGGCGCCCCGTTCCGCAGCACTTTCTGAACGAAATCAGGAACCTTCTGCCAAGGCAACGAAGGCAGGTGCTGTTGAGTGGCTTTGGCGCTCGGTCGTGATGGAAGCAGGTCCTTCACGGACTCCATGGGATTCGTGGTTGTCAGACCTGTCGAGCGACACCAGGACATTATCTTGGTGCAGCGCTGGAACAAGCGCGTTGCCGTCTCTGGCTTTGACGTCCAGATTGGCTTCAAGACCTGGACAAAGTCTTCCCTGGAAAGCTCATCCACGCGCTTCTTGCCCAGGGAGGGGTAGGCGTACGTCGCTAGCGAAGAGCTCCACTGTTCCAAGCTCTTGGAGCCCTCACGCCAGCGCCCCTTCTGCAGCTCAATGTACTCGCCGCAAGCGACTTCGAATGTCTTGATGTTGCTACGCTGCCTTAAGAGCGCCTTTGCTGCATCGCGTTGGGCAATGGGATCCTCCCCTCGACCAAGCATGTCATGGCACTGACGCGCCTCCTTGCGCGCGGCGGCAATCGAAATTTTGGGATACGAGCCAAGGCCCATGTCCCGGCGCTTACCCTTGCCCGACGCATCTCTTTCCGTGGGAGACACAAACCGAAAGACCCAGGCGCCTCGACCTTTTTTGCCGTTTGATTTCAGCATGAGATTGTCCACGGACCCGTCCATCAGGACATCGCCCTTCGCTGCGATCGACTTGGCCCTGCTGTCGGTAAGCGCCATTTTCTCCCCTCATTTTATCCCACACAGTATACCACATTTTTTGCGCACTGTACAGTTCACGCTGGAACAGGAAGGCGCCAAGAAGCCCGGAAACCCGGGGTTTTTTGGACACCCTGGAAGATCCCAGCTTGCGATGAAACCGAATACTGGCGGACTCCCTCTCCGCCATTAACTTCTTGATCTTATGATCGCTTTGCCTTCAGACGGTGGCGCAGCCAACCCTCTGAAGTTTCCGGTCAATTTGAGGCGGGCGCAGCGCCACGGCGCCGGCGGCGCTGCTGTGGCTCGCATGGCGCCGTTGGTGGACGCATCAGCGCTCACGCCCGCCGCGTGAGCTCGGCCGGCGACATGCACATCATGGCCCGCCGGGCTCGGGTGCGCCCCAGCCCGGGCGAAACGGTCTGTGGTCTCGTCTGCGGCACCTGGGCCCGAGGCGCTCAGTGGGTGAGCGCGGGGCTCGTCCGGACCATAGCCCGATCCGCGGCGATGATGAGATCGGCGACCTTCTCGGCCACCATGATGGTGGGAATGTTGAGATTGGCCCGTGGCGCCGTCGGCATGATCGAGGCATCGGCGACGCGCAGTCCGCGCAAGCCATGGACGCGCGCGCTCGTGGGGTCGACCACCGCATCGCGATCGTCTGCCGGACCCATCCGGCAGGTTCCGCAGACGTGCCACTGCCCGAAGGCGTTGGCCCTGACGTAATCCTCCAGCATGTCGCGGTCCGACAGGAGCTGCCCCAGCGTCATGCGGCTGGCCACGGCAATGTCGAAAAATGCCTTGCGCGCCGGCGGCAGGATGTCGATCACCGTCGCCACCGGCGCGGTGATGAGGAAATTGCGCAGTGTCTGCCGGCCCAGCGATTTGGCAAAGCCGGTATAGCTCGAAGGGCTCGGATGCTCGAGATAGCCGGTCATGGCATCGGTGGCAAAGAGCCGAGCCATCAGTTCGATGGCGCCGCAGAGCCGTGCCAGGTCGCGCGCGTCGGAGAGATAGTTGAGGTCGATCAGCGGTTCGACCCGTGGGTCGGCGCTGACGAGGTCGACCCGCCCGCGCGATTCCGCCTTGTTGATCCAGCCGAGCATCGAGGCGATGCGGATGCCGAGCGGGTGCCAGGCCGATTTGGCCGCCAGCATCATGAACATGTCGGAGGGCCCGCACCCCTCCACCCCCGAACTGTAGCGCAGGCCCAGATGGATGTGGCGGCGCGTGTGCTTGAGGCGCGCGCCCGGCCTGATATAGGCCGAGAGCGATGTGCCGGGATGCTCCTGCAAATTGGCGCCGACACCGGGCAGGTCGATCACCGCTTCGACCCCGACCTTGCGCAGCGCCACCGCAGGCCCGATACCCGAGCGCATCAGCAGGGCCGGAGAGTGGATGGCGCCTGACGAGACGATGATCTCGCGCCCCCTTATGGTCTCCTCGCCGCCCTGGCGCTCGACCAGCACACCGGTGACCGCGCCGCCCTCAATAAGCAGCCGCAACACATGGGTTTTGGCCATGATGGTCAGGTTCGGCCGCGCCCGCGTCGCCGCGTCGAGATAGGCCATGGCGGTCGAGACGCGATGCTTTCCGCCATTGTTGGAGAGCGACATCGGGAAATGGCCGTCGGTGAACACCCCGTTCTGGTCCTCGAGGCCCCGATAGCCGATCTCGGACATGGCGCGCTCGGCCGCCAGCGACAGCGCCGGCCATTTCTCGCGCGGAATGCGATGGATGGGGATCGGCCCGGATTGGCCGTGCAGCGGTCCGTCGAAATCGAGATCGGTTTCGAGCCGCTTGAAGAACGGCAGCACTCCCTGCCAATCCCAGCCCTCGCAACCGAGCCGCCGCCACTCCTCATAATCGTCGGGCGTGCCGCGATTGGCGATCTGGCCGTTTATCGAGGAGCCGCCGCCCATCAGGCGGGCCTGCTCGTATTTTTTCGGCGCCGGTCGGTCCGGCCGGTTGTGCAGATTGGGTTGCGTCGTGGCCTTGAGGCCGGCCCAGTGATTTGCCGGATCGTGGGCCGCCTTGCCCGGATAGGTATCGAGGATGGCCTCGCCTTCCTCTCCCGGCTTGAGGTCCCGCCCCGCCTCGATCAAGAGGACCTTGCGATTGCGGTCAGCGGAAAGGCGGTTGGCCAGAACGCATCCGGCGCTCCCGCCACCAACGATGATGACGTCGAACATCTTGCAGTCTTTCTACCCTTGCCGCGCCGGACGCCCGGCATTCCAGCGGCGATTGAATGCCTCGACCGCCGCCTCGGCGACGTCCTGGTCCTCTGCCGTCGAGCCCGAACTGACGCCGATGGCCCCCACCACGGCGCCCTCGACGACCAGCGGAATGCCGCCCGGGAGCGTGGTGAACCGGCCCCCGAGCAGTGCCTGGGCGCCAAAACCCGGCGCTCCGGGCTGAGTTGCGGGGCCGATCTCCTTGGTCGGTTTGCGCGCCCCGGAGGCCGCGAACGCCTTGGTGATGGCGATCTCGATCGAAAAGAATTTCGCCCCGTCCATCCGCCGAAAGGCGACAAGATGTCCGGCATCGTCGACCACGGCGATGTTCTGCGGCACGCCCATGGCGCTGGCACGGGCGGTGGCGTCGGCGATGACGGCTTCGGCCGCCTCGATGTCGATGCTGGTTCTTGTCAACACGCGGCAGGCTCCCTTTTAATTGTGGTCAGCCCTTCACCGATCCGCGGGTCAGCCCCGATACGATCTGGCGCCCGAGCAGGATGAAGATCAAAAGGATCGGTACGATGCCCATCATTGCCGCGGCGGTGAGCGGTCCCCATTCGCGGCCGAAATAGCCGATGAAATTGTAGATGGCTGGCTGCACCGGCCGCAGCGCCGGATTGTCCACCATCACCGAGGAGACGACGAACTCGTTCCACGAACCGACGAAGGCGAGCACACCGGCCGCGCCCAGCGCCGGACGCGACAGCGGCAGGATGATGCGCCAGAGAATGCCGAAATGGTCCGATCCATCGATCAGCGCCGCCTCGTCGAGCTCGCGCGGGATGGTTTCGAGCGTGCCCTTGACGATCCAGATCGCCATCGGCAGCTGGTTGGCGGTGTAGATCAGCGGCAGGGTGAACCAGGCATTGGTCAGCCCAAGGCGGGTGAAGAAGATGTAGTTGGGGATGAGCAGCGCCGCCGCCCCCAGCGACAGCGGGATCGAGGCGACCACGAGCAGCAGCAGCGTGCTCCGCAGGGGAAACTCGAACCGATCGAAGGCATAGGCCGCCGGCAGGGCGAGCGCCAGAGTCGCCAGCACCGTGCCGCAGGCATAAAGGATGGTGACCTGAAGGGTACCCAGAAAGCCGCTGGTGATCACCCGCTCGTAGTTCTCGAGCGTGGGGGTGAAGTCGAGCAGGGTGGGCGGATAGCGGAAGAGATCCTCCTGCGATTTCAGCGAGGTAAGGATGCCCCAGATCACCGGCAGCAGGTTGACGACGCAGAGCAGCGCAAAGAGCAGGCTCACGGCGATGGCCCAGGCGGGCGGCAGCTTCACGCGGCGCGCGCGGGTGCGGCGGCTCGGGGCGGCGGCATCAATGGAACTGGTCATGCTCATACCTTCCACCGCGCCAGCCGGACATAGGCCAGCACCAGCAGCACGTTGCCGCAAAACATCATCACCGCCAGCGAACTGGCCGAACCGAGGTCATAGGTCAGGAAGGCGCGGTCGAAGACGTCCATTGGCAGGATGCGCGTCGCCGAACCCGGCCCGCCTCCGGTCAGCACCAGCGGGGTTTCCACCGTGTTGACGCTCGAAAGGGTGAGCACGATGACGATCAGCAGCAGCGGGGTCTTGAGCAGCGGCAGGGTGATGGACGAGAAGATCTGCCAGTCGCTCGCCCCGTCGATGCGGGCGGCTTCGTTGTAGTCTTCCGGAATGCCCTTGAGTCCGGCGAGGATGATGATCAGCGCGTAGCCGATGCGTTTCCACACCGAGACTGCGATCAGCCAGCCCATGGCCCCGTTCGGGTCGTTGAGCGGATGCACGTTGGAAAAGCCCAGCGTGCGGGCCAGCGAGATGGCGAGGCCGATATCGTTGAGAAAGACCCAGCGGAAGAGCAGTGTCGCCACGACGGTCGAGATGATCCAGGGCAGGATGATGATCATCTGGGCGATAAAGCCCCGCCGGTTCCCCAGCCCGTTGATCCACACCGCGAGGCAGAGTGCGATCGCGGTGGTCAGCGCCACCGTCGCGCTGGCAAAGACCACCGTACGCCAGAAGGTGGCGCCCAGGCTCGGATCGGTGAGCAGCCGGGCGTAGTTGCCAAGGCCGATGAAACCGGTCTGCACCCCGTACTGGATGCGGTAGAGGCTGAACCAGAACCCGTAGATGACGGGGGCGAACAGCACCAGCGTCATGGCGGCGAAGGCCGGCAGGACATAGCTCATCGAGGTCAGTCGGGACTGCATGGAATGCCTTTCGCACCCGTGGGGGCCGCAGCGCACCAGAGGTGCGATGCGGCGTGCGACCGTCAGCGGTTGTTGAGCCTGTTGAACTCGGCCTCGGCGTCCTCGAGCGCGGTGGCCACGTCGGTGCCTTCCACGAGGATGCGCTGCGCGGCCTTGTTGAGCGCCTGCCGGTAGCCGCCGACCGAGAACTCGATCGGGGTCAGCCAGCCATATCTGGCCGCGCCTTCCGCGGCGACGCTGAGATATTCATTGCCGGGCTGGGCGATGAAATCCTTCATGTTGGCGAGCGTCGAGAGAAGGCCCGGCACCTGTCCGCCGGCCTCGACCCAGATCGGATCGCCATCGGGGCCCAGCATGTATTCGACGAAGCTGCCGGCGGCCTCGGCATTGGCACTGCCCGACCAGACCCCGACGGCCCAGCCGGCCATCACTGCGGGCGAATGTTCCACCGTGCCATTGCCCGGCCAGAGCGCAAGGCCGACCTTGTCTTTGCCGAGCTGGGCCTGAAGGGTCGATACACGCACCGCCGGGCCCTGCACCATGGCCAGCCGGCCGGCGGCGAACTGCTCGAACAGGTCGTCCACCGTCCAGGACACGGATTCGCGCGGGGAGATTCCGTCCTTGACCAGATCGGTGAGGAAGGTCATCGCCGCGACGCCGGCGTCGCTGGCGAAATTGGCCGTGCCATCCGCGTTGAACAGCGGCTCGCCGGTCGCCAGGAGCTGCGGGATCATCACCGAGGGGTCGGCCTGCTGCTCGGAAAAACCCTGTGCGAAGCCATAGCGGGTGACGTTGCCGGCGGCGTCCTTTTCGGTCAGCTGCTCGGCCGCGTCGCGGAACTCTTGCCAGGTTGCAAAACCGTTGGGATCGATGCCGGCGGCGTCGAGCAGGTCCTTGCGATACATCAGCGAGATGTAGTTGCGCGAAACGAAGATGGCGTGCTGCTTGCCATCGACGCTGGTGAGATCCCAGTAGGCGCCGGCATTGTCGGCGACCCGCTCGGCCGGCCAGTCGTTGATGAAGAGTTCGTTGAGGTCGGCGAGCGAGCCCGAGGCGATGGCGTCGCCGAGGAAATCGGTGACCACCCAGATCACGTCCGGGGCATTGCCGGTGGCGTGGGCGGCGAGGAATTTCGGCGTCATCTGGTCCCACACCTGCGGCTCGACCAGGATCTTCGTGCCGGGATTGGCCGCCTCGTACTGGGTGATGATCTTGGCCAGGGCCACCTCGCGCGGCGCGGTTCCGGCCGGGTTGAGAAAGGTCCACATGCGGATCGTCGTCTCCTGCGCGATCGCGGTCGTGGCCAGCGCCATGCCGATGATCGACGCCGCGACGCCGAGCGCCGCTCCCAGAGCTTTGGTCATTGGTCTCCTCCTAAGCTTGAACGCTTTTTGGTTTCGTCGTCAGGTCTCGATCCACCGGTCGTGCGGCGAGGTCGGCCAGCGCGTCCTTCAGCGAGCGTGCGAGGTGGCGCCGCGTGGCGGTCTCGAAGGCGGCGAAGTCCGCATCCCGAAGGGCGTTGATCAGGCCCCAGTGTTCGTTGCTCTCGGCCTCGAGCCGGTCGCGCCAGGTGTCGAGGCCGCGCTGCACCAGCGAGCCGGCGACCTTGGTCCTGATGCTCTGGTAGACCGAGACCAGGATGTCATTGCCACTGAGCTCCACGATGCGGCCGTGCAGCCGGCCGTTGAGGTCGAGCTTCTGCACGTGGTTGGCGAGCGCTTCCGAACTCTCCTGGCTGCGCTGCAGCGCCGAGAGATAGTCGATGTCGGCATCGCTTATGAGCCCGTCGCGCCGCCGCGCCACGGCAAGTTCGCCGGCGGTCAATTCGAGCCCCTGTCGCACCTGCCAGAGATTGGTGACCTGCCTGGCGTCGGGCGTGCGCACATGGAACCCGCGCCGCTGGATACCATCGACGAAGCCGTCGGCGGCCAGTTGCATCAGCGCCTCGCGCACCGGTGTCATCGAGACCCCGAGCTGTTCGGCGATGCGTTCGGGGTAGAGCCGGGTGCCCTCGTCGAAGGCCCCCTTCATGATCATGTCGACAAGCGTCAGGCGCACGTTCTCGGCCAATGTGGCGCCGGGCTCACCCGAGAGCATGACAATCTGTTCGTTGCGGCCTGCTGGCATGATTCAACCTCCCGACTGGATGTCGAGACGATAGCGCTGAAGCTTCTGCATGTCCGGTTCTCCGCCATGGCCGGGGCGGTCGGCCGCCACGAGGCAGCCATCGACGAGGGCGGTGGGCGTGACGCCCATCTCGTCGCGCATCGGGTTGGGCAGGCGGTTGGCCTCGTAGGAGTGAAAGCCGCGCGCCGCCCGCCCGGCATGCACCGATGCGGCGACGGCGACCGAGGCGCCGACCCCGTGCGGAGCCATGGTGAGGCCGCTCGCGTGGCAGAGTTCGCCAACGGCGAGGAGCCCCGAGACGCCCCCGCAGCGGCCGATATTGCATTGCAGGATGTCGACCGCACCGGCCCGGACCAGAGCGCGATAGGCGCCCATGGCAAACTCGTTTTCGCCAGCTGCGATGGGAACCGGGGAGGCCCTGCGCACCTCGGCCAGCGCCTCAGGATCATCGGGCGGGATCGGTTCCTCGAGCCAGCCGATGTCGAAGCGCGGAAGCGCCCTGGCCAGCGCGATCGCGGTCGGGACGTCGTAGCCGCAATTGACGTCGAGATAGAGCGGCAAGCTGCCGAGCGCCGAGCGCGCCGCCTCGATATGGGCCAGATCGGTTGCAATGCCGCGGCCGATCTTGAGCTTGAAGGCACGGTATCCCTGATCGAGATAGCTTGAGGCATCGGCCGCAGTTTCGGCGGGCGTGGCGCGGAAGGCGATGGGGCTGACATAGGTCGGCACGGGTCCGGGGGAGGAGCCGAGCAGGGTTGCCAGCGGCACGCCCGCTGCGCGCGCCTTGAGATCCCACAGGGCAATGTCGACCCCGCTCAGCGCTTCCATCGCCGGACCGCGCGTATGGCCCATGGCGAAGAAATAGTCATGCAGCGCCGATGTCATGGCGGCCGGATCGCCGATGTCCTCGCCGATCATCGCAGGCGCAACGACGTGGGTGAGGAGGCTCGCTGCGGCAAGCGGATGGGGCAAGCCGAAGCATTCGCCATAGCCGACAACGCCATCATCGCTCTCAGCCACCACCAGCGTGGCGAACTGGCCGGTGCGCGGGATCCGCTGGAAATGCGCCGCCGGCGCACGGATATGAGCCGGTACCTTGTCGGCGCCGCCATAGATGTCGGCGAACCGGGCCTGAAGGGGAATGGCAGTCAGCCGCGTAAGTCGCATCGGTGATCCTGTAATTTATAAAATATTGTTTACAGGAAATCGCGGGCGGGTCAAGGGGCTGGTCGTTTCCGGCTGGCGGGGATTTTTCGTGCGTCCTTAGCGCCGGCGAGGTGGCCCAGACCCGCACTTGCGGCGGGTCATGAACGGCATCGCGTCGCGCACTCGGCCAGTTCGCCGATCGCGCCTCAGTCCGCAGTGATTTTGTCTGCCATGGCGGGACCAAGGAGGCTCAAGGGTAATGACCAGACGGCATAGCCCTCGCGCGCTTTGCTATTACCTGCCCGCATGGGCCAGCAGGTATGTATTCGTCCCATTGAATTCCCGTTGAGCTGTTGGGAGGCAGGCATGGGATACACGGCCACCGAGAAGATCATTGCGCGCGCTTGCGGGCGGGCCGCCGTGCGGCCGGGCGAGGTGGTCTATCCCAGCCCGGACCAGGTCATCGTTCACGATGGCTACATCGCCAACAGCCGGCAAACCCTTGACGAACTCGGCATAACCGAGGTGTTCGACCGCGACCGCGTTCTTTTGGTGGTCGACCATGCCGTCACCTACTCCAACTTGATCCAGGCCGAACGCGGCGCGGCGATCCGACGGGCGGTCAAGCACTGGGGCGTTCGCGATTTCTACGATGCCGGCCGGGGCGGGCAGGGCCATGTGCTGCCGATGGAGCAGGGCTATGTGCTGCCGGGCGACTTCGTTTTCGCCAACGACATGCATTCGTCCAACAACGGCGCGGTGGGTGCGCTGGCCATGCGCACCGGCACCGAGATCATCTGCGTCTTGGCGACCGGCACGATGTGGATCGAGGTGCCGCGCACCATTCTGGTCACTCTCGACGGTCGTCTGCAGCCGGGCGTCTTCCCCCGAGACATCGGCTTCAAGGTCGCACGCGACTTTACCAACGGCACCTATGGCTGCGACTGGGACTACCGTGTGATCGAGTTTGCAGGTGAAGCGATCGACAGGATGTCGGTCGATGAGCGCGTGCCGCTGTGCAACACGCTGACCGAGATTGGGACCGCCACGGCCTTTTTTGCACCCAGCCCGGCCATCGTCGCCGAAGCCCGGATCGTGGCACGGCGGCCTTTCGAGCCCGTCTACAGCGATCCGGACGCCGAGTATGAGGCGAGACTGACGCTCGATCTCGACAGTCTCGCCCCGCAGGTGAGCCTGCCCGGCAGCCCTGACAATGCGGTCGATATCGCTACGGTCGTTGGCCAGCCCGTCGATCATGCGCAGATCGGCTCCTGCGGCTCGTCGATGTATGAGGACATGGAGGTTGCCGGTCACGTGCTGCGCGGTCGAAAAGTCTCGCCCGGTACTCGCCTCTATGTCACGCCCGGCACCGTGGACATCACAAAGCGCATGACGGCCTCGGGCCTGATGCAGGTGTTCCAGGACGCCGGGGCGATGATCCTGCCGCCCGGTTGCGGACCATGTGCCGGCGGGCAGATGGCCCAATTGGCTGCGGGGGAGGTGTCGCTTTCGACTGGCGCCACCAATGGACGCGGGCGAATGGGGTCCCCTGAATCCTCGATCTATCTTGCCAGCCCGGCAACGGTGGCGCTGTCGGCGATAACCGGCCGGATTACTGATCCGCGTAGTGAAAAGCAGTTGTGGGCCTGAGGGGGACCTGCCGATGAAACAAAGTGTCAGGGGCCGGGCCCATGTTTTCGGCGCAAATCTCGACATGGACACCGATGTCCTGCCCCACAAATATGCGGCGACCTATCCGTTCGATGGTGAAAAGCTCAAGGTCCATCTGTTCGAGCAGGTGCGTCCAGGCTTTGCAGACCACTGCGCACCCGGCGATGTCATCATCGCGGGCCCCGGCTTCTGTTCAGGCAAGCCCCACCCGCAGGCGCTGATCGCCATGGCCGAACTCGGGCTCAGCGTGCTGTGCGAATCCATGCCCTTCGCAACCTATCGAGGCGCCATCAGTCGCGGCATCCTCTGCCACCGCAATGCGACTGGGATCACCAGCATCGTCGCGGATGGAGACCTCGTCGCGCACAATTTCCTGACTGGAGAATTGGCATTATGCACTCGACGCACCCATAGGCCTGATGGATGCTGCCTCCCGTGATCAAGTAAATGGTGACCAATCGCATTCGGCTCAGCGGGATCGAAGAAGCTCAGTGATACGACGGCAAACCAGCACGGTGCGTTACCCTGTCCTTCTTCCCCGGAGCACCCACCAAGGGCTCCATGCTGAACGCCCACTTCACGATCCAGCAGGCGTACTCTGACGAGGCTAATATCGTAAGAGTTGCACGACATTTCCTTTACGGCCTTTGCAGTCATCTTGCGAATGAGACGAAGGCTGGGGAAATTCCGACGGAATATTTCGAGTCCTTGAAGTTAGCCAAATCCCAGTCCGCCCATAAAACTGGTAACACGGCATAGCATTTTCCAACGAAGAGCCGGCTCACTGGCCGGGCCTGTCCTTCTCGCTCTTGTCCGCCTTCGGAGGCGGCGACTTCGCTGAGCGCCTTAGAGACTCGTCAAAGTCCGCAGCGCCGTCGTCGGCCTCAACCTGACGGGCGGCTTCGCGGAACCTGTCGATTTGGGATTGGCTATCGTCAGTCGAAGGCGCTTTTATCTACGCCTTCATTAGTTTCCTCATCAGCCAAAATCTCCTTATCGATTTCCAGCTTCTTAATGAGAGTTTCTATCTCCTTAGTGCCGACGCGACCATTGACGATGACCCGATAACTCGCGTTCCTCGACAGGAGTCCTGCGGTTAGCTCACGTTCGCCACTCATAAGTATGCCCACTTTCTTCGGCGGAATCGGAGCGCCGCCCCGATCGATCGAAGCCGCCCCGTCCTGATCTTCATATGTCTGATCGGGAGCAGCCGCAGCGTCGATTGGGTCATCCGCATCCGAGCCCTCAACCATACCACCATCAATCAGTAATGCATATTCAATAGTTTCGTCGTACACTTTTAAAAACGTACGGGCCGCGCTATCAGTGAAGCCTCGCTTTAAGATCAACTCGTCGAGGCACACGGCATCCGGCGGGCGCTTAGCCCCCCACTCCTTCCATAACTCTCCGATGATTTTAGGGGCCAGCGCTGCGCGCTGGACCACCGCCAGTTTGACAGCCTCTTGCTGCGCTCGCAGGTAGGTGCGTGCAGCATCGGTTAGCGTCGCCTTGCGGTCCTCCGCGCTGCCCTCGTATTGGACTAACCCGAAGGCTTTGAGCGCGGCGAGTATCTGGTAGGCCTGGCTGCTTTTCTCCTTCATCCCCCACGCAATGCCTGCCTTAGAGGCCGGGATCGGGTGCCTAGAGAATGTCGCTTCTAGTGCGGTGAGGCGCTCAAGAGCCTGCGCAATAGGAATGAACGGAAACGATGGGCTGCGATCCTTGGTCTTGAGGTCCGGCATGGCGATCTCCTGTTGGCGATCAATATGGGCCGATCAGCGGGAGTCGTCAACAGCGCCATCCATAGCGCTTACGCCATGGGCCCCTTCCTTATTGACAGAACGAGGCGAGTCGGAGCATATCTTTACGGGCGAGGAGATACACAATGCTCAAAAGAAGGGTTGCTCTAGCCGTGGTCACGCTCACGGACACGGCGCGGGCTAAATGATAGAGGCTCCCCAACCGGCCGGGTCGGGGAGCCTCGAAGTGGGCCATAATCGCGATGATTTTGGACGGCGGTGTTCTATCATCGCCGTCTTCTTTTGTGAATCCTTTCTATTTATGCCGTGGCGCTTTCAAACCTGCGATAGGTGAGCCGCTTGCCAGCCGCGCCAACCAAAGCCGAGCCGCCCGGTTCTGGTCGTCGATGGCAAGAGCGATCCGGTTGTTGCACCGGGAAATCGAACTCCGCCAGATATCGGTGCAGAGGCTTCTTAGGACAATGCTGTACGCCCCAGTCATGCCGCGCTTGAAGATGCTGAAAACGCCGTCGATGATGTTGTTGTAAGCCTCGCCAAGGACGTATTTGCCAACGGGGTTCGAGGCGGAGCTGAGGCTGGCGCTGCAGGAAATGCAGGACCTCAACGAGACGACGGTCACCCATCTGGTCGTTGGAATGTCGCCCACGGCGGCCTATCGCCTCGTGCCGCTGGCAGTCTCGCGCCTGATGCGCCGCCGTCCAAAGCTCACGGTGCGTCTCGTCGAGGCGGGAAAGCCGATGCTCATGGCCGACCTGCTGGCCGGGGCGACCGACATGTTCATTGCGATGAAAAACCCCAGCGAGGTTCTGCCTGGCATCGTCATAACAGACCTTTTCAGCGACGAGTTCGTGCTGATGGTGCGGGCCGGGCACCCGCTGACGGCGCTGTCGCCGCCCCTGGGTCCGAAGGCGCTGGGCGGCTTCGGCTGGGTCCTGCCAGACATCGGGGGCATCTTGCGCATGCGCTTCGACGAGTGGTTGCAGCGCGAAGGGGTGCCGCTTGCGGGCAACGTGATTTCGACGGCCTCGATTTCGGCAACCAAGGCACTGGCCCTGACCTCGGACCGGATTGCCGCAGGTCCGGTTCACGCCTTCGAACGAGAACTGCGGGAAGGATCGCTCGCGCGGCTCGGGGGAACCTGGTCGACGATGCAGCGCGAGTTCAGCCTCTATCGCAGGGCCCAGGCAGAGGATCCGCCGATCGTGGTCCTCTTTCTGTCGATGCTGCGCGAGTTGCTGCGCGAAATCCCTTCGCTCCAGCCTCTCAAGTCTCCCATTGGCCCCTCCAGCTGACCGCGATCGGCCTTCGAGCCCAAGGCCCGGTCACTCCCTGTGCGCGGTTCGCCGGGGGAATGATCTGACGTTGCCCGGGACGCTGAGGGCGCTCGAGGACGACAACGCTCCGCTCAAAGAGGCCTTCCGGGCTATGGTGCGGTGACTGTCGGGCTGGGCGGGCGACCAACCGACGGATCGCCGGGGCTGCCCTCGATCTGAACGCCGTGATCGGGCGCGATCCTCAAAGCCCGCAGCGCGTTGAGGATGACCGCCACGTCGATCACCTCCTGCAGGATGGCGCCTTGCACCGGGGTCAGGTGCCCCAGGGCGGCAGCGATCATGCCTATGACCGACATGCCGATCCCTACGGCGACGCTCTCGAGGGCGATGCGGCGGGATCGTTGAGCGATCTCGATTCCCGGCAGAAGGCGATCCAGCTGATCCACCAGCAGCACGACATCAGCCGCTTCGGCCGATGCCGCCGCCCCGCGCGCGCCCATGGCGACACCGATATCGGCTGCCGCCAGCGCAGGCGCGTCGTTGACACCGTCGCCCACCATCATCACCGGGCCGTTCTTGCGCTCGGTCAGGACCAGCAGCACCTTCTGGTCGGGGGTCAGGTCGGCGCGGACGGCATCAAGGCCAAGGCCCGCCGTCACGGCCTCGGCGACGGCGCGGCGGTCCCCTGTCGCCAGAAGGATACGACCGACGCCCAGGTCTCGAAGCCCCGACAGCAGTTCGGCCGTGCCGGCGCGCAAGGCGTCGGCCATCACGATGTGGCCGGCCAGTTTCCCGTCGACGCCGAGTGACACCACGACCGATCCCGCCTCGACCACCGCGCTTTCGGCTTTTGCCATGCCAAGCTGCGCGGCGACGAACCCCGTGCCGCCCACCACAACCCTGCGCCCCTCGATGATCCCGGTAACGCCTTCGCCGGGCATCTCGAGGACGCTCGCCGGGATCGGCAAGGCGATCCCGCGGGCCTGCGCCGCCCCGACGATGGCCTGGGCGATGGGGTGCTTGGAGGCCTGATCGAGGGCTGCGGCGAAGTAGAGAATCTCATCCTCGGACATGTCGCCATGCCGGTCGATCGAAACGATCTGCGGACGCCCGTCCGTCAGCGTGCCGGTCTTGTCGAGGATCAGCGTTGTGATCCGGGCCAGCGCCTCGAGCGGTTTTGCGCCTTTGATCAGCACCCCGAAATGGGCTGCGCGCGACAGCCCGGCCACCAGTGCCACCGGGACGGCGAGGATCAGCGGGCACGGCGTCGCCACCACCAATACCGCAACCGCCCGGATCGGATCGCCCGTGAACCACCAGGCGGCGGTTGCCAGCGCAACCGTGACGCCGAGGAAGAGTAGCGAGTAGCGGTCGGCCAGCCGCGCCATCGGCGCCTTGGATTTCTGCGCCGCCTCGACCAGACGGACGATGCCGGCATAGGTGCTGTCCGCCGCGCGGCGCGTGACCCGCAGGTTGAAGGCCTCGCCCGCGTTGGTCGAGCCGCTCATGACGTCCTGCGAGCGCGCCAGCCGGACGGGCATCGATTCGCCCGTGAGCGCAGACTGGTCGAGCATCGCGCTGGCGCTTTCGAGCGTCCCGTCCACGGGGGCCACGTCGCCCTGCCGGATCAGCAGCAGGTCGCCCGGCGCAATCTCGTCGAGCGGAACTTGATCGAGGGCACCATCGCGATGCCGCGTGGCAGTCCGGGGCACGCGGGAGAGCAGATCGCTCATCTCCCGCCGGGCGCGACCTTCGGCGAAGGCTTCGAGGAAGGTGCCCCCCGAATACATCAGCGCGACGACGGCCGCCGCAAGGGTTTCGCCAAATATCAGCGCCGCCGACATCGACAGCGCCGCAACGATGTCCAGCCCGACCTCGCCTTTGAAAAGGCCGCGAACGATCTCGACGCAGAGCGCCAAAAGCACCGGCACGACACCGGCCGCCCACGCGATCCCTGCAAGGTCCGGCTGCCCGAAGAGCCAGAGGGCGAGCCCGGATACGAGGCCAAGCAAGGCCAGGCTCAGCAGCGCGACGTCCAGGCGATCATGAAACAAGGGTGTCATCTGGCATGTCCCGGCGTCAGTTCACGCGTGGGTCGTTGACCCGTCCCTCTCGACCCATCGCCAATCGCGGATTTCGGGCATGTCCTGGCCATGCGCGCGAATATATGCCCTGTGCTCGAGCAGTTTGCCGTCCATCGCCTGCTTCAGTCCGACGCGGACGCCCTTCAGCTTCTGCACCCAATCGAGCACGCTGTGCACGAGATGATAGCGATCGAGGCCGTTCAGAACGGTCATGTCGAAGGGTGTCGTTGTCGTGCCTTCCTCGTTGTAACCCCGCACGTGAATGTTGCCGTGATTGGTCCTGCGATAGGTCAGACGATGGATCGTCCAGGGGTACCCATGGTAAGCAAAAATCACCGGCCGGTCGGTGGTGAAGAGCGCGTCGAATTCGCTGTCTGAAAGGCCGTGGGGGTGATGCTCCTTGGGCTGGAGCGTCATCAGGTCGACGACATTCACGACGCGGATCGCGAGTTCCGGTACGAGCTCGCGCAGGATTTGCACCGCTGCCAGCGTCTCCAGCGTCGGAACGTCGCCGGCACAAGCCATCACGACGTCCGGTTCGCCGGCAGTCCCCGTCGACGCCCAGTCCCAGATGCCGATGCCCGCCCTGCAGTGGACGATGGCGTCATCCATCGAGAGCCACTGCCAGGACCGCGGTTTGCCGGCCACGATGATGTTGATCCGGTTCCAGGTGCGAAGAACGTGGTCCGTCACGCATAAAAGCGTGTTGGCGTCAGGGGGCAGGTAGACGCGGACGACGTCTGCCTTCTTGTTGAGGGCGACATCGATGAAACCCGGGTCCTGATGGCTGAAGCCATTGTGCTCCTGGTGCCAGACATGGCTCGACAGCAGATAATTCAGCGAGGAAACGGGTCGCCGCCAGGGGATGTCGGAGCAGGCATCAAGCCATTTGGCATGCTGGTTGAACATCGAATCGACGATGTGGATGAAGGCCTCGTAGCAGGAGAACAGGCCGTGTCGTCCGGTCAGCAAGTAGCCTTCGAGCCAGCCCTGGCAGGTGTGCTCGGACAGGATTTCCAGAACCCGCCCGTCACGGCCCAGGTGAACGTCCTCCGGAAGGATCGTTTCCATCCAGGCGCGCTCGGTCACCTCGAACACGTCCTGCAGCCGGTTGGAGGCCGTTTCGTCTGGCCCCACGATGCGGAAGTTCCTGGCCTTTTCGTTGAGCGCCATGACGGACCGCAGGAAGCCGCCCATGGCCTTGGTCGACTCCGCTTTCACGGCGCCGGGGCCAACGACTGCGATGGCGTGATCGTGCAGTCGCGGCAGGTCGAGCGACTTGCGCAACACGCCGCCATTGGCATGGGGATTGGCGCTCATACGCCTCGCGCCATGAGGCGCCGCAGCCCGGATGAACCGCGCCGGCGTACCCGCCTCGTCGAAAAGCTCCTCGGGGCGATAGCTTTTCAGCCAATCCTCCAGAAGCTTCACGTGTTGCGGATTTTCGGCCAGACCGGCCAGCGGCACCTGATGCGAGCGCCAGAAGCCTTCGGTTTTCAGACCATCTACGGCCTTGGGTCCGGTCCAGCCCTTGGGGCTGCGCAGGATGATCATCGGCCATACGGGCCGCTCGCCCTTGGGGCCCGTGCCGTCGCGGGCAGCCGCCTGGATCGCGCGGATCTTGTCCATCGCCTCGTCGAGCACGATCGCCATCCGCTCATGCATGAGAGACGGATCGTGTCCCTCAACAAACAGCGGCTCGTATCCGTAACCGACGAACAGCGCGCGAAGCTCGTCCTTGGGAATGCGCGCCAGAATCGTCGGATTGGCAATCTTGTAGCCGTTCAGATGCAGGATCGGCAGAACCGCGCCGTCGTGCACCGGGTTCAGAAACTTGTTGGAATGCCAGGCTGCCGCCAGCGGCCCGGTTTCAGCCTCTCCGTCGCCGACGACGCAGGCAACGATCAGTTCGGGATTGTCGAAGGCGGCGCCGAAAGCATGGGACAGTGCATAGCCCAGTTCGCCGCCTTCATGGATCGATCCGGGCACATCGGGGGCTGCATGGCTCGGGATCCCGCCCGGAAACGAAAACTGCCTGAACAGTTTTCGCATCCCGGCTTCGTCGAGCGAGACGTCCGGATAGAGCTCGCTGTAGGTGCCTTCGAGATAGGTGTTGGCTACCATCGCCGGCCCGCCATGGCCCGGCCCGCAGACGTAGATGACGTTCGCGTCGCGCGCCCGGATAATCCGGTTCAAATGCGCGTAGATGAAGCTCAGTCCCGGCGAGGTGCCCCAGTGCCCGAGGAGCCTTGGCTTGACATGCTCGAGCCGGAGCGGCTCTCGCAGCAGCGGATTGTCCATCAAATAGATCTGGCCGATGGTGAGGTAATTTGCGGCCCGCCAAAAGGCGTCGATTTCGTGCAGCTCACGCTGCGAAAGCCGTTCGACTGCACTAGCGCCATCCGTGGATTCATTCATGTCGGCTCCTCCGGCAATTGCAGACTTGAAACAGGCCTTGCGGCGCGGGTTCGCCTGACTGTCGAACCCGCCCGCTGAACCTAGAGTGGCTCCTTGTTGGGCACGGCAATGGCGCGCAGATCGGGAACGAGCGATCCTTCCCCATTCGCGCGGATATCGGCGGCATTTGCCTCATCGGTATCGATATGCATCTCGGTCACGGCGTTGGCGCCGATGCGGATCAGCGTCTTGCCGAACACCAGTCCACGCTCCTGGTCGCCAATGTGAACGTCCACGAGCATGCCATCCACGAGACCGAGGCGTCTTGCGTCAGCCGGATTGGTATGAATGTGCCGCGCAGCGACGATCAATCCGTCAGTGTCAAAGCTGCCGGCCGGTCCGATGAGCCGAACCGTCGGGGTGCCTTCCAGTTTGCCGCTGTCGCGAACCGGCGCATCGATGCCGAGCTCGAAGCCATCGGTTCTGGAGATCTCGATCTGCGTCCGGGACCGTTCCGGGCCGAGGATGGCGACGCGCTCCAGGCGGCCTTTCGGTCCCTCCAACGTGATCCGCTCGGCGGCGGCCCATTGGCCGGGTTGGCGCAGGGGAACAGCGGGTGTGAGTTGGTAGCCCGCGCCGAACAGCGCCTCGATCGCTGGCCGCGACAAGTGCGCGTGCCGGGCCGACACGGCGACAGGGATCGGTTGGGGCACGGGCGCCATTGGCGCCAGTGCTGCCGCTGTCTCTCGCGCGATCATCAATTGCTCGGCCGTCTCGGTGACGATGACCCGCACTTTCGAACCATAGGCCTGGATCTGGGGCGCGGCATGATTAGCGAGTTCCACCGACTGGTTGCGGTCGTGGTCGAGACGCAGGCCCATGAACTCCAGTCCATCGCAGATGCGCCGACGCATCGATGGCGAGTTCTCGCCGATGCCCCCGGTGAAAATCACCGCATCGAGCCCGCCCATCGCCGCCGCATAGGCTCCGATGTATTTGCGGGTTCGGTAGGCATAGATCTCTATGGCGAGCTGCGCATCGGCATCCCCCTTCGCCGCGCGGTCTTCCACGCTGCGCATGTCGGAGGAGTTGGCCAGGGCCAAGAGCCCGCTGTCCGAATAGAGCGCGTCCTCGATCTGATCGATCGACAGGCCAAGCTGCCGGGAAAGGAAGCCGAACAGCCCGGGATCAACGTCACCCGAGCGGGTTCCCATCACCAGTCCCTCGAGCGGTGTCATGCCCATGGACGTGTCCAGGCTTTCGCCGCGACTGATCGCGCAGACACTGGCCCCATTGCCCAGATGCACGCTGACGAGATGCAGATCGCGCAGAGGGACGCCAATCTCCTCCGCGGCGCGGATGGCCACGTATTTGTGCGACGATCCATGAAACCCAAATCGCCGCAGGCCAGCGTCGCGCCACGCCTTCGGCACGGCGTAGGTCGTTGCCCGAGGGGGAATGGTGCCATGGAATGCCGTGTCGAAGACGGCGACCTGAGGCAGGCTCGGCCAGACCTCTTGTGCAACGCGCACGGCGAGCAGATTTGCGGGATTGTGGAGCGGCGCCAAGGGCGTCAGAGCCTCGATCGCGGCAATCTTCGGCTCGTCGAGAACCGTGGTTGTTCGGAAGCGTTCACCGCCATGGACGACCCGATGCCCAATCGCGTCGATGTCGGTAATCCTGTTATCCGCCAGGATATGCGGAAGGGCACGCAGCGCGGCGGCGATGTCGCCAAGGGCTATTTTTCCGGTCTCTGTCTTTCCTCCACTCCTGATCGTGTAGGAACAGCTCCCGGCTTCAAACCTCTCATAGCTGGCCTTGAAGACCTCGGTCGTGGTCTGGCCCACGTCGAAAACGCCAACCTTAAGGCTGGAACTTCCACAGTTGAGCACAAGTATCTTCACAACGCGTCCTTCTCAGTCTGAGCGGCTGCCGGTGCAGTGGACACGCAGTGAGACTAGCCTACCTTCTCGTCATGTGCCACGGGCCGAGTTAGCCCCGAGACGGAGCTCTGGAGTCGCGGTCCGCCCATGATGGTGCACAGTCTGACATGCTGATACCTCTGCCGGTCTTCTGTGTCAGTTCGTTGGCGACAAACAAGAATAGGCCGAACGCAAAGACGAGCAGGGCCGGATGACTTAGAGCGCCAAGACAAAGATCGCCAAGATATTCCCGCGCCGTCTCAGGGAAACGGTGACAAGCTCTAAAGATTCGTGGCCGTCTGCGCAGACATCACCCACCGGCCTTCGCTGCTCCTGGAAAAGCAGATGCCGGTTGCATAAGGCTTGTTGAGTTCGACGCGGTCGAAGTCAATGAAACCCGATCCACCATCGGGGAGGTGCACCGCGATCCAGTGCGAGGGCGCGTCGGTATCGTAGTCGAGGCCATAGAGCAGATCGGGCGCGAGTGTCGCCACAACCGGCGCGCCGGGCTCGGGCCGGGCGAGGATGTCGGTGGGCGCATCGAGATAGAAAAAGCTCGAGGTCTGCGTATCGAGCCGCTCGCCCAGCTCGCTTACCGCTTTGGTATCGAAGCTGCGATAGCCATAGGTGCAGAAGGCGTCCGCGAGCAGCGGGTCGCGGCCCCAGGGCACCGTTTCGGTCAGCGACAGCGCGATGAACTCCCTCTCGGCCTTAATGGCGAAGGGCGTGATGTCGCTTCCATCGAACGGTCGCTCGTAAATACCGCCGATATTGTCGGCGAGCGCCACCAGCGCCTGCTCGACCGTCTCGAACGGGCCGATCGTCTCGGTCCGCCGCGGGATGCCCAGCTCCAGCGCGCCATCTACCAAGGTCAGGTCTGCCGAGAGGCCCGCGGCGATGGCGGCGCGATCATCCTTTTGGACCGCATCGAGAAACGCCGCCGCGTCCCGCAGCAGATCGGCAGGGGGCTCTATCGCTTGGGCCGGCTGAAGCGGGATGGGTGAATAGGGCTCGCCGGCATGAGCGCAAAGCGGGAGCGACCCGATGGCGAGAGATGCAAGGACTGCCGAAACGGTGATGCGCATATCGGTCTCCGCGGGGCCGGCACAGGGCGGCTCATGTCGTTGAGACGCCGCCGCCTCTTTATGGCTTGGGAAGCGTCCAAAATGCCAGCACGGCTTTCGCCGATGCCTGCCCCGGAGACCATTGGGATCGCTGCGATCAGCCGCGACGGGGCGCGAAAACCACTGACAGGATGCGGGCCGGGCCGGGGCCGGTCGAACAAAAACCGTGCTCGCAGGTGCCGTCGAAATAGACCGAATCCCCCGTGCCCAGAACCGCCGGGCTGTAGGGCGCCATGGTGAAGACCACCTCGCCTGCAAGCACATAGACGAATTCCTCCCCGTCATGGGCCGAGCGCACCGGCGCGCGGCCGGGGCTCGAAGGGGGAATGGCGATGACCATTGGCGTGAGTGATTTGGCGGCCAGTTCCCCCGCCAGCACCTCATAGGCCCCCATGCCGGTGCGGAACGTCTTGCCCTCGCCGGCGCGGGTGATGGCGCGCACCGCGCCTGAAAAGCTTTGCGGGGACGCCGTGCCAAACAGCGCCGCGAAATCGAGGTCGAGACCCGCAGCCAGCCGGGTCATCACATCGTAAGCGGGGCGAGAATGCCCGTTCTCGATCTTGGAGAGCGCCGAGATCGACACGCCGGTGCGGCGCGACACTTCGGCCAGCGTCCAGCCCTGCTCGCGCCGATGCGCGGCGATCACACGGCCGACGGGAGACGGCTCGAGGCCAGCCTCAATGGGGTCCCGCGCCGCTTTCTGGGCCTTTCCGGCCATGCTCAGGCCTCAGCCGGCGGAACCGGCCCCTTGCGCTCCACGATCAGCCGATAGGCCTCGGGCTCACGATGGCGCGCGAAATCGAAGATCGTGCGACGGTAGATCGCCGCCATGTCGAGATCGCAGCCATGCACGATCACCTCGTCATCGGTCGAGGTGCTCATGGCCACGATCTGCCCCGATGGCGCGACGATCAGCGACTGTCCGATGAGCCGCGAGCCCTCCTCCAGCCCGGCCTTGGCGGTTGCCACCACCCAGGTCGAGTTCTGGTAGGCCCCGGCCTGGCAGGCGAGCTGGTGGTGAAAGCCGGTGAGGCTGTCGAACTCGAAAACGCCGGTGTGGTCATCGGGCGTGTTGTAGCCCAGGACGATCATCTCCGCGCCCTGAAGCGCCATCACGCGATAGGTTTCGGGCCAGCGCCGGTCGTTGCAGATGCACATGCCGATCACCGTGCCCATCGTCCGCCAGACCGGAAAGCCGAGATTGCCCGGCTCGAAATAGAACTTCTCGAGATGCTGGGCATCCCGCCCCGGCTGCGGCGCGGCATGGCCGGGCAGGTGAACCTTGCGATACTTGCCAAGGACCGTGCCCGAGCGATCAACGAGGATGGCGCTGTTGTAGCGGTGGATGGCGCCGCCTTCCTCCGCCCGTTCGGCATAGCCGAGATAAAAGCCAACCGCCAGCCGCTGGGCCTCATCGAAGAGCACCTGCGTCTCCGGCCCCGGAATGGCGGCCTCGAAGAACCCATTCACCTCGTCGGGGTCGGTGAGGTGCCAGCGCGGGAAAAACGTCGTCAGCGCCAGTTCGGGGAAGACCACGAATTCAGCGCCGCGCCCATGCGCCTCGCGCAGCAGCGCCAGAAGCCTCCGGACCACCTGAGCCCGGCTTTCGCTGCGCCCGATCGGTCCGAGCTGAGCCGCCGCCACCACCAGCCGTCTCTTGGTCATCGCGCTCGTCCCTCGAAGCTCAGTCTTGGCGCCATTGTTTCGCATCGGACAGGATTTCTCCAAATGGAAAATTTGATGGACGATGATCATGGCGCTTGGCATAGTCCCCTTCCAGAGCCTGTCGGGCAGCCCCCGCAGCGGCGAAGGGAGGAGCGTCGCGCGAAAGAGGGCCGCCGGACGGGCAGTCGCATCGCCGGCTCTGCGGCCGGCGTTCAACAGGGGACTGAACGATGCCGACTCTTCCAATGCGCGCCCGCCTGAGCGGGCTTCTGCTTCTTGCCGCCACGAGCCTTGTACCCATGGCCCTGATCCAGCCGGCGCTGGCCCAGGCGCCGCTCAAGGCCGCCATCATCATGCCCGGCCCGATCAGCGACAATGATTTCAATGCCGGCGGCTATAATGGCATCCAGGCCGTCGGCCGCGAACTGGGCATCGAGGTCGCCTATTCCGAGCAGGTCTCGCCGGCCGATGCCGAGCGCGTCATGCGCGACTATGCCTCGCGCGGCTTCGGGCTGATCTATGCCCACTCCTTCTCCTATGGCGATGCCACCCTCGCGGTCGCCGAGGATTTCCCCGACGTCAAGTTCATGACGGCCGTGGGCCAGAACCTCACCGAAAATGTCGGCGCCTATTTCAACCCCGACTATCAGGGCGCCTATCTCACCGGCATGCTCTCGGCCGGCGCCAGCAAGTCCGGCGTCATCGGCTGGGTCGGCGGCAATCCGGCGCCCAACATGCTGGCCAATTTCCACGCCTGGAAGGCGGGGGCCGAAGAGGTCAACCCCGAGATCAAGGTGATGATCTCCTGGCTCGGCGCGTGGTTCGATCCGCCCAAGGCCAAGGAAGCCGCCATCGCCCAGGTGGAGCAGGGTGCCGACGTGCTCAGCGCCCAGTCGGTGGGCGTCATCGATGCCGCCGTGGAAAAGAACGTGCTGGTGATCGGCGCGGTCTCGGACCAGAACCACATGGGCCCCAATTCGGTGCTCACCAGCGTGTTGTGGAACCTCGCACCCGTCTTCGTGGCCTCGGCCAAGACGGTGGTCGATGGCACCTGGGAGAGCAAGAACTGGATCTATGGCATCGCCGAGGATTCCATCAGCCTCGCCGATTTCCATGGCCTCGACGTCAATGTCCGCCCCGAAGTGCTGGCGGCGGTCGAACAGAAGTTCGAGGACATCAAGAGCGGCGCTTTCGAGGTTCCCCTCAACACCGCCATGGTGCAGTAGGCCCTCGGGCGCGAAAACCACCTGCAGCTGTTTGCCGGTTTTCCAAGACCCGCGAACGCTGCAGGCTGACGGAGCCAAGCCATGCCCTCTCCTGCGGCCGCGCCGATGCCGGCTCTCGCCCTTTCGGGCGTCACCGTGCGCTTTGGCACTTTCACCGCCAATGATCGCATCGATTTCTCGGTCGGTTCGGGAGAGGTGCATGCCCTGCTCGGCGAGAACGGAGCCGGCAAGACCACGCTGATGCGCGTCGTCGCCGGTCTCCTCAAGCCGCAGGATGGCACGATTGCCATCAACGGGACCCCCGTCACGCTCAATTCCCCGCTCGATGCGGCAGCGCTGGGCATCGGCATGGTGCACCAGCACTTCATGCTGGTCCCACCCCTAAGCGTCGCGCAGAACGCCGCGCTGGGCCTGCCGCGGGTGGGGCGGTTCTTTCCCGACATGCGCAGGGTCCGCGCCGACCTTGCGGAAATCTCCGAGCGCTACGGCCTCGAGGTCGATCCCGATGCCATCGTGGGCGATCTTACCGTCGCCGGGCAGCAGCGCGTCGAGATCGTCAAGGCGCTCTATCGCGGGGCGCGCATCTTCGTGCTCGATGAACCCACCGCCGTGCTGGCGCCCAAGGAAGTCGAAGGGCTGTTCCGCGTCCTGCGCATGCTGGCCGAGGCCGGCACCGCCATGGTCTTCATCAGCCATAAGCTCAACGAGGTGATGGAAATCAGCAACCGCGTCAGCGTCCTGCGCCAGGGCAAGCTCGTGGCGACGCGGGCGACTGCCGAAACCAGCGGCGCCGAACTGGCGCGCCTGATGATCGGCTCCGATTTCGAGTTGCCTCATGTCAGCGACACGGTCCCGCAGGACGCACCGGTCCGGCTCGAGGCCCGCAGCCTTGCCTATCGCGACGAGCGCGGCGTGCCGCGGCTCGACGGGCTCGATCTCTCCGTCCGCCGAGGCGAGATCGTCGGTATCGCCGGGGTCGACGGCAATGGCCAGCAGGAGCTGGCCGAAGTGCTCACCGGCTTGCGCCAGCCGCAATCGGGCACGCTGATGATCGATGGCACGGATGTCACCGGCTCCGACCCGGCCCGCCGCATCGGGCTGGGGCTCGCCCATGTGCCGGAGGATCGGCAGCGCACCGGGATCGTCGATCTCTCGATCGCCGAAAACGCCGTGCTCGAAACCATCGATCGTCCGCCAGCGTCGCGTCGCGGCATCCTCTCCCATTCGGCCATCCGCGCCTTTGCCGAGACGCTCATCGCCGATTACGATGTGCGCTGCACCGGCCCCCGCCAGCCCATCACCACGCTCTCGGGCGGCAACCAGCAGAAGGTCATCCTGGGCCGGGCGCTGTCGCGCGATCCGGGCGTGATCGTCGCCGTGCAGCCCACCCGCGGGCTCGATGTGGGTGCCACCGCCTTCGTGCACCGGCAATTGCTCGAGCAGCGCCGGCGCGGCGCCGCGATCGTGCTGGTCTCGACCGAACTCGACGAGGTGCTGGCGCTGTCGGACCGGGTGCTGGTGATCTATGCCGGCCGCATCGTCGGCGAATTGCCCCGCAACCAGATCGCGCTCGACAGGCTGAGCGCGCTCATGACCGGGCAGGCCGCCGCATGAGCGCCGAGCCCGTGTCCACGCCCGCCGCCCCTGCACGGCCCACCGGCCGGTTCGGCGATGCGGGCCGGCGCGTTGCCGCCAGCATCATCGCCGTGCTCCTGGCGCTCGCCTGCGGCGCCATCCTCATCGCGCTCTGGGGCGTCAATCCCGTTTCGGCCTATGGCGCCCTGCTCAATGGCGCCTTCGGCAATCTCAACAGCATCGCCGAAACCCTGCTGCGCGCCATTCCGTTGACCTGCACGGGCCTTGCGGTTGCATTCGCCTTCCGCGCCGGTACCTTCAATATCGGCGCCGAAGGCCAGCTGATGTTCGGGGGCGCGGCGGCCGCGGCCGTGGGGCTGGCCCTCCCGCATCTGCCTCCGCTCCTCCTCATTCCCTCGATGATGGGGTCGGCGATGATCGCGGGCGCGCTCTGGTCGCTGCTGCCCGGCGTGCTCAAGCTGCGCTTTGGCGCCAATGAGCTGATCACCACCATCATGCTCAATTATGTGGCGATCCACTTCATCTCCTTCCTGCTCTACGGGCCGATGCAGGAAAGCGCCGGCTATCTTGCCCAGACCGACCGGCTCGATCGCGCCACCACCTTGCCCCAGCTGATCGAGCGCACGCGGCTCCATATCGGCTTCCTCATCGTTCTGGGTGTCGTCGCCCTCTCCCATTTCGCCCTCTGGCACACCAGCTGGGGCTACAAGCTCAGGGTGGTGGGGCTCAACGCCCGCGTCGCGCTCAATTCGGGCATGGCCGTCACAGCCCTCACCGTCTCGGCGTTCCTCGTCAGCGGCGCGCTTGCGGGGCTGGCCGGCTACATGGAAGTGGTGGGCGTGCAGCGCCGCATGATCGAAGGCCTGTCGCCCGGCTTCGGCTATACCGGCATCATCGTGGCCCTGCTGGGTGGCACCTCTCCGCTCGGCGTACTCGCCGCCGCGATCCTCTTTGCCGCGCTCCAGGTCGGCGCGACCACCATGGAGACCGCCGAAGGCGTGCCCTCGACGCTGGCCACCATCATCCAGGGGCTGGTGGTGCTGTTCGTCATCGGGCGGGGCACCATCGATCTCGCCCTGCGCCGGAGGGGTTCCGCCTGATGGACACGATCCTCGCCTTTCTCACCGATCCGGTGTTCGTCGGCTTCCTCCAGGCCACGACGCGGCTCGCCATCCCCATCCTGCTGGCAGCCTTGGGCGGCATGTTCGCCGAGCGTTCGGGTGTGCTCAATATCGGGCTCGAAGGCATGATGCTGACGGGCGCCTTTGTCGGCTTTGTCACCGCCTTCCTCACCGGCAACATCTGGTTCGGCGTGCTCATGGGCACGCTCGCAGGAGGCGGGCTGGGGCTGATGCTGGCCTTTTATACCGTCACCCTGGGCACCAACCAGGTGGTGGCCGGCATCGCCTTCAACCTCCTCGTCGTCGGCGCCACGAGCTTTGGCTACCGCGCCGTCTTCGGCATGGGCACGGCCGCCCCGCGTGTCACCTCGCTCGAAACCCTGCCCATCCCCATCCTCGCAGATGTTCCCGTGCTAGGGCCCCTGCTGTTCCAGCAGACCGCACTGGTCTATCTGGCCCTGCTCCTCGTGCCGCTGACCTGGGTGATCATCGCCCGTATGTCGGCGGGCACCGCCATCGTTGCGGTGGGCGAGCATCCGCAGGCGGCCGAAACCCTCGGCATCTCGGTGGCGCGCACGCGCATTTTCTGCCTCATCGGCTCGGGGCTGCTGGCCGGGCTGGGCGGCGCCTTCCTCTCGCTGTCGGCCACCGGGCTCTTTCTCGACAACATGACGGCCGGGCGCGGCTATATCGCCCTCGCCATCCTGCTCCTGGGGCGCCGCCATCCCTGGGGCATCCTTCTGGCCGCCGCGCTCTTTGGCGGAGCCGATGCGCTGCAATTGCGCGGCCAGGGCCTTGGCATCGGGGTGCCCTACCAGTTCCTCGTCATGCTGCCCTATGTCCTCACCATCCTCGTGCTCATCGGCTTTGCCGGCAAGGTGCGTGACCCGGCGGCACTCGGCCAGCCCTTCAGGCGCGCAAAGGCCGAATGATGTTTGTCGATTCGCACCTCCATCTCGATTTCGATGACTTCGCCGAAAACCGCGAGGCGGTGTTGGCGCGGGCAGAAGCAGCCGGCGTCTCGGCTTTCCTCACCATCTCGATCCGGGTGCGCGACTTTCCCCGCATCCGCGCCATCGCCGAGCGCTACCCCAATGTCTGGTGCACCGTGGGCACGCTGCCCCATTTCGCCGATGAGGAGCGCGACGTCACCGCCGACGAGATCATCGCCCTTGCCGCCCACCCCAAGGTCATCGGCATCGGGGAGGCCGGGCTCGATACTTTTTACGGCAATGCCTCTTGGGAGGCGCAGATCGACGTGCTGCGCGCCCATTGCGACGCTGCCCGCCGCACCGGCCTGCCGCTCGTCATCCACAGCGTCCGTCAGGATGAGGCGATGGCAGAGCTCTTGACTCAAGAACACGCCAGGGGCGCCTTCCCCATTCTCATGCACGCTTTTTCCGGCGGTCACGACCTGGCCCAGGCCGTGCTCGGCCTTGGCGGATACATCTCCTATGGCGGGCTCCTGACCTATAATGAGAATACGGCCCAGCGCGAGATTGCGCGCAGTGTGCCGCTCGACCGCATCCTGCTCGAAACCGACGCGCCCTCGCTGGCGCCTGAACCGCACAGGGACGCGCCCAACGAACCGGCCTTCCTTCGCCACACCTCAGCGCTGCTCGCCAGGATCAAGGGCGTGCCTGAGGCCGAACTGGCGCTGCGCTCCACGGAGAATTTCTACCGCCTGTTCTCGAAGGCATCGCCGCCCGACCCGGCCGGGTGATCACGCCCTCGCTCTTGAAGTCCGCTTGAGCGCCGCTGCTGCGGCTGGACACGAGAGCGCTCAGCCCACCTCGAGCCTGTAGCCGACCCCGGCTTCATTGGTGATGAGGCTTGTGCCCGCCCCGTCGATCTTGGCGCGCAGCTGGCCGACCAGCACGCGCAGATAGTGCACGTCATCCCGGTGCGCCGGGCCCCAGAGCCGCTCGAGCGCCATGGCATGGGTCACCACCTTTCCGGCATTGTCGGCGAGCAGCACGAGCAGATCATATTCCTTGGGGGTGAGGTGAACCGGCGCGCCCTGCTGCGTCACGCGCCGCATGGCCCGGTCGAGCACCACCGGGCCCAGGGCCTGCGGCCCGACGGGCGGGGAAGGCGCGATCTCGGCGCGGCGCAGCGCCACGCGGATGCGGGCGAGCAGTTCTCCGATGCCGAAGGGCTTTTCGATGTAGTCGTCGGCCCCCGCATCGAGGGCGGCGATCTTTTCGGTCTCCTGGTCGCGGGCCGAGAGCACGATGATGGGCACCTGCGAAAAGCTGCGTAAGCGCGCGATCACGGCCTTGCCGTCCCCATCGGGCAGGCCGAGATCGAGCACGATCAGGGCCGGTGCACGCGTGGCCGCGAGGCGCATCGCCATGGCGGCGGTATCGGCGGTCTCGACCTCGAAATCGGAGGCCTGCAGCGCCGGCTTGAGGAAGCGCTGGATCTGCGGCTCGTCATCGACCACGAGGATGCGCGGCTTCATGACCCCGTCTCCCGGACGGCGGCGAGCTTGATGACGAAGCGCGTGCCGCGCCGCTTGAAGGCGGGGCTTTCGGCCCGCAGGGTCCCACCCATGGCGACGACCAGTCCACGGGCGATGGCAAGGCCAAGCCCCGTGCCGGCCTGGCGGCCATCGCCCTTGGCGCGGCGGTAGAAGCGCTCGAAGATGCGCTCGAGATCTTGGGGCGGAATGCCCCGGCCCTGGTCGGTCACGGCAATCGTCACGCCATCCTCCTGCCCGCGCGCATAGATGCTGACCGGGGCATCTCCGCCATATTTGCGGGCGTTGTCGAGAATGTTGAACACCACCTGCTCGAGCAGCGCCGGGTCGGCCTCGGCCTGCGGCATCGGATCGGCGATGCTGGTCTCGATCTCGAGCCCGGGATGGACGCGGCGCGCCCGCTCAGCGGCGGCGGCGATGACCGCGCGCACATCCACCGGCTCGCGCCGGGCCCGCACGAGGCCGGCATCGATGCGCGTCATGTCGAAGAGATTGCCAACGAACCGGCTGAGCCGACCCGCCTCCTCTTCGATGGCCGCGAGAAGGTCGGCGCGCGTTTCGGCCGGCATGCGATCGCCCAGTTCGCGCAGGCTGGTCACCGCGCCGGTGATGCTGGCCAAGGGGGTGCGCAGGTCGTGGGAGAGCGAGGAGAGCAGCGCGGCTTGAAGCTTTTCGCCCTCGCGCGCCACCGAGGCCTGCGTCGCCTCGCGCGTCAGCCGGGCCCGGTCGAGCGCGATGGCCGACTGTTCGAGCAGGGCATCGAGGGTGCGCTTGTGCTCCTCGGGGGCGGGGCCATCTTCGTGGCGCATGCTCAGGCCGACGACGCCCAGCACACGCTGGCCCGACAGCACGGGGCGAAAGAGATAGGGCACCTGCGGCAGCGTGCCGGTCAAGAACCCTGCCGCTTCACGCTTGTCGGCGGCCCAGCGCGCGGCCGTCATCGCGGTGGCATCGAGGTCCTGGTCCGGAGGCCAGGCGGCAGCAAGGGCAAGCTCGCCTTCCTCGTTCCGCACCAGCACCACCGTGGCTTGCCCGAAGGCGCCATGAAGGTGGCTGGCGATGGTTTCGATCACCTGCTCCTGCCCGAAGGCGCCCGAGAGCTTGCGGGCAAAATCGAGCAGGGCCCGCGCCTGCCGCGCCTGGTCGGCCGATCGGTCGAGGCTGATGCGCAGCCTCGCGGCAAGCTGGCCGGCGGCCAGCGCCACCGCGATGAAGATGCCCAGCGCAAGCACCTCTTCGGGCCGTGCGATGGTGAGGCGCCCGGTGGGTTCGATGAAGACCAGATTATAGGCGAGAAACGAGAGTACCGCGGCGAGGAGCGCCGCGAACCGCCCCGCCATCACTGCCGAAAGCAGCACCGCCGCAAGGTAGAGCATCGAGAGGTTCTGCAACGCCACGAGGCTCGATAGCCCTAGCCCCAGCAGCGTTGTCGCCCCCACGGTGATCGCGGGAACAACGAGGCTGCGAAGCGTCTCCGACCGCGAGAGGCGGCGCGGCCGTGTCCATGGCGTGCGTGCTTGCGGGCCCGAAACGACATGCACGCTGATGCCCCCGGCCTTTTGCACCAGGGCATCGGGCAGCGAGCGCCTCAGGGGCAGCATCCGTCCGGCTTTCCGCCCGATGACGATCTGCGTGATGTTCTCGCGCCGCGCCAGCCGCAGGATGGCCGACACGAAATCGGACGTGCTTTCCCGCCGGATCTCGGCGCCGAAGCGTTCCGCCTGCCGCAGCGTCTCCTCAAGCCGGTCGGTTTCCGCTGCGCTCGGGGGCAGGGCGTGCGGCCGGGTCAGCGACAGCACGATCCAGCGCGCATTGAGCCCCGAGGCGAGCCGCGCGGCCTCGCGCACCACGGCTTCGGACATTCCGTCCGAGCCGACGCAGACCAGAAGCCGCTCGCCCGTGGCCCAGGGCCCGTCGATGGCGCTCTGGCGCAGCAGCTCGACCATCTGGTCATCGACCCGGTCGGCGGCGCGCCGCAGGCTCAGTTCGCGCAGGGCGGTAAGCGTGGCGGGGCGAAAGAACCCTTCGAGCGCGCGCTCCGCCGTGCCCTCGAGATAGATCTTGCCGGACCGCAGCCGCTCGATGAGTTCACCGGGGGGCAGGTCGACCAGCACGATCTCGTTTGCGCCCTTGAGCACCGTGTCGGGCACCGTCTCGCGCACCGGTACGCCGGCAATCCGCGACACGAGGTCCGACAGGCTTTCCAGATGCTGGATGTTGAGCGCCGTCCACACATCGATGCCGGCATCGATGAGCTCGGCGATGTCCAAGTGCCGCTTGGGGTGGCGGGCGCCCGCGGGATTGGAATGGGCCAGTTCGTCGACGATCAGCAGCGCCGGGCGCCGCTTCAGCGCCGCATCGAGATCGAGTTCGCCATAGGGGCTGGGCCCGGCGAGCCGGGGCAGGGTCTCGAGGCCTTGCGCAAGCGCCTCGGTTTCGCCCCGGCCATGCGCCTCGACGAGCCCTAAGACCACGTCGACGCCCTTTGTGCGAAGCGCCTGGGCGCGCTCGAGCATGGCATAGGTCTTGCCCACCCCAGGTGCCATGCCGAGGAAAATCGTCAGCCTGCCGCGATTTTCGCGCGCGGCAAGCTCGAGCAGGGCCGCTGGATCGGGCCGGGGCGCATTTTGAGGGCGCTGCATACTACCTCGCCAGGGGCGTCTTTGCGTCGAGCGCCAGGTTGAGCGCGAGTACGTTGACGCGGGGTTCCCCGAAGATACCAAGCCAGGGGCCCTCCGTCATGTCGGCCACGAGGCGGGCGATCTCGGCCGGCGGAGTGCCGCGCGCCTCTGCCACGCGCGCCACCTGAAGCTGAGCCGTTTCGGGCGAGATATGGGGATCGAGCCCGGACGCCGATGTCGTGACGGCATCGGCCGGCACCGTGCCGGCGCCCCCGTTGCTGGTCACGGCCTCCCGCACGCGGGCGATGAGGCGCGCATCGGTCGGCCCGTAATTGGCGCCGCCCGATGCCGCGGCATTGTAGGGCGTGGTCGCCGTCGCCGAAGGGCGCGGCCAGAAATAGCCGGGCAGGGTGACGGCCTGCCCGACAAGGCTCGACCCGATGATTTTCCCGTCGCGCAGGATCGGGCTGCCATTGGCCGTTGCCGGCAATGCCGCCTGGCCGATGCCGGTGATGGCGAGCGGGTAGGCGATGCCGCAGATGAGGGTGAAGGCCAGCGTCAGGAGGATGGCGGGGCGGATGGGACTGAGCATGGGTTTGTCCTTCAGGCGATGCCGAGCGCGGTGATGGCGAGATCGATGAGCTTGATGCCGAGGAATGGCGCAACGAGCCCGCCGAGCCCGTAGACGAGGAGGTTGCGTGAGAGCAGCGCCGCCGCGCCCACCGGCCGGTAGGCCACCCCGCGCAGGGCGAGCGGGATCAGGGCCACGATGACGAGGGCATTGAAGATCACCGCCGAGAGAATGGCCGATTGCGCGGAGCCGAGGCCCATGAGGTTGAGCGCGCCCAGCCCCGGATAGGTCGCCACAAACAGCGCAGGGATGATGGCGAAATATTTCGCCACGTCATTGGCGATCGAGAAGGTGGTGAGCGCCCCGCGCGTCATCAGGATCTGCTTGCCGATCTCGACGATCTCGATGAGCTTTGTGGGGCTCGAATCGAGGTCCACCATGTTGCCGGCCTCGCGCGCCGCCTGTGTCCCCGATTGCATCGCCACCCCGACATCGGCCTGCGCCAGGGCCGGGGCGTCATTGGTGCC
This sequence comes from Devosia enhydra, assembly GCF_900119845.1. Taxonomy (GTDB): domain Bacteria; phylum Pseudomonadota; class Alphaproteobacteria; order Rhizobiales; family Devosiaceae; genus FPKU01. The sequence goes on from NZ_FPKU01000002.1 coordinate 766,564, forward strand.
GTCCCCGCACATCGCCACGAGCCGGCCACCGGCCTGCTCCTTGCGGATATAGTCGAGCTTCTGCTCGGGCGTGGCCTCGGCGAGAAATTCGTCGACCCCCGCTTCCGAGGCGATCGCGGCTGCGGTCACCGGATTGTCGCCGGTGATCATCACCGTGCGGATGCCCATGGCGCGGAGCGCCGCAAAGCGCTCCTTGATGCCGGGCTTGACCACATCCTTGAGATGCACGACCCCGAGCAGACGGCCGGTCTCGGCGACCGCCAGCGGCGTGCCGCCGCTGCGCGCAATGGCCTCGACCGCGCCGAGAAAATCGCTGCCGGCCGTGGCCCGGTCGAGCCCGGCAAAGGCGAGCACCGCGTCGACGGCGCCCTTGCGGATGCGCCGATCCCCGATATCGACGCCCGAAAGCCGCGTCTGGGCCGAAAATGGCACGAAGCGTGCGCCCGCCTGTGCGGGGTCGGGCAAGCGTGCTTCATACTCGTCCTCTGCCAGCGCGACGATGGAGCGGCCTTCCGCGGTTTCATCGGCGAGGCTGGCGAGCAGCACTGCCTCGGCCAGGGCCCGCTCCGCAACGCCGTTGACGGGCACGAACTCGGCGGCCATGCGGTTGCCGAAGGTGATGGTGCCGGTCTTGTCGAGCAAAAGCGTGTCGACATCGCCCGCCGCTTCCACCGCGCGGCCCGACGTAGCGATGACGTTGAAGCGGATCAGCCGGTCCATGCCGGCAATGCCGATGGACGAAAGCAGCCCGCCGATCGTGGTGGGAATGAGCGTCACCAGCAGCGCCGCCAGCACCGTCACCGTCAGGGCGGTGCCCGAATAGAGCGCCAGCCCGTACAGCGTGACCACAGCCACGAGAAAGATGAGGGTGAGGCCCGAAAGGAGGATCGAGAGGGCGATCTCGTTGGGCGTCTTCTGGCGCTGCGCCCCCTCGATGAGCCCGATCATGCGATCGACGAAGCTTTCGCCCGGCCGCGTCGTGATGCGCACCCGGAGCCAGTCGGAGATCACCTCCGTGCCGCCGGTCACGGCTGAGCGGTCGCCGCCCGCGGCGCGCACGACGGGGGCGGATTCCCCCGTGATCGCGCTTTCATTGACCGATGCCACGCCCTCCACGATCTCGCCATCCCCCGGCACGATGTCGCCGGCTTCCACCAGCACGAGGTCACCGACCTTGAGGCTGGCGGCGGGGATGATTTCGCTCGACCGATCGCCCGGGCTTTGGGGAAAGAGCAGTTTTTTGGCCGAAAGGTTGGTCTTGGAGCGGCGCAGGCTTTCGGCCTGCGCCTTGCCGCGTCCTTCGGCCACGGCTTCGGCAAAGGTGGCAAAGAGCACCGTGAACCAGAGCCAGAGCGCGATCTGCAGGGAAAAGGCGACGTCCCCTTGGCCCGTCGCGAGATCGCCGACGACGATGGCGCTGACCAGCAGGGCGAGGATCTCGGTGACAAAGATCACCGGGTTGCGCACGAGCTGGCGCGGGTCGAGCTTGAGGATCGCCTCGCGCAATGCCGGCACGAGGATCGCCGGGCTCAGGATGGAGATGGGTTTTGCTGTGCTGGACATTTGCGGTCCGTCCTAAAAGCTCTGGCCCGAGATCATGGCGAAGTGTTCGGCCAGCGGGCCGAGGGCGAGGGCCGGGAAGAATTGCAGCCCGCCCATGATCAGGATGATGCCGATGAGAAGGCCCACAAAGAGCGGCCTGTCGGTGGGGAAGGTGCCCGATGAGGGCGGGATCCGCGGCTTTGACGCCAGCGATCCGGCGATGGCGAGCACCGGCACGAGGTAGGCGAAGCGCCCGATGAGCATCGCCATGCCCAGGGTGGTGTTGTACCAGGGCGTATTGCCCGAGAGCCCGGCAAAGGCCGAGCCGTTATTGCCCGCCGCCGAGGAATAGGCATAGAGGATTTCACTCAGACCGTGCGGCCCGGGGCTCAGGATCGAGCCCGTGCCCAGCGGCATCACCGCCGAAATTGCCGTGAACCCCAGGATGGTGAGGGGCAGGATGAGGATGGCGAGCATCGCCAGCTTCATCTCGCGGGCCTCGATCTTCTTGCCCAGCAGTTCGGGGGTGCGCCCCACCATCAGCCCGGCAACAAAGACCGCCAAGATGGCAAAGACGATCATGCCGTAAAGGCCCGAGCCCACCCCGCCGGGCAAGACCTCGCCCAACTGGATCAGGAGCATCGGCACGAGCCCGCCCAGGGGCGTCAGCGCGGCATGCATGGCGTTGACCCCGCCATTGGAAAGCCCGGTGGTCACGGCGGCATAAAGCGCGCTCATGGCCTGGCCGAAGCGGACCTCCTTGCCCTCCATATTGCCCTGCGCGGCATCGACGCCCACTGCATGCAGCAGCGGATTGCCGGCGGTTTCGGCCCAGTAGATCGCCCCGATCCCGGCGCAAAGGAGCACGAGGGTCACCGCGATCAGCGCCCAGCCCTGACGGCGATTGCCCACCATCTGGCCGAAGCTGTACATCAGGGCCAGCGACACCGAGAGCATGGCAACAATGTTGAGGGCATTCGAGAAGGCGGTGGGGTTCTCGAATGGATGGGCGGCGTTGACGTTGAAGAAGCCCCCGCCATTGGTGCCCAGCTGCTTGATCGCCTCCTGGCTCGCCACCGGGCCGGTGGCGATGGTCTGCTGCACCCCTTCGAGGGTCGTTGCGGCAAAGCTCGCCTCGAGTGTCTGCGGAACGCCCATCGCGATGAAGGCGAGCGCCACGAGGATGGCGAGCGGCATGAGGATGTAGAGGGTCGCCCTCGTCATATCGACCCAGAAATTGCCCACCACGCCCGAGGAGCCCGAAAAGGCCCGCGTCACCGCCATGGCGACGGCCATGCCGGTGGCGGCCGAGAGGAAATTCTGCACCGTGAGCCCGGCCATCTGGCTGAAATGGCTGAGCGTGGTCTCGCCCGCGTAATTCTGCCAGTTCGTGTTGGTGACAAAGCTCACGGCGGTGTTGAAGGCGAGATCGGGCGCGAGCCCCGCAAAGCCCTGCGGATTGAGGGGCAGCAGCCCCTGAAGCCGCAGCAGCGCATAAAGGGCGAGAAAGCCCGACACTGCGAACCAGAGCACGCTCCAGGCATAAGCAAGCCAGCCCTGCTCTCGGCCGGCCCCGGGGCCGGCCAGCGCCAGCAGGCCGCGCTCGAGAGGCCCGAGCACGGGGTCGAGCCAGGTGCGTTCGCCCGAAAATACGCGCGCCATGTAAAGCCCCAGGGGCTTTGCGAGCAAAAGCACGATGATGAGCAGGATGAAAATCTGCAGCCAGCCGGAAAGGGTCATCACCGCCTCCGCTCAGAAGGCTTCGGGACGCAGCAGCGTCACGAGCAGATAGATGCCGATACCGACGGCGATGAGAAAGGCGAGGAGCAGCATGGTGCCCTCACAGCCGGTCGAGCGCGGCCGCATAGGCGGCAAGCGCCGCGAGCGTTCCGGCGCCGGCAAGGATGAAGATCAGGTCGAGCATGAGCGTGTGCCTCCAGTCTGGAGGCTTGCAATGCGCGCTCGGCCCGTCAGCTTTCCATGCGGAAGGACGAGGTCGGCCATAAGGATTTCATAAAGATGCCGTGCCGGCGCTGGCCGGCACGGCGGTCTTGGGCCCCTTTACGGGCTCGGACAGCCCGGGGATCAGGCGCCGTCGGGCCGGTCCCAGAAGCGCAGGGCGGCGCAGGCCTTGAGGAAGCGTGCGGCATCCGCCGGGCGCTTGAGCGGCACCATTGCCGCGTCGGGTTCGGGCGGCAGCCCGGCCTTCTGCATCAGCGGCAATGCGGCCTCAGTAAAGCCGATGAACTTGTAATGGGCATAGGCATCGGCGGCGAAATCGCGGGCCGGCGGCACACGCAGGAGCTTTGCGGCCCCCTCTTCGCCCAGAACCAGGGCCACGGCGTCGAACAGAACCGATGGCCCGCCATCGATCTTGTGCTGGGCCACAAGCCGGGACCCATCGCTCAGCGTCACCCCGCCGACGGTGGGCGCGATGATCTCGACGACGGCGGGGATCGAAAGAGCCGCCGCCTCGAGGGCCTTGACCAACTCCGCATCCGCCCCGTCGGTGACGAGGATGCCGAGCTTGCGCCCGGCAAAGCTCGTGGGGCGCTTGAGGATGCTGAGCGCGTCCGAGGGCGGAAGATCGGTCCTGGGCTCGGCTGCGGCATCGGCGGCTGGGGGCAGGTCGGCCTCCCCGAGCCCGTCGGCCACGGTGCGCGCCAGCCCGTCATCGATGTTCTGCAGATGCGCCAGCATGCGCAGGCGGATGGCGGGCACTTCGCATTTGCTGAGCTCGAACACCAGCGCATCCCCGATATGGCGCTGCTCGACCGGGGTTTGGCTCACATAGAACTGCCGGGCCTGGCTGTAATGGTCGGCAAAGCTCTCCGGCCGCGCCCTTACCTTGGGGCCGTCGGCCGGCTCGGGCAGGGTGGAAAAGCCCCTTTGCGGGTCCTCGCGCGGCCCACCGATCTTCGGGCCCCAGGAATTGGGCTCGTAATTGGCCCGTCCTCGCGGGTTGTGGAAGGCCATGTGGCCGTCCTGCTGGAAGTGGTGGACCGGGCATTTGGGGGCGTTGATCGGCAGGTGGGTGAAATTGGGTCCACCCAGCCGCTTGAGCTGCGTATCGAGATAGGAAAAGTTGCGCCCCTGCAGCAGCGGGTCGTTCGAGAATTCGATGCCGGGCACGATGTTGTGCGTCATGAACGCCACCTGCTCGGTCTCGGCGAAGAAGTTCTCCGGCATCCGGTCGAGCACGAGCCGACCCACCGCCACCGCCGGCACGAGCTCCTCGGGAATGAGCTTGGTGGGGTCGAGGATGTCGAAATCGAAGCTTTCGGCGAAGTCCTCGTCGAAGGTCTGCAGGCACAGCTCCCATTCGGGGAAGTCGCCGGCCTTGATGGCATTCCACAGGTCGCGGCGATGGAAGTCGGGATCGGCCCCGTTGATCTTGACGGCCTCGTTCCAGACCACCGATTGCAGCCCCAGCTTGGGCTTCCAGTGGAACTTGACGAAGCGCGACCGGCCCTCTGCGTTGACGAGGCGGAAGGTGTGCACCCCGAACCCTTCCATGAAGCGGAACGAGCGCGGGATCGCCCGGTCCGACATCACCCACATGATCATGTGCATGGATTCCGGGGTCAGCGAGATGAAGTCCCAGAAATTGTCATGGGCGCTCTGGGCCTGCGGAAAGGCCTTGTCGGGCTCCTGCTTGACCGAATGGATGATGTCGGGAAACTTGATGGCATCCTGGATGAAGAACACCGGGATGTTGTTGCCCACGAGGTCCCAGTTGCCCTCCTGGGTATAGAGCTTGACGGCAAAGCCGCGCACGTCACGCGCGAGGTCGAACGAGCCCTTGTTGCCCGCCACGGTCGAAAAGCGCACGAAGGCCGGCGTCTTTTCGCCGGCGCGCTGGAAGAGGTCGGCCTTGGTGAGCTCGGGGATGGGCGTCAGGGTCTCGAAATAGCCATGCGCGCCATAGCCGCGCGCATGCACCACGCGCTCGGGAATGCGCTCGTGGTCGAAATGGAACATCTTCTCGCGGAAGTGGAAATCCTCCATCAGGGCGGGCCCGCGGCGCCCTTGCGTGAGGGTGTTCTGGTCGTCGGCCACCGGGGTGCCCTGCTGGGTGGTGAGGGTGAGGTACCCCTCCTGCGCCACCTGATGGGTTTCACCACCCTCGCCCCGATGCGTTCCCTGCGGGGCAGGCTGGGCGGCACGTGCTTTGCTGCGGGGGGTCCTCGCCATGGTCGGCTCCTTGCTGATGTGGTCAGCTGAGCAAGTTCGCTCGGCCCGATCCGTTCCTCGCCATCGCTCCGGCCATCCCGGCGGGGCGGCGATACGCCCGGCCAGGGCATGTTCAGGTTTGCCCCTCTCTGGTGTTCAGACTAGAGTTCGAAGAGCCGCTGCATGTCGAAACCGGGCGGCGCTGGTTCCTCAAGGGATCATGACGGCGTTTGGGGATGGGCGCGATGCGATCCTGGAAGAATGCGAGCGCCATACCGCTGGCCATCAGCCTCGTGGCGCTGTTTGTCGCGCTGTTCGTCGGCATCCTGGGCTATTTCATCGTGCAGGGCGTCCGCCAGACACAGGAGCGGCTCGAGGAGCAGTCGGCCTCGGCCGCCCAGGTGGTGTCCACCAATGCCTTCTGGATCGCCGAGCTCGCCACCCAGACGCTCGAGCGCGTCGATGCGGCGCTCGGGGCCGATCTCGTGGCCGCCGACCAATCCATCCAGGTGGTGCTGCAGGGCACCCCGACCCTTGCCGACATCTATGTCATCGATCGCGATGCCCGCACGCTCTACGCAACGATCGAGGGGGCCGCGTCCGTATCGGTCGCCGACCGGGAATATTTCACCGCGCTGCGCGACGGGATGCCGTTTTACACCTCGCCGATGCTGATGAGCCGGCTCACCGGCGACCGCATCTTCGTGTTCAGCAAGCGCCTCGAGCGCGACGGGCAGTTTGCCGGGGCGGTGATGATGTCCTTCCCCGATGCGGTGCTCGACGAGCTCTTCTCGACGCTCGGGCTACCCTCGGGATCGACCATCAGCCTCGTCCGCGAGGACGGGCAGCTGATGGGCCGCTATCCGCCTGCCGACGCGCCGGTCGATCTCGGCAGCCACCCGCTCATCACGCAATATTATCCGGCCAGCGACACCGGCACCTATGTGTCCCCCACATCGCCGGTCGACGGTATTGCGCGGGTGGTGAGCTATCGCAAGGTGCCGGGCAAGCCCATCCTTGCGCTGGCATCTGTGGCCACCGACCAGCGCTGGAGCGATTTCCGCACGGCGATTTCGTCGGTGATCCTGATCGCCTCACCCATCCTTCTGGCGCTGGTTCTGGGCTGCGGCTGGATCGTCTGGCTCTTGCGGCGCGACCGCAAGCGCTCCACCGAACTCCAGGCGTCGGTGGATCTCAACACCATGCTGTTTCGCGAGATCCATCACCGGGTGAAGAACAATCTTCAGTCGATGCAGGCCCTGGTGCGCATGCAGCACATGCCCGACACGGTGAAGCGCGACTTGCAGAGCCGGCTTGCCGCGATGGGCGCCATGCACGAGCATATCTACCAGCACGACAGCTATGGCGACATCGATGCCCATGATTTCGTGCCGGCTGTGGTGGAACAGGTGCGCACCGCCTATGGCGCCAGTGCCGAGGTGGTCTACGAGATCGACCATGTCGCCATCGATCGCGACCATGCCACCCCGCTGGCGCTGCTGCTGAGCGAGATCATCACCAACGCCTTCAAATACGCCTTCCCCGATGGGCGCGATGGCCGATTGACCATCAGGCTGGCCGACAGGGGCGGCGGCACGGCCCAGCTGGTCATCGCCGACAATGGGGTGGGGATGGACCAACACGTCAATCCGCGCAGCATGGGCATGCGCCTCGTCCAGGGCACGGTCGCCCAGATGGGGGGCACCTACAGTTTCCGCAATGAGGGGGGGGTGGTGTTCGATGCGACGCTGCCGCTGTCGATCTCGGCGCGGCATGCCCTCAGCACGGCCGAGACAGCCGCCTGACCGCCGCTCCGCGACAGCCCGATCAAGCCAGCAGCGTCTGGCCTTCGACCAGTGCTGCGGGCGAATAGACGCGCACGCAATCGCGCCCGTCCGCCTTCGCCCGATAGAGCGCGCGATCAGCCCGGTGGAGCACCGCGTCGGCGCTGGGGTCGTCGCACAATACCTCCGAGACCCCCATGCTGACCGTCATCGCAAAGGCGCCGGCCGGTCCTTCGACGATGGTCGCGGCCACGCGGCGGCGGATGCGCTCGGCCAGCAGCATCGCCTCCCAGCTGCCGATATCCCCCAGCAGCAGCGCAAATTCCTCCCCGCCCAGCCGCGCCGCGAGGCATCCAGCGGGCAGGCTCTGCGCCAGCGTCCGCGCGAGGGCCTGCAGCGCCCTGTCGCCCCCGACATGGCCATGCCGGTCGTTGATGCGCTTGAAGGTGTCGGCATCGAGCATGACCACCGAGGCCGTGCGGCGCAGCCCCTGCACGTCGGCAACCAGCTTGTCCACGGCTTCGAAAAAGGCCCGGCGGTTGGCGAGCCCGGTCAACTGATCGGTCGAAGCCTGGTGCTTGAGTTCCCGTTCGAGCAGCACGCGCTCGGTGATGTCCGAATGCGACACCACGGCGCCCTTGATCCGCGGGGCCCGCCCGGCCGCCGACTTGCCCAGGATGGGGCTGATGCGGGCGAGGAACCAGCGCTGGCCGCCCTCGGTCTGGCAGGCATATTCCTGGCGGAAGACCGGCAGGCGACCCTCGAAAACCGCACGCAATCCCTCATGGAACGCATCGGCGCCCTCGACGCCGGCCACGCTGGCCGACCAGCAGATATCGAGATAGTTGACCCCGATATCGGAGCGGCGCAGGTCGCGCCCGTTCTCGACCCCGAAGGTCTGCCAGGCGGCGTTGACGGCAATGATGGTGCCGCCTGCATCGAGCACGCAGATCTGCGAGGTCAGGGCGTCGATGACCGATACGGCAAGATCTGCAGTGCGAAGGCCGCGGCCCATCTCTATGCTCCCGCTCCGGCACATCGACCATCACCCGAAAGGCGCTAACACCGCGTGAATGACAACGCCCGTTGCGGCGTCTGTCGAGCGCCCCAAGCCAGCCCGAGCCCGCCCCGGCTCGTGGCATCGCTCTCGTCATGGTTTTGAGAGACCCCACCGCCCCCCGATAATCCCCGGGCTCGGGAACGGTTCAGTGGCTCGATCATTGCTTTTCCGCCACACCGAGGAAAGAGCAGCGATGAGCCAACATTTCGAAACACTGGCCCGTGTCGGCTATGGCGCGCGCGGGCTCGTCTATCTGGTTCTGGGTGGGCTCGCGACGGCGTCGGCCTTCTGGGGCGGATCGCAGGAGCAGGATACATCCTCGGCCCTCTCGCAGATGCTGTCGCTGCCCTTTGGCCGCATCCTGCTCGGGCTGGTGGCGCTCGGGCTCTTCGCCCATATCCTGTGGCGGCTGGCGCAGGGGCTGCTCAATGCCGACGATGTGGATGAGGATGCCAAGGGCCTCGTGACGCGCCTCGGCAGCCTTGCGAGCGCCGGGGCCAATCTGTTTCTCGCCCTGTCGGCGGCCGGCCTCGCCATCGGCATGGGGGGCGGTGGTGGTGGCGGCGGTGGCGAGGAGAAGGCCTCGGGCTGGCTCCTCCAGCAGCCCTTCGGGCCCTGGCTCCTCGGGGCCGCCGGTCTCATCGTCATCGGGGCCGGGCTGGCGCAGATCTGGTACGGGCTCTCGCGCGGCTATGCCAAAAGGATAGACCTGCCTGAAACCGCCAAGCCGGTGCTCGATCCGCTCTGCCGGTTCGGCCTTGCGGCGCGCGGCGCGGTGCTGGCGATCATCGGCGGCTTCCTCGTCTTTGGCGCCATGACGGTCTCGCCCGAGCAGGCCGGCGGCACGGCCGATGCGCTCACCTACATCCACGGCCTGCCCTTTGGCAGCCTGCTTTATGGCGTTACCGCGCTGGGGCTTTTCGCCTATGGCGGCTACAGCCTGGTGCAGGCCTTTTATCGCCGCATCGCCACCCACAAGGTGCAGGGCGCGCTGCGCAGCGCGCTCACCTGAGGGCGCCGGTCATCGCAAGCGCCCCTCAGTTGGTGCCCCAGAAGAACCGGTTCATGCGGCTCGAATTGGTGTCGTTGAGGAATTCGACGCTGGTGGCCTCGATGGTATAGCCCGCCGTCGTCACGTCGACGCTCGCCTTTTCGGCCCTCAACGTGCCGATGACGATCACCGGATCGACCGACAGCCGCGTCGCCAGCTGGATGCCCTCGGGGAATTCGGCCAGAACCAGCTGATTGGCCGGGGGCGGGGGCACATGCACGCAGACCCCGGTGAAGGGCGCGAGAAGGAAGGTGCCGACCCGCGATGCCCGCGATCCCGGCACGAAGGACACCGGCGTCACATAGCCGGTGATGCGCACCTCGAGCCCGTCGAGATCCTCGCGGATCGGCACGTCGCCATCATTGAGCCGCAGGGCGAGCCCCGTCTCGTCATGCTCGGTCAGCGCCACGGGCCGGGCCACATCGCCGCCATCGGGCAGAAGGTCTTCCCACCCCAGCTGCATCGGGTCGGCCAGCGCGGGGTTCGCCAGGATCGCAAGGCTGGCCAGTAGCGTGACGGAGAGAAAGGCGGTTGCGGCGAGGGGCTTCAGCATCTGGATGGTCTCCCTGTCAGTTTCTCACCGCCACGCCGTCGGCGAGCGAATTGCGATAGGCCTTGAAGGCGGGCACCAGCCCGGCAAGGGCAGCCGCGAGGATCACGAGCCCCATCATCGCCGCCTCCTGCGCCCCCGGCGCCGCGATTTCGAGCGCGATCCCGAAGCTGCGGTCGATCGCGGGGCCAAGCAGCGCGATGGCGGCGTAGGCGCCAAGGCCGCCCAGCAGCGTGCCGCACACCCCCATGAACACCGCTTCGGCCACCAGCAGGCCGAAAATGTGACGCGGGCTCGCGCCCACCGCCCGCAGGATCGCCATTTCCCGCCGCCGATCGTTGAGCATGGCGAGGATGGTGGCGACCATGCCGATGATCGCGGTCAGCACCACGAACACCGTGACGATCTGCAACCCCGTCTCGATGATCTCGGTGATCGACCAGAGTTCGAGCAGCGCCAGCCCCGGCACCACCGCTGACAATGCCTCGTCGGGATACTGGTTGATGACGCGTTGCAGGGTGAAGGTCGAAATGGGCGAGCGCAGCCCGAGAAACGCCGCCGTCACCGTCCTGGGCTCCAGCGCCATGTCCCTGATCGCCTCCACCGACGTTCCGGGTCCGGTCGGCACGCCGCCGCTTTCCCAGTCGACATGGATGGCTTCGATCGCCGCGAGGCTCACATGCAGCGACTTGTCGATGGGGGTGCCGGTGGGCGCAAGGATGCCGCTGACCCGGAAGGGGCGGTTGGCATGCTCGGCAAGCGACACGCTCCCCAGCCCATGGCCCACCACGATTTCGTCGCCCAGCCGGTAGCCCAGCGTCTCGGCAACGCTTGCGCCCAGCACGATGTCGAAGAGATCGGCAAAGGGCGCGCCCTCGGCAAAGCGCATGGCGTTGTCGTCGCGAAAGCGCAGCTGGGTGAAATAGTCGGGCGTGGTGCCCACGACGCGAAAGCCGCGATGGGAATCGCCCAGCGAGATCGGCACGATCCAGGCCACATCGGGATGGGCGGCGAGCTCCTGATATGTGGCCCAGGTGAAGTTGTTGGGCGCATCCCCGATCCGGAATACCGAATAGAGCATCAGCTGCACGCTGCCCGAGCGCGCCCCCACGATGAGATCGGTGCCCGAGACCGTGCCGGCAAAGCTCGAGCGCACGCCCTCGCGCACCTTGTCGACCCCGATCAGCAGCATGACGCTGAGGGCGATGCAGAAGATGGTCAGGACCACCATGCCGCCGCGGTTGAGAAGGCTTTTGAGCGCGAGCCGCGGGATGATCATGCCGCCCGGTCCCCGCGCGCCCGTGTCACGCGCGCCACGCTCTCGAGCGCGACGGTGCGGTCGAACAACGGGGCAAGGCTCATGTCGTGGCTCACCATCAGCAGCGTGCCGCCCATGCGCGCGATTTCCTCGCTGAGCACCGCGACAAAGGCATCCTGATGGGCCCGGTCGAGCGCCGAGGTCGGTTCGTCTGCGATGATGAGGCCCGGTGCCCCGATCAGCGCGCGCAGCACCGCCACGCGCTGCTGCTGGCCCACGCTCAGCCGGCCGGCCGCCTCCCCGGCATAAAGGTCGGGGTCGAGCCCGATGCGCGACAGCAGGGTCCGGGCCTGCGCGGCGGCCTCGGTGCCGCCCGCCCGCGCTCGCCGCTCCGGGGCAAAATGCAGCGGCAGCAGGATGTTGTCGAGGCAGGAGAGATAGGGAATGAGATTGAAGCTCTGGAAGATGAGCCCGATATTTTCGGCCCTGAAGCGGTCGCGGCGCGAGGGTCGGAGGCGCGCGATATCGGTGCCGGCGATGGCGATCCGCCCCTGCTGCGGCGTGATGATGCCGGCCAGAAGGCTCAGAAGCGTCGATTTGCCCGATCCTGACGGGCCGGCAAGCAGCACCCGCTCGCCCTTTTCGATCGCGAACCGGTCGATGGCGATCGAGAACCCGCCGGAGCGGCGCCACGAGAAGCCGACAGCTTCGAGGTCCACCGCCAGCGGCGCGGACGCGGCATCCTTCGCCTGGAAGGTTCGGGCGGTCAGAACCGGCCCTCCGGCTGCGCGCGCGTCAGCGTGAGGCGCCCCGCCTTGCGTGCCGAGACCATCTGCACATCGACGCTGTCCATCCCGTCGAACCGCTGGAACAGCGCGAGGCGGATGCCGGTGATCTCGTCGAGGCCCGGGCAGTCGAGCCGATAGTCCGCGACGATCTCGGCGTGGCCTTCGCCGCCATGCCCATGCTCGTCGTGATCGTGGCCATGATCGTCGTCGGCATGATCGTCATCGCGGTCGTGATCGTCGCCCTCCTCGTGCTCATGCCCGTGCTCCTCGTCCTCCGTGAACCGCACCTCGGCCGAAACGACCGTGCAGCTGGCCTGCGGCACGAAGCCCAAGACAGCCAGAGGATCCTCGAGAACCGCCAGCGCCGCATCGAGCCGCTGCCGCTCCTCCGCGCTTAAGGGCGCACGTTCAAAGCCGACGATATCGGCGCCGGGAGCCACGAGGCGCATCTCGATCCGGCTGCCGCCGGCGATCGCTTCGTGCGCGATGGTGAGGCTGCTCGCGCCATGGGCATGGGCGCCGGCGCTGCGCATCTGCGCCGATGCCGGGCCTGCGAGCGCCGCTGCAAGCAGCGCCGGACCGGCAAGCGCCAGAGGCAGGATGGGTTTCATCCGGGGTCTCCCTTCACGAGAGGTTGCGGGCGGGGGTAAGGGCGGGGGGCCATGCAGCCCCCCGCCTTGCCTCGGAACCAGCCCTATTTGGCCAGCATCGGATAGGTGACGCCGAGCTGCTCGAGATAGGTCTCGTGCTGGCTCGGATCGTAGTAGAACGCCTCCTGCTGCGGCCGATTGCGGGCATCGTTCTCCTTGTTGAGGTGGATCGAGGGGGAATCCTCGGGGCCCTCGAAGGGGAAATACTGGATGTCCTTGGTCTGCACGTCGGTGAAGTAGGCGTTCGCCTGGTCGATCAGCTCGGGGTTGAGCAGCAGGTCCATGGCGGTGAGCGCGGTCACCTTGGCGCCCGCCAGTGCGCCCTTGTGGGCGATGGGGGTCGCCACCGCGAGCGCCGCTTCCCAGCTATGGGTACGCGTACCGGCGATATTGGCCGGATAGCTCAGCCGCACCGTGGGCAGGGACCACATCACCTGCCCGATATCGTCCGAGGCGCCGGCGCCCACCTGCTCGACCGGGCCCGAAAGCTGGCCGATCTCGGTGCGCAGCCCGATCACGGCTGCCCCCACCGCTTCCTGCACGGCTTTGGCATAGGCCTGGTCGTCTTCGCTCCATTTGGGCATGCCGACATCGACGATATTGGCATATTGGGTTTCGGCGAGGATCTGGTTGCCATGCGAGGGCCAGGCCGAGCCCAGGATGCGGCGGCTGAATGTGGTGCCGGTCATCATCGTGGCGCCCTCGGCGATGCCGTCGGCGATCTCGAGCATCTCGTTGACGAGATTGGCGTCGGTATTGCGGAAATAATACCACACCGCCGCATTGCCCGGCACGATATTGGGCTGCAGCCCGCCATTGCTGATCACATAATGCGAGCGCTGGTTGGGATGAAGATGCTCGCGCCGGAAATTCCAGCCGGCATTCATCAGTTCCACCGCATCGAGCGCCGAACGGCCGAGCCACGGGCCGGTGGCGCCATGGGCGGTGACGCCCTCGAAGCTGTATTCCACCGACACCATCGCCATGGAGTTCTGCAGGCCCCAGCTGGTGCTGAGCCCGTTGCCCACATGGTTGGAGAGCACCACGTCCATGTCGTCGAGCACGCCGGCTTCCACGAACCACATCTTGGCGGCCAGCGCCTCCTCGGCGATGCCCGGCCAGATCTGCAGCGTGCCGTCGATGTTTTCGCGCTCCATCATGTCCTTGACCGCGAGCGCGCCGATGATGGAAACGGCGATGCCGGTATTGTGGCCCTCGCCATGGCCGTTGCCACCTTCGACCAGCGGCTCGAAATCGAGCACGCCGGGCTTCTGGGAAAGGCCGGGCAGTCCGTCGACGTCGGAGTTGAACGAGATGGCCGGCTTGCCCGTGCCGTTCGACCAGGTGGCCACCCACGCCGTCGGCATGCCCCTGATGCCGGTCTCGATGGTGAAGCCCTCGGCCTCGAGCAGGCCGGTGAGATAGGCGAGACTTTCCTTCTCGTGATGCGCCACTTCGGCGAAACTGAAGATCGAATCGACGATCTCCTGGGTCAGCTTGGCCTTGTCGTCGACAACAGTCTTGAGCTCCTGCTTGATCGCAGCGGCATCGCGTTCCTGCGCTGCGCCCAGGCCGATCATCGATACAGATGCCAGCAGGGCCACGGATACTCTCAATCCAGCTCTCATGTCACGCTCCTTCATCACCACACATATTGGTGAGAACAGCTTTGCACAACACTATACGACCCGCCAATACCAATTGTATGCAAAATACCAAAGAATAATACTGTATATTCGAGGTGTAAAAACACGCGCCTGCCGCGCAAAGGGGCAGTTGGGTATGAGCAGGACTGGCCGTCTGGAGGTCTCCGGCACCCGGAGATCTGCTGTGATTTATTGGCGTCGCCGTGCTTGTTGACGATTGACCGGCCAGCATTGCCCGGCCGGGCGTTCCGCGTCGTTCCGGTCACGCGAAGCCCCCATCCCGGGGGCCGGATGCGAGGGGAGCGGTCTCCCCATGCGCCGCATGACCAGTGGAGAGCTTCGCCCAGCCCTCGGCGCCGTTCAACCCTCAATCGTCAAAAAGGGGGGCGTGGCGCCCCCCTTTTTCCCATCGGCTGCGGCCGGCGGGCGGACGATCATCCGCCACGCCGTGTGCCGGGCCTCAGCTCTGCGGCATGCCCGAGACGACGCTCGAAATGGTGCTGTCGGGCGCCGTGCTGCACTGGCTGATGATGCCGTTGAGCCGGGTTTCCTCGTCGCCCGCGGCTGTCGCATCCGCCGACCCGGCCGACCCGGCCGATCCCGACGTGCCCGCGCTTGCGCCCGGCATGCCGGCCGATCCCGATGTGCCGCCGGCGCCGCTGCCGGTCGAGGTCGTGGCCGAACCCGAGCCCGAGCCGGCGGCCGAGCCCGCCATACCACTGTTTGCCGGTGCCGCGTTGCCAGATGCCGCGTTGCCAGGTGCTGCAGTGCCGGATGCTGCATTGCTTGGTGCTGCGCTCGGTGCCGGGCTGCCCGCGGCCATGCCGCCGCCAATGGCGCTGCCGCTGGCGCCTGCGCTCGAACCCGTCGCGCCGCTATTGCTCGTGCTGCCGCTGCTCGTGCTGCTGCTGCTTTCGGTTCCGGCGCCGTGGCCTTCCATCATGCCGGCCTCATAGCCTCTCAGAAAGGCCAGCTGCTCGGGCGGCGTCATCGCCGTCAAATCCGCGCAGAGCGTGCCCGAGCCGCTGCCTGCGGTGGTCATGTCCTGTGCCAGCACGCTGCCGGAAGAAGCGCACAGCAAAGCCGCCGCTGCCGCGGCCAGAATCGTCTTGTTCATGATCGGTCTCCTCACCTTGCGGCCGGTTCGGCCACCCTTTGCCAACCTCGCTTGGCCCCGCCTGTTCCACACCCGCCTGAGGAAAGTGAACGATCCCTCCGGTCGGGGCGCCAAGCCATAGGGCTTCCCCCGCCGCGTCGCTCCATCACGCGCGCAACCTTTTGCCCGGAAGCTGATTTGCCTCTGCCTCCCGGCTCAACGCCCTCTTCGAGACCCACCGCCCATGACCACCCCGACATCGAGCGCGCCGCTTTCGATCCGCATGGAGCCCGTGGGGCTGCCGCGCGAGCCCGAAGGCGCGGGCGGGGGCAGCGGCCAGCCTCCCGCCGCCGGCCTCGCCCTGCGGCTCGCCACCGGCGCGCTCGCCCGCAAGGGCAGCGCCATCGTGCTGGTGTCGAGCGAGCGGCGCGCCGAGGAGAGCGCGCGCGCCCTTGCCGGCTTCCTGCCGGGGCGCGACGTTCTCTACCTGCCGGCCTGGGACTGCCTGCCCTATGACCGGGCGCCGCCGGCCCGCGAGATCATGGGCAAGCGCATGAGCGTGCTGCGCCGCTGCCTTGCATCCGGCAGCGACGGGCTCGTGATCGTGTTGTCTCCCGAGGCGGCTCTCCAGAAGCTGCCGCCCATAAAGAGCGTCAGGGACGCGCTCTTGACGCTCAAGGTCGGCGACAGTCTCGATCGCGAGGCGCTCGAAGCCTTCGCGCTGGCCAGCGGCTATACGCTCGATGATCGCGTCGACGAGCCGGGCGAGATCGCGCTGCGCGGGCAGGTGGTCGATATCTTTCCCGCCGATGCCGACGAGCCGGTTCGCATCAGCGATGCAGAAGGCAGCATCGTCACCATGATGCGCTACGATCCGCGCACCCAGCGCACGCTGGGCGAGATCGATGCGCTCGATGTCGGACCGGCCTCCGAGCTCATTGCGCCCCATGATGATCGCCGGCCCGGCGACGAGCATCGGCTTGCCGAGCATCACGATGGGCTCGCAACGCTCTTTGACTATCTCCCCAAAGCGCGCTTCGTCCTTGCCGGTCCGGTGGATGAGCGGCTGGCGCGCGTCGATGAGCAGATCCGCGAGGCCCATGCTACCGCCCGCCAGTTCGGGGATGCGCATGTGCCCGATCCGTCGGGTCTTTATCTCGACCTTGCCGCCTTTTCGGCCGCGCGAGGCTCGGCAAAGCCGCTCCGCGTCGATGCCGAGGGGCTCGAGCCGCTGCCAGCCTGGTCGCGCGAACGTTTTCCCGGCCGGGCGTTGGCCAAATTCATTGATGCGGCCGAAGGTGCCCGCATCGTGCTCTGCGGCACCGAGGCCGAGCGCCGGCGCCTCCAGTCCCTCCTCAAGCGCAATGGCCTAACGGCCGATGGACCCGTCGAAGCCCTTGTGCAGGAAGGCGAGCCCGGCCTCTGGCTGGCCGATATCGACATCGACGCCGGCTTCAGGGACACCGCCTCGGGCCTCGTGGTGATCGCCGCCGCCGATGTGCTGGGCAGCCGTGCCCATGTCGAGGCGGCCGATCTCTCCGGGCTCATCGCGCCGCTCGAATTGCGGGTCGGCGACGTGGTGGTGCATGAGGATTATGGCGTGGGCATCCTGCGTGATCTCAGCGCAGTGGAGGCCGATGGCGCGGTGCAGGATACGATCCAGCTCGGCTATCACGGCGAGACCAAAGTGATGGTGCCGGTCGCCGATTTCGGCAAGCTCTGGCGCTATGGCGCCGAGGCCGATGCGGTCACCCTCGACCGGCTCAATACCGATGCCTGGGCAAAAAAACGCGCCTCGGTCAGCGTCGAGATCGAGGCGGCCGCCCGCGGGCTCGCCGAACTGGCCCAGCAGCGGCTCGGCGCCGAGGCCTCTGTGCTGAAGCCGCCCAAGGCCGACTATGACCGGCTCGCCGCCCGCTTCCCCTATGTCGAAACCCCCGACCAGGCGGCAGCCATCGCATCTGTGCAGGACGATCTGGCCTCGGGCCATCCGATGAACCGTCTGGTGTGCGGCGATGTCGGCTTCGGCAAGACCGAGATCGCGCTGCGCGCCGCCGCAGCGGCGGCCCTTGCCGGGCGGCAGGTGGCGGTGGTGGCGCCCACCACCGTGCTCGTACGCCAGCATCTGCAAAGCTTCGAGCGGCGCTTTGCAGGCACCGATATCACCATCGGCACCCTCTCGCGCCTCAACACTGCCGCCGAAACCGCCGCCACCAAGGAGGGCCTGCGCACGGGCCAGATCCGCATCGTGGTGGCGACCCACGCCATTGCCGCTGCCGATGTCGAGATGCCCGAACTGGGCCTCGTCATCATCGACGAGGAACAGCGCTTTGGCGCAAAGCTCAAGCAGCAGCTCCATGACATGGCGGCCGGCATCCACCTCCTCTCGATGACCGCGACCCCCATTCCCCGCTCGCTCCAGGCGGCGCTGGTGGGGTTGCAGGAGGTGAGCGTGCTCGCAACCCCGCCGGCCCGGCGCCGGCCGATCCGCACGTTCCTCTCGCCGTTCGACGGCGCCTCGGCGCGCACTGCGCTGCTGCGCGAGGCCCGCCGCGGCGGGCAGAGCTTCGTGGTGGTGCCGCGCATCGAGGACATTGCGGTCCTCGAGCGTGAACTGGCGCGCCTCGTGCCCGAACTCGCCGTCACCATCGCCCATGGCGGGCTCAAGCCCGGCGCAATCGACAAGGCGCTGATGGATTTCACCAATGGCGCGGGCGATATCCTTCTGGCCACCAATATCATCGAGAGCGGTCTCGATGTGCCGCGCGCCAATACCATGCTGGTCTGGCGAGCCGACCGGTTCGGGCTGTCGCAGCTGCACCAGCTGCGCGGCCGTGTGGGGCGCGGGCGCAGCCAGGGCGTCGTCTATCTCTTCGTCGATCCCGACCAGACGCTTGCCGAGAGCACCCGCGCCCGCCTCTCGACGCTCGAAGCCTTCGACCGGCTGGGCTCGGGCTTTCACATCAGCGCGCGCGATCTCGAACTGCGCGGGGCGGGCGATCTTCTGGGCGAGGACCAGGCCGGCCATGTTCACCTGATCGGCTCGGCGCTCTACCAGCAATTGCTCGAAGAGGCGCTGGCCGCGGCCAAGGGCGAGCCTGCGGCCCGCCGCATGCAGCCCCGGCTCAATATCGGGCTTTCAGGCCAGATCCCGCCCGATTACGTGCCCGAGGCGGTGGTGCGCATCAATCTCTACGCCCGCCTGCAGCGCCTTGCGAGCCCTGAGGCGCTCGAGGATTTCGCCGGCGAGCTCGAGGACCGCTTCGGGCCGCTGCCAGAACCGACGCAGGTGCTTCTCGACCTTGCCGGCCTTGGCATTCGTGCCGGCGCGCTCGGCATCGCCCAGATCGATGCCGGGGCGCTGGGCATCGCCCTGACGCCCGAACCCGGCACCGAACCTGCCCCGATCGCCAAAGCGCTCGCAGGCAAGGCCCGCCTCAAGGACGGGCGGCTGATCTTTTCCCGCGAGGAGGGCAGGGACCTCCGCGAGCAGCTCTCCGCGCTTTTAAGCCTCTAGTGCCTTTCGCCGTACTCCAGAGCCTGGGGGACGGATCAGGCCCGTCCGCCATCGACGCTCAGGATCTGCCCCGAAATCCAGCCGGCCTGCGACGAACAGAGAAAGAGCACGGCATTGGCGATGTCCTCGGGCGTGCCCAGCCGGCGCATATGGATGGCCTCGACCAGCCGCTTCTGCCCGTCGGCGCCATAGCTCTCCCATTGCCGCTGCGTAGCGGGGTTCGAGAGCACGAAGCCGGGCGCCACGCTGTTGACGGTGATGCCATGCGGCCCGAGCTCGAGGGCCAGCTGCTTGGTCAGCCCCACCAGCGCATGCTTTGCGGCGCTGTAGGCCTGGATGCCGGTGAGGCTGGGGCGGAGCCCGGCGCCCGAGGCGATGGTCACGATGCGACCCTCGCCCTTCGCCTTCATGCCCGGCGCCACCGCTTGCGCGCACCAGAAGGCGGCATCGACATTGGCCCCGAAAATCTCGTGCCAGCGCGCTTCCTCGATGGTTTCGAGCGGATGGGCGGTCTGCCCGCGTACCCCTCCGGCGGCGGTCACGAGCATGTCCACCGGCCCGAAGCTGTCCGCGAGCCCGGCAAAGGCTTCGAGCACGCCCTCCCGCCGCGACAGGTCGAGCGGCACGAGCGCGGTGGCGCCCGCCGCCCGCGCGGCCTCCAGCCCCGTTTCGTCGAGATCGAGCGCCGCGACGCTCGCGCCCGCCTCCGCCATGGCCGCGACGATGGCGCGGCCGATGCCCTGGGCGGCGCCGGTCACCGCTACGCGTTTGCCCGAAAGATCTATGCGCATGATGTCAAAAGCTCATCCAGAACGTCCCAGCCCTGCGGCCGGCCGGTTTCAACCTGGTGCACGAGGTCGATGAGCTTGCGCGTCACCGGCACCTTCACCCCCACGTCTTCGGCAAGGCCGACAATGATGCCGAACTGGGCATCCACCTCGGTCTTGCGCTTGCGCACCGCAATGTCGCGCCACACGCCCGAATGGGTCTTGGCGGTGTGGCGGTTGTGCTCTTCCATGGCGCGGATCGACACCAGCGCATCGGCTTCCGTCGCCCCGGGCATGAAGGCCTTGGGGTCAAAGCCATTGAACCCGAGCGGGGTGACGCCACGCGCCCGCGCCACCGCCATCACCTCGCGCCCCAGCGCCATGAAGACGGCTGCGTGCTTTGCGCTGGCGAAATTGTCCGACATCGAGGCCGGCGTCAGCGCGGTGGCAAACAGCATGCCGCCATAGCCCATCTTGCCCCAGAGATAGCCCCAGATATTGGCGGTGAGCTCGGCATCGGGCTCATAGAGCGAGAACAGCCGGTGGATTTCGCGGATGCGCGCGGTCGTCGCCCCGTCGAGTTCCCCGATCGCCACCTTGCCGCGATTGCCCAGAAGGATGCGGCCGGGCCCGAGCCAGTCGGCCCCGAAATTGACGAAGCACCCGATGGTGCGCTCGGCCCCGACAATCCCGCCGATGGTGAGTTCGTTGAGCCCGTTCTGGGCCGAGACCACGACGCCGTCGAGGGCCAGATGCGGCAGCAGCGCCTGCGTCGCCGCCTCGGTATGCAGCGCCTTGACCGCGAGGATCACCGTCTTGAACTGGCCCTTGAGATCGGCCGGCCCCACCGCGCGCATCGGCTGGGTGAAACTTTCCACCGGGCCCTCGATGGTGAGCCCATGGGCGTTGATCGCCTCGACATGCTCGGGCACCACATCGACCAGCAGCACATCCTCGCCGGCCCGCGCCATGAAGGCGCCCAGCGTGCCGCCGACGGCCCCGGCGCCCCAGATCAGGATCGTGTTGCTCATGCCCAGCCATCCTCGATCAGTGCCCGCGTTTCGGCGATCGCCACGTCCCAGATCGCCTGCATCTCGTCATCGGTGCGCTGGTAGCGGCCGCCGAAATTGCCGTCCCCGAGATAATCCTTCACCAGCGGGGCGGCGATGGTCTTGAGCTTGTCGAGATCGACCATCGGCTTCTGCGTGTCCGGCATGCCGATATTGGGCAGGCGGGTGATGGGGAAATTCTCCATCCAGGAGGCGTGCGAGGCCACGGGGTCGATTGCATGCACCTTGGCCAGCGTCTTTGGCGCGTTCCACCAATTGTGCCAGCGGATGCGCGCCTCGACATGGTCGTTGAGCCATTCGAGCGCCGCGGTCTGGCCCGGCGTGTTGCCGCCATGGCCGTTGACGAACAGCACGCGGCGGAACCCGGTGCTCCACAGGCTGTCCAGAATGTCGGTGATGATCGCGCCATAGGTGTCCATCCTGAGCGAGATCGAGCCGGGATGGTTGGCGAAATAGGGCGTGATGCCGAAGGCGAGCACGGGAAAGACGGCGACCCCGAGCGGGGCGGCCGCTTCGGTCGAGATCGCCTCGGCCAGGATCGAATCGACGGAATTGCTGAGATAGGCGTGCTGCTCGGTCGACCCCAGCGGCACCACCGCCCTGTCGTCCGACTTCAGGTACTCTTCGACCTGAAGCCAGTTCATGTCCGCAATTTTCATGTCGTCTCCTTGGTCGTCCTGGTCGTACCGGCAGCGTTCTGCCCGGCTGAAGTCCTGCCACCCGTCCCGCCCCGGCCATGCTTGCCGTCCGGGCCTTTGCGCAGCGTATCGAGCAGGGGCAGCACATGGGTTTCGATGAAGCCGAGCGCCGGCTCGTGCCGGTATTCGAAGGCCTGCTGGTGTGGCCCGACCTTGCCCGCGAGCCAGTCGAGGCCGGTGGCATAGACCAGCACGTCGACCTTGGCGATAAAGGCCTCGAGGTCGGGCGCGTCCACCATGGTCACCTCGGTGCTCGCCACATGCGGGCTGAAGCGCATCACGCCGGGCTTCATCAGCGCCATGAATTCGGGAAAGATCGAGACGATGCCGATGCGCGTGCTGGGGTCGAGCCCGGCAAGCCGGGTGCGCGTCTGCTCGGAGGGAATGAAGCTCAGCCCCAGGACCGGGATGTCGCGGCCCACCAGCGCCTCCACCTCGGCGCGGCGGTTGGCGAGGGTCAGAACGATATCGGCCTCGGGCAGCCCGCCGGCCGCCTTGAGCGCCTCGATGGTCACCCAGTCCAGCCGGTCGGTTGCGGGCAGATGCGGCCTGATATGGTCGGCATAGTCCGCCGTCGCCTGGCTGAAGAGCCCCACCAGCACGATCGAGAGCCCGTTATGGGCGCGAAAGCGCAGATGGCTCGCCCGCGCCGTGACGAGGCTCGCGATGCCCGCCGCATCGACCCCGAGCCGCTTGCCCATCAAAAGCAGCGCATCGATGGCCGGGTTGAGCTTTTCCAAATCGATCTCGGGGGGCAGGCTGTCGGTTTCGGCCACGAAGGTGCCGGCGCTGCCGCGCGCCGCGATCAGCTTTTGCTGCTTGAGCTCGGCATAGACCCCCACCACCGTCATCGGGGCCACGCCGGCGCGCTCGGCCAGCTCGCGCACGGGCGGCAGGCGCATGCCGGCCGGCAGGTCCCCGAGCGCGATGCCGTACTGGATGAGGCCGCGCAACTGTACGCCGAGGGGCACCGGCAAGGCCCGGTCCAGCCCCGCCACGAGCTTGTCGAGGATCTGCTCACTCTCAACACGTTCTATCGATTTAGAACGTTTTCTGGGTTTCTGGTCCAGTTCCATCGCCGGAGCGCTTGACATGGCGTTTTAAATTAGCTCCGTTTGCAGGGCGACGTTCTGGTCACCCATAACAAGATTGAACAGGCGCATTTCGTAATCAAGGGGGATTGCCTCATGCTTTCTCGGAAAAATGTCATTCGTGCCGTGACCATCGCGCTCATCGGCGCGACCAGCCTTTCGGCCCAGGCGCTGGCACAGGACCTGACGATCGGCGTGCGGGCCGGTCCCGACTCCATCGATCCGCATTGGTCGACCCTCGGCAGCCAGGCGGAATCGCTGCGCCACATCTTCGATACGGTGGTGGCCGTCGACAAGGACCTGCAATTGCAGCCGGGCCTTGCCACCTCCTGGACGGCGGTGGACGAGAACACCTGGGAATTCAAGATCCGCGAAGGCGTCAAGTTTCACGACGGGTCCGACCTCACCGCAGAGGACGTCAAGTTCTCCATCGACCGCATCCCGCAGGTGACCGGTCCGATGAGCATGACCATCTATACCAAATCGGTGGAGTCGGTTGAGGTCATCGACGACTATACCGTGCATGTGCACACCAAGGGCACGGCCGCGACCCTGCCCAACGACTTCATCCGCCTCTTCGTGGTCTCCTCCGAGATCGGCACGGTCGGCAATGAGGAGTTCAACGCCGGCACCGCCGCCATCGGCACCGGGCCCTACAAGTTCGTCTCCTGGGAGCCCAAGGGCGACCTGGTGCTGGTGCGCAACGAAGACTACTGGGGCGAGGCTCCGGCCTGGGAGAACGTCGTCCGCAAGGAAATCCCGAATGATGCCTCGCGCGTCGCGGCCCTGCAGTCGGGCGAAGTCGACCTCATCAACTACGTGCCGGCCACCGACTATGCCGGCATGCAGAACGATCCGCGCCTCGACACCTTCATCTCCGACAGCGTCTACATCCTCAACATCACGCCCAATGTGAAGGATGAGCTGCCGGTCAAGGCCAAGGTCAATGGCGCCGAGATCGCCGAGAACCCGTTCCAGGACCTGCGCGTGCGCGAGGCGATGGACCTCGCCATCAATCGCGACATCCTTTCGCAGGTCGTGCTCGAGGGCCTGGGCAAGCCGGCCAACCAGCTGATGCCCGCCACCTTCTTTGGCGGGTCCACTGCGCTGCCCGAGCGGGAATATGATCTCGAACGCGCCAAGGCGCTGCTCGCCGAGGCCGGCTATCCCAACGGCTTCGAGATCGATTTCGCCTGCACCAACAATCGCCTGCCCGGCGATGCGGCGGTGTGCGAGGCGCTGTCGCAGATGTGGGCCCGCGCCGGGCTCAAGGTCAACGCCAACGCGCTCAACGGCACCGTATTCTTCCCGGCCCAGCAGGCCGGCGAGTATAGCCTCTGGCTCTCGGGCTGGGGCACGCTGACGGGTGAAGCCTCCTACACCTATGGCTCGCTGGTCCACACCGCCGATCCCGAAAAGGGTCTGGGGGCCTTCAACAAGTCCGGCTACTCCAACCCCGAGATCGATGCCCTGCTCGAGGAAGGCGCCCGCACGCTCGACGACGACAAGCGCCGTGCGCTCTACACCCAGGTCACCGAGCTCTCGATGAACGACCGGGTGCTGATCCCGACCGTCATCATCCAGACGGTCTGGGCCGCCAAGGCCGACACGCTGACCTTCGAGCCGCGCGTCGATCAGGAGACCCTGGCCCAGCTGATCACCCCGGTCGGCCAGTAACACGACCCGACTGCCCGGCTCTAAGGCCGGGCAGTCTCTTTCGAGCCTTCGCCTCCCTAAAGGCGCGTCCCGCAGAAGCGGGAAACGCGACGAGACAAAGATCTGGAGCGCCGCGCGGGTTCATCGAGCCGGCGAACGCTTCAGGTCGCAACCGCCGGGCCATCCATGCTGGGCTTTTTCATTCAGCGCGTCTTCCAGGCCGTCATCGTGGTCGTGGTGATGTCGATCCTCGTGTTCCTTGGCGTCTATGCCATTGGCAATCCCATCGACGTCATGATCGATCCGGCCGCCACCCAGCAGATCCGCGACACCCTCATCCGGCAATATGGCTTCGACCGGCCGCTGTGGGAGCAGTATTTCGTCTTCGTGGGCAATGTGCTGCAGGGCGATTTCGGCCAGTCCTTCGTTTACCGCGTGCCGGTGCTCGACCTCATCTTCTCGCGCCTGCCGGCCACGTTCGAGCTGGCGCTGGGCGCGATGCTGATCGCCTCTGTCATCGGCATTCCGCTGGGCATCTGGGCCGGCTACCGCCCGCGCGCTTTTTCCTCCAAGGCCATCATGGCGCTATCGATCCTGGGCTTTTCGCTGCCCACCTTCTGGGTCGGGCTTCTGCTCGTCATGACCTTTGCCGTCCAGCTGCACTGGCTGCCTTCGGGCGGGCGCGGACCGACCAGCGACATTCTCGGCATCCCGCTGTCCTTCGTCACCCCGGCGGGGTGGAGCTACATCATCCTGCCCGCCTTCAACCTGGCGCTGTTCAATCTGGGGCTGCTGATCCGCCTCGCCCGCGCCGGCACGCTCGAGGCGATGAGCTCTGACTATGTGCGCTTCGCGCGCGCCCAGGGGCTCAAGGAGAGCAAGGTTGTGGGGCTGCATGTGCTCAAGAACATCGCCATCCCCATCGTCACCGTCTTCGGGCTCGAATTCGGCTCCACCCTCGCCTTCGCGGTGGTGACCGAAACCATCTTCAACTGGCCCGGCGTGGGCAAGCTCATCATCGATTCCATCATGGTGCTCGATCGCCCGGTGATGGTGGCCTATCTCATCCTGGTGGTCCTGTTGTTCGTCATCATCAACCTCGTCGTCGACCTGCTCTATGGGGTGCTCGATCCCCGCATCCGCGCGAGGCGCGCGGCATGAGCACCATCGGGGATACCAAGGTCGACGACATCAAGGCCGAGACCTGGGCCAGCCGGCTCGGGGATTTCTGGCGCGACTTTGCCGAGAGCAAGGTGGCGGTGGTCTCGCTTCTGGTCATTGCCGCCATCATCTTTGTCGCGATCTTCGCGCCGCTGCTCTCGCCGCAGGACCCTTACGACCTGGCGCGGCTCGACCTGTTCGATTCCCGCCTGCGCCCCGGCACCGTCGGCTCGGGCGGCTATGTGCATGTGCTGGGCACCGATGCGGCCGGGCGCGACCTGCTCTCGGCCATATTTTACGGCCTGCGCATCTCGCTGATGATCGGGCTGCTGGCCGGCCTTCTGGCCCTTGTCATCGGCATGACCATCGGGCTCGTCGCGGCCTATCGTGGTGGGCGGGTCGAGGCGCTGATCATGCGCGTGGTCGATCTGCAGCTCTCGATGCCCGCGATCCTTTTGGCGCTGGTCCTCACGGCCATGCTGGGGCAGGGGCTCTGGCAATTGGTGACGGCGCTGGTGGTTGCCCAATACGCCTATTTCGCCCGCACCATCCACGGCTCGGCCAGTGCCGAGCGCGACAAGGACTATATCGAGGCCGCCATCGCCACTCCGTTGCCTGCCCATATCATCCTCCTGCGCCACCTCCTGCCCAATTCGCTGCCCCCGCTCATCGTGGTGGCCACCGTGCAGGTGGCGAGCGCGATCGCGCTCGAGGCGACGCTGTCCTTTCTCGGGCTCGGGCTGCCGCTCACCCAGCCCTCGCTGGGCGCGCTGATCGCCAATGGCTTCCAGTACCTGCTCTCGGGCCGGTTCTGGATCTCGGTCTATCCCGGCATTGCGCTCGTCATCACCATCGTCTCGATCAACCTCGTGGCCGATCAGGTGCGCCACGTGCTCAATCCGAGGCGCGGCCAATGAGCGACGTGGTGCTTTCGGTCCAAGAGCTGCAGACGCATTTCTTCACCCGCAACGGCGTGCTCAAGGCGGTCGACGGGGTGTCGTTTTCCGTCCGCAAGGGCCGCATTCTCGGGCTCGTGGGGGAATCGGGCTCGGGCAAGTCGGTCACCGGCTATTCGATCCTGCGGCTCGTCGATGCGCCCGGAAAGATCGTGGGTGGCCGCATTGTGCTCAACGGCACCGATCTTGCCGCCCTCGATGGCGAGGCGATGCGCAGGATGCGGGGCGCCGTCGTCTCGATGATCTTCCAGGATCCGATGATGACCCTCAATCCGGTCCTCAGGATCGGCACGCAGATGGTCGCCGCCATCAAGGCCCATGACAGGGTCTCGACCGCCTTGGCGCGCGAGCGGGCTCGCGACGCCTTGGCGCTTGTCGGCATTCCGGCGCCGGCCGAGCGGCTCGATGCCTATCCCCATCACCTCTCGGGCGGCATGCGGCAGCGCGTCGCCATCGCGATCGCGCTCCTGCACCAGCCGGCCGTCATCATCGCCGACGAACCCACCACCGCGCTCGACGTCTCGATCCAGAGCCAGATCCTGGCCGAGGTGCGCCGGCTCGCCGACCAGATGGGCACCGCCTTCGTCTGGGTCACGCACGATCTTGCCGTGGTCTCCTCGCTCGCCGACGATGTGGCGGTGATGTATGCCGGGCGCATCGTGGAATCGGGGGCGACCGAGGCCGTTCTCGCCCATCCGCGCCACCCCTATACGGCCGGGCTCATGGCCTCGGTGCCCAGCCAGGCCGAGCGCGGCGCGCGGCTGGCGCAGATCGGGGGCAGCACGCCCTCGCTCGGGGCTCTGCCCGAAGGCTGCGCGTTCCGGCCGCGCTGCCCGCGCGCCACCGAAATCTGCCGCATGATGCCGCCCCTCGCCCCCATCGGCGACACCATGGTCAGGTGCCATCATCCCATCGGGGAGGCTCGGCCATGATCACGCCGCTGCTGTCGATCACCGATGTCTCCAAGCGCTTCGTCACCCCGCCCAATATGGGCGACCGTATCGCCCAGGCACTGGGCGGACCCGATCGCACCCGCACCGTTCATGCAGTCACCGATGTCAGCCTATCGGTCGCGCGCGGCGAAGTCGTGGGCCTCGTGGGCGAATCGGGCTGCGGCAAGTCCACGCTGGGGCGCATGGTCTCGGGCATCTATGCGCCGAGCGCCGGTAGCGTCGCCATCGATGGCAAGCCCATCGCCGAGCCTGCCGGCAAGGGCATCCGCAAGCTCACCACCCGGGTGCAGATGGTGCATCAGGATCCCTTTTCGAGCCTCGATCCCCGCATGCGGGTCGCCGATACCGTCGCCGAGGGCCCGGTCTACCACAAGCTCGTCAGCGCTGCCGAAGCCGACGGCTATGTCGCCGACATGCTTTCGCGCGTCGGGCTCGATCCCTCCACGCGCCGCCGCTTCCCGCACCAGTTCTCGGGCGGCCAGCGCCAGCGCGTCGCCATTGCGCGGGCCCTCGCCATGCGCCCCGACCTCCTCGTGCTCGACGAGCCGGTGGCCTCCCTCGACGTCTCGATCCAGGCGCAGGTGCTCAACCTCTTCCTCGATCTGCGCCAGGATCTGGGGCTGACGGCCCTGTTCATCAGCCATGATCTGGGCGTGGTGCGCCACGTTTCGGATCGGGTCGCCATCATGTATCTGGGGCGCATCGTCGAATTGGCCGATACGGTGCCGCTGTTTGATCGTCCGGCCCATCCCTATACGCGGGCGCTGCTCGACAGCGTGCCCAAGCTCGGGGCGGGGCGGGGGGCCTTTTCGGCGGTGGCGGGCGAAATTCCCTCTCCGCTCAACCCACCGCCCGGCTGCGCCTTCCATCCGCGCTGTCCCTTTGCCGGCCCGCGCTGCGCAAGCGAGCGGCCCCTCCTCAAGCCGGGTGCCGATACCCCTGGAATCGTCGCTTGCCACCTTTACGATGGCGGCACAGGAGCCTGATCCGATGACGTCTACGCTTCCCCATTACGACCGTTTCGCCGCCCGTTTCGGTGCGGTCAACGACGTGCTCAACGCCGTCAACATCCTCAACTGGGATGCGCGCACCATGATGCCGGCAAAGGCCAGCGCCACGCGCGCCGAGCAGATCGGCACCCTGACAGAGCTCGCCCGCGATCTCATCGTCTCGAGCGAAAGCCGCGCGCTTGCCGCCGCCGCCGCCGAGGAAACCGCGCATCTACCCGAGACGGCGCCCGAGCGCCGCGCCGTCACGCAGGCGCTCGAAGCCATCGATTTCCACACCCGCGTCCCGGGCGATCTGGTCAAGGCGCGCGCCGCCCAGCATTCCGTGGCCAATGACGCCTGGATCTCGGCGCGCAAGGCCAACGACTTTTCCGTCTTTGCCCCGCATCTGGCCGAGATGCTGCGGCTGTCGCGGCTCTATGCCGATGCCATCGGCTGGCAGGAGCATCCCTATGATGCGCTGGTGGGGCTCTATGAGCCGGGCGAGACGGCGCGCAGCCTCTCCACCCTGTTCGGCGCCCTGCGCGAGGGACTGAAGCCGATCTATGCGGCAGCCACCGCCCGGCCCGCCCCGCGCAGCGACTTCCTCTTCCGCGCTGTGCCGCCCGATCTGCAGCGCAAGTTCGCGGCCCGCATCTCGGAGGCTTTCACCTTCGATCCCGGGCGCGGCCGGCTCGACATCTCGGTGCATCCCTTCGAGGTGTCCTTCACCCGCAACGATGTGCGGCTCACCACGCGCTATCGCGAAACTTTCATGCCCATGGCGCTTTTCGGCACGCTGCACGAAACCGGCCACGGGCTTTACGAGCAGAACATCGATCCGGCCTACACCCGCTCGGTGCTCGCCACCGACCTCATCGGGCTCTATGCGGTGGGCGGCACGAGCTTTGGCGCCCATGAATCCCAGTCCCGGCTGTGGGAGAACCATGTGGGCCGCAGCCGCGCCTTCTGGCAGCGCCACATTGAGGATCTGCGCGCCGATATCCCGGGCATTTACGACGATGTCTCCCCCGAGGAGTTTTTTCGCGGCATCACGCGCGTCTCGCCCGGCCTCACCCGGGTCGAATCCGACGAGATGAGCTATGATTTTCACATCATGCTGCGCGTCGAACTCGAACAGGCGCTTCTCGATGGCAGCCTCTCCGTCGCCGATCTGCCGGGCGCCTGGAACGCCGCCATGAAGCGCGACCTCGGGCTCGACGTGCCCGACGATCTCAGCGGATGCCTCCAGGATATCCACTGGTCGGTGGGGTATCTGGGCTCGTTCCCCACCTACACAATCGGCAACATCACGGCGGCCCAGCTCATGGAAACCGCACGCAGCACCGCGCCCCAGATCATCGCCGCGACAGAGGCCGGGGACTATGCCCCGCTCGCGGGCTGGCTGCGCGAGGCGGTCTGGCAGCATGGCCGGCGCTTCTCGCGCGACGAATTGCTGACGCGCGTTACCGGCCGGCCGCTCGAGATCGCGCCCTATCTCGCCCATCTCACCGCCCGCTACACCCAAGGGGAATGATCGTGGCCAGTCTTGCCATCCATGGAGGCGCCGGCACCATTCCGCGCGCCAATTTCACGCCCGAAAGCTACAAGGCCGCCCGCGATGGCCTGCGCGACGCGCTCCGCGCCGGCTGGGCGGTGCTGTCCAAGGGCGGGCTCGCCGTCGATGCGGTCGAGGCCGCGGTCGTCGCGCTTGAAAATCATCCGAGCTTCAATGCCGGGCATGGCGCCGTGCTCAATGCCGCCGGCGACCACGAGCTCGATGCCGCCATCATGGATGGGCGCGATCGCCGGGCCGGCGCCATCGCCTCGGCCCGCGCCATCCGTAACCCCGTGCGCGCCGCGCGCCGGGTGATGGAGGCGAGCGACTGCGTGCTGCTCTCGGCCGCCGGCGCCGATGCCTTTGCGCGCGAACAGGGGCTGGAGATGGTCGAGCAGGCCTATTTCACCACTCCCCTGCGCCAGCAGCACTGGCTGAGGGCGCAGGAGGAGCAGGCCGGGCTCTTGAAGCGTGAGCGCAGCGAGGCCGAAAAGCACGGCACCGTCGGCGCGGTGGCGTTCGACGATCACGGCAATCTCGCGGCGGCTACCTCTACCGGTGGCTACACCTACAAGCGCGCCGGGCGTGTGGGCGATACCCCGATCATCGGAGCGGGCACCTATGCCGCCAATGGCGTCGTGGCGGTGTCGTGCACCGGCATGGGCGAGTTCTTCATCCGCCGCGGCACTTCGCACGACATCGCGGCCCGCATCCGCTATCGCGGCGAGAGCCTCGAGGCCGCCACCGCTGCCGCCATCGCCGACCTGACCGAGGATGGCTGCGGGGCGGGCCTCATCGCCATCGACGGGGCGGGCCGCATCGCCCTGCCGCACAATACCGAGGGCATGTATCGCGGCTCGGTCACCGCCGATGGCGTCGTTTCGGTCGGCATCTATGCCGATGATTTCGCCGTGGTCGACTGAGCGGTCAGACCTCGATCGCGACCGGTGCGGGGAGGGTGAAGACTTCGCCATCGTCCCCGCGCTCGGCTTTCCACATGATCATGCCGAACTGCGCCGGCCTGTCGAGCACCGTCAGCCCGGCATGCCAGACCGTGCGTGCAATGGTGATCGCATCCTCACGCCCGGCGACGAAGGCCCTGGCGCGCGCGATATCGGGCGTGCCATCGGCCGCGTCGGGGGCGATCACCACGAGCCAGCGGCCCGCCACGATGGGCACGAAGGTCTGGGTCGAATGCATGTGCCGCTCGAGCGCGGCGATGCGCACCGGCCCATCCACCGGCTTGGGGCAGAGAAGGGTGAAGGCATGGGCGCCGGCGCTCTCGTCATGGCCCATCACCTCGGGCACCACCCGGGCCTTGCCGTCCTCGGCGCGCAAAAGCGTGACATGGGGAGAAAGCGCCTCGGCATCGAGCGGGCGGGCGATCAGCGTTTGCGTCATCAGCAGAAATCCTCGGGGCGTTGAAACGGTGAAACGCTTTAATTCACGCGCTTGAATCCGGAATGGCAGACGGGGCCGCGCAGCAGGGTTGTGACATCGCGGCCGTCCTCGCACTGGGCGATGAGCCCGAAGACCGGATCGAGCGCCTCGAAATAGGCATCGACCACATCGGGGCTGTGCGCGGTGGCGGTATAGATGCTGGTTGCGGCAAGATAGCCCTTTTCGAGCATTTCCTGGCTGATCAGCGTCTTGTAGGCGAGCCCGTTGGGCCCGGCGAAGGCAAAGCCGGTGAGGGCGGGCAGGCCGGAGGTGGTGATCGAAAGCCCATGGGCCGCAGCCAGTTCCCGCCAGCGCCGGGTGATCTCGGTCCCGGTCGCCGTGATCACCTCCCAGGAGCGGTCCTCCGCCATCGCATCGAGGGTTGCGAGGGCCGCCGCCGAACCGATGCGCTCGGTCCAGAAGGTGCTGCTGATGAAGCTGTTCTGCGCCGCTTCCATCACCTCGCGCCGCCCGATCACCGCCGTCACCGCATAGCCATTGCCCAGCGCCTTGCCGAAACTGGCCATGTCGGGCTCCACCCCATAGAGCAGGTGCAGCCCGCCCTGGCTCTGGCGGAAGCCCGAGGTGCATTCATCAAAGATCAGCACGATGCCGTGGCGGCTCGCCAGGTCCCGCACCGCCTGGAGAAAGGCCGGCGAGGGGTCGAAACTGCGCGCCACCTCCATCATGATCACGCCGATCCTGCCGGTCGCGATCAGCGCCTCGAGCGCCGGAATGTCGTTGAAGGCGAAGGGCGTGGTGGTGCCGCGCAGGTCCTTGGGCACGCCGGCGGGGTCGAGCCCCGGCAGAAGATGGCCGGCAAGGCTGTCATCGGCGCCCAGATTGGAGGCCAGGTACCAGTCGTGCCAGCCATGATAGCCGCAGATGGCGACGCCGTCGCGGCCCGAGGCGGCGCGCGCGATGCGGATCGCCACGGCATTGGCCTCGCCCCCGGTGCGCGCGAACCGGGCCATGTCCGCCCAGGGGTGCAGCGCCACCAGCCGTTCGGCCAGCGCCACTTCTTCGGGCGCGTTGAGGGTCGACATGTTGCCCGCCGCCACCGTGTCGAGCACCGCCCGGTCGACGCGTTCGTCGCCATAGCCCAGCGTATTGGCGCCCACCCCCATGATGGTCATGTCGATGAGTTCGCGCCCATCGAGGTCCCAGACGCGGCAGCCCTTGGCCTTGCTGAAATAGGCCGGCCAGAGTTCGGGCAGGAACATTTCGGGGCGCTTCGAGAGCAGCATGTTGCCGCCCGGAATGACCTTTTTTGCCCGCTTCCACAGCGCCTGTCCCGTGCCCATCCTCATCCTCCCCCATCGCTCTTGATTATATTGTTATCAGTGTAACATGATAGTTCAAGCGTTGCGGGAGCCCGAGCGATGTATGATTTCACCCCCACCGATCTCGACCGGCGCATCTGGGCCGAGGAGCTCGAGGACTTCGTCCCCGCCCGCGTGTTCGATGTACACACCCACATCTATCGCTGGGCCTTCAACCTCGATCCCGATCGCGACACCGGCCCTTATGCCGGAAGCATCGGGCGCTGGTTTCCGGAAGTCACGACCGCCTTGGCCGATGCCATCGAGGCGGCTCTGTTGCCCGGGCGGCAGGTGGAGCGGCTCGCCTTCCCGTTTCCGTTCGCGGGCGCCTGCGACTTTTCGGCGTCCAACGATTATGTGGCCGGGCAGGTCCGGGAGAGCCGCGCCTCGGCCAGCCTGATGCTCGTCCATCCCGGCATGGACGAGGCCGAGATCCTCGCAACCCTGCGCCGCACCGGGGCGATCGGGCTCAAGCCCTATCTCGTCTATGCCACCGCGCCCGACCGGGCCGAGGCGGCGATCACCGATTTCCTGCCCGAGCACCAGATCGCGCTCGCCGACCGGCACGGCCTCATCGTCATGATGCACCTTTCCAAGCGCCTCGCCGTCTCGGACCCTGCCAACATCGCCGACATAAGGCGCCTGAGCGAAGCCTATCCGCGCGTGCGCTGGATCCTGGCCCATTGCGCCCGCTCCTATTCGGCCTGGGCCATCGAAAAGGCGGCTGCGAGCCTCAGGGGCCTGCCCAATGTCTGGTACGACACCTCGACCGTGTGCGAGGCCGATGCGCTCGATGCGCTCTACACCGGGGTCGGAGCCGATCGCGTCATGTATGGCAGCGACGACATGATCGGGCCGATGCGCGGCAAATATGTCAGCTTCGGCTATGCCTGGTCCTTCCTCTCGGAAACCAACCACCAGCTTGCGCTCGGCCATTGCGACCCGCGCATGACCTATATCCGCTACGAGCAATTGCGCGCCATGAAGCGCGGCGCGCGCCGCATCGGGCTCGACACGCGCCAGCGCGAGGCCCTGTTTCACGACACGGCCCGCGCCCTCGTCGATGCCGCCCGCGCCGACGCGGCCGGCCTCAGGACGCCATGATCTCGGGGATCATCGCCATCGCCACCGGGCGCAGGGCGAGTGCGTCATCGTCGGGGATCGAGGCATAGGGCGCCCGAAGCCGGGTGCCGATATCGGCCCAGCCCCCGATCCTGGCGAGGAGCTTGTCGAGCGCCGCATTGGAAAAGCCGCGCTCGGCATAGGGCAGGATATGTCCCGAGATGAAGGCCCTGATGCGCGTCTCGAGGGCGAGCCCCGCCGTGATATCTATGTCCATCATCTCCTGCCAGGCCATGGCGCCCAAGGGGTTGAGGCAGGCGATGTTTGAAAAGGCCCCCGCCGCCACCCCTTCTGCGCGCCCGGTCGCAAGGTGATGGCCGGGCACGAAGACGCCCAGATGGCTCAGATGCCGGCGGGCCTCAGCATAAAAGTCGGTGCCCTGGAGCGTCAGCTTGGCCGCCACCACCCCTGTAGCGCGCGTCACCTCGGCAAGATCGGCCGGTCCCAGCACACGCTTGGCATGGGGCGGGTTGTAGAGCACGAGCGGCACCGGCCCTGCCGCGTCGCTCGCCCGCTCGATGAAGGCGCGCGCCTCGCCATTGGTCACCGGCCACCAGTCGGGCAGGATGACCTGGATGGCGAGGGGCGAAAGCGCCGCCGCGCGGCGGATGCGGGCCATCTGCACCACCGGGTCGCTGTGGCAGGCCCCGATGACGAAGGCCATGCCTGCCCGCTGGCAGGCCGCGGCCAGCAGCCCCTGGATCGCGTCGAATTCGGCCTCGGTCTGGGCGTAGAACTCCCCGGCCGTCCCGTTCGAATAGATGCCGTCGACCCCTGTAGCGATCAGCGCCGCGATGCCGTCGGCGAGCCGGGCGAAGTCGATCGCGTCATCCTCACCGATGGGCAACAGCAGCGAGGCCCAGGTGCCCTTGGGTCCGGCTGGGTTCATCCTCGCCATCTGCGTCCCCCCATCCGTGCGGGTTCAGCCGTTCATCGTCTCGAGCAGCCTCAGCCCCTTGAGGCCGCGCTCGGCGGCAAAGGCGCGGAAATCGGCCTTGAGGGCGGCTTCGGTCTCGGGGGTGAAATTGGTCATCGGGCGGCGGCAGAAGCCGGCATCGGCACCTTGCCAGGCCATCATCCGCTTGATCGCGGCCATTGGGTTGCGGCTGAGCGCAAAGAAGATCACGGCATTGCCGGTTTCCTGCAGCGCCTTGGCCCGTTCGAGGTCGCCCGCCTGCATCGCTGCGTAGATGGCGAGGAAGATTTCGGGAATGGCGTTGTAGAAGCTGCCGATGAGCCCGTCCGCCCCGAAGGCGAGGCCCGACATCGCCATCTCGTCGGCACCCGAATAGAGGATGAAGTCGGGCCCGATCTCGGCCTTGATGCGCATGATGTCGTGATGGGTCGAGGCGGTATATTTGATCCCCTCCACCCCGGGGATCTCGGCCAGCCGCTTGATCATGTCGAAGCCGAAAAGCCCGGCCAGCGGCACGTTGTAGGCGCACATGGGCAGCCCCGTGGCCGCCGTGATGTCGGTGTAATAGGCCAGGATCTGGTCCTGCGAGAAGCCCCAGTAGAAGGGCGGCACCGACGAGAGCGCGTCGGCCCCGGTCCGCTCGGCATGGCGCGCCAGTTCGATCGAGTGATGCGTGCTGATCGCCCCCACATGGGCGATCACCGGCACCCGGCCCGCCACCTGATCGATGACCACCTCGAGCACCTCTTTGCGCTCGTCGGGCGACATCATGAAGGCTTCCCCGGTGCTGCCGGTGACATAGAGCCCGTCCACCCCCCGCTCGACGAGGAAATCGACGACCTTGCGCATGCGGCCTGCGTCGAAGTCTTCATTTTCGTCAAAGGGCGTGACGAGCGCGGGCAGCACGCCCCTGATCTCGGACAGTTTGCGAGCGGACACTTTGGGCTCCGGGTTGAAAGGGTCAGGCTTTGGTCTGGGTAAAGGTATGGGTCTGGGTCTGGGTGGGGATCTGCGCGGGGGCCGGGGCGGCCTCGGGCAGGTCGATGAGATGGCAGGCGGCGAAATGCTCCTGCCCGTCCACCTGGTAGCGCTTGAGCGGGGGCACCACTGTGCGGCACACATCCTTGGCGTAGCGGCACCGGGGGTGGAAGGGGCAGCCGGGGGGCGGGTCGACCGGGCTCGGCACGTCGCCCTCGAGCACGATGCGGGCGCTCTTCTTGTCCAGATCGGCCACCGGAATGGCCGAGAGCAGTGCCTCGGTATAGGGGTGGAGGCTCTTGGCAAAGAGGTCCTCGGAGCGGCACAGCTCCACCACCTTGCCCAGATACATCACCGCCACCCGGTCGCAGATATATTCGGTGACGCTGAGGTCATGGGTGATGAAGATATAGGTGAGGCCCCGCTCGGCCTTGAGCTTCATCAGCAATTGCAGCACCTGCGCCTGGATCGACACGTCGAGCGCCGACACCGCCTCGTCGCAGACGATGAGCTCGGGCTCGATGCTGAGCGCGCGCGCAATGCCGATGCGCTGGCGCTGGCCGCCCGAAAACTCGTGCGGATAGCGGTCCATGTATTCGCGCCGCATGTTCACCGCCTCGAGCAGGTCCCCGATGATCTTGCGCCGCTCCTCGCGCGATCGGACGCCATATTTCTTCAGCGGGTCCTCGAGCGAGCCGAAGATGGTGAAGGCGGGATTGAGCGAGGATTGCGGGTCCTGGAAGACGATCTGGAGGCGCTTGCGGAAGGGGGTGAGCCCGTCATGGTCGAGCCCGGTGAGGTCGGTTTCCTCCGCCTCGGGCGAGCGATAGACGATCTCCCCGGCGGTGGGGCGCACCAGTTGCAGGATCGCCTTGCCCAGCGTTGTCTTGCCGCAGCCGCTCTCGCCCACGAGCCCCAGCACCTCGCCGCGATAGACGTCGATATCGATGCCGTCGACGGCGCGCACATGGCCCACCGTGCGCTTGAAGACGCCGGCCTTGACGGGAAAATGCGCCTTGACCCCGCGCAGCCTGAGGATGACGTCCTGCGTTTCAGCCATGGGGCACGAGCTCCTTGTAGCGCCAGCACATGACACGATGGCTGGCGCTGATCGCGGTTTCGGGCGGCATCTGCTGGCATTGGGCGATGGCGAAGTCGCAGCGGTCGGCGAACTGGCACCCCTTGGGCCGGTTGAGCGGGTCGGGGGTGGCTCCACGGATCGCCTTGATGTCCTGGTTCTTCCCCTTGCCCAGCACCGGCACGGAGGCGAGCAGTGCCTTGGTATAGGGGTGGGTGGGGCGGCGCAGCACGTCGTCCACCGTGCCCGCCTCCACGATATTGCCCATATACATTACCGCCACGTCGTCGGCGAGTTCGGCCACCACGCCCATGTCGTGGGTGATGAGCATGATGCCGGTGCCGTGCTCGCGCTTGAGCCTGTCCATGAGCGCAAAGATCTGCGCCTGGATGGTCACGTCGAGCGCGGTGGTCGGTTCGTCGGCGATCAGCACCTTGGGGTTGCACGCCATGGCCATGGCGATCATGGCGCGCTGCCGCATGCCCCCCGAATAGCGATGGGGAAAGTCGTTGACGCGCTTTTCGGGCAGGGCGATGCCCATCTCGCGCAACAGCGAGACGGCCTTCTCATGGGCCCGGCGCCCCACCATCCGCATATGGTATCTGAGGCTTTCCTTGATCTGGAAGCCGATCGAATAGACCGGGTTCAGCGCCGTCATCGGGTCCTGGAAGATCATCGCGATCTCCCCGCCGCGGATCCGCCGCATCTGCCGTCCGTTCTTTTCGAGCGCATGCAGGGCGATGTCGCCGCGCTCGGAATGATAGACGATCTCCCCCTCCTCGATGCGTGAGAGGGTGGGCAGGAGCTGCATGATCGAGGCGGCGGTCACCGATTTGCCGCAACCGCTTTCCCCCACGATGCAGAGCGTCTTGCCCTTCCTGATCTCGAAGGAGACCCCGTTGAGCGCCTTGTTGCAGCGGTTGTTGGTGTAAAAGAACGTCTTGAGCCCGCGCACCGAGATCGCGACGTCGCTTGTATCGGGCATGGTTGTTTCCCGGGTCATCGGCCTATCCCTGCTGGCTCGGATCGGTGGCGTCGCGCAGGCCATCGCCGATGAAGTTGACCGACAGGACGAAGAGCGAGATCACCGCGCCCACCGGCAGCCAGATCCACCATGCCGTCTGCAGCACGCGGATATCCTGCGCCACGTTGAGGATATTGCCCCAGGTGGGGATCGAGAGCGGCACCCCGAGCCCGAGAAAGCTCAGCCCGGCCTCCTGCAGGATGAAGGCTGCGGTCGAAAGCGTGATGTTGACCATGATCGGGCCCAGCGCGTTGGGCAGCATGTGCTTGTAGGCGATCAGCGGCCGGGAGAGCCCGAAGCTGCGCAGCGCCAGCACATATTCCTCCTCGCGGATGCTGAGCATGCGGGCCCGCGCCATGCGGTAGATGCCGGCCCATCCGGTGAGGGTGAAGATCAGCATCAGGTTGACCAGCGACTGCCCCAGGATCGACACCAGCAGCAGCACGAGGATGATCTGGGGGAAGGCCATGACGATTTCTGAGACGCGCATGGCCAGCGCATCGAGCCAGCCCCCGACATAGCCCGAATAGACCCCGATCAGCACCCCGATGATGGCGGCGAGCAGCGCACTGCCCAGCCCCACGAGGATGGAGATGCGCCCGCCATAGAGCACCCGCGCGAAGAGATCGCGTCCCGTGCGGTCGGTGCCGAACCAGTGCTCCCAGGAGGGCGGCTGCAGGATGGCGCGCAGGTTGATGCGGTTGGGATCGTAGGGGGTGAGGATGGGCGCGAGGATCGAGGCGAGGAGGATGATCGAAAACACCACGAGCCCGAACACTGCGAGGCGGTTGTTCAAGAATTTGCGCACCGCGCGCGAGCCGCTGCCGGAGCGCGCCAGCCCCGCCTCCTCGCGGGCGCGGATGCGGTCGAACTGGGCGTCGAGCCGGGTGCGGCGGCGCGGCGCGGGGGTGTGGATGCGGGTCTGGTCGGTGGGAGTCTGGTTGATGGACATGGCCTAGTCTCCCAGCCTCACGCGCGGATCGATGACCGCCGTCAGCACATCGACGATGAGGCTTGCCAGGAGCACCGCCATCACCGAGAGCAGCGCGATGGTCATCACCACCGGATAATCCTGCGAGCGCACGGCCGAGATGAATTCATTGCCGATGCCGGGCCACTGGAACACCTGCTCGATGATCACCGAACCCCCGATCAGCACCGGCAGGCGAAACCCGATCAGCACCACCACCGGGGTCAGAGCCACGCGGAACCCGTGCAAAAGGTTGACCCGCCATTCGGGCAGCCCCTTGGAGCGCGCCGTCTTGATGAAGTCGCGGCTCAGCGCATCGAGCATGGAGGAGCGCGCATAGCGCATCACCCCGGCCGTCAGCATGATTGAGAGCACCATGGCCGGCATCACGAGATGCGGCAGCCGGTCCCAGAAGGTCACATAGCCCGGCATCGAGCGGCCACCCACCGGGAACCAACCCAGATTGAGCGCAAACACCCAGATGGCGACGAGGCCGAAGAAGAATTCGGGGATCGAGACCCCCAGCATGCCCACCACGGTCAGCGCGCTGTCGGTCTTGGAGCCGCGCTTGAGGGCACTGAGCACGCCCAGAAGGCTGCCCACGAGGGTGGAAAACACCAGCGCCACCGCCGCCAGTTCGAGGGTGGCGGGCAGGCGCGTCGCGATGATCGAGGCGATCGGCACCCCGCCGCTCATCGAGTAGCCGAAATTGCCCTGCATCAAATTGGTGAACCAGGCCCAGAACCGGACATGGAAAGGCTGGCCCAGTCCCAGCGACTGGCGCAGCGCCTCCAGCTGGGCAGGATCCATGGAGCCGGCGCTGTCGGGATTGATCATGTGGGAGACCGCGTCTCCCGGCGTCAGTTCGAGGCCCAGATAGACGAGGAAGCAGATGGCAAAGGCCATCGGAATGAGGATCAGGATGCGCCTGATGATATAGGTCAGCATGGGCCCGGCCGATCTCCCTGGGACGTTTGGCAGGCGCTCCCGGCGCGCTGCCACAAGGGGCAGGCGCGCCGGGAGGCGGGTTCGTCAGCGGGTCGGATGCGGGAACTGGTTGATCCACAGCATGCGGGTATAGGGAATGTCGACCGGGTAGACATTCATGTAGGCGAGGGCTTCGAGGCCCGGCACGTCACCGGCCGCCTTGGTGTAGCCGAAATCGGCGCGGCCAGCCTGGGCGTTGACCAGGAGGTTGCCGTCATTGTCGCTCGAGGGGCGGGCGATGATCTGTTCGATCTTGGGGGTGCCCTTGTGGTAGCCCTCGAAGGGCACGAGGGTGGTGTAGTCGTTCATCACCACCTCATCGATCTTGAACGGGCCCGACCCGATCGGCTTCTGCCAGAAGGCCGCCTGCTGCAGGGTCACCGGGTCGACGCCCTCGAACTGCTTGGACGGCAGGGGCGCGAACTGGCTGAAGCTCAAGAGCACGTTGGGATCGAGCCGCGCGAACTTGATCGTGATGGTGTTGCCCTCGGCGGAGACCCCCGACAGCGTCTCAGCCTCGCCCTTGATGAAGGCGTCGGCGCCCTCGATCTTCTTCATGGTGGCCTGCAGCACCGGCTGGGTCACGGGGAACTTGGTTGCTGCCCCGATCGACCAGATCACGTCGTCCGCCGTGATCGGGCTGCCGTCATGCCAGGTGAGGCCGTCCTTGAGGGTGAAGGTGAAGGTCAGCCCGTCCTCGCTCACCGAATAGCTCTCGGCCATCTCGCCCCCGATGGGGGTGAGGGCACCATCGGCCTCGAGAATGGTGTCGAAGGCGAACTTGTTGGCCACCCAGATGCCCAGGTTCTGCCAGGGCACTTCGAAGAACTGCGAGGGGCCGGCATTGGTGTACATCACCGCCTTGCCCGAGGCATCGGGCGCGATCGTCCAGTTCTCGACGCCCCAGTTGTAGTTGTACTGCTCGTTGCCATAGGGCGCGCCATTGCGGTCGAGCCGGTCGCTCTCATAGGTATAGAGCTGCTGGTAGTAGAGGGGGATCTGGTACACATTCTCATTGATGATGTGCTCCATCTCGAAATAGCCCTCGCGCTGCACCTCCGGATCGGTGGTGCCGTTCACCTTGGCGACGAGCTCGTTCATCCGCGGGATGTTGGGGATCATCGGCTTGAGGCCATAGGCGTAGCGGTTGAAATATTCCTGCAGCGCCAGCGCCGCGCGGGCGCCATAGAGCATGTCCCAGGTAACCTTGGAGGGGCCGTTCACCGGATCGTCGGGCACAACCGAGATCTGCGAGGCGACATCGCCCTCGACCAGCCGGTAGTTCATCGAGATGCCGACATCGGCGAGATAGGCCTGCATGGCGGCCATCAGGTCGGCGGTCGCCTGGTCGGTATAATAATAGACCACGTCGAGCACGCGGCTCGAATCCCAGCCGGCTTCAGCCAGGAGCGCGCGGGCCTTGTCGGGATCGTAGTCGTAGCGGATGAGATCGGTGGGCTTGTTGGGGCCGTCGGGCAGCATGCCCACGGCGCGCACCGCCTGGCCCTCGAAGATGGTCTCCACGATCGTTTCCATGTCGAGCGCATAGGCGATCGCCTTGCGCACGCGCGGGTCCGACAGCGGGTTCTCGTTGATCGGCTGGGCCAGAACCGGCGCGATCGCGGTGGTCGAGAGCAGCGCGGCAAGCCCGGCTGCGATAAGCGTCTTGAAGGTCATGCGTGTTCCCCTGTTGAAAAAAGCGTCTTTGGGTTACCGGCTCCGGGTCCCCGTCGGCTGGCCGGTCAGTCGCGGCCTCCACGCCGCGACGCTTGAAAAAGCCCTGGACTACACCTCCGCACCCTCTCGGCCGTCCCCCTGCGGGGTCAGCACCTGGTTGACATAGACCGCGTAGTTGCGGGTGAGGTGTTTGGTGAGGATCGTGACGGCCGCATCGGCATCCTTGGCGATGATGGCCTGGACCACGCCCTTGTGTTCGTCATTGCTGCGCCGG
Organism: Devosia enhydra; assembly: GCF_900119845.1. GTDB lineage: Bacteria > Pseudomonadota > Alphaproteobacteria > Rhizobiales > Devosiaceae > FPKU01. The sequence goes on from NZ_FPKU01000002.1 coordinate 808,363, forward strand.
TTGTGGCTCGTCACGTCGCGCGGGCCCGGCCGGGTCATCATCAACCCGCCCACGAACGCATCGTGCAGGGCCACGAAGATCGGGTTGCCCGGCACTTCGGCCAGCGCCCGGTGAAAGTCGACATCGGTGAGGCGGAAGGCCGGCAGGTCGTTGATCGCCCTGTCGCCGCGCTCGATGGCCGCGACCATCTTGCCGATCTGGGCCGGGGTGGCGGCCTCGGCGGCGTAGCGCACGAGGCTGGTTTCGAGAAAGAGCCGCGCCTGCTCCATATGTGCGCCGCCCTCGGTGCCGCGGAAAAAGAGGCGCGAGGCCGCCGAGATGCTGCCCAGGAGCTGGGTCAGCGTCGGATAGACCACCCGTGGCCGGAAGCCCTTGCGCAACTCCACGAGCCGCATCGTCTCGAGCCGCTTGATCGCCTCGCGGATGGCGGTCCGCCCCACACCGAAGCGCTCGCAGAGATCGCGCTCGGGCGGCAGCATGGCACCCGCCTCGAAGAGCCCGCCATGGATTTCCTCGGCGAGGAGCGCGGCGATCTCGGGGGCGCCGGGCGCCGATTTCGGTGCGCCATCCGCAACGAGGCGCAACCGGGTCGGCTGTTCTGGTTGTAGGCCGCCAATCTCTGGTCGACCAAAATCGAGCGGCTTGCCGCCGGAACGGAAGTCTGGCGCCTGAGGCGATGCGGTTTCAGCCATCGAAGGTCACGCCCGAGAAATAGGGTTCCACAAGGCCCGCTTGGCGAGCCGGTTTCCGCAAGTCCATTCCGTTTTGACCGGCGAAATCGACGATCCTGTTCGCCATCACGCCGAAAACCGATATTGACAGCCTAAGCTATCTCATTAACATAACAACATAGTTTTTTTGGGTGTCAAGCGGCTTCATCCGATCCGCCTTGACGAGAGGGGCGGAATGGGGCGGTCGATGGGGGATGGCATGGCGCGGGTTCTGATCATCGGCAGCGGCGGTATCGGCCGACGGCATCTGCGCGGCTATGCCGCCACCGGGCGCGCCCGCCTCTCGATCGTCGAGCCCCATGAGGGTCGCCGGCAGGAGGCCGAGGCGATGTTCCCGATCGAGGAGAGTCATGCCGATCTCGCCACGGTCGACCTCAAGGCCTTCGACCTCGCCGTCATCTGCGCGCCCGCCAATCTGCACGTGCCGTTGATCACCGCCTGCGCCGCGGCGCGGCTGCCCTTCATGGTCGAAAAGCCGCTCGCCGTGACCATGGATGGGGTGGATGCAGCGATTGCGGCCGTCGAGGCGGCCGGCATCCTCGCCCGGGTCGGCTATATCCGCCGCATTGCCCCCGAGATCCTCGCCCTGCGCGAGAAGATCGCAGCCGGCCTCATCGGCGACCTGCGGCTCGTCTACGTCAATTCGAGCCAGGATTTCCCCAAATACCGGCCCGATTTCCAGCGCACCTATTACGCCCGCCCCGAAATGGGCGGCGGCGCCATCCTCGATGCGGCGAGCCACACCTTCGATATGCTGGTCTGGCTCATGGGCCGGCCAGTGGCGGTGGCTTCCATGTATGACCGGCTGGTGCTCGAGGGCACCGACACCGAGGATACCTGCCTCGTCAGCATCCGCTTTGCCAGCGGCGCCATGGCCAATGTCACCATCAACCAGTTCCAGAAGCCCAATGTCGCCGAGGCGAGCTTCATCGGCACCAAGGGCAATCTGACCCTCGCCCATTCGGTCCTCAGCCACTGGGATGATGACAGCGGCCGGCCCCGCGAGACGCGCGACTACATGGATGGGCTCGTGCCCACCGAGGCGCACCAGGCCCGCTTCACCCTCGAGGCCAACGCCATGCTCGATGCGCTCGATGGCCGGCCCTGCAGCCTTGCCACCCTTTCGGAGGCGCGCGAAAGCCTGCGCATCGCGCTGGGCGCCAAGGCCTCCTGGGACAACCGCATCATCGTCTCGCTCTAACGCCGAGGATCCCCGCCATGTTTTCGCTCGAAGGCCGCACCGTGCTCGTCACCGGCGGGGCCGGCTATCTGGGCACCCCGGTCTGCCTGTTGCTCAAGGCGCAGGGCGCCAATGTCGTCATCGCCGACAAGGACCGGGGCCGGCTCGAAACGGCGCGGGAGACCATCGGCGCCGCGCCCGGCCAGGGCGGGGTCGAAATCCTGCCCATCGACATGGCCGACGAGCCCTCGATCCTCGCCTGCGTCGCTGATGCGGCGGCCCGGTTCGGCGGGCTGTCCGGGCTCATCGCCGCCACCGCCTTCAATTCGGGCAAGCGCTTCGAGGCGCTCGATGCCGAGACCTTCGATCTGGCCAACCGCATCAACCTCACCGGCACCTTCCTCCTCGCCCGCGCCGCTGCGGAGGCGATGGGGCAGGGCGGCGCCATCGTGCTCTATTCCTCGATGTATGGGGTGGTGTCCCCCGATCCGGGCAAATATCCGGGCGGCATGGCGCCTAACGCCATCGAATACGGGGTCGGCAAGGCCGGCCTCAACCAGATGGTGCGCTACATGGCCGGCCATTATGGGCCGCGCGCCATCCGCGTCAACGCGCTCTATCCCGGCCCCTTCCCGCATGAGGGGGTGCAGAAGGACCATCCCGAGTTCATCGCCAACCTTTCGGCCGCCACCATGCTCAAGCGCATCGGGCGCCAGCACGAAACGGCCGGCGCCGCCGTCTTCCTCGTTTCGGATGCCGCCTCCTACGTCACCGGCCAGGTGCTGGGCGTGGATGGCGGCTGGACCGCATGGTGACCCTTATGAGCTTTCCCTTCGCCGACCGCCCCATCCGCCTCGCCATGCTCGGCATGGTGGAGGGCAATGGCCATCCCTATTCCTGGTCGATGATCATCAATGGCCGCTATGACGCCGAGGCGCTCAAGGCCTGCCCCTATCCGGCCATCATCAGCTATATCGGCCGGCAACCGCCCGAAACGCTCGGCATTCCGGGGGTCGAGGTCACCCATGTGTGGACCGACAACCCCGCCGATGCCGTCTCGGTGGCGGCGGTGGCCAAGATCGCCAATGTCGCTGCGCGCGCCGAAGATGTCATCGGCGCCGTCGATGCCGTGGTGATCGCCACCGACAAGGGCTTCGAGCATGTAGAGCGGGCGCGGCCTTTCGTCGAGGCGGGCCTGCCCGTCTTCGTCGACAAGCCGCTCTGCGACACTCGCGCCGATCTTGAAACCTTCAGCCGCTGGGTCGGCGAGGGCCGGCCGATCATCTCGTCCTCGGGCATGCGCTTTGCCAAGGAATTCGCCCCCTATCACGGCTCGACCCATGAATTCGGGCCTTTGCGCACGGTCTTTGCCACCATGGCCAAGAAGTGGGAGACCTATGGCATCCATGCGCTGGAATCGATCTACCCGATCGTCGGGCCCGGCTTCGTTTCGGTGCGCAACACCGGCACCTATGAGCGCAATGTGGTCCATCTCAAGCACGAGAAGGGCATCGATATCGTGCTCACCGTCACCGCCGACCAGATCGGCGGGTCGGGCTTCATCACCTTGGCCGGCACCGAGGGCGGGGTCACGCTGCGCAGTCAGGATACCTTCACCGCCTTCAAGGCCCAGCTCGAAAGCTATGTGGGGTTCCTGCGCACCGGCGTGCCGCCCGTACCCTTCGCCCACACGCGGGAATTGATGCAACTCGTCATTGCCGGCATCGAAAGCCGCGAGGCCGGCGGCGCCGAGATCTTCCTCTCCAGCTTCAAGGCCTGACCGATGGGTGTTCTCGAGAGTTTCTCGCTTGCCGGCAAGATCGCCCTCGTCACCGGGGGCGCAGGGCTCTATGGCCGGCAGATCGTTGCCGCCCTCGCCGAGGCGGGCGCCACGACCTACATGGCCTCGCGCGATGTCGCAAAGCTCGAGGCGCTTGCCAAAGAGCATCGCGCGCAGGGCCACGATGTCACCGCCCTTGCGCTCGATCTTTCGTCCGATGCCTCAATCGAGGCGGTGCACGAGACCATCCGCGCCCGCAGCGGGCGCTGCGACATCCTCGTCAACAATGCCGTGACGCGCTCGGCCACCTCCGGCTGGGACCATGACCTCGAAGCCTATGACAAAAGCCTGCGGGTCAACGCCTCGGCGCTCTTCAAGATCACCTCGCTTTTCGGCAAGGCCATGGCCGCCAATGGCTCGGGCTCGATCATCAATATCGGCTCGATGATGGGCATGGTCGGGGTCGAGATGGCCAATTATGCCGGCACCGACATGAGCGCCGATCCCTCGCCGATCTATTTCTACGAGAAGGGCGGGATGATCAATTTCACCCGCTGGGCCGCGAGCATCCTGGGCAAGAGCAATGTGCGGGTCAATTGCCTCTCCCCCGGCGGGCTCTTTTCCAACCAGCCCGCCCCCTTCGTGAAGAACTATTCCGATCGCACCCAATTGGGGCGCATGGCCAATGATACCGATCTCATGGGCGCCATCGTCTTTCTTGCCTCCGATGCTTCCGCCTACATCACCGGCGCCAATATCCCGGTCGATGGCGGCTATACCGCAAAGTAGAGAGCCATGACCGAAAAGCAGCCCTATTCCGCCACCCCCGCCACCGGCCACCGCATGCGGCCAAGCCGCGTCCTGCGCACCATCGCCGCGGGGGGCGTGGCGCGCGTCCTCAAGCTCAACACCTATGATGCCAAGGTCGCCGAGATCTTCGCGCAGGCCCGTCCCGATGCGCTCTGGCTCTGCCAGGAGCATACCTCGGCCGGCATCGCTGCCATCGAGCATCAGATCCGCGCCGCCAAGATCTACGATGTCGATACCCTCGTGCGGGTCGCGCGCGGCAGTTATTCCGACTATATCCGGCCGCTTGAGGCCGATGCCACCGGCCTCATCGTGCCCCATGTCATGGGCGCCGCCGATGCGCGCGCGGTGCGCGACATGACCAAGTTCGCCCCGCTCGGGCGCCGCGCCGTCGATGGCGGCAATAATGACGGCATGTTCACCCGCGTCGGCTTTCTCGATTATCTCGAAACCGCCAATCGCGAGCGCTTCGTCTGCCACCAGATCGAGGACCCCGAGGCGCTCGAGGAAATCGAGGCCATCGCCGAGATCGACGGGGTCGATGCCCTGTTCTTCGGGCCCGGCGATTATTCGGTGCGGCTCGGCATTCCCGGCCAGATCCAGGCGCCCGAGATCGTCAAGGTGCGCGAACGCGTCGCCGAAGTCGCCCGCCGCCACGGCAAGATCGCCGCGACCGTCGCCGGCAAGGCCAATGTGAAGGATTATGTGGCCATGGGCTACAATCTGCTCAGCGTCGGGGCCGATGTCGTGGCGCTTGCCACCTATGCCGATGACATGCTCTCGGCCTTCGAGGGGCTCTAGCCCCTGTCATGGCGGCCCCCGCCCGCCCGGCTGCAGGCACGAGGCAAGATCGCGGGGCCGGTCGCGTCCGCCACCGGCCCGAAGGAGCGCTTGCCAATAGAGAATCCCGAGCGCTTCCGGCACAAACGGCCATCTCGCCTCGCCGCTCCAAGCCAGCGGCGGACGACCAGAGGCCCGCGCGGGCTTCAGATCTTGCCGGCGGCCCTGAGGTCGGCCTGCAGCTTGGCCTGGTAGGCGGCGCGCGCTGCTTCGTCTACCTTGGCGCTTTCCCCGAAATAGACGAAGCCCAGCGCCCGCCGCGCCCGGGTCGGCGAGGTGTTGGGGCCGGCCCAGTGGATGGTCTTGGAGTGATGCATCAGGAAGGTGCCGGCCTCGCCGGGAAAGGCGACGGTCCCCTCCCTGTCCCCCTCCGTGCCGAAATCGGTGATCCCCTGCGAGAAGCCGAGGATTTCCGATCGTCCATGCGGCCGATAGCCGGGCACGCGATGCGAGCCGCGCACATAGTGGATGCAGCCATTTTCGGGGTCGACGCGCTCCAGCGCCAGCCAGCCGGTCACCGCGGCGGGCGGGTTGAAGTGAAAGTAATAGCCATCCTGATGCGGCGGGGTCGGCTTGCCTATGCCGGCCGGCTTGTTGAAATATTCGAGGTTCACCGCCCTCGCCTTTTCTCCCAGCATCGCCTCGGCGAGGCTGCGTATGGTGTCGGTCTCCAGCAGGTCGCGGAAATAGGCGTCATACATCTGCATGTTCTGCATCTGCTTGAGCGTGCCGCGATTGCCCTTTTCCTCGTAGAACACCTCGGTGTCCTTCATCTCCGGCACGCGGGTTTCGCAATAGCGTTCGAACTCGCGATTGATCTCGGCCATCTTTTCCGGCCCGAAGAGCGGGGTGATGGCGATGAAGCCGTCGCGGTCGAAATCGCTCTTGAGGCTCGCGATGGGGGGATGGGGCTCGATCATTGTGGCGCGCTCCGTCGTGGGGTGTCGCCCCATCTGAGACCAGCGGGCCGCCCGCGTCTGTTGAGGAGTGCGGCAGGAGGCTCGGAATTCCGATTGCGCCGCCTCCGCGCCTCTGGCCTTCCCCGCCTCTTCGCGCTTCCCTTGCCGCCGGCGCAGGTCCCGCGCCGCCATCGAGGCCAACACTGATGCCGCCGGCCCTCTCCGCCTCACCCATCGAGACCGCCGACAGCGCCCCGGCGATCACCCTGGGCGAGCACCGGCTCGGCCGTTTCGACCGTCGCATGCCGATCGGGCCGGCCTGCTGGAGCTTCCACGACCTGTTCTGGGTGCATGAGGGCAGCGTCAGGCTCGATGTGGGCGGGGTTTCGGGGCTGGTCCTGTCTGCCCCGGCGGGCCTGCTGATCCTGCCCCAGACCGAATTTGCCGGCTCCGCCATCGGCGGCTTTGCCACTGCCTCGATCTGCCATTTCAGCTGGCCGGGCGCCGCACCGGCCTTCCAGGGGCCCGGCCATCGCCTCGTCCGCCCGGGCGAAGCGCTGCACGTGCAGGCCATGCTGCGGCTCAGCCTCGATCTCGTTTCCGGCCAGGGCGCCGCCGATCTGGCGCGTCGGCAGCGGCTCCTGCGCGCCATCATCGACTGCTTCGATGGTCCGGCCCCCGCAGCCCCCGATACGGCCGCCCCCCGCGACGCCGGCCTCGAGCTGGCCTGGCGGCAGGCGCTCTCGGCGCTCCACAAGATGCGCACCTTGAGCGATGTCGCGGCGCTGATGGGGGTGCATGAAAGCGCCCTGCGCGCCCGCCACCGACGCCACTACCGCACCTCGGCGGGCAGCCATCTGCGCGAGTTGCGCCTGAGGCGCGCCGAGGATCTTCTCGCCACGACGCGATTTCCCTTAGGCGAAATCGCCCGCACTGTGGGCTATGGTCACGCCGAAACCTTCATCGCCGCCTTCCAGCGCAGCCGCGGCTGCACCCCGGGCGAATTCCGCCACCGCTCCAATCCCTTCGCCTGAAAGCCCCTTGAGCCCCGTGACCGTCCCGCCCGAACCCACCGACTATGCCAAGCTGCGCAAGATGCCGTTCTATTTCGGCTATTCGGTGCTCACGGCCACGGCGGTGCTGTGCACCGTGGGCGCGCCGCTCGTGCTGTTCGCCGCCGAGCTCAATATCGACAAGGACAGGATCGGGATGATCGGGGGCATCCTGCCGCTCTTCCAGATCCTGGGCATTGCGAGCCTCCCGGTCATCCTGCGCTTCGGCACGCGGCGCGTCGCGGCCCTCGCGCTCATTGCCCGCTACATCTTCCTTTTGCCGCTCTTCATCGCCCCGCTTTTTCTTGATCGGCCCGACATCGCCTTCGCGCTGATCCTCATCTCGGTGGTGTGCTACGCGGTCTGCCGCACCCTTTCGGAGGCGGCCGCCACCCCCTGGTCGCAGGAATTCATCCCGCGGCTGGTGCGCGGGCAGATCAGCGGCAAGATCGCGCTCGCTTATCTGCCGGTGGCGTTGATCGGCTCGTTCCTCATCCAGCTCTGGCTCGATGGGCAAGAGGGCATCGGCCGCTTCCTGCCGGTCTTTGTCATCGGCATCCTCATCGGCATTGCCGGGGGCGCGATGCTTTTCGGCCTCGATGGCGGGCGCCCGCGCCCCAGCCGCGGCACGGCGCGCGCGGCGCTGGCCCAGCTCGCGGTGCCGCTGCGCGACCGCAACTTCATCGCCTTTCTCTATTCCTCGGGCACGCAATATCTCGTCTTTTCGGCCCTCAACATCTTCCTCATCCTGTTCTTTCGCGAAAGGCTGGGCATTTCGAGCGGCCAGATCGTGCTCATGGCGGCGCTCGTGCCGGTGGGGGCGGCGGCGGGCAGCTATGCGGCGGGCTGGTTCATCGACCGGCACGGCACCCGCGCCATCCGCATCACGCTCCAGGCCCTGCAGGTTTTGCTGCTGCTCGCGCTGCCCTTCCTGCATCCGGGCCTGCCGGGCGTGGGCATCCTTGCGGGCGCCGTCTTCTTCCTCTTCGGCTTCCTCGTGCAGGGGGCGATGGTGGGGGGCAGCGTCTACATGCTCAACTACGTGCCGCCCACCGAGCGCGAAAGCTACATGGCGCTCGCCTACAGCAGCGACGGCATTTTCGGGGGCGGGCTCACCGTCATGGCCGGCATCCTCGTGCAGGCCTTCGAGGTCTCGAGCCTCGATCTCGGCCCCGTCGCGCTCGGCGGCTATGAGGCGCTGTTTTTGGCCGGCGCCCTCGTCACAATCAGCTCGGCGGCGGTCTTTGCGCTGCTCAAGGAGGAGGGAGCGACCGGGGTGCGCGATTTCCTCGGCCAGTTCTCCACCGGCAATCCGCTGCGCGCGCTCTGGGGCATCCAGCGCTTTTCGAGCTTCACCTCCGAGCAGCGCCGCCGCGATCTCGCCTATGGCTTTGGCGGCACGGGCAGCACGCTCGCCAAGGACGAGCTGATCTCGGCCCTCTCCGACCCGAGCTTCGATGTCCGCCACGAGGCGATCCGGGCACTGGCCCGCCTGCCCGCCACCCCCAAGGCGATCCGCGCGCTCGAGGATATCCTGGGCTATCACGGGCTCATCGAGCTCCAATATGCCGCCATCGACACGCTGGGCCAGTTGCGCTCCACGGCCAGCGCGCCGCGCATCGTACCGTTTCTCGATGATGGCAATCGCCTGTTGCGGTCGCGCGCCGCCCGCTCGCTGGGCGATCTGCGCGCCGAGGCCGCGCTGCCCGCCATTCGCGCCATGCTGGCGAGCGATCCCGATATCGATTGCCGGCTCGCGGCCGCCTCGGCCCTGGGCAAGTTCGGCGATCGCGACAGCGTTTCCGGCCTCGTCGCCCTTTATGCCGCCGCTGCCCGCGATCCGGACCGGATCAGCGAGCCGCGCAGCAAGGTGGTGCTGCTGGCGCTCGCCAAGATCCTCGGGCTCGAGGAGAGTTTCGCGCGCAACTGGCGCCGCGAGGAGCGCATGACGGGCTATTGCCTGCCGGGGCTGCTCACCCGGCTCGCGGGCGTGCTCGATGCGCGGACCCCCGAGGGAAAGCAGGGAAGGGAGGCGCTGACCCGCGCCGCTGCCGGGCTCGGCACCGGCCCGACCGGGGAGAGCTTTGCCGCCCTCTGCGCTATGCGCCCGCTGCTGGTCCGCTCACGCCACCCCGATGCGCCGCTGGTGGTCGCGCTCATCGATGGCACGGCGAGCCTCCCCGATCCCCACCGGGCGCTCCTCATCCTCCTCGCCATCGCCGCCCGCCACGTCCTGCGCCCGGCGCGCGGCACCTGAAGGCCGAGGCTTTCTTACCTCTCCCTATGGGCGCGAGGTCGGCCGAAGGCCGGGTGAGGGGGCCTCGCCCTAGGCGCAATGTAGAGAGCCTCGCCCCAGCACTAACCCCACGCACGGCGTCATTCCCGCGAAAGCGGGAATCCAGTTTTTATTTCAGCACCTTGCGGAATTCAGTGCCCCTGGCCAAGGCCCCCTCACCCGGCGCTGACGCGCCGACCTCTCCCCCAAAGGGAGAGGTGAAGAGGGTCCCCGCACTCAGCATCATGCCAGAGCCGCCATTCCCGAGCCGTGTGCACCCCTTACCTCTCCCCCAAAGGGAGAGGTGAAGAGGGGCCTCGCACTCAGCATCATGCCAGCCCCCCATTCCCGAGCCTTTCGCACCCCTTACCTCTCCCCCAAAGGGAGAGGTGAAGAGGGGCCTCGCCTCGCGCACCATCTCCAACGTCCCGCCCACCATCCGCCAGCTATCGACCGCCCTCACCCGACTTGCGGCCCGGCCAGCCCATCAGCAGCTGCGCCGACGCTTCCGCCTCGCGCGCCTTTGCGGGGTCCTTGAACACCTTCATCACGCAGCGCGGCTCGGTGCGGCTGATCGCGTCGTAAACGAGGTGGTAGCCGGTCTTGTCCATGATCGGCCCGATCCAGCCGGCGCAATGGTCGCAATAGCGCGTCATCGGTTTGGCGTCATTGTCCATCGCCTTGGCGAGGCTGGGGCAGGCATGCATGTGCAATTCCAGCCGGTCCTCGTGGAGGTCGAGATCGAGGCCGCAATTCTCCTCGTCCTTGATCACGCTCCAGTACTGGTACATGCCGGCGAGCCCGCGCGTCTCGATCAGCTCCAGGATGTGCTTTTCCTGGTTCTTGCTGATTTCGAGCCAATAGAGCTCGAGATCCGCCTCCCCTTGCGTCTCGAGGAACTTGAAGACCTCGTTGTAGAACCGCGTGAAGTGATCGCTGGGGATCATGCGCGCCTCCTGATGATCTGGCGGCAGGCGCCGGGGCCGGTGATCTCTGTCGTGATCGCAAAAGGCGAGCCCTCGGCGATAGCTTCATTCACCACGCTGGTCTGGTCGCAAAAATGCGGCGAGACCGCGCCGGCGATCTTGTGCACATGGTGCCAGGCCGGGCAGCGGCGCACCGTCAGCACGATCTCGTCGGGGCCCACGTCGATGTCGTAATCGGCGTTCTCGCGGGTAAAGAAGTGCCGCCAGTGCCGCACCATCTCGTCCCGGTCCCCGGCAAGGACATGCCGGCGCAGATCGGCATAGACGTCGGTGCCCATCTTGCGGAAGATGTCGTGCAAGACGTCGATGCCATAGCGGCCCACGATGAAATCGATCGTGGTGTTGACCGCCCCGTGGAAGTCGAGATGCACATTGCCCTCTTCCTGATAACGCAGCGGGGGCGGTTCAAGCGGCTCTGGCATGGCTGTCCCTCTGGTAATGCACGCTCCCGCCGATCACGGTTTCCACCACCGACAGATCGGCCGCATCGAGCAGCACGAAATCGGCGAGCTTGCCCTTCTCGATGCTGCCCAGATCCGCGTCGCGACCGATGACACGGGCCGGCACCAGGCTTGCGGCATGGGCTGCCTGCACGAGGTCGACACCGGCCATGCCGATATAGTTGCGCATCGCCTCGTCCGAGGTCAAAGACGATCCGCAGAGCCCGCCCTTGCGGTCGCGCACCGCCTTTCCGGGCGCGCTGGTGACGAAATAGCCCGGATAGAACTCGAATTCGGTGCCCGGCAGGCCGGCATATTTCATCGAATCCGTCTCGAGAAAAACCCGGTCCGCCGGCAGTTGTGCCAGGATGCGCAGCAGCTTGGGGTGGGCGTGGATGCCGTCGGCGACCACCCCCAGCGCCAGGTGCCGCTCGGCCAGAAGCGCATCGGGCAGGGAAAACACATGCACGCCCGAATTGTCCGGGGGCAGGGCGCGCATCACGTCATACATGTGGGTGACCGCATCGATGCCCCAGCCCACATAGCGTGACACATCCTCGGGCGCCGCCTGGCTGTGCCCGAAATGGATCGAGACGCCATGGGCCCGCATCAGGGCGATGAAGGCCTGGGCGCCGGGCAGTTCGGGGGCGATGGTCACCGCCGCCAGTCGCCCGCCCGCCGCCTCCAGCATCATGGCGCCCAGTGCCTCGGAGGGCAGTTGCAGGTTCTGCGGGTTGTGTGCGCCGGGCGAATTGAAGCACGGGCCCTCGCTGTGGATGCCGAGCGCGCGCGCCCCCGTGGCCTTGCCGCAGGCGTCCGAAAGGCGCTTCAACGTCTCTGCGAAGGCGGCGGGCGGCTGGCAGCCGATCGAGGGCAGGAAGCCGGTGACCCCCCGTGCCGGCAGCTTGGCGGCGGAATCGGCGACGCCGTCCGGGGTGGCGTCGGCATAATGGTTGATGTCGAAACCATGCTGCAACAGGTCGATCATGCCGGGAAACACCAGTCTTCCGGCGGCGCTTCGTGTCGTCCAGTCAGTTCCCGTCGCGGTTCCGGGCAGAACAAGGTCGACGATCCGGCCGTTCTCGACAAGCACGTCGCGCTGCAGGAGCCCGGTGGGCGAGACCACGAGGCCCCCGGCCCACTTCTGCTTGACACCCATAGGGGAACCTCTATTTAGCATGTTATTATGCTAATGAGTTAACCTAACGCGCGCGGGGTGTAAATATGGCTGGCCGCACCGTCTGCATCACCGGCTCCACCCAGGGCATCGGGCTCGGCATCGCGCGTGCCTTCGCCCAGGCAGGCTATCGCATCGTGCTCAATTCGCACCGTCGCGACGCGGCTGCCGAGGCCGCCATCGCCGAAATCGGCGCGCTCACTGAAACGGCCTTCTGCGAGGTCGACCTCTCCCTCTCCGGGGGCGGGGAAAAGCTCGTCGCCGAGGCGATCGGACAGTGGGGCCATCTCGATACGCTCGTCAACAATGCCGGCACCTTTGCCGATACGTCTTTCGGCGAACTGACCGAAGCGATCTTCGAGCGCACCTTCGCGCTCAATGTGCGGGCCTATCTCTTTGCCGCGCAGGCCTTCGCCAATGCCGTGCCCGAAGGGGCCGAGGGGCGCAGCATCATCTGCGTCGGTTCGACCAATTCCATGGCCGCAGAGCGCAACAGCGTCATCTACGATACCTCCAAGGGCGCGGTGCTGATGCTGGTCAAATCGCTGGCGGTCACGCTCGCTGCGCGCGGCATCCGCGTCAACGGGCTGGGGCCCGGGCTCGTGCGCACCCCGCTCACCGAGGGCGCGCTCTCCAACGATCTTCTGCGCGCTCAGCTCTCGCGCCAGATCCCGCTCGGCCGCATCGGGGTGCCCGACGATATCGGGGGGGCTGCGGTGTTCCTTGCCTCGCCCGAGGCGCGCTATATAACCGGCCAGATGCTGTTCGTGGATGGCGGCATTCTCGCCAACCAGCTCTCCTGGGGTCTTGATCCGTGACTGTCGAGCTGACGCCGCGCCACCTGCAATTGCGGGACCTGTTGTTCCGCCGGTGGAAGACGGCGGGGCTCAAGGCCGGCGACAAGATCGAATCGCAGAACGAGATCACCAAGTTCTGCGACTTTTCCCTCATCACCGTCATCAAGACGCTCAAGGACCTCGAGGCCGAAGGCATCATCCGCCGCCAGGTGGGGCGCGGCTCTTTCCTCGAAAAGGCGCCCTGGGCCGAGGCCCATCACCGGGTCGGGTTCTTCTACAACCGCAACATCGTGGGCGGGGGCATCTTCGACAATGTCTTTTACACCCGCATGGTCACCGCGCTCGAGCGCAGCATCGTCTCGGACGGGCATGAATTCTTCATGGGCAGCTTCACCCACGAGAAGATGCCGGTGAGCCTGTGGGACCGGCTCGACATGGTGCTGCTCGCCGGCATCACGGCGGAGACCGACATTTCCGCCATTGGGCAGACCACGAGCCAGGTCAGCGTGCTCGATGCGGTCATCGAGCGTGAGGGCATCCACAGCTATACCCTCGATTATGGCACCGCCTTTACCGAGATGTTCGCCACCATCGGGCAAAGGCCCAATCGCGTGCTCTATCTCGACACCGTGCACATCTCCTCCGAGCAGGCCCGGCGCCTCGCCCAGTTCAAGGCCGCCGCAGAGGCGAGCGAGGCGGTGCAGACCCTCAGCGTCCTCGCCGTCAACCAGGAGGATCGCGACGCCGATATCGCCCCGCTCGAGGCGGCCATCGCCGGCTTCCAGCCCGAATTCATCTGCGGCTACATGCATCATGGCTGGCAGGCCCGCATGGCCGAGGCCAGCGCCAAGCCGGTGCGCATCTATCCTTATGGCCTCGATTCGAGCCGCCCCGGCTTCGTGGTGGAAGGCGGGGCCTGGCTCAAGAGCGTCGTCCCCACCCTCTACCGCATGCTGGAGGATCGGCCCGCCGAGGGTTCGGACCACAGTTTCCCCGCCCATTTCGTTCCCTGACCCCGAGGCCAGACCATGCTCAAGCTCGTCGATAGCGGCGCCCGCTCCAACCTGCCCTTCAGTCCCGCCTTCATCGCGGGCGATCTGATGTTCGTCTCGGGCCAGGCCTCGGTCGATCCCGATACCGGCGCCATCATTCCGGGCAGCTTCGAGGAGGAGATGCGCCGCTCCATCGAGAACCTTTCGGCCATTCTCAAGGCCGGCGGGCTCAGCCTCGACCATGTGGTCAACGTCAAGTCCTATGTCGCCTCCGAGGCGGATCTGGCGCTCTACAACCGCATTTATCCCGAATATTTCAGCCAGCCCACGCCGAGCCGCAGCACCATCGTGGGGGTCCTGGGCACCAAGCTCAAATTCGAGCTCGACTGCGTCGCCTATGCCGGCGCCACCCGCCAGCAGGCCGTGCGGGTCTGACCCCTCGCTAGATTTCCAGGCGCCGCGCGTGCTGGTCGAGCCATGTGCCCGGCACCAGCACCGCCCCGCGGGCCCGCTCGTCCTCGGCGATGACGCCGGGGCTCATCACAGGCGCGGCCCCGTCGCGCGGCGCATAGCCCAGCGCCCGGCGCGTCGGGGCGATATCCCAGCGCATGCCGGGATTGTCCGAGACGAGGTTGAAGATCCCGAACCCTGTCGGCGCGGCCGAGACCACGCCATCCATGCAGGCGAGGAAATCGCGGTTGGAGAGCCACATCTCCTGCCCCCAGCTTCCGATGCCGAGGTCCGGGCCCGGCAGGTTCGCCCCCGGCCAGATATTGCCGATGCGCAGCGCGATGAAATCGGCCCCGGTCTCTGCGGCGAAGGCGCGGCCCAGCTCCTCCCCGATGAGCTTGGAGACCGCATAGGGGTTGAGCGGCAAGGGCGGGCTCTGCGGCCCGATGGTCTCGGTGCGGAAGCGATAGCCGCCCATCACCTGGTTGGTGCTGGCAAAGGCGACGCGCCCGACCCCTTCGGACCGCGCCGCGCGCAGCACATTGCCCGTGCCCACGATATTGGGCCCATGCACCTGGGCCCAGGTCGAGGCCGGCGAGATCTGCCCTGCCAGATGGATGACCGTGTCCACGCCCGCAAAATGCCGCGCCCAGCCCGCGTCATAGGCGGCGATGTCGGCGGCGTGGATACCCGGCCCGGCCACCCTGTCGAGCAGCACGAGTTCATGCGCGCTTGTCTCGCGCCAATGGGCCACGAGCTTGCCGCCCAGATTGCCCGCCGCCCCGGTGATCAGAACCCTCGCCATCCCCGCCTCCCGCATCGCTTTGCCCCCACGATAATGCCGCGGCCCTAAGCCCGGTAAGCCCCGCCCGTTCCGTCGGGAGGAACCGCGATGCAGCGCGGTTTCACGGCGGAGCCGCAAGCGCCTGCCGAAAAAGGTGCCAGTGTTCCGCCCTGCATCACATTTGCGCAGGCGGAGCGGTGGAATTTCGCATCGCGGAACATCTGCGCATTTACAGCGGTGGAGCGTCATGGCCTCCTGTGGGGTAGTGGCGCGTCTCTGGCCCTGTCGGCCGGGCCGCGCAGGGGACCAGATGACGGGAGCCAACATGACGATTTTCAGGACTATGAGGCACGGGCTGAGCCTGCTCGTTGCCGGTTCGGCCCTTCTTGCTGCGGTGCCGGGCATCGCGCTTGCGGCCTCGCCGCGTGCCGATGAGGGCAAGATGATCCTCGTGGCGCGGCAGGATCCGGGCACGCTCGACTACACCAAGAGCAATCTCACCGCGCTGCGCCTGTGGATTCCGGCCAACGTCGTGGAACCGCTCGTCTATTTCAACAAGGATGGCAGCGTCTCCCCCGGCGTCGCCGAGGCCTGGGAGATCAGCGAGGACCGCCTCGTCTATACCTTCACCATCCGCGAGGCGAAGTTCTCCGATGGCGCGCCGGTCACGGTCGAGGACGTGATCTATTCGCTCAACACCATGAAGGCGAGCCCGGTGTCGCAGAACGCCGCCGCCTACCAGGCCGTCACATCCATCGAAAAGGTCGATGACCGCACCGTGCGCGTCACCCTCGATCGTCCAAGCCAGAATTTCTGGCGCGGCATGGGCGGCACCGCCGGGCTCATCCAGCCCGAGGCTGCGGCCGGGGGCATCGCCACCAACCCCATCGGCACCGGGCCCTACAAGCTCGTCAACTACACCTCCAACAGCAGCTTCGAATTCACTGCCAACGAGAATTACTGGGGCGAGGCGCCGGCCATCAAGGACGTCACCGTGCGCATCGTCACCGATGGCACGGCCGGGCTCAATGCGCTCGAAGCGGGCGAAGTCGATGCCCTGCCCGTCATCACCATCGACCTGTGGGAACAGCTGATGGCGCGCGGGCTCGACAAGAGCTTCTCCATGGTCACCTATCCGCAGATCGGCGAGCCGACCTATGCGGTGTTCAACCAGAAGCTCGATCCCGAACTGCGCCAGGCCCTGGCCATGACGCTCGACCGGCAGGCCTATAACGATGCCTTCGGCGCCTCCTGGGGGGCGGAAAACACCTGCACCTTCGCCCTGCCCAACCAGGCCTGGTACGCGCCGGAAAATCCGGAAACCTGCCCCTATCCCTATGATATCGAGAAGGCCATGGCGCTCGTCGCCGAGAAGGGCTACGCCTCGACCCCGCTGGTCTACGCCTCGCTGAGCGACGTGCCGGACCTGTCGCTGCCCGCCGACATCATGGTGCCAACCATGCAGGCGGCCGGCTTCAACATGACGCGCAACGCCATCGACCTCGCCCGCTATTCGCAGCTGATCTTCCAGGGCCGGCCGCCGCAGTTCGATGTCACCGTCATGTCGGGCGATGCCGATCCCACCCAATGGGCCTGCGCCGAGGCTTCGGCCGCCGGCTGGAGCACCTATTGCTCGGCCGAGTACACCCAGGCCCTCGCCGATGCCGACAAGGCGCTGAGCGACGAGGACTATCTGGCGCTGATGGAAAAATCGGCCGACATCCTGCGCAAGGATGCCGTCATCGTGCCGATCATCGCCAAGAAGGGCGTCGGCCTGTTCGATCCCGACCTCAAGGGCTTCGTCGAGCCGCGCGTCTCGGTCGCCATCGAGCTGGCGCCGCTGCACTGGTAAACTGACAGGGAGCCGGCCGCCTCCGGCTCCCCGTCCCGAACCGCCGCCAAGGCGTCGACAGAAAACCACTGGCCGGGCCGGCAATCGCGCCTATGCTCGGCCTCCGGGCCCTGCCGGAATCGCGACCTGTCGCGGGTCCGGGGGCCATGCGCCGCCGTGCCGGCGGCAAAAACTCTCAAAGGGAAGTCCATCGCCCGATGCCGGTCTATATCGCCCGTAAGCTGGCCTTCTTCCTTCTGGCGGTCTTTGCGGCTTCCGTTCTCATCTTCCTGCTCATCCGCGGGGCAGGCGGCAATGTCGCCGCCGTCATCCTGGGCAAGGATGCCACCGCCGAGGCGATAAATGCGCTCTCGCGCCAGTACGGACTCGACCGGCCCCTGCCGGTGCAGTATTTCGACTGGATCGGCAATCTCTTCCGGGGCGATCTCGGGCGCTCCTTCCGCACCAACGAGCCGGTCACCGATCTGGTCGTCTCGCGGCTCTCGATCTCCATTCCGCTCTGCCTCTCGGGCCTCGTGCTCGGGCTCCTCATCGCCATTCCCGCCGGCACCTATTCGGCGCTCAATTCCGACAAGCCGGTGGGCGCGCTGATCGCGCTCCTGAGCCAGGTCGGCATCGCAGTGCCAGTCTTCTGGGCCGGCATCCTGCTCTCCCTGCTCTTCGGGGTGCGGCTGGGCTGGTTGCCCACCGGGGGCTGGACCAATTGGGACAGCAATTTTTGGGGCGCCGTGCGCTCGCTCGTCCTTCCGGTGATTTCGCTGGGGCTGATCCTGGGGGCCTCTCTCACCCGCTATGTGCGTTCCGCGGTGCTCGATGTCATGAACCAGGATTATGTGCGCACCGCGCGCGCCACCGGCATGACCCGGATGCAGGCGCTCCTGCGCGTCGGGCTGCGCAATGCCGCCCTGCCCATCGCCACCGTGGTCGGGCTGCAGATCGCCGAGCTCATCGGGGGCACCGTCATCATCGAGACGGTGTTCTCGCTGCCCGGGCTCAGCCGCATGATCCTCGCCAATGTCGCGGCCCGCGAGGTCATCGTGGTCCAGTCCACCGTCATGCTGATCATCGTCTTCGTCATGCTGGTCAATCTCATCGTCGACCTGCTCTATGGGGTGCTCGATCCCCGCGTGAGGCTCACACGATGAGTGCCGCCGCAACCACGCCCGTGCCGGCCCGCCCGAAAAAGCGGCGCGGTCGCCGCAACCTCACCCTCACCATCGGGCTTGTCGTCACCATCGCCTTCATCGCCATGGCGGCCGTTTCGTTCTTCTACCTGCCGCACAATCCCAATGTGCCGCGCATTCCCGATCGGCTGCTGCCGGCCGGCTCGCCGCGCTATCTTTTGGGCACCGATGCGCTGGGGCGCGACATCTTCTCCCAGCTGATGGTAGGCGCGCGCACTTCGCTCATGGTGGGGGCGGGCGGGGCGCTCATCGCGCTCGTCATCGGCACCATAGCCGGGCTTTCGGCCGCAGCTTTCGGGCGCATCGCCGACGAGACCATCTCGCGCAGCGCCGATATCATGCTCTCCATCCCCGGCATGGTCACGGCGCTGGTCCTGGCCGCCACCATCGGGTCGGGCACGCTCACCACCATCCTCGCGCTCTCGGCCTTCTTCACACCCTCATTCACCCGCGTCATCCGCTCTGCGGCGCTCTCGGTGCTGCAGGAGGATTTCATCACCGCCGCCCGGCTCTATGCCCGTCCCACCTGGTTCATCCTCCTGCGCCATGTGCTGCCCAATGTCGCCGGCGTCATGATCGTGCAGTTCACCCTCTATTTTGCCGCCGGCATCCTCACCGAGGCCGGGCTCTCCTATCTCGGGGTGGGCGTCACCCGGCCCTCGATCTCCTGGGGCATGATGCTCAACGAGGCCCAGCAGCAGGTCGGTATCTCCTCCCCGCTCGCCATGTGGCCGGGGCTTTCGATCGTCATCGTCGTTCTGGGGCTCAACCTCCTCGGCGATGGGCTGCGCGACGTGCTCGACCCCAAGCTGGCGCGGAGGACCTCATGAGCGTGCCCAACGCCATCGAGGTGGTCGACCTCGTCGTGGGGGTCGATGAGCTCAGCGCGGTGCGCGGCGTCTCCTTTGCCGTCCCGGCCCGCGGCCGCATGGGGCTGGTCGGCGAATCCGGGTCGGGCAAGAGCATGACCGCCATGGCGCTGATGGGCCTCCTGCCGCCCGGCTGGCAGGCGCGCGGCCGGGTGCTGCATGACGGAGTGGATCTCCTCACCCTTTCGGACAAGGCGCTGTCGAGCCGGCGCGGCCGCACCATCTCCATGGTCTTCCAGGATCCGATGAGTTCGCTCAATCCGGTGCGGCGGGTCGGCGACCAGATCGCCGATGTCATCCACCGCCATATGGGCGTCACGCGCCGGGCCGCCCATGCGCAGGCCATCGACCTCATGACGCAGATGAACCTGCCGCGTCCCGAGCAGCTGGCCCGCGCCTTCCCGCACCAGATCTCGGGCGGGCAGAAGCAGCGCATCATGATCGCCATGGCGCTCGCTTGCTACCCCCAGCTCATCATCGCCGACGAGCCGACCACCGCGCTCGACGTCACGGTGCAAAAGCAGGTGCTGCGCCTCCTCAACGCCGCGACCCGCGAGCGCAACTCCGCCCTCTTGATGATCACCCACGACCTGCCGGTGATCGCCGCCATGTGCGATACCGTCGCCGTCATGTATGCCGGGCGCATCGTCGAGCATGGTCCGGTGCAAAAGGTCTTCCGCACCCCCCGTCATCATTACACGCGCGGGCTGCTCGACTCCCAGCCGACCATGGACAACATCGCGCTCGATGGGTCCTCGCGCCTCCACTCCATCCCCGGCATGGTGCCCCCGCTCCATGCCCTGCCCTCGGGATGCGCCTTCCATCCGCGCTGCCCCGCCGCCACCGACAGGTGTCGCACCAGCATGCCCGAGATCGATGCGACGGGGGCGGCGTGCTGGCATCCGGTGCCGGTCGCCGCGCCGGCGGAGGCAGCATCATGAGCCCCGTTCCCCCGGTTCTCGCCATGGAGCAGGTCACCCAGGCGTACAGCCACCCGCGAACAGCGTTATTTCGCGCGCCTGGCACGTTTACGGTGCTCGATTGCATCGATTTTCACGTGCATGCGGGTGAGGCCGTGGGGCTTGTGGGCGAGAGCGGAGCGGGCAAGACGACCCTCACCCGCATCCTCACCGGCATGGAAAAGCCCCAGTCCGGACGGGTCCTGTTCGAGGGCGCGGATATCTGGCAGGCCGGTCCCGCCGAGCGCGCGCGCTTCCGCCGCTCGGTCCAGATGGTGTTGCAGAACCCGCGCAGCTCCTTGGATCCACGCATGAAAATCGGCACGGCGCTGCTCGAGCCGATGCGCTCGCTGCGCATAGACGGCAACCATCTCGACCGCCTCACCGAAGTCCTCGGGCAGGTCGGCCTCGACACGAGCGCGCTCGAGCGCTTCCCCCACGAATTCTCCGGCGGCCAGCTCCAGCGCATCGCCATCGCCCGCGCCCTGATGCCCAATCCACGGGTGCTGGTCGCCGACGAACCGGTCTCTGCACTCGATGTTTCGATCCAGGCGCAGGTGCTCAACCTGCTCAAGGATCTCGTGCGCGATCTGGGACTTAGCCTGGTTTTCATTGCCCACGACCTGTCGGTGGTGGCCTATACCACGCACCGCGCCTCGGTCATCGCCGGGGGCCGCATCGTCGAGACCGGCCCCCCGGTCGAGCTCTTCACCCGCCCCAAGGCGCCCCAGACCCAGAACCTCGTCTCGGCCGTCTTGACGGTCAACTCCGGCCTTTCGGGCAACGCTCTCTGAGCCCCTGCGGCGTGCCGGGCACAAGTCCTGCAAGTCCTTCGCTCGGCCACGCGAATAGGCTTGGGCGATGGGGGCGGCTCACGTAAGGATAGGCGGGCACGCATCCGGTTCCGGGGCTAAATGGACTATCTGGTCAACCTTTATTCCCGCCGCCTCGACGCGCTCGGAGCCCGGGTCAACTCGGTGCCAGCCACCATCCGTGTCGCCCTGCCGCCCGAATTGCACCTCATCCAGCACTGGGTCGGGGCGGAATTCAGCCAATACTGGGTCAGCGAAGTCACCATCGCCATGGCCCACAAGCCGCCTCGCTGCCTTATCGCGATCATCGATGGCCAACTGGTCGGCTTTGCCTGCCACGACGCCACGGCGCGGGGATTCTTCGGTCCGACCGGGGTTTCGCCGGCCCATCGCGGCAAAGGCATCGGGCAGGCGCTGCTCTTCCATGCCCTCATGGCGATGAAAGCCCGCGGCTATGCCTATGCCGTCATCGGCGCGGTAGGGCCGGGCGCCTTCTACGAAAAAGCCGTGGGGGCCGTGCCCATCGCCTCGGATGGCGAAGATATCTACAAGGGGCTGCTGCGCATCAGGCCGCAGCCCGAGCCGGAGCGCTGAGCATGTCCCAAACCCCGCTGGCCCTGATGGTGGGCATGTCCGGCCTTGCGCTCACGGCGGAGGAAAAATCCTTCCTGCGCGACGCCAACCCCTTGGGCGTGTTCCTTTTTCGGCGCAATGTCGAGACGCCCGACCAGGTGCGCCGGCTCACCGCCGAAATCCGCGAGGCGCTGGGGCGCGCCGATGCGCCGGTCTTCATCGATCAGGAAGGTGGGCCGGTCCAGCGGCTCGACAATGGCAATTGGCCGCGCTTTCGCAGCCTGGGGTCGTTCGGCGCCCTGGCCCGTAAGGATTTTGCGCTGGGGCAGCGGGCGCTGAGGCTCTCCACCCTCGCCATGGGCACCATCCTTGCCGACCTCGGCATCGATAGCGGCACGACCCCGGTCGTGGACCTGGCGCGCAAGGGCACGCACGACGTCATCGGCCAGCGCGCCTTCGGGGACGATCCCGATTTCGTTGCCGCGATGGGCCGGGTGGTCATCGACGGGATGCTCGAGGTCGGCGTCCTGCCGATCATGAAGCACATCCCGGGCTATGGGCGGGTGACGGTCGATCCGCATTTCGACTGTCCGGTGGTCGATGCGAGCCTTGAGGACATGCGATCGAGCGATTTCAAGCCCTTCGCCGATCTCCGCCACAGTCCCTGGGCCATGGTGGCGCACCTGATCTTCACGCAGATCGATCCCGAACGCCCCGCCTCGGTTTCGCCCATCCTCTGCGATCTCATCCGCAGCGATATCGGCTATGACGGGGTGATGATCACCGACTGCCTCTGCATGGAAGCGATATCGGGCACGCCGCCCGAGCGCGTCGCCGCTGCCCTCTTGGCAGGCTATGACGTGGCGCTTCTGAGCCATGGAGGGGTTCCGGTCTGGTCCAAGGCGGCAGAGGCCGCGCGCCCGGTCACGGACGAGACCCTCAAACGAATCGCCCGCGGAGAGAGCAAACGCGGTAGCCTCAGTGTCGACGTCGCCGCCCTTCATGGCGAAGTCGAAGAGATTTTCAGGGAGAATGGCTTCGCGTGACGCGGTGCCGGCATCAAGGGAAGGGAGATCCCAAGTGTTGAAGAGCAAGCTGATCGTCGCGGCCGCACTGGCCGTCGGCATGGCGGCGCCCGCGAGTGCCCAGGCGGTTCTGACCGTCAGCTCGGAGCAGACCACGACCTGGGTGCGCAACTTCAATCCGTTCGGGCAGACCTCGGCCCGCGCCACCACGCTCGATTTCATCTACGAGCCCTTGGTGATCTTCAACCGGCGCGATGCCGGGCGGCCCAATTTCCGCCTTGCCGAGAGCTTCGAGCTGGCCGACGACCTCAATTCCATCACCTTCACTCTGCGCGAGGGGTTGAAATGGTCGGACGGCGAAGCGCTCACCGCCGATGATGTGGTTTTCACCTATGACTACATCAGGAAATTCCCGGCGCTCGACTTCATCTCGGTTTCGGCGCTGCTGTCCTCGGTGGAAAAGGTCGACGAGCGCACCGTGCGCTTCAATCTCGCCGAGCCCAATTCGCTGATCGCCAATACGCTCGTGGGCATGCCCATTGTGCCCGAGCATATCTGGTCATCGATCACCGAGCCGGTGACCTTTGCCAACGAGAACCCCGTTGGCTCGGGGCCGATGACCGAGATCGCGCGCTTTACCCCCCAGGTCTATGAGCAGTGCCGCAACCCCCATTACTGGGATGCCGCCAATCTCGCCGTCGACTGCCTGCGGCTGCCGCAGCTGGCCGACAATCCGCAGGTTCTGGCCGCGCTCGCCAATGGCACGCTCGACTGGGCGACGAGCTTCATTCCCGATATCGACAACACCTTCGTCGCCAAGGACCCCGAGCACCACAAATACTGGTTCAACCCGTCGAGTCTCGTCTCCTACTCGTTCAATCTCGAAACGGCCGACGAGAACAATGCCAAGGCCTTTAACGACGTGCAGTTCCGGCGCGCCGTCAGCATGCTGGTCGATCGCCAGACCATCATCGACATTGCCGGCTATGGCTATCCGCTGATCAACGAGGACCCCTCGATGCTGGGGGAGACCTACAAGTCCTTCTCCAACCCGGAAGTGGCGGCGCGGTTCGGGCAGTATGGCAAGTTCGATCCAGACGCTGCCAAGGCGCTGCTCGATGAAGCCGGCTATGCCGATGCCAATGGCGACGGGTTCCGCGACAATCCCGATGGCACGCCGATCGCCATAGACATCGAGATTCCCAATGGCTGGACCGACTGGATCGATGCAGTCCAGATCACCATGGAAAGCCTCAAGGATGCCGGGCTCAACGTCAAGATGAGCACCCCCGAAGCCGCCGTGTGGACCGCCGACCTCATCGAAGCGAAATATTCGATGACGCTCAATGCGCTGGCGTCCTCGTTCAATCCCTATTTCCCCTATCGCCGCTCGTTCAACCCGGATGATTTCGGCAAGAGCCGGTTCTCGGCCCAGCGCTGGACCGATCCGCGCGTCATGGAGCTGCTCAACCAGTATACCCGCATCAAGGACCCGGCCGAGCAGAAGGCGATCATGGATGAGATCCAGTTGATCGTGGCGGAGAACATGCCGGTGATCCCGGTCTATAACAGCCCGGCCTTCTACCAGTACAACACCAAGCGCTTTTCGGGCTGGGCAAGTACCGAGAACCCGTTCGTGTCTCCGGTGGTCTCCAATGCCAATCCGGCGCGGCTGATCCAGCTCCTGGCCCTCAGGCCAGTTGCCCAGTAAGCTCCTCAGGGGATGGCGCGCGGGCCGCGCCGTCCCTTCTGATGTGCGGCGGCCACTCCTCTCAAGGACACCGGCGGGATGATCTTTCTGCTCCGACGCCTCGCCTTTTACCTTGCGGCCTTTCTCGCGGCGGCGACGATCAACTTCTTCCTGCCGCGCCTGATGCCGGGCGATCCCATCCGCATGATGTTCGCCAGCGCTGGCTCCGAGTTGTCGCTCGAAAACCTCAATGCGCTCAAGCTCACCTTCGGCTTCATCGATGCGCCGATCGGCGAGCAGTATCTCGCCTATCTCAGAAGCGTCTTCACCGGTGACCTCGGGCGCTCGATCAAGTATTTCCCGCTGCCAGTGACCGATCTTTTAGGCCGTGCGCTGGTCTGGACGGTGGGGCTCGTCGGCATCGCGACGCTCCTGAGCTTTTCGCTCGGCACCTTTCTCGGCGTCATGGCGGCCTGGCATCGGGGCACGCGGCTCGATACGGCCGTGTCGCTGTCGTCGATCTTTGCCAGTTCGGTGCCGGCCGTGGTCGTGTCGCTGATCATGCTCTTTGTCTTCGGCTACACGCTGGGCTGGTTTCCCAATGGCTATGCCGCCGATCCGATGCTCGATCCGGCCTGGAGCTGGACCTATCTTTCGAGCGTCATCTATCACGGCACGCTGCCGATGCTGACGCTGGTCATCGTGCTGACCGGCGGGTTCGCGGTGACCATGCGCAACAACATGATCAACCTCCTGGGCGAGGATTATATCGTGATGGGGCGGGCCAAGGGCTTGTCGGACCAACGCGTCATGCTCTGGTATGCGGCGCGCAATGCGCTTTTGCCCACCGTCTCGGCGCTGGCGATTTCGCTCGGCTCGGTGCTGGGGGGCTCGCTCGTGGCCGAAGTGGTCTATAACTACCCCGGCCTCGGCAACACCCTCTACCAGGCGATCCTCGCGCGCGATTATCCGGTGATCCAGGGGCAGCTGCTGATCATGACCGGGGCGATGCTGGTGGCCAATTTCCTCGTCGATCTGAGCTATGTGCTGCTCGATCCGCGCCTCAAGCGGGCCTGAGCCATGAGCTTGCTCCAAGGGCTGCTGCGCAACAGGAAGGCGCTGGTCGGCGCCGGCATCCTCATCGTCATCGTGCTGTTGGCGATCTTTGCGCCGCTGCTGACCGAATATGGCCCGACCCAGCGCGTCGGCCGGCCGCACCAGCCGCCATCGGCCGACCATTGGCTGGGCACGACGCGGCTGGGCTACGACGTCTTCACCCGCCTTCTCTATGGCGCGCGGGTCTCGCTGGCGGTTGGTTTCGGAGCCGGCCTGCTGATCACGGTGATCGGCACCGTGCTCGGCATCATCGCGGGCTACAAGGGCGGCGTCGTGGACGAGGTGATCACGTTTTTCACCAACATGATCCTCGTCATCCCCAACCTGCCGCTGCTTCTGGTGCTGGCCGCCTTTATCGGGCAGGCCAGCCCTCTGGTCATCGCCATCATCCTGGGCTTCACGTCATGGGCCTGGGGCGTACGGGTGACGCGCTCCGAGACGCTGTCGATCCGGCAGCGCGATTTCGTCAAATCGGCCGAGATGCTGGGGGAATCGAGCTGGCGCATCATGAGCTTCGAGATCTTCCCGAACCTCATCTCCATCGTCGGCATCAATTTCATCGGCAGCGTGATCTTCGCGGTGATCACCGAAGCGACGCTCGAATTCCTCGGGCTCGGAGACCCCAACACGGTCTCCTGGGGCATCATGCTCTACAACGCGCAGAATGCCTCGGCGCTCTCGGTGGGGGCGTGGTGGGAGCTGCTGACGCCCTGCGTCGCCCTTGCTGTGCTGGGGCTCGGGCTGGCGCTGCTCAATTTCGCCATCGACGAAATCGCCAATCCGCGGCTGCGCACCGGCGGCATGCTGGCCCGCTGGGTGGGGCTCGTGCGCGCCGGGGAGGGGAGACTGTGAGCGAGCCCGTCCTCTCGATCCGCAACCTCTCCATCGACTATGTCGGGCAGGCCGGGGATTTCCGCGCGGTCAGGAATGTCAGCTTCGACATCGGACCGGGGGAGTTTTTCGGGCTGGCCGGAGAATCGGGGTGCGGCAAGAGCACGATCGCCTTCGCCATCAGCCGCCTGCATCGCCCGCCGGCCCTGATCCGCACGGGCAGCCGGATCCTTGTGGGCGGTCGCGACGTGCTCAGCCTCGATCCCGCCGCTCTGCGCGCCCTGCGCTGGCGCGAGGTGGCGATGGTGTTCCAGAGCGCGATGAACTCGCTCAATCCGGTGCTGACCATCGAGACCCAGTTTTACGACGTGCTCAGCACCCATGCGGGCCTGTCGCGGGCCGCCTCGCGCGAGCGGGCCGCCGAGATGCTGGAGCTTGTCGGCATCCCGGCCGACCGGCTTTCGGCCTATCCGCACCAGTTGTCGGGGGGCATGCGGCAGCGTGTGGTGATCGCCATCTGCCTGTCGCTGTCGCCCAAACTGATCATCATGGATGAACCCACCACCGCGCTCGACGTGGTGGTGCAGCGTGAAATCCTCGAACGCATCCACAGGCTGCGGCAGAAACTGGGGTTTTCGGTGCTGTTCATCACGCATGATCTGGCGCTGATGGTGCAGGTCAGCGATCGCATCGGCATCATGCTCGAAGGCGAACTGGTCGAGGTCAATGAGGCGCGCGCGATCTACACCGATCCGCGCCACGCCTACACCAAAAAGCTCTGGGCCTCGATCCCGAGGCTTTCGGGCGGCCGGACGCTCGGGGATGCTGCGCGATGAGTGCCGAGCCGGCCATCCTTGCCCTCGAGGCGGTGTCGAAAGGCTTCGGGCGCGGCGACACCCGCGTCACGGCGGCGCGAAGTCTTTCGCTGGCGCTCCATCGCGGCCGCACGCTGGCGCTGGTGGGCGAAAGCGGGTCCGGCAAGACCACGGCAGCCCGCCTCCTGATGCGGGAATATGCGCCCGACGAAGGGCGCCTGCTGTTTCGGGGCGCGCCTGTCGAGGCGGGCGGGCTCAAGGCCTATCGCCGCGCCGTGCAGATGGTGTTCCAGGATCCGTTCTCGTCGCTCAACCCGGTCCATACCGTCCGCTATCATCTGGAGCGGCCGCTGCGCCTCCATCAGCCGGCGCTCGGGGGCAAAGAGCGGCAAGCGGCGATCGCGGAGCTTTTGACGCGCGTGCGGCTCGATCCGGTCGCGATCGCACCCAAATATCCGCACGAGCTTTCGGGCGGGCAGCGCCAGCGCATCAGCATCGCGCGGGCGCTTGCCGTCAATCCCGAGGTCATCATCGCCGACGAGCCGACCTCGATGCTCGACGTCTCGGTGCGGCTGGGCATCCTCAACCTTCTCAACGACATGAAGGCAGAGCTCGGCCTCGCGCTCCTCTACATCACCCATGATATCGCCACCGCCCGCTACGTGGCCGAGGACATCATGGTGATGTATTCAGGCCAGGTGGTGGAATGGGGCGCAACCGAAAGCGTGCTGGGCAGTCCCAAGCATGCCTATACGCGCCTGCTGCTCTCGGCAGTGCCCGACCCCGACAGGCCGTTCGGTGATGGGCGGATCGCGGACGAGCCGGGCCAGATCGATTCCATCCGCCAGCGCGCGGCTTTGCCCCAGACCGAAATCCGGACGGTCAGCCCGACCCATTTCGTGCGCCTGATGCCGGACTGACAGGCCTGCGCCGCCGATCAGGGCCGTCGGAAGCCGGTAGGGTCGCCACCACCCGACCGGGCGGTGCGCGCGATGGCTTCGGCGAGCGGCTCGATCACCACCTGCATGTGCCAGCCGCTGGCATGAGTGATGTGGGTTTCGTTCACCATCATCGCCACATGGCCGCGCCAGAACACGAGGTCGCCGCGCGTCGGCACATCGACCGGGCTGCCCAGTAAGGCCTGCTGGTCGCTGTCGCGCGGACAGGTTTTTCCGCACGCATAAAAGGCCTGCTGCACGAGGCCCGAGCAATCGAGCCCCAGGCTCTGCCGCCCGCCCCAGAGATACGGGGTGCCGACGAAGCGTTCTGCAACCGCCACCGGCTCAGGCTCGGGCTGATCGATCGGGGCGAGATGTTCGGCGATGAACCAGCCACCGCTGGTCCTGACGAAACGGCCGTCGCGGCCCTCGTCCGTCACCAGCGCATTCATCGAATAGAGCCCGGTCGGCGGTGCCTTTATGCTGGGGGCCGCATAGGCATAGGTGCGCAGTGCCCTCACGGTATGGGTGGCGGTGCGCGATGGTTCGCCAAGCGCAGCGGCTTCGAGATAGCCGACATAGCCGTCGCGCACCGCCTGCCCCAAGGCCCAGCCTTCCGCGATGTCGAGCACCGCGAAATCTTCCCCGAACAGCAACTGGTCGAGCTGCTCGCCATCCGCGGCGGGCGTGCGCCGCAGCGGCGCGAAGGGGACAATGGCTTGGTGAGCGATCGTCTCGACATACCGCTCTGCCGGTACGATGCCTTGCAGCGATCGGGCCGCCAGCCCATCGCGCATGAGGGTGAGGCGCGGATCGAACGCGGCGCTCATCGTTCGGTGAGCACGGCTGTGCAGGCCTGCGGCAGGTCGGCCATGGTCAGGGGCTTTCCCGGCGGGCTGGTGCTGGGGCGATAGGGCTCCTCGGTGAACCAGTAATCGAGGTCGTCGCCGCAGCCATCCCCGGGCGGGATCGGGGCCTGGTTTAGGCAGTCCGCTGCGCCGGCCGGGCAGGAGAGCCGGACATGGATGTGGTCGTCATGGCCGTACCAGGGCCGCACCTTGCGCAGGAAGCTGGGGTCGCGCCAGGTGATGGCGCAGAGCGATTTCTTGATCCCCGGCGCCACGAAGATGCGCTCCACCTCCGGCAGTTGCGCGGCGCGATAGATCAGCAGCCGCTGGCCTTCCCCGAAACGGGCCGGATCGATCTGGCGCGTGCCTTTTTTCAGCATCGAGCGGGCCGAAATCTCTTCGCGTTCCCTGGCGGTCAGGGTTCGCGTCGGCATCGGCTCGAGCCAGAGGTCGACGTCGAGCCCGCTCTGGTGCGAGGCGTGGCCGCTGCGCATCGGGCCGCCGCGCGCCTGCCCCATATCGCCCACGAGGATGCCGGGCCAGCCATCCTGCTGAACCGAGTGCGCGATCTTTTCGATGGCCGAGACCAGTTCAGGGGCGCCCCAGCGCCGGTCGCGCGAGAGCCGCATGGCCTGCCAGCCCGGCCCGTCAGCAGGCAATTGCACGGCTCCGGCCACGCAGCCGCGGGAATAGCCGCCTACCGGCTGCGATTGTCCGGCGGTGGGCTGGCGCTGCGCTCCGAAGAGGTCGCGCGCCTCCTGCTGGGCGTGGGCCGGCGTGCCGAGTGCCATGATGAGGACCAGCATCAGTGAGGCACATCGTCCGAGGCGAAGACGGCTCATGATCGGCATGGCTGTGAATCACTCCCTCGGGGTCGGCGCGCCCGCTTCACGCACAGGGTGCATGTCGCAAACAGGGAAGACAATGGGCCTGGGTTTTGATACCTCGCCCCTCGCACGCTTCCGCCCCCGGAAGCTCCCGGTCCGGACTGTGAAGAGCCCATGATACGCCTTGAAAATATCGGCAAGCAGAACGGCCGGCAGATCGTCTTCATCGAAGCGTCGGCGGCGCTGCAGAAGGGCGAGAAGGTCGGGCTCGTCGGTCCCAATGGCGCAGGCAAGACCACGCTGTTCCGCATGATCACCGGCGAAGAGCTGCCCGATGAGGGGCAGGTCTCGGTCGATCGCGGCATTTCGATCGGCTATTTCAGCCAGGATGTCGGGGACATGTCCGGACGCTCCGTCGTGGCCGAAGTCATGAATGGCGCCGGGCCGGTCAGCGAACTGATGGCCGAGATGGCCGTGCTCGAAGCGGCGATGGCCGATCCCGAGCAGGCCGACCAGATGGAGGCCATCATCGAGCGCTATGGCGAGGTGCAGGGGCGCTTCCAGGAACTCGACGGCTACTCACTCGATGGACGCGCGCGCGAAGTTCTCGATGGCCTTGGTTTTTCCCAGGAGATGATGGACGGCGATGTCGGGGCGTTGTCGGGCGGCTGGAAGATGCGCGTGGCGCTGGCGCGCATCCTTTTGATGCGGCCCGACGTGCTGCTGCTCGACGAGCCCTCCAACCATCTCGATCTCGAAAGCCTGATCTGGCTCGAGGATTTCCTCAAGGCCTATCCCGGCGCGCTGCTGATGACCTCGCATGATCGCGAGTTCATGAACCGCATCGTCAACAAGATTCTCGAGATCGATGCCGGCACGCTGACGAGCTATAGCGGCGACTACGAGTTCTATCAGAGCCAGCGCGAGATCGCCGATCGCAACCAGCAGGCGCAGTTCGAGCGCCAGCAGGCCATGCTGGCCAAGGAGATCGCCTTCATCGACCGGTTCAAGGCCCGCGCCAGCCACGCCGCGCAGGTGCAAAGCCGGGTGAAAAAGCTCGACAAGATCGACAGGGTCGAGCCGCCCAAGCGCCGGCAGGTCGTGGCCTTCGAATTCCGCCCCGCGCCGAGATCGGGCGAGGACATCGTGCGCATCGAAGGCGTCAAGAAGGCCTATGGCAGCCGGTCGATCTATGACGGGCTTGATTTTCATGTGCGGCGACGCGAGCGCTGGTGCATCCTGGGCGTCAACGGTGCGGGCAAATCGACGCTGCTCAAGCTCGTGGCCGGCGCCTCCGAGCCCGATGCCGGCAGCATCGCGCGCGGGCCCTCCGTCAAGCTGGGCTATTTCGCCCAGCACGCCATGGATGTGATCGATGGCGACAGCACCATATTCCAGACGCTCGAATCGACCTTCCCGCAAGCCGGACAGGCCCCGTTGCGGGCGCTCGCCGGCTGCTTCGGGTTTTCGGGCGACGATATCGAGAAGAAGTGTCGGGTGCTGTCGGGCGGCGAAAAGGCGCGGCTGGCCATGGCGCTCATTCTCTTCGATCCGCCCAATTTCCTCGTGCTCGACGAGCCCACCAACCATCTCGACATCCAGACCAAGCAGATGCTGATCGAGGCGCTGTCGAGTTTCGAGGGCACGATGCTGTTCGTCAGCCACGACCGGCATTTCCTCGCCGCGCTCTCCAACCGTGTGCTGGAACTGACGCCCGAGGGCATCCACGCCTATGGCGGGGGCTATACCGAATATGTCGCGGCCACCGGTCAGGAAGCGCCGGGTTTGCGCTGAACGGTGGCTTTACTGCGCCGCGGCGCGGTGCGGACGGGCGAGCTGCGATGGCCCGAAAACGCGCTCGGCCTCCAGCGCCAGCCCGAGCCCGACGCTGCCCAGAACATCGGTGCGCACGAGTTCGGCCGCCGGGAACAGCGCGGCGAGGCGATTGGCCACGGCCGGCACCAGCGTCGAGCCGCCGGTGAGGATGAGGCTGTCGACGGCCTCGGCTTTTACGCCACTGCGCTTGAGGGTTTCCCCGATGGTCGCCTCGAGCCGCGCAATGGCGTCCGATAGCGCCGCGGCCAGTTCGGCGCTCGTCATGCGTGCGGAGATGACGCGCTCGCGCACGGGGAAGCGGAACTCCCTGCTGTCTTCCGACGACAGCGCGATCTTGGCCTCCTCGACGGCGCCGATCAGCTTGTGGCCCAGCCGGTCTTCGACCAGCATCAGCATGGTTTCGACAAGCTCAGGCCGCGCTGCCTCACGCACGGTGGAGCGCAGGTCGCGGATCGCCTGCGGGTCATAGAGCCGGTTGATGCGGTGCCAGGTCGAAAGATCGACATAGGGCGCCACGGGCAGATAGCGCTTGCCGTCGCGGGTGAGGCTGCCCATGCCCAGTTCCGGCATGACGCGCGCCTTGGCCAGCAGCCGGTCGAAATCGGTGCCCCCGATATGCACGCCGGCGGTGGCGAGGATGTCGCCGGAGCGATCGGCAAGCTTGCGCCGCTCGGGCGCCACCCGCACCAGCGAAAAATCCGAGGTGCCGCCGCCCAGGTCGACGATCAGTGCCAGCCTTTCGGCCGTCACCTGCCGCTCATATTCGAGGGCGGCGGCGATCGGCTCGAACTGGAAGGCGATGTCGGCAAAGCCCTGAGCCCGCACGGCGGCTTCGAGCTGGTCCTGCGCAGCCCGGTCGGCCACCGGATCGTCATCGACGAAATGCACCGGGCGACCCATCACCACCTGGTCGAGTTCGGCCCCAAGCTCGCTTTCGGCGCGGCGCTTCATCTCGGCGACGAACATGCCGATGATCTCGCCAAAGCCGAATTTGCGGGCCTTGATGCGGGTGGTGTCGGCAAAGAGCGCCGTGCCGAGCACGCTTTTCAGCGAGCGCATCAGCCGGCCATCGGCGCCCGCCACATATTCGGCGATCGCTGCCCGGCCGAAATGCAGATCATTGTCCTCAAAGCCGAAGAACAGCACGCTCGGTATGGTGCTCTGGCCCGCCTCGAGCGCAACCAGACGCGGCACGCCATCGCTGCCGACCCGGCCGAGCGTGGAGTTGGACGTGCCGAAATCGAGACCGCAACTGAGCGCCACTGAACCGTCCTCGTTAGGGAAAGGGCGCGGCAGGCGCGCGGGGGACGGACCCTATAGGGGGTGATGGCGGGCTTGGCAACCGCCCCCGGGGATCCTGCCGTGATGGCCGATCCTCCGGCTCAGGCGCGCGCGGAAGGTTCGGCTGCAATGGCCGACCAGCACATCTCAGCGATCTCGTCGCGCTCTTCGCGCCCCAGTTCGGTATGGGACATCCGGTGCCATTTGAGCGTGTTGCGAATGCCCCCGCCGATCAGCCCGCCCATCAACTGCACGGAACAGGGCCTGAGCACGCCATCGGCCTGCGCCTCCTCGAGCAGTGTGCGGCTATAGGCGCGGGTGCGGGCAAAGACCTCTGCGAGCGCATCGGGCGGGATCAGCGGCACGTTGGAGAGATATTCGAACAGGATGGCCCGATCCCAGTCGGCCCAGAAGAAGTCGATATAGTCGGTGATGTATTTCATGATCCGCGCGCGATGCGGCACGGATCGGTCGATGGCCTCGGGCACGACCTTTTCGTTGAAGGCTTCGGCGAGGGAGGCATAAACCCCGAGGATCAGGTCGTCCTTGGAGGCGAAGTAGTTGTAGATCGAGCCCATCGCGACATCGGCGCGCGCGGCGATGGCCGACATTGGCGATTGAAGGCCGTTCTTGACGATGAGTTCGGCGGCGGCCCTGAGGATGCGTTCGCGCTTGTCCAGATCGGACGCCATGTCTTCTCCTCGGGCCGGTGCGGCTGCGGACCAACTGGCCCGCAGCGCAGATGAACCGGAGCTCAGTGTTCCGTCAACACCGCCCGAAAGCGCGCGAAGGCCTCCTCGCTGCCCCCGAGCGCTGCACGGGCGAAGTGCTCGGCACCGCCATGGTCGCGATTAAGAACCGCGAACGCAGCCGCAAGATAGGCTTCGTCCACACCCAGCAGCGCCCTACGATAGCTTGCCGGAACGCCACCGATATCGACCGGCGGCTGCCAGTCGCGGTTGGTGCGCAGGTAATCGGCAAGGATGGCATCCTCGGGCACTCCGAGCGCTGCCAGAACCAGTGCCGCGGCAAAGCCGGTGCGGTCCTTGCCGGCCGAGCAGTGGAAGACGACGGCGCCATCCGCCTCGGCCACGAGCCGGATGAAGCGGGCATAGGTGTCGGCGTGATCGGTGACATAGGCCCTGTAGCTCTCGACCATGATGGCATGAGCGGCCTCGTGGGAGACCTCGCCGAAGGCTTCGAGCGCCCGGATGCGGGCGCCCGCCTGCGGCTCTATCGGAAGGCCGATGCGGCGCGACATCAGTTGAGGCGAGAGCGCGACGGGCGCCGCTTCCGCTTCCGCACGCCCGCGGAAATCGACAAGTGCGACGATGCCATAGCCATCGAGCGTGGCGAGATCAGCCTCGGCGAGCCCGGTGAGGCGCGGCGAGCGATAGAGGCGGCTCGAACGGACGCGACCGCCCGAGCCGAGGGGCAGGCCGCCAAGATCACGGAAATTGCCGAGGCTGGGCAGCAGGGGGGAGGGCGCGTCAAGCATAGGCCGCCCTCACCGCATCATAGTCGTGCTGGACCATGGCGTCCGGAAACACGGTTTCCACCGTCACGCCATCGTGGGTGAACACATACTCGACCATGCCGCAGCGCTTGGTGCCGACACGCGGTTGCACCGCATCGGGCAGGGTGAAGGCGGTGGCGGGGCCCCAGACATGGCGGATGCCATCGACCACATGGTCGCGCGACTGGTGCACATGCCCGCAGGCAAAGAGGCGGACATCGGCCTTGGCCATCATCTCCGCGAGTTTGCGGCGCGGCGCCATGGGCACGTAGCGATAGGGCACATCCGCAGGCTCCTCGACCTGCGCGAGGAACAGCGGCTTGTGGCAGAAGATCGCGACCGGTTTGCCGCCCGATTGCGACAGCGTTTCGTCGAGCCAGCGCTCCTGGCTCGCTTCACCGGCGAGGCCTGAGAGGAACAGCTCGGCGTTGAGCCCGAGAATGCACCAGCCGGCGGCATCGATCTGCCATTGGCTCGGGCCGAACAGGGCCTCATAGCCCGCGATGAAGTCGTCATTGACAGGCTTTTTCGGCATGTAGCCGCCATCGCCGGGATTGTCGCCGATATCGTGGTTGCCGGCGATGGCGCGATAGGGGGCGACGAGCCCGGCCATCAGTTCATTGGCAAAAGCGAGGTCGTCGGGGCGCTGCGTTGCCTCCACCGCGATGTCGCCCGAATGCACGACGAGGTCGGGTCTCTGGGTCGCGATGCGCTCGGCCGCGACCTCGAAATTGCCGACGAACTGGTTCTTTTGCCGCGACAGATGCGTGTCGCTGATCTGAGCGATGCGAAACTGGGTCACCCGCTTTGTCTCCGCTGTTGAGGTGGTCGCTTATTGCGGTGGCCGATGTCAGTCACATGACAGAATGAGCGCTCATTCATTTTTCATCAGACTGTCACGCAAGCGCGGCGCAACCGTCATGCAAGGGTGGGAATGGTGCGCCAGCCCAAGAGGCACCATCAGGAGACGAGCATGTCAGCAACCCGATTGAAGCGCGGCGTACTAGGCCTTGCCCTTGCGTTCCTCGCCACCGGCACCGCCCTGGCCGAGACCGAAATCGCCTTCTACCACTACCAGACCGGTGGCAGCTACCAGGTGTTCCGCAGCATTCTCGATGAGTTCGAGGCTGCTAACCCCGATATCACCGTGCGCGATATCTTCGCCCAGTCCGAGCAGATCACCGCTGAAGTCCAGGCTGCGCTCGCCGCCGGCCGTCCGGTCGATATCGCCACCGTGATCGGCAAGAACATCGTGTTCTTCCTCAACAATACCGGCGCCGTCGACATGGTCGAGGCCTCCGAGGGCGATACCGCCTGGCTCGATGGCTACCTGCCGAACTTCCTCGATCTGGGGCGCGTCGGGGATGCGGTCTATGCCATTCCGCATGCCTATGGCACCCCGATGCTCTATTACAACAAGGACATCTTCACCCAGGCCGGGCTCGATCCCGAGGCGCCGCCGCGCACCTGGGCCGAATTCCTTGCCGCCGGCAAGACCATTGCCGAGACCACCGGGCTGGCCGGTGGCGCGCACCTGCATGCCGCCATGGGCGACTACGGCACCATGGTGATGGTCAACAATGCCGGGGCCACCTATCTCAACGCCCAGGGCACCAAGGCCGAATTCGACACCCCCGAGGGCATCGCGGCGCTGCAGAACTGGCAGGACATGGCCACGAGCGGCATGATGCCGATCGCCGGCGACAGCGACTGGTCGGCCGCCTTCAATGCCGGCCAGATGGGCATGTACATCACCTCCTCGGCGGGCCTGCGCGGCTCGGTCGCGGCTGCCGAGGGCAAGTTCGAACTCGGCGTTACCAACTATCCGCTGTTCGAGGACCAGCCGCGCCGCGTCTCCAATTCGGGCGCCGCGCTGATGCTCTATGCCCCCGAGGGCGAGCGTCGCGAGGCGTCGATGGCGCTGCTGCGCTTCATCAGCCAGAAGGAAGTGGCCAATCGCTGGTCGCGTGAAAGCGGCTACATGCCGCTGATCCAGGACCCGCTGTCTGATCCGGCCATGGCCGCCTATGTCGCCGAATTCCCCTATGTCCGCCCGGTGATCGAGCAGATGGCCGATACCATCCCGACCAATGTCTGGCCGGCCAAGGGCACTCTCGAGGCCCAGACCGAAATCCGCGCCATGCTCGACGAGCTCTGGGCGGGTCGTCGCACCGCCGCCGAGATCGTTCCCGAAACGGTTGCCCGCGTCAACGCGGCGCTTGCCGTCAATAACTGAGGTCGATCAGATGGTGGACACGGCACTATCCAACGCCGGGCCCGATGCCCGGCCGCATCCCCGGGGCGGATTGCAGCGCCCCCTGGCAGCAGGCTGGGCACATCTCAGGGGACGAGCCGGCACGGGCAGCCTCGTGCCCTGGCTCTATCTCGCCCCGACCCTAGTGCTGCTGGCCGTGTTCACCTACTGGCCGCTGATCCACACGGCCTATCTCAGCCTCGTGGAGTGGAACCTCAATCCCGGCCAGCCGGCCCGCTTCGTCGGGCTCGACAATTACAGCCGGGTGGCCGGCTCCAACCTCTTCCAGGCGGCGCTGGGCAATACGCTCGTTTATCTCGCCGCCTCGATCCCGCTCAAGGTGCTGCTGCCCATCCCCATCGCGGTGTTCCTGTGGTCGCTGGGCAGCAAGGGGCACATCTATCGCGCCGTGCTGTTTTTGCCCACGCTGATCAGCTTCGTGGTGGTGGGCGTCGCCGTGATGTGGATCCTCAATCCCATCTTTGGCTACGCCAAGCAGTATGCGGCGATGATCGGCATCCGCATGCCCAACCTCATGGCCGACCCCGACACCGCCATCTGGGTGATCATCGTGGTGTCATCCTGGAAGGTGCTGGGCTTCAACGTCCTGCTCTATCTTGCCGGTCTTGCCAGCATCAACCGCGACTATATCGAAGCCATGCGCATGGACGGGGCGGGCGACGGGACGATCTTCACGCGGCTCATCTGGCCGCTTCTTACCCCCACGCTGATGTTCGTCCTGATCTCGACGCTGATCTTCACCATGCAGCAGGTGTTCACGCCCATCGACCTCATGACGCAGGGCGGTCCGTCCAATTCCACGACCAACCTCTTCTACATGGTCTACCAGTACAGCTTCGTCACCTTCGATGTCGGTGGCGGCGCGGCCGGCACGGTAATGCTCTTCCTCCTCTTGATGGTCATGGCGCTCGTGCAACTGCGCCTCATCGACCGTCGCGTCCAGTACAAGCAGTAGGGGAGACAGGATCATGCAGCTTTCCCGCTCCTGGATGGTCATCGGGCACGTCGTCTTGTTGCTGTTGTGCCTGTCGGTGCTGTTGCCGATGGTGATCGTGCTCTCCACCGCCTTCAAGCCGATGAACGAGGTCTATTCCAGCGCCCTTCTGCCCTCGGCGCCGACACTGGACAATTTCGGCCGCCTCTTCGCCAGCACCGCCTTCGGTTGGTATGCTTGGAACACGACGGCCACCACGGTGCTGCGCGTTCTCGGGCAGCTCGCCATCGGCGTCCTTGCCGCCTACGCCTTTGCCCGCTTCGCCTTCCGCGGCCGGGACGCGATCTTTGCGCTGGTGATCGGGGCCATGATGATCCCGCAGGTGCTCACCATGCTGCCCATCTACATCATGATGGCGCAGCTCAACTGGTTCGACACCTGGTGGGCGCTGATCATCCCC
This sequence comes from Devosia enhydra, assembly GCF_900119845.1. Classification (GTDB taxonomy): domain Bacteria; phylum Pseudomonadota; class Alphaproteobacteria; order Rhizobiales; family Devosiaceae; genus FPKU01. Next base: position 846,194 of record NZ_FPKU01000002.1, read on the forward strand.
AATCTCGCGACGCCGATCGCCGTGTTCCTGCTGCGCCAGCACATCATGTCCTTCCCCTCCGAACTGCTCGACGCAGCGCAGATGGATGGGGCCGGGCACTGGACGACGCTCTGGCGCGTGGTGGTGCCCAATCTCGGGCCGGCGCTGGCGGCGCTGACCATCATCATCTTCATCGACAGCTGGAACGAGTATTTCTGGCCGCTCCTCGTCACCGAGAGCCCACAGTCCCGCACCATCCAGATCGGCCTGCGCGAATTCCTCCAGGAGGGCATGAACGACTATGGCGCGCTGATGGCCGGCATCATCGTGGCCAGCCTGCCGGCGATCGCAATGTTCCTCTTCTTCCAGAGACGGGTGATGGACACCTTCGTCTCCTCCGGCCTCAAGGGTTAAGCACCATGGCTTTCATCCAGTTCGACCGCGTTTCCAAGAGCTTCGGGGCAACCCGCGTGGTGCTCGATTTCTCGCTCGAGATCGCCGAAGGCGAGTTCGTCGTGCTGGTCGGGCCCTCGGGCTGCGGCAAGACCACCTCGCTGCGCATGCTGGCCGGGCTTGAACAGCCGACAAGCGGCCGCATCCTGATCGATGGGGTGGATGTTACGCAGGTCCCCTCCAAGGAGCGGGGCCTCGCCATGGTGTTCCAGTCCTATGCGCTCTATCCGCATATGAGCGTGGCCGAAAACATCGGCTTCGCGCTCTCGCTGCAAAGGCTGCCCAAGGCCGAGATCGAGCAGCGCGTTGCCGCCGCCGCAGACCGCCTCGATATCGGGCACCTGCTGTCGCGCAAGCCGCGCGAACTCTCGGGCGGGCAGCGCCAGCGCGTTGCGGTGGCCCGCTCCATCGTCCGCGAGCCGCGTGCCTTCCTCTTTGACGAGCCGCTCTCCAATCTCGACGCCAAGCTGCGCCACAGCGCGCGGGTGGAAATCCGCACGCTCCAGCGTCAGCTGGGCATCACGACGCTCTATGTTACCCACGACCAGGTTGAGGCCATGACAATGGCCGACCGCATCGTGGTGATGGATGGCGGGGCAATCCGCCAGGTCGGCACGCCCATGGATGTCTATCGCAACCCCAACAGCGTCTTCGTCGCCTCCTTCCTGGGGGCACCGCCCACCAACTGTATCGACGGCGAGGTGACGGTGAGCGATGGCGCCGCCCGCTTCGTTGCGCCGGCACTGTCCGTGCCGCTTCCTTCAGGCGCCCGTCCGGGGCGCGGAACCCTCGGCATCAGGCCGGAAAGTTTCAGCCTCTCGCAGCAATCGGGCGAGGATATCCGCCTCGAAGGCCGGGTGCGCTTCGTCGAGGCGCTGGGCGCCGAAACGCTGATCGATGTGGCTATGGAAGGCCAGGACGGCGCCGCTTACCTGACCGCAAGGCTGCCCGGCCAGCATGATTTCGCGCAGGGCCGGCCCATAGGCCTTTTCGCGGCGCCTGCCAGCCTGAGGCTCTTTGATGCCGATGGCAACCATGCCGGCATGGGGCGATAGCGAGGCGTCCGGTCTCAGCCTTTGAGGCCGGAGGTTGCCACGCCATCGACTATGCGCTTCTGGAAGATGAGGAAAAAGGCCACTGCCGGCACGAGCGCCACAACCGACATGGCCAGCATGGCGCCGTAGGCGGATTCCCCCGTGGTATCGAGAAAGACCCGCAGCCCCAGCGGCACGGTGAATTTTTCGGGCGAGGTGATGTAGATCAGCTGCGAGAAGAAATCGTCATAGGTCCACAAGAAGGTGAAGATCGCCGTGGTGACCAGTGCCGGCAGCAGCAGCGGGAAGATGATGCGCCAATAGGTGGCAAAGGGCCCGCAGCCATCGATCAGGGCCGCCTCGTCGAGTTCACGCGGAATGCTGCGGACGAACTGGACGATGAGGAAGACGAAGAAGGCATCGACGGCAAGGAATTTGGGCACGATCATGGGCAGATAGGTGTCGACCCAGCCCAGTTCGCGGAAAAGCGTGTATTGCGGGATGAGCGTCACCTGATGCGGCAGCATGATGGTGGCCAGCATCAGGGCGAAGAGCGTCTTCCGGAACGGGAAATCGAGGCGCGCAAAGACATACCCCACCATCGAGCAGGCCAGGACGTTGCCGATGACGCTGACCCCGCACAGGATGATGGAGTTGACGATATAAAGGCCGAAGGATTGTCCCGTGCCTGTCCACCCCTTGATGTAATTCTCGCCCGTGGGTGGCAGCGGCAGGCCGGTCGGATCGGAAAAGATCAGCGCCTCGGGCCTGAGGCTGGCAAAGACCAGCCAGAGCAGCGGGTAGATCAGCGCGAGCGCAAGGACGAACAGCACGACCTGTCGCACGGTCTCCGGGCGGGCCGGCCGGCGATGATGGGGCGCGGCGACGCTCACGTCCGGTCTCCCTTGTCGGCATAAAACACCCAGCGCCCCGAGGTTATAAACAGCGCCGCCGTGATGATCCCGATAATGGCCAGGAGCACCCAGGCCATGGCCGAGGCATAGCCCATGCGCAGCTTGGTGAAGGCTTCGAGATAGAGGTAGAGCGAATAGAGCAGGGTCGTGTCCGATGGCCCGCCCGTTCCGCCCGAGATCACATAGGAAGGCGTGAAGGTCTGGAAGGCATTGATCACCTGCAGCACCAGATTGAAGAAGACGATCGGAGTGAGGAGCGGCAGGGTGATGGAAAAGAACATCCGCGCCGGCCCGGCGCCATCAATGGCGGCCGCTTCGTAAAGATCGGCCGGGATCTGCTTGAGGGCAGCCAGGAAGATCACCATCGGCGCGCCAAACTGCCAGATCGAGAGCGCGATGAGGGTGGAAAGCGCGGTGTCCGGCGTCGAGATCCAGCTGCGCCCCTCGATCCCGAACCATCCGAGCGCGACGTTGAAGATGCCGTCGGCGCCAAACACGATGCGCCAGACGATGGCCGTCGCGACGCTGCCGCCCAAGAGGGAGGGCAGGTAGAAGATGGCGCGATATGGACCGATGCCGAAGCTGGCCTTGGCGAGCAGGAGTGCGAGAGCGAGCGCCACGACGAGTTTCAGCGGCACGGACACGGCGACATAGATGAAGGTGACCCAGAGGCTCTGGGCAAAGCGCGGATCGCGCAGCATGTAGGCATAGTTGCGCGTGCCGACGAAATCGGGCGTCGTCAGCAGGTCGAAATTGGTGAAGGACAGCCAGAGGCTCATCGCCATGGGCCCGATGGTGAGCACCACAAGCCCGATAAGCCAGGGCGACAGCATCAGGAAGGCAGAGGCCGAATGCCGCTGGCGCCATCGCCGGGCCTGGGCGGAGGGACCCGACGCGGCGGAATGGGCGCCAGCGGCACTCGGCATGCTCATCGCGACAGAAGGTCCGCGGCCTGGTCGAGGAAGCGCTGGGCGCCTTCGGCGATCGAGACGCGGCCGAAGGCGATGTCCTGACCTGTGCGGGTAAAGAGCTGGTCGACATCGAGCATGCCGCTGAACGAGGCGGAGGGCGGGGCCGTGAGCGGACCGCTTGAGACCGTGTCGATAAAGGCCACCTGCTCCTGGTCGATCGGGGTCAGGGTCGGTTCGAGCAGAGCGCGGGCTTGCGACGATGACGGCACGCCTCGCGTCATGCCCAGCACCTTGAGCACTTCGGGGTCGCTGACAAAGGCGCTGACCGCGGCCACGGCCGTATCGACATTGCGGCTTCTCGCGGTCACCGAGATGAGGTTGCCCGGGCGGACATATTGATGGGCATGCTCGCCTGCCGAGGGCTGGAGAGCAAGGCCCAGATCGTCGGGCTGGAGGCTCGCAAGGGTCGTCTGGCCCTGCGACCACTGGAAGGTCATGGCCGAGCGGCCGAGCACGAAGGGCATCGTGGCATTGTCGCCCTGCGTATGGGCGGCCTGCACGTCGGGCTGAACGATCGAGCCGGCCGCGCGCATGTCGGCCCACATCTGGAACCAGGCGCTGAGATCCTCGACGGTGTCGGTGCGTTCGCCCGCTTCAGTGTAGAGCTGGCGGCCGGTACGGCCCAGATACCAGACCTCATAGACCTCCTGGCGCGCCGAGGCATCGTCGGCCCCGACATAGGCGCCATTGGCGGCCTTGGTGATCTCGGCGGCGAGGGCGGCGAAATCCTCCCAGCTCCAGTCGCCCGCCGGTTCGGCAATGCCGAGCGCGGCGAATTTGGTCTGGTTGATGATGGTAGCCGGCGTCGTGCCCGACAGCGGCAGCGCATAGAGCACGCCGTCGACCGAACCGCTGGCGAGAGCCGCTTCGTTGAAGCCCGAAACATCGAGCTTGCCGGAAGCGACATAGGGCCCGAGGTCGAGCAGAACGCCGCGGCTGCCATAATCGGCGAGCTCGGGCGCAAAGTTCATCTGGATGATGTCCGGAGCGTTGCCGCCCGCGACCTGGGTTGCGAACTTATCGAAATAGCCCGCAAAGCCGCTCCACTCGGTGGTGAAGGTGACGCCCGGATATTTGGCGGAGATCAGGTCGAGTGCGGCGCGCGTGGCGACGGCGCGGGGCTCCCCGCCCCACCAGGCCATGCGCAGATCGGCGGGCGCGACCTCCTGGGCCATGGCTGCCGTGCCCATGGCCAACTGCCCTGCGAGGGTCAGGGCCGTGGTGGTGGCAAGCAAGCGCATGATGGCGGCGCGACGGGTAAGGCGCCGGCTTTGTCCGGGTCGTGACAGGGCAGATGGTGACACGTGCAGATCCTCCTCCTAAAGTCACAGAGCTTCACGCTTTGTGTTTATGGAAACCTACATTAGGTTTGCCGCAAACAAAAGAGAATTTATTGACGGCGAATTGTCAGAGAGATGATGACCACCATCCCCGCGCCTGATGGCCCCCGCTCCCTTGCCGCTCCCCCTACGGAACTGGCGCTTTCGCTGGCCCATGTCCTGGCTTTGGTGCGCAGCCGCCTTGCGGTGACGCGCCCCGATGTGGCGCGCGTCTCGGGCTATGGGCGCACCGTGGTGACCGAGAGGCTGGGGCAGCTGATCGGCGCCGGGCTCGTCGAGGAAGGGGAAAAGGGGGTTATCCCGCGCGGTCGTGCGCCGCGGCTCCTGAGCTTCCTGCCCGATGCGGGGGTGATCCTCACCGCCGAAATCGAGGCCAATGCGCTGACCGTCGGGGTCACCGATCTCGATGGGCGCATCCTCGTCACCCGGGATGTGCCGCATGTGCTTACCCCCGATGTCGAGGTGGTGATGGCGGTGCTCGACGAGGCCTTCGGCGCGGCCCTCGCCGAAGCCGGCGTTTCGGCCCAGAAGGTCTGGGGGATCGGGCTCGGCGTGCCGTTTCCCGTCGACTACGCGACCGCCCGCCCCATCGCCACCTCCGGCTGGAATGCCTGGGACGGCTATGGCCTCAGGGCGCATCTCGAACAGCGCTTCGGGGCGCCGACCTGGGCCGACAACGACGTCAACCTGATGGCCCTTGGCGAACTGCGTTCGGGCGTGGCGCGAGGGGTCGGCGATTTCGTCTATGTGCGTGTCGGGCGTGGCGTGGGTGGCGGCGTCGTCAGCGGCGGGCGGCTGCATCGCGGGGCGCAAGGGGCGGCCGGAGCGCTGGGCCACATCAAGGTAGTGGAAGGCTCGAGGATCGTCTGCCGCTGCGGCAGCACGGGGTGCCTTCAGACCGTGGCCAGCGGCGGCGCGCTCGTTGCCGAGGCCATGGCCCTGGCGCAGAGCGGGCAAAGCCCCTATCTGGCGCACCGGCTCGCGGCCAAAGGCGAGGTCGAACTCGAGGATCTTGCAGCCGCAGCGCTTGAGGGCGACGCCGAAGCCAGCGCCGCGCTTGAACGCTCGGCAGCCTATCTCGGCACGGCCATCGCCACGGCCGTCAATTTTCACAATCCCGCGCTGGTCCTGCTCGGGGGGCCGGTGGTGGGGCTTTCGCAGGCCTATCTCGCCACCGTGCGCGGCACGGTTCTGCGCAAGGCCCTGCCGCTGGCCACCCGCGACCTCAGGATCGAGGTGTCGCCGCTGGGCGATCGGGCCGGCCTTGTCGGTGCCGCTGCCATGGTGGTGGACGAATTGCTGAGCCCCGGCCTGCTCGAGCGCTGGATCGAAGCCGGCAGCCCCCGGGTCCTCGCGGGCGAGGGGTCCTCAGCCCTCAGTCCAGAGGCCTGACAGCGCCGCGGTGTGGGCGATCGTTTCAACGATGACGAACGGCACGGTATAGAGCCGCGACCAGTCGTAGTGCAGCAGCACCGCCTCGATCAGCCTGCGCTGTGACTTGATGAACGCGCGGTCGCCGCTGGCCACGATCACCCAGGCGGCAAAGATCGGCTCGGTCACGAGGCCGAATTCATAGGGGCCGCGCGGGGAGACCTCATAGCCCCATTCCACCTGCTGCATGGCCAGCTGCCGCGCATCCCAGGCATCGGTCTGGGGCCGCCAGATGGCGTTGAGATAGCGCCAGTCGAGCTCGAAATGCCGCGTGTCCCCGTTGTCGAAGAGGCCGTAGCGCTCGGCATGGGGCACGGCGGCGCGCGCATTGGCGGCAAGGCCGCGTTCGAAGGCAGCCCTGATCTCGAGGTCATCCTCGAGCCGGGCGAGCCAGTGAAGGGCGGGTTGGGACGAGCCGCTGAGCCAGAACCGGTGGGAGTTGGCGCCCGGTGGGCCATAGGGGGCGCCGCGTTCGAGCAGAGCAAGGGTCGGGGCCGCCTTTCCCGGCTGCGTCATGGCCAGAGCGTCCCGATAGCGCTCGAGCCAGATGGCATCCCCTGTCAGGACATGGGCGATGCGGGTAACGAACGGAATGCGCACCACATGGGCGTTCCGCGTGGCGAGGAAGGCGCCATAATGCTGGAAATCCTCGGGGTCCGAGGGGATTTTCCACGCCCGCTTTTCAAGCGCCGTGATCTTGTCCACGAGCAGGGCGCCCACGGCATCGCGCAGCGCCGGATCGGGAATGCCGCTCTGGTGGAAGGTCCAGAGGGCGAGGATCCACGGAAAGACCTGATCGTCCGAACTGCAAGGGTAGTGCGCCCCCGACGGCATCAGCAGGTTGCGCGCAACGAAGCCCGGCACTGCGCTCACCGTACCCAGCCGCGTCAGGGTCCGGGCGATCCTTACGGCACGCTCGGCTGCGTCGGCATCGCCTGTCGCCTGCCAGCGGGCGCATTGGCCGAGCAGCAGCAAGGCGTTGTAGAACGCGCCGTCTTCGATGGGGACCTGATAGCTCAGGGCGTTGGGGCGACGCTCCGCGATATCGGCTTCTGTGGGCAGGTGCACCGTCCCTGCAGCATCGGTGTGGTCATAAAGGATGCCGGTTTCGGCATTCATGAACCGGCCCCAGATTTCCGAGCGCGCGGCCGCGACGGATGTGGCGATGGCATCGGGCAGCAGAGCGGTCATTGGGTCCTCACCTCAAGTCTTTAGGTGCGTACCATACATATATATGCTTCTGCCAACCAAAAATTACGTCATGGAGGGGCCTCGCATGCGGGACCTGACCAGATGGTGATCGGTTCGCCGGCCGTCTCGCCCAGGGTCAGGCATCGCCCCTCGGCAACGCAGAGGCTCCACGGGCTGGCCGTGGCGCCGGACGCGGCGAGGTTGAGGGATTTCAGCGGCGGAAGGCCTGGGTGGTAATGCCAGCGTCCCTCGCGCAGCACCGCATCGGGTGGCGGCGCAATGCCCGCCCCCGAGCCCGCGACGCTGGCCTCGCTCAGCACGAGGCGCTCGCCCTCGATGCTCCAGTTTTCCTGCCAGAGCGTGTGCTCCACCGAATGCGTCCAGCTCAGGGTGAAGCTGGATGCAACAAGCGCAGTTATCGCACCTGCCGATGCTATGCAGAGCATGACAAGGTCACGCCAGGCTGGCCTTGAGCCGGCGCGTGCGCCACCAATGCTGCCCGATGAACAGGGCGGCAAGGGCAAAGCCCAGTTCGTCGGTGAGCGGGAGAGCCAGCATCAGCAGGATGCCGATGCCAAAGGCTGCGATGCGTTCGAGCCAGTTGGCCTTGCCCAAGAGATAGCCCACCACGGCCACGCCCCAGAGCCCGATGGCGAGCACCGTCTTGAAGAGGATATAGGCCACCTCGACCGGATAGCCGAACTGCGCGGCGATCGCCCCACCATCCTGCAGCATCAGCGAGGGCGTATAGACCGCCATGAACGGCACGATGAAGCCGGCCGCGGCGAGCTTGGTCGCCTGGAGCGAGATCTTGAGCCCGGAGGTCTTGGCCATGGGCGCCGCGGCGAAGCAGGCCAGCGCGACGGGCGGGGTCAGGTCTGCCATGATGCCAAAATAGAAGACGAACATGTGGCTCACGAGCAGCGGCACGCCCAGTTCGAGCAGTGCCGGGCCGGCCAGCGATGAGGTAATGATGTAGTTGGGGATGGTAGGGATGCCCATGCCCAGAACGAGGCAGGTGAGCATGGTCAGAACCAGCGACAGGAAGAGGTTGCTCTCCCCGATCGCGATGATGGCGCCGATGAAGGTCGAGGCGATGCCGGTCAGCGTCAGCGTGCCGATGACGATGCCGACAATGGCGCAGGCGATGCCCACCGGCAGGGCGTTGCGCGCCCCCTCGGCCAGCGAATCGCGGACGATGGCGAGGGTCTCCCATCCGCCTTTGACAAAGACGCAGGCAAGCACCAGCGCGCCGATGACGAGGGCGAGGAAATTGACCCCGAAGCGCAAAAAGGCGGCCGAGGCCAGGCCCAGCGCGATCCAGAAGACATAGCGGAAAACGCGCGGGCCTATGGCTGCCGCCAGAGGAGTTCCGAGGATCAGCACCACGACGAGGGCGAGACCCATGGTGCCGGCAAAGATCGGCGTGTAGCCGGCAAAGAGCAGGTAGACGAGCGCGGCAAGCGGCAGAACCAGCGGCCAGTGATCGCGTACCGCGTGCCAGGGATTGGGCAGTTCGGCCTTGTCCATGCCGCTGAGCCCGGCCTTGCCCGCCTCCAGATGCACCACCCAGAAGCAGGTGGCGAAATAGAGGATTGCCGGGATCAGGGCCGCGATGACGATGGTGCTGTAGGGCACATCGAGCGTTTCGGCCATGATGAAGGCCACGGCCCCCATGATCGGCGGCATGATCTGCCCGCCCATCGAGGAGGTGGCTTCGACCCCGCCGGCAAAGGCGGAGCGGAAGCCGAAGCGCTTCATCAGGGGAATGGTGAACTGCCCGCTCGCCACAACATTGGCGACGCCCGAGCCCGAAATCGTACCCATCAGCGCCGAGGAAAGGGTGCAGACCTGCGCCGGTCCGCCGCGCCAGCCTCCCACGAGCCCGAGGGCGAAATCGTTGAAGAGGCGGATCATTCCGGCCTTCTCGAGGAAGGCGGCAAAAACCACGAAGATGAAGATATAGGCGGCCGAGACATAGATCGGCGTGCCGTAAATGCCCTCGGTGCCGAAGCCGAAATGCTCGATGATCTGGGCATAATCATAGCCCCGATGAATGAAAGGGCCCGGCATGTACTGGCCGAAAAAGCAGTAGGCGAGGAAAAGGCCCGAAATGATGGCGAGCGGCCAGCCCATCAGGCGCCGCGCCGCCTCGAACACCAGAACGATGACGATGGTGCCCATGACGAGATCGAGCGTCGTCAGAAAGCTGCTGCGGCGCAGGAGGTCGGCGTAAAACACCCAGTTATAAAGGCCGGTCAGGAAGCCCAGTATGCCCAGGCTCCAGAACCACACGCGCCCGAGCGTCGTTCTGGCCACGAGATTGCCCACGAGCGCAAAGCCCAGCAGCAGCAGGAACCCCACATGCATGGCCCGCACCACCTGGCTCGGCAGCGTGCCATAGGCGGCCGTCCAGAGCTGGAAGAGGGCGAAGGCGATGGCGATGCCGAAGGCGATGCGGCCCATGAGGCCGGGCCCGAAGCCCGGCGGCAGGCCTTCGACGGCTTCCTCGGCACTTTCGACATGCGGCTGCGTCGCCGCTTGAGCGGTGGTCATCGCGTTTCCTCCCCGAACGCTTGGCGATGATGCGCCCGGAGGCTTGCCCCGGGCGCCGCGGATTGAGCGAAGCTGCCCCTTACTGGATCAGGCCCATCTCGCGATAATAGCGCTCGGCGCCCGGATGAAGGGGAATGCTGAGGCCTTCAAGCGCGGTGGCCGGATCGATGGCATTGGCCGCCGAATGAGCCGAACGCAGGCGGTCGAGATTGTCGAACAAGAGCTTGGTCATCTGGTAGGCGAGATCGTCGCTCACCCCCGAATGGGTGACGAGGATGTTGCCGATGGCTGCGGTTGCGACATCCGCGTCCTGCCCGTCATAGGTACCGGCGGGGATGACCGAGGGCACGTAGGGCGCGCCGATGCTCTCGACGACTTCGGCAGGAATGGCCACGACATTGATGTCCATGGTTGCCGAGAGGTCCTTTATGAAGGCAACGCCGAGGCCGGCCGACTGCAGGGTGGAATCGAGCTGGCGGTTCTTGATGAGCTCGCCCGATTCGGCGAAGGGCAGGTATTCGACCTTGCCCATGTCCTCATATTTCATGCCGGCCGCCGCGAAGATGGCGCGGGCGTTGAGTTCGGTGCCCGAGGCGGGGGCGCCTACCGAGATCGAGCGGCCCTTGAGCTGCTCGAGGGTGGTGATGCCGCTTTCTGCGCTGGCGACGATCTGCACGTAATTGGGGTAAATCGCTGCGATTGCACGCAGATCGGTGAGGGGAGCCGGGAAGCCCGCCTCCGTCACGCCTTCCCAGCCGGCCTTGACCGAATCGCCCAGCGAGAAGGCCAGTTCGCCCTTGCGCTGCTGGAGAAGGTTGAGGTTTTCGACCGAGGCCTTGGTCGCCTGCACCTGGGTGCGGCTGCCTTCGATGCCCTCGGCGTAGATTTCCGACAGGGCGACGCCGAGCGGGTAATAGACGCCCGAGGTGCCGCCGGTCAGGACGTTGATGAACTGCTGGGCCTGCGCGGCGACGGTGCCGCCGGTCAGGAGCAGGGCGCCGGCGAACAGGCCTGCGACGCGGCGGGTCGAGATAAACGTCATGATGGTCCTCCCAATGTTCTTTCGACTGTCCCCGCCTCCTCGCGACGGACTGCCGATTGCGCACGATAGGGAGCAAGGCACGTGCCAGCCCGGCGGCCATTGAAATTGCTTGATCTTTTCGCCTGACGGCTGGAAATGCGGCAAGTTTCCGCCCGGGAAGGCCGCGGTGCTGGCAAATTTCCGCCAGAGCCGGGCGGGGCTCATCCGGGGACGCGCAGGCCGTAGCGGGCGATTTTTTCGTTGAGGGTGCGGCGCGGCAGGCCGAGGCGTTCGGCGGCTTCGGCGGTCGAGCCTTTGGCTTCGCGGAGCGCCGCCTCGATGGCGGCAGCCTCGAAGCGTGCGACCCGATCGGCGAGCGGCGGCAGGGCCTTGCCCGCCTTGTCCCCGGGACGCCCGAAGCCGAGTATCGTGCGTTCGGCCAGGGCCTTGAGCTCGCGAACATTGCCGGGCCAGCTTTGTGCGTGAAGGTCTGCGGGCGGCACGAGCGGGGCGCCGTCACCGAGCCCGAAGCGCCGGGCGGCGGCGGCGGCAAAGAGCGAGAAGAGGAGGGGGATATCCTCGCGGCGGTCCCTCAGGGGCGGTATGGCGAGGTCGACGGTGGCGAGGCGGAAATAGAGGTCGGGACGGAAGCGGCCGGCTTCGCTTTCGGCCTTGAGGTCGACCTTGCTGGCGGCGATGACGCGGACATCGATGGGTCGGGCGGCGTTCGAGCCCAGAGGTTCGACAACTCGTTCCTGCAATATTCTCAAGACCTTGGCCTGAAGGGCAAGAGGCATCGACTCGATTTCGTCGAGAAAGACGGTACCACCCGAGGCGTATTCGAACTTGCCGATCCGCTCGCCGGCGGCGCCGGTGAAGGCGCCCTTGACGTGGCCGAACATTTCGCTTTCGAAGATCGCTTCGGGGATGGCGGCGCAGTTTATGGCGACGAAGGGGCGGGCGGCGCGGCGGCTGAAATCGTGCAGGGCGCGGGCGAGGACCTCCTTGCCGGTGCCGGTTTCTCCGGTAACCAGTACATCGACATCGATATTTGCCAGCTGGAGGACGGCGCGGCGGAGGGCAGTCATGGCCGGAGAGAGGCCGACGAGCCGGCTCTCGAGAGCGTCGTCGCCGGCGCGCTGGCGCAGGCGGAAAAGCTCGCGACCCACGTTTCTGCGCTCTGCAGCCCTGTCAAGAACCGCGACAAGCAGGTCCGCGTCATATGGTTTTTCGATGAAATCATGCGCGCCTTCACGCATCGCCGCGACCGCGAGGGACACATCGCCATGGCCGGTGAGGAGAACCACCGGGAGGTCGGGCGCAATGCGGCGAAAATGCGTCAGCACACCCATGCCGTCGATATCGGGCATGCGCAGGTCGGTGACGAGACAGTCGACGGTATCGGGATCGGTCTCGGCGATGGCCCGGCGAGCCGAAGTGAAGCTCCTCACCGAAAATCCGGAGACGCCGAGCCAGGCCTCGGCGGCGGTGCAGAGATCGGCTTCGTCGTCGATGAAGACGATGGCGCCGCGCGAATTGCTTTCGGGCGAAGTCATGCCGGCTCCTCGGCGCGGACGGGGCGGGCGGGAACGGGGGCGAGGGGAAGCCGGACGGTGGCGCGCGTGCCGCCGCCCGGACCCGGATCGAGGCTGAGCGATCCGCCGAACTCCTCGAGCAGCGAGCGCGAGATGGAGAGCCCGAGCCCGAGGCTCTCGCCGGTCGTCTTGGTGGTGAAGAAGGGCTCGAAGAGACGATCGCGCACCGCATCGGGAATGCCGGGGCCCGGATCGGCGATGGTGACGCACAGGCCCTCCGGGTCGGCTTCAGCGGTGATGCGGATGCCCGTCTCGCCAGCGGCGCGGGTGGCGTCGATGGCGTTGAGGAGGAGATTGATGAACACCTGCTCGAGCCGCAGGGCGTTGCCGCGGACGCGAGGCAGGGGCTCGGGGATGGCAAGGGCGATGTCGATGCCGGTATCGCGCGCCTGCGGTGCGACGATCTCGATGGCCGCTTCCAGCACACCGGCAATGCCGACGGCTTCGGGCGGGCCGGGATCGCGGCGGGAGGAGAAGCTGCGCAGATGCTTGACGGTGCGCTGCATGCGCCTGAGCAGGGCGCGGGCATTGCCCAGATTGTGCCTGACATCGTGGGTGGCCTGCCGCTCGGCGTGACGGTCGGCGGCGGCAAGGGTGGTGTCGAGGGCCGAGAGCGGCTGGCTGACCTCGTGGACGATGGCAGCCGACATGCGGCCCAGCGCGGCAAGCTTGGCGGTGTGGATGAGGTTTTCCTGGGTCGAGCGCAGTTCGGCTTCGGCGCGGCGGCGCTCCTCGACCTCATGGGCGAGTTCGCTCGTGCGTTCGGCAACCCGTTTTTCGAGCAGCGCGGTCTGATCGAGCTTGAGGCGGACGATCTGCCGGCGCTGCCGGGCGAGCAGCAGCGCGCCGACGCCCAGAAGCGTCGCCAATGCGCCCAGAACGCCAATGAGAGTGGCTTCGCGCTCGGCCGGCTCGAGGGGCAGGGCCGAGATCAGCCGCCAGCCATCGGGATCGATCGGCCGCGAGCCCAGGAGATAGGTCTCTTCGCCCAGCTCGATGACGAGGCTGCCATGGCGGGCGCCGGTCGCCTCGGCCAGTGGCAGGTTGGCGGCGATATCGACGCCATCATAACGGCGCTCGGTGCGGATGGGGCCGAGTGCGGTATCGGGCAGCGGCTGGAGCGGCCGGTAGATCCAGGAGGGATCGCCCGAAAGGAACACCACCCCGTCATGATCGGCAATCGCGCTGCGCTCGCCGGCGGCGGCCCAGTTGGCGGCAAGGGGCGCCATGTCGACCTTGGCGACGACGACCCCGATGGGCCCCGAGGCACCATCGACGCGGATGGCAAGGAAATAGCCGGGCTTTCCGGTGGTGACGCCCACAGCATAGAACCGGCCGCTACCGGTGGCGATGGCATCGGTGAAATAGGGGCGGAAGCCGTAATTGTGGCCCACGAAGCTGCCCGGCTCGTTCCAGTTGCTGGCCGCAAGCGTCTCTCCGCCAAGATCGAGGACATAGAGCTCGTCGGCTCCAGACATGGCGCGCACGGACTGAAGATAGGCGTTGGCCGAAGCGATGGCGGGGTCACTGCCGGTGGCGGCCAGAAGGGTCGTGACCCGGTTGTCCTTGCCGATGACGCCGGGCAGGTAGCCAAAGCGCGCGATCTCGCTTTCGACGGTACGCAGATTGAGCGTCAGCCGGTCCTCGACCTGGCGGCCGACCTCGTTGAGGCGCGCCGAAAAGGCCAGCTGCCAGCTGCCCAGCGCCGCCATGACGACGAGGGCGAAGATGACAAGGCTCGCCAGCCCGTGGCGGCGCTCTATGGCTCGGGGCAGCAACGCAGATCCTCCGCGGGGCCGGCCGGTTCGTCCGGCCATGCCCATGCGGGGCGAGTTGAGCCCAGTTGGCTCGAAGTTACAATGGTGGAGGCAGGAGAGGCTGCGGCAGGAGCCCGCCGCAGCCAAGCCGGAGGTCAGTTCTTGACGCTGATATAGCCGGGGCCGAGCAGCATGGCGTTGCCGTTGACCGAGGTCCACTCATAGTCGTTCGAGACGACCCAGTTGACGATCGAGCGCCACAGCATGAGGGCCGGCTGCTCGCGCTCCCAGATGGCGACCATCTCGCGGAAGAGCGCGACCTTCTTGGCGACGTCGGGCTCGGCCAGATACTGCTCGCCCAGCGCGACGAACTCGGCCGGCGGGGCCCAGCTCCGATCGTCGGCGCGCGTGGCGCGGGCCGAATCCGGGCCCCAGAAGCCCCAGATCGAGCGGGTCGGGGTGCCATCGAAGGTGGTCGACATCGACATGTTCAGGAGGCCGAAGGGGTGCTTGAGCGCCAAGGGCCAGCTGTCGACGATGTTGAGGCGGATATTGATGCCCAGATTGCGCCACTGCTCGGCGAGGAATTCCACCGCCAGGTCGAAATTGGGATAGGCGCCGCGCACGACGTTCACCACCACCTCTTCGCCATTATAGCTCGACTTTTCGAGCCAGGCCTTGGCGGCCTCGGGGTCGTAGCCGATGAGCGGCTTGACCTCGGGGTCGTAGAAGGCCGGCGAGTCGGGGAAGTTGAACGGAGCCGGGGCGAAGGTCGCATCGCCCCACAGGGCCTCGACCAGCGCATCGCGGTCGATCGCGGCGCTCATGGCGTAGCGCAGGTTGACGTCGGACACCGGGTTCGGCCCGAATTCGGGCAGATCGAGGGTGTTGTAGGCGAACATGATGTAGTTGTCGCCCGGCCGGCTCACATAGGTGATCTCGGGATAGGTCTCGACGGTCTCGACCTCGTCGATGGGGACGTTGACCATGATGTCGAACTCGCCCGCCACCATGCCGGCGAGACGGGCCGAGAATTCCGGCACGATGCGGAATTCGATGGTCTTGAGCGGCGGGGTGCCGCCCCAATAATCCTCGAAGGCCTCGAGCTTGACGTGGCTCGCCTGGTCGAACTCGACCACTTTGTAGGGGCCGGTGCCGATGGGCTTCTGCCCGAAGGCCTCGACGCCGACTTCGAGGTAATGGGCCTTGGGCACGACGAAGCCCAGCGGGGTCACGAAGCGGTAGGGCAGGTTGGGATCGGGAATGTCGGTCTTGACCTCGACGGTCGTGGCATCGATGGCCTCGACCGAGGCAAAGGAGGTGGTGTAGCGCGTGCCGGCAGGCACCAGCGCGTTGTCGCCCCAGATGCGCTCGGCCGACAGGGTGAAGGCCACGTCTTCGGCGGTCATCGTCTCGCCATTGTGGAACTTCACGCCCTCGCGGATGGTGAAGCGCCAGGTCAGGTCATCGACCTGCTCCCAGGCGGTGGCAAGCGAGGGGCGCAGTTCGCCGCCCTCGGGGTCCTCGGTCCAGTTGCGGGTGACCAGCGGATCGTAGATCGAATCCATGATGCGCTGGGCATTGGTGGAATTGCCATCGATGGGCTCGATGCTGCGATAGAGCCCGTTCACGGCGACGACGAAATCCGGGCGGCTGTCCTGAGCCAGTGCCGGACCGGCCAGAAGGCCGATGGCGGCGGCCGCAACCGCGGCCCTGAGCAGTTTCATCTTAATAGTCCTCTCGTTTCCGGGGCGCCGTGGCTCGAAAGAGTGGTGCGCCGCGCGGCTTGCTGTGACCTAGGGGCAGCAAGGGTCCTCCCTCCCCCAAGGCACGTTCGATGCGGTCAAGGCCTTGCGCCCAACCGCGCCTCTTCAGCTTTTCACCGTTTCGTTGAACCGGTGAAAAGCTCTCAGTCTTCGTTTTGTCGCGCTTCCGAACGGCGAACCGGTATCCAGTTCGCCTGGAAGCGCTTGTGCACCGAGGGTGGTGATAGCAGCCGCGCCTCCGGTGCGAAAAGGCATGGCCGTTCGACTTGCCGCCGGGGCGGCGAATTCCATGCTCCCGAAGTCAGCCCCGGCGCATCGTGGGGTCGAGCCGGTCGCGCAGGGCATCGCCCAAG
The DNA here is from genome assembly GCF_900119845.1 of Devosia enhydra. Taxonomy (GTDB): domain Bacteria; phylum Pseudomonadota; class Alphaproteobacteria; order Rhizobiales; family Devosiaceae; genus FPKU01. Next base: position 862,555 of record NZ_FPKU01000002.1, read on the forward strand.
AGGCTGACCGAAAGCGTGGTGACAAAGATCAGCGTGCCCGGCACCACCGCCAGCCACCAGGCGCGCCCCAGGCTGTCGCGGCCCTCGCCCAGAAGCTGGCCGAGGCTGGTGAAGGGCGGCTGGATGCCGAGCCCCAGAAAGCTCAGCCCGCTTTCGAGCAGGATGGTCTGGGGGAAATTGAGGGTGGCCTGCACGATCACGACGTTGAAGACGGTGGGCAGGATGTGGCGGCGATCGATGGTCATGGCGCCCACCCCGATGCTGCGCGCCGCCTCGACGAAGGGCAGGGTATGGGCCGACATGGCCGAGCCGCGCACCAGCCGGGCGTAATTCTCCCAGCCGTAAAGCCCGAGGATCACCACGAAGAGGGTGAGCGAATTGCCGAAGATCGCGAGGGTCGCGAGCGCGATGATCATGAAGGGCACCGCCGCCTGCAGGTCGATGCCGGCAACGATGAGGGCGCCGATGAGATTGTTGCTGCGCGCCGCGATCAGCCCCAGCACGGTGCCCAGCACCGCCCCGATCAGCGTGCCGACGAGCGCGAGCCCGATGCTGATGCGGGTGCCGAAGACCAGCCGGGCGAGCAGGTCTCGCCCCAGCCCGTCGGTGCCCAGCGGATAGGCCCAGCTGCCCCCGGCAAAGACCGGCGGCTTGTTGCGGTTGAGGAGGCTCGATGTGCCGTAATCATGCGGGGTGAGAAAATCCCCGAAGATCGCGAAGGCGATGACGAGTCCCAGCAGAAAGGCGGGGATGACGAAGCCGAGGCGCCAGCGAGCCATCAGCCGGCTCCCGAGCGGCGGCGCGTGCCGATGCGCGGATCGAGCCAGCCATAGAGCAGGTCCACCATCATGTTGGAAATCGCCATGGTGAGGGCGGCGAGGATGACGATGAGCTGCACCACCGCCAAATCGCGCTCGGTGACCGAGGTGACGAGCAGCCGGCCGATGCCGGGCCAGGCGAACACCGTCTCGGTCACCACCGCGCCGGCGATGAGCGCGCCGATGCTGAAGCCGGCCAGCGTGACGAGCGGCACGAGCACGGCGCGCAGCACATGGTGCGTCATGCGGCGCAAAGGCGGCACGCCATTGGCTCGGGCGGTGCGCATGAAGGGCGAGGCGAGCACCTCGAGCACGGCCGAGCGGGTGAGGCGGGCATAGGCGCCGGCCGACGCGAGCCCCAAGGTGATGGCGGGCATGATGAGGCTCTGCGGATGCTCGAAGCCGCCCGAGGGCAAGAGCCGCCAGTTGAGCGTGAAGAGCAGGATCAGGAGGATGCCGAGGAAGAAGTTCGGCATCGCGAAGCCGAAGACCGAAAAGCTCATCACCAGCCGGTCGAAGGGGCTGTTGTGGTTGGCGGCAGCCAGCATGCCGGCCGGAACGCCCAGGACGATGGCGACCAGTGTCGCGGTGCCGGTGAGGATGAGGGTGGGCAGGATGCGGGGGGCCACCATGTCCCAGGCCGGGCCGCCGGTGCGGAACGAGATGCCGAAATCACCCGAGAGGATGCCGCGCAGATAGGCGAAATACTGGATGATGAAGGGCTGATCGAGCCCGAAGCGCTCGCGGTAGCGATCGATGACGATCTGCGGGGCATCGGAGGGCACCATGGCGGCCACCGGATCGCCGGCGAGTCTCAGCATGATGAACACGAGCGTCGCCGCCGCCCAGACGGTCAGAACGAGGCGCAGGAGCTTGGAGAGGACGAAACTCAGCGACACGGGCGCGGCTCATGAGGCAGTTTGGAACGAGACACCGGATTGCGGGCGCAGGCGAGGCGCACATTCCACGATTTCGTTATCATGCGCAAAGCTTTTCTCCTGGCGACGTCATTCCTGGAATAAGCAATTGGTCCAAGGCGAATTGACAAGCCGGCCCGATTGGTATTGCTGAGCCCGGTCGCGCGTCCGTCCGGACGCTTCCACGTCGTTCCGGGGTCCTGCCATGACCGAGCCCCTGCTTGGGGTCAAGCATCTTTGCGTGCGGTTCTCCTCGCCCTCCGGCCCGGTGCTGGCGGTGAACGATGTCGGCTTTTCGCTCGCGGCGGGCGAGGTGCTCGGCGTGGTTGGCGAATCCGGATCGGGCAAGAGCCAGATGTTCATGGCGCTGGGCGGGCTGCTCGCGGGCAATGGACGGGCGACGGGCGAAGCCTGGCTCGGGGGGCGCAACCTGCTGGGGCTGACGGAGGCCGAGCTCAACCGGGTGCGCGGGCGGGAACTCGCCTATGTGTTCCAGGACCCGATGACGGCTCTCAACCCCTATCGCACGATTTCGGCCCAGATCACCGAGCTGCTGCGCTTCAATCGGGGGATGGATGGGCAGGCGGCGCGGGCCGAGGCGCTGCGGCTGCTCGAGCGGGTGCGCATTCCCGAGGCGCGGCGCCGGCTCGATATGTTTCCGCACGAGTTTTCCGGCGGCATGCGGCAGCGCGTGACCATCGCCATGGCGCTCTCGAACAATCCCAAACTGCTGGTCGCCGACGAGCCGACCACGGCGCTCGATGTGACCGTGCAGATCCAGGTGCTCGACATTCTCGAGGAGTTGCGGCGCGAGCAGGGGCTCGCCGTGGTGCTCATCACCCATGACATGGGTGTGGTGGCGCGGCTCGCCCACAAGGTGATGGTGGTCTATGCCGGAACCATCGTCGAGGAAGGCAGCGTCGAGGAGGTGCTGCTGGCCCCCACCCATCCCTATACCACCGGCCTGCTCGCCAGCATGCCCGATATCAGGCGGCCGATCCGCGCCATTACCCCGATCCCCGGCCATCCGCCCGATGGGCGGCAGGAGCGGGTGGGCTGCATGTTTGCGCCGCGCTGCTTCAAGGCCGAGCCCGTGTGCCGGGCCGAGACGCCGGCGCTTGCGGCGCGGACCGGGCGGCAGCGTCAGGCGTGCCATTTTCCCGTCGCCGAGGGCGAGGCGCCCCTCGCCCGGGCGGTGGCCTCATGAGCCCCGAGGCTGGCCTTGTGGTCGAAAATCTTTCGGTGAGCTACGCGATTTCGCGCGGGCCCTTCCGCCGCGCCGACGAGTTGCCGGCGCTGCGCGATGTCGACCTCACGATCGCGCCCGGCCGTACGCTGGGCGTGGTGGGGGAATCGGGATGCGGGAAATCGACCCTCGCCCGCGCCATACTGCGCCTCCAAAGCCTCAAGGGCGGGGTGGTGCGCTGGAACGGCGAGGCGATCTCGGCGCTCTCGGAGCCCGCATTCCGCCGGGTGCGGCCGCAGATGCAGATGGTGTTCCAGGACCCCGTCGCCTCGCTCAATCCGCGCATGCGGGTGCTCGACATCATCGCCGAACCCCTCGCGACCCACCGCCCCGAACTCTCGGGCGCGCAGAGGCGGCAGAAGGTGCTCGAGGCGATGGAGCGGGTCGGGCTGCGCCCCGAGATGGCCGACCGGTTTCCGCATGAATTTTCGGGCGGGCAGGCGCAGCGCATCGGGATCGCGCGCGCCATCGTGCTCGAGCCTGGGCTGCTGATCTGCGACGAGGCGGTGTCGGCGCTCGACGTTTCGATCCGCGCGCAGGTGCTGGTGCTGCTCGAAAAGCTGCAGCGCGAGATGGGGCTCTCGATCCTGTTCATCAGCCACGACCTCTCGGTGGTCCGGCAGATCGCCCACGACATTCTCGTGCTCTATCTGGGGCGGGTGGTGGAGCAGGCGCCCCGCGACGTGCTCTTTGCCACCCCGCGCCATCCCTATACGCAGGCGCTGATCGGCTCGGTGCTTTCGGCCGATCCGCGCATCGAGAAGGCCCATCAGAGCCCGCCCATCGGGGGCGACCTGCCCTCGCCGATCGACCCGCCACCCGGCTGCCCCTTCCATACGCGCTGCCCGCTGGCTGAACCGATCTGCGCGCAGGCGATGCCGGGGCTCGAAACCTGGCCCGATGGCGGGCGCGTCGCCTGCCATGTCGCAAACCGCGAGCGCCCAGCCGCCGCCTGAACACGGGAACATCCTCATGCCCATTTCCGACCGCGACTGGATCGCCGGCCATGTCGCCCTTATGCAAGACGACCTCCCCGAGCCCTTTCTCCCCGTGCTCGGGCAATTGGTGGCCGACACCATCGCGATCGCCGCCTATGCGCGGGCGCACCGGATCGGTGGCGCCGGGCTCGACGAAGCCGGGCTCGTGCTCGGAACCGAGGGCTGCGCCGTCTGGGGCAGTCAACAGAAGGCGGCCGGGCTCGATGCGGCCTTTCTCAACGGCACGGCCGCCGAGGCGCTCGATTATCAGGAAGTGCTGATCAACGGGCGCAACAACGGCCATGCGGCGGTGGTCATCGTGCCCGCCGTGCTGGCGCTGGCCCAGATGCGGGGCTCTTCGCCCGAGGCGGTGCTCAAGGCCCTCTGGGCCGGCTTTGCCGCCAATATCGGGCTCGGCGAGGCGCTGGGGCGGGCCCATCGCGCCAACGGCCTGGGCTTCCGGACCACGTCGCTGACCGCCGCGCCGGCGGCTGCGCTCGCCTGTGCGCTGCTGCTTGCGGCCGACACCGAGATGGCGCTTGCCGCCACCGGCATCTGCGCCGGGACGCTGCCGGCGGGGCTGCTCTCGGCGATGTCGCCCAAGGTGGGCAGCTACAGCCCCGACAAGGATTTTTCGGTGGGGTTCTCGGCCCGCCATGCGCTTCATTGCGCGCTTCTGGCGGAAGCCGGAGCGACGGGGCCCGAGGCGCCGATCACCGGGGACAAGGGCTGGCTTGCAAGCTTCGGGGCCGGGTCGGCCGACACCGTCTATCTCGAAACCCCTGCGTCCGACCGCGATCTGGCGGCCTATTCGATCAAGCTCTTTCCCGCCAATTTCGGCTGCCAGGCCGCCATTCGCGGCGCCATGGAACTCGGGCGCGAGATCGGGGCCGAGCGCATCGAGCGGCTGGTGGTGAGGGTCAAGACATCGAGCTCGCAGTCGCTCTCGACCCGGCGGATCGACAATCACCTCGCGGCGCGCTTCAGCCTGCCGTTCGCGGCTGCCAGCGCCTGCGTGCGGGGCCGCTCGGTGCTCGCCGATTTCGAGGGCGATGCCGTCCATGACCGGGCCGTGCTCGGGTTCATGGACAGGCTCAGCGTCGAGGGCGATGACGCACTCGAGGCGCGGCATCTGGAAAAGGGTATCTTTCCCGCCATCGTCACCGCCTATGCGGGTGACGCCGCGCTGGGCGAACGGGCCTATGACGGCCCGTTTGACGGGGTCGATCAGGCGGGGGCCGAGGCGCTCTTTGCCGGCAAGCTCGAAAGCCTCGTGCCGCCCGCCCTGGCCCGGGATCTGCTGGCATTCGCGCGCGACCCGCTTGCCGGGATGTCGCGGCTGTTCGGCTAAAGGCGTGCGCGGTTTCCCTGAACCGGCGGGACATGGCCGGGGTCTCTCGCATTTCCGGACGGGGAAGCGGTTTCCACTTCGCCTGCAAACGCTTTAAGGTCGCGCGACCAGACCCGACTGCCGGACGCCCCCGCTCATGGATGACCACGCCCACCGCTCCCCCATCGAAGCGCAGGTCGCGGCGATCGCGGCCCGGATCGCGGGGGAGGCCGAGGCGGAAGGCGGACGGCTGGCGCTGGGCAGCCTCGTGACGCTGCTTGGCGCGCGGGCCCATATGCTGGTCATCCTGGTGCTCAGCGGGCTCAACATGATCCCCGGCCCGCCCGGCTATGGCGGCACCATCGGCTTTGCCATCATCGCGGTGGCCATCGCCATGCTGATCGACCGGCCGCTGCGGGTTTCGGGCTGGATCGGCAGGCGGCGCATCTCCTCCGGTTTCGTCGCCCGCATGTTCGAGCGGCTGACCTTGGTTGCCCGGCTCATCGGCCGCTTCTCGCGGCCCCGGCTCGGGCTGCTGGCCGGTGACGGAGCACGGCGGTTTCTGGCGCTCTTCATCATCGCGGTGAGCCTGCCGATGGTGCTGCCGATCCCCTTCATCAACGCCGTGCCCAATGTTGGCATCGCGGTGATCTGCGTCTCTCGCATCAATCGCGACGGGCTGGGTGTCGTGATCGGCATGGCGATCGCCTGCCTCGGGCTGGCGCTGGCCGGCGGAGCGATCTGGGGCGTGCTGCATCTCGTTCAAATGCTGATGGCGGGCTGACGATGGCGGCCGGGGCCCCGTTTTCGAGCCGGTTGCTGAGGGCGCTCGACCGGCAGCCGACCACGGGGCTGCTGCTGGGGCTCGTGCTCTTTTCCCTGTCGCTGACCCCGTCGCTGCTGCCCCGCCATTATGTGCTGCAGGGGCTGCTGAGCGGCTGTGTGTTTGCCGCGGGCTATGGCATCGGGGTCTTCATCGAATGGCTCTGGGCCTATCTGGGGTTTTCCATCACCCAGACGCGCGTGACGCGCCTTGCGCGGCTTGTGCTGGTGGCGGGCGGGGTGATCCTTGCCAGCGTGTTTTTGTGGCATTCGACCGGCTGGCAGAACGTGACGCGCGCGGTGATGGACATGCCGCCGGTGGAAAGCCAGCAACCTTTATGGGTCGCGGCCATCGCAGTGCTGCCGGCAAGCCTGCTCATCGCGCTCGGCACGCTGATCGTCGCCGGCGTGAGGGTGGTTTCACGCTGGCTGATGCGCCTCGTGCCCAAGCGGGCGGCCATGGTGGGCGGCATGATCGTGGTGGGCGCGCTGTTCGCGACGGCTGTCGATGGCGTTCTGTTGCGCTGGACGCTGGCGGCGGCCGACCGGTTCTATGCCGATCTCGACCGGCTCTCGGGCATCTACGAGGCGCCGCCTGCCGACCCGGCGCGCTCGGGCAGCGCCGCCTCGCTCATTGACTGGGACACGATCGGGCGCGACGCGCGGGTTTATGTGCAATCGGGCCCGACGCGCGACGAGATCGCGGCGCTGGCCGGCAGCGCGATGGCGCCGCTCCGGATCTATGTGGGGTTACGGTCGGCAGAGACCGTCGAGGGCCGCGCGGCGCTGGCGCTGGCGGAGATGGACCGGGTGGGCGCCTTCGAGCGCTCGGTGCTGGTGCTGATCATGCCGGTGGGGACCGGATGGGTCGATCCGCCGGCCATCGATACGCTCGAAGTGCTGCATCGCGGCGATGTCGCGAGCGTTGCGGTGCAATATTCCTACCTCACCAGCTGGCTGTCGCTGGTGAGCGAGCCCGATGTGGGCGTGGCGACGGCGCAGGCGCTGTTTTCGGCGGTCTATGCGCGCTGGACGGCCATGCCGCCCGAGGCCCGGCCCAAGCTCTATCTGCATGGGCTCAGCCTCGGGGCCTATAGCTCGCAGGCCTCGGCGACGCTCTACGAAATCCTCGGGGACCCGTTCCACGGCGCGCTCTGGGTGGGGCCGCCCTTTGCCAGCCCGAACTGGCGCAACCTCGTGACGACGCGCAACCCCGACAGCCCGCGCTGGCTGCCGCGCATCGGGGACGGGTCGGCGGTGCGCTTTGCCAACCATGATACGCTGAGGGATGCCGACGCGACGGGCTGGGGGCCGGTGCGCATCCTCTACCTGCAATATCCCAGCGACCCCATCGTGTTCTTCGAGCCGGCACTGCTCTATCGCCAGCCCGAATGGCTGCGGGGGCCGCGCGCGCCCGACGTGGCGGCGCGGCTCAACTGGTATCCGGTTGTGACGTTCTTCCAGCTCGCGCTCGACATGGCGCTGGCCCAGACCTCGCCCATCGGCTTCGGGCATGTCTATGCCCCGACCGATTATCTCGATGCCTGGGTGGCGCTGACCGATCCGCCCGGCTGGACGCCCGAGGCGCTGGCCCGGCTGCGGCAGGGCTTTGCACGCGAGGGCGACCGTACGCTGATCGAGGCGGGCTGGTTCCGGCGCTGACGGCGCTCGGCCTCAGGCCGCCTGGCGCAGGGCCTCCATGGCGGCATTGACGCCGCCGCGCTGGTGCGGGACGCCGGTATCGGCAAGGCCCATCTCGATGCCTGAGAGCGCGGCGAGCAGCGTCAGCTCGTTGCACTGGCCCAGATGCCCGATGCGGAAGACGCGGCCCTTGAGCTTGCTCAGCCCCTGCCCGAGCGAAAGATTGTAGCGGGCGAGGATGTGCTCGCGCAGCGCATCGGAATCCTGACCCTCGGGCATCAGCACGGCGGTGAGCACCGAGGAATGGGCCTGCTCGTTGCGGCAGAGCACCTCGAGCCCCCAGGCCTGCACGGCGGCGCGGGTGGCGGCGGCGAGCCGGTCGTGGCGGGCAAAGACGGCGTCATAGCCCTCGGCCTCGATGAGCGCGATCGATTCGCGCAGGCCGTAGAGCAGGTTGGTGGCGGGGGTGTAGGGGAAAAAGCCGTCGCGATTGAAGGCGATCATCTCGGCCCAGTCCCAATAGGAGCGGCGGGCGCCGCCGGCCTTGGCTGCGGCGATCGATTTTGGCGACAGCGCCACGAAGCTGAGGCCGGGGGGGAGCATCAGGCCCTTTTGCGAGCAGGTGACGGTGACATCGACGCCCCAGTCATCGTGAAGGTAAGGCAGGGAGCCCAAAGAGGAGATGGCATCGACCATCAGCAGGGCGGGATGGCCCTCGGCATCGATGGCCTTGCGGATGGCGGCGATAGGGCTGGCGACGCCGGTGGAGGTCTCGTTATGCACCACCATCACCGCCTTGATGGCGTGGTCGGTGTCGGCGCGGAGGCGCTCGGCGATGGCCGCGGGATCGGCCCAGTCGCGCCAGTCGCCGGGGATGAAATCGGTTGCGATGCCGTGCTTTTCGGCCAGCTTGCGCCACTGGGTGGCGAAATGGCCGGTCTCGACCATCAGCACCCGATCGCCGGGGACGAGGGTGTTGACGATGGCGGACTCCCAGGCGCCGGTGCCCGAGGCGGGGAAGATCAGCACCGGATGGGCGGTGTTGAAGACGCGCTGCATGCCGGCGAGCACGGTGCGCGCCAGCTCGGCGAATTCGGGGCCGCGATGATCGATGATCGGCAGGCTGATGGCGCGCAGGACGCGCTCCGGAATCGGGCTCGGGCCGGGGATGTGGAGGAAATGGGGGCCGAACGAGTGACTCATCTGATGCCTTGCCGCGTATGGACTGAAATGCTGGATGGCATTTTGCATTTATTTTTGGCTGGGCACAATCGGTTTGTATTCTTTCCGGGCGAATGATATCCACGAACGATCCCGGCCAATCCGAGCGCAAGGGCAATGACATGACCGAGATGGGGGGCGCCGTCGCGGCGCTGGGGGCGGAGATCGCGGTGGAGGCGGTCGACCCCGCCGGAGCCGGGTCGTTGCATGAAGAGATCCTGGGCAAGCTGCGGCGCTTTCTCGTCGAGGGCAGCCTGCCCGATGGCGCGCGCATCCCCGAGCGGACGCTGTGCGAGAGCTTCGGCATCTCGCGCACCCCCCTGCGCGAGGCGCTGAAGGTTCTGGCCGCCGAGGGGCTGGTGGAATTGCTGCCCAATCGCGGAGCCCGGGTGCGATCCTATACCGAAACCGACATCCGCGAATTGTTCGAGGTGATGGGCGGGCTCGAGGCGCTGGCCGGCCGGCTGGCCTGCGAGAACATCACCGATGCCGAGATCGCGGCGGTCGAAAAGCTGCATTATGAGATGTATGCGAGCTACATGCGGCGCGATCTGCCGAGCTATTTCAAGCTCAACCAGCTGATCCACAAGGCGATCGTCGATGCGGCGCGCAACGCGACGCTGGCTGTGACCTATGACAATTTCGCCACGCGCCTGCAAAGGGTGCGCTACAACGCCAATCGCGAAAACCACAAGGATCGCTGGGGCGAGGCGATGCGCGAGCACGAGCAGATCCTCGATGCGCTGCAGCGGCGCTCGGGTGTCGAGCTCAACGACATCCTCTACCGGCACCTGATGAACAAGCAGGCCGCCGCCCTGCGCTATCGCCACGACCATCCGGCCCAAGCCGCCGACTGAATTCTCCTCAAAGACCCGTACTTTTGACGCGCCGCGCCGGCGCCAGGTGGCGTCGCGCCGTCGTGGCGCTGTCATATTGCGCGCAAATTCTGCTTGAATTGCATTCAGAACTGCGCATTCTAGGTCTTCGTTGCATTCGCGTGAGGGCGAAGATGAAGGCGCTGGTGATCGGAGCGGGGGTGATAGGGGCCTCGGTGGCATTCCGCCTCGCCGAAGCCGGCGTCGCCGTAACGCTCATCGATGCCGGCCTGCCATGCGGCGGCACCTCGCAGGTGAGCTTTGCCTGGGTCAGTGCGGCGGAAAAACTCGCCTCCGACCCCTATTTCGCCCTGAGCCTCGCGGCGGTGGAGGAGCATCGCCGCCTTGCCGAGGCGTTCGGGCCCGAAGGCCAGTGGTATCCGAGGCCGGGCGTGATCCAGTGGCAGGGCGCCGGAGCCGAGGGGCTCGATTTGGGTGAAATGCCGATCGCCCACAAGCTGCGGCAGCTGGCGGCGCGCAATTATCCGGCCGAGACGCTGGCCCGCGCCGATCTCGCGCGCCTCGTGCCGCAGCTTTCTGCCGATGCCATGGCTGAAGACGGGCTCGCCATTCATTATCCCGAGGACGGCTATCTCGATGCGCCGCTTTATGTCGGCAGCCTCGTGGCCGCAGCGCGGGACCGATATGGCGCGCAGCTTCTGAGCCATACCAGCGTTGCCGAGGTGCTGGTGCGTTCCGGCCGGGTCGCGGGCGTCCAGACGGACCAGGGTGACGTGATCGCGGCGGATGTGGTGGTCAATTGCGCCGGGCGCTGGGCCAATGAAGTGGCGGGCGAAGCCGGGCTCGGCGTGCCGCAGGCCCCGACGGTGGGCCTTATCGCCTACACCCGCCCTGCGCCCCTGCCGGTCTTGAAGGTGCTGCGCACCCCGGGGCTCAATGTGCGCAGCGATGGGGGCGGACGGCTGCTGTTGCGCGCCAACGACATCGACATGATGGTGGGTGCAGAGGACCTGCCGCGCCCCGACCATCCGGCAGCGCAGATGCTGGCGGAGCGGCTCTGGCGGCTGGTGCCGGGGCTTTCGGGCCTTCCGGTCGAAGCGGTGCGCATCGGCATCCGCCCGATCCCCGGTGACGGGCTGCCCGCCATCGGGCCGGTGCGGGGCGTCGACGGCTACTGGCTGGCGGTGAGCCATGGCGGGATCAATATTTCGGCGCTGGTGGGGCGCCTGCTGACCGCCGAAATCGTCGAGGGCAGGGTCGATGGCCTGCTCGCGCCCTATCGGCCGGACCGTTTCATCAAGGCGGCGGCATGAGCGCACACGCCGACGCGCCGCTGCTTTCGGTCACGGATTTCTCGCTGTCTTTCGCCAAGGGCGAGGGGCCGAGCCTGATTGATGGCATCTCGTTTGTGGTCAAGCCGGGCGAGACGCTCTGCCTCGTGGGCGAAAGCGGCTGCGGCAAGAGCGTGACCTCGCTGGCGCTGATGGGGCTTCTGCCGACGCCGCCGGCCCGTATCACCGGCGGACAGGCGCTCTTCGAGGGCGAGGATCTGTTTGCGCTCTCGGACCGGCGGCTGGCCGACCTGCGCGGCAACCGGCTGTCGATGATCTTCCAGGAGCCGATGACCTCTCTCAACCCCTCGCTGACGGTGGGGCACCAGATCGCCGAGGGGCTGCTGCGCCATACCGGCATCGGGCGGGCCGCCGCCAACGCCAAGGCGATCGAGATGATGCGGCTGGTGCGCATTCCGGCGCCCGAAAAGCGCTTCCACGCCTATCCGCACCAGATGTCGGGCGGCATGCGGCAGCGCGCGATGATCGCCATGGCGCTGGCCAATGCGCCGCGCCTCCTGATCGCCGACGAGCCGACCACGGCGCTCGACGTGACGATCCAGGCGCAGATCCTCTCGCTCATCAAGAAACTGCAGCGCGAGACCGGCACGGCGATGATCCTCATCACCCACGATCTCAGCGTCGTCGCCGAGGTCGCCGACCATGTGGCGGTGATGTATGCCGGCCGCATCGTCGAGACCGGCACGGTCGCGCAGATCTTTGCCGATCCCCAGCACCCCTACACGATCGGGCTCTTCGGCTCGGTGCCATCGTTGGGGCGCCGAGAGGGGACGCTTGCGACCATCGAGGGCTCGGTGCCCCCGCTCGACCAGATGCCGCAAGGCTGCCGCTTCGCCACGCGCTGCCCCTTCGCGGATGCCCGCTGCCATGGGGAGGTGCCGCCCCAGCGTGGCTTTGCCGAGGGCCACACCGCCGCCTGCTGGTATGCGCCGCTCGAACTCAATGTGGAGGCGGCGTGACCACGGACCAACCCATTCTCGAGGCCCGCAACCTCGTCAAGCGCTTCGGCCATCCGGCCAACTGGATGCGGCGCTCGAGCCTCGTGCATGCGGTGTCCGATGTCTCGCTCGCGGTGGCGCGCGGGGAAACCCTCGCCATCGTGGGGGAATCGGGCTGCGGCAAGTCCACCCTCGGACGGCTGCTGCTGCGGCTGCTCAACCCCACAGAGGGGCAGGTGTTCTTCGAGGGCGAGGAGATCACCGCCCTGCCGCCGGCGCAGATGCGGGCGTTGCGTAGCCGCCTGCAGATCATCTTCCAGGACCCGTTCGCCTCGCTCAATCCGCGCATGAGCGTGCGGCAGATCCTTGCCGAACCCATCCGCCTCCACCGGATCGAAACCGGCAGCGCCGTCAATGACCGGGTCGACGAGCTGATGCGCCGCGTCGGGCTCAGGGCCGACTGGGCCGATCGCTATCCGCACGAGTTTTCGGGCGGCCAGCGCCAGCGCATCGGCATTGCGCGGGCGCTGGCCGGTGGCCCGAAGCTGATCGTGGGCGACGAGCCGGTCTCGGCGCTCGATGTGTCGATCCAGGCGCAGGTGATCAACCTGCTCGAAGGGCTCAAGGGCGATTTCGGGCTGACACTCGTGATCGTCGCCCATGACCTCGCCGTCATCCGCCACATGAGCGATCGGGTGGCGGTGATGTATCTGGGCGAGATCGTCGAGCTCGCCGAGGCCGATGCGCTTTATGAAGCGCCGCTCCATCCCTATACGGCGGCGCTGCTCGAGGCCATTCCCGTCTCCGATCCGGCGCGGCGCGGCGAGCGCGCGCTGCTCCAGGGCGATGTGCCGAGCCCGACCGCGCCGCCTTCGGGCTGCCGCTTCCACACGCGCTGCCCGCATGCGCGGCCCCGCTGCACCAGCGACCATCCGGTGCTCGAAACGGTGGAGGGCGGACGGCAGGTCGCGTGCCATTTCTGGCGCGAAATCCAGTCGGCGGGCGTCAGCGCCCCGGTTGCGGGCGAACGCCAGGGCAAGCTCAGCGAGCGCCTCGCGCTCTATCGCGGCCGGCAGGCGCGCAAGCTCGCCGCCGACCCATCCCTTTCGCCCGGCACGGTGCCGGGCCCTTCATTGACCGCATCGACCGCCACGGCGGCCGCTGCGAACCAAGCCATCAACCGGGAGATTTGATGATGAAGAAACTCGTGCTGTCGGCCGTGCTGGCCGGCCTTATGGGTGCAACGGCGGTGAGCGCCGCCGACCTGACCGTCGCCATGCAGGACGATCCGGATATCCTCGATCCGCATCGCGCCAACACCTTCGTGGGCCGGCTGGTCTTCGCCTCGCTCTGCGACACGCTGTTCGAGATCGATACCAGCCTTGCCATCGTGCCGCGCATCGTGAGCGAATGGACCTGGTCGGAAGGCGACACCGTGCTGACCATGACGCTGCGCGATGACGCGGTGTTCCATGACGGCACCCCGATCACCGCCGAGGCGGTGAAGGCCAATCTCGAGCGCGCCATGACGCTGCCCGAGAGCAACCGCAAGGCCGAGCTGGCGTCGGTTTCCGGCATCGAGGTTCTGGGCGAGCACGAAATCGCGCTGACGCTCGAGGCGCCCGATGCCGCCTTCCTCGCCAACCTCACCGATCGTGCCGGCATGCTGATCTCGCCGGCCGCCTTCGATACCCCGCCGGCCGGCGGCGTCGTGTGCTCGGGCCCCTACAAGTTCGCCGAGCGCGTGCAGAACGACCGCATCGTGCTCGAAAAGTTCGCCGACCACTGGGATGCCGACAACTATCATTTCGACACGGTGACGTTCCGGCCGATCCCCGATGCGACGGTGCGGCTCGCCAACCTGCAGTCGGGCGACGTGCAGATCATCGAGCGCCCAGCGCCCAATGACATGGCCACCATCGAGGGCGATTCCAATCTCGTCTTCGACCTCGTGACCGGCCTCGGCTTTTACGGCGTCAACTTCAACATGGGCAATGGCGAGCGCTCGCAGTCGCCCATCAACCAGGACCCGCGGCTGCGCAAGGCGCTGGAGCTGACCATCGACCGCAACGTGATCAACGACGTGCTGGGCGCGGGCACCTATCCGCCGGCCTACCAGCCCTTCTCCTCGGCCTCCTGGGCCTATAACCCGGAATTCGACGGGGGCGGCCGCGACATCGAGCAGGCCAAGGCGCTGATGGCCGAAGCCGGCCATGAGACGGTGGAATTCGAGATCCTTTATGCCAACAACAGCGCCATGCAGTCGCTGTTCGAGCTGGTGCAGGCGATGGCGAGCGAAGCGGGCTTCCAGATCGCGCTGCGCCCGATGGAATTCGCCGCCTATGTCGCCGAGCGCGAGGCGGGCAATTTCGAGGTCAGCCAGTTCGGCGCCTCGGGCCGCATCGATCCCGATGGCAATTTCCACCGCTACCTCGCCTGCGGCAGCGCCGGCAATGTGGGCAATTACTGCAATGACGAGCTGACCGCGCTGCTCGACAAGGCCCGCACCATCAACGACCAGGCCGAACGCAAGGCGCTTTACGACGAGGCGCAGACGATCGCCGCCGAGGACCTGCCGGCGCTCTATTTCTACTACACCCCGCGCACCTGGGCCTATCGCGCCAATATCGAGGGCTTCACCTCCTATGCCGACGGCGTGCTGCGGCTCGCCGGCGTGAAGATGGCCGACTGATCCGTCCCGAACGCTCCCAGGGGGCGGCGGCATGACTGCCGCCCCATTGCTCAAAGGTCTCGCCGCCGGTGCTCCAGCTCATCATCAGACGCGTCGTGGTTGCCATACCGACGCTGATCATCGTGTCGATGCTGATCTTCGGGTTGCAGCGGATGCTGCCCGGCGACCCGATCCTCACCATGACGGCCGAGGAATCCAACCCCGAAGTCGTGGCCTTCCTGCGCGAGAAATACCGGCTCGATGACCCGATGCCGGTGCAGTACCTGGCGTGGATCGGCAATGTGCTGCGGGGTGATTTCGGCAGCTCGATCCGCACCGGCCTGCCAGTGACCGAGATGATTTTGCAGAAGCTGCCAATCACCGTGCAGCTGGCCACCATGGCGATGATCATGGCGATGCTGATCGGCATTCCGGCCGGCATCATCGCGGCGGTGCGCAAAAATACGGCAACCGACTATGTCGCCAACACTGTGGCGCTGTCGGGCATGTCGATCCCCAATTTCTGGCTCGGCATCATGCTGATCATGGTGGTGGCGGTGCAGTGGAAACTGCTGCCGGCCTCGGGCTATGTGCCGCTGACGCAGGATGCCTGGCTCTCGATCCGCTCGATGCTGATGCCGGCCTTCGTGCTCTCGACGGCGGTAGCGGCCTATCTGATGCGCCATACCCGCAGCGCCATGCTGGGCGTGCTCAATTCCGACTATATCCGCACCGCCCGCGCCAAGGGGCTCCTGAGCAAGACGGTGATCTTGAAGCACGCGCTGGGCAATGCGCTGATGCCGATCGTGACGCTCTCGACGCTGCTCTTTGGCGACCTGCTGGCCGGGGCGGTGCTGACCGAGCAGATCTTCGTCATCCCCGGCTTTGGCAAGCTCATCGTCGATGCGGTCTTTACCCGCGACTATGCCGTGGTGCAGGGCGTGGTGCTCTTTACCGCCATCGGCTTCATCTTCATGAACCTTGTTGCCGACATGCTCTATATCCTCATCAACCCGCGCCTGAGGCACCCGCAATGACGCAGATGGCGCAAGGGGCAGCAGGCACGACGGCGGCGCAACCGATCGCGAAACGGAAGGGCTTTCGCGGGCTGGCCAAGCTGGCGCGCAATCGCGGTGCGCTGGTGGGCGCGGGCATCGTCATCCTCTTCGCGCTGCTCGCGATCTTTGCGCCGCTGCTGGCGACCCACGATCCGTTCGCGACGGCTTTCACCAGCATCAGGAAGCCGCCTTCGGCGGAATTCTGGCTCGGGACCGACGAGATCGGGCGCGATATCTACAGCCGGCTGCTTTATGGCGCGCGCGCCTCGCTGATGGCGGGGGTGGTCTCGGTGGCCATCGCGCTCGCCATCGGGGTGCCGCTTGGGCTGATCTCGGGCTATTTCGGCGGGCTCGTGGATGGGGCGATCTCGCGCGTCATCGAGGCGCTGCTGGCCATTCCGTCGCTGATCCTCGCCATCGCGCTGGCCGCGACGCTGGGGCCGAGCCTCGTCAATGCCATGCTGGCGATCGGCATCGCCGCCACCCCGATCTTCGTGCGCCTTACCCGCGGGCAGGTGCTGGCGGTCAAGACCGAGGATTATGTCGAGGGCGCCCATGCCATCGGGCTGCCGCATGGGCTGATCATATTGCGCTACATCCTGCCCAACATCCTGCCCCCGGTGGTGGTGCAGGCGACCATCACGGTGGCGACCGCGATCATCGCGGAAGCCAGCCTCTCGTTTCTCGGGCTCGGGCAGCAGCCGCCCAACCCCTCCTGGGGCTCGATGCTGAACACCGCCAAGAACTTCATGACCCAGGCGCCGTGGATGTCGATCTTCCCGGGCGGGGCGATCTTCCTAGTGGTGCTGGGCTTCAACCTTTTCGGGGACGGGCTGCGCGACGCGCTCGACCCGCGCGACAGCTGACATTTTTGAACGGAGCCAACCGACCATGAGCCAACGCGTGGCCGATCATCTCGCAACCCAGATCGAGGCCATCATCGGCCGGCTGGGGCAGTATGTGGCCTGCGCCAGCGTCAGCGCCGATCCGGCCTTCGAAAACGGGATGGCGGCGGCGCGCGACTTTCTCATGGCCCGGCTCGCGGGCATGGGGATGGAGAATGTGCAGCTGCTCGATGGCGGCGGGCACAAGGCGGTCTATGCCGACTGGATGCATGCGCCGGGCAAGCCGACGCTCATCGTCTATGGCCATTACGACGTGCAGCCGCCCGATCCGCTCGATGCGTGGGAGAGCGAGCCCTTCGTTCTGACCCAGCGGGGCGACCGGCTCTATGGGCGCGGGGCCTCGGACAACAAGGGCTCCTCGACCATCGCGCTCGAAAGCCTCGCCGCCTATCTGCAAATCGAAGGCGGGTTTCCCTTCAATGTCCGCTGCCTCTTCGAAGGCGAGGAGGAGGTGGGCGCCCCGAGCCTGCCGGCGATCTTCGAACGCTATGCCGACCTCATCAAGGGCGATCTGGTGCTCTCGGCCGATGGCGGGCGCAACGGGTTCTGGCCGGCGATCAATGTGGGGTGCCGGGGCGTCAATGCGCTCGAAGTGACGCTCAGGACCTCGGCGGTGCGCGACCTGCATTCGGGCCGCTATGGCGGCACGACCCGCAATGCGCTGCACGACATGGCGCATCTGCTGGCCAGCCTGCATGACGCCGAAGGCCGGGTGATGGTCGAGGGGTTCCTGCCCGAGGCGGCGCGGCCGACCGAACAGCAGCGCCGGCATTCCGCCGAACTCGCGATGGACGAGGATGCGTTCTTTGCCAGCTTTGGCGGGGTGGCGCATGGCTATCCCGATTACACCGCGATCGAGCGGCTGACGCTGATGCCGACGCTCGAAATCAACGGCATGTGGGGCGGCTATACCGGGCCGGGGTCCAAGACCGTCATCCCCAATGCCGCCCATGCCAAGATCACCATCCGGCTCATCGCCGGGCAGGATCCCAGGGAGACGGCTGCCGCCGTGATCCGCCATCTCGAGGCGCATGCGCCCGAGGGCACGCGGCTCGAGATCCGCTCCGACCGGGGCGGGGCGCCGGCCTATAGCCTCGGCGAAGAGAGCCCGCTGGTGGTTGCCGCCGATCGCGTGTTGCGCGAGATCACCGGCAAGACGCCGGTGCGGGTGCGTTCGGGCGGCACCTCGCCCATCACCGCGACCATCCGGGACCATCTGGGCATCGACACGCTGATGTTCGGGTTCAGCCTGCCGGCCGATGGCGTGCATGCGCCCAATGAATCCTACGCCATCACCAGCATCAGGGAAGGCGTTACCTGCTGGCCGCTGATGCTGACCGAACTCGGCCGCATCTGGAACCAGAGCCAATAAGAGGGAATGCAGCGATGAAAGCCATCGTCGTCGGAGCCGGGGTCATCGGCTCGTCCATCGCCTATCGCATTGCCGAGGCCGGCGCCGAGGTGACGCTGATCGACGCCAACCGCGTCGGGGCCGGCACCTCCGCGACCAGCTATGCCTGGGTCAATGCCTGCGAAAAGATCAATCCGCGCGCCTATTACACCCTCAACATGGCCGGGGTGCGCACGCATCGCCGCGTCGCGGAAGAGGAGTTCAAGGGCTCCAACTGGCTGCATCGGCCCGGCGTCATCCAGTGGCAGAGCGCCGGGGCCGAGGCCGAAGGCTTCGGGGACGCTGAAGGCGACAAGGTGGATGTGCTGCGGAGCTGGGGTTATCCGGCCGAGCGCATCGATGCCAAGCAGCTGGCCGAACTCGAGCCCGACGTCGACCCCGCGACCTTCGAGCAAGAGGGCGCGATCTATTATCCCGAGGATGGCTGGCTCGATGCGCCGGTCTATGCCGGCACCATGGTGCGCACCGCCATCGCGCGGCATGGGCTCAAACTGCTGCTCGGCCACAAGGTGACGGCGCTGCTCGTGCGCAACGGCGCCGCCTGTGGCGTGGTGCTCCAAAACGGCGAGACCATCGAAGCCGATGTGGTGGTCAACAGCGGCGGGCGCTGGGCCAATGAGGTGGTGGGCGCCCCCGATTTCGAATTGCCGCTGGCCCCGACGGTGGGGCTCATCGCCTATACGACGAGCAGCGACACGAGCCTCAGGCACGGCATGCGGACGCCTCTGGTCAATTGCCGGCCCGATGGTGCGGGCCGCCTGCTGCTGCGGGCCAACGACATCGACAAGACGGTGCCGGCGGATTCCGACCCCGTGCCCGCGAATCCGGCGGCCCAGAAGTTGCTCGAACGCACCATCAAGCTGATGCCGGCGCTCAAGGGCGTCGCGGTTGAGGCGGTGCGCATCGCCATCCGCCCGATCCCGGCCGACGGGCTGTCTGCCATCGGCCCGCACCCGGCGCTCAAGAACTATTATGTCACCGTGACCCATAGCGGGGTGACGATGGGCGCCTTTATCGGCGAGGCGGTGACGGCCGAGCTGGTGCATGGCCGGCAGGTGCCCGAACTGGCCGAATTCCGGCCAGCGCGGTTCTTCGGCCCGGCGGTATGAAGGTCGCCATTCTGGGGGCGGGCGCCATCGGCCTTGCCAGCGCCGCCCATCTTGTGACACGCGGGCACGCGCCGGTGCTGTGGTCGCCCTCGGGCAAGAGCACGGAGCCCCTGCGCGCGGGCGAACTCGTGGTCGAGGGGCTGTTTGCCGGTGCCTATCGCGTGGCGGTGGCCGATCGCCTTGCGGACGCCGTCGCGGGCGCCGATGCGGTGCTGGTGGCGCTGCCGGCCAATGGGCACCGGATGGTCTATGACCGTCTGGCCGAGAGCCTCGTGCCCGGGCAGCTGGTGATCATCAACGCCCATCCGGCGCTGGGTGGGTTTGCGCTGGCGCAGCGGCTTGCGGCGGCGGGCAGGCGCACGCCGATCATCGCCTGGGGCACGACGCTGTTGCGGGCGCGACGGACGGGGCCGGCCGCGGTGCGCATCAACACGCTGCGCAAGCGCATCGACGCGGCGAGCCTGCCGGCCGGCGATGATGCTGCGCTCGGGCTTTGCGCCGAGATTTTCGGGGACCATTTCACCGCGCGCGCGGACCTGCTCGCGATTTCGCTCTCCAACCTCAATCCGCAGGCGCATCTGGCGCTGGCGCTGACCAATTTCACCCGCATGGAACGGGGCGAGGCCTGGGGGCAGAGCGAAAATCTGACCGCATCGGTGGCGCGACTGATGGCGGGGCTCGATGCCGAACGGCTCGCCATGGCGGCGCGGCTCGGGCTTTCGGTGCGCACCGCGCCCGAGCATTATCATCTCTCCTACGGCATCCCCATCGACAGGCTCGAAACCATGGCCGAGGCGATCCGCGCCGAAGGGCCCGGGCAGCTGGGGCCGACCGGCATCGAGACGCG
The DNA here is from genome assembly GCF_900119845.1 of Devosia enhydra. Lineage (GTDB taxonomy): Bacteria > Pseudomonadota > Alphaproteobacteria > Rhizobiales > Devosiaceae > FPKU01. Next base: position 882,654 of record NZ_FPKU01000002.1, read on the forward strand.
CTATGTGCTCGAGGATGCGCCTTTCGGCCTCGTGCCGCTGGTGCGGCTGGGGGAGGCGCTGGGGCTCGACCCGGTGCTGCACCGCTCGGGGCTGGCGCTGCTTTCGGCGCTTTACGGGCGGGATTTTGCCGCCGAGAACGACCTTGTGGGCGATCTCGATATCGCGGCACTGCTCGCCGGACGATAAAGCCGAAGTGGCGGCGAAAAGGGCGGGTTCCCTTTTTGTCCCGGGTTGCGTAGGAGTGGAGCGATGGTTTTTCGCTTCATCCACACCGCCGACCTCCATCTCGATTCGCCGCTGCGCTCGCTGGCGCTGCGCAATGCCGAGCTTGCCGAACTGGTGGGCGATGCGACGCGCCAGGCGCTGGTGCGCATCGTCGATCTGGCGCTCGAGGAACAGGTGGATGCGCTCGTCATCGCCGGCGACCTCTATGACGGCGAACAGACATCGATGAAGACGGCGCGGTTCCTCGCCACCCAGATGCAGCGGCTCGATGAGGCGGGGATCGGCACCTTCATCATCCGCGGCAATCACGACGCGCTCTCCAACATCACCAAGGAGCTGATCCTGCCGCCCTCGGTGACGGTGTTTGGCGGGCGGGCCGAGGCGATGGCGGCGGGAACAGGCGCCGTGCCGGTGCATATCCACGGGCTCTCCTTTGCGCGGCCGCAGGCGCCCGAAAGCCTGCTCGAGAAATATCGCCGGCCGCTGCCCGATGCGGTCAATATCGGCATCATGCATACGAGCCTCGCCGGGGCCCCCGGCCACGACCCCTATGCGCCGAGCCGGGCGAGCGACCTGCATGACTGGGGCTTCGACTATTGGGCGCTGGGGCATATCCATGCCGGCGCCCGGCACGAGGGGGCGCGCCATGTGGTGATGCCGGGCATGCCGCAGGGCCGCGACATCAACGAGGCCGGCGAGAAATCGGTGGCGCTCGTGACCATCGGAGACGATCGTCGGATCACGCTCGAGCAGCGCGCGGTAGGCATCGCTCAGTTCGAGCGGCTGAGCGTCGATCTTTCGCCGGCCGAGGACTGGCGCGGGGCAATCGCGGTGATCGAACGCGCGCTCGGGGCCCTGCGGGACCGGGTGGGGGCGGATCATCTCGTGGCGCGGCTCACCCTTGAGGGCACGACCGGGCTCAATTTCGCCCTGCGGCGCGATCGCGACCTGCTGCTGGCCGAAATCGAGCAGCGGGCCATGGGCGTGGGACGCAGCTGGATCGAGGCGTTGAAGCTCGAGACGCGGGCGCCCGAGGCGGGGCTCTCCGGGCCCAGCGCCGACCCGGTGGAGGAACTGGGGCTGCTGATGCGCGGCGAGATCGCCGGCCAGCATGGCGTGCGCGAAGCGCTGCGGGCGCTGGTGATCGAGATGCAGGGCGACCTGCCGCCCGAGGCGCGGCGCTTTGCCGGGGAGGACGAGGCCGCGTTTGAGGATTTTCTCGACAGCCTCATCGCCGAGGGCGGCGAGGAGGTGCTGGCGCGGCTCAAGCCTGACGGCGCCGACACGCAGGGCGGGAGGGGCTGATGCGGCTCCGCCGGCTCGATCTCAACCGCTACGGCAAGTTCACCGATCACAGCATCGATTTCGGCGCGGCGCGGCCGGGCACGCCGGACCTGCACATCGTCTACGGGCTCAATGAGGCGGGGAAATCGACGGCGCTGTCGGCCTATCTCGACCTGCTGTTCGGCATCGAGGAGCGGACGCGCTACGGCTTTCTGCACCAGCCCAAGACCATGGAAGTGGGCGGGGCGCTGGAGTTTTCGGGCCGCACGCATGCGCTGCGCCGGATCAAGCAGCGGGCCAATTCGCTGCTCGATGCGCAGGGCCAGCCGGTCAACGAGGCGCTGCTGAGCGTGCCGCTGGCCGGGCTTTCGCGCGAGGCCTATCGCATGATGTTCTCGCTCGACGACCAGACGCTGGAGGAGGGCGGCAATGCCATCCTCGAAAGCAAGGGCGATCTGGGGGAATTGCTGTTTTCGGCCAGCGCGGGGCTCGCCGGCATCAGCGGCATTCTCGAAGGGGTGGCCAAGGAGGCGGACGGCATCTTCCGCAAGCGGGCGAGCTCGACGCGCATGGCCGAGCTCAAGCGCGAAATGGCCGAACTCAAGACCCGGCGCGACGCCATCGACGTGCAGGCCTCGACGTTCAGACAGCTGACGGGGGCGCTGCAGCAGGCGGACACGGCCTATGAGGGGGCGGCGCGCGGGCTGGCCGAGGCGCAGGCGCGCCAGCGACAGATCACGCGGCTGTTGCGTGCCCTGCCGCTGAGGGGCGAACTCAGCCGGCTCGGCGCCGAGGCGAAGCCGCTGGCGGGCCTGCCGCATCCGCCCCCAGACTGGCCGGCGGCACTCACGGGGCTCGAGACTGAACGCGCGGCCCTCATCGCCCGGGACGCGGCCGAGGCCGATCACGAGGCCCGGCTCGAAGCCCGTCGCGACGGGCTTTGGCGCGACGAGGCGGTGCTGACGTTTGCCGATGCCATCTCAGGGCTGGCCGATGGCGAGGCCCGGTTCGTGACGGCCGACAAGGATCTGCCCAAGCTGCGGCCCCGCCTTGCCCAGTGGCAGGAGCGGCTCGGGCTGCTGCTCGCCGATCTCGGCGAAGCCGGCCATGCCGAACCGCAGGCGCTGGTGGTGCCGGCGGCAACGCTCGGGGCGCTGCGCGGGCTGATCGCGGAACGATCGGGTGTCGAGGTGCGGCTGGAAAAGGCCGAGGCCGAGCATCGGGCCGCAAGCGAGGCGGTGGCCGCGCTCGAACGCGGCGACGACGACGCTGCCGGGCGAGAGCCGGTGGGGCCGGCGCTGATCGCGACGATCACGGCGCTTCTAGGCCGGCTGCGGAGCGGCGATCTCGTGGGCGACCAGCGCCAGGCTCGGCGCATGATCGAGGAGCGCAAGCGCGCCCTTGCCGATGCGGTGCGGGCGCTGTCGCCCTGGCCGGCCGATGCCGAAACGCTGGCCCGCATCGCGCCGCTGCCGGCCGAGCGCCTGTCGCGCTGGCAGGATCGGCTCGACATGCTCGTGCGCGACAAAAAACAGCTGGCCGGGGAGATCGCGAGCGTTCGCGCGCTCATGGCCGAGACCGAGGCGCGTCGGACGGTGCTGCGGCAGGGCGCGCGGCTGATTTCGGACGAGGAGGCGCAGGACGCGCGTGCGCGTCGGGATGCGGCCTGGACCGAGCATATGGCGCAGCTCGACCGGCCGAGCGCGGAGGCCTTTGCCGAAAGGCTGAGGCACACCGACGCCATCGCCGAGGCGCGACTTCTGGGAGCGGCGGAATTGGCGGAGCTGCGGGTTCTGTCGTCCGACCTGGCAGCGGCGCAGGCGCGCGAGACGGGGTTTGCGGCAGCCCTCGAGGCGAACCGGGCGGCAGAGGCCGCGCTTGCCGACGAGATCGCGGCGGCGGTGCCCGCGGGCGTTCTGATCGAAGGTCTTGCCGATCCGGCGAGCCGCCTCGGCGAACTGGCGCGCTGGAGCCTTGCCCATGGCGCGGCGCGTGAGGCGCTCATCGCCCTGCGCCGGGCCGAAAGCGAGCGCGAGGCAGCCGATGCCGGCCTCGCCGAGGTGCAGGAGGGGCTGGCCGCCGCGCTGTCGAGCCGCGACCCGGCCATGGCCCGGTTGCCGCTCGATGCGCTGCTTGCGGCGGCCGATGCGCTGCTGAGTGAGGCGACAGCGGCGCGGGCGCGGACGCGGCTGGCCGAAAAGCATCGGGCCGAGGTGATGGCGGCAGCGACTGTGCGGGCGCGCGCCTTTGCGGCCGCGAAAGCCGGGCGTGCCGACTGGCAGGCGCGCTGGCAGGCGGCGATCGGGTCGAGCTGGTTTGCTGACCGTGCGGACGATCCGACCGCCGTCGAGGCGCTGCTCGGATCGCTGGCCGGGCTCTCGCCGCTGCTTGCCGAGGGGCAGGAGCTGGCCCATCGCGTCGAGGCGATGACGGCCGACCAGGAGCGGTTCGTGCGGGCTGTCGCCGAGATCGCGGATGGGCTTGGCGAGGGGGTCGAGCCCGATGCGGCGCTTGTGGCCGCACGCGGCCTCAGGGCGCGGCTCGATGCGGCGCGGACCGTGGAGGCGCAGGCCGAACGGCTCGCGACCGATCTCGAAGCGCTTGGCGACAGGCGGGCAGCGATTGCGGCGCAGTTGCGCGGGCTCGAGAGCCGCCTCGAGGCGATGAAGCGTTTTTTTGGCTTCGAGACGCCGGAGGCGGTGCGCTCCGCCCTCGATCTCTGCCAACGCCGCGACCAGATCGCCGCAGCAAGCGCAGAACTGTCGCGCCGCATCGCGGCCGAGATGGAGGCGCCCGCGCTGGACGAGGCGCTCGCGAAGATGGAGGGCGCCGATGGTGAGGCGCTCGAAGCCGAGCTGGCCGAGCTGTCCCCACGCGTCGAAGGGCTGGAGGCGCAGGTTCGGGCGCGAGTGGCCGAGCGGGCCATCGCCGAGGATCGCCTCGCCGCCATCGGCGGGGACGATGCGGTGGCGCGCATCGAGGGGCGGCGGCGCACGCTGGTGCTGGAAATGGAAGACCTGGCGCTGCGCTATCTGCGGCTCCGAAGTGGGGCTTTGCTCGCCGAGCAGGCGCTGCGCGCCTATCGCGAGCGCCATCGCAGCGCCATGATGAACCGGGCCTCGGAAGCCTTCCGCCAGATGACGCGGGGGGCTTATGCGGGGCTGGCGACGCGGCCCGAAAAGGAGCGCGAGGCGCTGATCGGACTGGTGGAGGGCGGGGGCTCCAAGCTCGCGGTCGACATGTCCAAGGGCACGCGCTTCCAGCTCTATCTGGCGCTGAGACTGGCCGGCTACGAGGAATTCGCCACGGCCCGGCCGCCGGTGCCCTTCATCGCCGACGACATCATGGAAACCTTCGACGAGCCGCGCTCGGAAGAAGTGTTCCGGCTCCTGGGGCGCATGGCAGGGATGGGGCAGGTGATCTACCTCACCCACCACCGCCACCTCTGCGCCATCGCCCGGGCCGTGGTGCCCGGCGTCACCATCCACGAGATCGACGCGGGCGCCTGAGAAGGGCTTCCGAGCGGGGCTTCGCCGTCGGGCGCCAGGGCGTGACGAATCTGCGTGCTGCCCTATTGCGCATATTAGATTATTCTTATATATGAGAGCGTGTCGGGCGGAGATTGCGCAGATCATTGTCCGATACACACAGCTCCGGACGATGAGGATGCCATGACGCGCAATATCGGAAGGCTCGATCGTATTCTGCGGTTCGTCGTCGGCGGGTCGATCCTCGTCCTGGCGCTGTTTTTCCACCTGCCGATCCTCGCATCGCCCTTCGCCTTCTGGGCGGCCATCGGGGTCGGGGCGGTTCTGGTGATGACCAGCGTGGCGAAAATCTGCCCCGCCTACATCCCCTTCAACATTTCGACGCTCAGGACGGATCGATGACTGCGTTTACACCCCTTGCCTCATTCGTCGGTGGCACGATGATCGGGCTGGCCGCAGTGCTGCTGATGGCCTTCCATGGTCGCATCGCCGGCATGACGGGCATAATCACCGGGCTCCTGCCGCCGGTTTCGGCCGACTGGGGCTGGCGGGCGGCGTTCCTTGCCGGTGCCGTCGCTGCGCCCCTGGCGGTGACGCTGCTCACGGGGACCCCCATCGGGTTCGAGAGCCCGGTACCGACGCCGTGGCTGATCGTGGGCGGGCTGATCGTGGGGGTGGGGGTCTATTTCGGCTCGGGCTGCACCTCCGGACATGGCGTCTGCGGCATCGCACGGCTCTCGCCGCGCTCGATCGCCGCAACGCTGACCTTCATGGCAACCGCCATCGCCACCGTGTTCGTCATCCGCCACGTGCTGGGAGGCTTCTGATGCGGCGCATCCTCATGGCCGGGCTCATCGGCCTCGTCTTTGGCACCGGCATTGCCGTCTCGGGCATGGCCAATCCGGCCAAGGTGCTGAATTTCTTCGATCTCTTCGGCACCTGGGACCCCTCGCTGGCCTTCGTGATGGGCGGGGCGCTGCTGGTGACGGCCATCGGCTACCGTTTCGTTTTGAAGCGCCCGGCGCCGATGTTCGAAGCCCGCTTCCACCTGCCCGGCAGCCGGCGGATCGACATGCCGCTCATCGGTGGATCGGCCGTGTTCGGCATTGGCTGGGGCATTGCCGGCTTCTGCCCGGGTGGCGCCATTCCGGCGCTGGGGCTGGGCGAAGCCTCCGCCTTCATTTTCGTGGGCGCGATGATGGCGGGCATTTTCGCCGCCCGCGCCCTGCGCACGGCGATGGCCGCGCGCCCGCAAAACGCCTGACGAACGGAAGGACCGATAAATGAGCGCCGTTCCCTTCACGCCCGACCTCGATACCCATCCCGAGGTCACCGCCTTCTTCGATGCGCCGACCAACACCATTTCCTATGTGGTCAAGGACCCGCACTCGAATGCCTGCGCCGTCATCGACAGCGTCATGGACATCGATTATGCCGCCGGCCGCATCACCTATGACGGGGCCGATGCCATCATCGCCCATATCGAGCAGCACCAGCTCAAGCTCGAATGGCTGATCGAGACGCATGTGCATGCCGACCACCTCTCAGCGGCGCCCTATATCCAGGGCAAGCTCGGGGGCAGGCTCGGCATCGGCGAAAACATCACCATCGTGCAGGAGACGTTCGGCAAGATCTTCAACGAAGGCACCGAATTCCAGCGCGACGGCAGCCAGTTCGACCGGCTGTTCAAGGATGGCGATAGCTACCAGATCGGCGGGCTCACCGCCCATGTGATGCACACGCCCGGCCATACGCCGGCCTGCATGACCCACGTCATCGGGGACGCCGCATTCGTAGGCGACACGCTGTTCATGCCCGATGGCGGATCGGCGCGGGCCGACTTTCCCGGCGGCGATGCCCGCACGCTCTATCGCTCGATCCAGCGCGTGCTGAGCCTGCCGCGCGAGACGCGCCTGTTCATGTGCCACGATTACGGCCCCAACGGGCGCGACATCCAGTGGGAAACGACGGTGGGCGAGGAGATCGACCACAACATCCATGTCGGGCACGGCACCGACGAGGACACATTCGTCAAGATGCGCGAGGCGCGCGATGCGACCCTCGCCATGCCCAAGCTGATCATCCCGTCGCTGCAGGTCAATATGCGCGGCGGCAGGCTGCCGCCCAGGGACGAGAGCGGCAAGACCTTCCTCAAGGTTCCAGTCAACGGGCTCTGACAGCAGCAGATCCCGTTCCCGTCCCCCGTGCCACGCCCCCGGCGCGGGGGACGGACCCCTTTGCCAATTACCGCACCAGCCCCCGGCCGGGGCATCGCGAAAGGATTTCGACATGACCATCCGCAAGCTCGACGACCAGTTCTCGGTGACCGGGCAGATCACGCCGCAACAGGTGAAGGCGATTGCCGATGCCGGCTATCGCGCCATCGTCTGCGCCCGCCCCGATAATGAGGAGCCCGGCCAGCCCGCCTTTGCCGAGGTGGAAAAGGCAGCCCAGGAGGCCGGCCTCAGCATCGTGCATATCCCCGTCTCCGGCCCTCTGGGGCAGGGGCAGGTGATGCGGTTTGCCGAGGCCTGGCCGAACCTGCCCAAGCCGGTTCTGGGCTATTGCCGCTCGGGCGCCCGGGCCGGCAGCCTCTACGCCACGCTGGGGTAAAGCGCCCCGCGCCCGGCCGGCGGCGGATGCCGGGCAATTCCGCCCTAAACTGCGTGCGTGATCGCGATGTCCCTGCGCTCCTATTTTCCCATCCTCGACTGGGGTCGGCGCTATGACCGGCAGACGCTGACCAGCGACCTCGTCGCGGCGCTGATCGTCACCATCATGCTGATCCCGCAATCGCTGGCCTATGCGCTGCTCGCCGGGCTGCCGCCGGAGGTGGGGCTCTATGCCTCGATCCTGCCGCTCGTCGCCTATGCGATCTTTGGCACCTCCACGGCGCTCGCGGTGGGGCCGGTGGCGGTGGTGTCGCTGATGACGGCGAGCGCCGTGGGGCGCATCGCGGCGGAAGGCTCGGTGGGCTATGGCGCCGCCGCCATCATGCTGGCGGCGCTGTCGGGGCTGATGCTGGTGGCGATGGGGCTCTTCCGGCTCGGCTTTGTCGCCAATTTCCTCTCCCATCCGGTGATTTCGGGCTTCATCACCGCTTCGGGGCTGATCATCGCCACGAGCCAGGTGGGCGGGCTGCTCGGCATCCGCACCGAAGGCCATGCGATGCCCGAACTGGTGGGCTCGATCCTCGCCAATATCGGGGCGATCAACTGGCATACGGTGGCGGTGGGCGTGGTGGCGCTGGGGCTGCTCCTGTGGATCCGGCTCGATCTCAAGACCTGGCTCAAGCGCTTCGGCGTGCCCAAGGGGCCCGCAACGCTCATCGTGCGGGCCGGGCCGGTGCTGGTGATCGCGCTCACCATGGCGTGGTCGGTGGTGATGGACCTCGGCGCAAAGGGCGTGGCGGTCGTGGGCGCGGTGCCGCAGGGCCTGCCGATGCTGGCGGTGCCGCAGCTCGATTTCGGCATCATCGAGCAGCTGGCCCTGCCGGCGCTGATCATCTCGATCGTGGGGTTCGTGGAATCGATCTCGGTGGCCCAGACGCTGGCGGCCAAGAGGCGCGAGCGCATCGACCCCGACCAGGAACTGGTGGGGCTGGGCGCCGCCAATCTCGCCGCCGCGGTGGGCGGGGGCTATCCGGTGACGGGCGGCTTTGCCCGCTCGGTGGTCAATTTCGATGCCGGGGCGGCGACGCCGGCGGCAGGCGCCTTCACTGCCATCGGCATTGCCGGGGCGACGCTGCTGCTCACCCCCGTGCTGGCCGTGCTGCCCAAGGCGACGCTGTCGGCAACGATCATCCTCGCGGTTCTGACGCTCGTGGATTTTTCGATCCTCAAGCGCGCCTGGGCCTATTCGCGCGCCGATTTCGCGGCGGTGGCGATCACCCTTGTGGGCACGCTGCTGCTGGGGGTGGAAGTGGGCATTTCGCTGGGGGTGGGCGCCTCCATCCTCGTTTTCCTCTACCGCTCCTCGCGGCCGCACGCGGCGGTGGTGGGGCTGGTGCCGGGCACCGAGCATTATCGCAACGTCAAGCGCCACACGGTGGTGACCGACCCAGCCATCCTCTCGATCCGGGTGGATGAGAGCCTTTACTTCGCCAATGCGCGGTTTCTCGAAGATCTGGTGATCAACCAGGTCGCCGCCAATCCGGGGCTTTCCGACGTGGTGCTGCTGTGCTCGGCGGTCAACGCCATCGATCTTTCGGCGCTCGAAAGCCTCGAGGCCATTGCCCAGAGGCTTGATGATCTGGGCGTGCGTCTCCATCTTTCGGAAGTCAAGGGGCCGGTGATGGACAGGCTCGAACGCTCGGATTTCCTCAGGCATCTGACGGGCAGCGTGCATCTGTCCCATCATCAGGCGATGCTGTCGATCGCCGAGCGGCGGCGTGCGGATGCCGCGCTGCTGGCGGCGACATAGGAGGTGATTATGGCTCAGACCCAGCATGTGGTGTGTTCGGCCTGCGGCGCGACCAACCGGGTGCCGGTGGGCGCGGCGGCCAGGGACGGCAAATGCGGCAAGTGCGGGGTGGCGCTGTTTTCGGGCGTACCCGCCGACGTGCCGGCGGCCATCCTCGAAAAGCATATCGGCAAGTCCGACATCCCTGTTCTGGTAGATGTCTGGGCGCCCTGGTGCGGGCCGTGCCAGGTGATGGGGCCGCAATTTGCGGCGGCGGCCAAGATGGCCGAGCCCGGCCTGCGCTTCGTGAAGCTCAACTCCGACGACAATCAGGAGCTGGCGGGCCGGCTCGGCATTCGCGGCATTCCCACCATGATCCTGTTCAGGGGCGGCAAGGAAGTGGCGCGGGTTTCGGGCGCCATGCCGAGCGGGCAGATCCTCAAATGGGCCGAGGAGCAGGCGCGCGGCTGAGGCCTATGTCTACTCGGTCATCCAGACCGGGGTGCTTGGCTCCATCGGCGCCATCGGCCGGCGCAGGCGGGTGTAGGGAATGGCGCGCGGATCGGGCGGATAGGGTCCGCCGCAATTGACATAGATGATCTCGGCGGCGATGGGCGCGAAGGCTGGGTAGAAATGGCTCGCCGACTTGATCGCCACGGCCTTGCGGGCCCGAAGGTCTATGCCCATCCGGGTAAAGACATCGGGGTGGAAAGTCTGCGCTCTCTTGCTGGCGAGAACCACTTCGAATTCCCCGATGCGCAGCGATGCGGCGGCACCCAGCGAGACGAGGCTTTGCTGGAAGGGGATGACGAGATCGTCGGTGACGGCGATCACCTCGACATCGGCGTCGATGGGGATGCCCGAGGTTTCTGCCGCCTTGCCGCCAAAGCGCAGCCGCAGGCGGGCGCCGGGGCCGGCGGCGCGGCAGAATTCCACCGCCACCGGGTCCCACAGCGCACCGGCAGCCGTTGGGACATGCTTGTGCGTCATCAGCGCGTGGAGGAGGAAGGTGCTGTCGCCCGCAACCCCGCCGCCCGGATTGTCCCACCGATCCACGAGGATCACCGGGCCGCGCGGGGCCGCGACGGCGCGGGCCACGGCCTCTTCCGGGCCCGGCATTTCTGGCATGCGGTTGGCGCCAAAGCCCAGCACGCGGTCAGACAATTCGCTCGCCAGCGCCCGGCCCGTTGCGGGATCGGCGTCGGTTATGACGAGGATCTTGGTGCCCACATCAGGCATGTCGGCGGCCGGAAAGCCGTGGATGATGGAGATGCCGAGCACGCTGCCCTGGCCCTCGCGCGCCATGATGTCGTCGACGAGCAAGCGGCCGGGCTCGCGGCTCGTGAGGAAATTGGCGATGGCGCGGCAATCGAGCACGGCCATGTGCGGGACGATCTGCTTGCGCGCGGTGCGCAGGCAGAGATCGACAAGGTCTTCGGCGCGTTCGGAAAAATCGCTGTGCGGCACCTCCTTGAAGGCGACGATGAGCGTGCTGGATTCGATCATCGCCTGCGTCAGGTGGCAGTGGGGATCGAGCTCGACGCCGATGACGGTATCGGGGCCGACGATGGCGCGGGCGCGGGCGAGGAGGTCGCCTTCGCAATCCTCATAGCCCTCGGCGATCATGGCGCCATGGAGGCCGAAAAGCGCGATATCGAGCGGCAGGGCGGCGCTGAGCTGGTCGAGGATTTCGTCGCGCAGGCTCTCATAGGCCTCTCGCGAGACGATGCCGGCCGGCTCGGCCCAGGTCGCGGTGCCCTCGATGAGGGTAAAGCCATCCGTCTTCGCCCGCCGTCGCGCCGCGATAAAGGGCGCCGAGCAGAGCGTCGGGGTGGGCGGATGTTCGCCCGGGGCGGCATAGAAGGCGTCGTGGAAGGCGCGCCGGTCGATGCGGATGGGCGAAAACGTGTTGGTCTCGGTGGCGAGCGAGGCGACGAACACCCTCATGCGCGCGGCTTCCGGCTGCGCTGCGATTGCGGCGGCTCGGGCAGGATGCGCAGATCGCTGAGGCTATCCTTGGCGCTGCGCAGGCGCGCGAACAGTGCCGGCCCGCCGCGCAGGGCAATCGCGGTGGCGATGATGTCGATCAAGGTCGCATGCGCGACGCGCGAGGTCATGGGCGCGTAGATCTCGGTGTTTTCATGGGTATCGATGGCAAGGTTGATGTCGCCGGCCCGTGCCAGCGCCGTGTCGGGCTTGGTGATGGTGACGACCCGGGCGCCGCATTCGCGCGCCTTCTGCGCCATGATCACCGTGTCGCGCACCATGCCGGTATGGGAAAAGCACAGCGCCACATCGCCCTCGCGCAAGGTGGCGGCGGCGAGCCGTTGCAGATGGGTGTCGTCATAGGCGACGACGGGATTGCCGAAGCGCATGAGCTTCTGCTGGGCCTCGAGCGCCAGCATGCGCGCGGCGCCGGTGCCGTAGCAGTCGATGCGCGGGGCATCGGCCAGGATATCGATGGCGCGGCCCAGCGCATCGAGATCGATCGAGCGCTTGAGCATGGTGAGCGCATAGATGCTGGAATCGATGATCTTTTCGCTGACCCTGTCGAGGGTATCGCTCGAGAGCACGTCGGAATGAATATAGGGGGTGCCCGAGGCGAGGCTCTGCCCGGTCTGGAGCTTGAGTTCAGGATAGTTCCGCAGGCCGACCGCGCGGACGAAACGCAGCACGGTGGGCTGGCTGACCCCCACGGTTTCGGCGAGCGCGGCGATCGACATGCGCATCACCGTCTGGGGATTGCCCAGCACATAGTCGGCGACGCGGCGTTCGGACGGCGACAGCCCGTCGCGCCGGTAGGCCAGTTCGTCGAGAAAATGACCGTCGCGCTGGGCGGGCTCGCTGCCATTGAGGGGGATGTCTGTCACATGTGCTCCGGACGCTCGGAAATCTCGAAGACCGCTTCTACCTCGACACAGGCCTCGAGGGGCAGTGTCGCCACGCCGATGGTGGTGCGGCTGTGGCGGCCGGCCTCGCCCATGATGTCCACGATTGCATCGGACGCGCCATTCACCACGGCGCCGGGGGTTGTATAGTCGGGTTCGGCATTGACGAAGCCGCCGAGGCGGACGCAGGCGTGCAGCCGGTCGAGCGAGCCCAGCGCCAGCCGCGCCTGCGACAGAATGGTGAGGAGGCAGGCCCGCGCGGCGGCATTGCCCTCGGCTTCCGTAACTTTACTCCCTATCTTGCCGGTCCAGCGCTCGGGCACCTTGCCATCGGGGCCGAGCGGCAGCTGGCCGGAGATGTAGAGCAGGTTTCCCGTGCGCTTGAAGGGAATGTAATTGCCTTTGGGTTCAGATGCTTGCAGGAGGGCAAGCCCAAGTTCTGCGATGCGGGCCTCAATGCTCATGCGGGGTCGTCCTTGTGGTTCGAAGATCCATCCCGCGCCCGTGAAACGGTAGGTGGATGGGCTGGGCGGGCGGCCCTTCGGCCGTTTCTTCCGGCCGAGAGGCGATTGACGTGTCCAATTCTGTAACTTATCTACATCGACTTGCAAAGGGTCGGCGGCCGGTGATGCGTCCCCCGTTCCTTCCGGCCTCCCAGCATCTGGCGAAACGGACCTCATCGTGACCCTTCAAGCTGCCGCCCGCGCCATGCGCGACGATCTGCCCCTCGAAATCGAGAGCGTCACCGGGCTCGAACGGGTGAGGCTGGCGCGGCTGCCGACCCCTTATGAACGGGCGCCCCGGCTGGCCGAAGCCATCGGGGTGGCGCGGCTCGCTATCAAGCGCGAGGACATGGCGGGCTATGCGCTGGGCGGCAACAAGCTGCGGCAACTCGATTTTCTCATTGCCGAGGCCCTGGCGGCGGGCGCCGACATGCTGATCACCACGGCCGGCAGCCAATCCAATTTCTGCCGCTCGTTGGCGGGCGCGGCGGCCAAGGTCGGGCTCGGATGCCATCTGCATCTGCGGGCCAAGATGGGCACGGAGGTGGTCGGCAACCTCATGCTCGACCATATCTTCGGTGCGCGGGTCACCTTTACCCAGCAGAGCGATCCGTGGGACCCGGCGATCCGGGCCGAACTCGATGCCATTGCGGATGACTATCGCGCCAGAGGGCGCACTCCGCATGTGGTGCAACTGACCGGCACCAGCGCCGCAACCGGCGTTGCCGGCTGGGTGGCGGGGGCGGCCGAACTCGTGGCCGATTTCAAGACGGCGGGCCATACGCCCGATCTGGTGATGGCGGTGTGTGGCTCGGGCCTGTCGCTGGCCGGGCTGGCGCTGGGGTTCAAGCATCTGGGCTCGCCGGTGCGGGTGGTGGGGGTGAGCGCGCAGCAGCCCGAGGCGCGGCTCAAGGCGTGGATCACCGAAGCCGCCAATGTCGCGGCCGAGCGGCTGGGCTACGCGACGCGGCTTGCGGCGGAGGATTTCGACATCATCGATACCGAGATCGGGCCCGGCTATGGCATTCCGTCTGAAGCCAGCGTCGCGGCGGTGCGGCTCGCGGGCGAGACCGAAGGGCTGGTGCTCGACCCGGTCTATACCGGCAAGGGCATGGCGGCGCTGGTTGCTGCTGCGGGCGACGGGCGCATCGCGCCCGGGGCATCGGTGGTGTTCGTGCATTCGGGCGGAACGCCGGGCCTCTTCACCCACGCCGCGCGCTTTGCGACGACCTGAACCGGAGTGTCCTTCATGGACAAGGCCATCGGGCCGGCGCGGCTGACGATCGACCCCGAGGCGCAGGGCGTTTCGCGCGGGGCGCTGGTGGTGCCCCATTCCCATGACGGATCGGCCTATGGGCGGATCGAGGTGCCGGTCATCGTGGTCAATGGCCGGCCGGGCCCCACGCTGCTGCTGACGGGCGGCGTGCATGGGGACGAGTATGAGGGGCCGGTGGCGCTGCTCGAGCTTGCGCGAAACCTGAGGCCGGAGGGGCTCACCGGCCGGGTGATCATCGTGCCGGTCGCCAATCCGCTGGCCTTTGCGGCGGGGGCGCGGACTTCGCCCGAGGATGGCGGCAATCTGGCGCGGCTCTTTCCGGGCGATCCGGCGGGCGGGATCACCGCGCTCATCGCCGAGGGCATCGACCGGCTGCTGCTGCCGCTCGCCGATTGCGTGGTGGACCTGCATGCAGGCGGCAAGACGCTGGATTACATGCCGGCGACCCTCGCCCGCATTCCCGAGGATCACGTCCTTGCGGGCAAGGTCATCGCCGCCATGCAGGCCTTCGGCGCGCCTCTGGCGCTGGCTGCGCTGAAATCGGAATCGCGCGGCACGCTGGTGGCGGCGGCGCTCGCGCGCGGCATTCCCGCCTTTGCCACCGAACTGGGTGGCGCGGGCGGGCTGAGCCCGACCACGATGGCCATCGCGCGCGACGGCATTGCCCGGATGATGGCGCATCTGGGCATCGCGGCGGCGAGGCTGAGCGATGCTCGGCCAAGGCTGATGCTGGTGCCGCCCGAGGGCTATCTGCGGGCGCCTCATGCCGGGGTGTTCGAGCCGATCGTGGCGCTCGGGGAGACGGTCGCGGAAGGCGATGTGGCGGGGCGGCTCTGGGATTTCAACCGGCCCGACCTGCCGCCGGTCGAGCTTGCCATGCCCGCAATGGGGCTCGTCGTCTGCCGCCGGGTGCCGGCCATCGCCGTGGCGGGGGATGTGCTCCTTCACCTCGCACGGGACGCCAGCGAAGCCGACATGCTGCCCGGCTGACGCCGCATCAAGATTGCAGGACAGCCCCGGCCGGATCACTCCGGCCGGGGCTTGCTTATTGGGCGATCAGGACGGCATCAGCGGCTCGACGCGGGCGACGAGATCGGCCATGGCCTGTTCGGGCGTCTTCATGCCCAGAAGCGAGGCCTCGGCTTCCTCGCGGAAGAAGTCGGCGGCACGCGCCGATTCGTCGAAGGCCGGCAGCGGCACGCGGGCCACCTGCAGCACGCGCCGCTCATCCTGCGCATAGGACAGGCGCTCGATGATGCGCGGATCATCATAGGTCGAGTTGCGGATCGGGCCGTTGCCGTTGAGCGCGGCGGCCAGCGTCGCCTCGGGCGCCGACATCGCCTTGATGAACTGCCAGGCGAGGTCCTTGTTCTTGGAGTTCTTCGGGATC
This sequence comes from Devosia enhydra, assembly GCF_900119845.1. Lineage (GTDB taxonomy): Bacteria > Pseudomonadota > Alphaproteobacteria > Rhizobiales > Devosiaceae > FPKU01. The sequence continues at coordinate 898,110 of NZ_FPKU01000002.1, forward strand.
GCCATGCTCCAGAACTCGACCTTGGCCGGCGCCACTTCGTATTTGCTCTTGAGGGCGGCCGCGACGGGGAAGGTCGTGGTCTTGATCTTGCCGGCGACCTGGGACTTTTCCGGGTCGTTATAAAGACCATTGCGGCTCATCGAACTCATGGTCATGGCGGCGCGGCCGGTCTGCATCCAGGTATTGGCGTCCTCGGCCTTCATGCCCACGAGATTGCGCGGCACGGCGCCGGCCTCATAGAGCTCGCGGATGGCCTTGAGCGCGGTGATCATCGCCTCGGAATCGGCCACGACCTTGAAGTCGGGCGTGATGAAATCGGCATCCCAGGCGCGGGCGAAGGCGATGACTTCGGGGTAGGAAACGCCCGGCAGGATATAGCCGACCACCGGGGTGCCATCGGCGCGGGTATAGGTGCAGGCCTTGGCGATCTCGATGAATTCCTCGATCGTCTGGGGCGGGGCGGTAAAGCCGCGCTCGGCGAGGATTTCCTCATTGTAGTGCAGGCCGGTGGAAGCATGCCGGAAGGGCACCCCATACATCTCGCCCCCGAAGGTCATGGCCTCGCGCAGGCCGGGGAAGATGTCGTCCATGTTCTCGATCGGGTCGGCGGCCTGGTGGGGGCCGAGCGGCTCGAAGAGCGTCGCCACGCGCGGGGTGGCGTAGGTGTTGAGGATGAAGGCGATGTCGACCGTGGTCTCGCCCAACGAGGCCTCGCGGAAGACGCGGTCATGCAGCGGGCCGGTCTCGAAGGTGGCCCAGTTGAGGGTGGCGCCGGTCGCCTGCTTGAAGGGCGCGGTCACGTCGCCGCCGGCCGTGCCGTTCGATACGTTCTCCATCACGCGATGCGCGAAGATGTTGAGTTCCTTGGACTGGGCGAAGCTTACCCCGCCGAACCAGGGCAATGCCGCGCTCGCCGTGGCGGTGGCGATGAAATGTCGTCTCGTCAGGCCCATCCTATCCTCCATTGAATGTCCGGACCCGGAGGCTCCGCATGGCCGACCAGCCGGCCGCGGCCCTCTCCCCCGGGGGTTCACTGGAATGTAGGATAACTACGAAATCGCGCCATAACGCAAGCCGAAATGGCATTGACAGGCCGTATTTTGAAATTTTACTACATAGCCACCGTCGCGATCCGCGCATGCCGTGCGAGCCGGTGGTTCCTGAGGACCTCAAGAGGAATGGCCATGTCCGCCTCCCCCACTGCCGGCCGCGCCGGCTGGCGCCAGCTCGTGCCGCCCTTCCTTCTGATCGCGCCCGTACAGCTGATGGTGCTGGTGACGATCTTCCTGCCGGTGCTCTATGTCGCCTGGCTCAGCGTCAACCAGTCCTCCTTCGGGCAGAACCCCGAATTCGTGGGTCTGGCCAATTACGTGAAGGTTCTGAGCGACCCCTATTTCTGGCGCTCGCTGCTCAACACCGTCATCGTCGTATTGATCGTGGTCCATGTGGAACTGCTGCTGGGGCTGGCCGTGGGGCTGCTGTTTGCCAGCGGCGTGCCGCTGCGGCCCCTCATGCTCGCGGCGGTGCTCGCGCCCTATGCAGTGAGCGAGATCAGCGCCGTCGTCATGTGGCGCTACATGTTCGATCTCGATATCGGCATCATGACGCAGTTCCTGCAACTGATCGGGCTGCCGGCGCTCGAATGGTCGATCAACCCGACCCATGGGCTGGTGCTGATCGCGCTGTTGAGCATCTGGCTGCACCTGCCCTTCACCTTCGTCATTCTCTATGCCGCCCGGCTCGCCATTCCGCAGGATCTCTACGAGGCCGCGCAGGTGGATGGGGCGACGCCCTGGCAGCGCTTCCTGCGCATCACCCTGCCGCTTCTGGCGCCGGCCATGCTGATCGCCATGCTGTTCCGGTACATCTTCGCCTTCCGGCTGTTTTCGGAAGTGTGGCTGATGACGGGCGGCGGGCCGGCCCGGCAGACCGAGGTTCTGGCCGTCTACCTCTATCTCGAGGCCTTCCGCTACAACGCCTTCGGGGAAGCAGCGGCCACGGGCTGGCTGCTGCTGATCGCCTCGCTGGTGTGTGCCTTCTGGTACCTGCGCCGGCTCTACAAGGAGATGTTTGCAGATTATGCCTAAGCTCCTTGTCAGGGCGCTCAAGGCGCTCGCACTCACCGCCGTGCTGGTCTGGTCGCTGCTGCCGATCCTCCTGATCGCGGTATCATCGCTGAAGCCGGATCGCGACATCTTCGCGGCCCCGCCGCGCTGGCTGTTCGAACCCACGCTCAACAATTATGTCGGGCTCTGGACGCGCTGGGGCGATTTCTTCCAGGGGCTGGGCAACAGCTTCATCATCACGGCGGGGGCAACGATCCTTGCCGTGATCACCAGTGCCATGGCGGGCTATGCCTATTCGCGCTTCCGCCATCCGGGGCTGGCCTTCAGCGCCTTCTTCCTCATCTTCATCCGGCTCATTCCGCCCATCGTCATCACCCTGCCGCTCTTTCCGGTGGTCAACGCGCTGCGGCTGAGCGACACGCACATCCTGATGATCGTGCTCTATGCCACCTTCTTTGTGTCGCTGGGCACGCTGGTGATGCGCACCTTCATCGACCAGATCCCGCGCGAGATCGACGAGGCAGCCCATATCGACGGGGCCTCGCGGCTGCAGATCCTGTGGAAGATCATCTTCCCGCTCTCGGCCCAGGGCATGGTGGCGGTGGCGGTGTTCGTGGTGGTCTATGCCTGGAACGAGTTCCTCTTCGCCTTCATCTTCACCACCACCCGCGCCAAGACCGCGCCGCTGGTGATCTCCGAAATGTTCGGCGCCGTCGAAGGCGTCGAATGGGGCGTGCTGTTTGCCGCCTCGACCACCCAGCTCCTGCCGGTGCTGATCTTCGTCATGCTGGCGCAAAAACACCTCGTCGCGGGCCTCACCGCCGGCGGCACCAAGGGCTGACGCCGTCGTCATGCAGTTGGCCCAATCATTGATTCAGGAGATTGCAATGCCCTCCCTTTCCCACGCCCAGGCCCGGCAGCCGAGCGACGCGGCGCTGAGCCGGTTCGACCCCCTGCCGCGCATCATCTGCCTCGATGATTTCGATCGCGGCTTCTGCGGCTGGACCCAGCTGGTGGGCAATTACGAGGACAGCCTCGATGCCATGCTGCCCGGCTATGCCCAGCATTCATCGCCCATGCTCTCGACCCTCAGCCACTGGGATATCGGCTCGCATGGCGGGGTGGATGGCGATTATGCGCTCAAGATCGCCACGGGGCCGCGGCCCGGGGCGCAGAACGTCACCATCAAGCGGCTGACCTATCGGCGCGCCGGGCCGATCCGGCTCGAGGCCTATGTGACCTTCAAGCCCGAGGCCAATGCGCTCAAGCTCTCGGAAACCGACGTGCGCTCCTTCGGCTTCCTCTTCGACCTGCAGGTGGGCGACACGACGCCGGGCGAGCGGGTGATGCCGCATCTGCGCTTTCTCAATGCCAGCAGTGGCGAGCATGTGCAGAAATGGCAGTTCAAGCGCCAGTCCGTGCCCATCGTGCCCATCGGCACCGAGAACAAGACGATCTCGCACTACCATCTTTCGCCCGATGGCTGGGAGGACCTGCCGGGGGGCGCGCAGCGGCTCTGCTACAACGAGATCCCGACCAAGGTGAACTGGCACTATATCTGCTTTGATTTCGACCTTTCGAGCATGCAGTGCACCGGCTTTCGCTGCAACGACCGGGTGTTCGACATGTCGGGCTTTGACAGCCTGCGCCTTCCGGCAATGAAGAACCTCTGGTGCATGCTGAACCTGGCGTTCTTTGCCGAGACCGACAGCGGCAAGCGCGCCTTCGTCTATATCGACAGCGTCTGCCTTTCGGGAGACTTCTGATGCGGATGAGCAATTCGGCGGTCGTTACCCGCAACATCACCTGGTCGGGGCTGGCCCATTCCGAGCCCTATGAGGCCGGCTGGGCCGGCGAGGCAGTGATCTTCGTGCGGGCCTTGAAGCCGGGCATCGGCGGGGCCGGCATCGCCCATGTCGAAATGTCGGCCGATGGCATGAACTGGGCCCGCGAGGGCACGAGCTTTCCCCTGCCCACGAGCGAAAATGAAGTGACCTTCGGCAGGGTCAGCCATTTTGGCAACTGGCTGCGCATCGCCGCCGAATTCCCCGAGGGCGCGAGCCTTACTGTGCTCGTTACCCTCCATTTCAAGAGCTGACGCCATGACCAGTGCCGCATCGGGTTCCCCGCTCGCCATCAGGGCCATCACCCTCCATCCTTTGAGGGTCAAACTGCCCAAGGCGCAAAAGACCGGCCAGGCAGTGTTCGAAGCGCTCGAGATCGTGGTGGTCGAGGTCAAGGCCGAGAACGGGCTTGTCGGCATCGGCGAGGCGCTGGCGCGGGTGGGATCGGCCGGCTATGCGCGGCTGATGGAGGATGCGCTCGTGCCGCGGCTCATCGGGCAGGACGCGTTCGACCGCCGCAGGCTGTGGAAGGCGATGCGCTCGGTGCTGACGGGGCGGCCCGGCGGCCAGCTGGTCGAGGCGATCTCGGCCATCGACATCGCGCTCTGGGACCTTGTGGGCCAGCATCTGGGCGTGCCGATCCACCAGCTTCTGGGCGGCATGGGGCGCAAGCGGGTCAGGGCCTACGCGTCCTCGATCAACTGGCTCGATGACGCGACCGCCGAGGCCGAGGTGCGGATGTGCCTCGATCTGGGGTTCCGCGAGATCAAGGTGAAGCTCGGCCAGAGCGTGCAGCAGGCGATCGCGCGGGCGCGGCTCGTGCGCGAGCTTGCTCCCGAGGCGCTGCTCGGGGTCGACTGCAACTGGGCCTTCGATGTCGACGAGGCCATCCAGCTCGGGCGGGCGCTCGGGGATCTCGGCTATGACTTCTTCGAGGAGCCGATCGTGCCGCACGACCGGGCCGGTTATCGCCGGCTCGCCCATCATCTGCCGATCCGGCTGGCGGCGGGGGAGAGCGACTATGTCGCGGCCGAGGCGCTGATGTCGCTCGAGGACCGGGTGCTGGGCATGATCCAGCCCGACGTGACGCGCTCGGGCGGCATCACCGAAACCTGGCGCATCGCCGAACTGGCGGCGGCCCACAATGTCGCCTATGCCCCGCATGTGGGCTGGTCGGGCGGTATCTGCGCGGCGGCGAGCTTGCATCTGGCGGCGGCGGCCGAGAGCTTCCGCACCTATGAATGCATGGTGTTCGACAATCCGCTGCGCACCGATCTCTGCACGCCGCTGGTGGGCGACCGGACACAGCTCGTCGATGGCCTGCTGGAGGTGCCGCAGGGGCCGGGCCTCGGCGTCACCCTCGACCGGGACGTGGTGGATAACCACCGCATCGGCTGATCATCAAGAGGCTTCTGCGCCGCGCGAGCTTTTGACCAGCGCGGCGCAGTTTTGGTCTTACGCCGAGACCGTGCGGGTCGCTTCCCGCAGGGCGGCGACGACGCGGTTTGCGCCGCGCATCAGCTGGGTGCGGGCAAAGCCCTTCGTCGCGTCGCCATGGGCGCTGAGCTCGGTGGCCACCGACAGCTGCGGCAGGCCCGGGATGGGCAGGGCCGGATCATGGGTGAAGCGCGGCCCGCGCGTATAGTTGAGTGGCACGAGGATGCGGGCGAGCTTCTGGATCGCCGCATTGGCCTTGGCTTCCGTGACGCTGCCCGCTTCGATGCCGGCATAAAAGCGCGACAGTGCCGCCTTGAGCTCGGCCAGAGCGGCCGAGACCGGCTCGAGAAGCGCGGCATCGGCACCCGCCGCCTTGACATATTTGGCCAGCGTCGCCTCGAATTCAGCAGAGGTCGCCCGCCAGTCGAAGGGGAGAACGGGGGCGTTGGCCACCGCCATGACGGCGGCGAGGTAGACCTTGATGTCGCGGATGAGGATATCGCGGTCGGCGATCTCCATCAGGTCGTTCTCAGTGTGCCAGGCGATGTTTCCGCCGCAGCCGCCGACGGTATAGTAGTTCATCTCCTTGCGCTTCTCGACCGTCATGGTGGAGGAGAGCATGAAAAAGCTCGAGAGCCCGATATTGTTGAACGAGTAATCCCCGGCGCGCAGGGGACGCTCGCCATGCGAGCCCATGCCGGTGACATCGCGAATCACGGTCTGGCAGAAAGCCTCGGTCTCGCTCATCCAGGCGACGTTCTCGTAGACATCGGCCCAGCGGCAGCCGGGGCTGTCGCAATTGACCTGGGCGATGCAGTTCTCGTCGAGATCGATGGCGAAGGCATCGGCGAACCAGGCCGAGCCGGCATAGCGGCCGGTGGAATGGCCCGGCCACCAGGCGATGCGGACCGAGCGGCGAAGGCTTTCGCGGTTGGCCCAGAGGACGCGGGCGATTTCGAGGAGCGCGGCGTCGCCGGTGGCGTTGTCGCCGACCCCGACATCCCAGCTGTCATAATGGCCGTGGAGCAGCACGAACTTGTCGGGCTCGCTTACGCCGGGCACATTGACCACCGGAACCAGCGACTTGAACCAGCCTTCCTCGAGCTTTGTCCTGATCGTGGCGCTGCCGCCGCGCTGGGCGAGCGCGACGAGCTTTGCGCCATCCTCATTGTTGACCACGGCGACCGGGATGCGCGGCTTGCGCGGCAGGCCATCGAGATCGGGCGTGCCCCAGACCGAGGAGCAGATGCCCCAGTGCCGGTCGACACCCGGATTGATGCCAATGACGCCGATGGCGCCCTTGTCCTGGAATTCGAGCACCTTGTTGGGCGAGGCAAAGCCGTCGGTCAGCACGATCTTGCCGCGGATGCGCTCTTCGGCGGCGGCGGCTTCGTCGCGGTTCTTGTCGTAAAAGCTCGAGACCGTGGCTGAAAGCGTGCCGGGGACGTGGGCGAGGAGGCCGGTGAGGCCTTCGGGGCAGCTCAGGGAATAGGCGGGGGGCTTCGAGGCGAAGGTTGTCCCCTCCGCTTCCACCGAGGCCTCATAGGGAATGGAGAGGTAGAGCTGGGCTTCGAGCAGCTCGACCGGAACACCCAGTGCCTCGAGGCGCCTGGCGATGTCATGGGCAGAGGCTTCGACGTCTTCGGGCTTCCAGCGCGGCATGGTGGAGAAGGCTTCGACCAGCGCCCAGGGCGCATTCCCATTGACTTGATCGATGACCTTGTTGATTGCCGTGTCGAGCATACGGCCCTCCTTCCTGGTGTTGGTTGACCGGTGGCATTGCGACCGGGGCTGGGCCTACGATGCCTCATCGGCAATTGTCGTACAATCCCGGATTGTACGACAATTTTTGACTAGGCTTTGGCGGTCGCCGCAGTTAGTGTCTGGGCCGATGAGCACGGGCGGCGAAGGCGCCGCGACACGTTGGGGAAGAGGACCGACCCGCCGGGCGGCATGACGATGAACGAGCTGCTCAAGATCTTCCAGGTCGATTTCGGTGCCCTGGCGCAGCCGGCCGAGGGCGATATGCCCGGCCGTCCGCTGACGCGCGACCGCGTCTTCGAGGCGGTCCGGCAGGCGATCGTCGAGGGTCGGCTGGCGCCCGGAACGCGGCTGCCCGAGCGCGAATTGTGCGAGGCCTTCGGCATCAGCCGCACGGTGGTGCGCGAAGTGGCGCGACGGCTGGAGGCCGAAAAGCTCGCCACCGTCATTCCCCATAGCGGGCTGCGGGTCGCGACCGTCACCCGCAAGATCGTGCGCGAGATCTACGAGATCCGCATGGAACTCGAAGTCATCATCGTGCGCAGCTTTCTGGCCTGCGCCAGCGACGACGACATCGCGGTGGCCCAGGAGTTCGGGCAGAAGCTGCTCGATGCCGGCATGCGCTCGGACAAGGTCGGCATGGTCGAGACCATGTCGAGCTTTCTGCGCTTCATGACCGAGGTGGCCGACAACCAGATCGCCGCCGAGCTGCTCGCCCAGCTGCGCTCGCGGGTCAACATGCTGCGCGTCTATGCCATGGCCGAACCCGGCCAGCTTGAAACCGGCATGGAGGGCGTGCGCGCCATCATCGCCGGCATCACCGCGCGCGACGACGCGGCGGCCGAGCGCGCCACCCGCGTCTATGTCAGCCGCTCGGCCGAGGCCGTGCTGCGCCACATGGAGAGGGACGCATGACCCGCGCGGGTCGCGCGCCGCTCCCGACGAACCTGATTTTCCCGTTTTCCACCCTGGAAGGCCAATGATGACACCGCAGTCCTCCGCCATGCCGGCCCTCGTGCCGGACGATGCCCCGCTCTGTGATCCGGTTACGCTCGAGATCATCCGCGGTGCTATCATGGCGACCCAGCGCGAGATGGAAGCCCTGATCGAACGCACCGCGATCTCGGCCTTTATCCGCGAGAAGAAGGATTTCTACACCGCGCTGTTCGACGAGCGCGGCGTGATGGCGGTGGGCTCGATGGTGCCGATCTTTGGAGACCTGACGAGCCCGGTGTTCGAGCATTTCCCGCGCGAGACGATGAAGCCGGGCGATCTCTACTGGTACAATGACTGCTATGGCTCGAAGGGCGCCGTGACCCATTCGAACGACCAGGTGCTGCTGGCCCCGGTGTTCCATGGCGAGAGGCTCTGCGCCTTCGTGATGAGCTGGGCCCATTTCGCCGATATCGGCGGGCTTCATCCGGGCTCGATCAGCCCCGATGCCACCTCGATCTATCAGGAAGGCATCATCGTGCCGCCCACCAAGCTCGTGGATCGCGGTACGGTCAACGAGGCGGCGCTCGCGATCTTCCACCGCAATTCGCGCTTCCCCGCCCAGAGCGAGGGCGACATGTCGGCGCTGATGGCCTCGGTCAAGCTCGGGGTGACGCGCGTGGCCGAGATCGTGGCGCGCCATGGCGCCGACACGGTCTCCGATGCGTTGGCGCAGCTGCTCGAACGCACCCGCACGCTGGTGCGGCGCCGGCTGGCCGAGACCTTCGACTACGGCACCTACAAGTTCGCCGACCAGATCGACAGCGACGGGCATGGCAACGGCCCCTTCACGCTGCGCTTTGCCATCACGCGCGAAAAGGGCGCCGATGGCGAGGACCGGTTCATCTTCGATGCCACCGAAAGCGACGACCAGGCGCCCGGCCCGGTCAACCTGATCATGAACAAGGGCGTGCCCGGCATGGCGCTGGGGCTCTATTTCCTTGGCGGGGACCCGAGCCAAGTGGTCAATGCCGGCGGCCCGCTCGCCATCGACGAGGTGCGGCTGCGCGAGGGCTCGATCGTCAATCCGCGCTTCCCGGCGCCGCTCGGCATGCGCGGGCTCACCGTGATGCGAATGCTCGCCGTGCTCAACGGGCTGGTCAATCGCGGCAAGGGCGGGGCGCCCGCCGCCCATTCGGCCTATGTGGTGACCATCATGCGCGGCACCTTCGGCAAGGAGACGGGGACGCCCAAGCCATTCCTCCTCGCCGACGGCATCGGGGTGGGCTATGGCGCCCGCGATTTCGCCGACGGCATCGATGCGGTCTATTTCGTCGCGCAGGAGAACTATCCCGTCGAATTCCTCGAAGCGGGCTATCCCATCCGGCTGATGCAATATGGCGTGGTGCCGGATTCGGGCGGGCCGGGGCGCTGGCGCGGCGGCACCGGCATCATCCGCGAATACGAGATCCTCGCCGACGAGGCGCTGCTCGCCATCCGCATCGACGGGGTGAAGAACCCGCCCTGGGGCTATGCCGGGGGCATGTCGGGCGGGGGCGGCCATATCGTGGTCAATCCCGGAACGCCGCAGGAGCGGGTCATTCCGCCGCTCTCGGACGGCACGGCGCTGAAAAAGGGCGACATCCTGCGCATCCGCACCGGCGGGGGCGGGGGGATGGGGCATCCCTTCGACCGGCCGGCCGAAAAAGTGCTCGAGGACGTGCTGGGGGGCTTTGTGTCCGCCGACGCGGCGCAGCGCTTCTATGGCGTCGTGATCGCAAATGACGCGATCGATGCGGACGCCACCGCGCGCCTCAGGGCCGACCGCCCCGCCACCAAGGCCTTCCACCGCAACACCTATGTCGACGAGCTCGCCTGATGGCCACTGATACCCGCTCCTCCCTCGCCGTTGCCGTGGATATCGGCGGCACCTTCACCGATGTCGCGCTGGTCGACGGATCGGGCCGCTCCTGGCGCGCCAAGACGCCCTCGATCCCGTCGGACCCGTCCGAGGCCTTCCTCAACGGCATAAGGCTGGCGCTCGAACAGGCCGGCGCCAGCGCCACCGATCTCGACCAGGTGCTGCATGGCACGACGGTCGCCACCAACATGATCCTCGAAGGCAAGGGCGCGCGCACCGCGCTCGTGACGACGCGGGGCTTCCGCCACGTGCTGGCGATCGGCCGGCAGGACATTCCGCGCAAGGCCAATCTCTATACCTGGGTGAAGCCTGTGCCGCCGGTGCCCGCGAGCCGGATCCTTGAGATCAACGAGCGTGTCGCCGCCGGCGGCGCGGTGCTCGAAGCCCTCGACGAGGCAAGCGTGCGCGAAGCGGCCAGGCGCATAAGGGGCATGGATGTGGGGGCCGTCGCGGTCTGCCTCATCCACGCCTATGCCAACCCGGCCCACGAAAAGCGCGTTGCCGAAATCCTGCGCGAAGAACTGCCGGGCATGGCGGTGACCGTCTCGTCCGACGTGCTGCCGGTGGTGCGCGAATATGAGCGCTCGCTGACCACCGTGCTCAACGCCACGGTGATGCCGGGCGTCACCTCCTATGTCGCAAAGCTCGAACAGCGCCTGCTCGACGAAGGCTCGTCGGTGCCGCTGATGCTGATGCAGTCGAATGGCGGGGTCGCGGGTGCGCCCAAGATCCGCGTCGCTCCGGCGCTGACCGCGCTTTCGGGCCCGGCGGCCGGCGTCGTCGGTGCGCGGGCGGCGGCCGAAGCCTGCGGCATCTCCGACATCATCACGGTGGATATCGGGGGCACGTCGGCCGATATCTGCCTGATCAAGGACGGCAAGATCGGGCTCACCCAGTCCGGCGCGGTGGGCGAATGGCCGCTGGCCCTGCCGATGGTCGACATGATCACCATCGGGGCGGGCGGCGGATCGCTGGCGCGCATCAAGGATGGGTCGCTGACCGTCGGGCCCGAAAGCGCCGGGGCCCGGCCGGGCCCTGCCTGCTATGGACATGGTGGCACCGAGCCGACCGTAACCGATGCGCATGTGGCGCTCGGCCAGCTGCCGGCGCGGCTTCTGGGCGGGCGCATGGTGCTCGACATCGAGGCGGCCAAGGCGGCGGTGATGTCGGTGGCAACCCCCTTGGGGCTCGATCTCGAAACCGCCGCGCGCGGCATTCTCGCCATCGTGGACCACCACATGGTGGGCGCCATGCGCGTGGTGTCGGTGGAGCGCGGGCATGATCCGCGCAATTTCACCCTCGTGCCCTTTGGCGGGGCCGGGCCGCTGCATGGCTGCGCGCTGGCCGACCTGCTCGGCATCCGCCGCGTGCTGATCACCCCGGCGCCGGGCGTGCTCTGCGCCGACGGGCTGCTCGCGGCCGACCTCAAGAGCGAGTTCTCGCGCGCCATGGCGCTGGCCGGGCCGATGAACCCGGACGAAACGGCCCCGATCATCGCCGAGCTCGAAGCCCAGGCTGCTGCCTGGCTCGACGAGGAAGATGTGGCGCCCGAGGCGCGCCGGGTCGAGACTGTCGCGCTGATGCGCTATGCCGGGCAGGGCGGCGAGATCGCGGTGCCCTATGCGCCGGATCGCGCGGTGGTGGAGGAGAATTTCCGGCAGGCGCACAAGGCGCTTTACGGCTTCAACCTCGGCGCGCCCATCGAACTGGTGACGCTGCGCGTGCATGCCACCGGCATTGCCGCCGTGCCGCCGGGCGTGACCCTCGAGCCCGGCGAGACGCCGGCGCCGACCGAGTTCACCGCCGTGCGCATCGATGGGGCGACCCGCGAAGTGCCGGTGCTGGAGCGCGCCGGCCTCGGGGCCGGGGCGCGATTCGTGGGCCCGGTGATCCTCACCCAGCTCGATACCACGACCTTCGTGGCGCCGGGCTGGCAGGGCGAAGTCCACCCCTCGGGCGGCATCATCCTGTCGCGGGTGAACCCATGAGCAGCCAGAGCCTCGAACCGGTCTTTGCCCATATCGGGGCGCGCGACGAGGAGTATGTCGCGCGGCTCATCGACTATGTGCGGCATCCCTCGATCAGCGCCCACAATATCGGTATCCGCGAAGTGTCCGAACTGCTGGTGGGGATGCTGGGCAAGCTGGGGCTTGAGGTGGAGGCCATTCCGACCAAGGGGCACCCCTTCGTCCTCGCGCGTTACACCGTCGATCCGGCCAAGCCCACCGTGCTGCTTTATGGCCATTACGACGTGCAGCCGCCCGATCCGCTGGAGCTGTGGAAGAGCCCGCCCTTCGAGCCGACCATCCGCGACGGCCGCATCTGGGCGCGCGGAGTGGGCGACAACAAGGGCCAGCATTTCGCGCAGATCCTCGCCATCGAGGCGCATCTGGCCGTGCATGGCACGCTGCCGTGCAACCTGATCTTCCTGCTCGAGGGCGAGGAGGAGATCGGCTCGCCCCAGATCGCCGATTTCGTGCGCGATCATCGCGACCAGCTCAAGGCCGACCTCGTGGTCACGGCCGACGGCCCGCTGCATGAATCGGGGCGCGCCACGCTGACCTATGGCGTGCGCGGCATGACCTCGTTCGAGTTGCGGGTGAAGACGGCGGCGCGTGACGCGCATTCGGGCAATTATGGCGGGGTGATGCCCAACGCCATCTGGACCCTCGTCCACCTGCTGTCCACCATGAAGACCGCGGACGGGCGCATCACCATAGATGGCCTGCACGACCCCATCGTGCCGGTTACAGAGGCGGAGATCGAAGCGACGAAGGCGCTGCCGCTCGATCTGCCCGGCTATATGGCGGATATGGGGCTTTCAAAGCTCGATGCCCCGGCGGACCGCCCGTTCTGGGACCGGCTGATGTTCCACCCCACCCTCACCATCAACGGGCTGCATGGCGGCTATGGCGGGCAGGGCTCGAAATCGGTTTTGCCCTGCGAGGCCTTCGCCAAATGCGACATCAGGCTGGTCGAAGCGATGACGCCCGACCAGGTGATGGCCTGCGTGCGCGCCCATGTGGCCAAGCACGCCCCCGAGGTGGAGGTGATCTTCCATGGCGGAATGCTGCCCTCCAAGACGGACTTTTCGAGCCCCTGGGGCGCGGTGATCGCCGAGGCCATCACCGAGGCGCGCGGCGAGCCGCCGCTGGTCTACCCTTGCGTCGGCGGCAGCCTGCCGGACTATGTCTTCACCAAGATCCTCGGCGTGCCGGCCTTCGTGATGCCCTACGCCAATGCCGACGAAGCCAACCACGCCCCCAACGAGAACATGGAAATTGCCCTGTTCCTCAAGGGGATCAGGACCGGCGCAGCGCTGCTCGACCGGCTGGGGCGGGTGTAGGGGCACTGCGACGGGGTGTGCCCGACCCTCGTGCTTCGAGACGCGCCTGCGGCGCTCCTCAGCATGAGGGTCTCAGGGGGGCCGTGTGATACGACCTCATGGTGAGGAGCCCCGCAGGGGCGTCTCGAACCATGGGGTCTTCTGATCCTCACGCCCCGACCAGTTGCTCCCGGCCTACGGGATGGTAGCAGGCTACCGCCGTCGTGCCGGGGCGGGGGGTGAGGAGGGGTTCCTCGCCGCGGCAGATGTCGGTGGCGCGGGGGCAGCGGGGGTTGAAGCGGCAGCCGGGCGGGGGATCGACCGGGTTGGGCGGTTCGCCCCGGGCGGCGGTGCCGCGGGCGAGCCGGGCGCGAGCGGGATCGGGCTCGAGCGCCGAGCCGCGCAGCGCCACCGTATAGGGATGGCTGGGGGTGACGAGCACCTGGTCGGCCGCGCCCATTTCCACCGCGCGGCCCAGATACATCACCATCACCCGCGAGGATATGGCGCGCACCACGGCGAGGTCGTGGGCGATGAAGATGATGGCGATCTCGAGCCGCTTCTGCAGGTCGATCAGCAGATTGACCACCTGCGCCTGCACCGAAACGTCGAGCGCCGAGACCGGCTCGTCGCAGACCAGCACCGAGGGCTCGGCGGCAAGGGCGCGGGCGATGCCGATGCGCTGGCGCTGGCCGCCCGAGAATTCATGTGGGAAGCGCGTTGCGGCGGCCGGGTCGAGCCCGACCGAATCGAGCAGTTCCTCGACCCGCTGGCGGCGCGCGGCGCCCTTGGCGAGCCCATGCACGTCGAGCGGCTCGGCGATGATGTCGAGCACGGTGCGGCGCGGATTGAGCGACAGATAGGGATCCTGGAACACCATCTGCACCTGCCGGCGCAGCGCCTTGTCGCGGCGGATGGGCGCACCGCGGAAGAGGATCTCGCCCTCATCGGGGGTTTCGAGCCCGACAAGCATGCGGGCGAGCGTCGACTTGCCGCAGCCCGATTCGCCCACCACCGAGAGCGTTTCGCCCGGGGCGACGGCAAGGCTTACGTCCTTGACCGCATGGAAGGGTTTGCCGAACAGGGCGCCGCCGGCGCGGAAGGTCTTGGACAGGCCGCGGGCCGCGAGGATGGGCTCAGCCATGGGCAATCTCCACGAGCGGATAGTGGCAGGCATGGCTGCGCCCGTTGGGGCCGGCAACCAGTTCGGGGCGGACCTTGTCGCAAAGCTCGCCGCGCCGCGCGCAGCGCGGATGGAAGGCGCAGCCTGGGGGCAGGGCGATGAGGCTGGGCGGGGCGCCGCGGATGGGCTCGAGCTTTTCCACCGTCTCGATGCGCGGCGCCGAGGCCATGAGCGCCGCTGTATAGGGATGGGCCGGGGCGCGGAAGATGTCGTCGACAGCGCCGGTCTCGACGATGCGCCCGGCATACATCACCGCGACGCGTTCGGCAGTGCGCGCCACCACGCCCAGATCGTGAGTGATGAGCAGCATGGCCATGCCGAGCTCCTCGCGCAACTCATCGAGCAGGTCGAGGATCTGGGCCTGCACGGTGACGTCGAGGGCGGTGGTGGGCTCGTCGGCGATCAGCACCTCGGGCTTGAGCGCAATGGCGAGCGCGATGAGGATGCGCTGGCGCATGCCGCCCGAGAACTGATGCGGGAAATCGTCGATGCGGCGGTCGGCCGAGGCGATGCGCACGGCGCGGAGCAACTCGATGGAGCGCTCGCGCGCTTCCTTTTTCGAAATGCCCAGATGGGTGCGGTAAAGCTCACCGAGCTGGTCCCCGATCGAGAGCACCGGGTTGAGCGCCGAGAGCGCATCCTGGAAGACGAGGCTGATGACGCGGCCGCGCAGCTTGCGCTTGGCATCTTCGTCCAGCGTCAGCAGGTCATGGCCCGCCAGCTGCATGCGCTTGGCGCTGATGCTGGCATTGCCCCGCACGATGCCCATCACCGCGCGCGTCGAAACCGACTTGCCCGAGCCCGATTCCCCAACCAGCGCAAGCACTTCGCCACGCTTGAGGGTAAACGATACGTCGCTGACCGCCTTCACCTCGCCGCGCAGGGTGCGGAAGGTGACATCCAGCCCCGAGACGGAAAGGACGCTGGGTTGGTCTGCCTGTTCTGCCATCGGTGACAGTGCCTCGCTTCAGAATTGTACGACAATCCTTGACACGGCTTCGGCCAAGCCGCAACACTCAGGTGCCAATCCAACTGCGAGACACTGATGATCCGCAAGATTACGAATGCCCTGACCCGTCGCGCCGTCCTGATGGGCGGCGTCGTGATGGCCATCGGTATGGCCGGCATCGGCGCCGTGAGCGCGCAGGACGCCGCCACCCGCATCGTCATCGGCACCACCGCCGATGTCGTCAACTACAACCCGCTGGTGGGCAATTCCCGCTCCGATACGTGGGTCACCAACCTCATGTATCCGCGGCTCATGCAGATGACGCCTGCGGGCTCGAAGGACCCGTATGTCGCGCTCGACTGGGGCTATTCGGAGGATGGGCTTTCGGCGTGGATGGAAATCCGTGACGACATGACCTGGAGCGACGGCACCCCCTTCACGGCCGACGACATTGTCTTCACCATCACCGCAGTCACCACCGAGAAGATCGGCGTTACCGCCGGCCTCATCCCCTCCTTCGTGAGCGCCACCGCCGTTTCGCCGACGCGCGTCGAATTCGTGCTCAGCCGTCCCGACAGCACGTTCCTCACCAATTTCGGCTTCTGGATGCCGATCGTGCCCAAGCACGCCTTCCCGGAAATCGGGTCGGTCGGCACCTTCGCCAATGACAGCAACTGGGTCTCGGCCGGCCCGTTCCTTCTGACCGAAGTCGAGCGCGGCCAGCGCTACCTGCTCAAGGCCGTCGAGAACTATCCGCTGGTCGAAACCGGCCGGGCCAATATCGACGAAGTCGAGTTCCGCGTGTTCCCGGACGTCAATGCCCAGGCGCTCGCTCTGCGCGCCGGCGACCTGGACATCATCGCCAACGCGCTGCCCGCCCCGATCGCCCGCACGCTGCAGGGCCAGCCCAACATCACCGTGGCGCAGGCCCCCTCGCTGGGCTGGGCGCACATGCTCTACAACCTGCAGCGCGCCCCGCTCGACAATGTGCTGGTGCGTCGCGCCCTCGCCCATGCGGTGGATTATGACGCCATCCGCGGCATCGCCATGCAGGGTCTGGCCGAATCGACCAATTCCTCGGTGATCTCGCCGGTTTTGAGCTACTGGGCCGATCCGGAAGCCAAGGAATATGCCTTCGATCCCGAGCTCTCCAAGCAGCTCCTGACCGAAGCCGGCTATACCGATGCCGATGGCGACGGGTTCTTCGACAATCTCTCGCTCTCGCTGCTCTATGAGCAGAGCGCTGCCGACATCGCCAACTGGGCCCAGATCGTCAAGGACAGCTCGGCGCAGGCCGGCATCCGCATCGAGCTCGTCGGTCTCGAGCGCAACACCTATCTCGCCCGCGCCCGCGAGCAGAAGGATTTCGACATCTATGCCGGCACCTGGGCCGTGATGGAAGAGCCGGCCGCCTATCTCGGCCTCGCCTTCCGCACCGGCGCCTTCATCAACTACGCCTCGGTCTCCGATCCGCAGCTCGAAGCCTATATCAACGAAGCCCAGGCGGCGACCTCCCCCGAAGCGGCCCGCGTGCCGGTGCAGGCGGCGGCAAAGCTGATCCAGGACCAGGTCTACGACAACGTGCTCTACTACCAGACCTTCCAGTTCGCCTATAACAGCGAGCGCTGGGAGAATTTCGTGATCCAGCCCTCGGACCTGCTCTCGCTGGTGAACCCGCTGTCGCTGGCCTCGGTCACGAGTAAGAACTGAGACTGACGTGCATCTGACCGGCTATTTCTTGCAGCGACTGCTGCGCGGCCTGGTGACCTTCTGGTTCGCCGTGACCGTCACCTTCTTCCTCGTCCGGCTTCTGCCGGGCGACCCCGTGTCGGCTGTGGCAAGCCCCAGCATGACGGAAGAAATCCGCCAGCGGCAGCTGGAGGTGTATGGCCTGGACCGGCCGCTTCTGGCCCAGTACTTCGCCTATCTGGGACAATTGGTGCAGGGCAATCTCGGCATCTCGTTTCTCTCGAGCCAGCCGGTCAGCAAAATCCTGATGGAGCGTCTCCCGTGGACGCTCCTTCTCACCGGCACGGCGCTCGTCGTCACCGTGCTTCTGGGCATCCCGCTCGGGGTGCTCGCCGCAACCCGCGCCCGGGGCTGGGTCGATCAGATCGTCCAGGTCTCGGGCGTCATCGGGCAGTCGCTCTTCGTGCCCTCGATCGGCATCTTCCTGCTCTATACGCTGGGGCTGCTGGCCGGCTGGTTCCCCATAGGCGGGGCGGTCAAGTCCGACCTCACCGGCTTTGCCCGCATCGCCTCGATCGCCCATCATCTGGTGCTGCCCTGCCTGACGCTGGTGATGGCACAGCTAGCGGGTTACGTGCTGACGCTGCGCGCCACCCTCATCGAGGCGCTGGGCGAGGAATATTGCGACCTGGCGCGCGCCAAGGGCACGCCCGAAAGCAAGGTGATCTGGAAGCATGCGCTGCGTAACGCGCTCCTGCCGACCACGACGCTGATCGGCTTGCAGATCGGCTTTCTCGTCGGCGGCGCGGTCCTGACCGAAACCATCTATGCCTATCCGGGCGTCGGTCGCGCCATTTTCGAAGCCGTCGGCCAGCTCGATTTCCCGGTGCTGCAGGGCGCCTTCGTGCTGCTCGCCGCAACCGTGGTGATCGCCAACCTCGTCACCGACATGGCCTATGGCCTCCTCGATCCGCGGGTGCGTGCCGGATGAGTGCTTCCAACATGACCCCAGCCGCCCCCGTCGCCGCATCCGCCGGCACGACGCCCGCCGCCGGCGGGCTGCTGGCGCCGGCCGACCTCACCCCCGGCCGCCGCACCTGGCGCGCCTTCAGCCGCAATCCGCTCGGCATGATCTCGCTCGCCATCATCCTCGTGATGGCGGTGGTGGCGATCGCCGCGCCCCTTCTGGCAAAATTCCCCAGCGGCTATGGCCGCGACATCCTGATGCCGCCTTCGG
The DNA here is from genome assembly GCF_900119845.1 of Devosia enhydra. GTDB lineage: Bacteria > Pseudomonadota > Alphaproteobacteria > Rhizobiales > Devosiaceae > FPKU01. The sequence goes on from NZ_FPKU01000002.1 coordinate 916,455, forward strand.
CCGCCCATCCCTTTGGCACGGACGATCTCGGTCGCGACGTGCTCGCGCAGGTGATCTGGGGCACGCGCATCTCGATGATCATCGCGTTCGCCGCCTCGTTCCTCGCCATCCTGATCGGGGTGGCGCTGGGGGTGCTGGCCGCCTATGCCAAGAGGCTCGACGGCATCGTCTCGACGCTCGTCGATGTGTCGCTTGCCCTGCCGGTCCTGCCGCTGATGATCCTCGTGGCGGCGCTGATCGGCCCCTCGGTAACGACGCTGGTGGTGGTGATCGCGCTCTTTTCCTGGCCCGAAGTCACCCGCATCGTGCGCTCGCAGGCGCTCTCGGTGACGCGGCTGCCCTATGTGGATGCCGCCCGCACCATCGGGGGCAGCCATTTCTGGATCATGACGCGCCACATCCTGCCCGCGGTGGCCCCGATCATCGTGGTGTCGGTGGTGCTGACCGCCTCGCGCGCCGTGCTGTCGGAAGCCGGGCTGTCGTTCCTCGGGCTCGGGGATCCCGAAAGCTGGTCGTGGGGCAAGATCCTCTACAACGCGCAGCGCTCGGGCGCGCTCACCATCGCCTGGTGGTGCACGCTGTTTCCCTCCATCGCCATATTGCTGCTCGTGGTTTCGGCGACGCTGGTGTCGATCGCCTATAATGACGCGCGCAACCCCAAGACACGCGAAAACTGACGCCTGTTCTTGAGGGCGGGTCCGGGTCGCCTCGAGCGGCCGGCCCTTCCCTTGCCACCGAGACGGAGACTTTTCCAGATGAAGCAACGCCTCTCGCGCGAGACCTATCTCAGGATCCAGGATGGGCTGCGGACCCGCATGGAGGCCCAGGGCTTCGACGGGCTTCTAGTCGATGACCATCATCATGTGGCCTATCTGACGGGGTTCTTCCATTTTCCCAATGAGCGGCCGGCGGCGGTGTGGCTGACGGCGAAGGACTGCATCCTGCTCGTGCCGGCGCTCGAGGCCGACCATGCCGAAAAGCAGAACACGGTGGCCGACTATGTCGTCTATCCCGAGTTCCCAGGCATCGAGGATGCGTTCTCGATCCTTTTGTCCAAGGTGAACCCCACCGGCCGGATCGCCTATTCGCCCGAGACCCCGGCGGGGCGGGTGGAGAAGTTCCGGCGCTTCGCGCCTTCTGCCGATTGGGTGATGTCCGAGATCGTCGAGGAGGCGCGGCTCATCAAGTTCCCCGAGGAGATCGTGCTGCATCGCGAGGCGGCGCGTATTTCAGATGCGATGGTGGAGGCCGGCCTCAAGCTCATTCGCGACGCCATGGCGGCGGGCGCGCCGCTTCCCAGCGAGGCGGAACTGGCCAGCCACGTGACGCGGTTCGGCATTTCCACCATGTATGCCGAGCATGAGGATGTGGTGGTGGGCCGCATGCTGGCCGGCGGGCTGGTCTATACCGGCAAGAATGCCGCCTTTCCCCATGGCCTGCCTTCGGCCGAGCGGGTGAAGCCGGGCGAGACCTTCATCCTGTCGCTCGGCTGCGCGGTGGGCGGACGCTTCGCCGAGAGCGAGCGCACCTTCGTGATGGGCGAGCCGAGCGCCGAGCAGCGGCGCTATTTCGACGTTGCGGCACGGGCGCAGGCGGTGGGCACCGACGCGCTCATCGCCGGGCGACCCTGTTCGGAGGCCAACCGCATCTGCCTCGACGTGATCCGCGAGGCGGGCATGGCGCAATATCTGCGCCACCGGCAGGGGCACGGCATCGGCATCTGGCTGCACGAGCCGCCCTGGATCGCCGATGGCGACGACAGCCCGCTTCTGCCCAATATGATCGTGTCGTCCGAACCCGGGCTCTATATCCCCGGCCATGGCGGCTACCGCATCTCGGACACGGTGCTGATCACCGAGGCCGGGCCGGAGCGGCTGACGACGCGGCCGCGGCTGCTCGACGACTGCATCATCGCCTGAACTCAAGACAAACGAGGAGAGACCCATGGACGTGACCATCAACGGAGCACGGCTCAACATCGAAGTGCTGGGCGCCGACAACAAAGACGCCCCGGTGATGATCGTGCACCATGGCGCGCCGGGCCTCGGAAGCAGTGCCGAGCCCCGCGCCTCGTTCGGGCCGTTCTCGGACGAGTATCGCGTGGTGATCTTCGATGCGCGCGGCAGCGGCGCCTCGGAGGATCGCGAGCCCTTCACCCATGAGCAATGGGCCGCCGATGTCGAGGCGATCCGCGAGTGGATCGGGGCCGAAAAGATCATCATGGCCGGCGGCAGCTATGGCGGTTTCATCTCGATGGAATATGCCATCCGCTACCCCGACCGCGTGCTCGCGATGGTTCTGCGCGATACCTCGGCCGACAATGCGCATCGCGAGCTTTCGCGCGCCAATGCGCTGGCCTCGCCGCGCATCGAGGTCGACATGGAGCTCTTCGAGCGCATGATGTCGGGCAAGACGCGCGACAATGCCGACCTCAAGGCGGGCTGGGCGCATATCCTGCCGCTTTATGACCACGACCTCGACATGAACAAGGTCCAGTCGCGCATCGAGAACACGCCCTATCACTATGCGACGCATAATTATGCCTTCGCGGTGAACCAGCAGAATTACGACCTCAAGGACAAGCTGCCGGGCATCACCGCCCCGACGCTGATCACCGTGGGCCGGTATGACTGGATCACGCCGGTTTCGGCCTCCGAGACCATCCACCGGCTGATCCCAAATTCGGAACTGGTGATCTTCGAGAAGTCGGGCCATTCTCCGCAGATCGAAGAAGCCCCGAAATTCCAGGCGACGGTGCGCGATTTCCTGCGCCGGGCGTTGAAGCGGGGCTAAGACAAACGACAAGGCTTCCACTCCCTTGACCAAGCCGACACCGGAAGAGGGAGAGGCCGAAAAGACTACCGCGCCCGACATGGGCGCAGCGGCGGGCGGATCGCGGCTGATGCGGCCGCTTTACCTGCTGGCCGGGTTTGCGCTCACCGGGCTCGGTATCATCGGCGCCTTCCTGCCGCTGATGCCGACCACCATCTTCCTCATCCTCGCCGCCTGGTGCTTTGCGCGCTCCTCGCCACGGCTCGAACGCCGGCTGCTCGAGGACAGGCGCATCGGCGCCGCCATCATCGCCTGGCGCGACGAGAAGGCGATCTCGCGCCGCTCCAAGATACTCGCGGTCAGCGGCATGGGGCTCGGCTTCGTGCTGTTCCTGCTCGGTGCGCGGCCCGGCCCGTGGCTGATGCTCGGGGTGGGGCTGATGCTGGGCGCCTGCGCGGCTTATGTGCTCACGCGGCCCGATCCCAGGGCTTAGAGCGCTTCACCTTGTGGTTGAATCCCCTCTTAGGACGCACTGAGCTCTCAGTCGGCCTCCCTCCCCTTGGACGGGGTGGGGTGGCGGGAGCCAATGAATTAACGGTGTGTCTGGTGGCTCTCCGTCCCCCACCCTTGATCCCTCCCCGCAAAGGGGGAGGGTGAGTGACGACTGCAGCACCGCGCATCGGTCCAAACGTGAAACGGCCTAGCTCGCCTCCGGCTGGGCCCGGCGCATGCCGGCAAAGACGAAGCGGCCATAAAACCAGCTGGTGGCGAGCAGGGCGACGCCCATGGTGACGAACGACCCGACCCGCCACAGCCCTTCAAGCCCGCTGGCATCAAAGAGAAAGACCTTGGCTACTGCCGCGAGCAGGATGGCGAGCGAGCCATAACGCAAGGGCTGGGAGTTGAAGCGGGCGCCGAGGATGAGCGCGGTGGCAGCCAGGGCGAGCATCGCGGCGGTATAGGCGTGCTGCTCATAGGCGCCGCTCTCGCCCTGCAGCAGATCGGGGTGGAAGAGGGCGCGGATATCGACGAGCACGCCCGTCACCACCAGGAAGGCGCCGGCGAGCGCCGCGCCCCAGCGCAAGGGCCAGTGCTGCGGCATGACGCGCAGGGCCAGCGCGATGAGAAGCCCGATCATGCCCGGCACAACGAGGCCCGACAGCGTGACATTGAGCAGCGGCCAGCCCGGCACGCGCCACACCGGCCAGAGTTCATAGGCCTGAACGCCGGCGCCCACGAGCACGAGCGCCAGCATGCCAATGCCGGTGACGAGGCCCGCGGCTCCGAGCCCGGATCGCTGGAGCCTGTGCCCGAAGACGATGGCGCCGAGGCCCAGTAGCAGGATGGGATTGGACCAGAGCGAGGTCCAGATCAGCGTATCGATGGCCTCAAGGCTCGCCCTATCGGGCAGGATGACGAGGCTGATGCCGGCGGCGAGCAGGATGAGTCCCGCGAAATCCAGCGCTTTGGCGAGATCGTTGGCGCGCGGCACGAGGGTTGCAGCGCCGAGAAAGGCGAGGGCGGGCAGGATGAGAGTGACCACAGGGGCATCATCGGGCCAGAGTGCGGGCAGGTAATCGGCTATTCCCTGCGCCCCCACCAGCATCCAGGCTCCGATTGTCGAGATGCCCAGAAGCACGAAATAAAGCCCGAAATAGACGCCCGAGAGGGTGAGGAGGCTTTCGACGCCATAACGGCGGAAGACGACGGCGAGCCCTAGCACCTGGAGCGCTGCGGCGAGGGCGAAATAATTGGGATCGACCACGGCGACGATGGCGAGCGACAGATAGGCCGAGGCCGACGCAGCGAAGATGGCGCGGATGAAGGGCTGTTCGGCCTCGGGCGCGCGGGGGGCAAAGAGGCGCAGGGCCAGAACCGAGAGCGCGGCGGCGCCGAGCGCCAGCAGGGCCCAGAGGATGGGGAGGTCGCGCATGCCGCCCCAGCCATCGAGATCGACCATGGTGGTGACAAAACTGCCCATGCCCAAAAGGCTGAGGCCGATGGCAGCGAGGCGGGCCTGCTGGCCGGCCCAGAGCTTCAGGGCCAGCGGCAGGCCGATGCTCGCCAGCGCGACGGCGAGGAGCGCCAGCCGGGCGAGAGGCTCGGGATCACGCCAGACGAGCAGCAGCGTCAGCCACGCAGCCAGCGCACCGAGACTGGGGTAGATCGTGCGGGTGCGATCGAGATGGATCATCGCGGCGCTTGCGACAAAGAGGGCGGCGATGGCGACAAGATGCGGCATCTCGAAATCGGTGAGATAGGCCCCGCCAATAAGGCAGGCGGCCGAGAACGCCGCGCCGAGCCAGCCCAGATGCGGATGGGCCGTGCGCAAAACTTCGGTGCGGTTCCACAACGCAAAGAGCGCGACGGGGGTGACGACGAGGGCAACCAGCGTCGAGGCTTCGCGCACACCCGGCACGCTGTTGGCCAGCGTGAGGGCGGCCAGCCAGACAAAGTGCACGACGATCGCCGCCACCAGCATGCGCCACCAGCCCTTGCGCGCTGCTGTGAGGGTGGCCGAGGCGAGAAGGGCCGCGAGATAGCAATTGATCAGCAGCTGGCTGGGCGCGACTTGCAGCAGGAAAAAGGGCGCGAGATAGCCGCCAAGCAGTCCGATGCCCAGTACCGGCTGGCCGAAGCGCAGTGCGATAGGCATCGCGATGGCAGCGGTGGCGGCCGAAAGCAGGAAGCCGGTAAAGAGAGACGTCAGCCCGAAGGCGGCGCTCGCCATGAAGGCGGTGGCGTAGAATGTGCCGATAGCGGCCGAGGCGAGCGCAGCGCCGATCTGGCGGTGATTGGCGATCTGCCGCGCCGAGACGAGAGCGGCGCCCCCGAGCATGACAAGACCGCCCAGGGCGGAGGCGAGGACGCCGAGCGTGGGGGTGAAGAACCCGTTATCGGCCGCCATGCGGGCAAGAAAGAACCCCGCCACGAGCAGCATGATGGCGCCACCCCAGACCGGCAGCTGCACGCCCATGGCGCGCTCGATATCGAAGCGGGGACGGGCGGGGCGGGGAGCCGTGCCGGTGCCGGTATCGCTTGCAGCGCCACGCGCCGCCTCGGCCCAGGGGCCCCAGGCAGGGGCGGGTTCGGGCTCGGGCTCGGGGGGAAGCGAGGCATCGCCCGGCGGTGGCTTGGGAGCCGGGCTAGCCTCGGCGCCCTCCGGCGGTGATTCCGGATTTGCCTCTCGCTCGAAGGTCGCCGTGGCCGCGTCAGCCGGTGCCTCACCGCCCTGCTGCGCGGTACCGTCCCTGATGTCGGAGACGCGGTATTCGAGCTGGGTGAGCCGCTGCCGCAAGGCATCGATCTGTCCCTGCTTCCGGCGGAGCATAAAAAGCGCGATGACGGCCAGAACAAAGCCAAGAAAATCCATCGCCGCTACTGGTTCCATCTGCGCAGGAGACGCGACGGAGCAAGCCGGCGCGCAGGATCAGCAGATCATATCGGCACGACCCTCACAATCCCCGAACAGTCCGCAGCAAGGCGATGCCCTTTCTGCTCAAGGGATTTACCGGAAGAGGTCGGACATCGACTTGCCGATGATCTTGGTGGCCGAGAAGACGAGCACCAGCGTCACGACGATGGTGATGGTGCCGATGGCGGCGGCGGCGGAGATTTCCTGGGTTTCGAGGCGCTCATAGATGGCGATGGAGATGGTCTTCCAGCGGGCCGAATAGAGCATCACCGTGGTGCTCATTTCCGAGATCAGCGTGGTGAAGACAATGATGGCGCCCGCCAGGATGCCCGGCGCGATCAGCGGGATGGTCACCTTGCGCATGGTCTCGCCCCAGGTGGCGCCGGCGACGGTGGAGGCTTCCTCCATGCGCGGATCGACCTGCGCCACGGCGGCCACCACCGAGCGGTAGATATAGGCCATGCGGCGCACGAAATAGCCGATGACGATGATCACCGCCGTGCCGGTGAGGACGATCGGGCCGGCATTGAAGGTGACGAGCAGCGCCACGCCCGTGACGATGCCGGGCAGGATGAAGGGCAGCATGATGGTGAGATCGAGCGCCCATTTGCCGGCAAAGCTCTTGCGCTCGGCGACATAGCCGGTGAGCGTGCCGAAGACGACGCAGGCGACCGTGGCGATGGCCCCGAGGATGAGGCTGTTCTGGATGGGCCCGACGACGCGATTGAACACATAGGTATAGTTGGACCAGCCATATTGCAGCGGCCACAGCGTGCCCGGCCACCGCTCTGAGAAGGATGTAAAGACGATGACCAGCTGCGGCAGGATGGCGAGAAACAGGAGGCCCCAGACATAGAGATTGGCCGCTATCCTCATGCCCGGCGTGCGGATCAGCGCGGCACGTCGCGTGGTGGAGCCCAGCGTGACGAAGCGCCGCCGCTTGTTGATGCGCAGCAGGAAGAGGATGGCGACGAGCGTGATGGCGACGTTGACGAGCGCGATGGCCGCGGCGCCGTTGAGGTTGAAGAACCCGTTGATCTGGAAATACATGAGGGTGGAGAGCACATACATCTCGCCCCCCAGCACCGCCGGCACGCCGAATTCGCCGAGCGCCTCGATGAGCACGATCATGGCGCCGGCCAGCATCGGCGGGATGGCGAGCGGCAGCACCACGGTGCGCAGGATGCGCCAGCGCGAGGCGCCCATCACCCGCGCACTTTCCTCAAGATGCGGATCGGAGGCCGAAAGCGCCCCTTGCACGAAGAGGAAGACATAGGTGAAATTCGAGAGCACCATCGCGACGATGACGCCGAAATAGCCATAGACCGGCGGCATGGGCAGGCCCAGCCACTGGTTGACATAATGGGTGACGATGCCGTTGCGGCCCAGAAGGATGACCCAGCTATAGGCACCGATAAAGGGCGGTGCGATCAACGGGATGATCGAAAGCGACAGGATCAGCGGCTTGAAGGGAATATCAACCCGCGCCACGAAATAGGCCGCCGGCACCGCCACGAGGGTGGAGAGAACCGTGACCGCCACGGAAATGACGATGGTGTTCCACAGCGCCGATCGATAGAGCGCCGAGGTCCAGAAGCGCTCGAAATTGGCGAGCGTGCCATTGAACCAGTTGAAGCTTTCGCCCTGCGGGGCAAAGCTGTTGGCCATGGTGGTGAGGATGGGATAGGCCAGAAAGCCGACAAGCACGATGAGCGTGATGGCTCCCGCCACCCAGGGCAGCAGATCAGGGCCACGGCGCCGAACCGGCGCGTTGCCGCCCGCCACCGCGCTCATCGGCCGGGCCTTTCGAACAGCACCGCATCCTCGGGAGCAAAGCCGAAATCGACGGCCGAGCCCTCGACCACGCCATCCACGAAGGCCGGCCGGTCGATGAGCACGGGGCGATCGGCATCGGGGGCTTCGATGAGATAGCGCACGAAGGTGCCGAGGAACTGGATACGCCGCACGGTGCCCGAAAGCGTGCCGGCCCCGGTTGCTGCTTTCGGGGTGAGCGACATGCGCTCGGGGCGCACCATCAGCATGGCCTGCGCCTCCGGGCCGAACCAGTCGGCTTCGTTGGAGCCGGCGGCGCGCCGGGCAAGGCCCGAAAAGGCGACGCCCGAGCGGGTGGCGGCGCTTGCCCCGTCGCCCCGCAGGGGCAGGAAATTGGCCTTGCCGATGAAGTCGGCGACAAAGAGGGAAGCGGGGCGGGCATAGATCTCGAAGGGGGCGCCCACCTGCATCAGCCGGCCCTTGCTGAAGACCGCGATGGTGTCGGATACCGCCATCGCCTCTTCCTGGTCGTGGGTGACATAGAGTGCCATGACGCCCAGCGCCTTTTGCAGGCGGCGGATTTCGTCGCGCATCTCGACGCGCAGCTTGGCATCGAGATTGGCCAAGGGCTCGTCAAGCAGCAGCATGCCGGGCTCGTAGACCAGCGCGCGGGCGATGGAGACGCGCTGCTGCTGGCCGCCTGACAGATCGGCGGGATAGCGATGGGCCAGCCCGTCGAGCTGGAGCATGGCGAGGATGCGCTTGACCGACGCATCGACGGTCGCCTGCGGGGCGCGGCGCAGGCGCAAGCCATAGGCTGCGTTCTCGAACACCGTCATGTGCGGAAAGAGCGCGTAGGACTGGAAGACCATGCCGATATTGCGCTCGAAAGCGTTCATGCGGCTGAAATCGGCGCCATCGGAGAGGATGCGACCCTCCGATATGGTCTCGAGCCCGGCGATCATGCGCAGGGTGGTGGTCTTGCCGCAGCCCGAAGGGCCGAGCATGGTGAAGAAGGTGTCGCCTTCGATAGTGAAGCTGACATCGTCGACGGCGCGGACCTGGCCTTCCTCGGTGGAAAAGACCTTGGTCAGCCCCTCGACGGAAAAGCGGCGGCGGCGCTCAGCCGATGCTGGCGCGGTGGCGGTGTCTTGGGCGCTCATCGGCCTCTCCCCTTGCTGATCACGACGATGGAGCGATCGTCGCCGAAATTGCCGCCGATGCGGCCCTTGGTGCTGCGATGCGGCCCGACCCGCTCGGGATCGACCCGGTCGGCCTCGGCGAGCGCTTCTTCCCAGGCGGCGATGCCCGTGGCTGACGGGGCAACCGGATAGCCGTCGCTATGCAGCTCGATCAGCGACCAGTCCGACTGCGGCACATCGAGGCTGCGGATGACCGGGGTGACGTCATCGACCCCATCGATGACGAGGGCATTGTAGGCGGCCGGATCGTGGCGGATGCCGGAAAGGCCGGCGTCGAGGATCGTTGTCAGCCGGTGCTGGTCGCCGAGGACGGCGGCCGAGGCCTCAGCATCGCTGCCCACGAGGGCGCGGATATAGGCGATGTCGGCCGCCGAAAGACCTTCGGGTGGCGTGGTGCGGGCAGCAAGCCCGTTGACGATGAGGCTGCGCGCGGCAGTGCGGGCGGTGGCGGCATCGGCGCCGCGATCCTTGAGGATAGCAAAGGCGTGCGCGCGGGCGGCCGAAAGCACCACATCGCCGGGAAAGACGGCAGACAGAATTTCGCGGCCATCGATGCGGATGCCGCAATCGCCGACCTTGACGAGGCGCAGCGTCTCTCCGTCGGAATAGGCCGCAACGAAGCCGGCACGGAAGCGGTGGTCCCCGCTCGCTGCAGTGAGCGCGGAAAGGCCCAGCCGGTCGTAAAGCGCGGCTACGGCGCGTGTTGCGGCAGCGGCGAGATCGCCGGGCGCATGCAGCGTCGCCGGCACCGAGAACAGGGCGCGGAACGCTTCGGCAATCGCCATCGCGGCGAGCCGGCCACCGGTTGCACCAGCGCCCAGGCGATCGTCGAACCGCTTGCCGGTGATGTCGGTCGCCCCATCGATGACGGCAAAGCCGGCGCCGGGGACAACGACGATCTGGTCTTCATTGGTCTGGGGCAGGCCGGGATTCTTGGCCTCGGTAAACCCTTCGAAGGCGTTCACTCTTGTACTGCTTTCCACGCGGTGGGGCGCCCCGCGCGAGCGGAGCGCCCCTGCCAAAGACGGACCCTCGCTTACTGCGCGAAGATCTTTTCCCACTGCGCGATATTGGCGTCGCGGTCGGCTGCGGCGCGATCGGCATCATAGGGGAAGGTCTTGATATCGGCGGTGGGGGCAAGGCCCTCGGGAGCCGCGACATCGGTGCGCACCGACCGGCGGTTGGTGCTGGCGACCAGCTCGTGGGCTTCCTTCGAATTGGCGAAATCGAGGAAGATCTTGGCGTTTTCGAGATTCGGCGCGCCCTTGATGATGGCGGAGGCATCGTAGCGCAGGCCGGTGCCGTCGCTGGGGTAGACGGCGGCGACCGGATAGCCCTCGTCGATCAGCGGCTTGATATTGGCTTCGCCGGTAACCCCGATCTCGATCTCGCCGCGCGCCACGTCCTGGAAGACGCTCTGCGAGGAGGTGACGAAGCGGGCATTGGCCATGATCTTTTCGGCCACGTCCCAGCCATAGAGCTGCAGGATCTGGGCTAGCTGGGCATAGGCAGAGCCCGAGAGCGAGGGATTGGCGAGGACGATCTTGTCGTCGTACTTGGGATCGGCGAGGTCTTCCCAGCTCGCCGGCCGGTCGCCTTCGGCCAGAAGGTTGGTGTTGACGATGAAGGCCTGGAGCGGCATCGAGCAGCCGTAATAGGTGTTCTCGGGGCCGATGACATCGGCCGAGAAGGCTGCCGCTTCGGTGCTCTCATAGCTTTCGAAGAGGCCCGGATTGGCCATGAAGGCTTCGCTCGAGGCGCACAGCACCACGTCGCCCTGGGGATTGGCCTGCTCGGCGGCGATGCGGGTGAAGATTTCGCCCACCCCGCCATTGATCACCGACACGGCGATCTGCGGGTACTTGGCCTGGAAGGCATCGAAGAACAGCTCGCCGACTTCGCCGGCCGGATTATACAGCACCAGCGACCCCTGCTGGGCCTGAGCGCCGCCAACCGTGGCGATGGTGACAGCGAGCGCGAAAGCAATGCGTTTGAACGTCATCTGGGTCCCTCCCTGAGTTTGGTGAGATTATGGCGTGGCAGACGCCAACGTCAAACCCAAACCGGCAACCGGTTGCATGTGCCTGTCGAAAAGCGTTAAGGGGACGCCACCATCGGAGGCGCTGCCGGAGCGCGCCGGAGACGCGGAGGAAGCGGGAATGCGCGTTCATATTCATGCCGACGCAGGCGAGTTGGGCCGCGCCGCCGCCGCCGAGGCCGCGGACGTGATTTCGGCCGCCATTGCCCGCCACGGCGAGGCGCTGGTGGTGTTTGCCACCGGGGCGAGCCAGTTCGCCACGCTCGAGGCGCTGGTTGCGGCCGATATCGACTGGTCGCGCGTGTCCGGGGTGCATTTGGACGAATATGTGGGCATTTCGCCCGAGCATCGCGCCAGCTTCCGGCGCTATCTGAGGGAGCGGGTGGTGGCGCGCCTGCCGACGCTCGGACACTTCGCGATGATCGCGGGCAATGCCCCCGATCTTTCAGCCGAGATCGCCCGGCTCAACACGCTGCTGACCGGCCGCCGCGTCGATCTCTGCCTTGCCGGCATCGGGGAAAACGGGCACCTCGCCTTCAACGACCCGCCGGCCGATTTCGAGGCCGAGGCGCCCTATCTCGTCGTCGACCTCGATGCGGCCTGCCGGCAGCAGCAGGTCAACGAGGGCTGGTTCCCCGATCTTGGCTCCGTGCCGGCGCAGGCTGTGTCGATGAGCATCCGCCAGATCATGCGCGCCGAAAGGCTCGTGCTTTCGGTGGGCGACAGGCGCAAGGCCGAGGCGGTGCGCAACACCATCGAGGGGCCGGTGAGCCCGGCCTGTCCGGCCTCGATCATCCAGGGCCACAAGGCGGCGAGCGTCCATCTCGATACCGCCTCGGCGAGCCTGCTCGCCGGCCGCTGATCGGCGTGCGGCGCGAGACCGTCGCGCGCCGCCGCTTCGCCTTTCGGTCCGCTACTGCCCCTGGCCGAGCGAGAAGCCGGGCACGCCATCGAAGAGATAGAGGTGCTCGGTCTTGATGAAGTCGACGCCGTCGGCGGAGAGCCGCCGCAGGAGGTCGACGATCATCGCGCGGTTGAACTGCCGGCCCGGCGCGGCCATGTAGCGGCACCGCCAGTGATCGGTGCAGAAGGTCTCGGGCAGACCCTGCGGCCAGACCTTGACGCCGCGATTGGTGATCATCTGCAGCCCATAGCCGCCGGTGATGGCCGATTTCATCCGCTCCGCCAGAGCCTCCGGGCTGCCCTCGAAGGCGACGAAGACGTCGACGCCGACGAGCGTCTTCTCCTCGGGGGCGCGCGGGGGCATTTCGGGCATGGCGGCCGGGGAGGGCATGGCGCCCGCCCGGGCAACCGGCAGTTGCGTCGGCAGGGTCCCCAGCCGGGCGATGACCGCATCGGCAAAGGCGGTGGTGCCGACCTTTTGCACCGAGAGGTCGGGGCTGAAGATGTCGGCTGTGTGGATGCCGGCCTCGATGGTTGCGAGCCAGGCATTGTGGATGCGGTCGGCCGCCTCGGCCTGGCCGATATGGCGCAGCATCATCACCCCCGCGAGCAGCAGGCCGGAAGGGTTGGCGATATCCTGCCCGGCGATATCCGGGGCGCTGCCATGCACGGCCTCGAACATGGCGCAGTGCGTGCCGATATTGGCCGAGGGCGCGAGCCCCACCGACCCGGCGACCTCGGCGGCGATGTCGCTGAGGATATCGCCATAAAGATTGGGCGTGACGATGACGTCGAAGCGCTCGGGGCTGTCGGCGAGCCGGGCGGCGCCGATGTCGATGATCATGTGCTCGGCGGTGATCTCGGGATAGGCCGGCGCGATCTCGTCGAACACCTTGTGGAAGAGCCCATCGGTGAGCTTCATGATGTTGTCCTTGGTCAGGCACGTCACCTTGTGCCGGCCATGGGCCCGGGCATATTCGAAGGCATAGCGCACGATGCGCTCGCAGCCGGGCCGGCTGATGAGCTTGAGGCACTGGTAGACATCGCGCGTCTGCCGGTGCTCGATGCCGCCATAGAGGTCTTCCTCGTTCTCCCGCACGATGACGACATCCATCCCCGGATGCCGGGTGGCGACGACCGGGTGATAGGCGACGGTGGGCCGGAGATTGGCATAGAGCCCCAGCGTCTTGCGGATGGTGACGTTGAGGCTCTTGTAGCCGCCGCCCTGCGGGGTGGTGATGGGGGCCTTGAAGAAGACCTTCGTGCGCCGCAGGCTCTCCCAGGCGTCATCGGTGATGCCGGCGGCATGGCCCGAGCGATAGACGCTCTCGCCCACGGTGATCGGCTCGATGGCGAGATGCGCGCCCGCCGCCAGCATGACGCGCAGGCTTGCCTGCATGATCTCCGGGCCGATGCCGTCGCCGAACGAGACGGTGACAGGGGTGCCGGAGGCGGGGATGTGCGGGGTGTGCGACGGCGGCAGGGCAGTGGGATCGGGCTTGTACATGGCAGTTCCCTTTCGTGTTGGCGGGAACATGGCGATGCGCGGAGCTGAGGTAAAATATATTGTTTGTTGAAAACCGATCTATGAAATAGATGGGTTGGCAGCCGGGAGGTCGGGATGGCGCAGCTCAACTACAACCATCTACGCTATTTCTGGGTCGTGGCCCATGAGGGCAACCTGACCCGGGCGGCGTCCAAGCTCAACGTCTCGCAATCGGCACTCTCGATCCAGATCGCCAAGCTCGAGGACCAGATCGGCCATCCGCTGTTCGATCGGCTCGGGCGGCAACTGGTGCTGACCGAGGCGGGGCGCATCGCGCTCGATTATGCCGACACGATCTTCAAGACGGGCGCCGAACTGCTCGATACTCTGGCGCAGCGGCCCGGCGCGGTGCGGCAGGTTCTGCGGGTGGGGGCGATCGCGACGCTCTCGCGCAATTTCCAGCTGGGGTTCCTCAAGCCGTTGCTGGCGCGGGCCGATGTGGAACTCATCCTGCGCTCGGGCGGATTTGCCGATCTCATCGCGGCGCTCGAGGCGCACCGGCTCGATATCGTGCTCACCAACACGGCGCTGTCGCGCGATGCCGCAACGCCATGGGTGGCGCACCGCATCGCCGACCAGCCGGTGAGCCTCGTCGGCAAGGCCGGGGACGCGGGGTTGAGTGGCCGTGCGGCGACGGCGCAGGATTTGCCCGCGCTTCTGGCGGATCATCCGCTCATCCTGCCCGCCAGCGACAGCAGCATCCGCAGCAGCTTCGATGCGCTGCTCGAACGGCTCGGCATCCGGCCCACCATCGTGGTCGAGGCCGACGACATGGCCATGCTGCGCCTGATGGCGCGCGAGCATGCCGGGCTGGCGGTGGTACCGCCCATCGTGGTGCGCGACGAACTCGAGAGCGGGCTTCTGGTTGAGATCGCGCGACTGCCCGACCTCGTCGAGACCTTCTTTGCCATCACGCTCAAGCGCCGCTTCGCCAATCCGCTGGTGACGACGTTGCTCGCTTCGGCGCGCCCGGCCGGCTGATCGCGGCCGGCCTTTTCCCTCTCGCTGCCGTTTTGCAGAGCGCTGCCCAATAGGTGGGCAGCGTGCCTATCTGCATGCGGATTGACAAAGACAATCTCGTGTGGTCGAGTCCGTCCAGTATATGGACTGTATACGAAAGCCATGCGACGAAGCCTGGTGCGAGGCGGTGCGGCCAAGCGCTTCGAGCGTCTGTTGTCAGATCGCGACCCTGGAGGGCACACGAATGGTAGTGAAGAAGATGGCGCTTGGCCTGTTGGCCGGAACCTTTGCATTGAGCCTGCCGGTGATGGCGCAGGAGGCTGCAACCCCGGTGGAAGGCGGCATCGTGCGCTTCGCCTTTGCCGAGGAATCCCGCGGCATGGACCCGGTGACGGCGCATCGGCGCTTCTCGGAGGCGGCGATCCATGTGCATGACAGCCTCGTGGTGCAGGACACCTCGAATGCGCCCCATGGCGCCTTGGCCGAGAGCTGGGAGGCCAATGCCGATGCCAGCCAGTATACGGTAAAGCTCAAGACCGGCGTGATCTTCCACGACGGCACCCCGTTCAACGCGGCGTCGGTGAAGGCGCATTTCGACCGTCTCTTCGATCCGGCCAATTGCTGTTCGAACGGTACACAATACATGGCCGGCTACACCGGCACCGACATCGTCGACGACCAGACCGTGGTGATCAAGTTCGACAAGCCGATGGGCACCTTCGCCCACTATATCGGCATGCTCGACGTGACCGCGATCCCCTCCAATGCGGCGTGGGACGCTATCGGCAAGGACATGAACCTGCGCCCCGTCGGGGCCGGCCCGTTCAAGTTCGTGGAATGGGTGCCCCAGAGCCATGTGCGGTTCGAGCGCAATGCCGACTACAACTGGGGCTCGGATCTCTTCGACCATCCCGGCGCGCCCTATATCGATGCGCTCGAGGTGAAGTTCATCGCCGACCAGGCGACGCGCACCGCCTGCCTCGAGGCCGGCGACTGCGACATCATCAAGGATCCCGGCTTTGCCGCGCAGGTGCGGCTCGGCAGCAATCCCGACTACGAGATGGTCAAGATCCCGCAGACGGGCATGCCCTATTCCTTCGTGTTCAACACCGCCAAATGGCCGACCGACCAGGTGGCGGTGCGCAAGGCGATCAACCTCGCCATCGACCGCGAAAAGATCAACATGGCCGCCTATCTCGGCCAGCGCGAGCCGCTCTACAGCACGCTGGCGCCTGCGACCCCCGAATTCTGGCCCGAAGCCCCGAGCCTCATCTATTTCGCCCCCGATGAAGCCAAGGCGCTGCTCGCCGAGGCGGGCTTTGCCGACACCAATGGCGACGGCATCGTGGAAGAGGGCGGCAACCCGGTGGCCATCGACCTCTTCATCTTCGGCAATCGCGAGGGCAATCCCTCGGTGATCGTGGCGGAATCGATCCAGTCCGACCTCGCCGCCGTGGGCATAAGGGTCAACATCAATGTCCGCCCTTGGGATGACCAGTCGGTGGTGGCGATGAACGAGGGCCACCACATGATCAATTTCGACATGCCGCTGCCCACCGCCTCGGTGCTGGGCGTGATGTTCAACTCGCGCGAAACCCCGCGTGAGGGCCGCTACGGCATGGGCTTCACCTATTTCCAGAAGGCCTCGCCCGACAATTCCACCGAACTGGATGCCCTGCTCGATGCCGGCGACAACGCCGCCACCTTCGAGGAGCGCAAGGAGAAGTTCATCGCCGCCCAGAAGATCATCGGCGAGAACTATCTGGGCGTGCCGATCTCGGCGGGCTTCACCACCTACATCATGACCAACCGGCTCGAAGGGGTGAAATACAACAATGCCGGCCATGCCATGTTCAACGACGCCTTCCTGAGCGCGCAGTAAGCGCTGAACTCATGCCGCCCCGTCATTTGGCGGGGCGGCTTTTCTGCCGGCGCCTGCCTGCCTCAGGCGCCACGACCAAGTCGAGGGGAATTGCGATGACGGCCTATATCCTGCGGCGTCTCCTGCGCTCGGTGCCCGTCGTCGTGCTCGTCAGCATCCTCGTCTTCTCGATGGTGGAGATGCTGCCCGGCGACCCGGTGCTGCACATGTTTGCCGGCCAGTACATGACGGCCGAGAACATGGCGACGGCGCGCGAGACGCTCGGGCTCGATCAGCCGGCGCCGGTGCGCTACCTGCAATGGGTCACCCGCGTCTTCCAGGGCGATTTCGGCACATCGATCGTCTCGAAGCGCCCGGTGGCCGACATGGTGCTCTCGGTTCTGCCGCGCACCCTGGAACTGGCCATGGCGGCGATGTTCGTCACCATCGTCGTGGGCATCGCGCTCGGTGTCATCGCCGCGATCCGGCAGAACAGCTGGATCGACACGCTGGTGATGGTGGTGGCCTCGATCGGGGTGGCGATGCCGCTGTTCTGGAGCGGGCTCCTCGCCCTCCTTTATTTCTCCGTTCAACTGCGCTGGTTCCCCGTGTCGCAGGGGGCGAGCTTTCATTCCCTCGTGCTGCCTGCGGTGGTGCTGGGGCTGCAATCGGCCTGCATGGTTGCGCGGCTGACCCGCTCGAGCGTGCTGCAGGTTTTGCGCGAGGACTACATCACCACGGCGCGCGCCAAGGGCGTGCTCGAAAACCGGGTGGTGGCGATCCACGCGCTGCGCAACGCCTTCATCCCGGTCTTCACCCTCATCGGGGTGCAGACGAGCTGGCTTCTGGGCGGCACGGTGATCACCGAGACGGTGTTTGCGCGGCCCGGGCTCGGCACCATGGCGGTCGACGCGATCCGGCAGATGGATTTCCCCGTGCTGCAGGCCATCGTGCTCATCGCCGCGCTTATCTACACCTCGGTCAACCTCGTGGTGGACATCGTCAACGCCCTTGTCGATCCGAGGATCGCCTATGACTGAAGAGATCTCGCAAGCGCCCCCCGCCGCGCCTTTGGTGCCCGCGCCCGAACGTCGCCGCACTACCGAATTCGACATCGTGCGGCGGAATTTCCTGCGCAATAAGGGCGCCATCATCGGGCTGGTGATCATCAGCTTCCTCGTGTTCGTGGCCGTCTTCGCCGATGTGCTGGCGCCCTATGACCCGATCGCGCAGACCCGCGCCTTCCTCTCCCCGCCCAATGGCACGCACTGGTTCGGCACCGACGTTCTGGGTCGCGACATGCTGAGCCGGGTTATCCATGGCACGCGCATCTCGATGGCCGTCGGGATCGGGGCGGTGCTGATCGCGCTCGTCATCGGCATGGCGGTGGGGCTGCTGGGCGGCTATTTCGGCGGCCGCATCGATGCGGCGGTGGTGATGCTCATCGACACCTTCATGTCGTTCCCCGGCCTGCTGCTCGCCATGGTCATCGCCGCCATGTTCGGCACCTCGCTGCCGGTGGTGATGCTGGCGGTGGGCCTGGGCGAATTCACGCTCTTTGCCCGGCTCGTGCGCAGCGCCGTCTATGCCGAGCGGGCGCGCGACTATGTGCTGGCGAGCCGCAGCATCGGGGCCGGCTCGTTCTTCATCATGGCGCGGCACGTGGTGCCCAACATCATGCCCTCGATCATCGTGCTCGTGACCCTGAGCATCGGCAACGCCATTCTTTCGGCGGCGGCGCTCGGGTTTCTCGGGCTCGGGGCGCAGCCGCCGATCCCCGAATGGGGCAATCTCGTCAATGTGGGGCGCGACTATATCCAGATGGCGCCTTGGCTGATCTGGTTTCCCGGCATCGCCATCATGCTCACCGTGCTCGGCGCCAATCTGCTGGGCGACGGATTGCGCGATGCGCTCGACCCCAAGCTCCGGCGCTGAAGCGCCCCCTCGACATGACCACTCCCGGAGGAGACATGACTACCAAGACCATCGCCCGCATCGGCTTCCAGCTGCCTGACCCCGATGTCCGCAAGGTGACGGGGTTCCTGGCCGCCGAAATGGCGATCGAGGATTTCAACGCGGCGACCGACCTGCCCCTCACGGTGCAGCTGGTGCCGGTGATCGATTACCGCGACCGCGACAAGGCCCGCGCGGCGGCGCAGGGCTTTGCCGACGATCCCCTCGCGGTAGCCATGCTCGGGCCGATCAATTCGGACATGGCGATCGCCACCCAGGATATCTACAACGCGGCTGGGCTGGCGCAGGTCTCCTCGGAGGCCTCGAGCCCGATCCTCACTTCGCGCGGCTACACCAATTTCTTCCGCACCGTCGCCAATGACGAGGTGCAGGGCCGCCAGCTGGCGCGGGCAGCGGTCAACTATCTCAAGGGCAAGAAGATCGCGGCGCTTTCGGATGGCTCGGGCTGGGGCCGGCCGATCGCCGAGATCTTCGCCGCCGAGGTCGAGCGGCTGGGCGGCGAGATCGTGCTGGCGGACTTCTTCACCGAAAAGGAGATGGGGCTCGATTTCTCAGATCTGGTCGAGCGCACGCTCGCGGCCGAGCCGGACCTCATCTATTTCGCCGTCTACTGGAACAAGGCGCACATCATCACGCACATGCTGCGCGAGCGCGGCTGCAAAGCGCAGTTCCTGGGCTCGGATGCGCTCAAGCCCTATGCCTTTCTCGAAGTGCCGAGCGTTGATCCCAATCCGCCCCACCACAGCCTTGCCGGCATCGACATGCGCATCAAGCCCGAGGCACGGAGCTTTTTCGAGCGCTTCGCGCTGCGCCATCCGATGCTGCTGGTGGCCCCGCAATATGCGGCCGAGGCCTATGACGCGGCCGGCATTCTGCTCAAGGGGCTGACGGCGGCGGGCAAGCCTGATCGCGCGGCGCTGCTTGCGGCCTTGCAGGCGGATCGCAGTTTTTCGGGCGCGCTCGGGGCCATCAGCTTCACCCCCGAAGGCGACCTCTCGGATCCCGAGATCGGGCTTTATTACTGCAAGGACGGCATCCGCAATTATCTGGGCGCGATCCGCGACCTCGCATGACCATGATACAGGAAGGAAACAGCGCCATGAGTGGCAGCAAGAACGGCACGTTCATGAGGCGGACGGGTGCCGACGGGGTCGAGCATCGCATCCCGGTGGGCACGATCGTCGGCGACCGGCCGGGCGGGCGGGTGACGATCTTCGCCGGCCAGCACGGCACCGAATATGACGGGCTGGAAGCGGCGCAGAAGCTCTATCGCACCCTGACGCCGGCCGATGTGAGCGGCACGATCGTGATCGCGCTTTCGACCAACGACCAGTCCTTCCTCAACTGGGAGCAGTTCGCCCCCACCCATCCGCCCATCCTCGAGATGATGGAGGAACTGGCGACCGGCAGCGATCTCCTCATCAACTGCCATGGCGGGGAATTCAGCGAGGGCATGGAGCCCTATGTGATCTGCCGGCTCCTGGGCGACCCCGAGCTTGATGCCAAGGCGCGCGCCATGGCTGACGCGTTCGGGGTGCCCTATGTGAGCTTTTCGCAATATCGCGGCGAGCCGCCCGAGACCGGCGTGCGGCCGGCCTGGTGGCTATGGCCCAAAAAGAGCATGTCGGACCGGCTGCGCATTCCCGAGATCACCCCGGAAGTGGGCGAGCGCGGCAGCCGCGACGACAAGGGCATCATGTATGACGGCATCGTCAACGTGCTCAAGACCTTCGGCTTCCTCGAGGGGCAGCCTTCGGGCAAGCCGGCGCCGCGCGAGATCGGCGACCGCTACTGGCTGACGGCGGATGAGGACGGCATCTTCTTTCCCGAAACCACGATCGGCAAGGATGTCGCCGAGGGCGAGCATCTGGGCGTGGTGCGCGACTATTTCGGTCGTCTGATCCAGGAAGTGAAGGCGCCGGCCGCCGCCAAGGTGATGAACATGAACTGGGGCATGCCGGTCAAGCAGGGCGGCTTCCTGCTCTGGCTCGGCGTGATCAAGTGAGCCCCAGGACCGGGAGAGGCTGAGATGGCACCGCACGCATCGCTGCTCGAGGTCAGGAACCTCTGCACGCGTTTCGACACGGCCGAGGGCACCGTGCATGCGGTCAACGGCATCTCCTATCGGGTCGAGCCCGGCGAAACCATCGCGGTGGTGGGCGAGAGCGGCAGCGGCAAGAGCGTTTCGATGATGTCGATGCTCGGCCTGCTGCCCTCTCCGCCCGCCCGCATCGCCGGGGGCGAGGTGCTGTTCAAGGGGCAGGACCTGCTGAAGCTCGACCGCAAGGCGATGCGAAAGCTCAATGGCAATGAGATCGGGATGATCTTCCAGGATCCCATGTCATCGCTCAATCCGGTGCTGACGGTGGGCTTCCAGATCGGCGAGGCGGTGCGGGTGCACCAGAAGCTCGATCGCGAGGCCGCCCGCAAGCGCGCCGAAGAGCTTCTGGGGCTGGTGGGCATCCCCGACCCGGCCCGGCGGCTCAAGCAGTTTCCGCACCAGTTCTCGGGCGGCATGCGCCAGCGCGTTATGATCGCCATGGCGCTGGCCTGCGAGCCGGCTTTGCTCATCGCCGACGAACCGACGACCGCGCTCGACGTGACCATCCAGGCGCAGATCCTGCGGCTGGTGAAGCGGCTGCGCCAGAAGATGGGCATGTCGGTCATCTGGATCACCCATGATCTGGGGGTGGTCGCCCGCCTCGCCGAGCGCGTGGTGGTGATGTATGCCGGCACCATCGTGGAGGATGCGGCCGTGTCGCAGTTTTATGCCCGTCCGCGCCATCCCTATTCCATGGGCCTTCTGGGCTCGCTGCCCCGGCTCGATGCCGGGCCGGGGAGCAAGTTGCAGGCCATTGGCGGGCAGCCGCCCAACCTGGTGCGGCCCCCCGTGGGCTGCGCCTTCGCGCCGCGCTGCCGCTACGCGCTGCCGCTCTGCCGCGAGGCGCCACCCCCGCTCGAACAGGTGGGCCCCACCGATCGCGATCGGGTGGCGTGCTGGCGCAAGGACGAGATCGAGGGAGCCCCGCATGTCCATTGACGCCGTCTCCGCCACTCGCTCGGCCGAAGCGATCCTCAGGGTCGAAGGGCTCAAGATGCATTTCCCCGTGACTTCGGGGGGGATCCTGAGGCGCCGGGTGGGCACCATCCGCGCCGTCGACGGGGTTTCGTTCGATCTGCGCCAGGGCGAGACGCTCGGTATCGTCGGCGAATCGGGGTGCGGAAAATCGACGCTCGGGCGCACGCTGCTCAGGCTTTACGAACCCACCGAAGGGCGGATCTGGCTCGAGGGCGAGGAGATCGGCACGCTGGGGCGCAAGGCCATGATGGCCAAGCGCCGCACGATCCAGATGATCTTCCAGGATCCCTATGCCTCGCTCGATCCGCGCATGACGGTGGCCAGCATCGTGGCCGAGCCCATGCTGGTGCATGGCGGGTTTACGGCGCGCGAGCGACGCGCGCGGGTGGAGGAGTTGCTCGGGCTCGTCGAGCTCAACCCGGCCTTTGCCGATCGCTATCCGCATGAATTTTCGGGCGGGCAGCGCCAGCGCATCGGGATCGCGCGGGCGCTGGCGCTCAATCCGCGGGTTGTGGTGTGCGACGAGCCGATCTCGGCGCTCGACGTCTCGATCCAGGCGCAGGTCATCAACCTCCTGCAATCCTTGCAGGATCGGCTCGACCTGGCGCTGATCTTCATCTCGCACGATCTCTCGATGGTGCGGCATATCAGCGACCGCGTGGCGGTGATGTATCTGGGCAAGATCGTCGAACTTGCCGATCGCGACACGCTGTTTGCGAGCCCCCAGCATCCCTATACGCGGGCGTTGCTTTCCGCCGTGCCGGTGCCCGATCCGGCCATCGACGATTCAAGCGAGATCGTACTCGAAGGCGATCCGCCCAACCCGGCCAATCCGCCGAAGGGATGCAGCTTTTCCACCCGCTGCCCGCATGTGATGGCGCGCTGCCACGAGATTGCCCCGCCGCTTGTCGCGCACGGGCCGACGCTCGCCGCCTGCCATCTGCTCGACTGAGGGGGCAGCGTTTGGCCAGACCTCAGGCGGGCCTCAGAGCCCGCTGAGGATCGTCATGGTATCGGCGACGAGATTGCGGATGTGGCGCTGCATGGCGCGGCGGGCGCCCTTGACGTCGCCTTCGATGGCCGCATCGATCACGGCGAGGTGCTCCTCACCATCCTTGCGCACCCGGCGCAGCGGGTTGGAGACCTCGAAAAGCCGGGTGGTGACACGCGTCTGGCGGATGATGCCGGCCAGAACGGTGTTGCCCGATGCGTCGGCGAACATCAGGTGCAACTGGTCATCGACCTCCCAATGGGCGCGCTCCTGCAATTCGGCCCCGGCGAGCACGGTGATGCGCTGGCGCATCTCCTCGAGGCGGGCGAGGGGGATGTTGCCGATGGCGAGCTCCACCGCCTCGGGCTCTAGCCATTCGCGCACCTTGTGGCTCTGGAAGAACTGCGCTGCCGTCACCGTGCGCACGGCATAGGACCGGCTGCCCTTCTTGACGAGCAGGCCTTCGGCCGCAAGCCGCAGGATGGCTTCGCGCATGGGGGTGCGCGAGATGTTGAGATGCTCGGCGAGCCGTTCCTCGACCACGAAGGTGCCCGCGGTCAGCTCGCGCTGCAGGATCATGCCGCTCAACTGGCCATAGGCCTGGTCGGAAAGATTGGGGGCGTTGCGTGCCAGGGCCAGGTCGGCATCGGTCATAGGGCCTGCTCCATCAGTCCCGCCGCTTCGAGCGCCCGGCGCATGGCATCCACCTCGGATGCCGGCAGCGGGCCGATCGGCTGTCGCGTCGCCGCCTGCGGCCAGTATCCCAAAAGCTGCATGGCGATCTTGAGCCGCGCGGTGGCGTAGGCGGTGGGTGTCTTCTCGTAGACCGCAATGGCCAGCGGCTGCAACCTCTGATGCAGCGCCTGGGCCGTCGCATGGTCGCCCGCCGCCACGGCGCGGTAGAGCCCGACGATCTCGCGCCCGGCAATGGTCGCAAGGCTCACCATGCTGCCGGCCGTGCCGAGCAGGAAGCTCGGATACATGCCGCAATCGCCCGAGGCCATGACAGCGACCTGCGGCGCCTTGGCTCCGACCAGCACGCGGGTGCGCTCATAGGCGTTGACCTCCCAGCTGCCCTCCTTGATCCCCACCACGTTGGGGATTTCGAGCAGCGCCTCGATGACCTCCGGGGGGTAATTCATGCGCCCCGCCTTGACGCTGGTCATGTAGAGAAAGAGCGGGATCGCCACCGCTTCCTGCACCGCCCGGTGGTGGTGCACGATCATCTCGATGTCGTTGGAGAGGGCCCAGGAAAAGGGTGGGAAGACCACCACCGCATCGGCCCCGGCGGCTTCGGCATCGCGCGCAATGGCCACGGCGTCGCGGGTGGCTTCGGCCACGACGCCGGAGGCGACGACGCCGTTCGGGCCCAATTCCGTGCGCGCCAGCGTCGTGACGCGCTGCATCTCGGGGCGCGAGAGCAGGAAATTTTCCCCCGCATGCCCATTGCAGAGCACCCCGCGCATGCCCTCGACCGCCATGACCTGCCGGAAATGGGCGCGGAGCAGGGTCTCGTCGATTTCGCCATCGGCTGCGAAGGGGGTGAGGGTCGCGGCATAGATGCCGTGGAAGAAGGTCGGGTCGATGGACAACGCAATGCTCCGCGCAAGTGCCCCAATCTAGCCATAGCGCGCCAGCTTCTCAAGCAATCTGTATATGAAAAGCCTATGGATTGTGTTTCCACTGTAGACCAGATGGCGCGCTGAGCCCCGGGTGACCGGCTGATCGGCCATCGTCTCGTTTCGGCGAAAATGCCGGGTGAGCCTATGGTTCTGCGGGTGTCGCGACGCAAAGCCGCGCTTGCGCACGGTCTTGTGGTTCGGATTGGACATGCGGGCGCGCTTGAAATTCGTCGGCAGGCTTCGTATGCAGTTTGTAGACGGTCTGGCGCAGGAGGTGCATCATGCAGCCCGAATTCGATCTCATCATCGCCAAAGGCCGCATCGCGACGGCGGCGGACAGCTTTTCAGCCGATATCGGCATCAGGAACGGGCGCATTGTGGCGCTGGGCCAGCTTTCGGGGGCTCGGGAAACCATCGATGCCAGCGGCCGGCTGGTGTTGCCCGGAGGCATCGATGCGCATGTGCATCTGGCCCAGGATGGCGCGCCGGGTATCGTGATGGGCGATGATTTCGAGACGGGCACGCGCTCGGCGGCCTTTGGCGGCAACACCACGGTGATGCCTTTCTGCGTGCAGAAGCGCGGACAGAGCCTGCGCGAGGCGCTCAAGGACTATCACGCCCGTGCCGAGGGCGCCTGCTACACCGATACGAGCTTCCACCTCATCGTCACCGACCCGACCGAGCAGGTGCTGGGACAGGACCTGCCGGCGCTGGTGGCCGAGGGCTATTCCTCGCTCAAGGTGTTCATGACCTATGCCGACATGGTGCTCTCGGACTACGAGATCCTCGGGGTGATGAAGGTGGCCCGCAAGACCGGGGCGCTGGTGATGGTGCATGCCGAAGGCTTCGATGCCATCCGCTTCAACACAGAGCAGCTCGAAGCGGGCGGCGGCTTCGGGCCGAAATTCCACGCCATTTCGCGCCCCGAGCCGGTGGAGCGCGAGGCGACCCACCGCGCCGCGACGCTCGCCGAGCTTTCGGACGTGCCGGTGATGATCGTGCATGTCTCGGGGGGCGAGGTGATCGACGAAATCGCGCGGGCTCGGGGGCGCGGCGTCAAGGTGCTCGCCGAGACCTGCCCGCAATATCTGGTGCTGGAGGAGGGGGACCTCGACCGTGAGGGCATGGAGGGCAGCAAATATGTCTGCAGCCCACCCCCGCGCGACCGCACCGCGCAGGAGGCCTGCTGGCAGGGGCTGATCGATGGCACGTTCGATGTGTTTTCCTCCGACCACTGCCCCTACCGGTTCGACGAGACCGGCAAGCTGACCCCGGATGGCAAGCGCAGCTTCCGCTGGATTCCCAATGGCATTCCCGGCATCGAGACGCGGCTGCCGATCCTCTTTTCCGAAGGAGTGAAGAAAGGGCGGATCGACATCAACCGCTTCGTGGCGCTGACCGCGACCAATCCGGCGCGCATCTACGGGCTCAGGAACAAGGGCACCATCGCCATCGGGGCGGATGCCGATATCGCCATCTGGGACCCGGACAAGACAGTGGTGATCGGGCAGGACAAGCTCCATCACGGCACCGATTACACCCCTTATGAGGGGCTCGAAGTGACCGGCTGGCCGGAAACCACGATCCTGCGCGGGCAGGTGGTAGTGCGGGATGGCGAACTCGTCGGCCGT
Source organism: Devosia enhydra (assembly GCF_900119845.1). GTDB lineage: Bacteria > Pseudomonadota > Alphaproteobacteria > Rhizobiales > Devosiaceae > FPKU01. The sequence goes on from NZ_FPKU01000002.1 coordinate 942,222, forward strand.
CCGGCGGGCGGGCATGTGCTGCGACCGGTGAGCGGGATGGAGCAGGGCGTGAAGGCTGGACGATGAGCGCAGGCCTGCCCGAACGCGTCGATGTCGCCATCATCGGGGCCGGCATGGCCGGGCTTGCGGCGGCGCGGGCGCTGGAGGGCCGCTCCATCCTCGTGTTTGAAGCGGAAACGCGCGCCGGCGGGCGCCTGCTCTCCGAACCGCGCGGCGAGTACTGGCTCAATTTCGGCGCCCATATGTTCGGTGGCCCCGAAAGCGGGGTCGGACGGCTGCTTACTGAAACCGGCACCGAAGCCCGCCCGATCCTGGGGCGGCTGATGGGCATGGCCTACGGCGGCCGGCGACTGCTCGATACGCCAGCCGAATTCTATCCCTTCCTGCTGCCGCTCACCCCAAGCGAGCGGCTGGCCTTCATCCGGATGGGGCTCAAGCTGCGGCTGGGGTCGGATCGGGTGGCGCGGCAGATGCGGTCGCAGCCCGGCGAGAGCGAGTCCGAGCGCACCGCGCGGCTGATCGGTATCGAGAACGGGCGCACGCTTGCAGCCTATCTCGGGGCTCTGCCGCCGCGCATCCGTGCCCTTCTCGCGGCGATCACCGAGCGCAATGGCGCCGATCCCGACGAGATGGCGGCGGGCCATGGCCTGCGCTCGTTCGGCAATGTCTGGAGCCGGCACGCGCCGGGGCGGCATGTGCTGGGCGGATCGGCGCTGCTGCCGCAGCGGCTGGCCGCGCGGCTGGGCGATCGCCTTCGGCTGGGCGTAACGGTGACCGGCGTGACCCAAGCGCCCGATGGCGTTGTGATCGATTATCGCGACAGCACCGGGGCGCCCGGGCGGGTGAGGGCGCGGGCGGCGATCGTCGCGACGCCGGCCTTCGTATCACGCAGGATCGTCAAGGACCTGCCGACGCCTGTCGCCGAGGGCCTCGATGCCATCCGCTATGGCGCTTTTGTCACCGCCGGCGTGCTGACGACAGAGACCGCGCCGATGCCCTGGGACGGGGTCTATGCCACGGCGACGCCGGACCGCAGCTTCAGCGTGATGTTCAACATGGCGACATCGTTGCGGGAGGGTCCGCGACGGCCGGGTGGCAGCCTGATGCTGTTTCGTGGTGCGCGTGGCGCGCAGGGGCTGCTCGACCAGCCCGAGGCGGAGATCGAAAGGCGCTTCGGGCAGGATCTTGTCGCCGCATTCCCTGAACTGCGCGGCCGGATCGCCGAGATCACCGTACAGAAATGGGCGGCCGGCGCGCCTTACGCAGCGCCGGGCCGGGCGCGTCACCAGAGCGCGCTGACGACGCCGTTCGGGCGCGTGGCGCTCGCCGGCGATTATCTCGAATTTCCCAACATGGAAGCGGCCATCGCCAGCGGAGAGGCCGCCGCCGGGGCGGTGACGCGACTGCTCGATATCCCCGCCGGGGGGCAGGCGCCGGCTCAAGAGCGCGGCTGAGGGCGGTTCTCGCCCATCACCTCACGGAGGCCGGACGGGCGCCCGATGCGGGCACCCGGGCGCTTCGGCCCTTGGCAACCAAGGGCCTGGGGCTCAGCCCGCCGACGGACGGGCGGCCGCTGCGGGGCGACCGCCGCCGGCACCGGGTTCGCGACGCTTGGGAGCGGGCAACAGGCCTTCGCGAACGGCCTGCTTGCGGGCCGCCTTGCGCGAGCGGCGCACGGCTTCGGCGGCCTGGCGGGCCCGCTTTTCGGAGGGCTTCTCGTAATACTTCCGCAGACGCATCTCGCGGAAGACGCCTTCGCGTTGGAGGCGCTTTTTCAACACACGGAGGGCTTGGTCGACATTGTTGTCGCGAACTGAAACCTGCAAAAACTGTCCTAACTGACGATCCGGCCCACCGCTTGCGCAGCGACCGGCAGAGGGTCGGGTGACACTCCTGGAAACGGTCCGGGGCAGCCTAAAGGCTACCATCGGTCCCGGCGATCCCCGGTGCAGGACGCGCTGCATCGAGGCATGAACCCGGCGAACCGGGGTTGGGGCTTTAGTCAGCCCCGTCCTGCAAGGCTCCGGACGATACCGGAGCCGGATGCGCCTCGGGCGGGCTCGCCGCCTTCATGAGGGCGCGCAACTGCTTGGAAAGGCTGTAGCCGGTGATCTGGGCCTGTGCATAGCCCTCGGTCGCAAGGGCGCTGCGGATATCGTCCATGCCCTTGCATCGGCCCGATCGGGCCAGTTCGAATGCGCGTTCGAGCGCTGTCTGTGTTCCATTGTTCATGCCCCATACTAACCCTCTCCGCCCCGACATGCCAGCGCCTCGGGATCAAGACTCGGAACATTGACGGGAGGCGCGCGTTAACAGTGCAACGCAACAGCAAAAGGAGACCAGCAATGGATCATTCGAACCATGTGCGACTTTCCCCGACGGAACTGACCCCTGATGTGCTCGAAGGCGCGACGATCTATGGCGCGGACGATCACAAGGTCGGCAAAGTCTCGCATCTTCACGGAATTGGCGCCAACAGCCAGATCGTCATCGATGTCGGCGGGTTCCTCGGCATCGGTGCCAAGCCGGTGGCCGTACCGGTCCGCGATCTCGAATTCATGCGTGACGAGGATGGCGATGTTCACGCCGTGACCGCCTGGACCAAGGACAGCCTCAAGGCGATGCCCGAGCATCACCACTGATCGCGCGCCTAAGTCGCTCAGCGGCTTGAGGCGAGTGGAATGGAAGGGTCGACCCCACCGGGTCGGCCCTTTTTGCGTTTCAAGGGCGGGCCTGCCACCCGCTTGGCAGAAGGGGGCGATCCGTGATTGTCTCCGCCATCCTTTCCCCAGCCCTGCGAGCCCGCCATGGCCTCTCCGCCGCGCCGCCCCATGAGTTCGATCGACAAGGCGGAAGCCCTGTTCAAGGCCGCAACCACAAAGCCGGCCGAGGCTCCCAAGGCGCGTCCTGTGCCGGGGCCGGCCGAACAGGTCTCGCTCAAGCTCGACCGGGCCGTGCTCGACTTTTTCCAGGAGGATGGGCCCGGCTGGCAGGAGCGCATCAACGCTGCCCTGCGCAAGGCGGCGGGGCTTGATTGAGGCGGGGAGCGGGCCCGCGCTATTACCGGATGCTCTAGGGCTGGCTCGAAATGACGGCGAGGAAGGCCGGGCCGTAGCGATCGAGCTTGGCCTCGCCGATGCCGGGCACGCGCGCCATCTCGGCCCGTGACGCCGGGCGCCGTGCGGCGAGCTCGATCAGCGTCTTGTCGTGGAAGATGACATAGGGCGGCAGGTTCTGCGCCCGCGCCAGCTCCGAGCGCTTCTGGCGCAGGGCCTGGAACAGGTCGCGGTCGGTTTCGGCCAGTTCGGGATGGATGCCTGCGGCGCCGCGGTCGCGTCGGGCCCGCCGGGGCGGGGGCACGCGCAGCATCAGCTCGGGCTTGTCGCGCAGGAAGGTCCAGCCCGAGGGCGAGATCGAAAGTCCGCCATGGCCCATGATGTCCACTGTCACGAGCCGCAGCGCGATGAGCTGGCGCAGGATGGCGCGCCAGGTGCGCTTGTCATGCTCGGCCCCGATGCCGAAGGTCGAAACCTTGTCATGGCCGAGCGCGACGATGCGGTCGGTCTTTTCGCCCAAGAGCACATCGACCACATGGGCCTGCCCATAGCGTTCCCCGGTGCGATAGATGGCCGAGAGGAGTTTCTGGGCGGCGACAACGCCATCAAAGACGCCAGGCGGCTCGGCGCAGGTATCGCAATTGCCGCAGGGCGCGCAGCTGTCGCCGAAATAGGCGAGCAGCGCCTGTCGGCGGCAGCCGGCGGTTTCGGCAAGACCCACCAGCGCATCGAGCTTTTGCCGCTCCATGCGCTTGCGCTCGTCGGGCGCCCCGGATTCCTCGATGAAGCGGCTGCGCAGCGCGATGTCCTCGGCGCCGTAGAGCATGAGGGTTTCCGAGGAGAGCCCATCGCGCCCGGCGCGGCCGGTCTCCTGATAGAACGCCTCGATGCTGCCGGGCAGATCGACATGGACCACGAAACGGACATCGGGCTTGTCGATGCCCATGCCGAAGGCGATGGTCGCCACCATGATCACCGCCTCGCCGCGCTGGAAGCGAAGCTGGTTGGCCTCGCGATCGGCCTTTTCCATGCCGGCATGATAGCAGAGCGCATCGTGCCCCTGATCGCAGAGCCAGGCGGCGATCTCCTCGGTCTTGCGCTTGGAGAGGCAGTAGACGATGCCGCTTTCGCCCTCATGGTCCTTGAGGAATGCCTTGAGTTGGGCGCGCGGATTGTCCTTTTCGGCAATGGCATAGCGGATATTGGGGCGATCGAAGCCCGCCACGAAGGCATCGGCGGCATCGATATCGAGATGGGCGAGGATCTCGGCGCGGGTCGGCTCGTCGGCGGTGGCGGTAAGGGCGATGCGGGGCGTATCGGGGAACCGCGCGACCAGCGCGTCGAGCTGGCGATAGGAGGGGCGGAAATCATGGCCCCATTGGGAGAGGCAGTGCGCCTCGTCGATGGCGATGAGCGAAAGGCTGGCGCGCGCCAGCCGATCGAGCACCTCGGGGCGCAGCAGCGTCTCGGGGGCGACATAGAGCAGGTCGAGCCCGCCCGAATAGATGTCGCGCCAGAGCGCGCTGCGCTCCTCGGCCGGCAGGTCGGAATTGAGGGCCGCGGCCTTCACACCCGCCTGACGCAGGGCGGCGACCTGATCGGCCATCAAGGCCAGGAGCGGGGAGACCACCAGCCCCATGCCGGGCCGGGCAAGCGCCGGGATCTGGTAGCACAAGGATTTTCCGCCGCCCGTGGGCATCAGCACGAAGGCATTGCCACCGGAAATGACGTGATCGACGACCTGGCCCTGCAGCCCCCTGAACGCGTCGTAGCCGAAGACGGATTTGAGGATGTGGAGGGCGGTATCGGTCATGAGGCCGGAAGGGGCGAATCAGGCAAGGTCACTTCATAGCAGGTTGATCCACCGCGATCGCCCTTTCGGTCCGTGTGGCCGATGCGCGCGGTGGACTGTGGCAGGGAGAGACAGCGTGATCGATGCCCGTTTGAAATCGGCCGAGTGGCTCAATCCGCCGCCGCACTGGTCGTTCGAAGAGGACCGATTGCGGCTGACGACGGCGGATCAGACCGATTTCTGGCAGGGGACGCTTTATGGCTTCCACCGCGACAGCGGCCATGCGCTCCTCTTGCCCGTTGAAGGCGACTTCACCGCCACCGCGACGTTTTCGGGGGCCTACGAAACCCTTTATGACCAGGCCGGGCTGATGCTGCGGGCAGGCGAGGGCCACTGGATCAAGGCCGGCATCGAATTTTCGGATGGGCTGCTGAACATGTCGGTGGTGGTGACGCGCACGCGCTCCGACTGGTCGACCTGCGCGGTGCCCGAGGCCGATGGTGCGCAAAAGATCAGGCTGACCCGGAAGGGCGAGGCGGTGATCGTGCAATTCCGCAACGCCCGCAATCGCTGGCAATTGCTGCGCGTCGCCGATTTCGAGGCCGGGGGGCCGCTCGCCATCGGGCCGATGGCCTGTTCGCCGCAACGCGCCGGGTTCGAGGCGGTGTTCAGCCAGTTCACGCTCGGCCCGGCCGTGGCCGAGGCGCTCCATGACGAGACGCCGGCCGACTAGAGCCTTTCACCGGTTCCTTGAAACGGCGCAAGGCTCCCAATCATTGTTTGGTCGCGTTTCCGGGTGGCGAACCGGTATCCACTTCGCCTCGAAACGCTCCAGGGCTCAGGCCGGCGGTGACGGCCAGCGCGTCGGACGCGACCAGGCTTCGGCGCGGCGATAGGGCTTGAGGTCCTGCGCCGCGGCCATCGCCTCCGCTTCGGCGCGGGCATTGGCCAGTACGGCCGCCTCGTTAATGCGGAGCGGCTGCCGGTTACGCATGAGGATTTCGCCATCGACGATGACGTCGCGCACATCGGCGGCGGTGGCATAGAGCACGAGCGACTGCGCCACATCATGGACCGCCCCGATATGGGGCGTGCGGAGATCGACGCAGATGAGGTCGGCCCGCTTGCCGATCTCGAGCGAACCGATCTCATCGGCCATGCCCAGAACCTCCGCCGCCTCGATGGTCATCATGCCGATCAGCGTTTCGGGCGGCAGGATGGCCTGGGTATCGGCGGCCAGCCACTGGTTCCAGGCGGCCCGCGCCGGCTCGCGCCAGAGATCGTAGGGGGTATAGGTCGCCGCCCCGTCCGTGGTGATAGCGATGGCGCAGCCGGCTTCGCGCAGGGCGGGGATGGGCGCCATGCCATACCAGAGGTTTTCGTGGGTGAAGGCGACCGTCGCTATGCCCACCCCATGGGCGCCCAGCACTTCGATCTCTGCCGGAGCGAGCCCGTTGGCATGGGCAACCACCAGCCCGCCGCCTTCGAGGAGGCTGTCGACCTCGGCGCGGCCGAACTGGTCGAGCATATAGGCGACCGAGCCCTTGAACATGTGGGTGTGGATGATGACGCCCAGCTCGCGCGCCATCGCCCGCATCGCCCGGGCATGGGCGAGGATCACCGGGGCGTCGGACGCATCGGGCATGCGGTTGGCGATGCGCCGATGCGGCACGTGCCGGCCAAAGAGATAAGGCGGGGCCAGCGCCGCGAGGATGCGGCCATCGCCGGCGCCGTGCCAGCGGGTGATGACATCGGCGGAAACGCGCAGCGTGTCTTCGGTCGAAAACGGCCGCCGGACCAGCCGCCCATCCTCCCAAAGGCTCGCGGCAAAGGGCTCGGGCAGATGCGGGAAGATCGGGTCGGGCGGGCCGATGCCCAGCACGAGGCGCAAGCCCGCTTCGACATAGGCCTTCGCCGTCACATCGGCAAAGACGGGATGGTCGGCGCGTGCCGGGGTGGCGCCGACGATGGTCTGCCCGGTGGTGACCCCCGCCTTCAGCCTTTCGAGCGCCGCAAGCTCGGCATCGGCGCGCCACCAGTTGGGCGTCGTGGCGCTCCAGTAGAGATGGCCGGGGGCGCCGTTGACCGGGTGAAAGAGCCCGCGCATCATGCCGTGCCCGGCATGGGCATAGGCATCCACGAGGCCGGGGAGCACGGCGGTGCCGGTCGCGTCTATGGTTTCGCGCGCCACAAATCGGGCGAGGATGTCGGCGCTCTCGCCCAGCGCCACGATCCGCCCGCCGGCGACAGCGATTGCGCCATCCGGCAGCTCGGGCCGCGCGGCATCGAGGGTCAGCACATGGCCGCCCGATATGATGAGATCGACCGGCTGCTGCATTCGTCCACGCTCTCCCGGGGCCCTGCGGCACATTTGAGGCGCACTGTGGCAAAGCACGCGAACCGGCGCAACGGGCTCGCGCGGGGGGCGGTCACGGGATTTTGGCCCTCCAAAGGCCTTATCCTGTGCCGCTTGCGCTCTCGGGGACTTGCAGCTTTTCCGGTATCGATTATTGTGCGGCCACACGTTTGCAGCCAGGTTGGCTGCGGTCGAAGTCATTCGGCTCCCAGGCTCTACTTTGCGAACGTCAAGCCTGCCTGCATGTCGCAGGCGGGGAAACCGCTCGCTTGAGCATCAAAGGACTACCCAATGGCTATCAAAGGCACCGTCAAGTTCTTCAACACCACCAAGGGCTTCGGCTTCATTTCCCCCGAGACCGGCGGCAAGGATGCCTTCGTGCATATCTCGGCCGTGCAGCGTTCGGGCCTCGACGGTCTCTATGAGAACGACAAGGTCGAGTACGAGCTCGAGACCGGCCGCGACGGCAAGGAATCGGCGACCAATCTGAAGCTGCTGGATTGATCGTTCGAGGCGCTCTTGCGGGCGCCTCACACGCTTTCGCGGCGTCCGGACCCCGGGCGCCGTTCTCCGGGTGATCGATGAACCCCTGGGTGCGCCTCGATACCGCCGCTGTTCCGGGCGGGTCAGACCAGCTGCGGCTGATGCAGCGCGGCGACGAATTCTCCATCATGCTGGGCACCAACGAGCTGATGAACAGCCGGCTCAGCGGTTCCGAAGAGGCGCTGGCCCAGCTTGCTGCCGGCCGGCTGGCCGGGCGACCCCATCCGCGCATCCTCATCGGCGGGCTGGGCATGGGCTTCACCCTGCGCGCCGCGCTTGCGGCCTTTGGCGCAGATGCCAGCATCGTCGTTGCCGAACTGGTGCCCGAAGTGATCGCCTGGGCCAAAGGGCCGCTCGCGCCGGTCTTCGGCACCTGCCTCTCAGACCCCCGCGTCAGCATCATCGCCGGCGATGTCGGCAGCCTCATCGCCAGGGCGCCGGGCTATGACGCCATTCTTCTCGATGTCGACAACGGTCCCGAGGGTGTGAGCCGGGCCGAGAACGATCGGCTCTATGATGCACGCGGTCTCAAGGCGAGCCGTGCCGCCCTCACCCCCGGCGGCATCCTCGCGGTCTGGTCCTCGGGCCCCAGCCCCAGCTTCACCCGCCGCATGCAGGCGGCCGGCTTCCTGACCGAGGAGGTGCGAACGCGGGCCCGCTCAGGCGGACGCGGCGCCCGCCACATCATCTGGCTGGGCGAAAAGGCTAGGGTCTAGGCCGCAAACGCGCCCACAATGCGCCGCACGACATGCAGCGCGCTCAAGAGACATTACCGATTTGAAGTGATGGTCTTCTGACGCGCCCAAGGCGCTATTCGGAGATGGTGGAGCTGAGCGGGATCGAACCGCTGACCTCGTCATTGCGAACGACGCGCTCTCCCAACTGAGCTACAGCCCCGCTCCGAATGCAGCGCATATACCCAATAGCGGACGCCAAGCCTAGCGTTTTTTTCAGCTTTTTTGCTCTCGGTCCACGAGAGCCGGACGGGCACCGCAAACCGCCCGGCCGGCTGATGCTCGCGCGCGTTGCGCGCAGCGCCGCCCTATCGGGCCGGCAGGGTGCGGACGGTTTCGACCACCGAATCCGGGGCCGCGATCAGCCTATGCCCCAGCAGCGCCTCGGCCGGAGCCGAAGCGAAACTGCGCTTGTGGCCCAGATCCTCGACCACGCCACGGGCGCTCTGGTCGAAGAGGGCGAAGATGCGCATGGCCCAGTCGGGCAGGGGCAGGCGCGGGACGCGACCGGCGCGGTCGGGAACGCGTGCGCGGATGATCTCGGCCACTTCGGCGAGGAACAGGGTCCGCTCGCTCATGAGGAAGCGGCGGCCCCCGGCATCGGGCGCCGTCAGGGCGCGGACATGGGCCTCGGCGACGTCGCGGACATCGACGATGCCGAAGGAAAGGCGCGGCAGGGCGGGCACCTTGCCCTCGACTATGCTCTTGACGAGCGTGGCTGAGGTGCCCGGATCCTCGTCGAGCAGGGGGCCGAGCACGAGGGCGGGGTTGATGGTGGCGAGGCGATCATGCCAGCCGGCCGCGTCCACGATCTCCCAGGCGCGGCGCTCGGCCCGCGTCTTGGATTCGGTATAGGCGGTGACGTCGGGCTGGCCCAGCACCGTCCAGTCGGCATCGGTGAAGGTGCGGTCGCCGGGAGGATGGCCATAGCCTACGGCGGCAACCGAGGAGGTCAGCACGATCCGCTCGACATCGGCGGCGATGGCGGCCCGGAGGGCCCGTTCGGTGCCCTCGACGGCCGGGCGGATCAGCGTGTCGCGATCCTTTGGCGGGGCGATGACGAAGGGCGAGGCGGTGTGGAGCACGAAGCGGCAATCCCTCGCCGCATCGGCCCAGCCTTTGTCGGCCAAAAGGTCGAGCGCCACGAAGTCGAGCCGCCCGAGATCGGCGCCATGGCCGGCAAGGGTCTCGCGCACCTTGTCGGCCTTGCCGATGTCGCGAATGCTGCCGCGCACCTCGTAGCCCGCCTTGAGCGCAGCGAGCGCCACATGTCCGCCGATGAAGCCGGATATGCCGGTAAGCAGCACGCGATCGGCCATGTCATGTCTCCTTGAGGGTTTTCACCCTGGAGATATGGATCGCGCGCCGCCGGTTCAATGCGGGCCGGGCTAGGGGATCAGACGGTTTCCCAGCCGCCGCTCTTTTCGCTGCGGAAGATCGCGTCGATGACCTTCATGTTGGCGATGGCATCCTCGACGCCCCATTCGAGCGATCTGCCGCTGAACACCGCCTGAGCGAAGGCCTCGGCCTGCTCGGTGTACTGATCGCAGGCACGGATGATCTCGCGACGGGCCAGCGTGCCATCGAGGCTCGCACCGGTATCGATGGTGATCGCGCTGGGCGTGTCGGGCAGCGCATTGAAGGGAATGGCGATCTCAAGCCGGCCGTTGGTGCCCAGCACCTCGACGCGCTGCTGCGGCACAAGTTGGGTGGAGCAGGTGAAGACGAGCTGGCGGTCCTGGCCGAAATCGGCGAGCGCGCTGGTCAGCCGGTCGGTGCCGAAAGCAGGATCGCGATCCATCAGCGTCACGACGCGCGAGGGCTCAGCCTCAAAGAGGAAGCGGCCCGAGATGATGGCGTAGCAGCCGATATCCATGAGCCCGCCACCCCCGATATCGGCCTGGTTGCGGACATTGGCGGGGTCCATGTTGCGATAGGCGAAGACGACGCGGATGGCCCGCACTTCGCCCAGCTCGCCCGAGCGCACGATCTCGCGGGCCCGGATCCATTGCGGGTGGAAGCGCACCATGAAGGCTTCGTAGATCAGGCGGTCGCGCGGCGCCTCGCGCAGCTGCGCGGCCTCGGCGGCATCGAGGGCAACCGGCTTTTCGCACAGCACATGCTTGCCGGCACGGGCGGCAGCCAGCGTGATGGGCACATGCAGGTGATTGGGGAGCGGATTGTAGATGGCGTCGATCTCGGGATCGGCGAACAGCTCCTCATAGCTGCCATAGGCCCTGGGGATGCCCATCTGGCGGGCCGCGGCCTCGGCGCGCGGCAGATCGCGCGAGGCGATCGCCACGATCTCGGAGGAGGGGGATTTGCGGATGCCGGGGATCACCTTGGTGAGCCCGATCTTGGCGGTGGATACGATGCCCCATCTGAGCTTGCGCTGGGCGGTCATGGACATGGATCTCCTCTGATGCATGCAAGGGTTTAGCGGTGGGGTCGCGGCCCTGTCCAGCAGGGTCGGCGAACGGTTCATGCGCGCGGCACACCGCGTGGCGCAAAAAATCCATCCTGCGGCGGAACCACCTTTCCGTTTCCCGCATTCAGACACGATTTGCCGGGCACCAAGCGCCGGCTCTCGCCTTTCGGATCTGCCTGTGAGCGCTGACTACGCAAGGATTTTCCAGAGCCTTCCGGTGCCCTTCATGGTGCTGGACCGTAATCTGCGGTTCGTCGAGGCCAACGCAGCCTATTGCGCCGCAACCACGAGCCGGCGCGCCGACCTGATCGGGCGCCACGTCTTCGAGGCTTTCCCGGAAGAGGGCGATAATCTGCGGCGCTATCAGGAGGCCTTCGAGCGGGCGCTGGCGGGCGAGGAGAATGTCGTCGCCTTCTTCCCCTATGCCGTTCCCGGCCCCAACGGACAGCGCGTGCTCAAATACTGGAGCTGCACCCATACCCCGCTGCGGAACGATGCGGGGGACGTGACCCACATCATCCAGCAGGCAGAGGACGTCACCGGCCTTGCCGCCGAGGCTCCGGATGCGACGGCCGGCATGCAGGCCAAGGTGACCAAGCGGGCCCAGCGGCTCGAGAGCCTGAGCCAGACGCTGCGCGCTGAAGGCGATTTCCTCAAGCGCCTGTTCCAGTCCGCGCCGGGCTTCATGGCGGTGTTTTCCGGCCCGGACCAGACGGTGGAACTGGCCAACGACGCCTTTCGACGGCTCGTGGGCAAAGACGATGTGGTGGGGCGAAGCCTCGCCGAGATCACGGGGCATTTCAGTGCCACCGGCGCGAGCGCGCGGCCCGGTACGGGCAGCGCCTTCATCGCCGAGGCCTTTCCGCTCTTGGTGCGCGACCCCGATGGCGGCGCGCAGCGGCGCATCTATCTCGATTTCGTCTGGCAGCCGATCATCGATGACGATGGCACCCAGGTCGCCGTGTTCGTCCAGGGCAATGACGTGACCGAGAAGGTGCAGGCCAGCCATCATCAGCAATTGCTGCTCGACGAGATCAACCACCGGGTCAAGAACACCCTGGCCGTCGTGCAGGCGCTGGTGCTGCAGACGCTGCGGAGCACGCCGTCGCCGGCAGAATTCAGCACCAAGCTGCAGGCCCGCCTCGCAGCGCTTTCGGGCACGCATAATCTTTTGACCGAAACCGCCTGGAACGGGGTCGAGCTCAGGGCGCTGCTGCATCAGGAACTGGCCCATTTCGGGGAAAGGCGCATCGCGCTTTCCGGACCCGCCGCCCTGCTTTCGCCACGTCGCACCGTCAATCTGGGGCTCGTGTTCCATGAGCTGGCGACCAATGCCGCCAAATATGGTGCACTCTCGGTGCCCGATGGGCGTGTGACGGTGAGCTGGCAGGTGCTGCCCGACGAAGAGGGGCGCCCCGAGCGCCTCGAAATCGTCTGGGAAGAATCCGGCGGCCCCCCCGTGGTCAAGCCTGGCGAAGCCGGGTTCGGAACACGCCTCATCGAACGGACCATGCGGGCCAAGCCCGATGCCCGCTTCAGCATCGATTACCGGCCGCAGGGCCTTCTGGCCCGCTTCGACATGCCGGCCGAACATGGAGACGCCACATGAGCGGGTCGCCGCTGTCCGATCTGCAGGTCCTCATTCTCGAGGACGAGCCTCTGGTCTCGATGATGACGGAGGACATGGTCGTCGATCTGGGCGGAACCGTCGTGGGCCCGTTCTCGCGGCTCGATGCGCTGGTGCGCCATATCGAGGCCGGGGGCGGATGCGACCTGGCGCTGCTCGACGTGAACGTCAATGGCGAGCGCTCGACGACGGTCGCCGATTTGTTGCGGGCGCGCGACATCCCGATCATCTTCTGTACCGGCTATGACGATGCCGGCATCGGCGAGGCCTGGCGCTCGGCTCCGCGGCTGCGCAAGCCCTTCAGCGACGCCGAGCTGGAGCAGGCGATGCGCTCGGCGCTCGGGCGCTGAGGCCGATCAGGCGCGAACCGGCAGCCCGAACATCTGGTCCTGCAAGGACCGCAGGCGATAGAGCTTGGTGCTTCTATCGGGGGTGGCGTTGGCGGTGGTGATGAGGTCACCTTTTTTTACCGGCGCGGTGACCTTGCCGCCTTCGAGCAGCCCCACGGGCACGGCCCCGCGCGCGCGGGAATCCCCGATGGTCATGACGAAGCTGCGATAGCAGGTTTCCCCGATGGCATCGAAGGTCTCGCCGACCGCAAGGTCGCGCTTGGCCACGGCGCAGACTTCGGCGACGGGCTCGGGCAGGGGCACCATGTCGGGCCGGCCATAGAGCATGATGCGGGCCGCCGTCAGCGGCACTTCGAGGCTGGTGAGGTGGTAGGGGCGGAAAAAGCTGTAATAGGGCCCCACCCCCACATGCAGGTCGTCCATGCGCTCGATGATGCGCGGGTGCTCGGCCTCGACGATGACGAAGACCCCCGGCGCGACGCCCTTGCCGACCGTGAAGTCGACGACGCCCTTCTTGTTGAGGATGCCGCCATCTTCTTTCGGGATCAGCACCTTGACCATCTGGTCGCGGTCGGCCTTGGGGCCGTGCATGCCCGGCACGTCGGGCACGAGCCCGGTGGCATTGGCGATGGCGCACATTTCGACCATCGTCTTTGAGCCGTCGACGAACTCCACCAGCATGCGCGGGTTCATGTTGCGACGGATCGCTTCCTCGCGATAGTCGTCGGGTACCGCGTCGTGGTTCAGCGGGTTGTTCTTGCCCTTGCCGGCCGAAACGATGCGATAGCCGAGCGCGGTGGCGAACTCGATCAGTTCCATGCAGCTGGAGGGCTCATCGCCCGCGCCCACCGAATAGACCACGCCGAGCCGGTCCGCTTCCTTCTTGAGATAGGGGCCGATGGTGACGTCGGCCTCGACATTCATCATCACCAGATGCTTGCCGTGCTCCATTGCGGTCAGGCAGAAATCGGCCGCGACACCCGGCTTGCCGGTTGCATCGATGACCACGTCGATCTCGGGGATGGTGACGAGCGTATCGGCCGGCGTGATGGCGATCTTGCCCATGCCGATGGCGGCGCTGGCCTTGCCGGCGCTCTCGCATTCGACGCCCATGCTGTCATCGCCATAGGCGATATCCATCGCGGCGCGCGCGGTATGGGGCCGGCGCGTGGCGATGGCGGCGATTTCGACGCCGCGCATCAGGGCGCCCTGGGTGACGAGATCGGTGCCCATCTCTCCCGAGCCGATGACGCCGATGCGGATCGGCTTGCCGGCATCGGCACGCGCCGCGAGATCGCGGGCGATACCGGTGAGGTGGACGTTGGCGAGGCTTTTCGGCGGGGCGGAGGGCTTCATGATCCGATGCTCCTAGCATCGCCCCGGGGTGTTGGGAACTGGGGCGGCGCGGCGCCTTGGTAGAAATCCGCAAAGAGGCTGAATCGGCCGTCACGCACCGGCATTTAGCACTTCCTAAAGGGTTGCCGGAGACACTTACGCCCAGGAATTGAGGCAGGGGACCGCAGCGCTATGGCCGAGGCAGCCGGAAAGACCGTGGCATTGCCGCCCGTGGTCGATCTCGACAGTCTCGACCGGGTGCGCGACCAGCTGCTCGACGCAGTCGAAACCGGCCCTGTCGTGATCGATGGCAGTGCGGTGCGGCGCGTGGCGACCAACGCCCTGTTCATGCTGGTGAGTGCCGCCGAGACCGCCCGTCGCAACGGGTTCTCGCTGGAATTGCGGGCCCAGAGCCAGGCGCTCTCGGTTGCAATAATGCGGCTGGGGCTGGGCGATCGGTTCGCCGGCTTCACCAGGGGATGAAGACCAAGATGCGCGTGCTCACCGTCGATGATTCCCGCACCATCCTGGCCATGCTGCACCATACCCTGACCAATGCCGGGTTCGAGGTTCTGCAGGCCGAGGATGGGCAGAAGGGGCTCGACGTTCTGGCGAGCGAGCCGGTCGACGTCGTGATCACCGACATCAATATGCCGGTGATGGATGGCATCACCTTCATCCGCAACGTGCGCAGCTCGGGCCGCTTCAACAGCCTGCCCATCCTGATCCTCACCACCGAAACGAGCCAGGACAAGCGCGACCAGGGCCGGGCCGCCGGTGGCACGGGCTGGATCGTCAAGCCCTTCGATCCGGACAAGCTGATCGCCGTGATTCGTCGCGTCGTGCACTAGCGGGCGGAGGCAGCGAGATGGGCGAGTTCGACGCGTTTCAGGCGACCTTCTTTGAGGAATGCGCCGAGCTGCTCGGCGAGCTGGAAGAGCAGTTCGCCGCCATTGCCGATGGCGACCGCTCGCCCGGCCGGCTCAACGCGGTCTTTCGCGCCGTGCACTCGATCAAGGGGGGCGCGGGCGCCTTCGGCTTCGTGCGGCTCATCGGCTTTGCCCATGCCTATGAGACGGCGCTCGACCAGGTGCGGTCGGGAACCATCGTGCTCGGTCCGGCATCGATCAAGCTCTGCATCCGCGCCAATGACGTGCTCGCCGATCTGGTCTCGGCCTCGCGCGAGGGGCGCAACCCCGCGCCGGGCTTGGGGGATGCCGAGGAGATGGAGTTCGCGGCCCTGCTCGCGGGCGAGACGCGTGCAGGCGAGGCCGAGCCGGTTGTCGCCGATGACGAGGCCCCCATCGAGGAGTTCGACATCGATTTCGTGCCGGTGATGGTCGATCTGGCGGCACGTCCGGAGGCGGTGCGCCGGACGACCGGCGATGATCTCGATGCCTTCGAGGATGCCCCGTTCAGGCTTTCGCGCAATCGCTATCTCATCCGCTTCACCCCGCATGGCGAGCTTTACGCCCGCGCCAACGATCCGCTGATCCTTCTGCGCGAGCTGGCGAGCCTCGGCGAGACCGAGGTGCGCGCCATCATCGGGGAAATTCCGCCGCTCTCGGATTTCGAGCCCTTCGGGGTCTATGCCTCCTGGGAGATCGGGCTCGTCTCGGCCACCGCGAGCCCTGAGCAGATCGCCGAGATCTTCGAGTTCGTCGAGGGCATCTGCGATCTCTCGATCGAGGCGCTGGGGGAAGAGGATGTGTCTCCATCGGCCCCGCCGGCAGAGGCCGCGCCCAGCTTTGCCGATCTTGCAGCAGCCTTGATAGGCAGTGCCGCCCCTGCGGCGCCCGAGATCGCCGCACCCGAGGTCGAAGCCCCGCCGATGCTGTCGCTGGTTGTCGCCGAGCCCGAAGCCGACAGGCGCGGCGCGGTACAGTCGATCCGGGTGGATCTCGACAAGATCGACCGGGTCGTCAACATGGTGGGCGAGCTCGTCATCACCCAGTCCATGCTGACCCAGCAGATGGATGAAACCCTGCGCAGCCGCTACCAGGAGCTGGTGCGCGGGCTCGAGGTGCTGGCCCAGACGACACGGGGATTGCAGGATTCGGTGATGGCGATCCGCGCCCAGCCGGTCAAATCGGTGTTCTCGCGCATGCCGCGCCTCGTGCGCGACCTCTGTGCGCGCACGGGCAAGCAAATCCGTCTCGACATGGTGGGCGAGGCCACCGAGATCGACAAGACGGTGATCGAGCAGATCGCCGACCCCCTGACGCACATGATCCGCAATGCAGCCGACCATGGCATCGAGAGCATCGAGCGGCGTCGCGCTGCCGGCAAGCCCGAGGAAGGCACGATCAGGCTTTCGGCCGAGCAGGCGGGCGGCAATATCCTCATCACCGTGGAAGATGACGGGGCGGGCATCGACCGCGAGCGCGTTCTGGCGGTGGCCCGGTCGCGCGGCGTGGTCGGCCCCGACCAGGTGCTGTCCGACGAGCAGATCGACAACCTCATCTTCGCGCCGGGCTTTTCCACGGCCGAGACGGTCTCGGACATTTCCGGGCGTGGCGTGGGGATGGATGTGGTGCGCGCCAATATCGACAAGATCGGCGGCTCGGTCGATGTCCGCAGCCGGCCGGGGCAGGGGACGCGGATGACGCTGCGCCTGCCGCTGACCCTCGCGGTGCTCGATGTGATGCTGGTGCGGCTCGGCGGACTGCCCTATGTGGTGCCGCTCTCGGTCATTCTCGAAACCATCCAGTGCGCGCGCGCCGAATTCGGGGTCGGACCTTCGGGGGCGCGCATGCTGCGGGTGCGCGGGGATTATGTGCAGGTGGTGGATCTGGGCGCGGTGTTCGGCGTGCCGAGCGCCCTGCCGCTCGAGGACCGCTTCATCCTTTTGTGCGAAGCCGAGGCGGGCCTGCGGGTGGCGCTGGTGGTGGACGATATCGTCGGCCAGCAGCAGGTGGTGATCAAGAGCCTCGAGCAGAATTTCGAGCGCGTCGAAGGCATCGCCGGCGGCACCATCCTGGGCGATGGCAGTGTCGGGCTCATCGTCGATGTCGAGGGCGTGCGCGGGCTCAGCGTCAGGCGGCTGGCGGCCTGAGGGCGGGCAGCGGCGCGCTTTTTGGCGAAGTGAATACCGGTTCGCCGTCGGAACACGCGACGAACGCTATAATCGGGGGATCTGGATTTGGACGGGATCGGATTGGACGAGGGACTGGCGGCCGGCATCTCCGGCAGCACTGACGGGCTGCAACTGATCGCCTTTTCCATCGGCGAGCAGACCTATGGGGTTGAGATCACCACCGTGCGCGAGATCCGCGCCTGGAACGGGGCGACGCCCCTGCCCAATACGCGCGATTATGTGCGCGGGGTCATCAACCTGCGCGGCACTATCGTGCCGATCTTTGACCTGCGCGCCCGTTTCGGGGAAGGCCGCACCGAACCGACCAAGACCCATGTGGTGGTGGTTCTCTCGGTGGGCGAGAAGTGGGTGGGGCTCTTGGTCGATGCGGTGTCCGACATCCTGACCGTGGCGCGCGAAACCATCCATCCGGTGCCGCAGGGCAACAGCCTCGACAACGAGCTGCTCCTGGGCATCATCACCCATGAGCAGCGCATGGTGGGTCTGATCGACCTGCCCGCAGTGGTCGGCTGGACGCGCGCCGCCGCGTGAGGGCGCGGCCGGCCTTCAGCGGCAGGCCTCAGAACAGCTCCACATCGCCGTCCGAGCGTTGGGCCGCGATGCCCGAGAGGCTGGGGATGCGGAGTTCGTCGAGCACGAGGCGCGACCAGATCTCGTCGTGATCGCTCTGGGGCGCCGCAGCGGGCAGCAAAGCGAGCTGGCGCACCGCAATTGCCATGTCGTGGCAGCGCTGCGCGATGCGATCCTGCCCCTGGAGCGCCGAGACGATCATGCGGATGGCGCGGGCCCGGGCCTCCTCGGCGGTGAGGCTGGTATCGGAAAGCACTTCGAGCGCGTCGGTGACGCCATCGGCGAGGGCGCCGGTCTGCCGGGCCGTTTCGTCGAGTTCGCGGGCCACGCGCTGCAAAGACATTGACTGCTTCCCCCGATGCATAGGCGCACCATAAGGGCAAATCCTTTCCCCGAGATTGCCGCTTGCCTTCAACGCCGCAGAGGTGGTTAGCCCTTCCCTAAGGATTGCGGCGCAGCATGCCGATGCGGCCCGGGGCATGCCTCGCGGCCGGCCAAACCGATGCTGCAGGTCTTCCGGAGCGCCTAGACGATGCCCAGCGGCCTCGAAAACACTGACCTGCCCCGCGGCACCCCCACAATGGTGCATCAGGGCGAGTGGCTGGTCTCGGGGTCGCCCGAGACCGTGCTCAGCACCGTCCTGGGCTCGTGCATTTCGGCCTGCGTGTATGATCGGGTGGCCAGAGTCGGGGGCATGAACCATTTCCTCCTCGCGCAGGCGCCCGGCAGTAGCGCCTCGCGCTTTTCCGAAACCGCCCGTTATGGCGCCTTTGCCATGGAGGCCCTGATCAATGCGGTGCTCGCGAGCGGCAGCGGAAAAAAGGGCAATCTCGACTTCAAGCTCTTCGGGGGTGGGCGGGTGTCGGCGGCGCTGAGCGATGTGGGGGCGCGCAACATCGCCTTCATGGTGCAGTTCATGGCCGAGGAGGGCTATGTGGCCGCCTCGTCCGATCTCGGGGGCGAATTTGCCCGCAAGGTCATGTTCGTGCCCCATTCGGGCCGGGCCTTCGTCAAGCGCGTCGATGCCCAGCTGGCCGGGCGCGTGGCGATGGATGAACTGGCCCTTGCGGCGCGGCCAGCGGCGCGAGATACGGAAATCGAAATGTTCTGATCGCTGGTTAGCGAATTCCTAAAGCCTGTCATCCTTGGTAAGGATTTGTCTCCCTGCACTCGTTAAACTCCGCCGCATGAATTTTCGATTCGGGTTCCCACGGCCTCGCTTGCCGATCTTCGACCGCGCCGGCGTTGCCCTCGTTTCCGGGGTTCTGGTCGCCCTCTCGGCCCTTTTCGGCCTCATCCTGGTGCTCGCGATGGGCCCCGGGCTTGTGTCGCTGCTCATCACCGTGGTGCTGATGACCCTTGCGGTAGGCGTCAGCCTCATCGTCGGCCGGGTGGCCGACCGGGCGTTTTCGGCGCGCATCGCGGCGCTGCGCGGGCTGCCGCAGGAGCTCGAGCATGCTTTCGTCGGGCGCGAAGGCGAAAGCGTCGAAGCCATCCTGGCCGCGCTGCTGCAGCGGCTCGACCGCGCCGGACAGATCCGCACCGCTTTCTCGGCGCTTTCGCATCCGGCCGTGCTGATCGGTCCCTCCGGCATCATGGCGGCGACGCGCGGGCTCGAGCAGTCGGTGCAGGGCGGGGCGGCCGCGCTCGATCTCGAAGTGCTGGTGGGCCACGAGCCGCTGGTGGCGCTGGGCACGCGCCGGTTCCGCCTGCGGCGCAGCAGCGTGGGGGCCGGGCGCATCCTCGTCGAGTTGCTGCCGGCCGGCCATTTCGTTGCCGAGGATGATTACGAACTCTTCGTGGCGGCGCTTTCGGGCGAGGCGGCGGGGGCGCGCTTTTCACCGAGTTCGGTTTCGGGCTCTCCCGTCATCGCCGCCATGCAGGAATCGCTGGAGCGCCTCGATGCCGTCATCGCCGCGCTCGACCGGATGGCGGCGGGCATCTTCGATGGCATAGGCGGGCGCGACCTGCCGCCGGGCACGCAGGCGCTGCTCGAACGCATCGCCATGCTGATGGCCGAGATGGGCGAGGCCCGTGACGAGGCCGAGGCGAGCAATACCAGCCTTGAGCAGCGCGTGCTCGCGCTCGAAACCAGCGTGACCACCCTGCAGGGCGCCATGGTCGCCATTTCGGACCATGCCGCCATGGGCCGCACCGGGGTGGAAAAGGTCAATGGCGCGCTGGCGCGGGCGCGCAATGCCCTCGAACATTGGGAAAAGCTCGAGGGCGAGGCGATCATCACCGCATCCGACGCGCAGATGGCCAGCCGCGGCGCTTCGCCCGAAAAGGTCGAGGCCCTGCTCGACGAGATTTCGGCCCATTTAGAGAATCTTGGCAATGAGTCGCGCAAGCTGCGCGCCGTACTGGGGGAGGGCGCCACGGCGCTCGGCACGCTGGGCGAAGTCGTCGACGGCATCGGCGCGGAAACCGACAAGGGTCTCGAGCGCAAGAGCCGACGCCGCGTCGCCTGACCGGCTGCCATCCCCGGCAGGGGGCAGGGCATGGAGCAGATCGAAATTCCGCTCAGCGATGCGGAATTCACCCGCATCAGGGCGCGCGTGCAGCGCGAGGCCGGCATCTCGCTGTCGGAGGCCAAGCGCCAGCTGGTCGTTTCACGCCTCTCCCGGCTCGTGCGCAGCCTGGGACTGTCCGGCTTTACCGCCTATCTCGACCATCTCGATCATGGCGCCGTGGCCGAGGACCGGCAGGCCTTCATCAACGCCCTCACCACCAATCTCACGCGGTTCTTTCGCGAAGAGCATCATTTCGACCATCTGGTCGCCCATGTCGGCAAGCTGATGGCGCACCCGCCGCGCCGCAGCGCCGATGGGCGGCCCCGCCTCAGGCTCTGGTCGGCGGGCTGTTCCACGGGGCAGGAGCCCTACACCATGGCGATGGCGCTGCTGGCATCCCATCCCGGGTTGAAGAGCTGGGATTTCCGCATCCTTGCGACCGATGTCGATACCGATGTGCTGGCCCGTGCAGCCAGCGGGCGCTATGCGGCGAGCGAAGCCGATGGCCTGACGCCTGCCCGGCGAGCCATGTTCCTGGCGGATGGGGACGGCCATGTGCGCATACCGCAGGCAGCGCATGGGGTCGTGACGTTCAAGCCGCTCAACCTCATGGACCCCTGGCCGATGCGCGGCCCCTTCGACGCCATCTTCTGCCGCAACGTCGTCATCTATTTCGACAAGCCGACCCAGATGGCGCTGTTCAGGCGCATGGTGCCGATGCTGGTGCCCGAAGGGTGCCTCTATATCGGCCATTCCGAGACGCTGCCGGCGGGCGAACTGGGGCTGGCCTCGGTGGGGCGGACGATCTTTTCCCTGCGCGCCGGGCCCGGACGGAGGGCGGCATGAGCATCCGCGTGCTGGTGGTCGACGATTCGCGCCTCATCCGCGACGTGCTCTCGAGCCTTCTGGTGCGCGACGGCGACATCGAGGTGTGCGGCACCGCTGCCGAGCCCAACGAGGCGCGCCAGAAGATCAAGGCGCTCAACCCCGACGTGCTGACCCTCGATGTGGAAATGCCCGGCATGAACGGGCTGGCCTTTCTCGAACGGCTGATGCGGCTTCATCCCATGCCGGTGGTGATGGTCTCGACCCTCACGCGCAAGGGCGCCGACGAGACGCTGCTGGCGCTCGAACTGGGGGCGGTGGATTTCGTGGCCAAGCCCGATGCGACGCTCTCGAACGGGCTCGAGCGGTTCGGCGCCGCCCTGCGCGACAAATTGCGGGCAGCCGCCACCGTGCGCAGCCTGCGTGCCCCGGATGGCGAAGCGGGGGGCGGCATCCGTAACGCGCCGAGCGCAGCCGGTCCGGAGGGGTCGGTGATCGCGATCGGCGCCTCGACCGGCGGTGTCGACGCCATCCGGATGGTCCTTTCGGGGCTCGCCGCGGACTGTGCGCCGGTGCTGATCACCCAGCACATGCCGGCCGGCTTCACGGCCCGTTTTGCCGCTCGCCTCGATGAACTCTGCCCGATGCGGGTCGTCGAGGCTGAGGATGGCATGGTGCTGGCCCCCGGCCATGCCTATGTGGCGCCCGGGGACAGCCATCTGCGCATCAGGGGCGCGCAGGGGCGGCTGCGGACCGCGCTGGGGCAGGATGCGGCGATTTCAGGCCATCGGCCGAGCGTCGATGCGCTCTTCCAGTCGGTGGCCGAGACCGTGGGGCCGATGGCCCTTGGCGTCATCCTCACCGGCATGGGGCGCGACGGCGCGCGGGGCCTCCTCGCCATGCGCGAGGCCGGTGCCCACACCATCGGGCAGAGCCCCGAGTCTGCGCTGGTCTACGGCATGCCGCGCGTTGCCTTCGAGGAGGGGGCGGTGATCGAGCAGGCGCCGATGGAAGCCATCGGCCTGCGGCTCGTACAAGCCCTGTCGCGGCTGCGCCGGGCCGCCTGACAGGCCCGGCTACGCAGGCCCCGCGAGGGGCGGATTGAGAGAATTGTAACGCTTGGGCCCTAGCGTTCCGGGCCATGAGGGCCGCGCCGGCCGCGATGCAGAAGCAGAACTCGACATGCCCAAGGCCAGCAGCGTCAGCGTGATGATCGTGGATGACCAGCAGTCCATGCGCAGCATCTGCAAGTATATATTGGGGCAACTGGGCTTCAAGGACATCGTTGAGGCCAAATCCGGTCGCGACGCCATGGGCAAGCTCGAGCAGACCCATGTCGACCTGATCATCTCGGACTGGAACATGGATGATGTCGACGGGCTGACCCTGCTCAAGGTGGTCAGGAAGCATCCGCGCACGCAGAATACGCCCTTCATCATGGCCACCGGCCGCTCCGACAAGGAGCAGGTGAAGGAAGCCATCGCGGCTGGCGTCAACAATTACATCATCAAGCCCTTCGATGCGATGACAATGAAAAAGCGCATCGAGGCAGTGATCGGCGCGTTGAGCTGAGCGTCTTTACGGAGAGAGTTGATGGCCCGTATCGGCCTCGTCGCACATGACGACAAGAAGGACGAGCTGGCCGCCTGGGCGCTGGCCAATCGCGAGGCGCTGTCCCGCCACACGATTTTCGCCACCGGCACCACCGGCGGACGCGTGATGGCCGAAACCGGGCTTGCGCTCACCCGGCTCAAGAGCGGGCCCCTTGGCGGAGACGCGCAGCTTGGCGCCATGATCGTCGAGGGGCAGCTCGATGCGCTGGTCTTTTTCATCGATCCGCTGACCGCCCAGCCCCATGACGTCGACATCAAGGCGCTGATCCGCCTCGCGACGCTTTACGACACGCTGTTCGCCATCAATCGCCCTACGGCCGACGCGGTGCTGGCGGCGATTTGACCAACCGGTCAAGGTTGACCGCTTCCCCCGCTTGTGAGCAGATGCGGCTCGACGCGCAAGGGCGAAACGCCCGCGTGAGGCGGCCCAAAAGAGCCGCGGGGAAACACGGAAAACCAACCGGGGCAGGCGGGGTTGAGCTTCGACGCAGTCATCGATGTCAAAAATGTCAGCAAGCGGTTCGGCGGTCTCGTCGCGGTGGACGACTGCTCGCTCCGGGTCGAGCGCGGCTCGATCACCGGGCTGATCGGGCCCAATGGCGCGGGCAAGTCGACGCTCTTCAACCTCGTAGCCGGCAATATCGTGCCCGATAGCGGGCAGATCCTGTTTAATGGCGCCGATGTCACGGGGCTGTCGCCGCATCGGCTGTTCGGGCGCGGCATGCTGCGCACCTTCCAGATCGCGCATGAATTCTCCAACATGACGGCGCTCGAAAACCTGATGATGGTGCCGGCCGACCAGCCGGGCGAAAGCCTTTTGACCACCTGGCTCAAGCCCGGCGCCGTGCGCGCTGCCGATGCGCAGGTGCGCCGCCGCGCGCTCGATGTCATCGATTTCCTCAAGCTCGGCCACGTCAAAGACGAGCTGGCGGGCAATCTTTCGGGCGGCCAGAAAAAGCTCCTCGAACTGGGCCGCACCATGATGGTCGACGCTAAGGCGGTGCTGCTCGACGAGGTGGCGGCAGGCGTCAACAAGACGCTGCTCAATGACCTCGCCGCCAATATCGAGCGCATGAACACCGAACTGGGCTATACGTTCTTCGTCATCGAGCACGACATGGACCTGATCGGCCGGCTTTGCGACCCCGTGATCGTGATGGCGCAAGGCCGGGTCATCGCCGAAGGGCCGATGAGCGAAATCCGGCAGAATCCAGAGATCGTCGAGGCCTATTTCGGCTCCCCCGTCACCGTGGAGGCGACCTCATGAGCCTCATCGTGCTCGACACGGTCGTGGGCGGCTATGGCGGCGCGCCGATCCTCAACGGTGTGTCGATGGCCATAGACAAATCCGACATCGGTGTCGTGGTCGGCCCCAATGGCGCGGGCAAGTCGACGACGCTCAAGGCGATCTTCGGGCTTTTGAAGGTCACCGGCGGGTCGATCCTGTTCAAGGGCAAGGAGATCGCCAATTCGCTGCCCGACCGGCTCGTGCCGATGGGCCTCTCCTTCGTGCCGCAGGAAAAGAACGTCTTCACCTCGATGAGCGTCAATGAGAACCTCGAGATGGGGGCCTTCACCCGGCGGGACGATTTCTCCGACACCCTCGCCTGGGTCTACGACATGTTCCCCCCGCTCAAGGACAAGCGGCGCCAGCCGGCCGGCGAATTGTCGGGTGGGCAGCGCCAGATGGTGGCCATGGGCCGGGCGCTGATGAGCAAGCCCGACCTGCTGATGCTCGACGAACCCTCGGCCGGTCTCTCCCCGCGCTATGTCATCGAGATCTTCGAGACCATCGTCTCGGTCAACAAGGCGGGTGTCGGCATCCTGATGGTCGAGCAGAACGCGCGGCAGGCGCTGGGCTTTGCCAGCAAGGGGTTTGTGCTCGCCTCCGGGCAGAACCGCTTCACCGGCACGGGCGCCGAGCTTCTGGCCGATCCCGACGTCGCCAAGAGCTTCCTGGGGGGCTGAGGGGCATGGACGAGCTGATCTTCTTTATCAACCGCGTGCTGATCTCGGGCACGGTGCTGGGCTCGATCTATGCACTGGGTGCCATCGGGGTCACCCTGGTCTTCGGCATCCTGCGCTTTGCTCATTTCGCCCATGGCGACATGATGACCATGGGCGCTTTCACTGCATTCGTGCTGGCCTCGGCCTTCGCGGCCATGGGGTTCTCGGCGCCGGTGCCCATCGCCTTCATCGTCCTGCCGCTCGCCATGGCGATCACCGCACTTCTCGCTTTGGGCATCGACAAGGGCTTTTACGCCCCCTTGCGCGATCGCGGCGCCAAGCCGGTGACGCTGCTGATCGCGTCGATCGGCGTGACGCTGATGATCCAGGGGCTGATCCGGCTGATTTTCGGCTCGAGCACGCGGCAGATGTATGTGGCTGGCGAAGCCAAGGACATCTTCCGCATCGACATGAGCTGGGCCGGGGGCACGCGGCCCATCAGCATCACCGAACCGCAGGTGCTGATGTTCGCGGTGACCTTCCTTGCCGTTCTGGCGCTGCACTTTTTCCTCACCCGCTCGCGGCTGGGCAAGGCGATGCGCGCCATGGCCGACAATGCCGCCCTTGCGCAGGTCTCGGGCATCAATACGCAGCTCGTCGTGGTCGTCACCTGGGTGATCGCGGGCAGCCTTGCCTGCCTTGCCGGCACGATGCTGGCGCTCGACGTGGCCCTGATGCCCGACCTTGCGTTCAACATCGTGCTGCCGATCTTTGCCGCCGCCATCGTTGGCGGGCTCGGGCACGCCTATGGCGCCATCGTCGGGGGCTTCCTGATCGCCTTTGCCGAAACGCTGGCCGTCTTCAACTGGACGGCGGTGCTGCGCCCGCTCAACACCATCCTGCCCGAAGGCTGGGCGCTGCCGCCCAACCTTGCGCTGGTGCCCACCGAATACAAGCTGACGGTCGCCTTCATCATCCTCGTGGTGACGCTGCTGGTGCGGCCCACCGGTATCTTCAAGGGAGCATCGACATGAACGCCGTCGCCGCCCCTCGCAAGGAGCCAAACCCGGTGCGCCGGGCCGTGTTGCTGTTTGCCGCCATGTTCGTCCTCGTGGTGGGTCTTGGCTATGTTCAGGGTACGGCCAGCATCGGGCTGCTGCTCGTGCAGGCCTTCGCCTATGCGCTGATTGCGCTGGGCCTCAACATCCAGTGGGGCTATGGCGGGCTCTTCAACTTCGCCATCATGGGCTTCCTGATGGTGGGCGGCGCCTCGGTGGTGTTCGTCTCGTTCCCCGTCAACATGAGCTTCTGGAACAGCGATGGGCCGCTGCTGCTTGGCCGAGCGCTCATCGCCTTCCTCATCGGGGTTGCGCTGGTTTTCGCCGCGCGCCGGGCCGACCGCATCGGCATCAGGGGGCGGTGGAAGACGGCGCTCACCGTGCTCGCCTGGTTCGTCGCCTACATCATCTATCGCAGCCAGATCGATCCAGCCGCCGCCTATATCGAGGCCAATGCCGGCTTTGTCGGCGGGCTCGGGCTGCATCCGGTGCTGGGCTGGGTGTTCGGCGGGCTGCTGGCGGCGCTGATCGCCTGGTGGATGGGGCGGATCTGCCTCGGGCTGCGCACCGATTATCTCGCCATCGCCACCATCGGCATCTCCGAGATCCTGCGCGCGCTGATCAAGAACATGGACTGGCTGACGCGCGGCACCGCCGCCGTTGCGCCGTTGCCATGGCCGACGCCGATCCCGCAGGATTTCCAGGCCAATGGCGTGCCGATCGCCGAATCCTTCATCTATGCCCGCTTCGGCTTCCTCGCGCTGCTGATCGCGGTGCTGGCCGTGGTCTTCGTGCTCGTGCAGCGCGCCTATGGCGGGCCGTGGGGTCGGATGATGCGCGCCATCCGCGACAACCACATCGCCGCCGCCTCGATGGGCAAGAACGTCACCGGCCGCCAGATCGAGCTCTTCGTGCTGGGCTCGGTGCTGATGGGGGTGGGCGGGGCCATCCTCGTCACCTTCAACCAGATCTTCGATCCCTCCGGCTACCAGCCGATCAACCACACCTTCCTGGTGTGGGTGATGGTGATCGTGGGTGGAGCCGGCAACAACTGGGGCGTGCTGATCGGCGCGCTGCTGATCTACATCGTCTGGGTGATTTCGGACCCCATCGCGCAGTTGCTGTTCCAGGGGCTGTCGGGCTGGACCAGCGCGATCGGCTGGGGCGCCATTCCCGAGATCGATTCCCGCGCCCTGCAGATGCGCGTCTTCGTGCTAGGCGCCGTCATCGCGCTCGCCCTGCGCTTTGCCCCGCGCGGGCTCATTCCCGAACGGACGGGGGAAGCCCGGCGCTAGATCTTTTCAGCGCTGGTTCGAAAAGCCATCAAGCCGAGGCGGACGGGGGCGAGGGGGCAGGCCCCTTCGGCCTCCGCCCCATTTCCCTTTGCCCCTCCGGCCTGCCCTTGCTACAAGGCCGGCCAATCCCGCCCATAGAGCCGAGCCGCCATGAACGAGCACGCCACTCCTGCCGCTGAGACCGATTATTCGGCGACGCTGTTCCTGCCGCAGACCGAATTCCCCATGCGCGCCGGGCTGCCGCAGCGCGAGCCGGACTGGCTCAAGCGCTGGGAGGATCTCGACATCTATGCCCGCCAGCGCGAGCAAGCCGCCGACCGGCCGCTCTTTACGCTGCATGATGGCCCGCCCTACGCCAATGGCAACATCCATATCGGGCATGCGCTCAACAAGGTGCTCAAGGACCTCGTGTCGCGCTCCATGCAGATGCTGGGCTACAATTCCGCCTATGTGCCGGGCTGGGATTGCCACGGCCTGCCCATCGAATGGAAGATCGAGGAGCAGTATCGCAAGGCCGGCAAGGACAAAAACGACGTCCCCGTCGTCGAATTCCGGCAGGAATGCCGGCGCTTTGCGGAAAGCTGGGTCGATATCCAGCGCGAGGAATTCAAGCGGCTGGGCGTCCTCGGCGAGTGGGACAATCCCTATCTCACCATGAGCTTCGATGCCGAGGCGGCGATCGCGCGCGAACTCATGAAGGTCTCGATGACCGGCCAGCTCTATCGCGGCAGCAAGCCCGTGATGTGGTCGGTGGTGGAACGCACCGCGCTGGCCGAAGCCGAGATCGAGTATCAGGATTACGAGAGCGATGCGATCTGGGTGAAGTTTCCTGTTGCAAAGGTAGAGCTGTCAGAGGATGCAAAATGGTCGCTCGCGACTTCGTCCGGGTATGTATCCGATGGCCATTCTGTATCGGCTGAGCTTCGTCCCGGCAACTTCGACTGGCTTGTCAGCGCCTATGTCCTGATCTGGACTACAACGCCATGGACTATTCCAGCCAACAGGGCCATTTCGTTTTCTTCGCGCATTGATTACGCGGTTTTCGAGGTTACGCAACCCGACGACCCCTCTGCACCTCGTTGGGCGAAGTGCGGAGAGCGCTATATCGTGGCAGAGAAGCTAGCTCCTGAAGTCTTCGCGAAGGCTCGCGTGGCCGAGGGCGGCTGGAGAAAGGTCGATGTGGTGCCGTGGGGTGTGCTCGAAGCCATCACCTGCGCCCATCCCCTGCGCGGAATTGCCGGCGGCTACATGTTCGACGTGCCGCTTCTCGATGGCGAGCACGTGACCGACGATGCCGGCACCGGCTTTGTGCATACCGCGCCCGGCCATGGCACGGACGATTTCGAGGTCTGGATGAACAATGCCCGCGCGCTTGCGGGTCGTGGCATCGAGACGAATATCCGCTTCCTCGTCGATGGTGCGGGCTTTTACACCAAAGACGTGCCCGGCTTCGGTCCCGAGGCCGAAGGCGGGCCCGCGCGTGTCATCGACGATGCCGGCAAGAAGGGCGATGCCAACAAGCGCGTCATCGAGGCGCTGATCGCTGCCGACCGGCTCTTTGCCCGTGGTCGCCTCAAGCACCAATATCCCCATTCCTGGCGCTCCAAGAAGCCGGTGATCTACCGCAACACCCCGCAATGGTTCGTCTATATGGACAAGCCGATCGAGGTTGCGGCTGGCACCGAGGCCGCGCCCCAGCGTCCCCTCTCCCTGGGGGGAGAGGGACAGGGTGAGGGGGCCTTGGCCCCAGCCGCCGAGGCCACCGACGCTCCAGACACCCTGCGCAACCGTGCGCTGCGTGCCATCGACGCCACGAAATTCTACCCCGCAACGGGCCAGAATCGCCTGCGCGCCATGATCGCCGAGCGGCCCGACTGGGTGCTGTCGCGCCAGCGCGCCTGGGGCGTGCCGATCACGGTGTTCGTGCACAAGGCCAGTGGCGTCATCCTGCGCGACGAGGCGGTCAACCACCGCATCGGGCAGGCCTTCGAGGAAGAGGGCGCCGACGCCTGGTACAAGCCCGGCGCAGCCGAGCGCTTCCTCGGGTCCGAGCATCGTGCAGAAGACTATGAGATGGTCACCGACATCCTCGATGTCTGGTTCGACAGTGGCTCCACCCATGCCTTCGTGCTGCGCAACAAGCAGAAGTGGAAGCACCTCAAATTCCCCGCCTCGATGTATCTCGAAGGCTCGGACCAGCATCGCGGCTGGTTCCATTCCTCGCTGCTCGAAAGCTGCGCCACCAATGGCCACGCTCCCTATGAGCGTGTGCTGACCCATGGCTTCACCATGGATGGCGAGGGCAAGAAGATGTCCAAGTCGCTGGGCAATACCGTCGCCCCGCAGGACATCATCAAGCAGTATGGCGCCGATATCCTGAGGCTCTGGGTCGCCTCTTCGGATTATTCCGAGGATCTGCGGCTGGGCAAGGAGATCATCCAGACCACGGTGGACGCCTATCGCAAGCTGAGGAACACCCTGCGCTGGCTCTTGGGCAATCTGGCCCATTACCAGCCTGAGGATCGTGTCGCCCCGCGCGACATGCCCGAGCTCGAGCGGCTTATGCTGCATCGGCTCGCCCAGCTCGACCGGCAGGTGCGCGGCGCTTATGAGGAGTATGACTACCGCAAGGTCGTCACCCTCCTTTCCAACTTCATGAATATCGAGCTGTCGGCCTTCTATTTCGACATCCGCAAGGATGCGCTCTATTGCGATCCGATCTCGTCGCTGCGCCGGCGCTCGGCGCTGACGGTTCTCGATACGCTGTTTGATTGCCTCACCGCCTGGCTCGCGCCCATCCTCGTCTTCACCATGGAAGAGTGCTGGCTCGAGCGCCACACCGAAGCCGACGCCTCGGTGCATCTGCGGCTTTTCCCCGATGTGCCGGCCGACTGGCTCGACGAGGCCCTGGCCGCCAAATGGCAGAAGCTGCGCGCCGTGCGCCGCGTCATTACCGGCGCGCTCGAGATCGAGCGGCGCGAAAAGCGCATCGGCTCCTCGCTCGAGGCGGCCCCGGTGGTCCATATCGCCGATCCCGCCCTGCGCGCGCTGATCGATGCCGGCGAGTTCGCCGATATCGCCATCACCTCGGCCCTCACCATCGCCGAGGGCGAGGGCCCGGCCGATGCCTTCCGGCTCGATGAGGTGCCCGGCGTCGCCGTGGTGCCGGGCCTTGCCGAGGGCAGGCGCTGCGCCCGATCGTGGAAGGTCTCGCCCCATGTGGGCTCCGACCCCGAATTCCCCGATGTCACGCCGCGCGACGCTCAGGCGCTGCGCGAACGGGCACGGGCAGGGCTCTGAGGGGCAGCAGCGCAGTGATCCCGGCTCGCCAACTCTGGCAATCGCTGCTCCTGGGCGGCATCGCCTTCGGTCTCGACCGGGTGCAGAAGCAGCTGCATGTCTCGCCCGATTGCTTTGCCATCGGGGAGGCGCGCTGCGTGGGCGATCTCATCGCCTTCGTGCCGCAGGGGCTGACGGGTTGGCGCGGCGGCGAGGTCATCCGCGTCACCGATTTCTTCGACTATGTGCTGGTGTGGAACACCGGCATTTCCTATGGCCTGCTCGATTCGCTGCCCGCATGGGTGCTGAGCCTCGTCATGGTCATCGCCATGGCGGCGCTGGTCGTGTGGTGGATAAGGGCCGACAGCACCCTCATCCGGCTGGGGCTGGCCCTGGCGCTGGGCGGGGCGCTTTCCAATGCGCTCGACCGGCTGATCTGGGGCGCGGTGGCCGATTTCTTCCACTTTCACTGGGGTGGCTGGTCGTTCTACGTGTTCAACCTCGCCGACCTGGCCATCACGCTTGGGGTGCTGCTGCTTGTGCTCGACATGCTCGGGCTGGGGCGCGGTAAGCGGGCGTGAACGCATTGATGCCAAATTCTGGCCTTACCGCCGATCTTGGGCTATAAGCGCCGTGCACTGCAGAAGGGACGCCTGATGACATTTGGTTCGATCGCCCGGGGACGCCAGGTTTCGGCCAAGGCTGGGGCCACCCTGCCGGTCCTGTCGCGTGCCGCTTTCGCCATCCTGGCCTTTGCCGGTCTTGCGGCCTGCACCACGGTCGAAGGCACCAATGCCCTGGTCGATGCGAGCACCTTCGAGCGCGAAGTGATGAGCGAGACGCTGCGCGGCATCGGCATGCTCGAGCGCGAGCAGAAGCCCGATGTCACCTCGCCGCGCGCCCCCCTCGTGCTGCCGCGCAACGCCAATGCGCTGCCCGCACCGCAGACCCAGACGGCAGCGGCCCAGCTGCCCGAAGATTCGCGCAATGTGCAGATCGATACTTCGCGGATTTCCGAGGAGGATCTGCGCCGCCTGCGCAATGCCCGGGTCATCACCGATCCGCGCTCGATGAGCGGCCGGCCGCTGACCGAGCAGGAAACCCGCATGCTCACCGCCCGCATGCAGGCAGCGCAGGTGCGCCAGACCAATCGTCCGCTCTACATTCCGCCCGACAGCTACTTCACCACGGTGAAGGGTCAGGAGCTCGTCTGCATGTCAAAGAGCGGCGAACTCGTGCCCCTGGCCGACCCGTCCTGCCCGCCCGAAATCCGCGCGGCGCTCGCCGGGCAATAAGCTTTCCAATGCGGGCGGCCAAGAGGGCCGCCCTTTCTTCCTTTTGATGCGCTGTCGCCGGAGCCATGGGGCTGCGGTGGCCCGCAGGAGATCGTCATGTCCGATACCGATTCCCCCCTCGTTCCGGCGGGTGCCGACAGGCTCGCGAAGGTTATGGCCCGCGCCGGGCTCTGCTCGCGCCGCGATGCCGAATTGTGGATCAAGGAGGGGCGGGTGAGCGTCAATGGCCGCAAGGTCGTGACCCCGGCCTTCAACGTCACCCAGGACGACAAGATCATGGTCGATGGCGAGCCGCTGGCCGCCCGCGAGGCCACGAGGGTGTGGATGTATCACAAGCCCCCCGGGCTTGTGGTCACCGAGAAGGACCCCGAAGGCCGCGAGACCATCTTCGAGGCGCTCGAGGAGCATGATCTGCCGCGCGTCGTCACCATCGGCCGGCTCGATATCAACACCGAAGGGCTGCTGCTGCTCACCAATGATGGCGGCTTGAAGCGCGTGCTCGAACTGCCTGCCACCGGCTGGCTGCGCAAATACCGCGTGCGCGCCTTCGGCTCGGTCACCCAGGAGCAGCTCGATGCGCTCAAGCAGGGCATCACCGTCGAGGGCATCCATTACGGGCCCATCGAGGCGACGCTCGAGCGCAGCCAGGGCGCCAATGTCTGGCTCGAAGTGGCGCTGCGCGAAGGCAAGAACCGCGAGGTCAAGAACGTGCTGGGCGCGCTCGGGCTCGAGGTCAATCGCCTGATCCGCATCAGCTACGGGCCGTTCCAGCTGGGCGATCTGCCTCCGGGCAAGGTCGAGGCCGTCAAGGCCCGCGTGCTGCGCGACCAGCTCGGGCGGCGGCTTGCCGAGGAATCGGGGGCCGATTTCGATGCGGCTGGTCCTGAGACCGCGTCCGATCCCAATCGGCGCGTTCGCCCGTCGGGCACGCAGGCGGGTCCGCGCGGCAAGCCGCGTCCGCGCAAGGAGGCGCCGCAGTTCCGCTTCGCCGACGGGTCCGAGGCGCCTCGCGATGAGCGCGAGATGGACGAGCAGCGCCCGCGCCAGGATCGCCCCGGCGGCCGTTTCGCGCCGCGCAAGACCATGGCCCCGGCCCGGCCCGAGCGCTTCGAGCGCCCCGCGCGCACAGTGCATTTTGACGATGGCCGCGAGAGCGAGAGCTTTACCCCCAAGGCCAGCCGCACCCCGCAGCGGCCGGATCGCGACGATCAGCCGGCAGCGACCTATGGCCTCAAGGGCGCCGCGCGTCCGCCGCGCAAGCGCGATGAGGATGCCGATCCGAGGCCGCCGCGTGGCGACCGGCCCGACAGGCCGCGCTTTGATCGCGCCGATCGGCCGCGCGGTGACGGGCAGGGGCGTCCGCCGCGCGCCGAAGGCGGCCGGGAGCGACCCGCTTTTGGCGGCGGCAAGTCGTTTGGGGGTGGCAAATCCTTCGGCGGCGGCAAGCCAGCCTTTGGCGGTCGTCGCGATGGCACATCGGGTGAGCGGCCGGAACGATCTTTCCGCCCCGGCGGGCATCGTCCTTTTGGTGATCGTCCGGTCCGTGCCGATGGCGATCGGCCGCGTCGGCCAGCCGGCGACAGGCCGCAGGGTCAGAGGCCGGAGGGTGACCGGCCCCAGGGTGCGAGACCGCAGGGAGCGAGGCCCCAGGGCGACCGTCCGGCCCGGCCCTATGGAGACCGCCCGGCGAGGCCTTTCGGGGACAAGCCGCAACGTCCGCGCGGCGACCGTCCGGATGGCGATCGTCCGCGCAGCTTTGGAGAGAGGCCCGGCGGTGCACGGCCGCCGCGCGGCGACAGACCCTTTGGCGATCGTCCGGCCCGGGCCGAAAGGCCCGCGGGCGCGCGGCAGGACCGGTCGTTCGGCGACCGTCCGGCACGCCCGTCTGGTGATCGTCCGTTCGGGGATCGGCCGCCGCGGGGGGATCGCCCCTCGGGCGACCGTCCGGGTGGCGATAGGCCCAAACGCAGCTTTGGCGGCGCCCCGTCATCGGGCCGTCCGGCTGGCGATCGCCCGCGCGGCGACCGGCCTGGTGGCAAACCTTTCGCTGGCAAGCCCTCGGGCGGACGCCCCTCTGGCGGCGGCAAGCCCTTTGCGGGCAAGCCCTCCGGTGCGGGTCCGCGTCCGCCGCGCAAGCCGCGCGGCTAGCCGATGCGGATCATCGCGGGACGTTTTCGCGGCAAGCAACTGACCTCGCCCGAGGGCGACGCCATCAGGCCGACGGCCGACCGGGTGCGGGAATCGGTCTTCAACATCCTCGCAAGCCGGCTCGGGCCGGGCTTCGAGGGGGTGCGCGTGCTCGATCTGTTTGCCGGCACCGGCGCGCTGGGGCTCGAAGCCCTGTCGCGTGGGGCTGCCTCGGTGGTGTTCGTCGAGACCGATGCCGAGGCGCGCGGCCTCATCCGCGATCATATCCAGGCGTTCGGCGTCGCCGGCACCGCCAAGCTGCTGCGCCGCGACGCTACGGCTCTGGGACCTGCCGGCACCATGGGGCCGGTCGATCTCGTCTTTCTCGATCCCCCCTATGGCAAGGGGCTGGGCGAGCAGGCGCTGGCGAGCCTCAGGGATGGCAATTGGCTCACGCTCGAGAGCCTTATCGTCCTCGAGGAGGCCGCCGAGACCGAGATATCACTGCCGCCGGGCTTCGTCCTTGAAGACCGCCGTATCTATGGGGCAGCGGCCATTCACCTCATCACGCCTGCAAGGGAACACCAGGCGTGAGGAGCAGCGATAGCAAGTGAAAAGGGCCAATTCGTTAACAACACATGATGTGGCCTCCCGGCCACTTGGGGTATGATTTCGCTTCGCAGTGCGCGGCGCCCCTTCCCGACGCAGGCGAATTGGTGGCAAGCGTGTGTCAGTCGCCACTTTTGGACACCACGTTCATGAAAATCACCCTAGCCATTGCCTCGGCGCTGCTGCTCGGCACCGCCTCTGCCTATGCGGCCGACATCATCCTGCCGCCGGCCCCGGCTCCCGCCCCTGCCTCCAATTTCTGGGGCGTCGGCGAGATCGGCGTCATCGGCTATTCCGGCGCGCAGTCGGAAGATGACGAATACGCCATGCTTGGCGGCGGCTATGGCGCCTTCGCGCTCTGGGCCGATATGGGTGGCCTCGTCGTCGGCCTCGACGGCTATGGCGAGATCCTCGGCCTCAATGACGATACCGAAGACTACTTCCCCGGTGGCGTCGGCGTCATTGGCGGTCACATCGGCACGGGTCTCGGCGGCGGCTATGTCGGCGTGTTCGGTGCCTATGGCGCCACCCCCGATTCCGGCAATGACGAATGGCAGGGCGGCTGGGCCGTCGGCGTCGAAGGTCTCGCCGATTTCAGCACCGTTTCGCTCTTCGGCAAGCTCGGCTATGCCGACGTCCGCACCGATGAGGAAGATTCCGGGTTCACCGGCACCTTCGGTGAGATCGGCGCCATGTTCGCGCTGACCCCCGAGTTTGCTCTCCAGACGTCGTTCGGCGCCGGGTATGCGCCGGAGAACTTCGCTGACGAGTCTGAGGACGACGATGGTTACTACCTGACCGCCGGCATCAAGGGTGCCTACCAGCTCCCGACCGATTTCGCCCTCGCGCTCACCGCGAGCTATGACATCGGCGCCTATGGCGGCATCGAAGAGAGCGACTGGTCCATCAATCACACCGTCAAGGTTGGTCTCGCCATTCCGTTCGGTGGCCGCTATGGCGATGCCCGCGATGCGCTCAACCCGCTGGCTACTCCGACCGCGCCGTTCCGCGCCGGCAGCTGGGGCGATTTCCTCGACTGATCGTCGAACCGGAACAAGCTGATGAAAGGGGCCTTCGGGCCCCTTTTTTGTTTCCGGCCATCCATGGGATCTGGAGCCACACATGCGGCAGCAGAGTGGCAAAATTGCCGCGGCCATATTGCGTTTCTTGCGCGAATCCGGTTCTGCTCAACCGTGACAATAGCGGCGGTGCAGCCGTTTCTTCCCGATTGGATTGGATCATGAAGCTCAAGCTTGGCGTCGCTCTCGGCGCTCTCGTTGCAGGCATGGGTGGCGCTTATGCCGCCGACCTTTATGTGCCCCCCGTGGTGGCGCCGGTCGCTGAAGCCGCGCCGGCTTACTGGGGCGTGGTTGAACTGGGCGGCCTTGGCCGCTTCACCAGCTATGACGACGATGGCGACATCGAGGACGGCTCGTTCGGTGGCGTCTATGGCTCGTTCGCCCTGTGGGGCGATCTCGGCGTGGTCCGCGTGGGCGTCGACGGGTATGGCGAGTGGCTGAACCTGGGTGAGGACGGCAACAACGACATCACCAACGCCTCGCTCGGCGTGCTCGGCGCCCATATCGGCGCTGGCTTCGATGCCGCCTATCTCGGCGTCTTCGGCGCCCTCGGCATGTATCCCGATGCTCCGAACACGGAAACCTTCAACGGCTATGCCGTGGGTATCGAAGGCACCGTTGATGTCGATGTCGCGACCCTTTACGGCAAGCTCGGCTACGCCAGCGCGCCCAATGAAGGCGGCATCGATGACGAGGGCTTCTTCGGCTACTTCGTCGAAGGCGGCGCGATCTTCTCGCTGTCGGACGATTTCGCCCTCCAGGTCAGCGCCGGCTACGGCACGTCCGAGCCGTTCGAGACCGATGACGAGACCGGCTACTACGCCGCCTGGGGCGTCAAGGGCGCCTACAACCTCGGTACCGAGCTCAATCTCAACCTCGTCGCGTCCTATGACGGGCTTTATGCCGCCGGCAACGAGGATGACGAGTCGGTCATCGACCACACCTTCAAGATCGGCCTGTCGATCCCGTTCGGTGGTGCAGGTGCCGCTTCGGCCCTCAACCCCGTCGCGTCCCCGACCGCGCCCTTCCGCGCCTCGGTTCTTGCCGACGTGATGTAATCTGGGTCCGTGCGGCCACGCCTTCGGGCCTGGTTCCCGCCACACACCTGCAAAGGGGCCCTCGCGGCCCCTTTGTTGTTTCCGATGCTGGTCTCCAGGCTGTTTCTCGCAAAATGGCTCGCGCTCTGATGCTGGCGGGCCACACTGCGACTGAAACAGATCGGGTCCGGCGATTGCGTCTTGCTCCTTTTGGCGCAGATCGGCTTATGGTTAATCATGTCGACCGGCCGTGCGCCGGGTTTTTTGATTGGGGAAAATCATGGCTCTCAAGCTCGGCGTCGCTGTCGGCGCTCTCGTTGCAGGCATGGGTGGCGCCTATGCCGCCGACCTTTACGTCGCCCCCGTGGTGGCGCCCGTCGCCGAAGCCGCGCCGGCCTATTGGGGCGTGGTCGAACTCGGTGGCCTTGGCCGCTTCGTTACCGACTACGACGAGGGCGTGGATGCTGAGGCGACGTTCCCGGGCCTTTACGGCTCGTTCGCCCTGTGGGGCGATCTCGGTGTCGTCCGCGTCGGTGTCGACGGCTATGGCGAGTGGCTCAATGTCGGCGATGATGGCGACAGCGACATCACCAATGCCTCGCTCGGCGTTCTGGGTGCGCATATCGGGGCCGGCTTCGACCAGGCCTATCTGGGCGTCTTCGGCGGCATCGGCATCTATCCGGATTCCGATGATCCGGAAGACCTGATGAACGGCTATGTCGTGGGCGTCGAAGGCACCCTCGATGTGGATGTGGCCACGCTTTACGGCAAGCTCGGCTATGCCGAGGCCGCCAATGGCGACGGCTCGGGCGACGAAGGCTTCTTTGGCTATTTTGTCGAAGGCGGAGCGATCTTCTCGCTCTCCGATCAGTTCGCGGTGCAGGTCAGCGGCGGCTACGGCTTCTCCTCGCCGTTCGATAACTCGTCTGACGATGGTTACTACGCCACTTGGGGTGCCAAGGCGGCCTATAATCTCGGCACTGACCTGAACCTCAACCTCGTGGCCAGCTACGAAGGTTTCCTCGCCCAGGATTCCGAAGACGACGAATATGTGCTCGACCACACCGTCAAGGTCGGCCTGTCGATCCCGTTCGGTGGGGCCGGTGCCGCTTCGGCGCTCAACCCTGTCGCGACGCCGACCGCGCCCTTCCGCGCCTCGGTTCTTGCCGACGTGATGTAATCGCCTGCCCCATTCGGGCGCAGTTCAGGCGCGGGGATTTCGGTCCCCGCGCTTTTTCTTTGCTATCGCCGGGAGTTTCCAGGCGAAGGAGATGCTGGCTCCGCAGTCCGGGAAGCATACACCACAGCAACCTGGAGCTTGCGGGATGCGAACCAAAACGCGGTAGCTCGCAACCGTCCGGCGGTGGGCGGTCCGTCGCTCTAAGATGCACCGCTGTCACATATCTGCCATGCTCGTTCAGTATTGACTGAACAAACTGTCATCGCTATTCCGCTTGCCCATGTCCCAGGTTGCTTCCGTACCCCTCTCGCCCACAGATGCCGCCGAGCAGTTCATCGAGCAGATGGGCCTCCTGCTCCAGAATGATCGCCTGCCGCGCATAGCCGGCCGCATCTGGGGGCTGCTGCTTTACGAGGGCACGGTGTTCGGTCTTCAGGAAATGGCCGATCGCCTGCAGGTGTCGCGCGCCTCGATTTCAACCAATGCCAGGCTGCTCGCCGAATATGGCCTCATCCGGCGGGTGGGCAAGCCCGGCAGCCGTCAGGATTATTACGAGCTGGGCACCAACCCCTTCGGGCGCATGCTGCATGTGCTCGAGGAACGCCTCGAACATTCCGCCTCGGCGGTGACAGAATCGGCGGCGCTGATACCCGCCGATAATCCGGGCGCGCGGGCGCGGGTCGAGGAGCTTTCGGAGTTCTATGCCCGGACGCTCGTGCTGATCCGCCAGCACATGGCCGAAACCGGGCACAAATAGAGGGGGCCGGGGCGAGAGAGCCCCGGGCCGGCGTCACATCATTTCGGCCAGCGCCATCCGTGGGGCAGGGCCTTTCAGCCAAAGGTGCATCCATGAGTTCAGTCGCAACGCTCAAGCCGCGGGCCGATGCCCCCCGGGCCGCTGCCGAGGATGCCGCCATCGCCAATCCCCCGCCGCCGGCACGCCGTCGCCGCCGCTGGCCCTGGGTGCTGGTCCTGCTGCTGCTCGCGGGCGGTGCCGGTTATTATTACATGACCACCCAGGCGCCGCCTGCCACCCCCACGCCGGTCGCGACTGAAGCCGCCGATCCGGTGATGCAGCTCAACAGCTTCGAGGTCATCACGCTCGCGCCGCAGCGCCTGTCGCGTTCGGTCAAGATCACCGGTCCGCTCTCGCCGGCTCGCCAGACCGCGCTCACCGCACAGGTCGCGGGCACGATCGAATCCGTGTCCGCCCGGCCCGGCGACACCGTCATCGAAGGCCAGATCCTTGCCCAGATCGATGTCACGGATCTGCGCGTAAGGCTCGAGCAGCAGCGCGCCACCATGGAGGCGACGCAGGCGCAGCTGGCGCTCGCCCAGACCCAGCTGCAATCGACCCGCACCCTGTCCGAACGCGGCCTTTCCTCGCAATCCTCGCTCGAATCGGCCCAGTCCAACGTCAACGCGCTCACCGCGCAGGTCGAGGCGCTGCGGGCGCAGGTCACATCGGCCGAGATCGCGCTCGGCCACGCCACCATCCGCGCGCCCTTCGATGGCAGCGTCGCAGCCCGCGCGATCGAGCCGGGCCAGACCGTCAATGTCGGCGGTGCGCTGCTCACCGTCGTCGACCTCTCAGAGATGGAGGTGCAGGCCGCTGCCCCGCTTTCGGCCATCTCCTCCATCGTCGCCGGCCAGACCGCGACGCTCTCGGTCGAGGCCTTTTCGGGCCAGAGCGTCACCGCCACGGTCGAGCGCATCAATCCCGTCGCCATCGAGGGCACCCGCTCGATCGCCGTCTATCTCGACCTGCCCAATCCCGATCGGCTGTTCCGCGGCGGCATGTTCACCACCGGCGCCATCGAGATCGCGGCGCTCGAGGATGCCATCGCGCTGCCCGAAGCTGCGATCCGCGAGGATCAGGAGGGGCTCTATGCCCTCAAGATCGTCGATGGCGTGCTGGTCCGCCAGCCCATCGAACGCGGCGAGCGCTGGACGACCGGCAACCTCATCGACATTCCCTCGGGGCTCGCAGCCGGCGACGTCGTCGTCACCGCCCCGCTGTTCGAGCTCGCGCCCGGCATGCGCGTCGCCTTCTCGGAGCGCTGATCGATGTTCCTGACCCGCATCAGCGTCAATCACCCGGTCTTTGCCACCATGGTCATGGTGGCGCTGCTGGTGTTCGGCCTCTATTCCTATGCCCGCCTGCCCATCGAGCAGATGCCCGATGTCGACTTCCCCGTGGTCGCCGTGGTGGTGAGCTATCCCGGCGCCTCGCCCGAGGCGGTGGAAAACGACATCGTCCGGCCCATCGAGGACCAGGTCAACACCATCGCCGGGCTCGATTCCATCCAGTCCACCGCCATGTCCGGCTCGGCCATGGTGCTGATGATCTTCGAGCTGGAAGTCTCATCGGAAACCGCCGCGCAGGACGTGCGCGACAAGGTTTCGCAGATCGAGGCGGCCCTGCCGGACGCGGCCGGCAAGCCCACCATCCTGCGCTTCGATCCGAGCGCCCTGCCGATCGTATCGCTCGCGGTCACCTCCGACACGCTCTCGGCCCGCGACCTGACGACGCTGACCGAAGACGTGATCGTCACCCGGCTTTCCAACATTTCGGGCGTCGGCAGCGCCACCGCCGTCGGCGGCATCGAGCGGCGGCTCAACGTTCTGGTCGATCCCGATCGGCTGGCTGCCTTCAATGTCGGGATTTCCGACGTCATCACCGCCCTGCGGCAGGAAAACCAGAACCTGCCGGCCGGCACCATCACCCAGGGCGCCACGGTCCAGACTATCCAGATCGAAGGCCGCATCGAGAACGAGGAGGGTTTCCTCGATATCATCGTCTCGCGGCGCGGCGGCCAGCCGGTCTATCTGCGCGACGTAGCCACCATCGAGGACGGGCAGGGCGACGAGCAGAGCCTTGCGCTCCTCAACGGTCAGCGAGCGCTTGCGGTCGACGTCATCAAGACCCAGGGGGCCAATACCGTCCAGGTGGCCCACGACATCCACACAGCCATCGACCGGCTGATGGATGGCGGTCTGCCCGAGGGCGTCCGCATCGATGTGGTGCGCGACAATGCCGTGCCGGTGGAGCAGAGTTTCCACGCGGTGCAGAACATGCTGATCGAAGGCGCCATCCTCGCCGTCGTCATCGTGTTCCTCTTCCTCAATTCCTGGCGCTCCACCGTCATCACCGGGCTCACCCTGCCGATCTCGATCATCGGCACGATGATCTTCCTCAACTTCTTCGGCTTCACGCTCAACATGATGACGCTGATGGCGCTCTCGCTCGCCGTCGGCATCCTCATCGACGATGCCATCGTGGTGCGCGAAAACATCATGCGCCACCTGCATATGGGCAAGAACCACCGGCAGGCGGCGCTCGATGGCACCAACGAGATCGGGCTGGCCGTGCTCGCCACCACGCTCTCGATCGTTGCGGTGTTCCTCCCCGTCGCCTTCATGGATGGCATCATGGGGCGGTTCTTCCTGCAGTTCGGGGTCACCGTCTCGGTGGCGGTGCTGATCTCGCTGTTCGTCGCCTTCACCCTCGATCCGATGATGTCGAGCGTCTGGTACGATCCGGCCGCCAATCCCGATGCCAAGCGCGGGCCGCTGGGGCGCGCCATCGCCCAGTTCGACCGGTTCTTCGGCTGGTTGTCCAATGGCTATCGGGGGCTCTTGGCCTGGTGCCTCAAATGGCGCAAGACGACGCTGATGGTGGCGCTCGCCTCCTTTGTCGGCACCTTCTTTCTCTTTCCCTTCGTGGGTGCCGAATTCATCCCGGCCACCGACAATTCGGAGGTGCAGGTGACGATGGAGACCCCCACCGGCTCCTCGCTTGACTACACCGCCACCAAGATCGCGCAGGTCGATGATGTGCTGCGGGCGCTGCCCGAAGTCGTCTCCACCTATGCCACCGTGGCCTCGGGCACCGGGCGCAGCGGCAACAATACCGCCACCATCGTTATCGGCATGGTGCCCGAATCCCAGCGCGACGTAACCCCGACGGAATTCTCCGTCACCGTCCGCGAGGCGCTGACCGTCATTCCGGGCGCGACCTTCACCGTCGCCGCCTCGGGTGGATTCGGGGGCCCCACAGCACCCATCTCGATCGGCATTTCGGGCGCGAGCTTCGATACGCTCGATCGCCTGTCCGACCAGCTCATCGCCGGGCTACGGGATATCCCCGGGCTCATCGACGTCAAATCCTCGCTCGAGGATGCGACCCCGATCATGGCCGTGCGCGTCAATCGCGACCTTGCCAGCGATCTCGGGGTCAGCCTCGCCCAGATCGGGGCGGCGCTCAACCCGATGCTGGCCGGCGACGAGGTGACCGACTGGACCAATCCGCGCGGCGAAAACCTCGGCGTCTTCGTGCGCCTGCCCGAATGGGCTCGCAACGATGTCAGCGAGCTGGGCAATCTGCCCATCGTGCAGAGCGGAGCCACCGGCTCAAACGCCGTCATCCGGCTCGACCAGGTCGCGAGCATCGAGGAGGCGACCGGGCCCGCCACCATCAATCGCGAGGCGCTGGCGCGGCGCGTCAACGTCACCGCCAATATCGAGGGCGTGGCGCTGGGGCAGGTGGTGCCGCAGATCCAGGCGGTCATCGATGCGATGAGCGTGCCCACCGGCTACAGCGTCAGCCAGGGCGGGGAGGCCGAGGATCTGGCGGAAACCGGCGCGGCTGCCGGTTCGGCGCTGCTGCTTGCGGTCATCTTCATCTATCTGGTTCTCGCCAGCCAGTTCGGCAGCTTCCTCCAGCCCTTCGCCATCATGGTGTCGCTGCCGCTCTCGCTGATCGGGGTGGTGCTCGGCCTTCTCGTCGGCGGCTCGACCCTCAACATGATGTCGATGATCGGCTTCATCATGCTGATGGGCCTCGTGGTCAAGAACGCCATCCTGCTCGTGGACAATGCCAACCAGCATGTCCGCGAGGGCCTGCCCCTGCGCGCTGCGCTGATCGAGGCCGGCCACACCCGCTTCCGCCCGATCATCATGACGACGCTTGCCATGATCTTCGGCATGCTGCCGCTGGCGCTCAGCCTGCATGAGGGTTCGGCCCAGAACGCGCCGATGGCCCATGCGGTGATCGGCGGGCTCATTTCCTCGACGCTGCTGACCCTCGTCGTAGTGCCGGTGATGCTGACCTATCTCGACGGGCTGGGGCGTTTCGTCTCGCGCTTCACCCCCCGTGCCCCCGACGACGTGGTGCACGCGCCGGCCGAGTGAGGCCGCATCGCCCCCTTCAAGCCGGATGGGCCGGTCCCGTCCGGTCGCGATGAAAAGGGGGCCAGCAAAAAGGCCCGGGATCGCTCCCGGGCCTTGAACGTCTCAAGAGAACCGTCAGCCGATCAGGGGATCAGGCCCTTGTTGGCGATCGCGCCGGCTTCGATGACATAATAGTTGATGGCGCCGGCGACGTCGCCGACATCGTCGAACTCGATGGTGCCCGAGGCGCCCTCATAGTTGATGTCGGTACCAGCCGCGATCAGCTGCTTGGCCTTTTCCCACTCGCCGGGGCGGATGACTTCGCCGGGGGCGTTGGCGACTTCGCGCAGCGCCGCGGCAAGGCCTTCGCGCTCGGCCGAGCCGTTCTTTTCGATGGCGAGGGCCAAGAGGAACACCGCGTCATAGGACTGGGCGGTGTAGGTGCCGGCCGGATCGACCTCGGAACCCCCGGTGACGCCCGAGAAGGCGTCGAAGCTCTCGCCACCGGCCGGAGCCGCCTGGGTCAGGATCATGCCTTCGAGGTCGGCCGCATTGCGCGAGGCGAGCAGCGCATCGCCGGCCATACCATCGCCGCCCACGAACAGGCGGAAGGAGCCCGCTTCGATCGACTGGTTGAGGATGGCGCCACCGCCGGCGTTCTCATAGCCATAGATCACCAGCACATCGGCGCCCGAGGCTTCGATCTGGCCGATTTCGGGGCGATAGTCGGCCTTGCCGTCCTCATGGGCGACATTGGCTGCAACCGTGCCGCCGGCCGCGGTGAAAGCCGCCGCGAACGCATCGGCGAGGCCCTTGCCGTAGTCATTGTTGACATAGGTGACGCCGACCGTGTCGATGCCCTGGCTGCGCAGCAGCTCGGCGGCCTTGAGGCCCTGTACGGAGTCGGGAACGACAACGCGGTAGATGAGGTCGTTATCGGCGATCTCGGCCACGGCCGGCGCGGTGGAGGCCGGCGAGATCATCACGACATTGCCCGGCACGGCCGAACCGTTGGCACCGGCAATGGTGGGGCCCGAGCAATAGGCGCCAAAGATCGCCACGACCTGCTCGGTGTTCACGAGGCGGTCGGCTGCGGGGCCGGCGGTGCCAGCGTCGCAGGCGCTGTCTGCGATCACCGAAGCCAGGTTCTGCCCGCCAAGCACGCCGCCCTGGGCGTTGACATTGGCGATGGCGAGGTTGCCCGCGGCCACCATGCCCGGCGCGAAGCCGGCGATCGGGCCGGTCACGTCGGCGAGAAAGCCCAGCTTCACCTCCTGGGCCAGCGACGGCACGGCGGCGCCGAGCACCGACGCGGCGACTGCAAGGCTCAGAACGGTCTTG
Organism: Devosia enhydra; assembly: GCF_900119845.1. Classification (GTDB taxonomy): domain Bacteria; phylum Pseudomonadota; class Alphaproteobacteria; order Rhizobiales; family Devosiaceae; genus FPKU01. Next base: position 986,480 of record NZ_FPKU01000002.1, read on the forward strand.
ATTGTCTTCATGATGTCCCTCTTGTGGGTTGCTCCGCCCGGCGTCCTATCGGGATCGTCCGCTGACGAAGCCTCGTCGCGGGTCCGGCGGAAGGGGGCTTTGCGCCCCGCTAAGGTCCAGAATAGCCTTATTTCCTCGCGCGAGTCACCCGCTTTCGGTGCTCCCGCACAGGGTGGCGGTTGCATCGAAACCCGCCGCGCTTCATTGTCCGGTGCGACCTGCCTTGTCCTTCCCGGTTCTGTCCCATGCCGCACCCGTTCGCCCCGCTCCGCGCCCTGCTGCTCGCCCTTGTCCTTGGCGCTTTCCCGCTCGGCGCGACGGGGCAGGAGGCCGGGGCAGGCCAGCAGGCCGAACCGGATGCGCAGAGTGCCGAGCCTGCGCCGCCGCCGCGCTGCGGCACCCAGCCCATGACCATCGGGCGCATGCAATGGCCATCGGCCGCCATCCTTGCCGAAATCCATGCGCGCATCCTCGCCTCGGAATTCGAGTGCGAGGTGCGCGTGCAGCAGGTCGATCAGGCGGCGGCCGGCTCATCGATGGGCACCACGGGCCAGCCGGCCATCGCCCCCGAACTCTGGCTCGGGCGTATCGCCGAGGTCTGGAATGCCGGGGTCAAGGCGCAGAAGCTGCGCCAGGCCGGCGCGACTTATGACCAGCAGGTGTTCGAAGGCTGGTACGTACCCGACTATGTGGTCGAGACCATCCCCGAGGCCACGACGATCGAGGGGCTGAAGCAGCGCTGGGCCGATTTTGCCGGGGAGGGTGGGGCGCGCGCCCGCTTCCTCTCCTGCCCGCCCGACTGGGCCTGCGCGGTGATCAACCGCAACCTGCTCCGGGCGCACGGGCTCGATGCCTATTTCGAGATCGTCGAGCCGGCCAACCGCTTCGAGCTCGATACGCTCATCGCCGAGGCGGTGGGGCGGCGTGAGCCGCTGCTGTTCTACTACTGGGCGCCCAATGCGGTGCTTGCGCAGTTCAGCTTCCGGCCCGTGGATCTGGGGGCCTATGCGCGCGAGGCCTTCACCTGCCTGGGGCGGTCGGCCTGCCCGGGTCCGCAGCCGAGCGGCTTTCCCAACGAGCCGGTGGTGATCGCGCTTGCCGAATGGGTCTATCTCGAAGCCACACCCGTCGCGTCCTATTTCCAGCGCGCGCGCATGCCGATGGCCGAGATGAATGCACTGCTGCAGGCGCTCGGCGAGCCCGGACAGACCGTCGAAACCGTGGCCGAACGCTTCGTGGCGGACAAATCCGATATTTGGCGAGAGTGGGTCGGCGCTCCCTGACCGGGGGCGGTCGTCGAGCGTCTCATCGCAATTTGCCGTTAAACTTCAACGCTCTGGCAGACGCCGGCTATCTCCTTACGCCGACGAGCCTCCTCGGGCGCGAAAAATTTTTGTCTTTGTCGTGACGAAAAAGAGGCGTCTTCGGGTTCTTCCTCGTGATCCGGCTGGCTTTTGCCAATAGAGAAGTAATCCTGGCTCTGTTTTGTGGGCCAAATTCTCGCAAATACTAGAAGCGTTATTCTCAAGTTCTCCTCAGATTTGACAGGTAAGACTGTGCTCCTTATGGTCCGGCATCCTTTGGACATTCAGGAGCAGCCTTATGATACTGCGCAACGGTGGCATTGCCGCCGCGATTGCTATTGCCTCGACCCTCGCAATCGGCCTGCCGGCTTCGGCCCAGGCCCAGGAGTGCGGCACCGACCGCACGATCGACATTGCCGAGATGACCTGGCCATCGGCCGCCGCGCTGGCTCACATCCATGCCATCGTGCTCGAAGAGGGCTTCGGCTGTACTGTTTCGATCGTGGCCGGCGATACGGTGCCGACCTCGTCGTCCATGCTGACCCGCGGCACGCCGGCGGTCGCCCCCGAGCTCTGGACCGGCGCCGTGCAGGAGCCGTGGGAAAGCGGCATCGCCGAAGGCTCCGTCGCCGAGCTGGGCGATGCGATCAGCGATGGCACCGTCGAGGGCTGGTTCATTCCGCGCTATGTGCAGGAAGCCCATCCCGAGCTCGTCACCGCCGAGGACGTTATCGCGCGGCCCGATCTCTTCGCCGATCCCGAGGATGCGTCCAAGGGGCGGCTCTATTCCTGCCCACCGGGCTGGGCCTGCGAGCTGTCGACGTCTGCGCTGTTTGAAGCCTACGACATGGGCGAGACCTGGAACCTCTTCTCCCCCGGTTCGGGCGGCGCGCTCGATGCCTCGATCGCCCGCGCCTTCCTGCGCGAAGAGCCGATCCTCTTCTACTATTGGGGTCCGACCGCCATCCTGGGCAAGTTCGACGCGGTGCAGCTCGACCTGGGCGAGATCAAGCCCGAGGTTTACGCCTGCAACACCGATACCGACTGCACCGAGCCGGCTGGCGTGACCGCCTATCCGTCCTCGCCTGCCGTCGTGGGTGCCGCCGCCTGGCTGGCCGAGGAAGCACCGGCCCTTGCCGACTATTTCAGCAAGGTCGGGCTGACCAACGACCAGATCAGCGCGCTGCTCGTCTATGGCGACGAGAACCAGGCCGATGCCCGCGCCACCGCCGAAAACTTCCTTCTGACCGAGGAAGCGGTGTGGACCGAATGGGTGCCCGCCGAGGTCGCCGAGAAGGTGCGCGCCAGCCTCGGCTGACGTTTCGACGAGATCAACGCTGCGGCCGGGCGTCGATGGCGCCCGGCCGCGTGTCCGTGGACAGGAGGTCCCCAACCCCAATGTTTCCAGAAATCGTCGATACCCGTCCGCTGCGTCGCGCCGTGGACGATGGCCTCAACTGGGTGGTGCGCCACTGGGGCGATGGCTTCGAGGCCGCCGCTCGCCCGCTGCTCATCCTGCTCAACGCCATCGAGGGCCTGCTGGTCGCCACCCCCTGGTGGCTGATCATCGCCATCCTCGTGGGCGGAGCCTGGCTTGCCACCCGCAACTGGCGCCTGCCGGCCATCGTCCTCGTCGCGATGCTGTTTCTGGGCATCATGTCGCTCTGGCGCGACGCCATGACCACCATGGCCCTGATGATCTCGGCAACTCTCACCGCCATCGTGCTCGCCATCCCGGTCGGTGTGTGGATGAGCCGTTCGCTCAAGGTGCGCCAGATCTTCACCCCCGTGCTCGATCTGATGCAGACGCTGCCCAGCTTCGTCTATCTCATTCCCACGGTTATGATCTTCGGGCCGGGCAAGATCCCGGCACTGATCGCCACCATCGTCTACGCCGCCCCGCCTCTGGTGCGCCTCACGGATCTGGGGCTCCGCTCGGTCGACCCGGCGGTGATGGAAGCCAGCCGTGCCTTCGGCACCAGCGCGCGCCAGCGGCTCTTCGGGGTGCAGATCCCCCTGGCACTGCCCACCATCCTTGCCGGCATCAACCAGACCACGATGATGGCGCTCGCCATGGTGGTCATCGCCTCGATGATCGGGGCGGGCGGGCTGGGCTACCAGGTGCTGCAGGGCATCGGCCGGCTCGAGGTCAGCCGTGGGCTCTTTGCCGGGCTCGGCATCGTCGTTCTCGCCATCGTTTTTGACCGCATCACCCAGGCCTTCGGCAAGCAGTTGCAGTCCCGTATCGGCCTTCAGGAGGCCCGCTGACATGTCCGACATGACACCCAACCCTGATCTCGCCATCCGCATGAGCGGCGTCACCAAGATCTTCGGGCCCGATCCCCAGGGCGCGCTGGCGCTGCTGCGCAGCGGCCGGTCGAAATCGGAGGTGCAGTCCGAGACCAATCACGTGGTGGGGCTCGACGATGTCTCGCTCGATATCGCGCGCGGCCAGATTTTCGTGGTGATGGGGCTTTCGGGCTCGGGCAAGTCCACCCTCATCCGCCACGTCAACCGGCTGATCGATCCGACGGCCGGCGAGATCGTGGTCGAGGGCACCGACGTGCTCAAGATGAGCCTGCCAGAACTGCGCGGCTTTCGCCGTAACACGGTCGCCATGGTGTTCCAGAAGTTCGGGCTCCTGCCGCACCGATCAGTCATCGACAATGTCGCCTATGGCCTCGAGGTCAAGGGCGTCCCCAAGGCCGAGCGGCTCGAAAAGGCCGCCGGCTGGATCGAGACGGTCGGGCTTGCGGGCTATGAGCAGAGCCGTCCACGCCAGCTCTCGGGCGGCCAGCAGCAGCGCGTCGGCCTCGCCCGGGCTTTGGCGCTCGATACCGACATCATCCTGATGGACGAGGCGTTCTCGGCGCTCGATCCGCTGATCCGCTCCGGCATGCAGGATCAGTTGATCGAGCTGCAGAAATCGCTGGGCAAGACCATCCTGTTCATCACCCATGATTTCGACGAGGCGCTCAAGATCGCCGACCGCATCGCGGTGCTCAAGGATGGCGCGGTGCAGCAGGTGGGCAAGCCTCAGGATATCGTGCTCAAGCCCGCCAACGAGCATATCGAGGAGTTCGTGCGCGAGGTGAACAAGGCGCGGGCCATCCAGGTGCGCACCATCATGGAGCGCGGAGAGTTCGACCCCTGCGACCAGAGCGTGCCCGACACCGCCCGCTGCGAGGACGTGCTGCCGCTCTTTGCCGAGAACCAGTGGGTGGGGGTGGTCAATGACAGCGGGCGCCAGATCGGGCGCATCACGGCCAAGCAAGTGATCAAGGCTCTGGCGCGCTATTCGGCCAGCACGATGAACTAGGACATTGCCGCGCGAGGTGGATGCCGGTTCCCCGGAACTAGGCAGAGCGATCGGCGGCGCGATCACGGGAGCGCGATCTAGGGCCTTGGTTTAGGTTGCCTCGTCGCGCCGCGGCTGGCTATAAGGGGGTAAGGTACGAAGTGGTTTGGAGAAGCGGGTTGGAACTCAAGCGGATCAACGACGCGGTCAGCGTTTCCCCGCAGATCACGCCGGCCGACATTCCGGCCATCAAGGCGGCGGGCTTCGTGGCCATCGTCAACAACCGCCCCGATGCCGAAGCGCCCGACCAGCCTTCGGGCGACACCATGCGTGAAGCCGCCGAGGCGGCCGGGCTTGCCTATCACTTCATTCCCCTTGGCCGGGACGGCGTGACGCCGGACATGGTCGAGGCGACGCGTTCGGTTCTCGAGGGGAGTTCCGGGCCCGTCCTCTGCTACTGCCGGTCGGGCACGCGCTCGACCACGCTCTGGGCCCTGGCCCAGGCCGGCAATCGCCCGGCTGAGGAGATCATCTCGGCCGCAGCCAATGCCGGATACGACATTTCGCACCTTGCTGGGCATCTGAGCCACAGCTGAGGTCTGCGCCGGCCGGGGGCGGCGCGCCGCCGGTCCCGACCGGTGGTCTCGTCCCCTTCACCGGAACGCGCTCATGACCATCAAGAAGATCCTTGTCGCCAATCGCAGCGAGATCGCCATCCGCGTCTTTCGCGCGGCCAACGAGCTCAATATCCGTACCGTCGCCGCTTATGCCGAAGAGGACAAGCTGGCGCTGCACCGGTTCAAGGCCGACGAGGCCTATCTGATCGGGCAGGGCAAGGGGCCGGTCGAGGCCTATCTGCAGATCGACGAATATATTCGCATCGCGCGGCTATCGGGTGCCGATGCCATCCATCCCGGCTACGGGCTCTTGTCGGAAAGCCCCGAATTCGCCGAAGCCTGCGCCGATGCCGGCATCATCTTCATCGGGCCCCGGCCGCAGACCATGCGCGACCTTGGCAACAAGGTCGCGGCGCGCAACATGGCGATCGCCTCCAAGGTGCCGGTGGTGCCCGCTACCGATGCACTGCCCGACGACATGGCCGAAGTGCGCCGCATGGCGGCCGAGATCGGCTATCCGCTGATGCTCAAGGCCAGCTGGGGTGGCGGCGGGCGCGGCATGCGCCGGATCATGGATGAAAAGAGCCTCGTCTCCGAAGTGTCCGAAGGCAAGCGCGAGGCCAAGGCCGCCTTCGGCAAGGACGAGATGTATCTCGAAAAGCTGATCCAGCGCGCCCGCCATGTCGAGGTGCAGCTGGTGGGCGACGACCACGGCAATCTCGTGCATCTGTTCGAGCGCGACTGCTCGGTGCAGCGGCGCAACCAGAAGGTCGTCGAGCGCGCGCCCGCCCCCTACATGTCGGAGACGGTGCGCGAGGAGCTGACCAGCGCCGCCGTGCGCCTGGGCAAGGCCGCGAACTATCGCGGCGCCGGCACGGTCGAGTTCCTGCTCGATGCCGATACCGACAAATTCTACTTCATCGAGGTCAATCCGCGCATCCAGGTCGAGCACACCGTCACCGAGGCGGTGACCGGCATCGACATCGTCAAGGCACAAATCCGCATCGCCGATGGCGCGACGATCGGCACGCCGGAATCCGGTATGCCGGCGCAGGCGGACATCAGGCTCAACGGCCATGCCATCCAGTGCCGCGTGACCACCGAGGATCCGGAAGAAAACTTCATCCCCGATTATGGCCGCATCACCGCCTATCGCGCCGCCACCGGCTTTGGCGTGCGGCTTGATGGCGGCACCGCCTATGCGGGTGCGTTCATCACCCGCTATTACGATCCGCTGCTCGAAAAAGTCACCTGCTGGGCGCCGTCGGCCGAAGAGGCCATCGCCCGCATGCACCGGGCGCTGCGCGAGTTCCGCATCCGCGGCGTGGCGACCAACCTCGCCTTTCTCGAAAACATCATCACGCATCCCGATTTCGTCGCCAACTGCTACACCACGCGGTTCATCGACGAGACGCCGGCGCTGTTCGATTTCCGCCGCCGCCGCGATCGCGCGACCAAGCTCCTGACCTATGTCGCCGACGTCACCGTCAACGGCCATCCGGAGGTGCGCGATCGGCCGCGTCCGCCCGCCGATGCCGCAGCCCCGGTGGTGCCCGAGTTTCCGCCGCTGCCGGTGATCGAGGGCAGCCGGCAGGTGCTCGATCGCGACGGCCCGGCGGGCCTCGCAAAATGGATGAAGGCGCAGACCCGGGTGCTCTTTACCGACACCACCATGCGCGATGCCCATCAGAGCCTTCTGGCCACCCGCATGCGCTCCTTCGATATCACGCGCATCGCCCAGGCCTATTCGCGCGGATTGCCCGAGCTCTTTTCGCTCGAATGCTGGGGTGGCGCCACCTTCGACGTCGCCATGCGCTTTCTCAACGAGGACCCGTGGGAGCGACTGGCCAAGGTGCGCGAGGGCGCGCCCAACATCCTCACCCAGATGCTGCTGCGCGGCTCCAATGGCGTCGGCTACACCAATTATTCCGACAATGTGGTGAAATTCTTCGTCCGCCAGGCGGCCGCCGGGGGCGTCGATATATTCCGCGTCTTCGATTGTCTCAACTGGGTCGAGAACATGCGCGTCTCGATGGATGCGGTGATCGAGGCCAACAAGGTCTGCGAGGGCGTCGTCTGCTATACCGGCGACATGCTCGATCCCGATCGGGCGAAATACGATCTCAAATACTATGTCGCGCTCGCCAAGGAGCTCGAAGCCGCCGGCGCCCATGTGCTGGGGCTCAAGGACATGGCGGGGCTGCTGAAGCCAGCCGCTGCCAAAAAGCTTGTCGCGACCCTCAAAGAGGAAGTCGGCCTGCCCATTCACCTCCATACCCACGACACGTCCGGGGCTTCGGCGGCCACCGTGCTCGCGGCGGTGGATGCGGGCGTCGATGCGGTCGATGCGGCAATGGATGCGCTTTCGGGCACGACGAGCCAGCCGACGCTGGGATCGCTGGTCGCCGCACTCGACGACACCGAGCGCGCCAGCGGGCTCGACGCCAGGGCCATCCGGCAGATTTCGTTCTACTGGGAAGCGGTGCGCACGCAATATCGCGCTTTCGAGAGCGATCTCAAGGGCGGCGCCTCGGAAGTCTATCTCCACGAAATGCCGGGCGGCCAGTTCACCAATCTCAAGGAGCAGGCCCGCTCCATGGGGCTGGAAAGCCGCTGGCACGAGGTCGCCCAGACCTATGCCGACGTCAACCAGATGTTCGGCGACATCGTCAAGGTCACCCCGTCCTCCAAGGTCGTGGGAGACATGGCGCTGGCCATGGTCTCGGCCGGCCTCACCCGCGCCGATGTCGAAGACCCGGCGCGCGACATCGCCTTCCCCGATTCGGTCGTGGGGTTCTTTGCCGGCGATCTCGGCCAGCCGCCCGGCGGTTTCCCGAAGGCGCTGCAAAAGAAGGTGCTGAAGGGCAGGACGCCGCTCACCGGGCGGCCCGGCGCGGCGCTGCCGCCGGTCGATCTCGAAGCCGAGCGCGGCAAGGTAGCCGAGGAGACCGGGCTCGAGATCGACGATCTGCGGCTCGCCTCGCACCTCATGTATCCCAAGGTGTTTTCCGAATTCGCCCGCAGCCAGGACCGCTACGGTCCCGTCGCGGTGCTGCCGACGCCTGCCTTCTTTTACGGCATGACCGAGGGCGAGGAGCTGCTGATCGACATCGAGAAGGGCAAGACGCTCGTCCTGCAATATCTCGGTCGTTCGCCCACCAACGAGAAGGGCCAGGTTCGGGTATTCTTCGACCTCAACGGCCAGCCGCGCACCATCACCGTGCCCGATCGGCTCAAGGCCGGCGAGATCGTTGCGCGCGCCAAGGCGGTGCCCGGCGATGCCCGCCAGATCGGCGCGCCCATGCCGGGCGTCGTCTCCTCGCTCGCGGTCAAGTCCGGGCAGAAGGTTCTGGCCGGCGATGTGCTCTGCACCATCGAGGCCATGAAGATGGAAACCGCCATCCATGCCGATGCCGATGGCGTGGTTGCCGACGTGCTCGTCAAGCCCGGCGACCAGATCGATGCCAAGGACCTTCTGGTGCGGTTCGAATAGTGCTCGTTAAAACCACCACGCCCCTCAGCGATGCGCGGCCGGCTCCGGTGCCGGCCCAACAATCCTTCCCCGGCTCCAGCGCCGGAGAGTGGGCGGGGCTCGCCTGTTCCGGCCTCGATGCGGACGGCGCCTTCAGCCCCAATCTCGGGCTCTTCCTCGTGCGCTGGGGCGGTCGGCTCGTGCTCTGCGATGCCGGCATCGGGCCGGGGCCCAATGCCTATCTCGGCGGGCTCGAAGGACGGCTGCCTCAGTCGCTGGCCGAAATCGGGGTTGCCCCCGACGCCATCGATCTCGTCATCTACACCCATCTGCATATGGACCATCTGGGCTGGGCTACCCGGGTCGATGCCTTGGGAGCGCGGGTGCCGACCTTCCCCAACGCCCGCCATGTGGTGGCCAAGGGCGAGCTTGCCTACTGGTCGTCCAGCCCGGCCGACGCGCGCCCGCATCATCGCGAGGCCTTCGACCAGATCTTCCGGCCGCTGCTCGGATTAGGGATGGTCGTAACCGTCGCCCATGGCGAGCCGATCCTGCCGGGCGTCTCGCTCATTTCCACCCCCGGCCATACGCCCGACCACGCCGCGATCCGCTTTAATGGCGAGGGCGAAACGCTGCTGGTGGCCGGCGATATCTGCCACGCGCCGGGGCAGGTCGAGCGGCCTGACTGGGCCCACCGCGCCGATATGGATCCCGAGACCGCCCGGGTGACCCGCCGCCGCTTCATCGCCGAGGCCGCCGCGCAGAACTGGCTCCTCGCCTTCGGCCATTTCCGCGATGGCCTGCAGTTGGGTCGCATCGATACGGCCGGCGCAGGGTTTGTCTACCGCCCCCTCTGAATTCCGCCCATCTGGTCGCGCAGGCCAAGGCTGCACCTTTGTGCGGTGTCGACAATCAGCCCTTGCACTGCTTGCACGCGTATTGCATACATATTCCATGCCGTTTGCGGCGAGCAGAGGGGTTGGGCAAGCGTGGGCGCAAGCATCCGGTCGATCTGGTACAGCGTGCCGAGCCTCTTGCGCTTCGTGCTGCGTCGGCTCGCCATCGGCGTCCTCCTCTGCATCGGTGTGACCTTCGTTTCCTTCACGCTGACCCAGGTGGTGCCGGGCGATCCCGTCGCCGCGAGCCTCGGCGATTATGCCTCCTCCGATCCCGAGACCGTCGCCGCCTTCCGCCAGCGCTTCGGGCTCGATAAGCCGGTGCATGAGCAATACGTCATCTATCTCACCAAGCTGGCGCAGGGCGATTTCGGGGAATCGCTGCAGACGCGCCGGCCGGTCGCCGCCGATCTTGCCCATTACATGAGCGCCACCATCGAGCTCGCCGTCGTCGCCATGCTGATCGCCATGATCGGCGGGGTGGGGCTGGGCATCATCGCCGCGATCACGCGCGACCGCTGGCCCGACCAGGTCATCCGCGTGGTGTCGCTGGCCGGCGTCTCGGTGCCGACCTTCTGGCTCTCGCTGGTGTGCCTCTACGTCTTCTTTTTCCAGCTCGGCTGGTCGCCCGGCGTCGGCCGGCTGTCTCCGGGCGCCGCGGCCCCGATGCAGATCACCGGGCTCTTCACCCTCGATGCGCTTCTGACTGGCAACTGGAAGGCGCTGGGCGATGCGCTTTCCCACATCGCGCTGCCGGCGATGGTTCTGGCCATCTACACCATCGGGGCCATCACCCGCTTCACCCGCGCCGCCATGCTCGATGCGCTGGGGCAGGATTTCGTCCGCTCGGCGCGCGCCAAGGGCCTGCCCGAGCGCTCGGTCATCCTCACCCATGTGCTGCGCCCGGCGCTTGCCGCCATCGTCACCGTTTCGGGCATGGCCTTCGGGCGCATGCTGGGCGGAGCGGTGCTGGTGGAATCGGTCTTTTCCTGGCCCGGCCTCGGTGAATACGCTTATCGCAGCGCGCTGGCGCTCGATCTGCGCGCCATCATGGGCGTCAGCCTCGTCATCGCGGCGGTCTATATCCTCGTCAACCTCGTGGTCGACATCCTCTATGCGGTGATCGACCCGCGCATCCGGCTGGGCTGACCATGACGCTCTCGCAATCGGGCTTCGACGCCATCCACCGTCCGTCGGGCAAGATCCGCTCGGCCTGGCTGCAGCCGCTCGGGCTCATCGGGGCCGGCATGCTGCTCATCATCATCATCGCGGCGGTGCTGGCGCCGTGGATCGTGCCGCACCCGCCCAATGCCCAATCCTTCATGCGGCTCCAGCCGCCGAACCCGACCAACTGGTTCGGCACCGACCAGTTGGGGCGCGACATCTTCAGCCGTGTCGTGCACGGGGCGCGCGTCTCGCTGCCCTATGCGTTGCAACTGGTGGTGCTCTCGGCGCTGATCGGCACGGTGCTTGGCGCGATAGCCGGCTATTTCGGCGGCTGGATCGATGGCGTCATCATGCGCGCCGCCGATCTCGTCATGGCCTTTCCCGATATCATCCTCGCCATGGCGGTGGTGGCGGCGCTCGGGCCCAACCTCTTCAACGCCGTGCTTGCGGTGGTCATCGTCAGCTGGCCCATCTATGCCCGCGTCGTCCGCTCTATGATCCTCACCTTGCGCGACGAGCCCTATGTGCAGTCGAGCCGGCTTCTGGGCGCCTCGTCTGGGCGAACCCTGTGGAAGGATATCCGCCCCAATGTCGCCGGGCCGGTCGTGGTGCTCGGGGCGCTCGAATATGGCCATGCGGTGCTGATCCTGTCCGGCCTCTCCTTTCTCGGGCTCGGGGCGCAGCCGCCGACGGCCGAATGGGGCAGCATGGTCTCCGAGGGGGCCAAATATTTCGACAAATGGTGGATGAGCGTCTTTCCGGGCCTTGCCATCCTCCTCGTCGTGCTTGCCGCCAATTTCCTCGGCGATACGCTGCGCGACGCCTTCGATCCCAAATCGGCCAAGGCGTTCCGATGAGCGCGCCGCTGGTTTCCGTCGAAAATCTCACCATCAGCCTGCCTGCGGCCGATGGGCGGCGCCTCTTTCCCGTCCGCGATGTGAGCTTTTCCATCGGTGCGGGCGAGATCCTGGGCATCGCCGGCGAAAGCGGCAGCGGCAAGACCATCACCGCGCTCGGGCTCATGGGTCTCCTGCCGCCGGGTGGGCGGGTGAGCGGCCGCATCCTTTTCGAAGGCCGCGACCTTGTCGGGCTCGATCCGGCCGAGAACCGCGCGCTGCTCGGCCGTGACATCGCCATGGTCTTCCAGGATCCGATGACCGCGCTCCATCCCATGCTCTCGATCGAGCGGCAGATGACCGAGCATCTGCGCCACCATCGCGGGCTCGATCGCAAGGCGGCGCGGGCGCGGGCCATCGAACTGCTTGATCTCGTGCGCATTCCCGATGCCGAAGGCGCGCTCAAGCGCTATCCGCACCAGTTCTCGGGCGGCATGCGCCAGCGCGTGGCGATCGCCATGGCGCTCTCCTGCGGGCCGCGCCTGCTGCTCGCCGACGAGCCGACGACCGCGCTCGACGTCACCGTGCAGGCCGGCATCCTCAGGCTGCTGCACCGGCTGCGCGAGGAACTCGGGCTTTCGGTCGTCATCATCACCCACGACATGGGCGTGATGTCGGCGCTCGCCGACCGGGTCGCCGTCATGTATGCCGGCCGCATCGTCGAGGAGGGGCCGCGCGGCAAGGTGCTCGCCGCCTCGCGCCACCCCTATACCGCCGGCCTGCTCGGCGCTTTACCCCATCACGAGGGCGATGCGGTGACGCTCGAGGCGCTGCCGGGCGCGCCGCCGGCGATCGGAGCACTGCCGCCCGGCTGCCCGTTCCATCCGCGTTGCCGCTGGGCTCTCCCCGCCTGCACGGCGGCCGAGCCCGATCTCATGTCCGTCGGCCCGGCCCATGCTATAGCCTGTCCCGTCGATCCGCTGGCCGAGGTGGCGGCATGAGTCTCCTCGAAATCCGCGACCTGACGGTGACCTATCAGGGCCATGGCGGCACGCTGGTGCGCGCCGTGGCGGGTGCCGATCTCTCCGTCGAAGCCGGCCAGATCGTCGCGCTGGTGGGGGAGTCCGGCTGCGGCAAATCCTCGCTGGGCAAGGCGGCGGTCGGGCTCATCGCCCCCAGCGGCGGCTCGGTACACTTTGCGGGTGCGCCGCTGACCCCGCTCGGGCGCGGCGCCCGCCCCAAGGCGCAGCGCAAGCTGCAGATGGTGTTCCAGGATCCCTTTTCCTCCCTCAACCCGCGCCGCACCGTGGGCGATCTCATCGCCGAAGGCGGGCTGGTGGCGAGCGAGGCGGGCGAAACCCCGATGAGCGTCGGCGAGTGCCTCGAGCGCGTCGGGCTCTCGGCCGAATGGGCGAGCCGCTATCCCCACCAGTTCTCCGGCGGGCAGCGCCAGCGCATCGCCATCGCGCGGGCGCTTGCGGCACGGCCGGCCTGCATCGTCGCGGACGAGCCGATCTCAGCGCTCGACGCCTCGGCGCAGGCGGCGGTGGCCAACCTGCTCGTGGGGCTGGTGCGCGATCTCGACATGGGGCTGCTGTTCATCTCGCATGACCTCGCCATCGTGCGCACCATCGCCGATGTCACCACCGTCATGTATCTTGGCAAGGTGGTCGAGAGCGGGCCAAGCGCCGCGCTCTGGCGCAGCCCGGTTCACCCCTATACCGAGAGCCTGATCGGCGCCATTCCGCGCCCCGACGGGGCAGGGCGTCTGCCGCTCGACCTGCCGGGCGACGTGCCCAATCCGGCCCGGCCGCCCAGCGGCTGCCGCTTCCATCCCCGTTGCCCGGTGGCTTTGCCGGCCTGCGCGCAGACCGAGCCGCTGCGTGCGCCCGTGCTGTCGGGCCGCACCGTCGCGTGCCTCCGCGCCGAAGAGCGTGTCGCCGCCATTGCCGGCCACGCCCCGGCCTAGCCGCTGCCGGCCAATTCCCGTTTTCCGCATCCCGTCACGAACCGGACCCTTACGATGACACAGCTTCTCTTCATCAATGCCGCGGTGCTCGATACCGTCGCCGGCACCATCACCCCGGGCATGAGCGTGCTCGTGGATGGCAAGCTGATCAAGGCGATGGAAAAGGGCGCCATCGATGCGCCCGGCGCCACGGTGATCGACCTCGAAGGCCGCACGCTGATGCCCGGCCTCATCGATTGCCACGCCCATCTCGCCGTGGGCGGCATGGCCACTACCGCGCTCAAATATCCCAGCTACATCATCGCCCAGGCCTCGCATTGGCTGCGCGAGATGATCAATCGCGGCTTCACCACCGTGCGCGATGCCGGTGGCGCCGATGCCGGCCTGCGCCAGGCGGTGGAGGAGGGGCTGTTCGTTGGCCCGCGCATGTTCGTTTCGGGCCGCATGATCAGCCAGACCGGCGGGCATGCCGACAAGCGCTGGCGCGCCGCCCCCACCACCTCCGAACCCCTGGTGTGGGAGCAGGAGCGCATCGCCGATGGCGTGCCCGAATGCCTCAAGGCGGTGCGCGACGAGCTGCGTCGTGGCGCCGACCAGATCAAGATCATGGCCTCGGGCGGCGTTGCCTCGCAGGGCGACGGCATCGCGCATCTGCAGTTCTCGCCCGAGGAACTGACCGCGATGGTCGAGGAGACCGCGCGCCAGGGGACTTACGTCTTTGCCCACGTCTATACCGACAAGGGCATCCGCCGCGCCGCCGAGGCCGGCATCCGCACCGTCGAGCACGGCAATTTCCTCGGCGAGGAAACGGCCCGTATCATGGCCGAGCGCGGCACCTATCTCGTGCCCACGCTCATCACCTACCGCATGGACGGCCACTACGGCAAATCGGTCGGCTTCTCCGAAGCCTCGCTCGCCAAGAATGCCGAAGTGCTGGAGATGGGCACGCGCTCGCTCGAGATCGCGGCGGCGGCCGGGGTCAAGATCGCCTATGGCACCGATCTCTGCTTCTCGCCCAAGAAGCACCAGCCCGAGGAATTCCTCGTGCGCGCCGAGGTGCAGAAGCCGGCCGACATCATCCGCAGCGCGACCGTGATCGGCGCCGAAGTGGTGCGCATGGTCGACAAGCTCGGCGTCATCAAGCCGGGCGCCTTTGCCGACCTGCTCGTCATCGACGGCAATCCGCTCGAGGATCTCAAGCTCTTCCAGAACGACGGCCAGCACATGGCCGCGATCATCAAGGAAGGCCAGTTCATCAAGAACACCCTCGCGCATTAAGAGAACCAGCCCGGCGCGGTGATCCCCGCGCCATCAGATCCCGCCCGTCCGGCCCCTCGCCGGACGGTGCCCTGCCACGCCGATTGCGCGGCTGCCGCTGCGCTCAGCAGCAAGCTCCACCTGCCGCCAGAATCAGCATTGCGTGGAATTTGCATGTGTGTTGTAGTGACATTGTATGCAGTGCTCATGCCGAACTGCCGTTCCCCGGGAGAGGCCGACAGGTCTGGCGAGCGTCGTGACGAACCCCATTCTCAGGACAGGAACCATGATGGTGAAGAACACTTACCGGCTGCTTGTTGCCGCAGCGCTGGGCAGCCTCTGCTCGGTCACCTGGTCGCAGGCCCAGGAGACCCTGATCGTCGACACGGTCTTCCAGCTCAAGACCGCCGATCCCGCCCGTGCCTTCGAGCCGACCGCAAGCCTCGTCCTGCACCCGGTCTACGAGACGCTGGTGACCTTCACCGATGGCGATGCCACGGCGCTGAAGCCCGGCCTTGCCGACCTGCCCACCGCCTCGGAAGATGCCACCACCTTCACCTTCACCCTGCGTGAGGGCGCGACCTTCAGCGACGGCACCCCGGTCACCGCCGATGACGTGCTGTTCTCGCTCAACCGTGCGCAGAACGTCAAAGGCAGCGCCGCCTTCATGCTGGCCGGCATGACCTTCGCCAAGGGCGAGGCCGACAACCAGATCGTCGTCACGGCCGCCGCTTCCGATCCGGGCCTGCCCGCCCGCCTCACCTATCCGGCCTTCTCGATCCTCAATTCCGATGTGATCAAGGCCAATGGCGGCGCCGATACCGCCGAGGCCGCCCAGACCGATACCGCCGATGCCTTCCTCGCCACGGCTTCGGCCGGCTCGGGCCCCTACATCCTTTCGAAGTGGGACCTCTCCTCGGAAGTCGTGCTGACGCGCAACGAGGCCTACTGGGGCGAGGCCCCGGCCTATGACCAGATCATCGTGCGCAACGTGGCCAACACCGCCCAGCAGATGAACATCACCCGCGGCGTCAGCCAGATCGCCATCGATCTGCGCCCCGACCAGCTCGGCATGATGGGCGACAGCGTCAACGTCATCTCGCAGCCCGGCTCCGACATGGGCTTCCTGTTCCTCAACGCCAACCCGACCGTCTCGGAGATCACTTCGAACCCCGACTTCGTCGAGGCGGTGCGCTATGGCGTCGATTTCGCCGGCATCCTGAACCTTGTGGGTGATGGCGCCGGCCGTCCGGGCGGCATCGTGCCCTCGATCCTGCTCGGCACGCTGCCGGGTGAAGAGGCTCCGGTGCGCGATGTCGAGCGCGCCAAGGCGGCGCTGGCGCGGTCGGGCATCACCAACCCGACGATCGATTTCTCCTATGCCTCGGACATTGCCAAGCACGGCATTTCCTTTGGCGATATCGGCGCCAAGGTGCAGGCCGACCTCGCCGAGATCGGCATCACGCTCAACCTCGTGCCGCAGCCGGTCTCGGCCAATCTCGATGGCTACCGTGCTGGTTCTCTCCAGATGAGCGTGCAGTGGTGGGGTCCGGCCTTCCCGGATCCGAGCTACTACCTCGCCTTCAACCCCGGCAAGCTGGTCGGCCTGCGCGCCGGCTGGGCCGCCGGCAGCTCGGCTCCGGTCGAGGAACTGGCCGCCACCGCCGCCATCACCATCGAGCCGTCCGAGCGCGATGCCATCTACAAGCAGTGGCAGCAGGCGCTCAACGAGAATGGCCCGTTCATTCCGCTCTTCCAGCCCCCGACCACGCTGGTGAGCTCCAAGACCGTCGCCAACGTCACCTATCACCCGACCTGGACGGTCGACCTCGCCGAAGTGACCCCGGCGCAGTGATGGCATGAAAACGGGGCGGCCCCAGCAGGAGCCGCCCCGATCAAGACCCATCCGGCGCGGAGAACGCGTCGGACCCGATCAACTCCTCACGCGATGGCTTCGAAGCGGATGTCCTGCGCGCCTTCCCACAGAACCAGCTTGCCCAATGCGGGAAGGTTCTCGAGCCCCTCGGTGAGGGTGATGAAATGATTGCCCGCCAGCTGGCCCATCTTGCTCGAAAAGTCCACGCCGCCATAGGCCAGCAGGATCTCGGTCTCGCTGATCCCGCCGGGGTAAAGGATGATGTGGCCGGGCGCCGGATGGCTCGTATGGTTCTCATAGGTCACGCCGAAATCGGTGTCCCCCAGCGGGATCCACACGCCTTCGCCGCTCCAGCGCACATGCACGATCTTGCCCGAATAGGGCAGGTGCTTTTCGAAGGCCGCGCAGGTGCGCGGCGCGTTTTCCCTCTCCAACCGGCCAGTGAAGGTAAATGGACCGGCTGTCACGCGTAGTTTGGTCATTGCGATCTCCTCGGGGTCTCTCCGGCCGGGCCGCGCCTGCTGCGCCAGCCCGTCGGCATGCACACTGCATGCGAATTGTATGCGGTGAGCCCCTTGCCTCTGTCAATCGCCGCAACGGCGCGCATCAGCGGAGCCGGTCATGAGTGCTGGGCCCGACACTGGCCTTGAGGCGGCTCTTGCCGCCGGCAGCGACCGCGCCATCGCGCTTCTCGTTCGCCTCATCGGCCTGCAGGAAGAGGGCGAGACCGCGGTGCAGGACGAGATCGCCCGCAGGCTTAAGGCCCTGGGCGCGCAGGTCGAGCGCTTCGATTACGATCCCTCCGCAGTGCCGGTCGTCGCCGAATTCGCCAGCGCCGCAGCCGCGGATACAGGGCAGCGCTCCGCCGTACTGGGCCGGATGTCGGGGGCCGGCGCTGGGCGCAGCCTCCTCCTCTTTGCCCATCCCGACAGCGAGCCGGTTTCGGCGGCCATTGGTTGGCCGATGCCCCCCTTTGCCGGCATCGAGCGCGATGGCCGCATCCATGGCTGGGGCGTCGCCGATGATCTCTCGGGCATCGCCATTGCGCTCTCGGCGCTCGAGGCCATCGCCGCCGCGGGCGTGAGGCTTTCGGGCGATGTGGCCTTTGCCAGCACGCCGAGCAAGCGCCATGCGCGCGGCATCGCGGCGCTGCTCCATCACGGCATCGCGGCCGATGCGGCGCTCTATCTCCATCCTGCCGAATCCGGGGTCGGCATGCGCGAGATCAAGGCCTTCTGCTCGGGCCTGCTCGAATTCTCGCTGACCGTCAGCGGGCGCCAGCCCGAAACCGAAGAGCCCAGCCACACCGCCTTCGCGCATCTGGCCGTCAACCCGGTCGAAAAACTCCTGGGGCTCGCCGCAGCCCTGCGCGAGCTCGACGCCGAGCGCGCCGCCCGCATCCACCATCCGCGCCTCGAGGATGCGGTGGGGCGCTCGACCAACATCCTGATCTCGGGGCTTTCGGCCTCCGATCCCAACGGGCTCGGCCGGGTGCCGCTCTCCGCCACGCTTTCGGGCAGCATCGCCTTTCCGCCCGGCGAGACGATGGACGCGGTGATGGCCGAGGTCGAGGCGGCGATCGCCAAGGCTGCCGCAGCCGATCCCTGGCTTTCCGGGCATGCCCCGCAGCTCACCTGGCTTTCGGGCGTCAGCGGCGCCGAAGTGCCCGCCGACCACCCCCTCTTCGAAACCGTTGCCGGCGCCGTCGAGGCGATCTGCGGCTTTCGCCCGCGCGTCAACCCGATGCACACCTCGTCCGATATCCGCAACCCGATGGTGCAGAAGGCCATCCCCACCATCGGGCTCGGGCCGCTCTGCGGCGACCTGACCCATAATGGCCGCACCGGCGAATGGGTGTCCCGGGACGATCATCTGCGCGCCGTCGCGGTCGTCGCCGCAAGCCTCGTCGCCTGGTGCGGTGTGTCCCAATGATCCCCGCTCCGCCCTCCTTTTCCTCTCCAGCCCTCTTCTCGCGTTGCCTTCCTCCGGCCGCATCGACCCCAAGGATTTCCCGATGACCAAGCGCTTCCGCGGCACCTATACCGTCATGATCACGCCTTTCGATGCGCGCGGTGCCGTCGATCTCAATGCCACGGCCGAGTTCGTCGACTGGCAGATCCGCTCGGGCATCCATGGTCTCGTGCCGCTGGGGTCGACGGGGGAATTCCTCTCGCTCACCGATGATGAGCGCGCCGCCGTGGCCGAGACCGTGATCCGCAAGGCGGCCGGCCGCGTGCCGGTGCTGGTGGGTACGGGTGCCGAATCCACCGACGATGTCATCCGCTATTCCCGCCAGGCCGAGGCCATGGGGGCTGATGGCGTGATGATCATCCCTCCCTTCTATTCCACCCCCACCGAGGATGAACTCTTCGAGCATTTCCGCCGTATCGGCGAAGCGCTTTCGATCCCGGTGATGATCTACAACAACCCCGCCACGGCCAATGTCGATCTCACCCCGCGCATCGTGGAACGCCTCAGCCGCATCGATGCGGTGCGCTATATCAAGGAATCGACGATGGATGTGACGCGCATCCGCGACATCCTCGAATTCTGCGATGGCCGGATGACGGTGTTCGGCGGCATCATGGGCTTTGAATCCTTCCTCGCCGGCGCCGAGGGCTGGGTGGCGGTGGGCTCCAATGTGATGCCGAAAGAAATGGCCGACATCTTCACCCTCTGGGCCGACAAGCGCGACTATGAGGCGGCCCGCGCCCTCTATATGCGCGTGCTGCCGGTCATCCGCCTCGTGGGCGGGCATCGCTATGTCTCGGCCTCCAAGGCGGCTCTGGCCCTGATGGGCCGCGATGTCGGTGGTCCGCGCCCGCCGCGCCTGCCGCTGCCCAAGGCTGAATGGGCCATGGTGCGCGAGGCGCTCGAAGGGTCGGGTGTCAGCCTCGCGGATGTCGCGGCGTGAGTGCAGCGGCCGGTCGTCGCCTGTCGGGCAGCGGCGCGGTCGCCTCGGGCGCCCCGATCCGCTTCGTGTTCGAGGGGCAGCCGGTCGAGGCGCTTGAGGGCGAGACCATCGCCGCCGCCCTCACCGCCGCCGGCCATGTCGCGCTGCGCGAAACCGGCCAGGGCCGCGAGACGCGCGGGCTCTATTGCGGCATGGGCGCCTGCCAGGACTGCCTCGTGGAGATCGAAGGGCGCGGCGCCCAGCGCGCCTGCATGACCAAGGTCGCGCCGGGCCTCGACATACGCCGCCATGCCGCCGCGCGTGCCGGTCTGGCGCCGCTCGGGCTCCGTCCCGAGGCCGATCGCCCGGTCGAGACCTGCGACATCGCGATTGTCGGCGCCGGCCCTGCCGCCCTCTCGGCTGCGCTGAGACTTGCCGAGGCCGGACGCTCCGTCATCCTGCTCGATGAGCGTGCAGAGCCGGGCGGGCAGTATTTCAAGCCGCTCGCGCCCTCGCACCGCTTTGCCGCCGGAACGGGCGATCGCCAGTTCGCACGCGGGCAGGCGCTTGTGGAGAGCGTGCGCCGGGCAGGCGCCATCATCCGGTCGGGCCAGATGGTCTGGCACGGTACGGTCTCGGCGGAAGGCCGGCCCGAGCTCGGCATCATTGCGCCCGATGGCGCGTATGTGCTTTCGGCAGAGGCGGTGCTGCTCGCCACCGGCGCCTATGAGCGGCCCCATCACGTGCCGGGCTGGACGCTGCCGGGCGTCATGACGGCGGGGGCCGGGCAGACGCTGGCGCGCGCCTATCGCGTCAGCCCCGGCCAGCGCGTGCTGGTGGCCGGCAATGGCCCGCTCAACTGGCAGGTGGCGCTCGAAATCGCCCGTGGCGGCGGCAAGGTGGTGGCGCTGCTCGAAGCGGCGAGGCCTTCGCATCCGGGCAATCTTGCCGCCATCGCCGGCATGGCCCGCGCCGCGCCCGGCCTTGCGCTCGCGGGTCTGGGCATGCGCGCGCAGCTTCTGGCCGCGGGCATAAAGCTGCATGAAAGCACGATGGTCACCCGCCTCGAAGGCCGCGACCAGCTCGAAGCGGTAATTGCCGTCGATGCGCAGGGCCGCGAACTCGCCTTCGAGGCTGACGCCGCCTGCCTCGGCTATGGCTTTACGCCCGCCGTCGAACTTCTCCGCCAGCTCGGCGCTGCCGTCGATGTCGATGCCGCAACCGGGTATCCCGTGCCGCGCCGCGACGGCGATGGCCGCACGAGCCTGCCAAAAATCTTCATCGCCGGCGATGGCGGTGGCATCGGGGGCAGCGAGGCAGCCCTTGCCCAGGGCGAAATCGCCGCTGCCACGATGCTGGCGAGCCTTAGCGCCAAAGCGCCCGATCCGTCCTCCGCCCGCTCCCATCTCGCAAAGGCCCAGGCCTTCCAGCGCAGCCTCTGGCAGGTGTTCGCGCCCGCTCTCCCCACCCCCGCGCCGACCCGGGAGACGATGATCTGTCGCTGCGAAGGCATTGCGGCCGGCGCCATTCTCGACCTCAAGGCCGAGGGCGTCGACGATCTCGGCAGCCTCAAGCGCCGCACCCGGCTCGGCATGGGCCGCTGCCAGGGCCGCTACTGCGCCGGGGCCGCCCTCAAGCTCCTGCGCGACGATCTCGGGGCGTGCGTCGAGGCCGATCTCTTTGCCCCGCAGGCGCCAGCGCGTCCGGTGCCGGCCATCGTGCTTGCCACGGAAAAAGCCGAGTGGGGCGGCCACCGCGAAGTGCCGCTCGATCGCATCCCGCGCGGCGCCCACGTGGCCGATCCGCTGCCGGCCCACTGCGACCTGCTGGTGATCGGGGCGGGCATCACCGGCGCCTCGACCGCGCTCTTTGCCGCCCGCGACGGCGCCGATGTCCTCGTCATCGATCGCAGCCCGCCCAACAGCCAGGCCTCGGGCGGCAATGCCGGCAGCCTCCATGTGCAGCTCTTGAGCTGGGATTTCGGCAAGAAGGCTATGGCCGGCGGCAGCCCGGCCCAGCGCACCCTGCCGCTCCAGCGCGATTCCGTCGCACTCTGGAAGGACCTCGAACACGAGCTCAATTCCGATTTCGAGATCGTCACCACCGGCGGGCTGATGGTGGCCGAAAACGAGGAGCAGGGCGCCTTCCTGCGCGACAAGGCCGCCGCCGAGCGCGCCTGCGGCATCGATACCGAAGTCATCGGACGCAACGAGCTCGCAACGCTGGCCCCCGCCGTGTCCGAACGCATGCTGGTGGCCGCCTATTGCGCCGCCGAGGGCAAGATCAACCCGCTCAAGGGCACGCCCGCGATCGTGGCTGCGGCCGAGGCAGCCGGGGCGCGTTTCGCGTCCGGCCATCAGGTGGTCGCCATCGCGCCCGAAGGCGAGCACTATCGGGTCACCACCGGCGCCGGAGCCAGCATCCTCGCACGCCGCGTCGTTATCGCCTCGGGCGGCTGGTCACGCCAGCTCGGCGCCATGCTCGGCGTCGACCTGCCGATTTCCGGCGCGCCGCTGCAAATGCTGGTCACCGAGCCGACCCGTCCCATCCTCAAGCAGCTCATCGCCCATGCCGACCGGCATTTGACCATGAAGCAGGCAACCAACGGCAATCTGATCATCGGCGGCGCCTGGACGGCAGGACGCAATCCCGAAACCGGCTATTCGAAGGTGTTGCGCACCAGTATCGAAGGCAATCTCTGGGTCGCCGAGCGCACGGTTCCGGCCATGGCGGGACTGCACCTGTTGCGCAGCTGGGCGGCGATGAACATCAATATCGATGGTGCGCCGCTGCTCGGGCCCCTGCCGGGCCATCCGCGCGTCTTCGTTGCTGCCACCGCCAATGGCTATACGCTGGGGCCGATGATGGGCAAGCTCACGGCAGCCCTCGCCACTGGGCGCGATCCGGGCCGCGCCATCGATTATTTCACGCTGGCGCGGTTTTCCTGACGCCGGTCAGGGAAAGGGTGAAGGCTCCAAACTCTCAGATCGAGGCCTTGTAGAGGCTGCGCAGATGCGCCTGCGCCTTCTGGCGCGCCAGTTTGGCATCGCCGCTTTCGAGCGCCTCGATGATCTCGAGATGCTCGGTGGCGTCGGGCACCAGCCGGTCGGCCAGGTTCAGCGTCTCGTAGAGCCGCGTCACCATGCGCAGATTGTGGATCATCCGCGCCAGCACCGGATTGCCCGAATGGTCGCAGACGAGCGCATGCACCTCGTCGTCCGATTGCCAGTGCTCGGCCGGCAGGTAGACGGGCGCGCCGAGCAGCGCATCGATATTGTCGCGCACCCGCGCGATCGCCGCTGCTGGCACACGGCCGGCGCTCAGCCCCGCCGCCTCGCCCTCGAGGATCTCGCGGACCTTGAGGCTCTGCAGATATTCGGCCAGCCCCACAGCCCGCACCACGAAGGAGCGGCCGTTCTTGACCACCAGCCCCTCGCCCTCGAGCTTTTGCAGCGCCTCGCGCAAGGGGGTCCGCGACACGCCCAGAAGATCGGCGAGCCGCGATTCCACGATGATGTCGCCACCATGCAGCTGCTGGGTCTTGATGAGGGTGGAAACGGCCGAGTAGACCCGGTCCGACAGCGCATCGTCCGACTGTATCGCACCGCTCTTGAGTTCGGCCTGCACCACCGGTCGTCCCCGACATTGTTCGCCTCGCTCTATCGCATACAAGTTGCATGCGAACAATCGCAAGCGCAGCCAGGCCACAGCCGCCATGCAACAGCAAAAAACCGCCGGGCCCGAGGGACCCGGCGGCGCAAAGGCGCGGGATTTTGCGAGGGCCTCAGCCTTCGAGCAGCAGCTGGTAGCCCATTGGCACGTGCCGGAAGCCGTCGCCCGCTTCCTCGACATAGCCGATGCCGGGGAAGGGCAGGTGATAGGCGAGGAACGGGATGCGGTCCGTGGCCAGCATGCCCAGGATGCGGCGGCGCGTTTCGGCGGCGGCCGGCTTGTCCATGTCGAAGCGCACTTCCCAATCGGGATTGTTGACCGACCAGACCGCGTGATTGGCCATGTCGGCGGTCAGCATCAGCTGCTTGCCGTCGCTTTCGATCATGTAGCCGAACATGCCCGGCGTGTGTCCGAAGGCCGCGACTGCCGTGATCCCCGAGACCGGGCTGCCGCCGTCCTCGAGGAAGGTGAACTTGTCGGCCAGCGGCCTGACGCGGGTGTCGAAGCCCTCATTGCCGGCGCCGGCCCAATAGTCGTACTCGGCCTGGCCGGTCACGTAGCGCGCATTGGGGAAGGTCGGGCCGGCCTCGCCGGCAAGGCCGCCGATATGGTCGCCATGCATGTGGGTCAGAACCACCACGTCGACCTGGTCAGGCGTGTAGCCGGCCGCTGCAAGCGCGGCGGTGATGCCCGCCGGGTTGAGCCCGGTATCGAAGAGCACAAGTTCGGAGCCCGTATTCACGATGGCCGGGCTGAAGGTGTTGAACGAGCGGTCGGCGGGGATGAAATTGGCGTCCGAGACGGCAGTAAATTCCTCGGGGCTGACATTGAGCCCGAAGGTCTGCTGCGGGTTCTCCATCGCCGAGCCGCCGGAGCGCAGGGCCGTCACGTCGAAGCTGCCGAGCTTGACGCGATAGTGGATGGGGGTCGAAGGACCGGCCAGCGGCGCAGCCGCACGGGCGCTGGTCGTGGCAAAAAGGCTCGAGCCGAGAGCGGTGGCAAGGGGCAGGGCGGCGCCTGCGAACAGGGCATTTCGGCGCGTCAGGGTCATGGCCATGGGCGTTTTTTCCTTTGTTGGTGCGCGGAAAGACAGCGCGAAGCTTACGCCGCGAACCCGCCCAGCGCTCACTCACAATCCCGTGCGTCGTCAGTGATCTGTGATCAGACATATGCCCGACTATATGGACAAATGTCCGAAGCTCTGCGATAGGTGGATCCCTTCGATGCGGGAGGACAATCCCATGCCCAAGCAGATCGTCGTCAATCCCGAGCTGACCCGCCTGTCGGGTCAGCTCTCCCAGCCGGTCATTCCCATCCACGCCTATGCCCGGTCCTTCGCCGATGAGCGGGCGGCGCGGGGTGATGCGGCCTTGCGCGAAATCCTGCGGCACATGCTGGTCATTCGCGAATTCGAGCAGATGCTGGCCGAGCTCAAGGCCAAGGGGCAATATGCCGGCACGCCCTACCAATATCGCGGGCCGGCCCATCTCTCGATCGGGCAGGAGGCGGCGGCGGTCGGGGCGGCCCTGGCGCTCGAGCCCGCTGATCATGTGTTCGGAAGCCACCGCAGCCATGGCGAATTCATCGCCAAGGGCTTTTCGGCCATCGCCCGACTCGATCCGGCCGATGCGCTCAAGGCGCTGTCGGATCATGATGGCGGCGCGCTCGTTGCCAATGCCCGCAAGGCAATCGGCGGCGAGGACAGGGCGCTGGCCGAGAATGCTCTTCTGCTCGGCTTCCTCGCCGAAATCTTCATGCGCGCCAACGGCTTCAACGGCGGCATGGGCGGCTCGATGCACGCCTTCTTCCCGCCCTTCGGGTCCTATCCCAACAATGCCATCGTCGGCGCATCGGCCGGCATTGCCACGGGCGCGGCGCTGCGCAAGCGGCTCGCCAGATCGCAGAGCATCGCGGTGGCCCAGAGCGGGGATGGCAGCACCGGCTGCGGCCCGGTCTGGGAGGCGATGAACTTTGCCGCCATGGCGCAGTTCCGCACGCTCTGGCCCGACGCCACCGAGGCCGGGCTGCCGGTGCTCTTCCTCTTTTCCAACAATTTCTACGCCATGGGCGGGCAGACGGCCGGCGAAACCATGGGCTGGGACCGGCTGTCGCGCATCGGGGCGGGCGTCAACCCTCAAGCGATGCACGCCGAAACCGTCGATGGCACCGATCCCCTCGCCGTCGCCGATGCGGTTGCCCGCAAGCGCGCGCTGCTGCTCGAAGGCCGCGGCCCGGCGCTGCTCGATGTCGAGTGCTACCGGTCGACGGGCCATTCGACCACCGACGTCAACGCCTATCGCAGCCGCGAGGAGATCGCCGCCTGGGACCGGTTCGATCCCATCGCCCGCTTTTCAGCGACCCTTGCCGAAGCCGGCGTCATGACGCCCGAGGCCATCACCGGCCTCGGCGCGGAGGTGCGCGAGACCATCGCAGCCGTGATGCGCGCCGCCATCGATCCCGAAATCTCGCCCATCGTCGATATCAACGCCCAGCCCACCCGTATCGGCGGGCTGATGTTCGAGGCAGACGCCGCCGCACCGGCCCTTGCCACCGAGCCGCTCCT
Organism: Devosia enhydra; assembly: GCF_900119845.1. Lineage (GTDB taxonomy): Bacteria > Pseudomonadota > Alphaproteobacteria > Rhizobiales > Devosiaceae > FPKU01. Next base: position 1,012,300 of record NZ_FPKU01000002.1, read on the forward strand.
CGATGTCTCGACCTCCCCGCGTGTGAAATCCGACGCGAAGAAGGCCCGTTTCGGCATCGGCGAAGACGGCAAGCCGCTCTCCCCGATGCGGGCGATCACGCTACGCGACGGGCTGTTCGAAGCCATCCTCCACCACATGGCGCGCGACCCTTCGCTCATCGCCTATGGCGAGGAGTGCCGCGAATGGGGCGGCGCCTTCGGCGTCTATCGCGGGCTGGCCGATCTCTTCGCGCATGACCGGCTGTTCAATTCCCCGATCTCGGAGGCCGCCATCGTCGCCACCGCCGCCGGGCATGCGCTTGAGGGCGGGCGGGCGCTGGTGGAGTTGATGTATGCCGATTTCATCGGCCGGGCCGGCGACGAGATCTTCAACCAGCTGGCCAAATGGCGCGCCATGTCGGGCGGATCGCTCAGCCTGCCGGTGGTGCTGCGCTGCTCGGTGGGCAGCAAATACGGCGCCCAGCATTCTCAGGACTGGACGGCGCTGGTCGCCCACATCCCCGGCCTCAAGGTCTTCTATCCGGCCACGCCCTATGACGCCAAGGGGCTGATGGCCGAGGCGCTGGCGAGCAATGATCCGGTGATCTTTTTCGAAAGCCAGCGGCTTTACGACGTGGTCGAGCGCTTCGCGCCCGATGGCGTGCCGGCGGATTACTATCGCATCGCCGCCGGCCTGCCCGATATCAAGCGGCCGGGCAGCGATGTCACCATCCTCACCATCGGGCCCTCGCTCTATCCGGCGCTGACCGCTGCCGAGAGCCTTGCCGCCGAGTACGGGCTCGAAGCCGAGATCATCGATGCGCGCACGCTCGTGCCCTTCGATTACGCCCCGGTCGTCGCCTCGCTCGAAAAGACCGGGCGGCTGCTGGTGGTCACCGAAGCCTCCGAGCGCGGCAGCTTCGCCATGACGCTCGCCGCCAATCTCGGGCGCTTCGCTTTTTCGAGCCTCAAGGCGGCGCCCCGCGTTCTGGGCTCGCCCAACTGGATCGTGCCGGGCGCCGAAATGGAAGCCACCTATTTCCCCCAGGCCCACGACATCGTCGATGCGGTGCGGGTCGATCTCTTCGGCGAGCGCGGCCACAATCGCCGCGGCCTGCGCAACTGGGACGATCTGGCGCTGGCCCGCGCCGGGCTCTAGCTTTTCCCTTTTCTCGAGGGAGGTGGCTCCTTTCCCTTCTCCCCTCGAGGGGAGAAGGTGGCCCGAAGGGCCGGATGAGGGGTTCAGATGTTGGGCTTAGCCGCGAGGCTGAACCTCTCACCCCGACCCTCTCCCCTCAGGGGAGAGGGGGCGATTGAGCCGAGAAGGCGGCGAAAGCAGAGGGAGGACGAAGGCCTCTTTCCCTTCTCCCCTCGAGGGGAGAAGGTGGCCCGAAGGGCCGGATGAGGGGTTCAGATGTTGGGCTTAGCCGAGAGCGTGAACCCCTCACCCCAACCCTCTCCCCTCAGGGGAGAGGGGGCGATAGCGCCGAGAGTGGGGCGAAAGCTGTGGGGCGAAAGATCGGCACGAAGGCCTCTTTCCCTTCTCCGCTCGAGGGGAGAAGGTGGCCCGAAGGGCCGGATGAGGGGTTCAGATGTTGGGCTTAGCCGAGAGCGTGAACCCCTCACCCCAACCCTCTCCCCTCAGGGGAGAGGGGGCGATTGAGCCGAGAAGGCGGCGAAAGCAGAGGGAGGACGAAGGCCCCTTTCCCTTCTCCCCTCGAGGGGAGAAGGTGGCCCGAAGGGCCGGATGAGGGGTTCAGATGTTGGGCTTGAGCCCAGAGCCCGCACCCCTCCCCCCAGCGGGCAAGAGGTGCGAGACGTCAGCAGCAAGACAACAAGGAGATACATCATGGAACTGGTCGTACCGCAGCTGGGCAATGAGATCACCGAGGCCGAGATCACCGAGTGGCTCAAGGCCGAGGGCGATGCCGTCACCGAGGGCGAGCCGTTGCTCGTGCTCACCACCACCAAGCTCTCGATGGATATCGAAGCCCCGATGACGGGCGTGCTCAGGGAAATCCGCCTGCCGGCCGGCGAGCTCGCCGAAGTCGGCGCGGTGCTCTGCGTCATCGAATGAGTTCGCAGCCCCGGGGCGTGCCGCAGGCGCGGCTGGTACAACTGGGCGGGGAGGCCACCACCCGCCCCATCGTGCTCATTCATGGCTTTGGGTCCGACAGGCAGGGCTGGCTTGCCAATGCACCGGCGCTGTTCGGCCTCGATGCCGTCTTCGCGCTCGAACTCCCCGGTCATGGCGGGGCCTCGATCGCGGTGGGCGATGGCGGGCTCTCGACCCATGTCGAAGCGGCCCGCGCCGCGCTCGCCGACCTTCCCGGTCCCGTCGATCTTGTCGGCCATTCGCTCGGCGGCGCCGTGGCGCTGGCTCTGGCCCAGGCCGAGCCCGTCCGCACAGGCTCGCTCGCGCTGATTGCGCCGGCGGCGGTTTCCGCCCCCATCGAGCCCGGTTTCCCCCGTGCCTTCGCGGGCCTTGAAGACGAAGACGCGGCGCGCCGTGTGCTCGAACAACTGGTCGCCAATCCGCGCCATCTGGGGCGCGGGCTCGTGCCGCATGTGCTGGCCGGCCTCGCCCAGCCCGGTCGCCGTGACGCGCTCGCCGCCATCGCCGAAGGGCTGGCCCATCACCCGATCGACGAAGCCCAGCGCGCCTTTCTCCGCGATCCTCCGATGCCGCTGCTGCTCGTCTGGGGCGGCAGGGATGCGATCTGTCCGCCCGATCTCGATCTGATCGACGCGATCGGCCCGCGCGCGCTCCTCTTCCCCGAGGCCGGTCACATGCCCCATGTCGAGGTCATGGGGCGCTTCAACCAGGCGCTGCTCGGCCATCTGCGCGCCGCGCGCGAGGGCGGTGGCTCATGAGCCTCAGGCCGCGCGACGCCGCCACCACGCTCAGCGAAACCCGCGCGCTGCGCCTGCGCGCCGCGTGGCTCTATCACAATCAGGGGCTTACCCAGCAGCAGGTGGCCGAACGCCTCGGCATCGCCCGCACCACCGTCATCCGCCTCCTCGACGAGGCCCTGAGGCGCAACGAGGTCCGCATCTGGATCGCCGATGACGGCATCGATGAACTTCTCGAACTGGCGACGGGGCTCGAGGCGCGCTACGGGCTCACCCACGCCGTCGTCGTCCCCTCGGGCGAGGGCGCCGAGGGCACGGCGCGCGCGGTTGGGCTGGCGCTGGGCCGCTATCTCTCGGGGGTGATCGCCGACGGCCAGACCATCGGGGTCGGGTGGGGCCGCACACTCTCGGCCTCGCTCTCGGGCATCGAGCCCCGGCGACGCGAGAACACGCGGGTGGTTTCGCTTCTGGGCGGGCTCATGCATGCCGGGGCCAGCAACCCGCCCGACTATGCGTGGCAACTCGCGAGCCAGATCGGGGCCGAATGCCACCTCTACACCGCCCCGCTCATCGTCGATTCCCCTGCCACCCGCGAAGCTCTGATTTCCCGCTGCGGACTCCACGTGCTGCACGAGATGGCCGGCGCGCTCGATCTGGCGGTGGTCAGCTGCGGCGAGGTCGCGCCCGGCTCCACCTCGCTCTCGGCAACGCTGTTCGGGCCGGATGTTCTGGCCGAGCTCATCGCGCGGGGCGGGGTGGCCGATGTCATGGGGCAGGTCATCGACAAGAATGGCGACAGCATCGCCCACCCCATCGCCGGCCGCGTCATGTCGGTAGAGCTCGATACCATCGCCACCGCGCGCCGGCGTGTGCTCGCCTCGGGCGGCGGCCAGCGCGTCGCCGCCATCGGCGCCGCGCTCGCCCGCCTCAAGGCGCAGGTGCTGATCACAGACGAGGCGGCCGCCCGGGGCCTCCTGCGCTGAGGGTCAGTGGTTGTGCTCGCTCTCCTGCTGCTTGAGCCAGTTGAGCATGTCGGTGATTTCCTGCTGCTGGGCCGCGATGATCTTGCGCGCAAGCCCCTTGGTCCAGGCGTCGTTGCCATGTTCGAGCACCGCCTCGGCCATGGCGATGGCGCCCTGGTGATGCGGGATCATGCCGCAGACGAAGGCCACGTCGAAATCCTCGGCCATCATGCCGACCATCATCTCGTCATGCATGGCCATCATGTCGTCGATCATCGCCTGATGCGCCGGGCTTGGCGCCTGCGCGTCCTCCATGCTCCCGGCCATGGCGTCCCCGCTCATGTCGTGGCCCTCCATGCTGGCATGCTCGAGGCAGATGTCGGGCAGCGTCGTCGTCGCGGCCTCGGCCGGTGCGGCGCCATGATGGGCATGCTGGGCCAGCGCCGGCAGGGGGAGGGCCGAAGCGCCCAGAAGCGCGAGTGCGGCCATAAAGCCGCGCAGGGGGGTGGGGGATCTGCTCATCGTCGTCTCCTCGCTGCCATTTTTTCCATGGTCCCGCGTTCCCCCATGGGAAGGTCAAGCCTTTGCCACCTGCCGCCTGACATGAAGAAAGGCCGGGGATCGCTCCCCGGCCTTCCTCAAAATCGTCAATCTGTCCTGGCCGCTCGGGCCGGGATGGGTGCTCAGAGCACCGAGAGATTGGTGGCCGAGGCCTTGCCGTCGCGGCCGGTCTCGAGGTCGTAGGAGACCTTCTGGCCTTCGGCGAGGCCGGAAATGCCGGCGCGCTCGAGCGCGGTGACGTGGACGAATGCGTCCTTGCCGCCATTGTCGGGCTGGATGAAGCCAAAGCCCTTGGTGGAATTGAAGAACTTTACGGTGCCATTGGTGGCCATGGGAGCCTCCGTCTTAGACGCGCACATGCGCGTGGGTTCCCCCTCCGCAACATGCAGAGTGGGTCTACCGTTCACAGTATCAGGAGGAAGCCGGCCCGTGGCCGTCGAGCATCAAGACATAAGCAAAACGTGGCGCACCATGACAGGCCTGTGTGGCCAAAGCAAGGACAGGCCGAAAAATCTTTCCATCACCCGCGCCGAGCCGCCACGAGGAAGCGAAAAATTCGCGTCACCTGGGCAGGGACAGAGCACTTTCTTCCACGTTGCGCTCGTAGCTCTCGATATCGGAGCGGACGCGATAGCTCAGCACGCCCTTTTCCACCGGCAGAAGGCGCAGCACCGTGCAGGTCGAATTGCCCATCAGCGTGCGATAGACCAGCCGCTGCCCGATACCATAGGCATGGGCGGGCGCCGGTGCCGCACCGGCTGCCCGCGGGCGCCCGGCGAGCGGATCGAACGCCTTCTGCGGGGGCAGCGACGGGCTCGAGGGGGCCGGGGCACGCGAGCGCCGCGCCTTGGGTTTGACCGGTATGGCGATGCTCTTGAGGGTCTCGGACATGGGGCGTCTCCGCGGACTTGGCCGGATCGTTCCAGCAAGACTGAACAATCCTAGCATGGATCGCCGGTTAACGGTCAGGTTTATTGATCAATGACAGAGCTCACCGCGCCTCGATCCGCACACCGGCATGCACCGAGGGCCATACCCCTGCCGCTGCGCCGAGCGCCCGGCCCCCGGCGATCATGCCGCGCTCGTTCTGGCTTCGCCCTGGCCGGGATAGAGGTGGCAGGCCACCTGCTGGCCGCTGTCCTGGGTGGCGAGCACGGGGTCGATGCGGGCGCAGATCTCCATCGCCCGGGGACAGCGGGTGCGGAAGCGGCAGCCCGAAGGCGGGTTGACCGGGCTCGGCACGTCGCCTGAAAGGATGATGCGTTCGCGCTTCTTTTCGATCCTGGGGTCGGGGATCGGCACCGCCGAGAGCAGGGCCTGCGTATAGGGATGCAGCGGGTTCTCGTAGAGCGCGTTGCGGTCCGCCATCTCGACGATCCGCCCCAGATACATCACCGCCACCCGATCCGAGATATGGCGCACCACCGAAAGATCGTGGGCGATGAACAGATAGGTCAGGCCCAGCTGCTTTTGCAGGTCCTCGAGCAGGTTGACGATCTGGGCCTGGATCGACACGTCGAGCGCCGAGACCGGCTCGTCGCAGACGATCAGCGCCGGGCTTGCGGCCAGAGCCCGCGCGATGCCGATGCGCTGGCGCTGCCCACCGGAAAATTCGTGGGCATAGCGGTCGGCAAACTGCGGCTTCAGCCCCACCATCTCGAGCAGTTCACGCACCCGTCCGCGCCGCTCGGCTCGGGGCAGCAGGTTATGGATGGCGAGGGGCTCCCCCACCAGCCGCTCCACCGTCATCTTGGGGTTGAGCGAGGCATAGGGGTCCTGGAAGATCATCTGCATGTGCCGGCGCATGGCCCGCATCTCTGCATCGCCGAGCGTCGTCAGTTCCTTGCCCTCGAACCGCACCGAGCCCGATGTGGGTCGGTGCAGTTGCAGGATGGCGCGGCCGGCGGTGGATTTGCCGCAGCCCGATTCCCCCACGAGCCCGAGCGTTTCGCCCTTGGCGATGGCAAAGCTCAGCCCGTCCACCGCCTGCACCGCGCCGGCCTTGCGCTGCACGATGATGCCGGTGGTGAGCCCGAAATGCTTCTTGAGATCCGTGACCTCGAGGAGCGGCGTCGCCGGGGCGGTCATGATGCCGCTCCCGCGGCTTCTGCCCGGCCGGGCAGTCCCTCGGCCGAGATTTCGTCGTGGAACCAGCAGGCCGAAAGATGCGCCGGCCCTGCCGGCAGCAGCGGTGGCTTTTTCTCGAGGCATTTCTGCCGCACATGGGCGCAGCGCGGCGCGAAGGCGCAGCGGTCCGAAAGCCGCGACAGGTCGGGCGGCAGGCCGCGAATGGGCTTGAGCGGTTCGCGCGAACGGGAATCGAGCCGCGGGATCGATTGCAGAAGCCCCACCGTGTAGGGGTGGCGCGGATTGGCGAAGATCTCCTCGGTCGAGGCGGTCTCGACGATCGAGCCGGCATACATCACCTGCACCCGGTCGGCGATGCCGGCTACCACGCCCATCGAATGGGTGATCATCATCACCCCGGTACGGTGCCGGGCCTGCAAGGCGCGCATCAGGTCGAGGATCTGCGCCTGGATGGTCACGTCGAGCGCGGTGGTCGGCTCGTCGGCGATCAGCACCTTGGGGTTGCACGAGAGGGCCATGGCGATCATGACGCGCTGCCGCATGCCGCCCGAGAACTGATGCGGGAACTGGTCGAGCCGGGTTTCCGGGTTGGGGATGCCGACCATGGCGAGCAGTTCCACCGTGCGCGCCCGCGCCCCGGCCCGGTCGAGCCCCATGTGCCGGCGCAGCATCTCCCCGATCTGGCGGGCCACCGTCAGCACCGGGTTGAGCGAGGTCATCGGGTCCTGGAAGATCATGGCGATCTCCCTGCCGCGCACGTCGCGCACCGCCCGGTCCGAGAGCTTGAGCACGTCGCGGCCTTCGAGCAGCACTTCGCCCGCCTCGATCCGCCCGGGCGGATCGGCCACGAGCCGCATGATCGAGAGCCCGGTGATGCTCTTGCCGCAGCCCGATTCGCCCACCACCCCGAGCGTTTCCCCCGGCATGACGTGGAAGGACACGTCGTTGACGGCGTTGACCACCCCGTCATGGGTGTGAAAGCGGGTCGAGAGGTTCCTGACCTCCAGCACCGGTCTCTCGCCGCGTTCGGCCATCGCGTCATCCTCGGGCATGTGCGTCCTCAAAAGGCCGATGGAAAATGATGCCGCACCATCGCGGCGACGTCATGGGGATCGACCCCGAATTTCTCCGCCACGGCGGCGGCGGCGGCCTGTTCGCTCGCAAACCCCGCCATGTCGCAGCGCGGATCGATGGCGATGCCGCCCGAACGCGCGCTTTCGCGCGCCGCCATCTCGATGCGGGTGGTCATCACCGCATCGCCGGCCGAATATTCGGGCTCGGTGGTGCTCGCGATCTCTTCGGCAAAGCGGGCGAGGAGTTCCATCACCACCGGCCCGTCCCATTCGCGCAGCCGGTTGCCCGTCACCGCCTCGGGGCGGAACGGGTTGGTCCAGCGCGCCATGCGCCCGTCCGGCAGGCGGGCATGAGATCCCGTCCACACCCCGGCCGAGGCCTCATCGACAAAGGGCGCCACATGATCGGGCTTGCCATCGGCCATCAGCGCCTCGCTCGAACAGCAGCGCAATTCGGCAATCCCGCTGAGCCCGCCCATGGGCCCGCGAAAGATGGTGCCGCTGGTGCCGGCGATCTCGGTGTAGCCGGGTCGCGGCGTGCGCCCCAGAAGCCCCTTGAGATTGCCGCCCATGTCGATGGCGATGCGCTCACCGGGAAAATGCAGCTGGCAGATGCGGAAGGTCTCGGCCTCATGGATGCGCCGCTCGCTCTCCTTGTGCCGCGCCGTCGGCATGGTGTGGGCGGTCGCGCTCACCGCTTCGGGCGCGGCCTCGAAGAACCGCTGCCAGCGCGCATGGCCATGGAAGCCCACCTGGTCGTGATAGCAGGTGATGCGCCTGACCTCTCCGATCGCGCCCGTTTCGGCCACGGTCCTGGCCAGCCGGTCGAAGGGGAAGCGGAAATAGTTTTCGGCCACGCCCAGCACCACGCCGGCCTTGCGCGCCTCGGCCAGCATCTCCTCGGCCTGCCGCACCGTCGAGGCCATTGTGGTCTCGACGAGGTGGTGGATGCCGGCGCGCGACAGCATCACCGAAATCGCGTGATGGCTCTCGATGGGCGAGAGCACCACGGCGGCCTTCACCAGCCCGGACCCCAGCAGCGCCTCGAGATCGGTGAAGGCTGGAACGGCCAACCGCTCGGCGGCCAGCCCGGCGCTTTCGGGGTTGGGGCTCAGCACCGCCCTGAAGTCGAGCCAGGGCGCGATGGCCCGCGCCAGCGGCAGATAGAGCTTTTTCGCCCGCGTGCCGATGCCGATCAGCGCGGTGGGGATGGGGCCGTCCGCCGGCGGGGTGAGGGGCATGATCGGGGGTCCGCCCGGGCTCAGGCGATGCCGGCGAGAAGGCTCGCCTCGTCGAGCCTGGCGCCCCTGATGGCCTTGAGCACCACGGCCCAGTCCTCGTCGGCCACCGGAATGCCGGCCTCCTGCCGCTTGTCGGTCTCGCTCCAGCCGCGCTCGCCCGGATAGAGCGCATGTTCGCGCCCGGGCAGCGGGCGGGCGGCGTGGATATAGCCGATCTGGGCCTCCACCATCGCCTCGAACACGGCGCGCGAGCCGAACCATTCGGGGTCGATGGCCATGAAGAGCGCGCCTTGGCCGCGCTTTTCCGGGTCGGGATGGCCATGAGTGTCTTCCCCGCCCACCGTCGTGCCCGAAAGCCCGCCGGTGAGGAGGTGAATGAGGATCCCCAGGCCCGATCCCTTGTGCCCGCCGCAGGGCAGCATCGCGCCTTCGTCGGCGCGCTTGGGGTCGGTGATGGGCTTGCCCTCGGCATCGATCAGCCAGTCCTCCGGCAGGGGCGATCCGCGCCGCTTGGCCGCCTGCAGCTTGCCGTAGGAGGCGACGGTGGTGGCGATATCGAAGAGGATCGGCCGGCTCGTTGCCGACGGGGTGGCATAGGCGAAGGGATTGGTGCCCAGGACCATGCTGGTGGCACCATGCGGGGCGGCGGCCGGGGCGGTATTGGCCATCACCAGCCCGATCATGCCCTCTTCGGCGGCCAGATGTGCGTAATAGCCCAGAAGCCCGATGGGATTGCCGTTGAAGGTGTTGACGATGCCGGTGCCCGATACGCGGGCCCGCTCCATGGCGAGCTTCATGGCTTCCACCCCGAGCACCGGGCCGACGACGCCTGCACCCTTGACGAGCGCTGTCGCCCCGCCATCGCGCACGATCTGCATCTTGGCGCCCGAGACCGTCTTGCCGTCGCGAATGCTTTCGAGCGTGCGGCGCACGATATAGACGATGCCGTGGGTGGCCGCGCCGCGCAGGTCGGCGAACACCGATGCATCGGCGGAAACCCGCGCCTCCTCCGGGCTCAGCCCTCCGGCAACCAGCGTTTCTGCGACCAGCCGGTGCATCCTGTCCTCGGTCAGAAGCGGCATGGCATCCTCCTTTTTGTCGTTTACCGTCGCGGGCTCAGTACCAGCGCGAGGCCGTGGTGTATTTGATGTCCTGCGCCCGGCCGGGACTGTCGGCAAGCGCATCGAAATTGAGGTCGGTGCCGAGCCCCGGCCCGGTGGGCAGATCGAAATAGCCGTCGCGCAGAACCAGCGGCTCGGTGCAGAGGCTGTCGCGCATCGCGCGCTCATATTCCATCTGCTCGAGAATGAAGAAATTGGGGATCGAGGCGACGAGATGCAGCGCCGCCGCCGTGGCGATCGGGCCGCCCGAATTGTGAGGCGCGATGCTCATGTAATGGGTATCGGCGAAGGCCGCGACGCGCTTGACCTCGGTGAGGCCCCCGCCATGGCAGAGATCGGGCTGCAGGATATCGGCGCCGCAGCCTTCCACCAGCTCGCGGAACTCCCAGCGGTTGAGCAGGTGCTCCCCGGTTGCGAGCGGCACCGGCAATTGCTGCTTGAGCGCGATCATCGCCCGGGCATTCTCGTAAGGCACCGGCTCCTCGAAAAAGCCGGGGCGGAAGGGCGCGAAAGCCCGCGCCGCCGCGAGCGCGGTGCGCGCCGAAAGCCGCTCGCCCAGATCGCAGAAGATGTCGACGCCCGGGCCGGCCCCGTCGCGCGCTGCTTCCATCAGCGCCGTCTCGTGGAGGATCGCCTCGGCCTCATGGGTGCGGAAGCGCGGCGCCTTGAAGGGGTTCCACTTGAAGGCGGTGAACCCGCGCCGCACCGCCTCGCGCGCGCCCTCATGGGCGGCCTCGGGGGTCTCGACATTGGGCAACCAATGGCTGGCATAGGCGCGGATGCGATCGCGATAGGGCCCGCCCAGAAGCCGATAGACCGGCACGCCCAGCCGCTTGCCCTCGAGGTCCCAGAGCGCGATGTCCAGCGCCGACTGGGCCGTCGACTGTATGGTGCCGCCGCGCCAGCGCCAGGCATGGTACATCGCCTGCCAGTGCCGCTCGACCCCGCCCGCCTCCTGCCCGATCAGCACCTCTCCCAGCTCGTGCACGGTGCGCTCGACGGCCTCGATCGCCCCTGCCAGCGAGGCTTCGCCCCAGCCATAAAGGCCGTCATCGGTCTCCACCTTCACGAAGAGCCAGTTCTTCCACTTCGCCCAGAACCTGAACGTTTCGATGCGCGCGATCTTCAAGGTCGTTTCTCCTGCGCCCGCCCCCGAAATCGGGTCCGCTGCCGCGGGGCGTGCGGTGGCGGTCCCTTCCGGGCGCATTTCTTGACTGCTCTGGGGCCCGGCAGGATAATGCAGGGGGCGCGATGGGACGTCGGTCGCCCGGACGACAACTCCTCCGATCCGTCGCGTTTATGAGTGGGCCCATGACATCACCTCTGATTTCCACCTTCAGAAGCAAGGATGTGCGGGCCTGGCGCGCCGATATCAGCGCGGCCATCAAGCAGGCCGGCGTCCTGAGGCATTACGAGCGCAAGCAGGTCATCTTCCACCAGGGCATGCCGGCCAGGGCCGTCTATGCGGTTGAAAGCGGGGTCATCGAAACCTCCGGCCTCAACGCCTCGGGCCGCGAGGTGACGCTCTCGATCCGCGGGCCGGGCGAACCCTTCGGCTATTCGGAGGCGGTGCTCGACGAGCCACGCACCCGCCAGGCCAGCGTCTTGCAGGATGCCTCCATCTGGGAGGTGGGCACCGACACCTTCCTCGACCTCCTCGCCGAACGGCCCGACATCACGCTCTCCATGCTCGGCAGCGCGCTTTTTCGCGTCACCCGCTCCTCGGCGATGCGGGCCGACCTGCGCGGCACCTCGGCCTATAACAAGGTGGGCTATGTGCTTTCCGAGCTCAGCCGCTCGACCCGCGAGCTGGCCGAATCGCCCACCCCGCAACTGCGCATCACCCATGAGGAGATCAGCCGGGTCTGCGATCTCAGCCGCCAGACGGTCACCACCATCCTCGGCACCATGCAGGCCAATGCCATCGTCGAACTCGGCCTGCGCTCGATACGGGTGCTCGACCGGCAGAGGCTGGCGCTCGAAAGCGAAGGGGCCTCGCTCGACTGAGGCGAGGCGCGCGGGCGCGGAAGCGAGCGCTCCGCAGCGCACTGTCTGCCATGTGACAGCCCGGCCCGGTCCGATCCTCTAGGGTCAGGATCAGCAGAAGTGTTTGCCGTCGAGCCTGGGAGGGGAGCGGGTGGCGCGTTACGTCCTGAGGAGACTGGTCCAGTCGCTCTTCGTCCTTGCCGGGCTCACCATCGTGGTGTTCATCGTCACGCGCCAGATCGGCGATGTGGCACGCCTCATGCTGCCCATCGATGCCACCGAGCAGCAATACCTGCAGATGCGCGCCATGCTGGGGGTGGATGATCCGCTCATCGTGCAGTTCGGCCGCTATGCCGCCGATTTGCTGCGCGGGGATTTCGGCATGTCGCTGTGGCAGTCGGTGCCGGCGATGGATCTGGTGATCTCCCGCTTTCCGGCCACCGCCATCCTCGCCTTCGCCACGCTGGGCTTTTCGCTCTTCGTCGCCATTCCCGTCGGCATCCTCGCGGCGCTGAGGCCGGGGTCGCTGTTTGACCGGGTGGCGACGGTGATCTCGATCTTCGGGCTCTCGGTGCCGCCCTTCTGGCTGGCGCTGATGCTGATCAGCGTCCTCTCGCTGCAACTGGGCTGGTTCCGCACCTCGGGCTATGGCGGGGTAGAATTCCTCATCCTGCCGGTCCTCGCGATCTCGGCGCAGTGTATCGGGCGGCTGGTGCAGGTGGTGCGCACCTCGATGCTCGATGTGCTCACCGCCCAATATCTCGTCACCGCCCGCTCCAAGGGCCTGTTCGAGTGGACCATCCTCGTGGGCCACGCGCTGCGCAATGCGATGCTGCCCATCCTCACCATTGTGGGCGACGAGATCATCGGGCTGCTCAACGGCTCGGTGGTGATCGAGATCATCTTCGGCTGGCCCGGCATCGGCAAGCTCACCATCGATGCCATCGAGCGGCGCGACTTCGCCGTCATCCAGGCGAGCGTCATCTTCGTGGCCATCATGGTGATCGTCGTCAATCTCCTGATCGACCTCATCTATGCCTGGCTCGATCCACGCATCCGCTATTCGTGAGGCTGGAACCATGAGCCAGACCGATACCGCCTCCGTCCCCGTCGATCTCTCCGCGCTCGAAGCCGAGCCGGCTCCCGGCCGCCGCCCGCCCGGCATGCTGGCGCTCCTCGTCGCCGACCGCATCGCGCTTTTCGCCGCGCTCTTTCTCGTGCTGATCACGCTGGCTGCCCTCTCGGCCGATCTTATGGTGCGCTGGGGCGTGCTGATCGATCCGCTGACGCAGAACCTTCTGGGGCGCAACAAGCCGCCGATGTTTGCGAGCAAGCTCGGGCTGCACCTCCTCGGCACCGACCAGCTGGGCCGCGATCTTCTCGCCCGCCTCATTTTCGGCGCCCGCATATCGCTGGGGGTCGGGGCCGTCACCATCGTCATTTCGGGCCTGATCGGGGTGACGCTGGGGCTCATCGCCGGCTATCGCGGCGGGCGGGTCGATGATTTCATCATGCGGCTGGTCGATATCCAGATGGGCTTCCCGCAGATGCTGCTGGCGCTCATCATCATCTATGCGGCCGGCCCCAGCGTCACCAATCTCATCCTCGTGCTGGCGCTGACCCGCTGGATGGCGATCGCCCGCGTCACCCGCGCCACCACGCTCTCGCTGCGCCAGAGCCTCTTTGTCGAGGCGGCGCAATCGCTGGGGGCGGGCCATCTGCGCATCGTGCTCCTGCACATCCTGCCTAATCTCTCCTCGACGCTTCTGATCCTCGTCTCGCTCGAGTTCGGCCGCGTCATGCTGTCCGAGGCCGGGCTCAGTTTCCTCGGCATGGGCATCCAGCCCCCCGATGCGTCCTGGGGGCTGATGCTGTCGCAGGGCCGCTCCTATCTGGGCACCGCGTGGTGGCTCGTCACCTTCCCCGGGCTCGCCATCGCGCTCACCACGCTTGCCACCAACCTCCTGGCCGGCTGGGCCCGTTCGGTCAACGATCCGATCTACAGAAAGCGCCTGCTGGCGGCGCGCCGGCCCCGCTGAGGGGGCCGCGCCGAGGCTCTTTTGCACATTGTCACCTGCTTGACAGAGGCCCATCCGGGCGAGGCGCATAGTAAGGCCACCACGATCGAACCCCATAAAGGGAAGTGGAGGAGGGACGTTCAATGACACGCAATGCCATTCGTGCTGCCGGTCTCAGGGGCACCGCCGCCGCGCTGGTGCTGGCGCTCGGGCTGTCGGCCGGGCTTTCGGGCGGGGCGCTGGCCCAGGCCTCGGGAGCCATCACCGTCGCCATCGGCGCCGAGCCCGCCACCATGCTGCCGCGCGACGCCTGTCGCTACGAAACCAACTTCATCACCGACAATATCTATGAGCGCCTCACCCGCCGCGAGGCCGATGGCTCGGTGGTGGGGTGGCTCGCCGAAAGCTTCGAGCGCGTCGACGATCTCACCTGGCGCTTCAAGCTGCGCGACGGCATCAGCTTCTCCAATGGCGAGCCGCTCAATGCCGATGCCGTGGTGGGCACCATCAATTATTACTTCACCCCCGATGTCGCCAGCCGCTGCCGGGGCGACTATTCCACCATCGCCTCGGCCACCAAGGTCGATGACATGACGGTGGATATCGTCACCGCCTCGATCGATCCCACCATTCCGAGCCGTCTGCTCAAGCTCTACATCATCGCCCCGCAATGGCTGAGCTCCACCCCCGACGAGCAGGCCGCCGTCTCGGCGGTGGGCACCGGGCCCTATACCTTTGCCGAATGGGTCAAGGGCAGCCACATCACCCTCAAGGCCAACCCCGACTATTGGGGCGACCCCAAGCCGAGCATCGAGACGGTGACCATCGTCACCCGCGGCGAATCCGCCGTGCGGGCCGCCATGGTGCAGGCCGGCGAGGCGCAACTGGCCGTCAACATCTCCTCCGAACAGGCGGCGAGCCTGCCCAAATCGGTGACCGAGAACACCACGGAATCGGTCTTCCTGCGCCTCAACACGCAGAACGAGGTGCTCAAGGACGTCAATGTCCGCAAGGCCATCGCCGAATCCATCGATGCCGCCACCATCCGCGAGGCGCTCTATCCGGGCGTGTCGAGCCCGCTCAACGGCCATATCGTCCGCCCGAGCGCCCTGGGCTACAATGCCAGCCTCACCGACTACCCCTATGATCCGGCCGACGCCAAGGCGCTGGTCTCGGCGGCCGGCGCCACCGGGGCCGAGCTCGACCTCATCGTGCGCACCGACCTCATCCCCAATGTCAGCGAACTGGCCGAGGCGATGCAGGCGATGATCGAGGAAAGCGGGCTCGATATCTCGCTCGTGCCGATGGAAGCCGGCCCGTGGCGCGACCTGCTCTTTGCCAACAAGGAAGGCCAGGAGCGCACCGACCTGATCATCATCGCGGCCAGCAACATCCAGTTCGATACCAGCCGCGTGATGAACTTCTACATGGGCACGGGCCAGTTCTCCCATGCTGACAGCGCCGAGTTCCAGGCCAAGATGGATGCCGCCGCCGTGCTCAATGGCGAGGAGCGTGCCGCCGCCTACCAGGCGCTCTGGGCCGAGGCGCAGGCCAATTACTGGGTCGTGCCTATCTTCGGCATCGACTATGTCCACGGGCTCTCGGCCAATCTTGACTGGACCCCGCGTGACGATGGCTTCGTCTACTTCAACACCATGACGCTTCAATAGCCGAAATCTCCTCTCCCGCGCCGCTCCGCCCACTGGCGCGGGGCGGCCGAGAGGCTCACTGTTCCTCCCTGCCCGGGGGCGCCCTCAACCAGCGTCCCCGGTTTTTTCCGGGATCTCAAGACGAGGACCAGTCCATGATCATTCTTCTCGACGACGCCTATCGCCAGGGCTGCGGCGATCGCTTTGCGGGCCATGATGTCCGCTGGTTCCCCAGTTCCATCACCGATCCGGGTGCTCTGGCCGAGGCCATGCGCGATGCCGAGGTCGTGGGCTTTCGCCGGGTGCTGCCCTTTGCCTTTTCCCCCGACATGGTGAGCCATGCCGAGGGCCTCAAATTCATCCACCGCTCGGGCTCGGGTGCCGACTGGTTCGACATGACGCTGCTCTCCGAGCTGGGCATCCTCGTTGCCGTCAACAGCGGCTTCAATTCGCCCAGCGTTGCCGAGCACACCGTGGTGCTGACCCTGCTGTGCCTGCGCCGTACCCTCGATTTCATCGCCTCGATGGAGCGGGGCGAGTGGCTGCGCGACCTGCCCGGCGCCCCGGTGATGATGCTCTCGGGCAAGACGGTGGGCGTGATCGGGGTCGGCGCCATCGGCTCCAAGGTCATCCGCGCCATGACCGGGCTTGGCGCCAGGGTGCTCTGTGCCCAGCGCGACGATGCCGTGACCCTGCCCGAGGGCGCCCAATGGGCAGATATCGACACCATCGTCGAACAGGCCGACGTCCTGACACTTCATGTGCCGCTCGTGCCCGAGACCCATCACATGATCGGGGCGCGGGAGTTCGCGCGCATGAAGCCCAATGCCGTGCTCATCAACACCTCGCGCGGGCCCGTGGTTGATCAGAAGGCGCTGATCGCAGCCCTTGAGGCCGGCCGCATCCGCGCTGCCGGGCTCGACGTCTTCGAGGATGAGCCGCTCGCGCCCGACCACATCCTGCGCCGCATGCCCAATGTCATCACCACCCCGCATGTGGGCGGCGCCGGCATCGAGATCATCGAGATGCAGGTGGAAGGCACGCTCTCCAACATCGCCCGCTATGTCGAGGGGCTGTGTCCCGAGCGCCTCGTCAACCCCGGCATCCTGTCATCACCCGCCCTGCGGGCCCGTCACCTCGCCCGATCCTGAAAGACCCGCCATGCCTCTCTCGCCCGCGCTCACCCCTTCGGATTTCGCCACCTCGGTCGTGGCGGTGCCGCCCATCGCGCTCAAGCCCGACCTCACGCTCAATCTGGAGGCCAATGCCGCGCTCGTGCGTCACATCGGGGCGGGCGGGGTCACCATCCTGCTCTATGGCGGCAATGCCAATCTCTACAATTTCCCGCTCGGCGCCTATGGCGAGGTGCTCGAGATGCTCAAGGGCTTTGACGGGCCCACGAGCCGCGTCATCACCTCCATCGGCCCCGATTTCGGCAAGATGCTCGATCAGGCCCCGCTCATCGAGCGCTCGGGGCTGAAAAACATCATGCTCTTGCCCATGGCCTTCCCGGCCGATTCCCACGGGGTGGGCGATGGCGTGCGCCGCATCGCCGCCCGGCTCGGCTTCGGGGTCGTGCTCTATCTCAAGCGCGACATGTATGTGCGCCCCGAAACCCTCGCCAAGCTGGTGGATGAAGGCGCGGTCTCCTTCGTCAAATATGCCGTCGATCGCGCCGATCCGGCGGTCGATGCCTATCTCGATGCCGTTATCGCCGCCATCGGGCCCGAGAGGCTCGCCTCGGGTATGGGCGAAACCCCCATCGCCGACCATCTGGGCGTGCGCGGGCTTGCCAGCTACACCTCGGGGGCCGTCTGCATCGCGCCACGCACCGCAATGCGGCTGCTCGCGCTCTACAAATCGGGCCGCACGGCCGAGGCGCTGGCGCTGTCCGAGCCCTTCCTCGCCTTCGAGCGGCTGCGCTCAGAACTGGGCGGCATCCAGGTGCTCCATGATGCGGTGACGCTCTCGGGGCTCGCCGATATGGGCCCGATCATGCCGATGGTCTCCAACGTCAAGGCCCGCCATCACGACCGCGTCCGCGCCGCCGCCGAAGCCCTGCTCGCCGCCGAGCGGCAGATCGCGGGCTGATGCCAGAGCGTTTCCAGGCGAAGTGGACGCCGGTTCGCCGTCCGGAAACGCGACGAGACGCAAGCGTTTCCAGGCGAAGTGGATGCCGGTTCGCCGTCCGGAAACGCGACAGTCTAAAGCGCTACCGCGGCGCTACCGCCAGCCGCTGGCCTCGAGCGCCGATTTCAGCACCAGCGTCACCACCGCGAGCAGCGCCAGCGTCGAGGCCGCGGCGAAGGCGCCCGCGATGTTGAAGTCGTTGAACAGGAGCGAAATCTGCAGGGGCAGGGTGTTGGTGCGCCCGCGTATGGCGCCCGAGACCACCGACACCGCCCCGAACTCGCCCATCACCCGGGCGTTGCACAGCACCGCGCCATAGACCAGCGCCCAGCGGATATTGGGCAGCGTTACGTAGCGGAACATCTGCCAGCCATTGGCGCCCAACGACAGCGCTGCCTCCTCGTCCTCGCTGCCCTGCTGCTGCATCAGGGGAATGAGCTCGCGCGCCACGAAGGGCGCCGTCACGAACAGGCTGACGAGGATGATCGCAAAGACCGTGAACATCAGCTGGATGCCGGCGCCCTGCAGCGCCGGGCCCAGCAGCCCCTGCGCGCCATAGAGAAAGAGGTACGCCACGCCCGCTACGATGGGACTGACCGAAAACGGAATGTCGATGAGCGTGATCAGCACCTGCCGGCCCGGAAAGCGGAAGCGTGTCACCGCCCATGCGGCGCAGATGCCGAAGCCGATATTGATCGGCAGCACCACGAGCGCCGTCAGCCCGGTCAGCCAGATGGCGTGCACCGTATTGGGTTCGAGGATATTGGCGAAATAGACACCGAGCCCCTCGCGCAGCGCGAAGGCGAAGATCGCCGCCAGCGGCACCACAAGCGTCAGCAGGGCGCCAAGCAGCGCCACGCCGATCAGCAGCCTACCCACCGGGCCGGGGCGCCGCTTTGCCGCCGCGCTGTCGGTCATTTGCGTCGCTCCACATAGCGCAACTGCCAGCCCTGCAGCAGGTTGGTGGCCAGAAGCGTGAGGAACGCCACGCCCAGCAGGATGCTCGCCAGCGCCGCTGCCGCCGGATAGTTGTATTCGTCGAGCCGGATATAGATCAGCAGCGAGACGATCTCGGTCAGGCCCGGCAGGTTGCCGGCTATGAACACCACCGCTCCGAATTCCCCGAGGCTGCGCGCGAACGAGAGTACGCAGCCGGTGATGAAGGCGGGCAAAATGGTGGGCCAGATCACGCGCGTGAACACCTGCAGGCGGCTGGCGCCCAGCGTCCAGGCCGCCTCTTCGAGATCGCCCTCGAGGTCCTCGAGCACCGGCTGCACTGTGCGCACCACGAAGGGGATCGAGGTGAAGGTCATCGCCACCACGATGCCGGCCTGGGTGTAGTTGACCGCAAGCCCGAGCGGTTCGAGCAGCTGGCCATACCAGCCATTGGCCGAAAACAGCGTCACGAGGGTGAGCCCGGCAACGGCGGTGGGCAGCGCGAAGGGCAGGTCGACGAGCGCATCGAGCAGCCGGCGCCCGGGGAACTCGTAGCGCACCAGCACCCAGGCCAGCAGCAGGCCGAACGCGCCGTTGAAGAGCGTCGCGATCGCCGCCGAGCCGAAGGTGATGCGATAGGCGGCCAGCGTGCGCGGGGCCGTGGCGATGCGCCAGAACTGCTCCCAGCCCAGCGCGCCGGTCTTGAGCAGCATGGCAAGGATCGGCAACAGCACGATGATGCCCAGATAGGTCATGGTGACCCCGAGCGTCAGCCCGAAGCCGGGCAGGAGATGCTTGTCGCGCCGGCGGCTGGCCACTCTCTCGTCCCTTGCTCGACAGGTCGATGCGGCGCAGCCCCATCGGGCCACGCCGCATCGCGCGTAATGGGGTCTGGCCCGGTTACTGGTTGATGAACACCTTGTCGAGCAGCCCGCCATCGGCGAAATGCTCGGCGCTCACCCGGTCCCAGCCGCCGAACACGTCCTCGACGGTCACGAGGCGCACTTCGGGGAAGCTTTCGGCATGGGCGGCGATCACCGCCTCGTCATGGACGCGATTGTAGTTTGAAGCGAGGATTTCCTGGCCCTCGGCAGTGTAGAGAAAGTCGAGATAGGCCTTGGCGATCTCGGTCGAGCCGCGCTGCTCGGCCACCTTGCTCACCACAGCGACGGGGAATTCGGCGAGGAGGCTGACGCTGGGCACCACCGCCTCGAGATTGTCGGCGGACCGCAGGTCGCGGATGCCGAGCACTTCGGCCTCGAAGGTGATCAGCACATCGCCCAGGCCGCGCTCGATGAAGGCGGTCGTCGCGCCGCGTCCGCCGGTCTCGAACACCGGCACGTTCGAGAACAGCTTGGTCAGGAAGGCCTCGATCTGGGCCTCGTCGCCATTGAAGGCCTCGGTGGCATAGGCGCGGGCGGCCAGATAGGTGTAGCGGGCATTGCCCGAGGTCTTGGGGTTGGGGAAGATCACCTGCACGTCGTCGCGCACTAGATCGTCCCAGTCGGAGATGCCCTTGGGGTTGCCGGCGCGCACGAGAAAGGCCGGCAGCGAATAATAGGGCGAGGCGTTGTTGGGGAACTGGCTCTGCCAGTCCTCGGCCACGAAGCCGTTGCGCGCCAGCACGTTGATATCGGTCACCTGGTTGAAGGTCACGACATCGGCCGGCAATCCCTCGAGGATCGAGCGGGCCTGCGCCGAAGACCCGGCATGGGACTGGTTGACGGTGAGGTTGACGCCGGTTTCAGTCGCATAGGCGGGGATGAAGGCGGCGTTGATATCCTCGTAAAGCTCGCGGGCGATGTCGTAGGAGACGTTGAGAATATCGGTGGGCTGTGCCAGGGCGGGCGCGCTGCCAAGCGCTACCACAAGGCCTGCCGCGAGTGCGAAGAGCTTCATTTTCCGAGCCTTTTTGATCGAGCCATGCATTGGGCTCAATCTAGCGGCCAACTGGTCTTGGCACACCGCACGGGAAGAGATTTGCCGTGCGAATGTCGACCGGGCGGCGGGAGATTGTTTTTTGTGCCTCGCCAATAGCGCAAAATCTGTTTTGCGCTGTTTCCGGGTCGTCCCCCAGCAGGCGGTTGCCCTTTGCTCGCGAAACGATCTAGTAGGGCCGTTGATGCAGGGTCGCACGGGACGGATGGACGCAATGGGCAGTGCGATCGCGAACCGGCCGCGCATCCTCGTCCTTGCCGACCAGTTCACGCCATCCCGGCTTGGCGGCGGGCCGGTCACGAGCCTCGTCAATCTCGTCGCCGCGCTGGGCGATGAATTCGCGTTCCATGTTGCAACGCTCGACCGCGATCTCGGCGAGCCAGCGCCGTATCCGGGCCTGCCGACCGACCAATGGCTCGATCGCGGCACGCATCGTGTGCTCTATCGGCCGGCCGCGCGGCTCTGGCGCATCGCGACGCCCGGCGACCCGCAGGCCATCGCGCCAGACCTTGTTTATCTCAACAGCGTCTTTTCCCCCGCCACGACGCTGCCTTATCTCCTGTGGCGACGCCTCAACCGCAAAGCGGCGCCGCCCGCGATCCTTGCGCCGCGCGGCGGGCTTGCCGATGCCGCCCTCGCCATCAAGGCGTGGAAAAAGCGTCCCGTCCTTGGCCTCATGCAGTCGCTCGGCGCCTATCAGGGTCTGCACTGGCAGGCCACCGCAGCAGGCGAGCGCGACCAGATCGTCCGGCATGCCGCCCCTCCGGAGGATGTCCTTCACCTTGCGCCCAACCTCGCCGCGTCCGCCCAGGTCGATGTCCTCCATCGTCAGCGCGCGGCCGGCGCGCCCCTGCGTATCGCGTTTCTGGGGCGGATCGTGCCGATGAAGAACCTCGACTACGCCCTGCGCCTCCTGGCGCAAGCGGCCGTATCTGCGACCTTCGATATCCATGGCCCGTCCGAAGACCGGGCCTATGAGGCGGAGTGCCGGCGGCTGGCCGAGACGCTTCCGCCGGAGGTCCGGGTTGGCTGGAAGGGGCCGGTCGTGCCGCAGGACGTGCCGCAGACGCTCCGCGACTATGATCTCCTGCTGTCTCCGTCGCGCGGGGAGAATTACGGCCATGTCATTGCCGAGGCGCTGTCGGTCGGCACCCCGGTGCTGATCTCGGACCAGACGCCATGGCGCGGCCTTGCATGGCGCGGCGCCGGCTTCGACCTGCCGCTAAATGCGCCGCAGGCCTTCGTTGAGGCCCTCAGGCACCTCGCATCCGAAGACGCCGAGGCATCGGCCCGCCGGAGACAGGCCGCCCATGCTTATTGGCAGGCCCGGTCCGGCCGCGACGATGCCATCGCAGCCCATCGGCGGATGTTCAACGCGGTGCTCCGCCTCCCCGCCCGATAATCGCCACGGTCAGACGCGGTCGAGCACCCGGCTCATCACCGCCGCCGTATCCTGCCAGCCCGGCAGAGCTTCCCCGGCGGCCGCAGAGGCTTGCGCCATCGCCGCTGCGCGCTGCGGATCGCAGAGAAGCGCGCGCAAGGCATCCGCAAAGGCTTCGTCATCATCGACCGGCACCAGCAACCCGGCCTCGGGCGCCACGGTTTCCGGCACCGCTCCGGTCGCGCAGGTGACGATGGGCAGCCCGTTGACCATGGCTTCGCCGAAGACGATGCCATAGCCTTCGTAGCGCGTCGCGAGCGCGAAGATGCTGGCGCGGCCATAGCAATCGGCGACTTCGGCATCGCTCAAAAAGCCGCGAAGATGCACGCGGCCGGCAAGTCCCAGTGCGCCGATCTGGTCCCTCAATTCGTCTTCCACCGCCTGCTCATGCGGTCCGCCCACGATCTCGGCCTGCCAGCCGAGGTCGGTTATTTGCGCCAGGGCCTTGACCAGCACATCGTGGCCCTTGCGCCGGGCCATCAGCCCCACCGACAAGATGAGCGGTGGATCGGCGGGCCGGCGCGGTGCGGCCGGTCGCGGGTCAAAGCCGGGCAGGGCGATGGAGATCTTCTGCTCGGGCACCGCGAACTGGCTCACGAGAATACGCGCCGTGTGCGGGCTGGGCACCACAACATGCCGCGCATGCTCGAGATTGGCCTTTTCGCGCCGCAGCAATTCGGCAGCCCAATCCGGCGCGAGGCCCGTCTCGAGTCCCAGCGGATGGTGCAGCATGGCGATGGTCGGGGCGCCGATGGTGCGATAGCCCTCAGGGTCGGCACTGCCGAACACCAGCCCATCGACGATCAGCGGACACTCGGCGGGCAAGGCGGCCATGGTGGCGATCGAGGCGGCCATCTCGGCCGGAGACGGATCGGGGAAGCTTGAGGGCAAAACGATATGCTCGACCCTGCGCCCTTCGGCACGCAAGCCTTCGAGCAGGCGGCGCTCATAGATATAGCCGCCGGTGCGGCGGTTGATGTCGCCGGGTATGGCGAAGGCGGCAGGTCTTGAGGTCATTTCACGAGCTGTTCGCTGGCAAACCGGGAGAGCACGAGATGTTCGAGCTGGCCGGCCAGCAGATAGAGCAGGCTGGCGGTCAGGGCCAGCAGCACGATGGCGCTCCACAGCATGCCATAGGCCGAAGTCGAGGCCGTCATGGCCATGAGACTGCCGATGCCGCCGCCGGTTGCGAGCCACTCGGCGGTGGTGGCGGCAAGAAAGGCGGCCGGGATGGCCATGCGCGCCGAGGCGAAAAAGGCCGGCAGCATGGCGGGAATCTGCGCGCCGGTCAGGCGCCGTAGCGGCGAGGCGGCATAGCTTTCAAACACGTCGATCACCTGGCCCGGCGTGCGCCGCAGCCCTTCGAGGCAGGCGACTAGGGTGGGAAAGAAGATCATCACCGCCACGATGGTTATGGTCCCCGCCGCGCCCCGGCCGAGCGCCAGCGTGATCAGGGGCGCCGTGGTGATGATGGGCACCGAGCGCAGGGCGATGGCGATGGGCAGCATCGTGGTCGAAAGCGCCGGCGCGATGACAATGGCGCAGGCCATCGCCGCCCCCAGCATCAGCCCCAGCAGATAGCCGGGCAGCGCGAGGCTGATTGTGGCGCCGAAGGCCGAGAGCAGCGTTGCCCTGTTGGCGGCGGCCTGCGCATCGGTGAAGAGAAAGGCGAAGACATCGCCCGGACGCTTGGCAAAGAAGCGGTTGAGCCCCAGCCCATCCATGCTGCCCTGCCAGAGCAGCACCACCACCCCGAGCGTCAGGAGGCCCATCGCGAGCGGCAGGGCGAGCCGCAGACCCAGCGGGCTGCGGCCCGAGGCGGGCGGCGGGGCCATCAGCAGGGCCGGCGGCACGCTGCCGAGCCTCCGGCCGATCCAGCCCAACGCGCCATAGGCGAGCATCGATACGGCAGCGGCGACGCTCGCGAGCGCCCAGGTCGCATCGACATCGAGCCCGCGCATGGCGCGGATGGCAAGCACGCCCATGCCGCGCTCGGCGCCGGTGAATTCGCCCACCATCGCGCCGAGGAACGCGGCCGGCGCGGCGATCTGCAATCCGGCGAGAAAATAGGGCAGGGTGGCAAAGATGCGGATGCGCAAGAGCTCGGTCATCCGGCCTCGGCCATAGGTGCGCACAAGGTCGAACCAGCTGGCCGGCGCCGCCCGCAGCCCCACCAGCAGGCAGAGATAGGTGGTGTAATAGACAGCAAGCGCGGCGAGCGTCACCTGCGGTCCGGTGCCCGTGCCATAGAGCACCCGCAGGATCGGGCCGGTCGCCACCAGCGGCAGGCAAAAGAAGATCAGCGCCAGTCCCGAAATCAGCGGCTGCAGTCGCGGCAGGAGCAGCGCGACGAGCGCCAGCCCGCAGGCGGCGAGATTGCCCCAGAGGAAACCCCAGGCAGCGGCTTCGAGCGTCACCAGCAGCGCGCGGGTCATGAGGCCCGCATTGCCCAGCAGATAGGCCAGGATGTCGATGGGGCCGGACAGGATGTAGCTGCCCGCCAGCAGCCGAGCCAGAAGCTCCCAGCCGATTACCATGCCGATGATGGCGAGGGGGCGCGAGAAATCTGGCCAGCGGGTCGGTGCGGCAGCGCGCGGCACGGCGAGGCCCGGGCTCGTCATTGCGCCGCGTCGGCCTGCCAGCCCTCCATCAGGGCGGCCGAGACCTGATCGGTGATCATGCGGAAGCGCGGGTGCTCGAGGCTGTCGCGGCTGCGCGGACGCGGCAGGGCGACGGGAATGTCGGCGACGACCCGACCGGGGCGGGCCGAGAACACCAGCACGCGGTCGGAGAGCAGCACGGCCTCGGTGATCGAATGGGTGACGAGGATTGTGGTGGTGCCCCGCTTTTCCCAGAGCCGCGGCAGGTCCTGGTTGAGCCGCAGGCGCGTCAGTTCATCGACGGCGCCAAAGGGCTCGTCGAGCAGCAGGAGGCCAGGCTCGGTCACGAGGCAGCGGGCGATGGCGGCGCGCTGCCGCATGCCGCCCGAAAGCTGCGACGGTCGGCTGTCCTCGAAACCGTCGAGCCCCACGAGGCTGATCAGCCGGTCCACGGCCTCGCCATCGCTGGGCATGCGCCCCAGTTGCAGCGCCAGCGCCACATTGCCCCGCACCGTGCGCCAGGGCAGCAGCGAGGCATCCTGGAAGGCCATGGCAAGGCCCGCCCGCTTCCTGACGGCAAGCGGGCTTTCGCCGCCGATCTCGACGCTGCCAGTGGTGGGCGATTCAAGTCCCGCTATGAGCCGCAGCAGCGTCGATTTCCCGCAGCCCGACGGGCCGACCAGCGCCGTCGTCCGGCCGGCCTCGAACACGAGGTCGGTCGTCGAAAGCGCCATCAGCGCGCCGCCGGCATCGCCATAGGTCTTGGCCAGGCCCTGGCAGCGCACCTCCGGAGGCGGCCTGTCGCGTGGCTCAGCCGCCATGGACGGCTTCGAGGATGGAGCGATCCCAGAGCTCGGGGGTGACCGTGCGGCCCAGAAGCGCGAGCGTCTCGATATTTTGGGCCACCGTTTCCTCGGTGAACCAGCCAAAGCCATTAGCGTCGGTGAGGTCCGAGAACATCAGCGGCACCTGCCGCTCGGCCTGCATCAGCTGGGTGGCGCGGTCGAGGCCCTGGTCGGGAAAAGCGGCGAGCGTCAGGTCGGTGGCCGCTGCGGTATCGGCCTTGTAGTCGTTCCAGCCCATTACCTCGCCCTTCATCAGCGCCACGATCTGGTCGCGGCGATTGGCGAGGCTGTCGTCGGTGGCGATATAGGTCTGGGAATGCACCGCATAGCCGTGGTCGGCCATCAGCATGGTGACGCTTTCGACGCCCTGGATGGCCATGGCGACGGGCAGGTCGGTCTCCCAGCAGAGTAGGCAATCGACCTGGTTGGCCAGAAGCGGAGCGGCGTCATACTGGGTCGGCACGATCTCGATCGCGTTGATGTCGACCCCGTTGATGGTGCAGAGCGCCTGCAGCACGGGCGTATTGGCCAGTGCCATGCCGATGCGCTTGCCCACGAGGTCGGCCGGGGTGTTGACCGGATTGGCGGGCAGCGAAGCGATGACGAAGGGGTTCTTCTGCATCGCCACGGCGATGATCTTGAACGGCGCGCCCTGCTCGACGGCGGCGGCGGTATAATCGGCGGCCGAGATGCCCACCAGCGCCTGCCCCGAAACCACCGGGGGCTCCACCGGAGCGTTCGGCCCGCCCGGATTGAGCGCAACCTCAAGCCCCAGATCGCGCCAATACCCCTTTTCGCGGGCGATATAGCTGCCGGCGAACTGAACCGAATGCAGCCAGGAGAGTTGCAGGGCCACCGGGGTCAGGGTCTGGGCGCGGAGCGCCGGCAGGCCGAGGGCCATCACGCCGAGGGCGCCGAGGCCCCCCGAAAGAAAGGTGCGGCGGGGCAGAAGCAGCGAGGTCATTTCTCTTTTCCTTTGACGCGAAGGCTGAGAGGGGCAGGGGGCAACAAGACGGGCGATGCACTACAACGCGAAACGTTGCATCCGGTGCCCCGGATTAGAGGATTTTTTTCAGTCTGATGACAAAGAGCGCGCCGGGCAGGCTTGCCACGAGGATCACGAGCCCGAAGACGAGACTTGCCGCGAGGCCGGCCGAGGCCGAGGCGCCCACCAGTGGAAACAGGGCGGCAGCCGCTCCCTCCCGAAACCCCCATCCGGCCACGCTTGCGGGAATGAGCATCGCCGACAGGATCAGCGGCACGAGGATCAGCACGCCCTCGAGCCCCAGCGTCGTGCCGGTGGCGAGCGCCGCAAACGAGAAGCTCGCAAGGTTGGTCGCGACGATGAGCAGGCTCAGACCCGCCTGCAACGGCAGCCGGGTGCCGGTAAAGAGCGCATCGCGCATCGCCTGCGGAAAGCTCGCGAGGAACCGCACCTTGCGCGCCGCGACCATCATCACGAGCCCGGCCACCACCACGACGAGCGCAAGGATCATGAGCGCACCCGCCGAGGGCAGGCCTGGAAGCGCCATGCCGCCCGGCATCATCGCGCCGATCACCAGCCCGGTGCCCAGCACCAGAAGCAGCGCCAGCTGGCCGGCCAGCCGCTCGATCATCACGCCCTGCGCCGCCCGCGCCAGCCCGCCCGAGGCCCGGGCGCGCACGGCCCGCGCCGCATCGCCCACCACGCCGCCGGGCAGTGTCTGGTTGACCAGCTGCGAGATGTAGTATTCGCGCACCGCATGGCTGAGCCGGATCGGCATGCCCAGCGCGTCGGCCACGAGCTTCCAGCGCAGCGCCGACAGCACGGTCTGCAGATTGACCAGCAGCAGCGCCGCCGCAAGCCACCCCCAGTCGATCGTCTGGAGGCGCGCCAGCGCCCGCGGCCCGTCGGCCAGTTTCCAGAGCAGCGCGAGGATCAGCACCGGCACGATGAGGCGCAGCCAGCGCATCAGCCGCAGCCGCCCGGGCCGGGGCGCCTCACGCTCGGCGAGAATTGCGGCTTCTGTCATCGGCTGCTTTCTGAAACTTGCGAGGAATAGGCCGAGATCAGCCGGTCACGAAAGGCCTCCATCGGCCATACGGGCGCGTCGGGTCCGGGGATCAGTCCCTCGGTCCAGCCCCAGTCCGCGATGGCTGCGAGCCGTTCGGGCGGTCCGATCATGTGGATGGGCACATCCCCGCCCGCAACGCCCGAGACCCAGGCAACCGGCGGATGATCGCCCAGGATGATGGTCACCCGGTCATCCTCGGCATGGCGGCGGACATAGTCGAGCACCGCCTCGAGCGCGTAGTCGATTGTCAGCCGGTATTGCTCGCGCACCCGGTCCTGGTCGCGCCAGACCACCGAGGGCGGGTCGCCCGAATTGGCCCATTGATTGAAGATCGTGCCATCCCCGATCTCGTCCCACGGCACCATCTGGGGCACCGGGGTCCAGGGCGCATGCGAGGAAATCAGCGCAATCTGGGTGAAGCGCCTCAGGTCCTCGCCCGCCGTCAGCCGGTCGAAGGCTTCGAGCGTGAACTGGTCGGGCATGGTGATCCAGTTGAAGGGATCGCCCTTGTAGCCCAGCGCCGCCGCCGGCATTTCCTGCTGGAAACCGAGAAGCCGCGCCTCGGGCCAGGGCAGGGTGATGGCGGGCATCACGGCAGCGGTGCGATAGCCGGCATCATTGGCGAGGTGAAAGAGCGTGTGGCGCGGGCTCGCCAGCATGGCCGAATAGCGCGCCTGATTGTCCACCCTCAGCCCCGAGGCGAGGGTTGCGTGCGCCAGCCAGCTCTGCCCGCCTGAAATCGGCGAGGTCAGCCAGCCCGTTCGCATGCCGAGCCCGGTTTCGGCGATGCCCGTCTCGAAGCGCTCGAGCGTGGCGCGATGGGTGGGGGCATAGAGCGGATTGTCGATGCTGGCGCGCCCATAGCTCTCGACGAAGATGACCAGCACGTCGGCGCCCTCGAGCCGGTCGAAGAGCCCCGCCGTCTGGGGGAAGGGATCGGCATCGGCCGCCTTGCGGAAATCCTCGAGGTCGGCGAGCAGGGCCCTGTAGATTTCGATGCGCTCGATGCCGACCCGCGCGGTGAAGGCAGCCCCGGGCGGGGAAAATGGCAGTGTCCAGGCGCGACGGGCCTGCCCGATCTCGGCGATCGCAAGCCCGGAGGCGAGGACGACGCCAATCACCGCTACGCCCCGCACCGCGGGCGGCGTCACCACCCGCGACCAGCGCCCGGTCGCCCACCAGAGCAGCCAGGCGAGCACGAAGGGCGTTATCGCCGCCGCAATGCCGATGGCGGTCGCCTGCACCTGCCCGATGGTGCCCGAGAGCAGCCTCAGCCCGGCTTCGACCAGATGAATGTCGATGAGCGGGTTGAATGGGCGGTTGAAGGCGATGAACATGCCGTAATCGGCCACCTTCAGCACGGCGATGACGACCAGAACCACCACCAGCACGGCGCGCACTGCCCGCACCAGCCAGCCGGTGCCGGCCAGCGCGATCATGGTGAGGAGGATCACAGGGAGTTCGAGCGGAAAGAGCCGCAGCGCGCCCCAGGTCATCGCATCGGGATGATTGGGCTGGATCAGCACCAGATCGATGATGAGCGCCGAAACCAGCAGCGCCGGCAGGCGGGCGAGGAGGCCGCGAACTGTCACTGCCAAGGCTCTAGCGCACCCGGTTGCGGGCGAGCCACACCACGTCGACCGCGAACGACCACACCAGCAGGGCGCTCGTTGCCGCCGCCAGCCACCAGGCGAAAGGCGGCGTGATGAAGGGCGCGAGAAGCGCGATCAGCGTTGCGATCTGGATGACGCAGATAGCCTTGCGGCTGAAGCGCTCGGGCAGGTCGGCATTGAGCCAGGGCAGCGCCATGCCGGCAAGCACGAAGAGATAGCGCATCACGCCCAGCACCAGCACCCAGAGCCCGGCCTTGCCCGATTGCAGCACGAGCAGCGTGAGGATGAGCGCGAGAATGGAATCCATCTCGACGTCGAAGCGCGCGCCAAAGCGCGACACGAG
This sequence comes from Devosia enhydra, assembly GCF_900119845.1. Taxonomy (GTDB): domain Bacteria; phylum Pseudomonadota; class Alphaproteobacteria; order Rhizobiales; family Devosiaceae; genus FPKU01. Next base: position 1,041,731 of record NZ_FPKU01000002.1, read on the forward strand.
CCCGCTGCGCCGGGCGAGAAACCCATCCACCCCATCGAGCGAGAGGGCAAAGATCGCCAGCCCCAGCAGCGACCAGCCCACCACCGCATCGGTCGCAAGCAGCCCGGGCACGGCGAGCGGCGCGGTGAAGGCCGCGATCAGCCCCGAGCGGAACTGGGTGACGAGATTGCACAGCCCCAGCCGCTCATGCGGATAGAGGCGGCGCAACAGATGGGCGGCAAAGGCCTGGAGCGCGATGAATGTGGCGACGCCCAGCGCCATGCCGGCCGGGCGCCCGTCGGCGAGCCAGGCCGAAACCGGGAGCACCACGACGAGGTTGAGCGCCGCGCCCAGCACGAAGCGGGGCAACACGCGGTCGCCCGGATAGGAGACCGGAGACGGCGGCAAGCGGCCGGCGGTTGAAAGCAGTGAAGGTTCGCCCATGACATCCACGTGACGGAGCTTGGTTCATACTGTCAAGCGCTTGGCCGGCGTTGTACGGTGATCTCGGCATCTGGGCCGATCACTTTCGCTGGATGGGGGCAAGGATGGTTGAGGCGGGACGGGTTTTCGGGGCGGGGCGCTATTCGGGCCCGGCGCAGGCGATGCACTGGCTGACGGTGCTGTTGGTCTTTTCCACCATCCCCGTGGCCATGATCATGCTGCAGCCGGGCATTCCCCGGTCCTTGCAGGATCCGCTCTTCACCTATCACAAGAATATCGGGGTGGTGATCCTGGCGCTCATTCTCGTGCGCCTCATCTATCGCCTGCTGCGCCCCGCGCCGCCGCTGCCCGCCTCCGTGCCGCCGCTCCAGCGCCGCATCGCGCATGCGACGCACTGGCTGCTGTATGGGCTCATCATCGTCATGGCGGTCTCGGGCTATGTCCGCGTGGTCGCCGGCGGCTTTCCCCTCGAAGTCTGGGATGCCCTGGGGGTCCCGCGGCTCGTCGCGCCCGACGGGGCGCTGGCCGAGCGGGCCAAGGCTATCCATGCCGTCGTGCGCATTCCGCTCGTGCTCCTGATCGCCATCCATGTCGGGGCGGCGCTTTACCATGCGCTCATCAAGCGCGACGGGGTGTTTTCGCGCATGTTGCCGGCGCGCTGAACCTCAGGAGACGCTGAGGCTCGTCACCTGCCAGCGCTCCGTCATCAGCGGCTTGTCTGCCTTGAGGGCGGAGCAGGTGCCGAATACGGGCTGCATGTCGGCCGTCACCGCGATGGTGAGCCGCGCCTTCCCGCAGGCAACGTCATAGATCGCGCTGCCGGCCGTTTCCGATACGGCCTCGAGCGACAATTGCGTCGTGTCCTCTCCGGCTTCGCCCGCCCAGCGCCGTGCGGCGATCTCGGCGACCTGCCGGCTCGGGCTCTGGTCGGCATGGCCGCGAAATGCCGGGAGATAGGGTTCGCCCCGGCCGAGCGTCGAAAGGAAATCCGTCACCGCTTCCGGGCCCAGCCGCCCGTAGCGGTGCAGATGCGGAAAGACCATCAGCGAGGCGGCAAACCGGCAGCCGCCGAGATGGCTCGCCTGCAACAGCAGGTGCCGCGCCGGGTCGCATTGGACCAGCAATTGCCGGAAAGTTTCCTGCCCGAAGCGGGCGCAGCAGGCATCGCGGCGCGAATCGGTGCAGCAGAGGATGATGGTGCGGTCTTCGCGCCGCCCGTCGATGCTGCCGCCTTGCGCGTAGTGGTCGATGGCGCGGGCCAGCCCGGCCTGGTCGTCGAACTCCGCCGCGATGCCGTCGCGCGGCGAAAACAGCGCCGGCAGCGTCGCACCCGCATCGGGATGGTCGACGAGCACGAGATGCACCCGCGCCGAGATCGCCCTCTCGATGGCCGCACCCAGCACCGGGCTCACCCCCACCGATGCGCTGCGCGGCATGCGCCAGTGCCGGCGCGGCCAGGACAAGAGCAGGATACGCTCGTAAATGGCGCCCGTGCCGGCGAGGGGCTCGCCGGCAGCAATGCTTTCGGTGCGACAGAAAGCATGGGCCACGGTGAGGGTCCGGCCTACTCGACGCCGTAGATGCGGGCGATGTCGTCGAGCAGCAGATTGGCGGCCAGAACCCCGCCGGCGGTGTTCCAGATAACGTCGTCCACCGCGTTGACCTTGCCGGCCTTGACGGCCGAAAGCCCCAGCCAGATCGGGTCGTTGAGATAGTCCTCAGCCGCCGCGAGCCCCGCGCCGTCGCCGGTGTCGTAGGTGAAGTGGATGATGCGGTCGCCATCCATGTCGGGAATGCTCTCCTTGCCGACGCGCAGGGCGAATTCCTCGACATTCTGGTTGGCCGGCCGGTCGAAGCCGAGCTGCTTGAGCATCACGCCCGAAAAGGAATCGAGCTGGTAGATGCGGGTCTGTCCGGCAAGGAAGCGGATCACCGAGACCTTTTCCTTGAGAGTGTCGCCGAGCTTGGCCGAGAGGTCAGCCACGCGCGCATCGAAATCGGCCATCACCGTTTCGGCCTCGGCCGTCTTGCCCACCGCCTCGGCATAAAGCGCGAGGTTGATCTTCCAGTCGCCGCGCAATTCCTGCGACAGCACGGTGGGGGCGATGTCCGAAAGCTGCGGATAGATCTGCTCGTGGCGCTGCTTGTTGCCGATGATCAGGTCGGGCTCGAGGGCGGCCACGAGTTCGAGATTGATGCCGCTTTCGGTGCCGAGGTCCTCGACGCCCGTCATCGCCTCGGTGATGTGGGCATACCAGGGATTGCCGAGCCAGCTGCGGGCGGCCCCGACCGGGGTCAAGCCCAGCGCGAGCAGCGCTTCGGTGCCTTCATTGGTCAGAACCACGACGCGCTGCGGCGCATCGGGCACCGTGGTCGTGCCCATCGCATGGGTCACGTCGCGCGCAAGCGCGGGGCTGGCGGCCATCACCACGACGGCCAGCGCAGACAGCAAATGCTTCAAGGACATGAGGTCCTGCCTCCTTCCCGACCGGCAAAGGCGGGTTGCCAGCCGCGCTCGGGCGTGGCAGATATCGCGGCAATAATCTGATAGGTCAACTCATAAAATCTGTGTCAGGATTTCCCTCCAGATCGTCGCGCCTGCTGCTCCCGGCTCTCGCCGTGCTCTCCCTGGGCATGGTGCTGTCGCTCCATCTCGGGGTGCGGCAGAACAGCCCGGCCGAGGTCTGGGCGGCCCTGTTCGGGGGTGGGGATGACACGGCGTCCCTCGTGATCGCGACGCTGCGCGTGCCGCGCACCCTGATCGCGCCAGTGGTCGGGGCAGGGCTCGGGCTCGCCGGCCTCCTGCTGCAATCGGTGTCGCGCAATCCGCTCGCCTCGCCCGATCTTCTCGGCATCAATGCCGGCGCGGCGCTGGCGGTGGTCATCGCGGTCGCGGTCTTCGATGTGGCCGGGCTCCTGCCGCTCGCCGCCATCGCCGCGCTGGGCGCGCTCGGCACCACCGCGCTGGTCTTTGCCCTCGCGCTTGCCGCGGGCGGGGCGATGTCGAGCGTCAACACGCTGCTGGCCGGGGTGACGCTGGCGGGTTTCTTTGCCGCCGGCACGCAGATCGTGCTCGTGGTCGACGAGACGGCGATGGAAACGCTGATCTTCTGGCTCTCGGGCGGGTTCGTCGATCGCAGCCTGTCGCTGCTCTGGCTGGCCGCGCCGGTCACGGCCCTCGCCTTTCTCATCGCGCTCATCAATGCCCGCGCGCTCGATGTGCTGGCCGCCGACGACCAGAGCGCCGCCGCGCTCGGTGTGCCCGTCGGCGCGCTGCGCGCATTGATGCTGGGCCTTGCCGCGCTTCTCGCCGCAGCAGCGGTGACCACGGCGGGGCCTGTGAGCTTCGTGGGGCTCGTCGCGCCCCATATCGCGCGACGCCTCGCGGGGGCGGGCCACGCCGTGCTCGTGCCGCTCTCCGCGATCATCGGGGCGGCGCTGGCGATTTATGCCGATATCGCAGCCCGCTTCGTCATTCACCCCTCCGAGGCGCCCGTGGGTGCCGTGCTGGCCTTTGTAGGGGTGCCGGTTCTCGTCATCCTCCTTCAGGCCGGCACGTTGCGGCAGGTGCGGGCATGAGCGCGCCGACACTCCCCATCGCCAGTGGCATCGGGCTTTCGCGCACGCCCCTGCGCCTGCCGCTCGTCTGGATCGTCGCGCTCGGGCTTCTGGCCACCGTCCTCGTGCTTGGGGTCGGGCTCGGCAGTTCGGGGCTCACCCCCGATCGCGCCCTCGCCGTGCTTTTGGGCGGGGGCGAGCGCACCGAGCAGATCATCGTGCTCAAGCTCCGCCTGCCGCGCGTGCTTCTTGCCATGGAAGCCGGCGCCGCCCTCGCGCTCGCCGGCGCGTTGCTCCAGACCGCGACGCGCAATCCGCTCGCCTCGCCCTCCATTCTCGGCATCGTCAATGGCGCTGCGCTCGGCGTCGTCGCCTTCCTGTGGATCTTTTCCGATGAGGCCAATGCCCTCACCGTCTCGATCCACTGGCAGCCGCTCGCCGCCACTCTCGGGGCCCTCGCCTTTGCCGGCCTCGTCACGCTGCTCGCCTGGCGCGACGGGCTCGGGCCCACCCGCATGGTGGTCTATGGCATCGCCCTCGGCGCGCTGGCGAGCGCGCTTGTCACCGTCCTGATGATCGTCGGGCCGATCTACCGCGCCAATCAGGCGCTGACCTGGCTTGCCGGCTCGGTGCAGGCGGCGCACTGGAACGATGTCACCATTGTCGGGGTGCTGCTTGCCATGCTGGTGCCCATCATCGCGCTGATGCCGCGCGCCATGGACCAGCTGGTCCTCGATGACCAGTCGGCCGCTGCCAGTGGATTGGCCGTCACCCCCACCTTCCTCGCGCTGATGGGGCTTTCCGTACTGCTCACCGCAACGGCTGTGTCCTTCGTCGGCGGCGTCGCGTTTGTGGGGCTCCTCGCACCCCATGCGGCGCGGCTCATCGTGGGCCGTCGCGCCCTGCCGATGCTGGTGCTCAGCGCCATCATCGGGGCGATGATCGTCGCCGGCGCCGACCTCTTCGGGCGGCTCGCCTTTTCCCCGCTTGAAGTGCCGTCGGGCGCCATTACCGCCATTCTGGGCGCGCCCTATTTCATCTGGCTCCTGATCGCACGGGGCCGCACCCATGCCTGAGACGCAAGCGGCTGCCGCCATCTCCTATCGCCGCGCCGGGCTCGCTTATGGTCCGGTGACGGTCTTTGCCGATCTCGAGCTCGATCTCGCCGCCGGCCGCGTCACGGTCTTTTGCGGCCCTAATGGCTGCGGCAAATCCACCGCGCTCAAGGCGCTGCGCCGGCTCGTGCGCACCCGCACCGGCGATATCTTCCTCAATGGCAGCTCCGTCTCGGTACAGGGCAACAAGGCGCTGGCCCGCCAGATGGCGATGCTCACCCAGTCGCCTTCGGCGCCCGAGGATCTCCTCGTCGAGCAACTGGTCGTCCTCGGACGCTACGCCCATCGCAGCCGCTTCGGAGGCCTCTCCCCGGCCGACCGGCAGGCGGTGGATGCCGCCATCGATGCCTGCGAACTCCGCGACCTGCTCGATCGCCGGCTCGGCGCGCTTTCGGGCGGGCAGATGCAGCGCGCCTGGCTCGCCACCGTGCTGGCCCAGGATGCGCCGATCCTCCTGCTCGACGAGCCCACCAACCATCTCGACATCCGCCACCAGATCGAAACGCTCGAACTCGTGCGCCGCCTCAACCGCGACAAGGGCCGCACCGTTGTGCTGGTGCTGCACGATCTCAATCTTGCATCGCGCTATGCCGACGAGATGGTGATGTTCTCTGGCGGCCGCGTCCATGCCAAGGGCCCGCCGTCCGAGGTGATGACCGAAACCAATATCGGGGCGGTGTTCGGCATCGGCTGCAAGGTTCTGACCGATCCCGAGCTCGGCCGGCCCTTCTGCATCCCCTATCCGAAAGTCTGATCGGAACGAACCACGGCGCGGCTGGTTGATTGACGCGGCTCGACGGGGCCGGGCGATTTGTGCCCGGGCCCGGCTTTGGTGTGTCCGCCCCAACTAAACCTCTGAAATTCAAGGCGAAATTGCGGAACTTGTGGGGTTGCGCGGCATTTTGAGCCTGAGAGCGCGACGACCTCGAGGGGATCGTCGCGCAAGATCAGAGGAGATGACCATGCAGCCGAACGATCCCCTGAACGGGATTGCCGGTCGGCCCGAGGCCGCAATGGCGGACACGGCCGGCGAAGCCAAGCGCGATTTCAAGGCGGCCACCGAGACGGCGCGTCACGATCTCGACGCGATCAAGGACAAGGCCGCCGAAGACGTGCGCGCCATCCGCCACGAAGCCGAGGCCCGCATCGGCGATGCGACCGAAAAGGCCAAGGGCTTCGCCGAGGACCAGAAGGGTCTCGCCGCCGGCCAGATCGAGGGCGTCGCCCAGGCCCTGTCGCGGGTCGCCGATGAACTCGAAGGCGACGACAAGGGCGCCATCGCCCGCTATGCCCGCGATATCGCCGGCGGCGCCGAGCGCCTGTCGAGCAATCTGCGCGACAAGGATGTCGACCAGCTGATGACGATGGCGCAGGATTTCGGCCGCCGCCAGCCCGTCGCCTTCCTTGGCGCCGCAGCGCTGATCGGCTTTGCCGCCAGCCGCTTCGCCCTGGCCTCTGCCCATCGCGCCGCGCCCGAACCCAAGCCGGCCGCAACGGCCGCCTCGGCTCGCCAGAGTTGGCGCGATGAGGATGCCCTTACCCCCAGCGAAGACCGGTTCCAGTCCGGCACACAGGGAGGCAGCGACAATGTCTATGGCCGGTGATCCGCGTACCGATAGCGGGCGCAGCCTGCCCGAATTGCTGGGCAGCCTCGTTTCCGACCTGCCGAGCCTCTTCCGCAAGGAGATCCAGCTCGCAAAGGCCGAAGCCGGCGAAAAGCTCCAGAAGAGCATCGTGGGCATCGAGATGGCGCTTGGCGGCGCCGTTCTCGGCATCGCCGCCCTCGTGGTTCTGCTCGGCGCCGTCGTCAGCATGCTGACGGGCATTCTCGTCTCCCAGGGCATCGCCGAACACACCGCCGGCGCCATCTCGGCGCTGATCGTGGGCGTGATCGTCGCGGTCATCGCCTGGGGCATGGCCCAGAAAGGTCTCTCGCACCTCAAGGCCGATAATTTCAAGCTTGAACGCACCGCCGCCTCGCTGGGGCGCGATGCCGACGTCGTCAAGGAGAGGCTCTGATGGCCACGAACGAAAACGGCAAGACCGCAGCCGAAATCGAGCGGGAGATCGACAGCCAGCGCGCGCGGGTGGAAAACACCATCGACGAGCTGCAGCAGCGCCTGTCCCCGGGCCAGCTCGTTGACGAGCTTCTGGCCTATACCAAGGGCGGCGGCGGCGAGTTCGTCTCGGGTCTGCAAAAGACCATCACCGCCAACCCGCTCCCGGTGGCCCTGCTCGGGGTGTCGCTGGCCTGGCTGATGGCCAAGCCCAATGGCACCGTGCCGGCAACCGATTATCGCGGCACCGACCAGCGCTGGGATGACAGCATCAATACCCGCCGCGGCTACGGCTCGGCCAACTATGGCTCGGCCGGCTATGATACGGCCGACGAGATCGATTATCCGCTGGCCACCATCAGCGGTTCGAGCCTCACCCGCGTCGGTCACATGGCCGATGACCGGGGCCGCCATTACAGCGAATTTTCCGACGATTCGGGCAAGCGCTGGCGGGCTCTCGCCGACAAGACCGGCAACCGCGCCGGGCATTTCATGGATGATGCGGGCAACCGCTTCAAGGGCTTCACCGATGCCACCGGCCAGCAGGTCAAGCATTTCCGCGACGAGGCCGGCAATCTCTTCGAGGAGGCCAGCGGCTGGGCTTCGCATACCTATGAGGATGCCCGCGCCGCACTCCACGATGCCCGCGACCGCGTGAAGGAGCAGGCCGATCGCCTCGGCGAGCGCGCCCAGGATGCGGGCGACCAGCTGCGCCAGCAGGCCGACCGGCTCAACCGCACCATCCTCTCGCAGTTCCGCGACCAGCCGCTGGTCGGCGGGGCCCTGGCTTTCGCCGTGGGTGCGGCACTGGGTGCCGCCCTGCCGCATACCAAGCAGGAAGACAAGGTGCTGGGCGAGGCCGCCGATGCGGTCAAGGCCAAGGCCGTCGAGGAGGCGCACTCGCTCTATCAGGATGGCAAGGCCAAGGCCGAGACGCTTTATGCCGAAGCCGGCGAGAAGCTTGCCGAGCTTCATGACGAGGTGAAGTCCGGCATCCAGCAGTCGGCGCAGGCCGATGAGAAGCCGTCCACCGGCTACTCGAACACCGGTTCGGGTATCGACCGCAACTGACCAGACGGGGCGTTCGCAGGATTGCGAACGCCCCTTTTCGCCTTTGGGGGCTCACATGGACCAGCAGACCGCCGCGCGCGTCGCGCAGGCCGATCGCGGCCGCGCCGCATCCACGCCTATCGCCATTCCGCCCAAGGGCTGGAAGGATATCGCCTGGCGGCTCTATCGCGCGCTCGGCGAAGATCGCGTCATGCTCACCGCCGCCGGGGTCAGCTTCTACCTCGTCCTCGCGCTCGTCCCCACGCTCACCGCCGTCGTTGCGCTTTACGGGCTCTTTGCCGACCGGGCGAGCGTCGTTTCCCATCTCGCGCTGCTCGATGGCATCGTGCCGCACGCCGCGCTGGCGCTCATTGCCGACCAGCTGACCCGGCTCGCGGCCCGGCCGGCCGATACGCTCGGGATCACGCTCCTCATTTCGCTCGCCATCGCGCTCTGGAGCGCGAGCGCCGGCGTCAAATCGATGTTCGAGGCGATGAACGTCGCCTACGCCGAAGAAGAGCGCCGCAATTTCTTCCAGATCAGCGGGCTGGCACTGCTCTTCACGCTCGGCGGCGCTATGGCGGCGATTCTCGTGGCCGCCGCCGTCATCGCCATGCCGCCGATCCTGTCGCTCCTGCCGCTCGGCCCTTTGGCCGAAATCGGGGTTCGCGTCGCCGCCTATGCCGTCATGCTCGCCATTCTCTGGCTCGGCCTTTCGGCCCTTTATCGCTGGGGCCCGAGCCGCGAGGCCGCCCGCTGGCGCTGGATCGCGCCGGGCACGCTTTTGGCCGTGCTCGGGCTCGGCATCGGCTCGATCGTCTTTTCCTGGTACGTCACCAATTTTTCCGACTACGACGCCGCCTATGGCTCGCTGGGCGCCATGATCGCCCTGCTCACCTGGTTCTGGCTCTCGACCATCATCGTCATCATGGGCGCCGAGCTCAATTCCGAGATCGAGCACCAGACCGCCCGCGACACCACTACCGGTCCCGAGGCGCCGCTGGGCGAACGCGGTGCCTATATGGCCGATCACGTGGGCCGCGTCTGGCCCCCGGCCCGCAAGCGGCTCGAGGCCGAAGAGCGGCCCCAGCGCGAGCGCCAGCGCTTTAACTGGGGCCGCATCGCCGCCAGCCTGCCCTTTGCCGCACTCATGCTGCGCAGCCAGCGCAACCGTCGCTGAGTTCAGTCGGCCTTGGTCTCGACGATGCCCGTTTGCATCTCGGCCTCGGTCGCGAGCGGCTCGGGCTTGCGGAAGCTTGGGGGCACGGCCGATCCGCCTTCGACGCGATCGCGAAAGAGCGTGGCGCGCGCCAGCAGCATCAGTGTCACCGGCGTGGTCACCGTCACGAACACGAAGATCGCCAGTTCGTGGAAGACCACCCGGCCCTGCGTCAGGCTGAAATAGAGCGCCGAGCCCAGAAGGATCAGCCCGCCGCCAAGGCTCGTGCCCATGGTCGGGGCATGGATGCGCAGGTAGAAAGTAGGCAGCCGCACGAGCCCGAAGCATCCGGCCAGCGTCAGGGCCGAACCCAGCACCACGGCAGCCGAAACGAGGATCGAGAGCCAGAGCGGCAGATTGGCGATCATTCGATCACCTCGCCGCGCATGAGGAATTTGGCGAGCGCCACCGTACCCACGAAGCCGAGCAGGGCGATCAGCATGGCGATCTCGAAATAGACCTGCGAATTGGTGCGGATCCCGAGCGTCACGAGCAGCAAAAGCGCCACCACGTAAAGCGCGTCGAGCGCCAGGATGCGGTCCTGCGCGCGCGGTCCGCTGACGATGCGCCAGAGCGCCGCGAGCATGGCGAGGCCGAGCATCAGCTGGCTGGCAAACAGGCTCCAGTGGAGGATCGCGAGGCTCATGGGAAAATCTCCAGCAGCAGCGATTCGTAGCGCGTCTTGACGATCTCGACCCATTCATCGGCATCGACCAGGTCGAAGACGTGGATGAGCACCGTGCTGCGATCCTGGTCGTATTCGAGCCAGGCGCTACCCGGCACGGCGGTCAGGATGCAGGCGAGGGTCGCGAGCCCCAACGGATGGCTGAGCTTGAGCTGCATCTCGATGAAGCCCTCGGTGGGCTTGGGCCTGGGGCTCAGCAGCACGAGGAACACCGCGACATTGGAGCGGATGACATCCACCAGCACCACGCCCAGAAGCTGCAGCGCCTTGAGCGGCCGGCGCAGCCCGACGCGCTCGCCGATCACCGGCCGGGCCGCCAGCGGCACGATGGTGCCGACGATCGCGCCCATCAGGATATGCCCGAGCCCCGCCGATTGCTGCAGCATCAGCCAGAACACGAGGAGCACCACCGACAGCAGCGGATGGGGGAAAAGCCGCGTCATGGCGCGGCCCCCGATCCGAGCACGCTCGTCACATAGCTCGCCGGGTTGTGCAGCCCCGCCGCGGTGTCGGCGAGAAAGCCCAGCGCCGGGCCGGCGGCGATCGACATCACCACGCACAACCCCAGCAGCCCGACGATCGGCACGAGTTCGAGCATGCGGATGCGCACGGCCCCGTCGGGCAGCGAGGTCCAGAAGATGTTGATGCCGTTGCGCACCATGGCGATGAGCACGAATAGCCCCGAGACGATGAGCGTCGCCGTGAACACCCAGGTCGCCGCCGTCGGGGTCTCGCCCGTATTGATCGCGCCCGAGATCATCACGAATTTGGCGAGAAAGCCCGACAGCGGCGGCAGGCCGGCCATCACCAGCGCCGCGACCGCAAAGCACCAGCTGATCACCGTGGCCGCGGCCGGGGTGGTGGGGCTCACCTCCTCGTCCTCGTCGAGCTGCTCGTCCTCGTCGCCATAAAATTCGAGAGACACGGCCAGCACCTGCGCTTCGGCCGGCAGGGTCTGGTCGATCACGTCCTTGAGCAGGAACAATGCCCCCGCCGCGAGCGTCGCGACCACAACGTAAAACAGCGCGCCTGTGGTCACCGAGGGCGCGTCATAGCCCACCGCCAGCAGCAGGGTCCCGGCCGAAACCAGGATCAGATAGCTTGCCAGCCGGTCGAGCGCCTTTGATGACAGCGCTCCGATGCTGCCATAGGCGACGGTGCAGAAGCCGATGGCCAGCAGCGATGCCTGTCCGAAGGCGAATTCCTCGGGCTGCCCGTTGGCGAAGATCAGCGTCCAGAGCCGCAGGATGGCGTAGAACCCGACCTTGGTCATCACCGCGAACAGCGCCGCGACCGGCGGGGCGGCGGCCGAATAGGTGTTGGGCAGCCAGAAATGTAGCGGCCAGGCACCGGCCTTGATGAGGAACGCGACGCCCAGAACCGCCGCGCCGGCTTCGAAGAGGCCGCGATTTTCCGGCGCGATCAGCGGGGCGGCCCGCACGATATCGGCCATGTTGAGCGTGCCGGTGGTGCCATAGATCAGCGCCACCCCGATCAGGAAGAGGAAGGACGCCACGAGGTTGATGGCGATGTAGTGCAGCGCCGCCTTCACCCGGTTGCGCCCGCCCCCATGCAGCACCAGCCCGTAGGAGGCGGCGAGCAGCAGCTCGAAGAACACGAAGAGGTTGAAGAGGTCCCCGGTGAGGAACGCCCCGTTCAGCCCCATGGTCAGGGCATGGAACAGCGGGAAGAAATTGGTGCCGCGATTATACCAACGCGCCGATGCAAAGAGCAGCGCGGCCAGCGCCAAAATCGAGGTGACCAGCACCATCAGCGCCGCAAGCCGGTCGGCCACGAGCACGATGCCGAAGGGGATGGGCCAGTTGCCCAGCGAATAGACGGCCGCCGCCGTGCCGTCGCCCTGCGCCAGCGCCACGATCAAAAGGATCGAGACCAGCACGAGGATGATGCTGAACGCCACGTTGAGGCGCAGCAGCTTGTTGCTCTTGAGGTCGCCCATCACGAGATTGGCGATGACCCCTGCCAGCGGCACGAGGATGGGCAGGATGGCGATGTGGTTCATCGTATCCATCAATTGCCCTTGCCATCGACATGGTCGTTGCCGGTCAGGCCGCGGGCGGCCAGCAGCACGACGAGGAACAGGGCGGTCATGGCAAAGCCGATGACGATGGCGGTCAGAACCAGCGCCTGCGGCACCGGATCGGTATAGTCGGCGGGGTTGGCATTGGCGCCCGAGAGAATCGGGGCCGCATCCATGCGCAGCCGCCCCATCGAGAGGATGAAGAGGTTGACGGCGTAAGAGACGAGCGAGAGCCCGATGATCACCTGGAAGGTGCGCGGGCGCAGCAGCAGGTAGACGCCCGATCCCGCGAGCACGGCGATGGCGATGGCAAGGGTTAGTTCCATGTGTCGAGCCCCTCGCGCTTTCTGGGCTGCGGCGTCGAGGCCGGCTTGGGGCGGCGGATCGACTGGTGCGCGAGCGCGATCAGCATGAGCACGGTGGCACCCACGACCAGCGCGAAGACCCCGAGGTCGAACAGCAGCGCGGTGGCCATCGGCACCTTGCCGATGAGCGGAATGTCGGCATAGGCGAAGGCCGAGGTGAGGAAGGGGAACCCGAGCGCCATCGCGCCGAGCCCGGTCAGCAGCGCGATCAGCAGGCCCCAGCCGATCCAGAGGACCGGCAGGATGCGCAGCCGGTCTTCAACCCAGCGCGTGCCACCGGCCATGTATTGCAGGATGAAGCCGAGCGACATGACGATGCCGGCGATGAAGCCGCCGCCGGGCAGGTCGTGTCCGCGCAGGAACATGTAGATGGCCACGGTCATCACCACCGGGAACATCCAGTTCATGATGAGGGCGGGGATGCGCAGGAAGTCCGCCGCCACATTGGCGCTGCCCTGCGCCTCGGCGAAATCGGCCTGCACGCGCTGCTGCTCGGGCCTGTCGGCGCTGTCGGGGGCAGGGCGGAAGCGGCGGAGGAGGCCGAATACCGTCAGCGCCACGACGCCCAGCACGGTGATTTCGCCCAGCGTGTCGAAGCCGCGGAAATCGACCAGCATGACGTTGACCACATTGGTGCCGCCGCCCTCGGTATAGGCGTTGGCGAGGAAGAACTCCGAAATCCCTTCGGGCGCCTGCCGCGTCATGATGGCGTAGCTGGCGAGCCCCGTGCCCAGCCCCACCGCGGCGGCCAGGATCACGTCGCGATAGCGCCTGAGGCGCATGCCGATGCTGATGTCCTCGGGCACGGGCAGGCGCTTGGGCAGCCAGCGCAGGCCCAGGAGGATCAGCACCGTGGTGGCGATTTCGGCCAGAAGCTGGGTCAGCGCCAGGTCGGGCGCCGAGAACCAGGCGAAGGTGATGCAGGTGGCGAGCCCGGCGCCCCCCATCAGGATCATCGCGGCGAGACGGTGGAACTTGGCTTGCCAGGCGGCGGCCAGCGCGCTCACCCCGCCCACGATCCAGACGAGGCCGAGAACCGGGTCGAAGCTCGAGGGCAAAGGCAGGTTGCCCATCCGGGCCCATCCGGCCCCGACGCCCGCGGCAAGCGCCAGCAGCACCACGATGAAGATCTGCGGCTGCAGCCTCTGGGTCCCGAACACCGAGACCATCTTGCGGGCCCAGCGATTGGTGGCGGTGATCAGGAGGCGCTCGAAAATGCGCTGGCCGCGCAGACCCCGCAGCAGCGGATCGCCATCGATGCCGCGCAGGCGCCGGTAATAGGGCACATATATCGCCACGCCGCCGAGCAGCGCGATGATGCTCATGATCAGCGGCAGGTTGAAGCCGTGCCATACCGAAAGGCTGTAATAGGGTGTATCCCCGCCCAGCACCGAAACCACCGCGGCCGCGAGGTAGGGCCCGATGGTGATGCCCGGAATGATGCCGACGGCAAGGCAGGCCAGCACCAGCAATTCGATGGGGCGGCGCATCAGCGCGGGGGGCTCGTGCGGGGTCTTTTCGAGCCCCGTCGGCTCGGGGCCGAAGAACACGCCATGCACGAACTTGATCGAATAGGCCACCGAGAGCATGCCCGCCAGCGTCGCGACGATGGGCAGCGACAGGTTTACAAAGACATTGGGATCGTAGATCGCCGTCTCGGTGAAGAACATTTCCTTGGAGAGGAAGCCGTTGAGCAGCGGCACGCCGGCCATGGCGCCCGAGGCGATGATGGCGAGGGTGGCGGTGAAAGGCATCGAGCGGCGGAGCCCGCTGAGCTTGCGCACGTCGCGCGTGCCGGTCTCGTGGTCGATGATGCCCACGGCCATGAACAGCGACGCCTTGAAGGTGGCGTGGTTGGCGATGTGGAAGATGGCGGCCACTGCCGCCAGCGGCGTGCCCATGCCGAGCAGCGTGGTGATCAGCCCCAGATGGCTGATGGTGGAATAGGCGAGCAGGCCCTTGAGATCGCGCTGGAAGAGCGCGGCATAGGCCCCGAAGAGGAGCGTCGCGAGCCCTCCATAGGTCACGATCCAGAACCACATGTCCGTGCCCGCCATCACCGGCCAGAACCGGGTCATCAGGAACACGCCGGCCTTCACCATGGTGGCCGAATGCAGATACGCCGAAACGGGGGTCGGCGCCGTCATGGCGTTGGGCAGCCAGAACTGGAAGGGAAACTGCGCGCTCTTGGTGAAGGCGGCGAGCAGGAAGAGGATCAGCGTCACCGGATAAAGCGGGTGCTCGGCGATCAGCCGGCCCGAGGCCAGCACCACGTCGATATCGTAGCTGCCCACGATATGGCCGATCAGCATCATCGCCACGAACAGCGCCAGCCCGCCGGTGCCGGTGATCACCAGCGCCATGCGCGCCCCGTCGCGCGCATCCGAGCGGTGATACCAGTAGCCGATCAGAAGGAACGAGACGAGGCTCGTCAGCTCCCAGAAGATGGCGAGCTGAATGATGTTGCCCGACATCACGAGCCCCAGCATCGCCCCCATGAAGGCGAGGAACAGCGCGTAGAACCGGGCGATCGGGTCCTTGGGCGACATGTAGTAGCGTGCGTAAAGCACGACCAGCAGGCCGATGAACGTCACCAGCACGCAGAACAGCCAGGCCAGCCCGTCCATGCGGAAGGCGAGATCGAGCCCATAGGCCGGCATCCAGGTGATGGTGCTGTGCACCACCCCGCCATCGGCCACCTGCGGAAACAGCAGGATGGTCAGCACGAGCCCCACCGCGGCTACCGTTCCGGCGAGCCAGGCCTCGCCATTGCGCGCCCCGGCCGGCATCGCCATCGCGATCACGGCGGCGAGGAAAGGCAGGCTCCAGATCAGGGTCAGCGCCAGTTCGGTGGGCATCAGGCTATGGCAACGTCCATCGCGTGTGGGGGTGGTTCTTGCTAGCGGTGCAGGCGCCTGAGCGCAACCCGCAAATCCCGAATATCTGTCGGGGTTTGCGCGACCATTCGTCCCTCTGCGCCAGGGCCGCGCCGAGCGCCCGGGGATGCGCTTTCACGGCTTGCCCCGATGCGGCGGCAAAGGCATGCTGAAGGCGGCTCCGAAGCGGTCGCGGACCGGGGGCAGGGGCGCGGGAGCCGGTGCCATGGCGGATGCAATCCTGTGTGTCGGTGCGCTCACCCATGACAGCACCTATCGCCTGCCCGAACTGCCCGCAGGCGCACGCAAATATCTCGCTAAGGCCCGGGTCGAGGCCTGTGCCGGCATGGCGACGAGCGCCGCCATCGCCATTGCCCGGCTCGGCGGACGGGCCCGGCTCTGGGCTTCGGTGGGCGATGACCTGACGGGTGAGAGCCTGCTCTCGGCCCTCGATGCCGCCGGGGTCGAACGGTCCGATGTCCGGCGGGTCGCGGGGACGGCCTCGGCTGCCGCGACGATCCTCGTCGATGCCTCCGGCGAGCGCATCGTCGTCGTCCATTATCCAGAAGCGATCGTGAGCCCGCCCGCCGCGCTTCCCGATCTTTCGGGCGTCGCCGCCGTGCTCGTGGATGCGCGCTGGCCCACTGCTGCCGCACTGGCCCTAGACGCGGCGCGACAGGCTGGTCTTCCCGCCATTCTCGATGCCGATACGGCGCCCCTTTCCATCCTTAAGGATCTCGCCGGACGGGCCAGCCACATCCTTGCCTCGCGAGATGGCGCAGCCATTCTCTCGGGCGAAACCGATCCCGAGCGAGCCCTCCTGCGCCTCGCCGATCGCTATTGGGCCTTCGTGCTGGTCACCGATGGAGCGCGCGGCTGCTTCTGGTCGCCCTCGCCCGGCGGGCCCGTGCATCACACGCCTGCGCCACGCGTCGAGTCCATCGATACCAATGCGGCCGGCGATGTGTTTCACGGGGCCTTCGCGCTGGCGCTTGCCGAAGGTCAACCCATAATGGCCGCCACACGCTTTGCCGTCTTTGCCGCCGCGCTCAAATGCACCCGCCTCGGCGGAGCCCAGGGTGCTCCCTTGCGCCCGGAGCTCGAAGCGGCCCTTGCGCTCAAGGATAGTCCTGAAAGGATTTCCCCGTCATGACGACCAAGCCCATGCTCATCACCGGATGGGTCCTGAGCGGCGCCTTCGCCCTCTTCATGCTCGGCGCCTCGGTGGCGCCCAAGCTCATGATGATGCCGGTGGCCGAGGAGACGATGGCCCAGCTCGGCTGGCCGGCCGGATTTACCCTGATGATCGGGGTGCTCGAGCTCGCCTGCGTCCTGCTCTATCTCATCCCGCGCACCAGCCTGCTGGGGGCCGTGCTGATGATGGCGATCCTCGGGGGCGCCATGGCCAGCCAGATCCGGGTGGGCAATCCGCTCTTCAGCCACATCCTCTTCAGCCTCTATCTGGGGCTCGTGATGTGGGGCGGTCTCTGGCTGCGCAATGCCCGGCTGCGGGCGCTGTTTCCGGTCGAGCGCGGCGCCTGAGGCGGACATCGTCTCTAGGGAAGCTGGTGCGGGCGGTCGGACTCGAACCGACATATCCTTTCGGACGGCGGATTTTGAGTCCGCTGCGTCTACCATTCCGCCACGCCCGCGACGGGGGGCCAGGCCCCGATGCGCCCCTGCATCAGGGGGCAGGGGTGCTATACGATACCTCGGCGGGCAATTCCAGCCTTCCGCTGCTCGATCGCGTCCCTGTCGATTTGTGGCGAAAAAGGGGTTGAACCTCTTTTGCCCGCTGCCCATCTCATCGGGGCGGGCCGGGCCCCTCTGACGATCCGATGATCGTGATGTCGGACCGCATCGGGGAATGCTCGATGCCTGGGTCCGGAACAGCGCCTTGATCGGCGCCGCAGAACCGTGACCGCGCGGGTCTCCCCAACTGGACATCAAGGGGAGATCGAATGGACATCCTGTTTTTGCCGTTTTTGGACAAGCCGCTCTGGATGTGGCTTGGCTTCATGACCCTCGTGATCGTGCTGCTCGCGCTCGATCTGGGGCTCTTCAACCGTGGCGCCAAGGAAATCGGCGTCGCCGACAGCCTCAAGCTGTCCGCCTTCTACATCGCGCTGGGCCTCGGCTTTTCCGTCTTCGTGTGGTGGCAGCTCGGTTCGCAGTCGGCCATCGAATATGTCACCGGCTTCGTGGTCGAAAAATCCCTCGCGATGGACAACATCTTCGTCATTGCGATGATCTTCGGCTTCTTTGCCATTCCGCGCGAATATCAGCACCGGGTGCTGTTCTGGGGCATTCTGGGCGTCATCGTGCTGCGCGCCATCATGATCGGGCTGGGCGCCACGCTCGTGTCCGAATATGGCTGGGTGCTCTACATCTTCGCGGCCTTCCTCATCTTCACCGGCATCAAGATGCTGGTGATGGGCGAGGGCAAGTCCGATCTCGCGCAGAATCCGCTGCTCAAGCTCATGCGCCGGCGCTTCAACGTCACCGAAGAGCTGCATGAGGGCAAGTTCTTCGTCAAGAAGCCCAATGCAGAGGGCAAGCTCGTCACCTTCATGACGCCGCTGTTCCTCGCTCTGGTGCTGATCGAAGTGGCCGACGTGATCTTCGCGGTCGATTCCGTGCCGGCGATCTTTGCCATCACCACCGACCCCTATATCGTCTACACCTCCAACATTTTTGCCATTCTGGGCCTGCGCGCCCTGTTCTTCGCGCTCGCCGCCGTCCTCCATCGCTTCGCCTATCTCAAGCAGGCGCTGGCCGTGCTGCTCGTCTTCATCGGCTCCAAGATCTTCGTTGCCGATCTCATGGGCTGGGAGAAGTTCCCCGCCGAATGGTCGCTGGGCATCACCTTCGCCATCCTGGGTGCCGGCATCGCCTATTCGCTGATCCGCACCGGGCGCGAGCCCGAGCTCGTCGAAAAGGCCACCGAGCATCTGGGCGAGCAGAAGGGCCAGCCCGGCAGCACCGGCTGATCGTTCGCCTGCCTCGGCGCGGCCGCCATCTCCTGCCGCGCCGCGCTCATGCCAGCCCTGCCATCACAAGCGCCCGATCACGGTGGAAATCGTGGTCGGGCTCGGCTATGCCGCTTGCATCGCCGCCCCCTCGGGCGGCCTTTGCGCAAGGGTCGCCACCATGCCGCTCGCACTCATAAGGGCCAGGGACAAGCTCCTCGCCGGCCTCGCCTTCGTTCTCGGGCTCGCAACCATTGCGGCAGCCTGGGGCAGCCAGCTCATCGGCGGGCTCTACCCTTGTGATCTCTGCCTCGAGCAGCGCTGGGCCTATTACCTGGGCCTGCCGCTTCTCCTCGGCATTCTCGTGCTGTGGAACCGGCTGCCGCTCGCCCTCTGGTACGTCCTCATCGCCATCGTCGCGGCCATCTTCCTCTGGGGCGCCTATATGGGGGGCTATCACGCCGGGGTCGAATGGGGCTTCTGGCCCGGGCCGACCTCCTGCACCGGCACCGGGGTGTCGATTTCGCTGTCCGATCTTCAGAACCTCAACGCCGCCCGCATCGTGCCCTGCGACAAGGTGCAGTTCCGCTTCCTCGGCCTGTCGCTGGCCGGCTACAACATGCTGATTTCGCTCGGCATCGTCGGCCTGTTGGTTGGCGCCATGGTGGCTCAGGCCCGCCGCAGGGCCTGATCAGGGCTCGAGCTCGATGTCCCAGTAGAGGTAGTCGAGCCAGCTCTGGTGCAGATGGTTGGGCGGAAACGCCCTACCGTTATTGTGCAGGTCGTGCACGCTGGGGCGATAGGGCGCCTGCATCGGGATCATCCCGATATCGCGCGGCATGCGGTTGGCCTTGCGCAGATTGCACGGCGCGCAGGCGGCCACCACGTTTTCCCATGTCGTGCGCCCGCCGCGCGAGCGCGGGATGACGTGGTCGAAGGTCAGATCGTCCTTGGAGCCGCAATATTGGCACTGGAAGCGATCACGCAGGAAGACGTTGAAGCGCGTGAAGGCGGGGTAGCGCGCCGGCTTCACATAGTCCTTGAGCGAGACGACGCTGGGCAGGGCCATCTCGAAGCTCGGGCTCTTGACCACCCGGTCATAGTTCGAGACCACGTTGACCCGGTCGAGGCAGATGGCCTTGATGGCGTCCTGCCAGCTCCAGAGCGAGAGAGGGTAATAGCTGAGCGGCCGGAAATCGGCGTTCAGCACGAGCGCAGGACACGACTCAGGTGACACATGAACTGTCACTTGAGGCTCCAGGAACCAGGGGCGCGACCAGTCATATCGGGAGTATTCTATGCCCAACATGACAGGGCTGTGAAGCCCGCTCGCGCAACTCGTGATAAGGCCTCAGCCCTTTGCGCAAAGCTCCTGCGCGGCGATGAAATGGCCTGAAAAATCAAGCCCTTCGGGCGCAATGCCATGCCCGACATTGGGGCACATCAGCAGGCTGACCTCTATGCCGGCGCTTGTCAGCGTCTCCGCCGCCGTCACCGAGAGCGCCGGATCGACCACCTGGTCGACCTCGCCATGCACGAGGCAGACCGGGGTCCGCGGGGCCGCCTCGGCCGAAAATCCTGCGGGGGGAATGAAGGCGCCCGAAAAGCCGATGATGCCGCGCAGGGGCGTTGCAAGCGACAGCCCCACATGCAGCGCCATCATCGCGCCCTGCGAAAAGCCCAAGAGATAGGTGGCCTCGGGCCCGAGCCCGGTCTCGGCCCAGAGCGCTTCGAGATGGCCCACAATGGCGGGCCGCGCCGCAGCCGCTCCCGTCACCCGCGAGATCGTGCGGTCGAGCGAGAGCGGAAACCATTGATAGCCCATCGGGCTCATGGCGCAGCGCTCGGGCGCGTTGGGCGACACAAAGAGCGTATCGGGCAAGGCCCGCACCCAGTAGCGCCCCAGATCGATGAGGTCATGTCCATCGGCGCCATAGCCATGCAGCATGACCATCAGCGATTTCGGCGCCCCGCCCGAAGCCGGCGGCAGGCGCGGGCCGGAGAGGGCAGGCGGGGTCGTCATGGTTCCGGTCATCCCCGCCTCCGCTGGTCCTGCTTCTCTCGACTTACTTCTTGATGACGAGCGGGCCGACCATCTGCTCGGGGCGGACTTCGGCGTCGAATTCCTCGCCGGTCAGCAGCCCCAGGTCGAGCGCGCTCTCGCGCAGCGTGATGCCCTTCTTGTGGGCGTGCTTGGCGATCTTGGCGGCGTTGTCATAGCCGATCTTGCGGTTGAGCGCCGTCACCAGCATCAGCGACTGGTCGACCAGCTGCTTGATCCGCGCCCTGTCGGGCATGATGCCCACGGCGCAATGGTCGTTGAAGCTTTGCGCGCCATCGGCCAGGAGCCGCACCGACTGCAGGAAGTTGTAGGCGATCACCGGCTTGAAGACGTTGAGCTCGAAATTGCCCTGGCTGGCGGCAAAGCCGATCGCCGCGTCATTGCCCATCACCTGCACCGCCACCATGGTCAGCGCCTCGGACTGGGTCGGGTTGACCTTGCCCGGCATGATCGAGGAGCCCGGCTCGTTCTCCGGAATGGTGATCTCGCCCAGGCCAGAGCGCGGGCCGGAGGCGAGCCAGCGCACGTCGTTGGCGATCTTCATCAGCGCCGCGGCCAGCTGCTTGAGGGCGCCCGAAGAGCCCACGAAGGCATCGTGGCCGGCCATCACCGCATATTTGTTGGGCGCGGTCACGAAGGGCCGGCCGGTGAGGCGGGCGATCTCGGCCGCCACCGTCTCGGCATATTGGGGATGGGCGTTGAGCCCGGTGCCCACCGCCGTGCCGCCCAGCGCCAGTTCATAGAGCTGGGGCAGGGTGGCGCGGATCGCCTTCATGGCGAGGTCGATCTGGGCCACCCAGCCGCTGATCTCCTGCCCGAGCGTCAGGGGCGTGGCGTCCTGCAGATGGGTGCGGCCGATCTTGACCACATCCATATATTCTTCCGACTTCTGGGCCAGCGTGTTGCGCAGCGTCTCGACGCGCCGCACCAGATAGCCCTCGATCGCCTCGACCGCCGCGATATGCATGGCGGTGGGGTAGGTGTCATTCGAGCTCTGGCTCATATTGACGTGGTCATTGGGGTGGATCGGCTTTTTCGATCCCATCACCCCGCCCGCCATCTCGATGGCACGGTTGGAGATGACCTCGTTGACATTCATGTTGGACTGGGTGCCCGACCCCGTCTGCCAGACCACCAGGGGGAAGTGGTCCTTGAGCTTGCCTTCGATCACCTCGTCGGCGGCGGCAACGATCAGGTCGCGCGTCGCTTCGTCCATCAGCCCCAGGCGGGTGTTGGCGAGCGCCGCGGCTTTCTTGAGCACGGCGAAGGCGGAGATGATCTCGGCGGGCATCTTTTCCCCACCGATGTCGAAATTGGCGAGGCTGCGCGCGGTCTGTGCCCCGTAATATTTCTCGGCGGGCACGTTGATGGTGCCCATGGAATCCGATTCTACCCGCATCGCCATGACGGTAACCCCCATTGGAAACGAAAAGGCGGCCGACCCCGCGCAGGGGCCGGCCGCCTCAAACTGTCGAACGCGAGCCCTGCAAGGGCTCTCAGCTCTTGCGCGGCTCGAGGATCTGCCGGCCGCGATACATGCCGGTCTTCAGGTCGATGTGATGCGGACGGCGCAGTTCGCCCGAATCCTTGTCCTCGACATAGGCCGGCGCGGCGATCGCATCGGCCGAGCGGCGGAAACCGCGCTTCATCGGCGAGGTCTTGCGTTTTGGCACTGCCATGGTCGTTACTCCGTCTTCAAGTGGCATTCCGCCGAAAGCGGATCGGCGACAACAGACAGGGTCTGTCGGGAATTCGGTCGGCTCTATAGCGAATGCGCGCGGGCTTGGCTAGGCCTATCTTCACACCCCTGTCACAGGGAAAGCCCGCCCGGCCCCGCTACGCAGGCCGCCCGTTCCCCGAACCGGCGGGCTCGTGCCTCGATGATCCCCGCCACCCGCCTCAGCCCTGCCGAGGGCGCATCGGGCCGCCTGAGGCGCGGATTGGGCAGGGCCACCGTCAACAGCGCCGCCCGCTCCCAGGAGAGCGCCGCGACATCGCCGCCAAAGGCGTGGGCAGCGCCCGCCGCCACGCCGAACTCGCCATCGGGCCCCCATTCGGCGATGTTGAGATAGATCTCGAGGATGCGTTTCTTGGGCATCACCAGGTCGATATAGAGCGCCAGCGGCACCTCCAGCGCCTTGCGGATCGGCCAGGGGCGGGTGGTGAGAAAGAGGTTGCGGGCCACCTGCATGGTCAGCGTCGAAGCGCCCCGCGCCGGCCGTCCGGCCAGGTAATTGTCGATCTCCTCGCGCAGCGCCGCAAGGTCCACGCCCCAGTGCCGGCAGAACTGTCCGTCCTCGCTCATGATCACGCTGGCCTTGAGCCGGTCCGACAGCGTGTCGATGTCGCGCCAGTCGCGCACCACGCGCTGGCCCCTGAGCCAGCGCTCGATCATCGGGGTCGAGACGGGATCGACCACGAGATAGAGCGGGGTCAGCACGAGCGGCAGGCCCGCGAGCACGGCGATGAGCGCGAGCAGGCCCAAAAGGGCACGCCGCAGCGGGCGGGGCAGCTTCAGTCTGGATCTGGCCATCGGGGCTGCTTGCCACACGCATCGGCTCCTGTCTCCCCCGCGCTTTGCCGCGACCGGCTTGCCGCGCGCGGCCTGATTGGATAGCAGTTTCCGGGCGTCCCGCCCCGATCCTGCAGCGACCCCCCTCATGTATGATTTTTCCGCCGACATCGCCGATTGCGCCCAGGCCGTCGAGGCGGCGCTCGATGCCTATCTGGTGCCCGATCGGCTGTCAGGGCCGGGGCCCGCCGCCATCCGCATCATTGATGCCATGCGTCATGGCAGCCTCAAGGGCGGCAAGCGGCTGCGCCCGCTGCTCGTGCGGCAGGCGGCGGCCGTGTTCGGCGTTGCGCCCGGGCAGGCGCTCACCGCCGGTCTCGCCGTCGAGGCCATCCATTGCTATTCCCTCATCCACGACGATCTGCCGGCCATGGATGATGATGACCTGCGGCGCGGGCGGCCCACGGTCCACAAGGCCTTCGATGAGGCCACCGCGATCCTGGCCGGCGATGCGCTCCTCACCCACGCCTTCGCACTTCTGGCCGATCCCGCCTGCCATCCCGATCCGTCGGTCCGCATCGGGCTCGTTACCGAGCTGGCGCTCGGCAGCGGCGTCGGCGGCATGGTCGGCGGGCAGATGCGCGATATCGAGGGCGAGGCGGGCGGCTTTTCGGGCAACGACATCGCCATCATGCAGGCCATGAAGACCGGCGCGCTGATCCGCGCCTCGGTGCGCATGGGCGCGCTGCTTGGCAAGGCCGACCCCGAGGCGCTGGCCGCGCTCACCCTTTACGCCGAAGCGGCCGGCCGCGCCTTCCAGCTCGCCGACGACATTCTCGACGTGGTTGCCACCCCCGAGGCCATGGGCAAGGCCACCGGCAAGGATGCCGCCATGGGCAAGCAGACCCGCGTCTCCCAGCTTGGCCTCGATGGCGCCCGCGCCGAACTCGACGCCACCATCGCCGAAGCCATCGCCGCCCTCACCCCCTTCGGCCCCCCCGCCGAAGCCCTCCGCGCCACCGCCCGCTTCTTCGCCACTCGCCAGAGCTAAGGGGAGAGGCGAGGGGCTTGAACGGCCACTGCACAAGAGGCTCCTTCACCACCTCTCCCTTTGAGGGAGAGGTCGGCGCGTAAGCGCCGGGTGAGGGGGCCTTGGCCACAGGCGCTGAGTCCAGCCTGGTCGTGAAATCTCTACTGCATTCCTGCTCGTGCGGGGCTGCCACTGTGGGGCAGGGCTAAGACTTTCTTTGAGATCGCGGCTGGGGCAAGGCCCCCTCACCCGGCCTGCCGGCCGACCTCTCCCCCAAAGGGAGAGGTAAAGTCGGGCATCCCAAACCCGTCCCCCCGTCTCGCTGCTCCCGCACTACCTCTCCCTTGGGGGAGAGGTCGGCGCGTAAGCGCCGGGTGAGGGGGCCTTGGCCACAAGCTCTGAATCCAGCCTGGTCGTGAAATCTCTACTGCATTCCCGCTCGTGCGGGGCTGCCACTGTGGGGCAGGGCTAAGACTTTCTTTGAGATCGCGGCTGGGGCAAGGCCCCCTCACCCGGCCTGCCGGCCGACCTCTCCCCCAAAGGGAGAGGTTGAAGACGGGCATCCCAAACCCGTCTCCCAGCCTCGCGGCTCCCGCACCACCTCTCCCTTGGGGGAGAGGTTGAAGACGGGCATCCCAGAACCGTCCCCCAGTCTCGCGGCTCCCGCACCACCTCTCCCTTCGGGGGAGAGGTCGGCGCGTAAGCGCCGGGTGAGGGGGCCTTGGCCACAGGCGCTGAATCCAGCCTGGTCGTGAAATCGCAACTGCATTCCCGCTCGTGCGGGGCTGCCACTGTGGGGCAGGGCTAAGACTTTCTTTGAGATCGCGGCTGCGGCAAGGCCCCCTCACCCGGCCTGCCGGCCGACCTCTCCCCCAAAGGGAGAGGTAAAGTCGGGCATCCCAGTATCGTCCCCCAGTCTCGCGGCTCTCGCGCCACCTCTCCCTTCGGGGGCTTCGAAGCGACGGCGACGCCGGTCAATCCGTCCGGTGGACGGATTGAAGCTGAGAAGGCCATGAGAGCTATGCTCGAATGGCGTGAGGTCGGTGCGAAAGCGCCGGGTGAGGGGGCCTTGCCGCTTGCGCTGAGCCCACCGCAAGGCGCAAATATCCACCCCTTCCCCCGCGCTCACGCCCTCGGGAGCGGGTTGACGCCCTGTCGGGCGCGGGCGTAAGCACCTGCACAACCCGCCAGACCCGCCGCGCCCGTTCGCAGGACGCCCCGGGCAAAGGCCACCGTTCCGGCCGGTCGTCCGGAGCTTAAGCCGGAGTCCATCCATGCCTGCCGCCCAAAGGCCGCTGACCCTGCGGTTCCTCGTCTTCCTGTTGCCGCTGATGCTGTCGAACGTGCTGCAGTCGCTCAACGGCACCATCAACACCATCTATATCGGCCAGATGATCGGGGTCGAGGCGCTGGCGGCGGTCTCGGTGTTCTTCCCGATCATGCTGCTGCTGATCTCCTTCATTATCGGGCTCGCTTCGGGCGCCACCGTGCTCATCGGGCAGGCCTGGGGCGCGCGCAATGTCGACAAGGTCAAGGAAATCACCGGCACCACGCTGGTGGCGAGCTTTCTCGGCGGCCTCGTGGTGGCGCTGTTCGGCGGGCTCTATGCCGGGGAGATCATGCGCACGCTGGGCACCCCCGAAGCCATCGCGGGGCTGGCGACCGATTATGGCCGGGTGATGCTGATCGGCATGCCGGGGCTGTTCATCTTCATGGTGGTGACCTCGGTGCTGCGCGGGGTGGGCGATACGGTGACGCCGCTCGTCTCGCTGATCATCTCCATCATCTGCGGGCTCCTGATCACCCCCGCCCTGATCCAGGGCTGGGGCGGGCTGCCGCAACTGGGCGTGGTGAGCGCGGCGGTGGCCACCATCGCCGGCTTCCTGATGGTGCTGGTGTTCCTGTTCTTCTACCTGCGCTGGCGCAAGCACCCCATGGCGCCCGACCGGGTGCTGCTGGGCTATCTGCGCATCAACGGGCCGCTGTTTCTCACCGTGCTGCGGCTGGGCATTCCCGCCGGCATCCAGATGATCGTGGCATCGCTTGCCGGCATCATCGTGGTGGGGCTCGTCACCCGCTTCGGCCCCGAGGCGACGGCCGCCTATGGCGCGCTCAACCAGGTGCTGGGCTATGTGCAGTTTCCCGCCATGTCGATCGCGATCGCGTCCTCGATCTTTGCCGCCCAGGCGATCGGCGCGGGCGATGCCAGCCGGCTCGGCGCCATCACGCGCACGGGGCTTTTGATGAACCTCCTGCTCACCGGCGGGCTCGTGCTCATCGCCTATCTCTTTTCCGAGCGGCTCGTGGCGCTGTTCATTACCGATCCCGAAGTGGTCAACCTCACCCAGGACCTGCTGCATATCGTGCTGTGGAGCGTGGTGCTGTTCGGCATGGCGCAGACCTTCACCGGCGTCATGCGCGCGGCGGGCACGGTGTGGGTGCCGATGTTCATCGGGCTCGGCGCCATCCTCGTCATCGAGGTGCCGGGCGCCATCTGGCTCAGCCGCACCATGGGGCTGCCGGGCATCTGGGTCGCCTATGCGGCGGCGTTCACGGCCATGATGCTGATGCAGGGCGCCTATTACTGGTTCGTCTGGCGCAAACGCCCGATCAAGAAGCTGGTGTGAGGGGCGGGGCGTCTCGAACCACGAGGTCGGGGACGATCCAGGGCGCTGATCCGCTCTTCACCTTTCCCTTTGGGGGAGAGGTCGGCGCGAAAGCGCCGGGATAGGGGGGGATTTAGCCGAGGCATTTGTGCCCGGCCCTCGTCCTTCGAGACGCCCCTGCGGGGCTCCTCAGGATGAGGACCTCTGTAAATTGTAAGGGAGACCTCATGGTGAGGAGCGGCTTCAGCCGCGTCTCGAACCACGAGGGCGGGGATCTCAGAGTTAGCCTTACCCCCACCGACACGCCCCTGCGCCGAGCCATTCGAGCCTAGCTCTCATGGCCTTCCTGCGCTCCGGTCGCTCCACCGGAGCGCCCGGACCCTGCGGGTCGCTGGGAAGCCTCAGGATGAGGTCCTCTGTGAATTGCAAGGGAGACCTCATGGTGAGGAGCGGCTTCAGCCGCGTCTCGAACCAGGAGGTCGGGGATATCAGAGTTAGCCTTGCCCCACCGGGTCGTTCCTGCCAAAGCAGGAACCTCCGTTTACGAGGCCGGCACCCCAAACGGAGGTCCCTGCATCCACAGGGACGACTCCGCGGGTGGGAGATATAGGGCGCCCGAACCTCCTGCTTCGAGACGCGCCTGCAGGGCTCCTCAGCATGAGGTTCCCTCTCGAAACCACTCTACCGCCCTCAGCGGCGGCGGGCGGTGCCGTCGATGACGGGGCCGTCGCCCGAGGTGGCGCGGTAGGGCTCGGCCCGGGCGCCGGCGCGGACCGGCTGGGGCAGGCGCGAGACAATGAAGCTCACCATCATCGGCACGAGGATCAGATCGTCCACGATGCCGAGGAAGGGAATGACCTCGGGGATGAAATCGATGGGGCTGACGAGGTAAAGCACCACGCCGAGCATGGCCGCCTTGAGAATGAGCGGCGTCGCGGGCTCACGAAAGGCCCGCCACAGGAGGACGAGTTCCTTGCGGAACTGCATCAGGCGACCGATGAGGAACATGCGTTTCATGTCAGATGAAATGGGGAGGCGCGACGCTGGTTCAAGACCGATCCCGCCCGCATGCAGACGAAAAATTCACCACGCGCGCAGTGGTGATCGGGCGTGATGCTGACGTTAACATCCCGATCATCGTGACCATGGGAGGCTGCCTCACGGTTTTCTGCAGGGGCTATCGGTGAACGACCTCAAATTCTACGCCGCCATATCGCGTTTCGGGCGGCTGAACTATCGCGCCAAGATCATGATCATGGCGTTCCTGGGCACCCATGTGCCGCTTCTGGCCCTGATCGGCTATTTCGTTTTCAACGTCTCGAACGATATGGGCCTCGTCTGGCGCACTCTGGCGGTGGCGCTGGTGGCGACGCTGGCCGGTACCGGGGTGACGCTCTTCGTGCTCAACCAGCTGCTGGCCCCGGTGCTCGCCACCTCGCGCGCGCTGCGCCTTTATGGCGAGACCCGGAAAAAGACCGAGCTGCCGCACGGCTTTTCCGACGAAGCCGGCACGCTGATGGCCGATGCCGGGCGCACCATGGAGCGGCTCGAGCAGAGCCTTGTCGCCCTCGAAACCACCGAGCTCGTCACCGGGCTGCCCAACCGCCGCAAATTCACGAGCGAGATCGCCGATACCCTGCGCCGCAGCCCCGACGAGGCGCTGGCGGTGGTGACGCTGCGCCTGCGCGACCATGGCCGGCTCGCGACGAGCTATGATCAGCGGCGGCTCGATCAGCTGATGCGGCTCCTGGCCGACCGGCTGGCGGGCGCCTGCGAGCCCCGCACCTTCATCGCGCGCACCTATGCCGACGCCTTCTCGCTGATGCTGCCGGCCGCCGATGTCGATGCCGTCTCGGCGCGCGCCGCGCGGCTGAGCGCTGCGCTTGCCGCCGAAACCCCCTTCGAGGGCATTGCGCTCTCCCCCGATATCGCGACCGGCGTTGCGCTCTATCCCGATGATGCCACCGAAGCCAGCGCGCTCCTCGACCATGCCGGGGCCGCCGCGACGCTCTCGCGCAGCGAAGCCATCGTCGCCTTCCACGCCCCTGCAATCCGCGAGGAGGCGCGCCGGCGCTTCGAGCTCGAGCAGGAATTGCGCCGCGCCGTGGCCGAGAACCAGTTCGAGCTGGCCTATCAGCCCGTCGTGGACCTGAGAGCTGGCCGCGCCACCGCGAGCGAGGCGCTGATCCGCTGGCGGCACCCGGACAAGGGCGTGATCGCGCCCGGCCTGTTCATCCCCACGGCCGAACGCTCGGGGCTGATCGACGATATCGGCCGCTGGGTGATCCGCGAGGCCTGCGCCCAGGCGGGCCGCTGGCAGGCGGGCGAGGCGGCCGGGCTGACGGTGGCGATCAATCTTTCGGCGCGGCAGTTCCTCGATCGGGGCCTGACGGGACTTCTCGAAGAGGCCGTGCGCGAGAGCCGCATCTCGCCCGAGCGCATCGAGATCGAACTGACCGAAAGCGCGGCCATGGTCGATTACGAGCACACGCGCAACACGTTCACCCGGCTGCGCGACGCGGGCTATTCGATCGCCATCGACGATTTCGGCACCGGCTATGCCTCGATGAGCTATCTGCGCCGGCTGCCCTTCAACAAGCTCAAGATCGACCGCGAGTTCGTCAGCCATGTCGATACCGCCGCCGATGCGCAGGCCATCTGCGGGGCGATGATCACGCTGGCCCAGGGCCTGGGGCTCGAGGTGCTGGCCGAAGGCGCCGAGCGGCCCGAAGAGGTGCGCTGGCTCTCCGAACGCGGCTGCGCGCTGTTCCAGGGCTATTATTTCGCCCGCCCCGTGCGGGCCGAGGCCATGCCCGAAACCCTCGCCGATATCGGCATGGCGGTGGCCGGGGCCTCGCTGCTGATGTCGGCGGGCCGCAGGGCCGCCTGAACCGCGACGAACAAGCACTTGCCACCCGGCCGGCACCTGGCAACAGGGGCCGGCCGTCGCCTATCCGCAATCTTGCCCCGCTAGCGATGAAGGCTTATCCATGGGGCGCATGAAACGAGGACGGATATGATGGCCGGGCTAAGCGCACGCAGGCGATCGGTTGGGGTGAATGTGGGCGGGGTGATCGTGGGCGGCAGCGCCCCCGTCGTCGTCCAGTCGATGACCAATACCGACACCGCCGATATCGACGCCACCGTGCGCCAGGTGATGCAGCTGGCCCGCGCCGGCTCGGAGCTCGTGCGCATCACGGTGGATCGCGACGAGGCGGCCGCCGCCGTGCCCCATATCCGCTACCGGCTCGATTCGATGGGCTATCCGGTGCCGCTCATCGGAGACTTCCACTATATCGGCCACAAGCTGCTGGCCGACCATCCGGCCTGCGCGCAGGCCTTGGCCAAATACCGCATCAATCCGGGCAATGTGGGTTTCAAGGCCAAGCGCGATACCCAGTTCGCCACGCTGATCGAGCTCGCCATGCGCTACGACAAGCCGGTGCGCATCGGGGTCAACTGGGGCTCGCTCGACGAGGAACTGCTGACGCGGCTGATGGACGAGAACGCCGTTTCGCCCAATCCCATCTCTGCGGCGGCGGTGCAGCGCGAGGCGATCATCCAGTCGGCGCTCCTCTCGGCCCAGCGCGCCGAGGAGCTGGGGATGTCGCGCGACAAGATCATCCTTTCCACCAAGGTCTCGGACGTTCAGCACCTGATCGCGGTCTATGAGGACCTGGCGGCGCGCTGCGACTATGCGCTGCATCTGGGGCTGACCGAGGCGGGCATGGGCTCCAAGGGCATCGTCGCCTCATCGGCGGCGCTCGGCATCCTCATGCAGCAGGGCATCGGGGACACCATCCGCATCTCGCTCACCCCCGAGCCCGGCGGAGACCGGACGCGCGAGGTGATCGTGGCGCAGGAATTGCTCCAGACCATGGGCTTTCGCCAGTTCCTGCCGGTGGTGGCCGCCTGCCCCGGCTGCGGGCGCACCACGAGCCAGACCTTCCAGGTGCTGGCCAAGGAGATCCAGGATCATCTCTCGAGCTCGATGCCCGAATGGCGCGAGCGCTATCCGGGCGTCGAGACCCTCTCGGTGGCGGTGATGGGCTGCATCGTCAACGGGCCGGGCGAAAGCAAGCACGCCAATATCGGCATCTCGCTGCCCGGCACCGGCGAAACCCCCGCCGCCCCCGTGTTCATCGACGGCGAAAAGGTCGCCACCCTGCGCGGCGCCGACGTGGCCGAGCAGTTCAAGGTGATGGTAGCCAATTACATCGAAAAAAAATTCGGCCACGGGCAGAAAAGCGCGGCGGAGTAGGGGTGAGGCGGGCAGCCTTGCTCAAGATGGCATGCGTCGCCGCTATAGCCGTGGCGATTTCTTATGCCGTGTCTATGGTGCCCTTGCTGATGCTGTCACCTGTTATGTTGGCTCCAGGTGGCACAGGATGGCTGTTGTTATTTTCCATCCCATATTTCGTCCTCTTGAATTTTTGGATTGGTTTCGTCGTTCTGTTCTTTCTGGTTCTTGCAGCGCAAATGCAGAATTTGCCAATCAGCATCTCGTTCGCGCTGTTTCCAGTCTCGGGATTGTTAAACGTACTGGTAGCGGATACGCTCATGTATCATTGGCCGTCAAAAATTCACGAGGGTGCAGGCGCGTTTTACATCGGACCGGATGAAACAAGGTTCGGAGTGTCGATCGTTCTGGTCCCTTTCAGCTTTATGGCAGCCTATATATTTTGTCGTGTGCGTAGGCGGGCCCGCTGACTTCGGCGAGTGGTGCGTTATCGGCGGCATGATTTCTCTAGAAGGCGATGCCCTCGCAGATGAGATCGAGCAGTTCAAGATGATGGTGTCCAATTCCATCGAGAAAGAATCCGGCCAGGGGCAGAAAAGCGCTGCGGAGTAAGGGGTGAGGCGGGCTTACACGCGTGAGCAATTCATGATGGCGGTCAATCTCTCGGCAGTGCTGGGATGGGCCCTCGTTACAGCGCCGGTCGTTATCAACAGCCCCTATGTTTTCGTGCTTGCGGTGGCAGCTCTCGTCGGGCTGCCGATTGCTTTGATCGTGTGCTGGGTGCTCGTCGCACCGACGCTGTGGCACGTGATGGCAAGGCCTCTCAGCTGGCGCCGGGCCGTCGGTTGGAGCATTTTTGTCTCGACACTCCTTCAGTGTGTCGGAACACTGATCATTATTCTGAATACGGCTATCGGTTCCCGAGGCCGTCGGCTCGTCACGCAGCAGGACTTTCCAACCACACAGCAGGAATTTCTGATCGTCCCAGCAGTGATGCCATTCCTCGTGTCATATGCGATCCTGGTGTGTGGAGGCGTCCTGATAGCCATTGTCGTTCGCTCAGTAATAGGCGCGGGCGAGGGCACGCGGCCAGCGCGCCGCTGACAGCCGGCGAAGGCTTTGGGCGAGACATGCGGCGCCTCGTCGAACTGGCGGGCGGATGAACCGGGGCGCCCGAAAAGCGTTCCCCTCCCGGACCGTCGAAAGGATGGCACCATGAACACAATCGGATTTTATGCCGTGATGTGCGTTTCGGACATGGAGCGCGCGACGGAGTGGTATGGCCGCCTCTTTGGGCGCGAGCCCGATGCACGGCCGATGGACTGGCTGGTGCAGTGGTGGCGCGAGGGTGGCGGGTTGCAGGTGTGGCGCGATGCCGACAAGGCGGGCGCCTCGCTCACCACCATTATCGTTGCCGACATGGCGGCCGAACGGGCCCGGCTCCTGGCCGTGGGGCTCGACCTTTCGCCCGACAGCAAGGGCGACTGGGGCATCATCGCCCAGATCAGCGACCCCGATGGCAACCGCATCACCCTGGCCGAACCGCCGCGCGGCTGAGGGCCTATGCAGCCACGGCGGGTCTGACGCAGTGTCTGCCTTGCAGGGAGAACACAATGGCTTTTGCGCGGGTTTCGTCCGAAGGCATCACGCTTGCGACCGAGAGCTTCGGAAGCGGGGAGCGCGGCACCATCCTCCTGGTGATGGGCGCCACCGCCTCGATGCTGTGGTGGCCCGATACGCTTTGCGAGGCCCTCGCTGCGGGCGGCTATCGCGTCATCCGCTTCGATCACCGCGATACCGGGCATTCGACGACCGGGGCGCCGGGCGAGATCGCCTATGACCTCGATGACAT
The DNA here is from genome assembly GCF_900119845.1 of Devosia enhydra. Taxonomy (GTDB): domain Bacteria; phylum Pseudomonadota; class Alphaproteobacteria; order Rhizobiales; family Devosiaceae; genus FPKU01. The sequence continues at coordinate 1,074,391 of NZ_FPKU01000002.1, forward strand.
GGTGGGCGATCTCCTCGCCATTCTCGACCATCACGCCGTGCCTGCCGCGCATCTCGTCGGCATGTCGCTGGGCGGGCTCTTGGGGCAGATCGCGGCGATTGCGCATGCCGATCGCGTCGAGAGCCTGACGCTGATCGCGGCCGAACCGCTGGGGCTGGAGTATGAGGGATCGGGCATGGCGCCGGCGCTGCTGGACCAGTTCGGCGCCCTTGCCGAGCTCGACTGGAGCGATGCCAACGCGGTCGCAGCCTTTCTGTTCGAGATCGCGCGGCTCAGCGCCGGTAGTGCTCCCGGCTTTGACGCAGAGGATGCGCGCAGGCGCATCGCGGCCGAGATGGCGCGGACAGCCTCGATGCAGAGCGCCTTCAACCACGCGCTGCTCAAGGGCGACGTCGCGCCCGGCCTCACCGTCGGCGCCATCGGCCAACCCGTGCTGGTGATCCACGGCACGGACGATCCGGTCATCGCCTATGCGGCGGCCGAGGCGACGCGCCGCGCCTTGCCGCAGGCGCAAATAATGACGCTCGAGGGGCGCGGCCACGAGATCGCCCCGGCCGATGTGCCGGCGATCGGCGCGCGCATCCTCGCGTTTCTCGGCGAGGCCGCGCCGCCGCGCAGCTGAGATCAGTCCTTGAGCACCAGCTTTGGCTCCTTGCACAGATCGATATCGACCGGCACGTCATCATCGCGGCCGGCGAGCCCGGCATAGCCGCGCACGGTTTCGCAGCGGCTGAGCGAGAGCTTGAGCGCAAAGCTGCCGCCGGGCGGCACATCCTCGAGAATGGCACCCAGATTATCCTCGATCGCCTCGCCATCCTTGCCGATGGGGAAGACGTTGAGCCGTTCGAGCGCGATGCTCGAGCGGTTCTCGATGGTGAGGACGAGCTGGTCCACCGCCATGGCGGGCTGGACCAGGAGGGTGAGAAGGGCAAGGGCGGCGACGCGCATGGGGGAATATTCCGGGAGGTTGACGGCAGTGAGACGGCGGCGCGGGAGCCCGCCTTGGCGCCATCTTACGCCTGCGGCACCGAACATGCATCGGCCCAGCGATTGCCGCACAAGTCGAGAAGCCGCGCAAGCGGCAGCCGCACCGAGGCATGCGTATCCCCGCCCGCCGGGATCACCTCGTCATAGATTTTGAGCGAGACATCGCAATGGATCGGCAGGGGCTGCGGCAGGCCGAAGGGGCAGACGCCGCCCACTTTGTGCGAGGTCAGGGCCTCAACCTCCTCGGCCCCCAGCATGCGCGGCCGCCCCCCGAACGCGGCCTTGGCCTTCTGGTTATCGAGCCGCGCATCCCCCCGCGTCACGAGCAGCAGCACCGTCTCGCCAACGCGGATACAGAGTGTCTTGGCAATCTGCCCTGGCTCCACCCCATGCACCGCCGCCGCCAGCGCCACGGTGGCTGTGGACTCCCCGGTGACCATGACGGCGAGGTCTGGGGCCCGACGGGCAAGATCGGCACGAACGGTTTCAAGGCTCATCGGGCATCACGGGGTTTGGGGAGGGGTAGGTGGTAAAAGAGCTTTTGAAACAGTGCAGGCCACACACGCAAGCCACAGCTTACCTCTCCCTCTGGGGAGAGGTGGTGCACGAGCCTCTCAAACTGTGCCAGAACGATGTGCAGGCCACCCCCTTCACCTCTCCCTTTGGGGGCTTCGAGGCGGCGGCGAAGCCGGTCAATCCGTCCGGTGGACGGATTGAAGCCGAGAAGGCCATGAGAGCTATGCTCGAATGGCGTGAGGTCGGCCGAAGGCCGGGTGAGGGGGCCTCGCCGCTCGCGCGATCTCATGGCCGCGCATCTCTCCCTCCACAACCTCATTCCACCACAGGCGCAAACCCGTTTACCCTGTCCCGCCAACCCAAGCCGACACGGAGCCCGCCGATGACCTGGTTTCCCGCCCATGATCCGATCCAGGGCGATGCCGCCTCGGTGGATGCGATCGAACTCGTGGTGGTGCCGCGCGCTCGTGACCTCGGACCCTTCGCGGTGCGGCGGGCCCTGCCGCATGGCAAGCGGCAGATGGTGGGGCCGTTCATCTTCTTCGATCATTTCGGGCCGGTGACCTTCCTTGCCGGGCAGGGCATGGATATCGCCCCGCATCCCCATATCGGGCTCTCCACCGTCACCTGGCTCTTTGATGGCATGGTCACTCATCGCGACAGCGAGCAGAATATCCAGACCATCCGGCCCGGCGCGATGAACCTGATGACGGCCGGCCGGGGCATCGCCCATTCCGAGCGCACCCCCGATGATGCGCGGGCGGCGCCCCATTCCATCCTCGGGCTCCAGAGCTGGATCGCTCTGCCCGAGGGGCTCGAGGAGATCGACCCGTCCTTCCAGCATTTTTCCGCCGAGCAGCTGCCGGTGGTGGCCGACCATGGGGTGAGGGCGCGGGTGATCGCCGGCCGGGCCTTCGGCGCTGTCTCGCCGGTCAAGACCACATCTGACTGGTTCTATGTCGAGGTCAATTTCACCGCCGGCCGCACCGTGCCCCTCGATGCCGATTATGAAGACCGCGCCATTTATCTGGTGGAGGGGGAGATCGAAGTGGGCGGCGACTGCTTCACCGGGCCGCGCCTGCTGGTCTTCCGCCCCGGCGACCGGCTCGCGATCCACGCCATCACCGATGGGCGCATGATGCTGCTGGGCGGGGCGACGCTTGAAGGGCCGCGCCATGTCTGGTGGAATTTCGTCTCCTCGCGCAAGGAGCGCATCGAGGAGGCCAAAGAAGCCTGGCGGCTTGCGCGCTTCCCCGCCGTGCCCGACGAGACCGAGGCCATTCCGCTGCCCGGCTGAGCCATCAGCCTTCGTGATCGTGCCCATCAGCAAGTCTGATCGGGTGCGCCTCCCATCCTGTGCTAGATCGGTCAGCCATGCAGACCGATCCCGTAACTTCTTCCTCTTTTGCCCGCGAGCTCGTGCGCGGGCTCAAGGCCTGCGCGCCGCTGGCGCTGTCGGTCTCGGTCTATGGGCTGGTCTGGGGCGTGCTGGCCGGGCAGGCGGGGCTCTCGATCCTCGAAGTGCTGGCGATGAGCGGGCTCGTCTTTGCCGGCGCCAGCCAGTTCGTCGCCCTCGATCTGTGGACGCCGAGCGCCCTGCCCATCGGCGCGCTCATTGCCGCGGCGGCGGTGGTCAATCTGCGCATGATGCTGATGACAGCGACGCTGCGCCCCACGCTTGCGAGCCTGCCGCGCTGGCAGGGGCTTCTGGCAACTCTTCTCACCACCGACGAAACCTGGGCGCTCACCATCGGGCAGCGCCCCGCCGGGCGCGACAGTGCGGGCTTTTTCGTCGGCGCCGGGCTCATGCTCTGGACCACCTGGCTGGCGGTGACGCTCGCCGGCCGACTGCTGGGCGCCGCGATCGCCGAGCCCGAAAGCCTCGGGCTCGATTTCGCCTTCACCGCCACTTTCATCGCGCTCCTTCTGGGCATGTGGAAGGGCCGCGCCGATCTCGTACCCTGGATCGTGGGCGGTGGGGTCGCGGTGCTCGTCACCCGCCTTGTGCCGGGCGAGTGGCACATCCTTGCCGGGGGCCTCTGCGGCAGCCTTGCGGGCGCCATCGCCGAGACCATCGGGCGCAGGCGCGAGGCGCGGCCATGAGCCTCGAGGCGCTGATCGCGATTGCCGGCATGGCGGCGGTCACCATCGCCATCCGCATGGGCGGGCTCCTTGTGGCAGACCGGCTGCCGCGCGAGGGCTTTGCCGCCGCCTGGCTGCGCCATATTCCGGGCGCGGTGCTGGCGGCGCTGGTGGCGCCGGCCATCGCCAATGGCGGGCTGCCCGAATGGCTCGCCGCCGCCCTCGCCGTGGCCGCCTTCATCGCCACCCGCAGCCTCATCGCCACCATGGTCGCCGGCGTGCTCGCGGTCTATTTGCTCCGCCTCTGGCTCTAAACCTCTATTCGGTCCCCAGATACTGCGCCGCGAATTCGGCCGTGGGCGGAATGGGGGTAATGATGTCGATCAGCACGCCCTCGGGATCGGCGGTGATGAAATGGCGCTGGCCGAAATCCTCGTCGCGCAGCGGCAGCAGGATCGGCAGGCCGGCCGCCGCCAGCGTCTCGTGCACCGCATCGACATCCTCCACCTCGAAATTGAGCAGCATGCCGGTGGCCATCCCGCGCCCCGCCGGCGGGATGGTTTCGTGGTCGCCGGCGAGGATGGCGAGGTTGACCCGCGGATCGGCCTTGGCCTGCAGGTGCACATACCAGTCGCTCTCGAACAGCGGCCGAAAGCCGAAATGGTCGACATAGAAAGCCGCACGTGCCGCCACGTTGTGGCTCATCAGCACGGGGTAAAAGCTCGTCAGATTCATCTTGCACCTGTTCTCAAATCACATACAAACTGCATGTATGACTGCGATTTAACATACAGGCTGTATGTATGCAAGCCAGGCGCTCGAATGCCGAACGCACCCTCGCGACCCGTGCCGCGCTGCTCGCTGCGGCGCGGACGCTTTTTGTTTCAAAAGGTTATGCCGAAACGGGTACCCCGGAGATCGCTGCCGAGGCCGGGCTGACGCGGGGAGCGCTCTATCATCATTTCGCCGACAAGCAGGCCGTGTTCCACGCCGTTGTCGAGGCCGAGGGCGAGGCGGTCGCGCGCGAGATCGAAACCATGTCCGCCACCAGCACCGATCCGGTGGATGCGCTGCTGGCCGGCAGCCAGGCCTATCTCGCCGCCATGCGCGTGCCCGGCCGCACCCGGCTGCTGCTGATCGAGGGACCGGCAATACTGGGCTATCGCGCCATGAAGCGGCTCGATGAGGACAAGGCGGCACGCACGCTGCGGGCCGGGCTCCGGGCCGCCTTCGCCGCGCAGGGCCGGCCTCCCGATGCCGCGCTCGACGCCCTCACCGACCTGCTCTCGGCCGCCTTCGACCGCGCCGCCCTCGCCATCGAGGACGGCGCCGACCCCACCCTCTACCGAAACGCCGTCGCCGCCCTCATCACCCCGGTCGCCGAGGGATAGCCGACTGCCTCTCAGGGCGGCTCGGAAGCCTCAGGATGAAGGACCGCCGTGAATTGCACGAGAGACCTCATGGTGAGGAGCGGCGACAGCCGCGTCTCGAACCACGAGGGGCGGGGAGCATTGCACTTGGTGACCCCCACTGGGTCGTTCCTGCTTCCGTGTACCGTTCCGGCGGAGAGAGGTGAGGGATCGTGTGACCTGTTCTCGCCCCACCTGATTGCGCCTGCCTAGTCCTCATCCTGAGGAGGGGCGGAGCCCCGTCTCGAAGGACGAGGACGTGCGCTCGGTGGACCCGGCCCTCGCCCTTCGAGACGCCCCTATCGGGGCTCCTCAGGGTGAGGTCCTTTGTGAATTCCACGAGAGACCTCATGGTGAGGAGCGGCTTCAGCCGCGTCTCGAACCACGAGGTCGGGACCACCGGCGCTGGCGGCCCTCGCCCTTCGAGACGCCCCTCGCGGGGCTCCTCAGCGTGAGGACTTCACCTCACTTCTCCCGGTTGCGAGACATTGGCCGCAGGCCAGATCAGGGCAACTTCCCCCGAAACAACCCCTCTCAACGTCCCCCGAACCTACCCCCCAACCCGCGCCAGCAAAGCCTCCGCCGCCGCATGTTCGGCGGCGATCTCGGGCAGGGCTTCGGCGGCGAAGCCCTTGAGGGGGCTGTCTTCGCCTTTTTCGGCATAGGCGGTGTAGAGCGCTTCCGCGACGGCGCCGATTTCGGCAGCCATTGTTGCATAGCGGGCTTCGATGCTCGCCTCGGCGCCGGTGGCGCTCACGCCACCGCTCAACGCATCGAGTTTCTGGCGGTGGGTCATGTCGAGGCCGAGCGGCACCGGCACCATCACCGGGCCGGCCGCCGCTGCCGCGCGCAGCGCCTCGACGAGGCGGGTGTGGCGGGCAAGGCTGTCGGTGGCGAAGGCCACGAGTTCGGCATCCTGGCTCGCCCCGGCAACCGCCTGGGCGCCCAGCGCCAGCAGCAGGCTGGCCATGGCGGCCGAGTTGGCGAATTGTTCGGTCGAGGTCACGAGCGCCGCCTGCTCGACCGGGTCGACGCTCACCTCCATTGCCGGCGGTGCGCCATCGAGCGGCGGTGGGGCCGCCGGCAGGCCGGGCAGCGGCCCCGCAGGCGCCGGCGTATTTTGCGGAACGGCCTCGGGGGTCTGGGCCATGGCCGGGCCGATCTGCACTGGCAGGGTCAGGGCGAGGCTTATCATCAGCCCCGTGATGATCGGCTTCATCTCGTGCTCCATGCGATCTTGCTGCGGCCGGCCGGTCTTGACAGCCGGCGGCGCGCAAGCGCGCGGGCGCGGTCCGCCCACGTTCGTTCAGAAGAACCAATGCGAAATGGGGGGCTTTGGTTGCCGCCTACTCGGCGGCCTCGAGGCGCGGCCGGGGCAGGGCGTCGCCACGACCGTCATAGGCTTCGCGCGCCGCCTTCACCTCGTGCTGGTGGGTCGCGGCCCAGTTCCACAGCGCATCGAGCGGCTCGGTCAGCGTCCGTCCCAGATCGGTCAGCGCATATTCCACCCGCGGTGGAATTTCGGGATAGACCGTGCGCGTCACCAGCCCGTCGCGCTCGAGATTGCGCAGGGTCAGGGTCAGCATGCGCTGCGAGATGCCGCCGATGCCATTGCGCAATTCATTGAAGCGCATGGTGCGCCGGGCGAGAAAGCCCACCACCATCACGCTCCATTTGTCGCCGATGCGGTTGAGGATGTCTGCCATGGCGCCGCAGACTTCCTTTTCATGTCCCTTCGCGCTGCCCAGAGCCATGCCGAAAGTCCCCGCTGGCGTTTTGACCTGCCCTTCATATAGGGCAGGTTCCCTTTTGTTACCACTGCGAATATGGGCTTCAGCCCATCGTCACGTCGCGCCCGGCGCTGGTGATGGACACCGTGAAGCCGGCCACCACGTCGATCAGTGCCATCAGCATCAGGATGAAGAAGACCGAACTGGCTGCCGCCCCTGCGAGCAGGAATTCGACGAGGAAAACGATGAACACCAGCGTCGAGATGATGTGCTCGAGCACCGAGGAGCGGCCGGTATTGGTGGATTTGATCACCTCGATGCACAGCGCCACCAGCCCCATGATGATCATCAGGTCGCCCGAGGTCAGCGACCAGGCGATGCCCGAGACCATGGGTATGGTCATCACCGTGCCCGCCCAGCCGGCCGGATTGCCGCCCATGAACAGGAACGCCACGAGGTTGTAGATGATCAGCGGCACGATCAGCAGCGGGGGAATGAACACCCCGCCCCGTCCGGGGCGGCGGTCGGGCGGCAGGAAAACCGTCGAGTCGGTCAAGGCTTGGCTCCGGGCTCTGGACTGTCGAGAATGTGGCGAGCTTGCCAGAGATTGGCCCTTTGCGCCACTGCCGGCTCAGAGCGCGATGCCCTCGCGCTCCCGTATCGCGGCGAAATAGCGCCAGAACAGCAGGGCCGCGGCCGCCCGGTGCGGCGACCACGCCTTGGCGATCGCTGCCAGCTCGGCGGCAGCCGGCCGCGTATCGAGCCCCAGCGCGTGGGCCACCGCCTTTTGCAGGGCGAGGTCGCCCGAGGGAAACACATCCGGGTGCCCGGCGCAGAACATGAGGTAGATTTCGGCCGTCCACGGGCCGATGCCCTTGATGGCGGTGAGCCGGGCGATCGCCGCCTCGGCCGGCAACAGCTCGATATGGGAAAAGTCGAGTTCCCCCGCCACCACGGCCTCGGCCACCGCCCGCAGGGTCCGCGTCTTGCCGGCCGAAAATCCGCTCGCCCGGATCGTCTCTTCGGGCAGGAGCAGGAACTGGCCGGGGTCGGTAGCGCCCTCGATCGCCGCGAAGCGGGTCCAGATGGCCCGCGCGCTTGCCACCGACAGCTGCTGCCCGCAGATCACCTTGGCCATGCCGGCAAAGCCCGGCTCGGTCATCCGCACATCCACCGGCCCGGCCCGCGCCACCACATCAGCCAGCCGCCCGTCGCGCCGGATCAATCCATGAAGATGCTCGGCGATGGCCTCGGCCGTCGTCAGCCGGTGCGTCACGGGGTCCGTCATGCTAGGGTCCGCCTCCTCATGTCCTCGCCCGCACCCCCGCACCCCATCCTGCGCTTCGCGCCCAGCCCGAATGGGCGCCTGCATCTGGGCCATGCCTATTCCGCGCTTGTCGGGTGGCATGCCGCGAGGGCGGCGGGGGGTACCTGGCTCCTGCGCATCGAAGACATCGATCCGGTGCGCAGTCGACCCGAATTTGTCGCCGGAATCGAGGACGACCTCACATGGCTCGGGCTCGATTGGCCGCGTCCGGTACTACAACAATCGCAAAGACTCGAACTTTACGCGAATGCCGCAGGTGTGCTGCGTGATCGCACGTTTCTTTACGCGTGTTTCTGTTCGAGAAAATCGGTTGCCGAGCAAGCGGACGGGCGCGACCCCGATGGCGCTCCGCTCTATCCGGGAACCTGTCGCCACCGCCCTGCCGATGAGGTTGTGGCCCGTCTCGCCCAGGGCGAACCCGTCCAATGGCGGCTCGCGATGGACCGGGCGATCCGCTCGACCGGCCCTTTGCGTATCGATTTTATCCCCGGCTTCGAACGCCATGGCCGGCTCGAAGCCCACGCCTCCCGACCCGCCGATCCGGCACGCTGGGGCGATGTCGTTCTGGTGCGCAAGGATGTACCCACGAGCTATCACCTCTCCGTCGTGATCGACGATGCCGATCAAGGCATTAGCCATGTTGTCCGCGGGCAGGATCTCGAGGCGGCGACCGATCTGCACGTGCTGCTGCAGGCGCTTCTGGGCCTGCCTCATCCCGTCTACGCCCACCACCGCCTGCTCGTTGATTCGAGCGGGGAAAAGCTCGCCAAGTCGCGCGGCTCGCAGAGCCTTTCCGGCCTGCGCGCCGCCGGCTGGACCCCCGAGGATGTCAGGCGGCAACTCGGCTTTTCAGCAGAATCGGTGCCACCGTCGCCCTGATCGATTCGGCCGGATCGGTGCCGAAACCGGGCCCCAGAATCGCCTCCAGCCGCGGATCGACCAGCGCCATCGGGTTCTCCCAGAGATAGCGCGTCTTCACGATCTCCCGCATCAGCGGCATCACCAGCCCCATGGCCGACAGCATCGTCCAGGGCAGGGGTACGGCACGGAGGGGATGTCCTGCAACATCCTCGACGACCTTAAGAATCTGCCGTCCGGTCAGGAAGTGCCCGGCGAAGTTGAAGCGTGCGAAAGCCTCGAAATCGCCCCGCCTTTCCGCCAGTGCCACGAAGGCTCGGGCGAGGTCAGGCAGATAGGCCCAGGCGTGAGGGAGATCGAGATCATGATGCAGCGCCACCCGCCCCTTGCCGATCTCGCGCAGGATCATCTGGCCGAACATGTCGTTCCCGTGATTGCCGGGTCCGTAGAAATCGCCTGCCCGCAGGATGATGGCGTTTATATCCCCGCGCCGGGCGGCGGCTAAGAGCATCTCTTCCATCCGCACCCGGATCGCACCGCGCGGGGTCTCGGGATACTGCGGCAGGTCAGGCGTAAGGGCTCTGTCGCTGGCGGCATAATTGTAGACATTTCCGGGAAATAGCAGGGTCTTCCCCGTCCGCCCGAGCGCCTTCAGCACCCGTCCGAGCTGCGCTTCGGCCCGACCCCGGTCCCATTTGTCATAGGGCAGGTTGAGCGCGTTGAGGACGATGTCCGCATCCCCGATCGCTGCCCGCATGTCAGGCACGGAATCAGCCGTTCCTGCGACGAAATCGACGCCTGCGATCGGCATCCGGTTGCTGCGGGCAAAGCCCGTCACGCTCCAGCCCGCGGCGATGAAGGCCTTTGCCGCGGCCTGGCCGATATGGCCGTTGAGGCCGAGGATAACGATGCGAGGCTTCTGGGCGGATTGAGACATCTGGCGGCTCCTTATTGTTGGAGGCCAAGATCGCCCCTTCCTGAATGAATGACGATCCGCTATGTTGCTCTGGCGGCCATTCAGGATTGTATGGAATGCGCGATGTCGAACCCGATTGGGCGCTCTGGCGCAGCTTTGCGGCGGTGGTCGATAACGGCTCGCTGTCTGCTGCCGCCCGCGCCATCGGGTTGAGCCAGCCAACGCTCGGCCGACATATCGAGGCGCTGGAACAGGTTCTTGAAGTTACCCTCTTCGAGCGCTCCCTGTCCGGCCTGCGCCCCACCGAAACAGCGCTCAAGCTCTACGAGCCCGTCCGCGAGGCTGAATCCGCCCTGGCCCGTGCCGGCCTCATCGCCGAGGGCGCGACGGAGGCGCTCGAAGGATCGGTGCGGATCACCGCCAGCACCATGATGGCCCATCACGTGCTACCGCCGATTCTCGCGGCCATCCGCGCCGACCATCCGGGCATCGCGCTCGAGCTCGTGGCCAGCGATACGGCCGATAATCTGCTGCTGCGCGAGGCCGATATCGCCGTGCGCATGTTCCGCCCGGCCCAGCTCGATCTCATCTCCCGGCATCTGGGGGATATTCCGGTCATCGCCTGCGCCCATCGCAACTATCTCGATCGCCACGGTCCCCCACAAACGATGGCCGACCTCGGCAGGCACGCCCTGATCGGCTATGATCGGTCCGATGCCATCACGCTTGCGGCCAAAGCACTCGGGTTTGATCTAAGGCGCGCCGATTTCGTAGTAAGGACCGATAGCCAGACTGCGATGTGGGAGTTGATCAAGGCCGGGCTCGGTATCGGCTTTGCGCAAGCCGGCCTCGTGGCCGTCACGCCCGGGCTGGTGCCGCTGTTTTCCAGCGCGCCGGTGGCCAGCATGGAGGTCTGGCTGACGACCCATCGCGAACTTTACACCAGCCGCCGTATCCGCGCGATCTACGATGCGCTCGGCCGGGGACTGCACAGCACGATCAACAAGGGCCCCGCAGCGGCAGGCATGCGTCCGCCGGGTCGGGCAACGGAAATCCGATGAACAATTCAATCGTCTCGCTGATCACCTTCGTCGCGGTCATGGTGGTGGCCGTCATCCTGTTCATGGGCCTCTGGAACATGTTCAAAGGCGGAGACGGCAACAAGAGCCAGATGCTGATGCGGGCCCGCGTCATCGCGCAGGCCGTGGCGCTGGTCGTTATCCTCGGTGCACTGTTCTTCTTTGGTCGCGGTTAAGTCTATGGTAAAGCTCAATAAAATCTACACGAAGACAGGCGATAACGGCACGACCGGGCTCGTGCGCGGTCCGCGCCGGATGAAATACGATCTGCGGGTCGAGGTGTTCGGCACGATCGACGAGACCAATTCCGCCATCGGGCTCGCGCGTCTCCAGACCCAGGGCATGCCAAGGCTCGACAGTGTGCTGGCCCGCATCCAGAACGATCTCTTCGATCTGGGGTCCGATTTCGCCACCCCCGGCCAGGACCCGGACGGCGTTGCGCCCTCGCTGCGCATCACGGCCGATCAGGCCGCCTGGATCGAAGGGCAGATCGATGCCTTCAATGAGCAGCTCGCGCCCCTCACCAGTTTTGTATTGCCCGGCGGCACTCCGCTGGCCGCCGCGCTGCATCTGGCGCGGACCATCAGCCGGCGCGCCGAGCGCCATGCCTTTGCCCTTGCCGGCAAGGAGCCCGAGGTCAACGCCCACGCGCTGGTCTATCTCAACCGGCTTTCGGATCTGCTGTTCGTCATGGCGCGCGCGGCCAATGGCAATGGCAGCAAGGATGTGCTCTGGCAGCCGGGTCAGTTCACCGGCGAGCAGAAACGCCTGAATTCATAAGCGATTTCGACCGGGTTGCGATTTGGGGGAAGCCGTGAATGTTCCTGCCTCTGCATGATCGCAACCCGATCCGGCATATCAGTTTTCCATATGTGAACTATGCCCTGATCGGGGCGACGGTGCTTGTCTTCCTCGTTCAATCGATCCTCACCGAGCCCGAATGGGACCGGTTCGTGCTCGGTTTCGGGATGATTCCGGTGGTGGTGCGCGATCTCTATCCGGCACCGGTCGCCTGGCTGCCCGATCAGTCGACCCTCGTCACCTATGCATTTCTGCATGCCGACTGGCTGCACCTGCTCTCCAACATGCTCTTCCTCTGGGTGTTCGGAGATAATATCGAGGACGCGCTGGGCCATGTGCGCTACCTCGTCTTCTATTTCCTCTGCGCCGCAGCGGCGGCGCTCGTGCATTTACTGTTCAATATCAATGACTTGGGTCCGCTGATCGGCGCTTCGGGTGCGGTCGCGGGCGTGATGGGGGCTTATCTCATGCTGTTCCCGCACGCCCGGGTCTATGTGCTCTTCCGCCTCGTCATCCCGATTCCGCTGCCTATACCGGCGGTGTGGATGCTGGCGGTCTGGATCGGGACGCAGGTCTTCTACCTCGTCATCGGCAGCGAGGAGCCGGTGGCGTGGTGGGCGCATCTGGGGGGAATTCTCGCGGGCCTGCTGCTGGCCGTGCCATTGCGCCGGCGCGGGGTCATCCTCTTCGGCGGGCGGTAAGTCCCTCTTAACGCTGCGCCCCTAGCCTTGGAGGCAGGAGGATGGCGCATGGAAATCGCAACGCAGATGGCGATGCTCTCGGCCCAGCGCACGCAGGGCCTCGTGGAGATCGCCGTCGCCAAGAAAAGCCATCAGATGCAGATGGATTTCGTCGCCATGATCGACGAGGTCGCCCGCGCCGCGCCCCCGCCGGGGCAGGGAACAAAGGTCGACAAAAGCGCCTGAGCCAAGGCCTTCGCCCCAGGCCGGCTTCGCTCAGAGCTCGGCCTTGAGCGCCTCGACCACCCTGTCGCCATCCGGGCTGTCCCAATGGGCCGGGCCCTGCAACACTGCAAGTTCGCAGCCCTCGGTATCGAGCAGCAGTGTCGCCGGCAGGCCGATGGCCACGCCTTCGGTCTTGAGGCGATCAAAAGCCCTGAACGTCGCGTCGGCATAGAGCGGCAGGTTGGGCCAGTTGCCCTCCTCGAGGAAAGCGCGCGCCTTTTCGCCGCCATCGGCGCCGATATCGAGATTGATCGGCAGCACCATGAAGTCGGCGCCATTGTGCCGGGCGGCAAGCGCCTCGAGCGCCGGCATCTCCTCGCGACAGGGCACGCACCAGCTGGCCCAGAAATTGACCAGCAGACCCTTGCCGGCGAAGTCCGCGATGCTGACGGGCTTGCCCTCGGCATCGGTGAAGGCGAGGTCGGCAAAGCCGCGGCCGAAGCCCGTGGCCTGCAGGGCGGCCAGTTCACCGGTGGATGCGGCGTCGATCCGTGTCGCCGCCTCGGCCATCGCGGGGCACTGGGCGGCGTTGGGGCTGCCGGCATTGCTAAGCCAAAGTCCAGCCGCTAAAGCTAGCCCCGCGCCCGACAGGGCGACGAGCGCGAGGCGCCGGTTTCTCGATCCGGCGGGTTTTTGCGGCGCAGGTTCAGTCACGGCAGTGCTCCAGGGGTTACGATGAGCAATCGCATGTGGGGCGGGCGGTTCTCGTCCGGTCCCGACGCCATCATGGAAGAGATCAACGCCTCCATCGGGTTCGATCAGCGGCTCTATCGGCAGGACATTGCAGGGTCAATCGCGCATGCCCGCATGCTGGCGGCGACGGGCATCCTCACCGAGGCCGACCGCGACGCCATACTTGCGGGCTTAGACGAGGTACGCTCCGAGATCGAGGCGGGCACGTTCACATTTTCGCGGGCGCTCGAGGACATTCACATGAATGTCGAGAGCCGGCTGCGCGAAAAGATCGGCGATGCCGCCGGGCGCCTGCACACGGCGCGCTCGCGCAACGACCAGGTGGCGACCGATTTCCGCCTCTATGTCCGCGACTGCATCGACATGCTCCTGGGGCAGATCGCCGCGCTGCAATTGAAGCTCGTCGAGCGCGCCGAGGCCGAGGCCGAGACCATCATGCCCGGCTTCACCCATCTGCAGAGCGCCCAGCCGGTGACCTTCGGGCATCATCTTCTGGCCTATGTCGAGATGCTGGGGCGCGATGCGGGCCGCTTTGCCGATGCGCGCAAACGCCTCAACGAAAATCCGCTGGGCTCGGCGGCCCTCGCCGGCACGTCCTTCCCGCTCGATCGCGACATGACGAGCGCGGCGCTGGGCTTTGATCGCCCGACGGCCAATTCGCTCGATGCCGTCTCGGACCGCGATTTCGTGCTCGAGACGCTGGCTGCCGCTAGCCTCTGCGCCATGCACCTCTCGCGCTTTTCCGAGGAGCTGGTGATCTGGAGTTCGGCGCAGTTCGGCTTCATCCGGCTTTCGGACAAGTTCTCGACCGGCTCCTCGATCATGCCGCAAAAGCGCAATCCCGATGCGGCCGAGCTCGTGCGCGCCAAGGTCGGGCGCATCATCGGTGCACTGACGGCGCTCAGCATCGTCATGAAGGGCCTTCCGCTCGCCTATTCAAAGGATATGCAGGAGGACAAGGAAGTCGCTTTCGACGCCCTCGATGCCCTGTCGCTGTCTCTGGCTGCCATGACCGGGATGATCGGCGACCTGACCGTCAACCGGGCAAAGATGCATGCCGCGGCGAGCTCGGGCTTTTCCACCGCCACCGATATCGCCGACTGGCTGGTGCGCGAGGCCGGCGTGCCGTTCCGCGATGCCCACCACATCACCGGGCGCATCGTGGCTTCCGCCGAGGCCAAGGGCTGCGGGCTCGAGGGTCTGACCATCGAGGATTTCAAGGCGATCGACGAGCGCATCGACAGCCGCATCCACAAGGTGCTGACGGTGGAAAGCTCGGTGCGCTCACGCAAATCCTATGGTGGCACCGCGCCCGACAATGTGCTGATGCAGGTCGCCCGCTGGCGCGAGGCGCTGACCGGGGAAAAGACCGAGCCGCGCAAGGCATCCTCCGGGCGCTCGGGCCATCATGGCGATGGCGGCATCGAGTAAAGGCCGCTCCCCATGGCGCAGCGCGACAGGCCGATGCGGCTGACCGAGGCGCATGTCGCCCGCGTGCACCGGGCGATCGAAGATCCCGGGCCGCAATTGCTGCCCGGCTATAGGGTCGCCACCGATGCCGATTACGATCGGGAAGTGGCGGCCATGCTGGCAACCCAGCCCCAGGGCGGGTTCTGGCTCTTCGCCTATGGGTCGCTGATCTGGAAGCCCGAAACCCGCCACGAGGACGAGCAGCTGGCGCTGGCGCGCGGCTGGCACCGGCGCTTCTGTCTCGGCTGGGACTATCGCTATCGCGGCAGCCGCGAGACGCCGGGGCTGATGCTGGCGCTCGACCGGGGCGGGCAATGCCGCGGCGTTGCCTATCGGCTCCCCGATATCGGGCTTGAGGATGAACTGCATCGCCTCATCCGTCGCGAACAGACGATGGTGCCCTCCGCCTTCCCGTGGCGGTGGATCGATGTGATGACGAGGGATGGCCCCATACGGGCGCTCGCCTTCGCGATGAACCGCAATTCGGGGCGCTATGTCGCGGGGCTCCCCGACGAGGAGCTTGCTGAGGTGCTGGCCCGCGCCTGCGGCTTCAAGGGCTCGATGGCTGAATATCTCTTCGCCACGGTGAGCCGGCTCGAGGCCATGGGCATCCGCGACCGGCGGCTGTGGCGGCTTCAGCAGCTCGTGGCCGAACGCATCGAGGCCCTGCACGGGACCCCGTGAGCGGCGGCCTTCCGTTTTCGCCCCGCCTGCCTTAGAGGGAGGGTTATGGGCCGCATGATGCGGCGCGGGTTTTCTCGGGGCGGGCCAATGGTGCATCACTTCCAGTATCGCGACGACCGGCTCCATGCCGAGGATGTCGATCTTAAGGCGCTTGCCGCCGAAGTCGGCACGCCCTTCTATGTCTATTCCGCCGCCACCCTGCGCCGGCATATCCGCGTGATGCGCGAGGCCTTTGCCGGCCTCGAAACGCTGATCGCCTATGCCATGAAGGCCAATTCCAACCAGGCGGTGCTGAGCCTTCTGGCCAGGGAAGGGGCGGGCGCCGACGTGGTCTCGGTGGGCGAGCTCGAGCGGGCGCTCGCCGCCGGCATCCCGCCACATCGCATCGTCTTTTCAGGCGTCGGCAAGACGCGGGCCGAGATGGAGCGCGCTCTCGCGGTCGGCATCCACTGCTTCAACCTCGAAAGCGAGCCGGAGCTTGAAAGGCTCGATGCGGTCGCGGGCGCCATGGGCAAGGTCGCGCCGGTCTCGGTGCGCATCAATCCCGATGTCGATGCCGGCACCCATGCCAAGATCTCCACCGGCAAGAAGGAGAACAAGTTCGGCATTCCCTTCGCGCGCGCCCATGAGGTCTATGGGCGCATCGCCGAGCTTGCCAATGTCGAGGCAGTGGGCGTCGACATGCATATCGGAAGCCAGATCACGGCGATGGCGCCCTTCGACAACGCCTTCTGGCTTCTGGCGCAACTGGTCAACGACCTCCGGGCCGATGGCCACAACATCCGCCATGTCGATGTCGGGGGCGGGCTCGGCATTCCCTATCACCACGACAAGGAGGCGCCGCCCGATCCCATGGCCTATGCCGAAGTGGTCAAGCGCCATGTCAGCAAGCTCGGGGTCGATCTGGTGCTCGAGCCGGGTCGGCTGATTGCCGGCAATGCCGGCATTCTCGTCACCAGTGTCGAATATCTCAAGCAGGGCGAAAAGAGCTTCGTGATCGTCGATGCGGCGATGAACGACTTGATCCGCCCCACGCTCTACGAGGCCCACCACGATATCCTGCCGGTCGTGCGCTCGGGCAAGGAGACCATGGTGGCCGATGTGGTCGGCCCGGTCTGCGAGACGGGCGACTATCTGGCGCTCAACCGCACCCTGCCCGTGGTCGGGGAGGGCGACCTGCTCGCGGTGATGAGCGCGGGGGCCTATGGCGCGGTCATGGCCTCGACCTACAATTCGCGGCCGCTGATCCCCGAGGTTCTGGTCGATGGCGCCCGCTGGCACGTGGTGCGGCCGCGCCCGAGCGTTGCCGACATCATCGCGCTCGACAGCGTACCCGACTGGCTCTGAGGGCAAGCCTTTATTCTGTCGCGTTTCCGGACAGCGAACCGGTCTCCGCTGCGCCTGGAAACGCGCTCAGCCCAGCGCGGTGCGTGAGAGCGGCACGATCTCGACCGGCTTGCCGGTCAGGGCGTCCTCGACCTTGGCGACGAGATCGGCGAGGGTGAAGGGCTTGGAGATGACGTCATAGACGATGGTCTCGAGCCCGGAGGCGCGTTCGCGCTGGTCGGCAAAGCCGGTCATCAGCACGATGGGCAGCCCGGGATGGCTGGCCCCGACCGAGAGCGCGAGCGCGATGCCGTCCATCACCGGCATGCGGATATCGGAGAGCAGCAGGTCGAAGGGGCCGTCCTCGGCCAGCCTTTCGAGCGCCATGCCGCCATCCTCGGCCTCGACGACGTCATGGCCGACATGGGCGAGGGCGCGGGCCACGAAGCCCCTGACGCTGTCATCGTCCTCGGTGAGCAGAATGCGGGCCATCAGCTGGGCTTTCCTGTTGGCGAAACGGTCTGTGTCCCGGTGGGCACGGCCCGGCCATCGGCAAAACCGAGATGGACGCTCTGCGTTCCGGGTGGGGGTGTGGTGATGCGGGTCGCAAAGGCATAGTGTTCGCCCGGCCCGAGGGCGCGTGCCACGGGCGTCACGCTCCAGCGATAGAGCGTTTCGCCCGTCTCTCCGAGCAGCGTCACGACGACCGGTGGAATGGCGACGCGCCCGGCGGAGACGCTGACCAGATCGGCCGTGACCGACAGCACCTCGGCGCCCTGTTCCCGCGTCAGGGCGATGGCCAGATCGTGAAACTCGATGCCCGGCACGTTGACGGGCAGGCCGATTGCGGCATAGGCGCCGGCCATTTCGGGAAACGCGCGCACCACTTCCACCCGGCCCAGCACCAGGCCCGCCACGAGCCCCCCGAGCACGAGCCCGGCCATGAGCCGAAGCCCGCGCCGCAGCCTCGCCGTGGGCAGGTGGCGGTTGAGGCTCGCAAGCCGCGCCGCCATCCGGTCGGTGTCGCGGTGGTGCGCATTATCCTGCGCGTCTCGACCCGCTTCGGGCTCCTTGCCGGATTTGACCTTGCCCTCCGGCCGGCCCGAGGCCGAAGCCCCGAGCGCGGCCCGGATGCCGGCGATGGAGCGCTCGGCCGCTTCGGTTTCCTCGGCCCAGGGCTGGGGGAGGGCGACGCGACGCTCCTCGCGCACAAAGCTCTGGTCGAGAGCAGTTTCGACGGCGTCGTCGATGGTCACGAGATCGTCGCGGCGGCGGCGCTCGGTGATCGGGGGCGGGCTGGCCCGCCAGGCCTTGCCGCAATTGGCGCATTGCACCCTGCGACCGCGCGGGCCCAGCGCCTCGCCGGGCAGCTGGTAACGCGTGGCGCAGTGTGGGCACTCGATGATGAGACTGGCGGCCCCCGAAGCGATCATGGTCCGACCCTAGCCGCTGGGCAGTTAATACTCCTCAAACTCGCCCATCTTAAAGGTTAGTCGATCCTTTGCCGCTATGGTAAACGGCGGACCAGTTCCCCATCAAAGAGTTGGGCGTTGATCGAATTCGATACTGTCGGCCTGCGTTACGGCCATGGCCCGGAAATCCTGCGCGACCTGAGCTTCAAGATCGAGCCGGGGTCGTTCCACTTCCTGACCGGCCCCTCTGGGTCGGGCAAGACCAGCCTGCTCAAGCTCCTGCTGCTCTCGCTCAAGCCGAGCCGGGGGCGGGTCAAGATGTTCGGGCAGGATGTGACCGATCTCGATCAGGACAGTCTTTTGCGCATGCGGCGCCATATCGGCATCGTGTTCCAGGAGTTCCGTCTGCTCGATCATCTGACCACCTATGAGAACGTGGCGCTGCCTCTGCGCGTTCTCGGGCGGCCCGAAAGCGCCTATCGCGCCAATGTCACCGAGTTGCTCGAATGGGTCGGGCTCGGGGAGCGTATGGATGCGCTGCCGGCCCTGCTGTCGGGTGGCGAAAAGCAGCGCGCCGCCATCGCCCGCGCCGTGATCGGCCGGCCCGATATCCTGCTGGCCGACGAGCCCACGGGCAATGTCGATCCCGAATTGTCGCTCCGCCTGGTGACGCTCTTCGCCGAGCTCAACAAGATGGGCACCACCATCATCCTGGCCACCCACGAATTGCCGCTGCTCGACAATTTCAAATATCCGCGCATGGTGCTCAGGGATGGGGGGCTGAGCTTCCATGGCTGAGTTCAGACTGCTCCGGCGCAGCCGCGCCACCGCCATCGTGCCCGAGCGCTCGGTGGCCGGGCGCACGCTGGTGCTGCTGGTCGCCATCATGACCTTCCTGTTCGGCGTCACGCTGGGCGGGGTGGTGCTGGTGCAGAAGTCGGCCATCGCATGGTCTTCCGACGTGGGGCGCGAGGTCACCATCCAGATCCGCCCGATGGAGGGCGAGGTGATGGAGAGCAATCTGCGCACCGCCGTCGCCCTGGCGCTGGCCACCCCCGGCGTCACGGCCGCACGGGCGCTCTCGCTCGAGGAAAGCCAGGGGCTGCTCGAGCCCTGGCTCGGCAGCGGCGTCGATTTTTCGGCCATCGCCATCCCCCGCCTCGTGGTGGTGGAAATCGATGATCCCAGCGAAGCCGATATCGAAAAGCTCGAACGCGACCTGTCGGCCGTTGCCGGGGCCACCCTCGACACCCATGCCGCCTGGCGCCAGCAGCTCAACCTGATGGCCGGCACCATCGTCGTCTCGGGCCTCCTGGTCCTGGCGCTGATCGTCGTGGCCACGGTGCTCGCCATCATCTTTGCCACGCGCGGCACCATGGCCTCCAACCGCGAGATCGTCGATGTGCTGCACTTCATCGGCGCCTCAAACAGCTTCATCGCCGGGGAATTCCAGGGGCGTTTCCTCGCCATCGGCTTTCGCGGCGGCATGGTGGGGGGCATCGCGGCGGTGCTGTTCTTTTCGGCGGTCGGGGCTGCGGCAGGCGGTGTCGTGCCCGATGAGGCCAGCGCCCAGCTGGGCTTCCTTTTCGGCCGCTTTTCGCTGGGGCTCGACGGTATTCTGGGCATCGCTGCCGTGGTGCCGGTCATCGCGGCGGTGACGGCCATCACCTCGCGCCTCACCGTTCGCCGCTTCCTCACCCAGACCTCCTGACCATCCGGAACCCTTCGCGATGCGCAAAGCCTGGCAGGCCGTCCGTTCGGCGCTGTTTTACGCCCTGTTCCTGGGGCAGACGGCGGTCCTCGCCATCATTATCGGCACCATCGCCATCATCGCCCGCGGCCCGACGCGGATCGGCTGGGTGCTGGCGCGCTATTGGGGGGATTCAACCCTCTGGCTGCTGCGCTGGGTGGTGGGCATAAGATCCGAAGTCGAAGGCGCCCACAACATTCCGCCCGGAGGCTGCATCCTCGCGGCCAAGCACCAGAGCGACTGGGATATCTTCGCGCTCCTGCCCCATACCGGCCGCCCGGCCTTCGTGGCCAAGAAGGAGCTGATGAACATCCCGTTCTTCGGCTGGGCGGCGATGAGCTTTGACACCATCCGGGTCGATCGATCGCTCGGCGCAGGCGCCATTCCGGCGATGATGGCGGATGCGCGCGAGGCCGTCGCCAAGGGTTGCCGCATCGTCATCTATCCCGAGGGCACCCGCCGCCCGCCGCTGGCGGCTCCCGAATACCGGCAGGGCATCGTCAAGATGTATCTCGAACTGGGCGTGCCGGTCGTGCCGGTGGCGCTCAATTCCGGGCTCTACTGGGGCCGCAACAGCCTCATCCTCTGGCCGGGCCTGGCGCGCGCCAGCATCCTGCCGTCCATTCCCCCCGGTCTCGAGGCAGCGGCGTTTCGCCAGCGCCTCATCGATACCATCGAGGCCGAAAGCGATCGCCTGGCGCTCGAGGCGCTCGATCGCGGGCTGGCGCGGCCGGTGGACGCACAGCTTGCCGCAGGCGCTGCCAGAGCGCGACAAAAAGGCGTCTGAGCACCCATAGGTTGCGTCTTGCCTTGATCTGGCCACCATATGCTGTGACTCATTTCGAACCGCTTGACTTTGTCTCAAGTTTGTTCTTAATTTGTTCTCTGCGGAGGGCATGATCATGGCGACACCCGGTTTCGAACGGCCCCAGGCATGGCGAGGGCGCTCGCGCAGGCTGCATCATCTGCTGCCCTGCGCGCTCGAAAGCTTCCGCCTCGAGGATGGGGTGGTGCATGTGCTGGCGCGCGGCCCGCTGGTGGTCTGGGCCGGTACGCTCGCCGATGTGGTGGGCGACGCCGAAAGCCGCGCCCGCTTCCGGCTGGCACTCGATTGCGCCGACAGGGCGCTGTGCGTCGCCGGCACCATCGATCCGCAGGATCGGCTGACCCTGGTGTGGGATCTCGAAGGTGCCGAGCCTTTGCCCGAGGCAGCCGGTTCGCCGCGCTTTGCCTATCCCACCGCCACGGCCGCCTGAGGGTTCAGGCGGTTTCGGGCACGCGCAGCCCCAGCCCGCCCAGTTCGGCGGCCAGCGCGTCAAGATAGCGGTCGGCCATGCCGAGCGCCATCAGGTGGCGCGCCGTCTCGACTACATATTCCGGGTTGGGCCCTGATTCTCCATGCCCGTCCCGCACCAACCGCAACTGCTCGGCTTGCTCCAGATTGCCGGCATATTGGGGGTGGCTGGTATCGACGACGAAGGCCAGCGCCCTGACCATGCGACCATCGGCGAGCCGCACCGGCCGCCAGACCGCGCGATAGACGCCGCTGTCCATCTCCCGGTCGAGAAGATAGGCGTAGACTTCCGACCAGTCGCGCGCCGGCACCTCGAAACCCATGCCGCGGCACGAGCCGCCGGCAACGAGCCCCAGCACCAGCCCCGGCCGCTCGCGCGTACCGCGATGGCGGTGCGAATAGATGCAGAGCCGGCGATGGGCGCCGCGCAGCAGCGCCGCCTGCCGGCTGGCAAAAGGGAAGCCCGGCCGCCAGATCAGCGAGCCATACCCAAAAACCCAGAGCGGTTCGGCGCCCTGCGATGCTTCGTCGCGTGCCATAGTCACGTCCATTTGGTAGGGCCTGTGGGGTGTGTCGCGCAAGCCTTCGGGTTGCGCGGCGGCCATGCGCGAGAAGGATGGACAAAGCATGAAGCCTTTCGGATTTCTCGCCGGTGTGGTGGCACTGGTCGCCGTGGTTTGGACGGCAGGCTGGCTCTATGTCGCCCTGCAGGCGCGCGGCGCGATTGACCAGATGGCGCTCGCCGATGGCGAAACCAGTCCGCGCCTCAACTGCGGACGGCTCGACATCTCCGGCTTTCCCTTCCGCTTCGACCTGGCCTGCGTGGATGCGACGCTGGTTTCTGGCGATACCACCGCGCAGATGGCGGAGTTGCGCGCTTCCGTGCTCGTCTACCGCCCCACCCATGCTGTGCTGTCGGGGCGCGGCCCGATCGATCTCGAGGATGCCTTCACCGGCAGCCGCAGCCAGCTGACCTTTGCCGGGCTCGAAGGCAGCGTCAGGCTCAACGGCTGGTCGCTCGCCCGCGCCTCGCTGGTGGCCACCGAGCTCTCGCTCATCGACACGACCTTCGAGGCCCGTACCGTCGGCACGGCGGCCGAGGCCCAGGCCCATCTCATCGACCGGCCCGAAGCGCGTGACGCCACCGCCGGCACCACGACGCTTGGCGCCTATGTGCAGCTTCAGGGCGTCGATGCGCCCGGCGTAGAGATCGCAGGTGGCGAGGCGGTGCTCGAGGCCGATCTCGCCAACGTGCCCGATGACGTGCGGCGCTTCGCCGAGCCGGGCATCCTGCCGGCCTGGCAGGCCTCTGGCGGCGAACTGGTGCTGACCACGCTCAAGGGCACCGCCGGCGAGCGCTCGGTGGAGGCGTCGGGCACGCTGGGGCTCGATGCCGAGGGGCGCATCGAGGGGCAGGTGCAGCTGGGCTCACGCGGCATCGCCGAGCTCATCGAGCCGCTGCTGCCGCGCGAACTCGGCGCCATGATCCTGGGCACGCGCGCCGAGGATGGAAGCTACCGCCAGCAGCTCAATGCGCGCGGCGGCGTCCTGTTTTCTGGCTTCGTGCCGCTGACATCGCTGCCGCCGGTCTTCTGAGGTTGCTCAGGCCGAACCCTTGTCCGTGGCTTCGGGTTTGGCCGGGCTGCCCTGCAGCCGTCCGAAATCGGGCGCCGAGGTTTCCTGTCCCGCCGTGATGATCGAGCGGCGGATGGCGCGGGTTCGGGTGAAAAGCTCTTCCATCGCCGGCCCGTCCCCGACGCGTACCGCCCGTTGCAGGCGCGACAGATCCTCGAGGAAGCGCCCCAGCATTTCGAGCACGGCATCGCGATTGGTGAGGAACACGTCGCGCCACATCACCGGGTCGGAAGCGGCTATGCGGGTGAAGTCGCGAAAGCCCGAGGCCGAGAACTTGATCACCTCGGAGCGGGTATCCTGCTCGAGGTCGGCCACCGTGCCCACGATGTTGTAGGCGATCAGGTGCGGCACGTGGCTGGTGATGGCCAGCACCAGGTCGTGATGGTCGGGGCTCATGCACTCGACCCGCGAACCCAGCGCCTGCCAGAACGTCACGAGGCGATCCACGGCCTTGGGATCGGCGTCCGCGCCGGGGGTCAGCACGCACCAGCGGTTGATGAAGAGGTCGGCAAAGCCGGCCGAGGGTCCCGAATGCTCGGTGCCCGCGATGGGGTGACCGGGAATGAAATGCACGCCTTCGGGCAGATGCGGGGCCACGACCTTGACCACATGCGCCTTGACCGAACCCACATCGGAGAGAATGGCGCCGGGCTCGAGGGCCGGCCCGATCTCGGCCATCACCGCGCCATAGGCGCCCACGGGGGTGCACAAAATGACGAGGTCGGCGCCGCGCACGGCCTCGGCGGCGCTGGTGGTGTAGCTGTCGCCAAGGCCCAGCGCCTCGGCCTCATCGAGCGTTTCCTGCCGCCGTGTGGCGATGGCGATCGATCTGGCCAGCCCATGACGCCTGACGCCATGGGCGATCGAGGAGCCGATGAGCCCGATGCCCACAAGCGCGATTTTTTCGAACATCAGCGCTGCTCCCCGTCGACCGGGCCCTTGGCCCCGAAATCCTTGAGCACCTCGACCACCCGCCGCATGTCCGGTTCGAGCCCGATCGAGATGCGCAAGCCGTTGGTGATGCCGTAGCTGTGCATTTCGCGCACCAGCAGGCCTTGGTCGCGCAGGGCCGTGAAGGCGGCGCGCGAAATCTCGGGGGTCGCGAACAGTGCCAGCACGAAATTGCCCTGGCTGGGTGGCACGCGGATGGCGTTGGACGAAAGGCTCGCCGCGAGCCACTCGCGCCACCGGGCATTGTGGGCGCAAAGCCGGGCGGTGAACTCGGTGTCCCGCGCGGCAGCCTCGGCGGCCGCCTGGCCCGACAGCGACACGTTGAAAGGCCCGCGAATGCGGTTGACCGCATCCACCACATGGGCCGGCCCATACATCCAGCCCACCCGCTCCCCGGCAATGCCCATCTTGGAGAAGGTGCGCACCATCACGACGTTTTCGGCCGCATCGACCAGCCGGACGCCGACCTCATAATCATCGGCCGTGACATATTCGGCATAGGCATTGTCGATGACGAGAAGGATGTCGGGCCTGAGGCCGGCATGAAGCCGGTTGACCTCGGCGGCCGAAAGATAGGTGCCCGTGGGATTGTTGGGGTTGGCGAGAAAGACGATCCGCGTGCGCTCGGTCACAGCCGCCAGCAGCGCGTCGACATCGGCGCGATAATCGGTCTCGGGCGCCATGATGATCTCGGCCGAGGCGCCGCGCGTGATGATGGGATAGACGTTGAAGCCATACTGGCTCATCACCGCCGCATCGCCTTCGCCCAGATAGACCTGGGCGAGCAGGTGCAGCAGGTCATCCGACCCGAAACCGCAGACGATGCGGTCGGGGTCAAGCCCATGCACCTCGCCCAGAGCCGTCCGCAGAGCGCGCGAAGACCCCTCGGGATAGACATGGATCCTGTCGGCCATGGCGCGCGAGGCTTCGGCGGCCTTGGGGCTTGCGCCCAGCGGGCTCTCATTGGCCGAGAGCTTGACCAGCGTCACCCCGGCCGGCACGTCGGAACGGCCTGGCACATAGGGCGCGATCTTGAGGATGCCGGGCTGCGGCTCAGGTCGGGCGGGCGTCGTCGGCGTCTTCGTCGTCATGGGTCCGGGGCCGGGGATGAAGGGCGCGCGGACCATAGAGAAAGGCCGACCCGAAGGCAAAGCCTAGATGTCGCGCGGCAGGTTCATCGCCGCCTGCGGCGCCATGGCGGGCACGCGCACGAAGCGCTCGAGCCGCTTTCGGCGCGGCACGGCGGGAAAGAGTTCCTTGCGGGCGAGGACGCACATGATGCCCGCACCGAACGGCCCGAGCGGCCGCCCGATGCGTTCGATCGCCCGGGCCCAGCCGAGCAGCGGCCGGGCGCTGATCGGGGGCATGTGCAGGCGATAGGCCCAGCGCTCGGGCACGAAGGAATGGTCGCGCAGCAGCCGCTCGAGCTGCGAGCGGCTATAGGGGTGGCCGGCGCCGAAGGGCGTGTTGTCCAGATGCGCCCAGAGCCCGGCGCGGCGCGGCACCACGATCACCAGCCGCGCATTGGGTGCCGAGACCCGCCAGAGCTCGCGCATCAGCTCCTCGGCATCGGCGATATGCTCGAAGCTGTGGAGCGCGATGGTCAGGTCGATGGCCGAATCGGTCAGCGGCAGGTCGAGCGGGTCGACGAGAACCGTCCGCGACAGGCCGGTCGCGGGCCAGGCCACGGCGCCCTGGCGCTCGGGCATGAAGGCCATCACGCGCTCGGGCGCCCCGGCCATGCCGGCAAGGCAGGGTATGGCGTAGCCCAGCCCCATCACCCGCCGCTCACGCAGGTCTCCGGCGAGGTCAGCCACCGTCTCGGACAGCACCGCGCCCACCACCTCGCCCAGGGGCGAGTTGTAAAAGCCGATCAGCCGCCGCACGTCGGGCGTCATCTCCAGTGTCCCTTTACTGGCTTCGCGACGGGTGGACTCTGGCGCATGAAGCGTCAAAAGTCACCCCGACCCCGAATCCCTTGTTTTCCGGAGCCTGCCGCGATGAGCCTTCTGATCGATATCTTCATGTGCCGGACCGATAATTACGGCTATCTCGTGCACGATACCGAAACCCGGCGCACGGCCGCGATCGATGCGCCCGATGCCAAGGCGATCAAGGCAGCGCTCGAACGGCGCGGCTGGAGCCTCTCGGACATCTTCATCACCCACCACCATGTCGACCATGTCGAAGGCATTCCGGTGCTCGACCGGGAATTCTCGGTGCGGGTCACCGGGCCCAAGGCCGAGGCCACCAAGATCCTCGGGCTCGACGTGCTGGTCGAGCCCGGCGACCGGGTCTCGCTGGGTGCCACGACCTTCCAGATCATCGGTACGCCGGGCCATACGCTGGGCCATATCGCCTATTACGACGCGGCGGGCGGGCACCTCTTTTCAGCCGATGCACTCTTTTCGATGGGCGTTGGCCGCATGTTCGAGGGCAAGCCCGGCCCGATGTGGGAAGGGCTGGAGACGCTGCGCGAATTGCCCGACGAGACGCTGATCTATTGCGGGCACGAATACACCGAGGCCAATGCCGCCTTCGCCCAGCATGTCGATCCCAACAACCCGGCCCTGCGCATCCGGGCCGCCGAGGTCAAGCGCATGCGCGCCAATAACGAGTTCACCATTCCGGTCTCGATGGCGATGGAAAAGGCAACCAATCCCTTCCTCCGGGCCGATCTGCCGCAGATGGCCAAGGCGATGAACCTGCCGCAGGGCACTTCGGCGGCACAGGTCTTCGCGGCGCTGCGCAAGGCCAAGGACGACTTCAAATAGGCGGCTGTTAACCATCTCTGGTAATAAAGCGGTAACCAAGGTTAACGCAGCCTTGCAACCCATGCCCCCGGTCGCGACGTTGAGCCCAGTTGCACAACGGATGCCGGGAGCATCGTCATCACCCACGGCGTGGCACAGGGCGGGCAGGCAGGCGGGGATCGGGACACCGGTTTCCGCGCCGACTTCGTGTCGCAGGTGCTCGCGACCGTTTCGCGCGAGCCGCCCGACCGTCCGGTGCGGCGGGTTGCCGACCGGGCTTATGCACAGGCCCTCGCCTCGGCAGTGCGCCGGGTTCCGGCCGGCTACAGGGTCAGCCGCTCGGCCTGAAGTCAAAAAGCCTTGACGAGCGGCGGCTCGCGTTGAGCCCTCGGGCCATGGCTGCTATGAGGGGCGGGTTCCGCTTCAACAGCAGGGTTGCCCCGCCAGTGCATCTTGGCCGTATCCTTTTCGCCGCGCTTCTCGTCGTTCCGCTGCTGCTGGGCACCGCGCGTGCCAATCCCATGCTGCTCGTCGACATGCGCTCGGGCGAAATCCTCGCCGCCGAGGATGCCGGCCAGCCCTGGCATCCGGCCTCGCTGACCAAGCTGATGACGGCCTATGTCGCCTTTGCCGCCATCCGGCAGGGCCGGCTCTCCCTCGATACGCCCATCAGAATCTCGCAGAATGCGTGGAATCAGGCGCCGAGCAAGTCGGGTCTCGAGGTCGGCAGTTCCATCACCCTGCGCGACGGGCTCTATCTGCTCATCGTCAAATCGGCCAACGACGTCGCCGTCGCCATTTCCGAGGCGGTGGCGGGCTCCGAAAAGGCCTTCGTCGCCGAAATGAACCAGATCGCCGCCGCGATGGGGCTCACGGCCACCAATTTCGTCAATCCGCACGGGCTGCACAACAAGGCGCAGGTCACTTCGGCGCGCGACCTGGCGGTGCTGACCCTCTATATCCGTCGCGACTATCCCGAATATTTGCCGCTCTTTGCCACCGAGGCGGTGATGCTGGGCACCGCGAAAATGGAATCGCAGAACGGGCTCCTCACCAGCTTTCTTGGCACCACGGGCATGAAGACCGGCTATGTCTGCGCCTCGGGCCTCAACATCGTCGCCACCAACGAGCGCAACGGCCGCTCGCTGCTTGCCGTCGTGCTGGGCGCCTCCTCGGCGCGCGAGCGCAACGAGATGACGGCCGAACTCTTCCTCAAGGCCGAGGCGGGGCAGGTGAGGGGGACGGGCCAGAGCATCGTCGCCTATGCCAATGCGTCGGGCGTGGCTCCGCGAGACATGCGGCCCCTGATCTGCGGCAAGGACTCCAAGGAATATGTCGCGGCCCGCGAAAAGGCTTTTCCCTACGGCCTCAAGGGGCAGCCGAGCTTCCTGACCGATACCGTCACCGGCCCTGTGCATGTGGCGACCGATCTGGGTCGCATCCGCACCATTCCCTGGCCGCGTCCGCGCCCCGTCTATGCACCCACCACGGTTGCGGGCGGCGTCAGCCTGCGCTGAGGATCGAAAAGCGGTAGACCTCGTCCTCGATGGTCATGCTGCAGGCGTGGCCGTGCTGCCGGCAATGCAGCGGAATATCGATCCGCGCCATCGGGTCGGTCGCCAGCACCACGAACGCCGTGCCGGCACCAGCCGCCCCGAGCGCCTTTTCGAGCCGCAGCACGGGCAGGGGACAACGCAGGTTGCGGGCATCGATGAGGATCGGCTCACTCGGCAAGCGGCGGCCCCCGATGGATTGGGCGGGCACTCGGATCGCCTGCCGGGCCTATCCGGCGCGATCCGTCGTGCTGCATGGCTTTTGGTGACCCCGGCGCGATTCGAACGCGCGACCCCAGGATTAGGAATCCTGTGCTCTATCCTGCTGAGCTACGGGGTCACACGAGCGAGCCCATAGCAAATTGCGCGCCGCCGGGAAACCCGTTTGCGCACGCAGCCGGCCAGATCGACGGGATCGGCAGCCGCACGGTCGCACAAGTGCCACAGATGGGGTAGATCCGCCGTGCGCTGTCAGGTCTCGTTAACCGTTGATGCAGCCGGATGTGGTAAGGGTTTGGTCAGTTCTCCGGCTGGCGCGCCACTGGCGCCGGCCATGGTCCTAAAAACGCGCGGTTGCCCAGGTGCTACTCGACTACAACTCGCTGTTACTTGCGGTTGGGCTGTCCGCCGTGGGTTTGTGCATGACCTTCTTTGCCGCGTGGCTGTCGTCGCGGGCCGAGCGGTTCATGCTCACCTGGTCGCTGGGGCTGTTGCTGGTGGTGGGCAACATCCTCGCCTTTTCGAGCTACAATCAGGTCTATAATCCGTTCGTCGGCGCCCTCGCCTTCGCGCTGCTCGTTTTCGGCCTCGCCGTGATCTTCGGGGCGGCCCGCGAGTTTCGCCTGCGCCGGCCGCGCGGGCAGATGATCCTCTCCATCGGCATTCCCGGAGCCGTTTTCGTGGCCCTGCCCTTCGCGCTGGGGCTGGATGGCCTCGGCGTCATCATCGGCAATCTCCTTGCCGCGCTGCTGCTTGGCGCGACCGCGATCGAATACTGGGCCGGCCGCAAGGAGGCGCCGCTGCCGATCTTTGCCGTCGTGCTGCTCTATGCCGTGTGCGCTTTGTCCTTCCTGCCCTGCGCGGCACTCGTGATCCTTGCCGGCAATCTCTCGATCGGCGCGGCCCCCAGCAACTGGGCCGAGGACCTCAATCTCACCATCTGCATCATCACGCTCACGGGTATCGGGGCGCTCTCGCTGTCGCTCAATCAGTCCCGGCTCACCCAGCGTCACCGCCACGAGGCCGAGACCGATGTGCTCACCGGCCTCCTCAATCGGCGGGCAATGTTTGATCGCTATGGCAGCTCCATGCTGCCGGCCAATGTGGCCATGATCCTGTTCGATCTCGATGACTTCAAGTCGATCAACGATCGCTTCGGCCATGCGGTCGGCGACGCGGTGCTGCGCAAGTTTACAGCCGCGCTGCGCTCGGCGGCAGGGCCTGACGATCTGGCCGTGCGCATGGGAGGCGAGGAGTTCGCCCTGCTGGTTCTCGAGGCTTCCACCGAGGGTGCGCTCAAATCAGCCGAGGCGGTGCGGCTTGCCTTCGAGGCGGAAGCGATGCTCACCGATGCCGGGCTCTTGCAGACCACGGTTTCGGCCGGCCTCTGCTTTTCCGATGCGCCCATCGCCCTCGAGGAGTCGCTGAGGCGCGCCGATTCGGCGCTCTACCGGGCCAAGCGCGACGGGCGAAACCGGGTGGTGGCGTGCAATCTGCGGCTGGTGGCTTGAAGCCCATGGGCATCATCGCAATCGAGCAATTTCGCCGCAATCTTATGCACTGTCGCGGAAAACGAGGTGGTGGCGTGCAGGCGGGGATATTCCGGGCCGGTTCGGTCAGGGCCGTGGGTTTCGGCATGGGGGCGCTGGCGATGGTTTTGGCGTTCGCCGGGCCTGCCGCTGCATGCGACGCGCTCACTGCCGGCCCGCGCGGCATCGTCACCTCGGTGGTGGATGGGGATACTGTGCAGCTGGGCGATGGCACCCAGGTGCGCCTCATCGGCACGCAGGCGCCCAAGCTGCCACTCGGCCGCGACGGGTTCGAGACCTGGCCTCTGGCCGACGAGGCCAAGGCAGCCCTCGAGGCGCTCGCTCTGGGCAAGCCGGTGCAACTGCGCTATGGCGGAGAGCGGATCGACCGGCATGGGCGGGCGCTCGCCCACCTCTACGTCACCGATGGCACGGCTCTTTCTGGCGAAGGGCTCTGGGCGCAGGGCGAAATGATCGCTGCCGGGCTGGCGCGGGTGTATTCCTTCCCTGACAACCGCTCCTGCCTTGCAGAGTTGATGGCCAGCGAGACCCGGGCCCGCCTTGCGAGGCTTGGAATCTGGAGCGATCCCTATTACAGCGTGCGCCGGGCCGATCGACCGTCGGAACTGCTCGCCCGGGTTGGCCATTACGAACTGGTCGAAGGTCGGGTGCTGGCAGCCGAGCGGTCGGGGTCGCGCGTGTTCCTCAATTTCGGGCGCCTCTGGAAAGAGGATTTCACCATCACCATAGAAAACAGGGCCCTGCGCCTTTTCACCGAAGCGGGTATCGATCCGCTTCGGCTCGAAACGGCACTGATCCGGGTGCGCGGCTGGGTCGATGATCGAGACGGCCCGCGCATCGAAGTCACCCATCCCGAGCAGATCGAGGTTCTAGCGTCACCATGAGCGTCCTGAGACATCGCGGCATGCTGCGCGGCGGCGCGGCGGCCCTTGTCATCGTGCTGCTTGCCGGCTGCGCCGGCCTGATGGGTTCGGGCGTCAATGTCAGCCAGACCTCGGGCCAGGCTGCACCCGTGGTTCCCGGCGGCACCGACCCCGATGACGAAGCCATCGGGCTGCGCGAGCATCCGCGCATCGTCTCGTCCTATGGCGGGGTCTATTCCGATCGGCAGGCCGAAGTGATGCTGGCCCGCATCGCCGGGCGGCTCCTCGCCGCGGCCGACCAGCCCAATACGCGCTTCACCGTCACCATTCTCGATACCCCCGACGTCAACGCCTTCGCGCTGCCGGGGGGCTATATCTACGTGACGCGCGGGCTTCTCGCGCTCGCCTCCGACACCTCGGAACTGGCGGCCGTGCTCGCCCACGAGATCGCGCATGTCACCCTGCGCCATGCGCGGGCCCGCACCAATCGCATCCGCACCACCGAGATCGTCGACCGGGTGGTGACCGGCGTCTTCGGCGCCAACGCCGAAACCGACCAGAGCGCCAACCGCTCGCGCCTGTCGCTCGCGGCCTTCAGCCAGAACCAGGAGCTTGCCGCCGACAAGGAGGGCATCTCGATCGCCGGCAAGGCGGGCTATGATCCGCATGCCGCGGCGCGCTTCCTCGGCGCCATGGGCCGCTTTGCCCGCTTCTCGGCGGGCGATGCGGCCGATACCGACGATTTCCTCTCCTCCCACCCCTCGACGCCCGATCGCGTGCAGAAGGCGGTGGAAAGCGCCCGGGCCGCCTTCGGCGCGCCCGGCATGGGCGAGGCCGATCGCCAGAGCTATTTGGCCGGCATCGATGGCCTCACCTTCGGGGACAGCCCGAGCCAGGGCGCCATCGTCGGCCGCCGCTTCATCCATTCCCAGAAGCGCTATACCTTTACCGTGCCCGACGGCTATGCGTTGCAGAGCTCGCGCGGCGCGGTGGTCGGCGTGGCCGGCGATGGCGAAGCGGTGCGCTTCGACACGCCCGAAGTGCCCACCAGCATGGCGTTGACCGACTATCTCAAATCCGGCTGGATCGCGGGGCTCAAGGCCGAAACGGTCAAGGGCGAGCGCAATGGCGGGGTCGAGATCGCCCATGGCGCCGCGCAGACCGAGCAGTGGAGCTTCCGCGTCGGCGTCGTACGCTACGAAGGCCAGGTCTACCGCTTCATCTTCGCCGCCAAGGCCGACAACCCGCGCTTCGCCAATGGCGCGCTCGAAACGCTGCGCAGCTTCCGCGCGGCCACGGCACGCGACATCGGTGACATCCGCCAGCTCGCGGTGCAGATGGTCACCGCCGGCCCCGCCGACACGGCCGACACGCTGGCCCGCCGCATGGCCGGCCTCACCCGCGGCACTGAGCTGTTCTTCATCCTCAACAATCTCTACCCCGGCGACCCGGTCGTCTCCGGCCAACGCTACAAGATCGTCGCGGTGAAGTAGGAGGGAGGGGGCTTATGGCTCTCCCGTCTCTATGATGGGACAGATCCGCGCAAATATTGGCGAAGGGCTCCCCTCCCTTCTCCCCTGAGGGGAGAAGGTGGCCCGAAGGGCCGGATGAGGGGTTCAGATCATTGGCTTGAGCTGAGAGCCCGAACCCCTCATCCGGCCCTCTCCCCTCAGGGGAGAGGGGGCGATCGCGCCGAGCGTGGGGCGACGGTGCTTACTTCCCTTCTCTCCCTCGAGGGGAGAAGGTGGCCCGGAGGGCCGGATGAGGGGTTCAGATTGTGTGCTCGAGCCGAGAGCCCGCACCCCTCACCCGACCCTCTCCCCGGCGGGGAGAGGGGGCGACGGAGCTTCTACCTCGCGAGATGGTGGCCCCTTTCCCTTCTCCCCTCGAGGGGAGAAGGTGGTCCGAAGGACCGGATGAGGAGTTCAGCCTCTCGATACAATGCCCCCAAAGCAAAGGCCGGCCCCACTGGACCGGCCTTGCTCATGTCTCTGCGCTCCCGCCGACGGGAAAAACCTGTCGATCAGGCGGCAGCTTCCTCGGCGTCGTCGGCTTCGCTGTCGGCCTCGGTCTTGGCGCCGCGGCGCGGGCTCTTGGCGAGGCTCTTTTCGATCAGCTGCACCGCTTCGGTCAGCGTGATGCGGTTGACGGCGGCGATCTCGCGGCTCATCCGGTCCATCGCCTGCTCGAAGAGCTGGCGTTCCGAATAGGACTGCTCGGGCTGGTCATCGGCACGGTAGAGGTCGCGCACCACTTCGGAGATCGAGATCAGGTCGCCCGAATTGATCTTGGCCTCGTATTCCTGGGCACGGCGGCTCCACATGGTGCGCTTGACGCGCGCGCGGCCGGTGACGGTGTCGAGGGCCTTCTGCACATGATCGTCCTCTGCCAGCTTGCGCATGCCGACGGATTTGATCTTGGCAACGGGGACGCGAAGGGTAAGCTTGTCCTGCTCGAACGAGATGACGAACAGCTCGAGGGTCATGCCCGCGACTTCCTGTTCCTCGATCGACACGATCTGCCCGACGCCATGCGCGGGGTAGACGACATACTCGCCCGTCTTGAACCCCAGGCGCTGCGTGGTCTTCTTGGTCACCATAGGACACTCCTGATTGACGCCGCCAGGGGATGGCTCATTGGCCTTCCGACCACCCGCCCGGCATACTCACGAAATGCAACCATCCAATCGGATCCGCTCCGCGAAGAAACGGCCGAAACCACCCAGCATGTGTGAGGTATCAAAAAAAAGCGTGCCTTTCGGCACACGCTGGTTGACGGGTGTACTGCATCTAGGAAGACACCGTACCACAATTTTTCCGAAGAATCAAAAACAACACACCGCCGCCCGAATCGGGCGTCGGCGGGCAGTCCTCGCGGTGGGTTAAGGCGTCAGTCGCCTTCGCCGGGCGCTTCGGAGAAGTACTTCTCGAACTTGCCCGCTTCCCCGTCGAAGGCCTTGGCATCGTCCGGAGCGTCGCGCTTCTCGGTGATGTTGGGCCAGACGGCGGAGTATTTCTGGTTGATTTCCAACCACTTGTCCAAGCCGCTCTCGGTGTCGGGCTTGATCGCCTCGGCCGGACATTCGGGCTCGCACACACCGCAATCGATGCATTCATCGGGGTGGATGACGAGCATGTTCTCGCCTTCATAGAAACAGTCGACCGGACAGACTTCGACGCAGTCCATGTACTTGCACTTGATGCAATTGTCCGTGACGATATAGGTCATGAAGCGAGCGCCCTGCCCAGACCTCCCCGGCTGCACATAACCGCGACGCGGGGGGAGGGCAGCGTCACTGGCCGGTTGCTAAACCGTTTTGCCGGCAAGAGCAAGGGCGGCCGATCAGCCTTTGTGCCGAGAGCCCGAACGGCAGCCCGGCCTCAGTCCGCCTCGCCGCCGCCGTCC
Organism: Devosia enhydra; assembly: GCF_900119845.1. Lineage (GTDB taxonomy): Bacteria > Pseudomonadota > Alphaproteobacteria > Rhizobiales > Devosiaceae > FPKU01. The sequence goes on from NZ_FPKU01000002.1 coordinate 1,108,619, forward strand.
TCGGGTTCATCCTGAAGCCGGCCGATGGCGCGCCGATCCTTCTTGGTCGGGCGCCCGCTGCCGGGGTCGCGCCGGGCAAAGAGCGGCGGCTCCTCGGCGCGGGGCAGGGGCGGTGGCGAGAGATCCTCGTAGAGCCCCTGGGCCTCGCTGGCGGGGCCCCGCCGGGTGCCGGCCGAAACGATGCGCCAGACGAGCAGGCGCTCATGCAGCGTCATGGTCAGCACATCGCCCGCGCCCACCTTGTGGTCGACATCGAGGGTTCGCGACGAATTGACGCGCACGAGCCCCGCCGCGATCATCTTTTGCGCCAGGGTGCGGGATTTGACCGCGCGGGAAAAGAACAGGAAGCGGTCGAGCCGCTGCCGTCCGCCCCCTTCGGCACCACCCTCAGCCATGGCGCCGCGGCGCCGTCATTCGGCCTTGGGGTTACGCAGGGCCGCGAGCTTGGCGAAGGGCGAATCCGGGTCGAAGGCCGGTTCGCGCCGCGGCCGCTCGGTCTTCCACCGGTCCTCGCGCGGCTTGTCCTCGCGTTTGGGGCGGAACTGCGGCTTGCCCTCCGGCCGGCCGTCCGTCGGGGCGTTGCCGCGATGGGGCGGGCGGGTCGGGCGGCCTTCGGGGCGACCCTGTCCCTCGGGCCGCGACGCGCCGTCCGGTCGGGTCTGGCCTTCGGGACGGGACTGTCCTTCGGGGCGCTGGGGACGCTGGCCCCTGTCGCCGCGTTCGTTCCGGCGCCCGCGCGCCTCGGGGGCACCTGCAGCGGCAGCTTCGCCCTCGGGGCGACGGCCACGACCACGATTGGGCCGCTGCTCATTGCCGCCGCGACGGCCGCCGGGCGACCAGATTTCCTCGAATTCGGGTTCGGACGACGTCGGCTCGGTCGCTCCGTCGCTGGCAACGGCCTCGCTGCCGGGCGCCGGCGCACCGAGATCGGCAGTCGCCTCGGCGATCTGCGGGGCCTCGTCATGCGGGCTCCCCAGGGTGCCTTCGACATCGCTCTGGGCCGCCGAATCGGCGGAACCGCCATCGAGCTTCGCCGCATCCTCGAGCTCGGCCGCCTCGATGGTGGGGGCGGCGCTTTCCTCGGGCCGAAGGGTAATCGCGTCGAGCCTCGCGAGTTCGGCGATGTCGTCAGCGCCAGCGGCCGGCACGGCCGGGGCAGGTGCCGCCGGCTTCTTGGGCACGCGCTTCATGCGATAGCCCAGCGAGGAGAGGATCGAGGCGAAGTCCTCGCCCGCGCAACCGAGCAGCGAGGTCATTTCCACCGTCACGCGGAAGCCATTGCCCTCGGCGGCGCCCGCCGGGGGCTCGCCCTGGTAGCGGCTGGGGTCGAGCGCGATCAGCGGGCGGATGATGTCGGCGAGCCGCTCGAGAATATCGACGCGCACGGCGCGGCGTCCCGCCACCTTGAAGCCCGCCACTTCATAGAGCCGGGTCGAGATGGTGGGGTCGATGACGAAGGAGGTGCGCCCCGACAGCACGGTCTGGGGCAGCTCGGTGACGCCGGGCTGGCGGATGCCGCCATTCTTGAGCGCAAACAGCATGATGGCCAGTTCACGCGGCGCCGGCTTGAGGCTGGCCGGTACATAGATGTGGTAGGCGCCGAACTTGATGCCTAGCTTGCGCATCTTGCCGCGCACGTCCTGGTCGAGGGCCTTGACCTCGTCGGCCACGAGCGCGCGGGGAATGAGCCCGAGATTTTCGTAGAGCCTGTAGGCGATGCCGCGAGCCGGTCCGTCGAGATCGGCCGGCTCGGCAAGGGCGGTCACCGATTCGAGCTGGGTGTTGATGGCGTGGCGCAGCCAGAGGTTGAGCCGGTCGCGCACCTTGTCGAGCTCCACGCCCGAAAGCGCTTCGTCGGCCAGCACGATCAGCCGGGGCGAGAGCAGCGTGTCGCCCTCCACCATGGTGGCCACAACCTCGCCGCGCCAGCGCAGCTGGCCGTCGGTTGCGAGCACGAACTCCTCGTTCGGCGAGCCGGCCAGCCTTTCCGCGCGATTGCGGATCTCCGGGGCCACCGCTTCGGCGGCTGCGCTGCGCAGCCCCTTGGCGTCGCCATCGGCATCGGACCGGGCCAATGTAAAGCGGAATCCCTCGATGGAGCCGATCAGGTGGCCTTCGAGGCTCACCTCGCCGCGATCGTTGATTTCAGGCGTAGCCATGCGTCTGTCTCTCAGATGGCGCATAAGGACGCTGGTGCGACGATCCACGAAGCGCTGTGTCAAACGCTCGTGAAGCGCGTCGCTGAGGCGATCCTCTATTTCACGGGTCTTTTCGCGCCAATGGGTCGGATCTTCAAGCCAGTTCCTGCGGTTAGCGACGAATGTCCAAGTGCGGATCTGGCGGATGCGGTTGCTGAGCGTATCGATGTCGCCGGTCACATTGTCGCAGAACCGGACCTGCTCGGCAATCCAGTCTTGATCAAGCCGGCCTTTTTCCCTGAGATCGCAGTAAATCCGCGTGATCAGTTCGCCATGCTGGGCCGGCGAGATGTCGCGATAGTCGGGCAACTGGCAGCATTGCCAGAGCACTTCCACCGCTTCGCGCGTCGTGGCGAGCCGGCCGGCCTCGTTGCGGGCGAGGAATTCGAGCGCCTGCTGGTCGGTCGCCACGGGCACGCGGGTCAGCGATTTGTGCCGCGGCGAGGCATCAAGGCTTGCCCGCAACGCATCGAGCGAGGCGAAATCGAGCTGGCTGTTGCGCCATTGCAGCACCCGCACGGGCTCGAAATCATGGGTTTCGAGCTGCACGATCAGCTCTTCCTCGAAGGCCGCCGCCCGCCCGGTCACCCCGAAGGTGCCGTCATGCATGTGCCGCCCGGCGCGGCCGGCGATCTGCCCGAACTCCGCCGGCGTCAGCGGGCGGGTCTGGCGGCCGTCGAACTTGGTATCGTCGGCGAAGGCGACATGGTGCACATCGAGGTTGAGCCCCATGCCGATGGCATCGGTGGCCACGAGAAAATCGACATCGCCATTCTGGTAGAGCTCGACCTGGGCGTTGCGGGTGCGGGGCGAGAGCGCGCCCATCACCACCGCCGCCCCGCCGCGCTCGCGGCGGATCAGCTCGGCGATGGCATAAACCTCGCGGGCCGAGAACGCCACGATGGCCGAGCGCCGGGGCTGGCGCGAAATCTTTTTCGATCCGGCATAGAGCAGGTGCGAAAAGCGCGGCCGGTGGATGATCTCGGCCTGCGGCAGCAGCGCCCGAATCGGTGGCACCATGGTGGCTGCGCCGAGCAGCAGTGTCTCGCTCGTGCCGCGCGCATTGAGGATGCGGTCGGTAAACACGTGGCCGCGCTCGAAATCGGTCGCCACCTGCACCTCGTCGATGGCGAGGCACTCCACCGCTATGTCCATCGGCATGGCTTCCACCGTGCACACCCAGTAGCGGGCGGTGAGCGGGGCGATCCGCTCTTCTCCGGTGACCAGCGCCACCAGATGCTTGCCGACGCGCTCGACGATGCGCTGATAGACCTCGCGGGCCAGGAGCCGCAGCGGCAGCCCGATCATGCCCGTGCGATGGGCCAGCAGCCGATCGATCGCGAACCAGGTCTTGCCGGTATTGGTGGGGCCGAGAATCGCCTTGATGGCGCCGGGAGTGTCGAAGGTCATCAGGGGCACTCTAGAGCGTTTCGAGGCCAGGTGGCTACCGGTTCGCCGCCCGGAAACGCGACACGACAACGACTCGGAGCCTTGCGCCGTTTCAGGGACGCGGTGAGCGGCTCGAAAAGCCGCTCCGGGCGCGGTACCAGTGTCTCGCATTGGCACATCGGCGCCATGTTCGGTCGCCTCCGCATTAACAACTGGTACGAAGGCGGAACAAATCGGCGCCGAATCGACGGCGAATCGCCAATCCGGCTTTGTTCACCACAGCACCTTGGGGGTGGAGGCGCAGCGGCACCCAAGTGGGGATGTCGGTCCGTCTCGACAAGGTCGAAGGGTCGTGCCGGGCGTTCACGAAGCTTGCCATGAGGTTAAGACACCCCGTTTTCGCGCCGGAATCGCCGGTTTCCTAATGCTGGCTTAACGCGGCAGCGCCAAAAAAAGATGACGTGCTTTACGCTTGATCCGCAGGGCGACGGCACTTCGCGGCCGCCCGTTCATGCAAAAAGCGCTTGACCGTGCCAAACCGGCACAGCCGAAATCTCAATCTTTCATTAACCATGATTTTTGGCCCGGTCGGCAGCGCCCAGCAAAAAGGCCGCGTTCCTTTGAGGAAGCGCGGCCCGTTTCAAACCCTGCCGTGGCGGAAAGGCAGTCAACCCAGCTCGGTCAGCACCATCGAGAGGTCGCCATAGGCGGTGTCGATCAGCACGCGATAGGGGATGAAATAGCCGGTGTCGCGCAGCGGCGCATACCAGATCATCATCTTGTCGTTGTCGGCGAGAAAGCTCGTGACCTCCGAAGAAGTGTAGTGCCCCGAAACCGGCGTGTAATCGATCAGGCACACCACCACCGGGCCCTGATAGCCCGTGCGTCGCGAGGTGGCGGTGTCGGTGCGCCCGAAGCGCAGCGCGATGTTGAAGCGCTCCAGCCCATTGAACACCTGCGCCTTGTGGTTGCACAGCGAAGCATCGAGCGCTTTGCCGCGCAGAAGGAAAGCCGACAGCATGTCGCCGACCCCGTTGAGGTGCCGGCGTTCAATCGGCACCCGGTCGATGGTGTTGATCATAGGGGGCTCGACGACGAAGGTGCTGACCGCGCCCCCGGTATAGGCCACCGTGGCGTTGATCATGTCGCGGCCCGAGCGGGTGGTGATGTCGAATTTTTCGGCCGCGAGCCCGCTTGCCGTCGACCGGCCATTGGCGCTGGCCTTGGCCCCGCCGGCCGCCACGAACTGGCCGATGCCCGACACCGTCGCGTCAAGCGCCAGAGTGTAGCGGCTCTCGGCATCCTTGAGGGTGATGCTGGCGGTCGCAACGGTGTTGCCGCCCAGCGTCACGACATAGGAGGCCTTGGCCGCCACCTCCTGCGCCAGGCCCGATGAGGCCCAGAGCCCCGCAACGAGGGTCAGCAGGGCGAGGCCCGCCCGGCCGGACACCGGCCGATGTCCTCTTGAATGATGTGCGACAGTCTTTGCCAATCCGACCTCCGGCCGCGGCGAATCGATGTGTGCTGAAGCTGCCCGCCAAGTGGGGCGGGAGCAAGCCGATCACGGACGTTTGGGCGCAAGGCGGTGCCGGCTTGCAACCGGCTTGACATCCATAGTCGTATAGCTATGAATTAACCCATAGCCGACGAGGTATGGATTTATGCCCGACCCGCAGGATCTGGTGTTCAAATCGCTGGCCGACCCCACCCGGCGGGCGCTGTTCGAGCGGCTCTGTCGCGAGGGGACGCACACGGTGGGGGCGCTGACGCTCGGCACGCATGTCTCTCAGCCCGTCGTTTCCAAGCACCTGCAGGTGCTCAAGGCCGCTGGCCTCGTCGAGGATCGCCGACAGGGGCGTGAGACCCATTACACCGCCCGTCCGGCGGCGCTCGATCCGCTCACGGACTGGGCCCGCCAGATGAGAGGCTTCTGGGAGGGGCGCATCGATGCGCTCGAGGATATCTTGAAGAGGATGGATCAATGAGCTGGAACCGGGGCATCAGGCAGGCGCATCGCTGGGTGTCGCTGCTTTTCACCACGACGGTCATCGCCAATTTCATCGCGGTCGCGATGGGGCAGGCGATCGACTGGCTCTATTACCTGCCGCTGCCGCCGCTGTTCTTTCTCCTCGGCTCGGGGCTCTACCTCTTCGCGCTCCCCTATGTCGCGCGCCGCTCCACGGCTTCGGGTCGCGCCTGATGGCCGGACCAGACACGCCTTCAGGCAAAAAGCAGTGGCGGCCGAAAAAGCCGCTGCCACCACCGGGTCCCGATGGGGTGGTGCTGCTCTCGGGCGGCAATCCGCAGATCCCCAAGGGCGAGGGCGATGCCCCGGTCCAGGCCTATATCGCCGCCATGCCGGGCTGGAAGCGGGCGGTGGGCGAGCGCATCGACGCCATCGTCACCGCCACCGTCCCCGATGTCCATAAGGCGGTGAAATGGAACACCCCGCTTTATGGCCGGCCGGGCGAGGGCTGGTTCACCAGCATGCACTGCTTTGACCATTACGTGAAAGTCACCTTCTTTCGCGGCACTTCGCTCGATCCGATCCCGCCCGGACCCTCGAAGCAGAAGGACGTGCGCTACCTCGATATCCGCGAAGGCGATGATTTCGAGGCCGATTTCACCCGCTGGATCAGGCAGGCGAGCCGCCTGCCCGGCGAAAAGCTCTGACCGCAAGGACTGGCCATGACCGACCGCAGCACCGCCACCGTCGAACGCCTGATCCTCCAGCCGCCCGAAAAGATCTGGCGGGCGCTGACCCAGCCACATCTCGTCGCCGAATGGCTGATGGCGGGCGACATCCAGCCGGTGGTGGGGCATCGCTTCCAGCTCACCGGCACCTGGGGCGGGGTGCTCGATTGCGAAATGCTTGCCGTCGAGCCGCCGCGCTCGCTCTCCTATCGCTGGGATTTTCCCCATGACGATCCGGCCTATGCGCTCAAGAGCATCGTCACCTTCACCCTCACCCCCACGGCGGCGGGCACGCTGCTGCGCGTCGAGCAGACCGGCTTCCGCCCCGAGCAGAAGCAGGCCTATGGCGGGGCCCATGCCGGGTGGAAAGCCTTTCTCGAAAAGCTCGAGACCCTTACGGCCGGGCTCGACTGATCCCGTTCCCGAAACGGGCATTAGCCAATCGCGGCGATTTGGTCCCCGGTGTTGCAGCCGGGGGCTTTACCTCGGCCATCGCCTATGGGATTTTCAAAGCCCTATCGCATCACCAGCTTCGGGCCTGCCATTCATGTTGCGTAATCCCGGCCGGGTCCTCGGCGCCGTCTTCGCCTCGCTCTCCTTTTGCACCGCGCTTCCCGCGCTGGCGCAGGATTATTCGGGCGCCTGGGCCCAGCGCGACTGGACCGACCGGCTGGTCCAGCCCGATCCTTACGACCGGGCCGTGTTCTTTTTCGGCGGGCGTTTCCACTCCGATTATTTCGGCGGCAGCTTCAACGCCTTCGGCGCACCCTACGAGACCAATTATGTCCTGGGCGGCGGCTACCAGCATTTCTTCCAGAACTGGGGTGATTTCCGCCTCGGCGCCGAAGGCGGTCTCGCCCTGCGCTTCGGGGAGGGTGAGCCGACCTCGCTCGAGGCCTGGGGCGGCGTCGTGGGGCGCTATGATGGTTTTGTCATCGGCAACACCATCCGCATCTCGCCCTCGATGACCTTCGGGCTTTCGGCCGTCACCGACACCATCGGCATGGAGACCGTGCGCGCCTCCTGGATCGAGAGCGACGTGCCGGTGCTCTTCTATCTCGGGCCCGAGATCAGCATTTCGAGCCTCGACAATCCCAATCTCGAAGCCTTCTGGCGCGTGCAGCATCGCTCGGGCGCATGGGGCACCATCGCCCATATCGATGGCTCGAACGCCAATACCGTCGGGGTGCGCTGGAAGTTCTAGGGGGCCGCGGCCCGTCATGGCCCCTCTTAACGCTGCATGGGCGTGCCATGGGCCGGGCAATTCTCTCCTGCGGCTTGACGGGTGGGGGCCCATGCAGTATCGAGACCACCGGATTTCAATCGACTGACGCTCCGATGCGGCTGGTTCCGCCGCCACGGTCGTCGCTTTGCATAAGGGTATCAACAGATGTCGCGCCGCTGTGAACTGACCGGCAAGGGCGTCATGACCGGCAACAATGTCAGCCATGCCGTGAATCGCACCCGTCGCCGCTTCCTGCCGAACCTGGTCGATGTGAGCCTCATTTCCGAGTCGCTCAACCGCACCGTCAAGATGCGCATCACGGCCCATGCCCTGCGCTCGGTCGAGCATCGCGGTGGCCTCGACGCCTTCCTGCTCAAGCAGTCGGACACCACGCTGTCGGACAATGCCAAGGCCCTCAAGAAGGAAATCCGGGCGGCCCTCGCCTCCTGATTTCGCTCATAGCGCCAAGTCTTCGATGCCCGCCCGCAAGGCGGGCATTTGCTTTTGGCGGGCCTCTCGATCGCCGTTGCATGCCCCGACAGGGGCTGTATGCTGATCCTATGGCCCCGATATCTCTGCGGGGCCATGGGTGGCCGCGAGGTGGTGTAGAGACCGTTTACTTCGGGTGCTGGAAGTCGCTGGTTCGAATCCAGCCCGGGTGACTCGTTCGCCCGGTAGCTCAGCCTGGTAGAGCGCCAGTTATGTGCGGGCTCGCCTGTTCCCCTCGCGGCCTCCATTGTGTTCAGGGACGGGTTCGACGGGCAGGCGCATGCGGTTCAACAGGGTTCCCGATATCGCGCGTCCCGCGCCCTCGCCGCTGACCCATGGCGGAGCCATCGCGGCTGTGCTCAGCCCCGAGCAGAAGCTGAGGCGTTCGGTTCTCTCCTGCCTTTTGTGGGAAAACGAGTTTTATGAGGACGGTCAGGCGATCGCCGAGCGCATCGCTGATCTTGCCGCCGCCTGCTCGCCGCAATTCGTCGCCGATCTCGCCCGCGAGGCGCGGCAGGTGCATGGCCTGCGCCACGCGCCGCTGCTGCTGGTGCTCGATCTCGTGCGTCGTGGCGGTCCCGGTGTCGCCGACGCGGTCGATGCCGTCATCGGGCGGGCCGACGAGATGGCCGAACTGGTGGCCCTCTACTGGCGCAATGGCCGGAAGCCGCTGTCCAAGCAGATGAAGGCCGGCCTCGCCCGCGCCTTTTGCCGCTTCGATGCCTATCAGCTGGCCAAATATGACCGGCCCGGGCTCGTGCGCCTGCGCGACGTGATGTTCCTCGTCCATCCGCGCCCGCGCGATGCGGCGCAGGCCGAGCTCTTCCGCCAGGTGGCCGACCGGTCTCTGCCGGTGCCCGACACCTGGGAGGTGGCGCTGTCGGCCGGGGGCGACAGGAAGGCGGTGTTCGAGCGGTTGATCGCCGAGAACCGGCTCGGCTATCTGGCGCTCCTGCGCAATCTGAGGGCGATGGCCGAGGCCGGCTGCGACCGCCGGCTCGTTTCCGAGGCGATCATCGCCCGCAGGGGGGCCGATCTCGTCTTCCCGTTCCGCTATGTCGCGGCGGCCCGGAGCGCGCCTATCTTCGAGCCCGCGCTCGATGAAGCCTTCCTTGCCGCCACCCGCGAGGGCCCCCGCCTGCCGGGCACCACGCTGCTGATCGTCGACGTCTCGGGCTCGATGTATGGGCCCCGCGTGTCGCAGCGCTCCGACATCACGCGCGCCGTTGCCGCCGCGGCGCTTGGCGCCATCGCCCGCTCCTTGTGCGAGGATGTGCTGATCTATGCCACGGCCGGCTCCGATCCGCTGCGCCGGCACAAGACCCAGATCGTGCCGGCCCGGCAGGGCATGGCGCTGGTCGATGCCATCTACAAGTCCATGGTGCCGCTCGGCGGTGGCGGCATCTTCCTTAACCAGGTGATGCGGTTCCTGCGCCAGCGCCATCCCGAGGTCGATCGCGTCATCGTCATCACCGATGAGCAGGATTGCGGGGTGGGTGCTGCGGACGCCCCCCAGAACGCCCCGGCCTATGGCACCCGCGCCAATTATCTCATCAATGTCGCTTCGGCCCGCAACGGTATCGGCTATGAGCGCAGTGGTTGGACCCATATCGACGGGTTTTCCGAAGCGGTCCTGCGCTACATTCTGGCGCTCGAAGAGGTTTCGGGCCGCTGAGCCGGAAGCGGCGCAAAAAATCGCCTTCCTCCTGTCGATTTGCCGCGCCACCATCCGTCGAGGGGATGAGCGGTCCGATGTCCGGGCCGAAGCAGGAGATTTCCGATGCGTGTCATGGTTTTCGTCAAGGCCACCGTCGACAGCGAAAACGCCGTCATGCCCACGAGCCAGGAGCTCGAGGCCATGGGCGAATACAACCAGGAATTGATCAAGGCCGGCATCATGCTGGCCGGCGAGGGCCTCAAGCCCAGCGCCCAGGGCAAGCGCATCGCCTTTGACGGCCCGCGCCGCTCGGTCATCGACGGGCCCTTCGCCGAGACCAAGGAACTGGTCGCCGGCTACTGGCTCTGGGAAGTGCGCGACATGGACGAGGCCGTCGAATGGGTCAAGCGCTGCCCCAACCCCATGCCCGGCCCCAGCGAGATCGAGATCCGCCCGGTCTATACCGAAGCCGATTTCGGCGAAGCCATGACCCAGCGCGCCCACGACCTGCATTATGGCGAGGGCGAAAAGGCCGGCAGCTGACCGGCAGAACCCCTGAGACCTCATCCTTCGCCTCTCCGAATCGCCTGAGGACCTCATCCTGAGGAGCCTCGTCAGAGGCGTCTCGAAGGACGAGGTCCGGGCGCTCCTGAGGAGCGACCGGAGCGCCGGAAGGCCATGAGCGCCATGCGCGAATGGCTCGGCGCAGAGGCGTCGCGAAGGACGAGGTCCGGGCACGGTGCTCTCAAGGCCTGAGCCCCGACCCCCGGCCCCCGTGACAGGCACCCCCCGGCATGCTAGGGCCCGCGCAGCGCTCCGGTCTCCTGCCGGTCGGCGCAAAACAGGGGTGCATGATCATGCTCGCTCGTCTCGTGGTGGCCATTGCCGCCATGGTGGCCGTTGTCGCGGCCTCCAACATTCTCGTCCAGTATCCCCTCGGCTACACGCTGGGCGGGGTCAATCTGGGCGATATCCTCACCTGGGGCGCCTTTACCTATCCGGTTGCCTTTCTCGTCACCGATCTCACCAACCGCCATTTCGGGCCCAGCAAGGCGCGCATCGTCGTCGTGGCGGGCTTTGCGGTGGCCGTGCTGGTCTCGATCTGGCTCGCCAGCCCGCGCATCGCCATCGCCTCGGGCTCGGCCTTCCTCGTCGCACAGCTGCTCGATGTCGCTATCTTTGATCGTCTGCGCCGTCAGCAATGGTGGAAGGCACCGCTCGTGTCCTCGCTCATCGGCTCGGTCATCGATACGGTGCTGTTCTTCAGCCTCGCCTTCGCGCCGGCGCTGGCCGGGCTCGACCTGATGTTCGGGCGCGCGGATGGATCGCTCGGCTTCCCCGCGCCGCTTCTGGGTGTTGGTCCCGAGGTGCCGCTGTTTGTCTCCCTCGCGCTGGGGGATTTCTGCGTCAAGCTGCTGGTCGCGGGGGTGCTGCTCGCCCCCTACAAGGCGCTGCGGCGCCTTGTGCCCGATCGCGTAGCGCTCGCCTGAGGCCTTGCCTCAGGGCTTGAGGGTGATGACGACACGGCGGTTCTCCGAGGGGCGCGGCCCGAAGGCGGTGGTCGCCCCGCCGCCCGTCGCCTTCACCTCGGCTGCCTCGAGCCCGTTCTGGCGCAGGAACGCCGCGACATTCTGCGCCCGCTCGAGCGCAAACAGCGCGTTGGTGGCGTGCAGCCCGTCATTGGAGGAATAGCCCACCACCTCGACGGTGCAGCGCCTCTCCCCGATATCGGCCAGGACCTGCCCCAGCCGCTCGGCGATGCCGGGGGTCAGGTCGTTGGAGTTTTCCCGAAACCCCAGCACGTTGTAGCGCGTGCCGGCGCACTCGCCGGCTGCCGCCGGGGACGTGGCCGCGATGCTCGCGGTCGTCAGTTCAGCCTCCGCCGTCACCGGCGCCGGCGCCGGCGCGGCCACTTCGGCCACCGGCTCTTCGCGCGATGCGCTCACGGGGATGCGGCGCGCCGACGGGCCTGCGCTCTTTGGCGTCGAAGGCGCTTCGGCGACGCTTTGTGCCTGAGGCTCGGGCCAGCCGCCGGCCGGCGCCGGCGCGATCCCCGCCACCGTGCCATCGGCGATGAGCAGGAACTCGCCCACCGTCGCGTTGTCCCTGGTTCCCGCGTCGGTCTTTGTCGAAAGCCCCGACAGCGTCACCGCCCGGCCATTGACCGAGAGCGCGGCGAGGAACAGGTTGCGGTCGCGGTCCGAGCCTTCCCCGCCGAACGCCTCGTTGACCAGCCTGATGCTGATCTCGCCATCGGGCTTGAATACCGCCTCGGGAATGTCGAAATCGAAGCTCTCGGTGTGGGCGGCACGGTCGCTCGCCGCCTCGAAGCGGCCGGCGGTCGCCGTATCGATGGCGCTCGCCACCGCCCGTTCGCCCAGCACCGTATCGTTGAAGCGCACCTCGAAGCGCGGCGGCCCGTCATAGGCCTCCCCGCCGATCAGCACCGTCAGCCGGCTTGGCTCGGCCAGGGCCGCTCCGCTGCCGGCCAGCAGAATGGCAAGACTGGTCGCCACAATGGTCTTTCGCATGGATCGCCCTCCATTTCGCGTGAGGGCCAAGCGATAGGCAGGTAGCGGGGCAATAATTCGCCGCTCGCGGGGCAGGGCGCCACGGCCGTGCCGCCGGATGGTCGCAAAGTCGTGATCGCCCCTCTGCGCGGCGGTGATTATCGAGCCGGGTCAGGGCCATGGCTTGCGCCACAGCCCTGCCAGAATCGTCAGGCGCGGGCCGGCGCTTCCACCGGAGGGCGCTCGGGCGGGGCATCGCCGGGCACGAATTCGATGGCCAGGGCGTGCACGCCGGCCTTGATTTCGGCGTCAAGCGCAGTCATCACCGCCCGGTGACGCGCCAGCCGGGTCTGCGAGTCGAGGCCTTTTGCCCCGATGCGGACGCGGAAATGCGTTTCCCCGCCCTCGCGCCAGCCGGCATGTCCGCGGTGCTTGTTGCTCTCATCGATCACTTCAAGGTGGTCGGGCGCAAAATCGGCGGAAAGTTTTTGGACAATTCTATCGCGTACGGACATAGGGTCACGGGCTCTGGTTCGGAAAGAAAGCTCACGAGTACCTAGGTCGGATGAAACTGGATTCCAAGCTCTTCGATGGCATTCGCATCAGGTCGCGGCAGGAGGAAAAGGCCGAGCCTCCCAAGGGACCCGTCTGCGAATGGGAAGGCTGCAGCGAGCCGGGCGCCTATCGGGCACCCAAGCCGGCCCGGGCGCAGGCAGGCGGTCGCGCCGCCGAATATCATCATTTCTGCCTCGAGCATGTCCGCCACTACAATACGGCGTTCAATTTCTTTGCCGGCATGAAGCCCGAGGGGATGGAAGCGGCCGTCGGCACCGGTCCCAAGGCCGAGGCCGGCGCCGCCGGGGGTCCGCGTGCCGATTATTCGGGCCCGCGCATGCCCCGCGGTGGCCCGCGCGATGCTGAAAAGCGCGTCTCCGATCCGCTGCACATCTTTGCCCGCTATGCCCGCGCCAAGGCGCGTGGTCCCGCCCCGCAGGCCCGTCCGCGCCCCGCCAACGAGCAGGACCGGCGCGCTTTCGAGGCCCTGGGCATGACCACCGTCATGACCTCGGACGAGATCAAGAAGGCCTACAAGACCCTGGTCAAGATGCATCACCCCGATGCCAATGGCGGGGACAAGGCCTCCGAGGATCGCCTGCGCTCGATCATCGCCGCCTATAGCCACCTGAAACTGCGCGGCTTCGTCGCTCGTTAGAGGGCATGGCGTGCCGGGTTGATCCGCCGCGCCCGTAGCGCATCGGGTTGCGGCAAATCCGGCCCTACCCGCGCGCGCCACTTGCTGCTATAGAGCCGGCAACGCGCAAGGCAGCCGTCTTGACCTATTTTCCCGCAAGAGCTTCGTCCAATGCCCGAATTCACCAATCTGCCGGATAAGGATTTTTCCGCCCGCGAGCTGTTCGGCATCGATACCGACTTGACCGTTCGCGGCTATGCCGAGCGCACCGAGCATGTGCCGCCGGTCGATCCGGATTATCTCTTCGATCGCAACACCACGCTCGCCATTCTCGCCGGCTTCGCCTTCAACCGCCGCGTCATGGTGCAGGGCTATCACGGCACGGGCAAATCCACCCATATCGAGCAGGTCGCTGCCCGGCTCAACTGGCCGCTGGTGCGCGTCAATCTCGACAGCCATGTCAGCCGCATCGACCTGGTGGGCAAGGATGCCATCGTGCTCAAGGATGGCAAGCAGATCACCGAGTTCCGCGACGGCATCCTGCCCTGGGCGGTGCAGAACAATATCGCTTTGGTCTTCGACGAATATGACGCCGGCCGCCCGGACGTGATGTTCGTCATCCAGCGCGTGCTCGAGCAGTCGGGCCGGCTGACGCTGCTCGACCAGAACCGCGTGATCGTGCCGCATCCGGCCTTCCGGCTCTTTGCCACCACCAACACCATCGGGCTGGGCGATACTTCGGGGCTCTATCACGGCACCCAGCAGATCAACCAAGGCCAGATGGACCGCTGGAGCCTCGTGGTCACGCTCAACTACCTGCCGCACGACAAGGAAGTCGGCATCGTGCTCGCCAAGGCCAAGAGCTACCAGTCGAGCGAGAAGGGCAAAAAGACCGTTTCGAACATGGTGCGGCTGGCCGATCTCACGCGCCAGGCCTTCATCAATGGCGATCTGTCCACCGTCATGAGCCCGCGCACCGTCATCACCTGGGCGGAAAACGCGCAGATCTTCGGCGATCTGGGCTTTGCCTTCCGCCTCACCTTCCTCAACAAGTGCGACGAGCTCGAGCGACCCGTGGTTGCCGAGTTCTACCAGCGCGTCTTCGGCGAGGACCTGCCCGAATCCGCCGCCAATCTGGCGATCACGGCCTAGTGTGTCACCCTCATGGTGAGGTGCGCGGGCGCAGCCCTCGCCTCGAACCGCGAGGGTGACGGTCCCGGAGCCCGCCCGGCGCGAGAGGGTGAAAAGGGCTCCGGGCGTGCGACAACCTCACCTCTCCCTTTTGGGGAGAGGTCGGCCCGAAGGGCCGGGTGAGGGGGCCTTCCCCTCCCGGCCGGAAGCGATGTGAAACCCATGGCACAGCCCCCGCGCTCAAAGCCCAACAAGCCTGATGCGACCGCGCCCTTCAAGGCGGCGGTGGGCGCCACGGTGCGCGCCGTGTCGGGCACGCCCGAGCTCGAGGTGAGCTTCACCGCCGACCGGCCGATCCTTACCGCCGACAAGGCACGGCTCGCCAATCTGCCGCGCCTGCCCACGCGGCGCGATATCTCCATCGCGCGCGGGCAGGGCGATGCCATGGCGATGCGCATGGCCAGCCACGATCCCGATACCCATCGCCGCCGTGCCCCCGCCGATCCCGAGGCGCGGGCCGCCTTCGATGCGCTCGAACAGGCCCGCTGCGAGGCGCTGGGCGCCGTCCGCATGCCGGGCATGGGCCACAACATCCACGAGATGCTGGAAGACCGGCTCTTCCGCGCCAATTTCGCCGAGGTCTCCAAGCGCGACGACGCGCCCCTCGCAGAGGCACTGGGGCTGCTGCTGCGCGAAAAGGTGGCGGGCATTTCCGTGCCCCCCTCCGGCTCGGCGCTGGTTCAGCTCTGGCGCGACGAGATCGAAAGCCGCGCCGGCGCCTCGCTCGCCAACCTCACCGCCCAGTTCGAGAACCAGGAGCAGTTCTCGCGCGCCGCCAAGGCGCTGCTGCGCGATCTCGACCTCATCCCTGAAGGCGATGCCGACGAGGCCGAAGGCGGCGAGAACGAGGACGGCAACGACAACGAGGATCCCGACAAGTCCCGCAACGAGGAGCAGACCCCCGAGCAGGGCGCCGGCGAGACCGAGGATTCCGACTCCCAGGACGACCAGACCCCCGGCACCTCCGATGACGAGGGCGATGTCGAGGGCGCCGAATCCGAGATGACCGAAAGCGACGAGGAGCTTTCGAGCGAGGAGGGCGAGGATGCGCCCACCCCGCCGCCGCCCGGCACCAATGAGGACCGGCAGGCCAACGCCTTCGCCTACAAGATCTTCACCCAGAAGTTCGACGAGGTGATCAAGGCCGCCGAGCTCTGCCCGCCCGACGAGCTCGACCAGCTGCGCGCGCTGCTCGACAAGCAGCTCGAAAACCTCGCCGGCGCCGTGGCGCGGCTCGCCAACAAGCTGCAGCGCCGCCTCATGGCCCAGCAGAACCGCTCCTGGCAGTTCGATCTCGAGGAGGGGTTGCTCGATACCGCCCGCCTCACCCGCGTCGTCATCGATCCCTTGCAGGCGCTCTCGTTCAAGGTCGAGCAGGATACCGATTTCCGCGATACCGTCGTTACGCTCCTGATCGACAATTCCGGCTCGATGCGCGGCCGCCCGATCACGATCGCGGCGATCTGCGGGGACATTCTGGCCCGCACGCTCGAGCGCTGCGGCGTCAAGGTCGAGATCCTGGGCTTCACCACCCGCGCCTGGAAGGGTGGCAAGAGCCGCGAGGCCTGGCTCGAAGCCGGCCGGCCGGCCAATCCCGGCCGCGTCAACGACATCCGCCACATCATCTACAAATCCGCCGACGAGCCGTGGCGTCATGCGCGGCGCAATCTCGGGCTGATGATGCGCGAGGGGCTGCTCAAGGAAAACATCGACGGGGAGGCGCTGCAATGGGCCGAAAAGCGCCTGCTCGCGCGCCCCGAGCACCGCCGCATCCTGATGGTGATTTCCGATGGCGCGCCGGTCGATGATTCCACCCAGAGCGTCAATGCCGGCAATTATCTCGAAGCCCATCTGCGCCAGGTGATTGAGGAGATCGAGACCCGCTCCCCCATCCAGCTCGTCGCCGTGGGCATCGGGCATGACGTGACGCGCTATTATCGTCGCGCCGTGACCCTGCTCGATGCCGAGGAACTGGGCGGGGCGCTGACCGACGAACTCGCCTCGCTGTTTGATGAAGAGCCGCCCAACATGGCCCGTCGCGGCCGCAGGCGATGAAGAGGGCGCGCCGCCCGCTCCGAGGCCTCCAAAGGGCCCTGCTGCTGGCCTCGGCGCTCTCGAGCGCCGGCCCCGCCCTGGCGCAGGCCCAGCCTCAGCCGAGCCATGTGCCGGTCTCGGCGCTCCCCATTACGCGCTTCCAGGGCGTTGATCCGGGCGGGTCGGTCGGCGGCCTCCTCTGGCGCGGCGGCATTGCGCTCACCAGCGACGACGACCGGTTCGGCGGGCTCTCCGGCATGGGCATCCTCGGCCCCGACGGGCGCATGGTGATGGTGTCGGACAGGGGCAATTTCGTCACCGGACAACTCCTCCATGACGATGCCGGCCGACCCTCCAGCGTCGTGGGCGTCGATATCATCCCGATGCGCAATTCGGCCGGCGTCGAGCTGCCGCGCGCCTCTGCGCGCGATGCCGAGGCGATGGATGTGGTGATCCGCGACGGCGTCCCCGTCGCCATCCGCGTCGGCTTCGAGAATGTCACCCGCGTCGCCGACTTTCGCCTCATCGACGGTGTGCCGGGCGGACCGGCGCGCGAGGTCGCCATCCCCGCCTGGCTGTCGCGCGAGCGCAGCAACGAGACGCTGGAAGCGCTCTGCATCGCGCCGCCCGCCTCGCCCGTCGCCGGCTCGACGCTCCTCATCGCCGAGGGTCTGCGCGACGCCGAGGGCAATGCCCGCGCCACGCTTCTGGGCGTGCGCGATCGCGGCGATCTCGCCTACACCGCCGGGCCCGGCACCAACCCCACCGATTGCGCCTTCCTGCCCAATGGCGACCTGCTCGTGCTCGAGCGCGGGCTGGCGCTCATCACCTTCACCATGAAGCTGCGCCGCGTGCCGGCCGATCAGGTGCGCGCCGGCATGGTGATGGCGGGCGAGACGCTGCTCGAGATCGGCGGCTCGGATATCGACAACATGGAGGGCGTCGAGGTCTTTGCCGGGCCGGGCGGGGAAACCCGCATCGCGCTCCTTTCCGACAACAATTTCAACGACTGGCAGCGCAGCGTCATTCTCACCTTCGCGCTGCCCTGAGGCCTGCTGCTCAGATCGCCGCGTCGGTCTCCTCGGCCACCGCCTGTGCCCGCACCTGGGTGATGCGGTTCTTCACCTTGCGCAGCACGGTGAAGCGGAAGCCGCCGAAATCATAGATTTGCCCGGGCTCGGGGATCATCCGCGCCACATGGATGACGAGGCCGGCTACGGTGGTGAAATCCTCGTCCGGCAGGTGCCAGTCGAGCACGCGATTGAGGTCGCGGATCGGCAGCCCGCCATCGAGCAGATAACTGCCATCGGCCTGGCGCGTCACGCCCGAGACCTCGACGTCATGTTCGTCCGAGATCGCCCCGACGATCTCCTCGAGAATGTCCTCGAGCGTGATCAGCCCCTGCACGTCGCCATATTCGTCCACCACCAGCGCGAAATGGCTCTTGCGCTTGAGAAACGCGTTGAGCTGCGTCTCGGCCGAAGTGGTTTCGGGGATGAACCAGGGGTCGGTGGCGATTGCCAGGAGTTCGAGTGTCTTCACGTCGGCCCCCGGCGCCAGCACGGCGCGCAGCACATCCTTGGCATGCACCACGCCCACGATATTGTCGGGGTTGTCGCGATAAAGCGGAATGCGGGTGAACGCCGAGGCCAGCACCGCGTCCACCAGCGCCTCGGGCGGGTCGGATGCATCCAGAGCCAGCATGCGGGTGCGGTGCACCATGATGTCGGCCACCTGCAGATCCTTGAGATCGAGAAGGCCGCCCATCCGGTCCTTGTCGTTCTTGACCACTTCGCCTTCGGAATGCAGCAGGTCCAGCGTATCGCGGATCTCTTCGGCCCCGGAAATGTCGCGGGTGGCATCCGTCTTGACGCCGAAGAGCCTCAAAATCAGCCGCACCAGCTTCTGGATGGTCAGCGTCACCGGCGCGAAGATGGTGACGATGGGGTTGAGGATGGGCGCGATCACGAGCGCGAAGGCGTCCGGGCGCTGGATGGCGAGGGTCTTGGGCAGCACTTCGGAAAACACCACCACCGCCGCCGTCATCACCACGGTGGCATAGGCGATGCCGGCCTCCCCGAAGATCTGGATCAGGACGCTCGCCGCCAGCGTCGAGGCCAGGATGTTGACGATGTTGTTGCCCAGGAGGATGGCGCCGATGACCCGCTCTTTTTCCGCCGAAAGCCGCTCCACCAGCTTCGCGCGGCGAGAGCCCGAGCGGGCCATCTGGTGCATGCGGGCGCGCGATGCGGCGGTGATGGCGGTTTCCGAGCCCGAAAAGAAAAAGCTCATGGCCAGAAGGGCGACGATCGCCGCCGAGGTGAGCCATAAGGCGGTGGTCATGTGTGTCTCTGGTCCTCGATGAAGCTGCGGACGGCGCCGGGATCGACACCCTTTTCGATGAAGGCCTGCCCGATGCCGCGGGTCAGGATGAATGTCAGGGCACCCCGGCTCACCTTCTTGTCCTGGGCGATGGCGTCCATGATGGCGTCGGTGCCCCCGATCTCGCCCGGTATGTCGCCGAGCCGCGTCGGCAGGCCGGCCGCCGAGAGGTGGCGGGAGATCCGCTCGGCATCCTGTCCGGGCGCGAGGCCGAGCCGGGCCGAAAAGGCATGGGCCATCACCATGCCGATGGCGACGCCCTCGCCATGCAGAAGGCGGCCCGAATAGCCGGTGATCTTTTCAAGCGCATGCCCGAAAGTATGGCCCAGATTGAGGAGGGCGCGGACCCCGGTCTCCTTTTCGTCGGCCAGAACGAAGCGCGTCTTGGCGGCGCAGCAGCGCGCCACGGCCTCGGCCCGCTCCGGTCCACCCTCGAAGATGGCGCGGCGATTGGCCTCAAGCCAGAAATAGAAGGCCTCGTCGTCGATCAGCCCATATTTGACCACTTCGGCATAGCCGGCGGCAAATTCGCGCGGCGGCAGGGTGTCGAGCGTGTCGAGATCGGCCAGAACCAGCCTGGGCTGGTGGAAGGCACCGACGAGGTTCTTGCCGTGGGGCGAATTGATGCCGGTCTTGCCGCCCACCGAGCTGTCCACCTGCGCCAGCAAACTCGTCGGCATCTGGATGAAGTCCATGCCGCGCCGGGTGATGGCGGCGGCAAAGCCCGCCAGGTCCCCGATCACCCCGCCGCCCAGCGCGATCACGAGATCGCCGCGTTCGAGCCGCGCCGCGAGCAGGCCCTCGACCACCTCTTCGAGCCGGCTGAAGGATTTGGTCGCCTCGCCATTGGGCAGAACGATCGTGCCATGCGCGATCCCGGCCGCATCGAGGCTTGCCCCGAGCCGGGGCAATTGCGCCCTTGCCACTTCCGTGTCGGTCACGATGCCGAAGCGCCGGCCGGGGAAGCGTTCGGCGAGCAGGGCTCCCGCCCGCTCCAGCAGGCGGGGGCCGATCAGGATGTCATAGGACCGCCCCTCGAGCGGCACATGCACGCGGTGGGCCGATGAGGATGCGTCCCCGTCCGCCTCGATGTCAGCCGCCATGGGCCGTTTCCTTCTCGCGCTCGGGTGCCGCCATCGCCCCCAGATGGGCAACCAGCGCCGCAACCACGTCGGCGGCCACCTGATCCTGCGAGACCTCACGCGAAAGCACGGTGACGTCGGCCTCGGCATAGACTGGATAGCGCGTGTCCATCAGGCCCTTGAGCGTTTCGCGCGGATTGGCGGTCTTGAGCAGCGGCCGGTTCGAGCGGCGCGACACGCGGGCAAACAGCACGTCGAGATCGGCCTTGAGCCAGATCGACACGGCCTGCCTCGCGATTTCAGCGCGGGTTTCGGCATTCATGAAGGCGCCGCCCCCGGTGCCCAGCACCACGCCGGGCTCGCGCAGCAGCCGCGACACCACGCGGGCTTCACCCGCACGGAATTCCGGCTCGCCATGGGCCTTGAACAGATCCTCGATGCTCATGCCGGCGGCCGATTCGATTTCCTCGTCGCTGTCGATGAAGCGACGCCCCAGCCTTTGTGCCAGCCGGCGGCCCACCGTGGTCTTGCCTGCGCCCATCATGCCCACCAGAACGATCGGGCGACCCGCGAGCAGGGCCTCGATTGTCTCGGTGTCGGCATCGCGTGCCTTGCTGGCGCGGGTCAAGCGGGTCTCCATGGTCGGTCGTTGAAATCGGTTTTCCCGTTAGGGGAGGGTAAAGTCAAGCATGCCACTATGCTCAGCGCTTGATCATGAAGGCCAACCGGGCAACACTCCGTCCCGAGCCTGCCGCGCCAGCACGGATGCCATGCCGACCCTTTTTCGCCTTCTGTTTGTTCTCGCCATTCTCGCCGGCCTCGCCTTCGGGGCCATGGTGGCGCTGACCATCTTTGTCGATCCGGGTGTCAGGGAGACCACGGTGCGCATTCCGGCGCGCGACCTCGTCCAGGGGGCGCCGCGCCAGAGCCTCGCCGATCCGGCCGCCCCTGCCGGCCAATGAGCCCGGCTACACGATGAGCGCGGCCAGACCGGAGGGCGGCCATGCGATCGGGCGCTTTCTCGAAATGATGAGCGCCGAGCGCGGCGCCGCCCGCAACACGCTCGATGCCTATGCCCGCGATCTCGCCGATTATTCCGGCTTCCTCGCGCATAAGGGGCAGGGTCCCATCACCGCGACGCGCGAGCATGTGGTGGCCTATCTCGAACGGCTCGATGCCGAGGGTCTTGCGCCCTCAAGTGCCGCCCGACGGCTGTCGGCGCTGCGCCAGTTCCACAAATTCCTTGCCGCCGAGGGCGACCGGCCCGACGATCCCACCCGCATCGTCGCCTCGCCCCGCCGCGGCCGGCCGCTGCCCAAGGTCTTGAGCGTCGAGGAGGTCGACCGGCTCCTGTCCCTCGCCGAAACCGAAGCCGAGACGGCGCCCGAGGATCAGCGGCCGCTGGCGCAGCGGCTCTATGTGCTGCTGGAGCTGCTTTATGCCACCGGCATGCGCGTCTCCGAGCTCGTGGAGCTCAGGCGTTCTGCCGTGCTGCGCGACCGCAGCTTCCTCACCATCACCGGCAAGGGTGGGCGCGAACGCATCGTGCCGCTCAACGACCGGGCCCGCGATGCGCTCGCCGCCTATGTCGCGACGCTTGGGCCGGGCAAGTGGCTCTTCCCGTCCAATGGCGAGGATGGTCACCTGGCCCGGCAGGTCTTTGCGCGGGCACTGAAAGGCCTCGCGGCACGGGCCGGCATCGGGGCCGATCGTGTCGCCCCGCACGTGCTGCGCCACGCCTTTGCCAGCCATCTCCTCGCCGGTGGCGCCGATCTGAGGGTAGTGCAGACGCTGCTCGGCCATGCCGATATCGCCACCACGCAGATCTACACCCACGTCCTAGACGATCATCTCCGCAAGCTGGTGGAATCGAGCCATCCGCTCGCGTCTGACGACAGCGACTAAAGCGTTTCCAGGCGAAGTGGATACCGGTTCGCCGTCCGGAAACGCGACGACAAAAGACCGGCTCAGCGCGAGGGCGAGGCCAGCAGCTGGTCGAGCCGCCCCATCAGCCTGTCGAGCCCGGCCAGCAGGTCGGGAATGTCGGCATCGGGCATCGGCCGGTCGCCGCCGGGCAGGCGCCAGCGGTCCCCCTGGTCGCGCCACGCATCGCGCAGGGCATTGCGCTCGCGCCGCCTTTCGGCCCGCATCTGCCGCGCTTCCACCAGCGCCTGGGCGATCTCGGGGTCCTGTTCATCAAGAAAGATCGCCGAGGCGCAATCGGGGCAGGGCAGGCACCCGCCAGGGCGCAGCCGCCTGACCGGCAGGTTCACCCGCGTCAGGCAATGCGGACAGGAGAGGGAGAGGAAAGGCGTGGCGGACATGTCTGCCCCTGCTACTCGGAACGCTGGTTGCGGGACCGTCTCGGCCCCAAGGCTCATCCTCTCGCAAAATCGTCATGCAAATGTTAAGGTTAGTCGATCCTCAAGAGGCGATCGCCTTGCCCGGCTTGACTTGGGCGCGGCACGTCGCCACTTTCCGGCCACTTTGGGGCGCCATCGAGCCCCACCTTTCCAGTCCCGCGGGTCCCATGCAGTCCTATCTCGATTTCGAAAAGCCGGTGGCCGACCTCGAAGGCAAGATCGCCGAGCTCAAATCCATGGCCCAGACCGACAATGCGGTCTCGATCGAGGAGGAGGTGGGGCGACTCGCTGCACGTGCCGACGAGGCGCTGGCCGAGATCTACCGCAAGCTCACGCCCTGGCAGAAGACGCAGGTGGCGCGCCATCCGCAGCGCCCGCATTTTTCCGACTATGTGCGCGGGCTCATCACCGAATGGACCCCGCTCGCGGGCGATCGCAAATTCGCCGAGGACGCGGCGCTCCAGGCCGGCTTCGGCCGCTTCGAGGGCAAGCCGGTCGCCATTCTCGGGCAGGAGAAGGGCAATTCCACCGAGACGCGGCTGAGGCACAATTTCGGCATGGCCCGGCCCGAGGGCTATCGCAAGGCCGTGCGCATCATGGAGATGGCCGACCGGTTCGGCATCCCGGTCATCGCCTTCGTCGATACCGCCGGCGCCTATCCGGGCATCGGCGCCGAGGAGCGCGGCCAGGCCGAGGCCATCGCCCGCTCCACCGAAAAATGCCTCGAGCTCGGCGTGCCCAACCTTGCCGTCATCATCGGCGAGGGTGGGTCGGGCGGCGCCATCGCCATCGCCACCGCCAACCGCGTGCTGATGCTCGAAAACGCCATCTATTCGGTGATCTCGCCCGAGGCGGGCGCCTCGATCCTCTGGCGCGACGCCGGCAAGGCGCAGGACGCGGCCAACAACATGAAGATCACCGCCACCGATCTCCTCGGCTTCGGGGTCATCGACGGCATCATCCCCGAACCGACCGGGGGCGCGCACCGCCATGCCGCGGCGGTCATGGGCGAGACCCGCCGCGCCATCGCCCAGTTCATCACCGATTTCGCCGATCGCGGCCGCCTCGAGCTGCGCGAGCACCGGCGCGAGAAATTCCTCGCCATCGGCTCGGCGCTCGGCTGACCGGTTCACGTCTTTGTCATGCACAAGCCCCGGGGCGTTCCGCCGCACCGGGGTTTCGGGTTACCAAAGGGTAACCACCGGCGGATAGTTTGCCGACATCGAATCGACCGATCATAGACAGGACGATGGGCAAGGTACCGGTGCTGGGCAAAATCATTATGGCCGCAGGTCTCGCGGCGATGCTGGCCGGATGCGGCGGCATCAAGATGGATGATGGTCGCCACCGCATCCCCCTCAAATCCGAGACGGTCTCGGCACTGGCCGCGATGGGCACCACGCCCGGCGATGCCATGATGATCCGCATCATCAAGGACGAGAATGCGCTCGAGGTGTGGAAGCGCACCTCCGGCGGCCAGTTCAAGATGTTCCGCAGCTACGAGATCTGCGCCTGGTCGGGCGATCTTGGGCCTAAGTTCAAGGAAGGCGACCGGCAGGCGCCCGAGGGGTTCTACACCATCACCCCGGGCCTGATGAATCCGCGCTCCAACTACTTCCTCGCTTTCAACACCGGCTTTCCCAACAAGTTCGATCGCGTGCACGGCCGCACCGGCTCCAACCTGATGGTGCATGGCGACTGCTCCTCGAGCGGCTGCTATTCGATGACCGACGATTCGATCGGCGAGATCTACGCGCTCGTCCGCGAGAGCTTCGAAGGCGGCAATCCGAGCTTCCAGCTGCAGATCTATCCCTTCCGCATGACGGCCCAGAAGCTCGCCAAACATAAAGACAGCGAGCATTTCGCCTTCTGGACCAATCTCAAGGAAGGCTATGACCGCTTCGAGCTCGCCCGGGCCCCGGCCAGCTGGGATGTCTGCGAGAAGCGCTATGTCTTTGACGTTGCAAGCGCCACGCCCCTCGATCCGGCCGGCGCCTGCCCGCCGGGCGCCCGCACGGTGACTGCGGCGCTCTCGGAAAAGCAGGCCGCCGAGAAGGCTGCGCTCGACACGGAAATCGCCGCCCTCGACGCGAAAAAGGCCAGGGAGGCTGCCGCCCTCCAGCGCGAAAAGGATGCCGAGGCGGCGGCCAAGGCCCGGGGCGAAGCCATCGGCAGCTTCATCGGTGGTCTGTTCAATGGCGGTGCGCCCGCCCCGCAACAGAGCCAGCCGGTCGAAGCCGTGCCGCAGCCCAAGCCGCGCATCGACCGCAGCTGATCGCAATTTCGTCGTCTTTGCGCCTGAAACACGCTTTCGCGCCGGCCGTGCCGGCGAGCGGAGCCGGTGTGTGCGTCGAGCGGTCCTTGCCCTTTCCATCCTTGCCATCGGCGCGGCCCTGCTGGCCGTGCTCACCACCATGATCGATGATCGCCCGGCGCCCCGCCGCGAGCCCGCACCCCGGCAGAGCTTTGATCGCGCCCCGCTGGCGGCGTCCCTCGCCGCGGCCGGCCATCGCCTCGGCGATGCCGCCCATGTGCGCATCTACAAGCAGGAGGCGCGGCTCGAGCTCTGGCTCGAGGCTGCCGATGGCCGCTACCGCCTCTTTCGCAGCTATGAGATCTGCGCCTTTTCGGGCGATCTTGGCCCCAAATTCCGCGAGGGCGACAGGCAAGCGCCCGAGGGCTTCTACAAGGTGCGCACGGCCCAGCTCAACCCGGCCTCGCGGCACCATCTCGCCTTCAATCTCGGCTTTCCCAACGAGTATGATCGCCAGCACGGACGCACCGGCTCGGCGCTGATGGTACATGGCGGGTGTTCATCGGTGGGCTGCTATGCCATTACCGATGCGCATGTCGATGAGGTCTATGCGGTGGTCGAGGCAGCGTTGCGCCAGGGACAGGATGGGGTCGATGTGCATGTGTTTCCCTTCGCCATGAGCCCGGACGCGGTTGCCGCAGCCGAGGCGGCCGATCACCCTCATGCCGATTTCTGGGCCAATCTGCTCGAAGGCCATGCCCTTTTCGTCCGTACCGGCCGGCCGCCCGGCGTCGCCGCCTGCAATGGCCGCTATGTCTTTGATCGCCGCGACGCCGGCTGCGAGCCGATCATGGGGTGGCAGGCGTGAGCACCGCGCCCCCGACCGATGATGGCGCCATCCGGCCCGATCCTGCGGCCGAGACCCCCCGGCCCGTCGCCCAGGCTGCCGAACCTGCGGAGGCCGGCGGCGATGCTGCACCGGCCGAGCCAGCCGCACCGCGCTTTGCCCTCCCGCCCTTCCGGCGCCCGAACCTGCCGCCCTTGCCGCGCCCCAGCCTGCCGCCCGGGCTCATGCCGGCCATCGGCGGCGGGGTGTCCAGGGTTGCATCAGAGGCGGGCGGTGCAATCCTCGCCATCGGCCGCCGCTTCGATCTGGTGCTGCCCGTGCTTGCCACGGCGGTCGGTCTCATCGCGCTGGGAGGCGCGGTGATCGTCGACCGGGCCGGCCAGGCGCGCGATGATCGGCTGCGCGCCGAGATCGCCGAGTTGCGCACGGCGCTGGAGCTCTCGAGCAAGATCATCATCGGCAATGTGCCGGTGGCGGCCGAGCAGGCGGCGCGCGGCGCCATTTCAGCCGATCTCGAAGCGGCCAATGCACGGCTTGCCGCCATCGAGACCGAAATGGGCGGCCTTGCCGAAACCATCGCCAACCTGCCCCCGCCGGGCACTGCGGTCGCGATGGCGGGCGATGGCGGGGCCGGGCTCGATGGCCCGACCGAAGACTGCATCCCGCTCCAGACCCGCTTCATGGTCACCGCCGGCGACAGCTACCCCATCTGCCGCACGCCCGTTGTCGTCGATGTCGTCGACGTCACCGGCGATTCCGTCATCCTCGAGGGGGTCGAGCCCATCTATTCAGGCGGCTTCACCCGCCTCGGCGTTGCCAACTGCACCGCCATGGTCTTCACCGCCGGCATAGAAGGCTTCGCCGAAATGCGGGTCGCCTGCTGAGGACGGTGCCTCACCTCTCCCCCGCAAAGGAGAGGCAAGTGTGGCCTGCGCCTCTCGCACCACCTCTCCCTTCGGGGGAGAGGTCGGCGCGGCAGCGCCGGGTGAGGGGGCCTTGGCCCCACGCGCCTAGGCCCGCACCCTGCTGAAACCCAAAACCGCATTCCCGCTCTCGCGCAAATGACGTCGTGCGTGGGGTGGATTTTGGGGGGCAGTCTTGAGGCTGCGCAAGCGGCGAGGCCCCCTCACCCGGCCTTACGGCCGACCTCACGCCATTCGAGCGGAGCTCTCATGGCCTTCTCAGCTTCAATCCGTCCACCGGACGGATTGACCGGCTCCGCCGTCGCTTCGAAGCCCCAGAAGGGAGAGGTGGGGGGTGGCCTGCACATTTATCGTGCACTGTTTAAGAGGCTCCTTCACCACCTCTCCCTCAGGGGGAGAGGTCGGCGCGTTAGCGCCGGGTGAGGGGGCCTTGGCCCCACGCGCCGACATCTACATCCTGCTCAAATTGTGGGTGAGGCCGCACGCCCTGGCCGGCCGCACACCCCGCCAAACGGGCGCTGCACGCAGCGCCCCTCAATCCCCTCAGAACGCGCCGTGGCAGTGCTTGACCTTGCGGCCCGAGCCGCAGGGGCAGAGGGCGTTGCGCGAGAGGCCCTTGAGGAGTTCGGGGTCGAGCGGGCTGGTCGAGGGGTCCTCGTCCGGGCCATCGCCGCTGTCGTCCTCGCCCGTGAACGGATCGATATGAACCTCGCGGGTGCGCGACAGGTCGGGGGGCGGCAGGTCCTCGGGGGGGGCCTGCATCTGCAAGACCACATGCGAGAGCTGGCTCGTGACCAGCTCGCGCATGGTCGAGAGCATGGTCTGGAAGAGCTCGTAGGCTTCCTGCTTGTATTCGTTGAGCGGATCGCGCTGGGCAAGGCCGCGCCAGCCCACCACCTTGGAGAGATGGTCGAGGGTGACGAGGTGCTCGCGCCAGAGGCTGTCGATCGACTGCAGCAGGATCGACTTTTCCACCTGCCGCATGATCTCGGGCGAATAACGCGCCACCTTGGCGGCGGCCGCCTCGTCCGACAGCGTCTTCAGGCGTTCGCGTACCTGCTCGACATCGATGCCCTCTTCCTCCGACCAGGCCTTGGCCGGAATGTCGAGGTTGAGATAGCGCTTGGCGTCTTCGGCCAGCTGCTCGATATCCCACTGCTCGGGATAGGCGCGCTCGGGGCAGGCGCGGGCCACGATGGTATCGACAACGTCATGCCGCATGCCGCCGATGGCGTCCGCGACATTCTCGTTGTCCATCAGCTCAAGACGCTGCTCGAAGATCACCTTGCGCTGATCATTCATCACGTCGTCATATTTGAGGATGTTCTTGCGGATGTCGAAGTTGCGCGCCTCCACCTTGCCCTGCGCCCGCTCGATGGCCTTGGTCACCCAGGGATGGGTGATGGATTCCCCGTCCTCGAGGCCAAGCTTGCTCAGCATCGTATCCATCGACTGGACCGGGAAGATGCGCATCAGATCGTCCTGAAGCGACAGGAAGAACTTGGAATGGCCCGGATCGCCCTGGCGACCGGAGCGGCCGCGCAGCTGGTTGTCGATGCGGCGGGATTCGTGGCGCTCGGTGCCGATGACCATCAGGCCGCCGGCGGCGAGCGCCTTCTTCTTGGCCTCGGCGATCTGGGCCTTGATCTGGGCGATCTTGGCATCGCGCTCGGCCCCTTCGAGGTCCTTGCACTCGCGCTCGATGCGCATCTCGAGATTGCCGCCGAGCTGGATGTCGGTGCCGCGGCCGGCCATGTTGGTGGCGATCGTGATGGCGCCCGGCACGCCGGCATCGGCCACGATATGGGCTTCCTGCTCGTGATAGCGGGCGTTGAGCACCGCGATGTTCTCGATGCCCTTGCGCTTGAGCAGCTCGGCCAGCATCTCGGATTTCTCGATCGAGGTGGTGCCCACCAGCACCGGCTGGCCACGCTCGCGGCAGTCGATGATCACCTCGGTGATGGCATCGAACTTCTCGGCGGCGGTGCGGAAGATGGCGTCTTCGTCGTCCTTGCGCTGCACCGGCACGTTGGTGGGCACGGTCACGACGTTGAGCGAGTAGATGTCGGCGAATTCCTCGGCCTCGGTGGCCGCGGTGCCGGTCATGCCGGCGAGCTTCTTGTAGAGGCGGAAATAGTTCTGGAAGGTGATCGAGGCGAGGGTCTGGTTCTCGGCGTTGATCTTGACCTTTTCCTTGGCCTCCAGCGCCTGGTGCAGGCCTTCCGAATAGCGGCGGCCCGGCATCATGCGACCGGTGAATTCGTCGATGATCACCACTTCGTCATTGCGGACGATGTAGTCCTTGTCGCGCTGGAACATCTTGTGGGCGCGCAGCGCCGAATTGAGATGGTGCACGAGCGCGACGTTCTCGACGTCGTAGAGCGAGGCGCCCTTGAGGATGCCCTCGGCGGCGAGCCGCTCCTCGAGCTTTTCCACGCCCTGGTCGGTGAAGGTCACCGCGCGCTGCTTCTCGTCGAGCTCGAAATCGCCCTCCACCACGATGGGGATGATGCGATCGACGGTCTCGTAGAGCGCCGAGCGGTCCTCGGACGGACCCGAAATGATCAGCGGAGTGCGCGCCTCGTCGATGAGGATGGAGTCCACCTCGTCGACGATGGCGAAGGCATGGCCGCGCTGCACCATTTGTGCGCGCGCATACTTCATGTTGTCGCGCAGGTAGTCGAAGCCATATTCGTTGTTGGTGCCATAGGTGATGTCGGCATCATACGAGGCCTTGCGCTCGGCGTCCGAGAGCCCGTGCACGATGATGCCCGTGCTCATGCCCAGGAAGCGATAGAGCTGGCCCATCCAGGCGGCGTCGCGGCGGGCCAGATAGTCGTTGACCGTCACCACATGCACGCCCTTGCCGGTCAGGGCATTGAGATAGACCGGCAGGGTGGCGACCAGCGTCTTGCCTTCGCCGGTGCGCATTTCGGCGATGGCGCGCTCGTTGAGCACCATGCCGCCCATCATCTGCACGTCGAAATGGCGCATGCCGAGGGCGCGGCGGCTCGCTTCACGAACAGTTGCGAAGGCGGGCACGAGCAGGTCGTCGATGTCGCGGCCGTTGGCCACCTGCTGGCGGAAGTCGTCGGTACGGGCGCGCAGCGCCTCGTCCGAGAGCTTCTGCAATTCGGGTTCGAGTGCGTTGATGGCCTCGACACGCGGCCGGAACCGCTTGACGTGCCTGTCATTGGCTGAGCCGAAGATCGCCCGGGCGAACGCAGCAAGTACCATGGGCTCGTGTCCTTACACTCTTGTGAGCCAGGCGGCGTCGCAGCGCAAACGCCCGGCGGGGCGGCGGGTTCAAAGCCCCGTCATGCAGGCGTTGCGACATGTAAGAGCCCCACCTTGGCTTGTCAACGCCGCCAAAATCGGCCAAACCAGCGCCTCGCGTCAGGTGGGGGCTTGGCGGGAAGCCGGTGGCGCTGCCTTGCGGCGGCCTGCCCCCGAGCCAATGACAACGAAGGATGCGCCGGCCGATGCTGCCGAGATGCGTCTGGTCAAGGAGATGGACTTCATGACGAACCGATCCCTCAGCCCGTCGCGCGTGCTGCGCGGCCCCCTCGGCACGGCCCTCAAGGCCCTCCTGGTGGCTGCCAGCGCGCTTGTCGTGGCCCCCGCCGCCCTGGCGCAGGGCACCGATGCGCCGGCCAATGCCACGGCGCCGGCAGAGACCGCGCCCGCCGCTCCGGCTGCCCCGGCCGAGATCGATCCCAATGCGGTGGTCGCCACCGTGGGCGACGAGACCATCACCGAGGCCGATCTCGCTTTCGCCGCCGAGGATCTGGGCGAGGACATCGCCGGGGTGCCGCCCGCCGAGCAGCGCGCCTTCCTCTTGTCGATGCTCATTGACATGAAGGTGATGGCCCAGGGCGCCCGCGAAGCCGGCATGGCCGATACGGAGCTCTTCAAGCGCCGCCTCGCCTATCTCGAGCAGCGCGCGCTCTACCGCGCCTTCTTCTCCGAGCAGATCAACGCGGCCGTGACGCCCGAGGCGGTGCAGACCGCCTATGAGGCCTTCATCGCCGATATCGAGCCGCAGGAGCAGGTGCGCGCCAGCCACATTCTCGTGGAAACCGAGGACGAGGCCAAGGCCGTGATCGCCGAGCTCGAGGGCGGCCGTCCCTTCGAAGAGGTGGCGCGCGAAAAGTCGATCGATCCGGGTGCCGCCAATGGTGGGGATTTGGGCTTTTTCAGCGCCGGCATGATGGTGCCGCCGTTTTCGGAAGCCGCTTTCGCCCTCAGCGAGCCGGGCCAGCTTTCGGCCCCGGTGCAGAGCCAGTTTGGCTGGCACGTGATCAAGCTCGCCGAAAAGCGCACCGCTCCGCCCCCGTCGATCCAGCAGGTGGCGCCGCGCCTCCAGCAGATGCTGGTGTTCGAGGCCTATAACAATGTCGTGGTGCCCCGTAAGGACGCCACCAGCATCGACATTCCCGATGCCGCCCTGGCCGCGCAGGTCGAGGCCCTTGGCGAAACCGAGGAAGCGGCTGCCGAAGCCGCTGCGGCCCCGGCCAACAGCCAGTAAGCTGTCCATCCCACGCCATGATGGCCCCCCGCCCGGGGGGCCATTTTCTTTTGTGCCCTCACGATCGGGGGCCGGATTTTTGGGCCCGGCCCGCTACGCGGCCTTGCGCCTGCCGCACCTTTGCGGCAGAGGGTCCTGACCACTCCGCTAAAGGTTGCGCCATGGCCGCTCACCCGGTTTCGCCTCTTGCCCCCGCCACCTATCCCGAACTGCCGGCCATTCCGGGCGTGCGCTTCGCCACGGCCGAGGCCGGCATCAAGTACAAGAACCGCACCGACGTGCTGTTGTGCACCTTCGAGCCCGGTACCGTGGTCGCCGGCGTGCTGACGCGCTCGAAATGCCCTTCGGCCGCCGTCGACTGGTGCCGCGAGCATCTTGCGGGCGGCGCGGCGCGGGCGCTGCTGGTCAATTCGGGCAATGCCAATGCCTTTACCGGCCGCAAGGGCCGCGAGGCGGTGGCGCTGTCGGCACAGATCGTCTCGGATGCGCTGGGCGTGCCCGAGGAGACGATCTTCCTGGCCTCCACCGGTGTCATCGGC
This sequence comes from Devosia enhydra, assembly GCF_900119845.1. GTDB lineage: Bacteria > Pseudomonadota > Alphaproteobacteria > Rhizobiales > Devosiaceae > FPKU01. The sequence continues at coordinate 1,140,116 of NZ_FPKU01000002.1, forward strand.
GAGCCCCTGCCGGCCGAAAAATTCGCCGGGGTTACCGATGCGCTGGTCTCGCGCCAGGCCGAGGGTCCGTGGATGGATGCCGCCAAGGCGATCATGACCACCGACACCTTCCCCAAGCTCGCCAGCGCCACGGTGGAGTTCGACGGCGTCGAAGTCTGCATCTCGGGCATCGCCAAGGGCTCGGGCATGATCGCGCCCGACATGGCCACCATGCTCTCCTTCGTCTTCACCGATGCCCCGATCGCCCCCGAACTCCTGCAGCGCCTGCTGCAGCCGGCCATCGATATGAGCTTCAACGCCGTGACGGTGGACAGCGATACCTCCACCTCCGACACCTGCCTCGTCTTTGCCACCGGCAAGGCCCCGATCGCGCCCATCACCACGGCGGCCGATCCGCGCGCGCAGGTCTTTGCCGATGCGCTCTTTGATGTGCTGCATGCCCTTGCCATCCATGTGGTGCGCGATGGCGAAGGCGCCACCAAGATGGTCTCGGTCAATGTCGAGGGCGCAACCGATGATGCGAGCGCCAACCGCATCGCCCGCTCGATCGCCAATTCTCCGCTGGTCAAGACCGCCATTGCCGGGGAAGACGCCAATTGGGGCCGCGTGGTGATGGCCGTCGGCAAATCCGGCGAGCCGGCCGACCGCGACCTGCTCTCGATCCGCTTCGGCGACCTCGTGGTGGCCGAGGCCGGCGAGCGCGCCGCAGGCTACGACGAAGCCGCCACCAGCGCCTACATGAAGGGCGAGGACCTTTCGATCACCGTCGATATCGGGCTCGGCCAGGGGCGGGCGACCGTCTACACCTGCGACCTCACCCATGGCTATATCAGCATCAATGGCAGCTATCGCTCCTGATGGGTCCTGATGCCATCGCGGCAATCGATGCGGCCGGCCTCGTCCTTTGGCCGGCCCTTGAGACCATCGATGCGGGCATCTGGCACTGCCGCTTTGCCGAAGGCTTCACCCGCCGGGCCAATTCGATCTGTGTAGGGGATGCGGCGTCCGCTGACACTCCCCTTCACGGGCTGGCCGAGGCTGCCGCGCTTTATGGCGAAAGGGGCATCGCCCCGGCCTTTCGTGCCACCCCGCTGACCCCGCCCGGGGTCATCGCCCTGCTCTCCGCATCCGGCTGGATCGAGGCCGAAACCGTTGCCGTCATGGCGATGTCCCTTGTCGCGCCGCTCGGCGCGCTACCGGCGGACATCACCCGACACGACCCGCGCGACAAAAATTTCCAGGCGGCACAGGCGAAGCTCTGTGGTTACACGGCGCGTCAGGCCCATACCCTGTCGCGCATGCTGGCGCGCCTTCCAGGTCCCGCCGCAGGGCTCCTGATCCGCATTGACGGCGAGCCTCTCGGCACCGCGCTCGTCGCACTTGACCGCGATATCGCCTATGTCTTTTCGGTCGCCGTGGCGCCCGAGGCGCGGGGCAGGGGGCTTGGGCGCGCGCTCATGCAGGGCGCGCTGGCTTTTGCGGCAGACACCGGCGCCACGACCTGCGCGCTTCAGGTGGTGCCCGAAAACCATGTCGCTCGCGGGCTCTATTTGGGTCTCGGCTTTGCCGATCTTTATTCCTACACCTACTGGACCGCCCCATGACCGACAGCGCCATGACCGACCCCGCCATCACCGACAGCGCGAAAAAGCTCGTGCTCGTCGTTGCCTGCGCCCTTGTCGACGCCGACCGGCGGGTGCTGATCGCCCAGCGCCCCGAGGGCAAGGCCATGGCCGGGCTCTGGGAATTCCCCGGCGGCAAGGTCGAGCCCGGCGAAACGCCTGAGGAGGCGCTGATCCGCGAGCTGCGCGAGGAACTGGGGGTGGACACCAAGACGGCGTGCCTCGCTCCCTTAAGTTTTGCCAGCCATTCTTACGAGAATTTTCACCTCCTGATGCCACTCTATGTCTGTCGGCGCTGGCAGGGGCTGCCGCAACCGCGTGAACATGTCGCCCTCAAATGGGTGCGTCCGCAGCGGTTGCGCGAATTCTCCATGCCCGAGGCCGACCTGCCGCTGATCGCGCCGCTCTGCGATCTGCTCTAGGGGGCTTTCCGTCTCGAGGGGAAGCTGCGGCGATCATCCGGTGGAAGGGGCTGCGCCGCAGGCGCGCCCGGCAGGGAGGCCGTGCCGACCGATGGTGCAGGTGGTAAGACGGTTTCTCCGCGACGAGCGCGGGGCCACGGCCATCGAATATGGCCTGCTCGGCATTCTCGTGGGCGTGGGGGCCATCGTCGCCTTCACCACGCTCGGCGACAATCTCAGCCTGATGTTCGGCACGAGCGAAGGCGGCATCAGCGCCGCGATGCAGAATTCGTTGACGGCCAATGCCGAAGCCATGGGCGGCGGCCAGTAGCTGACATTCGCGCCGCGTCCGGGCTCAGTCCGATGATGACCCGCGCGCCCGCGACAGCGCATCCTTGAAGCTGATGGTGGCGCTGCCCGGTCGCAGCGGCTTGGGCTGGCTCTCATGCGGGGCCCAGCCGGAAAACCAGATGATCTCGAGCGTAGCGCCCACCCGGCCATCGGCATCGCCGGCCAGGTCGGCATAGCGCGCCAGCGCCTCTGCCAGCAGCGATCGCGTCATCGGCCGGCGCGGCCGTTCGCGCAGCGGATTGGCCGCTCCCAGCGCCTTGACCTCGCGCATCAGTGCCAGCGGATCGGCATAGCGCACCCGGTGGGTCTCGATATCGGCCACCGGCAGGGCCAGCCCGGCGCGCTGCAACAGCCCGGCCGCCTGATCGAAGGCAATCATCGGGGCGACCCGCGCAAAGGCGCCATCGAAGGCGGCGCTTTCGGCCGCAATGAAGGCGGCGCGCAGCTCTTTGAGGCTTTCTCCACCCAGCGCCGCCGCCAGCAGCAGCCCGTCGGGCGCCAGATGCGCCCGGGCCCGCGCAAGAAAGCCGGGCACGTCCTCGGCGATCTGCAGGTCAAAGAGCGAGACGATGAGATCATAACCCGTCTCGGGCAGCGTCAGCGGCTCGGTGGGCAGCAGCGGCACGCCTTCGACCGGCACCAGCGTCGACATACGCTCAAACGCGATGGGCCCGCCTCCGCTGAGACCGCGGGTCGGAAAAAACCGCGGATCGGGCCCGATGATGGCGGCGCGCGAAAAGACGTGCCGGGTCGCCATCAGGCGCTCGCCCAGATCATCGAGCACCATCGCGGTGACGAAATCGGGGCCATCAGCATCGCGCCGGCTCAGCCTGCGGGCGATCGCCGTCCTGTCGAAAAGTCCCGCCTCGGTCATTGCCCGTCCTCGCTTGCCGGCCCGCCGCCCGGGCTTGGTGCCGCCGCCGGTTCGTGCCAGGATGCCGATATGGAGGGCGAGGCGCACGAAGTCAAAGCCGCAGGCAGTGCAGTCCGGGGCGGGCGTCTTGCCGCCGGCATGCGGGCGCTGGGCCGCGCCGTGCTCGACCAGCTCTATCCGCCCGTCTGCCTCGTCTGCGATGCGGCCATCGCTGATCCCGACGCCATTTGCGCCGCCTGCTTTGCCCGGCTGCGCCCGATTACCCGGCCCTTCTGCCCGGTGCTGGGCCTGCCCTTCGAGGTGCCGATGGGCCCCGAGGCGCGCTCGGCCGAGGCCATCGCCCATCCACCGCCCTTCGATCGGGCCCGATCGGCGGTGCTCTACAACGGCATCGCGCGCGGGCTCGTGAGCCGGCTCAAATATGGCGACCGGCCCGAGATCGCCCGGCTCTGCGCCCGGCTGATGGCGGCGGCGGGCCGCGAATTCTGGTCCGAAAAGCCGCTGCTCGTACCCGTTCCCCTGCATCGCGGACGGCTTTTTGCGCGGCGCTTCAACCAGTCCGCCGAGCTTGCGCGCGAGGTGGCGAGGATCACCGGGCTCGACTGCGATCATCGCCTCGTCATTCGCCGCCGGCCCACCCGCCATCAGGTCGGGCTTTCGGGCGATCAGCGCCGACGCAATCTCGAGGGCGCCTTCGCGCTCGCCCCCGATGCGCTGCGGCGGCTGTCGGGCCGGCCGGTGGTGCTCATCGACGATGTCATCACCACCGGGGCCACCGTGCGCACCATCGCCCGCGTGCTTAAACGCGGCGGGGTCGAGCGCATCGATGTGCTGAGCTTTGCCCGTGTCGTCATCGGGGCGGAAACGGATTGATCATCGGCCCGGGCCAGCACGAGGCTTGCCCCGCCGCGCGACCTTGCCCATATAGTTCTGGCCGAAAGCCCGGAGCATTCCATGGCCAAGATCGAGATCTACACCACCCCGACCTGCCCGTATTGCCACGCCGCCAAATCCCTTTTGGCGCAAAAGGGCGTCGCCTATGACGAGATCGATGTGCTCGATCCCGAAATCCGCGCCGCCATGACCCAGCGCGCCAAGGGCCGCCGCACCGTGCCGCAGATCTTCATCGGGGAAACCCATGTCGGGGGCTATGACGACATGGCCGCGCTCGATCGCAGCGGCAAGCTCGATCCCCTGCTCGAGGCCTGATCGCTGATGACCCTCCGCATCGCCGCCCTGCAGATGTGCTCGGGCACCGAGCCCGGGCCCAATCTCGATGCGCTCGAGGCCCTCGTCGCCGAGGCCGTCGCGGGCGGGGCGCGCTATGTGCTGTCGCCCGAGGTCACGGTGGTGTTTGCGGAAAACCGCGAGGGCCTCGCCGATGTCGCGGGCCCGTGGGAGGGCAATCCGGCCATCGCCCGGGTTTCGGCCATGGCGGCCCGGCACAAGGTTCACCTGCATCTGGGTTCCCTCGCCGTGGCGCTGCCCGACGGGCGCTTCGCCAACCGCTCCGTGCTGTTTTCGCCTGAGGGCGAAATCCTTGCCACCTATGACAAGGTGCATCTTTTCGATGCCACCCTGCCGGGCCTTAAGAATTATCGCGAGAGCGAGACTTATCGCGGCGGCGACCGGGCGGTGCTGGCCGAGGGTCCGGGCGTGAAGCTCGGGCTCACCATCTGCTACGATGTGCGCTTTCCCCGCCTCCATCGCTCCCTCGCCGAGGCTGGCGCCCAGCTTATCGCCGTGCCGGCCGCCTTCACGGTGCCGACCGGCGAGGCGCACTGGCATGTGCTCCTGCGCGCCCGCGCCATCGAGACGGGCTGCTTTGTCATCGCCGCCGCGCAGGCCGGCACCCATCCCAATGGCCGGCGCACCTATGGTCATTCGATGATCATCGATCCGTGGGGCAGGGTGGTCGCCGAGGCCGATGGCGAGACGGTCGGGCCCGTCTTTGCCGATATCGATCTTGCCGCGATCGACGAGGCGCGCGGCAAGGTGCCGGCGCTCGAGAATGCCCGCGATTTCATCCTGCCCACCGCGCCGGAGGCCGAAAGGCAGGCATCGTGATCACCTATACCCTTTCCTGCGCCGCCGGCCATCGCTTCGATGGCTGGTTCCGCTCCGCCGACGCCTTCGAGGACCAGCGCGTGAAGGGCGTCCTCACCTGTCCCGATTGCGGATCCGCCTCGGTGGACAAGGCCATCATGGCCCCGTCTGTCGCCCGGCGCGACACCGGCCGCATGCCGGTCTCCGCCGGCCACCCCGACCAGGCCACCATTCTCGCCGCCATGCGGGCGCTCAAGCGCAAACTGATGAGCGAAGCCGAAAATGTCGGGGACCGCTTCGCCGAGGAAGCCCGCAAGATTCATTTCGAGGAAGCCGATCCCCGCGGCATCTACGGCCAGGCCACCCCCGATGAAGCCCGCGCCCTCGCCGAAGAAGGCATCCCCTTCATGCCCCTCCCCGACCTTCCCGAAGAGCAGAACTGAGGGGGCAACCGGGTCAGCGCTTCGGGAGAGCCCTCCGTCGCTCCCCACCCCCAGAATCCTTTCTGCCCACCCCGGCGGCATTCACTTCCCACCCCCGGCGGCATTCACGCGAAAGCGGGAATCCAGTCTTAATTTCAGCACCTTGCGGAATTCAGCGCTTGCCGCCAAGGCCCCCTCACCCGGCGCTACGCGCCGACCTCTCCCCCAAAGGGAGAGGTGGTGAAGAGCCGCTCGCACAGCGCCTGCGCAGGCCACCCCTTACCTCTCCCTTCGGGGGAGAGGTCGGCCGCAGGCCGGGTGAGGGGGCCTTGCCGCTTGCGCGATCTCGAGGCGGCCACCAACCACCACCCATCACTCCCCACCCAGGGCGTCATTCCCACGAAAGCGGCAATCCAGCTTTTATTTCAGCACCTTGCGGAATTCAGCGCCTCTGGGTGCGCGAGCCTTGGGAGTTCCGACGGCTCTGGGTCCTGGCCCCCCCTGACCGCGCCTCAGTAGTCCTCATCCTGAGGAGGGGCGGAGCCCCGTCTCGAAGGACGAGGACGTGCACGCTGTGAACCCGGACCTCGTCCTTCGAGACGCCCCTGTCGGGGCTCCTCAGGATGAGGGCCTCTCGACCTTACTTGCGGGGCTGTCGAAGATCGGCCGAGGAGCCTGTGCTCCCCCAAAGGGAGAGGTGGTGAAAAAGCTGCTTATGCAGTGCCTGCGCAGGCCCTACCTCTTCCTTCGGGGGAGAGGTCGGCCGCAGGCCGGGTGAGGGGGCCTTGCCGCTTGCGCGATCTCGAGGCGGCCACCAACCACCACCCATCTCTCCCCACCCACGACGTCATTCCCGCGAAAGCGGGAATCCAGTCTTAATTTCAGCACCTTGCGGAATGCAGCGCTTGCCGCCAAGGCCCCCTCACCCGGCGCTACGCGCCGACCTCTCCCCCAAAGGGAGAGGTGGTGAAAGAGCCGCTTATGCAGTGCCTGCGCAGGCCACCCCTTACCTCTCCCCCAGGGGAAGAGGTGAAGAGGGTCCCGCAGCTTCGCGCTCCCACCACCCCTCACCCCCGCTCCGCCAAGAGCATATAATTCACCCCTGTATCCGCGCTCTTTTTCCAGGCGTCCTCGAGGGGGTGGAAGACCACGCCGATCTTTTCGGCCACGCGCAGCCCGTTGCGCGTTACCAGCGCCGAGACCTCGTCGGGGGTGATGAACTTCTTCCAGTCATGGGTGCCGCGCGGCAGCCAGCGCAGCACGTATTCGGCGCCCACAATCGCCAGCGCATAGGCGCGCGCGGTGCGGTTGATAGTGGCCACCAGCATCATGCCGCCGGGAGTCACCATGTCGCTGGCGCTCTTCATGAACAGCGGCACATTGTCCACATGCTCGATCACTTCCATGTTGAGCACGATATCGAATGTCGCCCCCGAGGCCGCTATCGCCTCGGCCGTCTCGGCGCGATAGTCGATATCGAGCCCCGACTGCTCGGCATGCAGCCGCGCCACCGCGATGTTGCGCTCGGCCGGATCGATACCGGTGACGCTCGCCCCGAGCCGGGCGAGGGGTTCGCACAAGAGCCCGCCGCCGCAGCCGATATCGAGCACCCTCAGCCCTTCGAGCGGGCGGCGCGCATGGCCGTCGCGCCCGAAGCGCGCCAGTGCCTTTTCGCGGATATAGGTGAGGCGCACGGGGTTGAACTTGTGCAGCGGTTTGAACTTGCCGCTGGGGTCCCACCATTCCTCGGCCATGCGGGTGAACTTGGCGATCTCGTCGGGGTTGATGGTGGTGTCGCTCATCTCAGGCTCCCTGTGTCGGCCCCTAGATACGCCGCGGGGGCCCATGTGGTCCACCTTTGGCGTAAAGCGGCCCGAGCCGGTTGAATGTCGGTCGCCTTTGTGGCATGCAGCCGGCCGCAGTCAACCAGCATTCCCGCGGCGATCGCCGCGCGGGTTCGGGGAATTTCCGTGGCACGCATCGTCCTCAAGTTCGGCGGCACGTCGGTTGCCGATGTCGATCGCATCCGGCAGGCGGCGCGCCACGTCAAGCGCGAGATCGAGGCCGGCAACCAGGCCTGCGTCGTGGTTTCGGCCATGTCGGGCAAGACCAACGAGCTCGTCGCCTGGTGCCGCCAGGCCGCGCCGCTCCATGATGCGCGCGAATATGATGCCGTGGTCGCCTCGGGCGAGCAGGTCACCGCCGGGCTCATGGCCATCGTGCTCTCGGAGATGGGCATTCCCTCGCGCTCCTTTGCCGGCTGGCAGGTGCCCATCCATACCGACGACGCCCATGGGGCGGCGCGCATCACCGGCATCGATGCCACCGAGCTCGACAAGCGGATGAACGAGGGCTGGGTGCCCGTCATCACCGGCTTCCAGGGCGTGTCGCCTTCGGGGCGCATCACCACGCTCGGCCGGGGCGGCTCGGATACCTCGGCGGTTGCCGTGGCCGCGGCCGTGGGTGCCGATCGCTGTGATATCTACACGGATGTGGATGGCGTCTACACCACCGATCCGCGCATCGTGCCGCGCGCCCGCCGCATGAACAGGATCTCCTTCGAGGAGATGCTGGAAATGGCGTCGCTGGGCGCCAAGGTGCTGATGATCCGCTCGGTGGAGCTGGCCATGGCCCAGAAGGTGCGCCTTGTGGTGCGCTCGACATTCGACGATCCGGAGGCCCCGCAGATCGGGCCGGATGGAGCCCCCGGCGTGCCGGGCACGCTGGTTTGCGACGAGGACGAGATCATGGAAAAGCAGATCGTATCGGGGGTGACGCTCGCACGGGGCGAAGCCAAGATCACCTTGCGCGGCGTCAAGGACAAGCCGGGCGTCGCCGCCTCGGTGTTCGGCGCCCTGGCCGACGAATCGATCGTGGTGGACATGATCGTGCAGAACATCTCCGATGATGGCGCGGTCACCGACATCACCTTCACCGTGCCCGATGCCGAATATGACAAGGCCGTGCGCACCCTCGAAAAGGCCAGCGCCATCGAATACGAAAAGCTGGCCGGCTCCAAGGGCGGCGCCAAGATTTCCGTGGTGGGGGTGGGCATGCGGTCGCATGCCGGGGTAGCAGCCTCGATGTTCAAGGCCCTGGCCGACAAGGGCATCAACATCCAGCTCATCACCACGTCCGAGATCAAGACCTCGGTACTGATCGATGATCAGTATGCCGAACTTGCGGTGCGGGCGCTGCATACTTATTACGGACTGGACAAGCCAGAGGCCTGAGCCGCGTCCCCTTATGGCAGGGGCGGCGAGAGGGCCGGAAAGGGGCGGCCCCCGGGCCGCGATTGAGCCGATGCCCACAGCGATCAGCGGTCCGCGCGTGTTGCTGCGGCAATTGCGGGAGACGATGGCCGAGCCGCTCGCGGCGCAGGATCGGCTCGACAAGATCGTCAACCTGATCGCCCAGAACATGCATGCCGATGTGTGCTCGTTCTATGTGCTGCGCGACGATGGCGCGCTCGAACTCTTCGCCACGCGCGGCCTCAAGGCCGAATCGGTGCACATGACGACGCTGCGGCTGCGTGAGGGTCTCGTCGGCCTCATCGCCGCAGAGGCCGAGCCGCTCAATCTCGAAAACGCCTCCGAGCATCCCGCCTTCGCCTATCGCCCCGAAACGGGCGAGGATCCCTACAACGCCTTTCTGGGCGTGCCGGTGCTGCGCGCCGGCCAGACCCTGGGCGTGCTGGTGGTCCAGAGCATCAGCCGCCGCGTCTTTTCCGAGGACGAGAGCGAGGCGCTGCTGACCACCGCGACCATCCTCGCCGAGATGATCGCCACCTCCGATTTCGACCAGCTGATCAAGCCGGGCTCCGATATCGACCTCAGGCGGCCGCGCACCTTCCAGGGCTCGAGCTTTTCGGAAGGCATCGCGCTGGGGCATGTGGTGCTGCACGATCCGCGCGTCGTGGTCACCAATTTCATTGCCGAGGACACCGAGGCCGAACGGCGCCGGCTCGAGGAGGCGCTCGCCACCATGCGCGTCTCCATCGACGCCATGCTCGAGCGCGGCGACATGCAGCCCTCCACCGATCATCGCGAGATCCTCGAGACCTATCGCATGTTCGCCAATGACCGGGGATGGGTCGACCGTCTTGTCGAGGCGATCGACAACGGGCTGACCGCCGAGGCTGCCGTCGAGCGTGTGCAGAACGATACCCGCGCCCGCATGATGCGCCAGACCGACCCCTATATCCGCGAGCGCCTGCACGATCTCGACGATCTGGCCAACCGGCTGCTGCGCGTGCTCACCGGCGACCACCAGGGCATCGGCCGCAACCTGCCCGAAAACGCCATCCTCGTGGCCCGCAACATGGGGCCGGCCGAACTGCTCGAATATGACCGCACGCGCCTGCGCGGCCTCGTGCTCGAGGAGGGGGGATCGACGAGCCACGTCGCCATCGTCGCCCGCTCGCTCGGGCTCGTGGCCGTGGGGCAGGCCGAGAACATCGTCTCGATGTCCGAGAGCGGGGACGACATCATCGTGGATGGCTCGGCCGGCAAGGTGCTGTTGCGCCCCACTCCCGATGTCGAGCAGACCTATGTCGACAAGGTGCGGCTCTCGGCCAAGCGCCGCGCCCAGTATGCCGCGCTCAAGCACCGCCCCGCCATCACGCGCGACGGGGTCGAGATCACGCTGCTACACAATTCCGGGCTCGTGGCCGATTTGCCGATGCTCGACGAGACCGGCGCCGAGGGCGTCGGGCTCTTCCGCACCGAACTGCAGTTCATGATCGCCTCCAAGCTGCCGCGGCTGGGCGAGCAGGTCTCGCTCTATCGCGAGGCGATGCGGCTCGTGGGCGACAGGCCGATCGTCTTCCGCCTCCTCGATATCGGAGGCGACAAGGTCATCCCCTATCTGCGCGCCCAGCACGAGGAAAACCCCGCCATGGGCTTCCGCAGCCTGAGGCTGGCGCTCGAGCGGCCGGGGCTGTTGCGTACCCAGATCCGCGCGCTCCTGATGGCCGCCGAGGGCCGGCCGCTGCGCATTCTCGTGCCCATGGTCACCGAGGCGGCCGAATTCCGCCAGACCCGGCGCGAGGTGAAAAAGGAAATCGAGCGCCTGCGCCGCGCCGGCGAGAAGGTCCCCGAATCGGTGGCGCTCGGCGCCATGGTCGAGGTGCCCTCGCTGCTCTTTGAGCTCGACCGGGTGCTGCCCGAGGCCGATTTCGTCTCGATCGGGTCCAACGACCTCATCATGTTCCTCACCGCCGCCGACCGCGCCAATCCGCGCGTCTCCAAGAGCTACGATCCCATCGGGCTGCCGCGCCTCCGGGCCCTCAAGCTGGTGGTCGACGCGGCGCGCAAGCACAACGTGCCCATCACCATGTGCGGGGAGCTGGCCGGCCGGCCCATGGAGGCCCTCGCGCTCATGGCCATCGGCATGACGCGGCTCTCGATGAGCCCGCCCTCGATCGGCCCGATCAAGGAGATGGTGCTCGGGGTCGATCTGGCGCCCATCCAGCATGCGGTGGGCGAGGCGCTGGCCGAGGGCGCCGAGGAGGTGCCCATCCGCTCGCTGTTGCAGGATTGGGCCGATCGCCAGAAGCTGCCGCTCTGAACTATCGTTTGATCGCGGTTCCGGCCCGGCGGCCTTCTTCCGCCCGGCCCGGAACGGCCAGCACCGTTTGAGACATTTGGTATGAGTGCACTGCCCCAGGATAAGCTCGCCGCTCTGGAAAAGCGCTTCGACAGCGTCGAGGCGGCGCTGGCGGCCGGGCCCGATCCCGAGGACTTCGTCCGCCTCTCCAAGGAATATGCCGAGCTCGAACCGGTCGTCACGCCCATCAAGGCCTATGTGAAGCTGCGCGCCGACCTGGCCGATGCCGAGGCGCTCAGCGCCTCCTCCGACAGGGAAATGGCCGAGATGGCCGCCCTCGAGATCGAGGAGCTGCGCCCCCGCATCGAGGCCATGGAAGCCGATATCCGCATCCTGCTCCTGCCGCGCGACGCCGCCGACGACAAGAACGTCATCCTCGAAGTGCGCGGCGGCACCGGCGGCGACGAGGCGGCGCTGTTTGCCGGCGATCTCATGCGCATGTACCAGCGCTATGCCGACCTGCGCGGCTGGAGCTTCACCCTCATGGAAGCCAGCCCCGGCGAGGCGGGCGGCTACAAGGAGGCGGTGGCCAATATTTCGGGCAAGGGCGCCTATGCCCGGCTCAAATTCGAGAGCGGCGTGCACCGGGTGCAGCGCGTGCCGGCCACCGAGGCCTCGGGCCGCATCCACACCTCGGCCGCCACCGTCGCGGTGCTGCCCGAAGTCGAGGATATCGATATCGATATCCGCAACGAGGATATCCGCATCGATACCATGCGCTCCTCGGGCGCCGGCGGCCAGCACGTCAACACCACCGATTCGGCGGTGCGCATTACCCATTTGCCCACCGGCATCGTCGTCACATCGTCGGAAAAGAGCCAGCACCAGAATCGCGCCACCGCCATGAAGGTGCTGCGCGCCCGGCTCTACGAAGCCCAGCGCGAGGCGCGCGACAGCGCCCGCTCCGAGGCCCGGCGCGAGCAGGTAGGCTCGGGCGATCGCTCCGAGCGCATCCGCACCTATAATTTCCCGCAGGGCCGGGTCACCGACCACCGCATCAACCTCACGCTCTACAAGCTCGAAAAAGTCGTGGCCGGAGACGCGCTCGACGAACTGATCGATGCGCTCATCACCGAGCATCAGGCGACCCTGCTCGCCGCGATGGAGGGGCGCTCCTGAGCCCGATCACCATCGGGGCGGCATGGCGCAAGGTGCGCGATCGCTTCCGCGCTGCCGCCATCGATACTCCGGAGTTAGACGCACGACGCCTCGCCGAGGCTGCCTTCGGCTGCACCGCCCTGGCGCTCTATACCAACGAGCATGAGCCGGCCGACCCCGATGCGCTGGCCCGTCTCGAGGCTTTCGCGCAGCGGCGGATCGCCGGCGAGCCGGTGAGCCGCATCCTCGGGGTCAAGGCCTTCTGGGGGCTCGATTTTTTGCTGTCCCCCGAGACGCTGGTGCCCCGGCCCGAAACCGAGATGCTGGTGCGCCGCGGCCTCGAGCGGCTCGAAGGCAAAGCGCGCCCGCGCCTCCTCGATCTGGGCACGGGCACGGGCTGCATCGCCATCGCGCTCCTGCATGAGTGTCCCGATGCGCAGGCCATGGCGGTCGACCTGTCGCCCGGAGCCCTTGAAACCGCTCGCGAAAATGCCGCCCGCCATGGGGTGGCCGACCGGCTCGATCTGCGTCTGGGCTCCTGGTTCGAGCCCATCGCGCTGGGCGAGCGCTTCGATCTCGTCGTCTCCAACCCGCCCTATATCGCCGACGCCGAGCGGCCCGCTCTGTCGGTCGAGGTGCGCGATCACGATCCCCATCTCGCTTTGTTCGGCGGGCCCGATGGGCTCGAACCCTATCGCATCATCGCGGCCGAACTGGCCCGCCACCTCAAACCCGGCGGGCTCGGGCTGTTCGAGATCGGCCACAGCCAGGGGCCGACCGTGAGGGCGATTCTGGCGGCGGCGGGCTTTTCGCAGATCGCGGTCGCGCGCGATCTCGAGGATCGCGACCGCATGGTGGTCGTCACCGCGACCTGACGCTCAAGCATTGGCGTGCGCAGCCCCTGCCATTGTCCTTGCCGCCATCCTTCGGCCATGGCGCGGGGACAATGAAGGGGCGCCCGGAAATTTGCTCTTGGAAGTTGAGGCCGAACCGGCTAGTTTACCGGGGCTGTCAAGCGGCGCATGGAGTGGCGCCAGGGTGACGGCCACCCGCTCTTCGTTGCAGCCGCATTGCGCGGCACAGGCCAACCGGGCCGCGCCCGGTCCCCGACGATGAGCCACAAGTGGTTCAACCTCACAGCCTCTTGGATCGTCAGCGGACCGTTTCATCGGCCCGTCGACTCCGGGGTCGTATATTGCATCGGCGTGGCGGAGGACCGATCCCGTACACGGTGACTACGTGGTGTGGCCTCAAGGCCAGTTGGCTGGCTGCACGGATGGATCGAAGCGGTATTGGGCATCGCGCAGCGAGCCGCCACTTCGCATGATTTGGCCGGATGGCCGGACCCGTTCGCGGGTTCCGGTGCATGACCGGTCGCAACGCCGCCGCGGGCGAAAGGGCCCGGGGAGCATTTCCAAGGCGCAAGCGAGACGATGAGACCTAACCAGAACAGCAATAACAAGAACCGCTCACGCGGGCGCAGCAACAACAACAATGGCGGGCGCAAGCACCTCAATCCGCTGAACCGGAGCTTCGAAAGCAACGGGCCGGACGTGAAGCTGCGCGGCAATGCCGCCCACATCGCCGAAAAATACGTGCAGCTGGCGCGCGATGCGCAGGCTTCGGGCGACTCGGTGATGGCGGAGAATTATTTCCAGCACGCCGAACATTATTTCCGCATCATCTCGGCGGCCCAGCCGCAGGGCGTCGTGCGGTCCGACCAGTATGGTCAGGATTACGATCAGGATGATTACGACGGCGAGGAGTCCGAGCCCGTCGATCCCCTGGCTCAGCATGCCCAGCGCCCGCCCCAGCAGGAGCAGGGCGAGGCCCGCGCCGACCGTCAGGATCGCGGCGACCGTCAGGATCAGCGTCAGGACCGTCAGCAGGAGCCGCGCCAGGATCGCCAGGAGCGTTTCCCGCGCGGCGATCGTCAGGACCGTCAGAATGACCAGCGCCAGGATCGGCCCGAGCGTCAGGACCGGTCCGAGCGATCTGAGCGTTTTGATCGGCCCGAGCGCCAGGAGCGTCAGGATCGTCCGGAACGCAGCGCCGAGGATCGACCCGTCGAGGCTGCCGCCGAGCCGGATCGGGCCGAGCGCAGCGAAGCGCCGGGCCGCCGTCGTCGCGAACGTCGCGTGCCGCTGGCTGCCGCCGACGGTGGCGAGGCCCAGCCCGACCTGGCTTCTGCGCCGCAGCCCAGCGTTGATGTGCCGGTGAGCGACGCTGCTCCGGTCCAGCCCGCGCCGGCCCAGCCGGCCGAGGCTGCGCCCGTCGAAGCCGAGGCCAAGCCGCGCCGCACCCGCCGCCGCGTCGTCCGCGATGCCGCCCCCGAAGGGCAGGATGGCGAGCCGAGCCCCGAGCTTCCGGCCTTCCTCACCGCCGGTGGCACCGCCAACGCGGCTGAGTGATCCGGCGCGACATGAAGTCCTGAACGAGAAGGGCCGGGTCATCCCCGGCCCTTCTGCTTTTTGAGGTCCGGAGCGCTGGTTCGGTCGGCTGTCGTCCCTTATCCTTGCGCCGAGAGGCAGGGGAATCGCGATGCAGCAGCAGGGTCAGGGCATGCGTCGCGCCTTGCTGGCGCTCGGCATCCTGCATCTCGTCTGGTTCGTGTTTTCCCGCTGGGGCGAGACCGCCGGCATTTCCGGCCTCCTCTATGCCGATGGCCGGCCGGTGGGCGGAGATTTCATCAACCTCTGGACCACGGGTCGCCTCATCCTCTCGGGCCGGATCGGCGAGATCTACAATCCCGAGGCCTTCATGGCCGCCGAGATCGCCATGACCGGCGCGCCCATCGGCCTCCGCCTCTGGGCCTATCCGCCCCATTCGCTGCTGCTCGCCGGGCCGTTCGGGCTCTTTAGCTTCTATGCGACGCTGCTGGTCTGGTCGGTTCTGGGGCTTCTCATCCTCTGGCTCGGCGCCCGCCGCTTCGGCTTTTTCCCGCTCGAATGCGCCGTGCTGCTCCTCTCGCCCGCCTCGGTGCTCAATGTCTATTATGGGCAGACCGGCAATTTCGCCGCCGGGCTCATGCTGCTGGCCCTTTCATCCCGGTCGAAATCCGATGTCCTCCCTCCGGTCGCGGCCGCGCTTTTGACCATCAAGCCGCAGGCCGGGTTCCTGCTGCCGCTGCTCTGGCTCATCGAGAGGCGCTGGCGCGCCATCCTCATTGCCGGGGGCCTGACCCTCGGGTTCGCGGGGCTGTCGCTGGCGATCTTCGGGGTGCCCACCTGGCTCTCCTGGCTCGGCGAAACGGTCCCACGACTCGAGCGTCTGGAAAAGCACGGTTCGGGCCCGTTCATGACCATGATTCCATCGATTTTCATGGGCCTGCGTGTTGTCGGCGTGGAGGGCGAACTGGCCTTTCTGCTCCATTGGGCCGCTGCCGGCCTCATCGCCGTTTTCCTTGTCTGGCGCCTGGTTTACGTCAGCGATCCCCGTCGGCGCGCCGCCCTCGTCCTTGTGGGGGCAACTTTGATAACCCCTTACATCCACAACTACGATCTGGGCCTGCTGCTTGCCGGGGCCCTCATCGTCTCGCGGCGCCTGCCGCCAGCGCCCTTGTCCTCGGCCACCCCGGCGACCTTCCTTCTCATCGCCTGGGCCTTGCCGCACCTTGTCGAAATTCTCGGCCGGGCGGGAATTCCCCTGTCCCCGCTGCTGGTTCTGCCACTTCTCCTCCTGGCCTGATTGGCCTTTGATCCTGCGCAAGGCGCCCGGCACTTTTCGGCGCAGAATCCGTTCCTATATCTTGCCCAGGGCCAAATGCGCTGCAGCGCGGGCAAGTCGGCCAAACCAGCGTCTTCGCTGCCTTTTTCGGTGCCTTCGGGGCCGGACCGGGCAGGCGGAAAAGGAGAGTGCAATGAATATCGAAAAATATACCGAGCGGGCACGCGGCTTCATCCAGAGCGCGCAAAACGCTGCGCTGGGCAAGGGCCACCAGCAGTTCTCCCCGGTCCACCTTTTGAAGGTCCTGCTCGATGATTCGGAGGGCATGGCGTCCGGCCTCATCGAACGCGCCGGCGGCGATCCCAAGGCCGCCCGCGCCGGCGTCGAAGCCGCCCTCGCCAAGATCCCCCGAATCACCGGCGACGCCGGCCAGCTCTATCTCAGCCGCGAGCTGGCGCGCGTCTTCGACACCGCCGAATCGGCGGCTCAGAAGGCCGGGGATAGTTTTGTTGCCGTGGAGCGTCTGCTGCTTGCCCTGACCATCGAGAAGGACACCGACGCGGGCAAGGTACTCGCCTCGTCCGGCGTTACGCCTCAAGGGCTTAACCAGGCTATCGACGCGATCCGCAAGGGCCGCACTGCCGATTCGGCGTCGGCCGAAAACGCCTATGATGCGCTCAAGAAATATGCCCGCGACCTCACCGCCGACGTGCGCGCCGGCAAGCTCGATCCGGTCATCGGCCGCGACGAGGAAATCCGCCGCACCATCCAGGTCCTCTCGCGCCGCACCAAGAACAACCCCGTGCTGATCGGTGAACCCGGCGTCGGCAAGACCGCGATCGCCGAAGGCCTCGCCATCCGCATCGTCAATGGCGATGTGCCCGAATCGCTCAAGAACAAGGCGTTGATGTCGCTCGACATGGGCGCGCTGATCGCGGGTGCCAAATATCGCGGTGAATTCGAGGAGCGCCTCAAGTCCGTTCTTGGCGAGATCGAAAGTGCAGACGGCGAGATCATCCTCTTCATCGATGAGATGCACACGCTTGTCGGCGCCGGAAAGGCCGATGGCGCAATGGATGCTTCCAATTTGCTGAAGCCTGCCCTCGCGCGCGGCACGCTGCATTGCGTCGGCGCGACGACGCTCGATGAATACCGGAAATATATCGAGAAGGACGCGGCGCTCGCCCGTCGCTTCCAGCCCGTCTATGTCGATGAGCCGACGGTGGAGGACACCATCTCCATCCTCCGGGGATTGAAGGAGAAATACGAGCTGCACCACGGCATCCGGATCTCAGATTCGGCGCTGGTCTCTGCCGCGACCCTCTCGAACCGCTACATCACCGACCGCTTCCTTCCCGACAAGGCCATCGACCTGATGGACGAGGCCGCCGCCCGCATGCGCATGGCCGTCGACTCCAAGCCCGAAGCCCTCGACGAACTCGATCGCCGCATCATGCAGCTCAAGATCGAGCGCGAAGCCTTGAAGAAGGAAACCGACGACGCCTCCAAGACGCGCCTCGACCGTCTCGAGCAGGAACTGGCCGGGCTCGAGGAGCAGGCCCAGGGCCTGTCGCAGAAATGGCTGGCCGAAAAGGAGCGCCTGCAGGGCAGTCAGAAGCTCAAGGAAGAGCTCGACAAGGCCCGCTCCGAGCTCGAAATCGCCCAGCGCAAGGGCGATCTGGGCCGAGCCGGCGAGCTGGCCTATGGCGTCATTCCCGATCTCGAACGCCGTATCCGCTCGGCCGACGACCCGGACGGCGATGGCAAGCCCGACCAGGCGATGGTCGAGGAGGTCGTGCAGCCCACCCATATCGCGCAGGTCGTCTCGCGCTGGACCGGCATTCCGGTCGATCGCATGCTCGAGGGTGAGCGTGACAAGCTGATCCGCATGGAGCAGGTGCTCGGCGCTCGCGTCATCGGGCAGTCCGAGGCGGTCGAGGCTGTATCCAAGGCCGTGCGCCGGGCTCGCGCCGGGTTGCAGGATCCCAACCGGCCGATCGGCTCGTTCATGTTCCTCGGGCCCACGGGCGTGGGCAAGACCGAACTCACCAAGGCTCTGGCGCAGTTCCTCTTCGACGATGAGACGGCGATGGTCCGGCTCGATATGTCGGAGTTCATGGAAAAGCACTCGGTCGCACGCCTCATCGGCGCGCCTCCGGGCTATGTGGGCTATGACGAGGGTGGTGTGCTGACCGAGGCGGTGCGTCGGCGGCCCTACCAGGTCGTGCTGTTCGACGAAATCGAGAAAGCGCATCCGGATGTGTTCAACATCCTCTTGCAGGTTCTCGACGATGGTCGGCTGACGGATGGCCAGGGGCGGACGGTGGATTTCCGCAATACGCTCATCATCCTCACCTCCAATCTGGGCGCCGATTATCTCGCTGCGCTTCAGGATGGCGAGTCTGTGGAACTGGTGCGCGGCAAGGTGCTCGACGCGGTGAAGGCGGCTTTCCGGCCGGAATTCCTCAACCGCATCGACGAGATCCTGCTGTTCCACCGGCTTGGCCGCGAGCATATGGGGGCTATCGTCGACATCCAGTTCGGCCGGCTCACGAGCCTGCTCAAGGAGCGTGATATCCGGCTCAGCCTGACGCCCGGCGCTCGCGAGTGGCTGGCGCGCGAGGGCTACGATCCCGCCTATGGCGCGCGGCCCTTGAAGCGCGTCATGCAACGCACCATCCAGGACCAGCTGGCCGAAGAAATTCTCGGTGGGCGGATTCCGGATGGTTCGGAGGTGCAGGTCGAAGCCGGTGAAGACGGGCTCCGTGTCGTGCCCGTGATCGAAGGCGAGCTGGTGACGCCCGCCGCGGCCTGATTTGACGAGGGAGCCGGCTCCGGTCGGCTCCCTCCGTTTCTTCAGAAGTCGATGCCATGGGCCGGGTCGCGCGAGGCGATTTTCGCTCTCCTGACCAATTGGTTACGTAATCTTAGGCATGCCGTAGGTAGGTTTCCTCGACGCTTCCGAGGATCACCGACCGTGCCCATTTCCATCGTTTCCGCCCAGCGCGCAGTCCAGGCCCGGACGGATCGCACCCTCGTTGAAGCGCTCGACCGGGTGCAGCCCTTGCTCGCCTTTTCGGCCAATGGCACGCTCTTGTCCGCCAACAGCGCGGCAGAGGCGCTGTTCGGGCTCGCCTCCGAAGACATCGGCCATCTCGATCATGGTCGCCTGACGCTCTCGGACGCCGCGCATTCGGACGAAGCTGCGGCCCTATGGCGCGAGCTTTGCGCGGGCGTGCCCAAGACTGGGCAGTTTCGCCGGATGACCAAGGCCGGACGACCGATCTGGATCGGCGGTTCCTATGTTCCCGTGACCGGAGCGAAGGGCCGGATCGAGCAGATCGTGCTGATCGCCGCCGACATCACCGAGGACAGGCTGCGCAGCGCCAATGCTGACGGGCAACTGGCCGCTGTCGAGCGGGCCCAGGCGGTGATCGAATTCACCCTGACGGGCGAGGTGATCACCGCCAACGACAATTTTCTCAAGGCGATGGGCTACACGCTGCCCGAAATCGCCGGCCGACATCATCGCATGTTCGTCAATCCGGCCGATGCCGCGAGCCCGGGCTATGCCGCGTTCTGGGAAAGGCTGGCGCGTGGCGAGTATTTTGCCGCCGAGTACCGGCGCATCGGCAAGGATGGCAGGGAGGTCTGGATCCAGGCCTCGTACAACCCGATTTTCGACCTCGAAGGCCGGCCCTTCAAGGTGGTGAAATACGCAACCGACGTGACGGCGCGTCGCGAAGCGGTCAATCTGCTCGGTCACGGTCTCGACCGCCTGGCAGGCGGCGACCTGACGCAGCGTGTGACGACGCCGTTCCCCGCCGAGATCGAGCCGTTGCGCGTCGCGTTCAACAATTCGCTCGAAAATTTCGCCGGCATCGTCGAACGCCTGCAATCGACATCCGGGACGCTGAAGACCGCGACTGCCGAAATCCTGTCCGGCGCCAACGATCTGTCGCATCGCACCGCGCGCCAGGCCGCGGCGATCGAGCAGACGGCGGCAGCCATGCGCGAGCTTGCCGGCACCGTGACCGACAATTCGGCGCGCGCCGACTCGGCGAGCGAAAAGGCCCGGTCTGTCGCCGGCGCCGCCGAAGAAGGCGGTGCCGTGATGCGCCAGGCCAATGCGGCGATGGACCGGATCACGGATTCCTCTACCCGCATTTCCAATATCATCGGGCTCATCGACGACATCGCCTTCCAAACCAATCTTCTGGCCCTCAATGCCTCGGTGGAGGCGGCGCGGGCAGGGGATGCCGGGCGCGGCTTTGCCGTTGTGGCGGTGGAGGTGCGGCGGCTGGCCCAGTCGGCCGCGCAGGCTTCATCCGAGGTCAAGACACTGATCGAGCAATCCTCAGGCGAAGTGCGCACCGGCTCGCGCCTCGTGGCGCAAGCCGCCGAGCGCCTTTCGGCCATGCTCGAGGGGGTGCGGGAAAACAGCGAACTGGTCGACCAGATCGCTCGGGCCAGCCAGCACCAGGCGGCCGCAATTGCCGAAGTCTCCTCGGCGGTGCGTGAAATGGACGAGATGACCCAGCACAATGCCGCACTGGTGGAAGAAACCAATGCGGCCATCGAGCAGACAGAGACGCAGGCCCGCGAGCTCGATCGCGTCGTCGATATCTTCCAGCTCTCGCAAGCCAACACCCCGGCTGCGGCGCGCGAGCCCGCAGTGGCGCGGGCACAGCCGCAGAGGAGCCGACCGGTCGCTCCTCTCGAGAGCGAGCAGCGCGTGGGGTTTGGATCGGGCGCGCACCGGCGTTACCTCGTTGAAGGCAGCGCGGCGCTCGATCCCGACTGGCAGGCGTTCTGACCGCGTCACGCCTTGTGGCGTCGGAGCGCGCCCGAACGCCGGGCGCCAGGTTTGAATGGCCTGAGGTCGGACCCTCATCCCGACCGCGTTTGTGCGACCTCAATCGGAGGGGCTTGACTGGCGAGGCGATTCAACGCCCTATAGAACAAACAAGGAACGAACTCATGCCGCTCACAGCCAAGATCGACTATCTGGAACTGCCCAGCGCGGCGCCGTCCGATACGGCGCGGTTTTTTAGCGACGTGTTCGGCTGGAGCACGATCGATTATGGCCCCGATTACAAGGGGGCGGGTGGCGCGGGTATCGATACGGGCATCGATGGTGCGTCCGATCGCGTGGCTGCGCCGCTGCCGGTGATCCGCACGGATGATCTTGAGGCCGTCGAGGCGCTTGTGATAGCCGCCGGTGGCGAGATCACCCGACCGGCCTTCGACTTCCCCGGTGGTCGGCGCTTTCACATGCGCGTGCCGGGCGGGTTCGAGATGGCCGTCTATGTGGCGCGCGACTAGTCGGTGCTGGCTGCAGGCGGGGTCAGCTACGCGAGTTCTGGCCCATGATCGCTGCGACAGTGACCGGTGCGGGATCGCGCTGCATCAGGTCCTTGATCTGCGCCACGGTCTGCTCGAAGGCCTGCTCGGCGCTCGCCGGCAGCGATTTGTCGCGCGGCAGCTTCACGCTCAGCGGGTCGACGGTGCGACCGTTGACCTTGATTTCGAAGTGCAGGTGATTGCCGGTCGAATTGCCGGTGGAGCCGACATAGCCCACGATCTGGCCCTGGCGCACGCGTGTGCCCGGCTTCATGCCATCGGCGATCTTGTTCATGTGGCCATAGGCGGTTTCGAAGCCGTTGACGTGCCGCAGCTCGACATAACGGCCATAGCCCGAAACCCATTGCGCGCGTTCGACGACGCCGTCGCCCGCCGCATAGATCGGTGTATTGCGCGGCGCGGCCAGATCGATGCCGGAATGCAGGCGGCGCGTCTTGAAGATGGGGTGGACGCGATAGCCGTAGCGGCTCGAAAGCCGGCCGCCACCTTCGACGGGCCGGCGCGTCAGGAAGCGCTTGCCGGTCTGGCCTTCGGTATCGAAGAAATCCACCGTGCCGTCATTGGTGCGGAAGCGATAGAATTCGCGCGTCGTGCTGCCCAGCTTCAAGGCCACATAGAGAAGGTCCTTGCGGCCTTCGGCATTGGGCGCCGTCTGCAGGATCTCGATGGAATCGCCCGGTGCGATCTTGCGGGTCAAGTCGATGTCATAGGCGAACATCGCCACGATGCGCGACGTGGTGGCATCGTCCACGTCATGCTTGCGCGCTGTCTCCCATATGGAGCGGTAGACCGAGGGCAGGTTGTTGACGTTGATTTCCTCGGTATCCTCCTCGGGAAACTCGATGTCGGGAGGAGCGAGCCCAAGAACGTAGGAGCCGCGATCGGTCAGCGCGACGGTCGCCGCATGCTTGTCGATATTGGCGGCATTGTCGTGGAAATAGATCGAGAGCCGGTAGGGAATAAGGCTGTCCGCCACCCGCGATGGCCCGAACAGGATGCGCAGCCGGGCTCCGGAAGGCATGTCGAGCGTGGGCAGGATATTGCGCAGCGTCGCCGAAACCGCCGCCACCATCTGCGGGGTAAAGCCGTTTCGCGAAAGCGTGTCGGCGAGCGGGGTCCGCTCGCGCATGGTCAGAATACGTTCGGTGCGTCCAAGACCGGCATCCTCGGCAGTGGTCGTCTTGGGTACGGCCGTAACGTTCTCGACGACACCGGCCAGCTGACCGTCGCGCGGGGTATCGAGCTCGCGCAGCCGCTGCCCGGTATCGGCATAGGCCAGGGCTTCGTAATCGCCTTCGCCGAAGAGGTTTTCCACCGTGGCCCGGGCGAACTCCGCGGCACTGCGATCCGAGATCAGGCGGGGCGGCACGAGCGTGGCGGGCAGGGCGGCGAGCCGGATCGAGACTTCGCCTTCCACATCGGCGCCGTAAATCTGGGTATTGGCGGCAAGGCCGCTGTCGGCGCCCTCGATAGGGGCGTTGGAATCGAGGATGGCGACCGGGTCATAGGCGGGCACATCGTCCGAGAGCGCCGTCGCAGCGGTCGCAAGCGTAGCGCGGATGCGCACGAAGGGCTGCTTGCGGATCATGTCGCGCCCATCGACGCTTTCGCGGATCGAGGCCTCGACGATCTCGAGCTCGGAGCGGGTCTGCGCCACGGGGCGCATACGGTGGGTCTTGGCCTTGATGCCGGTGACCGTATCGGGCTGCGGTGCCACGATCTGCAACGCCTCATAGGCCGTAGAGAAAGTGTCCTGGCCCTTGAAGGAGACATAAAGAGCCGCGCCCATCAGCAGAACGCTGGTGAGCCCGGTCATCACCGTGCCGGTGAGCCAGGCGAAACTGAGCTCGCGACCATGCGGGATTTCACCGTCGGTCGACTGAACAGTAAGGGCGGGACTATCCTCATAGCCACTGGCCTTGAGCAGAGCCGCCGTACGGTTGCGCTGAGCTGGGTTCACCCTGATCCTGACTGCGTTAGATGCCCCGTTTCCGGCCGCCACGACAGGCCGCCAGAAGGGATGACGCGCGCCCCCGCGCAAGTCAACCCTCAGCGCAGGGTGATGCGGGGCGATTGCGGCGAAACTGGGAATCCTCTGGAGATTGAAAGGCTGCGTTGCACGGCTACCTTATAAGAGCGAGCGCGCATGTCGCAGGTCGAAAAGGGCCTGAAACGGGAAATGCGACGAAGCTGTCATTTTCTTCGTCGAAGCCCGTTGACACTGAAATGGGGTGTCCCTTATAAGCCGGACATCGCTGAGGCGGGGCTGCGGGAACGTGGTTCTGGCGAGGCAAGTGGTTGATCTGGAAGGTAAATTCTGGGTTGGCTGCGAGTACGGCGGGGGAGTTTCGGATGAAACTTTCTGCGGTACGACGGAAAAAGGGTGTTGACAGGCTCTTCGGCCTCGACTAGAACCCGCTGCACTGACGACGCCGAGCGCTGGTCGCTCCCACTGTCGGTGATCTTCTGAAAGGGCAGGATTGCTGCCGGGCAACCGGAGGCAAGATGCTGTTCCCTTAAGGATGTGGAGACTGATGTCTCCGATGACGCCGCCCTTTGAGAGGGATCTGGGGTCAGCTCTTTGACAGTGTGAAGAGAGAAGAAAGAGAAACGTGGACGGCGAGGTTCTTGCGGTCTGATCGAAAGATTGGACGAAGACTTTGATGGGTGCACGTTTCTGAGGAAACACAACCATGGTCGTCGGTTTAGGCCGATGATTTAGGTGTGTGTCCTCGTCAATGTCGCGTCGGAGACGACGCGCACGCAAACGTGCAATCCAGCGACATAAAGTCAGCATTCAAACTTGAGAGTTTGATCCTGGCTCAGAACGAACGCTGGCGGCAGGCTTAACACATGCAAGTCGAACGCCCCGCAAGGGGAGTGGCAGACGGGTGAGTAACGCGTGG